>CAWKHK010000006.1:0-3230416 GCA_963849425.1 uncultured Solirubrobacteraceae bacterium | reverse complement strand
GAGGCACTCGGGCGGTTGACCGCCCGAGTATCCCCCGACGGGCGTTGGCTGGCGTTCATGTCCCAGCGCGAACTGACGGGTTATGACAACCACGACGCGCTCAGCGGCCAGCCCGACGAGGAGGCCTACCTCTACAACGGCGAAAGCGAACATTTGGCGTGCGTGTCATGCCAGCCGACAGGCGCACGCCCCACCGGCCAAGAATACGGAGCCAATGGCCAAAACATGCCGTTCGTCGGCGAATTCAACATCTGGGAAAGCACGAGCTGGCTCGCGGCGGACCTACCCGCCTGGACGAGATACGGCGGCGTGTCTGCCGCCCGTTACCAGTCGCGGTATCTGTCAAACAGCGGGCGGATGATCTTCAACAGCGACGACGCGCTGGTCCCTCAAGACGGAGACGGCACGTGGGACGTTTATGAGTACGAGCCGCCCGGCACCGGCAGCTGCACCACCGCCAGCAGCACCTACAGCGAACACTCCCAAGGCTGCGTGAACCTCATCTCCTCCGGGGACTCAAGAGAAGAATCCGCGTTCTTCGACGCCGGCGAAAACGGCAACGACATCTTCTTCATAACCAGCGAAAAACTCTCCCCCACAGACACCGACACCGCCCTTGACATCTACGACGCCCACCAGTGCACCACCACCAGCCCCTGCTTCCCGCCCCCCGCAGAACAACCACCCCCCTGCGCCACCCCCGACTCCTGCCGCCAAGCACCCACACCCCAACCCGAAATCTTCGGAGCACCCCCAAGCGCCACCTTCACCGCCCCCAACCAACCCACCACCCCCCCACCAGCAACCAAACCCAAAACCGCCGCGCAAATCCGCGCCGCCAAGCTCGCCAAAGCCCTCAAAGCCTGTAGGAAAGAGAAGTCGAGAGCCAGGCGCAAGCACTGCGAAAGCCAAGCCCACAAACACTACAACCCCCCACACAAAACCAAACACACGACCAAGGCCACAAAAACAAGCGACAAGCCAAGGAGCAGGTAGATGAGTCCACAGCGTAAATCGATAGGTGTTGGGCGCCGTGGTGCGCGGCTGCTGCTTGTGGTGTTCGTCGCGTCGTTGGCTTGGCTTGGGTGTGCGTCTTCGTCGCTGGCCGCCGCGCCGTGGTGGCATTTGACGTCGAGCTCGAGGCCTGGTTATCTGCCCGTGGGTGGCTTCACGGGGACAAGGGAGGTGCAGGAAATCGTGACGGAACCCGGCGAATTCAGGGGACACGTCGGCACGGATCTCGTTATCGAGGTTGGCAAACAGGAACAGGAACTCGCGACGGAACCGTTCGCGGCCGAATTTCAGGCTGAAGGGTTCGCCACCAGGTTGCTGACGGCGGAAAACATTCGGAATACGCTCGGAGAATTGGGATATGGCGCAGGCAACGTGACGGTGAAAGAAGAACCGGTTTCCCTGCCGGAACTCGAAAAAGGCGTCAAACGGTATCGGGTCATCACCGCGGTCGCGGCGGGTCAGAAACCCGAACCGTTCAAAGTCCGCGAAGAAATCGGCAAAGCCGAAGACAAAGTCCTCACCGAAGGCTCCTCTTTCCAGGGCTCGTACATCGTAGTTACGGCGGCGAATCTCGGCGATGCGCCGACGACTGGTGAAACGACGATCGTCGATACGCTTCCCGCTGGGCTGGAAGCGATCGTCGCGGAAGGCATTTCGGGTCTCTCGTTCACGTCGGGCGGCAATCCGGTGACGTGCGCGGTCGAATCGCCGCGTACCGTGAAGTGCACGTCCAAGGCGCCCTTGGCGCCGTATGCGTTGATCGAAGTCGATATCGGGGTTGTCGTAGGCGAGGGTGCGAGCACGGGTGAGGAAAACGAAGTGAGTGTCTCTGGTGGTGGGGCGCAGAGCGTGTCGTTGGCGCGGCCGATAACGGTGAGTGGGCAGGCGACTCCGTTTGGTGTGCAGGATTATGAATTGACTGCTGAAGAAGAGGGTGGGGGCATTGATTCGCAGGCTGGTTCGCATCCGTTTCAGGTGACGGGCACCCTCACGTTGGAGCAGACGGCGGCGGGCGAACCGGCACAGCTGCCGAAGGATCTTATCGGGGAGCTTCCGCCGGGGCTGATTGGTAACCCGACGGTGTTTACGAAGTGCACGATCGCGGAGTTCTTCAACCAGACGTGTGTGCCGCAGTCGGTGCTGGGCGTCGCGATGATCACGATCAAGGAACCGACGGTGTTCACTGGGGGGGACCATATCGGGACGTTCACGCTGCCGATCGTCAACCTGGAACCGTCGGGTGGGGAGGCCGCGAGGTTCGGCTTCTTGCTGCCTGGGATAGCGCCGATATTCCTCGACGCGACGATCCGCACGGGCGGGGACTACGGTGTCACGCTGGGCTCCACCGATATCAGCCAGATCGCTGGGTTCCTCGGGTTCCACCTGACGTTTTGGGGTGTCCCGGGCGATGCTCGCCACCA
Organism: uncultured Solirubrobacteraceae bacterium; assembly: GCA_963849425.1. Lineage (GTDB taxonomy): Bacteria > Actinomycetota > Thermoleophilia > Solirubrobacterales > Solirubrobacteraceae > Palsa-744. The sequence goes on along the minus strand of CAWKHK010000006.1, from coordinate 3,227,981 downwards.
GCTCTCCCGCGGCGGCGGCGCTTTGGAAGAGAGCGAAGCCCCGCCGTTTCTTGCGATGCCGACGTCGTGCACGACACCGCTGAAAACGAGCATCGTGGGTGACTCGTGGGCTGAACCGACGCCCTCCCACGAATATCAGGGCGAACCGATAGCCCCCCTGGATGGCTGCAACCGGCTGCTGTTCAGCCCCGAGGTGAAAGTCACCCCGGATGGGACGGCGGCGAGCTCCCCGAGTGGGCTGAACGTCGATGTGCACGTCCCGCAGACCTCGATCCTGTCCGCTAAAGGCCTCGCGGAGTCCGCGGTCAAGAACGTCACCGTCGCGCTGCCCGAAGGCGTCATGATCAACCCATCCGGCGGAGATGGCCTTGCGGCGTGCAGCGAGGGGCTCGTCGGCTTCACCGGCTTCAACGAATACGAACCAGGGTCGAAAACGGCGACGTTCACCGGGAAGCTCCCCGAACCGGTGGAACCCGGCTTGAACTTCTGCGCCAGCGCGTCGAAGATCGCGACGGTCGACATCGCGAGCCCATTGTTGCCCGCGACGCAGCATCTCAAGGGCTCGGTGTACTTGGCTACCCAGAACGAAAACCCGTTCGGGAGCCTGATCGCGATGTACATCGTCGCGGAAGACCACGTCTCCAGGACCCTCGTGAAGCTCCCCGGGGAAACACGGTTGACTGGCAGCGGGCAGATCATCACGACGTTCAAGAACACCCCCGAGCTCGCCTTTGAAGACGCGGAACTGCATTTCTTCGGCGGGGAACGCGCGCCCCTCTCCACGCCCGCGCACTGCGGCTCCTACACCACGAACGCGCTGTTCACGCCGTGGGCGGCCGAACCGTCTGATGAAGCGCAGGTCGACGTGTCCTCCTCCTCGACGTTCAACATCACCTCGGGCCCCAACGGCAGCGCGTGCCCGGGCGCCACCCTGCCGTTCGCGCCATCCTTCACGGGCGGCACGACGAACATCAACGCGGGGGCCTTCAGCGCGCTGGTCACGACGATCGGCCGCGAAGACGGAAACCAGAACCTCCAGTCCGTGCAGCTGCACATGCCGCTCGGGCTCTCCGGCATCCTCACAGGCGTAAAGCTCTGCGGCGAACAGCAAGCAAACGAAGGCGCCTGCGGCCCGGAAAGTGAGATCGGCGAAACGACCGTCAGCGCGGGTGTGGGCTCTGACCCCGTCACCGTGAAGGGCGGGAAGGTCTACATCACCGGGGAATACGCGGGCGCCCCATTCGGACTATCGATCGTGAACCCTGTGAAGGCCGGCCCGTTCGACCTCGAGCACGACACGTCCAACCCGAGCAGCCAGCCGCACTGCGACTGCGTAGTAGTGCGCGCGAAAATCGAAGTCAACCCATACACCGCGCAGCTGACCGTCACGACCGACCCCACCGGCCCGCACTCGGTGCCGCACATCATCGACGGCATCCCCGCCCAGATCAAGCACGTGAACGTCACGATCAACAGGCCGAACTTCATCTTCAACCCCACCAACTGCGCGCCGGCGAGCATCACCGGCACGATCACAAGCGCCGAAGGCGCCAGCGAGCCGCTAAACGAACCGTTCCAGGCGACAAACTGCAAGGACCTGAAATTCGCTCCCAAGTTCACGGTAGCCACATCCGGGAAAACCTCGAAAGCCAACGGCGCGAGCCTCACCGTCAAACTGGCCTACCCCGCACCATTCACCAGCTACGCAAACATCGCGAAGGTCAAGGTCGACCTCCCCAAGCAGCTACCCTCACGCCTCACCACCCTCCAAAAGGCATGCCTAGCCGCCGTCTTCGAAGCGAACCCCACCAACTGCCCCGCGGCATCGATCGTCGGGCACGCCAAAGCCATCACACCCCTCCTCCCCGTACCCCTCGAAGGCAACGCCTACTTCGTCTCCCACGGCAACGAAGCATTCCCATCCCTCACAATGGTCCTCAAAGGCTACGGCGTAACCATCGACCTCGTCGGCTCCACATTCATCAAGAAAGGCATCACCAGCAGCACCTTCAAGGCAGTCCCCGACCAGCCCGTCACCAGCTTCGAACTCACCCTCCCCGAGGGCAAGTACTCCGCACTCGCCGCCAACGCCAACCTCTGCAAGTCAAAACTCAACATGCCAACCGCCTTCACCGCACAAAACAGCACCGAAATACACGAGACCACCAAAATCGCCGTCACCGGCTGCCCCAAAGCCAAGAAGGCGGCGAAGAAAAAGGCTAAACGAAAGTAGTGCGCCTCCGCCCGACCCTCTACCGCACCCGACGGGGAGCCGGAGACGTTGGCGGCCTCGGGCTTGACTTGCCGGGGCCGGCTGTGACATACTAGAACTTGCGCTTTCTGTGGGATGTGGTTCGTGGCTTGGTGGCGGGCGGGTCTTGTGGGCTGTGGGCTGCTTGTGGTTTGGGCGGGCCTGTGGGGTTTGCACGCTGTGAATCTAGTTGTGGAGGTTGTGATGCTTAGAGTGAAAATGATCGGTGTGGCTTTGCTGTCGGTGTTTGTGTTGGGTGTTGTTGGTGCGGCGTCTGCTTCGGCGGCGGAATTACCGGAATTCGAAACCGAAAGGGCCGGGACGAGCAAAAGCAACGAACAAAGCTCGCTCTCGAGTGGTGTGGGTAACATCGCATGTACGTTACTCAGGGATGAAACTGGTAAAGGCAAAAAGTCGGGTACGTTCACGATTGATTTCACGGGGTGCACGGCGCCGGGTCTTGGTAAAGGGTCGGAGTGTCATAGTTTAGGTGACCCGGCCAAAACGATATTAACGGGTGGGACGTGGGATTTGGTGCCGGGTCCGTCGCAGACCCCGAAGGCATTGATCTTGTTCTTATTAGCGACTTTGCATTTAGAATGCAAAAACGAAAAAGGAACACAGACGCTGTTACAGATAGTGTTAGGTAGCGTGCTAGGGACGATCACCCCGCTCAATACATCGTCGTTACTGTTCACGATCAATGTGAAGACGATAACAGCAGGTGGTACGACGCAGGAATTCGAAAAATGGGAAAACGATACCGGTGGGATGGAAACCGCGAAACTGTTAGTCGCGCTGAATGGTAGTTCGACTTTCCAGGCGGTTGGTGAGTTAGCCCCAAACGATGAAGTGGGAATGTTAGTGGGGACAACCAAGATAGTGAAATGAGGGGTGTGTTGTTGAGGTTGTAGGTTTGTTGTAGCGTGGTTGTTGTGGTGGGCCGGGCCCTGTTGGTTGGGGTCCGGCCCACGGTTGCGTGCCGCCGGGAGGGGGGGTCGTCTCGTTGGGAGTGGGAGACATTTGGTGGTTTTGGTTGACTTGGGGGGCTGGTGGTGGTATGTGTTGTGTTGCTGCTGTCGGCCCTGGGTTGGTTTTGGGGTGGTGGTGGTGTGGTCTTGATGGGGTTGCCTGGCGTGTTGGGTTGTTCTGTCGGGGCTGGTTTTGTTTGTTGTCTACTGTATTGGAGTGTTTTGTGATGCATAGAATGAGAATGATTGGTGTGGCTTTGTTGTCGGTGTTTGTGTTGGGTGTTGTTGGTGCGGCGTCTGCTTCGGCGGCGGAATTACCGGAATTCGAAAAGGAAACGGCCGGGACGAGCAAAAGCAACGCGACCAGCTCGCTCTCGAGCGGCATAGGTGTTATCGAATGTACGTTACTCAGGGATGAAACTGGTAAGGGTCATAAATTAGGTACGTTCACGATCGATTTCACAGGATGTAAATCGGCGACTTTCGGCACAGGGTCGGAGTGTCATAGTTTAGGTGATGCAGCGGGTACGATATTAACGGGTGGGATATGGCATTTGGTGCCCGGTCCCGCGCAGACTCCGAAGGCACTGATGCTGTTCTTAGTGACCGAACTGCATCTCGAATGCAAAAACAAAACAGGGTCACAGACTATATTATTCCTGATCAAGGGTAGTGTTCTAGGGACGATCACACCGCTGAATACATCGACGTTACTGTTCACGGTCAATGTGATCTCGAAAGGTACCGAAAAACTTGAACAGGAATTTCCGAAATGGGAAAACGATAGCGGTGGGTTGGAAACAGCGGAACTGTTAATACAAGCTAATGGTACTGGAACTTTCCAGAAGGGTGGTGAGAACGCCCCGAACGATGAAATCGGGATGTTAGTGGAAAACAACAAGATCGTGAACTGAGTGGCCTGTTGTTGAGGTTGCAGCAGTTGGTGTAGCGAGGTTGTTGTGGTGGGCCGGGCCTGCTGGTTGGGTCCGGCCCATCTTTGTGTGGCGGGGGTGTTTTGGGCTTGGCGTGTTGGGGAGGCGGGTTGGGGTTGGGGGGAGTCGGAGACGGGTCTTGGCGTGGGCTGGTGGGGGGTTTAGTGTTGTGGATGGCTGGTAGCGGCATGCTAGCGGCATGCTGGTAGCGGCATGCTGGTAGCGGCATGCTGGCTGTGTGGTGTGGTTGGTGGCTGGGTTTGTGTGGTGTGTTCGAGAGGGTTAGGGAGGAGCGGTTGCGCGGGATGAGCTTTGTGTTTGGGAGGGGTGGCGCTGTTGGCCGTGGCCGTGGGGCTGGGGTGGGGCTGTTTGCTGGGCGTGTCCCGGGGGTTGGTGGGTTGCGTGGGTGTGGGCGTGTTGTGGCGGGGGTGTTCTTGGGTGGTTTGGTGTTGTGGTTGTGGGTGGGGGCTGGGTGGGCTGCGGCGGCGGTCACGCATGAATATTTGGCTGCTCCCTCGGCGAGGCTCAGCGAAGGTGTACCGCCGGATTCCGCGGCGGTGTCGAAGGGCAGGTTGAGCGAAGTGAACTCGATGACGGTCGATTCGGGCGAGGTGTTCATCGCCGAAGGCATTGCGGGTACCCCGAAATTTCGGGTGGACCGGTTTTCTGCGGGGTCGGGGGAATTCGAATTGCAGCTGGCGCATTCTGAAGGCGCTGCGGGGGAACTCGAAACGCATGATGGTGTAGCGGTTGGGCATGGTAGTGGCGAGGTGTATGTCGGCGCTGGAGAAAGGGTGGTGGGCCCCTCTCCGGGTGTGGTGGGCGTGTTGGCTGGCGCGGGTGGCTTGCTGGGGAAGTGGGATGGGGCGGGCACGCCGAACCACTCGTTTGGTCCGCGTGCGGTCTCGGATGTCGCGGTGGATAACTCTGTGCTTATGGGCGATGAAGCGCGTGGCGATGTGTATGTCGCGACGTACTCCCAGACCGAACAGCAGGAGAACGTCGTCGATGTGTTCGACCCCGAGACCGTGAAAGTGCCGGGAGAAGAACCCCTCTTGGTGGCGCAGATCAAAGGGACGTGCCCATCAGTTGGGGAAGTCTGTGCGGAAGGGAGCGTCATCCCGTTCGCTTTGACGGGGAGCCGTAAGGTCGCGGTGGATGAATCCAACGGGGAGGTCGCGGTCTCTGACGGGAGCGTGGTGGATCTGTTCAAGGCGACGGTGATGAATGGCTATGAGTACATGGGGCAGATCACGGGCACCCCGGCGGGCTCTTTTGAAGGGCAGATCGGCGCGCTGGCGGTGGACGGCAGCGAAGGCGATATCTATGTTCAGCGGGAAGGGGGTGGCGCGGTCGATGAGTTCACCGCCGAAGGCGTGTATCTCGGGCATGTGACCGAAACGCCGGAAGGCGGGTTCAGCGCGTTGGCGAGTGTCGCGGTGGACGAGGTCACGCACGAGGTGTATGTCGGCGATGTCGGCCTCGAGGGTGGGGTTGTGGATGTGTTTGCCGCGAATGGGTTTGTGGCGTCTGTGGAAACGGGCGCGGCGGTAGCGGGCCTTGACCGGGCGAGGCTTGAAGGGGTCGTTGACCCGGAAAGCACGGGCGAAGCGACGTGCGGGTTCGCGTGGGGTGAAACAGAATCGCTGGGCCAGTTCGCCGGATGCGAAGAACGCGTCCCCAACGGCGCGAGCGGGGTCGTGGTGCACGCCGAAATCGCGGGGGGATTGCAGCCGGATAAGACCTACTACTATCGATTGCAGGCCACGAACGTGACGGATGGTGCGAGGAACCCCGGCGAAGCGTTTCAGACGAAAGCGTTCACGACGCTTGGTGTGGGGATCCGTGAAGAGTCCGCCGCGGACGTCGCCGCTACGTCCGTGACGCTGGAGGCGACGGTCAACCCGAACACCCCGCCCGCCGCGCCTGCTACGAGCGTGTACTTCGAGTATGGCCGCAGCAGCGAATACGAAACGCAGGTACCGGCCGCGCCGGGCGTCTCGATCGGGTCTGGGGAAGAAGCGGTGGAAGTGCCCGCCCAGCACGTGCAGGGCCTGTCCCCCGGCACCCTCTACCATTTCCGGCTGGTAGCGCTCAGCGTCGTGGAAGGCAAACCGGAGACGTTCACGGGGCCCGACCAGACGTTCACGACGCAGAGCGCGGGAGGGTTCGTCCTCGCCGACCAGCGGGAGTGGGAGATGGTCTCCCCCGCCCAAAAGCGCGGGGCGTTGATCGAAACGAGGCGCGTGCCCGGGATGATCCAGTCCGCCGCGAACGGCGAAGCGCTCACGTACTTCACCGACGAGCCCACCGAAGCTGAACCCGCGGGGTACTCCCGTGGGGTGCAGGTCCTCTCCACCCGCGGGGGGGCGGGCTCCTCATCGTGGCAGTCACGCGACATCTCAACCCCACACCAACAAATCACCGGCGCCGGAGCGAACTTCGGGGAAGAGTACCGCTTCTTCTCTGAAGACCTCTCCATCGGGGTCGTCCACCCTATCGGCGCGTTCACGCCGGCGCTGTCCCCCGAAGCCTCAGAACAGACCGCGTATGTGCGCAGCGACTTCACCGGCTCAAACCCCACCCAGCAGTGCGTGAGCGGCTGCTATCGGCCGCTCGTGACGGGCTGCCCCGCACCCCCCGGTGTGTGCCCCCAGAGCGTCCGGGAACACGCGAACGTGCCACCCGGTACGAGCTTCGGTGAAACCGGAGCGTGCCCCGGGCCGGCAGGCAACAGAAAGCTGTTCTGCGGCCCGGAATTCGTCGGCGCGAGCCCCGACGCCAAGCACTTCATCCTCTCCTCCCGTGCGGCGTTGAGCAGGACACCCATCGAAGTCAACGGGCTGTATGAGTGGTCCGCGGGCAGCCTCGCGCTCGTCAGCGTCCTACCAGAAAGCGAAGCGAAACAACCCGGTGAAGCCGCGAGGAACGCGAGCCTCGGGTACGCCTACGTGGCCGCAAGGCACGCCGTCTCTGATGACGGCTCACGGGTGATCTGGGAAGCAGAACAGATCTCGGGACAGGCTCACCTCTACATGCGGGACATGGCGACCGGTCAGACGGTGCGTCTGGATGGGGTGCAGGGCGGCTCCGGCAGCGGAGGACTGCAGCCGCGGTTTCAGGTCGCGTCGAGTGATGGGTCGAAGGTGTTCTTCACGGACACCCAGCAGCTGACCGAGGACTCTGGTGCCGTAGGCGAAATCCGGGATCTGTATGAGTGTGAAATGGTCGAAGAAGCGGGACGGCTTGCGTGCCGGCTGTCTGATTTGACGCCGCTGGTGGGCCGCAAACCCGCGGCTGTGCAGGGCGCGGTGATCGGCGCGAGCGAAGACGGCTCGTGGGTGTACTTCGTCGCTGACGGGGTGCTCGAGAACAACGGGGTACCCGTCCCCGGAGCCGTCCACGGAAGCTGCAACGAGGTCGCGACCGCGACCTCACCCGGCACGCAGTGCAACCTGTATGCCCGCCACGACGGCACAACCACGCTCGTCGCGGTCATCTCCGGCGCGGATTTCCCCGACTGGGCCGATGACGCCGGCGAGCAACTCGGGCGTTTGACCGCGCGGGTTTCCCCCGACGGGCGTTGGCTGGCGTTCATGTCCCAGCGCGAACTGACGGGTTATGACAACCATGACGCGCTCAGCGGCCAGCCCGACGAGGAGGCCTACCTCTACAACGGCGAAAGCGAACATTTGGTGTGTGTTTCATGCCAGCCGACGGGCGCACGCCCCACCGGCCAAGAATACAGTCCCGGCGGCGAAAACATGCCGCTCGTCGGGGAATTCAACAAGTGGGAGAGCACGAGCTGGCTCGCGGCGGACCTACCCGCCTGGACGATCTACAGCTTCGGAATCGATGCTCGTTACCAGTCGCGGTATCTGTCAAACAGCGGGCGGATGATCTTCAACAGCGACGACGCGCTGGTCCCTCAAGACGGAGACGGCACGTGGGACGTTTATGAGTACGAGCCGCCCGGCACCGGCAGCTGCACCACCGCCAGCAGCACCTACAGCGAACACTCCCAGGGCTGCGTGAACCTCATCTCCTCCGGGGACTCAAGAGAAGAATCCGCGTTCTTCGACGCCGGCGAAAACGGCAACGACATCTTCTTCATAACCAGCGAAAAACTCTCCCCCACAGACACCGACACCGCCCTTGACATCTACGACGCGCACCAGTGCACCACCACCAGCCCCTGCTTCCCGCCCCCCGCAGAACAACCACCCCCCTGCGCCACCCCCGACTCCTGCCGCCAAGCACCCACACCCCAACCCGAAATCTTCGGAGCACCCCCGAGCGCCACCTTCACCGCCCCCAACCAACCCACCACCCCCCCACCAGCAACCAAACCCAAAACCGCAGCGCAAATCCGCGCCGCCAAGCTCGCCAAAGCCCTCAAAGCCTGTAGGAAAGAGAAGTCGAGAGCCAGGCGCAAGCATTGCGAAAGCCAAGCCCACAAACACTACAACCCCCCACACAAAACCAAACACACGACCAAGGCCACAAAAACAAGCGACAAGCCAAGGAGCAGGTAGATGAGTCCACAGCGTAAATCGATAGGTGTTGGGCGCCGTGGTGCGCGGCTGCTGCTTGTGGTGTTCGTCGCGTCGTTGGCTTGGCTTGGGTGTGCGTCTTCGTCGCTGGCCGCCGCGCCGTGGTGGCATTTGACGTCGAGCTCGAGGCCTGGTTATCTGCCCGTGGGTGGCTTCACGGGGACAAGGGAGGTGCAGGAAATCGTGACGGAACCCGGCGAATTCAGGGGACACGTCGGCACGGATCTCGTTATCGAGGTTGGCAAACAGGAACAGGAACTCGCGACGGAACCGTTCGCGGCCGAATTTCAGGCTGAAGGGTTCGCCACCAGGTTGCTGACGGCGGAAAACATTCGGAATACGCTCGGAGAATTGGGATATGGCGCAGGCAACGTGACGGTGAAAGAAGAACCGGTTTCCCTGCCGGAACTCGAAAAAGGCGTCAAACGGTATCGGGTCATCACCGCGGTCGCGGCGGGTCAGAAACCCGAACCGTTCAAAGTCCGCGAAGAAATCGGCAAAGCCGAAGACAAAGTCCTCACCGAAGGCTCCTCTTTCCAGGGCTCGTACATCGTAGTTACGGCGGCGAATCTCGGCGATGCGCCGACGACTGGTGAAACGACGATCGTCGATAGGCTTCCCGCTGGGCTGGAAGCGATCGTCGCGGAAGGCATTTCGGGTCTCTCGTTCACGTCGGGCGGCAATCCGGTGACGTGCTCGGTCGAATCGCCGCGTACCGTGAAGTGCACGTCCAAGGCGCCCTTGGCGCCGTATGCGTTGATCGAAGTCGATATCGGGGTTGTCGTAGGCGAGGGTGCGAGTACGGGTGAGGAAAACGAAGTGAGTGTCTCTGGTGGTGGGGCGCAGAGCGTGTCGTTGGCGCGGCCGATAACGGTGAGTGGGCAGGCGACTCCGTTTGGTGTGCAGGACTATGAATTGACTGCTGAAGAAGAGGGTGGGGGCATTGATTCGCAGGCTGGTTCGCATCCGTTTCAGGTGACGGGTACTCTCACGTTGGAGCAGACGGCGGCGGGCGAACCGGCACAGCTGCCGAAGGATCTTATCGGGGAGCTTCCGCCGGGGCTGATTGGTAACCCGACGGTGTTTACGAAGTGCACGATCGCGGAGTTCTTCAACCAGACGTGTGTGCCGCAGTCGGTGCTGGGCGTCGCGATGATCACGATCAAGGAACCGACGGTGTTCACTGGGGGGGACCATATCGGGACGTTCACGCTGCCGATCGTCAACCTGGAACCGTCGGGTGGGGAGGCCGCGAGGTTCGGCTTCTTGCTGCCTGGGATAGCGCCGATATTCCTCGACGCGACGATCCGCACGGGCGGGGACTACGGTGTCACGCTGGGCTCCACCGATATCAGCCAGATCGCTGGGTTCCTCGGGTTCCACCTGACGTTTTGGGGTGTCCCGGGCGATGCTCGCCACCAGCTCTCCCGCGGCGGCGGCGCTTTGGAAGAGAGCGAAGCCCCGCCGTTTCTTGCGATGCCGACGTCGTGCACGACACCGCTGAAAACGAGCATCGTGGGTGACTCGTGGGCTGAACCGACGCCCTCCCACGAATATCAGGGCGAACCGATAGCCCCCCTGGATGGCTGCAACCGGCTGCTGTTCAGCCCCGAGGTGAAAGTCACCCCGGATGGGACGGCGGCGAGCTCCCCGAGTGGGCTGAACGTCGATGTGCACGTCCCGCAGACCTCGATCCTGTCCGCTAAAGGCCTCGCGGAGTCCGCGGTCAAGAACGTCACCGTCGCGCTGCCCGAAGGCGTCATGATCAACCCATCCGGCGGAGATGGCCTTGCGGCGTGCAGCGAGGGGCTCGTCGGCTTCACCGGCTTCAACGAATACGAACCAGGGTCGAAAACGGCGACGTTCACCGGGAAGCTCCCCGAACCGGTGGAACCCGGCTTGAACTTCTGCGCCAGCGCGTCGAAGATCGCGACGGTCGACATCGCGAGCCCATTGTTGCCCGCGACGCAGCATCTCAAGGGCTCGGTGTACTTGGCTACCCAGAACGAAAACCCGTTCGGGAGCCTGATCGCGATGTACATCGTCGCGGAAGACCACGTCTCCAAGACCCTCGTGAAGCTCCCCGGGGAAACACGGTTGACTGGCAGCGGGCAGATCATCACGACGTTCAAGAACACCCCCGAGCTCGCCTTCGAAGACGCGGAACTGCATTTCTTCGGCGGGGAACGCGCACCCCTCTCCACGCCCGCGCACTGCGGCTCCTACACCACGAACGCGCTGTTCACGCCGTGGGCGGCCGAACCGTCTGATGAAGCGCAGGTCGACGTGTCCTCCTCCTCGACGTTCAACATCACCTCGGGCCCCAACGGCAGCGCGTGCCCGGGCGCCACCCTGCCGTTCGCGCCATCCTTCACGGGCGGCACGACGAACATCAACGCGGGGGCCTTCAGCGCGCTGGTCACGACGATCGGCCGCGAAGACGGAAACCAGAACCTCCAGTCCGTGCAGCTGCACATGCCGCTCGGGCTCTCCGGCATCCTCACAGGCGTAAAGCTCTGCGGCGAACAGCAAGCAAACGAAGGCGCCTGCGGCCCGGAAAGTGAGATCGGCGAAACGACCGTCAGCGCGGGCGTCGGCTCTGACCCCGTCACCGTGAAGGGCGGGAAGGTCTACATCACCGGGGAATACGCGGGCGCCCCATTCGGACTATCGATCGTGAACCCTGTGAAGGCCGGCCCGTTCGACCTCGAGCACGACACGTCCAACCCGAGCAGCCAGCCGCACTGCGACTGCGTAGTAGTGCGCGCGAAAATCGAAGTCAACCCATACACCGCGCAGCTGACCGTCACGACCGACCCCACCGGCCCGCACTCGGTGCCGCACATCATCGACGGCATCCCCGCCCAGATCAAGCACGTGAACGTCACGATCAACAGGCCGAACTTCATCTTCAACCCCACCAACTGCGCGCCGGCGAGCATCACCGGCACGATCACAAGCGCCGAAGGCACCAGCGAGCCGCTAAACGAACCGTTCCAGGCGACAAACTGCAAGGACCTGAAATTCGCTCCCAAGTTCACGGTAGCCACATCCGGGAAAACCTCGAAAGCCAACGGCGCGAGCCTCACCGTCAAACTGGCCTACCCCGCACCATTCACCAGCTACGCAAACATCGCGAAGGTCAAGGTCGACCTACCCAAGCAGCTACCCTCACGCCTCACCACCCTCCAAAAGGCATGCCTAGCCGCCGTCTTCGAAGCGAACCCCACCAACTGCCCCGCGGCATCGATCGTCGGGCACGCCAAAGCCATCACACCCCTCCTCCCCGTACCCCTCGAAGGCAACGCCTACTTCGTCTCCCACGGCAACGAAGCATTCCCATCCCTCACAATGGTCCTCAAAGGCTACGGCGTAACCATCGACCTCGTCGGCTCCACATTCATCAAGAAAGGCATCACCAGCAGCACCTTCAAGGCAGTCCCCGACCAGCCCGTCACCAGCTTCGAACTCACCCTCCCCGAGGGCAAGTACTCCGCACTCGCCGCCAACGCCAACCTCTGCAAGTCAAAACTCAACATGCCAACCGCCTTCACCGCACAAAACAGCACCGAAATACACGAGACCACCAAAATCGCCGTCACCGGCTGCCCCAAAGCCAAGAAGGCGGCGAAGAAAAAGGCTAAACGAAAGTAGTGCGTAGCGCAGATCACCCGGCAGGCGTAGCCGCGGCCGGGTCGGCCGCCGCGTTCATCCGGACTCCCCCACCACACCAGCCGGGTGAGTAGGAGACGATCGCCTATGCCGCGGAGGCGGCGCTCCTGATCGTGGCGATCGGAGCGCCGGCCTGGATCGGCGCGCCCTCGGTGATCGGCAGCTCGACGATCGTGCCGGACTTGTGGGCGGCGATCTCGTTCTCCATCTTCATCGCCTCGATGATGCACAGCAGTTGCCCCTCTGTGACCTCGTCGCCCTGCTTGACGAGCACCTTCCACATGTTTCCCTGGAGGGGCGAGGGCAGGACATCGACCCCGCCCGCCGCCCCGCCGCCGCCGGAGGACTTGCGCTCGCCGCGCCTGGGCGCCCTGCGCGCGGCCACTGGGGCTCCGTTGGCGCCCGCGCCGCCCCCTCCGCCGGTCGGCGACGGCCCGGTCGCGAACGGCGGTCCGATCACCCGCACGTCGAAGCGCTTGCCGGAGACCTCGACGGCGTAGGTCTGCTCGACCTTCTCCGGCTGCTCCTCGCCGTCCCCGGGCGGCGGCACGGGCGCGGGGAAGGCGAGCGTCTTCAGCCACTTCTTGTCCTCCAAGAGGTCCCTGCACGTCTCGCCCCTGGCCCACTGCTCGGTGGCGAGCAGCGCCTGGTGGAAGGGGATCAGCGTCTTCAGCCCCTCGATCTCATATTCGTCCAGCGCGCGCAGCATGCGCCTGGTGGCCTGCTCGCGGTCGGCGTCCCAGACGATCAGCTTGGCGACCATCGGATCGTACATGGGGGAGACCTCGCCGCCTTCGCGCACGCCGGAGTCGACCCGCACGCCGGGCCCGCTGGGCTCGCGGTAGACGCCGATCCTGCCGGGCGCGGGGGCGAAGCCCTTGGAGGCATCCTCGGCGTTGATGCGGCACTCGATGGCGTGCCCGCGCAACTGGACGTCGTCCTGTGCATACGAGAGGGGCTCGCCGGCAGCGGCTTTGATGCCCTCCTTGACGATGTCGATGCCGGTGGTCATCTCGGTGACGCAGTGCTCGACCTGCACGCGGGTGTTCATCTCCAGGAAGAAGTACTCCGCCACGCCGCTCTCGCCGATCGAGAACAGGCCCTCGATCGTGCCGGCGCCGACATAGTTCACGGCCCGGGCGGCCTCGACGCCGATCTGGCCGATGCGCTCGCGCATGGCGGGGTCGACGACCCACGCGGGCGCGGGGGACTCCTCGATCACCTTCTGGTGGCGGCGCTGGATCGAGCAATCGCGCTCGCCGAGGTGGATGACGTTGCCGTGGCGGTCGGCGAGCACCTGGACCTCGACGTGGCGGGGGTCATGCAGGTAGCGCTCGAGGTAGACGGTGGGGTCGGAGAAGAACTTCTCGCCTTCGCGGCTGGAGCCCTCGAAGGCGCCCTCGAGCTCGCCCTCGGCGAGGGCGACGCGGAAGCCCTTGCCGCCGCCGCCGCCGGCGGCCTTGACGGCGACGGGGAAGCCGATCTCCTCCTTGGCGATCCGCAGCGCGTCGGCGACGGTGGCGACGGGCTGGGTGGTGCCGGGGACGATCGGCACGCCGGCTGCCTGCATCAGCTCGCGCGCGCGAGTCTTGGATCCCATCGCCTCGATGGCTCCGGCGGGTGGTCCGATGAAGGCGATGCCGGCGTCCTCGCAGGCCTTGGCGAACGGCGCGTTCTCGGCGAGGAAGCCATAGCCGGGGTGGATCGCCTCGGCGCCGGCGCGCGCGGCCGCGTCGAGGACCTTCTCGACGCTCAGGTAGTTCTCCGCGGCGGGGCCGTCGCCGAGGTTGTAGGCCTCTCCCGCGCACGCCACGTGAGGGGCGTCGCGGTCGAGCTCGGAGTACACGGCCACGCTCGCCACGCCGAGCTCGTCGAGCGCGCGGACGATGCGGACCGCGATCTCGCCGCGGTTGGCGATCAGTACCTTCGCAAACATCGAGGGCCGCAGATTAGTGGCCGTACAGCGCGAGCGTCGAGCGCACCATGGCGTCGGGTTGGAAGTGGCTTTGCCAGCGCTCGCGAGCGGCCCGGCCCATGGCCGCGATCCGTCCGCGGTCCAGCTCCGCCGAGCGCATGATCTCGCCGAGCTCCTCCGCGGCCCCCGGCCGGAACAGGCGACCGTCGACCCCGTCCGCTATCGCCTCGGGAATGCCGGACAGGCGGGATGCGAACGTCGGGGTCCCCACGCTGGCCGCCTCGAGGATGACGAGCGGCATGCACTCTCCGGAGGTGGAGGGGACGGCGAGGACGTCGAACGCGGCGTAGTAGTCACCGACGTTGCCTCGCGGTCCCTCGATCGCGAGTCGCCGCGAAAGCCCGGCGGCGTGCGCCCGCGCGGCGAGGTCCTCCGGCGGTGGGCCCACGACGACGCCGCGCACCCTGTCCCCGGCCACCGCTAGCGCTTCGAGCAGCACTCCGTAGCCCTTCGGCTCTTCGGGCCGGGCCGAGACCATTCCGACCAGCAGCTCCCCGTCGGGCGCGAGGCGCTCGCGCAGGCCGGCGGCGGCCCGCGGCTCGTGGAGCACGGCGGCGACACCGTAGTGGATCGTCCGCCCCAGGCTCGCCGGCATCCGGCGCCTGACGGTCAGTCCTTCGACGACGGCTTCGCTCGGGCAGATCACGACGTGCGCGGAGGACCACACCAGCCGATCCGCGAGCGCCTGGATCCGAGGGTCGGTCAGGTGGTCGCGGGGCCAGGGGGAGGAGTGGACCGTGATCGTCCGAAGCGCGACCCCGGCAAGACGGGCCGCCGGCAGCGCGATCCGGCAGAGGTCCGAGCCGGGGAAGCCCCCATTGTTGACGTGCACCACGTCGGGTCGAAGTCTCCGCAGCGAATGCGCCAAGCGGGGCAGGAGCGCGAGCAGGGCCGCCCCTCGGCGCGCAGGATTGGAGGCATCGTGGTAGGCGTCGCTGAAGGCACGCTCGGCGTGGACGCTCGGCGCTTCGCGCCTCAGCCACGCAACCACTTCCTCCTGGGGGGCGAGCAGCAGAGCCTCGTGCCCGCGCTCTGCCGCCCCCTCGGCGAGGGTGGCGAGATAGCGCTCGGCGCCGCCGATCCCGCGCGTATCGGTGACGTAGAGGATCCTCATCTCAAACCAGTATGAGATACCCGGAGCAGCAGGTTCAGTGGATGTCTCCGACTCGTCGGGTTCGGGGGGTGAGCCTTCTAATGTTCCCTCGAGGTCGGGCCCGCGTATCTAAAGACCTATCCCGGAGGCCTGAGTTGCTCTTCCGGTTGGTGCCCAATTCCCATGGCTGCTCGCGTCAGTGTCATCATCCCCGCTCGCAACGCTCGCGCCACGCTGGCCGAGACCCTCGATTCGGTGATCGCCCAGACGTACGGGGACTGGGAGGCAATCGTCGCAGACGATGGGTCCAGTGACGGCACCGGAGAGCTCGCGGCCGGCTATCACCCGCGGGTTGAGTGTGTCCGCAGTCCGCGCAACCTCGGCATCGGAGCCGCGCGCAACCTCGCGCTCACACGGGCGATGGGCGAGCTCGTCGCGCTGCTCGACGCCGACGATATCTGGCTGCCCCAGTATCTCGAGAGGCAGATCGCACGCTACGACGACGCCGTGGCGGCAGGCGAGCGGATCGGCATCGTCTGCTGCGACGCCTACGAATTCGGCCCCGAAGGGCCACGGGAGGGAACCTCCTACCAGCGAAATCGGTGGGTCGACCCGGTCACCCTCACGGCGCTCCTGCGCAAGAACACGATCTGCGTGAGCTCGATCGTGCCGCGGGAGCTCATCGACGAGCTCGGCGGCTTCGCCACGGACTGCCTGGGGACCGAGGACTACGACATGTGGCTGCGCATTCTTCGAGACCGGTCGCACCGTGCTCGCCGCCCACGAGCCGCTCTTTCAATACCGCGTCGCCGACACGGCCGTATCGGCCAACGTCGCAGGCATGGCGCGGGCGACGCAGGCGACGTATCGACACGCGCTGCAGCGGGGTCGTCTCGATGTGCGTCAGCGCCGTATCGCGTCTCGCCAGTTGCGGATGCACAGGTTCATCGAGCTCTGGGAGGAGCTCTCACGCCGGCGCAGCGAGGCGGAGAGCCTTCCCTGGAGGCTCGTCGCGAGGGCTGTGCCGCTCGGGGCTCGTGTGGTGCTCGAGCGGCCGAACCGCTGGTCGCACTGGTTGCAGGTCGGTCTGTCCATCCTCGGGGGCGCGCCCGCGGCGGGCGTGGAGCGCTCGCGTGCCGGCTGAGGCGCGCCCGCGGATGGTCTGCAACATCTGTGGGGCAGACGGCGCTCTGCGCTCGGTCTTCGTCAAGGACGGCTACGAGCTCGCTCGCTGCTCGAGCTGCGGGCTCGCGTTTCTCACGAATCCGCCGAGCGCCGCCGAGCTCGAGCGCCTGTACTCGTTTGCCTGCGACTACCACGTGCAGTTTCGCGATGACCCGGCGGAGATCGCTCGGCGCTTCGCCCTCGCCGAACGCCAGATCGCCGCGATCTCGCGGCATCGCACACGTGGGCGCTGCCTGGACATCGGCGCCTCGGCAGGGTTCTTCGTCAAGACCGCCGCCGACCATGGGTGGGACGCGCACGGCATCGAGCTGTCAAGAGACACCGCTGATCTGGCCCGGGAACGCTACGGGGTCGATGTGGCGTGTGCTCGGCTCGAGGAGACGACGTTCGAGCCCGGCAGCTTCGACGCCGTCACCCTGTGGGATGTGATCGAGCACGTCCCGGATCCCGTTGACACGATGCGCCGAGTGAGCGCACTTCTGAAGCCCGATGGAGTAGTCGGGATTCTCACACCAAATCTCGACGGACTGTTCGCGCGCTGTTCGTACAAGATCGCCCGCCGCATCGATTACTGGCCGGCGGTCGAGCCGCCGTGGCATTTGTTTCAGTTTTCGATCCAGAGCGTGACGGCGTTGCTGGAGCGTGCGGGATTGGAGATACTGGAGCCTCGAGCACGAGTCACAGTCGATCGAGTACGTCTTTGGAAGCCCGCGGCAGCTGCTCAACCTCAGACGGTTGGCCTATGCGACGATCTTCGCTCCAGTCATGTTGATCGGCCCGCACGTCGGAGCCGGCGACGAGATCCTGGTCGTGGCCGGACGACCTGCTCCTCGACCGCCGCGATGATCCGCTCGACAGCGCCTTCCGTCGGTCCGAGATAGCGCTCGACCCAGTCCGCGGGCGGTGGGGCCGCGAGCGCGTCGCGATCGGCGAGCAGCGCGGCGAGCTGCGCGGGCGTCGATGCCGAGCGGCGCGCCAGGAACTCGTCGCCGCTGAACGGCGGTCCGAGCCTCTGCGCGTTGATCCGGTAGTAGACGACCGGCAGGCCGACGGCTGCCGCCTCGATCAGCGATGTGCTGTATGTGGTCACATAGACGTCGCAGTCGCCGAACAGCGCGACCACATCGCCGTCGGTTTGCAGATCGATCTTGAGCTCCGGGTGGCGGGCAAGGCTCTCGCGGTGGTAGCCCGGGGCGTCGGACCCGTGGAGCTTCACGACCACCTCGGCGCTGACGTGCTCTCGAGCAGCCGCGATCCCGCTGAGAACCTCATCGAGAAAGCGCTCGGCGTCCGAGCGGCGGCAGTTCAGGTCGATCGGTGAGAATGCGTGTCCTCCGACGAGCACGCGCCGGAGAGCGCGTCGGCGCGGCGCGATGTGCGACAGACGCTCGGCCCGGGGGTTGCCGGTCACGATCGCACCATTCCGACGGCGCGAGAAGTAGCCGTCGCGGATCGCCTCCGACCACGCGAGAGCGATGTCCGCGGCCATTCCCTCCTGCTGGATGTCATCCGACTTGAAGCCGTCGTTGATGACGAACGTCGGGATCCCCATGGCCTGCGAGACGCGAACGATCAGGCGCGCGTTCGGTGTACCGTCGAACGGGACGAGCACGGCGGCCACCGCGCGGCGCTCGAGCTCGCGCGCGAGGGGCGCCGCGAGCGCCGCCGCATAGCGACCGCAGCGCTCGGCCAGCGCGAGCAGCGGATCGCGCACGATCGGCCACAGATCGACGCCGGCGACACGCAGGGCGGCGCCGCCCAGCTCCTCGGCGCGAGCGCGCAGGCGCTGCTCGGCGCCGGACGGTGGCAGCGTCGCGAGGTCCGGCGTCCGCAGCAGGATCGCCTCGTCTCCCGTCTGCGCGACGGCGAGGAGGTCGCGCGGATGGGCGGGCCAGCAAACAAGGCGCCAGCGCCGATGTCGGCGGGCGCCATAGCGGCGGGCGAACTCGTGGGTCGGGTTGTACTCGAGCACCAGCAGACCCTGACGCCGACGTCTCCGCAGGCGCGCGGGCGCGTTGACGGCGCCGAGGGCGATCGACCGCGCGAATCGCCGGCCGGTGCTCGTCAGAGCGAGCTGGTCGCCGTCGCGCACGCCCGCGTACTTCTCGCGCAGCCATGCGTTGCGTGGATCATCCGAGGCGATGCGCTCGACGGCGAGGGAGCCTCCGAGTCGCAACTCGGCGGTCGCGACCGCGGCGTCGGCGGCGAGGGTCTCCAGACGTGCATAGCGTCCCCCGCCGGAGGGTATGACCGACACCAGGGTGTCCGGTTCGAGGCCGCGGTCGAGCGCGGCCGTCATCGCGAGCACGCCGCGGGCAGCCGGGACGAGGATCCTCGCCATCGCCTCGCTCACGGCTAGGTCTCCGGCCGAGACACCGGCCACGATCGACGGGTCCTCCCGGTCGATGCGAAACCAGTCGAGGGCCGCGCGGGACATCGCCACGCTCGTCACGTGCGCGAGCTCGCTGTCCATGCCCTCCTCGGCTGAGATGACCCTCTGATTGGATGGGGCCGCGGCGAGGACGAGCGCCTCGTCGCTCAGCAGCGCGTCCGCGTGGGCGCGAGCAGGGGGAAAGCAGTTCGCATGCAGAACCCGGCGCATGCCCGTCAAGACGCAAGGAGCTCGGCGAGCACGCGATCCTGATCGGCGTCTCCCAGGCTGGTGGACGATGGGAGAACCAGGCCCTCGGCGTGCAGCCTGCGCGCCACCGGGACCTGGCTCGTGTTACCGGTTCTCCGATGGGCGCCGACGTCGGGAAGCGGTGTGAAGAATGGCCGGGAGTCGATCCCGGCGTGCTCCAGCCTACCCATCAGCTGCTCGCGCGTGCGGCCGTACACGCCGGCGTCGACGAGCACCGACATCAGCCAGAAGTTGCTCTGCGCCCACGGCATCTCGGCACAGAACGTCAGGCCTGGCGCACGGGCGATGCTCGCCGCATAGCGGGCCGCGAGCGTCCTGCGCCGGGCGATGAGATCCTCGAGCCTCTCGAGCTGGGCCAAGCCGACCGCGGCGTGCAGGTTCGAGAGGGTGTAGTTGAAGCCGACCTCGTCGTGGAGGTACTCGAGCGTCTGCGGCTGACGTCCCTGGAGACTGAGGTGACGGATGTGCTCGAGCCGGTCGGCATCGGCCAGCACCATGCCCCCGCCGCCCGCTGTGATCACCTTGTTTCCGTTGAACGAGAAGCAGCCGATGTCGCCGATCGTGCCGCACAGCCGTCCACGGTGACGCGACCCGAGCGCCTCGGTGGCGTCCTCGACCACTGTCAGACCGTGCTCGCCCGCGAGCTCGCCGAGCTCGTCCATGTCGGCCGGGTGGCCGTAGAGATGGACGGCGACGAGCGCCCGTGTGCGCGCGGTGATCTTCGCCGCGGCGTCAGAGGGGTCCATCGTGTACGTGGCCGGATCCGAATCGACGAACACCGGCGTCGCGCCCACATAACGGACGGCGTTGGCGGTCGCGACGAACGTCAGCGCCGGAACCAGCACCTCGTCGCCCGGTCCGAGGCCGAGCTCGATCATCGCGAGATGCAGCGCCGCCGTACCGCTGGTCGTGGATACGGCGGAAGGGCACCCGTGAATCTCGGCGAACAGCGCCTCGAACTCATCTACGAACCGTCCCCTGCCGGCGACCCAGTTCTCATCGATGCACTGCCCCAGGTACCTCGCCTCGGTCTCGCCCATCGTCGGCTCGGACAGTGGGATACGAGTCGCAAGGGGCATCAGACCGCATAGACCTTCGTTCTCGGGCTCGGCGGCTGCTCGCGCATCCATGCGACCGTGCGCTGGAGACCCTCACGCAGGCTGATCGTCGGCTCCCAGCCGGTCGCTGCGTGCAGGCGCCTCGCATCGCAGCGCAGCTCGAAGAACCTCGCTCGACTGCGGCCGGACGCGCTCCGCGTCGAGGAGGAGCGGCAGGTCGCAGTCCACCACGTCGAGGATGAGCTCGGCGAGCGAGCCGATCGCTATGCCCTCTCCGCTGCCCACGTTGAGCGTGGCGCCGATCGTGCTGGGCGTGCTCGCGACCGCGAGGAACGCACGCACGGTGTCCTCGACGAAGGTGAAGTCGCGGATCGGGTCCATCGAGCCGATCCGGACGGGCTCGCCGGCGAGAGCCTGGGCGACGATCGTCGGAATGACCGCGCGCAGCGTCTGTCGTGGGCCGAACGTGTTGAACGGCCGCAGGATCGTGATCGGCATCCCGAATGAGTGCCCGTAGCTTTCGACCAGCTTTTCGGCGGCGATCTTGCTTGCGCTGTAGGGGGATTGCCCTTGGAGCGGGTGCTGCTCGTCGATCGGGGTATAGCGGGCAGTCCCGTAGATCTCGCTGGTCGAGGTGTGGACGAAGCGCTCCACATCCGTCGAGCGCGCGGCCTCGAGCACGTTCAGCGTGCCGAGCGCGTTCGTGTCGAGGTAGCTCTTCGGGGCGCGGTAGGAGTAGGGGATGCCGATCAGCGCGGCGAGGTGGAAGACGATCTCTCGGTCGGCGAGCGCGCGGGCGACGCTGAAGCCGTCCTGGATCTCGCCGGCCACGACCTCGATCGCGTCGCGGATCTCGTGGTCGGAGTGCTCGAGATGGCCCCAGTCGCCGCGCGAGTGGTAATGGAGGAGCGCGCGTACGCTCGCGCCCTCGCGGACGAGCCGCTCGACGAGGTGGCTGCCGACGAAGCCGCCTGCGCCCGTCACGAGCACGCGCTTGCCGGCCAGCGAGCTCACGCGGGCACCGAGAAGTGCGTGGCATGGTCCTCGTGGGCGCGGTCGTAGTCGGCGAGATGGCCGACGTCGAGCCAGTACTCGCGCACCGGAAACCCGCCGACCCGTGCCCGCGCGGCGAGGGCGGCGTCGAGGAGGTCGGTCATGTCGAAGCGCTCGGGCAGGGTCGAAACCAGCGAGATGGCGGTCGGGTCGACCGCATACAGCCCGGCGTTGACGAAGAAGCTCAGCCGTGGCTTCTCGCGCAGCGACCGCACGCGCGTGCCATCCATCTCGACCACGCCGTAGGGCAGATCGAGGGCGTACCGGCGTACGCCGACGGTCACGATGTTCTCTTCTTCGCGATGGAAGCGCATGAGCGCGGGGAGCCTCACGTTGGTGAGCAGGTCGGCGTTCATCACGATGAACGGGCGGTCGAGCTCGGCGGCCGCGAGTCGCAGCGCGCCCGCCGAGCCGAGCGGAGCGCTCTCGCGCAGGTAAGCGATGTCGACGCCGAAGCGCGACCCGTCGGCGAAGTGCTCTTCGATGACCTCGGCGTGATGGTTGACGGCGATCAGCACGCGGTGGAAGCCGGCGCTGCTGATCTGGTCGAGCGCGGTCTCGAGCAGCGGCCGGTCGCCGACGGGGAGCATCGGCTTGGGCGTCCGCTCCGTCAGCGGACGCAGGCGCATGCCGGCGCCTCCGGCCATGAGCACGACCGGGTTCTCGGCCATCGCGGCGTGGCCGGTCGCGGTCACCAGGTCGCGCAGGAACGCGACGTCGACCACGCGCTCGTCCTCGACCAGCGGTATCTGGTCGACGCTGTGCTCGGTCATGAGGCGCAGCAGAGCCCTGTCGTCGGTCGCGGCGTCCGCGGAGACCGGGTCGTGGTGAACGATCGCTTCGACGGGGTCCTCGAGCGCGGCGCCGGCGAGCAGCGCACGGCGCACGTCGCCGTCGGTCACCGTTCCCAGCAGCCGGCCCTCCTCGTCGAGGACGAGCGCGATTTCGATGGCGCCGGCGTCGATCCGCTCGATGGCCGCTCGAAGGTTCGCCTGCGGCTCGAGGAAAGTCCGCTCGAGCCGGGCGGGATCCATGCGCGGCGCTTTCACGTCGCGCCTCGATCGAGTCTGGTCGCCGGGTTGCCCACGACCGTCTCGCCCGCGGGCACGTCGGCGATGACGACGGCGCCCGCGCCAACGACCGCCCCAGCGCCCACGTGGCGGCCCTGGAGGATCGTCGCCCCGAGCCCGACGTGTGCGCCAGTCGCAATCACCACGGCGCCGCCGAGCACGCATCCGCTCGCGAGGTGCGCGTGATCGCCAATCGAGCAATCGTGCTCGACCACCGCTCCGCTGCCGAGGATCACGTCGTCGCCGACTGTCGCTCCGGCGCCGACGATCGCGCCGGCGAACACGACGGTCGCGGCGCCGAGCGTCGCTGAGGAGGAGATGTGGGCAGAGCCGTGGACGACCGCCGGGAGGGCGAAGCCGAGGCCCGCGAGGCGCTCATGCAGCGTGGCGCGCAGACGGTTGTCGGCGATGCCGCCGACGCCGAGGCACGCGGCGGGAACGCCGTCGGCGAGCAGGTTCGCGAGCGCGCTGTCGTCACCCACGATCGGGACGCCGCCGACATCGCCGCCGTGCAAGGCGGTGTCGGGATCGGTGCATGCGATCGGCTCGAAGGCAGTCCCCGACGTTCGCAACGCATCGAGGACCGAGCGAGCGTGACCGCCGGCGCCCACCACGACGACTCTCACCTCGCCTCCGCGTGCTCGACTGCCGCGTCGGCGTGCTCGACTGCCGCATCGGCGTGCTCGACTGCCGCATCGGCGTGCTCCACTGTCGTCTCGGCGTGCTCCACTGCCGCGTCGGCGTGCTCCACTGCCGCGTCGGCGTGCTCCACTGTCGTCTCGGCGTGCTCGACGGGTGGTCGTGGAAGGTTGAGCTGTTTCCGCCAGGGAGCGTCCGGCAGGTCGAAGAAGCGCTTGTTGAGGAGATCGGCGAGCGGGACGGCAGCGAGCACCGCCACCACGCGAGCTGACACGTCACCATGGCCATACGGGTTCTCGAGGTCGCCGAGCGAGATCCTGAACGCTGGATCCAGGGCCGTGCGCAGAGCGGCGGCGATCGCCGTCTGCTCGGTCTGACAGGTCAGGGTGTTGGCAGCCGTCAACCTGCCCCGCTGGCGCTCGCCGACGTTTACGACCGGGACGCGGAATGAGCTCGCCTCGATGATCGCGCTCGAAGAGTTGCCGATGACGACGTCGGCGTGGCTGAGGAGGCTGAGGTAGCGCAGCTGGCCGAGGGTGGGGAATACATGGACCTCTGCACGGGCGCGCGCCCAGGAAGTCAACTCGGCGCGCACGCGCGCGTGCCCAGGATCGTCGTTCGGCAGCGTCACCACCACGCTGCCGCGACCCTGGAGAACCTCGTCTACGGCGCCCGTGACCGCTTGTGCCAGGCCGCCGGAGCTCTCCGGGTCGAGGGATTCCGGATGGAGCGTCAGCGCGAGCAGCGGGGCGGGCAACTGCTCGAGCGTGAGCGCCTGCGCAAGCGCGTCACGATCGAGCAACGCGAGCCGCCGGATCGACTCGAGCCCGGCAGCGCCCACGACGTGGACGGATGCAGGGTTCTCGCCGAGCTGGCAGACCCGCTCGGCATACGCCCGCGTCGCCACGAGGTGGAGGTGGGAGAGCTTTGTGATGCAGTGGCGCAGCGCGTCGTCGAGCGAGCCCTCGCTCAGCTCTCCTCCATGGAGGTGTGCGATGGGAAGCCCGAGGCCGGTCGCCGCGAGCGCCGCGGCGAGGCTCTCGAACCGATCGCCCAGGAGCAGCAGCACGTCGGGGGCGCACGCGACGAGCGCCTCGCTGAAGGCGATCGTGGCCCGTCCGATGTTGCGCGCGAAGTCACAGGCAGCGTGCACGGGCACGCCGGCGGGAACGTGTGCGGCGATTACGTGCCCGTCGGCCTCGATCTCGGCGAGAGTGTCCCCGTAGAGGGGATCGAGGTGCATCGCGGTGACCAGCAGGCATGGCTCGAAGCCCGGATCCGCGCGCAGCGCGGTCAGCGTGGGGCGCAGAAGCCCGTAGTCGGCCCTCGACCCCGTGACGACGGCGACCTTCATGTGCGCAGCTCGAGATGCGCCTCGGTCAATTGCTCGTCTTCGGCGAGCGGGCGGGCGAGGCGCGCGCCGACGAGCTCGGCCAGGAACGCCGGGGCAAGTCCGTCGCCCGGCCGCTTGATCGCGAGCGCGTCCGCGGTGAGGGTCTCGCCGGCCTCGAGCGCCCGGGCGGCGACGATGCTGCGTCGGGCCACGGCGCGGGTGTCGTGCTCGGCCGGCTGCGGGAGCTTGCGGCCATCGCCGAGCAGCGCCTCGGTCGCGCGTACGCGCCGGATGAGCTCCTGCAGCTCGTCGGGCTCGAGCGACATCGCGTGGTCGGGGCCCGAGCGGGTGCGATCGAGGGTGAGATGGCGCTCGAGCAGGCATGCGTCGCGGGCGATGGCCGCGAGGCTCGCGTCGAGCCCGAGGCAGTGGTCGGAGTACCCGACGGGAACCCCGAAAGCCGACCGTAGCGTGTCGATCGCACGCACGTTCGCCTGGTCGGACGGGGTGGGGTAAGCGGACACGCAGTGCAGCAGGACGAGCGGCGCGCCTGTCTCGCGCACCACCTCGACGGCGTCGCCCACCTCGCGCAGCGTCGCCATCCCGGTGGAGAGAATGAGGGGCTTGCCGCGCCGCCCGAGCGCCTGCAGAAACGGCAGGTTCGTCAGCTCGCTGGAGGCGACCTTGAACGCCGGCACGCCCAGCTGCTCGAGCAGCGTGGCGCTTGCGAGATCGAACGGAGTCGAGAGGAAGAGAAGCCCGTGCCGATCGCAGCGGCGCGCGATCGCGGCCCAGCTCTGCTCTGGAAGGCACATCCGTTCGAGCATCTGCCGCTGCTCTCCCACGTCCCCTGCCCGTTCGCGCTGGTAAGTCGCGAGGGGGGCGTGTGCGACTGCGAGCGCGGTCGGAACGAACGTCTGAAACTTGACCGCGTCGGCGCCGGCCCGGGCGGCGGCATCGACGAGCTCGAGCGCGATGTCCACCTCGCCGTCGTGGTTGACCCCGGCCTCGGCCACCACGAGCACCGGCTCGCGGACGCCGATGCACCTCCCCCCGATGGATACACCTGTGGCGCGGCCGTGCATTTGGGCAATATCGTGACGGACACCGTACGGCCCATCGACGTCACGGCGTAGGAGATCTCAAAACACCGTGGAGTGAGCCCTTCACCTTCTCATCATTGTCTCTCACTCGCGCAGCGATGACGCACCCGTCCACGGCTTTCGTGATCCCTCGATTCATAGTTGGACGCGAGTCGTATCATGCCTAGCGAATTGTGCTCACAGCTGGAAACACCATCGTTGCGCGAGCGGGCACACCGTGCGATTCCCGGTGGCTGTCACACGTACTCGAAGGGGGACGATCGGTTCCCCGTCAACGCCCCGTGCTTCATCGCCTCCGGCAACGGCGCTCGAGTGCGCGATCCTGACGGCAACGAGTTCATCGACTGGGGCATGGGCCTCCGCTCCGTCATCCTCGGGCACGCTTATCCGCGCGTGCTCGACGCCGTAGCCGCAGAGCTCGCCCGCGGCTCGAACTTCACACGACCGTCGCCGATCGAGACGCTTCTGGCCGAGGATCTGATCGGCCTGATTCCGTGTGCCGAGATGGTGAAGCTCGCGAAGAACGGCTCGGATGCGACAACCGCAGCCGTGCGTCTCGCGCGCGCGGCGACCGGGCGCGATCTCGTCGTCTTCCCGTGCGACTGCTCGTTTCACTCGTTTGACGACTGGTTCATCGGCAGCACGTCTCTCGACGGAGGTGTTCCAGCTGCCACCAAGCGCCTCTCGCTGACCGTTCCCTACGGCGATCTGGGCGCCCTCGAAGCGCTGTTCGCCGCGCACCGCGGAGCGGTGGCGGCGGTGCTGATGGAGGCCGCCACAGTGGCGCCTCCGCCGGATGGCTACCTGGCCGGCGTGCGAGAGCTCACGCGTCGTGAGAACGCGCTGCTCATCTTCGACGAGATGATCACGGGCTTTCGCTGGGACGAGGCGGGGGCACAGGCGTTCTACGAGGTCACACCCGATCTGGCGACCTTCGGCAAGGCGATCGCCAATGGCTTCTCGGTCGCGGCGCTGGTAGGCCGTCGCGACATCATGGAGCTGGGAGACATCGAGCAGGACGGTCGGCGGGTCTTCCTGCTGTCCGCGACGCACGGCGGTGAGACCCACGCGATCGCCGCCGCGCGTGCCACCATCGCCGAGTTGTGCGAGCGTGACGGCGTCGCCCACCTGTGGAGGATCGGTCGCAGGCTGCAAGCGGGGATCGAGGAGGCCGCAGGCAGCGCCGGCGTGGCCGACGTCGTGTCCTGCGGGGGTTACCCGTGCAGTCCTGTCCTGTCGTTTCACGGCGTCGGCGATGCAGATCTGAGCGCCGCGTTGTGGACGTTGTTCCTGCAGGAGACGGTCGCGCGCGGCGTCCTCATTCCGTACATCGCCCCGAGCCTCAGCCACGCAGACGCCGATGTCGAGGAGACCATCGAGATCGTTGCCGCGGCGCTTGTGCCCGTGCGCGAAGTGCTCGACGGCGCACCGATCGCCACGCGCCTGCACGGGCCGATCGTGAAGCCAGTGTTCCCACATCGCGACGCCCGGGAGCTCGAGGCATGAGGGTGCTCGTCGTGGGAGTTGGTTCGATGGGTCGCAGGCGGCTGCGCAACCTCCGGTACATCGGCGGCGCCGAGCTCGCGGCGTTCGAGCCGAACGAGATGCGTGCCGGTGAGGTTGGACGAGAGCTCGATGTCCCGGTGTTTCCCACGTTCGAGGACGGCCTCGGATGGGGGCCGGACGCACTGGTGATCTCGACGCCGCCCGACCGCCATGCGGAATATGCGCTGGCGGCCGCACGCGTGGGTCTGTCCTACTTCACCGAGGCGAGCGTGGTGATGGACGGCATGGACGACGTTCGGGCAGCCGTACGGGCGAGCGGCTCGCTCGCGGCGCCATCGTGCACCATGCGCTTTCATCCCGCGGTCGAGCTGATGCGTCGGCGGATGGCCGAGGGTGCGATCGGCCGTCCGCTGGCCTTCACTCACCACGTCGGGCAGTATCTGCCGGACTGGCATCCGTGGGAGGACTACAGGAGCTTCTATGTGGCTCACCGCAGCACGGGCGCTGCGCGCGAGATCGTGGCATTCGAGCTCAACTGGCTCACATACCTGTTCGGGCCGATCCTCGAGCTGAACTGCTTCCGCGCGAAGCTCTCACGGCTCGAGGCCGACATCGACGACATCTATTCCTCGCTGCTGGGCTTCGAGTCCGGCGTCCAGGGCTCGCTCGTGGTCGAGGTGATCAGCCGTCCCGCTATCCGTCGCGCACGGATCGTGGGCGAGGAGGGAACGCTCGAATGGGACTGGGGTGCCCGCTGCGTGCGCGAATGGCGTGCATCGGACGGCGTCTGGTGCGAGCACGCCGACCCGCCGGCGGTGCACGGACCGGGGGGCGCATGGGTGGCGGAGAACATGTACATCGAGGAGATGCGCGGCTACCTGCGGGCGATCGAGGCCGGACAGCAGCGATGGCCGCTCTCGCTCGAGGACGATCAGGCGCTGCTGCGAGCGCTGCTCGAGCTCGAGCGAGCCTCAGACGAGCAGCGCCGAGGGCTCGCCGACCGCGAGCCTGTCTGACTCGCATGCCCGACGAGACGGTCCGGCCGGCGAGCGGTGCTCATGAGCGCCGGCTCGCGGCTGGGGCGATCGCACAGCAGGTGACGATGGTGATCGGCACGCTCACGATGCTCGGTGTCGTGACGGCGCTCGGTCGCACCCTGCCCCTGAGCGAGTTCGGCGTCTATGGGCTCCTGATCTCGATCCCGGGGTACATGCTCCTCGCCCAGTCCAGCGTGGAGATCGCGGCGATCAAGGCGCTTGCCCACGCGAGGGCACAGGAGGATCGCGATCGTGTGGTCACGACGGCGGTTGCGCTGTACGCCTGCCTCGGGCTGCTGACGGCGCTGATCCTCGTCTTCGGTGGTCGGGCGCTCCTCGGCCTGTTCGACATATCGCATGGCCTGCGTGCGGATGCGCGATTGGGGCTGACCCTCCTCGGCCTGCTCAATCTCGTCAGCTGGCCGGCCAAGACAGCCCTGGACCTGCTGCGCGGCAGCCACCGCTTCGTCGCGTCCGCGTTTGCCGAATCGGCTGCGTTGCTGACTTTCGGCGCTTTGATGATCGCGGCTGTCCTGCTCGGCGCACCATTGTGGGTCATCGCGGCGATCGGAGGCTCGCTGCCCCTGCTGATCAGCCTGTGGGCGGTCCTCGTCGTGCGTGCGTTGCGACTGCCGTTTCGGCTGCGGCCGTCCACGCTGTCGCTGAATTACGCGCGCACGTACTTCTCGACATCGGCGTACCTCTTCATCACCGGTCTGTCGGACCTGGTGATCTACGCGCTCGATCGTGCCGTGCTCGGCGCATACCGGCCCGTTGCGACGGTCGGCCTCTACGAAGGACCGATACGAGCCCACAACCTCGTACGTCAGCTCCAGGGCACCCTGGTGCTCGCCGTGATGCCGGCGGCGGCGGCGTACATCGCCGACGGCGATCGCGTGCGCCTGCGCGATCTGCTGGTTCGGGGCACGCGCTATGTCATGTTGATCACGGTGCCGCTGACCGTCACCTTGATGGTGCTTGCCCGGCCGATCCTGTACGTGTGGCTCGGCCCCAGCCTCGACGGGGCCGCGACGGCGATGACGATCCTCGTCGGCTACTGGCTGATCGCGGCCGCTTCGGCGGTCGGCGGCGCGATGCTCGTCGCCGCCGGGCGCGTGCGTCTGGTCGCGATCTTCAGCAGCTGCGTGGCGGCTGTGAGTCTCGCGCTGTCGCTGATACTCACCCCGCCGTTCGGCCTCGACGGCCTCGTCCTCGGTACGAGCATTCCGAACGCGACGATGGTTCCGATCATTCTGTGGATCTACTGTCGCACGTTCGACGTGCCGGTGAGGAGGTTGCTTGGAGAGGCCCTGATACCCGCCTACGGCGCCGGTGCGATCCTGGCCTTGGTCGAGGTGTGTGGTCAGACCTTGCTCCCCATCTACCAGCCGCTCGTTCTGGTGGGGTTCGCCGCTCTGGCAATCGGGGGCTACGCGACGATCGTCTATGGCGTATGGCTGCGAGCGAGCGAGCGCCGGTTGATCCGCGCGATGCTCGTGGGCGTCAGGCACCGTCTGAGCTTTGCTCACGCCGCCTATCAGACACGGTGAGATGTTTCTCAAGCGTCCGGCGATGCCGGAGGCCGCGGGTGCACGGCGTGCTCGTCGCTCTCCCGGCCGTGCTCGAGGAGGAACTCCGCAAACATGAAGTCAAACTCCGTGTCGATGTCGATCGCGCGCAGGCGGGGCACGAGGAAGAACCGCGTTCTCTCGGTGAGGAAGCGCTTGCCCGCGAGGAAGGCTCCCGTCTCGATGGCGTAAACCGGTCCGTCGAAGTAGGTGGGTGGGAGATCCTGCCGGCGGGAGAGGTATTCCTCCCACTCGGCGACCGGGCCCAACCAGCCGTCGGGAGTCGGTCTCAGCCCCCATTGTGGGGGGTCGTCAGCCTCGAAGACGCCCATCACCGAATCGCATTCGCCACTGCTCAAGAGTGAGGCTGCTTGGAGAATGTCGCTCGCAGCGGTGAGCGGGGAGCTCGGCTGGAGCAGGAAGATGCTGTGTGGCGGCATCCCTCGCTCTCGCTCCCACCACTCCACGGCGTGTTCCACCACCGGCGCCATTGGAGTGTCGTGTCGTGCGAGCTCGGCCGGCCGCGCGATGGTCCTCGCGCCGTACGCGGCAGCGACCTCCGATATCTCCCGATCCTCCGTGGAGACGCATATCTCGTCAAAGAGGCCCGATGCGCGTGCCGCGCGGATGCTGTGTGCGACCAGCGGCACGCCATCCAGCAGTCGGATGTTCTTGCGAGGCACGCCTGCACTGCCGCCTCGGGCGGGAATCAGACACAAGCCAGCTGCGCCGTCCCACGTCTCTTTCGTGTCAGTTGCGGCAAGCACGAGTTGCTCCTACGGATGTCAAGCAGGGCATGAAAATCGCGGATCCTAATGACCGGGTGGATCGCGCGCAAGCCACGGCCCAATGCAAGAATACGGCGGACAGGTTGTTGTGCTCCGTCGCGTCCTACTCTGAGTATTTCGATGCCCCGGGTCAGCGTCATCATCCCCGCCTACAATGCGGCTGCGTTTCTCGCGAGCGCGTTGGACTCGGTCGTTGCTCAGACATACCGAGACTGGGAGGCGATCGTCGCCGACGACGGCTCGGCCGATGCGACCGCCGAGGTGGCCCGTGGCCGCGATCCGCGTATATCGTGTGTGCGCAGCGCCTGCAACCGTGGAATCGGAGGGGCCCGTAACCTTGCCCTCTCACGCGCTCGGGGGGAGCTGATAGCGTTGCTCGACGCCGACGACACGTGGCTGCCCGAGTATCTGGAGCGACAGATCGACCGTTACGACGCGGCCGTGGCGCGCGGCGAAAATGTAGGCATCGTCTGCTGCGACGCTTACGAGCTTGACCCAGGGGGACTTCGAGCCCAGACGTACTCCGAACACGCAGGATGGGTTGAGGAGGTGACGTTGACGACCCTCCTACATCGCAACACGATCTTCGTGAGCACGATTGTCCCACGGGCCGTGGTTGAGGAGCTCGGCGGCTTCGCAACCGACTGTCTCGGGACGGAGGACTATGACCTGTGGTTGCGCATCCTCGAGACGGGGCGGTGCGTGGTTGGCGCCCGTGAACCGCTCGTCACGTACCGCCTCGCAGATACGACGATCTCGAGCAATGCGATCGTCATGTCACACGCGATGCAAGCCACCTATCGCCATGCGCTGTCACGGGGTCGACTCACGAGGCGTCAGCGTGGGATCGCACGCCGCGAGTTGCGTCTGCTGGTGCTCCTCGAGCGTTGGCAAGCCCTGCAACGTGCCAGGGTGAATGGGATCCCACTTTTGTGGCCGGCCGTGAGTGCATTGCCGCTCGCCGTCCATGTGGCTCTCGAGCGATTCAGACGTTGGCCCCACTGGCTTGCAGGATGGGCCAGGATGCTCCGCTAGGAAGCCGGTTGGCCGGCGACGATCCGCTTGAGCGGAGCGTTCAAGGCGAGAGCCGCGACGCGGCGTTCGTGGTCGAGGACGTCCTCGAGGATGTTCTCCAGCGTGCGTACCGGGCGCCAACCGATGAGCGCATGGACCTTCGTGGTGTCAGGTACCCGACGGTACATGTCCTCGAAGCCCTCGGCGTAGGCCTCCTCGTAGGGCATCAGGGAGATACGCGACCGAGAGCCCGTCATGTCAATGACCCGTTCGGCCAGCTCGAGGATCGACAGCTCGTCCGTTGCGCCCACGTTGAACACGTGTCCGTAGGCCCGCTCGTCGCTCATCAGCCCATACAGGGCCTCGACCACGTCGGCCACGTGGCAGAAGCAACGCGTCTGCCGGCCGTCTCCGAACACGGTGAGCGGTTCGCCGCCGAGCGCCTGGCTCACGAGCCTGGGCACGACCATTCCATAACTTCCCGTTTGTCGAGGCCCCACCGTGTTGAACAGTCGCACGACGGTCGTCGGTAGCGAGCGCTCGCGCCAGTAGGCCATTGCCAGGAACTCGTCGACGGCCTTCGAGCAGGCGTAGGCCCAGCGGCCCTTGCCGGTGGCGCCGATCTGCATGTCCCCGTCCTCTTTGAACGGCAGCGCCCGGCTCTTGCCATACACCTCGCTGGTCGAGGCGATCAGCACGGGCTTCTTCTTCTTGTTCGCGTGCGTCAGCACGACCTCGGTGCAGTGTATGTTGGTCTCGATCGTCCTCACTGGACTGTCGACGACCAGCGCAACCCCGACGGCGGCCGCCAGATGCACCACTATGTCTGCCTCGTCGACGAGCTCGGCAACCACCGTGTCGTCCCGAGCGGAGTGGATCGTGTAGTCGAAGCGAGGGTGGGACTTGAGGTGGCAGATGTTCTCGATGCTGCCCGTGGAGAGATCGTCGAGCACGTGCACCGCATGGTCGTGCTCGATCAGGAGATCGCTCAGGTGCGAGCCGATGAAGCCTGCGCCGCCGGTGATCAGGAATCGCATCCGACGGCCCTGCCGATCACGGCTCCGAGAGCGTTCCGTACTCGGGCGTCACTCCGAGCACGTCGAGACCTGCGTCGGCGGCCTGCTCCCAGACCTCCGGGCCAAACCGCGACGTCTCCCAGATTTCGCGATTCTGCTCGCGTGTCTTGAGGTAGTCGAGGTAGTGATCGAGGTGGGGGCCTCTCAAGCCGAAGCTCATGAACAACACCATCCGCTCGCGCGCGTCGCCCAGCCGCAGCCACTGCGGCAGGCGCGTTTGCAGCGAAGGATGCAGCGGGACCCTGGGGGCGAGCCTCAGGCGAATCACCTCGCCCGAGTGAACCGTGCGCAGATCCCACACGACGAGATCGCCCGGCTCGGCCTCCACGAAGACGGGCAGCGAGCGGATCTGCGCGCCCGGGCGGTTGGACCGCGGCCGCACCGCAAGGCCGCCGCTGTGGTGCGTTTGGTCCTGCAGGTACAACCCGCAACGCAGGATTCGGTAGGGGTCGTGCCAGTCGAGACCGCCCAGGCGCTTCGTGCGATCGACGTTGTCCCGGTGCCAGGCTCGCCCGCCATGCTTTCCGATCCGCAACACGCTCTCGCCGAAGTACGTGGGCCTGTCTCCGAGCAGCTCCCCGATGACCGCGACCAGCCGTCGATCGAGCAGCACGTGGCGCACCTCGGGGATGCTCAGCACGTCGCAGCGTGCGTACCTGGCAACTCCTTCCGGTCCCGGGTCGCTCACGGACAGACCGGTGGACTCCAGCGACGTCATCGCACGAGCGGCATCCCCGCGCAGCGCCTCGATCTCCTCGAGCTCGAACAACCTCTTGACGACGGTGTAGCCACGCGCGCGGAACTCGTCGCGATCGACGCCCGGGAACGAGTTGGGTAGACGGTCTACGACAGTTGCCATGGCGTGTTCGAGCCGAGGGCCCCGGCAGAGATGCCGTGGAGTGCTCCGGCCAGGGTGTGGTTGGCCGGCGTCAGATGCATGACACGCGGGGATCGATGGCGGCCGGAACCCGCGACTTGGCCATTGGGCGTCTCGATCGGCTCTCCACTCCAGCGCGTCGATGACTCCGAACACGCTCGAGGCGGGCCGCCGCCAGGAGGCCATCGATCGCCTGGTCGGCGCCGAAGCGCCGGCGCATGTCCTTGACGCTGGCCAGGGACGGTCGCAATCTGGCCAGCGCGGCGCCGAAATCCTCGGCGTCACGATAGGAGTGAACCGGCATGCCGCCGAAATCCTCAGACAGGATCGGCTCGCGGACCAGCACCGGAAGTCCGCGGGCGAGAGCCTCGATGATCGAGGTCGGCTGTCCCTCGCAGCCGGTCGAAGGGACGACCAGGACGTCGGCCGAGTCGAGGAAGGCGGGCACGTCGGCGATCGAGCCGTGAAGACGCGCGCGACCGGCGAGACCGAGCTCTGTTATGCGCGCGGTCACACGCGCTTCGTATGCGCGGTCCTGAGGCGGGGCTGCGATTGCCAGCGTGCCCCAATGCTCCGAGCAGGCGGCGGCCTCGTCGAGCAGCTCGAGAATGCCCTTCTCGGGGATCATCCTAGCCAGCACGGCCAGGCGCACCGCTCGCGCCCGTGCACGACCTGCTGACTCGAGCTCGTGCTCGTCGAGCACGTTGTTGATCTTGCTCACCGTCACGCCGGGGAGGGCACGCTCGTAGGCCTTGGCGTTGTTCGCTCCGATCGCGACGATGGCTCCGCCATGCTTCAACGCCGCCCGTGCCACGCGCCGCGCCGCCGTGTCCTGCTCGTGGGCCAGGTTGACGACCGGATGCCCGTCGGGTGCGAGGATGCGCACTGCTGCCGTGTACGCCTGGGAGCGCGCGCAGTTGGCCACCAAGATCGCCGACGCGGGAGCGCCTGCGAGCACGCGGCGAAGCCCGAGCACCGCGGCCAGAGCCCGCGGGGACGGCGGGGCGACGGGCGGGAAGTCCGCGTGGCGAACGTCATGTCCCGCCGCACGGCTGCGAGATGCGAGCTCGCTGTCGTCCGGGCACACCATCGCGCAGCGGATCGCCGGACGGCGTGTCGCCGCGGCGGCGGCCAGCTTGAGCGCGAACCGCTGACCGCCCCCCAGGATCCTCGCGTCGTCCAGGAACCACAGCTCGGGAGTGGCCGGGCGCGATGGTGAGCCGACGGGATCCAGCGCCGCCGTCGCGCCGGCGTTCGCCCGGCGCGAGCGCGCATGGTGTGTCGGCGGCGGGGATAACGAGGCATCGGCGGGCGCCATCCCCGATATCGAACACGCTTTGCGTCGATTGCGTCAACGCAGACGCGAGGCCCGTGAGCGGCCGCGCCATCGCCCGGGTTCGTCAGGCTGTTCTTGCTGCAAACAGCCGCATTTTTCGGTTGCGTCCGGGGGATCGGGCGAGAAAGCCCTGTAGGGGGAATGTCTCCGACTGCCGGCGGATCGGGGAGCCTTGCCTGGAATGCGAACAGGTCCATGCGGCCTGTCGCGGGTTTACCCGGGCCCCCCCGTGGCGATCATTCCCGCCCCGACCGTCCCGTTGCTGGACTCGTCGATCAGGATGAAGCTGCCCGTGCGGCGATTGCTCGTGTACGGATCGAACACCAGGGGAGCGCTCGTACGCATGCGCAGCCGCCCGATGTCGTTGAGCTGGAGCTCCCCGACCGGGCCCTCGCCGGCCCGCGGCGCCCTCCGCTCGAGCGTGTGGACGTCCACCGTGTCTTCGATCCTCTCCACGATCGCCGTCACCGTGCGGGAGGTGTGCTTGAGCAGGTATCGCCCGCCGGGGAGCAGCGGCGCCTCGGCCATCCAGCACACGTCCGCCGCCCAGACGCTTGCCACCGACGGCGCCTCCTCGGGATGGCAGATGAGATCGCCCCGGGAGATGTCCAGCTCGTCCTCCAGACGCAGCGTCAGCGACATCGGCGCCACCGCCTCCTCGAGCTCGCCGTCGTAGGTCTCGATCGCCGCGATCCGCGTGCGGGTGAGTCCGGGCAATATCGCCACCTCATCGCCCCGGCGCAGCGCCCCGCTCGCCAACTGGCCGGCGTAGCCGCGGTAGTCGTGGTGGCGCTCGGCGCCCCCCGCGGGACGGATCACCCACTGCACCGGGAAGCGCGCGGGCTTCTCGTGGGGGTGGTCGTAGGCGACCTCCACCTCCTCCAGCAGATCCAAGAGCACCGGCCCGTCATACCAGTCCATCCGCTCGGAGCGCTCGACCACGTTGTCCCCGTTCAGCGCCGACATCGGGATGTAGTCGATGTCGCTGACCCCGCTCAGCTTGTGGGCGAAGCCCTCGAACTCCTCGATCAGCTCCTCGAAGCGCTCCTGTGAGTGCTCGACAAGGTCCATCTTGTTGATCGCCACGATCATCCGCGGGATTCCCAGCAGCGCGCTGATGAACGCGTGGCGCTTGGACTGCTCGAGCACGCCCCTGCGCGCGTCGATCAGCACCACCGACACGTCCGCCGTCGAGGCGCCCGTGACCATGTTCCGCGTGTACTGGCGGTGGCCGGGGCAGTCCGCGATGATGAACCGCCGCCTCGCCGTCGCGAAGTAGCGGTAGGCCACGTCGATCGTGATGCCCTGCTCGCGCTCCGCCCGCAGGCCGTCGGTCAGCAGCGCCAGATCGACCGTCCCGCCCCCGCCGCGGCGCTCGCTCGCCTGGGCGATGTGCGCCAACTGGTCCTCGAACACCTGCTTGGAGTCGAACAGCAGCCTGCCGATCAGCGTGCTCTTGCCGTCATCCACCGACCCTGCCGTGGTGAAACGCAGCAGATCGAGGGTCACCGCGAGCCCCGTTCCCGCCATCGCGCGACCATCCCCGCGCGCGAAGCGCGCCCATCAAAAGGTCCGGCGGGCACTAGAAGTACCCGGCCTTCTTCCGGTCCTCCATCGCCGCCTCGGACACCCGGTCATCCGCCCTGGTCTCACCTCGCTCGGTGATCCTCGTCGCGGCTATCTCGAGCACCACTTCCTCCAGCGTGCCCGCCCGCGATTGCACTCCGCCCGTGCAGCTCATGTCGCCGACCGTCCGGTAGCGGACCGTCTCGGAGAACACCTCCTCGCCGTCGATCAGCTCGGTGCCCTCGCGCCACGCATACAGCATGCCGTCGCGTTTGAACACCTCGCGCTCGTGGGCGAAGTAGATCGACGGGACCTCCAGCCGCTCCTGGTCGATGTACTCCCACACGTCCAGCTCGGTCCAGTTCGACAGCGGGAACACCCGCACGTGCTCGCCCTTGTGGATCCGCCCGTTGTACAGGTTCCACAGCTCCGGCCGCTGGCTCTTGGGGTCCCACTGGCCGAAGTCGTCGCGGAAGGAGAACACCCGCTCCTTCGCCCGCGCGCGCTCCTCGTCCCGGCGCGCCCCCCCGAACGCCGCGTCGAAGCCGTGCTCGGCGATCGCGTCGAGCAGCGTCACCGTCTGCAGCCGGTTTCGCGACGCCCGCGGCCCGGTCTCCTCGACCGCCCGGCCGCTGTCGATCGACTCCTGCACGCTCGCCACGATCAGCCGCTCGCCGAGCTCGGCCACGCGCCGGTCCCGGAACTCGATCACCTCGGGGAAGTTGTGGCCGGTGTCCACGTGCATCAGCGGGAACGGGAACGGCGCCGGGCGAAACGCCTTCTCGGCCAGCCGCAGCAGCACGATCGAGTCCTTGCCCCCGCTGAACAGCAGCACCGGTCGCTCGAATTCCGCGGCCACCTCCCGCATCACGTGGATCGCCTCGGACTCCAGCGCCCGCAGGTGGCTCAGCTGGGGACGGGCAGCCACACTCATCTGATCCTCACGCTCCATGGCGACGCAGAGCAAGTTGGGCAATCGATCGAAGGCCCACCCACCCCGCGTGGCGTGCTTCGCACGCGAGCGACCGAGGACGCCGATCCAGCGCAGCTATGCGTCGACATGGAGGCCGCACTCGGTCTTGGTAGTCCCTGCCCAGCGGCCCTCGCGGCCGCTGCCTGGCTGTGTGCACGGCGCGCAGCCGATCGACTCATACCCCTGGTCGTGCAGCGGGTTGTACGGGAGGTCACGCTCGTGGATCCGCCGCCACAGGTCCTTGTCGCTCCAGTGGGCCAGCGGGTTGTACTTCCACAGCCCGCGCCGCTCGTCGCGCTCGATCAGCTCCGTGTCGGCCCGCGTCGGGCCCTGCTCGCGGCGGATGCCCGTGATCCAGCCCTCGGCGCCTGCCAGAGCGCCTTCCAGGGCCGCCACCTTCGCCACCGAGCAGCAGTGCTCCGGCCCGCTCCACGGTCGCTCCGCGCTGCTCGCGTCCTGGACCTCGATCTTCACGCCGAAGCGCTCCTCGAAGGCCCGCCACGTCCGCAGCGTCTCCGCGAACAGCACGCCCGTGTCGATCGTCACGATCCTGACCGCCTGGGGGGGCGGGGACTCGACATAGTCGAGCCGCAGCAGCTCGTCGAGCAGCACCGACTCCTCCTTCTGGAAGGAGCACAGCAGCACCGCCCGCTCGCCGTGGCGGGCCGCCTCGCGCAGGGTGTGGGTCAGGCTGAGAGCCGGGTCCAGGCTCATACCGCGCACTCGCCCTCGCCGCGAATCACCTGGAACGGGGCGTTTCGGTTCCAGTCGATGAACTCGTTCATCGACTCCAGCCCGAAGTCCACCGGCAGCGACAGGTCCTTCACGAGCCCCTCGAGCTCGCCGGTCCCGACCCGCTCGACGAACGCGTTCCATTCCTCGCCGTCCTCCCGGTTGCCCTCGTAGTGGCCGATCCAGCGCTCGACCGCATCCGGGACCCGCTTGGCCGGCAGCCGCAGCTTCAACCGCGTCCCGAACTTGACCTCGCCGCCTTCGAACACGCCGCCCACGTGCGGGATGTACGCGGGGATCGTGTGCTCGCCGACTTTGATCGACGCGCCCGTGAAGCCGATGCTGCCCACGTGGTGCTGGCCGCAGCCGTTCGGGCAGCCGCTGATCTTCACGTTCAGCCTGCGCGTGAGCTCGTCCGTGATGTCCATCGCCTCGATCCGCTCCTGCACCGCCTGGTTGAGGCCCATCGAGCTCGTGATCCCCAGCTTGCACGAGTCCGTGCCCGGGCACGAGACCACGTCGTTGACCTCCCGCGAGCCCGCGTCCCCCAGGCCCAGCTGCGACAGCGCCCGCCACACGTCGTACACCGTCTCCTCGCGCACCCACCGCAGCACGAAGTTCTGCTGCACGGTCGTCCGCGCGTACCCGCCCGCGTAGTCGCGCATGATCTGCGACAGACCTCTGAACTGCCCGGGTGTGAGGTCGCCGCGCGTCACCTTCACCTCGACCGTCACGAAGCCCTCCTGCTTCTGCCCGGCCACGTTCGCCGCGCGGAAGCGCTCGAACTCCTGGCGATCGCCGTTGGGGCTGCCGTACGTCTGTGGGGGCGCCGGCGCGGACTCGCGCTCGTCGTCTGCGAACAGGCGGTCCTCGATCGAGAAGTCGCGTTCTGCGACCCAGTCTCCCTTCAGCTCCTCCTCCACCTGGTTGCGCAGCTCGTCGATGCCGTACTTGTCCACGAACACCTTGATCCGCGCCCGCGCCCGGTTGGCCCGCAGCCACTCCTGGCGGTCGAAGATCCGGAACACCGCCTCGGCGATCTTCAGGTACTCGCCGCTGTCGAGCTCCACGAACTCGTACAGCACCGGCGCGACCCGCGGCATGATCGAGGTCCCGCCGCCGACCATCATCTGCACGCCGCGAACCGGTCCACGGCCCTCGATCTCCTTGACGCGGGCGCGGTAGGCGATGTCG
Source organism: uncultured Solirubrobacteraceae bacterium (assembly GCA_963849425.1). Taxonomy (GTDB): domain Bacteria; phylum Actinomycetota; class Thermoleophilia; order Solirubrobacterales; family Solirubrobacteraceae; genus Palsa-744. The sequence goes on along the minus strand of CAWKHK010000006.1, from coordinate 3,188,785 downwards.
TGGATGCCGCTGATCGCGCGGTCGCGCGGGCTGCCGTCGAACGACGTCTTGATCTTGCGCGGCATCGCCTGCGTGGTCGGGTGGCGCACGAAGTACCGCACGTACGCGCCGGCGTACGGGGTCAGGTCGAACAGCTCGTCCCTGGCCACCCCCGCCCACGGATCGCCCGTCACGTTTCTGACCGTGTTCCCGCACCCCTCGCGGCTGGACAGCCCCGCCTCGCCCAGCTCCCGGATCGCCTTCTCGGCCTCCGGCAGGGGGATGTGGTGCATCTGGATGTTCTGCCGGGTGGTCACGTGGCCCTTGTTCAGGGGCACGTACCTCTCGATCACGTCCGCGAACTTCTCCATCTGCTCCGGCGTGACCCCGCCGAACGGCAGCTTCACGCGGATCATCTGCACGTCCGGCTGGCGCTGGCCGTAGACGCCCTGCTTGAGGCGGAACTTGATGAACTCGTCTTCAGGCGTCTCGCCCGCGAGGAATTTCGTCGCCTCGGTCTTGAAGTCGTCGTACTCCCGCTGCAGGATCGGGATCACGTGCCCGGGCACGTTCTGCAGGACCTCCGGGTCCTCCAGCGTGCCACGTTGGGCGGGAATCGAAACTGGCTCCATCTGGCGAAAACCTCCGGCCGAGAGATATTGAGGCTAGAGCCTCCGAGAGATATTGAGGCTAAAGCCTAGCGGCTTTCAGGTATTTATCCAGGGGTGGGGCGAATCTATCCAGGGGTGGGCCGAATCGTCCCCGTGCTCGCCTCCGGGCTCGCGCGAGACGCCCTCCACGAGCGCCGTCTGTCGCCATCGATCGAGGGGGGGTGGCGGAGCCGCGCTCGCGGTCGGCTGCGCGGTTTCGCGCACGAATTGCTCCAGCGCGGCCACGATCGCCGCGGCCTGCTCGGGCGTGGGGGATGAGCCGCCGAGGCCGCCGGTCTTCAGGGTTGTGACTTTTCTAAAGGGGGAGGGGTGGGTGTGTGCCGTCATGAATTCGGTGCGCGATGGTAGCTACCGAAGTTGTGTCCGTAGTGCGTCTGGTGTGTCCTGCTCGTGTCCGCCGCGGCCGGTTGGGAGAGCATCGTGCCGACACCCGCGCGGAGCATTGTGACAAGCGCGCCGCCGCCAGGGGCTCAGCGCTGGACGGTCTCAGTGGCGAAGTCGACCGTGCGTCCCGCATGGCGAAGCACGATCTTGAGGTCCTTGCCGCCGATGTCGAATAGCCCGTAGTGCGCCTCGTCCTTGAGGTTCAGCAGCCGTTCCAAGGATTTGGCGGCGGTCTTTCCACCAGGCGCGACCCGCTCGAGCAGCGCCGCTGCTTGGCGGTGATCCTGAGCTCGCGAGCGCATGCCCAGCGCCCGGCAGCAAGCCGCATCCGACGCCGCGATCCCGGCCAGCACGGCCAGCGCCGCTGCAGGGCTGGCGTACTCGATGTCATCGCCTTCCTCGACGAGGAGCTCCGCGACCTCGAGGAACTTGCGCGCATGGCGGAGACGGTGGGCGGCGTCCGCTTCCGAGCACGGTTGCGTTCGTGCCGAACCGGCCGGGCTCACACTGCTTCCAGCATGTCGGTGAGCTGTGATCGCGAGCCACTGAGCACGATCGCATCCGCGAGCAGTTCAGAGAGGATCGGCGGTTCGGCTTCGCGCAGGCGCTCCATGCCGGACTTGTCCCGTTCGATCACGCTGATGTGGTTGCCCGTCCTGCGTCGGATCAGGTCGACGAGGTCGTCTATCTGCGATCGCCACGCGGCCCCATCTTCATCGACCGAATCGGGCCGCACCACGAGCAGGTCGAAGTCGCTCCGTGTATCTCCATCCCCGCGGGCCGCCGATCCGAACAGAGAGACGTGGACGGGCGCGATCGGCCAATCGTCAATCACGTCGCGGATCTCCTCGAAGAGCGTCTTGCGCATCCCCACCAGGATCTCCACCGCCGGGGCCGCGAGATGATCGCGGTTGAGTGCGAAGATGTACGCGCGGTTCAGCTCGATCCGGCTGACGAGCCCATGCTCTGTAAGCCTGTTGAGCACCGCGAGGACGCCGCTGTGAGACTTCCTGCCGGTCAGAAGCGCGATCTGGCGGCCGGTCAGTGCCATCGTCGTGCCGGCCAGCACCTCGAGCACCTCCCCATCGAGGGTGGGACAGACCGCTGTATATGGGCGTGCCACATCCATAGCTGGACGTTATACCGTCCAGATGGACGCTTTTCAAGCCATGTGGTGGCTATGCAGGACAGGACAGGGCTGCGCGCATCCAGGCGATGGTGGCACGCAGCCCCTCCTCGATCCCGGTCTTCGCCGACCATTCGAGGTCGCGGGCGATGTGCTTCGTGCTCGCGCACCACACGTCGGTGTCCCAGGCTCTCTGCGGGTGCGCGCCCCAGTCCGGCTCGACCGAGATCGCGAGCTGATCGCGCACGCGCTCGACCAGCTCGCGCAGCGTCGTCTGGTGGCCGCTGCCCACGTTGTAGATCTCGCCGGCTCGCCCGCCGGCCTGCTCGGCGGCCAGCACCAGCGCTTCGCAGACGTCCTCGACGTACACGAAATCGCGTGCCGTCTCGGGGGCGACCAGCGGCGGCAGGCCTCCATCCAGGCCGTGCTTCACGAGAGCGAATATGAGCCGTCGCGGGTCTTCGAACGCTCCGTATACCGAGTACAGCCGGAGCGTCACCGCCGGCAGCCCTGAAGCGCCGGCGCGGTGAGCGCAGTACATCGTCGCCGCCGCCTTGGCCACTGCGTAGGTGCTGTTGGGCTCCGGGCGCTCGCGCTCGGCCGGGGGATGGTCCTTGAAGCCATACTCAGAGGAGGAGCCCGCGTGGACGAACGCCCGCACGCCCTCGCGCTCGGCCGCGTCGACCAGCTCGATCGTGGCCAGGAGATTGGCCTGACAGATCTGCCGCGGATCGGTCTGCCAGGAGTACGCTCCGTGCGCGGCCAGATGAAATATCCACTCTGGCGAGAGGTCCCTGACGAGCGCCGCGACGGCTCCCGGAACGCACAGATCGACATCGTGGACGACCAGATCGTCCACTCCGAGGAGGCGGCCGCGATCCCCGCGCGGGTGGCACGTGCCGTGCACCTCGTGGCCGTCGCGTTGCAGCCGTCGGACCAGGTTCGCTCCGACGAATCCGCCCGCCCCGGTCACGAGCGCTCGCACGATCGCCTCAGACCGTCACGTTGGCCATGAACTCGGCGTAGGAGAACGCGTCGAGATACTGCCATGCGAGCGCGCCGATCTGCGCGACCTCCTCGCCGCTCAGCTCGCCCGCCGTGTCCCGGTTGGCCTGCGGGGTGACCGCGCGCAGGGTGCCCCACGGATAGACCTCCTGCAGCGGCTGCCCGTTCCAGCTCGGCCTCCTCAGCGTCTCCGAGCCACGCAGGCCGAGGGATTCCAAGAGCTCGCCGAGGACGCCGGGCGGATCCTCCATCACGTCCTCGACCCGAACGACGTGCACCCGCTCCGGATCGAGGGCGCGACTCGTGAGCGCGAAGTGCTGATGCAGGTTCCAGCGCAGCATGTAATCGCTCAGCGAGAGCGGCAGGGGACGCTTCTTGGTGTCCGCGTAGGCCGACCACGGGTTGCGCACGACATGCAGGACGTGCGCTCCAGGCAGGTCGGCGAGGATCTTTGCCGTGTCGACCGCCACCACGGGGCTGTAGCCGACGTACATACTCTCCTCCCCGCTGTTGCGCTCGTTCCGCCAAGCCTCGTGGGTGGCGCGGAAGAACGCCTCCACGTTGGCTGCCCGCGAGCGGCCGGTTCGCTCCACGATCGAGCAGTAGATCTCGCGGCGCTCGTCGTCGTCCATGTCGAAGCGCTCGTGGCGAAACTTGCTCACGGTGGGGGTGCGGCTGCGAACCTTGGCCTCCTCGTCGATGATCGCGTGGTAGTCGCTCGCCGGACTCGCGTCGAGCAGGAACTCGGGCCAGCGGTACTTCGACGGGAACATCGAGCTCAGCCCGTCGCGGACGTGGGCCGTGCCGATCTGCGACTCGAAGGGATAGACGTGAAGCTGGGGGTGTCCGTCCAGGAAGCGGTGAGTGGTGTTCCCGCCGTTCTCGTACATGGCGCTGAGCATCAGCAGGCGAAAGTCGTCGATCATGGTGCTCCTGTGAGGTCGGGGACTTGGTATGAGAAGAAGAACGAGCTGACGGCCCGGCGGCTCTGGCGGTGTCCGGCCACAGCGGGGAACCCAAGCGCGGTGGCCCTTGGCAGCACGGCGATGTCGAAGACCTGATTGCCGGCCGGCCAGCACACGCTCCCCAACACCTCGCCGCTGTGGACGTCCAGCGCGTGTACCCCGCAGATGCTGCGCTCGACGTCCAGGCCCGGCGCATAGTGCGCGAAGCGGGGAATGACGCGCGAGGTGCCCACGAACGCGACGTCGCCGGCGAACGTCAACCCTCGGGTCCAGCCGGGAAGTCGCGCGACGGTCACCGCCTCGCCGTCGCGGATCCTCGCCACACGCCCGTAGCCGCTGTCGTCGACCCAAAGCTCGTCCCGGTGCAGGCGGGCGGAGTGGGGTCGCGTCAGCCCTCTCACGATCGGCTCGCGGGTGGCTCCCGAGAAGATCACCCCCCGCCGATCGACGGGAAAGTTGCGATGCCCCGGGCGCCGGCTCGAGGGCGCATCCGTGGAGGCGGAGAAGAAGGAACACGACAACTCGCTCCCGGCCGCTATCGAGTTGAGCTGGAGATAGTTGCGGGACAGGTCCGCCCGCCCGTCGCGCTCGATCGCTCGCGGCCACCACACCACCTCGCACACGCCCGGTCCCCCCAGGCGTACGACCGCGTTCAGGCCCACCGCATTACCGTGAAGCACGCCTCCGATCAAGGCCAGGTCGTGCAGATACAGCCGCCCGGGCAGGAAGCCGGCCGAAAGCGCCACAAGCAGTCTCTCCTCTTCATGTGGGCTCCGCCCGTTTCCACCCGCGACACTTCCCGTGGGAGCCAGCAAGTACAGCTGGTTGGGGTTGCGGGTGCTGGCCACATGCAGCCGCTCGGCTCGCGCGTCGAAGGACAGACCCGATGGATGGGGGAGGGACATGAAGCTCTGGCGCGGACCCTCGGGCGCAACGGTCAGGGCGAGGAGCAGGTGCTCGTACTCGCGAGACACCACCACACATGCGTCGAGCCGCTCGAGCACCCCCCACCAGTCGCCGTGCACCCTGATCTCCAGCAGCCCGCGGTCGAGAGGCTGGGCGCGCCTGCGCCCCGCCACGACCTCTTCGGGATCGCGCCACGCGGCGTCATCCTCGGCCCAGCGGTCCCTCGAGTGGGCTCGGACCCCGACACTCACCGGCTCCCCTCCCGCAGCCGTAGCGCGATGGCGCCCCGGTACATTCGCGCCGCCGAGCGGTAGTTGGTGGTCGAGACTCCGCCCAGCCGAGTGGTTGCCAGTAGCGGTACCTCGACGACCGGATAGCCCTCCTTCTGACAGGTGAGCATGAACTCGGCGTCGATCAGGTCACGGGTGCCGCGCAGCTCGAGCAGCTTGTGGAACGACCGCGGGAAGAGCTTGGGAGTGCCATTTACGTCCCAGCTGGCCATGTCGAACAACGCCCTGCACTCCAGGTTGTAGAGCACCGAGCCCACTCGCCGCAGAACGTTGTCGCGAACCCTGCGGTTCGCCTTCAGCACGACCTCCGGGTAGGCGTGGGCGTAGGAGAGCATCAGCGCGAGGATCTCGGGCGAGGTGCGGGCGGAGTTGGCGTAGCAGAGGAGATCGCCGCCGGCGCTGCGCAGGCCGGCTCGCACCGCGCGGCCCCACCCGCCCAGGCTTTGATCGAGAGCCTGCACTTCATGGTGGCGCTCGGCCAGGCGCCGACACACCTCGGCCGAGTCGTCGGTGCACGCATTCGAGACGAGCACCAGGTCGACTTCGAATCGCAGGCGCCGCGTGACGTTCAGATAACCCTCGACCACGGCGCCTATGTGGTCGGACTGGTTATGGACCGGCAGTACGACCGAGATTGTCTGCGGGCCATCCGGCGGCTCACGCATGGGCGCGGCGCAGGGTCGTGGCGATCGACTCCGTCAGCGCTCGGGCAGAGAGCCCGTGGAGATCGTTGAGGAACGCAAGGGTTCCCGTAACGCCCCGTGGCATCGCGTCGACCGCATGCCGGACGAGCCGGCAGTGCAAGCCGTGCTCGGAGATCACCTCGGCTACGAGCGATCCCAGGCCGCCGGTGCGATAGTGGGCCTCGACCGTCGCGACATTCGGCACCTCTCCCAGCAACTCGACGAGATCCTCCAGCGGAGGTGGCTGAACGCTGGCAACAACGGCCACGGCCGCGCTGATGTCCTGCCGGGCGAGCAACTCGGCCGCCCGGACCGCCTCGCCCGCCATGCTGCCGAGGGCGATGATGGCCACATCTCCGCCCTCGCTGAGACAGTCCAGGCGCCCCAGCTCGAAATGGCCGTCGAGGTTTTCCACGGCGGCGTTGGCCTTGCCGATGCGGAAATAGATCGGCCCGGCCACGCGGGTCGTGCCGCGAACCGCCGTGACCGCCTGGGCTGGATCCGCCGGCGCGATGATCGTCATGTCGGGCTGAGCCCGCATGATCGCCACATCCTCCAGCGCATAGTGGGTCACGCCGTTGTGTCCGTAATCGAGGCCGGCGCCCACGCCGACGATGCGAACCGGCAATAAGTGCAGGAGCGGTCCGTTGCGGATGAACTCGTAGCCTCGCATCGAGGCGAACGTCGCGATCGAGTAGACGAACGGAATGAACCCTCCGTCGGCGAGACCCGTAGCGAGGCCGACCATGTTCTGCTCGGCCACGCCCACGTTGATGAAGCGCTCGGGCATTCGCTCGGCGAAGGGCTCGAGCACCATGAAGCCGAGATCGCCCGTGAGGAAGACGACCCGAGGATCGTCTTCCGCCAGCTCCAGGAGGGCGCCCACGAACGCGTTTCTCACGGTTCCCCCTCCAGCTCGGCCAGAGCTGTCGAGTACTGCTCGTCGGACATGGGCAGGTAATGCCAGGCGATCGTGTTTTCCATATACGAGACGCCTCTGCCGAACGTCGTCCGAGCCAGCAACACGTGCGGCTTGGCGTCATCCGCCGCGAGGCATTCCATCGTGCCGATCAGGGCCTCGACGTCGTGGCCGTCCACCTCATGGACATCCCATCCGAAAGCCCCCCAGCGATCCGACAATGGGGTGAGATCGAGAACGTCGCGCGTGTAGCCCAGGGCCTGCTGTCCGTTGACGTCCACGAGGGCGGTCACGTTGCCCAGTCGATGATGAGCGGCGAACATCACGGCCTCCCACACCGACCCCTCCTCGCACTCCGCGTCGCTCAGCAGGACGAACGCGCGTCGTCTGGACCCCTGCATCCGCGCGGCGAGCGCGGCGCCGACCGCATATGAGAGTCCCTGTCCCAGGGAGCCGGTCGAGAAGTCGATGCCGCACACCACATGCTCGGGATGCGTGGCCAGCGGGCTCCCGTCTACGCAGAATCGCGCCAGCGTCTCGTCGTCCAGACGGCCGGTGGCATGGAGGGCCACGTACAGGGCCAGCGCGGCGTGACCCTTGGACAGGACAAATCTGTCGCGCTCGGGATCCGCGGCCGATTCAACTCTCAGCACGCCTCCGAAGACCGCCGCCAGCAGGTCGGCAACCGACAGCGCCGAGCCGATATGGCCCACGCCGGCACGCTTGGACTGTTCCAGGACGCCGCGCCGTATCTGCCTGCTGAGGGAGTGCTCGGCCGAGCTCATTTCTCGATATGGGTAGATGGAAGTGGTGAAAATACGTGGTGCACACGTGGAGTTGCCGATTGTTCCGAGGTCGTCGATCTTTCGCAAGCGTTTCGCGGGATTGTTTCCGTTTTGTCTGCCGGTGGCCGTGCTCATCGGTGGGAGCTCAGGGAGTTTCATGGGTGGTGAGAGACACCGCGGCGGATATCCACGCCGACCGGACCGCTGCGCGTCGGCGCGTGTGTTCGCATGCAAAGCCAGTGTTCACAAGTCGTCCCCGACCTCGTAGCGTGCGACGTCGCATCGACGCCTCGATCGAGATCCATGCGGCATACCAGACGCATACTCTTCGCCGTCTTTCTGCTCGCGCTCGGCGTCCGGGTCGCCTACGTGCTCACCAGCGAGAGCAACGCCCTTGGGGAATCGTCTCGAAATGCGGACATCGCTCACAACATCGTCGATGGTGGACGGTGGTTCTATCTCAACGAACCTGCGATGATCCGCATGTCGCAGCTGGTGGCTCTCCACCATCGGCTGATCGAGCCGGAAGACGTCGACCTCACGGCCCTCAACAGAGGCGTCAAGCTGTTCCCGGATGTCGCGGAGCCGGTGGGGACCGCGGCGGTGCTGGCGGGCGTGTGGGCGCTCGTCGGCGGCGAGCGGTATCTGCCCATGCAGCTGCTGCAGGCGATCGTCGATGCTCTCGCCGCGCTGCTCGTGTACAGGATCGCCATGCTCCTCTTCAGGCGCCCCCGAGCCGCGCTCATCGCTGCTGTCGCATACGCGGTGTACCTCCCGATCGCCTGGGAGGCCATTGTCGTCAACGACGACTTCTGGGCCGTCGATTTTACGCTCGTGATCGTCGCGTCCTACCTCGAGGCGCTCAACTCGGCCGCCCATCGTCGACGCTGGCTGCTCGCCTGTGGCCTGTGCACCGGGCTCGGCGCCTACTTCCATCCGACGGTGCTGATCATCCCCGTGGCTATTGCGCTCGTGAACATTGCGCAGGCGGGTTGGCGCGCAGCCCTTGGCTGGGGACTGTCGGTGAGCGCGATCGCAGCTCTCCTGCTGGTCCCGTGGACGATCCGCAACTACGAGGACTTCCATCGTTTCATCCCAACGCGTTCGGCCTTCTGGGAGAACGTGTGGAACGGCTTGGGTGAAACGCACAACGACTTCGGCGCCACCGAAGACCTGCGCGGCGAAATGCGCGCAGAAACCGCACGCGAACGGCCGGAGCTTCGCTTCGAGTCGCCCGCGTGGGACTCTTTCATCAAAGCCCGGGTGGTGAAGGCGCTCGAGGCGCACCCGCTCTACTACCTCGAGCTTCTCGCGCGTCGCACGGCGCTGGCGACGGTCGTGTCATACGCTCCCGAATGGATGCGGCGGGGCTCCGTCTTGCCGTTCAGCGATCGAGATGGGCCTCTGGCGTTCATCGCCGAGCGTCCGCTGGACCTTCTCGAGTACGCATTTCAGCCGGGCGTCTTTCTCCTCGCGATGCTCGCCCTGATCAAGACGTGGCGGCGCTGGAGGCGCGAGCACGCGATTCTCATCGCCGTCGTGCTGAGCGCGCTCGTTCCCTACATCCTGATTCACCTGGAGAGCCGCTACATCCTTCCGGCGGACTTCGCTTACTGCATCTGGATCGGACTTGGGGTGGACCTCCTGTGCCTACGTATACAAGAGATCCGCTCCCGGCCAGCGCTGTACTCCCATCGTCCAAGCACATGGCACACACCCGTCTAGCCCTGCTGGTCATCTTCCTCGTCGCCCTCGGGGTCCGTCTCGCCTACCTGGATTCCGACCCGCACCCGCTCTACGGGCCGTGGCTGGAGGGGGGAATGGCGCACAACATCCTCGAGGACGGGCGCTGGTTTCAGGTCAACACCCGCGCACACGCGTTCGCCCCGGGGGCACCGGGTCACATACCTCACCTGGTCGAACCGGCGAGCGTCAACCTGACATACGCCGACGCACATCCGCGATGGAAACCCGAGATCGTCGAGCCCGTGGGCGAAGCGGTCGTGCTGGCGGGCCTGTGGGAGATCACCGGCAAGGAGACCTTTCTGCCCGATCGGCTGCTGAGGATCGTGCTCGATGCGCTCGCCGCCCTGCTCGTGTACTGGATCGTCATGCGGTTGTTCGGGCGCCCTCGTGCGGCGCTTCTGGCAGGCGCCCTGTATGCCGTCTATCCGCCGATCGCCTGGCAGACGATCAGTCCCTACATGGACTTCTGGGCCTGCGATCTGACGATCGCCATCCTCGCTCTCCAGATCCAGGCCGCACGCTCGTCACATCGCTGGCGCTGGCTGATCGCCTGCGGGCTGCTGGTCGGCTTCGGAACCTATTTTCGTCCTTTCGTGCTGATCGTCTCGGCTGTTCTGGCGTTCGTGCTCAACGTCGGGGCGGGCTGGCGCGCCGCGCTCATCCGCGCCTCGGCGGCGACTGCCATTGCTCTGATCCTCGTGGTCCCGTGGACGATTCGCAACTACAACGAGTTTCACGATTTCATCGCATTCCGGTCGGGCATCGGACAAACGCTGTGGGAAGGCCTCGGCCAGTTGCACAACGACTTCGGCGTAACCTTCGGGGGCTCGGGCACGGAAGCCCTGGTCCGCCGTGAACGGCCCGATCTGGCCGTCGAATCTCCGGCCTGGGACAGCTTCCTCGAGCACAAGGCCATACGGGCGATCGAGCGACATCCGCTGTTCTTCGGCAAGCTGCTCGCATACCGCACGGCACAGGCGACGCTGTTGTCGTTCGATGCCAGTTGGATGCATCGGGGCGCGGTGCCGCTGCGCTCATACAGCGCCGGCCCGCTCGCGTTCGCGATCGATCGGCCGTTCAACCTGCTCGAGGACATGCTCGAGCCGGCGGTTTTCGGTCTCGCCGCCCTGAGCCTCGGGCTCACGTGGCGGCGCTGGAGAACGGGTCATGTGGCGCTCATCGCCGTGGTCTGGGCGACCATCGTCCCCTACCTGGCGCTGCTCGTGCAGCCCCGCTACATAGCGCCGGCCGCGTTTGCGTATCTCATCTGGGGAGCCCTGGGCGCCGACCTGCTCGCCGAAGTCCTCGCCCGTAGTCTGGGCGCCAGGCGCGCCCGGGAGCTCAGCCTGCCTGCGTAGTGTCCCGAGTCGGCGTAGATCAGAGCGGGATGTTGCCGTGCTTGCGCTTGGGCCCCGGCTCGCGCTTGCCCTGGAGCGTGCTCAGCGCAACGATCAGCCGCGGACGGGTCTCGTGGGGCACGATCACATCGTCGATGTAGCCACGCTCGGCCGCGGTGTACGGGTTGGCAAAGCGCGCCTTGTAGTCCTCCATCAGCTTCTTGCGGCGCTCCTCCGGGGTGGGACTGCCGGTGATGTCGCGCCTGTAGATGATGTTGACCGCCCCCTCGGGGCCCATCACCGCCACCTCCGAGATCGGCCACGCGAAGTTGAAGTCCGCCCCCAGGTGCTTGGAGGACATCACGTCGTACGCCCCGCCGTAGGCCTTGCGCGTGATGATCGTCACCTTCGGCACCGTCGCCTCGGCGAACGCATACAGCAGCTTGGCGCCGTGGCGGATGATCCCGCCCCACTCCTGGGCGGTCCCCGGCAAGAAGCCGGGCACGTCGCAGAACGTCAGCAGGGGGATGTTGAACGCGTCGCAGGTGCGCACGAAGCGGGCGGCCTTGGCCGACGCGTCGATGTCGAGCACCCCCGCGAGCTGGGCCGGCTGGTTGCCGACGATGCCGACGGTGTAGCCGTCCAGGCGCGAGAAGCCGCAGATGATGTTCTTGGCGTGGTGCTCGTGGACCTCGAAGAACTCTTCGTCGTCGACGATCAGCCTGACGACGTCGCGCATGTCATAGGGCTTGTTGGGGTTGTCGGGGACGACCGTGTCGAGCGCAGGGTCCATGCGCTCGGGGTCGTCGGTAGGCGCAACGCGTGGGGTGCTCTGCAGGTTGTTCTGCGGCAGGAAGCTCAGGAGGTAGCGGCAGTCCTCCAGGCACGCGTCCTCGTCCTCGGAGGCGAACTGGGCCACCCCCGACTTCGTGTTGTGCGACATCGCCCCGCCCAGCTCCTCGAAGCCCACCTCCTCGCCGGTGACCGTCTTGATCACGTCGGGGCCCGTGATGAACATGTGCGAGGTGTCCTTGACCATGAAGATGAAGTCGGTGATCGCCGGCGAGTACACCGCCCCGCCCGCGCACGGCCCCATCACCAGGCTTATCTGCGGGATCACGCCCGAGCAGCGCACGTTGCGCAGGAACACGTCGCCGTAGGAGCCCAGCGACACGACGCCCTCCTGGATGCGCGCCCCGCCCGAGTCGTTGATGCCGATCACCGGGCAGCCGATCTTGGCCGCCAGATCCATGATCTTGCACATCTTCTCGCCCATCACCTCGCCCAGGGAGCCGCCGAACACGGTGAAGTCCTGGCTGAACACGCACACCGTACGCCCGTCGATCGTCCCGTGACCGGTGACCACAGCGTCGCCCCACGGCCGGTTCTTCTGCATGTCGAAGTCGTACGTCCGATGGCGGACGAACGTGTCGAGCTCCTTGAAGGACCCGGGATCGAGCAGCTTCTCCACGCGCTCCCGCGCCGTGTACTTGCCCCGTGCGTGCTGCTTCTCCTCGGCCTCCGGCGCCGAGTGCAGCGCCGCTTCGCGAAGGTCCCGCAGGTGCGCCAGCTTCTCCTCGTAGGTCTCCGGCGCCTTCTGACGCGGGGGTTTGCGGTGCCCGCTGCGCGACGTCGCGAGGAGCGCCGCGTCGGTCTGTCTGTCGTGAGAGCTGGACGCCATCGGGCGCAGGATGTTATCCGCGGGCGATTTTGCCCGGCACGCGGCGGTCTCGCCGGGGGCGTCAGCTATGCGGCCCGCGGCAATCCTGCGGCATCGCGAACCTCGACGCGCGTACGGGGAGGCAGCTGTATGAGCTCCCCGGTTGATGAGCGGTCGCGTAGCTTGATCCAGAGGGCCGCAACGAGGAGCAGAAGCGCCACCACGCCGGTGGTTCGCTCTGGCGTGAACAGGACCTCCTGGCCGTCGGGATACACGATCGCCGCAGGATCGCCGGCCAACAGCACGCGACTCGCTAGCAGGGCCTGGTCGGGGTTGTCGGCGTCCACGAAGTGAGTTCGGTTTGGGTAGCGCGCCTGGACAGCTGGATCGTTGATCCCAGCAACGACCTTTGCTACCGCAGGATTCAGGTGTTTGGGCGTTGGGCTCATCCCTTCTTCCAGTTCTCGAGAATCGCTTGCCAATCTTGTCCTGCGCGAGTCATTGCTGCCGCCATAGCCTCGTTGATAGACACGAAAGGGTGTATCAATGGATCACCCTTGCCCTTGCTACGAGTGTACTCATGTTCGTGGTGCTCATTGGCGCCGTGTGCGTTGTCCCATAGGTGGATAGCCGTCCAGTCGCCCTCTACCTGGGTCTCCAGCACGATCGCGTAGCGAATTGGAATGCGCTCAGACCGTCCGTACCGAATGCGCACGTCGGGGGTGAGATCGACAAAGGCTTCGCGTGGCCATGCTGTCACCGGGCGATTATTGTCGGTCGGCCGGCCGACCTTGCGTATCTGCTGCTGCTACGCGCGGGAGAACGGTCGGTGGTGCGCTGCGCCCAGCCGGTCGAGCATCGAGGTGAGGACAGCCGTCATCTCCCCGGCCGCGATCTCCTCGGCGGCCTCCAGCTCGGCGGCGATGTCCTGGGCCGGTCCTTGCGGCTCGGGCCCCAGCTCAACCACTGCGCTCGCTTCGGGCGGCTCGATCGTCGGCTCGGCGACTGCCACGTCCTCTGGCGGCTCCGAAGGCTCTGACGGGTCCTGCACGATCTTCCGCCTGCGACGAGCACCGAACAGTCGCGAGAAGAAGCCGCGACGCGACTCGCTCTCCGGCGGCGCCACAGCCGGCTCGGGCTCGGTCGGCTCGGGCTGCGGCTCGGGCTCGGTCGGCTCGGCCGCGGCTATCGGCTCGACCTCGGCCGCGGCGCCCTGCTCGGACACGGCAAGCTCCCTTGTGACCGTGAGGGAAACCTTGGTTCCCCAGCCGGAGGGCTTGATCAGGACCTTGCCGGCGGTGTCCTCGCCGGCCTCCCACTCGACCGAATGCTCGGGGTCCACGCGTGTGATGCGGATCTCGCCGAGCGCGCCGAGATGACGGGCCAGGGTGGTCGGGTCGCTGAGCTCGGCCCACAGCTCGGGTGGGGACTTGACCAAAGTGCGCTGCACCTCCGAAGAGATCATCGAGGATCATTTCGCGCGCTTGCTTGCTACTCCTGCTTGGAATTCGATCGCCGATCTATAAACTATATGAAATTAAAGTTTAGAAAATCAAAGTTTCATATGTTATAGTTTGACCATGGCAACCTTCGTCGGGCGCAAGCACGAGCTCGAGCTGCTCGACGGCGAGCTCGAGCAGCTGCGGCAGACCGGCGAGGGGCGCTTCGTGTGGATGCGGGGCAGGCGGCGTGTCGGCAAGTCGCGGCTCGTGCAGGAGTTTGTCGAGGCCGCGAGGTTGCCGTACGCCTTCTACCAAGCCCCCCGCAGGGCGAGTGCGGACGCGCTCGAGCGTTTCAGGACGGCCCTTGCCGCTTCGACGCTGCCTGTGGCAGAGGCAGTCCGCGCGGGCACCGGGTTCGACAGCTGGCCGGCGGCTCTGAGGCTCGCGCAACAGGGCGCCACGCGCGAGCGGCCGGCGATCGTCGTAATCGACGAGTTGCCGTATCTGGTGGAAGCGGACCCGGGTATCGCCGCCGACATTCAAGAGGCGTGGGACCGTGAGCTGCAGCAGCGGCCCGTGCTGCTCGTGTGCATCGGCAGCGACATGCGGATGATGAGGGCACTGACCGAGTACCCGGCCGAGCTGTATGGCAGGCCCACCCGGGAGATGGTCGTTCAGCCGTTCAGCCCACGGGACCTCGCCGCGCTCAGCGGCGCCGACAGCGCGCATGCGTTCGACCGCTTCCTGATCGTGGGCGGTCTGCCGATGCTGGCCCATTCCTGGGCGCCGAGCTTGACGCGACACCAGTTCCTCGCACGGGAGCTCTCCGACCCGACCAGCCCGCTGGTCATAGACGGCCTGCGCATCCTCGATGCTGAGTTCCCGGGAGAACTGCAGGCCAGGGACGTGCTCGGCGCGATCGGTCACGGTGAGCGGACCTTCACCGCGATCGGTCGACGCAGCGGCGTGGTCAACGGCGCCGGTCTGTCCGCTGCACTGAAGACGCTCGTGAGCAAGGGAGTGGTCGAGACCTCCCTCCCTTACGCCGCGCCGCCCGGCTCGAAGAGCAGGCGCTACGTGGTGGCTGACCCCTATCTGCGTTTTTGGCTGCGTTTCGTCGGTCCCCGGATCGAGGAGATCGACCGGGGCCGCGGGGATCTGCTGCTGGAGCGCGTCGAGCGCGACTGGACGAGCTTCCGTGGGCGGGCGATCGAGCCTGTCGTCAGGCGCTCGCTCGAGCGGCTGCTGCCGGATGAGCGCTTCGGCTCCGCTCGCTATGTCGGTGGCTATTGGACGCGCACGAACGTACCGGAGGTCGATCTCGTAGGTGCGGCCGATCCACGACCGACCGACGTCTCGTTTGTCGGCTCGATCAAGTGGCGCGAGAATGCTCGCTTCACCCGCCGTGACACCGAGGATCTGATCGAGCAGCGCGGCCACGTCCCAGGAGCCGAGAGCGCGCGCCTGGTCGGCGTCTCGCGCCGTGGCTTTGCGGCCGGCGCCGGGCTGGACGCGGGACTCTCGCCCGACGAGCTCCTGCGAGCCTGGCCTGAGCCGTAGCCCTGCACTCCTCCCGCGCGCAATTCGATACGATCGAACAGCAGTGTCGGGCGCCCAGATCAAGTTCAGCCAGCCAACGCCGCGCCGGTGAGGGTGGGGCTGCGCGCGCCGAGGTCGTTGCTCGTGCTGTGCCTGCTGGTGGGCGGCCTCGTGTTCGCGCCCACCGCGCCGGCTGCATCCGGCGCGCCCGAAGAACCGGTCACGGAATGCGCCAGCCAGGTGACGTCGGGGGTGTGGGCGCTGTGCGGCACGCTGAACCCGGGCTCCAGCGCAACGACCGGGTACTACTTCGTGTACAACTCCGGCGCGAGCTGCCTGGCGGGCAGCAGGACCGCCGGAGGAGAAAAGGAAGGCCGGGCGGTCAAGGTCTCGATCGAAGTTAGCGGGCTTGCTCCAGGCACGCAGTACGCCTATTGCCTGGTGGCGACGAACTCCTCCGGCGAAACGTTTGGGCGGACTTTGACGTTCACGACGCCAACCCAGGGTGGTGGGGGAGGCTCGCTGACGGAATGCGACAGCGTGGAAACGTGCCGGGGCCCGTCCACGCCCCAGCCGAACTTCACCCCGCCCCCGAGCGCGACCACCGGCGCCGGAGGCGGCGCCACTCAACCGTCCTCCGCGCAGGCGTCCCCGACGAAGCACCATGCGTCGACGCGGGCGCAAAAGCTCGCGGCTGCGCTCCGGGCGTGTCACAGGGACAAGACGCATGCGAGGCGCGTCGCCTGCGAACGTCTCGCGCACAGCCGCTACGGGCCTGTAAGCAACAAGCGGCACAAGCGATAGAGCGAGCGGGCTGCGAGGATCGGGCGCGAGGAGAGCCGCGTGCAGTGGAGGCCGCCGTCGCTACGCGGCAGCTGGTGCGCTCTGGCTGTGCACCAGCCGCCGCTCGCGCAGCAGCTCCGCCAGCTGCACCGCGTTGGTGGCAGCGCCCTTGCGCAGGTTGTCCGCCACGATCCACATATCCAACGCGCGCTCGTGGCCGGGGTCGCGGCGAATGCGCCCCACGAACACGTCGTCTTTGCCGCTTGCATCGATCGCCAGTGGATACAGAGCGGCGCTGGGGTCGTCGAGCACGGTCACGCCCGGAGCCGCTTCCAGCAGCTCGCGGGCCCGCTCGGGCGAGAGATCGTCGCGAGTCTGCACGTTGACCGCCTCGGAGTGGCCGTTGACCACCGGCACGCGCACGCACGTGGCGCTCACGCGGATGGCGGGGTCGCCCAGTATCTTTCGCGTCTCGCTGATCAGCTTGCGCTCCTCGTCGGTGTGGTCCTCGCCGGGCGCGAACGAGCCCGCGTGGGGCAGCGCATTGAAGGCGATCTGGTGGGCGTATGCCCCTGGGGGAGCGATCTCGCGCTCGTGCAGGAGCGCATGGGACTGGTCGAGGAGCTCGTCCACCGCGGCCTTGCCGGTGCCGGACACCGCCTGGTAAGTGCTGATCACGAGGCGCTCGATGCCCGCCGCGTCGTAGATCGGCTTGAGTGCGACGACCATCTGCATGGTCGAGCAGTTGGGGTTGGCGACGATCCCGCGATGTCCGCTCAGGGCGTCGGGGTTGACCTCGGCCACGACCAGCGGCACGTCGTCCCGCATGCGCCAGCGTGAGGAGTTATCGACGACCACGGCGCCGGACTGCGCGAACCGGGGCGCCCACTCCCCGGACGCGGAGCCGCCGGCCGAGAACAGCGCGATGTCAAAGCCCAGTATCGACTTCTCGCTGAGTCCCTGAACGACCAGCCCGCCGTCGAGCTCGCGCCCCACCGACCGCGCGGAGGCGAACGGCACGATCTCGCGCGCCGGGAATTCCCGCTCGCGAAGCAGTTGCAGCATCAAGGTGCCCACCTGGCCGGTTGCTCCAACAACAGCCACCCTATAGCCGTCCATGCTCATGTCTCCAGGGTACCCGCTTGCGCCCAGCGCTTCGAAAGCCAGCCAGCTCTGCTCGCGCTGCGGAGCGTCGACCGGCGCGCTCGCCCGCCGAAGGTCGCGGCCCGAGCCGGTCGACGCGGAGTTACGGCTTGACGACCATGAACAGGATCGTCACCAGCACGAGCAGGCTCAGCCCGGTGCCGACCGTCGACAGGCGGCGGACGAGCGCACGGTACTCATCGCTCATCTCGACCGCGCTCCCGCTCTCGCCGGCGCCGGCCAGGTCGCGCTCGGCAATCGTCTCGGCGCGTTTGGCCGTCGGGATCATCACCCCTCCGACCAGCCCTCCGATCACGATCGCCGCTCCGAGCCCCCACTGAACGAAGAATTCGCTCCAATGGTGGCCGTCGCTGGCGAGAAAGATCCCGGCCGCCACGACGATCAGCAGGCCGCCATTGATCAGCGCCCGCTCGATCGTGTACTCGATGCGGTGGAGCACCGGCAGGCTGCGCGGATCACGCCGGGCGCCCACCGCGAACATGATCGGGTAGGCGAACGTCACGCCGAAGGCCACCACCACCGCCATGATGTGGATCGCGAGGACGACTTCGTAGGCGCTGGCCGCGGGGGCGACGATCACGATCGAGACCCTACCGACTTCGGTTCCCACTTTGCGGCGAGTGTATAACCATGGCTATCACGATTCGTTGAGGGTGTATCGAAGCACGCTGTCCGAGCTCCGCCGGGCGCGCCGATCGTATAACCATGGCTATCACGATTCGTTGAGGGTGTATCGAAGCACGCTGTCCGAGCTCCGCCGGGCGCGCCGATCGTATAACCATGGCTATCACGATTCGTTGAGGGTGTATCCACGCACGCCGTCCGAGCTCCGCCGGGCGCGCCGATCGTATAACCATGGCTATCGGGTCCGCACCACGGGCGTGGGGACAGACGACCGGCCGCCCCCCTCCCGGAGGGCATCAAAATGTTGGCGCGTACTTACCGAAGACGTCCTGCATGGCGCCGCAAACCTCTCCCACCGAGCAGCGGTCCTCGAGGGCCTGGCGGATGGCCGGCAGCAGGTTCTCGCTGCCACGGGCGAGATCTCGCAGCTCCTCCAGGCGCCGTTGCACGAGATCCCGGTCGCGGTCGGCCTTGAAGGCAGCTAGACGCGAGACCTGTTCGCGCTCGGACTCCGGATCCACGCGCAGCAGGTCCGGGACCTCGATGCCCTCTTCCTCGTAGGAGTTGACCCCCACGACGATGTCCTGGCCGATGCGGTAGCGCTCCTGGTAGCCCCAGGCCGACTCGTCGATCTCGCCGGTGATGAACTCGATCGCGTTGGCCGACCCTCCGAGCGCGTCGACCTTGGCGATCAGCTCGTTCGCACGCGCTTCGATCTCGTCGGTCAGCGACTCGACGAAGTAGGAGCCGGCGAACGGGTCCACCGTGTCGGCCGCCCCGGACTCGTGGGCGAGGATCTGCTGGGTGCGCAAGGCGATTTTGGCCGCCCGCTCGGTCGGCAGCGCGAGGGCCTCGTCGAAGCCGTTGGTGTGCAGCGACTGGGTGCCCCCGCAGACGGCCGCGAAACCCTGCAGGGCGACCCGCACGATGTTGTTCTCGGGCTGCTGGGCTGTCAGCGTGACCCCACCGGTCTGGGTGTGGAAGCGCAGCATCGTCGCCTTCGGGTTGCTCGCTCCGAAGCGCTCGCTCATGATGTGCGCCCACATCCGCCGGGCCGCGCGGAACTTCGCCACCTCCTGGAAGACGTTGTTGTGGCCGTTGAAGAAGAACGACAGACGCGGCGCGAACTCGTCGACGTTCAGGCCCTTGTCGCTCGCCGCCTGCACGTAGGCGATGCCCGAGGACAGCGTGAACGCGACCTCCTGGACGGCCGAGCAGCCCTTCTCGCGGAAGTGATAGCCGGAGATCGAGATCGTGTTCCAGCGTGGCACCCGCTCGTGGCAGTACTCGAACAGGTCCGTCGTGAGGCGCATCGTGGCCTCGGGGGGGTAGATGTAGTTGCCCCTCGCGATGTACTCCTTGAGCACGTCGTTCTGGGTCGTCCCGCGCAGCTGCTCGCTCGGCACGCCCTGCTCCTCGCCCACCAACTCGTAGAGCAGCAGCAGGCAGGCCGCCGGAGCGTTGATCGTCATCGAGGTGGAGACCCGATCGAGCGGGATACCGTCGAAGGCCGTGCGCATGTCGTCGATCGTGTCGATCGCCACCCCCGTGCGCCCCACCTCCCCCAGGCAGCGCGGGTTGTCGGAGTCCAGGCCCAGCTGGGTGGGCAGGTCGAAGGCCATTGACAGACCCGTGGAGCCCTTGGAGAGCAGGTATTTGTAGCGCTCGTTGGACTCCTTCGCCGATGCATAGCCGGCGTACTGGCGCATCGTCCAGGTCTGCTTGCGGTACATCTCCCGGTGGACCCCCCGCGTGTACGGGAACTCACCCGGCCCCCCCAGGTCGAGGTCGGCCGGCAGGTCCTCCTCGGTGTACAGCTCGCCGACCTCGATGCCCGAGTCGGTGAACCGGCGCGGATCCTCCGGCCCGAGAATCGGCGCGACGGTCAGGTGCTCGTGGTCGTGGTCCGGTGCGTCGGCGATAGCCATGGCAGAGATGATATGGACACGCCCGCGAGAGGGCCTGGAGTATCCTGGCGAGCGTGGCCACATGCCTGGTGACCGGGGGGGCGGGATTCTTGGGATCCCATCTGTGCGAGGAGCTGATCGCGCGCGGCCACCGCGTGATCTGCGTGGACAACCTCGAGACGGGGTCGCTGGCGAACATCGAGCACATCCGCGACCCCGACCGCTTCCTGCACATCGGCGCGGACATCATCGATCCGTACTTCGTGGACGAGCCGATCGACTTCGTCTACCACCTGGCCTCCCCCGCGTCGCCGATCGACTACCTGCGCCTGCCCCTGCACACGCTCAAGGTGGGCTCCTACGGAACCCACCACACGCTGGGTCTGTCCAAGGCCAAGCGCGCCCGCTTCCTGATCGCGTCGACCAGCGAGGTGTACGGAGACCCGCTGGAGCACCCGCAGGCGGAGAGCTACTGGGGCCACGTCAACCCGATCGGACCCCGCGGGGTGTACGACGAGGCCAAGCGCTACGCCGAGGCGCTGACGATGGCCTACCACCGCCAGCAGGGGGTGGACACGGCGATCGTGAGGATCTTCAACACCTACGGCTCGCGGATGCGCCCGCACGACGGGCGCGCGATCCCCACGTTCCTCCGCCAGGCGCTCGCCAACCGCCCGATTACGGTCTTCGGCGACGGCAGACAGACACGCTCGTTCTGCTACGTCAGCGATCTGATCCGCGGGATCATCGCGCTGGCGGAGTCCGGCTACCACAACCCGGTGAACGTGGGCAACCCCGATGAGTTCACGCTGCTGGATCTGGCGGAGACGGTCAAAGAGTTGACGGACTCCGGCTCGGAGATCGTCTACGAGGCGCTGCCGGTCGACGACCCCAAGCAGCGCAAGCCGGACATCACCCTCGCACGAGAGCTGCTCGGCTGGTCGCCGGAGGTCTCTTTGCGAGACGGGCTGCAGCGGACGATCGAGCAGTCCGGCGTCGAGCTGCTTGTCGGCGGCGGCTCCTCCTGAGTCGCCGGGTGGTTGTCTGCGACCGAGAGCCCAACCGGTCCATGTGCGAGGCTGAAGTGTTGTGAACGGCGAGATGGCCACGCGAGCAGTCGAGCGTTCCGATCGCGACATCCGTCGCAAGCGCCCGATGGCGCTGATGCTGCTCATGCGGATGACCACCCTCGTACGCGTCGCACGCGTGGTCTCGCTGCTGGCGCTCGACTTCGCGGGCGTCGCCGTCGCGATCTTCACCGCCCTCGTGCTCAAGGAAGCGGTGCACGGGCGGGTGGACACCGCCAACGCATACCACGGCACCAAGCAGTTCCTGCCGTTCGCCTACCTGCTGACCGCGCTGCTGTTCGCGCGCTCGGGGCTGTACGCGCAGCGCGCGGTCCGCCCGGGGCTCTCGCGGATCGTCGGGTCGCTGTTCCAGGTGGCGTTCGTGGCGCTGATCTTCGCGGTGGTCAACGGCGAACACTTCTCCAGCTACTACCTCTTCTACGGCTCTCTGGCCTTCGCCATCTTCTACGTCTCCTCGCTGCGGGCGACGTATGAGCTCTCGACGGCGTTCGCCCTACGGGCGGCCGGCTACCGGCGGCGCACGGTGCTCGTCGGCCGGGGCAAGCACATCGGCGACGTCGCCCACGCGCTCACCGACACGCCGCATTCCCCGATCGAGCTCGTCGGCTTCCTCTCCCCCAACGAGCTGCCCGCCAACGGCCTGCGTCCCCTGGGCTCGCTGGTCGATCTCGATCGGGTGCTCGCGAGCGAGCGGATCGACGAGGTGATCATCACCGATCCCGATTTCCCCCAGGTCGATGCCGTGGAGCTCGTCGACCAGTGCCATCGCCGCGGCGTGCGCGTGCGCCTGGCGCCATCCACGATGGAGATCCTGATCCACCGCGCCGAGTTCGTCCCAGGACAGTCGGTGCCGCTGTTCGAACTCGGTCCCCCGGTGTTCGAGGGAATCGACTTCGCGCTCAAGCGCACCTTCGACCTCCTCGGCGCGAGCATCCTGCTCGTGCTGCTCAGCCCACTGCTGCTCGCGATCACGCTCGCCGTCCGCCTGTCCTCGCGCGGGCCGATCATGTTCCACTCGATCCGCCGGGGGATCGGCCAGCGTCCGTTTGCGTGCCTGAAGTTCCGCACGATGCACACCGACGCCGAGCAGAGCCAGGCGGATCTGGAAGAGCTGAACGAGGCTTCCGGGGCGCTGTTCAAGATCCGCGACGATCCGCGCCTGACGTGGGTCGGGCGGGTGCTTCGGCGCTTCTCCCTCGACGAGCTGCCCCAGCTGGTCAACGTGCTCCGCGGCGAGATGTCGCTGGTCGGACCGCGGCCGCTGCCCGAGCGCGATTACGAGATGCTCGAAGACTGGCACCGCAAGCGCTACCTGGTGCTCCCCGGCATCACCGGTCTGTGGCAGGTGTCCGGCCGCTCGGAGCTCGACTTCGACGAGCTCGTCCACCTCGACTTCATCTACCTCGAGCGCTGGTCGCTGGCGCTCGATTTGACGATCCTCCTGAAGACCATCCCCGCCGTGATCTCCCGGCGGGGGGCCTACTGAGGGCTCTACTACGCTCCAGGCTCGAGGCCGTCGATCCCCGCGGCGCCCGGCCGGCGTCGGTGCAGCGTCCGGGACGAGCCGCGGGCCTCGCCGGTGCAGGCGAGCGCGTGCTGGTAGACGCTCCAGGTGGCCCGGGCGGCGTCCTCCCAGCTCCAGGACGGAGGCGCCGGGGCGGGCCGACGGGCGGCCTGGGCGGCCTCGATCAGCCCCTCCATGTCTCCGGGGGCGACGAACGCGGCGCGCTCGTCCAGGACCTCGCGCAGGGCCGGGGCCTCGCAGGCGACGACCGGCGTGCCGCAGGCCAGCGCCTCGACGGCCGGCAGTCCGAAGCCCTCGTGCTGGGAGGTCAGGAGGAGCGCGCGGGCACCGCTGTAGAGGGCGGCGAGGTGCTCGTCTGAGACCTGCCCGGTGAGGATCACGTCGGGCAGCTCGTGGGCCCACGGCCGGGTGGGGCCGACGAGCACGAGCGGCAGCTCGCGCGGCGTGGCGGCGAGCTTGGCGATGTGCTTGTCCGGGTTGGGGTGCTGCAGGCCCCCGACCCACAGCAGGTACTGCTCGGGCAGCGAGAAGCGCGCTCGTACCGCGGCGATCTCATGGGCCGGGCGCGGATACATGACGGTGTCGGCGGCCTCGGGGATGACCACCACTCGCTCGCGCTCCAGGCGCAGGCGGGCGATCGCGTCGCCGGCGACCGTCTCGGTCGGAACGATCACCCGCACGGCTCGCTGGACGGCCAGATGACGCAGGCGCATGCGCATCCCCGCCCGGAGATACTCGCTGCGGCGTTTCAGCGCGGCGAGATCGTGGAGCGTGACGACCATCGGACACGGGCTGCGCAGCATCGCCCCGTCCATCCAGGGAGCATGGAATACCTGGGCGCTGCGCGACATGGCCATCGCGGAGCCGCGCTGGGTGGCGACGATCTCATCGCTGCCGAGCGCGGTCTCGCGCAGCGCCTGCAACAGGCAGCGCGAGTAGCGCCCGACCCCGTGTGGATCGGAGAGCGGGCGGCTGTCGAACGCGACCTTCACGGGTTGCTCCTCGCCCTCGCCGCTGTCCCCGTAAAGAGCACGGGGTCAACATAATGGCTGGCGGGAGGATTGGACAGGTATGAGAGTTTTGGTGCACCGCCCGCCCGACGCGTCTAGCCTACCCGGGGATGCCTTCGCGCGAGTATCACGAAGGCCTTTGGCAGGGGGTGCCGGAGGGGCTCGAACCGTCGGACTTCGCCCTGCGCAGGCGCTTCCTGCTGGAGCACGTGCGGGCGGGCGAGCGCGTGCTGGATGTCGGCTGCGGCGAGGGCCCCTTCACGGCCGAGCTCGTGCGGGCGGGGGCCCGGGCGGTGGGGGTGGACGTCGCCGAGGAGCCGCTGCGGCGGGGGCGCGCGCGCCATCCCGAGCTCGACCTGCGGCTGGTAGCGCCCGGCGGCGATTGGCAGCTGGAGGACGCGAGCTTCGACGTCGTGTGGGCGGGCGAGGTGATCGAGCACGTCGCCGACACTTCCGCCTGGCTGTCGCAGTTGCGACGCGTGCTGCGCTCGGGGGGAGCGCTGCTGTTGAGCACCCCCGGCCACCCGCCCCTCACGGTCGCCCGTCTGTCCCTGTCGAGGCGCTCCTTCGGCGCCCATTTCGATCCCCTGGGGGATCACCTGCGCTTCTACAACCGATACAGCCTCAGCCGGCTGGTGGAAGACTTCGGCTTCCACGATGTCCGGGTGCGCGCCGCCGGCGGGCCGCCCGGCGCGCGGCGGCTGCTGCTCGCGCGGGCGATCCGCTCGCGCTTTTGACCCCGGCGGGCGCTGTGGCGCTCGCGCGCAGCGCCTGGATGTAGTCGTTCTGGATTTCGATCGCTTCCCGCTCGCCCCTGGCGATGGCTTCGGGGGCGATCGATTCGGGATTCAGATAGATGGCGGCCTGGAGCTCGGCCAGTGAGGCCCTGGGATCGCTTGCGAGGTCATAGCGCCCGAGCGTAAGCCAGGTCTGTGGGTTGGAGGGTTGCAGGCGGACGGCCCGCTGCAGCGTGGCCCGGGCGAGCGAAGGCCGGCCGCGGAACCGCTGGATGCCGGCGAGCGTGAGCAGCGCTTCGGCCGACAGCGGGTCGCGCGCGACGGCCGTATCGGCTGCCGCTTCGGCGCCGCGGGGATCGTGGGCGAGCAGCGCGAGGGCTTGCTGGCGGGCGTCTTCGGAGCGCTGCGGCTGCCACTGCGACCATGCGGCGAGCAGCGCCGCGACGATCGCCGCGCCGGCCAGCAGCCAGCGGTAGGGGCTCGGCCCGCCTGCGGCTGGTCGGGCATCGCGCAGCGGCCCGCGCCCGGCCAGCCAGCCGGCGCAGAGCAGCGCGACGCAGGCGTCGCCGGGCACGTACCAGGTCCAGTCGACGAGCGAGTGGACGCCGAAGACGACCACGAGGCAGAGCATCGCGAGCAGGCCCACCCGCTCTGGCGAATACGGCTCTCGCCCAGACCTCCAGCGGCGGTTGAATGGATGGGTGGCCCGCCCGGCGGCGGCCATCCAGGTGAGCAGCACCAGGAGCGCGAGGACCAGGCCGACGAGGCCGAGGTCGGCGAGGGTCTGGACGACGAAGCCATGGGCGTGCTTGACTTCCAGGGTCTCCTTGCGGTAGCGCAGGCGGGCGGTCTGATAGCCCTCGGCGCCCACGCCGAGGGCGGGGTGGGCGGCGAAGATCTGGAGGGCCTCCTTCCAGTAGCGGGCTCGCACGCTGGCGACCGCGGTCAGGCGGTCGGGAGTGTTGGGCGGGGTCTTGGCGTTGGGGTCGGTCAGCGAGTCGACCGCGTGGGAGATGCTCCCGGTGAGCCCGCGCCGGCTGTGGGCGAGGGCGCCGAGGGACCCGACGCCGGCGAGCGCGACGAGCGTGAGCACGATCGCCCCGGCCCTGCGGCGCGTCGTCAGCGACGGCGGCCGGCGGGCGGTGAGGAAGCCGATGGCGACCCCGGCGAGGGAGAGCAGCAGGACCATCGCGAGGATCAGGGCCCCCAGGCGGTGGCCGGCGACGGCGCGCTGGGCGAGCGGCACGCCTTCGTAGCTGAGCGCATGCTGTGAGAAGTCCCATGCGGTGAGCGCCCCGGCGGCGATCCCGCCGAGGATCAGCACGGCGGCGCCGCGCAGCCGCAGCGGCACGAGGCAGAACCACAGGACCACGCCGACAGCGAGCGCGGCGAGGGCGCCACGGGAGTAGGCGAGCACGAGCGTCAGCAGCAGCAGGCCGGTGGCGGGGTAGGCGAGCGCGCTCAGCAACGCGTGGCCGCTGCGGCGGGCGCCCAGCCACAGGCAGCAGATCACCCCCATCGCGGCGGTCAGGCCGATGGCGTTCCAGTAGCCATACGGTTCCTCCAGGCGGGCATAGACGCTCGTGGGGGCGAGCTGGCCGGGGAAGACCTTGGTCGCCAGCGCGTATGCGCACACGACGACCGCCGCCAGAGTCAGACCCCCGAGCACCGCCGGCCAGCGCTCGGGGGCGACGCGCACGAGGGCGACGGCGCCGGCGAACACGCCGCTGTAGGCGAGCATCCGTCCGGAGTCCTGCCAGCTCTGGTCCGGCTGGACCGACCATACGACCGAGATGGCCGTGAGGACGGTGAAGGCGAGCAGTAGCCCTACGGGCCACAGCCCGTAGGCCCGCTGACCGGGCCGCGTCAGGAGCACGGCCCCGGCCACCGTCAACCCGGAGGCGAGCGTGAGCGCGATCTCGGTTGCGGTCATCGATTCGAGGTTGAGCCCGCCCTTGGCGTAGAAGGTGACGAAGCAGGCGATCCCGCCGATCAGGAGCGCCGGCCACCACAGCGCCTCCCGCCACAGCGCCTCCCGCCACGGCGCCTCCCGCCACGGCGCCTCCCGCCATGGCGCCTCCCGCCACAGCGCCCCCGACCGCAGCGCCCGCGCGCGCTCAGTGGGAGCGGCGCGCACGGATACGGTTTCGCAGGGCGGTGCCGGTGACGAGCAGCAGGCAGGCGAGCAGGAAGGCGAGGGTCGCAAGCAGCGGGGTGGGCATCGAGCTGAGCGCGGAGGCGACGTCGGCGTGCACGACCCCCGGGTGGACCACCTGACCGCCGACCTGCACGGGAGGCGCGCCGGCGTGCGTGGCGTGCGCGATCGCCTGCCGCTCGGTGGCCGTCGGAGCGATCGGGACTGGGGGGGCTTCGCCTCCGCTGCTGCCGCCGCCGTGACCGGCGGCGGCGAGCTGGGCCTGGCGGATCAGGGATGAGCAGTCGGTGTACTCTTCGGCGTCCGCGCTCAGCTCGCTCAGCGCCTGGCTGTAGGCGCTCTGGCTGAATCCGCTCAACGATTCTCCGTGGGTGCAGCGCTGGATGATCGTTTCGCCGACGTTCGCGCCGGCCGGCGCGGCGAGCCACAAAGACAGCGACAGCAGCACGATTACGAGCAGCGGGAGTCGGTTGTTCGGGGAGGCGATCCTCATGGCTGACCGCGCAACGCTACCAACGCTCCCGGGCGAGCCCGAGGCTGGAGAGCGCCCGGGAGAACCCCTCCGCCCAGGCGTCGTGGTCGAAGGCGAGGACGTCCTGCGCGCCGGCCTGCCCCAGCCGGGCGCGCAATGGAGCGTCGGCGACCAGACGCGCGATGGCGCCGGCGAGCGCGACGGGGTCACCGGCTCCTACGACCAGCCCGTTGCGTCCATCCCGCACGAGGCCCCCGGCGGCGGCGCCGACGGCATCGCTGGCGATCACTGCTAGTCCTCGATTCATTGCCTCGTTGACAACCAACCCCCAGGGCTCGCGAAAGGTGCGGGTGGCGACCGACGGCACGACGAGCACCTGGCAGGCGGCGTACACGTCGCGCAGCCTCTCCGGGGCGAGCGGGTCGAGGCAGACGATCGGCGATCCGGGCGCTGTGGCCTGCCCGCCGGGGAGGTCGGACCTCGAGCCGACCCCGGCGAGGATCAGCGCGGCGGCAGGCGGGCGCAGCCCGGCGGCGCGCCAGGCCGCGAGGAGCACCGGCAGGCCCTTGCCGGCGGCCGGCCGGCCGACGAACAGGAACCTGACCTCGGCGCCGGCCGGCCAGCGGGGATCGCTCGGCGGACGGACGTCGGGCGAGCGCCAGAAGTCGTTGTGGACGGACTGGGGGGCGACGTGGACGTTGGAGGCTCCGCGGGCGGCGACGTAGGCGCTGACGTGCGGGCCGTAGGTGACGACGGCGTCGGCCGAGCGGTACAGGCGCAGCGACGGGAGGTAGCTGAGGAGGTGGGCGCCGGTGCGCGGATGGGCCCACAGGGAGGCCCAGAGGATCAGCGGCGTGCGGCCACGGCGGGCGCCCGCCCACGTCCCGAGCGGGGCGAGGCGGCCGCCGGTGGGGCAGACGACCGCTCGATACCGATCGGAGGCGGCCAGCGCAAAGAGCTCGATCGGGCGGACGTGGAGATGGGGAAAGGGCAGCCCGCCGGCGAAGTCGGGGCCGCCGTGGGTGGAGTTCCCGCCGAACAGGGCGACCTCGATGCCCTCGCGCTCGTGCAGGCGGGCAAGCGCGCCGACGCGGTAGGCGGGGGCGTGCCCGGTGACGAACAGGACGGGCTTCACCCGAGCGGCGCTTTCAGCCGAGGGCGCGTTGACGGCCGACGGGACACGCTCACCCGCGGACGCCAGATCACCCGAGCACATCCCGGTAGGCGGCGACGGTCTCCTCGCCGCAGCGCTCCCAGGTGAAGTTGGCGGCGACGGACGCCCGTGCCCGCTGGCCGACCTCGCGCAGCCGGTGGGGGTCGGAGAGCAGCTCGTCGATGCGCTGGGTGAGTCGCTCGATGTCGCCGGGTGGGACGAGCAGGAAGCCGTCGCCGGCGGCGGCGATCTCCTCCGGCCCGGGCTCGCCCCGGCAGCCGATCGCGGGAACGCCGCCGGCCATGGCCTCGACGTAGGCCACGCCGAAGGCCTCCTCGGTGGAGGGCATGACGAACAGGGTGCACCGCCGGGCCTGGTCGATCGCCTGGGCGGGCGGGAGCTGCCCGCGGAAGTCCACCCGCCCGCTGATCCCGAGCCGCTCGGCGAGCGCTTCCAGGGGGCTCCGCTCGGGGCCTTCGCCGATGATCCGGTAGCGAAGCGTGGGGTGGCGCGGCCCGAGCACGGCGAGCGCGCGCAGGACGTCGCCGTGGCGCTTGCGGGGGACGAGGTGACCGACGGTGACGAGCGACGGGCTCTGCGGGTCCCCGGTCTGTGCGGCGCCCGCCTCGCGATCGGCGCGCCCGTCGCGCCGGGGGCGGCGGTGGGCGGGCGGCAGGTCGGTGCCGAGATGGACGACCCGGGTCTCGCGAGCTCCGTGCTCGCGGGCGAGCTCGGCGATGCCATGGCTGTTGGCCAGCACGAGCCGGGCGGCGCCCAGGCCGCGTGCCACCGCATCGGCGCCGGGGGTGCTCCGGATGGCCGTGTAGAGGACGTCGCCGCCGTGTACGGAGATGATGATGGGGCGGGCAAGGCCCGCCCGGCGGGTCGCGTCGCCGGCTGGAACGGCGTTGTGGGCATGGACCAGGTCGAACGCAAAGGACCGGGCGAGGCGTCGCAGGGCCAGCGCCAGAGCCGGGGCCGCCCAGGCTCCCCAGGAGGGGTAGGAGCGATGGCGGGGAGGCGAGACGTAGGAGACGTATGAGACCTGCAGGCCGTCGCGGGTCTGCACGCGCGGCTCGCGCATACGCTCGGAGAGCGCGCCGGCGAGGGCCCGGGGCCCGGCCGCGAGAGCGGCGCGCGGGGGGACGAGCCGGTGCAGGACCACCACGCGGACCTCGGCCCCGGCGTCGCGCGCGGCGAGCGCCTGGCGATGAGCCCACACGCCGAGGACGGGGTCGCGCCGGCTGGGATAGAACTCCGCCACGACGACGACCCTGGGGCCACTGTGGTGGGTCTGCCTGAGGCCGCTGTGGTGGGGCCGGCTCACCAGCGGCGGTGGGTCGTGAGCGTGCGCCCGGCCTCGCGGGCGCTGAGGTAGGGGCGCTCGGCCAGGAAGGAGCGCGCCTCGGCGATGGCGTCGGAGCGGGAGTAGCCGGCGGCGGCGGGGGCTGCGCTGTGGGCGATCGAGACGGCGTCGATGACGCCGCAGCGCCAGCCGTGCTCGCGGGCGAGGGCCGCCCAGTGGACGTCCAGGCCCCAGCCCATGCGCAGCTCGGGGAACGGCAGCAGGACCGGGAACGTGGGGCGGGCGAACGCGGTGACGGGGCCGATCTCGACGAAGCCCGTCTCGCGCACGACGCAGCCCGGGCGCCTGCGGGTGACGGGCCACGCGGCGTGGGAGTGCAGGCGGTGGGCGGGCTGGGCGAGGGCGAGGGAGAAGCGCTCGCAGAGGAACAGGAAGCGGTCGAGGAAGCCGCGGGGCAGCTCGACGTCGTCGTCGATCACCAGCAGCCAGTCGTGGTCGCCGGCGGGGTGGGCGGCGAGGAGGGCATGGAGGTTCTGAAACTTCCCCCGGCCCTGTGGCTGGCAGGTGTGCAGCTCGACGTCGTGGCGAGAGCTCAGCAGCTCGGTGTGCATGGACTCGGCCAGCGCGCGCCGCTCGGGGCGCTGAACGCCGAGCACGAGCACGCGTCGCAGCGGGGGCGCATGACGCGCGGCGAGCTCGAGGCGCAGGCGCCTGCCGGTGAGCAGCTCGACGGTGTCGAGCGCCCGGTCGGCGACCCGGCGGCGGACGGCGTCGAGGCCGCCGACGGTGCCGCTGGCGCCCGACAGGAAGTCGTCGGTGGACGTGCCGTTGGCCGACGGCATGTTCGCCGCAGATCGGCTGTCCGCGGTGGATCGGCCGTCGGCCGCGGGTCGGCCGGCCGCGCCGGTCCGTTCGCGCAGGCCTTCCTGCAGGCGCCCGGCGCTGTGGGCGACCATGGTCAGACCGGCCGGGCAGCGGCGGAGAAGCACGTGTGACAGGCAGCCGGCGAGCGTGAGCGTCTCGCGGCGGAGCGTGGGGGCGTGCCCGCTCCGGGCGTCGAAGCGCCGGGCGGACAGACCCCGCCGGTGGGCGGTGCGGGCGAGCGAGGGCAGGCGTGCGTCGGCGCCGGCGCGGCGGTGCTCGACGGCCGCGCCGGCGACGTACAGGACCCTCGCGCCGGGCTTGCGGACGCGCAGCCGGTCCTGCCACTCCTGCTCGTCGCCGCCGTGCTCGAGGGAGGGGTCGAACGGTCCGACCAGCTCGAGGGCGGAGCGGCGGATGGCCATGTTGGCGCCCCAGGCGTAGGGCGCGTCGGCGTTGTCCGGGCCGAGCTCGAGCGTGGTTATGGGCGGGCGCTCGCGCCCGCAGGAATGAGAGCCCCACCCACCCCGTCCCTCCAGCCGGGCGCGGATGGGTCCGGTGAAGACGTCCACGCCGGGGTGCTTGCCCGCGGCGTCGATCAGTGCGGCGAGCCACCCCGGAGCGGCGCGGATGTCGTCGTCGACGAACACGAGCAGCTCCCCCTCAGAGCGCTCGACGCCGGTGTTGCGGGCGGCGTTCAGGCCGAGCGGCCGCTCGTGGGGCTCGTAGCGGGCGCCGAAGCGGGCGGCCAGCGCGGACGCCGGCTGTGAGGGCCCGGCGTCGTCGACGACCAGCACCTCGGCTCCGGCGCGCGCGGCTGCGGGGGCGATCGAGGCGAGGGCGACCTCCAGGTAGGGGAGGCGGGCGCGCGTGGGGATCACGATCGAGGCCGGCGTCATCTGGCACAGTCTAGGTTTGCGGGCCTGAGCCGCAGGCGGCGGGGCGCGGCGATCGCACTAGGCTGCGTCGGGGATGGTCCTGTTTCTGCACAACCGCTACCGCAGCACCGGCGGCGAGGAGCGGGTGGTCGAGGATCTGATGTGGCTCGTGCGCGAGCACCTTGGCGAGCCGGCCGAGCTGCTGGCTCGGGACTCGGCCGAGCTCGGCCGGGCAAGCGCGGCGCTCGGGCTGTTGCGCGGCGGTCTGACCCCGAAGGACGTGGCCAGGGCGGTGCGGCTCGGCGGGGCGCGGGTGGTGCACGCCCACAACCTCCAGCCGGCGCTCGGCTGGCGGGCTCTGGCCGCGGCGCGGGCGGCGGGCGCCCGCGTGGTGCTGCACCTGCACCAGTATCGCCTGGTGTGCGCGGTCGGCGTGTGCTTCACGAACGGCGCGGAGTGCACCCGCTGCCACGGGCGCAACACCCTCCCGGGCGTGCGCCTGAACTGCCGCGGCAGCCGGGCGGAGGGGCTTGCCTACGGAGCCTCGCTCGCGCTGTGGCAGCGGCGCCTGGTGGAGCAGGCCGACGTGGTGCTCGTCCCGAGCACGTTCGCCCGCGAGCGGCTGCGCAAGCTGGGCGCGCCGCTGCGGTGGGAGCGTGTGCAAGTGCTCGCCCCTCCCCTGCGCTCGCGGATCTCCGCGGAGGGCTCGCGGGCCCCGTCGGGCTCATACGCGCTGGTCGTCTCTCGCCTGTCTCCCGAGAAGGGAGTGGACGTGGCGATCGACGCGTGCCGCATGGCCGGCATGGCGCTGGTGGTGGCGGGCGAGGGACCCGAGCGGGATGCGCTGGGCGAGCGGGCGGCGGGAGCGGACGTGCGCTTCGTCGGTCGCGTGCGGGACGCGGAGCTCGCGAAGCTGCGCGCCGGGGCGGCGATCGCTCTGGCCCCGTCGCGCTCGGCCGAGACGTTCGGTCTGTCGACGGCCGAGGCGATGGCGGCGGGCCTGCCGGTGGTCGCCAGCCGGGTGGGGGCGCTGCCGGAGCTGGTCGAGCGGGTGGGTCTCGTGCCGCCGGGCGACGCGGGCGCTCTGGCGCACGCGATCACGCGTCTGGCCGGGGACCGCGCTGCGGGCGAGCGAGGCCTCGAGCGGGTACGCGCCCTGTGCGCCCCCGAGGTCGTGGCTGGAGCGCTTGCACGCTTCTACGACGGGCGTGGGCAACGCGGGCCCATCGGCAGCACCCGCCCGTGAGCAGCTCGGGCTCAACACATAAGCTGCCGCCGTGGCCGCCAGCGCCCTGATCACCGGCATCACAGGCCAGGACGGCTCGTTCCTGGCGGAGCTGCTGCTCGAGCAGGGCTACCGCGTGGGTGGCCTCGTGCGAGGAGGGCCGGAGCGCTCGCTCGGCTGCTCCGAGCACCTGCGCGGGCGGGTGGAGCTCGTGGAGGGCGAGCTGCTCGATCCGCCCACCCTGTACGCGGCGATCGAGCGGGTGCGTCCCGAGGAGGTCTACCACTTGGCGGCCCCCTCGTTCGTGCCGGCGTCGTGGGAGCGGCCGGGGGAGACGATCCGGGCGATCGCGGGCTCGTGTGCGGCGATCCTCGAGGCGGTGCGGGAGATCGATCCGACGATGCGGGTGTTCGTGTCGGCGTCCGGGGCGATCTTCGGCGAGGCGCCGGAGAGCCCGCAGCGGGAGGACACGCCCTGCAGGCCGACCACCCCGTATGCGATCGCCAAGCTGGCGGCGCACGATCTGGCGGGCGTCGTGCGGACCCACGACGGGCTGCACGTCAGCTCGGGCATCGTGTTCAACCACGAGTCCGAGCGCCGGCCGGAGCAGTTCGTCACCCGTCGAATCACCCGCGGGGCGGCCGCCATCGCCCTCGGCCTGCAGCAGGAGCTGACCCTGGGCAACCTCGATGCCGTCCGCGACTGGTCGTTCGCGGGGGACATCGTGCGCGGCGCGTGGCTGATGCTCCAGCAGGAGGAGCCCGACGACTACGTGCTGGCGAGTGGCGTGGCCCACACGGTGGCCGAGCTGGCCCAGACGGCGTTCGCTTGCGTCGAGTTGGACTTCGAGCGTCATCTGCGCGTCGACCCGTCGCTCGTTCGAGCCAAGGAGAGCACGCCGAGCGTGGGCGACCCGAGCAAGGCGCGCGAGCGGCTCGGTTGGCGCGCGCAGGTGAGCTTCGAGGAGCTGGTGGAGCGCATGGTCCAGGCCGACCTGCGCTCCCTGCAGGCGGCGGGGGCTCCCTCCTGAGCGGCCCCGCTCGTCCAATGCCAATCCTGCTCACCCCGAGCCTGAGCGGCCCCGCTCGTCCAATGCCCATGCAGCTCAGGCCCTAGACTGGCCGGCTGGATGGCCACCGTTGGTGTGATCGGGTTGGGTTATGTGGGTTTGCCGCTTGCGGTGGCGTTCGCGCGGGAGGGTTGCGATGTGATCGCGGTGGATGTGGATGCCCGGAAGGTCGCGGCGATCGAGGCGGGGGAGTCGTACATCGAGGACGTCTCGAGCGATCTGCTGGGCCATGTGGTGGCCGGTATACATGCGACCACGCGGTATGCGGAGCTGGCGCGGGCGGATGCGGTGCTCGTGTGCGTGCCGACTCCGTTGACGGCGAACCGGGAGCCGGATCTGGGCCCGTTGGTGGATGCGTGTCGTGCGCTCGCGGATGTGCTGCAGGCGGGTCAGCTGGTGGTGTTGGAGTCGACGACATATCCGGGTACGACGCGTGAGCGCGTGGCGCCGTTGCTGGAGGAGTCGGGGTTGGCGGCGGGCAGGGACTTCCATCTGGCGTTCTCGCCCGAGCGGGTGGATCCGGGGCGCACGGATTTCACGTTGCGCAACACGCCGAAGGTGCTGGGTGGTTTGACGGAGGGCTGCGCCGATCGCGCCGAGGAGCTCTACGGGCGGGTGTGCGATGAGGTGGTGCGTGTGTCGAGCCCGGAGGCGGCGGAGTTGACGAAGCTCTTGGAGAACATCTTTCGTTCGGTGAACATCGCGCTGGTCAACGAGCTTGCGATGTTGACCGACAGGATGGGGATCGACATCTGGGAGGTGGTGGACGCGGCCGCGAGCAAGCCGTATGGGTTCATGCGTTTTGAGCCGGGTCCGGGGATGGGCGGGCATTGCCTGCCGGTCGACCCGTTCTACTTGAGCTGGCGGGCGCGGGAGTTCGACATAGCGACCGAGTTCATCGAGCTGGCGGGGAAGGTCAACCAGCAGATGCCCTACCACTGTGTGGCGAAGGCGCAGCGGGCCTTGAACGACCGGGGGATGTCGGTGAAAGGCTCGCGCGTGGCGGTCATCGGGGTGAGCTACAAGCCGGGGGTCAGCGACGTGAGGGAGTCGCCGGCGTTGAAGATCATCGGCCTGCTGCAGGGCCTCGGCGCCGAGGTCCTCTACCACGACCCGCACGTGCCCTCCCTGGCGGAGTTCACGCTCGCGAGCACCCCTCTGGAGCAGGCGGTGGGCGAGGCGGACCTCGCGATCATCGTCACCGCCCACCCGACGGTCGACCACGCCATGATCGCGGGGCGCGCCCGCCTGCTGCTCGACCTCCGCGGCGTCACACGGACGACGGGCACGACGAACACCGTGCGGTTGTGAGCGCGGGTCGGTTGTGAGCGTGGGCCGGCCGGCGGGCGACCGGCGTGACCACGGGCTCGTGCTCGGCGAGGGGGTCCAGGTGGGGGCGGACGTGTTCTTCGGCGCGTACGTGGTGGTGCACGACGGGACGCTCATCGGCGATGGCTGCGCGATCGAGGACCACGCGGTGCTGGGCAAGCGCCCGCGTCTGTCGCGCCACTCGAGCGCCCAGGGACAGGTGGGGGCGCTGATGCTCGGAGCGGGAGCGAGCGTGGGGACGGCCGCGGTGGTGTTCGCGGGGGCGAGCGTGGGAGCGGAGGCGATCCTGGGCGACCAGTGCTTCGTACGCGAGCGAGCGTCGATCGGCGAGCGATCGGTGATCGGACGTGGGAGCGTCGTGGACAACGACGTGCGGGTGGGTGCGCGCGTGCGCGTGCAGACGGGTGTGTACCTGACGGCGTTCACAGAGATCGAGGACGACGTGTTCGTCGGTCCGGGGGCGCTCACGACCAACGACCACACGATGAGCCGACACGGCGATGAGACGCCGCTGCGGGGGGCGACCCTGCGGCGCGCCTGTCGGGTGGGCGGCGGGGCGGTCCTGACGCCGGGCGTGGAGATCGGCGAGGAGGCGTTCGTGGCGGCCGGGGCGCTCGTCACCCGCGACGTCCCCGCCCGCGCGGTGGTCATGGGCGTGCCCGCGCGGGTGGTGCGCGAGGTGAGCGAGGACGACCTGCTGGAGCGCTGGCGCTAGCCGAACCCCTTGCGGCGAATGGGAGACAGCGCCGCAAGTCTGCAGTTTGAAGGGAGCACGAAACGCGCGCCCTGAAAAACTCGCAGTTAGCCCCATCGTCGCCTACCGGACGCGAGTAATCGGACCATTCCGAGCCGCAGTTCCGCCGCTCTCCGATTGACTCCGGGCAGGCCACGTGGCATCGTCGCATCAATCCGACCGGCGGGATTTTCGCTGTAGTCGGATTTCTGCTTAGGGGGCAGATGATGCCCCTTTCGATCAATTTCATCACGGCCAGAGGCCTCGGACAAGCTTGATAAGCGTCAAGATCATACTCGGAACAGGGCTTGTCCTCGTGGCTGCCGCCATTGGCGTGACGCTGTCGAAGGGCCCGATCACAGTCTCCGGAGCTAACACCGCTGAGGCGCTTCCGCTGGCGACGGTCCAGCAGCGGACCCAGGCGTGTCAAGCGAACGAACGGCTCCCGCAGGATACCTCCGCGATTCGGCTCCGAATCTTCGCCTACCTTGGCCCGAGAGTGACGGTCGAGGTGCTGGCGCACGGACATGTCATCACCCGCGGAGAACGTGGCTCCGGATGGACCGGCGGCGTGGTCACGGTACCCGTTAGGCCCATATCAACCACTAGAGCGGGTCTGACTATCTGCTTCGAGCTCTTCCTGAATGGGGACGAAACCGCGTATCTGTCGGGCCAGCCGGCGACGCAAACACGCGCGGCGAGCGGCAAGCTCGAGGTCATGCCCGGACGCGTCCGGGTCGAATACCTGCGATCTGGTCGATCGTCGTGGTGGTCACTCGCGCCGGCGGTAGCTCGTCGCATGGGCCTCGGCCATGCGGGTGCCGGCACATGGAGCGTCTTTCTCGTGATCGGGCTCATGGGAGGCGTTGTCCTCGTTTGCTCGCGCCTTGGCCTCCAGGAGTTGCGATGAGTCGTTCGAAGAAGAAGGGGGCGGTGTCCTCTCCCCGGCGTCCGGCGCGCGGTGCGCAACGAGTCGGAGCGCGAGCTTTCGACAGGCGGGCGCGAGTTGCAAGACAGCGCGGGACACGCAAGCGTGTGACATCGCGTCGCCGGCTGCCGGGAACGTCGCTTCGTAGAGTGCTCCGTCAAATTCCCATGACGGCATGGCTCTGTGCCGGCGTGGCATGCGCCAACGCAGTGTGCTGGTCCGTCATCACTCCACCATTCCAGGTACCCGACGAGCCGGAGCATGTGGCTTATGTCAAGCAGATCGCTGAAACGAGCCGGCTGCCCACCAAGAGCGGCAATTTCTCACTCGAAGAGGCGGTCGCGTTGGAAGGCGTCCACCTGCAAACGATCGCCGAGCAGCCTGAGTATCAAACGATCTCTTCGCGTGCCCAACAGGATCAGCTCGAGCGTGAGCTCGCGCAAAGCGAGAAATCGAGCCAAAAGGGCAGTGAATACGCTGGCGTCGCTGCGTCGGAGCCTCCACTCTATTACGCGCTCCAAGCCATCCCATACAGCCTGGGGGCGGGTGCCACGCTGCTCGATCGCGTCGAGCTCATGCGACTCTTGTCAGCGTTGATGGGAGCGCTCACTGCTATGTTCGCATTTCTCTTCATTCGCGAGGCGCTCCCGCGCACGTCATGGGCGTGGACCGTCGGCGGCCTTGGGGTGGCGCTTGCTCCATTGCTTGGGTTCATGTCTGGAGCGGTCAATCCGGACGCGATGCTCTATGCGGTGAGCGCTGCTGTGTTTTACAGCTTGGCGCGGGGCTTTCGGCGCGGCATGACGCGTGGCCGCGCGATGATAATAGGGCTCTTGACGGCCATTGGCCTGCTGACGAAGCTCAATTTCGTGGGCATTGCCCCCGGGGTACTGATGGGAATGATCGTGCTGAGTGTTCGCGCGGCTCGGAGCGAGGGACGTCGTGCGTACGTCTCGCTGGCGCTCGCGCTCGCCGTGGCCATCAGCCCGGTGGTGGTGTTCGTTGCAGTCCATGTTGCCTCCGGTGCTCCGGCGTTCGGGATCGTGTCAAATGCAATCAGCGTTACGCACCGGTCGCTGTGGAGCGAGATCGGCTACATCTGGCAGCTCTACCTTCCGAGGCTGCCTGGGATGCGCTCGGATTTCTCCGGCGCCCTCACCACGCGACAGATCTGGTTCAACGGTTACATCGGCCTATACGGTTGGCTTGACACGCCATTTCCCGGCTGGTTCTACGATGTAGCGCTGATTCCGGCCGGCGTAATCGCGGGCCTTTGCGCTCGCAGTCTGGTTGTGGGCGCGAGGGACTTGCGTGCGCGTGGTGGTGAGTTGGCGGTGTATTGCGTGATGAGTATCGGTTTGATGACGCTCATTGGCGCCGACTCGGCTATTGCTTTTCCGGGTATGAACGCGGAGTATGGCCAGGCGCGTTACCTGCTGCCGATGCTTCCGCTGCTCGGGGTCGTGCTCGCGCTGGCTGCGCGCGGGGCGGGGCGACGATGGGGCCCTTCGATTGGGGCGGCGATGATCGTGCTGTTCTTGGCCCACGACATCTTCAGCCAACTGC
Organism: uncultured Solirubrobacteraceae bacterium; assembly: GCA_963849425.1. GTDB lineage: Bacteria > Actinomycetota > Thermoleophilia > Solirubrobacterales > Solirubrobacteraceae > Palsa-744. Next base: position 3,150,835 of record CAWKHK010000006.1, on the reverse strand, counting down.
AGGTCGTCGCGCGTTTCTACGGCTGAGCGCGGAACGGCCGCCGCGCGGCCGCCACGACCTCCTCGGCCTGATCGCGTGTGAGCACGGGGCTCATCGGGACGGCGTTCACAGAGATCGAGGACGACGTGTTCGTCGGTCCGGGGGCGCTCACGACCAACGACCACACGATGAGCCGACACGGCGATGAGACGCCGCTGCGGGGGGCGACCCTGCGGCGCGCCTGTCGGGTGGGCGGCGGGGCGGTCCTGACGCCGGGCGTGGAGATCGGCGAGGAGGCGTTCGTGGCGGCCGGGGCGCTCGTCACGCGACGTCCCCGCGCGCGCGGTGGTCATGGGGGTGCCCGCACGGGTGGTGCGCGAGGTGAGCGAGGACGACCTGCTGGAGCGCTGGCGGTAGCCCCGAGCTACTTGCAACTACTTGCAATAAGACTTGAAAGGGGCCCCGAGCGGACCGTCGCTGCTAGCTCCCTGCTAGCTCCTGCTAGCTCGCATGTAGTCGCCAGAAGGCCCGCGGGTCGCGCGGGGACTTTCCCACCCAATCGATTGCTCCCGCTTCTCTCAGCGTGCCCAGCTCTCGTTGCGCAACCGGCCGGGAGATGTCGAGCATCTCGGCAACCTCGCCGGTGCTCAGGTGATGAGCGTCACGCAGCGCGGTCATGATGGCTCGCCCTCGTTGCGAGAGACGAGCGTCGAGCTCTCGGTCGATGGGCTCGGCCAGCAGGCTCAGGTGGACGCCCCCGGATGCCTGTCGGTAGATCGGATCGTTGAGCCCCGCTTGGCGCATCTCTTCGAACATGCGGCGGATTCCCTCCCCCAACTCCTGACCGAAGCTCAGATCTGAGCAGACGCGAGCAATCCGCGGATTTCGGGCGAAGCGTGTCGCGTCGAGGGGATCGCTCAGGTCGACGAGCCCGGGAGAGCGCCCGGGGCTCCAGACCTCGATCCTGTCGTCGAAGATCTCGACCCGGATATGGTCGCCGGCGAGGCTGTAGGAGCGATGAACGACAGCATTGACCACGCCCTCGAGCCAGGCGTCTTCGGGGACCAGGGGGACATCTCCGAAGAGGCCAGTTGCCACGACAAGCGCCCGCCTGACCGGCTGAAGTCGCTTGATCGCCCCCCGTGCCTGGAAGAGCTGGGCCGGGATCGGACCTTCGATATGAATGTCCTCCAGGAGTTGCTGCCGTGCACCGGCTCCCCGTTCTCGACCCCGATATCTGAGCACGCGGACGAACGTCTCGGGAAGCAATCTCTGCGGATGCTCGGCGAAGAGCAGGCAGCCGGCGATCGTAAGAATGCTGTCATCGGCCAGGCCTCGGGCCTGCAACAGCCGGATGGGATCAGGAGCTCTGACCGCCTTCGCGTACTGTTCGACGAGCGACATGGCCAAGTCATCGACGCTCGCAGCCTGTAGCGGCCGAGCCTCGAAGCTTGCCTGGCCCTTGTCGTAGAGCAACTCCTGACGTTGGCGAAACGTGAGGCGACGATTCTCGTCGCCGACTCTCAGGAAGACATCGTCGCGCTTGTTCGCGTGCACCACATCGCCCGGCTCGACTTCGATGACGAGCAGATGATCGGTGTTGCCATCTTCGTTCTCGCAAGCCAGGATTCGCTGACGCACTCGCACGGGTGGCTCGCAGAAGTCGATGCTGGCCTGCATCTGCTCGTTTCGCTTCTGAGGCAGGCGATCGGTGCCCTCGACCTTTCCGCCGCGGAGGCCAACGACCACGATGCCGCCGTCGGCGTTGCCGAGGCCGATCAGCGAGTCAGCCAGATCTCGAGCGGCGATTCGTGTCGACTTACGCTCAAACCACTGATCCTCTGGGATATGTGCGAGTAGGGGACCAATCTCATCGGTAGGCGCGCGCAGCGCGAACTCGACATCTACGGTTGACATGCTACGATTCTACTTGAAATTATTGCAAGTAAGGATATGTATGACTGCGGAGCGATGAAGCGAGGGGCGACCGCTGGCGGTAGCCCCTCGAGGCTGGTCAGCTCCTGGGGACGGCCGCCACGACCTCCTCGGCCTGATCGCGTGTAAGCACGGGGCTCATCGGGATCGCCAGGTGCTCGCGCGCGGCCTTCTCGGTTTCCGCCAGATCCAGTTCCCCGCCCCACTCGCGCATCGCCGCCTGCCGGTGCACGGGCAGGCGGTAGTAGGCCTTGCAACCGATGCCCGCGGTGGCGAGCGCGCCTTGCAGGCGCTCCACCTGGGGGTGGGCGACGACGTACAGGTGCCAGGCGGGCGATGCTCCCTCGACGGCACGCGGCAGCTTCGCGAGCTCGCCCAGCCCGGCTGCCTCGTAGTGGCGTCCGGCGCTGCGACGACCGTCGGCCCAGCTGTCGAGGTGGGGCAGCTGCACGCGCAGGATCGCCGCCTGCAGCTCGTCCAAGCGCGAGTTGTACCCGATCTGCTCGTAGGTGACCTTGTCGTGGGAGCCATGGAAACGCAGGGTCCGCGCGCTCTCGGCGATCCGATCGTCGGAGGTCGTGATCATGCCGCCGTCGCCGAAGCACCCGAGGTTCTTGGACGGAAAGAACGAGAACGTCGCCGCGGCGCCGAGCGCGCCGGGCCTTCCGGCCTGCGAGCGCGAGCCGGCGGCCTGGGCGGCGTCCTCGAGCACCGGCACCCCCAGCGCCTGGATCTCGGCCACGGGCGCCACGTTGCCGAACAGGTGCACCGCGATCACGGCCTTCGTGCGCGGCGTGAGCGCTGCCCACACGGTCTCGGCGGTCACGCAATACGTGTCGGGATCGATGTCGCAGAAGACCGGCGTTGCGCCCGTCGGCGGGATCGCCTCGGCGGAGGCGTAGAACGTGAACGACGGCACGACCACCTCATCGCCCGGGCCGACGCCCATCGCCCGCAGAGCGATCGTGATCGCGTCCGTGCCGTTCGCCACCCCCACGCCGTGCTTGGTGCCGCAGTGGGCGGCGAACTCCCGCTCGAACGCGCTCACCTCGGGACCGAGGATGTAGCGCTCGGAGTCGAGCACCCTGTCAATCGCCGCGCGCAACTCCTCGCGCAGCGGAGCCAGCGGCGTGGAAGTGTCGAACAGGGCCACGCCCATTGCGATCAGCGCGGCTTGAGCGTCTCGAGGTCGGCGCGGGTCATCAGCCGGATCAGCTCCTCGAAGCTCGTGCGGGGCTTCCAGCCGAGGTCGCGCTCGGCCTTGCCCGGATCGCCGATCAGGTGATCGACCTCGGCCGGGCGGACGAAGGCAGGGTCGATCGTCACGTACCTTCCGAAGTCGCCCAGGCCGGCCTCGTCGAAGGCCACCTCGCAGCACTCGCGCACCGAATGGGCCGCCCCGGTGGCGATCACGTAGTCCTGCGGGTCATCGCGCTGGAGCATCAGCCACATCGCCTCGACGTAGTCCTTAGCGTAGCCCCAGTCGCGTTCCGCGTCGAGGTTGCCCAGGCGCAGCTCCTTGGCCAAACCGTGCTTGATGGCCGCGGCGTGCCAGGTGATCTTGCGGGTTACGAACTCCCGGCTTCGACGCTCGGACTCGTGGTTGAAAAGGATCCCCGAGGTCGCGTGCAGGTCGTAGGACTCGCGGTAGTTGACGGTGATGAAGTGCCCGTAAGCCTTGGCCACGCCATAGGGCGAGCGGGGGTAGAAGGGCGTCTTCTCGGTCTGCGGGACCTCCAGGACCTTGCCGAACATCTCGCTCGAGGAGGCCTGGTAGAAGCGCGCCTGCGGGCAGACTTCGCGCATCGCCTCGAGCATCCGCGTGACCCCCACGCCGGTGAACTCGGCGGTCAGCGTGGGCTGGATCCAGGAGACGGCCACGAAGGACATCGCCGCGAGGTTGTAGATCTCGCCGGGGTTCGACGCGCGCAGCGCATCCACGAGCGAGCGCTGGTCGAGCAGGTCGCCCTGGTGGAGGGTGATGCGGTCGCGGATGTGCTCGATCCGCTCGAACTTCTCGGTCGAGCCGCGGCGGACCATGCCGTGGACCTCATAGCCCTTCTCGAGCAGCAGCTCCGCTAGATAGGAGCCGTCCTGGCCGGTGACGCCGGTGATCAGCGCTGAGGGGCGGTCGGGCATGACGCGGGAGCCTATCGGCCGGATGCGATGGCCGGTTCGGCGCCGGCGCGCCGCTCGCGCAGCCAGCGCACGGTCGCCGCGATCCCATCCTCGACCTCGATCTGCGCCTCCCAGCCGAGCAGCCGCCGGGCCTTCTCGACCGCCGGCCAGCGCCGCTGGACATCGACGGCGAACGTGGGGAGGTGCTCGAGCTCGAAGGCGTCGGGGTCCTCCCCGCAGGCCGCCCAGACGATGCGCGCGATCTCGGCGACCGTGAGCTCGCGGGAGGCGGAGATGTTGAAGTCCTCGTTCAGGCCAGCCGGGGAGCCCATGGCGGCGACCACGCCGTCGGCGATGTCGTCGATGTGGGTGAGCGTCCTCGTCTGCTCTCCCGATCCGAAGATCTGTAGCGGTCGCTGGCCGGAGAGCACCTTGTCGATCAGGTCGGGGACCGCGTGGGCGATTCCCGGCTCGGTGTCCGGCATCTCGCCCGGGCCGTAGGCGTTGAACGGGCGGCAGATCGTGTACGGCAGGCCGTGCTCCTCGTGGGCGGCGCGGCAGTAGACCTCGCCGGTGAGCTTGGAGAAGCCGTAGGCGGACATCGGCACGGGGCACTGCGGCAGGTAGTCCTCGGGCGTGGGATAGCGCTCGGCGCGCTCGAAGACCATCGAGGAGGACACGTACACGAACCGCTCGACCTCCACGTCGAGCGCCGCTCGGATGACCGAGTTGTAGAGGGCGTTGTTGACCTCGGTGAGCGTGTGCGGCAGCCTGTGGAAGTTGGCGATCCCCCCGACGATGGCGGCCAGATGGATGACCTGGGCGCAGCCCCGGCTCGCCGCGTGCGCCTCCTCGGGCACGCGCAGATCGCCCGTGTGGACCTCGCAGCCCTCGCGCATCCACTGCGGCGCCGGGCGCTGGTCGGAGACGCGCACCTCATACGCCGGGTCGGCGAGCAGCCGCCTGACGACCGCGGCGCCGATCGTCCCGGCGCCGCCCGTGACGAGCACCCTGCTCATCCGCGGGGGTGGGTGGGCACCAAAGCGATGAGCTCGGAGGCGTAGGCGAACACCTGTGCCGCCCCCCAGCAGTTCCAGGGATCGACGATCAGGCAGTCGCCGCCGGCGCTCTCGGCGATCGTGGCGAGCGTCCTCGGGTCGCGGAACTCGGAGTGGTTGGTCGCGACGATGACCGCCTCGGCTCCCTCGACGGCCTCGATCAGCGACACGGTCGGCGTCGGCACGTGCGGGTCGTGCACGACCACGTCGGCCAGATCGCGTTCGAGCAGGCGGATGAGCTTGTGCGCGAGCGAGTCACGCTCGTCGTCGGTGTCCGCCTTGAAGGACAGGCCCAGCACGGCGACCTTGCGGCTCCCAAGCGCGCCCAGGCGCCGCCTCACCCCTTCCAGAAGGAACAGCGGCACCGACTCGTTCACCCGCGAGACCGCCAGCAGCATGCCCGGCGCGGCCGAGCGCTCCTCGGAGAAGGCGAAGTCCTTGCGCAGGCACGTCCCCGCGGTCAGCCCGGGCTGGGCGATCCCCCCGCGGGGATAGTCGCGGTTGATCAGGTCGATCACCTCGAACACGTTGGCCGCGTAGCGCTCGCAGTCCATCATCAGCAGGTTGGGAAGGGCGAAGTTCGCGTACCGCAGGATGTTCGTCCAGATCTTCGCCAGCTCCGCCTGCACCGGTGTGGTCTGCACGATCGGTGCCTCGAATACCCGGAACAGCTCGCCCGCGACCTCCCCGGAACGAGCCCCGACACCGCCGACGATGCACGGCAGCGTGTCGATCTCCTCGATGAACCGCCCGGCGGCGATGCGCTCGGGGGCGTGTGCCACGAACACGTCCTCGCCGACCTCGAAGCCGCGGTGCTTGGCCAGGTAGCCGGCTACGAACTCGGTCGTTCCGGGGGCTATGGTCGAGCGCAGGATCAGCGAGTGTCCGGGCGCGAGCACACCCAGCAGGTCATCGAGGGCGGAGCGGATGTCGCGCATGTCGATCTCGATGTGCGAGAAGGAGGGCGTTCCCAGCGTGATCACGATGTGCCGTGCCTGCGCGGCGTCGGCGACGCGTTCGGACAGCGACAGCCGATCGCTCGCGTGCACCCGCTCCAGCAGCTCCTGCCCGCCGGTCTCCTCGAAGGGCATCCGGCCTTCGCGCACGGCGTCCAGGCGGCCGGAGTCGTTGTCGATCCCCACGACCCGCAGGCCACGGTCGGCAAACGACAGCGCGAGCGGCAGCCCGACGCGGCCGAGGCCCACGACGGATACATCGGCGGTGCTCTGCGGATCCATCATCATCGCGGTGCAGGTTAGTTGTTCATGGCCGACGATACTGTCGTCTGCATGGTTGAGCAGCAGCACGATCAGCACAGGTTGCGCCGGCTCCTGCGCGCGTTTGCGATGGGCTGGGGAACCCTGGGGGTACGAGGCGCGCTGCTGTTCTGGTGTCAGCGCCTGGGCATTCCGCTCGAGCGCAGTGGAAGGCACCTGACGCTGCGCTCGCGGAGCTCTGCGCATCCGTTGTACGCACGCCCCGGGACCACCGACGCCTTTGTGTTCCGGCAGATCTTCCTGGAGCGAGAGTACGCGTGCATAGACGACCTGGACGACGTTCACCTGGTCCTCGATTGCGGTGCCAACGTGGGCTATTCCGCTGCCTATTTCCTGGCGCGATATCCGCAGGCGAAGGTGGTGGCGATCGAGCCCGACGAGGGCAACTATTCGATGCTGGCACTCAACACGGCGCCGTACCACGATCGGGTCACGGTCTTGCGAGCCGCCGTCTGGTCACATCCTGGGAATCTGGTGATCGACGATGGATCGTTCCGGGACGGTGGGGAGTGGACCAGGCAGGTTCGCGAGGCACGCCCGGGCGAGGCCGACGTGCTGCCGGCGGTCACCGTCGGAACGCTGTTGCGCGACTCCGGCCATCAGCGCATCTCGATCCTCAAGGTCGATATCGAGGGCGCCGAGGCGGTCGTGTTCGCGGAGGGCTACGAGCCATGGCTGTCCGCGGTCGACACCCTCGTGATCGAGCTCCACGACGACTCGGCCTTTGGGGATTGCGCGCGCGTCTTTCACCAGGCGATCGCCGGGCACGGGTTCACGGTGTCCCGTGTCGGCGAGCTGACCGTCTGCAGGCGAAGGCCGCCGGGTCGCAGGTGAGGTTCACGGTGGGGTGACTCGACGATTCACAGCTCACAGCCGCTCGTCGTGTCGTGTGAGGTACTGCCGGGCGAAGCCGACCACGAAGCGGGGGTTGTAGCGCGCGTAGCGCCGCCACAGGCGTCGCGGCTCGCGCGCGAGCCGGTAGGTCCACTCGAGGCCGCTGCGTTGCATCCAAGGCGGTGCCTGCGAGACGAGCCCGGCATGGAAGTCGAACGCCGCTCCCACACCGACGAGCAGCGGCGCCGACAGGCGGTCTCGCATCTGCAGCATCCACTTCTCCTGCTTGGGCTGCCCGGTGCCCACCCACACGACGGCCGCGCCCGAGGCGTCGATCTCGGCGATCGCACGCCGCTCCTCCTCGGCGGTGAGCGCGCGGAAGGGCGGTGAGAAGCCGCCTGCTATCCGGATGCCGGGGAAACGCTCGCGCAGGCGCTCTTCCAGCAGCACCAGGGCCGCGGGCGTGCGCCCCCCGTAGAGGTACATCGGCGTGCCCGTGCCCGCGGCCCGCGCGCAGAAGGCGGCCATCAGGTCCGGGCCGTACACGCGCGTCGCGCGCGCGTGGCCGAGCGCGTGCAACGCCCACACCAGCGGCTGTCCGTCGGGTACTGCCAGCGTGGCCCCGAGCACCGCCGCCCGCGCCTCGGGATCCTCCTGGGCTGCCATCACCAAGTTGACGGCCGCGGCGGTCACGTAGCCGCGCTCGCCCGCGGCGATCATCGCGTCCATCCAGTCGATCACCTCCCCGTAGTCGGAAACCGCCAGCGGGATGCCGAGGATCTCCACGCGGGTGGGGGGCCTCGGGTGCGCTGGCGGTGGCGGTGGCGTGGGGGCGGGCGGCGTGGAGATGGGCTGAAGATACCCACCCCATAATCTTCCGGGGGTGAGTCCCCTAACCGTGCGTCGCTACCGTGCCGAGCGTCTGCTGCGTCAGGAGTTCGAGGGCCTGCGCAGACGGGTGATCGCGAACGTCCGCGCACGCCTGCGGGCGAGCGGGGCGGATCTGGACCAGAGCGACCTCGAGGCCTGCTACGCCGCGGCATGGCACGGCCTGTACACGGTCGTGCTGGAGGGGCAGGAGGTCGCGAACCCGGCCGGCTGGCTGACCCTGGTGACCTACCGGCGCGCGATCGAGGAGACCCGCTCGCGCGGGCCGGTCCGCCGCGGAGATCCCCACCGCGAGGACGCCCGGGACGCCCGCGAGGCATCGACGCGTCACGGATCCACGTCGCACGGCGTCGATGACCGCGACTTCGCCGCCGAGCTCGACGACCGTGTTCGCCTGCGCCAGCTGTTCGAGGGGCTGCGGGGCCGCCTCAGCGCCCGGGAGCGCGAGGCGGCGAGCCTGTGCTACCTGCAGGGACTCTCGCGCGTCGAGGCGGCCGCTCGCATGGGCGTGAGCGAGTCGCGAATGCGCAAGCTGATGGAGGGGCAGGGCGCCGGGCGCCCGGGCGTGGCCGGCAAGGTGGGCGTACTCGTGGAGACGATCCGCGCCGGCGGCTGGTGCGAGGCGCAGGGCTCGTTGATGCGGGGCCTCGCCTACGGGATCCTCGACCCGGACGGTGAGCGCTACCGTCTGTCGCTCCTGCACAGAGACGAATGCCCGGCGTGCAGCGCCTACGTGCGGTCCCTGCGCGGTCTGTCCGCGGCGCTGCCGCCCGTGCTTTTGCCCTGGGGCCTGGCTGCCGGCGCCCTCGCGCGGGCCGCCGCGGGCACACATGCCGGGGCCGGAATCGGAGCAGGCGTGGGAGCGGGCGGCGCTACGGGCGCCGCCGGTGGGACGGGCGCAGGTGCCGGCGCCGCCGGGGGGACGGGCGCCGGCGCGGGTGCTCAGGCGGGCTCGGGGATCGGCGGCGCCCTGTCGGCTTCGGGCGCGGCGAGCGCCGGCGGTGCGGCCGGTGGCAGCTGGCTTGTGGCCGGGGGAACGTTCGCGGGCAAGCTCGCCGTTGGATGCGTGCTCGCGCTGGGCGTCGGAGCGGGCTGTCTGTCGCTGTCCGGTCAGCCGGACGGCGCCGGCTCACCGGCGCACGGGCGCCATGTGCCGCACCCGGCGCGGCGCGATGCGCAATTGGCGCGCTCGACCCTCTATCAACTGGCTGTGCTCGGACAGCAGCGCTCGGTCGGCGCTCCGGCGCCTGCGGGAGCGGCCCCGGCGCTGGGACCAGCGTCTGCGAGCAGGGCCAGCCGCGAGTTCGGGCCCGAGCAGGTCTGGGCGCCCGGCGCCTCCCGGGGAGTGTCCGCTGCTGGCCACCAGGTCCTGACGGCGCGATCGGCGTCCACAGGCTCTGAGCCTGTCACCGCGGGGTCCTCCGCCGGCGGCTCCAGCGCCGCCGTGCCTCCGTCTGTCGCAAGTGGCCGCGGGCCGGCCGAGCGATCGTCGGCCGAAGGCCTGCCCAAGGCCGAGCGGGAGTTCGCCCCTGGGTAGGTCAAGCCGAAAGCCGGGTGGTCACCCCCGCGGGAAGACCTTGGCCATTCGCCGGAGCGCCAGCGGGTTGCCGCGTGGGCGCAGCCTGCCGGTGGCTACCGCGCGGAGCGGGTCCAGGCGTTCGCCGACGATGTCCACCCAGTCCTGGTAGGAGAGGCGCAGACGCAGGTCGGGGTTGGGCGCCTCGCCCGCTTCGACTACCGAGGAGCCGTTGTTGACGGTCAGGTGCCAGGTCTCGACGTCCGGCTCGGTGAACTCCCACTGGAAGGTCGTGGGGCGCGTCAGGCCGTGGTTCGGGTTGATCTGGCGGCGGAGCGTGTCGAACAGCAGGGCCACGCTGTCGGCGTCGCGCTTGGACGGTCCTTCGCGCACGCCGATCACGCCGGCCTGGGCGAGCGCCCGGCCCCGCCGGGAGATCTCGAGCGGTGTCAGACCGGGCGGCAGCAGCGCCGGTCCGGGCAGGCTCTCGACGGGCAGGCCCGCGGAGCGCAGCTTGGTGGTCATCGAGGTCAGCCCCTCGACCCCGACCTTGTCGAAGCTGTAGTTGAAGACCGTCAGGTAGCTTTCGTCCCATCCCGGGGGCATCAGCACCTGGGCGGTGTAGCGGGTGACCTCACGCAGGATGCGGGCCACGGCCTTGGGCACGCCCACGGGGTCTTCGCGGTTCAGGTCGGACAGGAGCTTCACGCCGAAGCCGATGTGGCGCTGCTCGTCCGCCGCGATCTTCTCCATGCCCTGGCGGAAGGCCGGAAGCTGGTTGCGTTCCTCCAGGTAGCTGCAGATGAAGTGCTGGCCGGGCTGGGCGAGCGCGGCCTCGATGACGACGTGGTACAGCGTGACCGCGGCGGCCAGCTGGGCGGGCGAGCGGTCGGCGCGCAGCTCGTCGGCCATGCGATCGAGGCGGTCGAAGATCTTGCGGAAGCCCGAGGTCAGCTGCGGCTTGATCGCGCTCAGGCCGCTGGACATGGTGCCGTCGCCGACCTCGCACACCTCCTGCATGAAGCGCTTGAAGAACACCGCGTGACGGGCCTCGTCGACCTGCTGGGTGGCGAGGAAGTACTTCTGCTCCTCCAGCGGGGCCGCGTCGATGTAGGGGGAGAGGTTGTCCGCCACCGCGTCCTCCCCCCAGAAGAACAGGCAGTAGTTCCACATGGCCGCCTTGCGCTCGAACTCCGTGAACTCCTCGCGCCACTGGCGGGCATCCTCGGTGAAGTCGAGCTCGGTCGCGCTCCAGTTTCCGCGCTCCCACCGCGAGTACAGGTCGGTGTAGGAGATCGCGTCGGCGGGAAGGCTCGCCAGGTTGGGGTCCGTCGAGGGGGTGCTCGGTGCGGCGGTCGCCATGGAGCTTGCTCCTATCGGTGCGCGAATGTACGGATAACGAACGCTATCGCAATAGCGGCCGCTCTGTCAAAGTAAGATGGAGGGGGATGGAGAGGACACACGGCGCACCCGCGGGAGGCACCGACACGGCCGAGGCGCCGGCGCCTGCGCCTCGGATGACGCGCGAGCAGAGCAAGGCGAACACACGCGAGCGCCTGCTGGCGGCCGCCCGGAGCGTGTTCGCGAGCAGCGGGTTCCATGGCGCGTCGGTCGATGAGATCGCCTCCAGGGCGGGGTTCTCGACCGGGGCTCTGTACTCGAACTTCGACGGCAAGGAGGATCTCTTCCTGGTCCTGATGGAGCGCGAGATCGACGAGCACGCGCGCGAGATCTCCGAGGCTGTGCGCGCGCGCTCGTCGATGGCCGAACGGGCGACCGGCGGCGCGCGGCAGTGGATGAGGATGATCCAGCGCGAGCCGGAGCTGCTGCTGCTGTTCATGGAGTTCTGGGCCTATGGCGTGCGGGATGCGCAGGTGCGCCCCAAGGTGGCCGCCCGGTTTGCCCAGATGCGCGCGGTGCTGACGAAGTTGATCGCGGACGGCGTACGCGACTTCGACCTCGAGCTGGACATTCCAGCCGAGCATCTGGCGATCGCGATCGACGCCCTCGCCGACGGCATCGCCCGCCAGAAGCTGGCCGATCCGGACGCCGTGCCGGACGAGCTGATGGGCCGGGTCCTGTCGCTGCTGTTCGCCGGCGCTACGCGCCCGGCGGCAGGCATACCCCCCGGGGCACAAGCAGGCACGCGTAGTGGACCGTGAACGCCCGCCGCGCCAGTGGCGGCGTCAGAGCATGAAGGGAGCTGCGTAGGACCCACTTGACGCTCGCCGCGGCTCGCGCTCGCGGGGTGGAGGCAAAGAAGCGGTGAACCGCCAACGGCAGCGGATCCTCGAGCTCGCCGCCGATCGACAGGCCGGCCCGCTCGACGATCTCACGGGCGGCCGAGCGGTCCAGGCGCTGCAGGTGTCCGACCTCGGCCGCATGCTCGCGCTTGCCCGCCCGCCGCGCCGAGAAGTTGGCCTCCAGCGGCACCTCGACGATCACCGCCCGACAGGCGCGAGCCACCTCGCCCAGCAGCGCGGCTGGGTCAACGACGTGCTCGAGCACGTGCGAGAGGATGCCCAGGTCATAGACCCCGTCGCCGGCTGTCAGGTGCAGGCCGTCATACAACTCGACGGAGTCGATCTCCAGACGATCGCGCGCGATCTCGACAGCCGCCTGCGTGATCTCCATCCCCGCGAGCCGCCCGCCGAACCCGCGGCGGTGCAGCTCGCACAGCAGCGCACCGTCGCCGCAGCCCACCTCCAGCGTGCTCGACGGTCGCACCCCCGCACGCTTGCACAGGGTGAGCACGTGGTCGGCCTTCCCCATCGCCCCGAGCGCCCGCCAGCGCGAGTACAGAGCCGCCTGGCCGGGCTCCTTGGAGTAGGCATCGTCGTAGAAGCGGACCAGTTCGTCGGGGTCTGTCACGCCGCTGTTCAGCGCTGGAGGATCGCTTCGGCGTTTGGGGCCCTCCACGCCGGGGATTATCGTGGGGCGCGATGACAGCCAAGCTGACGGCGTCGCTCCGCGAGGCGCCCGCGACCGTGCCGGCGCTCGCTGCGGTGGCGTTGTTCGTCATCTGGGCAACCGACCAGGCCGCCTATCCGGTCACCCACTGGGCCCCCGGGGCTCTGATCGTCCTGGTCCTGCTCCTCCTGGCGATCGGCGCGGTGGGGCTGCGTCTCGCGGATGTTCCGCCCGCCGTGCGGATTGCGCTGCTGTGTCTGTCTGCGTACACGGCGTTGAGCTTCCTGTCGATCCTGTGGGCGGCCGTGCCGGGCGACGCGTGGGAAGGCGCCGACAGAACGCTTCTGTACCTGCTCGTGTTCGCCCTGTTCGCCTGCTGGCGCCAGCGCGGCGCCAGCGCGGCGCTGCTGCTGTGCACGTGGACGGTCGCGATGATCGGGCTCGCGGCGTTCACCGCCCTGCACGTGGATGCGGCGAGCGGCGCGGGCCTTCAGAGCCTGCTGCCCGGTGGGCGGCTGGTCTATCCGAGCGGCTACGCCAACGCCAACGCCGCCCAATGGTTGATGGCGTTCTGGCCCGCGGTCCTGCTGAGCCGCAGCGCGCGCCTGCCGTGGGGCCTGCGCGGACTGCTGGCCGGAGGGGCGGTGCTGCTCGCGGCGCTCGCCCTGCTCAGCCAGAGCAGGGGCTCGCTGTACGCCACGCCGGTGATGCTCGTGCTGCTGTTCGTGTTCCTGCCCGGACGCACCCGCTCGTTCGCCGTGCTCGTGCCTGTGCTGGCCGGAGTTGGGGCCGCCGCGCCACTCGTCCTGCGGGTCGGCGACCGCCTGCGTAACGGCGACGTCGTGGCCGCCACGACCCACACTGCGGTCCTCGCGACGTTCGTGGCGGCATTGCTCGTGGGTCTCGTGGTAGCCGTGGGTGCGGCCGCGGAGAACCGCATGACGCTTTCTGAGCGCTCCGCCACGAGGGTGCGGCGGGCCGTCGCCGCGACGGGTCTGCTCACGGCGCTCGTCATGGTCGCCGGTGGTTTGGCCGCCGCCGGTAACCCCGCGGCCCGGGTCAGGCACGCATGGGACACGTTCAGGGGCGGCTACGCGGCCGACAGCCCGACCGGCAGCCGGCTGGTGAGTGGCCTGGGAAGCAGTCGCTATGACTTCTATCGCGTCGCCCTCGACGAATTCCTCGCCCATCCGATCCTCGGAATCGGCGCCGACAACTTCCAGCAGCCGTACCTCGCCCACCGGCGCTCTGACGAGACACCGCATTATCCGCACAGTGTCGAGTTGCGGACGCTCGTCGAGACGGGCCTGCTCGGCGTGGTCTTGGCCCTCGTCGGCCTCGCGGCCGCGCTTGCGGCGGCGGCGCGGGCCCTGCGCTCCTCGGATCCGATCGCCCGCGCGGTGGCCGCGGCTGCGCTGGCCGGCTTCGTCTATTGGCTCGTCCACGGCTCATTCGACTGGTTCTGGGAGTTCGCCGGCCTGGGTGCGCCGGCGTTCGCGCTGCTGGGCATCGCCTGCGCGCTCGCCCCGCCGAGAGGCGCTGCCGGTTCCCCGATCGCGGCCGAGACCGGGACGCCGGGCCGGGACACCGCGCCCGCTCGAAGCCGGCCCCCGGCGCCTGCCTGTGCCCGCGGGGCCGTGGCGTCGGCGGCTGCCGATCGCCGCGGGCGCGCTCGTTGTGCTTGCGGCGGTCGTCTCCCTCGCGCTGCCCTGGCTCAGCCAGCTGGAGGTGGAGAGCGCGGCGCGCATCTGGACGCGGGCTCCGCAGAGCGCCTACTCTCGCCTGCAGGAAGCGGCCCGCCTGGATCCGCTCAGCGACGAGGCGTACCTGGTCGCGGGGAGCATCGCCCTGCGCTACGGCGACCTCGTGCACGCCGACCACGAGTTCTCTCTGGCTCTCGCGCGGACCCACGGCGATGCCTATGCGACGCTCGAGCTGGGGGCGATCGCCTCGGCCCAAGGCCAACGTCCGCGAGCGCTCACGTTGCTCGCCCGGGCGACGCGGCTGAACCCCCGCGATACGGTCACCCGACAGGCCCTGCGGCTGGTGCAAGACGGGCACCGGGTCAACGTCGAGGAGCTGAACCGCCTAATCCTCCTCAAAGCTGAGGAATTCGCTTGAAATTGGACTCTTGGGACGGTTTCCGCCTCGACATGGGGTTGCGGCTTCGCTAGCGTGTGAACGGCGGCGGGGACAGCGAGCTTTGGGTGGCCGGCGACGAGAACCGAAGGCATGGAGGCATGACAATCAATCGCGGGATCATCATGACGGGCACGCTGCTCTTGCTTGGGCTCTCGGCAACCGCGCCCGCCGGCGCGAACCCTCTCCTGAGTGGCTACGGTGGGCCTGGGCAGGGCAACCAGGCGATCCTCGGCTCCGCGCTGCTGGGCGCCCCCGGGGGTGGGGGTGCGGGAGGCTCGGGTGGCGGCACTTCGGGCACCAGCGGCGGCTCCACGGGGGGTGGCACGGCGTCTGTCGGCTCGCGGGTCGGTAGCGACGGCGCTCGGAGCCGTGGGCACGGCTCGGCTCGAGTCGGGAAGCATCCCGGCGCCGGCACCGGCCAGGCATCCGGCGTGAGTTCCCAACCGTATATCGCTTCATCCGATACGAACGTCGGCTCACAGGCGCTCGGGCTCTCCGGCTCAGACCTTCTACTGATATTCGCGGCTCTGGTGCTGCTCGCTGTCACGGCCGCGCTGACCCGCCAGCTGGCGCGGCGGCCTCGATAGGAAGGCCCGCAGGCTAAAGACATGCGACGCAGGACCCGAGTAGTCAAGTAGGCCCGAACGCCACCGCAACCGACAAGAAGCACCTTTTCAATGGATCACACGCACATCTCCCAACAGACGTCCACCACCCTCCCGCTCCGGGGCGAGCTCACGCACGACGCGCCCTCGCCGAAGGCCTCTCGAGGCAGCGTCTTCGTGGGGCCGTTGCAGTGGGCGCTCGAGGGCCGTGGCTGGGAGCTGCTGCGCCCGACGGTCGACTTCGTGATTCTGTGCATCGCCGTCGTGGTTTCCCTGGGAGGCGTGAATGGCGCACTGAACGTCTCGCCGGACAGCGCTCCGCTGCTCGGTCTGCCCCCCCTGGTGCTCCTGCTCTTCTACCTGCGGGGTCTCTACCGCACGCGTCTGCGTGCCCTGGTGCTGGATGGGTTCGTCCCCGTCCTCAGCGGCGTGTCCGTGGCCGCGATGACGGTGGCGATGCTCGGCAGGTTCTTCAACGGGCAGGTCCCGAGTCAGACGGACTGGCTGCGAGCGTGGCTGTTCGCGCTGGTCGGCGTGGGGCTCGGACGCGCCGTCCTCTCCTCGACCAAGCGCTGGGCCTGCGCACAGCGACTGGTGGGCAAGCCGGTTCTGATCATGGGCGCCGGAATGGTGGGGGCCCAGGTCGCCCGCCGCCTGGAGAGCCATCCCGAGTACGGCCTGGTGCCGATCGGCTTCCTCGACGAAGACCCACGTTCGGTGGCTGAGGTGGGCGGCCGCGACGTGCCCGTCCTGGGCACCGTCGAGGATCTCGACGAGACCGTCAGGCGCACGGGCGTCAAGACCCTGATCGTGGCGTTCTCCTCGGCGACCGACGAACGTATCAGCCGTCTGATCCAGCACTGCCAGGAGTTGGGCATCGAGGTCTCGGTCGTGCCGCGGATGTTCGACACGATCAACGATCGCGTGGGCTACGACACCGTTGGGGGCCTGCCGCTGCTGTCCTTCTCGACGGTCGATCCCAACGGTCTGCAGTTTGCGCTCAAGCACGCCCTCGACCGCGTCCTGGCGCTCACGCTGCTGATCCTGCTCTCCCCGCTGATTCTGTGCGCAGCGGTGGCCGTGCGCCTCAGCTCTCCCGGACCGGCGCTCTTCAGCCAGCGCCGTGTCGGTCGCGATGGCCGGGTGTTCGACTTCTACAAGTTCCGTTCGATGCGCGAGGCGCCGGGACGGGCGGAATCCGACGGGGAGCAGGTCAGCGCCCTGGATTTCCTGCTGGCCGGGGACATCGCGCCGGGAGGCGTCGAGGGCGAAGATCGCCGCACCGCGGTCGGGCGTTTCCTGCGCCGAACCTCGCTCGACGAGCTACCCCAGCTGTTCAACGTGCTCCGAGGCGACATGAGCCTCGTCGGTCCCCGACCCGAGCGCCCGGAATTCGTGGAGCTCTTCAGGCAGGACATCATCCGCTACGGCGACCGTCACCGAGTCAAGTCGGGAATCACCGGCTGGTCGCAGGTTCACGGTCTGCGGGGACAAACCTCTCTGGCCGAGCGTGTCGAGTGGGACAACTACTACATCGCCCACTGGTCCCTCGGCCTGGACCTGAGGATCCTCGTGATGACGTTCGCGGCGCTGTTTCGCAACGCCGAGTGACACGCGGCGGGCGCCCGAGGAGCCATTCAGATGCTCCGCTGCGCCGCGCTCGCGCTTCCCTGCCAGGCCTGGTAGACGCGTACGGTCAGACCGCTCGTTCCCAGCGCCGAAGGCAGGCGGATCGAGTAGTCGTTGAAGCGGTCCAGGACGAAGTAGGCCCAGTAGCGCAGGACCGTGCCCTGGAGGGCTTCGAGCTCCAGGTAGTCGCCGGGAGGCGCCGAGCCCCGTGCGACGACGGCGCCACCGGCCCTGTGCAGGCTCAAGGTGACGTTGCCCGCTGCGGCGAGCGGTGAGGCGATGGCGGACGCGAGCGCGCCGAAGGCCGGCTTGCGGGCGCCTGTGGCCGTCAGGAGACCGAAATCTTCGTCGTTCGAGCCCTGGAGCTTGTAGACCACCGCTGCCGCGACGTAGGGGACGCGAGCGAGCTCGCGCACGAGATCGGCGAGGTTGCTCGCCTGCACCCGGGTGGTCACGCACGCCTGTTCCTGCTGGATCTTTTGACCCGGCCAGCAGCTGCTCCAGCCGAACTCGTCGAGCCACAGCGGCGTGCCGTCGCCGTTGGCCAGCTGCACTTCGTGGATCGAGCGCAACGAGGCGATCGTCAGGTTGTAGTAGTGCACGGCCAGCCCGTCGTAGTAGCCCTTGATGCCCGCCGCATACAGCGCGCGCAGGAAGGCCCCGTTCGATCCCACGAGCGCGCCGGCGAGCACGGTCACGCTCGGGTTGGCCTGCTTGATCGCCGGATAGGCGGCACGCAGGATCGCCGCGTAGCGCTGGGCTTTGTCGGGACCCGCGAAGTACTGCTGGTTGCTCTCGTCCGGCTCGTTCCAGATTTCGATCGCCGCGAGCTCGCGGCCGTAGCGCTGGGCCAGGTGGGCGACGAACGCCGCGTAATCCGCGGGCCGGCTCGGCGGCCACGCGCCGGCGGCGCCCGTCCGCTTGGAGGCGCATTTGCGCAACAGGGATCGCGGGGCCGAGGAAGCCCAGCAGGGCGTGCTCTCAACCATCATGATCACCCGGATCCCATCCGCGGCCGCGTCGTTGACCACACGGTCGGTGACCGCCAGAGCGTGCGGTTCGATTTCGCTTGCCTGGAGAGGCTCCATCACCGACCACGGCACTTCCACCCGCACCACCTTTGCGTGCAGCTGGTGGGCCCGGGCGACATCGCGATCGGCCTGGGCGGGACCCGAGTCGTACCCGGGCCCGCCGATGCTCACTCCGGTGAGCAGTGCGGGCGCGGACGCTCGCGCGCTCGCCGTACGTGCCCGCGAGACCGACGGACCAAGCCACGCCAGCAGGCACAGCGCAATCGCTCCCGCGCGGGCGGGGCTCTTGAGTCCTCCTGCCATTCCCCTACACGTTAGTCGCGCATCGGGGCCCAGACGGCGGTTGCAGGATACGGTCGCAGTACGCTGACGGTCATGTCTCCCACGTGGATCTGGATGCAGGTGGCGATCGTCGTGTTCGTGCTGATCGGCATGGTCGTGGCGATCATCAGGCTCGCCTGAGCCGATCTTTTCAAACACGTTCTGCGCGAGCGCCCTCTCCGCCGATCCCGCGGCCGATGTCCTCAGCGCGGGCGCCGCCACCAGGAGCGTCGGGCCTTCCCGAGGTCGGGAAGCTCGACGGCCGGCCGCGGGGGGATACTCTGCTTGCCTTCGAGGATCGCCGAGGGGACGGCCTGGGTCAGCCAGTCGGCGAGCGGCGCGAGGCCCGAGTACTCGAGCTCCCTGGCCACACCCGGCGGGCGCTGCGTCTCGTCGTGGGCGTCTGAGGCGACGTTGTGGACCATCCCCTGCCGCACCAGCGTCAGCGCGAAGCGGCGGGCCTGCTCGCCAAACTGCCCCACGAGCGACCCGGCCGTGATCGACGTGACGATGCCGCCGCGGACGAGCTCGGCAAGCATCTCCGGGTCGCGGTGAAAGGCCGGACAGCGCTCTGGGTGGGCGAGCACGATCCGATGCCCATCGCCCTGCAACTCCAGCAGGAGCGTGTCCAGCCCACTCGCAACGGGGGCGAAGGGGGGCTCCACAAGCAGCCACGGCCCCCCGCCGAGCGAGAGCAGGCCGAGTTCCTCCGTGGGGATATCGCCAACCCGCGTCATCGCGATCTCGGCTCCGGCACGGACGTCGAGCGCCACCTCCTCGGCCGCCAAGCGCTCGTTCAGCTCCAGGACCAGTCGGGCGATGGTCTCGGCGGTATTCGGATAGCTCCAGCTCACGTGCGGCGTCGCCACGATCGTGCGGGTGCCGGCCCGAGCGGCCGCTCGGGCCAGCGCGAGCGACCCCTCGATGGCGTCGGGACCGTCGTCGATCCCTGCGAGCACGTGACAGTGGAGGTCGATCATCGTCGTTGAACATTAGGCCCAGCCGCCGGTCAGGCCCAGCCGTCGGTCAGGCCCAGCCGGCGGGTCAGGCCCAGCCGCCGGCCTGTCCGGCAGGCGGGACGGATATGATCGTCGCGCTGGCCGCGCGGCTCAGCATGGACCACTGCGGGCGAGGAGGATCATGTTGTTCAAATCGATCGTCGTTGGCACAGACGGGTCGGACACCGCCACCCAGGCGGTGCGCCAGGCGGTCGATCTGGCTCGCTCGGTTGGGGCAAAGCTCGAGTTCGTGAGTGCTTACGAGCCGGTCCCCGCACAGCGGTTGAGCGAGGAACGCCGGCAGGCTCCAGAGGACCTGCAGTGGGCGATCAACCCCCGGGAGGACGTGGACGCGACCCTGGAGGCGGCCGCCACAATCGCACGGGAGGCGGGGGTGCCCGTCGACGTCTACGCACGCCAGGGCGATCCGGCCGACGCGGTGCTCGACGTCGCCGAAGAGCGCGAGGCCGACCTCATCATCGTGGGCAACAAGGGCATGACAGGCGCCAAGCGCTTCCTGCTGGGCTCGGTGCCCAACAAGGTCTCCCATCACGCTCCCTGCTCGGTGCTGATCATCCGCACCACCTGATCGCCGGCGCATCACCCGGCGCAGGGGATCAACGCTCATGCGGGGATGAGCCTGCGAGGCTCCCCCCGTCGGCGCGTGCACGCCGGGCCCTGTCGATGACCTCGGCCATCTGCGTGCGGAAACGCTCGCGTCCGAATCGTCTTGCGTTCTCGCGGATTCGCTCGCCATCGAGGGTCATACCCTCGAAGCGCTCGATCGCCTCGGCCAGAGCGGTGGCGTCTGGGCGGTCGAACAAGACCCCGGTTTGGCCGTCCAGCACCGACTCGCTCGCACCGCCGACGCCGTATGCGATCACCGGTACTCCGGCGGCCTGGGCCTCGACCGGAACGATCCCGAAATCCTCCTCTCCGGGGAACAGGAGCGCGCGCGCCCGCGTGAACAGGCTGTCTCGCTCGGTGTCGCTCACCCGGCCAAGGAGCTGAATCTCCTCGTGGCCGTTTGCCTCGGCTCGGATGCTCGGCAGAGCCCTGCCGTCACCGGCGACCTTCAGGGAGCGGGCGAGCGATCGGCAGGCGCCGACCGCGAGGTCGACGCGCTTGTAAGGAACCACCCGTCCGAACACCAGGTAGAAGTCTCCGTGCGTGCGCTCGAGCGCGAGGTAATGCTCGACGTCCACGGGGGGGTGTACGACCTCGGAGGAGCGCCCGTAGTAGCGCGCGATGCGCGCGGCCACGTGGCGGGAGTTTGCGACGAAGACATCCGGCGAGGAGGCGCCTCTGAGGTCTTGGGCGCGCAGCCGGCGCAGCAGATACGGCAACGCCAAGCGTGCCGGGCGCCCGATCTCCTCGCCGTCGAGGAAGCCCTCCTCCCACGCGTAGCGCATCGGCGTATGGCAGTAGCAGACGTGCAGCGCGCTCGCGGGTGTGCGCACGTTCTTGGCGGATGCATGGTTGCTCGAGAGCACGAGGTCGAAGTCAGACAGATCAAACGAGCGAAATGCCCTGTCCATCAGCGGCAGCAGCTTCGGGTAGTTGCGGCTGGCTCGAGGTATCCGATTCAGTGGCGAGGCGTGGACGGGGCGCTCGGTGATCGCTGCGGGCCACGGTGCGGGGTCGTAGATGGAGGTGAACAACTCGGCCGAGGGAAACATCTCGAGCAGCTCGAGGACGACCTGCTCGGAGCCGCCAGGGACCGTCAGCCACTCATGGACGATGGCAACCCGCGGCAGGCAGGCGCGCAAGTCCTCGAGCAGGTTAGTCACACGAGCTCTCTGCTATCGGCCGGCTCGGCTCGCCGGGCGAGCACCGCGAGCAGGCCGATCTGCACGGCGAGCACGAGGGTGAAGCGCGGTTCGACGCCGGTGAAGCTCGCGGTTGTGTCCATGACTGCCAAACCGGCTATACCACACGCGGACGCGGCCGCGAAGGCACGAAGCAGCGGGTCGCGGGAGCGGCGCCATGCTTGCCACGCGACGATCGTGCTCCCGACGATCACACCCACGTAGGCGAGCAGGCCGAGCACGCCCAGCTTCAACCAGAACCATAGGGCCGCGAAGTGCACATACTCGCGACCTTCTTCGTGTTCCACCGACAGCGGCGCTGCCGTGGCCTGCCACGGAACCCCCAGGCCGATCCCGGTGATCGGGTGGCGCCCGATTTCACTGAGAACGTTCGTGCGCTCGTCCAGGCGGTAGCGGTCCTCCCTGTTGGTTTCCACCTTGGCCACGGACAGCGAGGTGATTCTCTTGACGACCGGAAGATTGGATTGGAAGTGAAGAGATCCCAGCAACCAGATGGCCGCCGCGATCACCAAGCTGGCCGGCACGAGCATACGCCGTCCCGCCGGCGTTGTGGCGAACAGCAGGACGAGCAGGACGCCGAGCACAGAGGCGATCCAGAATGAACGCCTGTATGAGAGCAGCAGGCATGCGATCAGCAGCGGGCTGCCGAGCGCAATCCACAGTGGCGGCCTGTCGCGTGCGGCCAGTGCGGCGAGAATCGCCAGCAGGGCCATCATGATCACCCAGTTGGCCGTCGGTTCGTAATAGGTGAGCTTCGCGGAGCCTTCGATCGGCGTTCCCAGGTTCTGGGAGATCTCCACCAGGCCGAGTACCGCCTTGACTATGGCGAGTGCCGTCGCGCCCCTGAGGAGCCTCGCGATCTGGCGTGTGTCGAGGCCCAGGTTCGCAACCGCGATCGGCAGGAGCAGCAGATACACGAGAACGTGCTCGGAGAACACCGAGAATCGTAGGCTCACACCAGAGTTGTGTCCAATTACCGCCCCAGTCGCCATCGCGAGCGCGAGCGTCGTCAGCCCGATCAGCAGCGGTCGCGGCACCTGAACGGTGCGCCGATGGCGCAGCATGTCCGTGAAGGCCGCTACCAGGACCAGGGCAACCAGGAGATCGAGAACGCTGAGGCCCTTGTAGACCTGCGTGTAGAGGTGCGAAGTGATGCTCAGCAGCCCAAACCCGGGACCCTCGCAGAAGATCGTCAAGCCCACCACGAGGGTCAGCGTGAGCACTGGTTTCCTGACCAGGATCGCGAGGATGACCAGCGCCAGAGGGGCGAGCAGGCCGGCGGTGCCGAGCTTGTGCGCGGCGGCGATCGCGAGCAGGGCCATCGCCGCCGCGGCGGCTCCGGCGAGGAGCGCCTCCCGACGGGGGAGCGTCGGCACTCGCAGCCATCGGAGGACCACCGTCAGTCCCTCCTCTAGTGTGATGTTCGCTTGGGTCTCGAGCGGCTCCCGCGTCCGGCGAGGGCCTCTACGTTCTCGTCTCCGTTGACGCTCTCCGCCTGAGGCTCCTCGTCACGGAGCCGGCCCGGTTTGATCGGGGGCGCCTCGACGTCCACGTCCAGCGCGGGGGCTTCTGCCTGGTATGCGCCGTAACCGTAGCCATAGCGACTCGAATCGCGCACCGCGCTCACCACGACGCCGACCGGCTCCACCCTGTGCTGGTCGAGGATCGAGCGGGCGTGGCGCATCTCCTCGCGCTTGGTCCGGTCGATTCGAGCCACGATGATGCAGGCATCGATCGCGGGGTTGTCGAGCAGGACCTGGGCATCGGCTACCGGGTTCAGGGGGGGCGCATCGATGATGACCATGCTGCCGTCCGCGGCGAGCTCGGACAGCAGGTCGGCAACCTGCGGCGAGCCGAGCAGCTCGGAAGGGTTGTAAGGAAGGGCTCCCGACGGCAGCACGAACAGGTTCGGCAGCGTTGGCATCGGCCTGACAAGGAGGTCCTCGAGGTCGGCTGCGCCGGTGATCGCTGTCGTAACGCCTCGCGGCGCCGCGAGATTGAAGGGACCGATCGCGCCAGGTCGACGCAGGTCCAGCTCGACGAGCACCGTCCGGCGCCCGCTGAAGGCAACCACGCGGGCCAGATTGACGGCCACGGTGGTCTTGCCCTCGCCCGACACGGCGCTGGTCACCAGCAGGGTGTTGAGCCTGCGGGTCACGGCGGTGAACCCGAGCGCGCCGCGCAGGATCCGGTAGGGCTCCAGCAGGGCCGAGCTGTCCGGGTGCACCGCGCGAGAGCCCATGCGGGGAATTCCGACGAGCGCGGGCAGCCGGTAGCCGCGCTCGAAATCCGCCACGGTCTTGACGCGCCGGTCGAGCGACTCCAACAGGAAGACCAACGAGAACGCGATTGCCAGCCCGACCAGGAAGCCAATTACGACAGCCTCAGACAGGCCGCCGCCGTTGGGCGCCGCGGGCACGCCTGCGCGTCCGATGATGTTGGCGCCCCCGCCGGCGATCGCCTGCAGCGAGCCGAGCCGCACGAGCGACTGCTCGAGCGATTCGCGTTCGGGTGATTTGGCGGGCAGGCCGGCGACCTGTTCGCGGATCTTCGCCTGAGCGGTGGAGATGCCAGCCAGCTGCGATCTGGCGCGAAACGCGATGTACTGGGCCGCGAAAGCGTTGGCGAGCGTCGCCGAAGCACGCGGGTCGGCGGTCGTGGCGATCAGGTTCAGGACGTCTGCGGTCGGCGCCGCTTCGACCTTGACCTCGCCCAGCAGTTCGCCCGTGGCGCTCGGAACGTTCAACTGGCTGCGCACCGCCTGGGCGACTTCGGCGGAGTGGGCGATGAGCACCTGGGTGTCCGCTTCTCGCTGCGGTTCGCTGCTGGTCGCGGTGGAGATGTTGAGCGCCGCATCCGAGAGCGTGTCGGCCTGGAAGGCCACGCTGGCAGTGGCGGTGTAGGACTTCGCCTTGCTCTCGTGGGCGATTGCGAACACGGCCACCGACGCGAGGACCACCAGCACGACCGTCCGCCAATGCCTGCGCAGGATCTCGAGGTCGCCGACGAGTCCTTCCTGCCCGTTGCCCCGGGTCGGGCGTGCACGCTGCTCGAGCAGGTCGGGTGTGCTCATCTACTGACTCGGGACACTAGACAGTCGATCGGATCGGATGCCGGGAGGCCGACGTTGAAGCGAGTCGTCTCATCGTAAGGCTCCTATCGTCGGCTCGGTGCGGGGACTTGAAGCAAAAACCGCCACCGCCGAGCCGTCCGGGGCGGATGCACCGAGCCGATGATATCGACCGCCCGCTTGGCCTCCGCCAGATCTGCGAGCGGGTGTGCACGAGGGACATGCGTCCAACTTCGCCTCCCGGGCGCCGTACAGCGCGAGCAGACGTCGATAGAAGCCCGACGGCGCTCTGGTCCAAACGCCGGTAGGACCCGTCGACCCAATCGACCAATCCACCACAAAGGCACACCCGTCGCGAGGCGGGGCCGCAAAGCAAGGGGTCTCTACGAGGCAGCCCGGCTACGGAAGGAGCAATGATCGATGACCACCCTCGCTCGTCCCCACCGAGTCCCAGGGAAGCTGCTCTTCAGGCTGCTCGTCGCGAGCTGCATGATCGCCATGGCGATCAACACGTCCGCCGGGGCGTCCACTGCAGATGGCCGTATCAGCCGCACCGTCCAAGCGCGCCTCGCCCGTCTGACTCCGCCCCGCATCGCGGTCATCGGGCACAAGCTGGTCTGGTCGCGGGTCCACGGGGTCAGCGCGTACGTCTTCGCTCGCCACCAGCGCGGCCACCGGAGCGTGCACCGGGTCCTTGCAAAGACCTTTGTCACCCTGCCGCCGGTCCCCAACGCGACTGTCACCTACAGCGTCAAAACCGACGTGCAGGGCAGCGCATGGGCACCGCCGGTCACGATCGTCTACAACCGCTGGGGGAACATCAAGCGCATCCTTGAATACATCTCCCACTCCCGCTCGAACAGGTCGGGCGTCGGCTCGGGCTCCGGTTCTGAAACGGGCTCGGGCTCGGGCAGTGGCTCGGGTTCGGGCAGTGGCTCGGGTTCGGGCAGCGGCTCTGGTTCGGGCAGTGGCTCTGGTTCGGGCAGCGGCAGCGGCTCGGGCAGCGGCTCTGGCTCGGGCAGCGGCTCTGGCTCGGGCAGCGGCAGCGGCTCGGGATCAGGCTCGGGCAGTGGCTCGGGCTCGGGCAGCGGCTCGGGTTCGGGCAGCGGCTCCGGCTCGGGCAGTGGCTCCGGCTCGGGCAGCGGCTCCGGCTCGGGCAGCGGCTCGGGTGGCAAAGTGCCGGTCTCAGAACCGCCGCCCACGTCGTCGGGGTTGAGGGTGGGTTTGATTGGTGGGGTTGTGGGGTGGGGTGCTGGGCCGAGTGAAGCGATTCGGAAGCAGACGGGTGTGAAGTTCACGAAGTTGAACCCGGGTGTTGAAGGGTGGGGTCCGGCTAAAGAAATGGTCAGCGATGGCGTTACCCCGCTGCTGCTGTATAACCCTTCGATGCTGGGGATGTCCCCGGCAGCGGTCGCTGAAGGCGTGCTGGCGTATCTCCCGCACATGCGGGAACTCGGGATCACCGAACTGGAGCTCGGCAACGAGGTCTACTACCACGGCTCCACCCCCCCGGAATACGCCGCGCAGTACCGCGCCGCCCACGAAGCGCTCGCCGGGAGCGCCATCACGCTGATCGCCGACGCATGGACCGACGCCCAAAAGCCCAACGGCGAATGGTCGCAGTGGGAATCCCACGGCGGCTGGTGCGTCCTGTTCGTAGCAGCCCTCGGATACATCCCCGACGCATGGAGCTTCCACCCCTACGGCCCGATGAACGCCAACGGCTTCGGCTCCGGCTCCTACCGCCAAGGCTGGGCGACCGTCCCCCGCATGATCGCCTACATGAAGACAGACCACGTCTACGCGCCCCTCGAGATCACCGAGGTCGGACAACCCACCTACCAAGGCTCAGACGGCAACACCCCCGTCACCGAAGCCGAACAAGCAGCCGACGTCAAGCAATACATCACCCAAGCCGCCGAATGGGGCGTCGCCTCCATCTACCTCTACGAGGCCATCGACACCGGCGAAGGCGGCTACGGCCTCTACAAATGGCCCCTCCAACCCAAGCCCTCCGCCACAGCATTCACAGAAGCAATGGCGAAGCTTTCCACTACGTAGAACTCTTGCAATCCTGGCAGCCAAATAACGGAGATGGAATCTGAACGAAGGCGTAAATCACACTCAGCGGCGACTGGTAAGGTTTCGCTCATGCCGCAGCCGACAGCAGTCACGTTGGAGATCACCGTCGCGCCGACGGATTATCCACATGCCGTGGAGATATTGCCTCACCAGCTGCGTCAATGGGGCGGTCAGGTGCAGGAGATACTGTTCACGTTCGATCTTCACCGCACAGCTCACGGGGGACGCTTTGCGGAGGGATGGGAGGAGCGGCTCACGCCGATGAAGGAGCTCCTTGAGGGCCTCTGCGGCACCCATCCGGGTGCGCGTGTGGCGGAGGTGGACTACTCCCCGGAAAAGATGCGAGAAGTCGGCGCTGTGTTTACGGGCAACGAGTCGGTTCCTGCCAAGAGCACGAATGGGGCTCCGATCTACCCGTACTTCCATGGCTGGCACGAGGCCGGCAACGATCTCGTGCTCCACCTGGACTCGGACGTCATGTTCGGCGGATCCAGCCAGAGTTGGATCGAGGAGGCGGCGGCTCTGCTGGCCGAGAACCCGGACGTGCTCGCGTGCAACCCACTTCCAGGCCCGCCGACCCGCGACGGTGCGCTTCGTCGGGAGAAGGCGCCGCGCTTCGCGCACAGCTCGCGAGCGTACCGGTTTCAAACGCTCAGCAGCCGGCTGTTCTTCATCGATCGCAAGCGGCTGCGAGAGCGGTTGCTGCCGCTGCGACTGCTCGGTCCGATTCGCCTGCTCAGCAGCGCCAAGGCTCGGCTGCATGGCAACCCCCCGTTCAGGGCGCCCGAGCTGTCGATCAGCGCTGCCATGGCAGACGCCGGGCTGTACAGGGTCGATCTGCTCGGCGCCGACCCGGGGATGTGGTCGCTGCATCCGCCGTACCGCTCGGATGAGTTCTACCGTGAGCTGCCGCGGCTGATCGAGCGAATCGAGAACGGGGACATACCCGAGGCCCAGCGCGGCGACTACGACCTCAACGACAGCATGTTCGATTGGACGCGCGCGCGCAGGCGCAGGATGGTGCGACGGCTATGGGCGTGAGCGCTCGGCGCTCTGGAGGGCGTTGAGCGCGGCAGCCACGAAGCCCTCCTGCCTCTCCAGGTAGGGCCCGAGCCGAAATGACTGAGCGCGGGCGTACGCGCGCTGCACACGGGCCGCCGTTTCCCCGGCGTTGCGGATCGTGCGTGCCAATGCCGCCGCCGCCTCCTCCGCGTCGCCCCTGGGGAACAGGAGCGCATGCTCCTCGTCGTGCATTGCCTCTCCGATTCCCCCGACGTCGGAGGCGATCAGCGGCACGCGGGCGAGGGCGCCCTCGATCGCCACCAGGCCCAGCGGCTCGTCCCAAATCGAAGGAACGATCATCGCGCTGGTCTCTGCCAGGAGCCCGGCGATCTCCGCGGGAGCGAGCGCCCCTCGCCACTGCACGGCGCCCGTGACCCCCAGGCGCTCGGCCAGGAGGCGCAGCTCGCGGACGTGGGCCTCCTCCTGGGGGCCGGCGAGGACGAGCTTCGCCGAGATGTCGTGGTGGGATCGCAGCAGGGCGAGGGCTTCGATCGCGATCGCGACTCCCTTATACGGCGTGATCCGCCCGACGAACGCGATCTCAGGCTCCTCGCTCGGGCGGCGCTCGACCGCGGCGTAAAGGTCGCCGTACGGCGGAACCGCGTGTTCGGTGCGCTCGAGAACGGTCTCGAGGAACGGTGGTATCTGCACCATTCGCCTCAGTGCCTCGGAGTTCCAGGAGATGGCCGTCCGCGTGGGCGCCGTCGGGTCGAGACGTAGCGACGGCAGCCGGTTCAACGCGCGAGCGCCGCCGGCCCACACCGCATGCGTCAGACCTCGATCCGCAGGCAGCAGCTCGCGCAGGAACTGGTCGCGCACGAACAGACCTCCGAACCAGTGCTCGCACACGCGAAAGGCGAGCGGAACGCCGCTGTCGGCCAGCACGCGCAGGGTTGCCTGCGGGATCGACGCACCGTTCCAGGCGTAGATGAGATCGGGGTTCCAGTCGAGCGCCCGGCGGGCCGCCCGCACCGCTCGCAGCGATGCGAACGGGGCTCGCAGCGCCCCCCTCTCATCGGGGGTGAGAAGCGCGAGATCGCGGCGTATCTGGCTCACCCGGGCCGCCCCGCTCGGCTGAGCCCCCGGGTTCGGATGCCGACCCCCGGTCCTGGGCGCAGCGCTGGTCAATACCAGCACGTCGTGGCGCTCTGCCAGATACTCGGCCACCGCGGCGCACTCGAGCTCATAGCCACCAATGGCGAAGGGCGGATACAGCGTTGACACGACGAGGATGCGCATCAGGCCAGGGCTTCGCGACGGAGCAGCATGCGCACCTCTTCGATGCTCAGGGCGCGCAGGCCGAACAACAGCGCCGGATAGCAAACGCACGCCGTCACCACCAGCAACACGAGCGGCGCCCCGAGCAGTCTCACCAGCTCGAGCCCGCCGGCGAGCAGGATGGCCGCGAGCAGCGTCCGTCCGAGACGCCCCGGGCGCGGAAGTGACAGGTCGAGCTCGCGCAGGATCACCCGCAGGCTCGCGGCGAACACGACCACCTCGGTCGCCAGGGTCATCCACGCGGCGCCCATGAAGCCGAAGATCGGCACCAGGATGAGGTTGCCGGCAACGTTGACCACGAGCGCCACGAGGCTGATCACCAGACGTCGTCGCTGCAGCCCCAGGATGAGCAGCACGTTGTCGTTGAGGTAGCCGAAGCAGATGAAGATGAAGGCAGCGCCCAGCACCGGGAGGGCGCTCGCCGCAGCCACGAATTCGTGCCCGTAGAAGAGGCGTATCAGCGGCGTGGCGGCGACGCTCGCAAAGGCCAGCGCGCCAAAGGAGGCGACCGCCATCACCTCGGCGCTGAGCCGCGCCGTGCGCAGCAGGCGGGGACGGTTCGTGGGCCACGACGCGGCCATGATCGGGGCGAGCGTCGTGAGGATCGAGATCGGGATGAAGTGGGCCTGGTCGAGGATGTTGTAGACGCTTCCGTAGAGCCCGGCGGCCCTGCTGCCACGGAGGCCGAAGACGATCAACTGATCGATGCGGGCGTAGCAGATGACCAGCACGCCCGAGATGCCGATCGGCAGGCCGTGGCGTATGAGGGCGCCGATACGCCTGCGCGACGGGCGCGGCCTGCGTGGGGCCGCGCGCAGCGCCGCGACCGCCTGCACGATCGACCCGATTGCGTTTGTGGCCGTCAATGCGATGGCCAGCGCGATCATGCTTCCCCCGCGCCAGTAGATGACCGCGACGGCGATCGTCCACAGCACGCTCCTGAGCGTGATCACGAGCATCGGCACGAGGTTGTTGACGCGCAGCTGAAACACGAGGGCTAGAGCCCCCGCCCCGTTGAACGGCATCGTGATCACGAGGATCAGGCCGGCGACGAGCATCTGGTGGCTGTGGTGGAGCAGCACGATCGCGAGAACCGAAAGCACGACAACGGGTCCGAGCATGTACAGGCGCAGCAGCATCACGGCGCCCAGCCACTCGTGCTCGTGCTCGGGCTCGCGGGCGGCTTCGCGCACGGCGACGCTCTCCATCCCGAAGCTGGCGAAGTAGCCGACGAGCGCGAGGACGGCGAGGATCGTCGACCACTGACCGTAGCCCGCGCTTCCGAGCTCACGGGCGAGGAGGGCCGTTACGAGGACGCCCAGGGCCAGATTCGCGACGCGCGCGACGACCTGCATGACGATGTCGCGGGCCGCACGCTGGCCGCTTGCCCGGGCCGCGCTCGGCGTCGGCTCGGCGACGGTCTCAGCCGGCCGGGCGTAAGGTCTTCGGGGGCCATGCCGCCGGCGCTGCACGTGGTGGAGACTAAAGCTGCGCGGGGACACGGTCGAGATGACAGAGCAGGGGCACCTCAGACCGTGAACCGGAGTGTCCGAGGGCAGGTGCTGTCGATCACCGAATGAGACGTCTCAGAGATCTATATCTGACCACGATCGCGCCAAGCCTGAGCACCGGGCGAGACATGCGCGCCTACACCTGTATCAGGGCGCTCGCCATGTTGGGGCCGGTCGATCTGGCCTACGTCCCCCACGATGCAGATGAGCCGAGCCCCGCCTATCAGGCAATCGAAAACGTAGAGTTTCATAAGATCAATCCTTCGCGGGGCCCCCGCCGCGCGGCGCTGTATGCGGGTAAGCGTGTTCGGGGCATTCCGGCTCGCTGCTGCAGAGGCACCAGCCCCGAGCTGGTGGAAGTGGGGGAAGCGCTCGCTCGAGACCCCGGGCGCGGTCGTGTGATAGTCGCAGATACGAACTCTGCCACCGCGCTCATGCCGATGGCTCGATCGCGAGCGATCATCTACAATGCGCAGAACTTTGAATCCGACTATGTCCGCAGCGGCTCCATCGGAAATCGTGCACTGGCTCATGCGGCGATGCGCCGCTACGAGCAGAAGCTGATCGCTCTGGCGTCTGAGTCCTGGATGGTCAGCCAGGTCGATGTGGAGTCGG
Organism: uncultured Solirubrobacteraceae bacterium; assembly: GCA_963849425.1. Lineage (GTDB taxonomy): Bacteria > Actinomycetota > Thermoleophilia > Solirubrobacterales > Solirubrobacteraceae > Palsa-744. The sequence goes on along the minus strand of CAWKHK010000006.1, from coordinate 3,120,147 downwards.
CACGGCGGTTGGTCCCGACTGCGCGCCTGCGTTACGTCCCGAACGTGGTGGACGTCGCGGCGATCACAGCCAAGTCGATCGCAGCGCACGCCACGAGCGATGACATGCGCCTCTTGATGGTCGGTGATTTCACCTATCAGCCCAACCGCAGCGGACGCGATCTGCTCGTTCACTCGGTCCTGCCGCGTGTGTGGCGGTCGCTGCCCGCGGTTCGTCTGACCCTCGCGGGGCGCGGAATGGGAGTCTGGCGAGCGCCCGACGAGCGCGTCGAGGTCGCAGGATTCGTGGACGACCTCGCGAGCCTGTATCTGCAGGCGGACTGCGTGGTGGTACCGATTACCGAGGGCGCCGGAACGCCATTGAAATTCGTCGAAGCGCTCGCCTATGGAGTACCGATCGTCGCCACTCCGAAAGCCGCCAGAGGCCTCGAGGTGCAGGCCGGAGTTCACTATCGCGAGGGCGATGACGGGGCTACGCTCGCCCAGGCGATCGTGGAGGTGCTGAGCGACCGGGGCGCGGCGATGGCCGCGGCGGCGCGGCGATTGGCCGAGCGCGAATATTCGATCGAGTCACTCGCAGAGCGTATCGCCGCATGAGGGCTCCTCATCGATGGCTTGCCCTCGCCGCGGGGACGATGCTGGGCAGGCGCTATCCGTTCGTGCTCTGTTACCACGGCGTCGGGCCGATGCCCACGGGTGGCGATCCCCATGGTCTGTTCGTCAGCCGGGAGCTGTTCGGGCGCCATCTCGACGTGATTGAAGGCCAGCGATACAGGTTGCTCGCGGTGGGAGACCTGTGGCGCTTGATCCGGAGCGGCGCCGAGGCCGGACACAGCGGGTCGATCACCTTCGATGACGGTTTGGTGAGAACGGCGCGCGAGGCGGTGCCGATGCTCCTCGAGCGTGGGATTCCGTGTTCGATGTTCGTCACCACCGGTCTGATGGGCAAGCCCCACCCCGATCTCAACGGAGAGATGATCATGACCCCTGCCGAAGTCCTCGAGCTGGCCGGCACGGGAGTGGAAATCGGGGCACACTCGGTGGACCACGCGTGGTTGAACGACCTGAGCTACGGGGAGGTGCTCGACCAGCTGCGTCGCAGCAAGGGCGTTCTCGAGGATCTGCTGGGAAAGCCGGTGACGTCGATGGCGTACCCCTACGGCCGCGCCAGCGAGCAGACGATGCGGGCGGCCAGAGAGGCGGGCTACGATCTGGCGTGTGCCTGCGCCGGTCCGGGTCCGTGGGAGCCTTTCAGGGTTCCCCGCGAGCCGATCTACGCGACCGCCACGCCCCTGCGCCTGCGGTTGAAGATGGCCGGGCTCTACGGTCCCGCACACGTGATCAGCCACATGCACAGTGCGATGCCCTCGCAGCGCATCTGAGAACCATTGCAAGGAGATCGCCACGGTCACCCGTGAGGATCGACTCCGAGCTCGTGCGCACGAGCTCCTTCCGGCAGCCGCGCGAGCTCCTGCTCGAGGGCTCGGTCCACCAGCTCGTGAACCTGACGCTGCAGCCACAGCGGGGTGAGCGTGTGGGTGTCGGTGGAGGTTCCGAGGATGCTCAGATCGAGGTTCGGCCAGCGCTCGAGCCGCTCGAGGACGCCCTTTACCGTGAATTCCCTGTGCAGCGGCTCGCTGCCTGTGAACAGCAGGAACGCGCGTTGATGGCGATCCCTGAGGGCGTCGAAGATCACCTCGACCGCATCACCTCCATTCTCGCCCGTGCGCCGGCGCGCTCGGACTCGCTCGCGTAGGCGCCGCGGCGCGATCGTCGCGCGACCGGCGAGCGCCCGCGCCGTTTCGAAGTGCCGTGCGAAGGTGATCTCGCCGCGGAGCAGCTTGCGCCAGGTCGAAGCCCACAGCAGGCGTTCCCTCAACTCGCGGGTGCGCCGCAGGGTGTAGACCCATTCGTCCCAGACCAGGCTGCGCGGGTTGAGCATGACCACCGTGCCGATACGCTCGTCTTCGAGGGCGGTGTGGGCGGACCAATAGGCGCCGGAGCAGAGGCCGAGCACGATGAAGCGTTCCGGCAGGCCGCGAGCTGCGAGCGTGTCCAGGGCGGCTCGGGCCTGGCCGACGTACTCCGGCGCATACAGAGAGGCGACGTGCACGAGCGCCGCGGCGTCTCCGTCCGAGTCCCCGATCCCGGCCAGGTCGAAGCGAAGCGTGGGAACGCCGCGGGCGGCCCAGCGGCGCGCGATCTCGACCCACATGCGGTTGGGTCCGGTGCGACGTTGCGGTCCCGCGTTCATCAGCACCGCGCACAGGCCCCCGTGCTCGCCCACAGGCTCGGTCAGGATTCCGAACAGCGGTGTGTCCGGTCCCCGAACGGGGATCGGCCTCTCGACCAGCTCGACGCCCGCATGGACGAGCCGCATCTCCTCGCGCACCGAAACCGGGTCCGGTCTCGGGTTCGGTCGCTCCTTCTCCGCCGCGGCATCCGCCTGCGGGGCGCCCGGGCCGGCGGAGCGGTGCTCGGGCGCCCCGGCGGCCAGCCACGAGTCCACGAGCTCGAACACGGCTGTGGGAGGGCGGGCATCCGGCGCGAGGATCATCGCCGCGTAACCCGGCCCGTCGGCGACCGAGACGCCGGCGCCGCCCCGCTCGAGGGCCTCGCCCAGCCTCTCGTCGACCTTCAGGCCGTCGCGCCCGAGCAGCAGCACCCGTCGCAGGCCCGGCGAATGCGGGCCGTCTGCGAGGTCCAGCCGCTCGAGTGCCGCGACCGTCGCGGCGCTCATCAGATAACCGTTGGCGACGAGGGCGCCTCGCTCGAGGGGCTCCGGCTCATGCCCGGGGTCGGTCTCGTCGGGGTCGGGAATGTAGGCGACCTCCAGAGCCGAGAAGGCGCGGAGCTCGCGCACGAGGCTGCGTCCCCGGCTCGGCACGTGCCAGAGCACGAGCTCGTCGATCGGGGCACCGTCCAAGGCGGCCCGGCAGGCCAGCATCCCGCCCAGGCCGATGCCGAGCGCGGTGATCGGGGAGGCGCCGCTGGTCTGCCCCAACCACCGCGCCGCGCCGCTCACCGCCCGCGTCCAGGTGTCCAACTGTCCAGGATCGGTTGGCCGGCCTGCGCTGTCGCCGCTGCCGGGGAGATCGATCCGCAACGTGGGATATCCGGCGCGGGCCAGATGCTCGGCCCAGTCGCGGCGGCTGCGGTAGGAGCACATGTCCTCCCAGCCGAACGGGGGGCACAGCAGCACGGCGCGATGCTTGGGCGCTGCGACGGCCGGGTGGAAGACCGCGAACATCGGTGGCGTGCCGGCGGTCTCCAGGTAGAAGGATCTCGGCGTCGGAGGAGCGCTCATTCCAGAGCGATCTTGACAGCACCGCTCATGTTCACCGCGCCGATCCGGGCGCCTCTCACCGCGTTCTCCGTCCCGCTGGGTCTCTCTGCCCCGCTGGGTCGGAGCACGACGACACGCTCTCCGCCGGGCTCGATCGAGAAGCCGTCATCGCTCGTCAGGAAACCGGGCGTGTGGATCTCCACGCCGTAGGCAAGGCGCCTGCTCGAGAGCGTCAACCGCACTGTGCCGTCGCCCAGCGCCTGTGCCTTCGCGGCGAGGCCAAGCCGCTCAGCGGACTCGCGCTCGAGTGGCCGGCCGGCGGGAAAGCGCATGGCCTGGGAGAGGATGCTCGCGCCCGCGCTCTCCCTGCCGCCCGCGCTCTCCTCGAGTGTGACCACGATCGCGTCGTGCGCCGGGGGACCGAACTTGTAGGCCCACGCCGCGTCCACGAAGTGGCCGATGACGGACTCGACATTCCACTCTCCCTGGCTGTGAGGCTCGAGCTCGACCGGGACCCGGGCCTGCTCGACCCGGTGCTCGCGTTCCCGATAGAGGGCCACTCGCAGCGATGCGCTGAGCGCGGCGGGTCCGTCGTTGGCCACGTGAGCGACGACACCCCCCAGCTGCTCATCGACCGTCCACACGGCGACCGGGGCGAGTGCGCGCTTGAGGTGGTGGTAGGCGAGCTTCGCTCGGCCCCGGTGGTCGATCAGGCCCCATCCGGCGCCGGGCAGGAGGTCGTGCAGCCACAGCACGAGTCCGCCGCCACATCCGGAGCCGGCTCGCCGCCACTCGCCGAACACCTCGGCGAGGATCTCCCCGGTGAGGGTGCGCGAGAGCTCGAGATAGCGGGCGCGATCGACATGGCGCAGATCGGCGGCGTTGACCCCGAACAGCAGGCCGAGATAGTGGTCGCGGATGTCCTCGAAGTCCCAGTCGGCTTCGTTCTCGCGTGGAATCCCGGCCTTCCACAGTGGATTGTGGCCGGCGAGCCGTCCGGGCGCTTGCGGCAGCATTTCCTCGATGGCCTGCTCGCTGGGCACGTGGGAGAAGGCCAGGCACTCCGCGGCGAAGCGCACGCCCGCGCGACGGACGTCCTCCAGCGGCCGCCGGTAGCAGCCCACGGCATAATAGGTGCCGATTCCGCGGTTGGGGCGAAACGGGAGATCGCCCCCGCACGGCGCCGAGGGGATGTACAGGGCGTCCACGCCGCTCTCGCGGACGAGCGCCGGCAGCAGCTCGCCGAACAGCTCGCCGCGCCCGAGTGAGGCGTCGAGTCCCATCATCGCCGCCTGCTGCTCGACCTCGCTGTTGCCGCACACGACGACCAGGCTCGGACGTCCCCGAAGCCCGGCCAGGACGGCGCCGGCCTCACGCTCGACGGCCGCGCGAAAGCGCTCGTCGGCGATCGGATAGTCGAGGTTGGCGAACATGAAGTCCTGCCACACGAGGACGCCGAGCTCGTCGCAGAGGTCGTGGAACGCGCTCGTCTCATATACGCCGGTGCCGGGCAGGCGCAGCATGTTCATGCCGGCGTCGCGCACGCGTAGGAGCTCGGCGCGGAGCTCCTCCGCCGACGGGGCGAGGCCGATCGGGTCGATCGGGGTCCACACGGCCCCGCGGGCGAACACGCGGACGCCGTTGACGTGCAGATCCAGCCCGTCCCGCTCGACGTCGTGGTCCGGCGCCGCTCCGAAGGCGAGCTCGCGGAAGCCGATCCGCCCGGCCTCCACGACGATCTCTCCCTGGGCGCCACTCACGTGGAGGCGAACCTCGTGCAGGACGGGCTCGCCGTGGGTGTGCGGCCACCATCGCGCCACCTCGGCAACGCGCAGCTCTCCGCGGGCGAGGACGTGCTCCCCATCGGGACCCGCGACGGCCTCCAGGGCGAGCGCGGCGCGGTGGGTTCCCGATGCTCCGCTCAGCTCCACCTCCACGGCGCTCACCTGTGCCTCATCCAACGAGCGCACCCTCGCGAGCACGGCCAGGATGCCGTCTGGGCCGTCCAGGCGGGGACGCAGGGAGAGCTCCCGGACATCCACGTGCCGGCGGCGCTCGAGGCGCACCGCTCGCCAGGGTCCCACGGCGCCCGGTCCGGGCGCGATGCCGGGACAGCGGCCGAGCAGCATCGTGCGATAGAAGCGCAGGTTGCCGTCGGCCACCAGGCGCGTGCGCCAGCGTGCGCGCGGGCGGCGGCGGACGCCCAGCAGCGGGGCGAGGGCTCGACAGCGGATCGCCAGATCGTTGCTGTCCCTCAGCAGATCTGAGACCTCGAGCGCGTGGGCGGCGAACATCGAGTCGCTCTCGAGCACCAGCTCGCCGTTGAGGTAGACCTCGGCGATGGTGGCGATCCCGTCGAGGCACAGGCGCACGTCCTCGCCCGGCTCCGGCGCCCGGGCGTGGAAGCTCGTGCGAAACCACCAGTCCTCGGCGTCGAAGTCATGAGGCTCCCCCGCTCGCCACAGGCCGCCGTCGCGCAGCGCCGCGGCGGCCGTGCCGGGCACGCGGGCGGGACTCCAGCTCGAGACCCTCGAGCGTGCCCGCATCCGCATGCAGGTCGGGAGCCGACCGGGCGGCCTGCCAGACGGCCGACAGCTCCAGCAGCTCATGGCCGTCCACGCGCACGCGCACGTTCGACGGGGAGCGCTGGGCCGGGTCAGCCGATTGCGTCATCGAGCCGACCCATCGCCTGCTCCCAAGCGCCGGCCAGCGCCGAGAGGGTCTCCTGCGGTTCGAAGGCGCGGCGGCGGGCGAGCCTGAAGGAGAGGATCTTGCACCCCTCGACGATCCGGCCAAGCGCCTCGGTGACCGCAGCGGAGCGCTGTCCGAGCAGCCACTCGGCCAGCGATGAGCTGACCTCGAAGGCCGAGCCGGCCATCCTCACCGTGGCGAACGCGTAGGCGTGGTACTCGCCGGCATCGCCGTCGAGCAGTCGCGGGAGATCGCGCTCGAGCTGGGCTGCGAAGCGCGCGAAGGGGTTGGTGGGGGGGCGATGGTCGAGATGTCCCCGCAGCAGCGTCCGCGCGGCCTCGCGCAGCTCCTGCTCGCGCAGCGGCGGGCCGGCGTCGAAGCGCACGAGCTCGGTGTAGGGGGGCAGGACGTCCTCGGAGAAGGGCCGTCCGAGGCGAAAGGCGCCGCGGTAGTCCTCCCCGGAGAGCTCATACAGCCCGGTTCCGTGGAAGTAGCGCAGCCGCTCGCCCTCGCAGTCGATCGCCTCGACGACGGCCGATGTCTTGACGTGCTCGGAGCGGTAGCTGGTGGCGGCGGTGTCGGGCAGATGCCAGGAGTCGAGCTCGACGATCAGCGTCCGGCCCGCGGCGATCTGCTCGGCGGCCTGCTCGGGCAGCGGGCGGTAGGGCTGCATCTCGTGGACGTCGATGCCGAAGAGCCGCTCGAGGTCCTCGGGGAAGGGCTTGAAGAACGTCCACTGGTCGCCCTCGAAGTCCATCCGCACGGTGGCGCCCATCGCCGCGACGGCCTCGTGGCCGCGTGCGTGCAGGAGCTCGATCAGGATGTCGGTGTAGCAGTTGGTTTCGACATAGGTGCGCTCGGGCGCGTGCAGCCAATGGGAGCGATAGCTCGCCGGGTCGAGGCCGAAGAGGCTCACGAGACCTGTGGTCGAGGTGCTCATCTGTCCCACAGCCGGCTGCGAACCTCGACGGGCCACGCCCCGGCGTCGAATCCGTGGACGCGGAAGAGGGCGATGGCGATCCGCTCGAGGCCGAAGCCCAGGCAGGCCGTGTGCGCCCGGCTGCCGTCGGCCATCGTGATGGCGTACGCCGCGGCGAAGTGCTCCTGGTGGTAGTTGAACGACGCGACGGCCGTCGGCTCGGGACCGGCGATCTGGGTGAGAAGCTCGAACTTCAGCTGCTGCTCGCGCTGGCTGGCCGCGAGCATTCGGCCGGTGCGTCCGAAGAAGGGATCGCTGGCGAGTTGCAGCTGGACCTCCAGGCCGATGCCGCCGAGCAGCTCGACGGCGCGGTTGCGCCAGATCTCCCGCCAAGACTGGACGGTCTCGGGCTCGCCGATTCGGACGATCTCGCGCTGGTGGAAGATCTGCAGGCGCGCCGGGTCTCCGGAGGGCTCGTGGCGAAAGACGTATGAGCCGCCGGCGTCGACCGTTACGCCTCCCGGCGAGAGCTCGCCGCGGGCGGCGATCGCGGGGTAGACGGGATAGCAGGCGGCGGGCGTGAGGACGAGGTCGGTCATGCCCTGAAACTCGCTCCAGTCCTCGTGGGCGCTGGCGCGCTCGTACTGCTCGGCGGCCTCGGCCTCCGAGCCGTCGAAGGCGAAGATGCTCCCGGCGAGATGGGGAAACGATTTCAGATAGCCGACCGTCTCGAGATCGTGCCGGGGCATGACCGGCGGGAAGCGCAGCTGCTCGGGTTCCTCGGCGGCGCCGGCGCGGGTCACGAGGTCGGCGACGCGCTCGAGCACCTCCTCGAAGCCCGCTCCGCGGCCGTAGATCCCCGACACCCCGGTCTCGATCAGCAGGCGACGCTCGACGAGCTCGCCGAGCAGCGCCGCCTGATCGGGGCTTGCCGGGCGGACGCCCGGCATTAGACGTCCTTGGCGATCAGGAGCAGGCTTGCGTTCGTCTGGTGGATCCGCTCGTTGGCGACCATCAGGCATGCGGACATCGTGTCGCGCAGGTGTCGCCCGACGCTGAACGGAGTGTCGTTCTTGAAGCCGACGATCCCGCACACGCCGAGTGCGCTCTGGCACACCCGGGGCGCCTGCTCGGAGGCGGCGATCTTGAGGTTGTTGAAGCGCAGGGCGCTCGCCATCGTCGAGAGCCGCTCGCGGCCGGGCTCCTCGGAGGCGGCGACGAATTCCTCGAGCGCCGAGCCGACCTCCGCGCGCAGCAGCGAGAGCTCGCTCATCAGGTGCGACAGGCGCAGGGCGACGGGCGGGGGGTCGCCGGGCTTCTGCTTGGCCGCGGCGCGGACGAACGCTCGGGCGCGGTCGAAGGCGTCGGTGGCGATCCCCAGCCACAGCTGCGACCAGAGGATGTGCGACACGGGCACCATCGACTCGGCCGAGACGCGCGGGAAGGGCGTCGCCAGGACCTGCTCGGGCGCGACCTCGGCGCTCACGACGTACCCGGGCGAGCACGTTCCGCGCATGCCCAGCGGGTCCCAGCTTCCGGTCGGCTCGAGCGTGGTCTGGTCCTTGCGCGCGAGCACCACGACCTGGTCGCTCGGCTCGGCGCCGGGATCGCGACGAAGCGTGACGAACAGATCGTCGGCGTAGGCGCCGTAGCTGACGGTCGGGGCCTGCTTCTCGAAGTTGCACGTCCCCTCCTTTGTCGGCGTGAGGGCGGCGACCGAGCGTCCCATGTCGCCTCCCGTGCCGATCTCGGAGGTGACCGAGGCAATCAGCCGCTGCTCGTCGGCCACTGCCCGCAGGTAGTCCTCATACCAGGGGGATCCCTCGAGATGGCGGACCATCGTCACGACCTGGATCTGGTGCATGGCGAAGACCATGGCACTCGCGCCGCAGCGTCGCCCGAGCTGGAAGCACGCGGCGGCGATCGTCTCGAAGGACACCCCGTCGCCGCCGAGCTCGGCTGGGACGAACGCGGACAGGGCGCGGGCCTCGCGCAGCGCGTCGATCGTCTCGCTCGGGAAGCGGGCGTCGCGGTCGACGGCGTCGGCGTTGGGCGCCGCGAGCTCCTCGGCGATCCGGCATACGGTGTCCAGCAGGGCTTGGTTACGATCGAGCGAGACGCTCATGACACGGCCGTCTCGGCCTGCAGCTCGCCAACGGCGGCCTCGATCGCCGAGATGCTTTCAAAGACGCTGCGCTTGAGCATCCGATCGGGGAACTCCACGTCGAAGTGGTCCTCGAGCGCGAGCATCACGTTGACGCTCGCGTGGGAGGTCATCCCGGCCCGGTAGAGGTCGGCGTCGACGGCGAGCGTACCCACGTCGACCGGCAGGCGGCCATGGTCGTTGATGATCTGGCGGATGGCTTCGGTCACGGTCGGGCGGATGGCTTCGGTCACGGGGTCAGCATCGGATCGTTTGGCAGATCCCTCAAGTCGGCTCGGGTAGGAATCCCTTGATTGCTACACAGATGACCATGTGTGGGAATCCTCGCAGATCCAGTTGGGAGCGGCGGCGGCTGCTCCCGCTACTGTTGGCCCCCATGCAGGAGATTCTCCGGGGATGAGCTTCCGTGCGGGCGTCAACGCGGCCAGGGCATTCGCCCGGTCGGCTGCGGTGAGCGTCCAAGACCCGGCGATGCTCACCTGCGCGGTCTCGGGAGGGCTCATCACCAGCAACCCCAACCAGCCGGTCAGCCGGGAGGAGGTGATCGCGGCGGCGGTGGGCGCGGCGGAGGCCGGTGCGAGCATCCTCCACATCCATGCGCGGAGCACGAGCGGTGAGATGACGACCGCGCCGGAGGAGTACGGGGCGATCAAGCAGGCCGTCCGCGAGCAGGCCGGCGACGTCCTGTTGAACTTCACGACCGGTGGACAGCTGGGTGCGCCGGCCGAGGAGACCCGGCGCTCGTTGACGGCGCGGCCGGAGCTCGCGACGCTGCCGTGCGGGAGCATGAACTTCGGTCCCGGCGGCGAGCAGCTGATCGCCCCGCCGTCGTTGATGGCGGAGCTCGCGCAGGAGATGGCTCGCCTGGAGATCGTCCCCGAGTACGAGTGCTTCGACGCCGGCATGGCGGTGACCGCGGCCAAGCTCGCGAGCTCGGCGAGCGGGGCGCCGGGAATGATGCACATGCTGCTCGGCGTCATCGGTGGCGCTCCGGCGAGCCCGGCGATGATCTCGCTGTTCCGCGAGCTCGTTCCGGCCGGCGTCCCGTGGATGGTGACGTCGATCGCCCGCCACTTCCCGATGATGGCCGTGACGCTGGCGCTCGGCGGTCACATCCGGACCGGCCTGGAGGACGTCGTGTACGTGGCGCCGGGCGAGTACGCCGAGTCGAACGTCCAGCTGGTCGAGCGCGCGAGAGCCCTGTGCGAGGCGATCGGCCGGCCCGTTGCGACGCCAGCCCAGGCCCGTGAGATCCTCGGAATGGCCGTCGGGGCCGGGGAGGGCTGAGCCGGCGCTCGAGCGGGGCGCGAGGTCCGCGGGTCAGGCGGCGGTCTCGAAGTGGATGTAACGCGTCGTCCGGGGGGCGCCCGGGTGGGCGATCGGCGTGGCGTCCAGGCGGTAGTGGCCGGCGGCGAGCGCTGCGAGGTCCAGCGTCAGGGTGTTGCTCCCCGGTCCTCCGGCGACGACGAGCTTGATGTTGGTGGGGGTCCAGTGCTCGCACGTCTGCGCGCCGCGCAGGCAGCGACGGCTGATAACCCGCCGGGAGATCGTCAGCTCGAGCCTGCCGGCCGTCGAGAGGGTGTAGGTGAGGACGTCCTCGCGCGTGCGCCCGCCACGCTTCGAGGCCTTCGCCCGGATCAGCAGCTTACCGAGGCTCAACAGCGGTTCCCTGGTTTCGGTGAACGCGCTCGTGCCGCCCAGCGGAGCGATCAGGGTGGGGGGAGCGACGGTGGGGCTGGATGCGGCGGGCGCTTGGGATTCGGCCGGTGCGTGGGGTTCAGGGGGTGCGTGGGGTTCAGGGGTCACGGGAGGTTCACCGAGCACGGGGGGTTCGGCGGGCGGGGGGGATTCGGGGAGGACGCCGACGCCGCTGAAGCGCACTTCGTGGACGCCGGTTGTGTCTTTGCCGTTGATCGTCCAGACGTCGCTGGCGGGCCCGGCGACGGTGGGGGTGAAGGCGACGGTCTCAGACACGCTGGCGCCGGGGGCGATGGTCGTTCCCTCCGACAGCGATGTGGTCGCGGCGAAGGCGCCGCCGCTCGGGGGCTTGGACTTGGTGATGGTGACGGCGGTGCCGCCGGTGTTGGTGACGGTGAAGCTCTTGGCTTGAGTGGTCCCGATGGGCACCGGGCCGTAGTCGAGCGCTTCGCCGGCGATCTGCAGCGCGCCCGGCAGCGCGGCGCTGCCGGACAGGCCGACCGCTTCGTTGCCGCCGGTTGTTTCCAGCTCGATTTCGCCGCTGAAGTCGCCGACGGCGCTCGGTTGGAAGTTGACCGTGACCGTGATCGATTGGCCGGGCGCGATCGTGGACTTGAGCTCGGGGACGCCGCTGGCGCTGAACGGGGCGGACGGCAGGCGCACCCCCTTGATTTCCAGCGGGGCGGCGCCGACGTTGCGGAACGTCGCGCCGGCTGACAGGGTTTCGCCGACGCTCGTGCCGCCGAAGCTCACGAGCGGCGGCGTGGCTTCGATCTTCCCAACGGGCGCCTGACCGGTGCCGGAGAGCCCGAACGTGGCGGTTCTGCCGGTGCTCGTGGTGGCCGTGAGGGTCGCGCCGATCGGGCCTGTCCCGGTCGGGGAGAAGGTGATCGGCACTTCGATCGTCTGTCCTTGCGACAGCGTTGCGGGCAGCGGGGTCGAGGGCGTGCCGAGGGTGAACTGGGAGGAGCTCGAGGCGAGGCTCGAGAGCGTGAGCGGTTCGGTGGCGGTGAGGGTGAGCGTTTGGTTGGAGGAGCTGCCGATGGTCGTGGTCGGGAAGTCGGTCGTAGAGCCGCTGAGCGCCGGTGTGACGGGCGAGCCGAACGCGAGCACGTGACCGTCGCGGGTGCCGACGTAGAGCCGCCCGGCGCCGACGCCGGGCAGGGCGAACTTCGACGATGTGCCGATCGGGGCGCTCCAGAGGAGCACCGGTTCGCCGTGCACGGGGATCGGGTCGTAGGCCCGCAGCTGGGCGCCTTCGCCGCTGCCGTTGGGCGCCCACACGACCCAGACGAGGGCTGAGCCGGGCGCGACCCCGCTGGAGGTGATGACGGGGGCGCTGGAGGAGAATCCGAACGCTTCCGGGGAGGTGGCCTGGAGTGAGAGAGTCGGTGTGCCGGTGCCGGAGAGGCCGTACTTGTACACGCGCAGATTCCCCGCGGACCCAGACGCGCTTTCGCCGCCGGAGGCGGTGGGGATGTAGACCCAGCCGCCTTCTCCGGGCCACACGCCGGGCCGCGACCAGACGCCGCCGTAGGGGCCGATCCGTTGGACGACGTTGTCGGAGCCGGATGGACCCTGCCCGATCCCGCCGAGGTCGTCGCGGTTGAGCAGGTAGACGTAGCCGTCCTTGCCGACGGCGACTGCGAGGTGGGGTACGGCGGGCGTGCCGAAGTATTCTTCGGGCAGGCCGGTGACGCCGCCGGAGGCGAAGTCGGCGTCCCAGGCGTCGAGCGAGGCGGCGTCGAACGGGGCGAAGAAGTCGATCGTCTTGAGCGACCCGTCGGGCTGCACCTGCAGGCGCACGATCGACTCGCCGAGGTTCGGTGGGGGCGTGTCTCCGGGGATGGGGGTTTCGGGCGCGCCGCCGTTGCCGGTGCTGAGCAGGACGCTGCCGGGGCGATCGGAGGTGAGGCCGGCGCCGGACTGCCAGATGCCGGCGCCTTCGCCGGTCTCGTCGGCGACCCAGCGCGCCTTGACGGCGCCGGCGGTCGAGACCCCGAACACCCAGCCCTGCCAGACGGGGTGGTCGCAGTCGGAGCCGAAGGCGGCGTAGACGACGCCTTCCATCAGCAGCAGCCCGGGGCGCTGGAGCTCGGTCTGCGGGTGGAAGCTCTGCCCGGGGGCGTTCTGGGCGGTCCCTTCCAGCGGGACTGGAAAGCCCGGCTCCTGCGCTCCGGTGGAGACGTCGACGGCGTCCATGTACCAGACGGGTTCCTTTTCGGAGCCCGAGCCGCCGGCGACGGGGCGGTAGGTCTTGTAGGTCAGGTAGGCGACGTTTCTCGCCGGGTCGATGACGGGGGTCGAGGTGACGCCGACGTCCGGAGCGAGGTCTCCGCAGCCGATTTCTCCCGGGTTCCAGGGTTCGCCGAGGTTGGCCGACCACTGCTTGGCGCCGGTGGACGGGTCCAGGCCGTAGAGGTTGTTTTCCTCGGTTGCGACGAGGAGCGTGCCGCCGTCGAGCAGCGGCTGGGCATAGACCTGGCCTTTGACGGGCGTGGACCACAGCCGCCCGAACGAGCCGCCGCCGACCAGCTGGGGGGTGATGGACGCTTCGCCTGGATACCACCCTGTGCGGAGATTGCCGCCGGAGTTGGTTATTTCGGCTCCGAGGGCGCTTGCTGCGAACACGAGCAGCAGGAGCGTGCAGAGAGCCGGCACGGTGCGCATCGTGCGCATTGATTGTCCCTTCCTTGGCATTCCGGTGTTGATTGGCGTTCCGGTCTCGAGCTCGTCACCGGGATCCAATAACGCCAGCATACGCCCCATTAGCGCGATTGCATACCCATCGCGAACGTCCGCTCGGCCTGGTCGGCGATGTGGCGGGCGATGGCCAGCGAGGAGGTGGCGGCGGGCGAGGGGGCATTGCGGACGTGCAGGGCGCGGTCGGTGGCGGAGAAGACGAAGTCGTCGAGCAGCCGGCCGTCGCGGCCGAGGGCCTGGGCACGGACCCCGGAGAAGGCGGGCTCGACATCGGCCACGCGCAACTCGGGCACGTAGCGGGCGGCGGCGCGAACGAACGAGGAGCGGATGGCGGCATGGCGAAGCTCGCCGACGCCGGTGGCCCACGAGTGGGAGAGCATTCGCCAGGTGCCGGGCCAGGCGAGCGTGTCGAGCAGGTCCCGGCGGCGCAGGCTGGCGAGGCGGTGGGCGTCACGGGCTCCGGCGAGCAGGGCTGTGGGCCCGATCAGGACCTCGCCGCGGATGTTCCTGGTGAGGTGGAGGCCGAGAAACGGCAGGGCGGGGTCGGGGACGGGATAGATCAGGGAGCGCACCAGCGGACGGCGGTCGGGCAGCAGGCGCAGGTAGGCGCCGCGGAAGGGCACGATCCGGGGGTCGGGGTCGGCGCCGGCGGCGACGGCCAGGCGATCGGCCCAGGCGCCGGCGCAGAAGACGGCATGGCCGGCGTCGGTGCTGCCAAACGAATGGGTCAGCCGGAGCGCCCGCCGGGAGACGGTCACGGCGGTGACCTCACAGCCCACGACGATCGAGCCGCCGGCGTCGAGCAGATCCTGGGCGTAGGCTCGGGCGACGGCGCGGAAGTCGACGATGCCGGTGCTCGGCGAGTGCAGCCCGGCGATGCCGCGGGCGTGGGGCTCGATCTCGGCGATGGCGGCGGCGTCGAGACGGCGCAGGCCGGGGACCCGGTTGGCCCTGGCCCGGCGCTCGAGCTCGTCGAGGCGTTCGAGCTCGGAGGGGTGGGTGGCGATGACGATCTTCCCGCAGCGCTCGGTGGGAATGCCGCGCTGGGCGCAGTAGTCGTAGAGCTCGCGGGCGCCTTCAACGCACAGGCGGGCCTTGAGCGATCCGGGCGGGTAGTAGAGGCCGGCGTGGATCACGCCGGAGTTGTGGCCCGTCTGATGGGTCCCGAGCTCGCTCTCGCGCTCGAGCACGCAGACGGAGTCGCGGGGCCGTCGCCGGATCAGCTCGCGGGCGACCGCGAGGCCGAGGATTCCGCCTCCGACGACGGCCAGCTGACAGCGCTCGGGGGCGCGGGGGTCGCTCGGGGGCGCCGGCATCGGGGACGCGAGGCTCGACACGCACGCTCCGGGCTACCGGTGGGCTACCCGCTCACCGCGCCGGGACCGCCGGGGGCGGTGGCGGCGGCGGCGTTGACCAGCCCGGCCCCGTAGAGGCGTTCATCGCCGCCGCCGCCGAGCTTGCGGGCGGTGGTCCGCAGCCGGGCGACGATCTGGGCGGGCGTGGGGCGAGGGCCGAGCACGCCGCTGGCGATGATCAGGGCGGCGGCGGCGGCGACGTGGGGGGTGGCCATGGAGGTGCCTTCGTAGCCGGAGGGGATGCCGAACTTCCGGGGGGAGCTCCCGGCGAAGGTCACCTGGTAGACGTCCCGGCCGGGCGGCGTTTCGGGGTGGCAGTTGGGATCGCCGGGCAGGTCGGCGTCGGCGCCGCCGCCGGGAGCGACGAGCGTGAGCCCGGTGCCGTCGTTGGAGTAGTCGGCGAGGCAGCCGTGTTCGGTTGTGGCGCCGACGGAGACGACGTCGGGGGCGCGGGCTGGATAGGCGATGGCGGTATGGCCCTCGTTGCCGGCGGCGGCGACGACGAGCACGTCGTGCCGGTGGGCGTAGCGCACGGCTTCGATCAGCTCGGGAATGTCGGAGGCGGTGACGCCGGGGGAGAACTCGAGGCTGAGGTTGATCACCTGGGCGTGGTGGCGGACGGCGAAGAACACGCCTTCGGCGATGGTCGATGCTTCGCCTTCGCCGTCGGTGTCGAGCACGCGGACGGGCATGATGTGGGCGGCGAAGGCGAGGCCGGTGAGCCCGTAGCGGTTGTCGGTGGCCTCGGCGATGGTCGAGGCGACGAACGTGCCGTGGCCGTTGCGATCGTTGGGGAAGGCGTTGCGGGCGATGAAGTCATAGCCCTGGACGAACGTGTAGCGGCTGAAGTCGGGTGAGCGGCGGAAGGGTCCGTGGTTGGCGTAGGCGACGCCGGTGTCGAGCACGGCGACGGTGACGCCCTGCCCGCCGGGGTGGCCGTCGGCGGCGACGTTGGCCCAGGCTTCGGGGGCGTTGATGCCGAACGGCCCGACGAAGTTCCACTGCAGTTCCTGCCAGCCTCCGAGCTTGTGGCTGGTGCCTTCGTCGTTTGGAATCAGTCCGCCGGCGACGTGGGCGCGGTAGTCCGGCACGGCCCACTGAACGCCGCGGTGGGAGCGCAGGCGACGCAGGGCGGAGGCGAGGCTGACGCCGCGGGGAAGGCGCAGCAGTCGGGTGTGGCCGGTGGACGAGCCGGGATCGCCCGTTCGGGCCGCGAGCGCGGTCGCGTGGCGAGCCGGCCCGGCGGTGGGGTCATACCGGACGACGATCTCGTTGGGGGCGTAGGCGCCGACGGCGATGACGGGGCTCGCGGAGGCGAGGGCGCAGGCGGGCGTGCAGGCGGCTGCGGCAACGAGGGAGCCGGCGATGAGGACGGCGAGCCGTCGCGGTGGGCAGGGCGAGGCCGGGTGGCGGATGAGAGAGGGCATGGTTGTTTGGATAATGATGATGGGCCTGCGGCCGGCGGGGTGGCACTGTTGCAGACAGCGGGCGAAATCGATGAGCGAGGGCTTCCTTCCACATGACGAGCACTTCATGCGCCTGGCGCTCGAGGAGGCCGAGCGGGCGTTGGAACACGGGGACGTGCCGATCGGGGCGGTGGTGGCGCGGGAGGGCGAGGTGGTGGCGGCGGCCCACAACGAGCGGGAGCTGCGCCAGGACCCGACGGCTCACGCGGAGGTGATCGCGTTGCGAGAGGCGGCTCGTCTGACCGGCACGTGGCGGGTGCTCGAGGCGGTCCTGTACGTGACGCTCGAGCCGTGCGCGATGTGCGCGGGGGCGATCGTCTGGGCTCGTGTCCCGCGGGTGGTGTACGGCGCGGCGGACCCCAAGGCGGGAGCGTGCGGGAGCGTGCTGAACGTGCTGGGAGAGCCCCGCTTGAACCATCGCCCGGCAGTGGCCGGAGGCCTGCTGGCGGAGGAGTGCGGCGGGCTGCTGAGCGGGTTCTTCGCGTCGCGGCGGTAGCGGGCGGCGGACAGCCCGGAGGCGGCCCGGTGGCACGACTGCGTAGTGCCCTCAAGACCCCCCCGAGTCCCCGTGGCGCTGGCGCGCATTTGGCGCGCAAACGGGCAAGTTGGTTGAGGGTTTGCGGGATTGAAGAGGATGTCCCGGCGGCAGCCCCGTGGCGCCGTTGCGAGCGCGTAGCTCTCGTCAGCCACCCGCGCCCGCGGACATCCTCTGTGCCTTTGCGGGCCGGCCTTGTGTGCCGAGTCGAACCCTTCAGGTCGTAACAATTGTTACAATTAGCTTTGGCCGGCAAGGCTCTTCGGGCGGGCGGCAGAGGTCGTCCGCCCAAGTGGGCGACTACGGTTCTGCGCCCTAACCCGCGGGCTTCGCTACGGTGTCGCCATGGTTGCCCAGGAGGTCATCGAGGCTGCGGGCCAAACGCTGGCGGCTGTTTGCTCGGATACCGACCGGACGAGCTTTCCGAGGCCGACGTGCTGTCGCCGTGGGCAGTCGAGTTCCGCTACGAGGGCGAGGAACCGCCCGCCCTGGACCGATCTGCGGCCCTCGTATTGGTCGAGCAACTCAGAGCGTGGGCCCAAAACGAGATCAAGACCGCAGTCCAGCCGCCAAACCCTGACCAACGAGGGCCGGGCGAGAACCAGCCCGAGTAGGACCGCACCTCATCGTTGCCTGGCGAACGGCCCGGCAACACCAGCCGTCAGCGGGTTTCGAACAACAGCCTCAAACTCTGCGAAAACGGGGATGGCGGGAAAGTCCTCGAAATCTCCGTGGCCTCTGATCCGACGACTCGATGAGGAGCGATTCACCCCCCCGAGAGCGCCTTTCCTACCGTGGTAGGATTGTGTCATGGCAAGTCAAAAGCGATCCATTTCGTTTGATGAGTCCGTACTTAATGAGGCCGAGCAACGCCTCGCCGGATCTGGTGGAAGCCTGTCGGCATTCGTCAACGCCGCGGTCCTACGTGAGCTGAGAGTCGCCCGGGGCTTGGAGCTGCTGGCTGAGGACAAAGCAGAGTTTGGCGACGTACCGGCCGACGTGCGAACCCAGGTCGCAGCCGAGTGGCCGGCCTGACTCTCGATGCCGGCGCGCTGATCGCTTACGAGCGAGGCGACGGGTGGGTACGCGAGATCCTCGCGGTCGCGTATGCGCGCGGCCTCGTACCGACGATCCCAGCGGTTGCGCTTGCCGAGGTGTGGCGCGGCGATGCCAAGGACGCCCGCGTCGCCCGCCTGCTGAAGGCATGCTCGATCGAGGCGCTGGATGAGCGCTTGGCGCGGGCCGCGGGCCACCTGCGCAGAGCGACGCCCGACGCGAGCACGATCGATGCGTGCATCGCCGTCGGCGTGAGCCAGCGCGCCGACGCCGTCGCGACCTCCGATCCGGAGGACCTGCGAAAGCTGCTCGGACCGGACTTCACGATCCTCGCGGTCTAACGGCAGGGCATCGAGCGGATCCCATCAACTGGTCGCACCACCCAGGCCGTAGCGCGCGCTGCCACGAATAGTCGCGGCGTCGCGTGTACGGTGTAAAGTTGACACTACTCGTCACTTGGAATGGCTCCATGATACCGGCGGCCAAATACCACATGTGTCTTCTCCCCGCGAAGATACTCGAGCTTGCGAAGGCTCATCGCGAAACGACCCAGCTCATCAGTCGTCTTCACACGTACCCTGAGCAGCGCATCCAGGTTGCCAGCGAGCGCGAGCACTTCACGAACCTCGGGGTGAAGTATGAGCAGCCGCCGCATGCGGCTACGCGTCGCTCCCGCCTCGCCCTCACTCCGAGCGTCACGGTTCGAACTTCGGTCAAAAACGGAGGGGGGGAGATTCGAACTCCCGGTACGCCGATAGACGCACAACGCCTTTCGAGGGCGCCGCATTCAACCGCTCTGCCACCCCTCCGAAGGGCACATAAGCTACCTCGCCAAGGCTAGCGAGATTTCTCAAGCAGTTGCGGAGAGGGGCGTCCGACTTCCCACGATACCTGGGAGATCGAGGTCTGGGCTGCGCTGGCGAGATTCGCGGCGCACGAACCGTGTGGCGCTCTGCACAAAGCCAGGTTCGTCCCCGGCAGCCACGACAAGGAGTCGTTTTCGGGGCCAAACGGCGCTTCGGGCACGTGCCGCGCTTCAGCTCACAAGCGCGCGGACCGCTGGCGCGATGTCCTCGCCGAGCCGGCGAATGAAGCCGATCGGATCGTCGTCGGGGACGGTCTCCTTCGAAGCTCACCGAGCGCTCTCCGGACCAGAAGCCGCGGATGATCGCGAGCGCCTCTTCGAGCGCGTCCACCGATTCCTTGGCGGTGCGCCGTGGGCCTCCCATCGCCTCGACCGCATCCCAGAATGCGCCCGCGCCCAGCCCGAGCTCGACGCGGCTACCGCTCAGCAGGTCAAGCGATGCCGCCGACTTGGCGATGATCGCCGGCGAGCGCAGTGGCAGGTTGAGCATGCATCAGCTGCCCACCAGATCCCCGTCGCGGATGGTTGCGCTCAGCAGCGCATGGATCGCGGCGGTGACGTGATCGGCTACCGCTGAGGGCGTGGAGGCGTCGAGCTTGCCGTCGAGGTGCAGGAAAGCGAGTCCGTGGACGAGTGCCCAGGTTGCGGTTGCCATTGCTTCGGCGTCGGTTGCGGGGAAGACGCGTCCGACGATCTCGCGGAGGTACAGCGTTACGGCGGCGGTTGCGGCTGCGCGCTCGTGGTTGTCTCGGTCGCAGGGTTCTCCGAACATGATGCGGAACAGGGCGGGTCGCTCTAGCGCGAACTGCACGTAGGCGACCGCGACGCGCGTCAATTGCTCTGATGTTGACGGGTAGGGGTGTGCTGCGGCCAGTCGTTCGGCGAGCTCGCGGTAGCCGAGTGCCGCGACTGCGGAGACGAGTGCTTCGCGGTCGGCGTAGTGGCGGTATGGGGCGGCTGGCGATACCCCGGCGCGACGGGCGACTGCGCGCAGCGATAGCGCGTTCTCGCCGCTCTCTTCGAGCAGTGCCATCGCGGCGTGGAGGCACGCTGCGGGGAGATCGCCGTGGTGGTAGGTCGCCTTGGAGGGGGGCATCGGCCACCGATGTTGACATCGTTTACTCGATTAGTCTAATGTGAGCGCCGTTAACATTCTAGGAAGGCGGTGTTGGATGTCGGGCGAGCTGTTTTCTCCGTTGGTGCTGCGGTCGGGGGGGACGCTGCGTAACCGGGTCGCGAAGGCTGCGATGGAGGAGGGGATGGCGGGTAGCTCGCAGCTTCCTGACGAGCGGCTGATCTCGCTCTATCGCTGCTGGGGCGAAGGTGGTGCAGGGCTGCTCATTACCGGGAACGTGATGGTTCACGCTGAGGCGTTGACCGGGCCGGGCGGGATCGTGCTCGACGATCGCGCCCCGCTTGAGCCATTCGAGCGCTGGGCGCAGACGGGGAAGGCTGGCGGCGCGGCGATGTGGATGCAGGTCAGTCATCCCGGCCGGCAGGTGCAGGCCAAGATGCCGGGGGTGGCGTGGGCGCCCTCGGCGGTTGCGATCGAGCTTGGCAAGCACAGCAAGCGCTTCGGTCAGCCGGTGGCGATGACCCCCGAGCAGATAAGCGCGACCGTGGAGCGCTTCACCACGACCGCCCGCCTCGCCGAGCGCGCCGGGTTCGATGGCGTAGAGGTCCACGCCGCTCACGGTTACCTGATCTCGCAGTTCCTCTCGCCGCTGGTGAACGAGCGCAGCGATGAGTGGGGCGGGAGCCTGGAGAACCGCGCACGGCTGCTGCTCGATGTCATCCGTGCGATCCGCGAAGCCGTGTCTCCGTCGTTCGCCGTCGCGGTGAAGCTGAACTCCGCGGACTTCCAGCGAGGCGGGTTCGACGAGCTGGACGCGGCGCGGGTGATCGCGATGCTCGAGCCGCTTGGCGTCGATCTGGTCGAGCTTTCCGGCGGCAGCTATGAGAGCCCGGCGATGTCCGGTCGCCCTGCGGACGGCCGCACCTCGGCACGCGAGGCGTACTTCCTCGAGATGGCCGCCAAGCTCGCCAAGAGGAGCCCGCTGCCGCTGATGCTGACCGGCGGCATCACCCGTCGCGAGACAGCCGAACAGGTGCTCGACAGCGGCGTAGCGCTGGTCGGCATCGCGAGCGCGATGACGATGACCCCCGACCTCTGCAGTCGTTGGCAGAAAGACCGAGAGGTCACCGAGCGGCTCCCGGCCGTCACATGGTCAGACAAGACCCTTGCCGCTACCGCGGGCCAGGCGCTCGCCCGCCACCAAATGCGGCGCATCACGCGCGGCAAGCGGCCAACAGGCAGGACGCACCCACTGTATGCGCTCGTGTGCGACCAGCGCGCGCAGCGGCGCGCGCTCGGCCGCTACCGTGCGTGGCTGGAGACCCGATGACTAGGACTAGGTCTGACAGCGCGGCGGCGAGAGGGTGGTGCAGATGAAGGCAGCGGTCATCTACGAGAACGGCGGGCCGGAGGTGTTTCGCTACGAGGACGTGCCCGATCCCGAATGCCCGGACGGCTGCGTGGTCGTCGACGCCGAGGCGATCAGCATAGAGGGAGGCGATCTGCTCGCCCGCGCGGCAGGGGATCTGCCGGCAGCCCCGCACATCGTCGGCTATCTGAGCGCCGGCACCATCAGCCAGCTCGCCGCCGGGGTCGAGGGACGGAGGGTCGGCGACCGGGTGGTCGCCTTGAACTCAGCCGGCTCGCACGCGGCCAAGCGAGCGGTTCCCGAGGCCATGACCTGGCCGATCCCCGCCGGGCTGGACGCCGACCGCGCGGCGTGCGTGCCGGTCGCGTTCGGCACCGCGCATGAGTGCCTGTTTACCGCAGGCAAACTCGCCGAGGGACAGACCGTTCTGATCCACGCTGGAGCCGGAGGCGTCGGCATGGCCGCGATCCAGCTCGCCAAGCGAGCAGGCGCGACCGTGATCGCGACCGCCTCGAGCGACGAGAAGCTGAAACGGCTGGAGGCCCTCGGACTCGACCATCCGATCAACTACGCGACCGAGAGCTTCGTCGAGCGCACCAACCAGCTGACCGACTCGCGCGGCGTCGAGGTCGTCCTCGACTCGATCGGAGGCCAGAACCTCATCGACAGCATCGGCGTGCTTGCCTACCGCGGACGGCTCGTCAGCGTCGGGGTGGCCGCCCGCGCGGGCTCGCAGATCGAGGCGCGCTCGCTCTGGACGCGCAACAACTCGCTGCACGGCGTCTTCCTCGGCGGCGCACTCCTGTCTGAGTACGCCCGCGTCCATCCCATGGTCGCCGACATGCTGGAGGGCGTCGCAGGCGGCGAGCTGCAGATAGAGATCGATCGCTCATTCCCGCTCGCGGACGCTACCGCGGCGCACGAATACGCCGAGAGTCGCAAAGCGTTCGGCCGCGTCATCATCACGCCGTGACTGTGCGCTGCTCGGAGGTCGCCACGTCGGCAAAGACAGCCAGCCCGCTGCCAACGCGGCTACATCCCAAGGAGAACCCACACCCGGGCGATCTCACTACGCTTGTTGCTCATATGACATCTCACGCCGATGATTCTGTGGCGGTTCCGGCTCGGGTGCTTTCGAGTACTCAGCTTGCGCTGCTTGCCGAGCGCGGCGAGGAGCTCACGGCCGAGGTGGGCGAGAAGCTGTATGAGATCGGCGACGCGACCTACCCGTTCATCGCGATCCTCGAGGGCGAGGTGGCGGTGTTGGATGGCGCGGGGCATGAGATCGTGCGTCACGGTGGGTCGGGCTTTCTTGGGGAGGTCAACCTTCTTAGCGGGCAGTCGGTGTTCGTCACCGCGGTCGTCACCCAGCCGATGCGCTACATCGCCCTTCCGCGTGAAGATCTGCGAGCGTTGCTGTTCGATGATCCCTCGCTCTCGGATCTGATCCTTGGTGCCTTGGTGGAGCGCCGCGAGCTACTTCAGCGCCGCCAAGGCATCGGCCCGGAAATCATCGGCCCGCGCGAGTCGCCCGACACGCGCCGGCTGCTCGAGTTCGCGCGAGCCCAGCGGCTTCCCCACACGTGGGTCGATCCCACCGAGACGACTGACGGTGCTGGCCCGGCGGCGGAGGCCTCCGTGTCCGCGACGCCGCTGGTGCGTCTGCCTGGCGGGGTGGAGCTTCTGAACCCGAGCAACGGAGAGCTCTCGCGGGCGCTCGGCATCGGCAGGGAGCTCGCCCAGCGCGAGGAGGTCGATCTCCTGATCATCGGCGGCGGCCCCGCGGGAATGGGCGCAGCCGTGTATGGCGCTTCAGAGGGATTGGACACGCTGATCGTGGAGAGCAGCGGCATCGGCGGTCAGGCAGGCGCCTCGCGCAGGATCGAGAACTACCTGGGCTTCCCCGCCGGGATCAGCGGCAGCGAACTGGTTAGCCGCGCCGCCACCCAGGCGCGCAAGTTTGGCGCCCGCCTGGCCTCGCCCTACCGCGCCCGAGAACTCCAGCCCGGGATCGAGCGTCACTTCGTGAGGCTCGAGGACGGCAACGAGATCACTGCACGCGCGGTGCTGCTCACCACGGGCGCCGAATACCGGCGTCTGCCCGTGGCGGGGCTCGATGAGTACGAGGGAGTGAGCGTGTTCTATGCCGCCGGGCCGCCAGAGGGTCAGCTCTGCACCGCACAGCGTGTGGGAGTCGTCGGCGGGGGCAACTCCGCCGCCCAGGCTGCCGTCTGGCTGGCCCGCGGGGGGGCGCTGGTCACGCTCCTGCACCGCCGCGGTGACCTCCGGGAGACGATGTCGCAGTATCTGATCGACGAGCTCGACCGATACGGGGTAGCCGTGCGCGATCGCTGCGAAATCGTCGGCCTGCAAGGAGAGCACGGGCGATTGCACGCGGTCACGCTCGCCGACGGCGAGCAGTTGCCGTTCTCCTTCCTGTTCCTGTTCCTTGGCGCTGCGCCTTGCACCGAGTGGCTCGGCGAGGTGCTTGCGCGTGACGGCGACGGTTTCATCCTGACCGGCGCGGACATCGGCGCCGAGGGCCTTCTCGAGACGAGCGTGCCGGGGGTCTACGCAGCTGGCGACGTGCGCGCGGGCTCGATCAAGCGCTGCGCGACTGCGGTCGGCGAGGGCGCTGCCGTGGTCCAGTTCGTACACGAGCGCTTGGCCCGTGTGGCCGCCCGATCGGGTGTCCAGGCACCGCAGGCAGCCTCGATGTGAACGCGTGCCTCTGACCGTCTCAGAACGCAAGGTTGTGGCGCAAGGCGGTGCAACCTAGGCCCGACGTGGGCGGTGTCGTCAGGCTCGAAGATGGCGACGCATCGTGTCGGCGGCAGCGGCCGATCCGACGCTCGCCGAGCGCACCTGGGTGCTCCTTACGCACCCAAGAGCTGTGCTGCTTCGATTGCTTCCCGCGAGTAGACGCGGTGCCGTTTCACGAAATTATGATATCAGCGTCCGTGCGACGGGCCGCCGCGCAGCGCGTCGGCGATCTGGTCGAGCCGCGACTCCCAGGAGTGGGACTGGGCGCCGAGTGAGCGCTTGGCCCGCAGCTGGTCGCTGTCGCCGTCCATGGCCTCGTGCAGACGGGCGGCGAACTCCTCGGCGGTGCCCGCTTTGAGCACCTCCGGAACGCCCTCGAGGGTCTCCAGCGGCGTGGAGACGACGGGCAGCCCGGCGGCCAGGTACTCGTAGGTCTTCATCGGAAAGACGCTGCGCATCTCGCCGTCGAGCAGGTAGGGGACGATCGTGGCGTCGGCGCCGCGCAGCACCTCGGGCAACTGCTCGTATGGTCGGTAGCCGAGCAGATGGACGTTGGGCAATTGCTTGAGCCCGTCGACGTTGGTGCGCGGGTCTCCCGGTCCGACGGGTCCGACGAACGCGAATGACCAATCGGGGCGAAGGCGTGCCAGCTGGACCACGAGATCGATGTCGATCTTGGCCGCGAGGATCGCCCCGACGAACACGATCCGTGGCCCGGGCAGCTTGGCGAGCTCGGCGTCGAGGGGCCCGGGCTCGAGCGCCCGGGCGAAGAGTCGCGTGTCGGCGACGTTGGGGGCATAGAGGACGTTGTGATTGAGTGCGCGCATGCGGGTGACGAGCTCCGGGGCGCTGGCGAGGATGACGTCTGCGCGCGGGGCGAACCGCCGCTCGGCGGCGAGGAAGCTGTCGGCGTCGATCCCGGCCTTGGCGGGGTAGTCGTCGTCGGTGTAGTAGAGAACGCGCGAGAACTCCAGGCGGTCGAGCAGGACCTCGGCCTGGGGCACGAACGAGAACAGCACGGGCTTGTGCAGGCCGACCTTGCGCACAGCCCAGGAGCAGTAGCGGGTGAGGAGCTCGGTGTTGATCGCCCGCACCGCACGGTTGGTGTGGAGCGGGACGACGACGGGGGAGAGCACGTGCAGCCCGTCGACCTCGCGCAGCGGATCGAGCCCATCGCGCAGCCGCCGAGCCATCCGGCTCAGATCCCGCGGGGCCAGCTGGGGACGGCGCAGGCCGAGGGACTCGACGAACAGGATGCGATTGTGTTCGGCGGCGCGCTTGAGGAGATGCTGCTGGTTTGTGAGCAGGTCGGTGTGCCAATCGGCGGCGCCTATGCACAGAATGTCAAGGCCGCTCAGCGTCAAAGTCCGCTCACCTCAGAGTGAGGACCGGTTGAAGATCCGCGGTGCTGCTCCTCGGATCGGGGATCATCCTCGCGGGTCCTCCAGCCAACCGTCCGCGGATCGCTCGCCTGGGTGATATCCGAGCGCGACCCGCGCAGCCCGCGGGGGACGACCCGCATCAGCCGGTGGGCTCTCGGGCCGAAGGCGACCACGGCGTCGATCGGGCGAAGCTGAGACTCGGCGTCGAGGGCGCGGATGAGCGTCAGGGGGCCGGCTGAGGCAAGCGGGCGCACACGTACACCACCAGGTGCGAGCGCGGGCGAGGCGTCGGCGATCAGCGCGACGTCCGCGCCGGCGGCGCTCGCGGCGTCCAGCCAGACGACGGCGCGTGCGGCGGCACGTTCACCGGCGGCGACTCCCACGACCCGCAGGCAACCCCGGCGAAAGTCGCGGTTGCCGTAGTGGACGCTGCCGGTGACACCGGAGCGCCCGAGCACGTCTCCGCGGCGCCCGAGCAGGCAGCGAATCCAGACGATCGAGTCGGTGGCACAGTCGAGCGCGATCCTCGCGAGCCCGAATGCCCCGTCGCGCCAGCCGCCGTCGACGCTCAGGCGGTACGCGAACTTGGCCGACGGGCGCAGGAGGGCTCCGCTGGCAACGTTCCAGGGGGTGATGGGCAGCGGCATCTGACCGGCCTCCAGGCGGGCGTAGTGCCATGTGTCACGGACGGCTTCGCGCCAGGTGCGCGCGAGGAGATGTTCGTAGCTCGCGGTGAAAGGGTGAACTGGGCCCTCGGGGATGAGTCCCTCGTGCACGGTTCGCGCCTCGTCGTGACGGTAGGCGGTGCGTAGGTACAGACGGTGAAAGTACCTCGGGTACTTGGCGGACGGGCCGAGCGCTCGACCGACGAGTATTTCCCGACAGGGCAGCGCGGCGAGCTTCACCTCGGCGGGGGGGTCGGCGAGGAACTCCATGATCTCGGCGCGGAGCTCGGGGGTGACGCGCTCGTCGGCGTCCAGCTCGATCACCCAATCCCCATGCGCATGGTCGAGGGCGAGGTTGCGCTGGGCGGCGAAGCCCAGCCATGGCTGCTCGATGACCCGGGCGCCGGCGGCGCGGGCGATCTCGATCGTGGCATCGGTCGAGCCCGAGTCGACGAGGACGATCTCATTGCAGAAATCGACGCTGGCCAGGCAGTCGGCGATGCAGTCGGCCTCGTCGCGGGCGATCACGCAGGCGGAGATGCTTGCCACGGCGCTCGCGTTGCTGTCGCTCCTCTGCACGGCGCCATCATGCCTTAACGCGGGCCTCTGCTACAGTGCCGCCCGGTGGCAGAGGCGGGTTCCCCATCGTCGGTGCCGGGGTTCGACCGGGAGCGCGCAGAACGCGAGCGGCAGGCCTACGACGAGCATGACGTCGACGGGGCGATGCACACGTGGCACGGTCGTTTCCCGCATGTGTTCCAGAGCCCGAACACACGTCGTGCTGAGGAGCGCTTCGACGCGCTGACGCGGGCGGCTGTGGCCGGGCAACGCGTGCTCGACATGGGCTGTGGGGAGGGCAGCAGCTCAGAGCGCCTGCTCGAGATGGGGGCGGCGCATGTGCTGGGCGTGGATATCTCCCAGGTGGCGATCGACAGGGCTCAGGCCCGTGCTCGTCCGGGACGCTTGGAGTTCCGATTGGGGGATGTGACACGCGAGCTGGAGGGTACGTTCGGATGTGTGTTCGGACGCTCGATCCTTCACCATGTGAATTATCAAGTGTTCCTACCGCGGGTGTACGAGGAGCATCTGACTGCTGGAGGAACGATGCTGTTCATGGAGCCGCAGGGCGAGAACCGCCTCATCCGCCTTTACACACGACTGGTGGCCGCGGCCCACACTCCGGACGAGCAGTCGTTCATGGAGGGCGACCTCGACTGGTTGCGGGGGCATTTTGATGAGATCGACCTGCGCCCGGTCAATTACCTGACGTTCCCGGCGGCGATCGTCACCTCACGCCTGCCCTTCGCTCCTGACAACCTCCTCCTGCGTGCCTGCGATGGAGTCGACGAGTGGCTCCTCAGGCGGGCACCCAGGTTGCACTCACGCTTCCGACAGACGATGATCGTGATTCGCAAGCCGGCGAACTGAAACTGAAAGCGAGGAGGAGCTCAGCCGCCCCCGGGGCGAATGCCGCGCCTGAACAGGTGCACCCGCCGAAGCTCTTGGACGGCGTCGTCGTCTCCTGTGAGGCGGCCGGGTCCGGTGAGTTGCAGGAGCTCGGGCTCGAGGCGGTGGCGGACGAGCTCGCCGGCGATGGCGTCGACGCGCTGGGCGCCGGCGCCGGGGCGGGAGCTGACGACGCGCGACAGACGGGTGCCCCGGAAGAGCAGCCCGACGCCGTCGTCGACCGACCAGCCCCCCGGGAGCGTGCCGTCGCGTACGCCGGTCAGCCATACGGGCAGGCGCTCGGGCTCGCCGTCGGCGTGGACGGTGAGCGAGCCCTCGAGCAATCCCAGCCCGGCGATCGGTTCCGGCGGGCCGCTCGAGCGGGTGACGCCGGCGTCGAACCAGCACATGGCGCCGGCGCTCAGGCCGGCGAGGATGCGGCCTTCCCGCCAGGCCTGGACGAGCAGGCGGTCGAGTCCGTGGGCATGCCAGATGGCGAGCAGGTTGCGCATCGACCCGCCGCCTATGTAGAGGATGTCGTGCGCGAGCACGGTCTCCTGCAGCGTGCGCGTGGACTCCCGCAGGCGAAACAGCGACAGGCACTCGGGCGTGCAGGTGCGCTCGGCGAAGCGGGCCTTGAAGGCGTTGATCTGAGCGGTCGTGTCGCCTGAGGCGGTGGGCAGGAACAGGATGCGCGGCTCGGCGGGGCGGGCGAGCGACAGCACGAAGTCGTCGAGCAGGGGGTTGGTGGGCTCCATCGTGAAGCCGCCCCCGCCCATGGCGAAGATCTGGCGCTCCTGGATGGGTACTTGCCCGCGCGCGCTCACGCGGCGACCGGCTGGGTGGCGAGCGGATGGGGAGGCTCGGTATCCGCTGGCGGCTCGCTCGGAGCGTCGCCGAGGTGGGAGGCCTCCAGGCGCGTCTCGAGCACGCCGCCGTCGCCGGCCTCGACGAGGTAGGCGCTGCGGCCGGGACGCGAGCTGACCACGCGCAGCAGGCTGGTGCCCCGAAAGTGCAGGGCTACGCCGTCCTCGACGGCGTAGCCGCCGCGCATGCCCGCGCCGACGAAGCGGTGGTACTCGCCCCGGCGCTCGGGCTCGGCGTCGTAGTGGACGCAGTTGGAGTACGGCAGCAGCCCCAGCCCGCGCACGGGCCGGGGGGCGCCGTGGAACGCGCTGAGCGCCTGCTCAAACCAGCACAGGGAGCCGGCGGACGGACCGCACAGCACCACCCCTTTGCGCCAGGCCTTGCGCAGGATGGCGTCGAGCCCGTAGGCGCGCCAGGCGCCGAGCATGCTGACGACGTTGCCGCCGCCGACATACACGAGGTCCTGGGCGAGCAGGTGGGTCGCGAGATCGTCCTCGACCCCGCCGGTGCCCTGGTCGCGGCGAAACAGCGACACGTGGCTGGCTTCGCAGCCGGAGGAGAAGCGGCGGTAGAAGCGCACCACGTAGTGGTCCGCGTCGCCGGATGCGGTGGGCAGGAAGCACACGCGAGGCCGGGTAGCTTGGGTGAGCGAAAGGACGTAGTCGTCGAGCAGGGATCCGTCCCTCTCCATCGAGAAACCGCCCCCTCCGAGGGCGACGATCTGGGGGGCTTTGGGCCGCATCGGTCAATTGGCTCGGGGGCAGACACAGGCGTGGGACGTTGCGCTCCAGCCTGCCGCGGCGCGGCGTCAGGCGATATGGACCGCAGTCCCAGATTCGGCGACCGGTCGATCGACAGCCGGCCCAGGCCAACCGCCCCATGACGAACGTATAGACCATGGCTATCGCCGAGACAAACGAGTAACAACCCCAGCGGCACCCTCCCAGGGCAGCCCAGGCGTAGAGCTTTGCGCGCCGGCTCACCCGGAGGCCCACTCGCCGGCTCACCCGGAGGCCCACTCGGCAGCTCACCTGCGCCAGTCCAACGTAGAGTGTTGCGGGATGACCGACGAGCGCAACCAACCCCCGCCGGCGGCGATCTCCCTGAGGGGGGTGGTCAAGCGTTTCGGCGAGATCGTGGCGGTGAACGGCCTGGACCTGGAGGTCAGGCCGGGCGTGTGCTTTGGCTTGCTCGGACCGAACGGGGCGGGCAAGTCGACGACGATGCGGATGCTGACGGCGCAGACGCTGGCTGACGAGGGCGGCATAACGGTGCTCGGGTACGAGCTCCCGCGAGAGTCCAAGCAGTCGCGCCTGGAGATGGGGGTGGTCCCGCAGCTGGACAACCTGGACGTGGAGCTGACGTGCAGGCAGATCCTGACGGTGTTCGCCCGCCTGTACAGGATCCCGCGGGCGGAGCGGGATAAGGCGGTGCAGGCGGCGCTGGGGCTGGCGAACTTGGTCCCGCGAGCGGAGACGATCGTGAAGGAGCTCTCGGGCGGGATGCGGCGCAGGCTGCTGGTGGCGCGCGGGTTGATCCACAGCCCGCGGCTGGTGCTGCTGGACGAGCCGACGGTGGGCCTCGACCCGCAGATCCGTCAGGAGCTGTGGACGCTGATCGACGGTCTGCGGGCGGAGGGGGTGACGGTGCTGATGAGCACGCACTACATCGAGGAGGCGGAGCGGTTGGCGGACACAGTGGCGGTGATGTCGGCCGGGCGGATCATCGCCCAGGGCACTCCGTCTGAGCTGGTGCGGGCACACGCGGGCGAGCAGGTGCTCGAGGTGTACGGGCCGCCGGAGCGTCTGGTGCAGGTGGGCGATCTGGCGGCGGACAAGGGCTGGTCGAGCCGCCGCAGCGGCCCGGCGGTGGCGATCATGCGCGCGGAGACGTTGGACGGCCTGGCTCCGGAGGGCGTGAGGCGCCCGGCGAACCTGGAGGACGCGTTCGTGGCGCTGACGGGGGAGGAGATCGAGTGAGCGCGCAGGCGCAGGTGCCGCGTTCCGGAGCGGGCGCGGCACGGACGGCGGGCACGGAGCAGGCGCGCCGCGTGGGGCGCTTGGAACCGGCGGCGCTGGCGGGTGTGATGAGTCGTGACGTGGCGATCTTCGGGCGCTATTGGAAGGCGACGACGTTCTCATCGGTGGTGCAGCCGACGATCTACCTGCTGGCGTTCGGGCTGGGCTTCGGCACGCTCGTGAAAACGATCGGGCACGTCAAGACGATCGAGTACATCGGGACGGGGACGGTGGCGACGGCGGTGCTGTTCTCCTCGGCGTTCCCGGGGATGTTCAACACGTTCGTCCGGTGGCAGTTCCAGCGCACCTACGACGCGATGCTGGCGGCGCCGGTGGACGTGGAGGAGCTGATCACGGCGGAGGTGCTGTGGATATCGCTGCGGGCGGGCGTGTATGGGATTGCGCCGCTGCTGGTGGCATTCGCGTTTGGCCTGTCGCCGGAATGGGGGATGCTGCTGGTGCCGCTGATCGGGTTCGTGACGGGCTTTGGCTTCGCGGCGTTCGGTGTGACGGTGGCGGCGATTGCGAAGACGATCGACAACTTCAACTACATCACGAGCGCGGTGCTGACGCCGATGTTCCTGGTGGCCGGGACGTTCTTCCCGGTGTCCTCGCTGCCGGTGGGCGTGCGCCAGGTGGCGTACGTGAACCCGCTGTACCACTGCGTGCAGCTGGTCAGAGACGCCTCGCTGGGTGGCCTGGGGACGGCGGACCTCGGCCACGCGGCGGTGCTGGTGGCGTTCGCGCTGCTGATGTGGCGGCTTGCGATCTCCCAGCTCGGCAGGCGCCTGATCGACTAGAGCGATCGCTGAGCGGCGCGAGGCTGTGTCCTCGTTCGCTCGCGTGCCAAGCACGCCACGCTCACTGCGTCCTCGCCTCGCTTGGCCATCGACCGCTCTAGGAGGTCGCTTATGCAACTCTAGGCTTGCGCACAGGCTGCTCCTACAGAGCAGGACGATGCTGCGGGCATGAGCTTTTCATGGGAGACACGATCGGCCTGGGGCGCAGGCAGGCGAGCGCGGGCGATGCGGGCGGGTCACCCGGAGCTGCTGGGGCTGATGGCGTTGGCGGGCGTGCTGAACCTGTGGGCGCTCGCCATCAACGGCTGGGCGAACGAGTACTACGCGGCGGCGGCGAGGTCGATGAGCGGAAGTTGGCACGACTTCCTGTTCGCGTCGCTGGACCGGAGCGGGGTGATGACGGTGGACAAGCCGCCGCTGGCGCTCTGGGTGCAGGCGCTGTCGGTGCGGGTGTTCGGCTACCACTCGCCGAGCATCCTGGTGCCGCAGGCGCTGATGGGCGTGGCGGGCGTGGCGCTGGTGTACGACCTGGTGCGCCGTCGCTTCGGCCGTATCGGCGGCGTCGTGGCGGGCATGGCTCTGGCGCTGACGCCGATCACGGTGGCGATCTCCCGCCACAACAACCCGGACGCGCTGCTGGTGCTGTGCTGCGTGGCGGCGGTGTGGTGCGCGGTGCGCGGCCTCGATCCGGAGAGCACCCACCCGGGCCGGACGCGCTGGCTGGCGGCGGCGGGCGTGTGCGTGGGGCTGGGCTTCGAGACGAAGATGGGCGTGGCGCTGACGGTGGTCCCGGGGATAGCGGTGGCGTGGCTGTGGATGGCCCCGGCGGCGCGCACCGTGAAGGGCGCAGGCAGGCGGGCAGGTGGACGGCTGCATGCGCTGCGCCAGCTGCTGGTGGGCGGGGCGGCGATGGCGGTGGTCGGCGGTGCGTGGCCGTTGCTGGTGGAACTGACGCCGGCGGCGGATCGCCCGTGGGTGTCGGGCACGAGCGACAACCGGATGGTGTCGCTGATCCTGGAATACAACGGCGTCGGTCGCGTGGACGGGCAGACGGGAGGGCCGGGCGGCGGGACGATGCTCGGCAGCGCGCCGGGGCCGCTGCGCCTGCTGGACGAAGCGCTGGGGGCTCAGGCGGGCTGGCTGCTGGGCTTCGCGCTGGTGAGCGGCGTGGGCATCCTGCTGTCCACGCGCGTGCGCCGCTCGGATGCGCGCACGGGCTGGCTGCTGGCGGTGGGCGGCGCGTTTGTGACGACGGCGGTCCTGTTCAGCGCGGCGAGCGGCATCTTCCACCCGTATTACGTCTCCCTGCTGGCGCCGTTGCTCGCGGCTCTGGTGGGCGCGGGTGCGGCTCAGCTGGTCGGCGGCGGAGCGCACGCCCGGGTTTTCGGACCGCTGGTGGTGGCGGGTGGCGTGGCGAGCGAGCTGGTGGTCCTGGGCGACTACCCGGGGCAGCTGACATGGCTGAAGCCGGTGCTGGTGGCGGTGGGCGTGCTGGCGGTCTGGGCGCTGGCGGCGTTCGGCTCGCGCAGGGTGCGCATGACCGCGATGGGCGCGGCGCTGGCGGCGCTGCTGGTGGCGCCGGCGGCGTGGGCGGTGGACACGCTCGGTTATGCGACGAGCGGCACGTTCCCGCAGGGCGGTCCAGCGTCGATCGCGAGCAACGTCGGGGGCGTGGGTGGCGCGCGCGGCGGGGTCGGCGGGCCGGGAGGCGGATTCACGGGCTTCGGCGGACGGCGGGCGGGCGGCCTCGGAGGGCCGCAGCAACTGTTCGGATCGGGCGGCCCGCCGCAGGGTGCTCCCCCGTCGGGCCCGGGCGGCCCGTTCGGCGGCAGCGACGCTGCGCTGAGGAAGGTCCTCGCGTACGTGTCAGGGCACGGCGGCGGCACGATCGCGGTGTCGAGCCAGTCGAGCGCGTCGGGGGCGATCGTCGACCAGGACGCGAACGTGGCGGGCATCGGCGGTTTCTCGGGCAGGGAGAGCGACGTGAGCGTGTCGTGGCTGGCCCAGGAGGTGCGTTCGGGCAAGATCCGCTGGGTCTGGGCTGAAGAGAGCGGCGGCGGGTTCAGCGGACGCCTTCCCGGCGACACGCGGACGGGCTCGAAGACGGCGATGGCGGCGGTGACGCGGGCGTGCGCCCGGGTGGCCCAGGCGGCGGTGAGCGGGACGGGCGCGGGCGCGGGCGGCGCGGGCTCGGGCGGAGCGGGGACGCTGTATGACTGCGCGGGCCGGGCAGCGGCGCTGGCTCGCCTGAGCGCCTCGGCTTGGGATCTATAAACGTCTGCCGCGCTTCCTAGTTTTTGCAGGACATTCGTGATATTCATCTAATGCACCGTGACCCACCGCAACTTTCTTGCGTGGCCGGAGTCTTTCAGGGGTATAGCTCCGATCACCGGCATGGCATTTGGTCCATAGGGAGGTTTACGCATGAGGTTCCACGCTCGCATCTCGATCCCGGCGTTCGTCGTAGCGGCGCTCGTCGTCTCATTGGCGCCCGCGGCGGCTCAGGCTGCGTTCGGCGTGGAAAGCTTCTTCGCTGCGAACTGCAGGGCAGGCTTTGAAGGTTGCACGAAGGCTGAACACCCATCGGAAGAAAAAGCGAAGGCGGAAGAAGAAGGCTTCACGCAGGCCGCCGGCCATCCCAACTACGGGGTCACCGAATTCATTGTGAAAAGCTTCAAAGTGGGTGGCGCGAACGTGCCGGAAGGCATCGTCAGGCACGTACGCGTCGACGTCGCGCCCGGCGTCAGCACGAACCCCCAGGCGGTGCCGAAGTGCTCGCTAAAGGACTTCGGGGAAGCGGGAACGGCGGCTGAAGTGGCGCCGGGAACCTTCCTGGGAAGCAAATGCCCGGCGAGCACCGAAATCGGTGTCAACGAAGTGATGGTCGTCGTCGAACCCAAACCCGGCGTATTCGCGGACGTGCCGCTCGAAGGGAAGGTCTACAACCTCGAACAGTCCAAGGGCCTCTCCTCCCTGTTCGGTGTTGCTCTCGACCTCACAAATGTCGGACACCCCGGCGTCTTCGCCCACACCCTGATCGAAGGCGGGATCGAATACGCCACCGATTACCACGATTTCTTTGAAATCAAGATCTCCGAAGCGCTCCCGCTCCTGAGCTCGCGCCTGGTCTTCAAAGGCAACATCGGCACCGGCGGCTTCCTGGCCAACCCGACCAGCTGCACCGGGGCTGGGCCGCAGACCACGACCAAGGTGACCTTGGAAGACAACAAAGGCGAAAAGGAAACCAAGCCATATGAGTCGCCGATCGGCAACTCGGGATGTGAAAAAGTCCCCTTCGCGCCTGGTTTCCTGCTCAAGCAGGAAACCACGGGTTCGGACAAGCCCGACGGAATCACGACCGAACTGTCGACTCCACACGACCCGAACCCCGAAAAAATCGACTCCTCCGACCTGAAGACAGCGACGCTGAAGCTGCCGGAAGGCGTGACCATGAACCCATCGGCGGGCGCCGGCCTGGAAGGTTGCACGCCGGAACAGATCGGGATCGGCACCCGCAGGGAAACCGCCTGTCCCGCGGCCAGCCGGATCGGAACGGTGGCGCTGGAAGTCCCCGGGCTGCCGGCGGAATCGCTCAAAGGCTATATCTACCTGGGCAGGCCCGGCTCGGGGCCGATCACCGGCCCGCCGTACACGATCTACTTCGATGCGGAGTCGACCTATTACAACATCAAAGCGCGTCTGAAGGGCACGGTCGAACCCAACCTGAGCACCGGGCAGCTGACGACCACGTTTGCGGAAAACCCGGAACAGCCGTTCAGCGACGCGATCATCCATTTCAACGGCGGCGCCTTCGCGCCATTGGCCAATCCGCTCGCATGTGGGACAGGTCAGACGAAGATCGAACTCGGGCCGTTCGCGGGCACGGGCATCCTGAGCAAGGAAGTCGGGTTCCCGACCGAAAGCTGCGTCTCGCCCGCGTTCGCACCGATCCAGAGCACGTCGGTGCTCCCCGCCGCGGGAGGGACGGACACCGGCTTCACATTCAGCCTCACCCGTCCCGAAGGCCAGCAGTACCTCAGCAAGGTCACGACGGTCCTTCCGCCCGGGTTGGCCGGCAAGATCCCGACGGTGCCGCTGTGCTCCGAAGCGCAGGCTTCGGCCACGCAGGCCTCCGGCCAGGGCTGTACGCTGGCCAGCCAGATCGGCACCGTCACCGCGACGGCGGGCTCGGGCGAACCGTACCCGTTCAACGGCGCCGTCTACCTGACCGGCCCCTATCAGGGAGCGCCCTACGGTCTGGTGTTCAAGGTGCCCGTGGTGGCGGGTCCGTTCAACCTCGGCGAAGAAATAACCCGCGCGACGATCGCAGTCCAGCCGACGACCGCGCGGGTGGTCGTGACGAGCACGCTGCCGACGATCAGAGACGGGATCCCGGCACGGCTGAGGTCCCTGACGGTCAGCGTCAACCGCCCGAACTACATCGTCAACCCGACCAACTGCCAGATGGAGGCTGTGGAATCGACCGTGACCTCCACCCTTGGGACGACGGCCAACCTGTCCAGCCCGTTCCAGGTGGAAGGGTGCAACAATCTGGCGTTCAAGCCGACGTTCTCGGCGAAGACGAGCGGCAGGACATCCAAAGAAAACGGCGCGAGCCTCGAAACGACGATCAACCAGCCGGCAGGCCAGGCGAACATCAAATCGGTGCTGGTCACACTGCCCAAGCAGCTGCCCTCGCGGCTGACGACGCTGCAGAAAGCATGTCCGGAAGCGACGTTCGCGGCCAACCCGCTCAGCTGTCCACCCGGCTCGATGGTCGGCAGCGCGAGGGCCAACACGCCGCTGCTGCCGACCAAAATGACGGGCCCGGCGATCTTCGTCTCCCACGGCGGAGAGGCCTTCCCGGATCTCGACCTGGTCCTGGAAGCGAACGGCATCCGCGTGATCGTCGTGGGGAACACGAAAATCACGAAGGGAATCACCACGACGAACTTCGCGACCACACCCGATGTGCCGGTCTCGAGCATCACCGTGAACCTGCCGACCGGGCCGAACTCGGCGCTGGCCGTCAACGGGAACGTGTGCGTGACTCCGCTGGTGATGCCGACGGTGATCACCGGACAGAACGGCGTGCAGGTCACGCAGAACACCAAAATCGGCCTGACCGGCTGTGGAGTGCAGGTCGTCGGCCACAAGGTGGTCGGCAACACGGCTTACCTGACGATCAAGACGTTCGCCGCCGGGCGCATCAGCGCGAGCGGTCCGGGCCTGTCCTATGTGTCCAGGAGCCTGAACGGCGCGAGCAACGCCACGACGCTCAACGTTCCGCTGTCGCGCGGTGGGCTGAGCAGGCGCCGTCCCTTCGGAGTGCGCATCCGCGTCGGGTTCGTGCCCAAGCAGAAGAAGGTCGGCAACTCGACCTCCTCGGTGACCGTCAGGTTCTGATCGCAGCCTGACAAGCTCACAGCAAGCTCACTGGGGGCGGCCATTTGGCCGCCCCCAGTGTTATCGGCCGCCGCCGGCAGGCATCTCGGCTCGCCGGCGGGGGCCCGATGCCCTAGATTGATGGCATGGATGTCGTTACAGGTACGGATACCTCGGCGTCGGGGGGCGTTGGCTCGGTGCTCGCCGGCGTGCGACGGCTGACGGTGCTCGCGGACGGCGCCGGCGACACCGAGGCGATCTTCCGCGCGCTGGCCGGCGAGCTGCTGTCGGTGCTCGGCGCGGAGGAGGTTCATGTCCATCATCTCGCCTCCTCCGGCGGGACCGAGGACCTGGTCGCGGTCTACATGTTCGAGGGGAACGGGCGGTTGAGCTACCTGCAGCCCCGCGCTGAGCGCCCGCCCGGGGTGAGCTGGGTGGCGAGCTCCCACCGGAGCTTTCTCGCGGCCGACGGCGAGGAGATCACGGTCAGCATTCCCCGTCTCGCGGCGACCGGGGAGATAAGCAGCGCGCTGTTGCTGCCGCTCGCTGAGCGGGGCGAGGTCGAGGCCGTGGTCGTGCTCGTCCGCCGCAACTCGGAGGTCTTTCCGCCGGCGGCCGTCGAGCTCGCCAGGACGCTCGTCGACCAGACAGCCACCGCTCTGGCGCTCGTGCAGGCGCGAGCCGAGGCCGGCACCGATCCGGTGACCGGCTGCATGAACCATCGGGCCATGCGCCGCCGCCTGGATGAGGAGATCGGCCGCGCGACGCGCACCGGCGGATCGCTGGCGTGCATGCTCATCGACCTCGATGACTTCAAGCTCGTCAACGATCGTTACGGCCACCCGGCAGGCGATGCGATGCTCCGCGGTGTCGTCCAGGGGCTGGTGGGAGAGTTCCGTGCGTTCGATCGCGTGGCGCGCTACGGCGGCGACGAGTTCGTCGTCATCCTGCCCAACGCCGACCTGGAGAGCGCCGCGGCGGCAGCGAGCAGGGCGCTGCAGCGGTTGCACTCGGGGGTGGCCGGCGAGGAGGCGGCGATGGGTGTCTCGGCCTCGATCGGCGTTGCCCAGTGGCAGGCGCCGATGGACACGGACGCTCTGCTCGAGGCCTGCGACGCGGCCCTGTTGCGCTCCAAGCGCCAGGGCAAGGGTCGGGTCACGCGCGCCTCCGAACCGCTCGTCTAGCCTCGCGCCAGCAGCGCAACGTCGTGGCGCCCGGCCTCGCGCGCAAACAACGCTCGAGTGTGCCCCGGGATCGCGGCGGCGACTCTGCGAGACTGCGCAGAACAGCCCCTGAAGAACCGTAGATCCCGGAGGTGCCTGATGTCGGAGAACAGCTTTGGCGCGAAGGACACGCTCGACGTCGGGGGGCGCCGGTTCGAGATCTTCCGCCTGGACGCGCTGCAGCAGCGCTTCGACGTGGCGCGGCTGCCGTTCTCGCTGAAGGTGCTGCTCGAGAACCTGTTGCGCACGGAGGGCAACGGATCGGTGACCGCCGCCGACATCGAGGCCCTGGCGAGCTGGGACGCGGCGGCCGAGCCGAGCAACGAGATCGCGTTCACCCCTGCGCGGGTGCTCATGCAGGACTTCACCGGCGTGCCCGCGGTCGTCGATCTGGCCGCCATGCGCGACGCGATCGCGGACATGGGCGGCGAGGCCGCGAGGATCAACCCGCTGGCCCCGGCGGAGCTCGTGATCGATCACTCCGTCCAGGTCGACGCGTTCGGCAGCCACGAAGCCTTCCGCGTGAACGCCGAGCGCGAGTTCGAGCGAAACCAGGAGCGCTATGCGTTCCTGCGCTGGGGACAGGGAGCGTTCGAGCACTTCTCGGTCGTGCCCCCGGACACCGGGATCGTCCACCAGGTCAACCTCGAGTACCTCGCCCGCGTGGTCTTCCCCAACGAAGGACTGGACCCACCCCAGGCGTACCCGGACACGCTCGTGGGAACCGACTCGCATACGACGATGGTCAACGGGCTGGGCGTGCTCGGCTGGGGCGTCGGCGGCATCGAGGCCGAGGCGGCGATGCTCGGCCAGCCGATGTCGATGCTGATCCCCCGGGTGCTCGGCTTTCAACTGCATGGAGAGCTGCCCGAGGGTGCGACCGCCACCGACCTCGTGCTCACGGTCACCCAGATGCTGCGCGAGCGGGGCGTGGTGGGGATGTTCGTCGAGTTCTACGGCGCCGGTCTCGCCGGCCTGCCGATTGCGGACAGGGCGACGATCGGAAACATGTCGCCCGAGTTCGGCTCGACCTGTGCGATCTTCCCGATCGACGCCGAGACGGTCACCTACCTGGAGTTCTCCGGCCGTCCGCCCGAGCAGATCGAGCTCGTCGAGGCCTACGCCAGGGAGCAGGGCCTGTGGCACGACGAGAACTCGGAGGAGCCGACGTTCTCGGACACCATCGAGCTCGACCTGGGATCGGTGGAGCCGAGCCTCGCGGGCCCCAAGCGCCCGCAGGACAGGGTCGCGCTGAGCGAGGCCCGCAGCGCGTTCAGGCAAGCGCTGTGCGACTACGTCCCGAGCGATGGCGAGCAGGCCGACGCGCACGACGAGGCCGTGGCCGAGTCATATCCCGCCTCCGACCCCCCGGCCAACGGCGTCCCCGGGCACCACGCGCTGAGCGCGAGCGCTCCCCAGCCCCCCCGGGCGTCCGCGTCCACCGCGACGCTCGAGCGCCGCCACGCTGCGGTGCCGGTGAGCATGGACGGGACCACGTTCGAGCTCGACCACGGCCACGTGGTGATCGCGGCGATCACCAGCTGCACGAACACGTCCAACCCGTCGGTGATGATCGGCGCGGGCATCCTCGCGCGCAACGCCGTGGCCCGCGGCCTGCGGGCCAAGCCGTGGGTCAAGACGTCGCTCGCGCCGGGCTCCAAGGTGGTCACCGAATACCTCGACCGGGCCGGGCTGACCGAGCCGCTCGAGCAGCTCGGCTTCAACCTCGTGGGCTACGGCTGCACCACCTGCATCGGCAACTCGGGACCGCTGCCCGAGGCGATCTCGGCGGCGGTCGACGACGCCGACCTCGCGGTCGTGTCGGTGCTGTCGGGCAACCGCAACTTCGAGGGTCGCATCAACCCGGACGTCAAGATGAACTACCTCGCCTCGCCGCCGCTGTGCGTGGCCTACGCGCTGGCCGGCACCATGGATCTCGACATCGTGGCCGATCCGATCGGCGAGGATCAGCAGGGCAACGAGGTATACCTCCGCGACATCTGGCCGTCCAGCCGGGAGATCGCCCAGACGATCGGTGAGGCGGTGCGCGCGGACATGTTTCGCCGCAGCTACAGCGAGGTGTTCGCGGGGGATGAGCGTTGGAACGGGCTCGAGGTGCCCACCGGCGAGCGCTTCGCCTGGGATCCGTCCTCGACGTATGTGCGCCTGCCGCCGTACTTCCAGGACATGCCCGCAGAGCCGCCGCCGGTAGGAGACATCACACAGGCGCGGGTGCTCGCCCTGCTGGGCGACAGCGTGACCACGGATCACATCTCGCCGGCCGGATCGATCAAGCGCGACGGCCCGGCCGGCAGCTACCTCCAGGAGCAGGGGGTGGCGCCGAGGGACTTCAACTCGTACGGCTCGCGCCGCGGCAACCACGAGGTGATGATGCGCGGGACGTTCGCCAACATCCGCCTGCGCAACCTGATCGGAGGCGGCGATCGGCTTCCCGAAGGCGGCTTCACGCGCTACCTGGCCGACGGCTCGGGCGAGCAGATGTCGATCTACGACGCGGCCATGCGCTACATGCGAGCGGGCATCGACCTCGTGCTGCTGGCCGGCAGGGAGTACGGCTCGGGCTCCTCGCGCGACTGGGCCGCCAAGGGCACCAAGCTGCTCGGCGTAAGG
This sequence comes from uncultured Solirubrobacteraceae bacterium, assembly GCA_963849425.1. Lineage (GTDB taxonomy): Bacteria > Actinomycetota > Thermoleophilia > Solirubrobacterales > Solirubrobacteraceae > Palsa-744. Next base: position 3,079,786 of record CAWKHK010000006.1, on the reverse strand, counting down.
GCTGTGCTCGCGCAGAGCTTCGAGCGCATCCATCGTTCGAACCTCGTGGGCATGGGCGTGCTCCCGCTGCAATTCCCCGACGGGCAGGACGCCCGCTCGCTCGGCGTCAGCGGCGAGGAGGTCTTCGCGATCGCCGGCCTGTCCGAGGCGATGGCCGACGGGGGGCCGCCTCCGCGCGAGGTGACCGTGAGCGCGCGGCGAGACGGCGGCGACACGGTCGCCTTCCAGGCGCGGGTGCGCATAGACACCCCCCGCGAGGCCGAGTACTTCCGCCACGGCGGCATCCTCCAGTACGTCCTGCGGGACCTGCTCTCCAGATGAGCGGCCAGGAGGGGACATCCCAGCCCGGGGAGGCCGGGGAGGCCGGGGAGACGGGGGAGACGGGCGTCTCGCCGGTCCTGCTGGACCTGCTGCGCGCGCGCGGACCGTCGGGCTATGAGGCCGCGCCGTCGGCGGTGTGGCGCGAGGCGGCGGGGGCCTTCGCCGAGGTGAGCACCGACGTGGTGGGCACTCCGCTTGCGATCGTCTCGCCGCGGCACGGTTACGAGAGCGCTCCGAGACGGCTGCTCGTGATGGGTCACATCGATGAGATCGGGCTGATCGTCACCCACATCGACGACGAGGGGTTCCTGTGGTTCCGGACGGTCGGCGGCTGGGACGCGCAGGTGCTCGTCGGACAGCGCCTGGTCCTCGACACGCGCGGGGGGGCCGTTGCCGGGGTGGTGGGCCGCAAGCCGATCCACCTCCAGCGCGAGGAGGATCGCAAGAAGGTCGCGGACATCCGGGAGATGCACATCGACATCGGCGCCCGCGACGGCGCGCAGGCGCGGGAGCTGGTGCGAGTGGGCGACGTCGCCGTGATCGACGCCCAGCCGGCCGAGCTTCCCAACGGACGGTTGACCTCGCGCGCGCTCGACAACCGGCTGGGCTCGTTCGTCGCGCTCGAGGCCGCGCGCCTGGTGGCGAAATCGGGCGGCGCGAAGTGGGAGCTGGCGGCGGTGGCCGCGGCGCAGGAGGAGATCACGTTCGGCGGCTCGCGCACGAGCGCCTTCTCGCTGGAGCCCGACGCGGCGATCGTCGTGGACGTCACCCACGCCACCGACGCCCCCGGGATCGACGTCAAGGAGTCCGGCAAGCACGAGTTGGGCTCCGGTCCGGTGATCACCCGCGGCTCGACCCTTCACCAGGCGCTGTTCGAGCTGCTCGTCGAGACGGCCGAGGCGGAGAAGATCCCCTTCACGCTCGAGGCCTCCGCGCGCGCCACCGGGACGGACGCCGACGCGGTGCACGTCAGTCGCGGTGGGATCCCCACCGCCCTGGTCTCGATACCCCTGCGCTACATGCACTCGCCGGTCGAGCTCGTCCAGCTCGAGGACGTGCACGCGTGCGCGCGCCTGATCGCTGCCCTCGCGCTGGGACTCGACGGCGATACGTCCTTCGCGCGCTGAGGCGCCGAGGATAAGCCGCGCGGATCACCTCGCGCCGAGGTCCTCGCGCCGCGGGTCAGCCGGTGGCGCTGCCGAGCTCGCTCATCGGCGCGATCTTGTAGACCTCGCCGGGCGCTCCGCCGATGACCAGCATGCGCAGGCCCTCGGGTCCTGAGTGGACCTTGCGCTTGGTCTCAGGCCCCACCCGCACGAGCGTCTCGCGGTCGAGCTCGACGCGCTCCCCTTCGACGTCCATCCATCCGGAGCCGGTGAGGGCCAGGAAGACCTCCTCCTGTCCGCTCTCGGCGTGGTCGTGTTCGGGATAGTCGGTGTAGTCGGGCGGGAGCTGGATCACGTTGAAGCCGAACGCGGTCACGCCGAGCTCAGCCCTGGCCTTGACGAAGCCTCCGCCGAAGCCTGCCTCCATGTCGCCTATCCGCTTTGCGGTGTAGTTGGGCATCGACCCGGGATCCTACACGTTCGCCAACGGCATGAGGATCGCGATCTGGCGCGACTGTGCCCAGACCGTGCCGTCGGCCGCCCAGATCACGCCGTCCTCCTCGAAGAAGCCGTCGTGAAGCACTCCCGTGCGAAAGCGCGCGAAGCACAGCTCATCGGCATCGGCGGCGCCTGCGGGGGGGATGCTCGTGCGGAAGTGGATCGTCAGATCGACCGTCGGGCTGGTCGCTCGCCCGCTCAGGCGTAGGAAGGGGGGCGAGAACAGCGCGTCGCTGAAGAACGCCAGCGAGAGGGCGTCCAGCGGGCGCGGCTCGGACAGGCCGAGCCAGCCGCCGATCTCCATCGGCAGGTCGGACCCGCTGAAGGGCATGGCGCCGATCCGCGGCTGCAGGACGAGATGGCGGGTGAACTCGGGGGCGCCGTATTTCAAGAGGACGCCCGCCTCGCGGGTCTCCTCGGGCGGGGCGACGTCGGGGATCGGCAGCTCGGCGAGCTCCGGCGCGCTCCACGGGAGCGAGAACGCGGCGAGGACGAGCGCGACGAGCGAGCCCTCCTGCTCCATCCTCGCCGAGAGCGTGCTCAGCGAGCGTCCCTCCCGCTCGAGCACCGCGCGAATGGTGACCGGCCCGGGCCTCGGGGCGCGGGCGTAGTGGATGGTCAGCGAACGGGGCGTCCGGGCGGGATCGGCGACCGCCTCGGTGAGCGCGCGCAGCAGCATCGCCGCGAGGTAGCCCCCGTGCGGGCCGCGGCCGGCGCGCCAGCCGGAGGAGACCTCGGCCGTGAACGTGCGCTCGGGTCCGTCCCGTCGCTCGAGCCGCACGGCGGTGTCGCGGTCGAAGGAGCCGAGCGTCGGCCCGTCCGGCGCGGTCACGCGCGCGTTTCGCTCAGCCACGCACGAGCCGCTTGTAGGTGATCCGGTGGGGGCGGTCGGCGGCGGCTCCGAGCAATGCGCGGCGGTGCTCCTCGTAGGCCTCGAAGTTGCCCTCGAACCAGGTGACCTGGGAGTCGCCCTCGAAGGCCAGCACGTGGGTGGCCACGCGGTCCAGGAACCAGCGATCGTGGGAGATGACCATCGCGCAGCCCGGGAATTCCAGCAGGGCGTTCTCCAGCGCGCGGAGCGTGTCCACGTCGAGGTCGTTCGTGGGCTCGTCCAGGAGCAGCAGGTTGCCGCCGCTGCGCAGCAGCTTGGCCAGGTGCACGCGGTTGCGCTCGCCGCCGGAGAGCTTGCCGATGCGCGCCTGCTGATCTGAGCCCTTGAAGTTGAAGCCCGCGGTGTACTGGCGCGAGTTGACCACCCGATCGCCCACCTTCAGGTGGTCGAGGCCCTCGGAGATCTCCTCCCAGACGGTCTTCTTCGGGTCCAATGCGTCGCGCGACTGGTCGACGTAGGCCAGCTTGACCGACTCGCCGACCTCGAGCTTGCCGGCGTCGGGGGTCTCCTCGCCGGTGATCATCCTGAACAGCGTCGTCTTGCCTGCGCCGTTGGCCCCGATCACGCCGACGATGCCCGCGCGGGGCAGATCGAAGGACAGCGACTCGATCAGCAGGCGCTCGCCGAAGCTCTTCGACAGGTCTGTACCGGTGAGCACCTGCGCGCCCAGCCGGGGCCCGGGGGGGATGTGGATCTGGACGTCCTCGAGCTTGACGTTGCGCTCCTCTGCCACGAGCTCCTCGTAGCGGGCCAGGCGTGCCTTGGACTTCGTGCGCCGGCCCTTGGGGTTCGTGCGCACCCATTCGAGCTCCGCCGCGATCGTGCGCTCGCGCCCCTTCTCCGAGCGCTCTTCCTGGGACAGGCGGGCCTGCTTCTGCTCCAGCCAGCTGGAGTAGTTGCCCTGGTAGGGGATGCCCTTGCCGCGGTCGAGCTCGAGGATCCAGCCGGCGACGTTGTCGAGGAAGTAGCGGTCATGGGTGACCGCGACGACCGCCCCCTGGTACTCGGCCAGGTGCTGCTCCAGCCACGCCACGGACTCGGCGTCGAGGTGGTTGGTGGGCTCGTCCAGGAGCAGCAGCTCGGGCGCTCGCAGGAGCAGGCGGCAGAGGGCCACCCGCCGGCGCTCGCCGCCGGAGAGGGTGCTCACGTCGGCGTCCGGCGGCGGCAGGCGCAGGGCGTCCATCGCGTATTCCAGCTGCGTGTCGAGGTTCCAGGCGTCGGCCGCGTCGATCTTGGCCTGGATGTTGCCGAACTCCTCGGCAGTCTCCTCGGAGTAGTTGGCTGCCAGATCGTTGAAGCGATCGAGCAGCGCCTTGGTCTCGGCGACCCCGTCCTCGACGTTGCCCTTGACGTCCTTGCTCTCGTCGAGATGGGGCTCCTGCTCGAGCATCCCCACGGTCGCTCCCGGGGCGAGGGCGGCCTCCCCCCGGTACTCCTGATCGACCCCGGCCATGATCCGCAGCAGCGTCGACTTGCCCGCCCCGTTGTAGCCGAGCACGCCGATCTTCGCGCCGGGATAGAACGCCAGCGAGACGTTGTCGAGCACCGTCTTCTCCGGCGGGTGGACCTTGGACAGGCGATGCATCGTGAAGATGTACTGGGAGGACATTCGCACGCAGGATAGGAGGTCATCCAGCTCGCTAACGTTGTCGGGTCATGCCGACGGTCATCCTCGATGTCGAGCAGCATCTGCTCCTGCTGGAGCTGGAGGCGCCGTTCGACAAGCGCGACGTGCAGCTCGCCCGCCGCCGGATGGCCAAGCGCTGGCACCCCGACGTGGCGCCGCAGGGCCGTCAGTTCGAGCACGAGCGCCACCTGAAGGCGATCAACGAGGCGGCCGACCAGCTGGAGCGACTCGCGGAGGGCTCCAGGGGCGGCAAGGTGTCGGCCAACGCCGTGCGCGTGAGCGCCGCCGCCGCGCGCAGGGAGCGCGAAGAGGCGGGCAGGCGCGCGTATGAGGCCGAGCAGCGCGCTCGCGCGCACGCCGCCGATCGCGCCAAGCACGATCCGTTTGGCAGCCGGGTGCCCGACCACTCGGTCGTCCACCGCTACGCGCGCTGCATCTCCTATCCCGAGTGGGGGGTCGGCACGGTCATGGGGATCTACTTCTCCTCGGACGCGAGCGGGGATGGCGAGGAAGTGCAGCAGTGGGCGCGCGTGCGGTTCAGCCACGGCGTGCGCACGGTGCCCGCCGGGAGCATGAAGTTCGTCGACTTCTCCAAGCCCGACCCGGCCGAGGAGCGGGTCGAGCGGTTCCTGCTCGCCGCCCAGCGCGCGATGGCCGAAGGGGAGTACCTGCTGGCCGCCCAGCGTCTCATCTACGCGCGCGATGCCGAGCCGCGCAACGTGGCGGTGCTCAGGCTGATGACGCTCGCGTTCTGGAACGCCGGCAAGCTCGACGAGGCTGGCCGAGCGGTCCGTGACTGGGCGCGGGTTGACGGCTCTCGCCCCGCCGCCCATCGCTTCGCCGCGAGGATCTACGAAGACATGGGCGCGGTGGACCTGGCCGAGGAGGCGGCCGAGCGGGCGGCCCTGCGCGGCCCATCCGACGCCGGCGCGTGGGAGCGCCTGGGACGGCTGCGTCTGCGGCTGATGGATCGCGAGGGGTCACTCGACGCGTTCAGGCGGGCGCTCGCGCTCGGCGCCGGCGAGGAAGTGCGCGATCTGGTCATGAAGGCTCTTGCGATCGAGCCGAGCCTCGCCCCGGCTCGCTAGAGGATGTTCACGGCGCGGGATACGATCAGCCCGATGGTCACCAGCGACACCAGCGACTGCACGCCCATGACGCCCTTGGCCATCGGGCTCAGCGGCATGGTGTCGGTGGGCGAGAAGGCCGTGGCGTTGGTGAGGGAGACGTACAGGTAGTCGAGGAATTTCGGCCGCCAGGCCAGTGGCTCGATCCGGTCGTCGGCCATTTGCGGAAACAGGAAGTCGGGGGCGGTGTCGTGCCCGGCAGCCCGTCGGCCGGGGCCTCCCCGGTCGATCTCCCAGTACCACAGTGCGAAGATCAGGAAGTTGGTCAGCCAGATGAGCACGCCCGAGACGATCAGCTCCTGGCCGTTTGAGACGTTGTGGTGCAGGAGGAAGTGCGTGAGCTCGACGAGCGAGAACACGTTGGCCGCGCTCACGAACGCCGTGAGACCGATGGCCGCGGCGCGGCGAATAGGGTGCTCGTGCTCGAGCTGGCGGGGCGTGGCCATGAACATGCCGATCAGCAGCGCTCCCTCCAGGGCGGGGATCAGCCACGCCGGGCCCGCGGTCAGTCGCTTGGGCAGCGCCAGCTGCAGCCCGATCGCCGCGAGGATCGTCGCCTGGGCGGGCCAGAACGGCTCGGGGACGCCCGGCGGCGGGTAGGGACGACCGGGCGGCTTGGGGGAGGCTGCCTGGGCCACGAACCGAGAGGGTAGGGGGCCGGTCGGAGGCGATCGGCGGCTCTCTCGCCGGGCGCGGGGCCGGTCGGAGGTGATCGGCGGCTCTCTCGCCGGGCGCGGGGCCGGTCGGAGGTGATCGGCGGCTCTCTCGCCGGGCGCGGGGCCGGTCGGAGGTGATCGGCGGCTCTCTCGCCGGGCGCGGGGCCGGTCGGAGGTGATCGGCAGCCCTCTCGCTGACCGCGTCCCCGGTCGCGCTAGCCTGAGAGCGAGATGGGTATCGAGAACCCGGTCCACCTGCTGTTCGTCGCGCTCGTCGCGCTCGTCGTGCTCGGCCCCAGGCGCCTTCCCGACCTCGCGCGAGCCCTGGGCCACGGGATTCGCGAGTTCCGCGAGGCGGTCGGCCAGCAGGGCGAGCCTGCGCAGGAGCCGCCCGAGCCGGTTGATCCGACCCGCGCGCTACCGTCGGGCGATGCGCCTGATCGTGGCCCGCTGTGAGGTCTCCTACGCCGGTCGCCTGACCACGGTCATGCCCGAGGCGGTGCGGCTGCTGATGCTCAAGGCCGACGGCACCTTCATGGTCTGGGCCGACGGAGGCGGCCCCAACGTCAAGCCGCTGAACTGGATGATCCCGCCGACTGTTGTCGAGGAGCAGTGCGACGGAGACGGTCGCCTGTCGCGGCTGATCGTCCGTACCCGACAGGGCACAGGCAAGCGCAGCCAGGAGGATCGGGTGGAGATCGCTATCGCGGAGGTCCTCTCGGACGTCGAGCACGAGCTCGATACGCTGGCGTCGCTGGAGAAGGAGGGTCTCGAGCGCGAGCTTCAGGAGCTGCTCGCCGCCACCCCCGAATGCTGTGGTGAGGGCCTGCGGCTGGTCAGGCGCGAGTGGCCGACCGACATCGGGCCGGTCGACATGATGTGCAGGGACGGCCAGGACGAGTGGATCGCTGTGGAGATCAAGCGCATCGCCACGATCGACGCGGTTGAGCAACTCACGCGCTACCTCGAGCGGATCCGTCTCGATCCGGCGTTCGGCGCGTGTCGCGGTGTGCTCGCCGCCCAGGTCATCAAGCCCCAGGCGCGTGTGCTCGCCGGCGCGCGGGGGATCGACTGCGTCGAGGTCGACCTCGAAGTGCTGCGCGGGGAGCGCGAGCCTGAGCTCAAGCTGTTTGCGGCATAGTGCCGGGCATGAACGATCAAACCGAGCCGGTCGTCCTCCTAGAGCGCCGTAACGGCGTCATGCTGATCACGCTCAACCGCCCCGAGGTGCGTAACGCGGTCAACGCGGCGCTCGCCGAAGGAGTCGGCAACGCCCTGGAGGAGCTGGACGCCGACGACGGCCTGTCGGTGGGCATCATCACCGGAGCCGGGGGCTTCTTCTGTGCGGGCATGGACCTGGGGGCGTTCGTCAAGGGGGAGTCTCCCTGGTTCGGCGACCGTGGCTTCGCCGGCATTGCCCAGCGCTCGGCCCGCAAGCCGCTGATCGCCGCGATCGAGGGGTTCGCCGTGGCGGGCGGCATGGAGATCGCGCTGGCCTGCGATCTGATCGTCGCGGCCAGAGGCGCCAAGCTGGGGATACCCGAGGCCAAGCGCTCGATCGTTGCCGCCGGCGGGGCCCTGCTGCGCCTTCCCCGCCGGATGCCCTACCACCTGGTGATGGAGCTCGCGCTCACAGGCGACCCGTTCCCCGCCGATCGCTTCCACGAGCTGGGCGTGGTCAATCGTCTGTGCGAGCCCGGCTCGGCGGTCGACGTCGCGCTGGAGCTCGCCGCCCACCTGCGCAAGAATGGGCCGCTCGCCCTCGCAGCCTCCAAGCGGATCCTGCAGGAGCAGTTCGACTGGTCGAGCGCCGAGATGTGGGAGAAGCAGGGCGCGATCACCGGTCCGGTGATGGTCTCCGAGGACGCCAAGGAGGGCGCCAGCGCGTTCAAGGAGAAGCGCGAGCCGGTGTGGAAGGGTCAGTAGCCGCGGCGCTTGCGCGTGCTATTAGCAGATTCTAGACGGCCGTAGACCAAGCGAGGCAAGGACGCAGTGAGCGAAGTGTGCTCTGCACACGAGCGATCGAGGACGCCGCCTCGCGCAGCGTCTACGGCCGTCTAGCGCTTCTTGCGCCTGCGCTGGCGGCGGATCGCCAGGAAGCGCTTCCACAGGGCCCACATCTCAGCGCTCTCCGGGGGTCTTGCGCGGGTACTGGGAGATCGGCTGACCCAGGTTGATCGCGGTGGTGAGAATCCGGTTCTGTTCGTCGCTGTGGGCGGCCGGGTAGCCCTCGCCCGGGCTGGCGCGCTCGGGGCGCCCGATGTAGCCGAAGTGCATCTCCTCGGGCATGATCTGCATCAGCCGCGGGAACATGTGAGCGCGGGCGCCCATGTTGCGCGGCTCCTCCTGCACCCACAGCACCTCGCGCAGGCTCGGGTAGCGGCCCATCAGCTCGAGGATCTGGCGTTCGGGGAACGGGTACAGCAGCTCCACGCGCGCCACCGCCAGGCCGGTGTGGGCCTGGCGTTGGGGGTGGCCGACGAGGTCGTAGTAGATCTTGCCCGTGCACAGCACCAGCCGCGTGACCTGCTCGTCGCGCACCCCCGGCTCGGCGCAGACCGGCTGAAAGCGGGTGTTCTCAGCCATGTCGGCCACCGCGCTCGCCGCTTGGGGCAGGCGCAGCAGCGACTTGGGGGTCATGACCACGAGCGGGCGCTGCTTGGCGATCCGCGCCTGGCGGCGCAGCAGGTGGAAGTACTGGGCCGGGGTCGTCGGGCTGGCCACGCGGATGTTGCCCTCTGCGGCGGCGCCCACGAAGCGCTCCAAGCGCGCGGAGGAGTGCTCGGGGCCCGAGCCCTCGTAGCCGTGGGGCAGCAGCAGCGTCAACCGCGATGTCTGCCCCCACTTGGCCAGGCCGGAGGTGATGAACTGGTCGACGATCACCTGGGCGGAGTTGACGAAGTCGCCGAACTGCGCCTCCCACAGCACGAGCGTCTCGGGCGCCTCCTGGCTATAGCCGTACTCGAAGCCCAGGCAGGCGAGCTCCGACAGGGGGCTGTTGTGGAGCTCCAGCGGAGCCAGCGCCTCGGGCAGGTTCTGGATCGGGCAGACCGTCTGTCCGGTCTTGGCGTCGTGGAGGACCATGTGGCGCTGGCTGAAGGTGCCGCGCTCGGTGTCCTGGCCGGTCAGCCGCAGCGGCGTGCCCTCGGTCAGCAGCGAGGCGAAGGCCAGAGCCTCGGCGTGCGCCCAGTCGATGCCCGTGGCGTCGGGGTCCTCGAGCGCCGCGCGCCGGCGGTCGAGCTGTTTGACCAGCTTGGGGTGGACGGTGAAGCCGTCGGGGACCCGCAGCAGCTGCTCGCCCAGCTCGCGCAGGCGGGCCGCCGGAACGGCCGTGTCGATCTCCGGGCTGGGGGAGCGGTCGAGCTGGTACTCGCCGGTGCTCTGCTCGCCCGTGTCGTGCTCGGCCGCCGCGGCGATCTTCGACTTCAGCCGCTGGTGCAGGAGGGTGAGGTTGTCCCACACCTCCTGGGCCTGGCGCTCGACGTCCTCCTGGGTGACCACCCCGTCGCTCACCAGCCGGTCGGCCCACAGCTCGGCCACCCGCTTCTTGGACTTGATCTTGGCGTACATCTCCGGCTGGGTGTAGGCCGGCTCGTCGGACTCGTTGTGACCGAAGCGGCGGTAGCCGATCAGGTCGATCAGGACGTCGTGGCCGAACTCCTGGCGGAAGGCGAAGGCGAGACGCACGGCGCTCATGCACGCGGGCACGTCGTCGGCGTTGACGTGGATGATCGGCACGTCGAACCCCTTGGCCAGATCCGAGGCCCAGCGCGTCGAGCGGGCGTCGTCGGGGTCGGTCGTGAAGCCCACCTGATTGTTCATGATCAGGTGGACCGTGCCGCCGACCTTGTAGCCGTCGAGAGCCTGCAGGTTGAGCGTCTCCGAGACGACCCCCTGGGCGGGGAAGGAGGCGTCGCCGTGGATCACGATCGGGACGGCCGCGTTGGTGTCCTGGTGGGCGTGGGGACCGTGACGCGATGTCTGCGCGGCGCGGGTGGCGCCCTCGACGACCGGCGAGACGTACTCGAGGTGGCTGGGGTTGGACTCGAGGTTGACCCGGATGGTGCCCCCCTCGGGCAGCTCGTAGCTGCCCTGGGTGCCGTGGTGGTACTTGACGTCGCCGGTGCCGCCCTGGGGGATGGTGGTGACAGCCTCGAGCGTCGAGGCTCCCTCGAACTCGGCGAAGATCGTGTCGTAGGCGCGGCCGAGGTTGTGCGCGAGGACGTTCAGCCGCCCGCGGTGGGCCATCCCGACCACGACCTCCTGGCCGCCGTGGGCGGCCGAGAGCTGGATCAGCTCGTCGAGCATCGGCACGGTCATGTCGAGGCCCTCGATCGAGAACTGGTGCTGGCCGAGGTAGGCCTTGTGCATGAAGCGCTCGAGCGCGTCGACCTCCACCAGGCGTTTGAGCAGCGTCCTGCGCTCGTCGGTCGTCAGCTGGTGGCGGAAGGCGCCGGACTCGATGTGCTCGCGCAGCCACACCCGCTGGCGGTGGGAGGCGATGTGCTCGACCTCATAGGCGATCGTGCCGCAGTAGGTCTCGCGCAGGTGCGGCAGGGCATCGGCCAGCGTCGCGCCGGGCACGTACATCTGGAAGATCGTCGCCGGCAGCCGCGCCTGGATCTCCGGCGTCAGGCCCAGTCCCTCGGGGTCGAGCCCGGGGTCGCCCTCGGGCTCTGAGCCGAGCGGGTCCAGGCGGGCGGCCAGGTGGCCGTGGCTGCGCACGCGGCTGACCAGGGTGCTGGCCGCGTGGACCGCCCGCAGCAGCTCTTCGTTGACCGCCGACGCGCCAGCCGCGCCGTCCGTGGTCGCGGACTCGGCGGCGGCGGAGGCCGCGGCGGCCGGGGCGGGCAGCGGTGGGGCCGGGCCGGCCTCGAGGCCGAGCGACGCGAACACCCCCTCGTAGAAACCGTGCTCGCCCTGCAGGTGCTCCTCGATCAACTTCAGGAAGCGCCCGGACTCCGCGCCCTGGATGATCCTGTGGTCGTACGTCGAGGTCATCGTCATGACCTTCTCCGCGCCGATCATCGCCCCGATGTTGCCCAGGCCCACCGGGTAGGCGATCGAGCCGGTGGCGAGGATCGTGCCCTGGCCGCCCATCAGGCGGGGGACCGAGGCGACCGTTCCCAGGCCGCCCGGGTTGGTGAGCGTGATGTTCGCTCCCACGAGGTGGTCCGCGGTGAGCGTGTTCGTGCGGGCCTTCTCCACGAGCGCGTCGTAGGCCGCCACGAAGCGCTCGAACGGCAGGCGCCCGGCGCCCGCGATGACCGGCACCATCAGCGTGCGGGAGCCGTCCTTCTTCTCGACGTCCACCGCCAGCCCGAGGTTCACGCGCCCGTCGCCGACCCGGTGCGGCTTGCCGTCGACCTCGGCGAAGTGGTCTGCCATGACAGGCATCTGCTCGGCGGCCAGCGCGATCGCGTAGGCGATCAGGTGCGTGAAGGACACCTTGCGCCCAGCCGCCTTCAGCTCGCGCCGGCGCGCGTCCAGAACGGTGACCGTGAGCGTGCGGAAGCTCGTGGCCGTGGGTATCGAGCGCGACTCGTCCATGTAGCGCGCGAGCGCCGCCGCGGCGCCCCGCAGCGGCTGGGAGCTCGCCGCCGCCGCCGCCGCGCTGCCGTTGGCGGGCGCGCCGTCGAGCTGGCCGGCTCCGTTGCCGGCCGCCGCGGAGAGGACGTCTGACTTGGTGATCCGCCCCCCCGGGCCGGTACCCGAGACGGCGGCGAGGTCGACGCCCTCGACGGCCGCCGCCCGCGCCGCCACCGGGGAGACGCTCGTGCCGGCGGGTAGCCCCACGGAGGCGCCATCGCCGCTTGCCGGCGGCGCCTGCTGCTCGACAGGGGTCTCGCCGCCGGGCTCAGGCGCCGCGTGCGCGTCCGCGTGCTCTGCGCCCGCGCTCTGTGCGCCCCCGCGGTTTACGTCTCCGGCCTGCCCGTCAGAGGACCCGCCGACGGCGATGCGCGCGATGACCTGCCCGACGATCACCGTGTCGCCCTCCTGCACCAGGATCTCGCTGACCGTGCCGCTCGCCGGCGAGGGCAGCTCCAGGTCTACCTTGTCGGTGGAGATCTCAACGATCGTGTCGTCGGCCTTGATGAAGTCGCCGACCTTGACATGCCATTCGAGGATGGTTCCCTCGGTCACCGACTCGCCCGCAGCAGGGGTTAGGACGTCTATCGTCTGCTGAGCCGTGATGCCCGTGGCCATTGACCGTCTACTCTAGCGCGGCCGCACGGCGTGGCGCTGGCGTTGCTCGCGAATGAACTCGTAGCTGCCGAAGAACGGACCGATTCCCCCGAGCACGGCGACCGCAACGGACAGACGCAGCGAGACGACCCGCTGCCGCGCGGCTGTGATGCAGGCGAGGGACATGAAGATCCACAACAGCCCGTGGGTCAGCCCGAGGACGAACGTCAGTGGCTCGGGCTTGCCGGCGGCGAACGCGCTGATGAGCAGCCCGGTGTATACGCACGAGTGGGTGAACGACGCCCACTTCAGGCGGGTGAAGCTGAGCGGCCCGGCGGTCGGGCGCAGCTGGGCGTTCACTCGGCCAGCCAGCGGGCCATCCGCGGCAGTGCCTCTCCGGCCTCGGCGGGCCACTGGTCGATCTCGCGCGGCCACCAGGCGAACGCGTCGTGCTCGGCGTCTGCCGTGACCGCCTCATCGGCGCCCTCGGCCAGCCAGGCCTGCCCGACGAACATGACCAGCTTGTGCGGGAGCCTCACCAGCGCCTCCCCGCGCACCCGCTCGGGTGAGACCGCCCACTCCTCGCGCAGCTCACGGACGAGGGTCTCGGCGGGGCTCTCGCCCAGGTCGACCGCTCCCCCGGCGCCGAGCGCCCAGCGCCCGGCCCACGAGGACACCCAGGCGGCCCGCCGCCCGGCCAGCCAGCGACCGTCGGCAGCGCGCGTGACGCACAGCGCGGCCACGCTGTGGGCGGCGTCGCCGGGGACCAAGCGCAGGGCCCAGCGCAGCGGCTGCAGCTCGATCGCGATCCCCTCCTCGTCGTGGGTGTAGTCCACCAGGCGCGCCGCCACCCCGTCGTGGCTGGGCGACCCGCGCTCGTGAAGGGTCTTGATGGCGGCGTCCGCCGCGAGCGTCTGCGCGGTTGTCGGCTCGAAGGGATCCTCGAGCCAGCTTGCCCGGATCTGATCGAGCTCCCAGGGTCCGCGCGCGAGGATCTCTGGCGGCTCGGTCGAGGGCTCGGGCTGGGCGGACATTCGAGGGAAGGCTAGCTCGTGAGCATAGACTCGGCGCACCGTGACGACCCGCCGGCGCAAGCATTGGGGATGGGGCTTTGAGGATCAGCAGCCCTCGCCCGCGCAGGCGCGCGCCTCGGCGGCCGTCTTGGCCGAGCGCCTGGGGATGGAGCTCGGCGAGCTCGAGGATCCGGTTGCGCTCGAGTCGGTGAAGCTCGTGGCTGCTCGTGTACCGGTGCCCGCATCGCTGTCTGAGATCTGTGCGGATGACGTATACGCGCGCGCGTCTCACGCCCTCGGGAAGTCCTACGGGGACGTCGTTCGCGGGTTTCGCGGGCGCTTCGAGCATCCTCCCGACTTCGTCGCCCGCCCGCGCGATGAGGACGATCTGGGGTCCGTGCTCGAGTGGTGCTCCAGCGAACGCGTCGCTGCGATCCCCTTCGGCGGCGGCACCTCGGTCGTCGGCGGGGTCACGCCTGATTTGAATCCCGCCCACCCCGCCCACCCCGGATACAACGGCGCCGTGTCGATCGACCTCGGCGCGCTCGACCGCGTGCTCGAGGTGGATGAGACCTCGCGCGCGGCGCGTATCCAGGCGGGTGCGCTCGGCCCGGCGCTCGAGCGGCAGCTCGGCGAGCGCGGGCTCACGTTGCGCCACTTCCCTCAGTCTTTCGAGTTCTCGACGCTCGGCGGCTGGATCGCCACGCGCGCCGGCGGTCACTTCGCGACGCTGTTCACCCACATCGAGGACTTCGTCGAGTCCGTGCGCGCGATCACCCCGGTCGGGGTATGGGAGTCGCGGCGGCTGCCGGGCTCGGGCGCAGGGGTGAGCCCCGACCGGATGCTCGCCGGCTCGGAGGGAGCGCTCGGGGTGATCACGCAGGCGTGGGTGCGGGTGCAGCCGCGACCGTCGCACCGCGGCTCGGCGGGCGTGGGGTTCGAGAGCTTCCTCGCCGGAGCCGAGTGCGTGCGCGCGATCTCCCAGGCGGGCCTTTACCCCTCCAACTGCCGGCTGCTCGACCCGGGCGAGGCGCGCCTGACGATGGCCGGAGACGGATCCCACGCCCTGCTGATCCTCGGCTTCGAGTCCACCGACCATCCGGTCGATCGGGCGATGGAGCGGGCGCTCGAGCTGTGCGCCGAGCACGGCGGAGCGGTCGCGGAGGGCGGCGGGGGCTCCGGCGGGGATGCGGTGGGCTCATGGCGCAGTGCGTTCCTGGGCGCGCCGTACGTGCGCGACGTGCTCGTCGCGATGGGCGTGCTCTGCGAGACCTTCGAGACGGCCATCACGTGGGAGCGCTTCGCCGGCTTTCATGAGCGCGTGAAAGCCGCCGCCGAGGACGCTCTGCGCGAGGGCTGCGGCGAGCAGGGGAGGGTGTTCTGCCGCTTCACCCACGTCTACCCGGACGGGCCGGCGCCGTACTTCACCGTGCTCGGCCCCGCGCGCCGCGGGGAGGAGGTCGAGCAGTGGGCCCAGATCAAGCGCGCGGTCTCCGATGTGATCATCGCCGAGGGCGGGACGATCACCCACCACCACGCGGTCGGGCGCGATCACCGTCCGTGGTATGACCGCCAGCGCCCCGAGCCGTTCGCGGCGGCCCTGCGCGGGGCGAAGGCGGCGGTCGACCCGGCGGGCATAATGAACCCGGGCGTGCTGATCGATCGAGCGTCATGAGAGTCGCCGTGCTCGGGCCCGGCGGGGTGGGGGGACTGCTCGCCGGGGTGCTCGAGCGGGCGGGGAGCGAGGTGACGGTCGTGGCGCGCGATACGACCGCCGCGGTGGTCTCGGCCCACGGGGTGCGGGTCAGGAGCGTCAACTTCGGCGACTTCGTCGCCCGCCCGCGGGCGCTGGAGCGGCTCGAGGGCCCGGTGGACGCGCTGATCGTGGCGACCAAGGCCTCGGGCCTGGAGGCGGCGCTGGAGCGGATCGCGGTCGAGCCGGCGGTCGTGCTGCCGCTGCTCAACGGCCTGGACCATCTGGCTCTGCTGCGGGAGCGCTTCGCGCCGGGGTCGGTGCTCGCAGGCACGATCCGCGTCGAGGCCGACCGGCCCGAGCCGGGGATCGTGGTCCACACTAGCCGCTTCCTGCTGATCGAAATGGCTTGCTCGGATCCGGCCGTGGAGCCCGCGATGCATCGGCTTGCCGCGGCGCTCTCCGAGGCGGAGGTGCCCGTGCGGATCCAGGCCTCCGAAGCGCAGGTGATGTGGTCGAAGCTCGTCCGCCTGAACGCTCTGGCGTGCACCACCAGCGCCCACGACAAGCTGCTGGGGGAGATCCGGCGCACGCCCGAGCTGCGCGCCGAGCTCGTCGGGGCGATCGAGGAGGCCTGTGCGGTCGCCCGTGCCGAGGGGGCGCAGGACGTCGATCCGGCGATCGCGGTGGCCGAGCTGGAGGCCGCCCACGACACGCTCGGCAGCTCAATGCAGCGGGACATCGCCGCCGGGCGCGCACCTGAGCTCGACGCGATCCCCGGATCGGTGCTGCGCGCGGGCGCCCGCCACGGCCTGGGCTGCCCCACGATCGAAAAGCTCGTCGCGCTGATCGCCGAGCGGGCCGGGCTCGCCGCGCTGCGCGTCGCTGACTGAGTCTTTGTGAGGCAAGTACGCCCGCGCCGGTTCAGGCCTAATGAAGACGCCGTTCGGAAGACGCCGTTCGGAAGACGCCGTTCGGGCCGATAGGCTAATATCGATATGCAGAAAATCGCAGCTGCCGGACGCACCGCGAGACGGTTTTTCTTCAAGTATCTTCGAGCTGGTGCTCGCACTTGTCCTGGCGATCGTCCTCAGCTACCTCTCCCGATCATTCAAAAGGACTTCCCCGGCCCCGAAGGGCGCGTCTATCGCCTGATCTCGCTGCAACGGATCTGGCGTCGGGGCGAGATCATGGCATTCCGCTCCGAACGAGAAGCTCGAGGACCACTTCTGCGCGCCGACGGAGGATGTCACGAAGGAGGTTTCGGTCCAGACGGCCCGCGTGTCGATGCGAGTGTGGCCTTCGGGAAGCAAGCCCAAAGCTCTCTGGCTTGAGCGCAGCAATGGGCAGCCCGTGCACATCCCGCAGGGCCGCCTCAAGCATGTCGATGGTCGATGGAGCTACGCAGAGGTCGTCGAGAATCCTCGGCTCGGCGAGAAGATCATCCTCAAGTGGGAGTGGTGAGCGGGTTGTGGCCGGGGTCAAGCAGCGGCTGTCCGGGGTCGATAGCTTGTACGGAAGAACGGGGCGGTGTGGCATAATGTGCCCAGGTTTCCGACACGAGATCCAATGATGAGTTCTGGCGACAAAATCGGTTGACACCATCCTGTTGAGGCCTGCGTAGCTGGTTTGGCTGCGTTGGCGATGGTGCCTGTGCCATAGCGCCTGCTGCGCCACCGCTGTAGTCAAGCAGTCCGGAGTGCTCGTCTCCGCGTTGAGATTCGTGCCGCGCAGAGACTCGTGAGCGTGCCTGCTGAGCGCTTCCACCGTCTTGAGACAGATGGCCATCTGCCTGGTCGTCCAGTATGGGCTACTGCTCTTCGAACGGCGAGCGGCCCGGCGAGCCCGGGGAGAATACGGGGATCGACTGGGTGGCGATCGCCTCGACCGCCCGCTCCTCGGCCTCGGTCAGCTCCTCGTCGTGCTCGCCGTCGCAGAGCACCCGGAAGTTCCCTGTGACGCCGCTGTCGGCGTGGATGGTGATGCCCGGCAGGATCGTCTCCCCCTCCTCGAGCCCGAGCCGCTCCATGTCGAAGTGGGACAGGCCGATGCCGTAGGCGGTGTGGGTGGGGTTCTCGCGATCGTGCGAGGCCACCGCCTGGGCGAAGCGCTCGAGGTTCTTGGCGATCTTGCCCGTGTCCGCCATGACTCGCGGTCAGAGTAGCGCGAGCAGGATAGATTGGCGTATCGATGCCCGCAAGCGAGATCATCCGCACCGCCGAGCTGACCAAGGTCTACGCGGGCACCGACTTCGCGGCGGTCGACCATCTCGATCTGAGCGTCCACGCGGGGGAGATATTCGGCCTGCTCGGGCCGAACGGCGCCGGCAAGACGACCACCGCGGGGATGCTCACCACGCGGGTCATCCCCACATCCGGCTCGGCGATCGTGGGCGCGATCGACGTGATCGCCCATCCGGCCCTCGCCAAGCAGCTGATCGGGATCGTCTCTCAGCAGAACACCCTCGACCGCCAGCTGACCGTGTGGGAGAACCTGTACTTCCACGGTCGCCTGTTCGGCATCTCGGCCGTCGGCTCCCGCCGCACGGCCGATGAGCTGCTCGAGCAGTTCCAGCTCTCCAGGTGGGCCAAGGCGTCGGTGTACGCGCTGTCGGGCGGAATGGCCCAGCGGCTGATGGTCGCCCGCGCGATCTTCCACCGCCCGGCCGTCCTGTTCCTGGACGAGCCCACCGCCGGCCTTGACCCGCAGGGACGTCTGTCGCTGTGGGAGATCCTCGGCGAGCTCAACGGCGAGGGACAGACGATCATGCTGACCACCCATTACATGGAGGAGGCCGACGCGCTGTGCGAGCGGGTGGCGATCATGGACCACGGCAAGATCCTCGCACTGGACACCCCCGCGGCGCTCAAGCAGTCGGTCGGCGCCGACACGATCGTCACGATCAAGGCCGGCGGCGATTCCGAGGCGCTCGCCCGCCGGCTCTCCGAGGAGCTCGCCGAGGTGACACACACGCGGGTGATCGACGGCGGCGTCGAGCTGCACGTCAAGGGCGCCGAGCGGCTCCTCCCACGGGTGGTGGCCGCGGCCGAGGGCGCCGGCTTCGACGTGGTCGACCTGTCCGTGTCCGAGCCGAGCCTGGAGACCGTCTTCATCAACCTCACCGGCAAGGAGCTGCGCGACTGATGTCCACCGCCCGTCCATCTGCCGCCAGGCATCATCAAATCTTGCTCGAGCCGACGCGCTCGACGATGGCCGCGAGCCGCATCGCGCTGCGGGCCCTGATCCTCCGCGATCTGGTCGTGCTGTGGAAGAGCAAGTGGGAGTTCGTCATCCGCACGCTGATCCAGCCCTTCCTGCTCGTGTTCGTGTTCCTGTACGTGTTCCCGTCGATCGGCCAGGGAATCGGCGGCGGGGGAGGCAGGGCGTCAGAGTCGGCGTTCGCCACCGTGCTCGTCCCCGGCGTGGTCGGGATCACGATCATGTTCCAGGGCATCCAGGCGGTCGCCCTGCAGCTGTCCACCGAGTTCGGCTACACCCGCGAGATCGAGGACCGCGTGCAGGCGCCCTGTCCGATCTGGCTGGTGGCCGTCTCGAAGGTCGTCTCCGGCGCCGCCCAGGGGCTGCTCGCGGCGGTCATCGTGTTCCCGATCGCCGCCGTCGTCCACGCTTCGGGGGTCCACGCCCACCTGTCGGTCCACTGGCTGGTGGTGATCACCCTGATACCGCTGGCGTGCGTGACCATGACCTCGCTCGGGCTGCTGCTGGGGACGGCCTTCGAGCCGCGCAACATCGGGCTGATGTTCGGCTTCGTGGTGCTCCCGCTGACGTTCCTCGGGGGGACGTACTACCAGTGGACTCGCCTTTCACCCGTGCAGGTCGGCGGCGTGCACTGGCTGCAGATCATCGTCCTCATAAACCCCCTGATCTACGTCAACGAGGGGATGCGAGCCGGGCTGACCCAGGCCTCGCACATGCACCTGTACATCGTCTACCCGGTGCTGATCGGCTTCTGCGCCACGTTCCTGGGGCTCGGGCTGAGGAAGTTCAGCGGGCGGGTGCTCTCCTGATGGCCCTGCCGATGGCGGTCATCGCCGGCAATCGGCCGGGGCCGCCGGGCCACGCCGACGATTGACCATTGCACAGGCGATGAGCGCTGTGAGCCAGCGGGTTCTGCTGGCGCTCTCGCTGCGGGTGCTGCCCGTACGGGTCGCCCGCTTCTACTGGCAGGCCCACCGGCACGCCCGGCGCAGCGGCGATCGGTTCAGCCTGGCCTCGGCCGCCCGCCCGGCCGAGCTGGCCGGGCTGCTCGCCCTGGCCCGCGGCCGCCAGGCGGTCGTCGAGCTCGGCACCGGCACAGCCTGGAGCGCGATCGCCCTGGCCCTCGATGACGGGCGCCGGCGGGTGGTCAGCTACGACCCGTGTGTCCGGCCCGAGCGCGAGGCCTACCTCCGCCTGACCGCCTCGAGCGTGCGTCAGCGAATCGACCTGCGCGCCGAGCCCGACAGCCGCGGGCCCCACGTTGGCGATGCTCCTGTCCAGCTGCTGTTCGTCGACTCCCTGCACGAGCGCGCGCCGGTGCTGGACGCGTTTCGGGCGTGGCGGGACGCCCTCGCGCCTGGCGCCGTGGTGGTCTTCCACGACTACGGCCATCCGGATTATCCGGGCGTCCGGGAGGCTGTCGTCGAGCTCGGGCTCGTGGGGTCGCAGAGCGGCGGGGTGTTCGTTTGGCGGGCGCCGTGAAGGGAGGCGAGTCGTGCTCCATACCGAAACTCCCTGGGTGGCGGTGGGGCGTCAGCTTGGAGATAGGACCGTCAGGCCATGCTCCCGAGCACCGTCGGCCAGGCGCCCGTCGTAGGTCATGATCGCGTCCAGCTCGCCTGCCTTGGCGAGGCGCACGGCGGTGGCGAGGTGAATCGCGTCCAGTGTGGCGACGGTTGACGGAGGAACCGTCTCTGCCGCCGTGAGAACCGACTCGTCAAGGGGAATCAGCGCCACTTCTGCCAGAAGCTCTCCGACTCCATCGAGCAAGTTCGTGCGAAGGCCGACCCGCCGCAACTCCACCCGCAGCAGGCGGCTGGCCACCCGCCTGTCGTAAGCGCGGAGGCTATCTTCGATCGCTGTCGCGTCGGGTTCGTCGAGCAGCATGCGCCCAAGCGCGCTTGTGTCGACATAGACTGTGGCCATCTCTCAGATACGCTCGCCACGACCCTCGGCGAGGATGGCATCTGTAGTGCCATCGGGCATGCCCGATCCGAGACGGCCTTCCGTTCGCAGGCGTTTCACGGTCTCCACCAGGTCGCCCTTTGGGATCGTTGCGCCGTATTTCTCGGCGAGCTCCAGGTAGCCAGGGTGCACATCCGGGTGTGACGGCATGAGTCTCGCGACCTCGTGACCATGCTCTGTGACCGTCAGCGTCTCGCCCTCCTTGACCCGCTTTATGTAGCGGCTCAGATTCTGGCGCAGCTCGCGGACTCCCACCGTCTCAGCTGCATGTGTTGGGCGTATTGCAGCCATTGTGCGCCGCACTGTAGCACATATCCCGGACGACATAAGTGGCGCTTTGGGAGCGCCGTCAAAGCCCGTCCAACACCAAAATCAGATCTTCGATACTTCGAGCGTTTCTACATCTCAAGGATCTCGATGCGATAGCCATCGGGGTCTCTGACGAAGCACAGCCGTGAGCCGCCTTCGCGCACCGAGTAGGGCGGCTTCTCGGGCTCGATCCCCTGCTCCGCCAGGCGTGTGAGAGTGCCGTCGAGGTCATCGGCGGTGATCGCGATGTGGCCGTAGCCCGTGCCCATCGGTGCTTTCATGGACCTATACAGCTTTTCCTGGTGATACAGGCAGGCTAGCCCACGACGCGGCGCTCGCCGCAGGAAGGTCGGGAGGCATGAGGCTCGATGAATACCGGCGCGTATCGCAGGTCAACGGACGCGAGGGCGAGGGCTTCCAGAGCCCCGAGCTACAGCGCAAGGCCATCGCCGTCTACGCGCGCGCACACAGGCACACGGTCGCGGCCAACCCCGAGGAGCTGGACGTGTCGGGCGGCAAGCTCAGACGCCCGATCCTCGACGCGATCATGGAGCGGATTCGCAATGGCGAATCGGACGGGATCATCGTCAACGACCTCGACCGCTACTCGCGCGACGTGCTCGGCGCGAACCTGCTCCTGGTCGAGATTAAGAAGGCGGGCGGCACGCTCGTAAGCGTCCACGAGAACATCGACATCACTACGCCGGACGGCAAGATGATGTTCGACTTCCGCATGGCGATCGCGGAGAACTACCTCTCGCGCTCGCGCGAAAAGTGGGCCGAAGCGCAGCGGCACGCCGTCGAAAAGGGCATCTACACCGAGCCCTACATCCCGGCGGGCTACGAAAAGCGCGAGGACCGGCACCTCTACCTCAGCCCCGGCGCTCCGATCATCAAGCAGGCATGGCAGATGCGGATTGCGCGCGAGCCCACGCGGCGCGTCGTCCACTTCCTCAACGAGAAGCTGCCGCGACCGAATGGTGGTCTGTGGCTAGACGCGACGGTCGAGCTGATGTTTGCCAAACGTATCTACGTCGGCGAGTTGAGCCGTCGCGGCGTGACCAACAAAGAAGCGTGCGAGCCGCTTGTCAGCGAGGCGGAATGGCAGGCGGCGCAGATCGCGCGCAAAAAGACTGGACCACGGACACAGAAGGAGAACCTGTTGACGGGCATCATCCGTTGTGCAGGGTGCCGCTATGCGATGACGCCTGCCGAGACATCCGTCAAGCGTGGCAGCGGGCGGACCTACGTCGCCGTCTACCGCTGTCGGCCGGAACATGCCCCTGGCCGTTGTCCGTCGCCCAGCTCGATCACGCGCAAGAGCATCGAGCCGTATGTCGAAGATGCGTTCCGGTCAGAGATGGCAGGAACACGCTTGGTCGCTGCGGAGACCGGCACCAAGATTGAGCAGGCGCAGGATCAGCTCGCGCGTCTCGAAGCGGAGCTGGCAACCTTCGCGGCCGACACTACGGTTCGGGAAGCGTTGGGCGCCGTCGCGTACCACGCGGCGATTCAGAGCCGAGCAGACGGCGTAGCCGCTGCGAGAGAGACGCTGCGGTCGCTCTCAACGAGCACGACAACCCTGGCAGGCGTCGAGACTTGGGACAGCTTGTCAGTCGATGAGCGGCGACGGATTCTCGGCGGCGCCATCGACGCCGTGTTTATCCGCCGTGGCTCGGGCGCCGATGACCGAAGTCTCATCGTTTGGGCCGGTGATCTCAAAGGAGACTTGCCGACCGGAGGGCGAGGCAACGGGCCGATCACGTCCTACGCCTGGTAGTGGCGTGAACCGATAGGCGGGATGACGAGCATGAAGCACCTGGGCCAGCGTCCCGGCCGCCTTCTCCTTGGCACGCTGCGGCATCCTTGAATAGATGCCTCCGCTGAGCATGGAATCCCACATAGCGACACGGGCAACGTAGCAGGTTTGCGCAGGTTTCCAACCTCGTTCGTCGGCGCTCAGGATGGATGCCCTTGACGAAGCGTACGACATACCGTAAGGTTGACAGTATGGCAAACCAATAGGAGTACAGCATGGAGCGAACGATCGGAGTGGACAAGGCGCGAAGCAAGCTCGGCCAGCTCGCGGAAGAGGTCGCGGCCGATGATGAGGCCGTCGTCCTCACGCGGCGAGGGCAGGCCGTGGCGGTCCTCGTGAGCCCGGCCGAGTACGACCGGCTGACCGAGACCAGGCGCCGGACGGCTCAGGAAGAACTCCGGGCGCGTTTGGCTCAGGTCCGCCGGAGCGTCGCCGACGCGGGCCTCGACGTGTCGGTTGTGGATGAGGCGATCACGGCAGCACGGGCTACTGAGTGACGCCGAGGGTTGTCCTCGACACGAACGTCATCGTGTCCGGTCTCGGCTGGAGTGGTGCGCCCGCTGCGATCCTTGATGCTGTAGGCGACGATCGGCTCGTGCTCGTGACCAGCGTGGCGCTGCTGGCAGAGCTGCGCCGCGTGCTTGAGTATCCGAGGCTCACCAAGGTCATTCAAGAGGGCGCGCAGCTCGCGGACCTCGTTGCGGCCAGTGGCGTTGTGGTCGTGCCCAACCGCGTGCTGACCATCGTCCGCGACGACGACGACAATCGCGTTCTGGAGGCGGCGATCGAGGGCGCCGCCGACTACATCGTTTCCGGCGACACGGATCTGCTCGACCTTGGCTCCTTTCAAGGCATCCCGATCATCACGCCTGGGGAGTTCGCAGCGACGGTGCTGGGCTGGGGCTCCGGCGAGCTGTAGGTGCGCCACGGGCTTTAGGGAGTGCGTGCTATGGCGAGCGAAAGCGAGGTCGTGTCAAGGCACCTTGCGGACAGTCCCTCGCCTGCGGGAGTGGAACTGCCAGCCATCGTGCGAGTGCTGACCGCTGTATGCCATCGGTGGCTGCGCACTCACCCCGCGCGGGTGCTGCTGTAGGCGGCGGCGCCATAGCTGCGGATTGCGGTCAGCCTGGCAAGCATCACTCCTTCGCCACGACCGACCTCCGTTGAGTGCATCAGGGGATGCCGTCCAGAAGGCGCGCAGGCGGCACGCCAAGAGCCTTGCCGAGCTTGACGATAGTTTCCAGGCGAGGATCGCGACGGGAGCGCTCCAGTCGCGATATCTCGCTTGTGTTGAGATCGCACTTGAAGCCGAGTGCTTCCTGCGAGAGCTTCAATCGCAGCCGTTCTCGGCGGAGATTGGAGGCGAACATCGCGCGGGCGGGCGGCGTCATGCCGCGATGCTTCCTGGCCTACGCCAAAAGCAGGGCCAAAACCTCAAAACCTCTGCTACAGTGCCCCGCCTCTCGTTGACCTACGTCTCGTTGGAGGTCCGTCGTGCATCGCTCTCTGAGCACGCGCCTATGTCGGTCATGCGCCGTAGCCGTCACGGTCGCACTGGCGCTCGCGACGCCCGCCGTTGTTCAGGCGATGCAGAACACCGCACAGAGCATGACGGCGGGTACTCGCTATGTGTCGGCAGGCAAAGCGAGAACCGCCGGACGGCACCACGGCTCGGCCGCGATGCTTCGACACGCTCTTGGGCTCATCTTCGCGGCGACCAAGATGCACGCGCACCTGAGCGCGAGGTCGGTTTGTTCACAAGCATCAGGCCGAGGACAGCTCGTCATCATCGAATTGCTTGAGGGCCAGGAGCGCTACCTCGCATCAACAACGTGTGAAGACGCGCTTACCGAATACGAACGTATGGGCTTCCCGCATTGCGACACGGCAGAAGATGTGGCGGCGGTCAATGTCATCGTCAAAGGCGCGCGGGTCCACACCAGGGGAAAGCACGCGACCATAGAACTGGCAAGGGACATTGGTTGCAGCGGGAATGGAGCGGCGGGTGGGGCGCCAAACGAACTGAGTACAGACAGACTGGCGGTGTCCCACTGGACTGAGCGGCACGGCCATTGGCTCTTTGATGACGAACCTACTGGCACCTACACGGCCGCTGGACAGAGGTCGGCGGCGCTATTGCGCGCTGCACTGACCGGAGGCACGATCACCGAAAACCTTGGAACCTTGATCGATGCTGCGGCCTTCTGCGCAAACGGCGATAGCCGCATCACCTTCGCCAACAACTTCATCCCTAACGGTGGCACGTGGTATGTCGCTGGGGGTTACTCAGTGGCTAGCAACCCGCGCACGCTTGGGGCTCCGTTTGACGCGCATGGCGACCCGCAGGGTGCGGTCTTCATTTTTCAGCCCATAGCCGTTGAATGGGGGTTGACACTCGTTGGGGGTACGATCGTCGCGTCTCAGCCAGCGGAACTACCCGTACCGGCACGCATGTCTTTCAGCCCGGGAAACGCCGGATGCTGAGCACTCAGGTTCACCGGCGCCATTCCCCTTCCCCAAATCAAAGGCTGGTCTGAGCACATTCCACTCCCCTCCCGGCCATGTGAACGAGGAGGTTGAACCCGGATTAGCCAAGTGGGCTTCTGTCGATGCGATGCGTGCTTGAATATTCTCAAGGCTTTCGTCAACATCCACCGCTTCACCGCGCAGGAGCGCAGCCTCAATCTTGCCGAACCAGTCCAGTAGGACGACCTCGAACAAACCTTCTCTAACCTTCGCTGCCTCTAGATTGCCTTCCTTGTGTGCATTGACCACAAAAGTCCCGGCCTCAAGAACAGTCGGGTCTTCAACTCTGAGGGTGCCGAGTGTCGGTGAGGAAATGTCTAGGTAAGGTTCGGAACGCCTAGCGTGCTGCTCCTTGCCACCGTTGATGACCTCCCCGTACGTCTCTATGTTGACGGCCATACTTGGGTTAGCCACAAACACGGCGATGCGGGCTTGAATGTTCTCTAGGCTTTCGTCAACGTCCACTGAATCGCCGCGCAGTAAAGCAGCCTCGACCTTGCGAAGCCAGTTTAGCGCCACGATATTGAAAAGTTCCTCTCGCATTTTCACTAGCTCTTGATTGCCTTCCTGATGTGCGAGAACGAGCGACTGTGCGACATCAATAAGGGCAGGATCTGGAACCCTAAGAGAACCGAGCGTCGATGAATTAAGCTCAACATAAGTGGACATCTGTGCCTCCGTCTCGTGCAAGGGCATTGAAACTCGCGCCTCAAGCTGCTGCTGGCGTAGCTCGATTGGAGGATGTGTCGCGTGTAGTACGTCCTCCCATCCGGTACGCGGCGCCTCCCAATCTTGGAACTCAAGGAGCGCAGTTCGTAGCCCGGCGCGGTATTCGTCTCCAAGGCTGGCTGTACGCGCGTCTGCTTCATACTCGGCTTGGCGCATGGCGTTGGTCAGCATCGGTATCACCACGAGATTTATCGACACCCAGGCGGGCCAAAACAGAATCCAGCCGAGCGTGGTGAACTTGCGATTCGGATTCCTGCCCAGGATGGAGGCAAAGTTATAGACGGTAACGATCGGCCAGCAGCACGCCCACACTGCCCGTATGCCGACGCCATCGGCGCGCGCCCAATGGCTGATCTCGTGCGCGATAACAGCGGCAAAAGCGTGAAGTGGCATATCCGGCACGGGTGGATTCTCAGAATCGTCGTAGGAGCCAAGTAGCCCTTGAGCAAGGACGATCGAGTTTGCGTGCGTCCATGCCGCAGGCTCCCTGCTGTCGCTCACGTAGAAGATGGGTATCGGACCGGCGATGCCCATACGTTCGAGGATTTCTCCGGCGATCGGGTCAATGAGCTGCTTCTCACGGCGACTAAGCCTGGATCCGTGAAAGCGCCGGACAACCGGCATGAAAGAAGGGAATGGAAGAGTCCCACATCGAAGAACTAGCGAATCGCGATGGCCCCGTCCATGCGTTGGCGACCCGCGAGGGCGCAGCGAAGCGTTGGATACGGGGTGCGCGCAGGCCGGCTATGCAGCCTCGAAATAGGCAATACCGGGGTGCCGACGTGCTGTGGATCAGCGGAAGGCAACATCGGTGGCGGCGTTTTCGCGAGCCGTCAGCGGACCTCGCGGGGTCGAAGAACCCGTGCATGCGCGTGATCTCTTCATGCTGAGAACCGGGAGATCTCACGGTCACCCGCCTGTCGTGATGGAGGGGCGGGTCGTGCGGGGAAGGCCGAGGCCGTAATCCCGTGATGCACGATCGTGAGAAGTCGGATGGTCGCGTACTACCTGTGAAGCTGCCGAACAACGCCCAAGGCGGGGCGGCGGAGGCGGTGGAGGGAAGGCGACCAGCCAAGGGGAACACGACCAGCGAAACGCGCCCCGGACTCAGTGCCGGGCAGGGTGCGCTCAGTGGGCTTGGTCGTGTGCGCCGAATGGCAGCAACGGACAAGGAAGCGCGGTTCACCGCGCTCCTGCACCACGTCGATGTCGATCGCCTGCGGGCGGCTTATCGGGCGCTTGAGCCCAAGGCCGCGCCGGGGGTGGACGGGGTCACGTGGGCGGACTACGGGCAGGATCTCGAGGGCAACCTACGAGATCTCCATGCTCGGGTTCACAGGGGCGCATACCGGGCGAGGCCGTCGCGGAGGGTGTACATCCCGAAGCCGGACGGGCGGCTGCGGCCGCTTGGTGTCGCTGCGCTGGAGGACAAGATCCTTCAGCGGGCGCTGGTCGAGGTGTTGAACGCCATCTACGAGCCGGACTTTCTCGGGTTCTCCTACGGGTTTCGGCCCGGGCGCAGCCCGCATCACGCGCTGGATGCCCTCGCCGCCGGGATCGTGGGAAAGAAGGTGAACTGGGTGCTCGACGCTGATTTCAGCGACTACTTTTCCAGCCTCGACCATCAATGGCTGGTCAAGTTCTTGGAGCACCGGATCGCGGATAGGAGGGTCCTGCGGCTGATCCAGAAGTGGTTGGCTGCGGGGGTCATTGAGAATGGGTCTTGGACGGCGTTCGAGGAAGGCGTTCCACAAGGGGCATCGGTTTCTCCGTTGCTCGCGAACGTCTACGCGCACTACGTCCTTGACCTGTGGGCTCACCAATGGAGGACTCGGCACGCGCACGGTGATGTTGTGATCGTGCGTTGGGCTGATGATTTCGTGGTGGGGTTTGAGTATCGGGAGGACGCCGAACGGTTCTGGGCTGAGCTTCGCGGCAGGCTCGCGAAGTTCGGTTTGGAGCTGAATGTTGAGAAGACGCGGCTGATCGAGTTCGGGCGGCACGCCGTCCGTGATCGCAAGGTTCGTGGGCTCGGCAAGCCTGAGACGTTCCAGTTTCTCGGTTTCACGCATATTTGCGGGAAGACGCGGAAGTCGGGGCGGTTCAAGCTCAAGCGGATCACCGACTCAAAGCGGGTGCGCGTCAAGCTGCTCGCCGTCAAGGGCGAGATGGCGAGGCGTATGCATCTGCCCATTCCAGAGCAGGGTCGCTGGCTTGCCCGCGTCCTGCAAGGTCACTACAACTATTACGCGGTGCCCGACAACATCGAGGCGCTCAGCGCCTTCCGCAAGGGGATCATCCAGCATTGGCTCAAGTCGCTTCGGCGTCGCAGTCAGCGCAGCAGGTTGACCTGGAAGCGGATGGGGCGCCTCGCTGATCAATGGCTACCTCAACCGCGAATCCTGCATCCCTGGCCCGAGCAGCGATTTGCCGCCATCACCCAAGGCAGGAGCCCAGTGCGGTAGCCCCGCACGCTGGGATCTGCGCGGGGGGCGGGCGGAAACGCCCGTCCCTACCGCAACCGATCGGGGGGCTCGGCGGGTGAAATCGGTGTGCGGCGTGTGCGGTGCGGTGGCGGGGGTTGGTGTCGGGCTGTGATTGGATCGCCCGGGTCTGTTTGACGCTTCCGCAGGGGTGTGGCGGGGTGTTCGCGGGCAGCGGTGATCGCGCCCGGCGGGCGGGGTCTGCTGATGATCGTTGTTGGCGTGTGGCGTTCTCAGGTGGCTGCGGGGAGCGCTCTGATTCGTGCCAGTGCGGTGATGTAGTCGCCGTGCCAGGGCCAGCGGGCGGGGAGGTGAAGCGTCCAGCCGCGGGCGTGATGGGTCAGGCGGCCGGGGAGGTGCAGCAGTCGGCGGCGTAGCGTGCGGGCGGCGTGGATCATGGTGTCGGGGAGTCCGAGCAGTTGTGTCCAGCGCAACAGGTTGTGCGCGAGGGCGGCGAGCACGGTCCACGCGCCGTTTGCGTGAAACTCACCGGAGGGAAAGTGCGCGAGCGCTTGGTCTTTGAGGTCTGCGATGACCTGCTCGACGACGGCGTGATCGCGGTGCTCGGCCTCCACGACGGTGAGCGTGTCGGTGCGGTTGGTGATGAAACAGAAGTGCCGCCAGTCGGGCCACAGCTCGGCTTGCGCTCCGAGCAGACGGGTGCGACGCACGATCAGCCGCCGCTCGCCGTAGACGGTCTCGGCGATCTGCGCTTCACCCTCGTCGGGATAGTCGATGCGCTGCCAGGCATCCTCATCGATCGCCTCGACAGCCACCCGCACGGTCTTGATCATCCGCACCCCGATCGAGTACTGCCAGCCCATCTTCTCGAGCTGCTCGAAGACCTTCGTGTTCCAGAACCCCGAGTCGGCGCGCAGCAGCTTCACACCAGTCGCGCCAGCTCGATCGACCCTTGCGATCAGCTCCTCGCAGAAACGCAGCATCCCCTTCTGAGTGTTCGCTGAGCCCTTGCGCAGACGGATGTGCAGCGCCTCGCGCGTGTCCGCACGGGTGGCGAGGATCGGGTGATAGCCCAACAGCTTGGTGTAACCGTAGGAGGCGCCCTGCTTGAGCCGGCCGCAGACCTCGCCGACGAAGCTGTCCACATCAATCGACCAGACGCTCCTCGCCCGGGCCAGCGCCCGCCTTCCACGCCCGCTCAAGTGATTGGCCGAGCAGCGCATCCAGCTGGCGCACATACCCGAACGTGAACGCCCGCAAGAACGTACCCAGCGTCGAGGGCGCCGGCAACCAGCCGCCCAAAAGACGGCGCGTGCGCCCCGCGCGCAGCACATCGCAGTCATCGATGCTGTCGGCACCGAGCACCATCGCGAAGATCAGTGCCATCACCTTCCTGCCCGCGTTCGCGGCCCCCGGCCGCTCACGACGCAACCGCACCAAATCTACCGCCAGCGCCTCGATCCCGAGGCGCTGCGCGACCATCGCTACCAGCGCAACACCAGCATCCGAGACGACCCGCTCGTCGTCGAATTTGACCTGCAAACCATCCAGTCCGACCGGCTCGTCATCATGCACCACGAAGGTGACCTCCTGACAGCAGGCCCCGGCTGCCCGATACAGCCGATAAAGCCCTGCTCAGGAGGTCATTCTTCTTTGCGGACCGGACGGACCCGACCTACCGAATCGGTGGATCCAGGCTTATACGACCGCGCTCGCGCGAGCGCTGCTGCACGCTTTCTGGCTCTCTTCACCCGCTGAAATGCGATGACGGCGGGTGGTGTGCGGTGCAGACCGAATTGCCAGCGAAGAAGTTGCTGTACGCGACTGCGCGATACTCCAACCGCCGTGCCGATTTCGTAGAACGTTCTCCCATCCACAATGCGTTCTCTGAACATTTGAAGGTTGCGATCGTTTTGCGGAGCACCCTTCCTCCCCCCTCGGGTGTTGGGCAAGCCCAAACCGCGTTTCCCAAGTTCACAGACAATCTCGTACAACTCGATAGATGTGATGCCGAGGTCAATCAAGTCGTCGGCTGAATAACTGACCAGCAGCTCGACATCGGCAATGTTGGCGACCTCAAGGCGCGCGAGAGCGCCGGGGCTCAGATGAAGCTCCGTGACATGCATAGCTGAGCCTCGCCTTAGAGAAGGTTGAGTTGGTCGAACCGTGCCGCCGCTGGCGAGGCGGCGACCTCTCTACCAAGGCGGACCAGCAACCCGGCGCCTTCAAGCCGGACCACCGCAGCGCTCACGTTCGCGTCATTGCTCTTGTCTCGGTCTCGAAGGTTGGTCTGTAGCACTCCCTCCGGGGTGC
The DNA here is from genome assembly GCA_963849425.1 of uncultured Solirubrobacteraceae bacterium. Taxonomy (GTDB): domain Bacteria; phylum Actinomycetota; class Thermoleophilia; order Solirubrobacterales; family Solirubrobacteraceae; genus Palsa-744. The sequence continues at coordinate 3,049,343 of CAWKHK010000006.1, read as the reverse complement.
CAGTGCCCGCGTCCAACGTGAGCAGGATGAACAGAATCAGTCGGTCCCAATCAAGTCGGATCGCGCGATCGGCCTCGTCGTCGTCCATGATCTCCCGGCAACGGATCGCCGCGTGCGTTAGGCAGACGAAACAGTCCCATGAATGGAGAAGTCCGGCCTCTTCTAGCCGATGGATTGCCGCTGGAACGTTGGTGCTTTCCGAGCCGATCTCGCGTTCGATCTCGTCAATGGTCCAGGGGTGGCGTTGCTTGTCAACGAGAAGCCCGAGGATCGCCCCATCAAGTCGAGCGAACTCCCCGGACTTCTCTGGTCTACTCTGCTCGTGCATGGGAGATACAACCTCCTGTGTCACGGCCCCGGGGCAGTTAGCGCTGTCGCCGGGGCCAACTTGTTTGGGGGCAGTGCTCACGGCTCCCTACGCGCGAGCGCCGATGCCGCGTACGGCACGACAGCCGGCGAACCTTCGTGGGCAACCTTGAGCGCGCGGGACTCTAGCAGCGAACCACCCTGATCGTTGGTGGACGAACAGGGTGGTGTCGGCAAGGGTGCTACGAATGCCAGCGATTAGCCCCAGACACCGCGCGTTCGGCGACGCGATACGTGCGCTGCGCGACGAGCGCGGTCTGACGCAAGAAGCCCTCGCTGACCGCTGCGGCCTGACGACCAACTACGTCGGCGATTCAGAGCGGGGCGAACGCAACCTCAGCATCCGCGCGCTCTGGCAGCTCGCGGACGGTTTGGACGTCCCAGCCTCGAAGATTCTGCACGAGGCCGAGCGTCAAGCAAACAAGTAGCGTCCCCGCCGCTCGCTTTCCGCCTTCGCTCAAGGAAGTAGCCGAGCCTTCGTGACCATTTCTTTGCATACCGTGACGGCTCAGCTTCTTCTTGGAAGAGTTCGTTTAGAGGGGTAAGGGGGTTCGGGGGATGGGGAGCCCCTTCTCTGAGTTGCTGCTCCCGTCCTTTCTTCTTCTTTTTTCCTCTTGGGAGTGGCCTGTCTCGTCGCGTCCGTCCTCCCCATCCCCCGACTTTTACATCCATCAACATTCCCTCCACCCACCCCACCCGATTTTTTCTACTTTCGCCTCATCCCCCTGGTCTGCTCCCGCATCCCAGTGTCACAACTACGTTGGGGCGGTGGGATGCGGGAGCGAAAGGGCGTCCAAAGGACAACCGTAAAGAGCAGGGGTTTGAGGCGCCTGCCGTTACAAATCGGGTGGGGTGGGTGGAGGGCCAGCCGCGCGAAGCGCGGCTGTAGCCCTGTCCAATCGCTTGCGATACGCCTTTGGACGGGGCTTTGGATACCAGGTTGTACGGCCTCTCGCATCCTACCCGGCCGGATGGACGGTCATCCCGGCTCGTGCTCTTGTACGGCGTCGCTGATCCGTCGCGCACGGCGGCCAATTCGACGGGCCGCCGACGCTCAGCTCATGTCGATGATCTCGACGCGGTACTGATCGGGGTCGCGCACGAATGCGATCAGGTTGCCGCCCTCGCGCACCGAGTACGGCGGCTTCTCGGGCTCGATGCCCTGCTCTGCGAGGTTCGCGAGCGTCGCGTGTATGTCGTCGGTCGTAATCGCGATGTGTCCATAGGCCGTGCCGAGGTCGTAATGTTCGACGCCGTAGTTGTAGGTCAGCTCCAGGCGCGGCATGTCGCCGTCGCCGGGCTGGTTCATGAAGATGTTGACGGCCTCGTCGCGGATCGGGATGCGTCCTACCTCCTTGAAGCCGAGGGCTTCGTAGAAGGCGACGGAGCGGTCGATGTCGGTGATTCTGTAGCAGGTGTGGATCAGGGCCATGCGGGCCACCCTCCACTCATTGTCCCGCGCGTAGGTCGCAAGTTCCGTCCGCAGCCCGCGCTAAGCTGTATAGGTCCAAGTTTGCTCCGCTGCCGATGTCGTAGGAATCGACGCCGAAGTTGTACGTGAGCTCCAGGCGCGGCATGTCTCCGTCGCCCGGCTGGTTCATGAAGACGTTCACGGCCTCGTCGCGGATCGGGATGCGTCCTACCTCCTTGAAGCCGAGGGCTTCATAGAAGGCCACCGAGCGGTCGATGTCGGTGATCCGGTAGCAGGTGTGGATCAGAGCCATGATCGTCTTGGAGTCTACGGATCTGGACGACTACTGTCGCGGTGTCGCGCTACCCTCCAGAGCGAACGTCTGATTGCTCGAAAGGCTTTGGCGCGACGCTGAGGCGTTGGATCCACTCGTCTTGTTTGTCGAACGGCTCGGCTTCTCCGTTCTCGAAGTGACGGTCAACGAGTGGGCCAGTCAAATCCTCGAGCGTGGCCTCGTCGGTCTGCTCGGTGGCGGCACTTTGGGGGCAGCGTCGGACAACGGCGCTGTCGCATTCATCGCGGCTGTCGGTGGTGCTCTCCTCGGCGGGCTGAGCGGCGCAGAGGCGCGCAAGCTGAAGGCCGAGTATGAAGCCCGGCGGGATGCGTGGGGTGCCTGGTCGTTCCATCAGCGGCAGTCGCCCGCAGGGGGCATCCAGCCGGAAATCTCTCCGGGCTGACCGCGCGCGTCTTCGTCTGGGCCGTCCTCGCCGAGCGCCACTACCGCCTACGTTGGATGCCGAGCGTAAGGTGGCTGTACTGGCATCATGCGCGTTCGTGATCGAGCGGTTGGTGTCGGAGGTCGCGTTGGGATGAGCGGTGATGGTCCGGCGTGGACACTTGAGTTCTACGAAGAGGGCGGGCGCGAGCCGGTGCTCGACTTCCTACGCGGCTTGGACGAGGTAAAGGAGCAGGCGCTCGCCGCGGCGCTGCGTAACGTCCTGGCATACGAAGGGATTGGGGTCTGTGGCTCATCCTGGGGCAAGTGGGTTCGAGGGGCGCCTGGCATCTTCGAGTTCCGCGTGCGCCACGACGCTGCGACCATCCTCCGCGAGCGCAACCTGCCGGTCCCCGCGAACCTGGAGGATTCGCACCGCGACATCCTTCTGCGCGTCTTCTGCCACGCGCACGGCAGGAAGGTCGTCCTCCTGCTCGCCGCCTATGACAAGGGCAGAGAGCCGAGCGCCAAGCGGCAGAACACGGAGATCAAGCGGGCTAAGCAACGCTTGGCGCGCTGGAAGGCTGTCCAGCGTGGCGCGAGGAGGTCTTGAAAAATATGTGGCTTATTGCATAATGGTGGTGTCATGTCCACCAAGTTCGATGACTACATCCGCGAGGTCGAGGAGAAGGCCAAGGCCGGAGGGCCGGAGGCTGTCGCACGCTGGGATGCCTTCAACGCTCACTTCGCTATGGCGCGCGAGGTCCGCGAACTGCGCAAGGAGCGCCACTTGACGCAGAAGCAGCTCGCCGACGCCTCCGGCATCAACCAAGCGGAGATTTCCCGGATCGAGCGCGGTCAGACCAACCCAACGGCAGGCACGCTCGCCGCGCTGCTGGCTCCGCTTGGTGCGCGCCTCGGCGTTGTCAAGCACGAGCGCCGCGACCTCGCGCACGCATAGCGCAGTCCCGCTAGCCTGTATAGGTCCAGTTTGGCAGTGGTGCCAATGTCGTAGGAATCGAAGCCGAGGGCTTCATAGAAAGCCACAGAACGGTCGATATCGGTGATGCGGTAGCAGGTGTGGATGAGGGGCATTGGGCGGAGTGTACGGCCCACGACTCGGCGCCGGCGACGTGCTCGAGCCGGCAGACCGCAACACCTGCCCGCCGGCGGGGTTGCAGCGAACAGTGACACCGGGCGAGATTCCAGGGGCGCGAGTCGGGCTGCCGGCGCTGATGCTGACGGTCGCGCTCGCCGCATCGCTCGAGCCGTCGCCCGCCGCGGGCGCCCCTGCGCTTGTGTGGCCGACGCCCGTGGCGTTCGACTCCGGCAACGCTCCGAGTGGCGTCTCGTGCTCCTCGGAATCGCTGTGCGTCGCGGTCGACCGCCAGGGAGACGCGCTGGCCACGACCGATCCGACCGCCCCCAGCCCGTCGTGGAGCGCCGCCCCGCTCGACGCCGGTGAGCCGCTGAACGCGGTCTCGTGCGCGCCGGGCGGCCCCTGCGTGGCGGTCGACGGGCACGGGCACGCGTTCGTGAGCGTCGGATCGGGCGCGCCCGCATGGTCGCCGCCGGCGTCCATCGACGGGATCGTCGCGCTCACCGGCGTCTCCTGCCCCACCGCCTCGCTGTGCGTGGCGGTCGACGAAGAAGGCAACGTGCTGACGAGCACCAACCCCGGCTCGGGCGGCTGGACGGCGGCGGGCATCGACGCGGGGCACAATCTGAAGGCCGTCTCGTGCTCCTCTCAGACGCAGTGCGTGGCGGTGGACGACGCCGGCGATGTGCTCTCGAGCACCAACCCCACGGGCGGCGCAGCGGCGTGGCACGCCCAGAGGGTCGACCCAGGGGAACTGCTCGCCGTCTCCTGCTCGGGGGCGGGCGCGTGCGTCGCCGTCGACGGTGCCGGCAACGCGCTCGCGAGCGCCGACCCCGCGGCCTCGGCGGCGACGTGGAGCCTCACGCCGATTGACGGCGAACGCCCCACAGCCATCGCGTGCGCATCGTCCGGCCTGTGCCTCGCGGTGGACGTCCGCGGCGAGGCCCTCGCGAGCGACGATCCCACCGCGTCGATCCCGACCTGGAGCGCATCGAGCGCCGACCCGGAGTCGCTCGCGGGCATCTCCTGCCTGCCCGGCGGTTTCTGCATCGCCGTCGACTCGGCCGGACGCTCGGTTGCCGTGCGCGTGCCCGCGCCGGCGGTCACCACGCTCACGCCGACCGAAGTGAGTGCCTCGAGCGCGACTCTTGCCGGCGCCGTCAATCCCAACGACGCGGTGGTGGGTACATGCTCGTTCGAATACGGCACCGGGGCGGCCGGCCTATACAACCGCTCGATCGCCTGCTCGGCGCTGCCGGCGGCCAACGGCGGCGTCCAGAGCGTCTCGGCGCAGCTGTCGGGGCTCTCCCCGAACACCACCTATCACTATCGGGTCATCGCCTCGAGCCCGGCCGGAGCGGGCGCCGGTGCCGACGTGGCGTTCACGACGGCCGTCTCATCCCAGGTGACGCTCGTCTACCCGAATCCGTCGATCACCGGCACTCCCGCGGACGGCCAGCTGCTCAGCTGCCATCCGGGTACGCCCTCGGGCACTCCCGCGCAGGTGAGCTATGCGTGGCTGCGGGACCTCATCCCGATCGCGGGCGCCACCGGGTCGACGTACAGGGTCAAAGGCCAGGACACCGGCCACCACCTCCAGTGCCAGGTCACGGCGACCGACGGCGGGGGCAGCGAGACGGCAAAGAGCGCGTTCGTCACCATCCCCGTCGGGGGCGCGCCGGTGTCGGCCGGGGAGACCGCCGTCGGCAGGGCCGTTTTCAGGAACGGGAGTGTGAGCTTGCCGGTCGTCTGCTCGGCCCAGGCGAGCGCCGGCTGCCAGGTCGCGCTGCGCCTCACCGCCGTCGAGACGCTCGCCGGGTCGCGCGTCGTGGCGATCGCGGCACGGTCGCAGGGCAACGCACGCAGGAGCGCCGCTGCCCTGCGCCGTCTGACAGTCACGCTCGCGAGCGCTCGTGTGCGTCTCGCGCGTGGTGCCCACGGAATCCTCGTCGCCGCCCTCGAGCAGACCGGCAAGCGCCTGCTCGCCTCCGGGCGGCGCTTCACGGCCTACCTGTATGTCCGCGGGACCGTCATCGGGGCGATCGAAGCGCCGCTCGCCAAGGAGCTCGTCACGCTCGGCCCACCCTCTCGCGGCGCATCCACCCATGCTGCCCGCAGCCGTTAGGCGCCTGGGCGCGGCCGCCGGATTGCTCGCCATCGCGGGGGCTCTCCTCGCCGCGCAGCTGGCGCCCGCGGCGAGCACCCTGGCTGGGACCCCCTACATGGGCTGGGACACTTACTTCGCCTTCGGTGGCAACTACAGCGAGGCGAGCGTCCTGCAGCAGGCGAGCGAGCTCGTCTCCCTCGGCCTCGAGCAACGGGGGTACCGCTATGTGTGGCTCGACGCCGGCTGGTGGCACGGCACCCGCGCCGCCGACGGCCAGATCACCGTCAGCCCGCGCCAATGGCCCCACGGTCTCGCCTGGATCACCCGCACCCTGCACGCGGCCGGGCTGCTCGTCGGCCTCTACACCGACGCCGGCCCAAACGGCTGCGGTGGCGCCGGACAGGGCAGCTACGGCCACTACCAGCAGGACGTCAACACGTTTGCGGCCTGGGGCTTCGACGCGGTCAAGGTCGACTTCTGCGGCGGAGCCGAATACCACCTCGACCCGGCGGGCGCCTACTCCGCGGTCCACGCGGCGATCGTCGCGAACTCCAGCCACCGACCGATGCTGCTGTCGATCTGCAACTTCCTGCAGCCGGAACAGTACGGCGAAGGCCGCCCGGCGCTGGACGAATCGGCCTTCTCCTCATATGGCTTCGGCCCGAGCGTGGGCAACAGCTGGCGCACCGACACCGACGTCGGCTTTCCCGGCAACGTGCCCTTCGTGGACGTCCTGCGCAACATGGACGCCGACGCCGCAGCGCCGCAGGCCGCCGGACCAGGCCACTGGAACGACCCCGACTACCTCGCCCCCGATCAGGGCATGTCTGCCGCCCAGTTCCGCACCCAGCTGAGCATGTGGTCGATGCTCGCGGCGCCGCTGATGATCAGCGACGAGCTCACGAAGATCGGGCGGGCGAGCCTCGCGGCCGTGCAGAACACCGAAGTGATCGCGATCGATCAGGACCCCGGCGGAGCCCAGGGCACGCTGCTGTCCTCGACGGCCGACGGGCAGGTCTGGGTGAAGCCGCTGATCGACGGCTCGCGCGCCGTCGCGCTGCTCAATCGCAGCTCGAGCGCCACGAGAATCCAGACGAGCGCGGCCGCGCTCGGCCTGCCCCCCGCCTCGAGCTACGCGCTGCGCAATCTCTGGACGCACACCACGAGCTCGACCCGTGGCTCGATCGGCGCCGAGGTGCCGGGCGACAGCACCGTCCTGCTGCGCGTATCGGTGCCCTGACGTCGCTGCTGCTCTCGATGGGCAGGGCTCGGGATGCGCGAAACCAACCTGCCCGCCCCCCGGGTCGGACATCTACACTGCCATCCGTGAGGACACTGATCGTCGGTCACGGTGGGCGGGAGAGCGCGCTGGCCTGGCGCATGGCCGAACACAGCGAGCTGTACGCGTTCGTCGGTCACGAGAACCCTTCGATCGTCGGCTATGCGGCCGCCTCCGGCGGGAGCCACCGGGTCGGTGACGTATGCGACCCGCGGGCAGTCGCCGCGTTCGCCCGAGAGAAGGAGGTCGATGTCGCGATGGTCAGCGCCGACGAACCGCTGGCGGCGGGCGTCGTGGACGCGCTGCTCGCCCAGGGCACGCGCGCCGTCGGCCCGACCAGCGCCGGCGCGGAGATCGAGTGGAACAAGGTCTTCGCCCGCTCACTGCTCCAGGAGGTCGCGCCCGAGGCCGTGCCCACGCTGCGGGTGCTCAGCGAGCTGTGGGAGGTGCCGGAGGCGATCGACTCGTTCGGATCGACCCCCGTGGCGGTCAAGCCCTCGGGCCTGACCGGGGGCAAGGGCGTGAAGGTCATGGGTCCTCACCTGGCCACCCACGCACAGGCAGAGGAGTACGCCTCCGAGCTGCTCGCCCGCGGCGGCCCCGGGAGGTCGGTTCTGATCGAGGAGAAGATCCTGGGCGCCGAGTTCACGATTCAGGCGATCAGCGACGGGCGCACCGTGATCTTCCCGCCCGCGACCTACGACTACCCCTTCCGCTTCGACGGCGACGAGGGGCCTGGCACCGGCGGGATGGGCTCCCTGTCGATGGCCACCCCGACGCTGCCGTTCATGAACGCAGCCCACTACGAGCAGGCGTGCTCGATCATCGAGCTCGTCATCCACACGCTCGCCCAGCAGGGACGCCATTTCACGGGCGTGATGAACAGCGGCTTCTTCGCCACCGCCGACGGCGTCAAGGTGATCGAGTTCAACGCCCGCTTCGGCGACCCCGAGTGCATGAACATCATGAGCCTGTTCGGCGGCAGCTGGCCCGCCGTCATGCAGAGCATCTCGGCCGGGCGTCTCAGCGCGGGGGATGTGCCGTTGCGCGAGGAGGCCTCGCTGGTGCTCTACCTCGTCTCGCCCGACTACGCCCTGCGCTCGGGTCCCGCGTATGAGTTCGCGCTCGAGCGCGCGAGGATCGAAGCGGAGGGTTGTCAGACGTTCTTCTCCTCGGCTGTCCAGGTCGGCGAGAACGCGTATTCGACGGTGGGGACCTCGCGGGCGCTCGCGCTGAGCACGACCGCTCCAACGCTCGAGCAGGCACGAGCCCGCGTCACCGCCTGCGCCGCCTGCGTCCCCGTGCTCGAGTGGCGCAAGGACGTCGGCGACGAACGCTATCTGGCCGGCCTGGGGGCGCTTGTGGGAGCGCCCGAGTCGGCCGCCCAGGGCGTCTCCTGACCGACGCCGTCCGAGGGCTTCGTGCAAGGATGGCGCGATGCTCCTCGAGCGCTCCACGCACCCCCAGTTCATCTCCAACACCTACCTCCTCGCCGACGGTCGGGGTGGGCCCGCCCTCTTCATCGACGCCGGTGGCCCGGTCGAGCCGTTGATCGAGGCCGCCGGGCGGCTCGGGTTGGAGCCCACCCACGTGCTGCTCACCCACCATCACTTCGATCACGTCAGCGATCTCGGCAAGCTGAGGAAACGCTGGCCGAAGCTCGAGGTGCTGATCAGCGGGCGTGAGCGCGATCTCCTGCAGGGTCAGGACGAGGAGGGGAAGGCAGCGCAGAACATGAGCACCGTGGAGGCCGGCGAGACGCTCCATTTCGGGGAGCTGGAGGTGCGCCCGCTGCACACGCCGGGGCACACCGCCGGGATGCTCTCCTTCCTGGTGGCCGAGCGGCCGCCCGGCGAGGGCACGCGCGGCGCCCCCGCACGCGTCACCGCCCCCGGAGGGTTCACCGGAGCCGGAGCGGCGGTGTTCACCGGCGACACGCTCTTCAAGGACTCGGTCGGCGGCGTGAGGGCGCCCGGGCACACCACCTACACGGATCTGCGCGACTCGATCATGGGCACGCTGATGGAGCTGCCGCCGGACACGATCATCCATCCGGGCCACGCCGATGACACGACGGTCGGTCGCGAGTGGGACTCCAACGCCTTCGTCAGAGTCTGGCGAGGTCTCGACCCGGAAGGCTCCGAGCGGTGCACCGCGCTCGGTGAGCCGGCCACGCTGGTGCTCCTCGGCGCCGACTACGACGGCGGCACCAAGGCCTGGGTGCGCTGGGCGGACGGCTCGGATGACATCGTGCCCGGCTCGCGGGTGCAGCTCAGCGCCTGAGATCGCCGCAGTCCCCGCGGGCCGCCGAGCGCCTGCTGGCCGATCTCGATCGGTCGTAGCATGCAGGCAATGGCGCGTGAGAACGAGAAGATCCCGACTTCGCGCGTGCGGCGCACCGCCACCGTCGCCACGCTCGCCGCGAGCGAGGCGGTCAAGCAGTTCGGCACCCGCGCCGCCAACGTCACTCGCGGTGACGCGGCCTCCGAAGAGGCGATGGCCAGGCGCCAGCTGGAGACCGCCAAGCAGATCGTGGCCGTGCTCGGGACGATGAAGGGTGCAGCGATGAAGCTCGGCCAGGTGATGTCCTTCCTGGACGTCGGGCTCGTCGCCGAGGAGCATCGCGACGAGTTCCAGCGCGAGCTGGCCAAGCTGCGAGACGCCGCCCCGACGGTGTCGTTCAAGCAGATGCGACGCGTGATCGAGGACGACCTCGAAGAACCGATCTCCGAGCTGTTCGCCACCTTCCAAGAGGAACCGATCGCCGCGGCCTCGATCGGGCAGGTCTACCGGGCGACCCTGCACGATGGCCGGGAGGTCGCGGTCAAGGTCCAGTACCCGGGTGTCGCCGGAGCGGTGAGGGCCGACCTGCAGAACCTGGACATGATCATGCGCCTGCTCAAGCGGATGACTCCCGCATTGGATGTCAAGGCGATCACCGAGGAGATCAAGGAGCGGATCGTCGAGGAGCTCGACTACGAGCTCGAGGCCCAGAACCAGCGCTCGCTCGCCCGCATCTTCGCCGGACACCCGTTCATCGTGGTTCCCGACGTGGTCACCTCGCTCTCACGCGAGCGCGTGCTGGTCGGCGAGTTTGTCAGCGGGGCCGGCTTCGAGGAGCTCAAGGACCGCCCGCAGGCCGAGCGCGATCGGATCGGAGAGATCGTCTTCCGCTTCTTCCTCGGATGCCTGTATCGCCACAGGCAGTTCTCCGGCGACCCGCATCCCGGGAACTTCCTGCTGCAGGACGACGGCCGCGTGGCCTTCCTGGACTTCGGCCTGTTCAAGCGCCTGGACGCCGAGCCCGTCGAGCTCGAGCTCGCCTGCCAGCGGGCTGTCGTCGAGGGCGATGCGGTCACGCTCCACGAGGTGCTCGCGCGGTCCGGCTTCCTGCCGGAACCCGAGCGGGTCGACCCCGACCACCTTCTGGCCTTCATAAGAGACGCGATCTGGTGGTACACGACGGCTGACGAACAGGTCCAGCTCTCACCCGAGATCGCAACGCAGGTGATGATCGAAAGCTCCGACCCGCGCTCGAGTCACTTCAGGGAGATGCGCCACCAGGCCATGAACCCCGAGCACCTGTTCGGCCGGCGCATGGAGATGCTGACCCTGGCCGTGCTCTCCCAACTGCGCGCACGGGCCAACTGGCACAGGATCGCACGCGAGTGGATGTACGGGGATGAGCCGGTCACCGAGCTCGGCCGGGCGGAGGCCGAGTTCTACGGGCGCAGAGACGTGCGCGCGGCCGGCTGAACGGGCAGCGGCGGATAATCTGCAGCTCATGGCCAACTGGAGGAGTCCCGGACGGGCGGAGCGGGTGGTGATCTACGAGGAAGGCGGCGAGCCCCGCCAGTACTGGCGGGCCGAGGACGCCGACGGAAACGTCCTCTGGTGCAAGGAGCAGGCCCAGGCCGGGGGCAAGCCCTCGGGCGAAGCGATCACGACGGCCGTGCTCCTGAAAGCGATCGAGGCGTCGCTGCTCGAGCGTCGCCGGGCCGGCCGCGGGCGCAAGTTCCGGCTGTAGGGCCGGCTCATCCGCAACGCCGGACACGTCTGCCGGGCTGGATATTCTGAAGCCGTGAGTTCATCGTCGGCGACGATCTGGACAGTCGGTCATTCCAACCACACGTTCGAGCAGGTCGCCAGGCTCTTGCAGGCTGAGGCCATCGAGCTCGTCGTAGACGTGCGGTCCTATCCCTACTCGCGCTTCGCTCCGCACTTCAACCGCGAGGAGCTGGATGAGGCTCTCCGCGGAGTGGGCATCCGCTATCTCTTCTCCGGCGAGGATCTCGGCGGTCGGCCATTGCGGGAGGATCATTATGACGAGGACGGCCATGCTCGCTACGACCGCATGGCCGAGCAGCCCACGTTCCAGCTCGCCGTTCGACAGCTGTCGAACGATTGCCGGGAGCGCCGGGTCGCGTTGCTTTGCAGCGAGGCCCAGCCGCACGAGTGCCATCGCCGGCTGCTCGTGGGCAAGGTCCTGGCTGAACACGGGGTCGAACTTCGTCATATCCTCCCAAACGGAACCGTCCACCAGGAGGATGCCGTGTCGCTGGGCTCCGGAGACGGGCAGACGACGTTGTTCGGCGAGGAGGCCGCGTGGAGATCTACACGATCGGTTTCACACAGACGACGGCTGAGCACTTCTTCGGCCGCCTGAAGGCTGCCGGAGTCCGACGGCTGCTCGACGTTCGGCTCAACACTACAAGAAGCGCAAGGGAGATGTGCAAGGGCGTGAACGTGCTCCTCATGCTCGGCCTGTCCAGAGCGTTCCACAAGCCCGGCGATGACTGTGAGCGCCATTGGCTTCAGGTCACGGAATCTGCATGGCCGACCGGCCCATCGCGCAGCGGTCATAAGATCGGGTGGCAGCGCCCCACGTCTACAGCACCTGAATCTGAAACAGGCTGGTCGTCCCCGGACGCCCGGAGGGCAGCCCGGCGGTGATCCCGACGCGCTTGCCCCGCTCGCACCAGCCGAGCTCCACCACGCGCCGCGCGGCGTCGGCGATCAGCGCCTCGGTGGTCTCGTGGCGGGGCATCGAAGCAGCCTGCACGCCCCACATCAGACAGCAGCGCCTGACCGTCTCCCGTCCCGGAGAGAGGGCGTAGATCGGCACGGTCGGGCGGTGGGCGGAGACCAGGCGCGCCGAGCGCCCGGACAGGGTGGGGATGACCAGGGCGTCCAGGCGCAGCTCGCGGGCGGCGTCGCAGAGGTTGTGGGCGATCGTGTACGCGGGGTCGGACTCGGTGCGGCGCACGCGCGAATCGTTCCAACGCTCATACGGCGCGATCGCCTCCGCCTGTATGGCCACCGCGGCCATCATCTCGACCGCCTCCACCGGGTAGGCGCCGACGGCCGTCTCCTGGGAGAGCATCACGGCGTCGGTGCCGTCGAGGATCGCGTTGGCCACATCAGCCACCTCGGCCCGGGTGGGGCGCGAGGAGCTGACCATCGAGTCGAGCATCTGCGTGGCCGTGATCGACGGCCGGGCCATGAAGCCGGCCAGCTCGAGCAGCTCCTTCTGCACGATCGGCACCTGTGCGATCGGCAGCTCGATGCCGAGGTCGCCGCGGGCGACCATCACGTAGTCGGCAGCCTCCAGGATCTCGCGGGCCCGTTCCACGGCCTGCGGCTTCTCCATCTTGGCGATCAGGGGCAGGCGCGTGTGATCGCGCACCGATTCGACGTCCCCGGGGGTCTGGACAAAGGACAGGGCGACCATGTCGACGCCGATCGACTCGCCGTGCGCGAGCAGGTGCAGATCCTCCTCGGGCACCGACGGCAGCGCGGCGACCGGGCCTGGGATGTTCAGCCCCTGGCGCGAGGCGACTGCGCCGCCGACCTCGATCTCGACGTCCACCTCGCAGTCCGAGCCACGTACCTCGACGACCCGCAGCCGGACCGAGCCATCGGCCAGGTACAGGATCGAACCAGGTTCGACCGCGTCGGGCAGGCCCGCCCAGGAGATGCTCATGTGGTGGGCGTCGCCCGCAAGCTCCTCATTGCCGCAGGTGAAGGTCAACCGCTCGCCGGGGGTGAGCTCGACGACGTCCTCGTGCAGCGGACCGATGCGGAGCTTCGGGCCGGGGAGGTCTTGCAGGATCGCCACCGGGCGTCCCACGCGGCCGGCCGCGTCACGTACCCGCCTGACCGTCTCGGCGTGCTCCTCGAGCGTTCCGTGGGAGTAGTTCAGCCGTGCGACGTCCATCCCGGCCGCGACCATGCGCACGAGCGTCTCCGGCTCGCGGGAGGCCGGTCCGATGGTGGCGACGATCTTCGTGCGGCGCATCGCGCTCAAGGTATCGATCGGCAAGCCGCCACGCGTCGGGCCTTGGCCGCGTAGCATCGAAACGTGCTCGGCCCCTCACGTCCCCTCCCCCGCGTCGGGGCAAAGGCGCGGATCGCCCACTTCGGCGGCGGCTTTGAAGGCGCCACCGTGCTCGCCGTTCACCAGCAGGGTCGGAGGCTCGAGGTTCGCGGCGAGGGAGGCGAGGTTCTCGAGTTCGTGCTCAGCCCGGCCACCGCCAGATTCGTGTCTGCGGGGCGCTCCCACGGGCCCCGCCTGGAGCTGCTCGGCGAGGACTGAGTCTCATCATGGCGCCCGAACGTCGGGGAAATGCTCGGCGCAGTGCTCGCGCAGCACGTCGCGCACCCATGCCCGCTGCTCGGGGGAGGCGACGCGAAAGCGCGCCAGCAGGTCGCGCTGGCGCTCGATCTGCGCCCCGGATATGACCCAGCGGACGGCCAGGCGCTCGAACAGCAACTCGACCGCCCGCTGCCAGGCGTCCTCCTGGGTGCCGATGGTCGCGAGCCGGCCCCGGCGAGGACCTGTGCGTAATCGCGTCGCGAACCCACGGTCAGCGAGCCGCGCAGCGTCAGCACGTCGCCCCGCTCGTCGGTGTAGTCGCTGCTCGGAGCGGCGAGCCGCTCCTGGCGCCGCCGGCGCCTGCCCACGCTCAGCGGGCGTCCGCCGCCCGCTCCAGCTGGGCGCGCACGTCGCCGGTCACGGGCTTGGCGTGGCCCGGCCAGGCGGCCGCGGGCTCGAGCGCTGCGAGCTTGCGGATGCTCGCGCGTGCCTGCTCGGTATCGAAATTGTAGACCTCGGGGGGCACGCAGGGCGCGCGATCGCGGCCCCACATGTCGAGCGTGTCGAAGCAGCCGCTCGACAGCGTGAGACGGTCGGACTCGCGCCACAGCCCGATCATGCCGGGGGCGTGACCGGGGAGATGCACGACGCCGAAGCCCGCCACCTCATCGCCCTCGGCGAGCGTGCCCGCGATCCTCACCGGACCGCCGTCCCAGGCGTAGCGGTGCAGCAGGCGGTGGGCCTGGCGCAGGGGGGTCGGCAGCCCGACCAGACCCGGTGGCCAGTAGCGAAAACCGCCGCTGCCCTCGGCGTCCTGTACCTCGTCGGGATGGCACAGCACGGGAGCACCCAGCGCCGGCGCCGTGCCGCGGCGATCGGTGTGCCCGTGGCCGAGCACGACCCGGCGGATGCCGCCCAGCTTGGCGGCAGCCTTGGCCACCGCGCGGGTCATCGTGCGCGGGCCGGCGTCGAACAGCGTCACGCCGCCGTCGTCCTCGATCAGATACACGTTGCAGCGCCCCGGCTGCCCCTGAAGCACCCACACGCCTTCCGCAACCAGCTCGGCCTCGCCCGCGCCGAGGCGGCCGGCGACACGGGTCTTGGCGTTGAACGCCCCCATCATCCGCTGCTCGGCCTGCGAGCCCAGCGGCGGCATCATCCCGATCTCGCGGGCGAAGGTCATCGAATCGGTGAACGCGTCGTTGCGCAGGATCAGGCCGTCGCGCACGGTCAGCAGGTCGAAGCCCTCGAGCTCGACGCGGTCGCCCGTGGGCGCCACGCCGCCGAAGCTGCCAGGTCCGGCGAACGTGCCGGTGAGGCGCCAGTGCACGCCGCAGCGCTCCTCCTCGGCGGTCGTCGAGACGATCTCCATGCTCAGGTCGGGCAGCGCGCCGAGCAGCTCGCCGATGAACTCCCGCACGCCCTCGGGGGCGGCCACGTCGACCCGTCCGCGCACGTTCTCGCGTCCGCCATCCGCCCACAGCGACACCGCGGTGTCGAGGTCCCGGGCGTCGATCGCCGCGAAGTAGCGGCGGGCGATCCCCTCGCTCTTGCTTCCGGAGATGCGCCCGCGCTGCTTGCGCACCTGCTGAACGTTTGCCGCCGCCTCCTGCACCCTGGTGGTGGCCTCGCTGCGCTGCTCGCCCGTGCTCTGCTCGTTGGCCATGCCCGCCTCCTTTGTGCCGCCGGAGAGACGTAGTCTAGTCTCCGCCGAGTGGCCGATGCGATCACCAGGCGCGAGCTCGGCCGGGGTGAGCGAGCGCTCCCGGGCGTTTTCCGCCTGCGCCTGCCGCTGCCGTGGCCCGGCGTCCCCCACTGCAACGCCTGGGCTGTGGCGGCGGGGGACGGTTTCGTGCTGTTCGACACCGGCATGCACCAGCCCCCCGACTCGCTCGCGCACCTCGAACGGGCCCTGGAGATGTGCGACCTGCGCCTGGAGCAGGCGAGCCTGCTCGTGTGCACGCACGCCCACTCAGACCACTACGGCCAGGCGGCCGCAATCGTCGAGCGGGCCGGCTGCGAGCTGTGGATGCACCCCAACCACCGGCACATGACCCGGATGGCCGAGGACCCGGACGCGGTGCTCGACCGGCGCGTCGAGATCGCCCGCCAGAGCGGCGTTCCAGCCGAGCCCCTGCGCCGCTATGCGGCCGAGCGCGGCTCCCGGCAATCGGGCATCTCGGGCGTGATCGGGCCCGACCGCGAGCTGCTGCCCGGCGTGACGGTCGCCACGGAGGTGGGCGAGTGGACCGTGCACGAGACGCCCGGACATGCCCCATCGCACGTGTGCCTGTTCCAGCCCGAGCACCGGCTGATGATCTCCGGAGATCATCTGCTGGGGCGTATCTCCCTGTACTTCGACTACGGCTACACCCCCGACCCGGTGGGCGAATTCCTGGATTCGCTGGGGGTGGTGGAGAAGCTCGGCGCGCGCCTGTGCCTGCCCGGCCATGGACGCACGTTCGCCGACGTCCAGGCCCACATCCGGGGCAACCGCAGGCTCGTGGACGAACGCCTGGCAAGCGTTCTGCAGGCGCTCGCGGGGGAACCGCTGACCGCCTTTGAGCTCGTGCCGCACGTCTACGGCGACTCGCTCTCGCCGCAGAACACCCACTGGCTGCTGTCCAAGATCCTCGCCTACCTGACTCACCTGCAGGCGCTCGGGAGCGTGCGGCGCATGCCCGGCGATGCCGGGGACGCCGAGCGGTGGGCTGCATAATCAGCGAATGCGCATCGATGAGATCCTCGCCGGCGGCGGCCCGGTGTTCTCGTTCGAGTTCTTCCCGCCCAAGACCGAGGCCGGCGAGCGCAACCTGTACGGGGCGCTCGCCGAGCTGCGTACGTTGGAGCCGTCGTTCGTGTCGGTCACCTACGGCGCTGGCGGCTCGACCCGAGAGAAGACGATCGAGATCGTCAAGCGGATCAGGGAGGAGTACGGCCTGGAGGCGATGGCCCATTTCACGTGCGTCGGAGCGACGGCGGACGAGCTGCGGGCGACGCTCGAGGAGATGCGGAGGGCGGGGATCGACAACGTGCTCGCTCTGCGCGGCGACCCGCCCGCCGGCGAGGAGGCCTGGAGCAAGACCGACGGGGGCCTCGAGTACTCGCGCGAGCTCGTCGAGCTGATCTCCGACGGCTATCCGTTCGCGATCGGGGCGGCCTGCTTCCCTGAGACCCACATCCATGCATCGAGCCCCGAGGCAGACCTCGAGCACCTCCTGGAGAAGGTGCGGGCGGGGGTCGATTTCCTGATCACCCAGCTGTTCTTCGACAACGCCCGGTATTTCCAGTTCATCGAGAGTGCGCGCGCAGCGGGGGTCGAGGTGCCGATCATCCCGGGGATCATGCCGATCACGCAGGTGGGCCAGGTGGAACGGATGGCCAGGATGTGCGGCGCGAGCATTCCCGCAGGGCTGCGCCGCGAGCTGCACGCGCGCGGGGAGGACCCCGAGGCGGTGCTCGACTTCGGCGTCGCCTACGCAACGCTGCAGTGCGCCGAGCTGCTCGCCGCCGGGGCGCCGGGCATCCACTTCTACACCCTCAACCGCTCTCCGGCCACGCGCGCGATTCTCAGCGCGTTGAAGCTCGCCAGGCCCTGGGAGACGGCCGTCTACCCGGCTTCTATCTCGAGCGCCTCGGCCACCCGCGGCGAGCCGTCGGCGGCCTCGTAGCGCACGTCCACCGAATCGTTCTGACGATAGGTGCCCACGCCCCAGGCCCCCAGCAGCCAGCGCCACCCGCTGATGCGGTCCTTGCGCAGGTCCCGCTCGAAGACGAGCGAGCCTTCGCGCACCGTGTAGTCGGCCCCGAGCTGCTGGAGCACCCCGTTGAGGTAGACCTCATATGGGGCGCGCACCTCCCGCGGGAGCTTCACCTTGGAGCTGCTCATCATCGCCGGATTA
This sequence comes from uncultured Solirubrobacteraceae bacterium, assembly GCA_963849425.1. Taxonomy (GTDB): domain Bacteria; phylum Actinomycetota; class Thermoleophilia; order Solirubrobacterales; family Solirubrobacteraceae; genus Palsa-744. The sequence goes on along the minus strand of CAWKHK010000006.1, from coordinate 3,031,869 downwards.
TGCACCCGACCGTGCGCGTACTCTCCGCGGGGTGAACGAGATTGCATACACCGTCCGGCGCTCGCAGCGCGCCCGCCGGGTTCGTGTGAACGTGCACGCCCATACGGGGGTCGAGGTCGTGCTGCCGGCGCGCGTGCCCGAGCGCGCGGCGGCAGCGGCCGTGAGTGAGCTGCGTCCGTGGATCGAGCGCCGGCTGGCCGAGGCCGAGGAGGCGCTTGCGCGGGTCGCCGAGCGCGCCGGCACGCTGCCGTACCTGGACCGCACGCTCGATCTGGTCCCGCAGCCCGGTCGCACGCGCGTGCACCGCCAGGGCGAGCGCCTGCTGGTGCCTGCAGACGACGCCCGCCCGGCGCTCGAGCGCTTCTACCGGCGGGCCGCGCGCGCAGAGCTCACCGAGCGCCTGGATCGAGCGACGGCGCTAGCCGGCACTTCCTACACAGGGCTCGACATCCGCGGCCAGCGAACGCGTTGGGCCTCCTGCTCGGCGAGCGGGCGGATGAGCTTCAACTGGCGGCTGTTGCTGGCCCCCGAGCGAGTCCTCGAATACGTCGTCTGTCACGAGGTCTGCCACCTGGAGATCCTCGACCACTCACCCCGTTTTTGGGCACTGCTCGAGCGCCGCTGGCCCGGCTACCGCGAGGACCGGGCATGGCTGAGCCGCCATGGGGCAACGCTGGTGCTGTGAGCCGCGTGGTCTAGGAAGCCCAGCGCCAGGTCGAGAAATTCGCGGTGTAGAACACCATCAACAGCGCCGAGAGCACGAGCACCGGGCGACGCAGGCGAGGGTGCTCCTCCAGCCACGCAGCAAGCCAGATGCCGAGCGGAAACAGCACCAGCAGGTAGCGGGGCAGCGACTCCAGTGGTTCTCCGCTGCCGCCGGTGCCCGGGTAGGAGAGGGGCATGAGGATCGCGGCGATCGCATACAGGCCGTAGGCGTACGGGAGGCGCCGCAGGACTCCCACCGTCGCCACCGTCCCGGCCAGCAAAAAGTAGAAGGCGGTGAAGTGCAGCCGTCCGTGCGAGAGCAGCCCGCGGTATTCGTGGAAGGTAGTGCGCACTGCGTATGAGACCGTTGCGAGCGGATCCGCCAGATGCCGTCCCCACACCTGATGCTCGACTTTGAACGGGGACAGCGCGTCGCCCCCGGCAAGGGCGATCCAGGCACAGTACGCGACGACTCCGACCGGCAGCAGCCCGAGCCAGAGGACATCCCGCCGAATCCGATACCGGGGCCGCAGCGCCGCCCGTGCCCGAGCGAAGCCGGCCCCGAGCCCACGCCTGCCCCCTTCGCGTGGGTGCGTGCTCGGGCGGTCGGGCGGGCGGTCCTCGCGAGGACCGTAGAGGTAGATCACGAGCGCGGGCACCGCGAGGACCAGTCCCGGAGCACGCGTGGCGCCGGCCAGGGCGCCGGCCACACCCACCCAAGCCCAGCGACCGTTGCGGGCGCACCAGAACACCGCCACCGAAAGCGCCATGAAGACCGACTCCGAGTAGTCGGCCGAGAAGAACACGGCCATCGGCGAGAAGGCGATCAGCAGCACCGCGAGGCCGGCGATCCGCTCCGCGCGCCCGTCGACCGAGGGGCGCGCTCGCGCGAGCTCGAGGGTGGCCAGCCTGTGGATCCCGTAGAGCGCCGCCGCGAAAGCGCATACCGAGACCACGACGCCGGCGAGCACGAGCGGAAGGAGCAGCCCGACGGCTCTCGTCAACAACGGGTACAGCGGGTAGAAGGCTTGTCGGGCGACTGTCTGCGCTCCGAGGTCCGGGCGGTAGCCGTTCCTGGCTATCAGCAGGAACCAGCCGGCGTCCCAGCGCGCCGCCGGGCCGGCGAGCAGTTCGCCCACGCTGCCCAGGCCTCGGGTCAGGCCGCGGGGGTCGACCGCGCCGGCGCCCGCCCGGACGCTCAGGAGCGTCCCCGCCGCGATCCCCGTGCCCCAGACCAGCAGGCGTGAGCTCCACAGCGCCAACCAGCTGCTGCGGACGGCCGCCAGCCGCGGAGGGTCCGCACGCAGGCGGGCCAGAGCGCCCGGCCGCGGCCGGGCAAGGGCCGGCGGGCTCTGGGCGCTCAACCGCGCTGCTCGATCGGTGTGTAGTCGCGGTCGCGCTCGCCCGTGTAGATCTGGCGCGGGCGGGCGATTTTCTGCTCGGAGTCCTCGACCATCTCGAGCCACTGGGCGATCCATCCGCTCGTGCGGCCGATCGCGAACATGACCGGGAACATCGCCACGGGCAGCCCCAGCGCCTCGTAGATCAGCCCCGAGTAGAAGTCCACGTTCGGGTAGAGCTTGCGCGAGGTGAAGTAGTCGTCGTCGAGCGCCCGCTTCTCCAACTCGGTGGCCACGTCCAGCAGCGGGCTCTTGCCGCGCACCTCGAAGACGTCGTCGAGGTATTTGCGGATGATCCGCGCGCGCGGATCGTAGTTCTTGTACACGCGGTGGCCGAAGCCCATCAGCCGCTCCTCGCCCGCCTTCACGCCCTCGAGGAAGTCCGGGATGTTCTCGACCTTCTCGATCCGCCCGAGCATTCGCAGCGCCGCCTCGTTGGCCCCGCCGTGGAGTGGACCGTACAGCGCGGCCACCCCGGCGGCGACCGCCGAGTAAGGGTCCACCTGGGTCGATCCGACCGAGCGCACGGCGCTCGTCGAGGCGTTCTGTTCGTGGTCGGCGTGCAGGATGAACAGGACGTCCAGCGCGCGCTCCAGGCGAGGGTCGGGCTCGTATTTGAGCTCGGTCATCTTGTACATCATCCCGAGGAAGTTGCCCGCGTATTTGAGGTCGTTGTCCGGGTAGACGTAAGGCTGGCCCATGTTGTGCCTGAACGCGAACGCGGCCAGCGTCGGCATCTTGGCCAGCATGCGGATGATCTGAATCCGGCGGACGTCCTCGTCGTGGATCTTGTTGGCGTCGGGGTAGAAGGTCGACATCGCGCCCACCGAGGCCACGAGCATGCCCATCGGGTTGGCGTCGTAGCGGAAGCCCTGCATGAAGGCCTTGACGTTCTCGTGCACGAACGTGTGGACGGTGATCTCATCGACCCAGTCCTCCAGCTGCCGCGTGCTGGGCAGGGCGCCGTTGATCAGCAGGTAGGCGACCTCGAGGTAGCTCGAGGACTCGCACAGCTGCTCGATCGGGTAGCCCCGATGCTGGAGGATTCCGGCCTCGCCGTCGATGTAGGTGATCGAGCTGCGACAGGCGGCGGTGTTCGTGAAGGCGGGGTCGTAGGCCATCAAGCCGAAGTCATCCTCGTCGGTTTTGATCTGGCGCAGGTCCATCGTCCGCACCGTCCCGTCCTGGACCGGCAGCTCGTAGCTTCGGCCCGTGCGGTTGTCGGTCACCGTGAGCGTGTCGTTCGTGTGCTCGGCGCCGTCGGCGGATGCCTCGCGATCGATCGTCTCGCCTGCTGTGCCCGGCCGCGCCTGCGTCGTCATCTACTTCTCCTATCGACGGTTTCCGATGCTGTATCTCCGATTATGCGTCACCGGTCGCCGTCTTCCCGCCGCTCGGGCCGCGCACGTCCTCAGCTGCTCGGCAGGCGCCGGCGCGCCGCAAGGGTGCGCACGCGCGCGGGAGACCTCGGCGAGGGGTCTCCGTGCGGGCCGCGGCGGGGGCTCCGCGGCAGCCTCGCGCGGGGGTGATGCGGGTGGTGCGGACGCAGGCTGGGGCCGATGCCCCCGTCCTGCCCGGGCACGGCCTCCGGCGTCGCGCGGATCGCCCAGCGCACGATCAGGAACAGCCCGACGATCGGGATCTTCAGGATCACCATCAGCCAGATGAACGTCCAGACGGTCACGCTTGCCGATCGTATACCCGCTCATGCATCCGTACAACCCCCTGATGCGCAGGGTGGGCGGAGGTGCTATGGGCTCGTGCGGCTCAGCCGCGCAGCTCGAGGGGGGCGCCGCTGAACTGGGTCATCGCATGCAGTTCGCCGATGCGCGCGACGATCTCCCTGCCGGTCAGACGCGCGACGCGTTCGGTTCCGAACTCCTCGACGTTGAACGATGCGAGCACGGTCGCGTGGGCCATGGCCCGGCGCAGCAGCCCGTCGGAGAGCTCCTCCCCGCGATGGGCGGCGATATAGCCGACGAGACCGCCGGCGAATGTGTCCCCCGCGCCCGTCGGGTCGATCACCGTCTCCAGCGGGTAGGCCGGCAGCGCGAAGAAGCTCTCCCGCGTGATGAGCGCCGCGCCGTACTCCCCCTGCTTGGCCACGATCACGCTCGGGCCGCGTGCCTCCCCCGAGGATGACGGGGTGGGCGGGCTCCAGGAGAGGACCTCTCGCGCGGCGGATATGAGGTTCGGCCGGCCGGTCAGCTGGCGCAGCTCGGCGTCGTTGAGGATCACGCAGTCCACCGATTCGATCGCGCTCACCAGCGAGTCGCGGGCGATGTCGATCCACAGGTTCATCGAATCCAGCGCCACGAAGCGCGCGTGCGGGAGCTGATCGCGCACCTCCCTTTGCAACTCCGGCTGGATGTTTGCCAGGAACAGCACATCGCTTGAACGCGATCGCTCGGACAGCTTCGGCGCGAAGCCCTCGAACACTCCCAGCTGGGTGTCGAGTGTCTCGCGCGAGTTGAGATCCCAGCCGTACTCGCCCTGCCAGAAGAACGTCCGTCCGCCGGAGATCCGCTCGACGTCCGAGACGTCCACGCCGCGGCTGCTCATCACGCCGAGCTCCTGCTCGCCGAAATCGTCGCCGACCGGGCCGACGACGCGGACGTCGTCGAAGAACGACGCGGCCAGCGCGAAATGCACGGCTGCGCCGCCCAGCATCCGCTCGCGCTCGCCGAACGGGGTCCTGACGGTGTCGTAGGCGATCGATCCGACCACGGTGATTGGCATGGGCGCGCACCTTAGAGCACCCGCTAGCCTGGGGCCCGTGCGCGCCATCCAGATGACCGAGTTCGGTGGGCCGGAGGTGCTCGAGCTCGCCGAGCTCCCGACGCCGCAGCCGGGTCCCGAGGAGATTCTGATCAAGGTGAGCCGTGCCGGGCTGAACTTCGCGGACACCCACACGCGAACCAACTCCTACGTGCAGAAGGCGACGCTTCCACTCGTCCCCGGCGGCGAGGTCGCGGGCGTCCGCGAGGACACCGGCGAGCGGGTCGTCGCGCTCGTCGGAAGCGGCGGCTACGCCGAGTACGCGACCGCGCCGAGCGAGCTGGTCTTCCCGATCCCCGACTCCATGGACGACGGCACGGCGCTCGCGATGATCGTCCAGGGGACGACCGCATGGCACCTGTACCGCACCGCCGGGCGCGTGGTCGCGGGGGAGAGCGTCGTCGTCCACGGCGCCGCCGGCGGGGTCGGCTCGCTCGCCCTGCAGCTCGGCCATGCCCTCGGCGCAGGGCGGGTGATCGCCACCGCCTCCAGCGAGGAGAAGCGCTCCACGGCCCTCGCGCTGGGGGCCGACGTCGCGGTCGACCCCGTTGCCGAGGGACTCACCGAGCGGCTGATCGAGGCCAATGGCGGCAGACAGGTGGATGTCGTCTTCGAGATGTCCGGCGGAGAGGTCTTCGACGCCTCCTATCGCGCGCTCGCGTCGTTCGGGCGGATCGTCGCCTACGGGATCGCCACCAACGAGCCCAACGGAGTGTCCACCGGCTCGCTGCTGCGCCACTCGCGCGCGGTGGTCGGCTTCTACCTCTTTCACTGCCTGCCTGTGCCCCACGGGGTAGGGCGGCCCGGAATGTTCGCCGAGGCGCTCTCCGAGCTGTTCGCGCGCGCCGGGCGCGAGGAGATTCGGGCGCTCGTCGGACATACTTATCCTCTGGCGCAGGCCGCGCAGGCGCAGATCGACCTGCGCGAGCGGCGGACCACCGGCAAGCTCCTACTCGATCCCGGCGCCTGACCCGTAAGCTCCCGTCTTCCCCACGATGGCCACCACATTCGCTGATCTCGGGCTCTCCGAGTCCACACTCCACGCGCTGCGCGACGTGGGCTACGAGGCGCCCAGCCCGATCCAGGAGCAGGCGATTCCGTCGCTGCTCGAGGGTCGCGACGTAATCGGCCAGGCGCAGACCGGCACGGGCAAGACCGCGGCCTTTGGGCTGCCGATCATGGAGTACATCGATCCCGGCGAGTCGTCTGTGCAGGCACTCGTGCTGACGCCCACCCGCGAGCTCTGCATCCAGGTCACGCAGGCGCTGCGCACCTACGGCGCGCATACCGGCATCGACGTCGTGGCCGTTTTCGGGGGGGCTCCGATCCGTACCCAGCAGGGCCAGCTGCGCGCCGGTGGGCACGTGGTCGTCGGCACCGTCGGGCGGGTGCTCGATTTGATCTCGCGCCACTCGCTCGTGCTGCACGACTGCCGCTTCGTGGTCCTCGACGAGGCCGATGAGATGCTCGATCTCGGATTCCTGGAGGACGTCGAGAAGATCCTCTCGCTCACGCCCTCCAGCCGACAGACGGCTCTGTTCTCGGCCACGATGCCGCCGCCGATCCGTCAGCTCGCCGACCGCTACATGTACGACCCCACGATCATCCAGGTCGAGGCCGCGACGCTGACGATCGACACCGTTGCACAGTTTCAGCTGCCCGTCGAGACCAAAGGCAAGCCCGAGAAGCTCGTCGAGGTGCTCAGCTCGGAGAAACCCGACCAAGCGATCGTGTTCGTGCGCACCAAGGTCCGCTGCGATCAGCTGTTCCGCACGCTGCGCGACCGTGGCATGAATGTCCGGGCGCTGCACGGCGACATGACCCAGGGCGCGCGCGACGGGGTCATGCTCGCGTTCAAGGGCGGGCGTGTGCCGATCCTGATCGCCACCGACGTGGCCGCCCGCGGTCTGGATATCTCGACGGTCACCCACGTGATCAACTACGACGTTCCCACCAGCCCCGACACCTACGTGCACCGCATCGGACGCACCGGGCGGGTGGGCCGCTCGGGCCGGGCGATCACGTTCGTCGAGGATCGTCAGAAGCGCGAGCTGGAGGCGATCGAACGGCATATCGGAACCACGGTGACGAGATGGGAGCAGGGTGCCGTGGCCCCGCCCACGCCGGTGCGCGAGCGCCCGCGCCGGCACTCCAAGCCCCGGGTGTCGCGACGCGACGATACGGAGCCTTACGTCAAGCTCGTGCTCGGGGGCGGGCGCGCTGCAGGGCTCAGCGTGGCCGATATCGTCTCTGCGGTCACCTCCTCGGCGGGTCTGGACGGGGAGGCCATCCGCGACGTGCTCGTGCTCGACCGCTTCTCCTTCTTGTCGGTTCCAGCGTCCGAGTCAGACCGCGTGCTGCAGGCGCTGGATGGGCGTTTGATGGGAGCCCACCCGCCCCAGGTGCTGAGCCTCGAGCAAGTCCCAGCACAGTAGGGCGATGTCAACCGCCACGATGAACAGTGCCACGCGTCATGGTATATTGTAATGGTCATGGCAAGGCGACTTGTGATATCCAGCGGGGGTCAGGTGTCCGTCCCCGCGGCGGTACGCAAGCGATGGCGCACCCGAACTGTCCTTGCCGAAGATCGCGGTGACCACGTTGTGCTGCGCCCGGTTCCAGATGATCCAGTGGCCGCCGCCGTAGGAGCATTCGCGACGCAGATAGGCGTGCTCGGCTCCGAGGAGGCCAAGCGCTTGGATCGCGAAGAGGAACTGGATGTCCAAGAGCGCGACCGCCACTGAAGCGGCTAAGTCCTCGGCGAAGACTCTGATCGATGCCTCGGCTCTGATCGCGCTTCTCGGAGCCGAGCCCGCCGCGGGTGAGGTACAGGAGATGCTGAACCGCGGCGCAGCGATGACCACCCTCAATCTCGCTGAGGCGGTAGATCGACTAAAGCGGCGCTATGGCCTTGAGATCGAGCGAACACGACCGGTGATCGAGGGTCTTCTGACAAAGAGCCTGATATTGCTCCCACTCGGATCCCTTCAAGCCTGGCGCGCGGGCGAAATTCGCGCTGCTCACTATCATCGCTCCCGTTGCCCGATCTCGCTCGCCGATGCTGTTCTCGTGGCGAGCGCTCCAGCGGGTGGGCGCATCGCAAGCTCTGACGGACCGCTGCTGGCCGTCGCCGCGAGCGAGGGTATTGCCACCGCCGCCCTGCAAGACTCAAAGGGGCGCCGAGCAAGCGCGCGGTAGCCACCGCTATCGTGCCCTTTCCACCGTGACCGCGAACAAAGGAAGGGCCAGCGTGTCCACAGCCACCATGCACACCACCGAAGGGCCGATCGTCTTTGAGCTGTTCGACGAGGACGCGCCCAAGACCGTCGAGAACTTTCGCAAGCTCGTCTCCGAGGGCTTCTACGACGGGCTGGCCTTCCACCGCGTGATCAAGGACTTCATGATCCAGGGCGGCTGCCCCCAGGGCACCGGCACCGGTGGCCCCGGATACACCTTTGAGGACGAGATCAACCCGCACAAGATCGTCCGCGGAGCGCTCGCGATGGCCAACGCCGGCCCCGACACCAACGGCTCGCAGTTCTTCATCGTCACCGCCGAGAAGTGCTCGTGGCTCGACGGCAAGCACACGGTGTTCGGCCAGGTGAGTGACGGGATGGACGTCGTGGACAAGCTCGAGGGCGTGTCCACCGACGGCTCGGACCGCCCGCGCGAGCCGATCGGCATCGACTCGATCGAGCTCTCCTCAAGCTGATCGAGGAGTAGCCTCTTCTGTTACGAGCGAACGAAGGGGAGATCGAAGATGGCCAGCGTCGAGGAGCACGTCGAGCAGGAGATACTCAAACCTCAGGGCGCCGTCGCGAGCGCGGCTGGGGATATCCCCGTCGAGAATCCCGCCACGGGCGAGACCGTGGGGACGGTCCCCGATCTCGGCGCCGCGGCGGTCGCGGAGATGGCCGCTCGGGGCCGCGCCGCGCAGCCGCAGTGGGAGGCATACGGCTTCGAGGGTCGTTCCCGGATCCTGCTGCGCGCGCAGAAGTGGGTCATGGACAACGCCGAGCAGGTCATCGCGACAATCGTCTCGGAGACCGGCAAGACCTTCGAGGACGCCTCCCTGGCGGAGATCTCCTATGCGGGCAACGCATTCGGCTTCTGGGCCAGGCAAGCGCCCGCGTACCTCTCAGACGAGCGCGTCAAGTCCGGACAGCTGCTGGTCAAGGGCAAGAAGCTGATCCTGCGCTACCGCCCGCTCGGGCTGATCGGCGTGATCGGCCCGTGGAACTATCCGCTGACCAACTCCTTCGGCGACTGCATCCCGGCGCTGGCGGCGGGCAACAGCGTGATCCTCAAGCCGTCTGAGATCACCCCGATGACCTCCCTGCTGATGGCAGAAGGCCTGCGCGAGTGCGGGCTGCCCGAGAACGTCCTGCAGATCGCGACCGGTCGCGGCGAGACCGGGGCGGCGCTCGTGGAGGAAGTGGACATGATCATGTTCACGGGCTCCACCAGGACCGGGCGCAAGGTCGCCGAGGCGGCCGCACGGCGGCTGATCCCCGCGTCCCTGGAGCTCGGGGGCAAGGACCCCATGATCGTGCTCTCCGACGCCGACCTCGAGCGCGCGGCGAACTTCGCCACCTACTATGCGATGCAGAACGCCGGGCAGACGTGCATCTCGATCGAGCGCGTGTACGTCGAGGAGCCCGTCTACGACGAGTTCGTCTCGAAAGTGACCGAGAAGGTGCGCGCGCTGCGCGTGGGCGCTCCGCAGGGCCCGGGCTCGGTCGACGTTGGGGCCATCACGTTCGCGCCGCAGCTGCAGACGATCGAAGACCACGTGGCCGACGCCATCGACAAGGGTGCCCGGGTGCTCGCCGGCGGCCACGCCTCCAATGCCGGCGGCGGACGCTTCTACGAGCCGACTGTGCTGGTCGACGTCGACCACTCGATGAAGATCATGACCGAGGAGACCTTCGGCCCCACGCTGCCGATCATGAAGGTCAGCGACTCCGACGAGGCCGTGCGGCTGGCCAACGACTCGCCCTACGGCCTCGGCTCTTCGGTGTTCACCCGTGACACCGAGCGCGGCGAGCAGATCGCCCGCCGGCTGGAGGCCGGCGCGGCGAACGTGAACGACGCGATGATCAACTACACGGCGCTCGAGCTGCCGATGGGCGGCGCCAAGGCGTCCGGGCTCGGCTCGCGACACGGCGCCGGGGGCATCCGCAAGTACTGCTCTCAGCAGGCGATCGTGGTCACACCGCGTCTGTCCCTAAAGCGCGAACCGCACATGTACCCGTACAAGCGGCGCACCTCCCGGCTGCTCGCTGGGCTGTTCAAGTTCATCTACGGACGCGGCAAGCGCGACTGAGCCGGCGTCGTCGTCGCGGCGGCAGCAGCCAGCCGGCCGGCCGACCGGCCGGTCGGTCGGTCGGCGACGCTGCCGTCGTGCTCCATCCACTTTGCAGATGGTGTATAGCGATGGTTATACACCGCGTGTAGAGAGAGGGTTATGCGCCGGCGCCCAGGAGACGGTTATGAGCTGGCGCGCAAGGACATCCCCAGCAGGCGCTCGAGCTCCGCGATGGTGCTCTCGGGGTCGGTGTGGTGGATGACGGCCATGCCGAGCTCCTGGGCCGGTGGGAGGTTGAACGGGAGGTCGTCGACGAATATGCATGCGCCGGCGTTCAGGCCGACGGCCTCGCTGCCGAGCTCATAGATCCGGGGGGCCGGCTTGCGCACCCCGACCTGGCCTGAGATGACCACTCCGTCGAAGAGCTCGCCCAGCAGATCGTGGGGATAGCGGCTGATGCCCCAGGAGTTGGAGATGAGGCCCGTCCGCACCCCTGCCGAACGCGCGGCGCGGACGGCCTGCACCATCTCCGGCTCGAGCTCCGAGCCGGAGAACAGGCGGTCGATCAGCCCTTCGGCCGAGGTCACGCCCAACAGCTCGCCGAGCCCCAGCTCGAAGTCCGTCTCCTCGAGTCGTCCCTCCTCCAGTCCGATCAGCAGCTCGCGTGCCTCGGCGTTCGACCGGAAGATCCCCGACAGCGCGCTCGGGTCCAGGCCTTCGGCCTGGCAGAAGGCGCTGAAGGAGGCGAGCAGGTTGCTGGTCATCACGCCGCCCCAGTCGAGCAGCAGGCCGCTGCGCCGAGCGATCTCCGATCGGTCAGGCGCCATGCGCTAGCTCCTCGGCCCGGCGGGCGAGCTCGAGCACGCCCTCGCCGAACTGCTTCAGATACGGGTCGTCGGTCGTGCCGGCGATCGCCCGCTTGTAGTTGCCCTCCATGAACACCACCGACTTCCAGACCGCGAGGGTCGTGTACCAGCGGATATCGCTCATCGAGCGCCCGGAGCGCTCCTCATAGCGCGCGATCAGCTCAGCGCGGGTGCAGAAGCCCTCTGCCCGCGTCACCTGGCCGAGGCTCTCGCGCAGGCCTCCCCGAGGGTCGCCCGCCTCCGTCCACATCATGCACAGGTAGCCGAGATCCGCCAGCGGGTCGCCGATCGTGGCCATCTCCCAGTCGAGCACCGCCGCCAGCTGCGCGGGGGCTCTGGGCGCGAAGATCGTGTTTCCCAGGCGGTAGTCGCCGTGGACGATCGTCGCGGGGGTGGGTGGGTTCGGGTTGGGCAGGTGCTCGGCAAGCCAGCCGCCGACGCTTTCCACCGCGGGGATCTCGCGCGTCTTGTTCAGCTCCCACAGTCCTCCGAAGCGACGCAGCTGACGCTCGAGATACCCGGTGGGCTTGCCGAAGCCATCGAGGCCCACGCCCAGCCAATCCACGGCGTGGATCTCCACGAGCGCGTCGATCAGCTGCTCGCCGATCCGGCGGCGCTCGGGCGGCGTGTCGAGCGTCGCGGGCACGCTCGAGACGATCGGCCCACCCTCGATCCGCTCCATCAGGTAGAACGGGCAGCCGATTGTCGCGGGGTCCTCGCACACTGCGAGCACCTCCGGGACTCGCGCGGGGGTTCCGTGCAGAGCGCGCAGGAGGCGAGCCTCGCGCAGCACGTCGTGCGCGCTGGGAGGCAGCGGCGGGCGGGGCGGGCGGCGCAGGACCATTTCCCGTCCGCCGCGGTCGATCAGGTAGGTGACGTTGGAATGGCCCTCTCCAATGGGGTTGGCCTCGATCTTGCCCTCGCCGAGGCCGTGCGCGTCCAGGAAGCGCTCGAGCGGCTCCAGAACGAGTAGGGGGGGACGGCTGTTAGCCTCCGCGTCCGCGAAGCTCTGCACGATGTCGTCCGCTGCGATCGGGGCGCTCACTCAGGCGAACGCTACAAACACCGCAACCTTCCGTGCGCTGAGGTGTCTCCAGTGACCATGGCCAGAATCCGAACACTCCTTCTCACAATGCTCGCCGCCGGCCTCCTCGGCTCCGCCGCAGGCGCCGTCCCTGCCCTGGCATCCCACGACCAGACGACCTTCTTCGAGGCCTCCGAAGACCTCCTGAATCCGACCACCCGCCCCGGGGTGTTCAAGCAGATGCAGTCGTTGGGCGTGCACGCCCTGCGCGTGGAGCTCTACTGGGCGGACGTCGCGCCGGGCGCCAACAACGCCACGCGTCCGACATTCGATGCGACCAACCCGGCGAGCTACAACTGGGGCGAATACGACGCGGTCCTCGCCGAAGCGCAGCGTCTGCGCTGGCCGGTCCTGCTGACCGTGACCGCGCCGGTGCCCAGATGGGCCACATCGAACGGCAAGACCCCTTATGTCACGCGCCCCGACGATCGCGACTTCGAAGAATTCATGACCGCGGTGGCGCGCCATTACGGCCCGGAGGTCTCGATCTATTCGATCTGGAACGAGCCCAACCACCCGGCGTTCCTTTTGCCGCAATGGAACTCCAATGGAACGCCAGCCTCTCCGCGCATCTACCGTGGCCTCTACCAGGCCGGTTACGCCGGGCTCAAAGCCGCCGGGATCGCACGTCCGAGGGTGCTCTTCGGCGAGACCGCGCCGACGGGCTATGACAGCGTCAAGAGCCTGATACACAAGGAAGGGGCGAACGCGCTGCTGCACGACGTGGCGCCGCTGGAGTTCATGCGCGAAGCACTGTGCCTGAACGCCAAGTACAAGAAGGCCGGTTCCTGCAGCGAGTTGCAGATGGTCGGCTACGCCGACCACGCATACACGCTGCCGGCAGGGCCCTACTACGCCCCGCCCGAACGCGACGACGTCACGATCGGAGTGCTCTCGCGCCTGTCGGGCGCCCTCAATCTGGCGGCGCGGGCGCATGCGATCCCGGGTGGCGTGCCGATCTATCTGACCGAGTTCGGGGTGCAGAGCCTGCCCAACAAGCAGCTCGGCGTATCGGCCGCCCAGCAGACCGAATTCGACGCGATCTCAGAGCGCATCGCCTACTCCAACCCGCGCGTGGCGGCGTTCTCGCAGTACCTGCTCAAGGACGACCCGCTCGGGGGAGCGCCCGGGGCAAGCGTGCACGGAGGCATCATCGGATTCCAGACCGGGCTCGAGTACGTGAGCGGGGCCCGCAAGCCGCTCTACTACGGCTGGCCGATTCCGCTCACCGTCACGAAGCTGCACCACGGGGTCTCGCTGTGGGGTCTGGTGCGCCCGGCCACCAAGGTCACGAAGGTCACGGTGCTGGTGCGGATGAGGGGGTCCAAGCACTACCGCACGCTGCGAACGATCGCCACCAACAGTCTCGGCTACTGGAGCTTCGACTCGGCCACCACCGGCGAATGCTGGCGCGTGCGCTGGACGAGCCCGACGGGCGTGAAGTACGAAGGTCCGGCGATCCGCGCCTACCCGCCCGGCAAGCCCTCCTGAGAACGCCCGGGGCCGGTGGCCCCGGGCTCCAGCTGGAGATGGTCAGGCGTCGGCCTACGATGAGGGCGATGCCGGAGCTCCCCGAGGTCGAGATCACTGCGCGCCTGCTCGATGGCGCCCTCGAGGGAGCGCGGATCGAGTCGGCGCTGGCCCCGGGGATCAACGCACTGAAGACGTTCGACCCGCCGCTGGCGGCGCTCGAGGGCCGGCGGATCGCCGGGGTGCGCCGGCGCGGCAAGCACCTGATCGTCGAGATCGACGGCGCCGAGCACCCGCTGGCGCTGCTGATCCACCTGATGTCTGCCGGACGTCTGCAGCTTTACGACAAGCGCGCCGGGCCGCGCGAGCGGGCCTCGCGGCTGCTGGTCCGGGTGAGCACAAGGGGGGAGAGGAGCTCGAGCTGCGCCTGCGCGAGTTCGGCTCCAAGCAGGCCGCCTGGGTGAAGCTGCTCCGTGCGGAGGAGCTCGAGCGGGACCACGCGCTCGCCGCGCTCGGCCCCGAAGCCTGGCCGGACCCGGGCGGATGGGCTCGGCTGAAAGAGCTGCTGGACGCGCCGCGACCGCTGCACGCGCTGCTGCGCGACCAGCGGGTGATCTCCGGCATCGGGCGCTCGTGGGTCGATGAGATCCTGTGGCAGGCCAGGCTCTCGCCGTACAAGCGCGGCGCCGACCTCGACGAGCGGGAGGCCGAGCGGCTGCGTAACGCGGTCGTCGAGATCCTCGGCGGGGCGGTCGCTCATTACGAGCAGGCGGTCGGCCTGCCGATCCCCGACAAGCTGCCCATGCCGTTGCGAGTCCACCGCCACCAGGGCGAGCCGTGCCCGCGCTGTGGCGCCACGCTGCAGGCCGTGCATTTCGAGGACTACGTGATCTCCTACTGCCCCGGCTGTCAGACAGAGGGCCGGGTGCTCAAGGACCGCAGGCTCTCCAGGCTGCTGCGCTGAGGCTGGGAGGCTCAGGCCCCCCCTCGGGCGTTAGCCGTCGAGGTGGAGGGTGTTGTGGATCTCGGCGGTGAGGAGGTAGAGGTCTCTGCAACTGTCGTCGGCGATGTCGAAGGGGTGGAATCCGAGGTGTTCCCACCAGCGGCGGGCGTTGGTGTGGGTGGCGCTGACAACGACTGCGCGGCAGGCGGCCTTGGTGTTGAGCTCCTCGGCGGTTGCGAGCACGTGCGCGGCCAGTGCGGTTCCCACGCCTTGCCGGTGGTAGCGACGTTCCACGGCCAGGCGGCCCAGCAGGAGGGCTGGAACCGGGTCTGGTGTGTGCTTTGCGAGGACCGCTGGCGCGGCTGAGTGGTCGATGCCGGTCATGGCGATGCTCGCGTATGCGACGACCGTGTCCTCGGCGTCGAGGATGACCCAGGTCGCTGCGGTGTCTCGGCGGCGGTTCTGTCCGGCGTAGCGGCGCAGCCACTCGTCTAGTGCTGGCTCGCCGGAATCGAAGCTCGCGCGGTCGTGCTGTCTGGGGTCCAGTGGTGTCGGACGGCGAAGCTCAGTCAAGCCAGGTGAACTTGCGGGGCCGGTGTAGGGCGGCGGACAGACGCTCGTTGACCTGCGCCGGGCGGGTGAGTGCCTCGGTGAACGCGGTAGCTGCGTGCGCGCTGAGCCGGATGCTCGGGCGCTCCGCGAGGACTTCTTCAGCTCTTGCCGCGGCGGCCTGCAACACGAATGCCGAGACGTTCAGGTGTGCTGCGGCGGCCGCCCGCTCCAGCAGCGACTTGTCGACGGGATCCACGCGGAGCTGGAGGCGGTTCTCCTTGGTCGTAGCCATGTACTAACAATGGCAGTACACGGGACGGATGTCAAGGACGGTACACGGACGGATGGGGAGCTCACCGCCCACGGCAACAGCCGTCGCAGGGTGCGGGCGGCTACGATCAAGTCGGTGATCGATCAAGGAGACGAGGCTCCCGACTTCGACCTTCCCGACCAGGATGGCCGCGTCGTGAAGCTCTCTGACTTCCGCGGCGAGTCGGTCGTCGTATATTTCTATCCGAAGGCTGCGACACCTGGCTGTACGACCCAGGCGTGCGGGGTGCGTGACCATCGTGCCGACTACGAGCAGGCGAACGCTGTCGTGCTCGGGATCTCTCCCGATCCTGTAGCCAAGGTCAAGAAGTTCCACGACAAGGAGGGCCTCAACTTCCCCCTGCTCGCCGATGAGGGCCACGCGGTTGCCGACGCCTACGGCGTTTGGGCGGAGAAGTCGATGTACGGACGAACGTATTTCGGCAACGAGCGCACGACGTTCATCATCGACTCCGAAGGGAAGGTCGCTGAGGTGCTGCGCAAGGTCAAGCCGTCCGAGCACGACGAGCTGGTGTTGAGGGCGCTGGAGGAGGCGAGTCCGCCGGTCGTGTAGGGCGATGAGTTTTCGCGGGTGGGCCGGTCTCAGCTTGAAAACCCGACCAGAAGGAGGATGGACATGACCGAGACCACCAGCAGGACGAAGATCACCCAGCTGGGGACGGTGATCGTTCCCGTCAGCGACCAGGATCGGGCGCTGGAGTTCTTCGTCGAGAAGCTCGGCTTCGAGAAGCGGGCGGACACTCCCTTCGGCAACGGCGAACGCTGGGTGGAAGTGGCGCCTGTGGGCGCGGCGACATCGCTGGCGCTGTGCATACCGCGCGAGGGGGAACCCACCGGGGTCGACACCCGGGTGGGCTTCACGACGGAGGACGTCGACGCCGACCACGCGAGTATGCGGGCACAGGGAATAGAGGCCGACGAGGCGGTCATGCGCATGGGCGCTCCCGTGCCGCCGATGTTCTTCTTCCGCGATCCGGACGGCAACAGGTTCCTGATCGTCGAGCGAGGAGGCTGAACGCGACCGGCCGATGCTGTGCAGCGCTGGTCAAAGATAGGCAAAACGACCTATAGTCCGCCACGCGCGGGGGACCTAACCTCTCGTGGGCCGGTCGAGGGGGGTGGCCTGTTGGCGCCCTGCTCGGGGATCGCGCTCGTACAAATTGCGCAGTGCTGTGGGAACGACGGGTCTTCGACCCGCCCTGCTCTGCCTAAGAAAGGATGAAGAGCATGTCAAATCGTCTCGCGCCGCAGAGGTGCGTTGTGCTGGCGGCCGTTTTGGCCACCAGCCTCGTCTTCGCCATCGCCGGCTCGGCACAGGCCTCGACGCTTCCCACTGTCACGGTTGCGGTCAGCGCCTCCTCGGTCACCGTTGGCGGGGCGCTGCAATCAGGTGGGGTCAATGTTGTTGCCACGGCTACCGGGGTAAAGGAAGCCTCGGTGATCCTGTTCCTCGTGAAGCCCGGAGTGAGCCTCGCGGAAGTGGAAACCTTCGCCAAAGAAAAGAAGGCGAGCGGGGATCCCAACACGGCCAGCAAGTACGGCTCGATCGTGTTCGACACGGAAGTAAACCCGGGTCCGGCCAGCGAAGCGCAGACCGACCTTCAGCCCGGGCAGTACCTCGTGCTGACCGGCGAAGGCGAAAAGCCGGTGCAGCCTCGCACGAGCTTCGTGGTGAGGACGGCCGCATCTCCGGCTGTGCTGCCAACGCCCCAGGCGACCGTTCGCTCGATCGAGTTCGGATTTCGCGGACCGAGCACTCTGCACGACGGTGAGCTCGTGAGATTCGAAAACGAAGGCTTCCTCGTCCACATGGACATCGCCTTCCCGGTCAAGAACAAAACCGCCGCCCGGCGGGTCGTCAAGGCTCTGCTGGCGGGCCAGGAAAAGGGGCTCGAAAAGCTCGTGAGCGGACCGCCGACAGCGTTTGCGGGCCCTCTCTCGAGCGGCTCCTATCAGCAGGAGACGATCACGGCAAAGCCGGGCTGGTACGTGCAGGCGTGCTTCATGAACACCCAGGACGGGCGCTCCCACACCCGGCTGGGGATGGAGCGGATCATCAAGATCGTCAAGTAGCGCTGTCGAGCGGCCGGCGCAGGCCCGTCCCGGGAGCCCGGGGCGGGTCACGCGTCCGCTGCTCACGCACCCGGTCCCGGCGCCGCGCGCCGGCTAGCGGATGAGCCGGTCGAGCCGCGCGGCGGCGACGGTTTCGCGCAGCGTCTGCAGGGCGTCGTGCTTGGGGCGCCAGCGAAGCTCACGCCGGGCCTTGGCAGCGTCCATGATCATCGGCTCGCGGAAGGCGGCGATCCACTGTGCCTCGGCGGGCAGGAAGCCAAGGCGGGAGATCATCTCGGCGACCGCGTCGACGGCCAGCTCGGGTACGGGGATCGAATACCAGCCGAGCTCCTCGGCGAGCTGCTTGATCGACAGTTGCCCGGGGCCGGCGAGGTTGTAGATCCCGGGGTCGCCCCGACCGAGGACGGCGGCGCGGATCGCGCTGGCAACGTCGTCGTGGTGCACGAGCTGGAAGGGGATACCCGGGTCGGGCAGCACGGGCTTGAGGATGGGCACACCGTCGAGCAGGCTGAGAACGGCTCCGGGCAGCCGCTCGGAGATCTGCGTGTAGGGCAGGCTGTCGATCAGCAGGGGGGCATCGGGCCCGCCGACGATGCACGGACGGAAGACGTAGGCGGCCGTGGCCCCGGCATGCAGGGCGTCGGCGAGCAGAGTCTCCACTTCGGCCTTCTGGCGGGAGTAGTAATGGCTCGCGGTCCCACGGGCGGGGACGTCCTCGGTGAGCGGCTGGGGGTTGGCGCCGTGGAACCCGTAGGCGGCAACCGAGGAGGAATAGATGAGCCGCTTGACGCCCGCGTCGACGGCTGCCTCGAAGACGTTGCGCGAGCCGTCCAGGTTCACCCGGCGGCTCTCCTTCTCGCTGCCCATGATCATGAACGCCAGGTGCACGACCACGTCGACGCCCTCGACCAGGTCGCTCACGGCGGAGCGATCGAGGACGTCTCCCCGACGGTAGTCGACCTTCTTCCAGCCCCTTGTCTGAGGGTGGAAAGGACGGCGGGCCATGCCGAGGATGCGCGCTATGCCTGGAGAGCGGTCCAGTGCGCCGACCACGGCCTGGCCCATCTCCCCGGTGGGGCCGGTGACCGCTACGGTCAAGCCTTGGCGGGTCCTCGCGCGCGGCGCCATCGACCCGTTGTATCAGCATCCCCGCCTCGGCGGGGAGCATCCCCTGTTCGGCGGGCTGAGAAGCGCCGAGAGCGCCGAAGCGGGTAGCGTGCCGCAGCGATGTATGGCCGGTTCGCGGGTGTGCTCCTGATCCCGCTCGCCCTGCTGCTCGATGCCTCCGCGGCGCGTTCGGCGCTCGGGCAGGCGTGGCCACCCTTCGTGCTCGTCGCGGGGCTGCTGCTGATCGGGCTGGTGGCGGGCCGCGACGGCCTGTTCGACGCGGCGGCCTCGCGCCTGGTGCTGATGCCGGGCCCGCCGGTGCTCCTGCTGCTCGCGTGCCTGGCGTTGGTGGCGGTGGTCACGGCGCTGCTCAACCTGGACACCTCGGCGGTGTTCCTGACGCCGGTGCTCGTGAAGGTGGCTCGCCGGCGCGGTCTGCAGGAGGCGCCGTTCCTGTACGGCTGCGTGTTCATGGCCAACGCCTCCTCCCTGTTCCTGCCGGGCTCCAACCTGACCAACCTGCTGGTTCTCTCCGGCGAGCATGTCTCGGGGGCGACGTTCTTCGCGCGCATGCTCCCGATGGCGCTGCTCGCTGTGCTGCTGAGCGCCGGCGGGCTCGTGGTGATTCATCGCCGCGCGTTGTCCGTCGGCGGCGAGCCGGCATCCGAGCCACGGGCCCCGCTGCGGCTCGGCCTCGGCTTCTGGGGGGCGCTGCTGGCGGCGGCGCTGATCGTGGTCCTGCCAAACGCGGCGCTGGCAGTGCTCGCCGTCGGGCTGATCCTCGCTGCGGGGCGCGCCCGCGAGGGCAAGCTCGCCTGGAAGGAGAGCCTCACGTGGCTGGGGGTACCGGTTCTACTGGGCCTGTTCGGCCTGTCGGTGGCGTTGGGGACGTTTGCGCGAGCGAGCGCGTTTCCCGCGGACGTCCTTCACACCGCGGGTGCTCCGCTGACGGCTGCGGTGGCTGCCCTGGCGAGCGTGCTGGTCAACAACCTGCCGGCGGCGGTGCTCCTGTCATCCACGCATCCACTCCACGTGGGCGCGCTGCTGCTCGGCCTGAACGTGGGACCCAATCTGGCGGTCACCGGCTCGCTGGCCGTGCTGCTGTGGTGGCGCGCGGCGCGTGCGGTCGGGATCCGGCCATCGGCGCTCGCATACACGCGCCAGGGCCTCCTCCTGGCTCCGATCGCGCTCGCCGGCGCGCTTGCCGCGGGGGTGCTGCTGGCATCCCCGTACGCTTGAGGGCGTGGTGATGTTCTTCGCGTCCACCTCGGTCGGCCAGAGCATCAACTCGTTCTTCGATGCGGTCGGCCAGTTCTTCTCGGACCTGGCGGCGGTCCACTGGCCGGCGCTGCTGCTCGGGCTCCTGTTCTTCGGACTCAACCTCACGCTGCGCTCGCGCGCGTTCTTCCACAGCCTGCGGGCGGCCTACCCGGCGGTCCGCTTCCAGTGGCGGGCGGTGTGGGGGGCGTACTTCGCGGCGGTCGGCTTCAACAACGTCGTCCCCGCGCGGGGAGGCGATGTGATCAAGCTCTTTCTCACGCGCTCGTCGATCCCCGGCTCGAGATATCCGACGGTGGCCGCGGCGTTCTTCGTGGAGTCGGTGTTCGATGCGTGCGTGGGCGTGTTCGTGCTGATCTTCGCGTTCACCCAGGGCGTCTTTCCCAAGCCCCCCGACTTCTCCAAGCTGAGCTCGTTCGACATCTCCTATCTCGCCGAGCACTTTCGCCTCACCCTCTTTCTGATCACCGCGCTGGCCGCGCTCGGCCTGCTGGCGTTCGCCCTGCTGTCGGTGCGTGTGCAGGCCTTCTGGTCACGCGTGCGTCAGGGGGTGACGATCCTCAGCGATCGTCCCCGCTACCTGCGGGAGGTCGCGGCATGGCAGGTGGTGGCCTGGATGTGCCGCTTCATCGCCTTCTGGTTCCTGCTCGACGCGTTCAGGGTCGGCGGCTCGGTCAAGAACGTGCTGCTCGTGTTCGCCGTCAACCAGGTGGCCGGAGCGGTGCCGTTCACGCCGGGCGGAGCGGGGGTGCAGCAGGCGCTGCTCGTGAAGGTCTTCGCCACGAGCGCCTCGACGACGGTGGTGGCCGCCTACTCGGTCGGACAGCAGATTGCGATCGCGGCTTTCACGGCATCGATGGGGCTCGGGGCGATCGTTTTCATCTTCCGCTTCCGCTCCTTCAAGGAGGTGCTGCACGCCGGGCGCGCCTCACGCGAGGCCGAGCGCGCGGGCGTGCTGGATTATTGAAAGCGTCCAGGACGGCGCAAAGGCGCCGGCTGGAGTGTTGAGATGCGTCCAGGACGGCGCAGATGCGCCGGCTGGACTTTGGATTACTGAAGCCCCTCGCGGGCCTCGCGGACAAGGGCGACGGCCTCGGGGAAGACCCGGGCGATGACCGTCCGGATCTGCTCGGCCTGGGCCTCGGCGTCGCCCTGGATGTTGACCCGCTGGACGGCCGCGACAGTCATGTCCACGGCGAGCTTGATGGCGTTGTCCGCCCAGGCCAACCGCTGCTGTCCGTGCATCTGCTCGGCGAACTCGGCCAGGCGCCGCTGCATCTCCTCCGGATCGCCGAACAGGTCTCCGAGGCCGCCGCTCTCCATGCTCGCATCATAGACTGCCCTGCTCATGTCCACGGCAGGTGATATCCGCCAACAGGTGGCGCACGAGTCCGAGCGCCGCAACCGTCTTGCCGTTCCGGCGTTCGCCGGCGGAGTGCTGTACCTGCTCAGCTCGATAATCGTCTCCTCGACGCTGAAAGGCCAGCCGACGGTGGGTCTGCTTCAAGGTCTCGCGCCGGCGCTCTCGGGGCAGACGAGCACGCCGGTCAGCCCGCGGGCGCCGGAGGTGAGGTTCATCAGCCACCACGCCTTCCCGCTGATCGCGGGCAGCACGCTCGCGGCGATTTCCATCGTTGCCCTCACGCTGATCCTGCTGACGCTCCTGGACGCCACCCGCTGCCGGCGGCCGGAGACCTTCGCGGCGGCTCGGCCGCTGGTCCTCGCCGGGGGCATCGCGTTCGCGCTGGTGAGCGTTGGTCACCAGGTGGCGACGTCGATCGAGACGCACAACTTCGCGGTGGGCCACGACTTCTCCGATCACGCGGTCGAACGGGTGCTCACGACGGGTCCGACGAACACGGTTCTCGACTACGTGGACCTTCTGGCCGGCCTGGCACTGGCGGCGGGGATGATCACGGTGATGGTCAACGCCCTGCGTGTGGGGCTGCTCCCGCGCTGGATGGGCATCCTCGGCATCTTCTCTGCGGTCCTCATCTTCCTGCCGATCGGCGGCGAGTTCGAGATCGTCCCGGCGTTCTGGCTGGTCATGGTGGGCATCTTGTTCGTCGGGCGCTGGCCGGGCGGCGACCCCCCGGCGTGGCCGTCGGGCGAGGCGCGACCGTGGCCGTCGCGGGCGCAGATGCAGGAGGCAAGACGTGGGGGGGAGGGACAGCCGGCGCTGGCGGGAGCCCTCGCGGATGCGCCGCCGGCACCGTCGCGCTCTGCGGCGGGGGGCTCCTCGCGCAAGCGGCGCAAGCGCGGCTCGCGCGGCTGACGAGGTGGGCAGGCGCTGTTGTGGGGGCCGATCCGGCGATAGAGTCGGGCCATGGACGGCGAAACCGACGCGGACAGAGGCGCGGCGCTGGATCGGGATCTGGCGTCGCTCCTGGAGGTCGAGACGTTCGATCCCCCGGCCGAGTTTCGCGAGCAGGCGCTGCTGAAAGACTCGTCGGTCTATGAGCAGGCGGCGGCCGACCCGCAGGCGTGGTGGGCCGCCCAGGCTGAAGAGTTGGACTGGTTTCAGAAGTGGACGCGGGTGCTCGACGACGACGAGCCGCCGTTCTACAAGTGGTTCACCGGGGGGACGCTGAACGTCTCGTACAACTGCCTGGACCGCCATGTGATCGTCGGCAGGGGCGATCGCGTGGCGTTTCACTGGCGCGGAGAGGACGGCACCGAGCGCGACCTCACCTACGGGCAGCTGCTGGCCGAGGTGGAACGCTTCGCGAGCGCGCTGAAGCAGCTGGGCGTGGGCAGCGGCGACGTGGTCGGGATCTACCTGCCGATGATCCCCGAGGTGGTGGTGTCGATGCTCGCGTGCGCCCGCATCGGGGCACCGCACAACGTGGTCTTCGGGGGCTTCTCCGCGGAGGCGGTGCGCGAGCGCATGGAGTTCTCCGAGGCGAAGGTGCTGATCACGGTGGATGGGGCCGCCCGCAAGGGCAGGACCGCGCCGGTCAAGGATCGCGTGGATGAGGTGATGGGAGATCTGGCGAGCCTGGAGAAGATCGTGGTGGTCCAGAGCAAGGGGGTGGCCTGCGAGATGCAGGCGGGCCGGGACGTGTACTACGAGGACATCGTGGCGGCGGCCGAGCCGAGCTGCCCCCCGGAGCCGCTGGACGCAGAGCACCCGCTGTACATCCTGTACACGTCGGGCTCGACGGCCAAGCCGAAGGGCATCCTGCATACGACCGGCGGCTATCTGACAGGTGTGTCGACGACCCATCGCTACGTGTTCGACCTCAAGTCGGAGTCGGATGTTTACTGGTGCGCGGCGGACGTCGGGTGGGTGACCGGGCACTCGTACATCGTGTACGGACCGCTGTGCAACGGGGCGACGTCGGTGATGTGGGAGGGCGCGCCGGACTACCCCGACAGGGGCATCTGGTGGGAGATCGTCGAGCGCTACGGGGTGAGCATCCTGTACTGCGCGCCGACGGCGATCCGGGCGTGCATCAAGTGGGGCGCCGAGTGGCCGGACAAGCACGATCTGTCGTCGCTGCGGGTGCTGGGGTCGGTGGGCGAGCCGATCAACCCGAAGGCGTGGCTGTGGTACCACAAGGTGATCGGCTCAGGGCGCTGCCCGATCGTGGACACGTGGTGGCAGACGGAGACGGGGGCGATCATGATCACGCCGCTGCCGGGGATCACCTCGACCAAGCCCGGCTCGGCCACCCAGCCCTTCCCGGGCGTGTTCGCGGAGGTCCTGGACGAGTCGAGCGGCGAGCCGATCCAGGAGGGCCAGGGCCTGCTGGTGCTTACCCAGCCGTGGCCGTCGATGCTGCGGACGCTGTACAAGGAGCCGGAGCGGTTCATCGAGACCTACTTCAAGCGGTTCGGCCGTGAGACCTACCTCGTGGGCGATGCCGCCCGCCGCGACCGCGACGGCTACTTCTGGGTGATCGGGCGGATCGACGACGTGGTGAACGTGTCCGGCCACCGCCTCTCGACGGCGGAGGTGGAGTCGGCGATCGTGGCCCATCCGGACGTGGCGGAGGCGGCGGTGATCGGCCAGCACGACGAGGACTCGGGCCAGGCGATAGTCGCGTTCGTGACGCTCCAGGGTGAGCTGGAGGGGGATGAGCGGACGGTCGAGGGCATCCGCGAGACGGTCGCCGAGCGGATCGGCAAGTTCGCGCGGCCGAAGCGCATCATCTGGACGGATGACCTCCCGAAGACGCGCTCGGGCAAGATCATGCGCCGGTTGCTGCGAGACATCGCCGAGGGCCGGGCCCTGGGCGACGTGACGACATTGCGCGACCCGGCGGTCACCGGGCGGCTGGAGGAGCGGGTCAAGGAGCTGCGCGCCGAGGAGGACTAGCGCGTCGGCGGGCCGGGCGCGCGGGATCGTTTGATGAGGCGGCCTACCGGCCGCCCGGCGGGGCCGCGGGCTGGCTTTCCGGTTGGCGTCGGGGAAACCCCCAGTAGGCGTCGGCGGGCAATTCCGGTCACAATGGGCGCCAGATGGATCAAGACCCCTCCTCGCCGGCGATCGAGACCACCGGCCTGACCAAGCGCTTCGGCGAGCGCACGGCGCTCGACGGCATCGACCTGCGCGTGCCGCGTGCCAGCGCGTTCGGCTTTCTCGGCCCCAACGGCGCGGGCAAGACCACGATCATTCGCACGCTGCTCGGGCTGACCTCGGCCAACTCCGGGACGATGCGGGTGCTCGGGCACCCGATGCCCCGCGAGCGGGCACAGGCGCTGCGGCGAGTGGGCGCGATCGTCGAGGAACCCCGCTTTCACATGCACCTGACCGGCCGTGAGAACCTGCGCCTGATCGCGGCCGTACGCGAACAAGAGGCGTATGCGCGGATAGAACCGGCGCTCTCGCGCGTCGGGCTCTCCGAGCGCGCCGGGGAGAAGGTGAAGAGCTACTCGATGGGCATGCGCCAGCGCCTTGGTGTGGCCCGCTGCCTGCTGGCCGACCCGCTGCTGCTGATCCTCGACGAGCCCACCAACGGCCTCGATCCGGGGGGCATCCAGGAGTTTCGCGAAATGATCCGTGCGATGGTCGAGCAGGAGGGGCGCACCGTGTTCATCTCCTCCCATCTGCTCGACGAGGTCGAAAGGACCTGTGACGCCGCGGCGATCGTGGACCGGGGAAAGATCATCACGCAGGGCACGATCGCTGAGCTCGCCGGTGGTGGGGTTGCGCGCCACGAGCTGATCTTGGGCGTGGACGATGCCGATCGGGCGCTCGGCACGCTCGACGCGAGCGATTTGGTCGTCGAGGCTCACCGCTCCGACGAGGGCATCCGTGTGGTGCTCGCCGATGGGGCGGGCGGGGCCGAGTCCGCGGCCCGGGTGAACGCGCTGCTCGTGAATGCCGGCGTGGGGGTCGCGCGTCTGGAGCCGGTTCGCCACAGCCTCGAGCAGCGCTTCCTGGAGATCACCGCGCGTCTGGACGAGGTGCCCGGGGATGCGCCTGGGAGCGGAACGCAGGAGCAGGTGCGCTCGTGACCGCGATCGCGCTGCGCATGACCGGCGCGGATTTCCTCAAGCTGCGTCGCAAGCGCTGGCTGGTCCTGCTGGCGCTGTTCTTGACGCTCGGGATCCTGGTGATCATCTACGCGGTCACGGTCATCCAGCACGCCTCCAACCCAGGCGCACATGGGCCGGCCGGAGGCGCGAAGAACTTCAGCGACGGGATGCGCGTGCTCGCGCTGTTCTTCGGTCCGCTCGCCGCGATCCTAATCGGGGTCGAGGCGGGCACCGGGGACGCC
This sequence comes from uncultured Solirubrobacteraceae bacterium, assembly GCA_963849425.1. Classification (GTDB taxonomy): domain Bacteria; phylum Actinomycetota; class Thermoleophilia; order Solirubrobacterales; family Solirubrobacteraceae; genus Palsa-744. The sequence continues at coordinate 3,006,249 of CAWKHK010000006.1, read as the reverse complement.
TCCGCGGGCGTATTCCGGGATCTCGTCGTCACCGGCCGCTCGCGCCTCGCGCTGTTCGCCACGCGCGTCCCGGCCGCCCTCGCCCTGTGCTGGGCGGTGACCCTCTCGGGCTTCGTGCTGCTGCTGGTCGGCAGCATCGTGTTTGCCTCGAATCTTCCGACGCCCAGCACATCGCTGATCGCCGACAGTCTGGGCTTCACGCTGTTGGGGACGGGCGTGCTGTGCGTGATCGCCGTGGGCTTCGCGTCTTTCACGACCTCGAGGGCGGGTGCGATCGTCACGCTGATCGCATGGCAGGTCGTAGCGAGCCCGCTGCTCGCCAGCATCAGCTCTCTGGGCAGCATACGCAGGGGCATTCTCAGTCAGGCGATCGCGCACTTCAGCCCGGTCAGCGTCGAAGGCAGGCATGGCGCGACGGTTGCGATGTCGCAGGACACGGCGCTGCTCGTGTTGGTTGCCTGGCTGGCCGTCTTCCTTGCGCTCGGCGCCTGGCGCACGCGCACGATGGACGCCTGACCAGGGAGCCGCCGGGCGGCGCATCTCGGCGTCCTCGGTCGCTCGCGTGCGCAGCACGCCACGCGGGGTGGGCGGGCTATCAGTACCTTGACCTGCTTGCCCGGCGGCTCCCTGGTGGGTCTATACCTTCCGGTGCTCGGGCACCCATGAGCCGTCGCCCTGGCGGGCGAAGTCCTGGAACAGGCCGGGCGCCTCGGCCTGCATCATCTCGGCGATGCGGTCGAACACCAGGCGCAGCTCCTCCTCGGCCCCCTCGGCGGTGCGCATCTCGATCACGTGGCGAAGCGTGCGCGCGTTGGCCGTCCACACGATGTCAGTGCTCAGGCCGATCGGGGCGAGCCGGCGCAGCGCCGAGGTGACCTCCTTCTTGACGTGGAAGGGCACACCATCGTCGTCGATCCCCAGCTCCTTGGCGGCGCTGAGTTGGAACTCCTCGAGCTGCTCGACGATCGACAGCACCTGCTCGCGCACCGGCTCCAGCGCCGGGGGGACACGGAAGCCGATGTCGGTCAGACGCACGTAGCGCAGGCTCTCCTGGCTGAAGGCCGACCCGGCGCGATGCCTAATGATCTCATGGGTAAAAACACGGCTCACGTTGTGGAACACGAAGGAGTAGTTGGCATGCTCGAGCACGCTGCCGTGGGCTGAGCGCAGGATGTTGGCGAAGTACTCGCGCTGGTCGGTGCGGACCTTCGTGACGTTCGGGTTGAGCCCCGGCTCCCAGCTGCGGTAGCACGCGCGCCCACCGAACTCGACGATCAGCTCGCCGCCGTTGGGATCGCCCTCGGCCTCATCCAGCCGGCGCTCCAGCCACGACTCCCCGCCCACGTCGGTCAGGTACGCGCGCATTCCCTTGAGGTCGACCGACGGCCGGGCGATGAGGTGGACGGTAGGGCCTGTCTCGTGCATCGGGCGGAGGATGCTAGGCCGTCTCCCGGACGGTGCGGGAGGGGCGCCGGGCATCGTCCTAGACTGATTGGAAGTGGATCTCCCGGCTGCTGAAAACGGCTCCCAGAGCATCGTGGAGGCCCAGGCTCTGTGTCGCCGCTACGGCGAGGGCGAAGCGGCGGTCGATGCGCTCGCGGGCGTGACGGTCGACTTCCCGGCGGGCCGGTTCACGGCGATCATGGGTCCGTCGGGCTCGGGCAAGTCGACGCTCATGCACATCCTCGCGGGTCTCGACCGGCCGACGGCCGGCACCGTGCGCGTGGCCGGCGTCGAGCTCACCACGCTCGGCGACCGCGACCTCACCCAGCTGCGACGCGAGCGCATCGGCTTCATCTTCCAGACGTTCAACCTGCTGCCCGTGCTCAACGCCGAGGAGAACATCCTCCTGCCGCTGTCGATCGCCGGGCGCAAGCCCGACCGCGAGTGGTTCGATCGCCTGATCGACACGGTTGGCATCCGCGACCGGCTCAGCCACCGACCCGCCGAGCTCTCCGGCGGCCAGCAGCAGCGCGTGGCCGTGGCACGCGCGCTGATCTCGCGCCCATCGGTTGTGTTCGCGGACGAGCCGTCGGGCAACCTGGACTCCAAAGCGTCCAATGACGTGCTGCAGTTGCTCCGCCACGCGGTCGACGACTTCTCACAGACCGTGGTGATGGTCACCCACGATGCCCACGCCGCGTCCTTCGCCGACAGGCTGCTGCTCCTGGCCGACGGGCAGATCGTGCACGACGGAGAGGCGGTCACGGCCGAGCAGGCGCTGGACCTGATGAAGTCGGTGGGCTGATGCTCTCGCTGGTGCTCAGGGGCTTTGCCCAGCGCAAGCTGCGCGTGGCGCTGACAGCCGTCGCGATCGCCCTGGGGGTGGCGCTGATGGCGGGCACCTACATCCTCACCGACACGATCAACCATTCCTTCGCGGAAGTCTTCGCCGGCTCCTACCAGAACAAGGCGGTGGTGGTCACGGCCAAGGAAGCGCTCGGCCGCGGCACCCGCTCGCAGGCCTCGCTGATCGACGAAGCGACGCTTGCACGGGTGCGCGCGGTGCCCGGCGTGGCGGCGGCCTCGGGCGGCATCTCCACCACGGCCACGCTGCTGACCACGGGCGGCAAACGACTCACCACCGGCGGCGCGCCTGGGCTGATCGCCGCCGAGCAGCCGTTGCGCTTCGAGTCGTTCACCGCCGCGCAGGGCCACCTGCCGCGTGCTGTGAACGAGGTTGCGATCGACCAGGCGACGGTGCGGCGCGAGCATCTGAAGCTGGGCGAGCAGATCGTGATCGCGGGCAGGGCGCCGGCGCGCACGTACACGCTCGCGGGCATCGCCAAGTTCGCCGGCAGCGAATCCTTTGGCGGCGCGAGCGTCGCGCTGCTCGTCCCCCAACAGGCCCGGTATGTGGCGAACAAGCAGGGTCAGTACGACTCGGTCAACGTCGCCGCAAGCCCCGGCATCGCGCCAGAAGAACTCGCCTCGCGCGTCCGCTCTGCCCTGCCGAGCACACTGACCGTGCGCACCGGCGCCCAGGAAGCCGCCAACGAGACCGCCGAATTGGAAGAAGCCCTGGGTCCGTTGCGCACGTTCCTCCTGGTGTTCGCCTACGTGGCGTTGGTGGTCGGTGCGTTCATCATCTTCAACACCTTCTCGATCACGGTCACCCAGCGCACGCGCGAGTTCGGCCTCCTGCGCACCCTCGGCGCCTCGCGCGGGCAGCTCATGCGCTCGGTCGTCGAGGAAGGCCTGCTGCTCGGCGTCGGCGGCGCCGTGCTCGGCCTGTTCGGCGGGATCGGCCTCGCGCCCGCGCTGGACGGGCTGTTCAAGGCGTTGGGTGCTGACCTGCCGGACAACGGGACGGTGCTGGAGACGCGCACGGTGATCGTGTCGCTGGTGGTGGGCGTCGTCGTTACGGTGCTGGCCGGCTTCTTCCCAGCGATGCGTTCTATGCGTGTGCCGCCGATCGCGGCGCTGCGCGAGGGTGTCGCCATCCCGCCGCGGCCGCTGCCGAGGAGGCGCACGCTGATCGTGCGCTTCGTGATCGGCTTGATCGCGATCCTCGCGCTCAGCGGCCTGGTCGGGCACGGGGTGGGCGCGCTGCTCGTGATCCTGTGGGTGGGGCGCGCGATCAGGCTGTGGGTGAGGCTGCGCCGCGAGGGCGAGCGCCCAGCCCGCCACTACCGCGTCGTGCCGGCGTTGGCGGGCGCGATCGGCCTGCTGGTGAGCTGGCGGGGCATCACCGGACGTCTCGCCCGAGAGAACTCCATGCGCCAGCCGGGTAGAACGCTGGTGACCGCGCTTGCGCTCGCCGTCGGCCTCGGCCTCGTCGCCTTCATCTCGGTGCTCGCCGCGGGCACGAAGGCCACGATCGACCACGCAGTCCACCGCTCGTTCGCGGGCAACCTTATCGTCGACAACACGCAGAATGGTCAGGGCATCCCAGCGGCCATCGCGCCGGCGATCAGGTCGCTCGCCGGCGTCGGCACGGTCACCGCGGTCGCCTTCTCGAAAGGGACCGTGCGAGACCTCGCAACAACGGGCGCTCCGGTGATCGAAGAAGCCGGGCGGCTGACCGCGATCGAACCCGAATCCTTTGAGAGGATGTACAAGGTGCAGTGGGAACACGGCTCGGCGGCCGCCCTCACCGCGCTCGGAGGCGACGGTACGGTGATCTCCAAGAAGTTCGCGAGTGCTCACAAGCTGCACGTGGGGCAACGCTTGTCGGTGCTGACGCCTACCAGCCAAGTGGTCACGTTGACGGTGCTGGGAATCGTCAAAGAAGAAGTGATCGGCCTCCTCTCCAATCTGGCGATCTCGCGCTCGCTGGCGCGTTCCTCCTTCGGGCAGCGCGAAGATGGGGTGGACTTCGTCACCTATGCTCCGGGCGCGCACGACGCGCAGACGCGCAGCGCCATCGAGGCTTTGCTGCACCACAGCTTCCCCCAGGCTCGCTCGCAGACAGCGTCTGAGTACACCGATGAACAGAGCAAACAGTTCAACCGGGTGCTGCTGCTCGTGTATGTGCTGCTCGCGCTGTCGGTCGTCGTCTCGCTGTTCGGGATCGTCAACACGCTCATTCTCTCCATCTACGAGCGCACCCATGAGCTGGGAATGATGCGAGCGATCGGCACATCGCGCCGCCAGATTCGCCAGATGATCCGCTACGAGTCGGTGATCACCGCGATGATAGGCGGGATCCTCGGTCTGGTGGTGGGCGTCGTCGGAGCGGTCCTCGTCACGGAACTCGAGTTGTCGGGCTCGGGCTATGTGCTGTCGATCCCGGTGGGCACGCTGTTGATATTGCTGCTCGTCGCTGCCCTGGCCGGCGTGATCGCCGCGCAGTTGCCCGCCCGGCGGGCCGCCCGGCTGGATCTGCTGCAGGCGCTCGCCGGCGAGTAGATGTCGCTGATAAGCACGGGCTGCTTCCGGTAGGACGCACTAAGCTCCCCCACGATGAGCACCGCCTCCCTCCCCGAGTCGAGCGACCCGGAGCTCCAGGCGACCGCCTGGGACCTCGAGCCGCTGGTGGGCGGCGAGGGCAAGGACGGAGTCGAGCGTCGCCTGACGGAAGCTCTCGCACGCGCCCAGGCGTTCGCCGTGCGCTACGCGGGCAAGCTCGGCGAGCTCGACGCCGCCGGCCTGCGGGAGGCGATGGACGATCTGGCGGGCATCCACGAGCTGATCGGTCGCGGCGGCTATTACGCGGCGCTGCGCTTCTCCACCGACACCGCCGATCCGGCCAGCGGGGCGCTGCTGCAACGCGTGCAGGAGCAGGAGACGGCGATCCAGACGACGCTCCTGTTCTTCGAGTTGGAGTGGGCGGCGCTGCCCGAGGAGCGCGCGGAGGAGCTGCTGGCGGGGGAGGGCTTGGACTTCTGCCGCCATCACCTGGGCAACGTGCGCCGTTATCGCGAGCACATGCTCTCCGAGCCCGAGGAGAAGATCCTCGCCGAGAAGTCGCTCACCGGCGCGAGCGCCTGGACGCGCCTGTTCGAGGAGCTCACCTCGGCGATCGAGGTCGAACTGCCCACGGACGGCGCTGCCGACGGAGAGGCAGGCGAGACCGTCGCCCTCGATGTGGCGCTCAGCCGCCTGTCGCTGGCCGACCCCGAGGTGCGGCGCACGACCGCCGAGGCCGTCACGGCGGCCCTTGCTCCAGGGTTGCGCACGCGGGCGTACCTGTTCAACACGCTGCTCGCGGACAAGGCCACCGACGACCGCCTGCGCGCCTATCCCAATTGGTTGGCCGCCCGCAACCTCTCCAACGAGGCCAGCGACGAGTCGGTGCAGGCGTTGATCGAGGCGGTGCGCGGGCGCTATGAGATCGCTCGCCGCTGGTATCGGCTCAAGGCCAGGCTGCTCGGCGTCGAGCGCCTGGTCGACTACGACCGCATGGCCGCGGTCACCGAGGACGAGGTCAGCTTCCCCTTCGCCCAGGCGCGGGAGATCGTGCTCGACTGCTACTCATCCTTCTCCCCCGAGCTCGGCGCCCTGGTCAAGCGCTTCTTCGACGAGCGCCGGATCGACGCGCCGATACGCCCGGGCAAGCGTGGCGGCGCGTTCTGTGCCGCCGCTGTGCCGTCTGTCTTTCCGTACGTCCTGCTCAACTACACCTCGCGCCGGCGCGACGTGCTCACGCTCGCCCACGAGCTCGGTCACGGGGTCCACTTCGCCCTGGCCGCGCCCCAGGGGGTCTTCCACCAGAGCACCCCGCTGACGCTCGCCGAGACAGCATCGGTGTTCGGAGAGACGATCGTCTTCTCGCGGCTGCTGCAGGAGGACTCCTCGCCGGCCTCGCGCCTGTCGCTGCTGGCGGAGAATCTCGAGGACACGATCGCCACGGTCTTCCGCCAGGTGGCCATGAACCGTTTCGAGGACCTCGTCCACACGGCAAGGCGCGAGCAGGGGGAGCTCTCGGTGGAGCGCTTCGGCGAGCTGTGGGCCGAGAGCCAGAGCGAGATGTTCGGCGACTCGGTGGAAGTGACCGACGGGTATCGCACGTGGTGGTCCTACATCCCCCACTTCATCGACAGCCCTGGCTACGTCTACGCGTACGCCTACGGGCAGCTGCTCGCGCTATCGGTGTATCAGCGCTACGAGCAGACCGGCCCGGAGCTCGTGCCCCGCTATCTGGAGCTGCTGGCCGCCGGCGGCTCGCGCACCGCCCGAGGAGCTCGGCGGGATCGTGGGCGTCGACCTCGCCGACCCCGGCTTCTGGGAGGCCGGGCTGGATCTCGTCGAGCGCCAGCTCACAGAGGCCGAAGCGGCCGCCCAAGCGGCAGGGCGGGTGTAGACCGCGAATTCTTCCCCCGCTTGGTGTATTCTCTACACACAGGATGCGCACGAATGTGGAGATCGACGACGTTCTGATCGAGCGGGTCATGCGCCGTCACGGGGTTTCGACGAAGCGGGCGGCCGTGGACCTGGCCCTGCGCCGGCTGGACCTGGATCCGATGACCCGCGAGGAGGCACTCGCGATGCAGGGCACCGGCTGGGACGGAAGCCTGGATGAGTTGCGCGAGGCGTGGCTCCCACCCGCGTCGTGATCCTGGTCGACAGCTCGGCGTGGATTGAGTTTCAGCGGGCCACCGGCAGCGCCGCGCACCGCCGCCTGCGGGAGGCCGTCGAATCAGGCGAGGAGCTGGCCACGACAGGTATCGTGATCCTGGAGGTGCTGGCCGGCGCCCGTGACGAGCGTCAATCGCGTGATCTGGGCCGCATGCTCGCTCGGTGTGAGCTTCTGCGGTTGCAGGAGCCCTTCGATCACGGAAGCGGCTGCCCGCGTGTACAGGGCCTGCCGCGCCGCCGGGACGACGATTCGCCGGCTTCCCGACTGCCTGATCGCCGCGGTGGCGATCAGAACCGGCTCGGCGATCCTGCGACCAAGACTCCGACTTCGAGCTGATCGCACGGCATGCGCCACTCGTCACGGTAGCGCTCGCCTGAGCGCTCAGAACAGCCCGAGCACCCCGCCGGCCTGATGGACGAGGTCGAACAGCGGCTGAGGGATGATGCCGAAGAAGATCGTGGCCGCGCCGGCGAGCACCGCGACGAGCGCGACCTCGGCCCTGGACCGCCGGTCGAGGCCGCTCGGCGTCGAGCTCGGCCGAGCCGCCGGCCAGAACAGGCAGCGGCCCACCGGCGGACCGCCGGAGCGCTCATCGGGGGCGGGGTGTCCCCGCGAGGGCTCTCGCCTGCCGGGGACTCTCGCGCATCCACATCGCGGCGATCACCGGCAGGTAGTAGCCGAGGGAGATCATCGAGCCGACCACGATCACCACGCCCAGCCACGTGTAGCCGCCCGCGACGCGTCGCATCGATCAAATAAAACTTGCCGATGAACCCCGCTGTCGCCGGGATGCCCGCTAGAGCCGAGCATCGAGATCGTCATCGGCCACGCAAGCCACGGACGCTCGCGCCCCAGCCCGGCGATCGCGTCGATGCCGTCGCCCCGGCGGGGGGCTCCGTTTCCCGCTCGCGCGCGAGGATCACGGCGAAGGCGGCCATGTTCATGAATAGGTAGACCACCAGGTAGAACACGGTCGAGGCGCACGCCCAGCTGGGTGGCCACGACGACGCCCGGCGAGCATGTAGCCGGCCTGTCCGACCGAGGAGTAGGCGAGCATCCGCTTCAGCGAGGACTGCCCGAGCGCGCCGACGTTGCCGACGATGATGGTGATCGTCGCGAGCACCGCCACCGCCGGACCCCAGCTGGCCTGGGCGCCGATCAGGGCGACATCGAAGAAGCGCAGGAACACGCCCAGTGCGGCGACCTTGGTCGTCACCGCCATGAACGCCGTCACCGGCGTGGGCGCCCCCTCGTAGACGTCGGGCGTCCACTGGTGAAAGGGCGCCACCGAGGCCTTGAAGCACAGCCCGGCCACGCACAGCGCGATCCCGGTCAGGGCCAGCGGGTCGGTTGCGAGGTTGGCGCTGGAGAGCGCGCTGGGCGATCGCGTTGAAGTCCGTCGAACCGGTCGCGCCGTAGATCATCGCCAGGCCGTACAGCAGCGTGGCCGAGCCGACGGAGCCGACGATCAAGTACTTCAGCCCCGACTCCAGCGAGTGCTCGCGCTGCATTTCGGTCGCGCACAGCACGTACAGCGGGATCGACAGGAGCTCCAGCCCGACGAACAGGATGACCGTGTTCTGTGCGCTCGCCAGCAGCGACATCCCGGCGATCGAGGTGAGCAGCAGGGCGTGGAACTCCCCGTGCGCGGCTTCTCTGCGCCGCCAGCGAGCGCCACGCCAGCAGCACCGTGCAGGCGCCGCCGGCGATCAGGATGAGGTTCAGGGCAAGCGACAGGTCGTCGATCCGCAGCGCCCCCGCGACGATCGACTTCTGCGCGTTCCACTGCCACACGCTCAGCCCGAGCGCCGCACCGAGCGCGACCAGGCTCACGGCGGGCACCAGCTGGGCCGCGAACCCAGCGCGAGCCGAGCAGTCCGACGAGCAGCACGAGCGTCGCGCCGCCCAGCAGCGCGATCAGCGGCGAGAGTCCGCCGAAGTCGATGTGCGGGCCTTCAGGTAGGCCGTGGCGAGACGGTCATGGCGCCCTGTGCTGCGCGGCGGTGCGCTGTGCGGAGGCGACGGCCGCCTTGACAGAGCCTTCGCTGCGGTGCAGAGCGAACTGCGGGTACAGAGCCAGGAACACGATCACGGCGATCACCGGCACGAGCACCGCGCCGTCCAGCAGGCCGATCTCACGCGAGCCGACCTTCGGCCCGACGCGGTTGTGCATCGCACGGATGAACATCCGCAGCGCATACACGCTGGCCATGATCACGCCGCCGAACGCGATCGCCGCGATCGCGAGCTTGGCTTTGAAGACGCCGAGCAGGATCAAGAACTCTCCCACGAAGTTCGACGAGCCGGGCATCGCGAGCGTCGCGAGCGCCACGATCAGGAACAGCGACGCGAGCACCGGCGCGCGGAAGGCGATGCCGCCCATCTCGCGGATGTCCTCCGAGCCGCCCGCCCGCTGGGCGAGCAGCGCGACGATGAACAGCGCCGGCGCGACCACCAGCCCGTGGTTGACCATCTGCAGGAGCGCTCCCTGGGCGCCCTGCGGGTTCAGGGCGAAGATGCCCAGCGTGATGAACCCGAGCTGCGCCACCGAGGAGTACCCGACGATCAGCCGCGCGTCTGTCTGGCTGAACGCCTGCAGCGAGCCGTAGATGATCGAAGCGAGGGCGATCAGCAGCATCAGCGTCTGGAAGTGCGCAGCCGCCCGCGGGAACAGCGGCAGCACGATCGCCAGGAAGCCGTAGGCGCCGACCTTCGAGAGCACGCCCGAGAAGACCATCAGCACCTCGATCGGCATCGCCCGATAGCCGTCGGGCATCCAGCCGTGCAGCGGGAAGGCCGGCATCTTGACCAGGAAGGCGGCGGCGAAGAACAGGAAGATCCACTCCTGGGAGCCGGTGCTCAGCGGCAGCGCCTGCAGCGAGGAGAGCACGAACGTGATGTGCCCGCCTCCCTGCTGGGCGGCGAGCACGCCGGTTGCGATCGCCGCGGCGAGCATCAGCAGCGAGCCGACGAGCGTGTAGATGACCAGCTTGATCGTCGCTTTGACACGGGTCGGTGGGTTCGTATCCCGGCCCCAACCGCCGATCAGGAAGTAGAAGGGGATCAGCATCAGGTCGAAGAACGCCACGAACAGCGCGAGGTCCTGGGCGAGGAAGGCGCCGAGGACGGCGGACTCGGCGAGCATGAAGTGGAAGTAGAAGAGCCGTGGTCGATCGAGCGCGGTGCTCTCGGACCTGACGACCGAGGCGAGCAGGGCGGCGGCGAACAGCAGCGTGGTCATGCCCACCAGGAACACGTTCAGGCCGGTGATCGCGAGCTTGTAGTGGATGCCCAGGGTGGAGATCCAGACGACGTCGGTGACGTGCTGGAGGTGCGGGCCGCCGGCTCTGTAGTCCGCGATGTACCCGATCGACAGGGCCAGCGCGGCCAGCGAGCCGGCCAGCGCCAGAGCGCCGGGCACGCGCCGGTTGCGCCCGGCCACCAGCGCCCCGAGCAGGCCGCAGGCGGCGGGAAGCCAGATGAGGATCGAGAGCGCCGGCATCAGGTTTGCAGCAGGAAGTAGAAGCCGACGCCGGTGACCCCGAGGAGCAGCAGCGCCGCGTAGTAGCGGACGAACCCGCTCTGGGCCGCCCGCACGGCCGCCGAGCCGGCGCGCACGAGCCCGGTGGTCCCGCCGATGAGCGTGTCCTCGACGAGCAGGCGCTCGAAGGTGTCGCGGGCGAAGCGCCCGGTGGCGGCGACCGGAGCGATCACCAGCAGGGCGATCAGCTCGTCGAAGTACCACTTGTTGACGAACAGCTCGTACAGCGCCCGTCCGATCGGCGTGCGCGTGCGGATCGCAGTGGACGTGCTGAGATTCCGCCCACCTGTCACCCACACTCGGTGGGCGAGGGCGATGCCGAGCAGGGCCAGGACGGTGCCGAGTCCCAGCCCGAACACGAGCAGACCGTTGTGCGTGGGCGGTTCATACAGCTTGGAGGTGGCGAACGACGGGCGCAGGAAGTCGTCGATCACGAAGTCCACTTTCGGGATCTGCACGAGGCCGGCGCCCACGGCCCCCACCGCGAGCAGGCCCATCGCCACGCGCATAGGCAGAGCCCGCTCGGCGATCGCGTGGGTGGGGCCGGGGAAGCCGACGTCGGTGTCCTCCTCCTCGCCCGTGGCCGGGTTGCGGGGCACCTCGGCGTGATGTACATGACCGCCCAACAGCTCGCGCGCCTCGGCCACGGGCTCGCCGTGGAAGGCGCGGAAGATCATGCGGAACGTGTAGATCGCGGTCAGGAACGCCCCGAGGTAGCCGATGGCGTAGAGCGCCCAGTGCCAGCCCCCGCGCTCGCCGGTCACGAGCAGGATGTCGTCCTTGGAGAAGAAGCCCGAGAACGGGGGCATGCCCGACAGCGCCAGGCCGCCGATGATGAAGCAGGCGTAGGTGAAGGGCAGCGCCTTGCGAAAGCCGCCCATCTTCTCCAGCGACTGCTCGCCGCCCATCGCGCCGATGATCGATCCGGCGGCCATGAACAGCAGCGCCTTGAAGAACGCATGGGTCATGAGGTGGAACAGGCCGGCCGCGTACGCACCGACCGAGACGCCCATGATCATGTAGCCGATCTGGGACATCGTCGAGTAGGCGATCACGCGCTTGATGTCCGTCTGGGCCAGTCCGATCGTCCCGGCGATCAGCAGCGTCAGCGCGCCGATCGCCGCCCCCACGTCCTGGGCGGCCGGGGCGAGCTCGAACAGGGGGTGCATGCGGGCGATCAGGTACACCCCGGCCGTGACCATCGTCGCGGCGTGGATCAGCGAGCTGACCGGCGTCGGGCCCTCCATCGCGTCGGGCAGCCACGTGTGCAGCGGGATCTGCGCGGACTTGGCGAACGCGCCGACGAGCAGCAGCACGCAGCCGGCCACGAGGTCGCCGCTATTCGTGCCGTGGCCGAAGGCGGGGTGGGCGGGCGATTCGACCGCGTGGAAGGTCTTGAGGAAGTCGAGCGTGCCGGTGTGCTTGAAGATGAAGAAGGTCCCGAGCACCAGGCCGGCGTCGCCGACGACGTTGATCACGAACGCCTTGATTCCCGCGCGGGTCGCCGTTGTGCGCCGGTACCAGAAGGAGATCAGCAGGTAGGAGGCCGCGCCGACGAACGCCCAGCCGACGATCAGCAGCAGGAAGTTGCCCGCCAGCACGAGCAGGAGCATCGAGAAGACGAAGAAGTTCAGGTAGGAGAAGTACCGGACGAAGCCGCGGTCCCTGTCCATGTAGGAGATCGAGTAGAGGTGGATCAGCGTCGAGACGCCGCTGACCACCAGGATCATGAACACCGACAGGGGGTCGACGAGGATCGACATCTGGGCGTCGACCCCGACGCTCGAGGCGTAGCTCCACAGCGAGGACACCAGCTGGCGATGCCCGGGCGAGTGCCCCTGGAGCGAGATCAGGGCGCCGAGGGCGGCGAGGAAGGAGAGGAAGATCGCGCCCGTGCCGATCCATCCGGCAGAACGCCCGGGGAGTACGCGATAGCCGAACGCCGTGATCAGCGTCCCGGCCAGCGGGAACGCCAGCACCAGCCAGCCATACGTGGTCGTGTTCATCTAACCCTGCAGCTCCCGCAGCTCGTCCACATCGATCGGCAGGTGGCGGCGGTAGATCGCGACGATCATCCCCAGCCCGATGCAGACCTCGCAAGCGGCCACGGTCATCACGACCAGCGCGAGGATCTGCCCGTCCCCGTTGCCCCACATGCGCGAGAAGGCGATCAGGGCGAGGTTTCCGGCGTTGAGCATCAGCTCCAGGCAGAGCAGCACCACCAGTGGGTTGCGCCGGGTGACCACGCCGAGGGCGCCGAGCGAGAAGACGATCGCCGAGACGGCCAGATACCAGGCGATGCTCACGAGGTGCTTCCCGCGCCTTCGGGTCGCCCGGCGAAGGCGTCTGGGCCGCTCCCCGGACCCTTGGAGGCCTTGCCGACGCCCTCGGCCATCGTCCCGATCTCGCGCGGGCGCAGCGGGGCCATGGGCGTGAGCACGCGCTCGTCCTCCTCGCCAAGACCGCCGCGACGGCGGGCCAGCACGACGCCGCCGACGGCTGCGATCAGCAGCAGGAAGGAGGCGACCTCGAAAGTGAGCAGGAACCGCGTCAGCAGCAGGTTGCCGATGTAGGCCGGTGTGCCGAACGTCCGCGGTCCCGGACTGTACCCGGCGCCGTAGCCTTCGATCGCCTCCAGGCCCGTGCCGAGCAGCGCGATCAGCAGCTCGACGAGCAGCCCCCCGGCGAGGATCGCCCCTCCGAGGCGCAGGCCCGAGCCGATCGAACCGCTCGCGCCCGTCCCCCGCAGCCGCTCGCCGATCGAGTCGCTCTCGCCGCCGACGTAGGCGACGACGAACACGTATAGAACCATCACCGCGCCTGCGTACACCACCACCTGCACGGCGGCGACGAACTCGGAGCGCAGCAGCAGGAACAGCACGGCCAGCGAGACCAGGTGGGCGACCAGCGCGAGCACGCTGTAGAACGGGTTGCGCAGCACAACCACGCCGACCGCGCCCGAGATCACGCCGATGGCGGCGAGGAAGAACAGGATGGAGCTCATCCTGCCGCCCCGGTCCTCACTCGCCCTCGTTCCTCAGCGGGGTGCGCTCGAGCGGCTCGGCGAGGAGCATCTCCTTGGTGAAGATCAGATCCGCGCGGCTGTAGTCCGAGAGCTCGTAGTCGTGGCCCATGGTGATCGCGTCGAACGGGCAGGCGAGCTCGCAGTAGCCGCAGAAGATGCAGCGAGAGAGGTTGATCTCATACACCGCCGCGTAGCGCTCGCCGGCGGAGACGCGATTCTCGGGGGTGTTCTCGGCGGCCACCACGCGGATGCAGTCGGCGGGGCAGGCGGCCGCGCACAGCGAGCAGCCGACGCACTTCTCCAGGCTGGGGTGGGTGGGGTCCGAATCATCAAAGCGGTGCAGCTTGTGCCGTCCGCGGAAGCGCGGGTAGACGGGGACCTTCTCCTCGGGGTACTGGATCGTGTTGGTGCCCTCGGCGATCCGTCCGAAGGTCGTCCTCAAGCCGCGGGCGGTCTCTCGGAAGGTGCGCCAACCGCTGCGCGCGGCGCCCGGCGCCGGGGTGCGCTGGACCTCGATCACGTCCTCGCCGGGGCTCCAGCCGGTGAGCTTCAGGGCGGGCGTAAAGGCGGGCGCCGGCGCCTGCTCGTCGTTGGTGGGGGGCTCGGGCATCAGTGCGTGACGACGACCAGTATCGCGGTCGCGAGCGTGTTGAGGGTGGCGAGCGGAAGCAACACCTTCCAGCCGAAGCTCATCAGCTGGTCGTAGCGCAGTCGCGGGAGCGTCGCGCGGACCCAGATGAACAGGAAGGTGATCAGCGACATCTTGAACAGCACGACGATCGGGTCGAGGAAACCGGGCGGGTGGATGCCGAACGGCAGCAGCCAGCCGCCGAGGAAGACGGTCGTGACGATGCCCGAGACCACCAGCACGTTGAGGTACTCGGCGAAGTAGTAGGAGGCGAAGCGCCCGCCCCCGTACTCGGTGTTGTAGCCGCCGACCAGCTCGGCGTCGGCCTCCGTCAGATCGAAGGGCGCGCGGTTGGTCTCGGCGAAGCCGGCGACGAGGAAGACCAGGAAGCCGGCGAACTGGGGCACGATGTACCACATGCCTTTCTGGGCCGTGACGATGCCGGTCAGCGAGAGCGTCTGGGCGGTGATGAGCACCCCCACGAGCGCGAGACCCTGGGAGACCTCGTAGGAGATCAGCTGGGCTGCGCCGCGCATGGCCCCGAGGAACGAGTACTTGGAACCCGAGGACCAGCCGCCGAGCATGATCCCGTAGAAGGCGATGGCGCCGAAGGCGAACAGGTACAGGGGGCCGATCGAGACGTCGATCCCGTAGAGCCCCACCTTGGTGCCGAAGATGTCCTGGGTGTCGCCGAAGGGGATGATCGCGAAGGCCGCGACGGCCGTGAGGATCGAGATCAGGGGAGCGGCCGCGAACAGGAATCCGACCGACGTGGACGGCCGGAACTGCTCCTTGGTGAGCAGCTTGAGGATGTCGGCCAGCGGCTGCAGCGCTCCGTAGGGGCCGACGCGGTTGGGGCCGTAGCGACCCTGCATCCGTCCCATCAGCTTGCGCTCGGCCATCAGCACGACGGGAACCAGCTGCAGGGCGACCGCGAAGATCACGATGGCCTTGAGGATCTGGATCCACCATGGCTCGTAGTAGCCGACGAGCGCCAGCGTGCTCGTCATGTCTGCTTCTCACCGGCGTATAGCAATGGTGATACAGACTTCTTGGGAAGACACATGCCGGGCGCGACGGTCATGTCTTCCCTCCGCCGCTGTATGACAATGGCAATACAGCGTTCGTACGGGGGAACAGGAACTCCAGCGACGGCGAGAACTCGACCTCGGGAGCGTCCCACACCGACCGGTAGGCGGCCAGCTCGGCCGCGTCCTCGGAGGGCTCGGCGAGCTCGCCCTCGCCCCCGCCGGCGAGCCCGTCCCCGTCCCCGCCCCCGTCCCCGCCCCCGTCCCCGCCCCCTGCCGCTGTCTCGCCGCCCGCCCGCGGAAACGCGGAGGCGGCCGCCCGCTCCTGCCAGCGCACGCCCCGGCCGCCGATCTCCTCGAGCGTGAGCCCGGCGTAGAAGGGCACGGTCGCAAACAGCAGCTCTGAGGCCATCGGGCCGCTGAGCACGTTCAGCTCGAGGCCGACCCGCCGGGCGAGATCGGCGAGCACCTGCCACTCCGCCCGAACCTCTCCGGGTCGGGCGATCGCCGGGCGCAGGCGCTGCAGGCGCCCGTCGGGGTGCACGATCGTGCCCTCCTTCTCAGCGTAGGCCTCGGCCGGGAAGACCACGTCGGCGTGCTCCCGGACGCCCTCGGTCAGGAAACAGGCATGGGCGATGACCGTGCTCGCGCTCGCCAGGCCCCGTTCCCACAGCCCGCGGTCGGGCAGCTCGCGGAGGGGATCGCAGTGCAGCAGGTACAGGGCGGCCAGCTCGCCCGCGGCGAGCCCCTCGGCGATCGCGCGCGCCTCGCGCGGGGTGGAGGCCCCGTTCAAGGAGGGCGCGGCGAGGCCCGGGCCGGCGTTGGGGAGCACCCCGGCCTCACGCAGCCCGCGGCCGTTGGCCCCGGCGGGCACTTCGAGGAGCCCGGCGCCGTCGACCCCGGCCATCGCGAGGGAGTCGGCGATGCTCAGCAGCGCGCTCGCGCCGGCGTCCCCGTTGACGCCGGCTGTGAGTCGCTCGCCCCACAGGACGACCACCTCGCGGGCAGGCGTGCCGGCGCTGCCCCCGGCCTCGGCAGCGGGGTCGCTGCGCTCGCCTCCGCGCAGCAGCGCCGCCAGATCGCGAACGGCCTCCGGCTCGGCGCTGGCGTCGCGCGAGAGACCGTCGACGTCCCCCCGGTTCGAGAGCGCGGCGCCGAGCGCCGCGGCGAAGGCCGGACCGCAACCGGGGGCAAAGCGGATCGACAGCGCGGCGCTCGCGTCCAACGAGCTCGGCCCCGGAGAGGCGACGGCCAGCTTCAGGCCGTGGCGGCGCACGCCCTTGCGCAGGCGCAGGTCGAAGATCGGCGCGTCGTTGACCGGCTCGGTGTCGAGCACGAGCACCGCGTGGGCGAACTCCAGGTCGTTGACCCTGGCCTGCAGGCGCGGGTCGCCGAGCGCCCGCTGCAGCTCGAGCGCCAGGGTGCCCGCGCGGCGGGAGTCGATGTGCGGGGAGCCGAGCCCGTCGCGCAGCATGCGGGCGAGCAGCAGGCCCTCCTCGTTGGTGCTCTGCCCGCCGGCGATCGCCCCGGTGTGCGGCCCGGCGCGGAGCAGTCCGGCGGCGGCCTCGCTCAGCGCCCGCTCCCAGGAGACGGGGCGCAGCACGCCGCCGTCGCGCAGCAGCGGCTCGGTGACGCGCTCCTCGACGTGGAAGGACTGGTAGGCGAAGCGGCCCTTGTCGCACAGCCAGCCGTCGTCGACGTCGTGATTGTCGCGGGCGAGCACCCGCAAGGCGCGCTCGTCGCGGACGGTCAGGGTGACGTTGCACTGGGCCGGGCAGAACGTGCACACCGAGCCGGCGTCCTCGACGTCCCACGGGCGCGCCCTGAAGCGGTAGGGGCGGGAGGTGAGCGCGCCGACGGGGCACAGCTCGACGATGTTGCCGCTGAAGGGCGCCACGTACGGGTGGCCGTCGAAGGTCGCCACGTAGGAGTGCGCGCCGCGCTCCAGCAGCACCAACTGGTAGTCCTCGGCGACCTCCTGGGAGAAGCGCACGCAGCGGTAGCAGAGGATGCAGCGCTCGCGGTCGATCGCGATCAGCGGCGAGAGCTCGAGTGGCTTGACGAAGTGGCGCTTGGGCTCGATGAAGCGCGAGATGCCCCCGCCCCAGCCGAAGGTGATGTCCTGCAGCGGGCACTCCCCGCCCTTGTCGCACACGGGGCAGTCGAGCGGGTGGTTGATGAGCAGGAACTCGACGACCGACCGCTGGGCGGTCTTGACGCGCCCGCTTTCGGTGTAGACGACCATGCCGTCCTTCACCGGGGTCGAGCAGCCGGTCTGCAGCTTGGGGATCCCCTCGATCTCCACCAGGCACATGCGGCACGCGCCCACCGGCTGGCCGAGCTTGGGTTCGTAGCAGAACACCGGGATCTCGACGTCGCCGTGCTTGGCGGCGTCGACGAGCATCGCGTTCTCGGGCGCCTGCACCTCGCGCCCGTCGATCGTGAAGGTGATGGTTCTTTGCTCGGGCCTAGGCATTGAGCGCTCCCTGCGCCGCGAGCGCCGTGTCGGAGGCTGCGGCGCCGTTCAGGCCCCTGCTCATGCGCGCCCGCTCTATGTGCTCCTCGAACTCCTCGCGGAACTTGGCGATCATCGAGCCGATCGGCATGGCCATGGCGTCGCCGAGCACGCACAGGCAGTTGCCGATGATGTGCTCCTGAACGGAGGCCATGATCTCGAGGTCCATCGGGGTGGCCTCGCCGGAGTCGATGCGCTCGAGCATCTTGACCGTCCAGTTGGTGCCCTCGCGGCAGGGGGTGCACTTGCCGCAGGACTCGTGGCGGTAGAACTTGGCGACCTTCATGGCGACGTCGAGGATCGGCGTGGACTCGTCCACGACGATGATCGCGCCCGAGCCGAGCATCGACTTGGCTGCGGCGAGCGAGTTGAAGTCGTAGGGGACGTCGAGGTCCTCGGCTGTGAGCACGGGCGAGGAGGAGCCGCCGGGGAACCAGCACTTGACCTTGCGTCCCTCCGGAGGGCCGCCGGCGAGGCCGTAGATGATCTCGCGGGAGGGGATGCCCAGCTCGATCTCGTAGTTGCCGGGGCGCTGGACGTGGCCGGAGACCGACACGAGCTTGGTCCCCGTGGAGGTCTCCACGCCGAGCTTCGCGTATTCCTCGCCGCCCATCCCGATGATCGCCGGCACGGTCGAGAGCGTCTCGACATTGTTGATCAACGTGGGTCCCTGGTAGAGGCCCTGGTTGGCCGGGAACGGCGGCTTCAGGCGCGGGTTGCCCCGCTTGCCTTCAAGGGAGTCGAGCAGGCCGGTCTCCTCGCCGCAGATGTATGCGCCCGCCCCGCGGTGGACGACCAGCGAGAGGGAGTGCCCGGAGCCGAGGATGTCTTCGCCGACGTAGCCGGCCTCGCGGGCTTCGTGCAGGGCGCCGTCGAGTGCGTCCGCCTGCAGCGCGTACTCGCCGCGGATGTAGATGAACGAGCGACTGACCCCGGCGGCGAAGGAGGCGATGACGATCCCCTCGATCAGCATGTGGGGCGTCTTCTGCATCAGCTCGCGGTCCTTGAACGTCCCGGGCTCGGACTCGTCGGCGTTGCACACGAGATACTTGTCCATCGAGCCCTTGGGTAGGAACGAGACCTTCTTGCCCATCGCGAAGCCGGCGCCGCCCCGGCCGCGCAGGCCGGAGGATTCGAGTTGGGCGAGAACGTCCTCGGGGCTCGTGGCGAGCGCCTTGCGCAGCGACCCATAGCCGCCGCGGCGTTCGTAGACCTCGAGCGTGCACAGCCCCGGCTCGTCGATGTCGGTGAGCAAAAGGATGGGATGCCCTCCCTCCGGACCGCTCGTCCCCCCGCCCATCCCGGCGCCGGCGGCCATCGTCACGAGCCTCCCCCCTCGGCGGGGTGCAGCGGGAACTCGCGTTTGTTGGCGTGCGGGTCGGCGACGAGCGCTCGGGCGAGCTGCTTCTCGGGCAGCACCGGGCGCCCGGCGCGGGCGTCGTCGAGCAGCTGCGGCACGTCGGCGACGCTCAGCGGGCCGACGTACACGCCGTCGACGGAGGCCATCGGCGCGATGTCGCAGGCGCCGAGGCACTCGAACGAGCGCACGTTGAAGTCAGGGTCCTCGGAGGCGGCCTTCCTGACGGCCTCATACAGCTCGTCGGCGCCGCACAGCGAGCAGGAGATGTTCGTGCACACGTACACGCTGTGGCGGCCCACGGGGATCGTCTCGAGCATGTCGTAGAAGCTCGCCACCGACTCCAGGTAGGCGGGCGTCACGCGCATGACGCAGGCCACCTGCTCGATCGCCTCGGGCGAGCACCAGCCGTGCACGCGCTGCGCGGCGGCCAGCGCGGGCAGCGCCGCCGAGCGGCGGTCGGGATAGTTGGCCATGTGCGCCTCGATCTCCCCGCGCAGGGCGTCCGGGACATCGGTGCCGGCGGGGTCGGGGATCTCGGCGGGGTCCTTCTCGAGGTCGACCGACGCGTCCCATCCGGGCACCCGCGAGCCGTGCTCGAAACGCTGCACGCTGGTCACCTGTCGATGCCTCCGAGGATCGGATCGAGCATGGCGAGGGTGGCGATCAGGTCGGCGATGTAGGCGCCCTTGGCCATGTGGGCGAAGGCCTGGAGGTTCACGAAGGAGGGGTCGCGCATGTGCACCCGCGCGGGCTTGGAGGACCCGTCGGAGCGCACGAAGCAGCCGAGCTCGCCGCGGGGGGACTCGATCGGGAAGTAGATCTCGCCGGGGGGCGTCCGAAAGCCCTCGGTGACGAGCTTGAAGTGGTGGATTAGGGCCTCCATGGAGGTGGCCAGCTCGTGGCGGGGCGGCAGGGCGACCTTGCGGTCCGCGGTGATGTACGGACCCTCGGGCAGCCCGTCGAGCGCCTGCTGGACGATCTTGACCGACTCGTACATCTCGGCCAGGCGGCAGGCATAGCGGTCGTAGTTGTCGCCGACGGTGCCGACGGGGATCTTGAAGTCGAAGTCGCCGTAGGAGCTGTACGGTTCGGCCTTGCGCAGGTCCCACGGGTTGCCGGCGGCGCGCAGCAGCGGACCGGTGACCCCGAGCGACAGGAGCGTCTCGGCGTCCAGCGGGCAGGTCCCGCGCAGCCGGTGGAGCACGATCTCGTTGCGGTTCAGAAGCGCGCCGTACTGATCGATGCGGGCGGGCATCTCCTCGAGGAAGTCGGCGAGCTTCCGGGTGAACCCCGGGGGTATGTCCTCGATGACGCCGCCGACCTGGAAGTAGCGGGTGTGCATCCGCTGGCCGGAGGACATCTCGAACAGGTCGAGGATCTTCTCGCGCTCGCGGAAGCAGTACCAGAACATCGAGATGGCCCCCAGGTCGAGCGCGCTCGTGCCGAGCCACACGAGGTGGGACATGATGCGGTTGAGCTCGAGGTGGATCACACGCAGGTACTGCGCGCGCTTGGGAACCTCGACGTCGAGCAGCGTCTCGACGGCGCCGCAGAAGGCCATCGCGTTGAAGTAGTAGGAGAGGTAGTCCATCCGCTCGATCACCGGGATGACCTTCCAGTAGGACTTGTCCTCGGCGGTCTTTTCGATCCCGGTGTGGACGTAGCCGATGATCGGCTTGATGTCGCGTACGATCTCGCCCTGGAGCGTGACCAGCAGTCGCAGGACGCCGTGGGTGGCGGGGTGGTGGGGACCGAAGTTGAGCGTCAGCAGCTCTGCGGTGGTTCCCTCGGACCCGGCGGGCTCGAGCTGCTCCTCGACGGGAGCGAGGGTGATGCTCTGCTCGCGCCTGCGGTACTCCGAGAGGGTCGGCTCCCCGGTGCTCGGGCTCACTCGGGCGAGCCCAGCGTGTCGGCCTCGTTGAACGTGAAGATCACCGGTTCCCCGCCGATCGGGAAGTCGCGTCGCTGCGGGTGGCCCTCGTAGTCCTCGGGCATGAGGATCCGTCGCAGGTCGGGATGCCCGCGGAAGACCACCCCGAACATATCGTAGACCTCGCGCTCCTGGTGGTTGGCCGTGGGCCAGCCGGGACCCTCGGGGGAGTCGGGCGTGGCCGAGTCGATCTCCGGTGAGCTGCTGTCGAGGCGGACCTTGACCGTGATGCGATCCACCCGTGCCATGTCCAGCAGCTCGTAGAGCACCCCCAGGCGCGGCTCGTGCGGGTAGTAGTCGACGCCGTGCAGGCTCGCCATGAACGAGTACCCGTGCTCGCGCAGGTGGGCGAGCACCGAGCGGATGCGCGCGGGCTCGACCACGAGCGTTCCGTCCCCGCGGAAGAAGATCGTTTCGAGCACGGGGCTTCCCGACGTCGCGTCTGCGCCCGCGCTCGCGGCCGCGCGCAACTCGTGGGCGATCAGCTCGAGGCCGGTCGCGTCAGGCACCGGCTGTGTCCTGAACGGGATCCCCGCTCGCCCCGCTCACCGCTGCCGCCGGCGGCGTTCCCGCGTGCGGTTCCGCCAGCACCTCCTCGGTGCCGCGCGCGTCGTAGCGATCGCGCCAGCCCATATCGGGGTCGTCCTGGACCATCTTGCGCAGCTTCAGGACGCCGTGCATCAGCGCCTCCGGGCGAGGGGGGCACCCGGGGACGTGCACGTCGATCGGCATGAACTTGTCGGCCGGCACGAGGGCGTAGTTGTTGAACACGCCCATCGAGCTGCAGCAGGCGCCCATCGAGATCGCCCACTTGGGCTCGAGCATCTGGTCGTAGATGCGCCGCACGATCGGCGCCATCTTGATCGAGACCCGTCCGGAGAGGATCAGCAGGTCGGCTTGCCGGGGCGACGCGCGGAAGGCCTCGAAGCCGAAGCGAGCGACGTCCACGCGGGCGGCCACGATCGACATCATCTCGATCGCGCAGCAGGCCAGTCCGAAGGTGGCGGGAAAGAAGGAGTTCGAGCGGGCCCACGCGACGGCCTTCTCGAGGGTGGTGGTCATGACGCTTTCTTCGACGTGGCGCTCGAAGTCCGAGCCATCGAGGTGTGCGGAGGGGTTGGGGCCCTCCAGGTCTCCGCCGCGCAGCAGCTGACGGGAGTTCAGCGAACGCACGCGGAGCGGCTCACGTTTCATCTCCACTCCAACGCCCCCCTGCGACAGACGTAGGCGAAAGCCACGAACAGCAGCGCTATGAACACGATCGTCTCGACGAGCGCATAGCTGCCGTAGGCGCGCAGCTCGATCGCGATCGGGTATAGGAAGATGACCTCGATGTCGAACAGGATGAACAGCATGGCGATCAGGTAGAAGCTGATCCCGAAGCGCATCCCCCGCTTGACCTCGGACGGCAGGCCGCACTCGTAGGGATCCTGCTTGTGGGGGGTCGCCCGGCGCGGGCCGATGACCGAGTTCAGCACGGCGAAGGCCCCGCCCACGGCGCCACCGAGAATGAGGAAGACGATCGCCGGGAGATAGCTTCGCAGCACCGCGCGCTGTTATATCACTGCTTGTGTCACAGTGTTACATAGTGGCAATCGGCTCGAAATCGACCGCATGACGCAGGCGGTGGTGGCGGGCGCTCTGGCGGTGGCGGCGCTCAACGCCGTGGCGGGGCTGGTGGGTGCATGGCTGTGGTATCGCGGCGATCTGCCGGGCGGGACACGGCCGGCGGAAGCATCGTCGGAGGGACCCGGAGGGATCAGCCCGGGCAACGTCTTCTGGGTGATGTTGCGCGTGGGGCAGGGCTCCGCGCTGACCCTCGCGGTGGCGGTCGGGTCGCTGACGGTGGCGGGCAACTACTCGAGCGTTCACCTCTTCTACCTGTACGCGCTGCTGCCGCTCGCGGTGGGCTTCATCGCCGAGCAGCTGCGCGTGACCTCGGCCCAGACGATCCTCGACCAGCGTGGTCTGACAGATGCGGCGGCGGTGGGCGATTTGCCGCAGCGGGAGCAGGCGGCGGTGGTCGCTTCGATCGTCCGGCGCGAGGTGGGCGTGATGGCGCTCTCGGCGCTCGTGGTGGTGTTCCTGGCGTTGCGCGCGGCGAGCACCGCCCACGGGTTCTGAGCGGCGTTCGGCGCGACCCTGGAGCGCCCCAGTCGCACGCTCCCCTGGATAGGCCCTATATATTCCCGGCGCATGAGGCTCGCCGCCACGACGATCGTCCTGCTCGCCTGCGCTCTGCTGCTCGGCGCGTGTGGCTCGCAGGGGATCCAGGTGGCCAAGACGAGCCCGTACTATCGCGGCGCGGTGCTGTTCCGCGACCACTGCTCTGGCTGCCATTCGCTGGCGGTGGTCGGGGCGCAGGGGTCGGCCACGAGCATCTCCAACCGCGTGAGGACCAACGGGCCGAACTTCAACATCCGCAAGGAGAAAGTCGAACAGATCCTGTATGCGATCCGTAACGGCGGCTTCTCCGGAGCGATCATGCCCGAGAACATCGTCCTCGGCGGCGATGCCCAGGCGGTCGCGGAATTCCTCGCCGCCTATTCGGGGCGCGAAGCTCAGAAGGTGCCGACCGTGAACATCACGCTGTCGACCAAGTAGGGAAGCCCGCGGGGCGGCGCAGGCGTGCTCGAGCTCAAGCGCATCCGCGAGGATCCCGACGGCGTTGTCGCGGCGCTGGCCCGCCGCGACCCCGGTCTGGGCGAGACCGTCGGGTTGATCCTGGAGAAGGATCGAGCGTGGCGGGCGGCGGCGAGCTCGGCCGAGGGCCTGCGCTCGACGCAGAAGGCGCGATCGGAGGAGTTTGGGGCCGCAAGGGCTCGGGGGGAGGATGCGCCGGAGCTTCGAGCGGCGATGCAGGAGATGAGCGGGCAGGTCAAGGAGCTCACCGACCGCGCCGAGCACGACAAGCAGGAGCTCGATGCGCTGCTCGCACGGCTGCCCAATCTACCCGACCCGACTGCGGCGCCGGGCCCCGAGGATCAGCTGGTGCGCGAGGTGGGGGCGGTCCGGACGCTTGACTTCGAGCCGCGCGATCATCTCGCTCTGGCCGGCGAGATGATTGACATGGACCACGGGGCCAACCTGTCGGGTTCGCGCTTCGGGTACCTGAGGGGGGATCTGGTGATGCTGGAGCTGGCGCTCGTGCGCTGGGCGCTGGAGAAGGCGCGGGGGCACGGGTTCGAGCCGGTCATTCCCCCGGTGCTCGTGCGCGAGCGGGCGCTGTACGGCACGGGCTTCCTGCCGGACACCGAGCAGCAGATCTACCGTTTGCCCGAGGACGAGCTGTACCTCGTGGGGACCTCGGAGGTGGCGCTGGCTTCGCTGCACGACGATGAGATCCTCGACGGCGAGAGGCTCCCGCTGCGCTATGCGGGGTTCTCGCCGTGCTTCCGCCGCGAGGCGGGCGCGGCGGGCAGGGACACGCGGGGCATCTTCAGGGTGCACCAGTTCGAGAAGGTCGAGATGTTCAGCTTCGTGGCACCGGCCGACTCGAGCGCGGAGCACGAGCGGATCCTGTCGATCGAGGAGGAGATCCTGGCCGAGCTCGCCCTGCCCTACCGCGTGGTGAACATCGCGGTGGGCGATCTCGGCAACTCGGCGGCCAAGAAGTACGACTGCGAGGCGTGGCTTCCCAGCCAGCACCGCTACCGCGAGCTGACCTCATGCTCGAACACGACCGATTACCAGGCCCGCCGGCTGAACATTCGCATGCGCGACGGGCAGGCGGGCAAGCGCACGCACACGCCGCATACGCTCAACGGCACCGCGGTGGCGGTCGGGCGCACGATCGTGGCTCTCCTGGAGAACGGCCAGCAGGCGGACGGGAGCGTCGAGCTTCCCGGTTGCCTGATGCCCTACGGGGCCCCCGCGGAACTGCCCGCGGCGTGCGTCTGAGGGCACGCTTGCGCGGGGCTCGCGGCTAATCGGCCGATCTGGTCAGCCGATCTGGAACGTCAGCGACCGGGACGGTCCGCCGCTGGGCGTGAGCGTCAGGCGGTAGACGCCGGCCGAGAGGACGCGATGGCCGCTCAGGCGGCGGCTGTTGCGTCCCGTGGTGGCGGCGATCGTGATCGAGCTCGGCAGCGTCTGCCAGCGAGTGCGCCGGTGCGCCCGGACCCGCTCGGCGAGGACCGCGCGAACGCGCGCGCCCGGGCTGATGTCGAAGACGAAGCCCACCTGGGAGATCCGCGGCCGGCTGCCGTTGAGCGCGACGATGGCGTTTGTGGTGAGCGTCAACCCGGTGAGTGAGATGGCGAGGGGAGGTCTGACCGCGGGGGTGCTCGCGACCAGCGGCGAGCCGACGGGACTTCCACCGCCGGAGGCGGGGGAGGTGGTGGCGCTCGGGCCGGCCGGGGTTTCGCTCGGGCCGGTTGGGGTTTCGCCATTCCCGACGGGCGGTTGGAAGGCGCCGAGCCCGTCGGGGGTTCCGAGGCCCGTGGGGCCGTCGTAGCCGTTTTGAGCAACGCAGATGGCCTGCCCTCCGCAGCTTCTGCCCTCTTCGGAGGCGTCGCAGCCCGACAGGCCGGTTCCTTCCTGGTAGGGGGTCTGACATTCGCCGTTTGACCCGGTGGTGACGTCGTGGAGGGATCCCGGGGAGCTGAGCTCGTGTTCGTAGAGGGTCTTGGCGGGATATGGCGCCGCGCCCGCTCCGCCGGCGAGGGCGAACACGGAGGCGATCAGGGGCGAGGAGAGGCTGGTGCCGCCGATCGTGCACCAGTGGACGAGGACTCCCGACCCGGGTTCCGATTCGCACTCGGAGAACCCGTCGTAGACGGCGACGCCGGTGAATGGATCGGCGTCGGCGGACACGTCGGCGATGGCGCGCCCGCCGCCACAGCCGACCGAGGACCAATCGGACAGCGACTGCTGCCAGGGGGCCGCGGCGAAGGTCAGGCTGCAGCCGCCTCCGCCGGCCCCATCGCCGTTCCACACCGTCTCTGCGCCCCAGCCGTACCCGCCGCCTTCGTTTTCGAGGAGCTCGAGATGCGTGCCGCCCACGGAGACCACGTGGGGAGAGGCGGCGGGGTACTCGGCGAAGCCCTTTGGGCTGGTTTCGCCGTACCAGCTCAGGTAGCCGTTGTCGCCGGCGGCGGCGGTGATGACGATCCCCGGATGGTTGAACGCGGCGTCGCCTTCGACGCATTCGCGCTTGATGTCGCCCGGGACCAGTTCCAGTTCGACGCATTCGCCGAAGCCCCACGAGTTGGAGATCTCGCTGGCGCCCACGCCGCCGGCGCTGGTGGACCGGGCGGCCGTGTCCTCCGCGGCCTCCAGGTCGGTCTCCGACGGCGAGCTCGCCTCCACGAGGGCGATCCGGCAGTTCTGGCAGATGCCGTGGGCGACCTCGAGGTCGAGGGACATCTCGCCGATCCATCCCTTCGCTGTCGCGACCTCTTCGCAGGCCGCTTCGGATTCTTCTCCCGAGTGTGTGGCGCAAACGCCTTCGCCTTCGATCAGCGCGCCTTCGCTCTGGGGGAAGGGGAGGCTGGTGGTTTCCCCGTCCTGGTTGACCTGGGTCAGACAGCCGTTCGAGCGAGTGCAGGCGGGCAGGGCGAATTCCTGGTCGTAGCTCTGCAGGTCGGCTTCGGCGTTGGGGTCGTTGTAGGCCTCGACGAGCGCGATCGTCTGGGGGGACGGTGCGGTGTCGGGCAACTGGTAGACGCTGTGGAGGTCCTGCGGGCGGAGGCCGTAGGGATGGCCTTCTGCGGCGGCCCGGACGCCGTTCGGGGAGCCCTTGGCGATCGCCAGAGGCCGGGGTCTGTCGTGCGTGGGCACGGTGCGGGGAACCAGCTCGAGCGCGAGGCAGCCGGCGGTGAACGGCGCGGGCGGGGCGCACACCGGGCGGACGCTGTAGTCGGCTTCGGGCAGGGGCGTGAGGATGCCCGAGGCGTGGGCGGGGGCGCACAGCATCAGCAGCGCCCCGGTGAGGGCGAGCAGGCTCGGCACGGCTGTCGCTCGCAGGGTCCGCGTCATCGCGTGTGTTTCATCCTGAGCTTGGATCGGCGGGGGAGCGCCCTTGCTTGAGCAGAGGGTAGGTGTTTCGAGCACAAGATCGCCCCGGTCCGCTCGCTGGAGGCCCGGCGGGTCACGGAACGGTTACAGGAAGGTCACTCCTGGGTTACCTGGGCCGGGCGGCGGATGCGCATGATGGCGATGGGGGATGGTGGGGCGCCTGAGAGGGTGAGCCCGGCCAACGCCGGGGCCTCGCCGGCGCATGGACGCACACCGCCGCCGACCCGAGCAGGGCGCAGTGAACGGGGCGGGATCCAAGTCCCGTCCCGTTCGCCATTAGGCTGCTTTGCAGGTGTCCCCTCCGTTCGATTTTCTGCTCGCGCCCAGACCTCCCTCGCGGCGGGTCGGGATGATCGTGGCGCTGGCGTCGGTGGGGCTGTGCACGGTGATCGTGTATCCGCTTGCGCACGTCGCCCCGGTGGTGTCGCTGAGCGTCGTGTACCTGCCGGCGGTGCTGGTGGTGTCGGTCACGTGGGGCGCGCCGCTCGGGTTCGCCACGGCGGTGATCAGCGCTGGGGCGTTCAACTTCTTTCATCTGCCGCCGGTGGGGAGCTTGACGCTCGCGGACTCGAGCAACTGGGTGGCGCTGGTGGCGTTCCTGGCGGTCGCCGGTGTGGCGAGCTCGGTCGCGGAGGTCACCCGAGCCCGCACCCGCGACGCGCAGGAGCGTAGGCGCGAGGCGGATCTGGCGGCGGAGATGGCGCGGCTGCTGCTGCGGGGCAACAGCCTGGCCGAGGCGCTGCCGACGGCGGCGGCGCGGTTGGCACAGACGCTCGAGCTGAGCTCGGCGGCGATCGAGATGGAGGCGGTGGAGGGGGACGAGCGCCGCGTGGCGTTTCCGCTGCGCGACGGCACCAGCAGGCTGGGCACATTGCTCGTGGGTACGGACACCTCCGAGGCGAACCTGCGCCGGTTGCAGGAGCGGGTGGTGCCGGCGCTGGAGGCCCTGCTGAGCGCGGCGCTCGAGCGCGAGGGGCTGCTGGGCGGGGTGGTGGAGACGGCGGCGCTGCGGCGGGCGGACACGGTCAAGACGGCGCTGCTGCGGGCGGTCTCCCACGACCTGCGCTCGCCCCTGACGGCCATCTCGGCGGCGGGTGAGGCGGTCGGCTCGCCGTCGCTCTCGCCCGAGGAGCGCCGGGAGATGGCGGCGGTCATCCAGGAGGAGGCGAGGAGGCTCTCGCGCCTGGTCGACAACCTGCTGGACCTCTCGCGGCTGGAGGCCGGGGCGGCGGAGCCGCGCAGGGACTGGACGTCGGTCGAGGAGCTGATCCGCACGGCGCTGAGCGAGCTGGCGGCGGGAGAGGGCGAGTTCAGCCTGTCGATCGACCGCGAGCTCCCGCTGGTGAGCGTCGATCCGGCGCAGATGGAGCGGGCGTTGGTGAACGTGCTGGAGAACGCCCGGCGGCACTCGGGCGGCCATCCGGTGTCGGTCCGCGCCCGCGCGGTGCGCAGCCTGGCGCGTGCCCCGCGCCGGGCGGTGGCGGCGGGCGGCGGCGGCGCTGGCGCTGGCGCCACCGCCAGCAAGGAGTCCGACAGCGGCCACAGGCCGGCGGGCGACCGCGTGATCGTACGGATCGTCGATCGCGGTCCGGGGATCCCGCCGGCCCAGCTGGAGCGGGTGTTCGAACCGTTCTACCGCGCGGGCACGCCGGGGGGCGGGCACCGGGGCTCGGGTTTGGGTCTGTCGATCGCACGAGGATTCACGGAGGCGAACGCGGGCTCGCTGCACGTGGAGTCACTCCCGGGGCAGGGAGCGACGTTCGTGTTCGAGCTGCCGCTGTGAGCCAGGGGCGGGTGCTTGTGGTCGACGACGAGCCGCAGATCGTGCGCGCCCTGAAGGTGGTGCTGCGCGAGGCGGACTTCGAGGCGGTTCCCGCGGAAACGGTCTCCGAGGCCCTGGATCTGGCGGCGGTGCGCCCGCCGGATGCGGCGATCGTCGATCTGGTGCTGCCGGACGGCGACGGGGTGGAGCTCACGCGGAGGCTGCGGGAATGGAGCGAGATGCCGATCCTCGTGCTCTCGGCGGTGGGCGAGGAGGAGCAGAAGGTCAGGGCGCTGGAGGCGGGGGCGGACGACTACATAACCAAGCCCTTCGGCGCCCGCGAGCTGGTGGCGCGGCTGCAGGCCGCGCTGCGCCGCACGGCGCCCTCGGCGGAGGAGCCTACGATCGCGGTGGACGGCCTGGAGATAGATCTGGCGGCGCGGCTCGTGCGCCGTGACTCCGAGCCGATCCATCTGACCCCGATCGAGTTCGAGCTGCTGCGCGTGCTCGTGCGCAACCGCGGCCGGTTGATGACACACAGGGCGCTGCTGAGCGAGGTGTGGGGACCGCAGTACCTCGACGACGTGCAACCGCTGCGCACCCACATCGCGCGGTTGCGGGCGAAGATCGAGCCGGAGGGAGGGGACGGGGGCGGTGGGGCGGGTGGGCCCCGTTTTATCGTCACCGACCCGGGAGTGGGTTACCGATTTTCTTTTTGATGGGCCCCTGCGGGGCCGGCGTGCGTGCGCAGTGAGTGGCTGGGCGCACTGACACGGCCACCGCGCGGTCGTGTCAGTGCGCTCGTCACGAAATCGTTATACGCGGAGTGTGATTCGTTACGCCGCCGTGACGCGGCAGCGCCAATAGTGTCCCCATGGACATTTTGGCGATAGTTCTCGGGATCGTGATGTTCGCGATTCTGCTCGCGATGGTCGAGGGGATCGACCGGGTATGAGCGTTTCACTCCCCCTCGGCTTCCTCATCGCGCACATGAGCGGCGCCGACTTCTTCGGCCTCGTCGTGTCGGTGCTGGTGATTGCCTATCTGTTCTACGCCCTCATCCGCGGAGAGAAGCTGTGACGTTCGCTGGATGGCTGACGATCGTGCTGTTTGCGGTCGTCCTCACCGCGTTTGCCTTCCCGCTGGGCGGATACATGGCGAAAGTCTACTCCGGTGAGAGGGTGTTCCTGTCACCCGTATTCTCCAGTCCCGAGCGGTTCCTATACACGATCCTGAGGGTCGATCCCGAGCGCGGGCAGGACTGGAAGTCCTACGCAAAAAGCCTGATCGTCTTCTCGCTCGCAGGCTGGCTGCTGCTGTACGCGATCCTGCGCACGCAGGACGCCCCATGGGTGCCCCACGCGCTCAACCCGCTCGGCTATCACTCCGCGCCGTGGAACGTGACCTTCAACACCGTCTCGTCGTTCATGACGAACACCAACTGGCAGTTCTACGGCGGCGAGACGACGATGAGCTACTTCAGCCAGATGCTCGGGCTGACGGTGCAGAACTGGCTGTCGGCGAGCGTGGGGATCGTTACCGCGATCGCGCTGGTTCGTGGGATCGTAGGCCGCAGCGGCAAGAGTCTCGGCAACTTCTGGCAGGACCTGGTGCGCACGGTTCTGTATGTGCTCACGCCGCTGTCGGTGATCGCGGCGATCGTGCTCGTCTCCCAGGGTGTGCTCCAGAACCTCTCGACGTATCTCACCGCCCACACGATCACGGGTCTGACGCAATCGATTGCAATGGGTCCGATCGCCTCTCAGGAGGCGATCAAGATGCTCGGTACCAACGGCGGCGGCTTCCTCAACACCAACTCGGCGCATCCGTTCGAGAACCCGACGGCGTTCACCAACTTCTTCGAGATGCTGCTCGTGTTGATCATCCCCGCGGCGCTGATCTTCGCCTACGGGCGTATGACCGGCAACCGCCGTCAGGGCTACGCGATCTATGGAGCCGTGATGCTGATGTTCCTCGGCGCGGTCGTGGTGGCCTACATCGCGGAGGCTCATGGCTCGCCCGCGCAGCACGCGGCAGGCCTGCACACAGGGACGATCGCGGGCTCCACGGGCGGCAACATGGAAGGCAAGGAGCAGCGCTTTGGGATCGCCGGCTCGGCGCTGTTCGACGTGGTGACGACCGTCACCTCATGCGGCGCGGTCAACAGCGCGCTGGAGTCGTTCACCGGAATTGGGGGGGCGGTCCCGTTTGCCAACCTGTCAGCCAGCGAGGTGATCTTCGGCGGCGTCGGCACGGGCCTGTACTCGATCCTCCTCTACGTCCTGCTGGCGGTGTTCATCGGCGGTCTGATGGTGGGACGTACGCCCGAGTGGCTCGGCAAGAAGCTGGAGGCCAGGGAGATCAAGCTCGCGGGTCTTGGCATCCTGATCACGCCGCTCGCGGCGCTGGTCTGCACAGCGCTGGCCACCGCGAGCAGCGCTGGGCGCAAGTCGATCTCCGAAGTGGCGCTCTCCAAAACGGGAGGGAACACGCCGCAGGGATTCTCCGAGACCTTCTACGCCTATCTCTCGCAGGCCAACAACAACGGCTCGGCGTTTGCCGGCTACACGGGCTTCATCCAGCCGAATGCCGGCAGCAAAGGCGCGCACGGCATCACCTTCGCCGACCTGCTCGGCGGCTTCGACATGATGTTCGCGCGCTACGCGCCGATCGTGTTCGCGCTCGCCGTCGCCGGCGCTCTGGCCGGCAAGCGCGTCACTCCCGCGGGCCTCGGCACGATGCGCACCGACAACCCCACGTTCGTGGTGCTGCTGATCGGCGTGATCATCCTCGTCGGCGCGCTCACGTTCTTCCCCGCCCTGCTGCTCGGACCGATCGTCCAGGGCCTGACCGGACACCTCTACTGAGATGAAGCGCGACGTCATCACATCCGTAATCGGGATCATCGTGTTCACGATCCTGCTCGGGCTCGTGTACCCGCTTGCGATCACGGGCGTCAGCCAGGTGGCGTTCCCGGGCGACGCCAACGGCCAGCAGATCCACCTAGACGGCAAGCTCGTCGGCTCGAAGCTGATCGGCCAGAACTTCGGCAAGCCCGTGCTCGAAAAGAACGGCAAGCCCAAGGAAGTGAAAGGCGCGGTGGTCACAGAAGCGGACCCGGGTTACTTCCAGACGCGCCCGTCAGCCACCGAAGGCGGCGCTGACAACGCCGCCGCGAGCACGTTCTCCAACCATGGCCCCAACAGCGTCAAGACCAAGGAAGCGGACGAAGAAAACATCAAGGCATATCTGGAACTCAACAAGAACCCGGCGACGAAAGGTGAATATGACTCGGGGCTGATCGTCGCAAAGATTCCGGTCGACGCCGTCAACAGCTCTGCCTCTGGCCTTGACCCGGAAATCTCTCCCGCGAACGCCTGGATCCAGGCGTACCGCGTGGCGGCTGTACGTCATCTTCCCCGGACGACGGTGGATGGCCTGATCGCCAGGTACACAACGGGCCGGGGGCTGGGCTTCTCCGGCGAGGAAGGCGTGAACGTCCTCGAGCTGAACCTCGCCCTCGACCGTCTCGAAAAAGGAACCAACTGATGTCAGCGCAGATGCCGGCAACCCACGAGCGACAGGCGATCTCGCTGTTCCAGCGCGACATCGTCAGCCGCGCGCTGATCGACAGCTTCAAGAAGCTCGACCCGCGCGTGCAGATCCGCAACCCGGTGATGTTCGTGGTGGAGATCGGCTCTGTGATCACAACGGTCACGTGGCTGATCCAGGTGTTCGGAGGCAGGCCGCTCGGCGGCGGCAATACCCTGACGGGCACCCCCCATGGTGGGGGGCAGGCAGGCGATCCGGCCTGGTTTACGCTCACGATCTCGATCTGGCTGTGGCTGACGGTGGTGTTCGCGAACATGGCCGAGGCGTTCGCCGAGGGTCGCGGTCGCGCCCAGGCGGACACGCTGCGCTCGATGCGCAAGGAGACGGTTGCGAGGATGCGCGACGGGTCCACCAAGGCGGCATCAGATCTGACGCGGGGAGATGTCGTGGTGGTGCCCGCCGGCGAGCTGATCCCGGGCGACGGCACGGTGATCGAGGGGATCGCCACGGTCGACGAGTCGGCGATCACGGGGGAGTCCGCGCCGGTTATCCGCGAGTCGGGCGGCGATCGCAGCGCGGTGACGGGCGGCACGCGCGTGACCTCCGATGAGATCGTCGTCGAAATCACCCAGGAGCCGGGCCAGTCGTTCCTGGACCGCATGATCGCGCTCGTCGAGGGAGCGTCGCGTCGCAAGACCCCCAACGAGATCGCGCTGAACATCCTGCTCGCGGCGCTGACGCTGATCTTCGTGATCGTCGTTGCGACGCTGCGGCCGTTCGGCCTGTTCGCGGGAACCTCGATATCCGAGACGACCCTGATCGCGCTGCTGGTGGCGTTGATCCCGACGACGATCGGGGCGCTGCTGTCGGCCATCGGCATCGCCGGCATGGACCGACTCGTGCGCCGTAACGTGCTCGCGCTCTCGGGGCGGGCGGTCGAGGCCTCGGGGGACGTGGACGTGCTGCTGCTGGACAAGACCGGGACGATCACGATCGGCAACCGCCTCGCGTCGGAGTTCGTCCCGATGCCGGGAGTGGCCGAGTCGGAGCTGGCGGAGGTCGCGCAGATGGCCTCGCTCGCGGACGAGACTCCGGAGGGGCGCTCGATCGTGGTGCTGGCCAAGCAGTACGGCATCCGTGAGCACGACATGGGAACGCTGAATGCGGAGTTCGTGCCGTTCACCGCGCAGACGAGGATGAGCGGCGTGGACATCGACGGGCGCCGGCTGCGCAAGGGAGCGGGCGACGCGATCGTCGAGCTCGTCCGCGGGGAAGGCGGCTCGCCGCCGCCGGAGCTGCAGGTGCAGCTCGACCGCATCGGCAACGAGGGCGGCACCCCTCTGGCCGTCGCGCGCGACAACCAGGTGCTTGGCGTGGTCTATCTCAAGGACACGATCAAGGAGGGCATGAAGGCGCGCTTCGACCAGCTGCGGGCGATGGGGATAAAGACCGTGATGGTCACCGGCGACAACCGTCTGACCGCGGCCAAGATCGCGGAGGAGTCGGGCGTGGACGACTTCCTCGCCGAAGCCACCCCCGAGCGCAAGCTCGCGCTGATCCGCGAGCAGCAGCAGGACGGGCGGTTGGTGGCGATGACGGGCGACGGCACCAACGACGCGCCCGCGTTGGCCCAGGCGGACGTGGGCGTGGCGATGAACACGGGCACCCAGGCCGCGCGCGAGGCGGGCAACATGGTGGACCTGGACTCCAACCCGACGAAGCTGATCGAGATCGTGGAGGTGGGCAAGCAGCTGCTGATCACCCGCGGGGCGCTGACGACGTTCTCGATCGCCAACGACGTGGCCAAGTATTTCGCGATCCTGCCGGCGGTGTTCGTCTCCACGTATGCCGCCGGGCGGGTGGGATCCCAAACAGAGGGCCCGCTGCACGTGCTCAACATCATGGATCTCGGCACCCCGCGCAGCGCGATCGTCTCGGCGATTATCTTCAACGCGATCGTCATCCCGCTGCTGATCCCGCTGTCGCTGCGGGGGGTGCGCTATCGCCCGATCGGAGCGAGCGCTCTGCTGCGGCGCAACCTGTGGATCTACGGCCTCGGGGGGATCGTCGCTCCGTTCATCGGGATCAAGCTGATCGACCTGATCGTCCACAACCTGCTCGGAGCATGAGCGGCGAGGGCGTTGCGACGGTCGCGAGCGCAATCCCACCCCCATGGCCGCGCCCTCCGATCAGCCCCGAGGCCGCTGAAGGTCTTCATCGGGATGGCGGCCGGGGCCGGCAAGACCTACCGGATGCTGCTCGACGGACAGGCCGGACAGGAGGCGGGCCGGGACGTCGTGGTCGGACTGCTCGAGTCTGTGCAGGTCACGACGTGGACGTTTGGCGTGCTCCGCGTGATTTTACTCTCTGTCATATGACCACCGAGGTGCCCACATGAAGGTTGTGACGGTTCGTGACTTCCGTGACCACGCGACCGAGATGTTTCGCTCTGATGATGTGATCTTGGTCACGCGCGAAGGGACGCCAGCGGGGTTCTTCCTGCCGTGGGACACGCCGGAGTTGCCGGTCGAGGTCCGCAAGGAGGTCTTCCTGCGGCTGTCCGAGCAGGTCGGTGCGCAACTGGCGGCTTCGGGGGTAAGCGAATCGGAGGTCTTGGACGATTTCGCTGCCTCCCGCAGTAGTCGCTGACGCAAACGTCGTCCTGTCTGCGCTGATCGGTGGCCGCGCCCGCCTCGTTATTGCGTCTGCCGATGGGCCGGAGTGCATCGCGACCCCGGGCGGTGGCCGAGGAGATCGCGCGCCATATTCCGCGTCTCGCGGCAAAGGGTCATCTTGGATCAAGCGCTCCTATTCGCTGCCCTGCAGGTCATGCCCATCGCGTGGAAGCCCGTAGCTTCCTATGCCGACTTGCGGGAGGAGGCCGAGCGTCGCATCGCTGCTCGTGATCCCGATGACTGGCCCACCGTTGCGTTGCTCGACGCCCTACGCGGCTCGGCCGAGGCGTAGCGGCCAGTTTCGTATCTAGTCACCGCTGTCGCCTTACGGCGGGGAGTAGGGCAACGGTGCCGAGGCACATGGTGGGGAGCACGGCGACGGCGAGCCACGTCCACCAGCCGGCAGGGGGAGCCCAAGCGGCGTGGCCCAGGAACCACTCGGGACCGGAGCCGCCCACGGCGTAGCGTCGAGCATTTACATACCAGGCGACGGCTTGCATTAGGGCGACGGCAACCGGAACGATGATGGTGAGGACGCGCAGTCGGTTGGCCCGGATGCGCTCGCGGTAGCGGTTCAGTGCCTCGCCCGCAATGAGGGGCACTGCGACGAGGACGGGGAGGACGTGGCGCCCCTGCAATCCGAATCCGGTAGGTCGGATGAGTAGCGCGTAGAAAACGATCGGCCCGACGAGCAGTCCGACGATCATGCTGACCACCAGGACGAGAAGCTGGCGCCGATCGGACGCGGCGCAGGCGATCGTCGAGAGTGCGAGCACCAGCGCAAACCACGCAAGCGGGACGAACAGCGGGAGCTTGACGTCGAGATAGCCGAACTTGCCAACCAGGTCGGGGAGTGCTCTCCACCACTCCCGTAGACCGGCGACGATCCCTGCGTGCAACTTGGCCGTGTCGAGCGAGACCTGCGAGCCATACATCCCTTCCCAGGCCCTGTTCAACGCGACCGCGAGCACGAGCACACCGGTGGTCGCTTGCGGCGCGCGGTTGCCAGCCCAGCGGCGAGCGAACACCCGTGGGCCGCTCCAGCACGCTACGACGAGCACTGCCAGGATAAGCCAAGCCGGGCTCGCCGAGCGGCTTAGCACGAGTGTCGCGCCGCTGATCGCCGTAAGGACCCACCAACGTGTCTGCGCTGGGCTGGGCCGGGCCAGGCGCAACAGGCACGAGAAGAACGCGACGGCGCCGGTGATCTCGATCCCGCTTCCGCTGAGGGAGGCCGAGCAGAAGAGAACCATCGGGGTGACCGCGAGCAAGAGGCCGAGGAGCGAGACCACCGGGCTCTCAGCGTCGTAAAGCGCAAAGACGGCGACCGCGAGAAGCGCAAGTGCGGTGAGTGCCGCTGCCGTGCGGGCGAACCGCAGCGCGGCGGGAGCGGACTTGCCGGTGCGCAGCACCGCAGCGGGCAGAAGGTAAGGAAGCGGCTCGTAGTTGCCTACTACGGTGATGAGCGTCACCGCCGGCGGGTGATGGTTCGCGGCATTCAGGCATGCTGCGCTGTGTTCGCCAGGGCCGAGCTCACAGGCAAACGGCCGGGGGTCCAGTTCTGCCGGAAGCGAAACGATGCGGGCTGCTTGGGCGGTCCATGCGACTTGAGCGGGCGTGACGCCTATGTGGGCGCTGGGGTCCTTGAGGCCGATCAGGTGGCCCTCGCTCAGGCCGACGGCGCGAATGTAGTGGTCGGCCTCATCAGGGGCGGCAAAAGGAGCGTTGCCCATCACCCACGCCGCGAGCAGCAGTGCCCAGGCAACGAGCACGAGCGCGGGCACCACGCGCGTGCCGCTCCGGGCTGGCTGCGATGAAGCTCCGGCCACGTCGCCGGGAACGATGAGTCTCCGCGGCGATTGCATGCGACCCCCAAACCCCTGTGATTGACATGGACGCCAAACACAAACAGCGCCCTTGGCCAGGAGTTGCGGTATATGGACTACGGCGATTCTTTGGTCTCGGCAATAATCTCGGCCACGCGCTGCGGCAAGCAGCCCGTGTCAGCACGAGGAGCGATACCCGCCTTAACTTCCGCGTGAGCAAACTGAGGCGTTCCAGCGGACTCATTTATGCTGGCCCAGCATGGACGAGGGTCCGCCCAGCTCGTATCTGCTGCTCGCCAAGGACACGCCCGTCTTCGGCTCAGATGGAGGCGTGGCCGGCAAAGTCAAGGAGGTGCTCTGCGATCCCGGCGATGACATCTTTGATGGCTTGGTGTTAGCGACCCCGCTCGGCGATCGCTACCTTCAGGCGGACCAGGTCACCGCGATTCACGAGCGCGGCGTTGACGTTGCGATCCCGTCTGCTCAGGCTCTTCAACTACCTGCTCCGGTGCCGCATCGGCGTACCGAGTACGACGTAATAGCCGATGAGCAGCCCTGGGTGGAGGTGATGAGCTGGCTGCATGATCACCTCGCACATCCCATCCACCCCGGAGACTCACGACTTGATGGTGCGCGCGAGCGCCTGGCGCAGCGTGAGAAGGCGCTCAAGCTCGCCCGTGAGGACCCGCAACTGGCGCTTGAGGCCGGCGTGGGTCGGCCCGACCTGCCGGGTGCCTACGACGGCGGACTCGTCGACCTCAACCACGCGCCGGTCGAGGTCGTTGCATGTCTTCCCACTTTCGATGCCGAGCGGGGCGGTGCGCGCGATTGCTTGTTCCTTGAGTTTGGGGTCGGCGTGCTCGTAGATGTGGGTGGTCTTGATGCTCTCGTGCCCGAGCCAGAGCGCGATCGTGGCGATGTCCACGCCCTTGGCTCTGAGCAGCATCGCGTTGGTGTGGCGGAGCACGTGCGGGGTGACGCGCTTGGCTTGAAGCGTGGGGCAGCGGACTGCTGCCGCGGCGGCGTGTTTGGTGAGGAGCAGGCCGACGGTGTGTCGGCTGAGGGGCCGTCCTTGGCGGGTGGGGAACAGCGGGTCGGCGGGCTGGCCTTCGCGCTCGGTGAGCCACTCCTTGAGCACCGCGACGGTCTCGCGGGTCAGGGTAGTGCACCTCTCCTTCCTGCCCTTGCCGAGGACGCGGACGTGAGCGCCGGTGCTCAAGCTGACGTCGCGAATGTGTAGCGCTGTGAGCTCGGAGACGCGCAGGCCGGTCTGGATCATGAGTTGCAGCAGCGCGTGGTCGCGGCGGCCGAGCCATGTATTCTGGCTGGGTGCTCCGAGGAGCGCCGTGATCTCGTTGGTGGTGAGGTAGCAGACGCTGTTGCGCTCGTAGCGCTTGGAGGGGATCGCCATGACCCGCGCGATACTCGCCGCGTGCTCGGGGTGCCTGAGTGACGCGAACCGGTAGAGGGAGTGGATCGCCGCCAGGCGGGCGTTGCGGGTTCTGGGGCTGTTGCCCCGGCCTTCTTCGAGGTGTTCGAGAAACGCGCCGATCAGTGGCGCGTCCAGGTCGGCGATGTCCAGCTGGCATGGTTGCCTTTTGGTCTGTTCCTCGGCGAAGCTCAGCAGCAGACGAAACGTGTCGCGGTAGGCGGAGATGGTCTGGGGACTTGAGTCGCGCTGGGTGATCAGCCGTTGGGTGAAAAACGCCTGGAGTGTCGGGGCGAGCAGGGTCATGAGAGCTCTTCCTTCTGGAGCGCATCGAGGCGTCCACTGACGAGCCCGAGCAGCTCAGGTACCGCCTGCAAATACCAGTACGTATGGGTGGGCTTTGTGTGCCCGAGGTAAGTCGAGAGCAGCGGCATCTTGCGGTCCACGTCCTCCCCGGCGCGATACCAGCCGAGCAGCGTGCGCACAGCCATCGTGTGCCTGAGATCGTGCAGGCGGGGCCGACAGCGCGGGCCGCTCCCTTCAAGGCCAGCCTGCTGGATGAGCTCCCGGAACGCGCGCTGCACGCTCCAGCTCGTGAGCCGCGGCCCGCGCGGATC
The DNA here is from genome assembly GCA_963849425.1 of uncultured Solirubrobacteraceae bacterium. Lineage (GTDB taxonomy): Bacteria > Actinomycetota > Thermoleophilia > Solirubrobacterales > Solirubrobacteraceae > Palsa-744. The sequence continues at coordinate 2,967,322 of CAWKHK010000006.1, read as the reverse complement.
GAGGAAGAACGCAGGCGTTTGGGGCGTGGGCACCTGGAGGTCGCGCAGGCGCGCGTAACGGCGAAGCGCCTGGGTGGTGCTCTGGTGCAGCGGGATATCGCGTTGGCGGTTGTGCTTGGCGGCCCGGACGTGCAGGATGCCCTCGTCCAGGTCGACGTTTTCCCGGTCGAGCGCGAGTGTTTCGCCGATCCGGGCGCCGCTTGCGGCCAGCAGCCCGATCACCGTCTCGATGCCCGCCCCGTGCAGTGGCGGCGTGAGCACGCGTGCGGCCGCCATCAGCGCGGTGATCTCCTCGGGCGAGTAGATGTATGGCGTCCTGCGCGAGTAGCGGGCCGCCAGCAGGTCCGCGGAGGGGACCTCGCTGTCAGGGTCGATCGCCGCCAGGTATCGCGCGAAGCCGCGCACGATCGTGAGCCGCTGACGGCAGTGATACCGATGGGCCTCACCGGGGCGCCGCGCCCACTCAAGCGCGAGCTCGCTGGTGATGCGTGTGGCACCGGCGTCTCCAGGAAACTGACGAACGCTTCGAGCCTGCGCCCGTCCTTGACGAGCGGGAACCCCAGCCGGCGACGGATCGCCAGATAGTCCTGCAGGGCTTCACCGAGAGGACTCATGCTGCCTCACCTCCCGGCCACACCGGCGCCAGGGCACGCAACGCGAGGTGATCGACCTTCGCGTAGATCACGGTCGTCTCGATCCGGCTGTGGCGCAGCACCTGCGCGATCTCTGTGAGCGACGCGCCCTCCCTGAGCATCCCGGTCGCGGCGGTGTGCCGCAGCCGGTGCGCCCCGACCGGCGGGATACCCGCGCGAACGCACGCATCGCGCACGACCATGCTGATCGCCCCGCCAGAGAGCGGACCTACCGGTGCGAGCACGCCCAGGAAAAGGGCCCGGCACGTGGCCACTGGCCGGCGGCGCAGATAGCCGGCCAGCGCCTGCCCGACATCAACGGGCAGCGGCAGCCGATCGCGGCGATCGCCCTTGCCACGAATCAAAACCTCGCCGGCACGCCAGTCCACATCATCAAGCCCCAGCGCGGCGACCTCGCCAGCACGCAGCCCAAGCCGCGCCAACAGCAAAAGGATCGCGTAATTTCGCCGGCCGAGCGTTCGCCGCCGATCACAGCTCGCCAACAGCCTGGCGAGCATCCCGGGCTCCAACCCCCGTGGCAGCGACCGATCCGGCCGAGCCGCCACGCGCGGCAGCGCCCACACAAGCGGCGTGACGGTCACACCCGCCACATGCAGATAACGCAAAAGCGAACGCAGCGCCACCACCAGGTTCCTCGCCCCCACAGCACTGCGCAGCGGACACTCGCGCGCGAGAAAACCATTCACATCGGCCGCGCCCAGCTCTCCCAGCCCCGATCCGTAACGACTCACAAACTCCACCAGGAACGGGCGAGCATCGAGCTCATAGCGCACGCACGAGCGCTCCACCAACCCCCGCTCACACACCAAGTAGCGCCGCCAGCCAGCGAGTAGCTCCTCGACCGCTCCCTCCGCGCGCGCCGCGGCCGGCGGCACGACGCCCGCCTCACGCAAATACTCAAGCGGCAGCGTCAAACACCGCGGCGTCACCCACGACACATAGCCAGCAGCTCGCAGCGCCCGTGAGAACTCCTCGAAACGCTCCGCCGTCAGCTCGCCGACGCCCAACCCCTCACGCTCAAGCCACCGGTCGAGTCGCGCGAACTGCCCCAGCCTACGACTCACCGTCGACGGCGCAAACCCCCGATCCGCCAGCCACAACCCATACCCAGCCGCCCACGACGCCAACGGCCCCGAGACCACCGGCACCCACAAATTCCTGCCCATCACCGCCTCCTCTCAACCCAAACAGATCGAAAGCAGGAAGCATCGACACAACCACGCCGATTATGTTGAGCAGCTCACCGTCCGAAGCCCCGCCCGAGCAGCAGAAACCGGCCCCACCAACACCCCACTCAACATAACCAGCCACACAACGTAATGGGCCTTATGTGGACATCAACATAAGGCCCACTCACGCAGGCAGTAGGTCGCGGAGCCAAGACGTCTGCATTCGTGCTGCAAACGGGCTGCCATCTCGAAGAACGCATCCGAGGCAGCCGGCGGGTCCGCTTCGAGTAGCTGCATCGCGTGCGTGAGGCGGCCGCGCAGCTCCCGACGGAAGCGCTCGATCTCTTGCCCGGCGAGCGTCCGCGCGTTGCGCCAGGCCCGGTGCTGCGGCGACTCGGGCAACCGGGCCGTGCCCGCGCGGCGTGCTCGCTGTAGGCGGCGGCGACCGGCGCTCGTGAGACTCCACGCGAGGAGGCCGTGACGATTGGACCGCTGGATCGCTCCGGCCTCCTCCAGGGCGCGAAGCCGCGTGTAGACGTGCCGCGCCGCTCCTGAGCGCGATGGGATGGCGAGGTGGGTATAGATCGAGCCCTTGGTCGCGTCGCCTTTTCGGATGCGGTGGCGCACAGCGCGGTCGATCGCGGCGAGAATCATCTCGTCAGGGATCGCATCGGCGTGGGTACTCATCGGTTCCTCCTGTCGTTGGAGGCCCCGGGAGACGGCTTCAAGCGAGAAAGACGCCCCGACCGTCTCGGTAGGCTGTCTAGCGCGCCGGGAGTGTCGTTCTCTCGGTGCCACGGCGCCCGGCGGTCCTACCCGCGCGGGCGCCAACTTGTATGTTCGGTTGGCCCGAGCCTAGCCTATCCTGCCAGTTATGTAAAGGCCCAGATGGAGCCTCCGAACACCAGCGACGAGAACGGACCAGGAGCCCTCGGGCGAGCATTGCGTAGCTTGCGCCGGCGGGCAGGCATAACGCAGGAAGAGCTCGGTGCCCGTGTCGGTATCGATCCCACCTACGTCTCTCGCGTAGAGGGCGGGCGAATCAACCTCCGCTGGGGCACGCTCCAACGCTTCCTACGCGCACTCGACGCGACCCTCGCCGATCTAGCGGCCGAGGTTGAACGACAGGCCAGGGAAGAGACGGGATAAGGCTGCCGGGCCTCGGTCCACCGTGCGCGAAACCCTTCCCTCGCACGAATCTCGATCGGTGGTGGGACAGACCCCGAAAGGACCCTCGACCCCGCTCTGGATGATTCCGGCGGCTCATCGTCGGAGCGCAAATGATTGGGTCGCAGTAAAAGGCCGTCCGTCAAGCGGCGAGAAGATCGCCTCTGCGGTTATTCGTAGGTGAGCGTGGCGTCTCAGGATGGTCGCCCCGGCGTTCGTGAGCGCGAGCGGGATCGTCGCCCTTTCGGTTTCGGGTAGATCGCTTTGGCCGCGGGCGATCAGCACTGGTCTTGCGTGACCTCTTAAGAAGTTTGCTGCCGTGGGAGTAAACAGCCAGCGGATTCGGATGCTGCCTGGCGTGGGCGGGTTCAATGAGAGCGAGAGACCCTTGTTTCGCAGCACGGCGCCGATCAGTGCCGAGCTGCCGGGTGGTGTCAGCTCGGTCCGTAGGAGTGCCTGGATCTGGACACGAGTTGGTGGCTTTGCTCGCCCTACGATCACGTGGCCGGCCTTGTCGACTGCGACGCACAGCAGTTCCGACAGGCAGGAGATGGCGCGCAGCTCAGCGACACGATCGACCGTGACCGGGGTCCATTCAGCCCCATTGAGCGGGTGATAGCTCAGGTCAACTTCCGTGGGGGCGGACCACGAGCTCTGGTAGAGCGCGCCGCATAGCGATGCGGAGGGGCACGACAGACTCCAAAAGCCGCCGCCGCCGGGGCCGCCGGCCACGGGCGCGGCGCGAGTCAGCTTCCAGGCTGAGGCGCCGCCCGTCGGGTTTTGCGAAGTGATGAGTCCACCAGTTCCGTCGTTCCCTACACACAGAGAGACGGAAGGGCACGACACGTCAGTGATCGCCACCTGGATAGATCCGCCTGTGAGCGCGCCGGTTGAATTGTTGTCGGCGTACGCGATGCTCCAAGGGTTGCTCCCGCCTGCTGGATCGGTTGAGGTGATGACGTCCCCGTCCCAGTCGCCGGCCACGCATAGCGATACGGAGGGACACGAGATCGCATCGAGCTGCCGTTCACCGACATTGCCGATGCCGTGGCAAAGGCCGGGCCCGGTACAGAAGCCAGAGTCGATCGTTGTCGCGTGCCATGCGCCAGCGCCTGCGGTGGGGTTCGTGGACGCGATCGCCTCTCCGTTGTAGTTGACCGCGACGCACACTGATACCGAGGGGCAGGAAATGGCGGTCAGGTCGTTCGGACGGTTGATCTGCGCACTACTCCATCCGGCGGCCCCGGCCGTGGGATCGGTAGACGTGAAGACGTATCCTGCGTCGTCCACGGCTGCGCAGAACGATGTTGATGGGCAGGAAATAGCTTGGAATGAGCAAGCGTCGGGGCCACACCCCTGGTTGCTGTCTACGTGAGCCACGTTCCAGGCAGTCGCGCCGCCGGCTGGGTCTGTGGAGGTCACGACGTTTCCCGAATCATCTGCTGCGATGCACAGCGATGCCGATGAGCACGCGATCATCGCCAGTTGGCCTGACGGGTCGACCAGAACAGGGCGCTGCCACGACAAATGACTAGCGATGTGCGCCGAAGCTGCCGAGGCCCACAGACACGCGAGTAGCGCCACTCCGAGCACGGCGCGCGCAAAGCCCCATCTCCGTCTCGTACACAAAACCCGCATCCTGTCCCCTCGATCGTTCGTTGTCGATCAAACAACCTCTACACGGTTTAGTTGCGGCCAATGACAGCGCCACCGGGATTCGCCTTTCGCCATCACCCGGGAAGCGCGAGAAGGCGGCCAGCAGCTCAGCGCCGATGTGTCCCGCGCAAACCGTGTGCTTGAAGTCGGGGTGCGGACCTGGCGAGATGTGTGGCCGACGCTCACATCGCCCTTTGACGGCGCTCGCCGGCCGCGGAACGCATCACCGTGGCTTGCCTGGCCACTCGATCGAGCCCTTGGGCTCTCAGCCAGTCGACGTGGATCGCAGGCAACGCTCAGGGGGTCGTCCATGGGGCCAGTCGTCGACCGCCATCATTAATCACGACCAGGGCCTCATCAAGACCGATCCCACGGGAATCGAATGGTTCAATCGCAGCGGTGGCCTGATCCGTGTCATCGGGCCCGCGACGAAAGCGAGCTACGAAGCTACCTCGATGGCGGGACTCGGGCACCAATCGGAGGCTGACGAAGCTGGCCTTGAGAAGGCGTTGAATCGGCACTCAGTTCGCGGCGTTAGCGTCGTGGTGGTCGGTGATGCAGCCGGTGATGCGCAAGCTGGTAGACGGTGGGGCGCCGTGAGTCGCGGGGGTGGTGGCGCACTCCAAAGGCGAGATAGGCGACATGCGGCCGTCCCTCGATGTTGATGGCTCGAAAGATCATCCCGAAGCGTCCCGCCGGCTGGGGAAGGTAGACCTTGGCGCAGTTGGGCAACACGGTCTCGTCCCGTCCATGCTCCTGAACACGGCGGGCGTGCTCGAATGGAACCCCGTCCCGCTCGTAGTCGCGCCTTGCGGCTTCAGCCGCCAGGCGCCCGGCCGGTGTGCTGCGTGCGAGGTCTTCCTCCCAGGCGTCCTGATCGAAGCGCGCGGGAAAGCCGCGGCGGCCAGCTCGGGGCAACGGCCTACGGCTCGTCGTCGGGCGGCAGCATGTGCGGCTCGTGCTCGCGCCAGAACCCGGCGGACTCCTCCGGGGTCATCTCACGCCCGCCTGAGCGCTCCAGGATGGCCTCCCAGGACGTGTCGGGCACGAGCGTTAGCTCACCGCCCGCACGCTGGTCGGTCACGACGTAGCGGCCGTTGATGTCGCCGCTGACCTGGACATGCGCCTGCTCGCTCATGCCCCCATGATCGCAGGTGCTCGGGGCCATCCGCAAGCCTACGAACCCGTCGCCCTCGGCGGCTCTGCCCAGACCTCGATGTCGCACTCTTCGGGGGGCAAAGTCCGGGACGGACCCCCGTCGCTCCCGCTCTGTACACCGCTAAATCTGCGCTAAATCCCGATTGGTTTTCGGAGGTTTCGGCGAGGGCTTGGCCAGACAAACCTCCGCGAGGAGCGTCCGGCCTACCTCCGACCGTCAACCCAACGGGCGACCCACGACATAGGGTGTAGCGCTTTGCGGGAGATCCGAGCGTCTCGCCGGTACCCACCCTCACGCCCGCGATGGACGAGCACGCGAGAGTGCCGACGTTCGGCTTCCGGCGTCTGCTTGTGGGCTCAGAACGCGATGGTGATGTCGCGCCACTGCTCTTGGTATGGGCGCTGCTGCAGTTGACGCTCCACGCCTGTGAGGATCTCGGCGAACTGGCTGTGGTCGAGTGTCCAGATGAGGATGATGCCGGCGTGTGGGCGTCCGGCTTCGGCCCACTGGCGTGCGAGTGGCGCGAAGTCTCGGCTGTTGCGCGTGATGAGCACACGCTGCTCTGATGGGGCGAGCTCCAGCACCTGCGGGTCGGGGAGACCCTCGAAGGTGGCGTCTTCTGCGAGCGCGAGCACGTCATGGCCGTCCTCGCGCAGCTTCGCGGCGATGCCGCGAGGCGAGAGATTTGCGTCGAGCAGCAGCCGCAAGGGCTGTCTATTCCGCGGGCGAGAGCTCGATGAACGGGTAGAGCTCGCGCCACTGCTCGGCTGTGCGTCGGTTTTCCGCGATCGCTTTGGCGATCTCCTCGGGGTAGCTGTCGCGGTAGGCGACGGCAAGATGCACGTGGCGCTCGCTCAGTTGCGTCTGCCTCACGAGGTTCTCGATCGAGCCGAAGTCGTCGGTCATGTGGATGATCTCCCAGACATCGAGGCCCGAGCCGATCACCCACGGGCGTCGGGCGGCGTCCTCCCCGCGGAAGCCGATCCCGGCAAAGCGGCGGGTGCGCACCGCCTCCTCGGTCAAGGTCTCGACGATCGCGCTCTTGGAGCGGCGAGTCCTCTGGGCCTCGGCCTCGACGAGGTGGTCGGTCGGCAGGCTGAAGCGGACGCTGAAAGGCTCTCCCTTGCGGGCTCTCTGGCTCGCACTAGATGACATACGCCTCAGATTGGCACACAAAACTTACATTGTGTCGTGCGCACTGTGGCCTCTCTGTCAGCGAGCTCAGTATCGTAGGCCCCGGTGAGCCGGGAAGCCTGGTCGGCAGCGCTTCGTGCTGTCCGAACCATTTATGTGCGACGACCTCCACCCTCTGACCAGCCTTCCGCGCCGACGGTGGCGCCATCTCGCAGGCGGCAGGTGGTCATGAGGCTCCAACCCCCACTGCCCTCGGCATGGCGTCGTGAGGCCCTGCGCACGAACCTGTGGCTCGTGCCGACGGTCGAGATCGTGCTCGCTGTGGCGCTGTTCGCCGGCACCTACGCGCTCGATCGTGCGGCCTACGACGGCTCGCTGCGGCTGCCCTCGTTCGTGATCGGCGGCAACGCGGAAGCCTCGCGCCAGATCCTTACGGCGACCGCCGCGGCGGTGATCACGGTGGTGACCCTCGTCTTCTCGATCACGATCGTGACGCTCACGCTCGCCTCCACCCAGTTCGGTCCGCGCATGCTGCGCAACTTCATCCGCGACCGGATCACGCAGCTCACGCTCGGGAGCTTCGTGGCGACGTTCGTCTACGCGATCCTGGCGCTGGCGTCGATCGGCTCGGCCGATCACGACGGTACGGTCGCTTTCGTCCCGCACCTGTCGGTCACGGTGACGATGGCCCTCGTGGTTGCGGACGTGGGGGTGCTGGTGGTGTTCATCGACCACATCGCCAAGTCGATCCAGCTGCCCCAGGTGATCGCGAGCATCGCCCGCGACCTCTCCCAGGCGATCGAAGCGGAGGTCGAGCTGCCCGCGGGCGGCGGATCCAAGACGGGCCCGTCGCTGTCGGAGATGCTCGTGCGCCTGGATGAGGACAGCGGCGTCGTGCGCGCGCCGAGCAGCGGCTACCTGCAGTACGTGAGCATGAGCATCCTGATCGAGATCGCCAGTCGCAGCCACGCGGTGATCCGCCTGCTGCGCCGTCCCGGCCACTTCGTCGTCGAGGGCGAGCCGCTGGCGAACGTGTGGCCGGCCGCCGCCGCGCCGGGCGTCGCGCGGGCGCTCGGCGGCGCGCACGCGACCGGGCCGCACAGGACCCTCACCCAGGATCTCTCCTTCGCGGTCGACCAGCTCGTGGAGATCGCCATCCGGGCGCTCTCGCCGGCGGTCAACGACACGTTCACTGCGCTCGCGTGCATCGACTGGCTCGGCGACGGGCTGGGCAAGATCGCCGACCTCTGGCGGCCGGGCACCGTGCATCGCGACGCCTCCGGGCACGTGCGCGTGATCACCGTGACCGTCGGCTTTCGCCGCCTGGTCGAGCGCGCTCACGACAAGATCCGCCAGGCCAGCCGCGGGATGCCCGCGGTGATGATCCGCCAGCTCGACGCCCTGGCCAAGGTGATCGCGTACACGACCTCCGCCGAGCAGCGCGAGGTGCTGCTCGAGCAGGCCGAGATGATCCTGCGCTCGAGCGAGGAGTCGGTGCCGGAGAAGGCCGATCGCGCGGATGTGCACCGCCGCTACGAGGCGGTGCTGGCCGCCTCTTCCACGACAATGGCCCCATGCCCGACGGACGAGGTCACCTGAAGGTCTTCATCGGCATGGCCCCGGGCGTGGGCAAGACCTACCGGATGCTCCAGGAGGGCGTGGCCGAAGCGGACAGCGGGCGCGACGTGGCGATCGGCTATCTCGAGTCCCACGGACGGGCGGAGACCGTCGCGCAGGCCGAGGGGCTGGAGCTGATCCCGCGCCGTCGATTGGTCTATCGCGGGACGCCGCTGCAGGAGATGGACCTGCCGGCGGTGCTCGCGCGCAAGCCCGAGCTGTGCCTGATCGACGAGCTCGCCCACACGAACGCGCCGGGGGTCGAGCACGAGAAGCGCTACGAGGACGTGCGCGATGTGATCGAGGCGGGGATCGACGTGTTCTCGACGGTCAACGTCCAGCACCTGGAGAGCCTCAACGACCAGGTGACCCAGCTGACCGGCTCGCGCACACGCGAGACGATCCCCGACGAGGTCCTCTCGGCGGCCGACGAGGTGGTGCTGATCGACCTGACCCCCGAGGCGCTGATCGCCCGTCTGCGTGCGGGCAAGGTCTATCGCCCCGAGCGCGTGCAGGCGGCGCTGAACAACTTCTTCAAGATCGAGAACCTGGCGGCGCTGCGCGAGACGGCGCTGCGGCAGGTGGCCGAGGACGTGGAGGTCAAGCGCCTGGTGCGCGAGCCCGCAGCGATCTCGCGCCGCGACGAGGAGGGCCGGCCGGCCCCGGCCGAGGCGCCTCCGCAGGCGATCGCCGAGCGCCTGCTGGCGCTGGCGACGCTCGCGCCGCACTCCGAGCGGATCGTGCGCCGCGCCTGGCGCTCCGCCCAGCGCTTGGACGCCGAGCTCGACGTGCTGGTCGTGCGCCCGCCCGGCCGTCCGCCGAGCTCCGAGGACCGCAGGCGCCTGGAGGAGCTCCGGCGCCTGGTCTCGATGCTCGGGGCGCGCCTGCGGGTCGAGGAGGGCGAGGACGTGGCCACGGTCGCCATCCGGGTCGCCCGCGCGCTGAAGAGCACCTACGTGCTGATGGGAACTCCCAGCGAGCCCCGGGGGCTGTCCCGGCTGGGGGCGAGCCCCGAGCGCTCGCTGCTGATGCGCCTGCTGCGCGGGCTGCCGGGGGTGGACGTGCGCGTGGTCGCCGACCCGACGCTGCGGACCCATGGGGCCGAGGAGTCCGCGCTCGCCGAGGCCGCGGATTAAACCGCGTGTAAAACTTGCGCCACAGGCAGGTGGCGGCGTAAAGGCCGCGTAAGACTACCGAGACTCCCGCAACCCTCCTGTCCCTGGGCTGTTGCGCTTCCATATGACAACACACCGCCGTCTCCTCACGATCCTCATCGCCTCGATCGTCTGCACGGCGATCGCGTTTGGCGCGATCGGTCAGGCCGGGGCGAGCGCGCGCACGTCATCGCCCCCCGCCCACGCGGCCTCCAGCTATCTGGTGGGGGTCGGCAACGAGAGCGCCAGGATGTTCCGCAACCAACAGTACGTGCAGCTGCACACCAAGATCGTGCGCTATATCGCTCCCTATGACGCGGTCGCGCATCGCTACTCGCTCGACCAGGCGATCACGTTCATCCAGGGCGCCGAAGCCAACCACGAGCAGGTGCTGGTGGCCTTCTACCACTCCGAGTACAGCCCGCTGAAGCTCCCGAGCGTCGCCCAGTACCAGCGCGACGTGCAGAAGTTCGTCAAGGTCTTCCCCCGCGTCAAGCAGTACCAGTCGTGGGACGAGGCCAACCGCGGCTACATCCCGCACGCGCTGGCCAGTCCCTCGGCGGTCGCCGCTGCCGAGTACTACCAGGCGCTGATCCGCGTGTGCAAGGGCTGCACGGTGATCGGGCTCGACGTACTGGATGCCGAGAACATCGGCCCGACGCTCGAATACATCTCGGAATTCAAGCACGAGATCGGCCGGCTGGAGACGGTCATGCCGAAGATCTGGGGGTTGCACGACTACTCGGACGTCAACCGCCTGGAAAGCTGGCGCACCCGCGAACTCGTACGGGCTTTCGGCGGCCAGGTGTGGCTGACGGAGACCGGCGGGATCGTGCAGTTCGCCGGTGAGTTCCAGAACAAGAACGGGTCGGGCCTGACGCGCTCGGTCAAGGTGCTCAAATACATGTTCGCCGTCGCCGGCTCCATCCCGCAGATCAAGCGCCTGTACATCTACGACTGGACCGGCGGGGTCAGCTCCACACGCTTCGACGCGGGGCTGACGAACACCCACGAACAGGCGCGCCCAGGTTATGTGGTCGTGTGCAAGCAGCTGCACGCCGCGCAGTGCAACGTGAAGCTCGCCAAGAATTGAGCTACCCGCTGGTGAGAACCGCCGGCGATGGGGCGGTCTGCTCGCTGCGGTGGGGCGGCCGCGGCGGGTCCGGCTCACCGCGTAGCAGCCGCATGGCCATCAGGGCGAGCAGCCCGGCGGCGGCGGCGATCGGGGCGAGGGTCTTCAGAGGATAGGAGCTGAAGCTCGGGTGCAGCTTCGAGCTCAGCGCGGTGTGGTCCCCGGCCCTGACGATGCTGAGCAGACCCTGATGGTCGATCCCCAGCACCGTGGGAGCGAGCACGGCGAACAGGGCCCATCCGAGCAGCGCCAGCAGGCCGACGCCCAGCGCCCTGTCCGGTAGGCGCACGCGCGGGGTGACCCAGGCCGCCAGTAGCACACCCCCGCCGGCGGCCAGGAAGAACGGCCAGATCCCACCCCAGCTGCGCCCGAGGCCGTAAGCGGAGGCGATCGTCGGCTGGAACAGGCCCTCGCCCAGGTAGCGCGCCCAGACGACCGTCTCGGTCTCATAGCCGACGAGCGGGTGGGTGATCGTTGCGATCACGGTCGTCGCGATCGAGATCGCCGCCAGCGCGATCGTGGGGGCTGGATAGCGCTTGAAGGCGATGCCCAACGGGACGGCCAGGAACGGCAGCATGGTGGTGAGGAAGCGCGGCCCCATGAAGCCGCCGCCGAACGGCAGGTAGTAGCCGGAGTTGTAGCCGACGTAGCACAGGCAGATGCCCCCGATCGTCAGTGCCTCCGCGCGCCTTCCGCGCCTGTAGAGGATCACGCCGCCGATCGCAGCCATGATCAGCACGGGAGAGATCGTGAGCAGCCCGCGCGAGTCCAGCAGCAGCGTCGCGAGCACCTTCAGGCTGGGTGCGCCGATCCCGAAGAAGCCTTTCTGCTGGCGCGAGACGTCGGAGTAGGCGAGATGTGTCCAGGAGTGAAACGCGTAGTGGTTGTAGAGCAGCAGCGGGACGATGCCTATGACTCCTCCCACGATGTAGGCGCAGGCGCGGCGCAGCACGCCGAGCGCGTTCAGGGAGTCCCGCCGCGAGAGCAGGTAGAGGCCGAGCACGAGCGCGACGAAGAACAGCGGGTACTCCGAGGCGACCGCGTAGCCCATCGACAGGCCGGCGAGCCACAGCAGCATCGGGCTCGGCGGGCCGTCCCGCTCGCGCAGCATCAGCGCGAAGGCCGCGAAGCCGAGGAAGGCGGCGAACACGTGCGAGAAGAGCAGCGTCGAGAGCGGCAGGACCATCGTGCCAAGGCCGAGGATGACGGCCGTCGCGACGCCGTAGCCGGGCTCGTAGCGCTCGGCCACGTTCCACACGAGCGCCAGCAGCAGCAGGCCGGGCAGCACATTGGCCCACAGGCCGATCAGGTAGATCGTCTCATCGCCTGGATGGTTCGGCGGCGCCACGTGCGCGTCTGTCCACGATTCCGCGCCGAGGAGGTTGAGCGCGTCATAGAACGGCAGCGCGAACAGCGACAGACCGGGCGCCCGCGCCGAGTAGTAGTGGCCCTTGTAGAAGACCTTGTCGCCGGTGTTCGCCTGGTGGGCGTCGATCGTGGTGCCGTCGTCGTTGAGCGAGCGGATCAGGTCGTAGTGGGAGGTCTGATTCCAGGAGAAGCTCTGGATGACCGTGGCGTATGCCAAGCCGACGAGCAGGATCGCGGCGAGCGACAGACGTCGCCTGGGCATGCGGGTACGCGAGCGACCGAGGACGCCCGATCCGGCGCCGCCCTGCGTGCTCATGGGTCGGTTCCGTGCAGCGCCTTCGGCCCAGGGCCGATCGCGTAGATGACGAGCGAGCCGACCCGCCGTCGCGTCACGCCCAGCCCGGCGATCGGCTTGGCGGCCGCGGCTGCCGGATTGGGAGGCTCGGCCACCACCCAGCCCCGCTCGGCCGGGAGACCCTTGGGGATCGCCGTGTGCAGCACGACCGTGCGGATGCCGTAGTAGCGCAGCTTCTCGATGCTCGCGCGGTCGGGGAACCCGTTCATGCCGCCGCGCAGGTCGTCGAGGGCGGGGATGTCGAAGGTGCTCTCCCCCTGCGCGAGCTCGTAGAAGCCGTTGGTCGAGAAATACTGCCAGACGCGATCCATGGCTCCCTCGGTCGGGAGGTCGAGCACCGGGCCGGGCAGCCCGATCTCGGCGCGAGCCGGCTGTGGGACGACCGGATCGCCGAGGTGGCCGGCTCCTTCGCCGAGCACCCCGACGAGCAGCGCGACACCGAGCACCGCGGACAGCGCAGGCAGCTGGTGGCGCTTGGCCCATGGCCCCAGCCGGGTGAGCAGCAGCTGCGCCCCGGCGGCGGCGAGCAGCGCGTAGAAGAGGGTTGCCAGCGTGAAGATCCGGCCGGGCACGCGCACTCCGTTCCAACCGGGCGCGTAGTCGAACAGCAGGCGGTACGGATAGCCGGCCCCGGTCAGCCCGAGCCCCATCGCGAGGATCGAGCAGGTGAGGATCCCGAAGGCCAGGCCGAGGCGCAATCGTCGCGTGTACGCACACCCGCCGACCCCGCCGAGGCCGATCAGCGCCAGCACGAGGATCAGGCCGCCGGGGAAGTAGACGTCCTCGTTCTTGGAGTGGACTTTCGCGCGCATCCCAGCCGTGGCGGCGCCCCACACGCGGTTCTCCGAGGAAGCGGACAGCAGCGCGGCGGGGCCGGAGGAGTAGGTCTCCACTTCCTTGATCGTCCGCTTGGCCGTCGGGTAGTCCGCGGCGACCTTCAGATAGGGCCTGGCCTGGTAGATGGCGACCGTCCCGAGCGCCACGATCCCGATGGCCGTGACGGCCAGCAGGCGCCCGGGAAGCAGCGGGCCGCGGGCCGTCCGCGGCAAACGCGAACGCGCCCGAGCGCTTCCGTTGGACGCTCCGCCGGGCTCGCCCTGCGGGCCTGCATCCTCGCCGCCATGACCCCAGCCGGGGCCGGGGGTCAGGCGCCCTCGCCACCAGTAGAAGAGCACGAGCGCCCCGAGCACGGCCAGCAGGTAGCAGTACTGCAGGCCGAGGGTGAACCCGAGGCTGACCTGCCAGGCGGACACCAGCCAGCCGGCGAGCACGAGCTTGCGCGAGGAGCGCCGGTAGCCGCGCAGGAGCAGGAACAGCGCGAGCGCGAGCCCTCCGGAGGAGATCACGTGCAGGTGGCCGGCCTCGGTGACGCGGTAGGGCGCATACGCGAAAGCCACGCCGGCGGCGGCGCCGCCGATGCGCCCGAGGCCGAGCTCGCGGGCGAGCAGGTAGGCGCCGAGGAAGCACAGCGACCAGGCCCACAGGAACAGGAGGTTGTAGCGGACGAGCGCGGCGACGGCGCCCGAGCCGAAGAACGCGGTCGGGCCGTAGCCGAGCAGCGAGTCCGAGAAGGCGAGGCTCAACGGGTGGGGATAGAAGGCGTTGGAATCGAAGATGTGCAGCGGGTCGTGGAGCATCGCGTGCCCGACCCAGGCGATCTGCCAGGCGGTGCGCACGGGGTCGCCGAGGTCGGGGGCGATGCGGCTGGGCAGGTGCAGCACGAGCGGCCAGCTGGTGATCACCGCCAGCAGGACTCCGGCCAGGGCGACCAGCGCGATCTCCCGGGGGGAGAACGCCGGCGAGGGCACCCAACGGCCGGGCGCAGGGGCGCTGCGTTCGCGCGCGCGAACGCCCTTGGCGGCACACGCGGCTGCGTCCGTGCCCGGGGGCTCGGAGGATCCGGGCGGCGTGCGCGGGGGGCTCGGGAGGCCGGTGCTCACGGTCTGCTGGTGTTCGGGACCACGCGGATCGGGGCAGCATACGGGAGGCGCCTGCGACATTGCGGCGCATGCCCGCCCGATGCTTGTGACATTCCGAGCATGCGCTTTGCGTCAGACTGGGTCGGGTGCGGGTCCTGGTCGTCGGAGCGGGTGGAGTCGGCGCGGCGTTCGCCGCGATCGCCCAGCATCGAGCGGCGTTCGAGCAGGTGGTGCTCGCGGACGTGGCGCTCGAGCGGGCCCGCGCGGCGGCCGTGCGTCTCGGCGAGCCCGACCGCTTCGCCGCCGAGCGCGTGGATGCGTCCAGCCGAGAGGGGCTCGTGGAGCTGATCCGCCGGGTGCGACCGGACGCGGTGCTGAACGCGTGCGATCCACGCTTCAACGAGCCGATCTTCGGCGCAGCGTTCGACGCCCGGGTTACCTACCTGGACATGGCGATGACGCTCTCCCACCCCCACCCCGAGCGCCCGTATGAGGAGCCGGGGAAGATGCTCGGCGAGGTGCAGCTGGCCCGGCATGAGGAGTGGGAGCGGGCGGGCCTGCTCGCGCTCGTGGGGATCGGCGTGGAGCCCGGCCTGTCGGACATATTCGCCCGCCACGCCGCCGATGAGCTGTTCTCGAGCGTGCGCGAGGTGGGCGTCCGCGACGGGGCCGACCTGGTGGTCGAGGGATATGACTTCGCGCCGACGTTCTCGATCTGGACGACGATCGAGGAGTGCCTGAACCCGCCCCTGATCTGGGAGCGCGAGCGGGGTTTCTACACCACCGCCCCGTTCTCAGAGCCCGAGGTGTTCGAGTTTCCCGAGGGGATCGGGCCGGTGGAGTGCGTGAACGTGGAGCACGAGGAGGTCGTCCTGATCCCCCGCTGGGTGGAGTGCGAGCGCGTCACGTTCAAGTACGGCCTCGGGCAGGAGTTCATCGACGTCCTGCGCACGCTGCACAAGCTGGGCCTGGACTCGACCGAGCCGGTGTCCGTGGGCGGCATGCAGGTGGCTCCGCGCGACCTGCTCGCCGCTGTGCTCCCCGATCCGGCGACGCTCGGCGAGCGCATGAGCGGGCGCACCTGCGCGGGTACGTGGGTGACGGGCACCGGCAAGGACGGCCATCCGCGCTCGACCTACCTGTACCACGTGGTCGACAACGAGACCACCATGCGCGAGTACTCGAGCCAGGCGGTCGTATGGCAGACGGCGGTCAACCCCGTCGTCGCCCTGGAGCTCCTGGACCGCGGCGACTGGAAGGGCGCGGGCGTGCTCGGCCCCGAGGCCTTCCCGCCGGCTCCGTTCCTGGGGCTGCTGAAGGAGATGGGCTCCCCCCACGGGCAGGTGGAGGTGGGGTGGCCGTCCGGTCACTCACCTGGGTAGTACGCTATACTGCTGCTATGAGTAAGAGGTTGCAGGTCGTGGTCGCGGACGACGAGCTCGAGCGCTACGGGCGGAGCGCGGATGCCGCGGGGATGACCATGTCCGAGTGGGCTCGCCAGGCGCTCCGGGCGGCCGAGCGCGGGACGTCGAGCGGTGACGTGGAGGTCAAGCTGGCCGTCATTCGCAAGGCGGCCAGCTACGAGATTGGCGGGCGCGAAGTCGACATCGACACGATGCTGGCCGAGACAGAGGCCGGCTACCTGGCTGACATCGAGGCGGGGCTTGCGGGCGCGGACGACGTGTGATCTTCCTCGACGCGAATGTCCCGATGTACCTTCTGGGACGCGAACATCCCCACAAGGTCGACGCGCTGTACGTGCTCGAGCGGCTCGCCGGTGAGCAACGCCGACTGGTCACCAGCAGCGAGGTCTTTCAGGAGGTCCTCCACCGCTACATCTCGATCGATCGTCGCGACAAGGTGGGGCCTGCGTTCGAGACGTTGCGGGGACTCGTCGACGATGTGCTCGCGATTGAAGAGGCGGACGTGTTCGCCGCAAAGGACATCGTCCACGCGAACCAGGGGCTCTCGGCGCGCGACGCGCTCCATGTCGCTGTGATGCGGCGTCGGCAGATCACGGAGATCCTGAGCTTCGACGCTGGGTTCGACGAAGTTACCGGCATCAGGCGGCTGCCCTCGCCGGTCATCGGCGGCTGAGCGCGCATGGCACACGACGTGTCGCCTTGACGATCTCCTCTTCGACACTCAGAACTCGACCGGCGGCGGCATCACCGCCAGGGGCTTCTCGAGCACGCCCGCGGGCGCCGTTTCGGTCTTGCGGGCGAAGTACTCGGGGAAGACCGGCCGCGAGGCGAGCATGATGACGACGCCGACGAGCATGCCACCGATGCCCAGCCACAGCGGCAGCGTGATGCCGAGGATCGGCGCCGAGGAGACGTTGGCCTTGTGCCCGTAGTAGAACGCCGCCTTCACACCGACCCCCAGCAGCATCAGGCCGCCGATCAGCGGACCAAGGCCAAGCAGCAGGAAGTTGCGCACGCTCCCGGCGAGCTCCCGGCGGTAGTAGATCGCGCATCCGACCCCGGTCAAGCCGTAGTAGAAGCAGATCGGGAAGCCGATCGACGTGATCGAGTCTTCGAGGACGCTTTCTGAGAGCAGCAGCAGGACGACCGTGATGACGATCGAGAGGAGCCCGAAGCCGAGCGTGGAGACGGTTGGAGTCAGGTAGCGCTTGTGCACGCGCGCGAGCAGCGTGGTGACCGCTTTCCAATGCGCCATCGACAGCGTCGTGCGGGCCGTCGGCAGGATCGTCGTCTGAGTGGAGGCTGACGCCGAGGTGAGCACCGTGATGATCAGCAGCTTGTCCAGGCCGCTCCCCAGCACTCCCTTGCCGAGCGCGTTCAGGACATCCCCCTGGTTTTCTTCGCTGGTGAGGAAGCCGACGCCGTGGAAGGACTGGCCGGCTGCCGCCACGATGACGTAGATCAGCACGAGCAGGATCGTCGAGACGACTGCGGCCTTGCCCGGCCCCTCGGCCGGGTCTTCGGACTCCTCGTTGACCGCCACGCCCGAGTCCCAGCCCCAGTAGATGAACACCCCCAGCAGGACCGCGTCGAGCAGGTCGCCGAAATTCATGGCGAACGGGTTGAACCACGACAGGGCTGGCTTGATCGAGCCGCTCGGCGGATGGCTGCCGAAGACCTTGACGAACGCGACTACCGAGAACAGCGCCAGGATCAGGACCTCGATGCTCAGGAGCGCCTGCTGGATGCGCGCGGAGAGCTCGATGCCGCGATAGCAGATCCACGTCATCAGGGCGATCCACACGATCGAGCCGATGATGATCGCCGCTTTGGAGTGCCCGAGTTCGGTGAAGCCGAAGAGCTTGAACGTGTACACGGCGGCGATATCCGACAACGAGGCCATCACGATCAGGTCCGCCAGGAAGATCGCCCAGCCGTTCATCCAGCCGGTCACCGGACCCATGGCGCGTGTCACCCACGCAAACGAAGTGCCCGCATCGGGGTCCGCGCGGTTGAAGTACTTGTAGGCCGAGGCCACCAGCAGCATCGGAACGAAGGAGACGAGCATCACCGCCGGGGCGTGCACCCCCACCCCTTTGACCGCCACGACGAACCCGAGCGTCGCCGCCAACGAGTACGCCGGGGCGGTCGAGGCGACCCCGATGACGATGTTCGAGAGATAGCCGATGGCGCCCTTCTTCAGGCCCTTGTCCACGACTTCCGAGGACGCGGGCGCCCCCGATGCGGAGGACGCGGCGGCGGGGCGGGCGGGATCCGATCCAACGGCACCTTCGATGGCCATCAACGGCTCCTCTCGTGGCCGCGACTGATATGGCGCGGTTCGTAACAAAAGTTACGCTCACGGGTGGCGGCGGCGCAATGGGCGCGATCCCCAAAACCCATGTGTGTCGCTATACATTCAGTACAATGGACGTCCATCTTGTTGAACGAGCGGTGTCTTGAGTCGCATATCTCGGCGGAGTAGCGTTGTCCTCAGTGTCTAGTTCCCTTCAAGAGCAGGCCAGGCGCCATCTGTGGATGCACTTCACCCGGATGGGCGCCTACGACGACGGCTCCGAGGTTCCGGTGATCGTCAGCGGGGAGGGCTGCTACGTCTACGACGAGCACGGCAAGCGCTATCTCGACGGGCTCTCGGCGCTGTACTGCGTGAACGTCGGCCACGGACGCGCCGAGCTCGGCGACGCCGCGGCAAGGCAGGCAAAGGAGCTCGGCTTCTACACGAACTGGAGCTACGCCCACCCGCGCTCGATCGAGCTGGCGGCGCGCATCGCCGACCTGACCCCCGGGAACCTGAACCGCGTGTTCTTCACCTCCGGCGGCTCGGAGGCCGTGGAGTCGGCGTGGAAGCTCGCCAAGGCCTATCACCAGGCCCGCGGCGAGCCGAGGCGCCACAAGATCGTCTCCCGCTTCCTCGCCTACCACGGCACCTCGATGGGAGCGCTGACCGCCACCGGCCTGCCCGCGTTGCGCGAACCTTTCGAGCCTCTCACCCCGGGCGGCCGCCACGCGCCCAACACCAACTCCTACCGCTGGAAAGAGGATCGCGACGAGCTGTGGGCGGCCGACGCGATCGAGGAGGCGATCCTGTTCGAGGGGCCCGCCACCGTGGCGGCGGTGATCCTCGAGCCGGTCCAGAACGGGGGCGGCTGCTTCGTCCCGCAGGAGGGCTACTTCGAGCGGGTGCGCGAGATCTGCGACCGCCACGGCGTCCTCTTGATCTCCGACGAGGTGATCTGCTCGTGGGGGCGCATCGGCCACATGTTCGGCAGCGAGCGCTACGGCTACCTCCCGGACATGATCACGACCGCCAAGGGCATCACCTCGGCCTACGTCCCGATGGGGGCTGTGATCGCGGGCGACCACATCGCCGAGCCGTTCCTGCACGGCAAGGCGATCTTCAACCACGGCTTCACCTTTGGCGGGCACCCGATCGCATGCGCTGTGGCGCTGGCGAACATCGATGTGCTCGAGCGCGAGGGCCTGTGCGAGCGCGTGCTCGAGAACGAAGGCCGCCTGCGCGCGATGCTCGAGAGCCTGCGCGACCTGCCGATCGTGGGGGACGTCCGGGGCGCGGGCTACTTCCAGGCGATCGAGCTCGTCAAGGACCAGGAGACCAGGGAGACCTTCAGCCACGAGGAGGCCGAGCAGCTGCTGCGCGGCTTCCTCTCGGGTGAGCTCTACCGTCATGGACTGATTTGCCGGACCGACGACCGCGGCGACCCGATCGTCCAGCTCTCACCGCCGCTGATCGCCGGACGCGAGCAGTTCGAGGAGATCGAGGCGATCCTGCGCCCGGTACTCAGCGAGGCATCGGAACGGGTGGGGAGTTGGAGCTCACTGTCGAGAGCCTGATCGGCGAGCTCGGGCTTGAGCTCGTCTCCGGCCAAGAGGCCGCCCAGACGCACGTACGGTGGGTGCACAGCAGCGAGCTGGCCGATCCCACGCCGTGGCTGAAAGGCGGCGAGCTGCTGCTCAGCACGGGTATGCAGCTGGACGGCCCCAAGTCGCAGCGCGAGCTGATCGACCGGCTCGCCGAGCACGAGCTCGCCGGCCTCGGGTTCGGCACGGGCTTTGCCCACAAGCGGCTGCCGGCCGCGCTGGTGACCGCGGCCCGTAAGCGCGGCTTCCCCCTGTTCGAGGTCCCGTACGAGCTGCCCTTCATCGCGATCACCGAGCGGGCGTTCGCGCAGCTGTTGAACGAGCGCTACGAGCTGCTCCAGCGCAACATGGTCGGCGACGTGCTCGCCGAGGCGCTCACCGGACATCTGTATCCGGAGGACCTGCTGGCGCGGCTGCGTCCGTTCGGGATCGGCGAGCGGGCGGCCGTGCTCGCCTTCCGTACCCCCGACCCGAGCGCGGCCGCCGGGCAGGTGGAACGGATCCTCGGACGCGAGGGAGTCCCCAGTCTCGTGGCCGTGCGCGCGGGGCTGCTGTGTGCGGTCGTGGGCGCGAGCGAGGAGCTCGAGCCGCTCGCGCTCGCGGGTCTCATCCGCTCGGAGCTGAGCGCCCGCTTCGGGGAGGTGCGGGCGGCCGCGAGCCGTGTGGCGGCCACCCAGGCGCTGCGCCTGAGCTTCCACGAGGCCCGCTGCGCGCTGGAGGCCGTGCGGCTGCGCAAGGATGGGAACGCTCCGCGAGGTGGGGACGCTCCGCGAGGGGGGGACGCGCCCGAGGTCGCCTCCTACGAGGATCTCGGCGCCTTCCAGCTGCTGCTGTCGCTGCAGGATGACGAGGCGCTCAGCTCCTACTGCCGCGGCGTGCTCGGCCCGATCGAGGAGGAGGAGGGTCGCTACGGCGAAGAGCTCGTGCGCTCGCTCGACGCGTTCATCGAGCACAACGGCCACTGGGAGAAGGCCGCGGGGGCGCTCTTCTGCCACCGCCACACGCTGCGCTACCGCATCCGACGCATCGAACAGCTCACCGGGCGCGACTTCTTGAGCGCGCGCGATCGCATCGAGTTCTGGCTGGCTCTACGCGGGCGGGAGCTCGCGCGATGAGGATCGGCGTTCCCAGCGAGATCAAGGCGGACGAGTACCGCGTGGCGATCACCCCGGCCGGGGTCAGGGAGCTGAGCGCCCGCGGGCACGAGGTGCTCGTGCAGGCCGGCGCCGGCGTGGGCAGCGCGATGGCCGACGAGCAGTTTCAGGCGCAGGGGGCGCGGATCGTGGCGGACGCCGAGGCGGTGTTCGCGCAGGCGGAGCTCGTTCTGAAGGTCAAGGAGCCCCAGCCCGAGGAGCTCGGCAGGCTGCGCGACGGACAGACGCTGTTCACGTATCTGCATCTGGCCGCCGAGCCCGAGCTCGCCCGTGGGCTGATGGCCTCGGGGGCGAGTTGCATCGCGTACGAGACCGTCGAAGACGCCGAGGGCCGTTTGCCGCTGCTGGCGCCGATGAGCGAGGTGGCGGGCAAGATCGCCACCCAGGCGGGGGCGTTCATGCTTGAGAAGCCGCTCGGGGGGCGGGGCATCCTGCTCGGCGGCGTGCCCGGCGTGGCCGCCGCCACCGTGCTCGTGATCGGCGGCGGCGTGGTGGGCATGAACGCCGCGTTCATCGCCATCGGCATGCAGGCCGACGTGTTCGTGTTCGACCGTTCGATCGACCGGCTGCGCGAGCTCGAAGTCGCGTTCGCCGGACGCGCCTCGACCGTCTACTCCTCGACGCTCGCGATCGAGGAGATGCTGCCCCGGGCCGACCTGGTGATCGGCGCGGTGCTCGTGCACGGTGGGCGCGCGCCGCGTGTGGTCACCCGCGAGCAGCTGAAGCCGATGAAGCAGCACGCGGTGCTCGTGGACGTGTCGATCGACCAAGGCGGCTGCTTTGAGACCTCGCGGCCGACCACCCACTCCGAGCCGACGTTCGAGGTGGACGGGATCACGCATTACTGCGTGACGAACATGCCGGGCGCCGTGCCGATCACCTCGACCTACGCGCTGACCAACGCGACCCTGCCCTACGCAATCGAGCTGGCCGAGCGCGGCATCGACGAGGCGCTCGAGGCGAGCCCCGGCCTGCGCGCCGGGCTGAACGTCCGCGGCGGGGAGATCATCCATCCGGCGGTCGCCGATGCGCTGGCCATCCCCACACCATAAAAACAAGACAGACCACCCCTTACGAGGAGATGCGCGATGGCTAGCACGGCAGGCATCCTTAGCAACTTCATCGACGGCCAGAGCTCCGTCTGTTCGGGCCAGAGCGAACCAGTGCTCAACCCGGCCACCGGCGAGCAGCTTGCGCACGCGCCGATCTCAGACGCCGGGGAGGTCGACCGGGCGGTGCGGGCCGCCCGCGGGGCGTTCGAGGGCTGGTCGAGCACGACACCCGCCCACCGCGCCCGGGCGCTGCTCGCTCTGGCGGACCTGATCGAGGAGCACGGCCCCGAGATCGCCCGCCTGGAGGCCCTGAACGCGGGCAAGCCGATTCAAGCGGTCACCGACGACGAGATCCCCGTGATGGCCGACAACCTCCGCTTCTTCGCCGGCGCGGCGCGGTGTATGACAGGCCTCCCCGCCGGCGAGTACATGGAGGGACACACCTCATTCACCCGCCGCGAGGCCGTCGGCGTGATCGGAGCGGTGACCCCGTGGAACTACCCGCTGATGATGGCCATCTGGAAATTCGGACCGGCGTTGGCGGCGGGCAACACGGTCGTGCTCAAGCCCGCCGAGACCACCCCGATCACCACCGTCAGGCTGGCCGAGCTCGCGAGCGAGATCCTGCCCAAGGGCGTGCTAAACGTCGTCATGGGGCCGGGTGAGCCGACCGGCGAGGCGCTGATCGGCCACCCGGATGTGGACATGGTCGCGCTGACCGGATCGGTGGACACGGGCAGGCGCATCGCCCGCACGGCCGCCTACACGCTCAAGCGCGTGCACCTCGAGCTCGGCGGCAAGGCGCCGGTGGTGGTCTTCGACGACGTGTCCCTGGAGGGCGCGCTGGAGACGATCGCCGGCACCGGCTACTACAACGCCGGGCAGGACTGCACGGCGGCCACACGGGTGCTCGCCGCTGCAGGCGTCTACGACGAGGTGGTCTCCGGGCTCACCGACAAGGCGCAGGGCCTGGTGATCGGCGACACGCTCTCGCCCGACACGACCCTCGGCCCGGTCAACTCGGCGCGCCAGCGCGAGCGCGTCGCGGGCTTGTTGGGGCGCAGGCCCGATCATGCCGAGATCGTCACCGGCGGCAGGTCGGCCGAGCGGCCCGGCTTCTTCCTCGAGCCGACCGTAGTCGCGGGGCTGCGCCCAGACGACGAGATGATCCAGCGCGAGATCTTCGGCCCGGTGATCACCGTCGAGCGCTTCTCCGACGAGCGCCAGGCGATCGAGGGGGCGAACGCAACCCGCTACGGGTTGGCATCGTCGGTGTGGACGCGCGACGTGGGCCGCGCCCTGCGCGTGTCAAAGGCGCTGCGGTTCGGATGCGTGTGGATCAACGACCACATCCCGCTCGTCTCCGAGATGCCCCACGGCGGCTTCAAGGAGTCCGGCTATGGCAAGGACCTGAGCGTATACTCGCTCGAGGATTACACGGTGGTCAAGCACGTGATGGCGAACCTGCAATAGGCGCACCATCGGCGGACGGCGGCGAGGAGGCTGCTACGGTCACCCTACGGGCGGCGAAGTCGTCCGTGAGGTTCTTTGTCTTTGTTGGCGCTGAAGGGCGCGGATGGGGTCAGTCGAATCTCCATCTGCAGCGGCGGCCGGATGGTCGCCAGAAGGAGCACCAACAACATGGAGCATGAAACGTTCGCCGATCTCGGCGTATCCGAGGTCGTCGTGAGTGAGCTCGCCAAGCGCGGGATCGCCACGCCTTTCGCCGTTCAGAAGATGGTCATCCCAGACGTGCTCGCCGGGCACGACGTGCTCGCACAGTCGCCGACCGGCTCGGGCAAGACGCTCGCCTTCGGCGTGCCCATGGTCGAGCGCCTGCGGGACACCGACGCCCGGCCCTCGGCCCTGATCTTGGCGCCCACGAGGGAGCTTGCGCTCCAGATCGTCGAGGACATGCGCCCGCTGGCACACGCCCGGGCGCTGTCCATCGCTGCCGTCTACGGCGGCGCCGGCATCGTCAAGCAGGCGCGCCAGGCCGCCCGCGCTCACATCATCGTGGCGACCCCCGGACGCCTACTCGACCTGATCGATCGTCGGGAGGTGTCGCTCCAGCGCATTCGGCTGCTCGTCCTCGACGAGGCCGACAGGATGCTCGACATGGGCTTCCGTCCGGTGGTCGACAGGATCGTCAAGATGACCCACTCCAAGCGTCAAACACTGCTGTTCTCGGCGACGCTCCAGGGTGAGGTGGGGCGGATCGCCAAGGCCTACACTTCCGACGCGCGCCGGCACGAGCACGCTCACCCGGCCTCCCAGAAGGCCGACGTCGAGCACCGTTTCGTGGCGGTCACCCATGAGGGCAAGGTTGCGCGCCTGGTGTCCGAGCTCGGCGAGGCCGAGCGTGGGTTGACGCTCGTATTCGTGCGGACCAAGCGCGGCGCCGACCGACTCGTCAAGCGACTCGCCTCCAGCAGCGTGCAGGCAGTGGCGATGCACGGCGACAAGTCTCAGGGACAGCGCCAGCGCGCCCTCGCCAACTTCGAGGCGGGCGTCGTCGACACGCTCGTGGCCACCGACGTGGCTGCCCGTGGGATCGACGTGGCGGGGATCACCCACGTGATCAACTACGACATCCCGGCCACCCGCGAGGACTACGTGCACCGTATCGGTCGCACGGCCCGCGCGGGAGCGAGCGGTGTGGGCGTGACGCTCGTCGCGCACGATCAGACCCGCGAGCTCGCCGGCATGGTCCGCCCGCTCGGTCTCGACCGCGAGCTCGAGCTCGCGGGGATGGCCGCCGGCGGAGCGTCCAGCGCCTCGGGCGTGTCCACCGGCGAGCGTTCGCGCGGCGGCGGTGCTCGCTCGAGGAGCGCCAGAAGCGGTGTGGAGCGCCCAGGCGGCGGTTCGCGCGGCGGCGCTCCTCGTCGCGGCCGGGCCTCCGGCAGGTCGAGGTAGGCTCGCCGGGAGTCATTTGCGCCGGCCTGTGAGCTAACGTCGCGGTCATGAGCACGCCGCACCCGCCCGATTCGGACGGCGAGGCCGGTGCCAACGGGCACTCGGCGGAGTCCGCATCCGACGCTGACCTGCTCAACCACTACGACATTCAGCGTGTGCTCGCGCCGAATGCGGGGCCTTTCACGCTGTCGGGCACCAACACATGGGTCGTCGGGCGCCGCCCTGCCTGGGTCGTCGACCCGGGCCCGCTGCTGGAGTCCCACCTCCAACGGCTGTGCCAGGCGATCGACGCCCGTGGGGGGCTGGGCGGGGTCGTCCTCACCCATGATCACCAAGACCATTCCGAGGCCGTCCGGCCACTGCTCGAGGAATATCCGGCGCCGCTGGCCGGCGGACGGGGTCCGGTCGACATAGCGCTCGACGACGAAATCCGCTTCGGCCCCTTCGAGGCCGTCGCCACGCCGGGTCATGCCGCCGACCACTTCGCGCTGGTGGCCGACGGGGCGTGCTTCACCGGCGACGCGGTTCTCGGGGAAGGAAGCGTCTTCATCAGCCCTTACCCCGGCGCGATGTCCGGCTATCTGCTCGCCCTCACGCGCCTGCGCCTGCGCGAGGACTTCAACGTCCTGTGCCCTGGCCACGGACCGACGGTGTGGAACGCGCACGCCCGCCTGGGGGAATACCTCACCCATCGGATCGACCGGGAAAACCGCCTCATCCTCGCGCTGAGCGAAGGCAGGCGGACGGTGTCCGAGTTGCTGGCGTGCGTCTGGCCGGACGCCCCCGAACAGCTGCTGGGGCTCGCGACGGCCACGCTGGCGGCCCATCTGGACAAGCTCGAGGACGACCAGATCCTGCCTGCGGGCGTCGAGCGGCCGAAGTTCGAGCGGGCAGAATGGTGAGCACGTCCGCCCCTGAATCCAGGCCGCGGGGCGTGGCCAGAAAGGCGATGCCGCCGGCTGTCGGCCCGAACGTCAGATCGCCCGATTCGCCCTTCCCGCCGATCGCCGACTACGGCTTCCTCTCGGACTGCCATACCGGTGCGCTGGTCGCCTCGGACGGGTCAATCGAGTGGATGTGCCTGCCCCACTTCGACTCGCCCTCTGTGTTTGGCGCGCTCCTCGACCGCGGGGCCGGCAGTTGGCGGGTGGGTCCCTACGGCCTCTACGTGCCCGCCGGGCGGCGCTACATCCCGGGCACGAACATGATCGAGACGACCTGGATGACCCCCCAGGGATGGCTGCGGGTCGTCGATGCGCTGACGATCGGGGAATGGCACGACAACGCGCACGGCTCGAGCCACACGCGGCCGCCGACCGACTACGACGCCGACCACCTGCTGGTGCGGATCATCGAGTGCATCCAGGGGCAGGTGCAGGTCGAGATCGTGTGCGAGCCGATGCTCGACTACGGCGCCACGCCGGCCGCCTGGAACGTGGTGGAGTCGGGGGAGGACGGCGCGTGCACTATCGACGCGGTCGGCGAGGAGAGCACCTTCAGGCTGTTCAGCGACGTCCGCGTGGGGATCGAGGGCAACCGCGCGCACGGCCGCCACACGATGGCCGAGGGCGAGAAGCGCTTCTGCGCGCTCTCCTGGACCGAGGGGCTGGGCGGCCCGCACACCGTCGAGCAGGCCGAGGAGCACATGGCGCGCACGAGCCACTTCTGGCGCGAGTGGCTGGCGGAAGGAACATATCCCGACCACCCTTGGCGACTGCACCTGCAGCGCTCGGCGCTGGTGCTCAAGGGCCTGACGTTCATGCCCACCGGCGCCCTGGTCGCGGCGCCCACCACCTCGCTGCCGGAGACCCCGGGCGGGGAGCGCAACTGGGACTACCGCTTCTGCTGGATGCGCGACGCCTCGTTCACCCTGTGGGCCCTGCACGCCCTCGGCCTGGACTGGGAGGCCGACGACTTCGTCCAGTACGTCGCCGACATGCAGCGCAACGACGACGGCTCGCTTCAGATCATGTACGGGATCAAGGGCCAGAAGGACCTCGAGGAGTCCACCCTCGAGCACCTCGAGGGCTATGAGGGCGCACGCCCGGTGCGTATCGGCAACGGCGCCTACAACCAGCGCCAGAACGACGTCTTCGGCGCGGTGCTCGACTCGGTCTACCTGCACTCCAAGAAGCGCGACCACATCCCCGAGCGCCTATGGCCGGTGCTCGCCGACCAGGTGAGATGCGCGGCGGCCGCCTGGAAGGAACCCGACCAGGGGATCTGGGAGGCGCGCGGCGAGCCCCGCCACTATGTGTCCTCGAAGCTGATGTGCTGGGTTGCGATGGACCGGGGCGCGCGGCTGGCCGAACGCCGCGGGCACGTGGAGGACGGGGAGCGCTGGCAGGCGCTGGCCGAGGAGATCCGCGCGGAGATCCTCAAGCGGGGCGTGGACAAGCGGGGCGTCTTTCGCCAGCACTACGACACGGACGCGCTCGATGCCTCGAACCTGCTGATCCCGCTGGTGCGCTTTCTCGGCCCCGACGACGAGCGCGTGCGTGCGACGGTCCTCGCGATTCGCGACGAGCTGACCGAGGGCGGTCTGGTGCTGCGCTACCGCACGGGCGAAACCGACGACGGGCTGCACGGCGAGGAGGGCACGTTCCTGATCTGCTCGTTCTGGCTGGTCTCGGCACTGTCTGAGATCGGCGAGGACCGCGACGCCCAGCACCTGTGCGAGCGGCTTCTCTCGCTCTCATCCTCGCTCGACCTGTACGCCGAGGAGCTCGAGGCCTCCTCCGGCCGGCACCTGGGCAACTACCCCCAGGCGTTCACCCATCTGGCGCTGATCAACGCGGTCACGCACGTGATCGAGGCGCAGGCGCAGCGCTGAGCGGCGAGCACCGGGTGCTCGCCGCGGGCCCTCGGCTGTCAGTACCCGGGCTCGCCCGGCAGGACGATGCGGGCGATCTCTCCCTCGAGCAGCACCTTCGGCTCGACGGGCTGGACGTCGCGACCGCGGGCGTGCGCGAGGAGCTCATCCACGGAGGCGAACCCGCACAGCTGTTCCAGGTGCTTGATCGTGGGGAACACGAGGGCGATCCCATCGGCGCGGTGGGCGTCGAGCGCCGCGCGGGGCGTGAACCAGCCCATGTCCACGCACTCCTGGCCGTCGATCGCCGGCTCCTGCCCGGCGGGCAGGCAGGCGAGGAAGAAATGCGTGTCGAAGCGGATCTCCACCTCGGCCGGGGTGATCCAGCGGGAGAACTCGACGAGTTCGGCGGGGTCCTCGAGGACGATCGCGGCCTCCTCGCGCAGCTCACGGATCGCGGCGGCGCGATGGGACTCGTCGCCGTCGCCCTCGCCGGCGTCGACCGCCCCGCCTGGAAACACCCACACGCCACCCATGAAGCGGGCTTCGGGCGTGCGCCTCACGAGCAGAACCTCGAGCTCCTCCGAGCCGCCGGCGGCCCCGACCCGGTCGCGAAGCAGGATCACCGTGGCCGCCTGGCGTGCGCGCGTGGCCGGCCCCGGGTTGTAGGTCTCCCCGGGCCCCGGACGCTCGCTTGACTCGAACGTGCTCATCGACTGACCCTACCTGCCGGTAATCTCCAGCGCATGAGCGCGACCATCGAGACCCTTCACACATGAGCACGACCACCGAGACCCTCCAGCGCTGGATCTGCGAGTCCTGCGGCTACATATACGACCCCGACGACGGCGACCCGGACGGCGGGATCCCGGCGGGGACCGCGTTCGAGGACATCCCCGACACGTGGTTCTGCCCGGTGTGCGGAGCGCGCAAGCGCGACTTCGTCCTCTATGAGGACTAGGGCCCGTCGCGGCACCGTCTGATTGGGGAACACTGCTCGCGCTCGACCGGGAGCGCGTCTGGCATCCCTACGGAGCGCTGCCCGGAGCGCTGCCCTCGCTGCCGGTCGCATCGGCGCGGGGGGTGCGGCTGAGACTGGCCGACGGGCGCGAGCTGATCGACGGCATGGCGTCGTGGTGGTGTGCGATCCACGGCTACCGCCACCCGGCCCTGGATGGGGCCGTGCGCGGGCAGCTCGAGCAGATGGCCCACGTGATGTTCGGCGGGCTCACCCACGAGCCGGCCGTGCGCCTGGCCGAGCGGCTCACCGAGCTCGCGCCCGCCGGCCTGGAGAGGGTCTTCTTCGCCGACTCCGGATCTGTGTCGGTGGAGGTGGCGATCAAGATCTGCCTGCAGTTCCAGCGCGCGCTCGGCCGCGGCGGGCGCACGCGGCTGCTGACCGTGCGGGGCGGCTATCACGGGGACACGTTCGGTGCGATGGCCGTGTGCGATCCGGTCGGGGGGATGCACAGCCTGTTCTCGGGCGTCCTCGCCGAGCACGTCTTCGCCGAGCGCCCGCCCGACGGCTTCGACGCGGGTCTCGACGAGGCGTGGGCGGCTGGTGTGGGCGCGCTGGCCGAGGAGCACGCGGACGAGCTCGCGGCGGTGATCGTCGAGCCGGTCGTCCAGGGCGCCGGCGGTATGCGCTTCCACGCGCCTGAGTGCATCGCGCTGCTCAGGCGTGTGTGCGACGAGCACGGTCTGCTGCTGGTGCTCGATGAGATCGCAACCGGCTTCGGGCGCACGGGGGCGATGTTCGCGTGCGAGCACGCCGGGATCGCACCCGATGTGATGTGCGTGGGCAAGGCGCTCACCGGCGGGTACATGACGCTCGCTGCGACCCTCTGCACTCCCGCGGTGGCCGAGGCGGTCTCCTCCGGTGAGGGCGGCGGGCTGATGCACGGGCCGACGTTCATGGCCAACCCGCTCGCCTGCGCAGTGGCGCTGGCCTCGCTTGAGCTGCTCGCAGATGGCGCCTGGCGGGAGCGGGTGGGGACGATTGAAGGAGGATTGCGCGCGGGGCTGGAGCCGGCGCGGGGGTTCCCGGGCGTGAGGGACGTGCGCGTGCTCGGGGCCATCGGCGTGATCGAGCTCGACCGCGACGTGGACATCGCCGCCGCGACCGCCGTCGCCGTCGAGCGCGGCGTGTGGCTGCGCCCGTTTCGGGACCTGATCTATGCGATGCCGCCGTACGTGATGGTGGAGTCAGACGTCGCGGCTGTGGCCGAGGCTGTAGTTGTGGCAGCGCGCGCCGCGACCGAAGTGTGATTGCCAGGAGCGCTCACAGAGCCCAGCGTCAGTCGATGCGATAAGAGATGCCCGCGCCTGAGAAGGGGGTGGCCCCGGTCGTTGAGGTGGCGCCGGTAGTGGCCAGCACCGTGGCGCTCTTGCCCAGCCATTTCAGGCGACGTTGAAGCTCCTTGGTCAAAACGCCCGCGAACACGGGGTCCAATTCCTCAACGCACATGAGGACAAAGATCTTGGTGGTGGATCGGGCCAGCGCTGGCCGCCACTCGGTCAGCTCGTCTCTCCGATTGTCGGCGCTGTCGTGGGAGAAGGTGGCTCCCGCAAGCGTGTCTATGACCTTGCGCACGATTTCATCGATCAGCTCTCCGGAGTGCGATTTCTCCGCAGCCTGTGCTCTTTGCTCAGGGGGGATGCTTGGATGGACGAAGTCCTTGAACTCGGCCACGAAAACGATCTTGGGTTCGGCTGGGGCGTCTCTGACGCCGACGACATCGGCCGCCTTCACTCCGTCCCTTGGACCATTGGCCGGTTTCGAGGTCCGGCTCCGAAGCGCTGCGCTCACGTCAAAAGCTTTGCTCATTCCGTCGATGAACTCGCCCGATTTATCCCACTTTGCGACCTGCCAGTAGGGGTCGAAGTCGAGGTGCTGCCGACGCTCGCTGACGGTAGTCATGTAGGCGTCAGGACCGGGCGTCCGAGGTGAGCTGCTTGGCAATGAGACGCTGCTCGCGGTCGTGGTGAGCAAGGAAGGCTTCAAGCAACGGGTTGGGCGAGAGGTCGACGAACGTGTCTGCCGTCTCGACCGTCACCTCACCGCCGCTGTCATTGCGGGTGAGCTGGAAGAACCGGACCTCGGCGGTGTGCTCCGACACGTCGCGGTATTGCGCCCACCGGGAGACCGCGTCCGCCAACAAATAGTCGTGGGTGGCCAGCAGGATTTGGACTCCGCTCTTCGCGAGCACCCCCAGGCACTCGACGACGACCTCGGCCAGTCGCGGGTGCAGGTTGGCCTCGGGCTCGTCCCAGAACAGAATGCCCCCCTGGCGGAGGGCGCCATTGGCAAGGAGGTGCACGATTGAAGCGACCTTGCGCAGGCCCTCGGCTACCAGGTGGGCCTCAATGTGGGCGCCCTGGTTGGTGTGCAGGTAGAACCTCGGTCCCTCCAGCCTTATCCACCCGTCAAGCTCTTTTTCGAGGCGCTTGGCAACCTCGCGCAGCTCCATTGGCCTTGGGCCGCGCAATGCCGCGGCGCTGAGTGCGACGGCCGTGTCGAAGTAGGTCTCGTCAAAGGCGAGTTCGCGCTGTTGGTAAGCGGCTACAAACCCCTCGTACATCGCCAGAACCTCGCGCGACGGAAGGAACAGCGCTGGGATGTTGATGTCTGGCTGTGCGGGTCCATTGGAGTCCTGTGTTCTCCGAGGGAAATCGAGGTTGGAGATGGCCTGGTTACCGCCGGTTGAGATCGTGACCTTGACCGGATCACCTTCGTTGAAGTCGACGCGCAGACGCCCTATAGATGAGCCGGGAGCGCGGCTGACCAGCCGCCGCACCTCGCCGTTCTCGGGTCGAAACACGCCCGAGAGCTTCTCGCGCAGCAGTTCACGCGGTGGCGTGCCCGGAGTCGCTTCGGGTCCAAGCCCCTTGAGGATCGCGTACAGCGCCTTCAGTGCGAAGGTCTTGCCTGTGCTGTTGGCGCCCAGCAGAACGTTCACCCCCGGGCTCAACGACAGCTCGACGTTCCCGAATGGCCCAAAGCGCTCGAGTGCGAGCTTTGTGACGGGCATGATCCACAGTTTCGCTGATTTGTGCCCTCGCACCTCCTGCCGAGCGACCAAGTCCGAGTTTTGTCACGAAGTTGCGACGCGTTTCAACCAGTGCCGCCACGGGAGCTGAGCGCCCGCCCGGGCGAGCTCGACCGGATCGGGCTCTCCCACGGCTGCCAGCGTCTCGACCGCCACCTCGCCGAGGCGCGCGATCGTGGTGCGGTTCGAGAGCTGCATCACGGTGGGTCGCTCGGGCCAGGGCGTGAGCACGACCGCCAGCACGTCCAGGCCGGCCGCGCGGGCGACCGTGAGCGTGAGCAGCGTGTGGTTGATCGTGCCGAGGCCGGGACGGGCGGCGATCAGCACCGGCAGCCCCAGCGCAACCGCGAAGTTGCAAACGGTGTGGTCGTCCGCCAGCGGCGCCAGCAGCCCCCCGACCCCCTCGACGATCAGCAGCGCATCCGCGTCCTCGTCGGCTACGGCCCGGGCTCGACGGAGCAGCTGCGAGGGGTCGATGGGCTCGCCCGCGAGCTCGGCCGCCAGATGAGGCGAGACGGCCGGGCCGTAGCGAAGCGGGGAGACCCGCTCGGGATCCATGCCCGCCACGGCGCCCAGCAGCTCATGGTCTGGTGGCCAGCGCCCGTGGGCGGCGATCTCCGCCGGGTCATCCAGCCCGGTGACCGCCGGCTTGTATGCGCGGACCGGCTCGCCCGAGGCGGCCATCGCCGCGAGCAGCGCGGCGCTCACGACGGTCTTGCCGACGCCCGTGTCGGTCGCCGTTACGAACAACCCGCGCACGGCGGCCGGTGGCGTGGTGCTAGGCCGCGCGCGTTATCGCCGCGGTCTCGCGCTCGATGTCGAACGGCGCGCTGGGGGCGCTCGCGAGCGCCGGTGCGGGCTCCGCCGGCGTGGGCTCCGCCGACTCTGGCTCCTCCTCCGCGATCCCCCACTCGCCGGCCTCGCTTGCCGCGAGTCGGGGCTCGGGTGTGCGCGGCGCGCTCGGCGGCGCCATCGTGTCCGGGTCCAACCCGAGCCTGCGCGCGGCGCCCGCCAAGACGCCCGCCGCCATGCGCAGGTCGGAGGCGGTGTGCGAAGCCATGACCGTCAGTCGCAGCCGGGAGGTTCCCGCCGGCACGGTCGGCGGGCGGATCGCCTGGGCGAACACCCCGCGCTCGAGCGCCTCCTGGCAGAGGCGCATCGCGTCGCGCTCCTCGCCGACCACCAGGGGGACGATGTGCATCTCCCGATCGGCCACCGGGAAGCCCTCGGTGGCAAGCGCGCGGCGCAGGACCCGTGCGTTGGAGCGCAGCCGCTGGACGCGGTGGGGTCGCTCCTGCAGCAGCTCCAGCGCGGCCAGAGCCCCTGCGATCGCCGGGGGCGGGGGGGCGGTCGAGAAGATCAGCGAGCGGGCTGTGTTGATCAGGTAGCGGATCATCTCCTCGCTCGCGCATACGTACGCCCCGTAGGAGCCGAGAGCCTTGCCGAGCGTGCCGATGACCACGTCGACCTCGCCCTCCAGGCCGGCCGCGGCGACCGCGCCGCGGCCCTCCGGACCGAGATTGCCCGTGGCGTGCGCCTCGTCGACGAGCACCCGCGCGCCGTAGGTGCCGGCCAGATCGACGATCTCGCGCAGGGGCGCGAGGGTGCCGTCCATCGAGAACACCGAGTCGGTGACGATCAGCGCTCGCTGCCCGCCCCGGCGGGGCCCGTGGCGGCGCAGGCTCCACTCGAGGTGCTCGACCTCGCCGTGGCGGTAGACCACGACCTGCGCCCGGGAGAGCCTGCAGCCGTCGACGATCGAGGCGTGGTTGAGCTCGTCGGAGAAGACCGTGTCGCCGGGACCGGCCAGCGCGGCGATCGCCCCGATGTTGGCCAGGTAGCCCGAGCCGAACAGCAGGCACGCCTCGCTGCGCTCGAACGCGGACAGACGCTCCTCCAGGCGGCGGTGGATGGTCATCGTCCCCGACACCAGCCGCGAGGCTCCCGCGCCCACGCCCCAGCGCATCGCCGCCTCGGCCGCCGCCTCGCGCACGCGCGGGTGGTCGGCCAGCCCGAGGTAGTTGTTCGAGCACAGCAGCAGCACGGGCTTGCCGTCCAACAGGACGGTCGGCCCCTGCGGCCCGCTGACCAGACGCAGGCGGCGGCTGAGACCGAGGCGCTCCAGCTCCTGCAGGCGCTGTTCGATCTCGCTCATCCGCTCAGACGCCCGCGGACCGGCGCGGGACTTTGTCCTCGGTCGCTCGCGTGCTCAGCACGCCACGCTCCCTGCGTCCGCGTCCCGACCACCGCTTGCAGCGGCGGTGCCCATCCGCGGACGCCTGGGTGGCGCGTTGCGCTTGGCCCGAAAGCGCAGCTGGGTGGAGGGATCCCACAGGCGGACCTTCAACTCGACCGGGTCGCCCGGCGCTCGCTCCTGCTCCAGCAGGTCCTCGACCACGTCGGGCGTCTCCCCGGACAGCCAGCCCGTGCGGTTGTCCGGCCGGGGGTTGGCGGCGTTGTCGGTCTGTATCGCGACGTTCAGGCCGAGCTCCTCGAACATCTCCCTGTCGCGCTCGGGCGGGTTGCCGAGGGTGGTGAGGAAGTTGCCCATCATCACCCCGTTGATCCCGGCCTGGACGGCGAGCTGTTGCAGCTCGCCGAGGTTCTCGACGCGCCCGCCGCACAGCCTGAACAGCGCCTCTGGCAGGATCAGGCGGAAGATTGCGATCCACTTGACCGCCTCCCACGGGTCCATGTGCTCGCGCTCGCCGAACTTGGTGCCCGGCCTGGGATTGAGCATGTTGATGGGCACGCTCGTGGGGTCGATCTCGGCGAGCTCGAAGGCCATCTCCACCCGCTGCTCGCGGCTCTCGCCGAGGTTCAGGATGCCCCCCACGCACGTCTCCAGGCCGGCTTGCCGCACAGCCTCGATCGTGCGCAGCCGACCCTCGTAGCGGACCGTGGTGGTGACCTCGTCGTAGTAGCTGAGGGCGGTCTCGACGTTGTGGTGCACGCGCTGGATGCCCGCCTCGCGCAGAGCCTGGGCGCGGGCGGGTGAAAGATGTCCGACCGACGCGCAGCGCTTGAGGTTGGTCTCCTCGGAGACCAGGCGAACGCCCTGCAGGTACTTCTCGAAGTCCCGCTTTGAGAGACCCTGTCCCTGGGTGACCATGCAGAAGCGGTGTGCTCCCGCCGCCTCGGCGGCGCGCGCGTGTTCGAGGATCTGCTCTGGCTCCATCAGCGCGTGCATCGGCGTCTCCGCCTCGGCGAAGCGCGATTGGGCGCAGAAACCGCAGTCCTCGGCGCAGCCACCCGACTTGGCGTTGACCAGCGAGCACATGTCGGTCGAGTCGGCGAACCGCTCGACCCGCGCCTGCCACGCCCGCTCGATCAGAGCCTCGATCTGCGCATGATCCTCGATCTCGCCGAGTTGCAGCGCCTCCTCGCGGGTGATCAGCGGCGGCATCCAAGCGAACGGTATGGGCCGCGCCGGACGGCTACTCCCCGCGCCAGATAGGAGAGCGTTTCGCGGCGAATGCGCGCACCCCCTCGCGCATGTCCTGCGAGGCGAAGGAGGCGTGGCGCAGCTCGATCAGCTCCTCCTCGACGGCTTGCGGGAGCTCGCTCTCGGCTCCCAGCAACGCCGCGATCACGCGCTTGTTGCCGATCTGGGCCAGCGGCGCGTTGCCGGCGAGCTCCCGTGCGAGCTCGAGCCCGAGCCCCTCCAGCTCCTCGGCCGGGGCGAGGCGGTTGACGAGCCCCCAGGAGAGCGCCGCCGGGGCGTCGATGTAGCGGCCGAGCAGGAACAGCTCGCGCGTGCGGGGCGCGCCGATCGCGTCGATGAAGCGGCGCAGGCCGGTGTGCGAGTAGACGAGTCCGAGCTTCGCCGGGGGCATCCCGAGCTTGATCGTGTCCTGGGCCACGCGCAGGTCGCACGACAGAGCCAGCTCCAGGCCGCCGCCGATCGTGTGACCCGGCAGGACCGCCAGGGTGGGGTAGGGGAACGCCTCGAGCGCGTCGATCGCTTCGGTGAACGGGTGGGCGACGAGACGCTCGGCGCGCTCTTCGAACTCCTGCTCGGGGATCTCGCCGATGTCGTAGCCCGCCGAGAACATCCCGTGGGCGCCCGTGACGATCACGCAGCGCGCCCGCGAGCCGTGCGGCTCGGAGAGCTCGACGAGCGTGGCCGTGATCGCGTCGAGGATCGGGTGGTCCAGGGCGTTGCGCTTGGCCGGGTTGGAGATCGTCAGGCGCACAACGCCAGCGGCCGGCTCGTCGAGGAGCAGCTTGCCGCCGGCGAGCTCGCGTGGGGGAACGCCGGAGGTCACTGCCGCGACAGGCTAGACGAGCGTTCGAGCCCACGCCCGCGCGGGCATCGGGAGGCTCGCTACTCCAGGACGACCAGGGTGTCGCCCTCGTTCACCGCCTGGCCCTCCTCGCAGCGGATCTCGGTCACCGTGCCCGCGTCCTCGGCCTCGACGGGCATCTCCATCTTCATCGACTCGAGGACCGCCACCGTGTCGCCCTCTGCGATCGTGTCCCCGACCGCGCACTCGATTTTCCATACCGTGCCGGTGATATGAGCCTCTACGTCAGTCATCCAAGCCTCCAAACGCCAATCGCGACCGTTCTCCCGGGACAATAGACGCCGCGGCCGATCGATCGTGTGACGCGAGCACCTGCGTGGTGGTCGCCGCCTACAACGAGGCCGAGCGGATCGGCGCGACGCTCGCGGCGCTCGCCCACGCCTTTCCCGGCGCCCCCTTGTGGGTGGCCGACGACGGGTCCACCGACGCCACATCCGAGATCGCCCGCCGTGCGGGCGCGCGGGTGGTGGGCAGTGAGCGGGTGATCGGCAAGGGCGGAGCGGTCACGCTCGCCGCCCGAAGGGCCCTGCACGAGGTGTCGGGGGATGGCGCTGGGGCCGCCGCTGCGGGTGCGGGTGCGGACGCCGAGTGGCTGTTCGTCCTCTGCGACGGCGATCTCGGCGAGTCGGCGGTCGAGCTGGTGGCGCTTGCGGACGCGGTGGCAAGCGGACGGGCGGACGTGGCGGTCGCGGCGTTCTCCAGGCGTGTCGGCGGGGGGATCGGCCTGGCCCTTGGCTTTGCCCGCTGGGCGATATTCAGGCGCTGTGGCCTGAGCACGGTCGCTCCGATCTCCGGACAGCGTGCGCTCTCCGCCCGGGTGCTGCGGGACGTGCTGCCGTTGGCGGACGGCTTCGGCATGGAGATCGGCATGACGATCGACGCGGTCCGCGCCGGTCACCGGGTCGCCGAGATCGAGCTCGAGCTCACCCACCGGGCCAGCGGCCGCACCCCCGCCGGATTCGCCCACCGTGCTCGCCAGTTGATGGACTTCGTCCGGGTGTATTGGGCGCGGCGCGTAACCTTGGCGCCCCGGGGAGGTAAAGCGCTCAGATGAGCGATCTGGCCCCGATGCGCGAGCAGGTCTACACCGACCCCCGGCCGAAGGAGCACTTCGACCGCTTTCACGCGCGCGGGCGCACGCGCGAACCGGACTGGGCGTATGAGCTCACGCGGGTGATCACCTCGCTGTACGGGTACACCTTCCTGCGCGCCCGGGCGATCTCCACGGACAATGTCCCCGGCAGCGGCCCGGTGATCCTCGCTCCGAACCACTTCTCGTTCATGGACCACTTTCTGATGGGCTGCTACATCCGGCGGAAGGTGCGCTTCATGGCCAAGTCGCAGCTCTTCAAAGGACCGATGCAGTTCATCTACACCCACGGCGGCGTCTTCCCGGTGCGCCGAGGGGCCCGGGATGAAGAGACGTTCATCACCGCCAAGACGATCCTCGCCAGGGGCGGGGCGATCACGATGTACTGCGAGGGCGGGCGCTCGCGCACCGGCAAGGTCGCCGAGCAGGCCAAGCGGGGGATCGGGCGCCTCGCGCTCGAGACCGGCGCGCCGATCGTGCCGATCGCCATCCACGGCTCCTCGCGCATCCGCAACTGGAAGCGTCTGCAATTTCCCAAGGTGACCATCCAGTACGGGCAGGCGATCGGCTGGGAGCAGGTCGAGGACCCGACGCCCGAGCAGCAGCAGGCCGTCGCCGACGCCGTGCTCGTGGAGATCCGCCGGCTGTACTCGGGGCTGCAGGAGCATGGCCGCAAGGGGATCCTCAAGCGGGTGCGCGAGCAGCGCGGCCTGGAGAGGGCCCATGCAAGCTCGACTTGACATCGGCGGGGTGGTCCGTCGCGTGTGGCGGATCTACGTCGATCAGGCACCCGTCCTGATGCCGGCGGCCGCCGTGGTGTTCGTGGTGAGCGGGATCTTCTCGGCGGTGCTCGCCGCTACCGGTTCCCTGCCGGCGCTCCTGCTGGCGCTCGTGGTGAGCCTCGTGGCCGGCACGCTGTTCACCGGCATGGTCGTCGAGCTGGTGGCCGACGTCCAGGACGGCCGGCGCGACTCGAGCCCGGGCCAGCTGCTGAGGGCGGCCATGCCGGTCATGGGCCAGCTCATCCTGGTGGGCATCGTGGCCGGCGTGGCGATCGTGATCGGCTTCATCCTGTTCCTGATTCCCGGCCTGATCCTGATCACGATCTGGTTCGTGTTTGCGCCGGTGATCGTGCTCGAGCATCCCCCGGGGCTGGGGGCGCTCAGGCGCAGTCGCGAGCTCGTGCGCGGCAGCGCCTGGCAGGTGTTCGGCGTGGTCTTCGTGCTGTTCGTGGCCGTGGCCGTCGTCTCGGGCCTGCTCGACGCGGCCGCGGAATCGGCGGGCACCGGCGTGGGCATCGTCGTGAGGGTGGTGGTCGGCGTGCTGAGTGCCCCCATCTCCGCGTTGGCGGCCGCGGTCGTGTACTTCGACCTGCGCCGCCTGTCAGGCGAGGCGTCGAGCGCCGCCGCCGAACCCGAGTCCGCCGCCGAGCCCGTGTCCGGCGCCGGACCGACTGGGCCGGACATCGGCCTCTGATCCCGGCCCGGGTCCGCGCCCATTAGGGTGCTCTCGGATGGTGTCCGCGATCGACGCATCCGAGCTGCTGCGCCCCGGCCTGCTGGAGGGGGTCTCGATGATGCTCGCGGGCGCCCCGGGGGCGCTGGCGGAGGAAGGGTCGCGGGCGGAGGAAGGGTCGCCGGCGGGCGAGAGGTCGCTGGCGGGCGCTGTCCGTGTCGCCTGCGCCGAGCTCGGAGCGCGCGTGTCTGACTGTCCCCTCGGCTCGGGCGAGTCCCTGGACGTCGAGGACGTCGAGGACGTCGACGTGGAGGCGGCCGTCGACCGCGTGCTCGCCGAGGCCGGCCGCATCGACCTGCTCGTGCTCGACGCGGCGGGCTTGTTCGCCGCGGGGGGTGGGGCGAACGGCGGCGGGTCGGGCGCTGCCCGCGCGGCGCTCGGCGGATGCCTGGATGCGAGCTGGAGCCTCACCCGCGCCCTCGTCAACCGTGCCTTCCTCCCGGGGGCACGCGGGGGGCGGATCGTCTACCTCGCGCCACCTCCCGATGCCGGAGAGCACGCCGACGCGGCCCGGGCGGGGCTCGAGAACCTCGCCCGAACCCTGTCGATCGAGTGGGCGCGACACGCGATAACCGCGGTCACGATCGCTCCCGGGGCGGGTGCCGCAACCTCGCTCACGGCCGCAGGCGAGGTGGCCGCGATGAGCGCCTACCTCGCCTCGCCCGCGGGCGCCTACTTCTCAGGGTGCCTGCTGAATCTCAGAGGCGTGGGCGGGCGGTAGCTGAGGCGCGGGCGGGCGCGGGCGGGGACAGCGCGGGCGTGTTCCCCGCGCAAGAGTGCGATAGCCATGGTTATACGGTGTCGATGGGCGTACGGTTGAATCGACGCGGCGCGCGGCAACGGCGAGTACGGCGACCGAAGCTACTAGGCCCGTTTGTTGCCGCTACGCACTACGCCCCCGGCACCGACAAGCGGAAGTCCTGAAGGGGGAGGCACAGGGACTGGCGGCCCTGAGCCTGGACGCGGATTTGTTCTTGCGGACATGCCTTTATGGTAGTCGGTCGGACAACGGCAATCAATAGCGCTGCAACGCTTAGTCCAACGACCAGAATAGTCAACGACGCGCGGAGTCGCAAAGTCTTCCATCTGACCCGACCAGCGTTGAAGGCGAAAGTGTCATCCAGGTCGGAGAGGAGCTGTGTCCGGGCCTTGAGCGGACCCTGGGCGCCGAACTTTTCGTAGAACTTCAGGGCTGGGGGTCCAAACGCACTGGTCTTCTTGAAGACCGACCACAGGCACGGCGCCGTGGCGAAACCGACGACGATCAGGGGCGTCCACCAGTAGTACCCAAGAAGGTCCTTGGCAGCCAAGGTGCCGCCAAGGAGCGCCCCATTGAACGCGAGGAGACCGACCGTACGGCTATCCAGACTGGCCTCATCCGTGACCTGGGCGAGGATCTGCGTGTGCGCAAGCGCGAGCATGGCGTCCAGCACCTGTCCTTGACCTGCCACGCTCGGCTGCTTGCTCTTTTTCCAGAGCATGCCGCCATCCTAAACGTGCCGCAGCCCCCCGATCCAAGCGGATACACCCCACCGGAGCGAATGAGAACACCTCCCCCGGGTCCCCGCTCACCGGCCCGCCGGCGTCAGCCGGTCATCCCCCCAAACAGTCCGCCGGTGACGTGGAGGGTCTGTCCGTGGACGTAGTTCGACCAGGGCGAGCACAGGAAGAAGATGCCTCCGGCGGCCTCCTCGGGCGTGGCGGGCCGGCCGAGCGGGATCAGCA
Organism: uncultured Solirubrobacteraceae bacterium; assembly: GCA_963849425.1. Classification (GTDB taxonomy): domain Bacteria; phylum Actinomycetota; class Thermoleophilia; order Solirubrobacterales; family Solirubrobacteraceae; genus Palsa-744. The sequence goes on along the minus strand of CAWKHK010000006.1, from coordinate 2,926,895 downwards.
TCGAGGCCATCTGGCGCATCTGCTCGGGGATGCCCAGCTGGATCTTCTCCCCGTCCTTCTCCATCGTGTTCTCGTCGACCTTCGCCTGGGTCAGGCGGGTGTCGATGAAGCCGAAGGCGACCGCGTTGACGTTCACCTTGAACTGGCCCCACTCCTTGGCGATCGTTTTGGTCAGGCCCACCACACCGGCCTTTCCGGCCGAATAGTTGGCCTGTCCGGCGTTGCCGAAGGTTCCCGAGGTGGATGACACGTTGACGATCTTCCGGAACACCTCCCGACCTTCCTCGCGCTCCTTCTTGGCGGGCTCGCGCAGGTGCGGCGCGGCGGCGCGGATCACGCGGAAGGGCACCACCGTGTGGATGTCCAGCATCGCCTGGAAATGCTCGTCTGACATCTTGTGCACAGGGGCGTCGAGGGTGTAGCCGGCGTTGTTGACGATGATGTCGATCTTGCCGAACGAGTCGACGGCCTTCCGCACGAGCTCCTCGGGCGTCCCCGGGTTGGTCAGATCGCCGGCGAATACCGCCGTCTCCCCGGCGATCTCGCCGGCCGCCTGCTCGGCGATGTCACCATCGAGGTCGTTGATCAGAACCTGGGCGCCCTGTGCGACGAGCAACTCCGCCGTGGCCCGTCCGATCCCGCGTGCCGAGCCCGTAACTATCGCCGACTTGCCGTCGAGTACTCCCATAGCTGATGCTTCTCCTTGTCTTGGTCGGGGGGCCGAAGTTATATCGGGCCGACGTGGAGGGCCGGTCGGGTTCCCCTGCGACCGTCTGCCCCGACCCCCCTCTCAGCCGACTACGATCACGCCGAAGTCCTGCGTGTACACCGCCCCCTTCTGGCCACGGGCGAGCGAGGAGGGCAGATCGGCGCACACGCCGATGGCGGTGTCGCGGAAGCGCGGGTCGAGGATGTTCGCGCGGTGGCCCGGCGAGGCCATCCAGGCGGCGACGATCACTCGCGGGGTGGACTGCCAGCCCGAGCCCCAGGCTATGTTCTCGCCCACTTCGTACCCGATTCGGGAGCTGTAGATGTAGCCCGTGGCCCGCATCCTGTTGAGCGGCGTTTGGCCTGCCGGTCCGACGTGGTCGAAGTAGTCGCCGAAGCCCATGCTGTCGGTGTGGCCCTGGGCGGCCCGCTCGAGCCGGGTGTTCTGCTGAAGCGGGCGCTCGCCGCGAGCCCTCCGCTCCCGGTTGACCAGGCAGAGGGTTGCCGAGCGGATCAGCTCGAGGTTCTTCCTGGTGGGAATCAGCCCGGCGTTGCGGCAGGCGCCGCTGCGCCTGCGCTCGCGCCGGTGCAACCGCGCCGCGGAGCGATGGGCCCGTCCGTGCGCCGCCAGCGCCGCAGAGGGCACCGCCCAGGCCCATCCGCACAGCGCACACAGCCCGGCGAGGAGCAGAGGACGGAGACGTGCCACGGGGAACCTATCGGCCGGTCAAGGCCTCGGGTTGAGGGGGTGCGAGCAGCTTTGCAAGGAGCTGCGCAGGGATGCTCGCGCGGCGGCTGCCGACGGGTCCTGCGTGGGTTGGCGCAGCGCGCCGGCCGGCCCTCGGGCCCGGCGTGGGTTCGCTAGAGCCCGAGGACCTTCCCGAGGATCTCCCGCATGATCTCGTCGCTGCCGCCGCCGATCGGCCCGAGGCGGGCGTCCCGGGCGGCCCGCTCGATGAAGTGCTCGCGCATGTACCCGGCGCCGCCGTGGATCTGCAGGCAGGCGTCCATCAGCTCGAAGGACGCCCGCTGGGTGAGCAGCTTGGCCATCGTGACCTCCTTCAGCGGCTCCTGGCCGGCGACGAAGCGGCGCAGCGCGTCGTAGGTCACGCAGCGGCATGTGTACACCGAGGTGGCGAGGTCGGCGAGCTTGTGGCGGATCGCCTGGTGGCCCGACAGCGGGCGCCCGAATGCGTTGCGCCGGCGGGCGAACTCGGCGGTGCGCTCGAACGCGAGCGTCATCGCCCCGACCGCGCCGAGGGCCATGGCCAGGCGCTCCCATTGGAAGTTGGCCATGATCAGCTTGAAGCCCCCGTTGAGCTCGCCCAGCAGGTTCTCCTCGGCCACGAACACGTCCTGGAAGCTGATGGTGGCGGTGTCCGAAGCGTGCCAGCCGAGCTTCTCGAGCTTGGAAGTGGTGATCCCGTCGCCCTCGCTGCGCTCGACGATCACGAAGGAGATGCCGCCGTGGCCGCCCTCGGGGGTGGTGTTGACTGCGGTGACGATCAAATGGGCGCGCACGCCGTTGGTGATGTAGGTCTTCTCCCCGTTGAGAACCCAGCCGCCGTCGACCGGCTCGGCGCGGGTGGACAGGGCGGCCACGTCCGAGCCGGCGCCCGGCTCGGTGATGGCGAGCGCGCCGATCTTCTCGCCGCGGATGGCCGGGACGAGGTAGCGCTGCCTCTGCTCCTCGGTGCCGAACTTGAAGATCGGAGGGGTGGCGATGTTGATGTGTGCGCCGATCCCCGCCGCCGTGCCGCCGGAGCCCGTCCGGGCGAGCTCCTCGATGAGCACCGCCTCGTGCAGGTGATCCCCGCCCTGCCCGCCGTAGGACTCGGGGTACTTCAACCCGAGCAGGCCCTGGGCGGCGAGCTTTCCGAAGACCTCATCGGGGAACCAACGGTCGTCCTCCCACTGCTGGGCGTGGGGTGCGAGCTCGCGTTCGATGAAGCCGCGGATCGACTGTCGCAGCTGTTCGTGCTCGTCGGAGAAGGGTGGAGTGGATGCCGTCATCGGAACTGAGAGAGGGCGTTATGCCTAGTAATGCACAGTCAGGCTATATTGATTGCGTGCGCCGGACAACATTGGATATCGACGAGGATATGCTCTCGAAAGCCAGGGAGATACTGGGCACTCGCGGTGTGAAGGACACAGTGGACGAGGCGTTGCGCGAGGTCGTCCGCGTTGAGGCCGGCAAGCGGCTGATCGCTTGGTACAAGGAAAACGAGGATCTGCACAACCCCGAGATCATGGAACGCGCGTGGCCGCGCCCACCCATCTCGTAGACAACAGCGTTATCGCGCGGTCCGACAGGCCGTTCGTTGCCGCGGCGCTCGAACCGAAGCTGTTGGGAGGCCTCCTCGCAAGCTGCTCGATAACCGACCTCGAGCAGCTCTTCAGTGCGCGTAACGGCGAGGAGCATCGAACACGGCGCGCCGACATAGCCCTGCGCTACGCTCGCGTGCTGATCGACCAGTCGACGCTCGACCGTGCGATCGAAGTGCAGGGCTTGCTCGCCGATAAAGCTCAACACCGCGCGGCGAGCATCCCCGACCTGGTCGTCGCGGCAGCGGCCGAGCGTGTCGGGCTGACCGTGCTTCATTACGACGCCGACTTCGAGCTGATCGCCACGGTGACCGGGCAGCCGACCGAGTGGGTGGTGCCGCGCGGCTCGGTCGACTGAGCGGATCCTCGCGAACAGGGCAAGCCGTTCACAGCCCGTATGAGCGGCCGATCACGTCGAGCATGATCTCGTCGGTGCCCGCGCCGATCCGGTTCAACCGCATGTCCCGCCATACCCGCTCGACCCCGTACTCGCGCATGTAGCCGGCGCCGCCGTGGATCTGGATGCACTCGTCGGCCACTTCGCAGGCGATCCGGGCGGCGTGGAGCTTGGCCATCGAGATCTCGCGCACGGGGTACTCGCCGTTGTTGAACCGCCAGGCGGTCACGTAGACCATCTGGCGGGCCGACTCGATCTTGGTGGCCATCTCGGCGAACTTGTGGCGGATCACCTGGAACTTGCCGATCTCCCGACCGAACGCCTTGCGCTCGTGGGCGTAGGAGAGCGTCCGTTCAAAGCACTTCTGCGCGCCTGCCACGCAGCCGGCCGCGCCGATCAGGCGCTCGCCCTGGAGCTCCCACATGATGTGGTAGAAGCCCTTGCCGAGCTGGCCGAGCACGGCCGAGGCCGGCACCCGCACGTCCTGGAAGGCCAGCAGCGCGGTGTCCGAGGCGTGCATGCCGAGCTTCTCGAGCTTCTTCTCGCGGATCACCCCCGGGGTGTCCATGGGGACGAGGAACAGCGTGAAGCCGTCGTGGGTGGGTGGGTTCGATTCGGTCCCACCCTCCCCGGTCTTGGTGACGAGCACGATCACGTCCGCGCGGTGGCCGTTGGTGATGTAGGTCTTCGAGCCGTTGATCACGTATTCGTCGCCGTCCTTGACCGCTCGGGTCTTGATCCCCGACACGTCCGAGCCGGCGTCCGGCTCGGTGATGCCAAGGCACAGGATCGCATCGCCCTTGATCGCCGGTTCGGCCCACTGGCGCTTCTGCTCATCGGTGCCGAACGCGAGGATCGGCGGCATGGCCATGTCCGTCTGCACCGCCACGCCCATCGCCAGCCCGCCCGAGTTGGCGTTGGTGATCTCCTCGGCGAGCACCAGGCTCGTGTAGTAGTCCCCGCCCTGCCCGCCGTATGCCTCGGGCTTGTCCAGGCCGAGGAAGCCGAGCTCGCCCATCCGCTTGAAGACCGAGTCCGGGAACGTCGTCTCCTCCCATTCCTCAGCGTGGGGCGCCAGCTCCTTGACGGCAAAGTTGCGGATGGACTCGCGCAGCTGTTCGTGCTCGTCGGTGAAGATGAAGTGCTTGCGGCTGGCCTTGAAGTCGGGCTTCAGGACGCTCTCGGCGGTGGCGGCCATGGGGAGGTCTCCTTGGTTGTGGGTCCACCCGCAAGCTATCGCAGGTCACGGGGAAAGTAAATAGTAGAGCTATCTACTTTCTGGTATGGAGCTTTGGGGTGGACTCGCGTGCGGCGCATCCCGGGGGCCGGCCTCGGCAGCTTGTGTTTCTGCGATGTCCACACGGTTGTTGGCGTGAGTGGTAGGTTCCGCGCGACAGGCCCGACGATGGGCCGGGCCGTTTCAGGGAAGGGGGTCGGCATGGCCGACCGAATGCTGTTCATCGGCTGGGGTACGCCCGTTCGTGGGCGCGAGGAGCGCGGCCTCGAGGTGTTCAACGAGGCGATCGGCCTGTACGGACGGATGCAGCAGGAGGGCCGCATCGAGAAGTTCGACGTGGTCCTGCTCGGTCCGAACCCGGGGCTCAACGGATACATCGAGCTGTACGGCTCCGCCGAGCAGCTCTCGGCGCTACGCGAGAGTGAGGATTTCCAACGCACTCGCATAGACGCGAGCCTCGTGGTGGAGAATCTCCGCCAGATCGACGGCTACGCCAACGAGGCGGTAGCCCAGGAGATGGCGCTCTACCAGGAAAGCATCGCCCGCGTTCCGCAGACCGCGTGACGCTCGAGCGGGCCCGGCGGTGCCTCGCCGCGAGGTGGTGGGGTGCCGCGGACCCGTTTGCCCGACCGGCCATCATCGCCGACGGATCCGTCTCCCTAATGCATGCGCGCGGGCGCGTCGATGTAGGTGGCATGGGTGCCCATCCGGGCGATCCTCGAATCGCCGCACACATCGAGTCGCTGTCGAGCAGGGACGAGCCGGACACGGATCGGCTGGTGTCGATGATGCTCCGATGCTGTTGGCCGGGCGGGACGGGCGACCGCACGGAGTCCGTGGCACTCGAGTGGGTGCGCCGCTGGGGCCCGCGACGCGCCGGTCCGGTCCCGCCCGCCTGCAGCTGTGCGACGGGACGCTGTCCCGTCTGCAACTGACCTCACGTGGACTGGGGGTTGACTAGCTTCGGCTTGGGTACGGATACGATCTGCTCAGTGTCCGCCGGCAAGGTCCTCTACGACGTAGCAGACAACGGCGTGGCGACGGTCACGCTCAACGACCCCGATACCCGCAACGCCCTCTCGCCGGAGTTGCTGGCCGGCCTGACCGCGGCCTTCGAGCGTGCCCGCGACGAGGAGCAGGTGCGCTGCGTCGTGCTGTGCTCCTCCCACGAGAAGACGTTCTCCTCGGGCGCGAGCCTCGGAGGGTTCGGGGCGGACGCTCCGCTCGTGGACAAGCACTTCGGCTCGGAGCGCTTCGTCGGCCTGTTCAAGCTGATCGGCGAGCTCGGCAAGCCGACCGTCTGCGCGGTGCGCGGCCACGTGCTCGCCGGCGCGCTGGGTATCGCGCTGGCATGCGATCTCATCCTCGCCTCCGAGGAGGCCACCTTCGGCACCCCGGAGATCAACGTGGGGACGTTCCCGTTCATGATCATGGCCCTGATCTACCGCAACGTGCCGCGCAAGAAGGCCAATGAGCTGCTGCTGCTGGGCGAGCGCTGGAGCGCCCAGGAGGCGCTCGCGGCCGGCATCGTCAACCGCGTCGTGGTAGACGCCGAGCTGGACGCGCTCGTGGCCGACTGGGCGGGCAAGCTGGCGGGCAAGTCGCCGGTGATCATGCGCCTGGGCAAGGAAGCGATGCGCCGCCAGCTGGATATGCCGCTTGACGACGCCCTCGACTACCTGCGCGCCCAGCTCACCCTGGCGCTCTCCACCGAGGACATCGTGGAGGGCGTCACGGCGTTCTTCGAGAAGCGCGAACCGCGGTGGAGGGGGCGATGATCCGTCAGGCCGTTCGCGCTGCCATCCGGCAGGATACGCGCAAGTAAGCAGTAAGACTCTCTACTTTCCGCTCGGGTGGATGCGGCTAGGATGACGAACGTGGCGAGCTCGTCCACCCAGCCTTCTCTCCTGCGCCCCCTGGTCGAGGATCTGGCGGCTCGCCGCGCGAAGATCCGAGAAGGCGGCGGGAAGGAGAAGATCGCCGCGCAGCACGCCCGCGAGAAGCTGACCGCCCGCGAGCGGATCGCCCTGCTGATCGACGACGGCACGTTCGTCGAGCTGGGCATCCACGGTCGCCCGCACTTCTCCCAGCGGGCGATGGACGGGGTGGACGCGCCGGCCGACGGCGTGATCACCGGCTACGGCGAGGTGAACGGGCGCCTGACGGCGGTGTGCGCGTACGACTTCACGGTGATGGCCGGCTCGATGGGGATGACCGGCGAGATCAAGGTCACGCGCCTACGCGATCTGGCGCTGACCAAGCGGATGCCGTTCGTCTGGCTGCTCGACTCGGCCGGCGCCCGCGTGCAGGAGGCCGCCGGCGCGATGTTCGCCGGGTCGGGCCACCTGTTCCGGGAGGAGGTGGTGATGAGTGGCGTGATCCCCCAGGTGGCAGCGCTGATGGGCCCGTGCGCGGCCGGCACCGCGTACATCCCCGGGCTGGCCGACTTCGTGCCGATGGTCAAGGGCCGCGGCTCGATGGCGCTCGCCGGCCCCCACCTGGTGCGCGCGGCGATCGGCGAGGAGGTCACCCAGGAGGAGCTGGGGGGCTCGCGCGTGCACTGCCGCAAGTCGGGTGTCGGCGACATGGAGGTGGCAGACGATCGGGAGTGCATCGATGCGATCAAGGAATACCTCTCGTATATGCCCCAGAACTGCGAAGAGACGGCGCCCACCTGGCCGGTGGGCGACCCGATCGACCGCCGCGAGGAGGAGCTGCTGGACGTGCTCCCGGAGTCCAACCGCAAGCCGTATGACATGTACGAGGTGATCCGCAGGATCGTCGATGACGGGGAGTACTTCGACATGAAGGGCCAGTGGGCCAAGACGATCATCACGTGCTTCGCCCGCTTCGGCGGCCGGCCCGCGGGGATCGTGGCCAACCAGCCCAAGCAGCTGGGCGGAATCCTGGACAACGACTCCGCCGACAAGGCCGCGCGGTTCGTGAACCTGTGCAACGCGTTCGCCATCCCCCTGGTGTTCCTCCAGGACGTGCCGGGCTTCATGGTGGGCTCGAAGATCGAGGCCGAAGGGATCATCCGCCACGGCGCCAAGATGCTCTACGCGGTGGCCAACGCGACCGTGCCCAAGATCACGGTGATCACGCGCAAGGCCTACGGGGCGGGCTACTACGTGATGAACGGCCGGGCCTACGAACCCGACCTGATCGTCGCCTGGCCGAGCGCCGAGATCAGCGTGATGGGCGCCGAGGGCGTCGTCGAGATCGCCTTCCGCAAACAGGTCGACGCGGCCGAGGACCCGGCGGCCAAGAAGGCCGAGCTGATCGAGGGCTTCCGGAACATCTTCGACGTGTACATCGCCGCGGGCAACGATCTGATCGACGACGTGATCGACCCGCGGGAGACGCGCGAGACGATCTGCCGGGCGCTGGAGATGTCCGCCGGCAAGAAGGTCGAGCGGCCATGGAAGCGACATGGCGTGGTGCCCGTATGACCCTGAGCCCGTATGCCGGCGCTGGCCGGCGTCCTCAGTCGCTCGCGTGCGTAGCACGCCACGCTCCCTGCGTCCTTGTCCAGCTTGGCCTACGAACTCAGGGAGGCCGTTGGATATGAGCCTCGAGGACCCGGTGGTGATCACCTGCTCGATCTCGGGGGCGATCGCCAACCGGGAGCAGTGCCCGGCGATCCCGTACACGCCCGCGGAGTACGCGGCGGAGGCGCGGCGGATCGTGGACGAGGGCGGGGTGATGATCCACATCCACGCGCGCAAACCGGACGGCAGGCCGAGCTATGAGATCGAGGACTTCCAGGCGATCACCGATGCGATCCGAACCGAGGTGGGGGACGCGGCGATCATCAACTTCTCGACGGGCACGATCGGTGTGCCGGTGGAGAAGCGGATCGAATACCTGCGGGCGTGCCGCCCGGAGGTGGCGGCGTTGAACATGGGCTCGATGAACTACGCCAAGTACTCGCGCTCGCGCAAGCAGTTCGTGTTCGACATGGTGTTCGAGAACCCGTTCAAAGAGATTGTCGAGCTGCTGGAGGCGATGAACGAGCTGGGCATCAAACCGGAGCACGAGTGTTTCGACGTCGGCCACGTCGGCAGTCTGACGCCGCTGATCGACATGGGGGTCCTGAAGACGCCGCTGCACGTGGACTGTGTGATGGGTGTCGTCGGGGGCATCCCGCCGACGGCGCGCAACCTGGGGGCGATGGTCGACAACATCCCGGCGGGCTCCCATTGGGGCGTGATCGGGATCTCGCGGGACCAGTGGATGCTCGTGTCGGCGGCGCTGAGCCTCGGCGGCTCGATCCGCGTCGGCCTGGAGGACAACCTGTACCTGCCGGGCGGCGAGATGGCGAGGTCCAACGGCGAGCTGATCGCGAAGGCCAGGCAGATGACCGAGGACATGGGCCGCCGGCCGGCGAGCGTGACGGAGGCCAGGGCGATGCTCGCGATCGCCCCGCGCGAGGGGATTGCGGGCGCGTGAGCACTTTTTCGATGTGCGGCCTAGCGGCCGCGGAGTGCTCGCGCGGAGGCGACACGCGGTGAGCTTGCCGCTAGAGGGCATCCGCGTGCTCGACCTCTCGCGCCTGCTGCCGGGTGGTTTCTGCTCGCTGCTGCTGGCGGATTTCGGCGCGGAGGTGTTGAAGGTGGAGGACACGGGCATGGGCGACTACATCCGCTGGTCGCCGCCCTTCTATGACACCGGCCCACCGGGGCACGACAGTGCCGCCTCGGCGCTGTTCCTGGCGCTGAACCGCAACAAGCGCTCGATCCGGTTGAACTTCAAGCACGAGAGCGGCCGCGAGGCGCTGCTGGCGCTCGTGCGCGAGCACGATGTGGTGCTCGAGTCGTTTCGGCCGGGGGTGCTCGACCGTCTTGGGGTCGGCTACGAGCGTATGCGCGAGGAGAACCCGGCGATCGTGTACTGCGCGATCTCGGGCTACGGACAGACCGGTCCCAATCGCGGTGCGTCGGGGCACGACATGAACTACCTCGGGCTGATCGGCCTGTTGGGGCTGACGGGCGAGGGCGGGGGCGGGGTGGGTGGGGGTCCCGTTCAATCGGCTGGGCAGATTGCCGACCTGGGGGGCGGGGCGCTGATGGCGGCGTTCGGGATCCTGGCGGCGCTGCGCGAGCGCGATGGCTCGCCCGCCCGCCCGGGGGGATCCGGATTTCCGGGCCGGCCCGCTCACCCGGGTTCCGGCGAGGGGCAGCTGGTGGACGTGTCGATGTCCGACGGCGCGCTGTCGTGGCTTGGAATGGTCGCCGGCGCGTACTTCGCCGATGGCGGGGTTCCGCGCAGGGGCGATCTGCCTCTGGCGGGTTCGCTGATCTGCTACCGGCCGTACGAGTGCGCCGACGGTTGGGTCAGCCTGGGTGCCCTGGAGCCGAAGTTCTGGCAGGCGTTCTGCCGCGGCGTGGGTCGCGAGGAGCTGATCGGGATGCAGTTCGAGCGCCCCGGCTCGGACGCGCACGCGCGGGTGGAGGAGATCTTCAGGGCCCGCTCGCGCGCGGACTGGGAGGCGTTCGCGCGCGAGCACGACTGCTGCCTGGAGCCGGTGCTCGAGCTCGACGAGGCGCTCTCATCGGATCTGGTCCGCGATCGGGGGATGGTCGTTGAGCTGCGGCAGCCGGGCGTCGAGGGTCCGGTTCGCCAGATCGGGATCCCGGTCAAGCTGACGCGCACGCCCGGCCGGCACGACCGCCTTCCGGGACCGGCGCTCGGCGAGCACACCGAGGAGGTGCTGCTCGCGGCCGGCTACTCCGAGGCGGACGTGGCCGAGCTGCTCGAGTCCGGAGCGGCCGCGGGGCCGGCCGAGGCGAGCAACAGATCCGCGCCGGCCCCGACGTTCCGAGCATGAGCAGCGCCGTCGAGGACTCTGAAGATCGGCCGCTGTTGAAGATGAACGAGCTGGCCGAGCGCTCGGGGGTGAGCGCCGGGACGATCCGCTACTACCTGCGCGAGGGCCTGCTGGGAGAGGGGGCGGACATTCTCAGGACGAGCCGCAACATGGCCTACTACCCGCCCGAGTATGTGCAGCGGATCGAGCTGATCAAGCGCCTGCAGGAGGAGCGGTTCATGCCGCTGAAGGTGATCAAGGGGGCGCTCGAGGACGACCCCGAGCGCGTGCGCGCGCTGATCGAGCTGGAGGACCGCATCCTCGAGCGGGCGCTGGCGGGCGCCGATGACGGCAGCCGGGTCTCCCGCAAGGTCGTCCGGGAGCGCTACGGCGTTCCGCGCAACGTCCTCGACCGTCTGGTCGAGATCGGCGTGCTGACGCCGAGCCAGCGGGGATATGACCGCGACGACGTGAAGATCATCGAGGCGATCGCGAGCTTTCGGGCGGGCGGCTACGACGAGGCGCTGGGGTTCACGGTGTACGACACGCTGCGCTACAGCAAGGCGCTCGAACCGCTCGTGCAGGAGGAGGTGCGCGCCCTGCTCGACCGCCTGGCCGGCGGCGTGGAGGTCGAGCGGGCGATGGAGATCGTGGCCGCAGGCGTCGAGCCGCTGCGCGAGCTGCTGGGGGCGATGCACTCGAAGCTGCTGCTGGCCGAGCTGCGCCGCCAGCGGGGACACGGCGGCGACTGAGCCGAGCTACCAGCGCGCGTGGTAGCTACCAGAGCGCGTGGTAGCTACCAGCGCGCACGGTGGTGCTCGACCACGCCGAGCCCGTGCGCGAGGGGGATCTTGCCGGGGAGCGTCCCGGAGAAGACCCCGAAGGGCGCGCGGTAGTCGCTGCTGACGATCAGCAGGTTGTCCTTGCGCGCGCGTTCGGCCTCGGGACTGAAGCGCAGCTCGGAGCCGTCCGCGCAGGCGATGCTCGACAGGTCGGGCGCGAAGGTGACCGGCGGGACCTCGTGTGCCGCTCGGTCGACCCAGACCGCGCGCTCGCTGCCGGTGGGCGGGTCGTTGACGCCGCTGACGAGGTTCCAGGCGAGCGCGGTGCCGTCGGCGCCCCGACCGACCCCGGCGCTCCAGCGCCATTCGGTCTTGCGCGCGTGGTGCCCGGCGGTGTCGTCGATCACCGCCCGGGCCTCGATCGGACGCGCCGGCCGTCCGTCGAGGGCGAGGGTGCCGTGGGCCGGGACGCCCGCCTGCTTGCACGTCCACACCTGTGCCCGACCGTGGGGGCAGACGGCTTGGATGCCCGCGTCTTCCTCGAGCAGCAGGTCGAGCAGGACGCCCCGGTCGCGCACGCGCATCCGCCCTGGCGAGCAGGCGCCGCGGTCGCTGCAGGCGCTCCGGCCGGGCAGCAGCTCGACGGGGCGGTCCTTCGGCGAGATGCTCGTGCGCTCGCGCAGCTCCCCTCCAGGGCGAAGGGCGAGCGCCCAGAAGGACTGCCTGACCGGCCCGATCTGCACGAGGGCCGCGCACGCGTAGAGCTCCTCGCAGAAGATGGCCACGTAGCGCCAGCGCTTCAGCGGCCGCGTCCCCGCGAACAGTCTCGTGGCGAATGGCGGCCCGGGGAGCCCGGCTTCCACGTCGCGACTCGCGGCCGTTATGCTTGTGAATGTTGACTGACCAGTCAATCTGTTTTACAGATGGAACGCGAGCGGAGGGAATGGGCTCTTGAGGGTGGCGGCAGTTCAGCTCAACTCCACCGCCGATCTGCCCGCGAACCTAAAGCTCGCCGATAGTCTCACGCGCGCGGCGGCGGCGGATGGGGCGAAGCTGATCGTACTCCCGGAGAAGTGGACGGCGATGGGCTCGGAGGAGCAGCTGCGCGCGGCGGCCGAGACGCTCGAGGGCTCGGCCATCCGGTGGGCGCGCTCGATCGCCCGCGAGCTCGGTGTGGATCTGGTGGCCGGCTCGATCCTCGAGCGCCTGGACGGGCGGGAGAAGCTCGCCAACGCCTCCGTCCACGTGGGCCCGTTGGGAGAGATCGTGGCGGTGTATCGCAAGGTGCACATGTTCGACGTGGAGATCGACGGGCGCTCCTACCGCGAGTCCGAGCTCGAGGAGCCGGGCGAGGAGATCGTCCTCTCGCGGACGGCCGGCGGCGTCGAGCTGGGCCTGTCGATCTGCTACGACCTGCGCTTCCCCGAGCTCTACCGGGTCCTGGCGGTGGGCGGGGCGCGGGTGATCGCCCTGCCGGCGGCGTTCACGCTGGCGACCACCCGCGATCACTGGGAGACGCTCGTGCGCGCCCGGGCGATCGAGAACCAGGCGTTCGTGATCGCTGCCAACCAGGTGGGAGCCCACCCGGGGGGACACCGATCGGGCGGGCGCTCGATGATCGTGGACCCCTGGGGGGTCGTGCTCGCCCAGGCCCCCGACCACGAGGGTCACATCGTGGCCGAGCTCGACCTGGAGCGCCAGCGCGAGATCCGGGCGAGCTTGCCGTCGCTGGCCAACCGCCGCCCGGCGGCCTATCGGGGGGCTGGGGGTGAGGGCGTGTGAGCACCGGGCGAGCCAAGCAGAGCCCGGACAAGCGTCGGGTGATCCTGGATGCGGCGGTGCGGGTGTTCGCCCGCCAGGGCTTCCACGCCTGCCGGGTGTCGGACATCGCCGACGAGGCCGGGGTGGCCTATGGGCTGGTCTATCACTACTTCGACTCCAAGGACGAGGTGCTCGACGTGCTCTTCCTCGAGCGCTGGAACGTGATGCTCGAGCTGATCCGCGAGGTCGACGCCGAGCGGATGCCCGTGCGGGAGAAGCTGGGGGCGATCGTGTCGTTCATCGTCGACAGCTACCGCCACGACCCGGACCTGATGAAGGTGATCATCGTGGAGGTCACGCGTGCGGCCAACTCGTTCGGACGGACCCACATCGGCCCGATCCGCACCTCCTACGAGCTGATCGGCGAGATCGTCACCAAGGCCCAGGCGGAGGGGGTGTTCAAGGCGGAGATCGAACCGCGCTTCGCGGCGATGGCCTTCTACGGCGCGATCGAGCAGCTGCTGACGGGTTGGATCTTCGATCTCCTGCCACAGGACGAGGAGTACTTCGAGCGGGCCAAGCGGCTGGTCGTGGAGACCGTGTGCGGCGGCCTGGAGACGAGCGCCGCCCGCCAGGAGAGCGTCTCCTGAGTCCTTCCCGGCGGGCCCCGCGCATGGAATCGACCCCCGCGGGCAATAGACTGCCGCGGTGATGGAGAACGACATGGTCAAGCGGCTGATGTGGTCCGGCCTGCTGGCGGCGCTTGGAGCCGTGGCGAGCCTCGCCGCGAATCGGGCCGCGGGGGTTCTCTGGCGGCGCCTGTTCGACGAGGAGCCGCCCGAGTGAGCGAAGCGCCGCCCGGACGGCAGGGCACCGACCAGCCCCACAACATCGCCGCGGCGATCGCCGAGGTGTCCGAGCGAGCCACGGTGCTCGTGCGCGAGGAGATCGAGCTCGCCAAGGCGGAGGTGACCGAGAAGGCGAGGAAGCTGGTCAAGGGGGCGATCGTCGGTGTGGTGGCCGGCATCTTCTTCCTGACGGCGCTCGTGTTCGTGCTGGTGGGGTGTGCGTGGCTGCTCTATTACTTCCTCCCCGGGGGCGACTTCACCTACTTCTGGGGCTTCTTTGCGATGGCCGCGATCCTGGTGGTGCTCGGGGTGATCGCCGGCCTGATTGCCGCCAGGGCGGTCAAACGCGGCTCGCCGCCGATGCCCAACATGGCGATCGAGGAGGCGCGCAAGATCCGTGAGACGGTCAGCCCGGGCCCGGGCGCCCCCCCGGCCCCAACCGTCGCGTCGACCCCAACCGTCGCGCCGACCGCCGCGTCGGGTGCGGTGGTGGAGCCCATCTCCGACCCGGTTGCGGCCGCTGGCCCTGAGGCCGTGCCCGATCTGGCTCGGGCGCCTGCCGCCGAGGACACGCTCGACCCTGCCGTCGAGGAGCCGCTCGAACCCCCCGCCGAGGAGACCCCCGACCCGGCTGCCGGCCCGGAAGGAGAGAGCTGATGCCCCAGCGCTCGCCCGCAGAGATCCGCAGCTCGATCGAGAGCAACCGCATGGAGCTGGCCGTCGCTGTGGAGCAGCTCCGCGGCGAGGTGGCTCACGTGACCGACTGGCGCGGGCACATCGAGCGCCACCGCGGCCAGCTGATGGTCGGCGCGGCGGTCGTCGGCCTGGCGATCGGCGGGCGCCTCCTGCGCCGTCGCCGGCGCAGCGGCTGATCAACTCAGCAGCGCTCGTGGCACGGCGCCCACGCCGATCAGGCCTGGTCCGGTGTAGGTGCCGATCACGGGTCCGACCTCGGATGTGAAAACAGGCTCGGAGTCGAAGATCTCGCGGCAGCGGTCGATCAGGCGCTGGGCTTGGTCGGGAGCCTGAATGTGCTGGACAACCCAGCCGTCGGAGCCGCCGTCGTGGAGTTCCTGGGCGTACTTGACCATCCGCTCGAACGCTCGGCCGGCGGTGCGCACGCGCTCGACCGGCACGATCTCGTACTCGAGCGAGAGGATCGGCTTGATCCTTAGTGTTCCGCCCAGCCATGCCTGAGCCTTGCCGACGCGCCCGCCGCGCCTGAGGTACTCGAGGGTGTCGAGGCAGAACCAGATCCGCAGGGCCTTGCGCGTCTCGTGCACGCGTGCGACCACGGCCTCGCGGCCGGCGCCCGAGCGCGCGGCGGCGCAGGCGGCGAGGACGAGCAGGCCTGTGCCGCCGCAGGCGGTTTCCCCGTCGATGACCTCCACGCGCTCGCCGAGGCCGCGCTCGGCGAGCAGCCCGTGCGCCTGACGGGCGGCCTCGCACGTTCCCGATATGCCGCCGGCGAGGTGGATCGAGACGACGTCGTGGCCGGCGTCGATCAGCGGCTCCCAGACTGCCAGGAAGTCGCCGATCGACGGCTGGGAGGTGCTCGGCAGCCCGGGATCGTGGCGCAGGCGCCTGTAGAAGTCCTCGAATCCGTCCATCTCGAGCTCGCGCTCGGGCTGTCCGCTCCAGCCTACGTACAGGCTCACCTGACGAACCCCCTCGCTGTCGGCGAGGGGGCGGGGGAGGTAGTTGGTGCTGTCGGTGGTGACCGCGACGGTGCCCATCCGGCGCGAGACGCTACAGCAACGCCTGAGTGAGCTCCCCCGACTCGTACATCTCGGTGACGATGTCGCATCCGCCGAGCAGCTCGCCGCCCACGAACAGCTGTGGGATGGTCGGCCAGTTGGAGATCGCCGAGAGCTCTTGGCGGATGCGGGGGTCCGGCAGGACGTCGACCGCGGCGAACGGCGCGTCGAGCGACTGCAGGACGGCCACGGTGCGCGCGGAGAAGCCGCAGGCGGGAGCCTCGGGGGTCCCCTTCATGAACAGGATCACCTTGTGCTCCGCGATCGCCTCGACGATTGCCTCGCGGATCGGGTTGGACTCCTCGCCGGGCGCCGGCGGGGCGGCAGGCTCACTGCTCATCATGGGGAGGGAATCGGTCTGTCTGGACATGGAAGGCTCCTGGCTGTCAGGGGGTCTGGATCTTCGAAGAGGTCTGGGTCTTCAGTGCGAGGGCGTGGATCGCGCCACCGACGTCCGCCCCGAACACCTCGTATACGAGGCGGTGCTGCTCGATGCGGCTGCGCCCCTCGAAGGCCGCGGCGGTGACGGTTGCGCTGAAGTGGTCCCCGCCGCCGGTGTAGTCCTCGACCTCGGCGTGAGCGCCCGGTATGGCGGCCTCGATGCGCTGCTTTATGTCCTCGGCGGATGGCACTCGGTTGAAGGGTAGAGCGTCTCGGTGCGCTTGCTGGCAGCTCGAGCTTCAGTGGCCGTCGAGGCGCTTGAGATCTTCAAGATCCTGCGGGCGCCCCGCGGCGCGCTTCATCGCACGCAGGTGGTCCAGACCGCAGACACGAACCGAAATTCCTTCTACTGCTCCCTCGAGGCTTTCTCGCTCGAGCTCCGCGTAGAGGTTGTCGGCATCGATGCCGGCGACCCACTGCATGATGTCGAGGTCGCCCAGGTCGGTGACCAGCCGGAAATTGCCTCCCTCCGAGAGGTCTCCCACACGCATCGCCGATCTCGGGATCTCGGCCTGATCGAAGTCGCTGGCCTCGGCGTCGACGGCGTTCAGCTCCCTGAGGGTTTCGGCGAGGCGTTCGAGATTCTCATGGGTTGGGTTCGGGACGATGTCGAGATCCTTCGACGAGCGTACGTGTCCATGAGCGTTGACGGCGAAGCCGCCGATGACGATGTGCGCGACCCGTCGCTCGCTCAAGCATCTGAGCAGCGGTAGCGGATCAAGCGCGTCTGTCATGCCGGAACGCCTGCGCGAAGCGGTTGGCAAACCGCGTCAGCGCGACCGCCTCCTCGAGGTTTGCGCTTACGCCGCGGTCGCGATCGCGGTCGACCCTCGCTTGTGCGACTCGTTCGTTGCGGGCGATCTCCTCGGGCGTCCAAGGCCCCCGCGGCTTGGTTTTCGGCGCCGCTTCCATGCCGGCATTGTAGAGCTGTGCTCCGCTGGGATTGCGCTGACGCGCACCGCTATACTTTGGAAAGTCTTGGAGCTGCCGATAGGAGCATGACGCGATGATCACGATCACAGACAAGGGTGCCGAGAAGGTGCACGAGTTCCTCGCCGGCCAGGAGGACGAGGCGGGCGTTGCTGGTCTGCGGGTGGGCGTGCGCGGCGGCGGCTGCTCGGGCTTTCAGTACCAGTTGGCCTTCGACGAGCAGCGGGACAGCGACATCGTGTTCGAGAGCCACGGACTGAAGCTGCTCGTGGACCGCGAGAGCCTGCAGCTCGTGAGCGGCTCGACGATCGACTACGAGGAGAGCCTGCAGGGGGCCGGGTTCAAGGTCAACAACCCGAACGTTGTGGCAGCATGCGGTTGCGGCTCCTCCTTCCGGGTGGCCGAGGAGGAGCAGGTCTCAGCGGTCTGAGGACCGCCAGTCCCCAGTCCCAGCCGTCTGGTCCCAGCGCCCAGCCCAGCCCAGCCCAGCCCAGCGCGGAGCCTGGAAGAGTGGCGAGCGGACGACGTTATATGTCTCACGGGATGATGTGTCCTTAGATGGGAAGCATTATGTTGACAGACATTATCTTGTTTGGCATAGTTCTCGGATGGTCCGAGAAGACCGGCTGACCAATCCCTTTCGCTTTGGCGCGCTGGCGCTCGACGAGGCGTTCACGGACCGCGAACGGGAGATCGACGAGCTGGCGGCCGACATGCGAAACGGCCAGGACGTGGTCCTGTTCGCTCCCCGGCGCTACGGGAAGTCCTCGCTGATCTGGCGGGTCGCCCAGCGGCTGGTGGCCGAGGATGTGCTCGTGGCCCAGGTCGACCTGATGCGGGCGCCGACCAAGGAGAAGCTGGCCGAGCAGCTGGCCAAGACGATCCACGAGGAGATCGCCTCGCGCCTGTTTCGCGCCCGCGAGCGGGTTCGGGTGTTCGCCGGGCTGCGGGTCAAACCGACTGTGACCGTCGACCCCGACGACGGCTCGCTCTCCTTCGGCTTCGACGCGCGGGCGGACCGGGCGGACATCGACACGACCCTCGAAGGGCTGCTCGCCCTGCCCGGGCGCCTCGCGGGCGAGTGCGGCCGGCGGGTGGCGCTCGTGCTCGACGAGTTCCAGGAGGTCGTGGACATCGATCCGGGACTGCCCAAGCTGATGCGTTCGGTCTTCCAGGAGCAGCCCGAGGTCGCCCACGTGTACCTGGGCAGCCGCCGGCACATGATGGAGCGGATCTTCAACGACGAGAACGAGCCTTTCTGGCGCAGCGCAAAGCAGATGGAGCTGGGCGTCATCCCGAAGGCTCAGTTCGAGCTCTACGCGAGCTCGCAGTTCGAGCGCACCGGCAAGACGCTCGACGCGGCCGCCTGCGAGCGCCTGCTCGAGCTGACCGGCGGGCACCCGTACGCCACCCAGGAGACCCTGTACTTCCTGTGGGAGCAGACGCCGGCGGGGAAGAGCGCCGACGGCACCCGCCTGCAGCGGGCGCTCGATGCGCTGCTTCGCTCCGAGCACGCCCACTTCGGCCTCCTCTGGTCGCGGGCCGCGGGCGCCCAGCGCGTGGTCCTCCAGGCGCTCGCCTCCGAGCAGCCGGGGCGCCCGCTGAGCGGCGACTACCAGCGGCGCCACTCGCTGCCCATGACCCCGACCGTGCAGACTGCCCTCGGCGCGCTGAGCGCAGCCGAACTGGTCAGCCGGGTCGGCCGCGGGGAGTACGTGATCGCCGAGCCGTTCCTCGCCGAGTGGATCGCCCGCAACGAGAGCTGATGCCCGCGTGAGCCCGCTGCCGCAACGCCTGCGCCGATCGACGCCCGATCGTCTGCGCGACGACGCACGCCTGCGCGCGCTGGCCGTCGGTCTCGGGCTGATCCCGCCCCGCACGATGCACTCCCCGGCCGACGCCCGGCTGTTGCTGGACGCCGCCCGCGGTGCGCGCCGGGTGGCCGAGATCGGCGTCTACGAGGGCGGCTCGGCGCTCGCGCTGTGCGAAGCGCTCGAGCCGACCGCCGAGCTGCACCTGATCGACCCCTTCGGGCGCCACCCGGACGCCCTCCCGAGCGGCTGGGGGGCGAGCGAGTGGGCGACTCGGCGCGTGGTGGCCCGCGCCCTGCGTCGCCGTGGGGCGCAGGCCCCGAGCGTGCGCTGGCATATCGCCCTCTCCCACGAGGTGGCCGGGGACTGGTCGCGGGAGCTCGACCTGGTGTTCATCGACGGCGACCACTCGGAGAGCGGATGCGAGCTCGACTGGAGCAGCTGGCACGGCTTCGTGGCCGTTGGGGGGTACGTGGTTTTCCACGATGCCCGGGCGGGCAAGCCGGGCGGGCGCGGTCTGCCCGGGCCGACCGCTGTGGTCGAGCGCCACCTGCGCGAGAGCCGGACTGCGGGCTGGGAGATCGCCGCCGAGTCCGACCGCACGGTCGTCGCCCTCCGCTGCGCCTGAGTGGCCCAAGCGCTCACGGGTTGGGTTGACTCATCAAAATACAACGGCTCCCGCCAGCAAGCGGCGCTAGGCCGGCTCGTTCTGGAGCGAGCGCCACAGGTAGCGGCAGGCCAGCGTGCGCTGCGGGCGCCACGGCTCGGCGATGCGCTCGATCGTCGGCGCGTCCGGGAGGCCGTCGAGCCCATAGGCGCGTTCGATCGCCCGGCGGATGCCGAGGTCGCCGACCGGCAGCACGTCCGGTCGCTCGAGGTGGAACATCAGGAACATGTGCGTCGTCCACACGCCCAACCCCTTGACCGCCACCAACTCGGCGATCACGTCCTCGTCAGAGAGGGTGTCGAGTCGCTCGAGCTCGAGCTCGCCCGAGATCACGTGCTCGGCAAGCGAGCGCAGGTAGCCGACCTTCGCCCGCGACAGGCCCGCCGCCGCGCGCAACTCTTCCGGCTCGTCGGCGAGGATCTCCGCCGGCGTCGGTGGGCGTCCGTGAAAGCGGGCGGTCAGGCGTCCGTAGATCGCCCGGGCGGCGAGCACCGAGAGCTGCTGGCCGGTGATCGAGCGCACGAGTGCGCCGTAGTGGTCGTCGGGGTCGGGACGACCGTCGCGCCCATCGCCGAGGGGGCCGATCGCGTCGATGATCTCCCCGAGCACCGGATCGGCCTCGCGCAGCCTGGCGAGCGCGCGCTTAGACAGCGGGGAGCGCCTCGAGCGCCACGGGCTCTCCGTCCAGCGCGTTCAACGCCCGCTCCAGCGACATCCTGATGCACGTGAAGCTCGGCGTGTCCCTGACCGTGTACCGCGACGCCTCGGTCGTGCGCAGACGCTGCACCAGATCCAGGAACGTGCCCACGTCGTCCGTGTCGAACGCCACCACGAACTCCTGGTCGTCCAGCCCGAACGAGTACGTCGTGTGATTGTCCACCCCCGGGTATTCCCGACCGACAGCGATGTGGCCCTGCATGATCCGCCAGCGCTCCTGCGCCGGCAGTCCATACCATTCGCGCGACTTCACGAACGGGTACACGAACACGTACCTGCCGCGAAAGCCGCGGGGTACCGTGCGCTCGTCTTCGGAGTACTCGGAGCTCTTGCGCATTCCCAGGAACGAGTGGGGGATCCGCGCCCACTTCATCAGCCCGCTCTGGGCCAGCACCACATGGAACTCGTGGATGCGCTCGAGGTTCTCCGCCTCGGCCAGCAGCATCAGCTCCGCGTCCCCCCGCGTGCCCACGAGCGAGAAGAACTGGACGAGGTGCCCGTCCGCGAAGTCCTCGCACGCGGCCGCGAACTCGCGCTTGTCCTGCTCGCGGCGCGCGTCATCTCCTCGCCGCCACGCCGGGTCGAGCGCCAGGAACGTGTACTTGACGAAATGGCGGCCGCTCACGGGCCGATTATCGCAGTCCGGCCACCCGCCGCGACCTGCCCGCCGGCCACGCCCGCCACCTGCCCGCCGGCCACCCCCCGCGACCTGCCCGCCGGCGACGCCCGCGACCTGCCCGCCAGATACAGTAGGCAGCGTGCGGATCGCGCTGCTGTCGCCGTACTCGTGGACCTACCCCGGTGGGGTCACGCGCCACATCGACGCTCTCGCCGGCGAGCTCGCCGCCGCTGGCCATGAGCCGCGCATCCTCTCGCCGTTCGACCCCGACGACGCGCTCTCGCGGCGCCTGCACCGTGGAGCGCGTCCCCAGCCCCTCGCAGTGCCCGCAGGCCTGCTCACGCTCGGTCGCACCGTCGGGATACCGGCCAATGGAGCCGTCTCCAACATGGCCCTCACCCCTCACACAGCCCTGGCCCTGCGCCGCGAGCTGCGCGAGGGCGGCTACGACGTCGTGCACATCCACGAGCCCATTGTCCCCGTCGTCGGCTGGGACGCCCTGCTCTGCGCCCGCGAGCTGCCGCTCGTAGGCACCTTCCACACCTACTCCGAGAACGCCCTCACCAACGGGATCGCCGCCGTCGCCCTTGGCGGCCGGCGGCGAATGAACCGGCTGCACGTCCGCATCGCCGTCTCCGAGGCCGCCGCCTGGACCGCCCGACGCTTCTACGGTGGGCGCTACCGCATCGTCCCCAACGGGGTCCACGTCCCCGACCGCGAGGACACCGGCCTGCCCGATTACCCGTCGCCGGGCGGGGAGCACCGGGACGTAGAAACCCGGCAGCCCCAGCTGCGGATCATCTTTGTCGGCCAGGCAGTCCAGCGCAAGGGGCTGCCGGTCCTGCTGCGCGCGTTCGAGGCGTTGCGCGATCACGTTCCCGCCACTCTCACCCTCGTCGGCGCGAGCGCCGAGGAGGTCGCCCACATGATGCTCGACGACCGTGGCGTGCGCGCGCTGGGCAAGGTCTCAGAGCAGCGCAAGCTCGCAGAGCTCGAGCGCGCCGATGTGCTGTGCGCGCCTTCTCTGCACGGTGAGAGCTTCGGCATGGTCCTGACCGAGGCCTTCGCCGCCGCCACTCCAGTGCTCGCCTCCGACATACCCGGCTACCGCGACGTCGTCCGTCATGGCCTCGACGGGCAACTCGTCCCCGCCGGCGACCCGCTGGCCCTCGCCGAGGCCCTGCGCCGGCTCGCGCTCGACCGGCGCCTGTGCGAGCGCATGGCCCGCGCCGCCCGTGAGCGCGCCGAGCGCTTCGCCTGGCCGCACGTGGCCGCCGAAGTCCTCGACTGCTACGAGCATGCCGTCTCCCTCGCCGCGCCCTCCGCCCTGCGCGGGCACGGCCGGGTGGCCCGGGCTGCCCTCCGTCACGGGTTCGCCCCCGCCGACCTGCAGCCTCCCGTGCCCGCCCAGCGACTGCCGTCCCTCACCGCGCCCGCCCCGCCGCTCGCCGGGCGCTCGCGCGGGTTGAGAACGCTGCGCCGCGTCGGGCTCGCCGCCAGCTCGCTCGCCGGCGCCGGCCTCGCCGCGCTCGCCCTTCAGCGCGTCGGCCTCGCCCGCGTGGCCGCCTCGCTGCTCGCCTCCAAGCCCGGCCTGCTCGCCGCCGGCCTGTCGCTCATGTGCGCAGCCATGTTCGTCCGCGCCATCGCCTGGCACTCGATCCTCGCCGCCGCCCCCATCTGGCGGCGCGCCAAACGCCGCGACGCCATGCAGGGGACGTTCATCGGCGTGCTCATGTCAGCCACCCTGCCCGCCCGCCTCGGCGAGCCCTCCCGCGCGCTCATCGTCGCCCGACGTCTTGGCCGTGCGCGTGAGACCCTGCCGGTGGTCCTCGGCACGATGGTCTCCCAGACGCTACTCAACCTGCTCGCCCTCGCCGTCCTCGGCGGCGTCACCCTCTCTAGCGTCAGCGTTCTCGACGGACACAACCGCCCGCTGCTGCTCATCGCCCTCGCCCCGCTCGCCGGCCTGCTCGCCCTGGCGCTCGCTCCCGTCCTCATCCCCCCCGCCGCCGTCTCCCGTTCGCGGCGCCTGCAGGCGCTCTTGGGCGGTCTGCGCCGCTCGTTGCTGCGCCTGCGCGACGGCCTGCGCGTCTTCCGCGAGCCCCGCCACGCCGCTATCGCCACCGCCGCCCAGCTCGGCGCCTGGGCGCTCCAGTGGCTCTCCTGCTGGCTGCTGCTGATGGCCCTCGGCCTCGACTCCCACGCCGGCGCCGCCGCCGCAGCCGGCGTGCTCTTCGCCGTCAACGTCACCGCCGTCATCCCCGCCACCCCCGCCAACGTCGGCGTCTTCCAGGCCGCCTGCGTAGCCGTGCTCGCCGGCGCCTACCACGTCTCCACCCCCGACGCCATCGCCTACGGCATCGTCCTGCAGGCAGTCGAGCTCGCCACCGCCCTCATCATGGGCATGCCCGCCCTGCTCAACGAGGGACTCTCCTGGCGGGAGGTACGGTTGCGCACCATCCACGCCTCGCCCGTCAGGCTTGGCCCGCTGCCCGCTTCGGGCTCCACCGCCGGCCGGCCGGGCGCCGCCGCTGGCGCGGTCTCGAGTGGCGAGCGGTAGCTCAGCTCGGATTCGCCGCTGCCCAGGCGGCGATGTTGTCCGAGCCGTCGACGATCTCGCCGTCGTCCAGGATCAAGGTCGGGACCTTGTAGCTTCCCGTCAGATCCTTGATCTTCCGGCGACCGGCGAAGAACCGGTCGGTGCCGTAGCAGCCATACGTCCTGAGGACCGTCGGCTTGTGGCCTGCTGCCGTGAGCGCCCTGTGCGCCTTCGCACACGGATGGCGCGAGCCGGGACCGAACGTTCCGTAGCAGACGAACAGCTCCATCTCGGTGGTCAGATACTCACCGAGCCGGCCAAATGGTGCGGCGCGGGAATCGGCTCTCCCACATCGCGCATCGCCTCGACGTGCATCGGGATCGCCTCGCCCATCAGCCTTTCGACCTCCGCGCGCGTCTTTCCGACGGCAACGCACCCTGGTAGATCGGGAGAAGATGCTCCCCAGCCACCGTCCTCACCAACCTCGTACACGACTAGGTACTCGGTCATCTCAGATCCTCGATTCCGGACTTCCTTCTGATGCTCGCCAGCTGACCCACGGGGATGGTATCGCTTCGCTTACCGGCCACCGTAACCACGGTAGGGAGGATGGGATGCCTGAATTGGCGATGGCTTCCACGCTTGCGCAACTGCTGCCAGCCATGTGCTTCCAGGATGGAGATCACCTCGTGGACCTTCTTTGCCACATCTCCTTCTCCGACCCGGGCGATCAGACGAGACGCCATCTGAAAGCAGGCATCCTCACCCCGGCGGCGTATCCAGCGGCGATGGCCGGCGCCTGGGTCTACATGCTGCGCTGCCGGGACGGATCGCTGTACACCGGCTGGAGCACCGACGTCGAGCGCCGTCTGTCGCGCCACCGTGCGGGCAAGGCCAGCCGCTACACCGCCTCTCGCCTGCCGGTCGATCTGGCGTTCGTCGCGCCGATGGCCGATCCGACGGCTGCCCGGCGCGAGGAGGCGCGGATCAAGACGCTCGACCGGGCCGCCAAGCTCGCGCTGATCGCCGCCGGCGGGTGTCCAGCGAGTTGAGGAATTAGTTGCATATCTGGAGTTTCCTGCGCTGAAGCCGATACGTCGGGCGTGGGGAACTCAGGCGTCGATGACGAGTCGAGCTTCCTCGCCCGCAACGCCTGGGCGGTGTACCTCCTCGCCGTCGCCCTTCTCACCGGCTGCTACCTGCTCGCGCACTTCATCGGGCCGGTCTGGTTGAACAGCGGGCCCGTCTACAACCTCATCGGCGGTTCGTCCATCGCAGCGCTCCTGCTCGGCGCCCGCTGGAGTTCGCCCGAGCGGCGTCTGCCCTGGCTGCTCTTCGCCCTTGGCCAGGCGCTGTTCGTGATCGGCGACATCCTCACCTACAACTACCAGCGGCTGTTCCACGCCAGCCTGCCGTCGCCGTCGATCGCCGACCCCGTCCATCTGGCCTTCTATCCGTTGCTCATCGTCGGCCTCGTGCTGCTCGTCCGCCAGCGTAACCATGCCCGCGACCGGGCCGGGCTGATCGACGCTCTCATCATCACCGTTGCACTCGCGTCGCTGTCGTGGGTCTACCTGATGGCACCCTACGCCGAGGACGCCTCGCTGTCGCTGCTCACCAAGCTCACCTCGATCGCCTACCCGGTCATGGACGTCCTGATCCTCGCCGTTGTCGCCCGCGCCGCCGCCGCCAGCCACCGCCGCGAGGCAGCCTTCACTCTCCTGTTCTTCGGCACCGTCGCCCTGCTGCTCACCGACGCGATTCACGGTTACCGGCTGCTGCACGGCGGGTACGCCACCGGCGGTGTCCTCGACGCCGGCCGGGCCGGCTTCTACGCTCTCCTCGGCGCCGCAGCCCTGCACCCTTCCGTGCGCCTGCCCTCCAAACCCGCGCCCGCGCCCGACGGGCGCCTGACGCGGGCGCGCCTGGCGCTGTTGAGCTGCGCGAGCCTGACCGCTCTGCTCGTGATCGTCGTGCGCGAAGCCCTCGGCGAGCCGCTGGATATCTACGTGCTGGTTGCCGCCTCGGGGATCATGTTCGCGCTGGTCATCGCCAGGATGGTCGGCATCGTCCACCGCAACGAGGATGCGAGCCGCCGCGAGGCCGAGCTGCGTGCCGAGCTCTTCCAGGCCGAGCTCGAGCACACCGCCTTTCACGACGCGCTCACCGGCCTGCCCAACCGCGCGCTGTTCCACAACCGCGTCGAACACGCCCTCGCCGGTCGCCGCCGCGACCGCCTGCCGGTCGCCGTGTTGCTCCTCGACCTCGACGACTTCAAGAACGTCAACGACAGCCTCGGGCACGCCGCCGGCGATGAGGTACTGCGGGAGGTTGCCCGCCGCCTGCAGGACTGCATGCGCCCGGTCGACACCACCGCCCGTCTCGGCGGTGACGAGTTCGCGATTCTCGTCCACGACGCCGAGAGCGAGCTGCACTCGATCGAGATCGCCCAGCGCGCCATCAGCGCGCTCGAGCTCGCCGTGCCGCTCATCGGCAGGGAGATCACGATCGCCGTCAGCATCGGGATCGCATTCAGCGATCAGGGCATAGTCTCCGCCCACGAAGCCGAGGAGCTGCTGCGCAACGCCGACGCCGCCATGTACATGGCCAAGGAGAGCGGCGAGGGCGGCTACCGGGTCTTCCAGCCGGAGATGCACGCCAAGGCGCTCGCCCGCCTGGAGCTGAAGACCGACCTGCAGCGAGCCCTCGACGCCGGCGAGTTTACCCTGCGCTACCAGCCGATCATGGACCTCGCCAGAGGCGACATCGGGGGCATGGAGGCGCTGATGCGCTGGGAGCACCCGGTCCGCGGCACGGTCTCCCCGGCCGACTTCGTGCCGCTGCTCGAGGACACCGGCCTGATCGTGCCCGTGGGGCACCACATCCTCCTCGAGGCCTGCCGGTGGGCAGCGCACATGCAGCGCGAGTGCCCGCGCACGCCGCCCCTGTCGATGGCCGTCAACGTCTCCGCCTTCCAGCTGCAGCGGCCCGAGTTCGTCGACGAGGTCCGCCACGCCCTGACCGAGACCGACATCCCGTCCAGCAGCCTTACATTGGAGCTGACCGAGAGCGTGATGATGCAGGACATGGAGCTCAGCCTGCTGCGCCTGGAGGCTCTGCGCGCGCTCGGCGTCCGTCTCGCCATCGACGACTTCGGCACCGGCTACTCCTCGCTGAACTATGTCCGCAAGTTCCCCGTCCACATCCTCAAGATCGACCGCTCGTTCCTCGCCGATCCCAACCCCGAGGTCGCCGAGCTGACCGCCGCGATCGCCCAACTGGCCCGGATCTTCAAGCTCCAGGCGGTAGCCGAGGGGATCGAGGACGCCGGGCAGCTGCAGCGCGTGCGGGCCATGCGCTGCGACTTCGCTCAGGGCTTTTACTTCGCCAAGCCGCTTCTCGGCGAGGAGATCCTCGCGATGGTCTCAGCCCAGCCCGGGCTGGTCAAGCTGCCCGTGGAATGGGCGCGGGCGTAGGCGGGGCCTTCGAAGTCCGCGCTAGGTCGGGATGTCCGTCCTGCCTCAGCACGACAAGACGTGCCCTATAGCAGCAGCCTGAGGTCCCCTCTCGGTTATAGTCCGTACTTCGGAATCTGGCCGCGCGGGAGGAACGGGATTTCGGCAAATAGACTGACAATAGAAGCGCATTCGTGTGCGCTGCGGGTCGTGCTCCTCCTGTGCGCCGTCGTTGTCGGTGGCCTTGCGGTCTGGGTCGAGCCCGCATCGGCGGTCGGAGGTAAGCCGCCCGTGATTGTGAGCACGGGATCGGCAATCGGTGGCGAGGTGACAGTGGAAGCACAGATCAATCCCGAGGGCCTCGAAACGCACTACGAAATCAAGCTTG
Organism: uncultured Solirubrobacteraceae bacterium; assembly: GCA_963849425.1. Lineage (GTDB taxonomy): Bacteria > Actinomycetota > Thermoleophilia > Solirubrobacterales > Solirubrobacteraceae > Palsa-744. Next base: position 2,899,704 of record CAWKHK010000006.1, on the reverse strand, counting down.
CCTGCGAAACGTGTGGGCCAGCCGGTGACAGGCCGTCGGGCGGGCAGCTTCCAGCCAGCTACGCACCCGAAACCGTAAGCCTCGAGCTTACGGGCATCCAGTCGGGCTCCTACGCGTTTGACGTACTCGCACGCAACGCCGCAGGCGAAGCGTTCATATCCAGCGAGCTCACTGTTCCTCAAGTCCCGCCCGGTGCCTGTCCGAATGGCTGCGGTGGAACGGGCAAACAGTATGAATCTGAAACCCCGGGATGGTATGGCGGGCTGAGCAACAGCGAGTCAGAACAGACAGTGAAGGAATACGAAGCGAAGAAGGCCAGGGAACAGGAAGAAAAGCACGCCAAGGAACGGGAAGCACAGCAAGCCAGGGAACGGGAAGAACGGCAGGCAGGGGAAGTGGCCGCCAAGGCAGCTGAAGGTGCGGCGCTCAAACTGCGAAAGGAAGAAGAAGCAGCGTTCACAAGCGTGGTGTCACTAGTCAGTGCAGACGTTGTGGTGAGCGGTGGAGGCATCTCTTTTGTGAAGCTGGAATGCCTTGGGTTGGCAAGCTGCCGAGGATGGCTCACGCTCGTACGCAAAATCACGGCAACATCAGGAGGTAAGATCAAGCGGACGCACCTGCTGACGATTGGTGAGGCGAGCTTTTCGATCCCGGCCGGTGCGACGAGCGTCGTCAAGGTTCACCTCAGCCGCGAGGGTCGCGCACTGCTCAGCGGCGCTCGTGGCCGTCTTGGCGCCAGCCTGACGATCGACGAACTCTCGTCCGATCGAAACAGCACGTTGACCGAATCACTGCGTCTCCTCAGTCAGAGTCCGCCAGCCAAGCACAAGATCAAATAGCAGCGACTCGTAGCGTAAGGGTCGGCAGCCGAGCACAGCGGTTCGCGTTGACTTCGGTTGGCTTCAATCAACTACGGATAGCGACCATGCAGACGCTTGTGGGCGCGCTCGTAGACATTGCGAGTTCTCTCGTTGGCGGGGTGACGCTCGCCAAACGCGATCAGGTTCCAGGCGAGGCTGTCGTCGGGCTTCTGGATCAGCTGAAACACGAACCCGTAAGGAGCATGTGAGGCGCCCTCCTTGTCGAGCGGGACGTAGAGCTTGCGACAGCCGGGCAGTTTGGTCCTGCCCGGGCCATCAGCCCTGCAGCCCTTCCAGTCGAGCTTCGCCGTACCGGCCTCAATCGCCTTGCGAGCGCTCTGCGCCTGAGTGCGTGCTGACGAGCGAAGACCGTAGCGCTCGACCTCCTCTTCCCACTCGAGCGAGCCGAACTCGATCGGCACGCTTGGCGGTCCGCCCGCCGGACTATCTGGCACCTCTAGCCCTCGTCGTCGAAGGGGACGTCGACCGAGAGTCGCTCGAAGTCCTCTGCGGAGGCGGGTTTGGTTCCCCTCCGGGCGTGCAGCTCTGTCGCGGGCGTGATCGACGGCTCGATCGTCACGCCGCCCTCACGATCCGAGACGACCTCATAACGACGCCCAGCCACCTCCACAATCTCACCGACCGCCAAGTCCAGCCTCTTCACGACAGTTGCCATGGGCCAATGGTAGCCCCGAAGGGCGGCGGACACCACGGTCGTCAAGACGCGCCGAAGGTCGAAGGCGGCGAACCACAAGCGGTTGACCTCGACCGGATCTTATCCAGCATCGACTGTGGCCAGACGAGCTGCTGGGATGCGAGCCTCCGCCGGCCTACCCGGCAAGCGAGAGGCTCCCGCGTGACAGCCGCGCGCAGCGGTTCGCATTGACTTCGGTTGGCTCCACTGAACTGGTCGGCGCGCAAGCCACGGGTGCGCCGACGCGGTAGGTGGGCAGGATCTCGTTACGGCTGTTGACGCGTAGCTCTGCGATGAGGATGGCGAGGAGTGCCTTTGCTTGCTCTGGCTCGCCGTGTTCGATGACGTGATCGAGCTGGTCAGCGACGGCGCGGAGTGCTGCCGCGTCGGGGGCGCTGGGCGTGTCTGCGGCGAGGTCGTGGGCGAGTTGGTCTTGGTCGTTGAGAGCGTCCAGGCGTGCTTTGAGCGTGCTCAGCCGCTCGTTGAAGTGCGCGGGGTTGAGGTCGCCAGCCTCGAATGCGTCTTGGTAGCGGTCGATCGCGCGTTCGGAGCGGGTGATCTCCTTAGCGAGCGAGGCGCGTTGTTCGGTGAGCGCGGTGCGGTCGGTGTCATCGCTCGCGGCGGCCTGCTCGATGGCGTCGCGGATGAGCCCGCCGTCTCGATAGATGCTGGTGAGCTGTGTGAGGATCGCGGCCTCTAGCTTCTCGCGGGGGATGCGCTCCCCGTCACAGCTTTTTCGGCCGAGCTTCTGTCTGCCTGAGCAGGCGTAGTAGTGGTAGGTGCCGCCGTTGCCTTTGGCGGACATCCCGACGTATGCGCGGCGGCAGCGGCCGCAGCGCACGAGTCCTGTGAGTAGGAACTCGGCGCGGCTTGCTGCGCGCATCGCCAGGTCCTCTCCGCGCTGTTTCAGTAGTGCTTGTGCACGGTCGAAGGTGTCCTGGTCGATCAGCGGCTCATGCAGACCAGGAAAGGTCTGCTCGCGCCAGTGGACACGCCCGACGATGCCTCGTTGCTGAGGACCCAGAGCACGATGTTGGGTTGCCAGCCACGCGCCGGAGCGGGAGCGTGTTCCTCGACGAGGCGCCGCGCGATCGCAGCGGCACCCAGTCGCCCCGCGGCGTAGCGAGTGAAGATGCGCCTGATGACGGGTGCGGTGCGTTCGTCGGGGACGAGTTGCTTTTGCTCGTTGCGTTCGTAGCCGAATGGGATGCGTCCGTTGGGCCAGCGGCCTTCGCGGGCGCGTCGCTCGATGCCGCTGGTGACGCGGTCGACGATGGTGGCGTGCTCGAACTCGGCGAACACTCCGAGCATTTGCAGCATCATCCGGCCGGCTGCTGAGCCGGTGTCGAATGGCTCGGTCGCCGAGCGCAGCGTCACCTGGAGCTTGTCTAGTGGTTCATCCGTGAAGTTCGTTGGTTATGCTTCGAGGTCCTTGCCGGTGTAGGTCCGCTTGAATGGTTTGGCGGTTTGGTTGTAGGTCTCGATGAACGCGAGCATTTGCTCGGCGAGGTCTTCCTCGCTGAAGAAGATGCCGTGCTTGAGCAGCCGGCGGTAGAGGATCGAGAAGGAGATCTCGATCTGGTTCAGCCACGAGGCGTGGGTGGGGGTGAACTGGAAGCTCCAGCGGGGGTGGTCTGCTAGCCAGTCCTGTACCTCTTGGGTGCCGCGGGTGGAGAGGTTGTCGCTGACGGCGATGATCTGCTGGCCCTCAACGACGGGGATGTCTTTGTCGAGCCGGTTCAGGAAGCGGATCAGGTCGAAGCGGTTGCGGGTCTTGGATGGCATCGCGAGCACGTCGCCTTCTTGCACTTTCAGGCAGGCGAACAGGCACTGCGTGCCGTTGCGCTCATATTCGTGCTAGCGCCGTGTCGGTCGTCCGGGAGCGGGCAGGACATCGGGCTTGGTCGGCGCCTTGGCCTGGATGCCGGTCTTTTCGTCGATCGAGACGACCAGCACGTTCTCCGGCGGATTCACGTAGAGACCGCAGACCTCTTTCAGGCGCTCCTCGAACTCGGGCTGGGAGAAGTCGCTCATGATCCAGTAGTCAGTCCGGTGGGGCTTGACGTCGGCACGGGAGAGGATCGCGTGCGCATGGGAGCCCGACATCCCGACTGCCGCCCCCAGCTGCTCGTAGGTCCAGCGTTCCTGCTGGGCACCCTCCGGCGTCTCCGGCGGACGCGTGCAAGCCTTCGCGATCAGCCTCGCCCTATCCGCCTGGGAATACACGAGTGGTTTACCAGAGCGCGGCAGGTCGCTGAGCCCGCAGATCCCATCCTGCTCATAGCGCGCCCGCCACTTCTGCGCCGTGTTCGTCGAACACCCCAACAAACGCCCGATCCGCGCGGCCGAGTGACCCTCAGCAGCATGCAGCACGATCTGGGCGCGCTCGACCATCCGCACCTCCGCGGTGCTGGAGCGAACGACCCGTTCGAGCTCCGCTCGATCCTCCGCGCCAATCTCGATGTGCTTCGCCAACGCAGGCATACCGAACCCCCATCATCGCTGACCCACCCAGCAACGAGTTCGCCACAAACCACCACACCCCCCCAACAACCCACGAACTTCACGGACACACCACTAGCGGACGGTCGGACGATCCTGGAGGCGCTGATCCGTTGTCGCCAGGTAGCCGACGACAAGTCGGCGAGGCGGCACGGAAGTTGCTCCAGGGACGGAAGCCTGGCTCGCTTAAGGCCGCCGCGCAACGTTATGGAGAGGACAAGGACGTTGAACTGCTGAGCCGGTTCTCCCATGCGGACCTGTTGTCTCTCGTCGTGGTCGAGACGAAGCGCGAGGGCGGGCTCGAAGCAGACATCGAGGTGCTTCCGAAGCGCGGCAACGTGAGACCAGTCTTCCAGATCTATAGCGCCGCTTACACGGCGACGGCGTTTAGCAGTGTGCTCGCCGAAATCTTCGAGGTCACAGTTGAGATTCCCGCCTTCTTGAGTGGGCAGCTCCAGCACTTCAGGGAGCACCCACTGCCGGGTGGCGTCTAGGTCGCGTCTAGGTCACGTCTAGGTCAGGAGCTGACCGGGAAACACTTCGGGCTGCTGAGCTGTCCTGCGAGCTAGATTGAGTCCATGGACTTCGAGATAGAGGACGCACGGAACATCATGGCCGCGCTGGCAGGGGTCGAGCCATTGAAATCCGGGCGTGACTATCTCATCACCGTCCTTGACCGCGACGGACGCGAGACGCGCGGCAGGATGGTCACACGGGAAGAACCGGATGGCCTCGTGCTGGCGATCTACGACGATGGCCGGGTTCATCACCGCAAGGTCCCGTGGGACACGATGCAGCGAATCGGCGTCGAGGTTGCAGACGATTAGCGCCAGCCGAGCCCAACTCTGTGCGTCCGTCTAGCGCTGAGGCGGTCGCTACGCATCGACGTAATTAAACTCCGGCAGGGCTGGCGGGGAGCCGCCCGGTTCAAAGAACGACTCCCCACCGCCTTGTTCCCGGAAGCCCGGTTCGGCGCGGCTGCTACCCAGACCCATCAATGGGGGCCAGTGGCGCCTATCCGCCCATACCCCCCGGGGCACTCCAGCTTGTTGGGTCCTCGGGCGACCCTTGGGAGTCGGCGTCGTTGGAGGAGGCAAGCTTCCAGCCGTTGCCATCCTTCCCGCGCTCGACTTCCCCGTCCTCCACCATGCGCCGGAGCATCACCCGGATCGACGCACTTGACGACTCGATCCCCTGCATCGCGAGAGCCGTCCTTACCTCTGCCGGCATCCAAGGGTGTTCTGGCCTTGTGCTTAGGATCTCCCTGAAGATAGCTCGCTTAGTGCCGCGCGGTACACGGCCCCCGGCCGTCTGGGTATCGCTCGACCCAGATGCCTGCCTAGCCTCAATCGCCCGCGTAAGTAGTTCGTATTGCAAGCGCAGGCTTTCAATTTGCTGTCGAGCTTCATCTTGCATCGCTCTCAAGCTGCTTGTGGGCTGCTTGGCGAGGAGCGAGACGACAGGATCTAGAACCATGCCGAACATCCTAGCAAAAACGTTCGCTCCGCGTAGTGTTGTTGTTCGTTCGCCCACCATTACGACAACGTGTCGGCGAAGCGCAGGGATGCAGTCTTCAAGTGGTCGCGGGGCAGAACGGCGCTGGCAGGACTAGGCGGTCGGGGCACGGCCTACGTTCCAGCACGGGCGTACGTCCGTGGCGCGCCACCACGGCCCATAGATCCAGACTGCTTGCTCGGCACGCCGTGTTCGACGAGAAGGTCGGGGAGCAGGAGATAGCGCTCCGCTACCGCGAGCAAGTAATGGTCACTATCGACCCGTGCCTGCGTCTGCCCGACGAGCGCGATCAGAAAGCGGTGACAGCACTCGCGGTGCCACAGGCGCTGCTCCGAGGCTAGCCTGCGCTGTTAGCTCAGGCTTGGTGGACGGCTTGGGTCCCGCTAACGACGGTGCCGCCGCTCACGACGCCGGCCGACTGCAGCGACTCCCTGATGGAGCCCACCCCACCCGAAGAGGTCCACACCACATCTACGCCCGCCCCGTGCGCGGCGGTGTCTAGCTCACCACGATTCTCCGGTGCGGTTCCGGCAACGACCAGGATGCCCTTCGCGCCTGGGTACTTGTCGTTCGCCACATTTTGGAACGCCTCGACTTGGGCGACCGCGCCAAGATTCGCATCCAGCCGGCCTTGCTTGACCTCGAATATGTAGGTGGCGCCGTCAGGCGCATGCGCAACCAGGTCCGGGCGTATGTTCTCAAGGACCGGTTGGCGCTCTACTTGCCAGGACTCTTCGCGGAGTACCTTCTCGACTGAGCTTACGGTCCTCGCGTGCGGATTCAGTAGGTCGCGGAATGCCATCAACGCCATGATATCGCCTTGGAGCCCAGCGCCCGTAGGATCAAAGCGATGTAGATGACGGCGACGGCGAGCGCAGTTGCGGATCCGTAGACGAAGTCCGCTGAGGCGTTCCCGACAAGCAGCGCGACAAGCAACACCGCTCCTGTTACGACTCCTGTGAGGACAGGCGCGGTCGCATCACCGCCCACGACCTTGCCGCGAACTCCGAGCGCTGCGCTTGCCAGGATGTCGTTCGCGCGCTCGTCGTTGATGACGAGCCGTGTGAGCTTCGGCTTTAGATTCGCCCCCCGCTGGCGAATGTCCCTCCATATCGTCTCGGCGCCGTGTCGGAGCAGGCCACTGGTCGGCTCGACGTATAGAACCACCTTCTTCATGCCAACGTACTCGGCCATCACGATCAGACCTTGGGTTAGCGCCGTGTACTTGATCGACCCCGCTGCCATTGGCGCTTCGGTGGCGAGCGCGCTTGTTGCCAAGGCCTCCGTATTGTTGGCGCCATAGAGGCCCTCGAGTGCGGCGGCTATTCCGTCTGACCTGCACTCAATTGTCATCTCGGCTCTCACGGGTCTCGTCGCACCTTAGCCGCGATCGGGGAGGCATTGGCTTGCCGATCGATCTCCCGCAGGCAGCTGAGCCCAACGCTTCAACATCCAGGTGGACCGGGCGCTCCGATCGCCGCTCGCCCGACGATGCAGACTTGGCATCCGACGGAGACTGACCAGCGAATCACGGACGCAGGCATGCTCGGCCTCAGTCGACTCCAACGCCCGGCGCCAACACAAGCGCATGGTTTGCGCGCCGAGCAGTTTCGCCCACCCAACCGGGATAGAACCTAAGCCCAGCCGGCCCAAGTCGCTCTATTCCGAGTCTACCCTGCAATCGCCGGCTCGCCTGCCTGTCCTCCGTCAGGTAGGGGTCCCGTGAGGGGGACCTCGCCTTCCACCGCCCCGTCCGGCGGGTCTGTGTCCTCGAGCTCGCCGAACTGTGAGGGGTCGCGGTAGGAGCCGCGGATGAGGTCGTCGGGGGAGCCGTTGGGCAGCAGGCGGCCCTGGCGGGTGCCGAAGTAGATCGCCTGCGGGTGGTGGGCGACGAGCGCGAGCGTCGACTGCTCCGGTTCGGGCGCGTAGCCGTCGGTGATCTTCATGCCGATCTGACCCAGGTCGAGCAGCTTCTCGACCTTCAGATGCTCCGACTGCTCGGGCACGGCGGGGTAGCCCCACGAGTAGCGCCGGCCCTGCGTCTCATCGATGCCGAGCATCTGGCGTGCGCGCCAGTGCAGCCACTCGGCCAGACCCTCGGCGGTCTGCACGCCGAGGCCGTGTACGAACAGCTGCTCGGCGAACTCGCCTTCGGCCTCCAGCTTGGCCATCAGCTCGGTGACCTCCGAGCCGACCGTCACGGCCTGCACGGCGATCACGTCGAGCTCCCGCGGCGGCTGGGGTGGGAGGGATTTGATCCCCGGGCGGAAGAAGTCGGCCAGGCAGATGCGGTCGCCCTTGGGCTGGCGCGGGCAGACGAAGCGCGTGAGCTCGCTCGCCGGGTCGCTCGGGTCGAGGGTCGCGTCGGGCCCCGCCACGCGCGGGTCGAGCACGACGATGTCGTTACCCAGCGAGTAGCAGGGGAAGAAGCCGAGCAGCGCCCGCGGGTGCAGGTAGGTCTGCTCGCTCCACATGCGCTCCAGGCGCGGGCGGAAGTCATCGCGCAGCAGCGTCCGCCAGGCCTCGCCTTTGACGCCCTTGCCGCCCCAGTGCAGCTTGAACAAAACGTGGGTGTCGAGATGGCGGTAGACCTCCTCGAGATCGACGTCGAGGACCTGCACGCCCCAGTAGGGAGGGGAGGGGATCGGCACGTCGGTGCGCGCCGACGAGCGTACGGAGTCGTCGGCGAAGTTCAGCTCCTCCTCCCGCGGCTCGCCCTTGGCGCGGAACTCGGTCGCCCCGGCGAGCAGCTTCTCGACGAGCGCGCCGCGCGCGTCGGAGTCGACCAGCTGGTCCATCACTGACAGACCCTCGAAGGCGTCCTTGCAGTAGAAGACACCCGGCTCGTAGACCTCCTCGGAGTCTCTGCCGCCCGGATACAGTGTGCGGTAGCTGAACGCCCGGTTGATCGCCGCGCCGCCGATCAGCACGGGGTAGGACAGGCCCTTGGCGTGCAGCTCCTGGATGCACGCGGGCATCTGCTTGGACGTCGATACGAGCAGCGCCGACAGGCCGATCGCCGTCGCCTCGTGCTCTTGCGCTGCGTTGACGATCGTCTGGATCGGGACCTGCTTGCCGAGATCGACGACCGTGTATCCGTTGTTCGTGAGGATCGTGTTGACCAGCGACTTGCCGATGTCGTGCACGTCGCCGAACACGGTGGCCAGCACCACGGTGCCCTTGGTGTAGCCCTCGATCTTGTCGAGATATTTCTCGAGCTGCGCGACCGCCCGCTTCATCACCTCGGCCGACTGCAGCACGAACGGCAGGATCAGCTCGCCGGCACCGAACTTGTCACCGACCTCCTTCATCGCCGGCAGCAGCACCTCGTTGAGCGTGGGCACCGCGCCGATCTTCTCCACGCTGCGGTCGATCTGCTCCTCCACGCCGTCGCGGCGGCGGCGCAGGATGTGGAAGTGCAGCGCCTCCTCCGGCTCCATCCCCTCGGTCGGATCGGTCGCGCTCTGAGCCACGTCCTCCTCGCCCTTGGACTCGAAGTGCTCGATGAACTTCTCCAGCGCATCCTCACGACGGTTGAACACGAGGTCGTCGGCCAGCTCGCGCTCCGCGTCCGGGATCTCCGAGTACGGGGTGATGTGGTTCGGGTTGACCATCGCCAGATCAAGGCCCGCGTGGACGCAGTGGTGCAGGAACACCGAGTTGAGGACCGCACGCGCGCCGGGTGAGACGCCGAATGAGACGTTGGAGACTCCCAGCGAGGTCTTCACCTGGGGGATCTCCTGCTTGATCGCCTTGATTCCCGCGATCGTCTCGACGGCCGAAGCTCGCCACTCCTCATCGCCGGTGGTGAGGGTGAATGTGAGGCAGTCGAAGATCAACAGCTGTGGGTCCAGGCCGTGCTCCTCGCAGCACAGCTCGCGGATCCGCTTTGCGATCTCGACCTTGCGCTGCGCCGTCTTGGCCATTCCCACCTCGTCGATCGTCAGTGCGATCAGCGCCGCGCCGTGGGCGAGCGCGGCGGGAACCACGCGGTCGAGCTTGGCGCGCCCAGCCTCGAGGTTGACCGAGTTGACGATCGCCCGGCCGGGGATCTGCTCGAGCGCGCGTTCGATCACCTCTGGCTCGGTCGAGTCGATCTGGATCGGCGCGGGCTGCGTGAGTGAGACCTTCTTGGCGACCAGCCGCATCTGTTCGTCCTCGTCGGTGCGCTCGGTCAGCGCCACGCACAGGTCGAGCACGTGCGCGCCGCCGGTCACCTGGTCCTCGGCGATCTGCACCAGTCCGTCGTAGTCGTCGGTGAGCAGCAGCTCCTTGGCCCTCCGCGAGCCCTGCGAGTTGACGCGCTCCCCGACCATCGTCGGAGCCGGCTCCTGCGCCAGCGGCGTCGAAGCGATCATCGAGGACAGCTGCGCCGGGCGTGGCGCCGGGCGCGAGCCTGCCTGCCGGCCGGCCACCCGCTGCACGATCGCCGCGATGTGCTCGGGGGTGGTGCCGCAGCAGCCGCCCACGATCCCGACGCCGTAGCGCTCCACGAACTCCTTCAGCGCCTCGGCCAGAGGCTCGGGCTGCTCGGGAAAGATCGTCTCGCCGTCCGGTCCCTGCAGCGGCAGTCCCGCGTTGGGTATGCACGCGACCGGCACCGGGCAGTATTCGCCCAGGAAGCGGATCGCGTCGCGCATGTCCTCCGGGCCGGTCGAGCAGTTCAGACCGATCACGTCCACCTTCAGCGCCTCCAGGGTGGTCAGAACCGCCGAGATGTCCGTGCCGAGCAGCATCTTGCCCCCGTTGGGCAGCAGCGACACCGACGTGTGGATCGGCAGTGTGCGGCCGGTGCTCTTGAAGGCCGCCCGGGCGCCGAACACCGCGGCCTTGACCTCCAGGATGTCCTGGGCGGTCTCGACGATCAGCAGATCCGCCCCGCCGTCGATCAGCCCCTCGGCCTGCTCGGTGAAGACCTCGACCAGCTCGCCGAAGCGGATCTGCCCCAGCGAGGGGTCCTCGGAGGCCGGAAGGTAGCCCGTCGGTCCGATCGAGCCCGCCACGAAGCGATGCTCGCCGGCGGCCCTGCGGGCGATCTCCGCGGCCTTCGTGTTGATCTCCACAGTGTGGTCGCCGAGACCCCACTCTTCGAGCTTCAGCCGCGAGGCCTGAAAGGTGTCCGTCTCCACGACCTCGGCACCCGCCTCGAGCATCGAGCTGTGCACGCCCTCGATCACGTCCGGGCGGTTGAGGACGAGTGCCTCGTGGCACTTGCCCTGCAGCCCGCCGTAGTCCTCGCTCGAGAGCTCGAACTGCTCCAGCGTCGCGCCCATGCCGCCGTCGTAGACGACCACGCGGCTGTTTATCGCGTTCAGGTAATCGCGGGCCATCCAGCCATGCTAGCGGCGCTCCGATCGCACCCAGCGGCGCGGGCTGCTCGGAAATCGCGCATGACCCCTGCGCATGCGCCTCGTCTGCTTGGACCGGCGCTGTTCGCCCCCTGCGGGCAGGGCGGCTGCCCGCTTGGGACGACACGGCGTCGTCCCTCCCGGGCGAGACGCTCCATCAAACGTCCAACATTGTTTGCCGGCCACCGCGACATGTGCACACTGCGCCGCGACGCTCACCGGACGGACAACCAAGGGGGACGCAAAATGACACCGGAGCTGGCTCCAGAGGCACTCGCAACCGGACAGATCGCAGAGCCTTACGCCGAAGCGTCGCGTGCTCCCGCGGACCTGCTCGACGTCACCAACGTCGAGCACGCCGTCGTCGCGGTCGTCGGTCTCGGCTACGTCGGGTTGCCGACCGCGATCGCGCTGCGCTCCGCCGGAGCGCACATCATCGGGATCGATGTCTCGGCGCGGCGCCTGCAGGAGATCCGCAGCGGCGGGGCGGAGCTGCTGAGCTCAGAACAGGAGGATCTGCGCGGCTACCTGCAGGGCGACGGGTTCGTCCTCACCGAGGACATCGCCGCGCTCGAGGCGGCCGACCTCGTGCTGCTGTGTGTGCCCACCCCGATCGACGAGCAGCGCCGGCCCCAGCCGGAGATCCTCAGGCGCGCGTGCGCATCGGTCGTGCGACACGCCCGCGCCGGACAGACGCTCGTGCTGACCTCGACCACCTACGTGGGGACCACGCGCGAGCTGCTCGTCGATCCACTCGCCGAGCGCGGCCTGCGCGTCGGCGAGGACGTGTTCGTGGCGTTTGCCCCCGAGCGGATCGACCCCGGCGTGTCCGACCACGCGCAGCTGCGGACTCCGCGCGTGATCGGCGCTGTGACCGAGCGGTGCTTCAAGCGCGCAGCCGCGCTCCTGCGCCACACCTGCGAGCGCCTTCACCGCATGTCATCGCCCGAGGCCGCCGAGATGGTCAAGCTGTATGAGAACACCTTCCGCGCGGTCAACATCGCCCTCGCCTTCGAGATGGCCGAAGCCTGCCGCGCGCACGAGCTGGACCCGGTCGAGGTGACCGACGGGGCCGCCACCAAGCCCTACGGGTTCATGGCCCACTACCCCTCCGCCGGCGTCGGAGGGCACTGCATCGGCGTCGACCCGCACTACCTGCTGCATCCGCTGCGCGAGCTGGGCCGCCCGGCGATGGTCGCCGAGGAGGCCTTGCGCAAGGTGGCAGGCCGTCCCCGCCATGTGGTCTATCGCGCGCACGAGCTGCTCGTCGAATCCGGCCGGCGCCTGGGCGAGGCACGCGTTCTCGTCGTCGGGGTTTCCTACAAGCCCGGCGTGGCCGACAGCCGCGAAGCCCCCGCCGTGGAGATCATCGGTCGGCTGCGCAGCGAAGGAGCGCACGTCGACTTCCACGACCCACACGTGCCGAGCGTTGAGGTCGAAGGCCAGGCGCTGTACGGGATCGACCCGGACCCTCGCCGCGACGCCTCGGGCTTCGGCCCCGAAGACTACGACCTGGCGATCCTCGTGACGATCCACCCCGGCCAAGACTACGGATGGCTGATGCGCTGCCCGCTGGTGCTCGACTGCACCTACCGGACGGCCGCCGGCGGCCGGCGCGAGGTCCCCTGAGCAAGATGTCCGTCAACCGCGCCCTGAAGGCGCTCGCAGCCGTCTACCTCATCGGCCTGATCGTCGCGGTCATGGCCTACAAGGCGGCGTTCATCGGGCTGGTGCTCTCGAACCCCTTCTTCGGCATCTACAGCGTGTGCGTCGCCAGCTACATCCTCAGCCGCTTCGTGTTCAGCCTCTTCTACCGCTCGAGCCGCGACGCGGGCATCGAGCCGCCGATCGCCATCGTGATGCCCTCGTTCAACGAGCAGGAGGCGATCGCAGACTCGCTGCGGGCCTTGCTGGCGCTCGAGTATCCGCCAGAGAAGCTCGAACTGATCGCCGTCAACGACGGCTCGACCGACGCGACCCTGGCCGAGATGCAGGGCGTGGCCGCGGGATCGGCGGGGCGCGTGCGCGTGATCGACTTCCCCGAGAACCGGGGCAAGCGCGCGGCGATGGCGGCGGGCATCCGCGCCAGCGCCGCCGAGGTGATCGTGTTCGTCGACTCCGACTCGATCGTCGAGCCGGGCGCGCTGCGCAAGCTCGTGCAGCCGCTCGCGGACCCGAGGGTGGGTGCCGTGTGCGGCCACGCCGACGTGCTGAACCTCCGCGAGACGTGGCTGACGCGCATGCAGGCCGTCCGCTACTTCGTCGCCTTTCGCGTGGTCAAGGCGGCCGAGTCGGTGTTCAACGCCGTCACCTGCTGCTCGGGCTGCTTCTCCGCCTACCGCCGCGAGGCGATCCTGCCACGCATGGAGTGGTGGGAGAACCAGCGCTTCCTCGGCGTCGAGTCGACGTTCGGCGATGACCGCTCGCTCACCAACTGCGTCCTGCGCGACTGGCGAGTGGTCTATGAGAAGCGCGCGGTCTCGCACACGATCGTGCCCACGACCTTCCGCGCGTTCGTCACCCAGCAGACGCGCTGGAAGCGCTCCTGGACCCGCGAGTCGCTGCTCGTGGCGAGGTTCATCTGGCGCAAGCACCCGGTGGCGGCGTTCTTCACGTATCTGAGCATCGTCCTGCCGCTCATCGCCCCGGTTGCGGCCGTTCACGCGATCGTCTGGGGTCCGCTCGCGCACGGCGGCACGCTGCCGCTGGTCTACATCGCCGGCATCTATTCCCTGGCGATGGTCTACTCGCTCTACTACGTGCTCTTCCAGGACGAGTACAGCCTGGTGTGGGTCTACGGCGTCCTGTTCGTCTTCTTCTACCTCGGCATCATGCTGTGGCAGACCTATTACGCGATCGCCACATGCCGCACGGCCTCGTGGGGCACGCGGCCGGCGACCGCCGGGATGGGCGGCGGGGAGGCGTGATGGGAGCCGGAGCCCACTCGCTGCCCGCCGCGCCCGCCCATCGAGACGGCGTGCTCGGGTCGCTCGGTCGCGCTCTGGCAATGCTGCTCCTGCCCGCCTCGATCGTGCCGGTGCTCGTGTTCGGCCCGCAGCTCGTCCGTGCGCCTGAGAAGCTCTGGCGCGAGGACCGCGCAGCGGTGCAGCGTCTGGGCGAGAGCCGCCGGCCGGCTGCGCGACACAAGCACAGCCCGCCCGCCACGAAGCGGAAGGGCGCGAAGGGGAGAGGCGCACGGTGAGGCTCGCGCCCAACAGGAAGCTCTGGGCTGTGCTGCTGTCCGGCACCGTGATCGGCGCTCCCGGCGCGTTCGCGGCGGCCGACGCGGTGCGCACTGCGGATGCCGGCGCGACCGGCGTGGGGACCGGGAGCGTTTCGCGTCGCGCGCCGGCGGCGTGCCTCGGGCTCGCGCCGCACGGCCTGCGTCTGACGCGGCTGAGGGGTCCGCGCGCACGACTGACCTGGAGCGTCCCCGGTCGGGCGGCGAGAGCGAAGGGACGCGTGTTCAGGGTCCTGCGATCGGGACGGACCGTCGGTCAGACGAGCGGCGCCTCGCTCGTCATGCGCATCGTTCCCGGGCGACTCACGAGGTACACCGTCGAGGTTCGCCACGCAGGCGCGAGGACCTGCTCGGCGACGCTGCGAACGAGGCTGCCGGTCCGTCCGCCTGGACCCGTGGCCGGCCTGCGCGTAATCTCGCTCACGGCCAGCGGCGCGCTGATCGGCTGGCGGGCGGCCGCGGCCGGCGACGCCCCGGTGGCCGGCTACCGCATCGAGCGCGACGGCGCCGTCGTCGGACAGACGCGGGCGCTGCGGGACTCGCTGCGCCTGAGCCGCGGGCGCTCCCACACCGTGGGGGTCGTCGGGGTGGACACCCGCGGGCATCTCGGGGCCGCGGGCGCGACGCTCCTGATCGGAGCCCAGGCACAGGCCGCGGGCGCGCAACCGGGCACCGGGGCAGCCGCGCCCAAGCGCGAAAGCCCCGGCACGACGGCGACCCAGCCGCCCACGCAGCCGACCGCCCACCCCGCGCCGACCCCGCCGGCGCTGCTGGCGGCGGTGCGCGTGACCGACACCTCGGCCACGCTCTCGTGGCAGGCAGGAAGCGCCAGCTCCGGCACGGTCGCGGGTTATGTGCTCTATGAGGACGGGCAGGCGCTCGGCGCCGTCGACGGCCAGATCGACACGGTCGATCTGGCCTCCGACCGCGAATACACTTTCACCGTGGCCACGCTCGACTCGGCCGGCTATCTGAGCGCCCCGTCGCCGAGCCTCAGGGTGGTCACGACGCACACGCCGCCGCCGGCGCCGGGCGGCCTGACCGCGACCCAGATCACGAGCCATTCAGCGTCCCTGATGTGGTCGCCGAGCAAGGCCGTCAGCGGCGTCATCGTCGGCTACCGGGTGTTCCGCGACGACATACCCGTCGGCCAGTCGGCCGCCAGCGAAATGACGATCGCCGATCTGGCGCCCTCGAGCGAATACAAGGTCACGGTCTCTGCCGTCGACTCGCTGGGAGCGGTCAGCGAACCGAGCGCCCCGCTCGTCATCCACACGGCCGAACCGACTCCCACGCACGGCGACGTGCAGGCCTACCTGCTGGCCTCGACCGACCAGAGCTTCACCGACCTGCAGGCGCACTACGAACAGATCGGCGTGCTGTATCCGACCTACTTCAACTGCGGAAAGGGCGGTGCGGTGGAAGGCAAGGACGACCCGCTGGTGACCGACTGGGCGCTCGCGCGCAAGATCGCGGTGCTGCCGCGCGTCAACTGCCAGAACGTCGCCGAGGAGGAACAGATCCTGAACGAACCGGCGGCCCGGGAAAAGACGATCGAACAGCTCGCGGCGCTGTGCACCAGCCACGGCTACACCGGCATTCAGGTCGACTTCGAGGGCGCCCCCCCGAGCCAGCGCAACCCGTTCACCGCGTTCATCACCGCGCTGGCCGAACGGCTGCACGCCCAGCGGAACAAGCTGTCCACGGTTGTGACCGCCAAGTACTACGACGTTCAAACGGGGCGCGCCGCGATGTACGACGACGCCGCGCTGTCGGGACCCTCCGACTACATGTTCGTGCTCGACTGGGGGCTGCATTGGCAGACCTCGACTCCCGGGTCGATCGACGAATACGCGTGGTTCAAGCGGGTCGCCGAATACACCGCCACGCTGCCCAACCGTGCCAAGTTCGTGCTCGGCATGCCGATGTACGGGATCGACTGGCCGAACGGGGGTGGGCCGAGCAACCGGGGGACCGCGCTCGAGTTCTCCGAAATAGCGGCGCTGGCCAGTGAACTCTCGATCACGCCCGAATGGGAACCGACCGCCGAGAGCCCGCACTTCTCCTACACCGACGGGGAGGGCGTGCAACACGCGGTCTGGTACACCGACGCCCAGTCGATCGGCGCGCGCGCGACGCTCGCCAGATCGCTGGGGCTCGGCGTCGGGCTGTGGCGGCTCGGCAGCGAGGATCAGAGCGTTTGGGAACTGTCCCAGCTCGGTGGCAGCGGTTGACCGCTTCCAGGCATGCCCGCCTGAGCCGGAGCGCCCGCGCGGCCGGCCTCGTCTCGCTCCTCCTCGCACTGGCGCCAGGCGGCACGGCGCAGGCTGCGCGCGGCCATGGGCCGGGCCATGCGCTGGGCCATTCGGCGGGCCGTCGGGCGCGCGGGCATGCACCGGTGGGTCGCTTGCGACTGCAGACGTTCCTGCTCGCGAGCGCCCCCGACTCGCTCGTCGACCTGAAGGCCCATGTGGGCTCGATCGGCGTCGTCTACCCGACGTACTTCAACTGCCAGATCTCCAGCGGTGCGATCGTCGGCGCTGACGTGCCCACGATCACCGGCTACGCCGCCGGGCAGAAGATCGCGGTGATGCCCCGGATCAACTGCCAGGATGGGGCCACGGTCCACACCGTCCTGACCGAACCGGTCGCTCGCGCCGCGGCGCTCGCGCGGCTTGCCGCGATCGCCGGTGACCCGCTCTATCGCGGCCTGTGCCTGGACTTCGAGAACGACGGCGCATCCGACCGCGAAGCCCTCAACTCGTTCGTCGCGGCCCTCGCCCGCGGGCTGCACGCGCAGGGCAAGAGGCTCACGGTCGTCGTGGACGGCGTCGGCGGTGAAAACCCGACGATCGCGACCGGCTTCTATGACGATCGCACGATCGGGAGCCTCGCCGACACCGTGTTTGTGCTCGCCTGGGGCGCCCACTGGGAAGGATCGGAACCGGGCCCGATCGCGCCGCTGTCATACGTGGCGGCGGTGGTCCGCTACGTAACCTCGCTGCCCAACTCCTCGCGCTTCGTGCTCGGCGCCCCGATGTACGGGCTCGACTGGCCCGAAGGCGGCGGCCCGACCAGCCCGGCGACCGCCTACCAGTACTCGGCGATCGTCGCCCTCGCCCGGTCGGTCGGTGCCAAGCTCGCCCGCGACCCCGCCTCGGGCGAGCTGACCTTCACCTACACCTCGGCCGCCGGCGTGGAGCACCGCGTCTGGTACATGGACTCGCGCGCCGTCCTCGACATGCTGAGAATCGCCCGAGCAGACGGCCTTGCCGTCGGGCTGTGGCGCCTGGGCAGGGAGGACCAGGCGCTGTGGTCCTCTTCGGTCCTCACCGAATAGAAGCCGCGGCCTACCCGCACCGTCGGCCCAACCCGAGCGCTGGCTCGATGGTAACGACTGACCGCGGCTGCGGCGAGCACCTCTCGGACGACGCCCGTTCGCCCGAAAGAACCGACACGGTGTAGGCGTTCGGAACACAAACATACGTCAACTGTCCAACATTTCCCCGAAGTGGTTTGACGAGGAGCACACTGCTCGCCCAGACGTGCAGGGCGACCAAGGGGGCTCACCATGACACTGGACTTTCTGCCGGAGACGACCGTCGCGGATCGGGCCGCGGAGAGCACGCTCGCAGCGATCGTCGGCCTCGGCCACGTCGGACTCTTCGAGCGCGATCGCGCTGCGTCGCGCGGGTCTGCGGATCGTCGGGATCGAAACCTCGGCCAGCCGTCTGGTGGACATCCGCAGCGGGCGCGCCGGGCTCTCCGGCGCCCACCGGGAGGACCTGCGAAGCCACCTCCAGGACGCCGACTTCTTGCTCTCCGACAGTCTCGAGGACCTGCATGCGGCCGACCTGGTGCTGATCTGCGTGCCCACCCCGGTCGACAGGCAGCGGCGCCCGAACCCGGCGGCGCTCGAGCGGGCGTGCGCGTCGGTCGTCGGCGGCGCACGAGCGGGTCAGACGCTGGTGCTGGCCTCGACCGGCTACGTGGGCAGCACGCGCGAGCTGCTCGTCAAGCCGCTGGCCGAGCGCGGCCTGACCGTCGGCGAGGACGTGTTCGTGGCTTTCTCGGCAGAGCGCGGCGAACCGGAGATCGCCGATCCAGACCGCGGCGAACCTGGGACCGCCGATCGCGATCACCCGCCGCAACCGCGGGTGATCGGCGCCGTCACCGAGACGTGCTTCCGGCGCTCCTCGCAGGCGCTGCGCCACATCTGCCAGGAGCTCCACCGCGTCTCAACCCCCGAGGTGGCCGAGATGGTCAAGTTGTACGAGAGCACGTTTCGCGCCGTGGGGACCGCGCTCGCGTTCGAGCTGGCAGACGCCTGCCGGACCCAGGGCGTCGACCCGATCGAGGTCGCCGATGCGGCAGCCACTGCGCGGCTGCGCTTCATGGCCGGCGCTCCCTCTGCGGCGATTGGTGGCGAGCGGATCGACGTGAATCCGCATTACCTTCTGCACCCGCTGCGCGAGCGGAGCCACCCGGCGACGCTCGCCGAGGAGGCTGTGCGCACGGTCGACGCGCGTCCCCGGCGCCTGGCCATGCGAGCGCACGAGTTGCTGCTGCGCTCCGGACGCCGGCTCCGCGACGCCCGCGTACTGGTCGTGGGAGCCTCCTGCGAGCCCGGGGCCGCCCGCGATGCGCCCGCCGTCGAGATCATCGGGCGGCTGCGGACCGCAGAGGTTCATGTCGACTTCCACGATCCGCTCGTGCCCGTGCTGCTCGTCGACGGCGAGGAAATGTGCGGCGTCGACCCCGACCCCCGCCGGGACGCCTCCGGCTTCGGTCCCGAAGACTACGATCTGGCAGTCCTCCTATCGATCCGACCGGGCTACGACTACGGGTGGCTCAAGCGCTGCCCGCAGGTGCTCGACTGCACCTACCGCGAGCACACCGGCCGCCGCCGGTATTTGCCCTGAGCGCCCGCTGACCCTCCAGGGCCTACTTAATGAACAGCATCTCCGCGTACTTCGGCAGCGGCCAGAGGTCGTCGGCGACGATCTTCTCGAGGCGATCGGCCACGTCGCGGACGTCTTCCATCGCCGGGATGACCGTGTCGCGCATGTACAGCGCCGCCTTCTGGGCCGAGCCGTCCGGGTGGTTCTCGTCGAGGTTCGCGTCCTTGAGCTTGAGTACCGCGAAGTGCAGCTCCTTGAGCAGCGGCTCGACCTCGCCGATCAGCTCGTCGAGGCCGCTGACCCCGAGCTCGTTCAGGTAGCGCACGGCCGCCGGCAGGATCATCGTGCGGGCGATCGACGCCGCGGTCTCGGACTCGATGTTGATGTTCGTCGCGTACTGCTCTGTGAACACCTCATAGCGGGACTCGAGCTCGCGCTTGGACAGGACCTTGTACTTCTTGAAGGCCGCCACCGTCTGTTTGTCGAGCAGCCACGGCAGCGCGTCCGGGGTCGTGCGCAGGTTGGCCAGGCCCCGCTTCTCGGCCTCCTTGTGCCACGCCTCGGAGTAGCCGTCGCCGTCGAACACGATCTGTTTGTTGGTCGCCCACACCTCCTTCACGACGCTCGTCACAGCCTTCTCGAGGGTCGCCCCGGAGCGTTTGAGCGCGGTCTGCAGCGTGCCTGCGAGATCGTCGACGGACTCCGCGACGATCGTGTTCAACACGGTGTTCGGCCACGCCGGCGAGGCGCTCGATCCGAGCGCCCGGAACTCGAACTTGTTGCCCGTGAACGCAAACGGGCTGGTGCGGTTACGGTCCCCGCCGTGGAGCGGCAGGGGCGGCAGCACGGGGGTGCCGAGCCCGAGGAACGAGCCGGGCTTGGACGGCTGCACCTTGCCCGATTCGATCGCCGTGAACACCTTCTTGAGCTCCGCCCCGAGGAAGATCGAGATGATCGCCGGGGGGGCCTCGTTGGCGCCCAGGCGGTGATCCTGACCGGCGCTCGCAATCGACGCGCGCAGGAGCGCCTGGTGCTTGTTCACCGCGTGGATCACCGCCGCGCAGAAGAACAGGAACTGGAGGTTCTCCGACGGGGTGTCCCCGGGGTCGAGCAGGTTCAGGTGGGTGTCCGTGCCCATCGACCAGTTGTTGTGCTTGCCCGAGCCGTTGACCCCCGCGAACGGCTTCTCGTGCAGCAGGCACACCAGGCCATAGCGGCGGGCGGTGTTCTGCATGATCTGCATCGTCACCATCTGATGGTCCGAGCCGACGTTCGAGTTCTCGAAGATCGGCGCCACCTCGAACTGGTTGGGGGCCACCTCGTTGTGGCGCGTCTTGATCGGGATGCCGAGCTTGGCCAGCTCGAGCTCGACCTCGAGCATGTACGCGAACACCCGCTCGGGGATCGACCCGAAGTAGTGGTCGTCGAGCTCGTGCCCCTTCGGCGGTTTCGCGCCGTACAGCGTCCGCCCGGTCGTCACCAGGTCGGGGCGTTCGAAGTAGTACTGCTCGTCGATCAGGAAGTACTCCTGCTCGCAGCCCGTGGTTGTGAACACCCGGGCGGCGTCCTTCACCCCGAGCAGCTCGAGTGCCCGCATCGCCGCGCCCGAGAGCGCGTCCATCGAGCGCAGCAGCGGGATCTTGTGGTCGAGCGCCTCGCCCGTCCAGGACGTGAACGCCGTGGGGATGCACAGCAGCGCCCCGTTCGGGTTCTCCAGGATGAACGCTGGCGAGGTTGGGTCCCAGGCCGTGTAGCCGCGCGCCTCGAAGGTCGCCCGGATGCCGCCCGTGGGGAACGACGAGGCGTCCGGCTCGCCCTGGATCAGCTCCTTGCCCGAGAACTCGGCGATCGCGGTCCCGTCGCCGGCAGGCGCATAAAAAGAGTCGTGCTTCTCCGCCGTCGAGCCCGTCAGCGGCTGGAACCAGTGCGTGTAGTGGGTCGCCCCCTTCTCCATCGCCCAGTCCTTCATCGCCTGCGCCACGGCGTCGGCCAGAGAGGTGTCGAGCGCCTCGCCCCGGGCGAGCGTGCGCTGGAGCGCCTTGTATATGTGCTTGGGCAGGCGGTGGCGCTGCAGGGAAGGGGAGAACACGTTCGCTCCGAAGACCTGGTTGCCCGGGAGGGTCAGGTCGGGCGAGCCGAGCGCCGATCCGTTGGCGCTCCACTGCGCGGCGGTGACATTCTGCTGGCGGGTCCGTGGCATGGGCTGAGTCGATTCCTCCTGAAGAAGGGTGGCAGGCGGAGGCTGCGGCGGGAGCCGGGCCGAAGGCAATCGTAATGCCAACCTGCCCAAAGGGCATTACCGAATGGCGAAATCGGAGGGGCCGATCTTTCGACAGACGGCCAAACGCAAACGCCGTCAGGGCGCCGCGGGGTAGGCGCCCGGAACGACCCGGCCGGTGCTCGGGTCGACCTGGGTTAGCGCCGGGGCCGCCGCGATGTCGACCTCGAACCGCCCCTCCACGGGGGCGCCCGAGGCGAGCTTGGCTCTGGCCTTGCCGGCGAGACCAGCGGCGATCGAGTAGCTCACCGTGAACCGGCCGCTCTTCACCGGCACCAGGCGCCAGAGGAACGTCTGCGTCCTCCCCGGCGCCAGCGGCCCGAGCGCCCACGTGTTCACGTACGCGGTCTGGGCGTCCCCGAGCTGGCTGACGTCCTGGGTGTTCACCGGTGGCCTGGCGAGCGCTCCGGGACCGCGTTCGATCGCCCAGATCGGGCGCTGGTCATCGGCCAGTTCGGGATACCGTTCGGCGTAGTTGAGCGAGTCGATCGTCACCGCCACCGCCGGGACGGTATGGGCGCCGCTGTTTCGCACCTCCAGCTTGAGCTGCGTGGGGCGCGCAATCGACTGCTTGGTCGGGAAGCTGGCCCGGAGAACCTGGACGGCGTACGAGGCCGCCTGTTCATGGGCGTCTGGGCGGGCAGCCCCGCCGCACCCGCTCGCCAGCAGGGCGATCCCCGCCGCCGCACCGGCCGCGCGCACGCCCCGTGGCGATCTCCCCCGTGGCGATCTCGGGCGCCCGCTGCGGACGCGACGCGGGTCCAGGCCAGCGACTCTCCTCCGTCTCCCCGTCACCATCGGGCCACGATACCAGCGGTGTGGTCGACGTAGCCTACGTCTCGCCGGTCGAGGCTCGCGAGGACTTCCGCGAGCGGAACGGAGCGAGGTGCTGGGCTTGCTACTCGTAGCCGGCTGCTCGCAGGGCGGCGAGCGTGACCATCAGCGTTCGTGGGGTCGCGCTGAGGGCTTTGAAGCCGAACCGTTCGTAGAACGTGGCGGCGCTCTGGTCGATCGCGTGGACGACCACGGCGCGTACGGCGACCTGCTCGGCAGCGTTGCAGATGCGCCTGAGAGCATCGTCGAGCAGGGCGGCTCCGAGCCCTTGGCTTTGGTGGCCCCAGTCGATGGCGAGGCGCGCGAGGATCGCGACGGGGATCGGGAAATGCCGCGAGAGTCCTTTGCGAGTCTCGGGCGTGGCCTGGTAGTGCTCGAGTTGGCCGGCAAGGAGCGTGTAGTAGCCGCAGACGAGGTGGCCGCTGGTGGTGGTGACGAACGTGCGGGCTGCGTCGCGGCGCTCGTTCTGCCCGGCGTACCTGGTCAACCAGCGGTCGAGAAGTTCGTTGCCGCAGCTGAAGCTCGAAGTGTCGTGCTGGGCGGGGTCGTAGCGCTCGGTGCCGCTGAAGTGGGCGCTCACGCTGGCCGATCGACCCCGCCGGTCGTCGATCGGTGGCGCAGGTCGCGCAGGCGGGCGACGGTGTCCTCATCGACGGTCTCCAGCGCGTCCAGGAAGCGGGTGGCCTCGATGTCGCTGAGCGCGATCTGCTGCCGGTCGACGAGGACTTCCTGTGCGCGTACGCGCGCCGCTCGGCGAAAGAAGTCGCTCAGGGTCTCTCCGACCGCTGTCGCTGCGGCGCCGTCGATCTGGCGCTCCTCCTCGGTTAGACGAAGCTCGAGTCGCTGGGTACGCATACAGAGCATCGTACGGACATCGTACGGTCTTGTCAAATCTGGCTGCGCCGCTACGTTGAGCGATCGTCGCCCCCGTCGCTCGCGAGTGGCGTACGGGGGGAGCATCGCGTAGAGTTCGCCGGGCAATCGATCGCGACTGAGGAAGGGGTAGGAGGGACAATGGTTCGCACTGTCGCCGAGCGGGGGTTCCTCCCGGTCAGGCATGTGCTCGAGGAATTCGGGGACATGATGATCCTGACCGGCCGGACGATCTCCTCCGCGCTGCGGCCCCCGTATCCCTACGGCGGCGAGCTGGTCTCCCAGTTCCTGTTCACGCTGCGGCTCTGCTGGCTGCCGCTGCTGATCTCCACCGTCGCCATCTGCTACGGCGCGCCCGGGTTGCAGGCGGCCGACTTCCTGCAGCTGATCGGCGCGCTCGACCGCCTTGGCGGCTTCTTCGTGCTCGCCGCCATCCGCGAAATCGGGCCGTTCATCACGGCCATCGTGCTCGCCGGTGTCGCCGGCACGGCGATCACCGCGGATCTGGGGGCGCGCAAGGTCCGGGAGGAGCTCGACGCGCTCCAGGTCCTCGGTGTCGACCCGGTCAAGAACCTCGTCGTGCCGCGGTTCCTTGCGCTGATGGTGGTCACCGGCCTGTTCGACATCTACGCCGTGCTGTTCGGTCTCTTCGGCGGCCTGCTGGCCGAGGTGCTCAACGGCGGGTCGCTCGGCCCGTTCTGGAACACGCTGTTCGCCAACTCGTCGGTCACCGACCTGTGGGGGTCGGTGCTGAAGACGACGGTCTTCGGGGCGATCATCGCGATCGTCTGCTGTTACAAGGGCATGTCCGCGTCCGGCGGAGCCGAGGGCGTGGGGCGGGCGGTCAACGAAGCGGTCGTGATCTCGTTTTTGGGGATCGGCGCGTTCAACTACGTCTTCACCCAGACCCTGCTCGCCACACATCCGCAGATCCTCGTGATCAAGTGACTCGGGCGTTGCGGAGGACCGAACGGTGAACGAACTACTGGGCATGCCCCGCGAATGGCTCGCGGCGACCGGCGAAATCGGGCACTTCGCGGGCACGATCCTGCGCGACGTCTACGGACTGCGCGTGTTTCGCTTCTTCGGCGAGACGCTGCGCCAGTCGGGCATCTTGATCGTGTACTCGACGCTCGTGATCTGGGCCCTCGTGTTCATCACGGGCCTCGGCACGTGCGGGATCGAGGCCGCGTACTTCAACGAGTCCACCGGCACCGCCAACTACGCCGGTGTGTTCGCCGCGTGGTGCAACCTGCGCGAGGCGGTCCCGTATGTCTTCGGCTACATGCTGGCGGCGAAGGTGGGCACGGGCATCGTGGCGGAGCTCGGGGCGATGCGGATCTCCGATGAGATCGACGCGCTGGAGGTGATGGGCATCGACTCGATGACCTTCCTGTGCGCCACGCGCCTGCTCGCCGCCTGGATCGCGCTGCCGTTCATGTATCTGGCGGCCATCGGGGTGGCGTATCTGGGGTCGTATATAGCGATCGTCGATCAGATCGGGTACGTGTCGTCGGGTGGGTACCTGTTGATCTTCTGGCAGTTCCAGAACGTTCCCGACCTGATCTTCAGCCTGATCAAGGGGATGACCATGGCCACGGCGATCGTGCTCGTGGCCTGTTACTACGGATACACGGCGAGCGGCGGGCCGGTCGGCGTGGGTCGGGCGACGGCGAAGTCGATGGTGCTGAACCTCGTCCTCATCCACATCATCGGCATGCTCGGCACGCAGGTCTTCTGGGGCGGCAACGCCCGCGCCCCGGTTGGAGGATGAGCATGGCCGACGAGCAGGAGCGGCGGCAGGCGCCCGCGCCGGGTGGCACCGCGGAGGGCGAGCAGGACGAGTTCCGCTACCACACGGGCACGATCCGCGCCGACGAGACCCCCGATGCGATCGAGTTCGTCGAGGTGCACAAGTCGTTCGGCAAGAACCACGTGCTACGGGGCCTGAACATGGGCCTGCCGGCGGGCAAGATCTCGATGATCATCGGCCCGTCGGGGACGGGCAAGTCGGTTTGCATCAAGCACATCGTCGGCCTCCTGTATCCGGATGAGGGAGACGTGATCGTGCAGGGGGTGTCCGTGCCGAGCCTGCGCGACGCCGAGCTGTTCGAGATGCGCAAGAAATTCGGCGTCCTCTTCCAGGACGGCGCGCTGTTCGGCTCGCTGAAGCTGTACGACAACGTCGCCTTCCCGCTGCGCCAGCACACCGAGAAGGGCGAGGAGGAGATCTCCGAGATCGTCAACCGCCGGCTGCGCGAGGTCGGCCTGTCAGACGCCGGCGAGAAGATGCCCAACGAGCTCTCCGGCGGCATGCGCAAGCGCGCCGGCTTCGCGCGCGCGCTCGTGCTCGAACCGGACATCGTGCTCTTCGACGAGCCCGACTCCGGCCTGGACCCCGTGCGCACCGCCCTGCTGTGCGAGCTGATCAAGGAAGTCCACGCCGAGCACGGCGGCTGCTATGTGGTGATCACCCACGACATCATGAGCGCGCGTCGCGTCGCCGAGCACATCTCCGTCCTGTGGAAGGGCCGGATCGTCGAGTCCGGGCCGGCGCAGGAGCTGTTCGCGTCTGAGAACCCGTTCGTCCGGCAGTTCCTCTCCGGCCAATCGGCCGGACCGCTGGGAATGGAGTAGCGTGGCCGGCCAGGAGAGAGACAAGCCCCCCTCTGTGATTTTGGCTGCGTGATCTTCACCCGTGCTCACCGTACTCATTGTCCTGATCTCGACTGCCTTCGTGGCGGCCGCATTGTTCGGGTTGAGCATGTGCCGCCTGGCCGCGCTCAGTGACGAGAATCAGGCTGTCGCCGTGGCCGACTGGATTGCCACGAGCTGTCTCGCCGAGCACAAAGCCGTGGCCGCCGACCGCGAGTCTGCCCAGCTCCCGTTTCAGCCCAGGGGCAAGGCCTTTCGCGCGACCGGCTGACGACGGCCATGAGGCGGCCGCAAATACATCCCCTCGGCCGCGCCGTCAGGCCTTATCATCAAGCCTCATGGAAAGCTCAAGGCAACGGGGAAACATGCTCGAGATGACCCATAACCTCTCGAGGGGGATCCTGGCCAAAGGCCTCTCCTACGGCAGTGTGGTCGTCTTGGCGCTGCTCGGGACGCTCGTGCTCGCGGCGAGCGCCCACGCCGACGAACCGGCCGCCGAAGGACCCCAGGCGGTTGCGCCGCCCGCTGAAGTGGCCCAGGCGCCCGTGGCCCCTGTCGAATCGCCTGCCGAACAGGTCGCCTCGCCCGCTGAACCGCCCGCGGAACAGGTCGTGCCGCCCGTCGAAGCGCCTGCCGAACAGGTCGCCTCGCCCGCCGAAGCTCCCGCGGAACAGGTCGTGCCGCCCGCCGAAGCTCCCGCGGAACAGGTCGTGCCGCCCGCCGAACCGCCCGCCGAACGGGTGGTGCCGCCTGTCGAACGGCCCGCCGAACAGGTCGCCCCGCCCGCCAAGCCGGCTGGGGAAGAACCCCAGGCGCTCGCTCCGGTCGTGGAACCGGTCACGGAAAAGCCCCAACCGCTCGTGCCGCCCGGCGAAGCCGCCACGGGGCAGCTTGCGGAAGCCTCTCCCTCGTCGTCCCCTGATGCTCAACAGGGCGCCACGCCGCCCGCCGGTCCCTCGGGGCCAGCCGCGGCGGAAGCGCCGAGCACTCTGATGGCTTCGCCAGCAGCAGGTCCCATCGCCAATGGCCCTCAAGACCCCTCGGCGGCCGCGATTGCAAGGACTGCCTCCGGTGGCGCGCTCGTGCGGGTGAGCGCCGCGCGGCAGGCCGGGTATTTGAGTTGTGAGATCGGAGCGGCCGGGACCGAGGCCGGCAGCTGCGCAGTTGGCTGGTTGGGCGGTCACATCTCCGCTTCGGGTTCGCCCGTGGAACTCACTGCCAAGGCCATCGCAGTGAGGGCAGCTGCGCCCCCCGGCGGCGGCTCCGGCGGCTCGGCGGGCGGCGGGAGCCGCCCGGTCATGCCGCCGCCCGGGCCGGCGCCAAGCGGAGCCGTCAGCAGCTCGGCGGCTGGCGGCTCCGGGATGGCTTTCTCCGATTTCTTCACGCTCGCGGGTCTGCTGCTGCAGGCGGCCCCGCGCGCGATGCGTCGCTTGCGGCTTGCGTGTTCGCCGTGGCTTACGACGTTCTTCGTTCTGATTCCAGAGCGCCCGGGCTAGCTCCTCCCGATCGCTCTGCTTCGGCGCTGGATCTCCCGATCCAGGCCCTGGAAATCAATTCGAAGCTACTTTGGAAGGAGCTGTATCTGATGCAACGTCATCAAACGACGTCAACAATCGGCATTGGCACACATGAGGAGGGCGCTCAGGCGGGAACGCTCGCCAATCGAGCCGAGACCGCCTTGGACGCAAGCACGCGTACACGGCCTGTCCGCAACAAGCCCCGCTTGGTATCGAGGAGTGTGGGCGTTTGGACGCACACGCTCCGCTTGACCGGCGAGTTGACCTATCGCTCCGCTCGCTCGCTGGAGATGGAGATAGAATGTCTTTGCGAGGCCGGGGTCACCGGTATTACGCTGGATCTCCGCCAGCTCACGTATATCGATTCGATCGGGGTGGCTGTGATCTCGTTTCGCTGCGGTCTCTGCCGACGGCAGGGATGCGATTTTGCGCTGATCGGAGGGTCGCGGTCGATCTATCGCGCCTTCGAGCGGGCGGGCGTGACCGATCTCCTCCCGGTCGGAGTCGATGAGCTCACCGCCCGTCGACTACGCACATCAAGCGTAGGTCAGCAGGCTGAAGCGGTCGAACTCGAGGGTATCCAACACTTCGGCGCCGGTCGCTCCCGGGCGAACGGGGAGGACGGTGATCGTGAGTTGATCGTCTGAGATCTTGCGCAGCGCTTGTGTCACGATCACGGTCTTGGTCTGTGGTGTCAGGGGATGCGGGGGCCGGCGGTCGAAGGGATCCTGCGGGCTCCTCGGCACATCGCAATGACCCACGTCCCCAGCGCAGCCGGCGTGACCGAAGATCGTGAACGAGCCGGCGTAACGTGAGGCGTCATCGCGCGGAGTGCTGAGATTGGCGGCGGGGTTGTTGAGGAAGATCCGCGCCTCGAAGCTCGGGCCGGAATGATCTACGCCATAGAACACGAGGTCGGCGCGCTCGAACCCCGGCGCTCCTGTGCGGACCGGATTGTCGACCGGCTGTGAGGTGAACCCCTGCACGTCTATGCCCCCGGACCCGCAGATCCGTTGACCTGGACCGCGTAGTCATAGCCCAGGGCGTTCGAATCGAGTGTCTGCGCGACGGTCATGTCGAACGGTGGCAATGCCTCATCGAGCAGTGTCGCCGGTATCCCCGGTTGGGGATGGCGCAGCTGCCACATGCGCCAAACGCGATCGATCATCGTGTGGTGCGCCCAGAAGATCGGGTCGAACGCGGCAAACGGAATATCGCTCATGTGCCCCTTGCTCCCGCCAACCCACACGTGCACGTTGTTGTGCAATTCCTCGAGCTGACCGGTGAAGTCCTCGAAGCTCGGCAACGCCAACACAGCTTCGATGTCCGCCTTGCTCGGGAGCGGCGGCGAACCATCGGCGCCCGGTTCACGGAACGTGCTCGGCGCCCGCGTGTCGCCCGACCGCGCGCCCTGTTCGAGCGCGAGCGGATCCACCTTCGCCGAGTACAGAGGGTTCGGATGGCCTTCTGCGGTCGACTCGCTGTATGCGGCCGGGATCGCAGGGTCAGAGGTCCAATCCCACCACGGGAGCGTCACCGCAGGCTGCAAGTCGCGGAGCGTGAGCTCGAAGAAGTAAAGGTAGGCCCGGTGCCAGGGGAGGAAGATGGGGCGACCGTGGGCGATATCGCACGACATCGGCAGCGGCAGGCCGTGGATGCCTGCCTGGTAGTTGTACCCGCGCTCGTCGGAGATCCCAATCCCGCTCGCCATCGCCGCCCTGAACGTCGTCAGCTGCGAAGCGCTCAGCGAATCGACGTTCAACCTGTGCCGGAGCGCCACCGCAGGTTGCTGAGGGCTGACTGCACCCGTGCTCATCGATAACGTGCCCGCATCGTTTTCGCCATCGCGCCGCAGCCTAGCGCCCGCCCGAACGGCATGCGTCCCGGATACGCGGACGATCGCAGATAGGAGCGGGATCTCCGCCGGATCTCCGGCCTCTGCGTGCCGGCACGCTCAAGCACCGGCCGCCCCGATCCGAAGATAAAAGCAGCGATGGGCCTCGGATCGTCTCAACTGCTCTGGCAGGACCCGACTGTGGCCACGAGCGCCGCGGGCGCCTCGCCGCGAGCTGTGAGCGGGCCCCAGCCGTTGCGTGAGCTCGCAGAGCGCGCCATCGGTGCTCGCCCCTCGATCGCCTGGGCCCTGGCGCTGCTGTTCCTGTTCAAGGGACTCCTCTGCTTTGCGACGATCGCCTTCCCGATCAGCGCCACCGAGCCGACGGGTCTCGTAGCGATCGCCGGTACGCTCGCCGTCGCTGCGGCTTGCGGCGTATGGCTGCTCGCCAACCGAATTGCGCTCGTCGGCTTCGAGCTGCTCGCGGCGGGCGGCTCGCTGGTGACCAGCGCTCTGATCGCACACGCCAGCACTCACGGAGGCATGATGGTCGTGGCCTTCTCCTACCCCTGGATCGCCATCTACGCCGCTCACTTCTTCCCGCGCCGCGCGGTGAACGCTCAGGGTCTGCTGATCTCGGTCGGCTTCGGCGTGGGCCTGCTGCTCAGCGGCCTGCCGCACGTGGCGATCTACTGGGCGGTCGTGACCGTGACGATCTGGTCGATCTGCATCTTGCTCGGCAACCTCAGCGAGAGCCTGCGCCGGCAGGTGGGCACCGACCATCTCACGGGCCTGCTCAACCGCAGCGGCTTCCTCGCGGCGGCCATGCGCGAGCGTGGGCTGGCCAACCGGACGGGCACCCCGCTGACCGTGGCGGTGATCGACCTGGACGACTTCAAGCAGATCAACGACCGTGCGGGGCACGCCGCCGGCGATGAGCTGCTCGCGGCTCTCGGGCGCGATTGGCGGGAGCGCATGCGACCCAGCGACATCCTCGCTCGCCACGGCGGCGATGAGTTCGTGCTGCTGCTCCCCGGCACGACGCCCGTCGGCGCGCAGGCCGCGCTCGAGCGCCTGCACGGCGGCCAGGATGCCATCACCTGGTCGACCGGCGTCAGCGAGTGGCGTTCCGGTGAGAGCCTGGACGCTCCGCTCGCCCGCGCCGACAGGCGCCTCTACGAAGCCAAGTCGGCCACGAGCCAACGCCGCCGGGACGTGGACGGGGCAGACGGGGAACGCGCCAGGCACGGGGTCTCCCTGCCTCGACCCGACGAATCGGCCTTCGCCTGAGCCGAGGCGAGCAGGCAGCGAGCGGGTCTCGGCGCGCCTCGCGGCAGGCGCTGGGAAGATGACCGGGCCGTGAAGAGCACACGACCAAGCGAAGCCGGCTCCGAAGCCGGCCCTCCTCCGTGAACGCGCCGCGCATCCTCTCGGCCCTCGCTGCCGGCGCCGGCAGACGCCCGCGGCTGGTGATCGCGATCGCAGTCGTGCTCGGCCTGGCCGGCGCGGCTCTCGCCGTACGCCTGCACCCGACGGCTGCGACCGACACGTTCGTCTCGAGCACCAGCCCCCAGTACCAGGCGACCGAGCGCTTCTATGAGAGCTTCGGCGAAGAGCCGATCGAGATCCTCGTCAAGGGCAGCCTGCAGCAGCTCGTGCTCAGCTCGGACCTCGACCGCCTGGCCGGCCTCGAGGGGTGTCTGTCCGGCAACGTGCCGGCGAGCGCGGTGGCGGCCGAGGGCGGGAGCAACGGCCCGTGCTGGCAGCTGGCGCGCAGCAAGACCGTCAAGGTCGTCTTCGGACCCGGCACGTTCGTCAACGAGGCAGCCGACCAGATCGACGAACAGCTTGGTGCCGAGACCAGCCAGGCCGAGGCCCAGGCCAAGCAGGCCGAAAAGGTCGTCTCGCGTGCGGCGCTCGCGCGTGGGCTGTCATCTGCGCAGGCGCGCTCGCTCGGCCGGCAGGCGAGCAAGGTCACGATCGGGCGCTTTCAGGAGAACCTGGTCACGCTGGCGCTCCAGTACGGCCTGACCGCGCGGCCGAGCATCGAAGACCCCAACTTCGTCTCGACGCTCGTGTTCGACTCGAGCAAGCCGGCCGGCACGCCCAAGCAGCGCTTCGCCTATCTGTTCCCGACCCGCGACTCGGCGCTCGTCACCGTGCGCATGGAGGCCGGGCTCTCCGAAGCCGCGAGGACGCGCACCATCGGCCTGATCCAGCAGGCGGTCGGTATGAGCCAGTGGCGGCTGCAGCACGGGGAGTCCTATGTGGTCACCGGAGAGCCGGTGATCGTCGCCGAATTGACCGAATCGATCGACCACTCGATCGAGCTGCTGCTGATCGCCGTGCTGGTGGTGATGGCCGGAACCCTCGGTCTGATCTTCCTCGGGCGCCCGCGGCTGCTGCCACTCGCGCTCGCGCTGCTCGCCGCCGCGCTCACGTTCGGCGCCCTTTCGCTCCTCGGCGCCTCCCTGACGATGGCCTCGATCGCGGTGCTTCCCGTGCTCGTGGGGCTGGCCGTGGATTATGCGATCCAGTTTCAGGCGCGTGCCGGAGAGGCATTCCAAGCGGGGGGCGGCGAGAATGCAGCTGCCGCCGGGGCTGCTGGTCGATTGTCGCGCATCTCGCATGCGGCGGCCGTCGGGGCGCCGACGATCGCGACGGCCGCCGCGGCCAGCGCCGCTGCGATGCTCGTCCTGCTGCTCTCGCCGGTGCCGATGGTGCGCGGCTTCGGCGTGCTGCTGGTGCTCGGCGTGGCGATCGCGCTGCTGTGCACGCTCACCGTAGGTGCGGCGGCCCTTGCGCTGCCTGGGCGCGGCCGCGCTCAGGCGCGCCCCCTGGAGGCGATCGGGGCGGGTCCTCTCGGTTCGGCGTGGCGGGGTGCGCGTGAGCTGCTGGTCGAGAACCCGCTCACCCGCCTGGTGATGCAGGCGGCGCTGGTCGGAGCCGTGCGCCGGCCCGAGCGGGTGCTGTGCGCCGGCCTTGCGCTTGCCGCGCTCGGCTGGGGCCTGGACACGCAGACCAACGTCGAGACCGACATCACCAAGCTCGTGCCCCAGAACCTGGGCTCGCTGCAGAACCTGAACGCGCTCGAGCGGACGACCGGCGTGGGAGGCGAAATCGACCTGATGGTGGCGGGCAGGAACGTGGCGACGCCGGCGACGATCGAATGGATGAGCTCGTATCAGAGCGCCGTGCTCCGGCGCTTCGGCTACAGCTCCAGCCGAGGCTGCGGCAAGGCCCGCCTGTGCCCTGCCTTCTCGCTGCCGGACCTCTTCCAGGCCCAGGCGGCCGCGACGACGGCCACCGGTGCTGCGAGGAATCCCACGACGAACGCCAAGACCGCCAAGGCGAAGCTCACCCAGGCGGAGGTCAGCGGCCTGTTGAGCGCGATCCCGCCGTATTTCTCCCAGGACGTGATCACACCCGACCGGCGCGTCGCAACGCTTGCGTTCGGCATCCGGACGATGGGCCTCGACCAGCAGCAGCAGCTGATCGAAGCGATGCGCTCGACCCTGCACCCCCCGGCGGGCGTGAGCGCAAGCCTCGTCGGCCTGCCCGTGCTGGCCGCCCAGTCGGGCGCGGAGGTGGCCGACCCGTGGCGGCGCCTGGAGAGCCTGCTCGTGGGCCTGTCGGCGGTCGCGCTGGTGCTGGGGCTCGCGTTCCGTGGGGACCCTCGCCGGGTGCTCGTGCCGCTAGCGCCGATCGTCCTGGCGAGCGGGTGGTCGGCGTTGATCCTGTTCGCCGTGCGCGTGCCTCTGAACCCGATGTCGGTCACGCTGGGAGCGCTGGTGATCGCCATCTCTACCGAGTTCAGCGTGCTGCTCTCCGAGCGCCACCGCCAGGAGCGCCTGGCCGGCTACGACACGATCGAGGCGTTGCGCCGCAGCTACCGCCGCACGGGCGCGGCGGTGGCGGCCTCGGGGGCGACCGCGATCGCCGGCTTCGGCGTGCTGGTGCTCTCCGACATCAGGATGCTGCGCGACTTCGGCCTGGTCACGCTGATCGACCTGAGCGTCTCGCTGGTGGGCGTGCTCGTGGCGCTGCCGGCTGCGCTCGTGATCGCCGAGCGCCGCGTCTCGCCCAGGCTGACCCGGAGTCTCGGCGAGGCTCCCGCTCGCGCGCTGCGCCATGAGACGGCCTGAGACAGACGCCCGCGAGCACCCGCGCCGGGCAAGGCGCGCGGCGGCCGCCGCCGCGGCGCCGGGGGTGAAGATGCCTGGATACGGTGGCTATGTGGGCTTGCTCGTGCTCGTCATCCTCGTTCTGATCACGCTCAACACGCTGCTCAGCGACTCCAAAGGAGTGCCCGGCCTGGCGCCGGGAGCGGCGATGCCGCCGTTCGCCGTGCCACTGGCCCTGGGGGGCGTGGGTGGCGATGCCAACATCGCCACCCGTGCGGATGAGGGCGCGGCGGGAAACGTGCCGGCGTGCAGGGTTCGTGGAGCGCAGATCCTGAACGCGTGCGAGCTCTACGAACGGGGACCGGTGGTGCTCGCGCTGTTCGTCGACGCGGCATCCTGCCCGGCGGTCCTCGGCGACATGCAGGCGCTTGCGCCCTCGTTCCCCGGCGTGCGCTTCGCCGGCGTGGCGATCGAGGGCAGCCGCGGCGCGCTGCGCAAGCTGGTCCGCTCGCGCGGGCTGACGCTGCCTGTCGGGATCGACAGCGACGGGGCGCTGGTGGCCCTCTACAGAGTCGAGGGCTGCCCGCAGCTGACGTTCGCCTACCCCGGTGGGGTGGTGCAGGGCAAGGCGCTGGTCGGTCGCCCCTCGCTTGACAGACTGCGCGCGCGGGTGAGCGAGCTCGTGGCCGCCTCTCGGGCACGGGGCTGGAGGGAGCCCGCGGGATGAGCCAGGCGACGGAGCTCGGGTGGCGTGCGCGCGAGATCGAGCAGGAGCTGCCGGCGCTGCATCTGCACAGCGTCGAGGCGCAGCTCGGCGGTGGGCGATCGCTGAGAGGCGACTCGCCAGCAGACGTGCGCGAGCGCTTGCACGAAATGTCCAGCCGCTTTCGCGGTCCCCGGGCGGTGGCGATCAGGCGCGAGCCCGTTCCAGCCGCCTACCGGCTGTTCTTCCGCCACATCGGCCTGGACCCGGACGTCGTGCGCACCCCGATCGAGGCTGCTGTGCTCGAGCGGATGCTGCGCGGCGGCTTCCCGACGGGGGGGCTGCTCGAGGACGTGCTCCTGATCGCCCTGGTGGATACCGGTGTGCCCGTGTGGGCGCTCGACGCCGAATCCCTCGACGGTCCGCTCGGCATCCGTGTCAGCCGCGACGGCGAGCCTCTGGGACGCTCACCCCGGGCGCCCGTGCTGGCGGAGAACCGGCTGATCGTGGCCGACGCTTCGGTCGCGCTGGCCACCCTGTTCGGCGAGCTCGCCCCCGGTCACTCCCCCTCCGCGAGCACGGGTCGCCTGACTCTGTTCGCCGTCCAGGTGGCCGGGGTGCCGACGCTGTACATCGAAGAGGCGCTTTGGGGCGCTCGCGCGGCGCTCGAGGCTGCGTGAGGTGCGCGCGCCTTCCCCGGGGAGATGGAGCGCCGCCGGGGGGCCGAGGCGTTAGTCTCCTTTGACCGATGGCCCTGAGCGATGAGAAGTACATGCTGCTGACCACGTTTCGTCGCGATGGAACACCGGTGCCCACGCCGGTTTGGGTGGTTGGACTCGACGGCGACACGGTCGGCTTCTGGACGAGCTCGGGCTCGGGGAAGGCCAAGCGCCTGTCTCACACCGCGCGGGTGACGGTCCAGCCCTGCGATGCCCGTGGCCGGGTCAGGGAGGGCGCCCAGGCCTCCGACGCGACGGCTCGTCTTGTCACGGGAAGCGAGCTCGAGGCGATCCGCGAGCGCGTCGTGGCCAAGTACGGCTTCATGACCAAGATCACGAAAGCTCTCGGCACCCTCGGCGGCATCGTGCGCGGCAAGCGCATACCGTACGGCGACCGCGGCGTGGTCGTCACGCTGGCGCCGAACGCCTGAGCCCGACCGTCCGAGGGCTGCTCGGACCGGCCGGCTCGCACCCTCCCTCCCAGCGCCGCCCGCTGGTAGAATCCGGGCCCTCGGGCCTACGAGGAGGAGCAGCAGGAGTGAGCAACATCGGCCAGCCACTCATCGACCGCGACGTTGCGGCGAGCGACGGCAGGCGCGCCGCGGGTGAGCGGGCCGCCAGGGAGACGCTGCGGGGACAGGTCGCGAGGCTCGAGCGCGAGCTCTCGGCGATCGTCGCCGAGGGGTTTCCCTACATCCCCGCGCCGAGCGTCGAGGAGACCGGTGGCGGTGCTCCGCGTCTGCTCGGCCTCGGAGAGCTCGAGCGTACGCGCGACGCGCTGGCCGCCCGCGTTCAGGAGCTGCGCGGTCTGTGCGCCGAGCGCCGCGAGCACGAGCGCCGGGCGCGCGAGCGGCTCGAGCGGATGAAGCTCGAGCCGGGTCGCTACCGCTTCGCGCGCCTGCCGCTCAGCGATCTCGGAGAAGGAGGCTGCGGAGTCTGGGAGGTGCGACCCCGGCTCGGCCTGATCGGGATGCTCGCCGGCTGGTGGCAGCTCAAGCTCTCGTCAGGCTGTCCGTTAGCCAGGGGGTCGCGCCCAGGGCGCGGCCCCGGTTGACCGCGGTGAGCATCGAGGCGAGCGTGTGTCGCTGACGGTCGGTCATCGAGCCGATGGTCTTCTTCTCGGACATCGGGATCTGGGAGAGGAACTTGCGGCAGCGGGTCTGTCCCCAGCGGCGCTGGCTCATCAGCAGGTCCGCGACCGCCATGCTGTCGGCCTCCCAGGGGCAGTCGAGTATCACCTCGGCGATATCGACCTCTGCCATCGCCACGCGGCGCTTGAGCTCGGCGCGGGCGAGGCGAACCTGGTTGGCGCGCTCCAAGGCACGCATGTATTGTGGCCCGGCCGCCCGGTCGGCATGGGCAATCGTCGCTGTCGCG
The DNA here is from genome assembly GCA_963849425.1 of uncultured Solirubrobacteraceae bacterium. Classification (GTDB taxonomy): domain Bacteria; phylum Actinomycetota; class Thermoleophilia; order Solirubrobacterales; family Solirubrobacteraceae; genus Palsa-744. The sequence goes on along the minus strand of CAWKHK010000006.1, from coordinate 2,863,729 downwards.
TTCATTTTGGGCAATCTCCCCGTTGCCCCGCGTCCCGCGGGGCAACTTGCTTGCTCGATGGTTTACGTGTGCTCGCCCGCGATGGCCGCGTGAGATCGGACCGCGTCAAACGCGGCGATCCCGACACCTCACCCCCTCTTCCAAAGGCTTGTGGGGCCCAACCCCAAACGGTCATGCAGAGCGCATCTGGACGCTACGACAGGCCGGCCCGTCCGGTCAACAGCTCGCCGCCGCTTCGTACGCTAGAAGCGACCTTTTTGTTCGCCGCGGGACTTGTGAAGAAATGGACAAGTCTCGAGCGCGCCGGGACGGCTGCGATCGGCGCGGCTCGCGCGCGCCGGCACGGCTCCGATCAGCTCGGCTCGGGCCCCGGCAGCGGGCCGTGCTCGGCCTCGAACTCTCGCTTGACCCGCGCGAAGACCTCCAGGGCGCGGTCGAGCGTGGCGGTGTCGTGCGTTGCCATCACGCTCGTGCGCAGCAGCGCTCCCCCCGGCGGGACCGCGGGATGCAGGGCGCAGTTGGTGAACACGCCCCCGTCATACAGCGCCCGCCACAGCAGCGCAGCCCGCCAGTCGTCGCCCACGAGGATCGGGACGATCGGGGTGCTGACCGTCTGCACTGGCGCATCTGCGGCCGGCCCCGTTCGTACGGGCTCGCCGCTCAGCGTGCGGTAGCCGAGCGCGTTCAGCCCGCCGGCGAGGTAGCGCGCGCGCTCGAGCACGGCCGCGAGCAGCGCCGGTCCCTCATCCGAGCGGACGATCCGGAGCGCCGCCAGCGCCGCTCCCAGCGCCGCCGGCACGGCCGAGGCGGTGAACAGGAAGGGGCGTGAGGCGATGCGCAGATACTCGATCACCTCGGCCGGTCCGGCGACGAAGCCCCCACAGGCGGCGAGTGACTTCGAGAAGGTGCCCATGCGCAAATCGACGCGCTCCTCGACCCCGAGCAGCTCGCTGGCGCCCGCGCCGCGCGCTCCGAGCACGCCTGCGCCGTGGGCCTCGTCGACCATCAGGCGCGCGCCGTAGTGGCTGCACAGCTCGACGATGTCCACGAGCGGCGCGACATCGCCCTCCATCGAGAAGACACCGTCGACGACCACGAGCACGCCCCCTCCGTCCCCCTCGGCGCGCGCGAGGGCGCGCTCGAGCTTGTCCATGCGGTTGTGGCGGAAGGGGCGCATCTTCGCCTTGGAGATCAGCGCACCGTCGAGGATCGAGGCGTGGTCGGCGGAGTCGACGATCACCGTGTCCCCCGGGGCCAGGAGCGTGCCGAGCGTGCCGACGTTGGCCTGGTGGCCGGTGGTGAACACGATCGCCTCCTCGGTGTCCATCCACTCGGCCAGCTCGCGCTCCAGCTCCAGGTGCAGCGGGGTGGTGCCGTTGAGCAGTCGCGAGCCCGTAAGGCCCGTGCCGTAGCGGTGCAGCGCCTCCTCGGCGCCCCGCATCACGCGCTCATCGCCGGTCAGTCCCAGGTAGTTGTTCGACGCGAGCATGATCCGCGCCATGCCCTCCATCTCGACGACCGGCATCGCCGGCGACTCGACCGTGCGGAAGTACGGCATCAGGTCCGCGTCGCGTGCTGCGCGCAGCAGCTCCTCGCGTTCGTGGCCGCGGACCTTGGCGAATACGTCTATCGAAGTGGGCACGCTGCGTCGATCCCCGGTCGGTGTGAGTAGAAGGCGCTGACGATGATCGGCATATAGGGTTAGCGGCGGTGAGCGTAGAGGTGAGAGCCGTCTCCGGCGTGGGAGACCTGAGGAAGTTCGTCGACGTTCCCTTCCGCGTGCATGCTAACCACCCCCTGTGGGTGCCCCTGCCGAAGCTCGAGCGCTACGTGTTCCTCAGCCGGCGTCTGAACGCCTTCTTCACCCACGGGGAGGCCGAGTACTTCCTCGCCCGGCGCGACGGGCGGGTCGTGGGGCGCATCACCGCTCAGGTCAACCACGCTTTCAACGACTACCAGAAGAAGCGCTGGGGCTGGTTCGGCTTTCTGGAGTTCGAGGACGATCAGGAGGTCCTCGACGCGCTGCTCGGGGCCGCCGCGGTCTGTCTGCGCGGGCGGGGCATGGAGCGGATGGTGGGTCCGGCCGACTTCTCGATGAACGAAGAGAGCGGCATCCTGGTCGAGGGCTTCGACCTGCGTCCGATGATCAAGCAGCCCTGGCACCCGCCCTACTACCAGCAGCGGATGGAGCAGGCCGGGATGACCAAGGCGATGGACCTGCTGATGTGGAACCTCGAGGTCTCAGACCGCGACAAGGTGCTGCCGGTGGTATTCGAGCTCGCCGAGAAGGTGCGCTCCGAGCATGGGATCCGCGTGCGCCCGATGCGACGCCGCCAGCTGCGCAAAGACATGGACGCCTTCGCCGAGGTCTACAACGCGGCGTGGTCGCAAAACTGGGACTTCGTGCCTTACTCCAAGAAGGACCTGGACGCCTATGCCCAGGAGATACAGCTGGTGTTCGACAAGCACTGGTGCATGATCGCCGAGCGGGAAGACACGGGCGAGGTCGTGGGCATGGCGATGACCTTCCCGGACATCAACCAGGTGCTCGAAAAGATGAACGGCCGGTTCCTGCCCTTTGGTTGGTGGCATTTTCTGCGCAAGGGAAAGGTCATGGACAGGGTCCGGGTGGGCTTCCTGGGGGTCAAGCCCGAGTATCAGCACACGGGCGTCGCCGCCAAGCTCTATGTCGAGCACTTCAACGCCGCCGCCGTCCGCCCGCAGAAGGGCGGGGAGATGGGCTGGATCCTCGAGACGAACACCGCGATGAACCGGGGCATGGAAGCGATGGGCGGGCGGATCGTCAAGCGCTACCGGGTGTATGAGCGCATGCTGTAGAGGAAGTCTGAGGGGCCCTCTACACTTCGCCAGGTGAGTGAGCCCGAGGAGGATCCTGACGCGCTGCCGGTGCCCGCAGGGAGGACTCGAATCGTGCAGGCGCGGCCGATCGCCGGTACGCTGGCGCAGCAGCGCAGGCCGGCCGGGATGATCCCGGCGGTGCAGGCCGCGGCGGTGGCGGCCGGCGGCTTCGTGGCTGGAGCTGCGGTTGTGGGCTTGGTCCGTCGCCGCCAGCGCCATTCTTCGAGGCTTGCGCGCGGCCGGCGCGCGAGACGCGAGCTGGGCAGAGGTGCGAGCAGGAGCGCGAGGGCCGCCGAGCTGGTTCAGATCGTGGGCAGCCGATCGCTGTTGGTGGACGTGCATCTGCTCGGCTCCGGCGACGATCGCTGAGAGTAACCGGACGCCGAGCGAGCCGGTGGAGCTACGCCAGGAGGTGTTCACGACCGGGCCGTTTCGCCTCCCGCGCCGCACCGGCATGGATGGGCTGCTGCGCCGCCGTGGAGGCGTGCTCGAGCGGCTGCTCCACCATCAGGAGGAGCCGGTCCTGGTGAGGGTCGCCCAGCCGGCCGGCGACCGCGTCCTGTTCGGCGCGCGCGCAGCCACACGCACGGCGGCCGCGTACGGGATCGAGCGCATGCGCTTCGCGCTCGGGGTCGATGAGGATCTGCGTCCGTTCCTGCGGCGCTTCGCGCGGGACCCGCTGATCGGGCGCTCGCTGCTCAGACGCCCATGGCTGCGGGTGGGGCGCCGCCCGGAGCCGTTCGAGGCGCTCGCCTGGGCGATCTGCGAGCAGCTGATCGAGTACGAGCGCGCCGCTGCCATCGAGCGGCGCCTCGTGGCCGCTCTCGGCCGCCGCTCGGTCGGTTGGGACGGGGCCGAGAGCACCCTGCGCGACCTGCCGGCCGCGAGCGTTCTGGCGGGGACGACGCCCGCGCTGCTGCAGTCCTTCGATCTCGCCGCCGGGCGCTCGCTGGCACTCGTGCGCGCCGCCCGCGAGGTCGCATGCGGGCGCGTGGACCTGCACGACCCAGAGCACGAGCGGGGCTGGCGCAGGCTGCGAGCGATCCCGGGGATCGGGCGCTGGACGGTGGAGATGCTCGCTCTGCACGGCCAGGGTCGACACGACCAGCTGCCGGCTGCCGACGTCGGCCTGCTCAAGCTGACCGGACGGCTGCTCGGCGGCGGCGATCCACACGCCCGCGCCGAGGAGCACCAGGTGCGTGAGCTGTTTGCCCCCTACGGCGAGTGGGCGGGTCTGTCGGCGGCGCACATGCTCACGCCGTGACCCTCACCTGCCCCGACGCCGTGACGCCCCACCTGTCCGACGCCGTGACGCTCACCTGCGACGCCCCACCTGCCCGACGCCGTGACGCTCACTTGCCGCGCGCGAGGCGTTCGCGCTCGACGAGCAGTGCGAACGTGGGACAGGCGCGCGCGGCGCGGATCGCATGGTCGACCTCCTCCCCGCGCAGGGGTTGCTCGTCGAGCAGCGGGTAACCCCACTCGTCGAGCGTGATCCGCTCGGGCAGCAGCTCGGCGCACATGCCGTGGGCCTGACAGGCGATCGGGTTGACGCGTACGCGGTGACTCATCGGCGCTGGAGTGCCTTGCGCTGGGCCGGTGCGGGCAACGCTCGAGCCGGCAGGGGCAGCTCGGCGGGACGTGCGCAGGCCTCGCAGGGGCCGTGGCGGGCGTGCTGGGCGAGCTCGGCCTCGAACGCTTCCACGGCGCTGAAGATCAGGTTTGCGGCCCCGTCGGGGTGTCCGCAGGCGCCGCGGCGCCGCACGAGCGAGGCCAGGCGCGCGATCCGCTGTGTGGCGCCGGGCTCGGCGACGCCGCCGGCGACTTCTTCGACGGTCGCCGCGAGGGTGTCCAGGCCGTGCACGCACGGCCCGCATTGACGGGCGCTCTGCCCGGCGAGCCAGCGGGCGAGACGAGCGGTTTCGGCGACCGGGCAGGCGTGCTCTGAGAGCAGCACCACCACCCCCGCTCCCAGCGAGGCGCCGTGGGGGGCCAGGTGTTCGTCTGAGAGGGCGAGGCCGTGCAGGCGCTCGGCGCCGATCCAGGCGCCGGCGTAGCCCCCGATGAGCGCGGCGCTCAGGTGGGCGGTGGTGCCGCCGCCGGCGGCGATCAGCGACGACAGCGACGCTCCGTGCTCGATCTCATAGACCCCCGGATGGGCGACGGGTCCAGACAGGGTGACGAGCGTCGACCCGGGCTGGGTGGGGGTTCCCAGCTGGCGAAACCAGGGCGCGCCATGGCGCGCGATCAACGCTACGTGGGCGAGCGTCTCGGCGTTGTTGATGAGGGTCGGGCGGCGGCGAAGGCCCGCCTCAAAGGGCATCGGCGGCGTGAACGTGGGCACGGCGGGGCCGCCGCCCAGGTGGTTGACGAGCGCGGACTCCTGTCCGGCGACGTAGTGACCCGGCACCGTGCTCAGGGTCAGCTTCGGTGTGCGCCCTCCCGCCTCGCCGGGCATACGTCGGCGTTCCTCGATCGCCTGCCCGACGGACTCGATGCCCGTGGTGGCCGACTCGCAGACGCAGACGATCACCTCCTCGGCGTCCACCGCCCGAGCGGCGAGCAGGCCGCCGTCGAGCACGAGGTGGGGGAGGATCTCCAGCAGTGTGCGGTCCTTGAGGCTCGCGGGCTCGCCCTCGGCGGCGTTGACGAGGACGATCGCCCGGCGGCGGGCGGCTGCGACCGCGCGCATCTTGGTGGCCGTGGGAAAGGACGCCCCACCGTGCCCGAGCAGCCCGGAGCGCTCGATCTCATCGATCAGCATGGCCGCCGCCTCGCGGGTGTGCCTGCGCCCTCGCCCGCGCCTGTACGGGATCTCGGCGTGGACGGCAAGGTGCTCCTCGAGCGTCATCGCCCCGTAGTCGGGAATCCCGGCCAGCAGCCGTGGCAGGCTCGCGGCGGCACGTTCGCTGGCTCCGAGCGGCATTTGCATCGTCGGTGCCGAGGCGCTGTTCATCGGTGCCCGGTGCTGGCGGTTGCAGACGGATGGGAGTGTGGCAGCAGAGATGGGGGCGTGCCGGAGCGCCTCGCCCATTCGGAGCCCAGCGGCCCGCTCGGGAGCCACAGGGCCAGGAACATCGTGAACGCGGCCGAGCCGCCGAGAGCCGCACCACGGGTTCGGAGGTTCGCGGGCCAGCCGGCGAGCACGCGCGCGAGCACCGCCGCGATCACGATCGCGATGCAGGCCACGCTCAGCACGAGCAGCCAGGCGCTGTTGACGTCGCTGCCCGTGCCGAGCCCGTGCAGCAGGGCGATCGGCCAGCTCGCGTAGGTGAGCCAGTGGATCGCGCGCCAGCTGGCAAAGCCCATCCGCTGGCGCAGCAGGCTCGTGATGATCACGGCGATCAGCAGGTCGAAGGAGACCGCGCCCAGCCCCAGCCAGAACGGGCGGTAGGAGCCCACGAACGGAACGATCGCGTCGGCCAGGGGAATCGAGGCAAAGCTGTCGAGGACCGAGGTGAGGATGTGGAGGATCAGGAAGACCATCGCCAGCAGGGACAGGTTGCGATGCAGCGAGTCCACGACGAAGCGCGGCCAGCGCGGTGCGCTCCAGCGCTGGACGTCGGCCACCCCGAGCGCGATCGCGAGGCTCAACAGCAGCAGCGCTACCGCGCCGGTCGAGCGCGTGAGGTACCAATAGACGCTCGGTCCGGCCGCGGCCAGTGGCAGCGTCATGCCGCCACGCTCGCTTGCTCGGCCGGCCACTCGCCGACCGTCCACACGCGCCCGTCGGAGCCGACGAGCCGCGCGGGCAGGCCGAGCGAGGTCAGCCAGGCGGGCGCGGCCTCGGCTCGCACCAGGGCAGCCGTGGCGGCGATGTTCGCATCGGTGCAGTCGGCTGCCGCGACGCTGACCGTGCGCCAGGTTCGCGCCACGGGCGCTCCGGTGGCGGGATCGATGATGTGGTGCATGACCCGTCCGTCGTGGCTCCAGCGACGCACGGCCGTGCTCGAGGTGGCCAGTCCGCCGGATCGGATCGAGACCGTCTGCCCAGGCGCGGCGAGGCCGCTGCGGTGGTCGTCGGTCACGCGGATCTTCCAGCCCTCGGCGGGGGCGTTCCCGCAGGTGGCGATGTCGCCGCCGAGGCTCACAAGCGTGCCGCAGCGGCTCGCCTCGGTGGCCGCGCGGGCCGCCCGATCGGCGGCCCAGGCCTTGGCGGTGGCGCCGAGATCCAGGCGGATGCCCGCGGGTACTCGGACCGTGCCGCTCGCATGGGCGAGCGCGACCGTTCGCCAGCCCGTCCGTACGCGGGCGAGGATTGCCCGGCGGCTCTCAGGCGCCGGGCGCCCGCTCTGCGCAGGGGGGGGCGGGAGCAGATGCCAATCACGGTCGTATCCGGCCAGCTCGAGCGCCCGGCCGACGGTCGGGTCGACGTCGCCGTCGGTCAGCTCGGCGCCGCGCAGGGCGACCTCGAGCGCTTCGATCAGCAACGGCGTCGTCTGCACCGGCCTGCCCACGCGGGCGTTTACGCGTGAGAGCTCCGAGTCGGGGCGAAAGCGGCTGCACGCGCGGTCGATCGCGGCGAGCTCACGCTCGACCGCCACGCGGGCGAGGTCGAGTGCGTGTGGCGTGTCCGGGTCGCTCACGCGCAGCACCACGCTCGTGCCGAGCGCCTCCCAGCGCGCGCTGCTCGGGTGAGCGCCGTTCGCCCGCTGGGGGGCCATCTCGGGCATCTCAGGACCCACCCGAGACGACCGGCGCTTCCTGGGCGGGCGCCGTTTCGTGGGACGCTTCGGGAGCCGATTCCTGTGCGGGAGCGGATTCGTGGGCGGGGGCGGATTCCTGCGCCGGCGCGGGTGTGGATTGCTGGGCGGGCGCGGGCGTGGATTGCTGGGCGGGCGCCGTTTCGTGGGACGCTTCGGGAGCCGATTCCTGTGCGGGAGTGGATTCGTGGGCGGTGCCCGCTTCCCGGCTCGGAGTGGATTCCTGTGAACGCGTGGATTCCGTGGTCGTCTGCGGCGCCTGGGCCGGGGGGCTCAACGCTTGAGTGGAGCTCGTCGATGGCGCGGTGGTGCTCGAGTGCTGCTTGGACTGGCTGCTCGAGCTCTTGCCCCTGCTCGTCGCGGCGGCCTTGACGGTCTTGCCGGGGAACGCATTGGCGGCCACGTCGGCGAGCACCCCGGTGAGCGTGATGCTGCCGGCGATCAGCCAGCGGTTGATGCGGCGCAATTCGCGCAGTGCGGCATCGCGCGTACGGGTGTCGTGGGGGGACATCTCGATGTCAGTGATGGTGGAAGAGATTGGACGAGTGAAGCCAGGGACCGAATTCGGGAATCAGGAGAATCGCGAGCACGACCCCGAGCGTCAGCGCGCCGGCGAGCGAGATGATGCGCCCGGCGCGACCGGTCACGTCCTCGCTGAGCTGAGAGGAGCGGCCGTAATCGCCGCGCAACGCTCGCGGGATCTCAGGCAGATGACCGAGGACGTGAACTGCCATCAGGGCGAGCCAGATGAAGAAGCTCACCTTGTGGATCGGCAGCAGCGTGCCGCGCGAGGACGGTCCGACGAAGAGCAGCGCGACTCCGCTGGCGAACACCACCAGCGTGGTGGCAACGACCCAAGGCGCGAGCATCCGCAGTGGGAGCGCCGGCGGCCCCTTGCGGCGGTAGGACGGGTTGGCGGTGTAATAGCGAATGAACCGATAACCCGTGCTGGCGAGCTTGAGCAAGACCGGCGGAATCAGCAGCATCCCCACGAACAGGTGAACGGACAGCAGCGGGCGGATCCGCAGGATGGTCACGCCCAAGACCGCGAGCAGCACGAGCAGGGCCGCGCCGTTGGCGGCGGTGAGGCGCTCGTTGCCGCTCGTCCCCCCGCCGCTCAGCAGCGCACGCAGGCCCGGCCGGGCGGGATGCGGGGCGTGTTCGCTCGAGCGGGGGCTGGAGGCGGATGGGCGACTGCGTGTCTGTTCGCGGACTGCCATGGAACGAGTGTGTTCATCTTGACTAAGGATCGGGTAACCGCCGCATGAGAAAACTCATCGAAACCCAAAGGCAGGAAAAACGGCGTGTGCGCCGAGGCCTATCCTTGACGTATGGCCGATGTGGCAGACTCAGACGGGGCAGGCGCGACGCAGCTCGCCGAGCCGCAGGCCGAGGACGCCCGCGAGCCGGACACGATCCTGATCATCGAGGACGAGCCCGGCATCGTCGACTTCGTGCGGCGTGGGCTGGAGGCCGAGGGGTTCGCGGTGGAGGCTGCGCTGGACGGGATCGAGGGGGAGCGACTCGCATGCAGAGGCGGCTTCGACGCGATCGTGCTCGACCTGATGCTGCCCGGGCGCAGCGGCCATGAGATCCTCGCGTCCGTGCGCCGGGCCACGCCGCAGGTGCCGGTGATCGTGCTGACGGCTCGAGGCGAGGTCGAGGACCGTGTCGCGGGCCTGGAGGCGGGCGCGGTCGACTACCTGGTCAAGCCCTTCTCGATGGCCGAGCTCATGGCGCGCGTGCGCGCGCAGATGCGCGCGCACGCAGATGCCTCGGCGAGCACGCTGTCCGCCGAGGGCATCGACGTCGACCTGCTGACTCGCAGGGTGCGCAGGGCCGGTCAGACGGTGCAGCTGTCGAGTACCGAGTTCGAGCTACTCGTGTACCTGCTGCGCCATCACGGGCAGGTCGTCTCGCGCGAGCAGATCCTCAGCTCGGTGTGGGGCTATGAGCACGATCCGGCGACAAACGTCGTGGACGTGTACGTCGGCTACCTGCGACGCAAGCTCGGACGTGTCGGCGGGCCGGCGCCGATCGTGACGGTGCGGGCGGTCGGCTACCGCCTGGGCGGCGCCCACTGAGGGCGACGCGGCTCCTGCGCAGACGCCTGGCGAGGTGGAGCTTCCCGGTTTCGCCCCGGCCCGCGAGGACGTGGAGGAGCCTCGGTCGCCGGCTGTCGCTCAGCCGGCGACGGGAATCCGGTAGCGACGCGTACGCGGGTCCTGCTCGAGCAGCCCCACGGCCAGGAGGGTCGTCATGTAGCGATGGGTGGTGCTCGGGCTCATGCTCAGCCGCTCGGCGACGTCGGTGACCGCCATGGCGCCTCCATCGGTGGGGAAGCAGGCGAGCACGAGCAGGCCCAGCAGCAGCGATCGGGACAGACGCGGACTCTCAGACAGCGCACGGAACTTGGAAGCCATCGCTCCGTGGTCGCTCAACCCCCTCAGCAGGCTCGAGACGCTGTCTTCCTCGGAGGCGCCGCGGACGATCTGATTGACCTGTGTCCTCGTCAGCTCTATCGCGATTCCGCTTTCGGTCATCTGGATTTGAACGGGTCGGTTCGGTGAGGGTGGGTGTTTATCGCGAGCCTGGAGCCTGTTGGACTCCCGGCTCGCTCACTGGCGAGACGAAAGCGGGATTCCGGACCTGACACGACAAACAGCGCTGTTTTCCGGTCCAGGGTCACGCAGCTGCATGATGGCCATCGCGTCGAGGTCGAACAAGTGGAAAATCCAATACTTGAGTTTCAAGTCACGGGCGGTGCTTGACGCGGAGTTTGCACCGGCTGCAGCGACGCTCAGAGGTCGAGCAGGAAACGCAGTGTGCGAGCGGCTTGGAACATGATTTCGTCACCAACGACGCCGAGTCGGCCGATCAGACGCTGCTCGGACACGGACTTGACGTCCTCGCACTTTGCGTAGCTCACCTCGTCGAGCCCTGAACTTCCTCGGTCGATCTCGACATGAGAAGGAAGGCCGCGGTAGGTCGTCGTGATCGGGACCACGACGACCACGCCGGCCCGGCTTTCGTTCAGCGCATCAGCCGAGACGACGACGGCGGGTCGCCTTCCCGACTGCTCCCGGCCGACAGGGTCGCCGAAGTCGACCAGCCACACCTCACTTCGGCGAGCGCTCACGGCGAGCGGTCATCCAGCGTGCCGCTCTCAAGAGTGCGCTCGGCCTCGATCTCGCTCCATGCGTTCGGGTCAGCGCGTAGGACCTCATAGCGGGTAGAGAGCTGATCGAAGAACACACGCCGCTCGAGCGCATCGGCGGCCTCATCTACGAGCTGGCTCATGGGACGGCCGGTCGCTTGCGCCATCCTGGCGAAGCGATCGCGGGTCGGTGTGCTCACTCTGATGGTGGTGCTGATGCGTCGAGTCTACTATATCGGCGCTTGATCTGTCTACAGGCGCGGACCCGTCGTGGAGCCTCAACGGGATGATGGGAGAACTACTGATGAAGTAGGCGGCTTTCTCACCCATTTCGGGTGCACCTGGCCATATTCGAGCAACAGTGTCGGTTCCTCTCATCAAGTTGGCGGCTGCTGCCGAAGGCTATTCAAGGAACGATGTCCTTCCCAGCCGACAGCTCCCCCGCGGAGACCCTCGCGCCAGCGCCCAGTAGCCGCAGCAGCAGTCCAGGCGCCCCTTCCGCGGGATCGCCTGCTGAGGACGATCTGCGAGCGATCTGGCAGAAGCATCGCGCGGGGGCCCTGGAGCGGGTGGGTCTGATCGAGCGGGCCGTAAGAGCATTGATCGCTGGCGAGCTCGACGAGCAGCTGCGCGTCGATGCGCTGGGCGCCGCGCACTCGCTGATCGGGTCGGTCGGGACGTTCGGCTTCATCGGTGCCTCCGAGGCGGCGCGCGAGCTCGAGCTCGCGCTCACCGATCCCGTCCACGCGCGCGCGCCCTCCATGTCGCTGCTCATCGCCGCCTTGCGGCGCGATCTGGCGAGCGAGGTGCTCGCGGTGCGCGGCGCACGGCGAATCGAGCCCGTCAGCGATCAGCTGCGAATCCTGGTCGTCGACGACGACCTCGAGCTGTGTGAGCGCATCGCCGCGGAGGCGCTCTCGCGAGAGATGCTCTGCGACGTGGCGGCCAGCCCGCAGGAGGCCCGGGCGTTGTGCGCCGAGCACCCTCCGGCGATCGTGCTGCTCGATCTGACGTTCCCCGTTGACGGTATGGCCGACGCCTACGCGCTGCTGTCGGAGCTGGGTGCGCTGACACCGCCGATCCCCGTACTCGTGCTCACCGGCACCGGCACTTTCACCGACCGCGTTCAGGCGGCACGTCTCGGCAGCCGCGCGTTCCTGCTCAAGTCTCTGGCACCCGCCCAGGTGCTCGACGCCGTCGAGCAGTTCCGCGCACGAGATCGCCTGCGGGCCACCCGGGTGCTCGTCGTCGACGACGACCCCGCCGTGCTCGACTCGATGCGCGCGCTGCTTGCTGGGCATGATCTGGAAGTGTCGACCCTCGCCGATCCGCTTCGCTTCTGGGAGACCCTGCAAGAGGTCGCGCCCGAGCTGCTGATTCTCGACGTCGACATGCCTGCCATCAACGGACTCGAACTGTGCCGTACCGTGCGCAACGACCCCCGCTGGAATCGCCTCGCCGTGATCTTCGCCACCGCCCGCACCGACGCCGCGACGATCGCGGAGGTGTTCGACGCCGGCGCCGATGACTACGTCCCCAAGCCGATCGTCGGCCCCGAGCTCCTAGGCCGAGTCGCCAATCGCCTCGAGCGCATCCGCCTCTACCGCGCCCAGGCCGAGACGGACTATCTCACCGGCCTGGACAACCGGGCCAAGGCAACCGACGGTCTGACGCAGCTCCTCGCGCTCGCGGATCGCTACTCAGAGCCCCTGGCGGTGGCGATGCTCGACGTCGACACCCTCAAGCTCATCAACGATCGTCATGGCCATCCCGCCGGGGACAGCGTGCTGCGACGCCTCGGAGAGCACCTGCGGCGCGACTTTCGCGGCACCGACGTCGTTGGACGCTGGGGCGGTGAGGAGTTCATCGTCGGCATGTACGGCATGACGCGCCAGAACGGCGTCAAGCGCCTCACCGGCACACTGCAACGGTTTGGCCAAGAGCAGTTCACCGGCAGCCAGGGGACGTTGCAGGCGAGCTTCAGCGCGGGCGTGGCCGAATATCCACGCGACGGGCGTGATCTCGCTTCGGTGGCGCGCGTGGCCGACGAGACCCTCTATCGGGCCAAGACAGCCGGGCGCTGTCGCGTCCTTGAAGCGAGCCCAGACCACGAGAAAGACGCCGCAGACCGATCGGTCGCACGGTAGTGCTCACCCGATCCCGACACCTGGCTGTGGCGCTCGGCGCGCTTCTGTCGGCGTACCTGAGCTGGCAGCTGTTTCACTGGCTGCCCGGTAGGCAGCAGCTCGGCCAGCTGTTCCTGCCTCTGTTCGACATGATCGCCATATTCGCCGCCTGGGGGGCGTCGCGGCGCTGCGCACCCGTGCCGGGGCTGCGCAGGTTCTGGAGGCTGATCGGCGCCGCGATCGTCGCTGAGCTGATCGCCGACCTGATCCTGTCCGGGTATGACGTGGCCTATGGTCAGACGCCGTTTCCCACGCCAGCGGATGCGTTCTTCCTGGCCTTCTACGCGCTCGTGCTGGTGGCGCTGCTGTCCGTCCCGGTCGCTCGCATGACGCGTGCGGCGCGCGTGCGGATGCTGCTCGACGGCGTGACGATCGTGCTCGGCGGCGGGGCGGTCGTGTGGTACTTCGTGCTTGGACCCACGGTCCTGTCCACGGGGGAAGCCCTGCTGGCGAAGAGCGTCTCGATGGCCTACCCGATCTGCGACCTGGTGCTGCTGGGCGGCGTCGCGGTGGTGCTGCTGCGCCGCAGCCCCGCGGCGCTGCGCCTGCCGCTCCTGTGGATCGCCGCCGCGATGCTGCTGACCGTGGTCGCCGACACCGTCTACGGGTACGGCGTGCTGCACGACACCTACACCGCGGGGAGCCCGGTGGACACGCTGTACGTGCTGGAGTACTGTGCGCTGGCGCTGGCCGCGCTGACGCAGCGCCCGGTGCGCGAGCACGACCGCGGCGCACGTGTCGAGGAGTCCGCTCAGCGTTACCGCGTCGCGCCGTGGCTGCCCTACATCGGCCTGACCGCCGGCTTCGGGGTGCTGCTGGGTGCCAGCCTGGGCCACTCCTTCTTCCCCGAGCTCAGCCTGGTTGGGATCGTGATCGTCCTGGCCGCGCTGGTGGCCGCCCGCCAATGGCTGGCCCAGCGCGAGCTGGGCAGGGTGCAGGCCGAGCTGCGCGAGAGCGAGCGGCGCTTCCGCGCGATCTTCGACAACGCTGCGGTGGGGATCACCTACACCGACCTCGACGGGCCGGCGATCCTCGACGCCAACAACACGTTCTCAAAGATGGTGGGCTACACCCCCCAGGAACTGCGCGGCGGGGACTACTCGCGCATCGCCCAGGGCGACTTCAAGGGCGCCGACCGGGCGCTCGCCGAAGCGGTCCGCAGCGGCAAGGTAGCCCAGCTCCAGCAGGAGCTGGGCTACCTCAGCGCCAACGGGTCCACACGCCAGGCAATGCTCAGCGTGTCCACCGTGCGCGATGAGCAGGGACAGCCCAGCCACGTGGTGGGGATCTTCGAGGACATCACCCGCCGCCGAGAAGCCGAACGCGCCAAGGAGGAGTTCGTCTCGATCGTCGGCCACGAGCTGCGCACCCCCCTGACGTCGATCCGCGGCTCGCTCGGCCTGCTGGCGGGAGGCCTGCTCGGCGAGCTGACTGTCGATGCAACGAACATGGTGGCCCTGGCAGTCGCCAACACCGACCGGCTGATACGGCTGGTCAACGACATCCTCGACGTCGAGCGCATGGACTCGGGCCACCTGCCGCTACAGCGCAGACCCGTCGGGGCGCAGGAGCTGGTGCGCTCCTCCACGCAGGCGCTGGGAGCCACAGCCGAGCAGGCCGGCGTGCGGTTGCGCACGGACGTCGAAGAGCTGACGGTGTGCGCCGACGCCGATCGCGTCGTGCAGACGCTCGTCAATCTGCTCGCCAACGCGATCAAGTTCTCGCCACGCGAGCACTGCGTGGCGATCGCGGTCAGGCGGGGTGATGGGTGTGCTCTGTTCTCCGTCAAGGACAGCGGACGCGGCATACCGGCCGACCAGCTCGACTCGATCTTCGAGCGCTTCAAGCAGGTCGACGTCTCCGACGCCCGCGAGAAGGGTGGCAGTGGCCTCGGCCTGTCCATCGCGCGCGGCATCGTCGAGAGCCACGGCGGGCACCTGTGGGCCGAAAGCGTCCCTGGTCAAGGCAGCACCTTCTGCTTCACCCTCCCACTCGCAGCCTGGGATGCTCCCTCGACGGGTGCGCCGATCGAGCGCGCGCCCAGCACCGAAGAACCTGAGCACGCCGTCCTATGAACCCGCGTCTGCTGCTCGTGGAGGACGACGAGAGCATCCGTGAGATCGCTCACATGAGCCTCGAACGCATCGGCGGCTGGAGCGTCGTGGACGCCGCGAGCGGCGAGGACGCCCTCCGGTTGTTCACCGCGGGCGAGACCTTCGCGGCGGTGGTGATGGACGTGACGATGCCCGGCCTCGACGGTCCCGCCACGCTCCGCCGCCTGCAGGACGACGGGCTGCTCGCGGGCACACCCGTGGTGTTCCTCACGGCAAAGGCGCATAGGGCCGAACGAGAACGACTGAACGCGCTGGGAGCAGCCGGCGTGATCGCCAAGCCCTTCGATCCACTCGCTCTGGCGGACGAGCTCGAACGGCTGCTCAAACGATGAGAGTCGAACGCCTCACCGCTCGCTCGTGCCCGGCACGCGCCTGAGACCCCGGCCGGGCGCCCGCGAGCAGCCGCCCGGCCGCTCGCCGCGCGCCGAACACGGCCATCGTGGGCTTGGCCAGGGTGCCCATCGCCTCGAGGACCTGCGCCGCGGCGACGGACGCTCCGGAGCTCGACACGCCGGGTCCAGACAGGTAGAAGCTCGCCATCGCCGCGAGGATCAGCGCGTGCTGGGGGCTCTCGGGCAGAGTCTCGGTGGCATGCATGGCGCGGGCGGCGATCGTCTGCAGCCGACCTGCGGCTTCCGCGGGCGTGGAGTAGTGATCGACGAGGCTGTGGTGACCGGCGTGGATGTCCTCGGCCCGGTCGACCAGGCTGTCCAGCAGGACGTGCAGCGCGCCGATCCACGGGAAGTAGGCATCCTCGGTGGCCGCGGTCTCGGTGGCATTGAGGCCCGGATGGGCGGCGGCGGCGATGAGCGCGAAGACGGTGAGCGAGGAGGCGGCGGCGGCTGCCGCCTCCCACCAGCGCAGGCCGCTGCCTGGCGGGGTCACGCTTGCCGACCATCCGGCCAGCGCTCGACGGTTATCCCCGGCGCCCTCGTGGTTGAGGCTCTGGTAGGCGACCATGCGCCCGGCGGCGCGCAGGGCGGGCTCGACCACGAATGCATATGAGGGCAGGGCGCCGAGCGCGTTTCGGCAAGTGTCGATCAGGTTCCGGATGTAGCCGTCGTCATGATGCTTCGGGTGGTGCTCGTAGTAGTCGGGGTGATCGCTGCCGGGGTCCAGCGCGGTCAGGAGCGCGAGATGCAGTTGACGCCCGTTGGCGATCGGGTCTGCGCCGGGCTGCTCGGCCAGCGTGTCGACGTAGTCGTAGATCACCTGGAAGGCGACGACTGCGCGTACGACGCGTGCGCGGTGCGCGCGGGGCACGAGCACCGCAAAGGCCGCTGCGCCCTCGAGGTTCCCCCGCTCGACACGCTGGGTGATCAGGGCCAGGCGGCGGAGCGCTGGGTCGGGTATCTGGGTGGCCCGCTCGTGCCAGTGGCGAAGCTCGCGGCCGAGATATGGAAACACGCCCAACCAGTACCTGCCGGCGGTCCCTGCGAACACCCGCGCCAGCGCTGGTGGACATCGGCCGTGCGCAACCACACGAACAGTTTTGTCTGTCAGAGTCACAATACATAGTCATTCCTGAAGGCTTGTGCGCGCTGGAGCGCGCGCGGCGGCGAGCCCGGGAAGCGCGATCACGACCAGCGCGATGGCGGCCAGCAGCGCCAACGTCATCGCCACCTGCCCGAACCCGATCGCAAATGGCGCGGGGAAGCCTGTGTTCAGCCTCAGCCAGCGGCTGGCGAGCGCGTGGCCGTAGATGCCCGCGAGCGCACCGACGGCGCACCCGGCTCCGAGCACGACCGTGCTCTCCAGCAGCAGCGCTCGCCACAGCTGGCCCGTATCGTAGCCCTGGATCTTCAGTGACGCGAGCCGTGGGCGTCGCTGCCAGATGGCGGCGCTGAGGGCCGAGGCGACCGCAAGCGCAGCGGCGATCAGCAGCAGCGTCGAGATCTCGCTCAGCGCGCCCAGCCCCTGGCGGGAGTCCGCCGCGTACTGCTGCTGGCGTTCTCGGAGGGTCTGGATCCCCAGCCCCGGCCGGTTTCCCAGCGCGTGCGCCACGGCGCGCCTGCCCGCCGCTGCGGCGACGCCCGGCCCGAGCTCCACCTCGAGCGCTGAGGGATCGTCGGTCTGCCAGTAGCGTCGGTAGTCGCCCGTGTTCAGGATGATCGCTCCGGGGGACCATCCGAGGTTCGTCACGATCGCCGCGACCCGCAGTCGCACCGGTCCTGTGGGTGTGGGCAGCGAGAACGACCTGCCGGGCGCCAGATGGCGTTCGCCGGCGAAGCCGTTTGAGACGACCGCCCATCCACCTCGGCGGAGTAGCATGCTCGCGTGGGCCAGGTTGCCCTGCAGCAGCTGGCTCGCCGGGATCATCGGGTTATCGCCGGGGGGCCTGGCGATGATCCACATGCGTCGCGGCCCAACGTCGAGGAACCCTCCCTGGTAGCTGCTCACGGATGCGACGCCGGGCGCGCGGGCGATCGCCGCGAGCGCGCCGCCGGCATGGAAGGGGTTGGTCGTCAGGTCATTGCCCCCGGTCGTCACCCACACCTCGGCGGTGCGCAGGTATTCGCCGAAGTTGACGTCGAGGCCGCGAATGAGATCGGCGCGGGCGCCGCCGATGGCGACGCTGCCGTAGACGGCCAGCCCGGCGATGCCGGCCAAGGCCACCGACCGTGTGGTGGTGGCGCGCAGCTCGGAGACGACGACGATCAGGGCGCTGCTGGCAACCCGTTCGCCGGCCCACCGCAGCGCTCGTGCGAGCGCCGCGAACAGGCTCGGGATCATGCACAGCGTGGTCAGCGCGAGCGCCACGCCGCCGAGGATCGTCAGGCCGGGTTCGATCAGCACGAGCGCGGCGATCGCGCAGATCGAGATCACACCGGCGAGGAGGAGCTCGAGCGTGGTCCGCCGGGCGAGGACCTCGCCCTCTCCGGCATGAGCTCGAAGGACCGCGTCGGTAGGGCGGCTCGGACGCAGATCGAGGATCAGCGAGAGCGATGCGAGCACCGTCGCGAGCACGCCGCAGCCGAGCGCCAGCAGGATCGTCCCGGGGTGGAGGGCCTGCTGGTTGCCGATCGGAAAGGCCGCGACCAGGTATGCGGGTATGCGGTGGAAGAAGGCATGGGAGAGCAGGACCCCGAGCAGCACGCCGGCACCCGAGGCCACCGCTCCGAGGACGAGCGCCTGGAAGCCGAGCAGCACGAGGATCTGGCGCCAGTCATAGCCCTGAATCCGCAACTCGGCCAGGAAGCGCCGTCGCTCGGGCACGGTCAGCAGCATCGCGTTGAGCGCCAGCAGGAAGCCGACCATCACGCTGATCGCGGCGAACAGCGACGTCGACTGGTTGTTCGGCTTGACCGCCTGTTCGAGCAGCCGCAGCTCGTTGTCGGCCGGGACCACGTCCAGCTTCCCCGCCGCCAGATTGCTCAGCTCGCCCGCCACGCGCTGCTCGGCGCCCGGGCGCGTCTGCAGCAGAACCTGCGTGACCCGCCCCGGCAGTCCTGTCAACCGCTGTGCGACCGAGAGCAGCGCGATCGCCACCGGGCTGGAGGCGAACGCCCCGAACTCCGAGCCGTTGAGCACCGCTCCCACCGTGATCCTGTGCGCGATGCCCAATGCCAGCACGGTCACCGAGCTGCCGGGTGCGGCGCCGATGGCGCGGGCGACGCTCGCCGGCAGTATCAGCCCGCCCGAGAAGCGAAACCCGCCCGCCCCGAAGTTGCTCGTGCCGAGTCCGCCGAGGGTCACCACGCCGGGGGTCACCCCGACGAGCTGCACCGGCTGGCGCCCGCGCGGGCCGACCACGGCGATGTTCTCCTGGAGAACCGGCGCCGTGGCCCGCACTCCCGCGAGCCGCGTCTGGGCGCTCGACAGACGTTCGTCAAAGCCGTCAGAGGAGCGCGCGGCGAGCTGCAGCGTGGCCGACCCGACGACCTGATGGACGAACTGCTGGGCCGAGCTCGCGAGGCTCGTGTTGGCGACCAGGACGCCGAGCACCAGCGCGACGCCGACGGCGATCCCGCTGCCGGCGAGGAGCTCCTGGACCGCATGGGAGCGCAGCCGCAGGCGGTAGAGGTGCAGCAGCATGCTCAGGCGGACCCCCGCGATCAAGGGGTTCGTGAGGTTGCTCACGGTCGGCCGGCGGTCGACTCTGGGTCCGTTCCGTCGGCCAGGTGTCCGTCTCTGAGCGTGTGAACGCGATCGACGAAACCGGTCGCGTCCGGGTCGTGCGTGACCAGCAGCCCGGGGATGCCCCGTTCGTGGCAGATGTCGCGCATGAGCGCGAGTATCTCCCGGCTGCGTTTGGAGTCGAGGTTGCCGGTGGGCTCATCGGCGAGCAGCAGCCGCGGCTCGCCGGCCAGCGCGCGGGCGATCGCGACCCGCTGGCGCTCGCCCATCGACAGCTGCTCTGGGGTGCGCTCGGCGCGATCGCCGAGTCCCACGCGCTCGAGCCACGGCCATACCTGGAGCCGTGCCTCGCGCAGCGTGTATCCGCCCCCGGTCAGCTTGATCGTGGCGTTGTCCAGCGCCGAGGCATGGGGTATCAGGTGGAAGGCCTGGAAGACGAATCCGAGATCCCTGCGGCGGTAGAGGGCGCTGTCGCGCTCGGACAGGCGGGTGATGTCCCGGCCGTCGAACATGACGGTTCCGCTGTCGGGTGGCGTGAGCGCGGCGCTCAGCATCAGCAGGGTCGTCTTGCCCGATCCGCTCGGTCCGTACAGTGCCACGAACTCGCCGCTGGAGACGGTCAGCGAGACCCCGTCGACGGCCTTGACGGTCTCGGCGCCGTTGTCATAGTGCTTGATGACCTCGCGCAGCTCGAGCGTGCTCACTACCCGGAGCGCTCCGACGCGGCTGGCCTGCGTGGGAGCTGTACGACCGTGCCCTGCTCCTCGGTCGAGCACACTTCGCCGGCGGCGATCGACATCAGCACGCCGATGCCCGCCGCTCCGGACATCTCCTCGGAGGAGAGCAGCAGGGCCATGTTGCGCTCATGTGCCGCCGTGCGCAGGAGCGCGCGGAACCTGTCGCGGTCGCTGAGCTTGGGAATCAGGGCCGGTTCGTCGAGCACCAGCAGGCGCGGCTCGCGCACGAGGGCCCGCGCGAGCATCACCCGCGCGCGCTCGTCGAGTGACAGCGACGCCGTCGCTTCCTGGGCTCCGGCTGCGCTGATGCCGACATGGTCGAGCGAGCGCAGCGCCCGGCGGCGGGCCTCGCGCATGGTCACGCCCTCGCTTCCCAGCGAGGTTGCGACATGGTCGACGACGCACTCTCGTGGGTTGGTGCGCCAGTCGCCGGCGGCCATGAACGCGATCTCCCGACGCAGCAGACGACCGCGCTCGCCGGCCGACATCCGGCCCATGTCACGTCCGTCGAAGAGGACCGTTCCGGAGTCCGCCAGGATGATTCCGGCGGCCATCCGCAGGAGGGTCGACTTGCCCGAGCGCCGAGCGCCGTAGACGCCGACTCCGGTGCCGGGATCGATCTCCAGCGAGACCCGATCGAGCACGACGATCTCCCGGCCGCCATCGGGATAGTGCTTGCTGGCGTTCAGGAAGGAGAGCAGCGGTGTCATCGCCGGGTGGGGCTAGCTGGAGCGCTCGGAGAACTCTTTGATCCGTCGGCGGGTGCGTGCCGCCCAGTCGACCTCGGTCTGCAGTTGCCCGTAGACCCCGTCGCGCGTGCACTCCATGCACAGCGCCGCCCACGAGCGCGCCTGCCCATCGGTGGGAGATACGAGCTGGGCGAGCATCAGGCACTCGCGCTCATACGCCCTCAGCGCGATCAGCAGGCGGGTGGCGTCCTGTGGGCGGGCGACCGACAGCTTGGCCTGCAGGCCAAGGCGCACGGGCTCGCGCGGGAGGAGCGTCTCCATCCACAGGGTCAGGGCCTCCGGGGTGGCCTCGGTGGGATGGTAGACGAGGTGGGTGCGGCGCTGGTTGCCGCGCTTGGGCTCGTCGCGAGATATCGCAAGGCCCGTATTCTCGAGCTGCTCCAGCAGGCGGTAGACATCGTTGGTGTCCACTCGCCATGTCTCGCCGAGGCGTGCGGCCAGGCGGTTGGCCAGGTCGCCGCCGTGTCCCGGACGCTCGAGCAGCAGGCCGAGGAGCGCCCCCCGCAATGGCGTCGAGGGCCCCCGCATCCACTTTGTCTTCTCCGCGCTCCCGCTGGCCATCGCTCCTCGTCTCCGGCGTACTGCCCCCCTAGACAATACCTGACGGTGACGGTGTTTGCCGAATCGTTCCGACAACTTGTCAACCCTGTGAGCTGAAGCCGCGACCTCGGGCGATTGCGGCTTCTAGGGCACGATCACGGCGGCTCCGGTGAAGCGCCCGGCGCGCAGATCCTCCAGCGCGGAGCCGGCCGCCTCCAGCGGGTAGGTGCTGACGTGGGTCCTGACCGGAACGCGCGGCGCGAGCTCGAGCATCTCCTCGGCGTCCTTGCGTGTGAGGTTGGCGACCGAGCGCACGGTCCGCTCCTGCCACAGGATGTCGTAGGGGATGGAAGGGATGTCGCTCATGTGGATGCCCCCGCAGACGACCGTGCCGCCGGGGGCGAGCGCGCGCAGGGCGGCGGGGACCAGCGAGCCGACCGGGGCGAAGATGATCGCCGCGTCCAGCGGCTCGGGCGGCGGGGCCTCGGAGTCGCCGGCCCAGACCGCTCCGAGCTCGAGCGCGAACGCCTGGGCGGCTTGGTCGCCGGCACGGGTGAACGCGTACACGCGGCGCCCCTGCCGGCGGCAGACCTGGATGAGGATGTGCGCGGCGGCGCCGAAGCCGTAGAGGCCGATGCGGCGAGCCTCGCCGCACATCCTCAGTGCCCGGTAGCCGATCAGCCCGGCGCACAGCAGCGGCGCGGCCTGCTCGCTCGAGTAGCTCGCAGGGATCGGGAAGCAGTAGCGCTCGTCGGCGAGCGCGTACTCGGCCATCCCGCCGTCGATGTCCCTGCCGGTGAAGCGCGCGTTCGGGCACAGGTTCTCGCGGCCGCTGCGGCAGTACTCGCACGCTCCGCACGTCCACCCAAGCCAGGGCACGCCCACGCGAGCGCCCTCCCCGGCGCCGGCGGTCCCGTCGCCGGACTCGACGATGCCGACGATCTGGTGCCCGAGGATCCGCGGCGGATGGGAGATCTCGACCTCGCCGTCGAGCAGGTGCAGGTCGGTGCGACAGATGCCACAGGCCTGCACGCGCAGCAGCAGCTGGCCGGGGCCCGGGCGGGGGATGGGCAGCCGGGCGGCGCGCAGTGGCCGGCCGACTCCCTCGAAGACCATCGCCCGCATCCTCGAGCTGCCATCCGGCTGCGCCACGGTCAGCGTCCGCTCGCCTCAGCCGAAGAACAGCTCGGCTGTCTCGTACAGCGCGGGGTCCAGCAGCTTGGGCTCGCGCAGCGCCTCCTCGAGGGTCACCTCGAGAACGTCGGTGCCGCGCAGAGCGACCATCGTCCCGAAGCGCCCGCCGGTCGCGGCGTCCATGGCGGCCACGCCGAAGCGGGTGGCGAGCACGCGGTCGAACGCCACGGGCGTGCCGCCGCGCTGGACGTGGCCGAGGATCGTCACGCGCGTCTCATAGCCGGTCCGCCGCTCGATCTCGCCCTCGAGCGTCACGCCGATCCCCCCGAGCCGCGCGTGCCCGAAGGCGTCGGTGGGGGTTCCCTGGCGTGTCTGCAGAGTGCCCTCCCGAGGCGTCGCGCCCTCGGCGACGACGACGATCGAGAAGCTGCGGCCGCGCTGATGGCGGCGGCGCAGGTGGGCGACCACCTGCTCGATGTCGAACGGCCGCTCGGGCACGAGGATGGCATCCGCGCCGCCGGCGATCCCGGCGTGCGTGGCGATCCAGCCGGCGCTGCGGCCCATGACCTCGACGACCATCACCCGGTTGTGGGACTCGGCGGTGGTGTGCAGGCGGTCGATCGCGTCGGTGACGATCTGCACGGCCGTCTGAAAGCCGAACGTGACGTCCGTGCCGCCGAGGTCGTTGTCGATCGTCTTGGGGACCCCGACGATCGGGACCCCGTCGCGGTGCAGGTGCAGGGCCACCCCGAGCGTGTCCTCGCCCCCGATCGGGATCAGGACGTCCACCCCGCGGCTCTGCAGCGTGCGCCGGACCGACGCGGTCCCGTCGCGCTCCTCGGCGTAGGGATTGGTGCGCGAGGTCCCGAGGATGGTGCCGCCGCGGGGGAGGATTCCGACGGTGCTCTGGAGCGTGAGCTCGTGGGCATCGTCGGCGAGCAGGCCTGCCCAGCCGTGGCGAAACCCGACGAGGGTGTGCTCGCCGCCGGCGAGCCCCCGCCGCACGGCGGCGCGGATGACGGCGTTCAGCCCCGGACAGTCGCCTCCGCCGGTGAGCAGCCCGATGCGTGCCATCGGGCTGAAGGTATCGATATCACTCGGCGTAGGCGTCGCGCACGGCTTCGACTTCGGGCAGTGCGCTCATGAACGCGTCGAGCACGTCCGGGTCGAAGTGGTTGCCGCGTTCGGCGTTCATCATGTCGATCGCCGAGCGCAGCGGGAACGCGGGGCGGTACACGCGGTCGGTGGTGAGCGCGTCGAAGACGTCGGCCACCGCGGCGATGCGCCCCTCCGTCGGTATGTCCTCGGCGGCGAGGCCGTTTGGATAGCCGCCTCCGTCCCAGCGCTCGTGATGGGTGCGGGCGATCAGCGCGCCCATCCGCACGACCTCCGAGCTCGACCCCGCGAGCATCCCGTAGCCGGTCTGGGCATGGGTCTTGATGATCTCGAACTCCTGCCAGGTGAGCTTCCCCTGCTTGCGCAGGATCTCGTCGGAGATTGCGACCTTGCCGACGTCGTGCAGCTGGCTCGACAGCCGTAGGAGCTCGCAGTGCGGCTCGGGCAGGCCGATCCGGCGGGCGAGGATCTCGCAGTAGGCGCTCATGCGCTGCAGGTGACGACCGGTCTCCTCGTCGCGGAACTCCACCAGGCGCGACAGACGGAAGATGGTTTCGGCCTGGGAGACCCACACCTTGGTCTCCGAGCGGCGCAGATCCTGCAATGCGTCCTCGAGCCTCTTGCCGCGGTCGTCCACTTTGGCCTGCAGCTGGCGCATGATGCGCTCGGTCACCTGCTCGCGCCGCCGGCGATGGAGGGCGTTGGCCACGTTGATCACGAGCTCGCCGGAGCCCACCGGCTTGACCAGGTAGCCGTAGGCGCCCTGCTCGATCGCCGTCATCGCGAGCTGGGGGTCATCCTCGCCGGTGACCATCACCACTGCCGTCGAGGGATGGTTGCGACGGATGCGCGTGAGCAGCTCGATGCCCGATTCGCCGGGCATGTTGACGTCCAGCAGCACGAGCTCGAAGGAGCCGCGTTGCAGCGACTCGCGTGCCGCGCCGGCGCTGGCTACGGCCTTGCAGGTGTAGCCCTGGTCATGCATGACCCGCTCGACCCAGAGTCGCAGCGCCTCGTCGTCGTCCACGATCAGCAGCACGCGGCTGGCTCCAGCAGGGCATCCCCGGCCTCATCCACTCACAGTCAGTATAAACGAACGATACGTCCAGGGCAGAGAGACGGCTGCTCCCCAGGCGGCGATGCGAGCTCCGTCGGGGGCTCAGATGCCCTGCCCGGGAAGGAACTCGTCGGTGAACGGCGGCAGCCCGCCGCCGGGGCTGTTCTGGAGGAGCTTGTGCGCGTACATCCAGCCCCCGAAAGCCGCCCAGGCCGAGGATTCCTGCCAGCCGAACGGCTTGCCGGCCGGCGGCTGAGCGGCGGGAAGCGTCTGGACGATCGATTCCAGCTGGAGCCTTCCTTCGAGCGAGGGGTTGGCCTTGAGAAGCAGCGCGGCGGCGGCGGCGGGGTCTGCGCGGACCTCCTGCTCGCCGTGGGTGAGCGCCTGCAGGAAGCCGCGCAGGTCTGGGCCACGGGTGTGGGCCTCGTCTTCGCGCACGACCAGCACGAGCTCCTCGTAGCTGGGCACCCCGGCCCGATCGACGGGGATGACGGTCGGGTGCTTGTGCATCAGGCGCAGCTGGATCGCCTCGTAGTTCCAGTAGCCGCCGAGCGTGGCGGCCACCTTGCCGGAGAGCATCGCGGGGACGAGGTTGAAGCCGACGTTCACTTCCCTGACCTTCGCGCGGCTGACCCCGGCGCTCTGGGCGGCGGTTCTCAGCATGGCCGCCTGGTAGGGGATCCCGGCGGTGCCGACGGTCTTGCCGGCCAGCCCGGCGACGCTGCTCACGTGGGCGGCGGGCAGGGCGATGATCGAGGTGAGCGGGCGCTGGACGAGCGCTCCGATGGACACCACTTTCAACCCCTGATCGCGGGCGATCAGGACCTCGGGCTCGTAGGAGATCGCCATTTCGACCTTGCCGGCGGCGAGCAACTTCAGCGGTTCGGCGGTTTCGGAGGGGACGACCGGCTGCACGTCGAGGCCGACCGCCCGGAAGTCGCCGTGGGCGATCGCGGAGTAGAGCGCGGCGTGGTCGGCGTTGGGGAACCAGTCGAGCATGACCGCGAAGCGCTTGACCCCCGGGGCCGAGAGGGCGTCCTGCTTGGTGCCGCACGCCGACACGGCGACTGCGCAGATCAGGCACCCGGCGAGTGCCAGCGCGCTCGCACGGCGTGACTTGTGCTGTTCCGGTCGGCACATGTGCCGACCGGCCCGGCCGCACATGTGCGGCCGGGGACCATGCCGCATGCGGCATGGTCTTGTAAGGACGTTCCTCAAGTGCTCTCCCCTCGGGGTCGGATGTTCCAGGGCGCCAGCCTGCGCTCGGCGAGCGCAAGACTGTAGAAGCAGGCGATGGCGAACACGAACAGCACGGCGGTCGCCGCGTACGCCCGCGGCGTCTGAAAGCCGCCGGCGTCGACTACGATCTCGCGTCCCAGGCCGGAGTAGGGGCCGGTGCTGGGGGTGGTGGTCTCGGCGATGAACGCCCCGATCACGCCCACCGCGAGGGCGATCCGCGCGCCGCTGAGCGCCGCGGGCAGGGCGGCGGGCAGCTCGGCGAAGCGGAGGGCCTGCCAGCGGGAGGCGTCGAGCGTGCGCAGGAGCTTCGGCTGGTCGGGGTCGACGGCGGCGAGCCCGTCGACGGTGCTGACGAGGACGGGGAAGAAGCAGATGAGGGCGATCACGACGAGCTTGGGGAAGATCCCGAAGCCCCACCAGAAGACCAGCAGCACGCCGATCACGGGGATCGGCACGGCCTGGGAGCCGACGGCGAGGGGATAGACGGCGCGGCGGAGCAGCGGCGAGAGGTGGATGGCGACGGCTAGAAGGAAGCCGCCGGCGAGGGCGAGGGCGAGCCCGAGCACGACCTCCTCGGCGGTGACGGTGAAGTTGCTCCACACCAGCCCGCCGCTGTCCCACAGGGCGGCGGCGACGGCGTGGGGCGAGGGGAACAGGTCGGCCTGGACCCCGGCGAGGTCGACGTAGAGCTCCCAGGCGCTCAGCAGCGCCGCGACGAGGAGGGCCGCGGGGAGCAGGCGCTGAAGGCGGCGCCTCATGGTCTCCCGTCGACCCCCAGCGCGGCGAGGGCGCGCTCGCGCAGGGCGATCACCTCGGGGTCGGTCCGCGCCCGGGGACGCTCGAGCGCGACGTCGAGCTGTGCGATCACGCGCCCGGGCCTGGGCGAGAGGACGGCGAGGCGGTCGGCGAGCACGATGGCCTCCTCGACGTCGTGGGTGACCAGCACCACCGTGCGGGGCTCGCGCAGGAGCGTCCGGGTGAGCCACCGCTGCATCTCGGCGCGGGTGATCGCGTCGAGCGCCCCGAAGGGCTCGTCGAGACACAGGACGGGCTTGCCGGAGAGCAGCGTCCGCAGGAACGCCACCCGCTGGCGCATCCCCCCGGAGAGCTCGTGCGGCCGGGCCTGCTCGAACCCGTCGAGCCCGAGCTCGGCGAACAGGGCGCTCGCCCGAGCGCGTGCCTGCGCCCGCGGAAGCCGGGCGATGCGCAGCGCCAGAGCGGCGTTGTCGAGCGCGCTCAGCCACGGCAGCAGCAGGTCGCGCTGGGGCATGAGCACGGCGGGCGGGCAGTCGACCGAGCCGCGATCGGGCGACTGCAGGCGGCAGATCAGCTCCAGCAGCGTGCTCTTGCCGCACCCGCTGGGACCGACGATCGCGAGCAGCTCGCCCGGTCCGGCCTCCAGGGAGATGCCGGCGAGCGCGGGCACGGGCTCGCCGCGGCCGTCCTGCGCTCCGCGCGGGTAGGTTCGGCTGACGTCCGCCAGGACGATCCGGCGGCCGCTGAGAAGCGCTTGCGAGGACGGCCTGGCGCGGGGTTGCAGTTGGGTCGGCACGGCTCTCCCTCCGCGGGCATTACCCCACAGGTTCTAAGGGTCGGCGCCGGGGAATCGTGGGGTGGGTGGGACCCCAATGGACGTCATCTCAGCCGGCCTTCCCGCCAGCCCCCCTGGTGTGTGCTTTTCGCTCGCTTCGATGCTAGCGCGCGGCCGCGATCACCGGTCGGGTGAGCGCGCGCACGAAGTCCTCGAGCTGGGCGGTGGTCCAGCACTCGAACGCCGTGCAGTGCTCCTCGTAGGAGGCGATGACCGAGTCGCCGTAGTTCCAGTACAGCCGAGGCTCGGGGTTCAGCCAGAAGGTGCGCCCGGCGCGGGCGGCGATCTGGGCGAAGACGTCGGCCCGGGGGTCGCGCCCGTTGGTGCGGGCGTCGCCGAGGACGATGACGGTGGCGCGGGGATGGAGGTCGTCCTCGACCTGCTCGAGGAACTCCGACCACACGCGCCCGTAGTCGGTGTACCCGGAGATGTCGGCGACGCCGGCGTCGCTGGAGATCCGTTCGCTGACCGCCTTGAAGTTCCGCTCTGCTTCGAAGACGTCGGTGACCTCGGAGATGCGCTCGATGAACACGAACGAGCGCATCTTGCGGAAGGTGTCGTGGAGGGCGTGGAGCACCGACAGGAAGAACACCGAGGCGGAGGTGACGCTGGTGGAGACGTCGCAGAGCACGTAGATCTCCGGGCGTTTGGGGCGCCGCGGGCGGTACTTGAGCACGACGGGCACGCCGCCGGTCTGCAGCGAGGCTCGCATCGTGCGCCGCACGTCCACGTGGGCGTGGCGGCGATGGCCGCGGTTCTGCTGGCCCTGGGTTGCAAGCCGGCGGCGCAGCTGGGCGACCACGCGGTGGACTGCGGCGAGGTCGGCGAGCGGGCCGGAGGGCAGCGCGCGATCGAGCTCGCCGAGCGGCCGGGAAGGCGGCAGGTTGCCCGTGCGCTCGATCTGGGCGCGCTCGAGCTCGCGGCGCAGGAGGGCCTCGAAGCGGCGCAGCCGCTCGCGCGGCAGGCCCTCGTGGCGCGGGTCCTCGGCGGGCAGATCGGGCTGGGGCTCGGCGCGCAGGCCGAGCGCCCGGCGGATGCGCTGGACGTCGACCCCGATCACCCCGGAGCCCTCCTGGCGGCGGGCGAACGCGGCGATGGCCATGCGGGCGAGATCGCGCATGGCGCCCTCGGAGCCGTCGCGCAGCGCAGCGGCGATCTGGGCGCGCAGCTCCTCGAGCTCCTCGGGGGAGAGCTCGTCGAGGGTAGGCGGGGAGTCGGCCCCCTCGCGGATCCCCTCGCGTGAGGCGGCCAGCTCGACGGCGCGGAAGAAGAAGCGGTCGAAGACCAGCTCGAACACGCGCCTGTCCTCCTGGCTCTTGGCGAGGGTGGCGGCGAGCGCCTCGCGGAAGTCCTCCTGGGCGCTCCAGCCGATCTCGCGCAGGACGGCGAACGCGTCGAGCAGCTCGGAGGTGCCGATGGCGACGCCTTCGCGGCGAAGCTCCTCGCCGAGCTCGAGGATGCGCGCGGGCAGGCCCTCGGGGGATGATCCCCGGGGGGCGGCGCCCGACCCCCGCAGGGGATGGTCAGGCGACATCTGCGGGCGCCCGCAGCTTGAGCCCCACGCGGTCGGCCACCACGTCCATGTCGGTGCGGTGCTTGACGATCACGGACATCGTTTCGGTGAACGTGTCGGCGTCGATGTCCTTGACCCCCAGCAGCAGCAGGGCGCGAGCCCAGTCGATCGACTCGGCGATCGAGGGCGGCTTCTTGAGGTCCAGCTCGCGGACCATCCCGATCACCTCGACCAGCTTGCGGGCGACGGTGACGTCGAGATCGGGGGCGTGCAGGCGGACGATCTCGAGCTCGTGGTCGAGCTCGGGGTAGTCGAGCCACAGGTACAGGCAGCGGCGCTTGAGCGCCTCGGTGAGCTCGCGAGAGTTGTTGGAGGTGAGCAGCACGAGCGGATGGGTGCGCGACTCCACCCGCCCGAGCTCGGGGATCGAGATCTGGAAGTCGGAGAGGACCTCGAGCAGCATCGCCTCGAACTCCTGGTCGGTCTTGTCGATCTCGTCGATCAGCAGCACCACGGGGTCCACGGAGGCGATTGCGGTCATGAGCGGGCGGGCGAGCAGGAACTCCTCGCCGAAGATGTCCTCCTGGACGGCATCCCAGCCGGTGTCCGACGCCTCGGCCTGGATGCGCAGCAGCTGCTTGCGGTAGTTCCACTCGTACAGCGCCTTGGCCTCGTCGAGACCCTCGTAGCACTGCAGGCGCACGAGCTCCCGGCCGAGGTGCTTGGCGAGGGCCTTGGCGAGCTCGGTCTTGCCGACCCCCGCGGGACCCTCGACGAGCACGGGCTTGCCGAGCCGGGTGGCCAGAAACGAGACGAGCGCGGTGGACTCGCCGGGCAGGTAGCCCACCGCCCGCAGGCCCTCGGCCAGTTCTGCGACGGAGGCTGGCTCCGGGGAGGGTGCGGTGGGCATGCTCGCGCAATGATAGGCCGCGGGCACCGTATAACCGCTGCGATACACCACTCGCAAAGAGGGAATGCGCTCGCGGCGTGGGCGGCGAGCGGGCGGCGAGAGATTTTTTTGATGGCGTGGGGACGCTGACGCGGCCGGTCACTCCGCTCGGCCCGGCGGGTCCTCGAAGGAGAGCTGCTCGGGCGCAGCGGGGGCGGGGGGGTATGGTGGCCGCTCGGGTGGCCGCTCGGCACCCGCTCGACGATCGGCCGCCACGGGTGCGGCCGGTCTGCGACGGCTCGAAAGCGGAGCCCGCACGGTGATGTCGGCATCGGCGTCCGGCGGCTCGGCTGGAGCCCGCCCGCGCGGCGGCCAGGCTGGAGCCCGCCCGGGGGGGGGCCCGGCCGGAGCCTGCGCGGGCAGCGGCCCGTCGGGGTCACGCCCAGGTGGCGGCTCACCCGGGGGCGGGCGCCGCGAGGGCCGCGGACGATGGCTCCGCAGCGGAGGTTCCGGGCGTTCGGTGGCGCGCATCCGCCAGCCGGCGAACGCGAGGCTGCCGGCGGCGACGAACGCGAGGAAGAAGCCCCACTCGATCCCCACCGGGTAGCCGCCGCCGTCCGGGCGGCTGAAGACGCGGTAGAAGATCAGCAGCCCGGCCCAGCAGCCGGCGATCGTGACGATCAGACCGTCGCCGCCCGGCAGGTGGAACCGACGGCCGTCGGCGCGCGCGAGCACGATCGCCGAGACCCCCACGGCGACCACGAAGATGGCGGCCTCGACGAATGACACGTCGCCGAAGGCGTTGATGCTGTGCGAGTAGATCGCCCCGGTCTTGCCGTTGAGGCTTTGCAGGCCGTACCACGGGAAGAACATGGTGACCAGGAGGGCCAGGGCGGCGAGCGCCACGAGTCGCTGCTCGGCGGCCATCGCGCGCCAGGCATGGGTCAGCCGGGTCACGATCGCTGCTCGGCGCTTTGGATTCTCCGGTCGGTGCTCACTGCCGCCTAGTCTAGGAGCGGCGCCCCGCACGTCGCAGCCGCAGAGCCCGCCGGCAACGGCGCCTCATTGCAACGGCGCCTCATCAGTGAGGGGTCACGACGATCGTGCCGCTCGTCGTGGTGAAGTTGCCGGCGAGGTCGGTGCCGGTGAGGGTGACCGTGAACGTGCCGCCCGTGGAGGGGGTGATCCACAGCAGCTTCGGCTTGCCGCGTTCGACGGTGGCGCTGTTGCTCCACACCGCGCGGGCGCCCTGGCGGACGGTCATGTCGATGGTCGAGATCTTCGACAGCGACATCTGCACGCCGGCTCGCGTGCCGCCGCGGAGCTTCGTGGAGAGCAGCGCGACCACCGGCGGGCTGTGCAGGTCGGAGGTGAAGCTCTGGGCGGTCGCGCAGTAGATCTGATCGGCCGCGATCGGAGGGCCCGCCTGGGCGAGGTGCGCGGCCTTGCGCAGGCTCGACGCGCTCGCGCCGCCCGTGCCGCTCGTGGGCGTGGACGGCGCCTGCGTGGTGGGGGTGGTGGTCGTGGTGGTGGTCGGGCTGGGCGTGGTTGCGCTCGGCGGCGGGGCGGGCGGGCCTTTCTGGGTGCGTTCGCAGAGGTGCTGGAGGAATTCGGTGAGCAGTTCGTGGTAGTTGAGGTCGGATTCCCCGAACTGGTCGTACAAAGACCATGCGCCGGTGTTGTAGTGGGGGACCAGGATGCGCGCCTCGGCATCGCCGGCTTCGAACAGCGAGAGTCCGAGCGGGTCGTGGGTGATGGCTGTGTATTCGTAGAGTCCGACCAGCGACTGGATGAAGCCGTTGAGGATCTTGTCGCTTGGCGCGTAGGTGTACTCGGCGTAGAGGGCGCCCGCCGGCGTGCTCACGCGGACCCCCTGCGGGGGGGCGGTCTCGAAGATGCCGAGCGCCTGCTGCGCGGCCGTCAGGTCGGCGGGTTCTTTGAAGCGCGAGTACGCCCGCGCGAGCATCTCCAGCCCGGTGCCCTGCGAGAGGCCGCTCGTCCACGGTGGCTGGCCGCCATCGAACTGGAACAGGTACTCCCAGGCGATGCCCCCGGCGCGCTGGGTGGCGAGCGGGAGGATTTCGCCGATGAGCTGGCGCAGGTTGGCGTTTTCGTGGCCTGAGAGGTAGTAGCCGTTGCCCTCCCCGAACGTGGCGAGCCACTGGATCTCGAGGCCCTGGCCCGGGTAGTGCTCCCAGATGAGCTTGCTACCGGGAAAGCTGACCCGCTCGTCGCTTGCGAGCAGCGGTTCGGTCGTCCACCACTGGCGGTTGCGTTCGAGCGTCAGGAACGCGGCCGGGAGCCGCGACGGGACCAGCTCGCCGGCGGCTGCCATCGCCTGCACGTTGGCGAGCACGGCCCCGAGTTCGGCGTTGCGCGTGCCGGTGAGCTTGCCGAGCGAGCGTTTGGCCGCGACGTACGTGTTGTAATCCTGCAGGTAGACCGCTTCGGCTATCGCCCCGCTGTGGAGCAGGCTCCGCAGGGCAGCGGTCACCGTCGGTACGTGGCGGCTCGCCGTCCGCGCGCTCGCGCGGGCATGCACCGGGGAGAGGGCGCCGGCGGGGGCGCTGGCCGGCGCGGCAGATGGGGGAGCGCCGGCCGACGCGGATGGGGCCGTGGCCCCGCCCAGGGCGAGCAATCCGAGGGCGAGCGCCGAGATACGCCTTGCGCGCACGGCGCGGATGGTACGCTCGACCACGGTTTCGGCTGCAGGAGCCCTTGCAGCCGGCGGCCCGATAAGTGAAAGCACACCCTGCGAACACATCCCGGCGCCCGGTAGTTGCGCGGAGCGTCCGTGCTCTGGCGCTCGCGGGCGCTCTGGCCGTGGGTCTGACGACGTGCGGGGGTGCCGGCTCGCCGAGCGCGGTGTCGCTCGTGAGCGACACCTTCAGCTCGCACAAGCCGATCGAAAGCGGTCGCATCGAGGTGTCCTTCACGCTGACACCGGTGGGCAGCGCCGGCGCTCCGGCTACCGGCCGGCCGGTAGCCATGCGCGTGCAGGGTCCGTTTCAAAGCCTTGGACCGGCACGGCTGCCGCGCTTTGCGCTCGCGCTCACCCTCATGAGCGCCGGCCACACGCTGCGCGCCGGTGCGACCTCGACCTCGGGACAGCTGTTCATCGAGCTTGCCGGCGCCGCATTCCGGGCGCCCGCGTCCATCGTGCAGGCGCTCCAGCAAGGCTACGCCCAGGCCACCCGCACCGCCTCCTCGGCCGCCGGCCGGTCGACGTTCGCCGCGCTCGGCGTGAATCCCGGGGAATGGCTCGTGCACCCGAGCATCGCCGGTCACCTCGACATCGCGGGCACCGAAACCGTTCACCTCACCGCAGCGCTGGACGTACCGCGCTTCCTGGCGGACGTCAAGAAGCTGTCAGGCGCGAGGGGGGCTCTCGGACTTGGCTCCGGCACCCCCGGGCTGGGCCTGCTCTCCTCAGCGGGTATCTCTGCTCTGCAGAGCTCCGTGCGCTCCGCGAAGGTCGACGTGTACACGGGCGCGCACGACCATCTTCTGCGCCGTCTGTCCGTGAGCGGCGCCATCTCCACGACTCCGCAGACCCGTGCCTCGCTGGGCGGTTTGGGCAGCGCGAAGCTCGAGCTCGTGCTCCAGTTCGCCGGCCTGAACGAACCCCAGGAGATCGCCCCGCCGAGCCATCCGCAGCCGATCTCCCAGCTGCTGGGAGCGCTGGAGCGTCTCGGCTCGGCGCTGGGCGTGACGCCCAGCGGCTGATCACTCGCGTTCGAGCTCCAGGTCGTCCACGCCATCGAGCTCGTCATAACCGTCGGGCTCCTCGTCCTCGTCCGCGTCGAGGTCGGGGTCGTCGTCGGCGAGCAGGTCGCTGCCGGGCTGATGGCTGATCTGGAAGCGCTCGATGAGATCGTCGCGCTTGTTTTCATCGAGCGGGACCTCGTCGGAGATCAGCACCCAGTCGGTACTGGCGAACTCCTCGGTGCCGAAGATCTCATGGTCCACCTCGGGGGAGTCGTCGACCACCATCAGGATCTCCGTCTGGGGATTGAAGTACGTGCCCGGACGAAGCGTGAGCTCATCGAGCTGGAAGCGGCGGGCGTTGGTCATCGCGCGTTTATACCCCACTCCGCGGCCGCCGTGGATATCGGCGTGCTCACGGGTCCATCTCGGCGAGTGTGCGCGCCGTCTCGCTGTCCACGTCGAGCGGCTCGAGACCCTGGCGAATGCGGCGTTCGTTGCGGGCGAGCACGAGCTGACGGACCTCATCGACGAGCCCGGAGTCGTGGGTGCCCGCCTGCCGTGCCGGTTCGAGCAGGCGCGCGACCTCCGCGTCGATGTCGAGCCCCGGCAGGCCTCTGCGAACCAGGCGTTCGCTGCGGGCGCCGAGCATCTGGCGGACTTCCCGCTCGCGCTCGGCCCGGCCCGCTTCGGAGTCGGGTGCCGGCGCGGAGGAGGATGGGCCGCTGTGGTCGCCTTCGCGGGAGAGTCCGCCCCGCCCGATCTGGTCGTACATGCTGTCGCTTCCACGGGTCAGCAACAGCAGCAGCGAGATCACCACCGAGAACGCCACCGTGCCGAAGACCACGAAGGTGATCCCATCCTCGGCGACGCCTGGCACGACGGTGGAGAGGGCGTCTCGCACGCCGTGATTGTTGCTCATCGGCCGGCTCTCCGCTACCCTGGCAAATCGACGTTGACTGACCAGTCAATCTACGCTTCCGTGCCAGCCTGTTAGGAGAGTCCAAGAATGGTCGATTTCACGCTTACCGACGAGCAGCTGAACCTGCGCGAGATGGCCCACGACTTCGCCGCCAAGGAGATACGCCCGGTTGCCTGGGAGTACGACAAGGACGGCACGTGGCCCCAGGAGATCATCCAGAAGGCCTGGGAGGTCGGCCTGATGAACTCGCACATTTCCGAGGAGTACGGGGGCGCGGGGGCGAGCTACCTGGACGGCTGCCTGATCGAGGAAGAGCTCTCGTGGGGCTGCTCGGGCATCCAGACATCGCTCGGCTGCAACGGCCTGGCGACCGCGCCGATCGCGCTGGGCGGCTCGGAGGAGATCAAGAAGAAGTATCTGGGGATGCTCACCGAGGAGCCAAAGCTCGCGTCCTTCTGCCTGACCGAGCCGGACGCCGGCTCTGACGTCTCGGGCATGCGCACCACGGCTGTGCGCAAGGGCGACAAGTACGTGGTCAACGGCTCCAAGTGCTTCATCACCAACGGCGGCTACGCCGACTACTACACCGTGTACGCCAAGACCGACAAGGACGCCGGGCATCGCGGGATCTCGGCGTTTGTGGTCGAGCGCGACTGGGGGGTGGTGGTCGACAAGAAGGAGGACAAGCTCGGCCAGCGGGCCTCGAACACCGCGACGATCTCGTTCAACGAGGTGGAGGTTCCCGCCGAGAACCTTCTCGGCGAGGAAAACGGCGGCTTCAAGCTCGCGATGATGACCCTCGACCGCACCCGTCCCGGCGTTGCCGCCATGGCTGTCGGGATCGCCCGGGCGGCGTTTGAGTTCGCGACCGACTACTCCAAGGAACGAGTTCAGTTCGGCGTGCCGATCGCGATGCACCAGGCGATCCAGTTCATCATCGCCGACATGGCCACCGAAATCGAGGCCGCCCGCCTGCTGAGCTGGAAGTCGGCGGTGATGCTCGACAACGGCGAACGCAACACGCTCGTCTCCTCCCACGCCAAGCGCTTCGCGGCGGACGCCGCGATGAAAATCGCCACGGACGCCGTCCAGGTGTACGGCGGCTACGGCTTCATCAAGGAGTACCCCGTCGAGAAGCTCTTCCGCGATGCCAAGATCATGCAGCTGTACGAGGGAACCTCCCAGATCCAGCGCCTGGTGATCGCCCGCGAGACGCTGTTGCCGCGGCGGGTCGAGGAGCCGGCGACGGTCGGCGCCGCGTAGGCCCGAGCGGCGCGCAGCGGGCTGCCGAGCGGGGCGCAAACGTTTCCGCCGCGTAGGCCCGCAGGGCGCGCCGCCGGCCGTCGAAACCTGGCCGCGGCGTTTCCAGCATTCGGGCCAATACGGGCAGGAAGGCTAAAGCAGCGCATACCGGGGGCCGATCGGTGGCAGGCCATGTCGGCCCCCAATGCCAGCTTGGGAAGCGAGCAGGCGGGCGCGCGCAGATTGCCCGCACGAGCGCCCGATCCCGCCGTTGCCCTGCGGCGTCTCGGCGAAGCCCTGAACGCGCGCACCGACGACGTCGTCGAGGGCATGCTCGCGCGCTCGGCCCAGTCCGCTCACTCGCTCGAGCAGGAGGTCGAAGCGAGCTTCGCCCGCGTGGGCGCCCTGTCCACGGTTGCGGTCGCCCGCTGGATGGCCGGGGAGGGCCCGGCGGTCGCCCGCGAGGTCGGTGAGGAGTCCTGGCGGATCTTCGGCCGGCTCGCCGCCCAGCGGGCGGCTCCGCTGAACGAGGTCACCAAGCGCTGCCTGCGCTGGCGAGACGCCGCCGATGAGGTCGTTCGCGGGGCGGCCTGTGAGCTGGAGCTCCCGGCCGAGGTGCTCGCCCAGGCGCTGGGCATGTTGCAGCGCAGCCTCGACGTCACCCTGGTGCGGATGTGCCAGTCGTTCGAGTCAGAGCGCCATCGGGCCCATCAGGAGCTGACCCGCCAGCAGGAGGAGCTCGAGTTCCTGGCCACCCACGACCCGCTCACCGGCCTGCCCAATCGCACGCTGATCCTCGACAACGTCGAGCAGATGCTGGCGCGCTCGCGCCGCAAACATACGCCCGTGGCTGCGCTGTTCGTCGATCTGGACAACTTCAAGAGCATCAACGACACGCTCGGACACGGCTGCGGCGACGAGCTTCTGCGGGCGGTGACCGAGCGGCTGAAGGGGGTGGTCCGCGACACCGATGCGCTCGGGCGTCTCGGCGGCGACGAGTTCGTCGTGGTGGCCGAGGGAGTCTCGCTGCGCCAGGGTCCCGGGCCGATCGCCGAGCGTCTGCTGCAGGCGCTCGAGCAGCCGTTCGAGCTCGGTGGGCAGGACGGCCACTGCCTGCCGGTGACCGCGAGTGTGGGTATCGCCATGGGCGTGCGGAAATCGGCCGAAGAGCTGCTGCGCGACGCAGACATCGCTATGTACCAGGCCAAGTGGGCCGGCAAGAACCGCTACGTGGTCTTCGAGGCGGGAATGCAGGAAGCGGTCATGCGCCGGATGGAGCTCGAGATGGACCTCCGCGAGGCCCTGGGCAAGGACGAGTTCTTCCTCGTCTACCAGCCCACGTTCGACCTGCGAACCATGCGCCCCACGGGGATGGAGACGCTGATTCGCTGGAAGCATCCCACCCGGGGGGTCGTCCAGCCCGACGACTTCGTTCCCCTGCTCGAGGACACCGGCATGATCGTCGAGGTCGGAGCATGGGTGCTGAGGGAAGCCTGCCGCCAGGGCGCCGTATGGCGCGCCAAGGGCTATCCGGTCGGTCTCGCGGTCAACATATCCGCCATCCAGCTGGAGCGCGAGACCTTCGTCGCAGAGGTTCAGGACGCGCTCGCCGAGAGCGGGCTCGATGCGGGCGCGCTCACCCTGGAGATCACCGAGACGACGATCATGAGCGACAGCGAGGAGACGGCCGCCCGGCTCGCGGTGATCAGGCAGTTGGGGGTGCGCGTGGCGATCGACGACTTCGGTGCGGGCTACTCCTCGCTGAAATACCTCCAGCGCTTCCCCGTGGACATCCTGAAGATCGACCGCTCGTTCGTCTCGCGGCTGATCCAGGAACCGGACGGCGAGAAGCTCATTCGCACGCTCGTCCAGCTCGGCAAGTCGCTGTCGATCGAGACCCTCGCCGAGGGCATCGAGCAGTCATCGGTGCTGTCGCTGCTCAGAGAGGAGAATTGCGACAGCGGGCAGGGATTCCTGTTCGCGTGTCCGCTCGACCTGGCCGCCTCCGAGTCGTTCCTGAAAGCCTGGACGTTGGACGGGCAGGGCGCCGGCTCAGGAGAGGTTGAGCCGGCCGAGCCGGGCGCTGCGGGCATTGCTTTGGGCGGGCCGGGCTTGGCCGGTCTGGATCCGCATTAAAGTCCTGTAACAAGGATACTAACTGCTATAGTATCCGTTATATGGGACTCAAGGGAGAACCGGTGCCACATCTGGTTCCGCCCGCGGTGCGCCACGC
Source organism: uncultured Solirubrobacteraceae bacterium (assembly GCA_963849425.1). Taxonomy (GTDB): domain Bacteria; phylum Actinomycetota; class Thermoleophilia; order Solirubrobacterales; family Solirubrobacteraceae; genus Palsa-744. Next base: position 2,825,966 of record CAWKHK010000006.1, on the reverse strand, counting down.
GCTCGCCGAGATCGCCGGCGGCCTGGCCGTCTGTCGCAAGCTGCGCGGGCTCACACAGGCGCAGCTCGCGGATCGCGCGGGCATTGAGCGCAAGACGGTCATGCGGCTCGAGCAGGGCGACGGGGGGGTGAGTACCGAGAACCTCCTGCGTGTGCTTCGGGCACTCGGAATTCTCGATGCGCTGCCGCGCGCTCTCGATCCCTACCAGACCGACCTTGGACGGCTCCGCTCCGACGAGCAGCTTCCCCGGCGCGTCCGACCACGGAGGCTGACCGGGGATGGCTGACACGATCGCCGACACCTTCGTCCAGATCGGCGACGAGGAGCTGCTGGCCGGCCGGCTTTGGTCGCATCGGCGGCGAAACACCGAGTCGGCGACCTTTGCCTACGACGCGGCCTACCTCGCCCACCCTCTGGCATATGAGCTCGACCCGGGCTTGCCGCTGCTAGCCGGCCAGCAGCAGACCGCGGCGCGCCGTGGGATCTTTGGCCCGTTCTCGGACGGCGCGCCGGATCGCTGGGGTCGTCGGCTGATCAATCGGGCCGAGGAGCAAGGTGTACGCGAGCAGGGCGGCGGCGCCGAGCGTAGCTTCGGCGAGGCCGACTACCTCCTGCGGGTCCGCGACGACCTACGCCAGGGCGCTCTGCGTTTTCGGGATCCACAGACCGGTGCCTTCCTGGCATCTGAGCACGTTGGCGTCCCGCATCTGCTGCAGCTGGGGGAGCTCCTGAACGCGAGCGAGCGGATGGAGCGCGACGAGGCTTCGACCGCCGAGCTTCAGGCGCTGCTGCGCGGCGGAAGCTCGCTGGGGGGTGCCCGTCCCAAGGCGCATGTCCTCGCCGAGGACGGTCGCATCGCCATCGCCAAGTTCCCTAGCCCGAGGACCGACGAATGGGATGTGATGCGCTGGGAGTCAGTGGCGCTACGTCTCGCTCGCGGAGCCGGCATCGAGGTTCCCGACAGCAGGCTGCACCTGATCGACGGCAAGCCCGTGCTTGTCGTCGAGCGGTTCGACCGCACGGGCGCGAGCCGCCTGGGCTATGTGAGTGCGATGACGATGCTGGAGGCCGGCGACGGCGACGATGGCAGCTACCTCGACATCGCCGCGGTTATCGAGGAGCATTCGCCGACCGCCGGGGCAGACCTGCGCCAATTGTGGCGCCGCATCGCGTTTTCGATCCTGATCCGAAACACCGACGACCACCTGCGCAACCACGGCTTCCTCCGTGTCAACACCGCCGGCTGGTCACTGTCTCCGGCGTTCGACCTCAACCCCGATCCGCGTCCCGGACCCACGCGGCTGAGCACCGCGATCGACTACAACACGACCGAGGCGCGCATCGATGTCCTGCTCGCCGTCGCCGGGATGTTCCGCCTCGGCGGCAACGATGCGCTGGTGGTCCTGCGCGAGGTCTGCGACGCAATCGCCCGCTGGCGGTCCGTTGCCGCCGACACCGGCTTGGACGCCGCGGCGATCGATCGAATGACACGGGCTTTCGAGCACGATCAGGCCATGCGTGCCGGCGAGCTCGTGGGCGCTCCCGCCCGGACGTCGTAGGTGGCGTGGCTCCCCTCGCCTCGAGTGCGCCCGCGCCGTTAGGCTCCCTGGCCCGCCAAGTAACCAGAGGAGACCGAAAGTATGTTCGTGTTCAAGGCAGCAGTCGTCGGCGCCGGGACGATGGGCGGCCAGATCGCCCAGACGATCGCCGCGGCGGGCATCCCCGTGGTGCTCAAGGACATCGACGATGCGCTCGTGCAGGCGGGCATCGAGGAGGCCCGCAACGTCACCCAGGGCCAGATCGGCAAGCTGGTCGAGCGCGGCAAGATCACCGCCGAGCAGGCCGAGACGCAGATCGAGGAGATCCTCGCGCGCATCCACGGCAGCACCTCATACGCGGACTTCGGCGAGGTCGACTTCGTGATCGAGGCGGTGCCCGAGCGGATGGAGATCAAGCAGGCGGTGTTCGCAGAGCTCGACGCCGCCACCCCCGGTCACGCGATCCTCGCCTCGAACACCTCCTCGCTGTCGATCACTGAGATCGGCGAAGCCACGCTGCGCCCCGAGAAGGTCGTCGGCTTCCACTACTTCTACCCCGCCTCGATCATGCCCCTGATCGAGATCGTCGAGGGCGAGGACACATCGGCTGAGACCGTCACCGCGGCGGTGACCTTCGGTCAGGCGATCCGCAAGCAGCCGATCACCTGCGCCGAGGTCCCCGGCTTCGTGGTCAACCGGATCCTCAACTCGGGGATCGCCGAGGTGTGGCGCGAGCAGGAGGAGAAGGGCCTGTCGATCAAGAAGATCGACGAGGGTGTAGGCGCCGCCGGAGTGGTGCCGGTCGGTCCTTACCACCTCGTGAACCTGCTGGGCCTGGACACCGTGCTCCACGTCGCCGAGCACCTCGTCGAGTCATACGGCGAGGAACGCTTCTACGTGCCGAAGGGCATGCAAAAGCTGGTCGCCGACGGCAAGCTCGGAGCCAAGACCGCCGGCGACGGCTTCTATGACCCGAGCGGCCAGCCCAACGTCGCGGGCGAGAACGACCCCGACGTGGCGGAGCTCGTCGAGCTGCTGTCGCTGAAGACGCTCCTGGAGGCCTGCCTGGTGCTCGAGGAGGGGGTGGCCACGCACCGTGACATCGACTTCGGAATGATGGCCGGCGCCGGCCTGGACCCGCGCCGCGGCCTGCTGCCGCCGTTCTTGAAGGCCGACACCGAGGGGCTGGACACGGTGCTCGAGCGCATGGAGAACGCCCGCGAGCGCCACGGCGAGCGCTTCACCCCGCCGACCATCCTGCGCCGCCTGGTCGCCCAGGGCCGTCTTGGGCAGAAGAGCGGACAGGGCTTCTACGCCTATCCCCAGCCCGACGCCGAGCAGCCCGCCGAGGTCGTCAAGCTGGAGAGCCGACCGGACGGCGTGGCGATCGCCTGGCTGGCCAACGGGCAGATGAACTCGATCTCACCACAGGTCATCCAGGACCTCCAGAAGGTCTGGACCAAGGTCAAGGAGTCGGGCGCCCGGGCGCTGGTGATCGCATCCTCCAACCCGTTCCTGTACTGCGCCGGAGCGGACATCAAGGCGTTCACAACGATGGACGAAGCCTCGGGGGCGCAGATGGTCGAGTCCGCCCATACCCTCTTCGGTCAACTGGGCTCGGAGGGCGTGGTCACGATCGCCGCCGTCAACGGCCTGGCCTTCGGAGGCGGCTGCGAGCTGGCGATGGCCTGCGACGTGCGCATCGCCGCCCGCTCGGCGATCTTCGGCCAGCCCGAGATCAAGCTCGGCATCATCCCGGGCTTCGGGGGCACCCAGCGCCTGCCACGTCTCGTCGGGGTCAACAAGGCGCTGGAGATGAACCTGATCGGCGATCCGATCCTGGCCGAGGAAGCCTTCGAGCTGGGACTCGCCAACCGCCTGGTCGATGACCACGAGCTGCTCGACACGGCCGTGAGCTGGGCGCGCAAGCTCGCCGGAGCGGCGCCGCTGGCCGCCGAACAGATCAAGCGGGTGTCCGCCGCCGGCGACCTGGACGAGGGCATCGGGGCCGAGAAGGCGGCGTTCGCCGCGGTCTTTCAGAGCGCCGACGCCAAAGAGGGCATAGCGGCCTTCCTGGGCAAACGCGCGCCGCGGTTCGAGGGGAAGTAGCGCGAATCAGGAACGGCTGTACGCGAGGTCGCGCGCGGGCTCGATCCGCCAGCGGTCGGCCAGCTCGGCGAGCTCGCCTGTGAGGGGCCAGCGGTCGGGCAGGGGATCGCCCTCGTGGTCGGGGCTCGCGCCCTTGAGGGCCATGCAGCCGGTGTTCTCGCCGATCGCCCGGATCGCCTGGACGTCCTCGGCGCTCAGCCGGTGGGCGAGGGCCGGATCGGCTCCCAGGGCGGCCAGATCGGCGCGCTTGGCCTCGACCGACCGCCCGCCCGCCCCGCTCTCCTGGATCAGCGTGGGGGCCACGCAGCGTACGGCCGGATGGGCGAGGTTCCAGGCGCACGCGAGCTGCAGCATCGTCAGCCCGTGGCGCTCGGCGTACGGGCGCATCAGCGCGAGCTTCTCCCGCCCGTCCGCCACCCAGCCGGCGGGGCGGAACTTGCGGTGGTCGTACTCGGCGAACGCGTGACCGGGGAGCACGTCGTCGTGGAAGATCCCGCCGTAGTCGACCACCCGGGTGATCAGGCTCACGTCGTGGGCGCTCGCGGCCTCGAGCGCGAGCTCGCCGGGCCAGGGCTCGAGCGGGTTGAGAATGATCATCGCCCAGTCGATCCGCCCGGAGAAGCGCTCGAGACAGTCGATCAGGTCGAGCGTGAACCCGTTGGCCGGTCCGGGAGCCACGCCGAGCAGGCGCGTCAGGCCGGCCTCGCGGACCGCCTCCATCCCGTCCCAGACCGCCGGGCTCGAGTAGCCGGTCCGGTCCGGGTTGTGCAGCAGCAGCAGGTCGAACCGCTCGGCGCCGCAGCGCTCGAGGCTGCGCTCGGTGGCCATGCGGATGTATGCCGCGTACTCGTCTTCGGTGCGCAGCCGCGGGTCGGTGAAGCGGGGAAAGCCCTTGGCGCCTTCGCGCTCGCCCTCGTAGAAGTCGTGTCCGATCGCCCCCACCAGGCAGTAGCTGTCGCGATCGACCCCCTCCAGCGCCGTCCCGAGCACGCGGTCGGCCTCGCCCGCCCCGTAGGCGTCCGCGGTGATCACCGTATCCACGCCCTCGCCCGGCCGCAGCAGCTCGAGCAGCCGCCGATCCTCGAGCGGCTCGCCGAAGTGCATGAAGCGCCCACCGCTCCAGGTGCCGATGGCGGTCGTCGTCGGATCCATGTCCACCGAGGTTAAACCCCCGTGGCCGTGCGCGCCCGCAGCGCCGCTTCCAGCCGGCCCAGGGCGTGTGCCAGGAGCTCCTCGTCCGGCTCGCCCGAGCCGGTGAGCGCCGCCTGCGCCTGCTCGCCCACCCCGGCGCGCAGCTGCCCGAGCTCGGCGATGCGGATCGTAAGGTCTGGGCGCTCCTCGCCGTGCAACTCGGACAGACCGGCCGCGTACGCTCGATCGAGCTCGATCGCCGCATGGCGTATGCGCGCATGCTCGAGGTCCAGGCGCGCGCGGAGGGTCAGCTCCTCGCACAGCAGCATCTCCCCGCGCCCGCTGAGCAGCGCTGACAGACGCTCCTGCGGGCGCAGCGCCGCCGATCGCTCGCCCAGCGGGCGCCAGCGCGTGCCGGCCGATGCCCGGCCCGCCGGGCGCCCTGTGAACGGCAGCTCCCGCGCGTGCAGCCAGCGCCCGTCCGCCACCTGCTCGCCCTCGCCCCAGCCGGCCCTGATCACCAGCGCCTGGGCCGGTGAGACCTCATGTACGTACGGGTCCGCCGAGGCCACCCGGTGGGAGTGCAGGACGCGGTTGGTCACCGCCGCGGCCGCCCGCACGTCGCGGTCGCGGTCGAGTTCCGACAGCCACGCCTGGGCCTGGTGCTCGGCCGACAGGGACACAGGGTCGATGACCGTCACCCGCGTCGTCAGGACCGGCTCGGGCTCGGGGCTCGCCTCCCGGCCCGCTCCCCGCTGCGCCCACCGCTCTGCCAGCCGCCGCCGTCCGCTCCCGGACCGCCCGCTCGTATACGCCCGTCCGGCTCCCAGCGTGCCCAGCACCACGACGTGCTCGGGCTCCCCGTCCGGGCGGCCGCGCAGCAGATAGCGCCCGTCCGCCGGCCCGAGCGCCCACGGGAACTCCATCTGAATGAAGATGAACAGTCGCTCGGGCACCGCTGCACCGTATCCTTCCTCGTCATGTCCGATGCCAGCAACGCCGCGAGGAGCCTGCGCGAACGTTTGAGCGGGACCACCGAGGATCGGCTCGGCAAGGCGCTGTCCGACCTGCTGGACAACCCCCTGCTGACCGGGGCGATCGGCCGGGCGTTCGACGCGCGCGAGAAGGCCACCCAGGCCCAGGAGGTCGCCATGGGCGCGCTCAACCTCCCCTCCGCCGCCGACGTCGAACGGCTGACCCGGCGGCTGCGCTCGCTCTCCCACCGCCTCGAGGGAATCGAGGACGGCGTCGGGCGCCTCGACCGCGCGCTCGCCCTCGGCGGCATCGACCGCTCGGACATCGGCCAGCGCCTGTCGGTCATCGAGGGACAACTGGGAGCCCTGCTCAGCAGGCTCGACGCGCCCGATCCGACCAAGCCGGCCCCCAAGCGGGCGCCGGCCGGGAAACCGGCCGCCGCCGGTAAACGGGACCCGGCCGCCAAGCGGGACCCGGCCGGGAAGCGAACGGCCAAAGCCAACCCCAAGGTCTCCTGAGCGTTCAGGGCGAAAGGGCGGCGATCGCCGCCCTGCCCATCCTTTCCGCCGCCCCCAGCAGCTCGCGGTCCTCGATCCGCTCGCGCCCGCCGGATGCGTTGAACGTGTCCGACACCGCCACCACGCAGCCCACCGCCACCCCCTCCGCATCCCCGATCCTCAACAGCGCCGCCGCCTCCATCTCGATCGCAAGCGCCTCCTCTGCATGCCTCCGGCCGGCCGGCTCGTAGAAGAGGTCCACGCTCACCACCGTGCCCACGTGCGCCGTGGCCGCCTCGCGTTCCAGCGCCCTCGTCACCGCCGCGTCCGCGGCCACCCGCTCCCCCGCCCCGAGCGCCCGGGAGGTCCCGTCTGCGCAGATCGCATCCCGGGCGATCACCAGATCTCCCAGGGCCAGATCGCTCGACAGGCCACCGCAGGTGCCCACGCGGATCGCCCGGTTCACTCCCAGGGAGATCAGCTCCGTCAGGACGATCGCCGCCGACGGGCCGCCCATGCCCGTCGATTGGATCGTCAGCGGCCGGCCGTCGGGCGCCTCGCCCGTGTAGCCCCACAGGCCGCGGTGGTGGTTGAACATCAGCGGATTCACCAGCAGCGTCTGGGCCAGCGCGAGCGCGCGTCCGGGATCGCCGGGCAGCAGCACCCGCTCGGCCAGCTGGGCCGTCGGGCGCAGGTGGATGGGGACGCCGTGCGACATCGGCCGCGACTTTAGACTTTGGACGGGATGCCAGCCCAACCCCTGCCCGTCACCTCGCCCGCCTGAGTGGCCACGTCTGGAGTCCACCCCGCGGACGGGACAGGCGAGCTGACGCTCGCGCAGGTCGCCGCGCGCGCCGGCGTCTCCCCGGCGACCGTCAGGCGCTGGCTGGCCATGGGGCTGGTGCCCGGCTACGACGGCCGCTGGACCCCCGCCTGCGCCGCCTACGTGCGGGTTGTCGCGAGGCTGCGCGCGCGCGGTCACCCGCTCGAGCAGATCAAGCGGGCCAGCGACCGCGGCCAGCTCGCCGTCGGGCCGATCGAGAACCTGCTCAGCGGCTCCGAGGGCCGCTACACGCTCAAGGAGATCACCCGCGCGAGCGGGCTCAAGGCGAGCCTGATCGACCGCATCTACACGGCCACCGGCCTCAGCGTCCTGGCGTCCAACGCATTCTCCGACGAAGACCTCCAGATGATGAAGTACGCCGCCGCCGTGCTCGACGCCGGCCTGCCCTTCGGCGCGTTCCTGCAGCTGATGCGCATCTACGGCCAGGTCCTGGCCCAGATCGCCGACGCCGAGGTCCGCCTGATCCACCTCTACGTCCACGAGCCGTTGATGCGCAACGACGTGCCCAGCGAGGAGATCGCCCGGGAGATGGAGGGCCTGACCCGCGAGGTGCTGCCGTTCGCCGCCCCGTTCATGAACTACCTGCACGGGCGCTTCCTGGCCTACTTCGTCGAGCAGGACATGATCGGCCACATGGAGGGCGAGCTCAGCGACGAGGCGCTCCCCGAGGGCCGCCTGCGCGTGGCCATCGCCTTCGCCGACCTCGCCGGCTACGCCCGCCTGACCGTCGAGCGCGGCGACGAGGTCGCCGTCGGCACCGTCGAGCGCTTCGTCGACGCCGTCGAACAGAGCCTCCCCCTGGAGGCCCGGGTGATCAAGACGCTGGGCGATGAGGTGATGGTCGTCGGCTCCGATCCCGTCGCCCTCAGCGGCTGGGCGGTCGACCTTCAGGGCGCCGTCTCCCCCGGCGATCCGCGGCCCCGGATCGGCATCCACTACGGCGAGGCCCTCTACCGCGACGGCGACTACTACGGCCGGGACGTCAACCAGGCCGCCCGCGTCGTCGCCCGGGCCGGCGGGGGAGAGGTGCTCGTCACCCGCCCCGTCGTCGACATGGCCGCCGGGGTCGACGGGCTCGACTTCAAGCGCATCGGCGAGGTCAGGCTGAAGGGGTTCTCCGAGCCGACCGAGCTGTTCGTCGCCGCCCCCAAGGCGTAGGCCGCGATGGTCGTCCAGGAGCTCCGCGAGCTCGTCCGCTCCGGCGGGCTGCTCGCAGGAGATCGGGGGGGCGGGCATCCGATCCTCGCGATGCTCTCCGGCGGACGCGACTCCGTCTGCCTGCTCGATGTCGCCGTCGCGTTGCGTGGTCCCGCTCACGTGAGCGCGCTGCACGTCAACTACGGGCTGCGCGAGGCCGCCGACTCCGAGCAGCGACACTGCCTGGAGCTGTGCCGGCAGCTCGGCGTGGAGCTCGAGGTCGTCCGCGCCGAGCGGCCCGCCGCCGCCCCCCCGGACGGGGATGCGGGCCGATCCGCGGTCGGCGCCCGCCCCCCGAGCGCAGCTCCAGACGGGGATGCCGGCCGATCCGCGGTCGGCGCCCGCCCCCCGAGCGCAGCTCCAGACGGGGATGCCGGCCGATCTCCGACCGGCACCGGCAACGTCCAGGCCTGGGCGCGGGAGGTCCGCTACCGCGAGGCCGACCGTCTGGGGCGCACGCGCGACGCGCTGATCGCCACCGGGCACACCGCCAGCGACCAGGTCGAGACGATCCTCTACCGGCTCGCCGCCTCCCCCGGCCGGCGCGCGCTGCTGGGGATGCCCGCCGGCGAGGGTCGGCTGATTCGCCCGCTGCTTGCCCTCAGCCGCGAGCACACCGCCGCCTACTGCCGCGAGCGCGGCCTGCCCTGGTGTGAGGATCAGAGCAACCAGGACCAACGCTACGCGCGCACCCGCGTGCGCCACGGGCTGCTGCCCGCTCTGCGCGCCGTCCACCCCGCCGCCGAGGCCAACGTCCTGCGGACCGCCTCCCTGCTGCGCGAGGAGACCGAGCTGCTCGACGCCCTCGTCACCGACGAGCTTCGCGGACGGCCGACCATCGCCCTCACACGCCTGTCCGAGCTGCCCGCCGCCCTCGCCCGCCTGATCGTCGTCCGCCTCGCCGAGGACGCCGCCGGCACCTACGTCCCCCAGGCCGGCGACCGCGTCGCCGAGATCCTCGCCCTCGCCCGCCGTGGAGGCAGGGCCGAGCTCCACGTCGGCGGTCAGGCCGGCGCGGTCATCAAGGACGGCCTGCTGAGCATGGTCAGGCTGCCCCCGCGCCGATGACGGGCCACCCGCGCCTTCTCGCCACGCCCGCCGCCGGGAAACCTCGCGACCACACGAGCCGCCCCGAGGCGGCTCCATCAAATCTCTAGACTGCCTCGGGTGGCCACCCCCGCGCGCGTCGCAGTCGAGCCCGGACTTGGAGAGGTGCTCGTCGCGGCCGAGGATCTCACGCGCCGCGTGGGCGAGCTGGGCGAGGAGATCTCGCGCGATTATCGGGGGCGCTCTTCTCTGTTGCTCGTCGGAGTGCTCAAGGGGGCCGTGTTCTTCCTCAGCGACCTCATGCGCCACATCGACATCCCGGTGGAGGTCGACTTCATGGCCGTCGCCTCCTACGGCTCGGCCACCGACTCCTCCGGTGTCGTGCGGATTCTCAAGGATCTCGACATCGCCATCGAAGGCCGCGACGTGCTGATCGTCGAGGACATCGTCGACTCCGGGCTCACCCTCCAGTACCTGCTGCGCAACCTCGGCTCGCGCAACCCGCGAACGCTCGAGGTGTGCGCCCTGCTCACCAAGCCCGAGCGCCGCAAGGTCGACCTCCCGGCCCGCTACGTCGGCTTCGAGATACCCGATCGGTTCGTCGTCGGATACGGCCTCGACTACGCCGAGCGCTACCGCAACCTCCCGTTCGTCGCCGTGCTCGACAGCTGACCACAGGGGTTTTCCCGCACCGTCTGCCGGCCCGCAGGCGGCGGCCGGGCGGAACGTCCATGGTACGCTAGGGGACCGGTGACCACGACCTCAGACGGTGCCCGGACCCACAGGATCTCGCCATGAGCCGTTTTTTCAAGAGCGCCGCGTTCCCGATCCTCATCGTCGTGGTGTTGGCGTTCCTCGCCGTCAAACTCGTCAACCCCGGGTCGAGCAACAAACGCTCGCACAGCTACCAGACCCTCGTCGGCGCCGAGCTGCCCAAGGGCGAAGTCGAATCGGTCGAGCTCAAGAACAAGGGCAGAGCCCTCGAAGTCAAGCTCAAGGACAAAGAAGCCTACGAAACCGGCTTCATCGACCAGGCCGCCCCCGAACTGCTCAAGGAACTCAAAGCCGCCGGCGTCAAGTACAACGTCGAATCGGAAAAGAGCAGCGCCCTGCTCAGCCTGCTCACCTACATCCTGCCCTTCGCCCTGTTCATCGGCTTCTGGATCTTCCTCATGAACCAGGTCCAGGGCGGCGGCTCCAAAGTGATGTCCTTCGGCAAGTCCCGCGCCAAGCGCCTGTCCGCCGACTCGCCCAAGATCACCTTCCGCGACGTCGCCGGGGTCGACGAGGCCGTCGAGGAGCTCCACGAGATCAAGGAATTCCTCGAGAACCCCAAGAAGTTCCAGGCCCTCGGGGCGAGGATCCCCACCGGCGTCCTGCTCTACGGTCCCCCCGGCACCGGCAAGACCCTCCTCGCCCGCGCCGTCGCCGGCGAGGCCGGCGTTCCGTTCTTCTCCATCTCCGGCTCGGACTTCGTCGAGATGTTCGTCGGCGTCGGGGCCTCCCGCGTGCGCGACCTGTTCGAGCAGGCCAAGCAGAACAGCCCCTGCATCATCTTCATGGACGAGATCGACGCCGTCGGGCGCCACCGCGGCGCCGGGCTGGGCGGAGGCCACGACGAGCGCGAGCAGACCCTCAACCAGCTGCTCGTCGAGATGGACGGCTTCGAGGCCAAGGACAACATCATCATGATCGCCGCCACCAACCGGCCCGACATCCTCGACCCCGCCCTGCTGCGCCCCGGACGCTTCGACCGCCAGATCGCCGTCGACCGGCCCGACCGCAAGGGCCGGGCCAAGATCCTCGAGGTCCACACCCGCGGCAAGCCCCTGGCCAAGATCATCGACATCGACGCCCTCGCCGGGCAGACCCCCGGCTTCACCGGCGCCGACCTGTCGAACCTCATCAACGAGGCCGCCCTGCTCTCCGCCCGCACCGGCAAGCGCGAGATCGGGCAGGTCGAGCTCGAGGAGGGGATCATGCGTGTGATCGCCGGCCCCGAGAAGAAGACCCGCGTGATGAGCGAGAAGGAGCGCCTGATCACCGCCTACCACGAGATGGGCCACGCCCTCGTCGGCCACTTCCTCGAGCACGCCGACCCCGTCCACAAGATCTCCGTCATCTCCCGTGGCCAGGCGCTCGGGTACACGATCTCCATGCCCCAGGAGGACCGCTTCCTGACCACCCGCGCCGAGCTCGAGGACACGATGGCCATGACCCTCGGCGGTCGCGCCGCCGAGGAACTCATCTTCGACGAGATCACCACCGGCGCCTCCAACGACATCGAGAAGGTCACCGCCACCGCCAAGCAGATGGTCATGCGCTTCGGCATGTCCGAGAAGCTCGGCCCGCGCGTCTTCGGCCACGACCACGGCCAGCCGTTCCTCGGCCGCGAGTTCTCCACCGAGCCCGACTACTCCGACGAGATCGCCCGCGAGATCGACGACGAGGTCCGCCGGATCATCGAGTCCGCCCACAAGCGCGCCAGCACCATCCTCTCCGAGCACCAACACGACCTCACCAAGATCTCCGAGATCCTCGTCAAACGCGAGACCATCGAGAAGGAGGAGTTCCTCGCCCTGCTCGCCGGCAAGAGCGACGAGGAAGTCTTCGGCGTCGAGGAGGAGGCCAAGCCCGAGCTGCCCGCCCCGCCCACCCCCGCCGAGCGCGCCGAGCGAGGCGAATCTCCGCGCACCATTCCCCGCCCCGGGCTCGCCGGCGGCACCGCCGATATTCGAGCGAGCGAGCAAGAGCGCCCCGAGCCCGCCTGACGAGCGCGCCCTCGGGGGCCCGTCTGGGCTGCTGCTGCTGCTGCTGCGGCCTCGGGCGGCGGCCGGGGAGGCTGGTCGTCCGGCGTGGCCGGCATTACTCCCTGCGAATGGTGTATCGCCATGGTTATACGGAGTAGCCTCGTGAAGGATCAGCCTGACGTGACCCGCCCATACCGTCTCATGGGCATCCTCAACGTGACCCCCGACTCGTTCTCCGACGGGGGGCGGTTCCTGGACGCGCAAGCCGCGATCGCCCAGGCGCGGACGCTGGTCGAGGAGGGCGCACACATCGTGGACGTCGGCGGTGAATCGACCCGGCCGGGCGCCGAGCCGGTGTCCGTCGCGGACGAGCTCGCCCGCGTGCTTCCCGTGCTCGAGGGGCTGGCTGGTGAGGGCGGGTTGGCGGCCCAGGTCTCGATCGACACTCGCAAGAGCGCCGTCGCCCGCGCGGCGCTCGATGCCGGCGCGAGCCTCGTCAACGACGTCAGCGCCTTCCGGGCCGATCCGGACATGGCCGGGCTGGTGGCCGCCAGGGGAGCCGACTGCTGCCTGATGCACATGCTCGGCGAGCCGTCCACCATGCAGCAGGTGGGTGGGGTGGGTGGGCCTCGGGTGGGTGGGCCTCAGTACAAAGACGTGGTCGACGAGGTCAAGGCATTCCTCGAAGAGCGTCTGTCCTTCGCCGTACGGGAGGGGGTGCCAGAGGAGCGCGTTCTGCTGGACCCCGGCATCGGCTTCGGCAAGACCGCCGAGCACAACCTGCAGCTGCTCGCGCGTCTGGACGAGCTCTCGAGCCTCGGCCGTCCGATCGTCGTCGGCACCTCCCGCAAGAGCTTTCTCGGTCGCATCGCCGGCGGCGCGCCAGCATCCGGCCGCCTTGCCGGGACGGTCGCGTCGAACGTGCTCGCATACGAGCGTGGGGCCAGCGTGTTCCGCGTCCACGACGTCGCCCCGGTCCGCGACGCGCTGGCGGTGACGGCTGCTACGTTGGGCGAGAGATGGACGGCGAGGGGCACGGCGACGACGAGGATCCCGACGAGCTAGACGACGACGGACGCGACCTCGATGGGGAGCGTGAGGTCGAGTCGGTCACGATCGAGATCAGCGGACTCTCGCTGTACACAAACCACGGCGTCACCGACGCCGAGCGGGAGGTCGGCCAGCGGCTGGTGCTCGATCTGAGGCTGGACATCGGCGAGACCGACGCCACCGTCACCGACGCGATCGAGGACACCGTCGACTATGCCGAGGTCTGCCAGCTCGTCGCCCTGATCGCCCAGCAGCGCTCCCACAAAACCCTCGAGCGGCTGTGCAGCTCGATCGCCGACCGGCTGCTCGCCGACTACGAGCTCGAGGGGGTGTGGGTCAAGGCCACCAAGCCCGAGCCTCCGATCGCGCTGAGCGTCGACGAGGTCTCCGTCGAGGTCTGGCGGGAAGCCGAAGGGTGAGCGTGAACGGGCTGCTCGGGCTCGGGTCGAACGTCGGCGAGCGCCGCACCCACCTGCAGGCTGCCGTCGATGCCCTCCCCGCCGCCGGCGTGCGCGTGCTCAGCAGTTCCTCCACCTACGACACCGACCCCGTCGGGGAGGTGCTCGACCAGCCAAGCTTCCTCAACGCCTGCCTGCTCGTCCACACCGCCCTCGAGCCGCTGGAGCTGCTCGACACGGTCAAGCGTCTCGAGCGTGAGCTGGGACGCGAGCACGCCCTTGTCCGCCACGGACCGCGCCCGATCGACATCGACATCCTCCTGCTCGGCGAGCACGAGCTGCGCCACGAGCGCATGTCCCTGCCCCACGAGCAGCTGCTCAGCCGCCGCTTCGTCCTGGTCCCCGCGCTCGAGCTGGACTTCGAGCTGCAGATCCGGGCCCACCCCTCCGGGCCCGGATCGGTGCGTCTGTCCGACGCCCTGGCCGCTCTGGCCCCCGATGAGGGGGTCCGCTGGGCCGGCCCGCCGCTGACCGTGGCCGATCGCTGAGCGGCACAGCGCTGAGCAGCTCGGGCTTGCGCCTCCTGGGTTCTCAGGCCGAGACTTCGCGCGCATCCCAGCTGGCGAGCTTCAGCAGCGTTGCGCTGTCCACCCCGCGTCCCGACACGACGCACATGTGCCCGCCGCGGACCCAGGTGACCACCTGGGCACCGTTCTCCCGCATGAGCTTGTAGGCCGTTCCGCCGCGCCAGGCGATCGTGCCGCCGCTGACGTGTGGCGGAGGCATGCCGGCGACGATCGCATAGCCGATCCGCCGGCCGCCGGCGCTCGCGTAGAAGACCGTCGTGATCGCCCGTCCGTCGACACGGTCGACGCGCTGGCCGCTCGAACGCCAGCCGAAGCGTTCTTCCCAGTAGGGGAACGCCACGCCGTCGACCGCCGTCGCGAGCTGCTTGTGGTCGGCCGGGCTCTCCCTCGGCGCGGCCATGGTCGCCGCGCGCAGTGTCAGCGCCGAGGCCTCGCCCATGGTCAAAGGCGGCGAGCCTGCACCAGAGGAGCTCAGCAGCAGGAGCACCACCGCGATGCCCGCCGCGAGCGCCACAGCGCCGCCGAGTCTGAGGCCCGGCGAAGACCAACCTCCCGACAGCCGAGCCCAGGGTGAAGGGCGCCGCGGCTGCGTCGATCGCTCGACGACGAGCGCCTGGATCCGGCGGTGCAGCTCCTCGGGGGCGCGCAGGTCGATCGAGCGCACGAACTCCACCAGCTCGGATTCTGTCTCTGAAGGTCGCTCGCTCATCATGGTGCTCCACCGGAGAAGACTCCGCTGGCGTCCGGGCCTTCCCGCCGGATGGCCGCCATCTGCGCCTGCTGGGTGGCTGGGGCATGCTCGGGATCGGCCTTTGCCGAGGCGCCCGCGGATGCGCTGGGGGCTCGCGTGGACGGCTCTCCGGCGAGCCGGCCGCTGACCTGCTTGCGCGCCCGGAACAGCCGCGTGGTGATCGTCGCCTCGCGCACCTTCAGGGCACGAGCCGCCTCGCGATATGACAGGCCCAGCACGTCCACCGCAACCAGCGCCAGGCGGAAGTCCTCCGGCAGCTGTGCGATCGTCTCGTAGACCTCCTGGACCTCGAGCGCCTGCTCGGGACGGCCCATCGGCTTGGGATCGGCCATCACCACGTCATCGAGCGTGGCGACCGTCACCGGCCGGCGGCCGGCCGTGCGCCGCGATGTCAGGAACGTGTTGCGCAGCACCCGCATCAGGTAGTAGACGTCCTCGTCTCCGTGCAACCTGCGCGGGCGCGAGAGCACCCGGGCGAAGGTCTCCTGGACGAGGTCCTCGGCGTCCTCCCGCGAGCCGCACAGCGCCCACGCGGCGCGATACAGGCGGTCCACGTGTTGGGTGAGGGACTGCGGGTCCAGTGTGCGCATGGCTTCGCCGAGACGACCCGCCCGAGCCGGAGGGCGGACGCTCGCGCCCTGCGACTGTAGCGCCGTCGTGAATCCCCGGCCGCCAGCCGGTCGGAAGCTCTACGTGCCGGAGGGAGCCGGCGAGGGCGTCCAATCGGCCGGCAGCGCGCCGGGCGGCACTTCCCCGACCATCGGCGGAAAGTAGTCCGCAAGCGCCGCGGCCGGGCGCCCGGCGATCAGCGGGCGTACGTCACCGATGCTCATCAGGTGGCGGACCGTGCTCCCGATCTGCAGGTCGGCGGCGTTCGGCGCCTCGCCGCCAAGCAGACCTTCGGCGATCCAACCGTCGATCCGGTCGAGCTGGGCGGGCAGCGCGGCCAGATCCGCTCGCGCAGCCTCGTCGCTGGCCTTGTTCACCATCGCCATCAGGCGTGCCGTGAGGGGCATCGCCGGGCGCATCAGCGGACGCGGCAGGGGCAGCTTGGCGTCTCCGACGTAGCTCTCCATAGCGCCCGGGCGGCGCAGGAACGCGGCGTCGATCAGCCTGCGGGAGACCCCCTGGAACACCTCATCGCCCCAGCGCTCCGCCTCAAGCACCCTGGCGTAGGTGGGGTCTCCGGGTGGGGGCACCAGCTCAGGCTCGGGAAACAGCTGATCGAGGCGGCGCATGATCGTCCGCGATCCGACCAGCCGCTCGCCGTTCATCCGCAGGCCCGGCACGGTCCTCCCGCCGTAGCGCAGCGAGCCGATCGCCACCTGGCTCAAGGGCAGCAGGTCCACGCGGTGGTAGTCGACCGCCTTGAGCTTCAGGGCGGCTTCCACGGCGGCGCACGGGTGCGAGCCTGGGATCACATACAGCCTGGGACGGGTCGCCGACATCGTGGCGCTCAGCATAATGGTCGCGATGCTGCTCGTGGTTGACGTCGGGAACACGCAGACCCACTTCGGAGCGTTCCGGGGGAAGGAGCTGCTCGAGCACTGGCGCTTCGCCACCGTCCGCCAGTCGACCGCCGATCAGATCGGCGCTGCGCTGCGCAACCTGCTCGAGCTGCGCGGGTACGGGTTTCCGGACCTGGAGGCGTCGATCGTCTCCTCGACCGTCCCCCAGCTGGAACCCGAGTGGACGGCCATGTCCAGCCGCTACCTCGGCCACGAGATGCTCGTGGTCGGCCCGGGGACGAAGACCGGTATGGCGATCCGCTACGACAACCCACGCGAGATCGGCGCCGACCGGCTCGTCAACGCGGTCGCCATCCGCGAGCGCTTCGGAGGCCCGGCCGTGTGCGTGGACTTCGGCACCGCCACCACCTTCGACGTCGTCTCCCACGACGGCGAGTACCTCGGCGGGTCGCTGATGACCGGCATCGAGATATCGCTCGAAGCGCTCTCCGAGCGCGGCGCCCGGCTACCGAAGGTCGATCTGGCCCCGCCGCGGAGCGTAATCGGCAAGAACACCATCGACGCGATTCGCTCGGGGGTCGTCTTCGGGTACGCCGGCGCGATCGACGCGATCCTCCGGCGCATCTACGACGAGCTGGGCGCCCGCCCCGACGTGATCGCCACCGGCGGCCTGGCGCGGCTGGTGGCGCCGTTCACCGAGGAGATCGAGGAGGTCGACGACCTGCTCACCCTCACCGGCCTGCGCCTGCTGCACGAGCGCAACCAGGACGATCGCTGAGCTGGCCCAGCGACGTCCTGGAAGGTCGGTGGGGCGCCTGGCCGGATCTCCATAATGGAGCGATGCCCGCCCCCCGTTCCCTGACAGATTCGTGGATGCTCGGCTCTCTGAGGGTGCCCAACCGCGTGATGCTCGCCCCGCTGGCCGGGATCGGCAACTGGTTCGTGCGCCTGCAGGCCAAGCGCTACGGAGCGGGGATGGCGGTCTCGGAGATGGTCTCCTCCCACGCGATCCGCCACAACAACGAGAAGACCTGTAAGGAGATGCTGCGCATCGATCCGCGTGAGCGGGAACCGGGCCCGCCCGCCCCGGGTGGGCCGGTATCCATCCAGCTGTTTGGCGAAGACCCCGACACGATGCGCTCGGCCGCCGCGCACGTGGCGGCGCTGGGGGCGGACGCCATCGACATCAACATGGGCTGCCCGGTGGCCAAGGTCCAGAAGACCGGCGCCGGCGCAGCGCTGCTGGCCGATCCCGACCGCGCGGTGGCTGTGGCACGGGCGACCGTCGAGGGCGCCGGCGCCGGCGCCGGGGTGCCGGTGACGGTCAAGCTGCGCTCCGGCCTGCACCCGGGCGAGAGCAGCGGCTTCGAGCTCGCCCACCGCCTGGTCGAGGAGGCGGGGATCGCCGCGATCGCCTTCCACCCCCGCTCGGCGGCCGTTCACCACAAGGGCGTTCCCGACTACGAGCTCGCGGCCCGCCTGGTGGCCTCGCTGCCGGCGCCAGTGATCCTGACGGGTGGGCTCAGCGACGCAGAGCGCGTGAGGCACGCCTTTGCGGCGACGGGAGCGGAGGCCGTGATGCTCGCCCGGGGCGCGCTCGGCAACCCGTGGCTGTTCGCCCAGCTCCTCGACGGCCGCGAGCGGCGGCCGAATCCCGACGAGGTCCTGGCCGAGCTCGACTGGACGATCGACCGCGCCGTCGAGCACCTCGGCGAGCAGCGCGCCGGGCGCTACATGCGCAAGTTCTACCCCTGGTACGCGGCCCGTCTGCAGCTCGAGCCCAGGCGGGCGAAGGAGCTGCAGGCCGCCCTGCAGACGGCGCCCACGCTCGCGGATGCCCGCCAGCTGCTCGCCCTGCGCCTCGAGCCCGCGGCGCTATACTGCTGCGCTCGCTGACAGCCCCCGGACCACCAGATCCCCGCTAGCGGCGGGGTTTTGTGTGCCCGCCACAACCCCGCGATCGGATTCCCGCCCGCCCACATGCCGAAGGACGTCATCCTCACCCCAGAAGGCCTGCAGAAGCTCCAGGACGAGCTGGAGCTGCTGTCCACCGAGAAGCGCCGCGAGGTGGCCGAGCGCATCAAGGAGGCCAGGGAGTTCGGAGACATCTCCGAGAACTCCGAGTACGACGACGCCAAGAACGAGCAGGCGATGGTCGAGAGCCGGATCGCGCAACTGCAGGAGAAGCTGCGCATGGCGACCGTCATCCAGGCCAAGGACCTCTCCACGGACGTGGTCCAGGTCGGCTCGGTCGTGCACGTCAAAGACGAAAAGACCGGCAAGTCGGTCAAGTACACGATCGTCGGCTCGGCCGAGGCCAAGCCGGACGAGCACAAGCTCTCCAACGAGTCGCCCGTCGGTCGCGCTCTGCTCGGACGCAAGCGCAACGATACAGTCGCCGTCAAGGTGCCGCGCGGGCCCGCGCGCAAGCTGAAGATCACCAAGATCGACGTCGGCCTCGAGTAGTCTCGCCGCTGTGAGCGCAGCGGACCAGGGTGGGCGGGACCAGGGTGGGCGGGACCAGGGTGGGCGGGACCAGGGTGGGCGGGACCCCATCCCCCCGGGCAGGCACGGTCTGTCCGAGTTGATCGCCGAGCGCCGGGCCAAGTCCGAGCGCCTGCGAGAGTCCGACCGGAGCGCTTTCCCGCATCTGTTTCCGGGGGTCGAGCCGATCGACTCGACCGTCGCTGCCCACGAGCAGCTGGCGCCCGGCGAGGAAACCGACGATCGCCATCGCGTCGCCGGTCGCATCGCCGCGCGCCGTGGCGCCGGCAAGGCCGCGTTCCTCGATCTCGTCGATCGCACCGGCAAGATCCAGCTGCACGCGCGCGTGGACGTGCTCGGCCCGGAGCGCTTCGAGCTGCTCAGGTCGCTCGATCTCGGCGATCTCATCGGCGTCGACGGTTCGGCGATGCGAAGCCGTCACGGCGAGGTGTCGCTTCGCGTCGAGGCGTTCCAGGTGCTCGGCAAGGCGCTGCGCCCGCCTCCCGACAGGCACCATGGCCTCTCAGACGTCGAGACCCGTTACCGCCACCGCGAGCTCGACCTGATCGCCAGCGAGGATACGCGCGCGCTGTTCATCGACCGTGCGCGGATCATCTCCTCCGTTCGCGGCCATCTCGACGCCGCCGGTTTCATCGAGGTGGAGACGCCGATGCTGCAGCCGCTCTACGGCGGCGCGATGGCGCGCCCGTTCACCACCCACCACAACGCCCTCGACCGCCACCTCTACCTGCGCATCGCCACCGAGCTCTACCTCAAGCGCCTGATCGTCGGTGGGCTGGAGCGCGTGTACGAGCTCGGCAAGGACTTCCGCAACGAGGGCATCTCCCACAAGCACAACCCCGAGTTCACGATGGTCGAGTGGTACGAGGCCTACGTCGACTACACCGGCGCCGAGGAGCGCACCGAAGCGATCGTGCGCGCGGCCGCCGAGGCGGTCGGATATGCGGGCGGGCTCGACTTCTCGGCGCCGTGGCCGCGCGTCGGCTTCGTCGATGCGATCGAGCAGGTCACAGGCATCGACGTGATGGCACACCCGACCGCCGAGGAGCTGGCAGCCGCCATCCGCGAGCGTGCCCTCGACGTCAAGACCGGCGGGCTGTGGTTCGAGATGGCCGACGATCTGCTCTCCAAGTACGTCGAGCCCAGCCTGAGCAGGCCCTCGTTCGTGATCGACTACCCGACCGACATCTCGCCGCTCGCCCGCGAGCACGAGTCGGAGGCCAAGCAAGGGCTCGTGGAGCGCTTCGAGGCGTTCGCCGGTGGGATGGAGATCGCCAACGGCTTCTCCGAGCTGATCGACCCCGACACGCAACGCGCGCGTTTTGCCGCCCAGGAGCGGGTGCAGGGGCTCGACGGCGAGGCCGACACGATGCCCTACGACGAGGAGTACGTGCAGGCGCTCGAGCAGGGGATGCCGCCGACCGCGGGCGTGGGGCTTGGCATCGACCGCCTGGTGATGCTGCTCACCGGACGCGACTCGATCCGGGAGGTGGTGCTGTTCCCGGCCATGCGCGAGCCGTCGCCGATCAAGGCCGCCGCGCCGGACTGAGCGGCGGCGGGCCAGGGCGGCCCATGCTCACCCGCGGAGCGCCCATCGATCAAGGCGCAACTCGCCGGTGCCGATGAGCCTGATGGGGCAGCGTGAGCGGTTGGTAGACTGCCTCCGAGGCGTTATCTGGACCACATCAGAGCTCTTGAGGCACCGTCCTCGCAAGAAGGGATCACACCATGTTCGAGCGATTTACAGAACGGGCCCGCCAGGTGGTCGTTCTCGCGCAGGAGGAGGCGCGGACGCTCAAGCACAACTACATCGGCACCGAGCACATCCTCCTGGGTCTCCTGCGCGAGGAGGAGGGTTTGGCGGCTCGCGTGCTGGAGAGCCTCGACATCACCGTCGAGCGCGTGCGCGCGCAGGTCGTGCGCATCGTCGGCTCCGGTGAGGAGGTCACCTCCGGACAGATCCCGTTCACGCCGCGTGCCAAGAAGGTGCTCGAGCTGGCCCTGCGCGAGGCCCTCAGCCTCGGTCACAACTACATCGGCACCGAGCACATCCTGCTGGGCCTGGTACGTGAGAACGAGGGCGTGGCCGCCCGCATCCTGCTCGACTTCGACGCCGACTCGGAGAAGATCCGCAACGAGGTCATCCGCATGCTCTCCGGGCCCGGCGGGCGCCGTCAGGGCCAGTCCGGTGGATCTGGCGCGAGCGCCAGCGGCGCTCCGGGCGAGGGCAAGAAGTCTTCCAAGCTGCTCGACCAGTTCGGCAGGAACTTGACCAAGCTGGCCGCCGAAGGCAAGCTCGACCCATGCGTCGGGCGCGAGACGGAGATCGAGCGGATCATGCAGATCCTCTCCCGGCGCACCAAGAACAACCCCGTGCTGGTCGGCGAGCCGGGCGTGGGCAAGACCGCGGTGGTCGAGGGTCTGGCTCAGCGGATCACGAGCTCCGATGTGCCAGAGCTGCTGAAGAACAAGCAGATCTACACGCTCGATCTGGCCGCGCTCGTCGCCGGCTCGAAGTACCGCGGCGAGTTCGAGGAGCGCCTGAAGAAGGTGATGAAGGAGATCACCCAGCGCGGGGACATCATCCTGTTCATCGACGAGCTCCACAACCTGGTGGGGGCGGGCGCCGCCGAGGGCGCGATCGACGCCGCCTCGATCCTCAAGCCGGCACTGGCCAGGGGCGAACTGCAGACGATCGGCGCGACCACGCTCGACGAGTACCGCAAGTACCTCGAGCGCGACTCCGCCCTGGAGCGCCGCTTCCAGCAGATCCGCGTGGAGGAGCCGACGATCGACCAGACCGTCGAGATCCTCACCGGGCTGCGCGACCGCTACGAGCAGCACCACAAGGTGCAGATCACCGACGAGGCGCTGCGCGCCGCCGGCGAGCTGGCCAGCCGCTACATATCCGACCGTTTCCTGCCCGACAAGGCCATCGACCTGATCGACGAGGCCGCCTCGCGGATGCGCATCAAGTCGATGACCTCGCCGCCGGCCAACCGCGAGCTCGAGGGCGAAGTCGAGTCCACGCGCCGCGAGAAGGAGGCGGCGATCGAGGCCCAGGAGTTCGAGAAGGCGGCAGCGCTGCGCGACAAGGAGCGCAAGCTGACCAACAAGAAACGCGAGCTCGAGCAGGCCTGGGAATCCGGCGAGTCCGGCGAGCGCCCGTCGATCGGCGAGGAGGAGATAGCGGACATCGTCTCGATGTGGACCGGCATCCCGGTGTTCAAGCTGACCGAGGCCGAGACGCAGAAGCTGATGCGCATGGAGGACGAACTGCACAAGCGCGTCATCGGGCAGCACCCGGCGATCGAGGTCATCTCCAAGGCGATCAGGCGCTCGCGCGCCGGGCTGAAGGACCCCAAGCGCCCGACCGGCTCGTTCATCTTCCTCGGCCCTTCGGGCGTGGGCAAGACCGAGTTGGCCCGCACGCTCGCCGAGTTCCTGTTCGGCGACGACGACGCGCTGGTCAGGATCGACATGTCCGAGTACATGGAGAAGCACGCCGTCTCCAGGCTCGTCGGCTCGCCCCCCGGCTACATCGGCTACGACGAGGGCGGCCAGCTGACCGAGGCGATCAGGCGCAAGCCCTACAGCGTGCTGCTGCTCGACGAGATCGAGAAGGCGCACCCGGACGTCTTCAACATCCTGCTCCAGATCCTCGAGGACGGACGCCTGACCGACGCCCAGGGGCGGACGGTCGACTTCCGCCACGCGATCGTGATCATGACCTCGAACATCGGCGCCGCCGAGATCGCGCGCAACACCCCACTCGGGTTCGCCGTCTCAGACGACGAGACCGGGATCACCTACGACGACATGAAGAACCGGATCATGGGTGAGCTGAAGAAGGTCTTCCGCCCCGAGTTCCTCAACCGGATCGACGACGTGATCGTCTTCCACAAGCTGCAAAAGGACGAGATCAAGCAGATCGTCGAGCTGCTGCTGCTGCGGATTCGCGAGTCGATGGCCGAACGCGAGCTGCAGCTCGAGCTGACCGACGAGGCCAAGGACCTGCTGGTCGAGAAGGGCTGGGACCCCTCCATGGGGGCCCGTCCGCTGCGGCGGGCGATCCAGCGCTACATCGAGGACCCGCTCGCCGATTTCGTCCTGCGCGAGGAACTGACTCCCGGCGCGACCGTCGTGGTCGATCCGGCCGAGGCCGAGGAAGAGGGCGAGGTGCGCCTCTCGATCGTCAAGCCCAAGAAGCAGAAGACGCCGGTCGGTGTGGGCGCCGAAGGCGCCGGCGTCGAGGAGCTCGCCGAGGGTGGGAGCGAGCCCGAGGGCGACAGACCGCCCGATGAGCAGTAGGCGCGGCTGCTGAGCACATCGCGGGTGGGCCCCGATCGAATCGTCCTCGCGCCGCTGCACGCCGAGGACTGGCCGGCGGCGGCACGGATCTACGCCGAAGGCATCGCCGGCGGCAACGCCACCTTCGAGTCCGAGGCGCCGTCCTGGGAGGACTGGTCGCGCATGCACGCCGGATATCCATCCGTAGTCGCCCGCGCGGCCGCCGGCGAGGTCTGCGGGTGGGCCGCCCTCATCCCGGTCTCACCCCGCTCGGTCTACCGTGGGGTGGGTGCGGTGAGCATCTACGTCGCTTCCATCCACCTGCGTCGCGGGGTCGGCCGCACCCTCCTCGAAGGTCTCATCCAGGCCGCCGAGCGCGCCGGCTTCTGGACCCTCGAGGCGGGCATCTTCCCTGAGAACCAAGCGAGTGTCGCGCTGCATGAGAGCTGCGGATTCCGCCTCGTCGGCGTCCGCGAGCGGGTCGGGCAGATGCCCGACGGGCGCTGGCGCGATGTGGCGCTGTATGAGCGGCGCAGCGAGGTCATCGGCCGCGACTGATTCGGCGACGCGTTGCCCGGCGATGCCATGACGGCCTGTGGTGGATGTTTGTCTTCGCGCCCGCCGATAGCCATGGTAGTTTATCGAGTGAATACCATGGCTATCACCAAACGAAAAGACGAACAACGCCCCCGGCGCCCCGGCCTCATAGCGGGAGGAACGGATGAAGCGAGAGGCGTCCCCGCCGGGCCGTACGCTGCGAGGGCAATGGCCCAGACCACCGTCCACGTGTGCGCGCAGTGCGGCTTTCAGTCAGTCCAGTGGCACGGTCAGTGCCCGGGGTGTGAGGCGTGGAACACGCTCGTCGAGGAGCCCGTGCGCCCGGCTCCGGCTCCGGCGCGGGCGCGGGCGCGGGCGGGCGGGCGGGCCGGAGCCGGCGCCGGCGTCTGTCGGGCGCTCGGAACGGGCAATGGCCCGCTCGGCGCGGACAGACCCGGTCCCCGTCGGCTGGCCGAGGTCGGGGCGGCGGCGGTGCAGCGGCTGTCGACGGGGATCGGCGAGCTCGATCGCGTGCTCGGCGGCGGGCTGGTGCCGGGCTCGCTGGTGCTCCTGGGCGGCTCGCCGGGGATCGGCAAGTCGACGCTGACGAACATGGTGCTGGGACATCTGCAGCAGAGCGGACACAGGACGCTGTACGTGAGCGGCGAGGAGTCGGCCGAGCAGGTGAGGCTGCGGGCCGAGCGTCTGTCCGGCGCGGCGCTGCAGGTCCCGGTCCTCGCGGAGACCGATCTGGACACGATCCTCGAGACGATCGCGGCCGAGGCGCCGCAGGCGTGTGTGATCGACTCGGTGCAGACCCTCGGCGCGGCGGAGCTCTCCGGGGCTCCCGGCTCGGTCGGCCAGGTGCGCGAGGTGGCAGCGCGGATCATGGCGCTGGCCAAGGCCAGTGGCGTGGCGGTGATCCTGGTGGGGCACGTGACCAAGGACGGCGCGCTGGCCGGTCCGCGCGTGCTGGAGCACCTGGTGGACTGCGTGCTGCAGTTCGAGGGCGAGCGCGAGCGGCCCTACCGCGAGCTGCGGGCGTTGAAGAACCGCTTCGGCTCGACCAACGAGGCGGGGCTGTTCGAGATGCGCCAGGGCGGCCTGGTCGAGGTGCTGGACGCCTCGGCGAGGTTCGTCGCGGAGGCGACCCGTGCGCCGGGCAGCGTGGTCCTGGCGGCGATGGAGGGCTCGCGGCCACTGCTCGTCGAGGTCCAGGCGCTGGTGGCTCCCTCGGAGCTCGAGCAGCCGCGCAGGGTCGTATCGGGCATCGACCGCAACCGGCTCGCGCTGGTGCTGGCGATCCTCGCTCGCCACGGCGGTGTGGGGACGGGCGGAGCGGATGTGTTCGTGAACGTCGTCGGGGGAGTTCGTGTGGATGAGCCTGGGTGCGATCTGGCCGTGGCTCTGGCGGTGGCGAGCGCCAGCCGTGGCGTGGCGATTGAAGGATCTCACCCACCTACGCCGCGGGCGTGCTTCGGCGAGCTCGGCCTGACCGGGGAGCTGCGTTGGGTCGGCCACCCGGAGCGTCGTCTGTCTGAGGCGGCGAAGCACGGCTGCGCCGCCGTGATCGCGCCGCCGGACAGCGGCGGGGAGGCGTGCGAGGTGGCCACGCTGCGTCAGGCGCTCGGGGTGGCGCTGCCCGCGCACGGGCGGCGTCCGGCGCGGGCCGCGGCCTGAGGACCCGTTCCCCCTGTGTAGGAGCGGCTTTATAAAGGCTGAATGCCCTAGAATGGGAGATCGTGGCTCCACGATCCGGCGAAGAATTCGATAGCGAGGTAAGGCCAGATCCGGGACTCATGAGGGCGCTGGAGATGATCGCGCCGGGAACCGCGCTGCGCGAGGGGATCGAGAGCATCCTCCACGCGCGAACCGGCGGCCTGATCGTGATCGGCGAGCCTGACGAGCTCAGCTTCCTGAACTCCGGGGGGATCAAGCTCGATATCGACTACACGCCCGCGTTCCTCTACCAGGTCGCAAAGATGGACGGCGCGATCATCCTCAACGCGAACGCCACGAAGATCACGATGGCGAACGTCCAGCTGATGCCCGATCCGACGATCCTCTCCCACGAGACGGGGACCCGGCATCGCACCGCCGAGCGCGTCTCCAAGCAGACCGAAGCGCTCGTGATCGCGGTCTCCCAGCGCAGGGAGGTCGTGTCGGTGTACGTGGACGGCGTGAAGTACATCCTCGAGGACATCCCGGTGGTGCTGGCCAAGGCCAACCAGGCGCTGGCGACGCTCGACAAGTTCCGCACCCGCCTCGACCAGGTCTCCACGCGCCTGACCGCGCTCGAGTTCGAGGGCGGCACGACGCTCCACGACGTGCTCACCGTGCTGCAGCGCTCGGAGCTGGTGACGCGGATGGCCGTGGAGATCGAGCGCTACATCGTGGAGCTGGGCAGCGAGGGGCGGCTGATCGAGATGCAGCTCGAGGAGACGATGGTGGGGGCGGCGGCCGAGAAGGCGGCGCTCGTGCGGGACTATCTCTCCAGCTACTCCGATGAGGCGTTCGCAGCCGCCCTGGAGGAGATCGGACGGCTCGCCCATCAGGACCTGCTCGACTTCGGCCGGCTGTCCGAGCTGCTCGGGTATGACCGCAAGCTGAACACGCTCGACTATCCGGTCTCGCCACGCGGCTACCGGGTGCTCGGGCGAATCCCACGCCTGCCCAAGCTGGTAGTCACGGCGATCGTCAGCGAGTTCGGTGGACTCGATGAGCTGCTGGCCGCCGCCGACGCCGAGC
This sequence comes from uncultured Solirubrobacteraceae bacterium, assembly GCA_963849425.1. Taxonomy (GTDB): domain Bacteria; phylum Actinomycetota; class Thermoleophilia; order Solirubrobacterales; family Solirubrobacteraceae; genus Palsa-744. Next base: position 2,799,543 of record CAWKHK010000006.1, on the reverse strand, counting down.
TCGAGGCGGTCGAGGGCGTGGGAGAGATCAGGGCGAAGGACATCCGCGAGGGCTTGCGCCGGTTGCAGGAGCTCAACCTCGTGGACCGCTACCTGCAGACTTGAATCAAGGACCGCCCAACGGTCGGTCGCGACGAAGGAGGACACCATTCCGCAATCAGTAACCGAAGACGCAACGCTCACGGACGACCTCGAGGTCACGCGCGAGGTCGAGTACATCGAGTTCGAGCTCGGCGACCATGTCGTCTATCCCCATCACGGCGCGGGGAAGGTGCTCAAGAAGGAGGACATGGAGATCCTCGGCGAACGCCGGGAGTATCTGACGATCAAGATCCTCCACAACGACATGACGGTTCGCGTTCCCACCGAGAACGCGGCGCTTGCCGGCCTGCGCAGGGTGATCGACGAGGAGACCGTGCAGAAGGTGCTCGACGTGCTCCGCGACGAGGTCTCGGAGATGCCCAAGAACTGGAACCGGCGGTTCAAGCACAACCGCGACAAGATCAAGACGGGTGACATCTACGAGCTGGCCGAGGTCGTGCGCAACCTCTCGCTGCGCGAGAGCGAGAAGGGCCTGTCCACCGGTGAGAAGCAGATGTTCACCCGCACCAAGAAGATCCTCGCCTCGGAGCTGATGTACGCGCTCGACAAGGACGAGGAGGAGGCCGAGAGCTATCTGGACGAGCTGCTGACCGACTCGGCCAACAGCCAGATGGCGATGGCCGGAGCCAAGTAGCGAGACTCTCGCGCACGCGGCAGCACCGATCGCGCCTTAAGTTGCCGCGTGCGCGAGGGCCCCTCTGGCGATGACAGTCGCTCTGATCGTGGCCGCCGGGAGCGGTGAGCGCCTCGGTGCCTCGCGACCGAAGGCGCTGGTGGAGCTGGCCGGACGGCCACTCGTGCAGTGGAGCATCGACGCGTTGCGCGCGCTGGCGGGGGTCGAGGAGATCGTCGTGGCGATGCCCGCCGGCGCACAGGCGCCGCCCGGTGTGAGGGCCGTCGAGGGTGGGCCGGTGCGCTCGGACTCGGTGCGACGGGCACTCGCCGCCGCTTCGCCCGGGGAGCTCGTGCTCGTCCACGACGCCGCCCGCCCGCTGCTTAGGACCGAGCTCGCTCACGGTGTGATTGCGGCTCTCGAACACGACGAAAGCGCTCACGCGGCGATCGCGGCGGCGCGGGTGACCGACACCGTCAAGCGCGTGGACGGCGCGGGCGTCGTCAGCGAGACGCTCGATCGAAGCGAGCTGTGGGCCGTGCAGACGCCCCAGGTCTTCCGTCGCGAGGCCCTCGAGCGGGCGCTCGACGTTCCCGAGCGGGTGCTCGCTATGGCCACCGACGACGCCTGGCTGATCGAGCGTGCAGGCGGCAGGGTGATCGTCGTGGAGGCCAGCCCAGAGAACATCAAGGTCACCACGCCGCTCGACCTGGAGCTCGCCGGCATGCTCCTCGCCCGGCGCTCCAATGCTGCTTGAATCGCAGGCGTTCGTGTGCTGAGCGACTACCACCTACATCTCCGCAGCGACGATCTCGACGCGAGCGCGGCCGAGCACTTCACGGCCGCCAACGCAGAGCGCTACAGGCGGGCGGCGAGCGAGCGCGGGATAGCGGAGCTGGGGGTCTCCGAGCACGTCTACCGCTTCCGCCAGGCGCTCGAGGTGTGGAGCCATCCCTTCTGGCAGCGCTCCGCCCATGACGATCTGGAGGACTACTGCGGCTTCGTGCGCGAGCACACCGATCTGCGGCTGGGCATCGAGGCGGACTTCGTCCTCGGCGCAGAGGATCGGATGGCCAACCTGCTGGCGACGGGCGACTTCGACTACGTGATCGGATCGGTCCACTTCCTGCGGGACGAGGCCGTGGACATGGACGACTACAGCGTGTGGGACAGCGGGCGCAGCGTAGAGGAGATCTGGCGACGGTACTTCCGGACGATCGGAGAGAGCGCGGCCAGCGGGCTGTTCGACGTCCTCGCCCACCCCGACCTTGTGAAGGTTTGGGGCCGTGGACGCCCGCTGCCCGAAGGCGACCTGCGCCGCTACTACGAGCTGGCGATCGACGGGATCGCCGAGTCGGGCATCGCCGTCGAGGTGTCGACCGCGGGACTGCGCAAGCCGGTGCAGGAGATCTATCCGGCGCCGGCGTTCCTGGAGATGTGCCTGCAGGCCGGCGCCCCGGTGGCGCTCTCGAGTGATGCCCACCGCCCACAGGACGTCGGTGCCGGCTACGGGCAGGCGCTCGAGCTGCTCGAGCAGATGGGTGTGGGCGAGCTGTGCGTGTTCGAGAAGCGCGTCCGCCGGCTCGAGCCGATCGGGGCGAGCGCCGCCGGCGGCTCGCCCGATGCGCAGGAGGCGAGCGCGACATGAGCCGGGCAGGCATCGGCTATGACTCACATCGCCTGCTCGCAGGACGCCGGCTGGTGATCGGCGGGGTGGAGATTCCCCACGAGCGCGGCCTGGACGGCCACTCCGACGCGGACGTGCTCGCCCATGCGCTCATCGACGCCCTGCTCGGCGCCGCCGGGCTCGGGGACATCGGCGATCACTTCCCCGACACCGACGAGCGCTGGCGCGACGCCGACTCGATCGTCCTGACTGGAGGCCGCCGTCGCGATGTTGGCCGGCCAGGGACTCGAGATCGTCAACGTCGACTGCACGGTCGTGATGGAGGCCCCGAAGCTCGCGCCCCATCGACAGGCGGTTCGCGAGCGGTTGGCCGCTGCGCTCGGCGTGGAGGCCGGGCGGGTGAACGTCAAGGCGAGCACCGGCGAGGGGATCGGCTTCGTCGGGCGCCGGGAGGGCGTGGCCGCACTGGCGATCGTCAGCCTGGGTGACCCAGATGGTGCGGCTATGCGGCGCTGACAGCGATCACGCCGGCTGCGCTCGTCGGCAGCGGCAGGGGTTCGCCATGCTTCCGCAGATTGTCGATGTGAAGCTCGATGGCCTCGTGGATCAGCCTTTCCACCTCCTCGCGGGACGTGCCGGCGGCGCCCAAGCCGGGAAGATCGGGGCAGTAGGCCCCCCATCCCGTGGGGCTCTCCTCATGGATGACGAGGTACTCGCTCACCGTCCTGATCCTTTCAGTCCTGCTTGTCGAAGTATGTTCCCAAGGGTACCGGCCTGGACGTCTTGACCTGGGTGTCCGGCGATCGTGACGATCCCGGGCTTGCGAGGATGGCGGTACACACGATGACTGCCGTGTTGCGGCGAAAGCGACAGCGGCTCGGGGTCTCGACGGTCCCAGCGGAGCGGCTGACCGCCGAGCACCCCGATCATGTGTGGGCGATCGACTTCCAGTTCGACCAGACCGCCGCGGCAGAATCTTGAAGCTGCTGCACGTCGTCGACGAGGGTACCCGCGAGGCCCTCGCGCTCGAGTCCCGCCAGCGGGTCGACGCTGACACCACCATCACCGTCCTTGAGGGTCCAACGACATATAGAAACGCGGAATTGTTACCGCATCGTGTATTTTGTCCGGCTCGCGTATATCGGACGCCGGCACGATGTTAGGATCACCTACCTCCGCAAGGGCGGCCATCGCTATCCCATGGACGACAAGTCGCTAGGTAAGCCGTGGCGCATCACCCTTACACAATGCGGTGCGCAAAAGTCCTTGCTAATTTAGACAAAATATCGCATAGTACAAAAGCTGATCCTTAGCAATGGAAGAGCCTCCAACCAAATAGGGAGACGACTCTGATGTTTAAGATACTCGCAGTATGTCGTATGGCTCGGCTTCAACTGACGCTCGTAGCTACCGCGGCCATCGCAGTTGGGTGCAACCTAGTACTTCTAGCGCCAATTACCCCGGCCGCGGCCTCAGGGGCTCCTGCCGAGGCGGCGTCACTAGCCCAGCAGGAACATGTATCGCCCGAACGGGCGGAACGTGATCTCCAGCTGCAGGGGCAGGCCGGCAACATCGCTGAAGAACTCAAAGACAAGCTCGGTGCCGGCTATGCCGGACTCTGGTTTGACCTCAAGGCGGCCGGTTCCATATAGACGTGACATCACAGGCTAACCAAGCTATCGCGGAAGAAGTTACGAACAAGGATGGCATAACCGCCAACACTGACTTCGATGCAGTTACTCATACTTGGTCGGAACTGCAAGCTACTGAAGCAACACTGAACTCCCAGCTCGCACCACTTAGAGCCAAACAGCAGGCATTTGTTGCAGCTGACCCGAAGACTAACTCCGTTACGGTCTCAGTTGCTTCCAATGCAGCGCGAGGGACGTGGAGTCCTAAACATAGAACACACCGACCAAATGTGCTCTCACGGCGAGCGTGGCGATAGTGGTGGTCCGTGGGTGGTTCTCAATGCGGAACCCCCAACTGAAGCGTGGGGCACTGCGATTCATCTTGCGGCTAACGAAAAAACCTGCCCAGAAGGTGGCAGCGTGACCGGCTATGAGCTAGGCTATGCACTTCAGGCGGTGAGTGCTTCCCTCGTCATCTACTAGCCCCAGGGCATCATCCGAGACGACCAAGGACAGACACCATATGAAACAACTACTACGTGTAGTTCTGCTCACAGCGCTGGGGTCAATCGTCGTAGCAGGCGGTGGCGCCCCAAGTGCGTTGGCGAGCAGCAGTCCATCCCGTGGCCACCATGCTAGCACGCATGGCGGTCACAAGAGACGGCACAAGAAACACAGCGCGGATGGACCACGAGGTCCGCGTGGTCCGCAAGGTGAACGTGGAGTTCCTGGCGCTCCAGGTACTCCAGGCGCAACCGGGCCGGCCGGCGCCCCTGGGGCCAACGGCACAGGGCGCGCAGACGGGCTGGTTTCTGGACGGGCAATCCCCTTGGCGGGCGCAGGAACCTCTGGCCCGCCACCGTATCTGCATAACGTAAGTGTGCAGGCGGGAGTAAACGGGAGTCCCGTTGGGACCTACTGCTTGCTGCTTGCTAGTGGAAGTGCACCGTTTGGGACGACCGTCACGGTTGGTCAAGCGGAACTGCCATTGGGATCCGATCCGGTGGTACCGGGGGAAGTGGTTCTCCCGTATGTCACCTGGATGAGCGGCGCCCCCAACTGCGAAGGCGGGCAGTTGGAGGTTCGGACGTTTGTCTATACGGTTGCGGCGGGTACCCTCACGCTATCACCGTCTGATTACGTCAGCTTCTCATTCGTCGTTCCGTAGATCGAGCGACCTCAACGAGATTGCTTCGATGCATACGAGACTCTTTGGGGTCTCAAGGGCCCGGCAAGGATGCCGGGCCCTCTGGCCCGTCCCCGTGGGTCCGGTCCCATGAACGGGTCCGGCCACGCCCAAAGCGCCAGCCGTCGCCCTCCGCGATCGCTAGGGTTGCCCGGCGATGAGAGAGGTGATCCTGCACGACACGCTCACCGGGAAGCTGATGGCCCTGGACCCGCGCGATCCGGGGCGTGTCGGGATATACGCGTGCGGGCCGACGGTGTACAGCAGGATCCACATCGGCAACGCGCGCCCGTTCGTGATCTTCAGCCTGCTCGGGCGCTTCCTGGAGCACGAGGGATATGAGGTGACGCTGGTTGTGAACGTGACCGACGTCAACGACAAGATCTACGACGCGGCCAGCGCCGAGGGGCGCCCGAGCGCCGTCTGGGCGGCGGAGATGACCGCGCACTACCGCTCCGACACCGACGCCCTGGGACTGGGTCGCCCCGACCACGAGCCGCTGGCCTCGGAGACGATCGGGCCGATCGTGTCCTACATCGAGGCGCTCGTGTCAGCCGGCCACGCCTACCCGGCCGGAGGGGACGTCTACTTTCGTGTGCGCTCGGACCCGTCCTACGGCAGCCTCTCCCACCGCCGGCTGGAGAACATGGACCAGGGGGAGGGTGGGGAAGGCGTAGATCGCAAGGAGGATCCCCTGGACTTCGCGCTGTGGAAGGGCCACAAGCCGGGGGAGGACACCGTGTGGGAGTCGCCGTGGGGGCCCGGTCGGCCGGGGTGGCACATCGAGTGCTCGGCGATGGCCGAGGAGTTCCTGGGCGTGGGCTTCGACATCCATGGTGGGGGCTCTGATCTCGTGTTTCCCCATCATGAGAACGAGGCCGCCCAGACGCGCTCGGCGCGCGGGCGCGAGCTTGCGAGGCTGTGGATGCACAACGGCATGATCCAGCTCACCGGCGAGAAGATGGCCAAGTCGGCCGGGAACATCGCCACGCTGCACGAGGTGCTCGCCGAGCGCGGGCGCGACGCGGTGGTCATGTACCTGGTCTCCGGCCACTACCGCCAGCCGCTGGCCTTCTCCGAGGCCGCCCTCGAGCAGGCTCAGGCGAACGTCAACCGCATCCGCGAGGCCGGCCGGCGACTCTCGGGCGGCGACTCTCCGGCGCAGTTGCAGGGATTGCGCGACGCGTTCTTCGACGCGCTCGCCCGCGACTTCAACACGCCCGAGGCCCTGTCGGTTCTCAACGAGTGGATCCGGGAGGCGAACGGAGCGAGCTCGGATTCGCCGCCCGGCGATGGCCACCTGCGTGAGATGCTGGGCGTCCTCGGGCTCGAGACGCTGCTCGCCGCGGTCGAGCAGGCGCCGGCGGATGTGCGCGATCTGGCGCAGCGGCGCGAGCGTGCCCGTGGCGCGGGCGACTTCGCGGCCGCGGATAGCCTGCGCGAGGAGATCGTGGCGCTGGGGTGGGAGGTCCGCGACGGGGCCGGCGGCTTCGAGCTGTTGCCACAGTGATCCTCTACGGTCGCAACCCCGTGATGGAGGCGTTGCGAGGCCGCCGATCGGGTCAGGTCGGCGAGGTGTGGGCGACGGCCGGGGCGGCGCGCGAGCGGTGGCTGGAGGGCGTCGCGGTCACGGCCGCCTCCGGCGAGGAGATCGAGCGGCGGTGCGGCTCGAGCGCGCATCAGGGTGTGTGCGCGCAGGCGGGCCCCTACCGGTACGCGCCGGTCGAGGAGTTGCTGGTGGGGGAGAGCCCGCTGCTGGTGGCGCTCGATCAGATCCAGGATCCGCAGAACCTGGGGTCCATCTGCCGCAGCGCCGAGTGCGCGGGGGCGGCAGGCGTCGTGATCCCGGAGCGCCGGGCCGCCGAGGTGACCCCGGCCGTGTGCAAGGCGTCGGCCGGGGCCGTCGAGCACCTGGCCGTGGCGCGGGTGCGCAACATGGCCGACTTCCTGGCGGAAGCCCGTCGCGGGGGGTGCTGGTGCTACGGGGCGAGCGCCGGGGACGGCACAGGGGCGCGGGCGACCGTGCCGTACGACTCCCCGGACTATAAAGGCGCGGGGGTGGTACTGGTCCTGGGCAGTGAGGGCAGCGGCCTGCGTCCGAGGGTCGCCGGCGCGTGCGACCAGCTGATCGCCCTGCCGATGCTCGGACGGGTCGAGTCGCTCGGGGTGAGCGCCGCGGCCGCGGCGCTGCTGTATGAGATCTTGCAAGACCGGGGTGGGAGCTCTTGACAACACTCCATAACTGTGCAAAGCTCGCGCCAACATAACGCTGAACCTAAGGTTTAGAAGGCCTTGGAGGAGGCATACATAGCGTTGGCGCCAGGGGAGGAGTGCGCCACTGAGCAAATTCGGGGCCGCCATGGAGGCGGTCTCGTCAGAAAGGATCTGCTCGTGGCCCGAATCTCCCATAACCCTAACTCTGAACCTAAGGTTGAAGACCTCTTCCTGATCGCCCTGGCGAAGCAGGGGGACCGCAACGCGTATGACCGTCTGGTCAGGCGTTATCACGGTTTCGTGCGCCTGAAGGCCTCCTCGTACTTCCTCGCAGGCGGCGACTCCGACGATCTCATCCAAGAGGGGCTGGTCGGCCTGTACAAGGCGATCCGCGACTTCCGCACCGACCGCGAGTCGAGCTTTCGCAACTTCGCCGAGCTGTGCATCACGCGGCAGATCATCACGGCGGTGAAGACCGCCACACGCAACAAGCACACGCCGCTGAACCAATACGTCTCGTTCTCCTCCACCCCCGCGGGAGCCGGCGAGGACGTCCCCACGCTCGACCAGATGCTCCCCGGGCCGACCGTCCACGACCCGGTCAATCAGGTCATCTCCTCGGAGGAGCTGCGCTCGCTCGTCGGGTGCCTCTCGAGCGCCCTGTCAGAGCTCGAGAGCCGCGTGCTGTCGCTGTACCTCGACGGCTACTCCTACGAGCAGGTGGGCGAGCGGCTCGTGTGCGACACCAAGACCGTAGACAACGCGCTGCAGCGGGTCAAGCGCAAGGTCGGCGCGCACCTCCAGTCGCGAGCGGTGGCCGCCTGAGGTCCCGCCGGGCGGCTTCGCCGCCCCCCCTGTGGGGCCTCTTGCCGCCCCCTCTGTGGCCGCCCCTCCCAGAGACGGCCACAGAGCGCGATCGAGGCGTCCCCTCCGGTTTTAGACCTGGCCTTCGCTCGGGGATCTGCTCGGCGGGGCAGGCTGCAACGAGCCGAGCGGGGCGGGCGTCACTTCCTCCTTGAACAGTTCGCTCGACACCGACTGGTTTTCGGGGTTGCCCGGAACTTTGACCCGGAAGACCTGGGTCCCTGTTCCGAACACGAAGTGCGTGATCGAGTAGGTCGATTTTTCGCCGACCGTGGCTGCATCGACGACGTGAAAGCCGTGCCCGTAGGCGTTTTCCCGTTCGAGATACACGACGTGGCCTTCGCCCGGAGTGACCGTCCCGGAGAACGTCAGGGATTGGCCGGCCTGCACCGTCTTTGACGAGACCCCCGCGGTCAGGACGTATTTGACGCCCTCGAACAGGGCGGCCGAGGTGCGTGCCAGCCCGCTCACCCGGTAGATCGTGTTCTGGTGGGGCTCCACGAGGAAGCTGTATTCGCCGCTGGCGCCGGTCGTCGCTTCGCCGACTTTTGTGAACGTCGAAGATCCGCGTGGGCGTGAGAACAGCGTGACTTTCTGGCTCGCGCCTTCCTTCAGGGTCCCGGAGATCTTCGTCGACTGTCCGTATGAGATGGGGTCCGATTCGGAGTTGATCGTCAGGTGTTCGTTCTCCGCCTGGGAGATCTCGAACGAGAGCGATTCGGAGATCCCGCGGACGGTGAACTTCCCGTGCGCGCGCACGACCACCCGGACGTTCGCGTCGCCGGGAACCACGAAGGTGTGGGTGAACGTGTATTTTTCACCTTCGTTCACCTGGGCGAACTGGATGGCGTGCCATTCTTCGTTGCTGGTCGAGTTCTCGCGCTGCAGCACCAGCTCGGCCCCAGCGTCACCCGGGCTGACCGTGCCGGTGAACACGACGCTGTTTCGCCTGCCTGTGAAGAGCTGCGCGTCGGGGCTCTTGCCGACGACGCTGGTGGTGACGGCCGGAGCGACCTTGACCAGCCTGCTCGCGCTGCGAGCCCCGAGGACTCTGGCGTAGTAGACGCTGTCGGCGGTCACGTTCGAGGCGATCACCGAGTAGGAGCCGCCCGCCCCGGTGGTCGCGGTTGCGAGCGTCTGGAACGTGGATTTGCCGGCCGTGCGCGCGCGCTCGAAGACCGTGACGGTCTGACCTTCGGTGCTCGGGCTCCTGGGGCAGCGGAGTTGGCCGAAGAGCTGCACCGATTCACCGCTGGTGATCGTGTGCGGTTCTGAGATCAGGTCGATCCGGCAGCCTCCGGCGCCCGGGTGCTTGGGGGCGTTGAGGTGTGGATGCCTGCCGGCGGCCGACGCTGCTGCCGGAGCCAGCGCCAGCAAGGCGGCCGCGGCCACGATGGCCTGGGTCATCTTGGGTGAACGCATCTGTGCCTCTCCTTGTCCGTGGACGAGTGGTCCGGATGGACCTCCTGAAAGCACCAACCCACCGAGGGGCGATTCGATTCGGTGCTCGACGCGGCGGCGAGAGAAGGCTATGATCGAGTCGCGGTGGCCGGTGCGCGCCACGGTGGCCGCTGGTTCGCAGGGTGGCCGGGTCGCACGGAGGGTTGAGCCGGCTTGGAGTGGGGAAGCGGGGACAGGGAGGAGCTCGAGATGGAGAGCGCGGTTTCAAAGGTGGCACGGCGTACCCGTCCGGCGTTGGGTGCGGCGACGATCGCGGAGGCATTCCGGATAACGGCCGGCGAACGCGCGGATGAGGTCGCGATTCGCACCAGGCAGGACGCGTTCACGATCACCTGGGGAGAGTTGCGCGAACGCGTCGACGCCCTCGCCGGCGGTCTGGTGCGGCTCGGCATCGGCCGAGGCGACACGATCGCGCTGATGCTGTCCAACCGCCCGGAGTTTCACCTGTGCGACCTCGCGGCGATGATGCTGGGCGCGACCCCGTTCTCGATCTACAACACCTACGCCCCCGAGCAGATCCGCTATCTCGTCTCCGACGCCGACGCGAGGGTGCTCATCTGCGAGCAGCAGTACCTCCCGCGGGTGATCGAGGCGCGCAAGGAGCTGCCCCAGCTGGACTACGTGATCGTCGTCGACGGCGAGCCCCATCTCGGCACGCTCGGACTCTCCGACGTCGAGGGCAGCAACCCGGACTTCGACGTCGAGGCTTCGGTCGCCCAGATCGAGGCGGGCGACGTGTTGACGCTGATCTACACCTCGGGTACGACCGGTCCCCCCAAGGGCGTGCAGCTCATCCACCGCAACCTGATGGCTGCGGTCGAGGGTCTGGAGAGCCTGATCGAGTTCCCGCCCGACGGCCGGGTGATCTCATGGCTGCCCAGCGCCCACGTGGCCGAGCGCAACGCCCACCACTACCTGCCGATCGTCTTCGGCCTGCAGATCACCTGCTGCGATGACCCCCGCCAGGTTCTCTCCTACCTGCCGGAAGTGCGCCCGAGCTGGTTCTTCGCCGTGCCGCGGATCTGGGAGAAGCTGAAGGCCGGCCTCGAGACCATGATCGCCGGGCAGCCCGCCGAGCGCCGGGCGGCGATGGAGGCGGCGATCGCGGCGAGCGTGGGCAAGGTGCGCCTGGAGCAGCGCGGCGAACCGGTGCCAACAGAGCTGGCCGAGGAGGTGGCAACAGCCGATCGGGAGATCTTCGCCGGGTTGCGGGAGATGCTCGGGCTCGACCAGGTGGAGGCGATCAACGTGGGCGCCGCGCCCACGCCGGTCGAGGTTCTCGAGTTCTTTCACGCGATCGGCCTGCCCCTGGCAGAGCTGTGGGGGATGAGCGAGACCTGCGGCGCGGGGTCGGTCAACCCTTCGGAGAAGATCAAGATCGGGACCGTCGGGCCGCCCGGACCGGGCGTCGAGATCAAGCTCGACAGCGACGGCGAGGTGCTCGTGAAATCCGAAGTGGTGATGCTCGGCTACCGCAACCTGCCCGAGAAGACGAGCGAGACCTTCACCGCCGACGGCTGGCTGCGGACGGGCGACATCGGCTCGTTCGACGAGGACGGCTACCTGACGATCGTCGACCGCAAGAAGGAGCTCATCATCAGCGCGGCCGGCAAGAACATGTCTCCGGCCAACATCGAGGCCACGCTGAAGACGGCCTCGCCGCTGATCGGCCAGGCGTGTTGCATCGGCGATGGGCGCCCGTACAACACGGCGCTGATCGTCCTGGACGCCGACTTCGCTCCCGCGTGGGCCGCCCAGCGGGGCATCGAGGAGACCTCGCTCGAGTCCCTCGCGGCCGAGGAGGCGGTCAGAGGGGTGGTGCAGGAGGCCGTGGAGGAGGCCAACGGGAAGCTCGCCCGCGTGGAACAGATCAAGAGATTCACGATCGTGGAGGGCGATTGGCTGCCCGGGGCCGACGAGCTCACGCCGACCATGAAGCTCAAGCGCAAGCCGATCGCCGAGAAGTACGCCTCGGAGATCGACGAGATGTACGCGGACCGGAGTCCCGAGTAGCGCTCAAGGAGCGGGCGTTGGGCGCCGAAGTCTCTCCCATGCCTCGAAACCGCAGGGACGTATGCGCCCTGGTCGTGCTCGCGCTCGTCTGCGCTCCCACCCTCTCCGGGTGCGCCGGCGGCGAAACACAGCCGGCGACCGCCGAATCCCACGGCGGCGGTCTGATCGGAGGCTTCGTCGAACAGCTCAAACGGGAAGACGACGAAAACGAACTCAAGGAACTGGCCGAACACGAATTCACCAAGGAAGAACGCGAAGAAGCCCACGAACGGCTCGAACAGGAAGAAGTCGAAGCGTCAAACGCCCGGGAACCCGGAGAAGAAGGCTGGTCACCGCCAGCCAGTTGACCGTCCACATCGAAGGCCGTGCGGTTCGTGCCCGTCGCGGCTCTGCTGACGCCGCAGACGATGGACGACCTGCACGCCGCGTTCGGCTACGCGCTATCGGACGGCACCTATTCGCCACTGTTGCTCGCCGCCGCTTACGTCCTCGACTTCACGGTCATCCACCCGTTCCGCGACGGCAACGGAGGGCGTCAGATTAACTGTGTAGGCTGATTTCTAGGTTAATTGTAACAGTGACTTCGTGCGTGTCAATCGGTGACGGTTAGTTTGCGGTGTCGGGGACGCGGTCTCCGAAGTGGATCTTGAACGCGAGTAGCGCGGTTGTCCAGCTACGGGTTTTTGTCCATTGCGGGACGGCGTTTTGTAGGGCGAGGTAGACGAGCTTGCGGGCGGCGTCCTCGTTGGGGAAGCTTCCCTTCGTCTTGATCGCCTTGCGTAGCTGGCGGTTGAGCGCCTCGATCGCATTCGTGGTGTAGATCACGCGGCGCACCTCGTCGGGGAACGCGAGGAACGGTGTCACGTGCTCCCACGCGTTCAGCCACGCCTGGGTGATGACCGGGAACTGTTGGCCCCACTTCTCGTCGAATGCCTCGAGTTCGGCTTGGGCGTGGTCGGCATCGATGGCGGTGTAGATCGGCTTCAGGTCGCGGGCGACCTGCTCGCGCTCGCGGCGAGGCACGTACTTCAGACTCGCCCTGATGAGGTGAACAATGCATGTTTGCACCGTGGTCTTGGGGAAGATCGCCTCGATCGCCTCGGGAAACCCGCTCAGCCCGTCGACACATGCGATCAGGATGTCCTGGACGCCGCGCTGCTTCAGATCGGTGAGTACCTGCATCCAGAACTTCGCGCCCTCGGTCTCCTGGAACCACATGCCGAGCACGTCACGGTCACCGTCGAGCGTGACCCCGAGCGCGAGGTAGAGCGCGCGGCGCTGCACCGTGCCGCCCTCACGGATCTTCAGCACCATGCAGTCCAGGAACACGATCGGGTAGATGTCCTCCAGTGGCCGCTTGGCCCAGTCGCGCACGTCGTCCATGACCGCGTCCGTGACGCGCGAGATGAGATCACGGCTGATTTTCACGCCATAGATCTCGGCCAGGTGCGCTTCGATGTCGCGCGTCGAGAAGCCCGCGGCTGTAGAGCGCGAGGATCTTCTCGTCGAACCCAACGAAGCGGCGCTGGCGCTTCTTGACGATCTGTGGCCGGAAGCTGCCGTCACGGTCGCGGGGAGCGTCGATCGCGACCTTCCCGTGCTCAGTGATCAGCGTCTTCGACGAGGTGCCGTTGCGCTGGTTCTCCGCGCCGCCTGACGGCTCCCGGTGCGGCTCATAACCAAGATGGCCGGTCAGCTCGACCTCCATCGCGCGCTCTACGAGACGCTTGGTCAGATCGGCGAGCAGCCCGCCGGGCCCAGCGATCTCCTCCTCCGTGCTCGCGCCGGCGAGCAGCTCGTCGATCAGCTCGTCGCTGATCTCTCGATCAGACGGCATCCTTAGAGCTTGCCGCATACGACGGCGGCCACCGGCACGATCGACGGCCTCATCGACCAGCTCGGGCGAGAGCGACGGGGGGTCCATCGCGGGCGCGCCGCCGCCGGTCCTCTCCGGTCGCCCTACGGGCTCCCTCCGCTCCCCGGCGGCGGGAAACACCAACTCCTGAACCTCAATGTGATCCTGCGTAGTAGTAGGCATAGCGATCTCCTTCGCTCTTGCCTACACAGTTCCTATGACACTCCCCGGCAACGGCCGTATGTCGAGGCTGATCACCCTCTGGCTGCTGTACGTCACAGGCAACGACGTCGGTCGGTACATCAGCTTATCGAGTCGCTCGGCACCGGCCGCTCTGCGCGCTGGCGCCGCCTGACCAACAACTGACGCCAGCTATGCAGGGCGGGCTTTGCTGCCCGTGAGGTGGTAGAAGCGCCAGCCCGCGACGCCCGAGCGCCCCGGCGCCCTGATGAGAACTCAAGGGATAACTGTCCAAGAGGCCGACGGCCGGGATCGAACCGGCGACATCCGCTTTACAAGAGCGGTGCTCTACCAGCTGAGCTACGTCGGCTTGGCGGTCGTATCGTACCGCTGCGTTGCACGTCCTCGTCCTGTTTGGCCGAGGTCGCGGTGCTGCTGGGCGCTCAGCGCGGTGCGATCGGGTTGAGGTTGTGGGCTCCTGCCGCGGTGTGAAGGTCGCCGTCGTAGACGAACATGGCCGCGAGGTCGTCGCGCATGGTGAGCGCGGTGGCGAGGTGGATTGCGTCCATTGCGCGTAGGGGTGGGGTGTGGGCGTCGGTGGCGAGCTTGATGATCTCGGGTGTCAGGGGGATGAGGTTGATCCGTTCGAGTGCTGAGTTGGCGCGCTGCAGGACGTCTTGTCCGCCGAGGCGTCTTGCTGTGCAGATGGCCTCGACGCGGATCAGCTCGCTTGCGACCTGTATGGGCCAGTCGGCGAGTGCTGTGCGGAAGGCGTCTGTCTCGCGCTCGGCCTTGAACAGCTTCACAAGCGCGGAGGCGTCGACGTAGGCGGCGTTCACTCGCCGCGTACCCAACGCAGCGCGTCAGACGCCGGCGCGGCGCCCGTAGGGTCTGGCTCGCCCGGCGGCGGGTCCAGATCCAGCAGGCTGCCGCGCGCGGGTCTTGCGCCGTAATGCGCGGCGAGTCGGGCCTGTAGTTGGGACTCGGTGCCTGCGCTGGCGAGCACTGCCTGTGCGCCTCGGAGCGTGAGCGCGCGGATCTGCGCTGCCGCGGAGCGCGTCTCGGCGGGGTCGAGCAGCGGCTCGGTGAGGGTGAGCGCTCGCTCTACCTCCGGGTCGCGCGCTACGCCCAAGCGAGGATGACGAGAAGCCATAGACCGATGGTAGCATCCTGGTGAAGCACCTTTTGGGCGGGCACACCGATGGAGGGCTCGGTGGCCGACCGGTCGAGCTGGTCCGAGTCCCTACGACCCACCGGTGCGTCGCCTGCGGCCTGCAAGCCAGGCGCGGAGCTTGCCGCGGGTGGGGCCTCCATCATGGGCGCCCTCGGTGGAGCGTGCCTGCTCTCCGGTGTATCTCGCCAGAAGCGCGACACGAGCCGCCCGCCACTCGACATCAGCCGGCAGCGGCTCGTGTTCGCGCAGGTCCTCGATGGGGAACGAGTAGTGGTCGCTGAGCATCTTCAAGCTCGTGCCGCACTCGCTGGCGACGACTTGCGGATCCTCGGTGCGTAGTCGTAGGGAGATGCCGCCACGGCGTAGGGCGGTAGGGACGGGCGGACCGCCATTTGCAGGGAGAAGGCCTCCGGGGGCCCCCGCCTTCTCATATCTGAGAGTGCTCTAATCTTATGGTGGATCAACCTGTGGCTGGACCCCGGAGCGTATAGGCGGGACGCGAGCAGAGGCCACCGTGACGAGCATGGCGCTGCCGGGCGAGACATCCAGGGTGATCGCGCCGGCTCGGTTTGGGCGGCGCTCCAGGCGTGCCGGTGCGCGCCATCTGCCGTCGCTTTCGAGCGCTCGACCCCCCAGACGGACGCCTGCGCTCGCGGCGGGCGAGGGCGCCGTCAGCGACAGAATCGTCGCAGCTCCAAAGCGGCGTCCCACGTGCAGTTTGACGGTGGCATGCTTGGCTGTAGGGGGGTCGTCGTCGACGATCACCAGGTGGAGGTTCCCCTGGTCGCTCAGCAGTGCGATGACGTCGACGTTCGCCGGACTCGGGGACGCGATGACGTGCACCGGGCGGTCGCCGATGAGTTCTTTGCTCAGCAGCAGCGCGTACCACTCCGGCTGGGCTCTCAGGGCCCCCCGCGCCAGCTGCTGAGGGCTGGGTGCGCACACGGGCGTGTAGCCCTGGCAGTTGGCCGGGTTGCCTTGAAAGTTGATGCCGGCGACGCCGGCGACCATCGCTCGAGCGATGTAGTCCACTGCCCACAGCGCCGAGGCGAACGTGTTGCTGATACCGGCCTTCCCACCGCAAGACACGCTGTTTGTCTCATCGAGGCGAAGGGGGATTGCACCGGCGCGGGATACGGACATGTAGCGGCGCAGGGAGGCATCCTGCGCCCGGCGGATCGGCTGGGAGAGCAGCCGGGCGATCGTGGGCGGGGGAGACGTGCGACAGCCCAGTGGATAGTGGTGTCCGGTCAGCAGGGCCGGTCTCTGCGCGGCCGCCTCGGCCGGTCCCCAGCGCTTGAACGCCGCTGATCCCGAAACGCCCGGACCTGCCAGTGGGATCCCCGGCGCGAGGCGGGCGATCGCTCGCCGGTAGGTGTTCACCTCGGCGTTGTACCGGGCGGGGGTCCACGGAGCGGCCCTGAGGTTGTGCCGTTCATATGAATCTGGCTCGTTGCCGATCTCGATGCCAGCCAGCCACGGCCCCAGCGTCGCCTTCGCGGCGGCCGCCTCGCGTGCCGCCGCGCGCGGGTCGTAGTGAGCGAGGCCGATCGTCAGCAGTACGCGACAGACGCTCCTGGTCGCGAGCTTGCGGAGCCTGCGCAGATCACCGACGTCCAGGACTCGGCTCGCCCACGGGGGTCGAGGGGTCAGTCGATCGGTCCAGGCGACCCGCGTATCGGCCGATGCGCCGCCGAAGCGAAGCACGCCTGTCCCCAGTGAGCGCAGCATCGTGGCAAAGTCCCCGCTGTTGGCGTAGCGAGCGATCTGGGACAGGCTGGACAGCTCGAACGAGAGCCCGAGGAACGCTCGCGGGATTCGTGCCCCAGGACGACTCAGGTCGATCGAAACCGACACCGGGACCGACGCAGACCGATCGCTTGAGCTGCCTCCAAATATGTGGAGTGCCAGAACGAGCGCCGTCGCCAAGCCGACGGCCACGCCTGCGGTACCGATGCGGGTACGAGCCGGCCGCGGCGCTCCAGACGACGCGCTCGTCGCGACAGTCACTCCGCGCGCTCGCCGGCTGAACGTGCTCTTGCAGGCCGGATGTCCTGCAAGCTCAGGCCCTCAGCGAGCAGCGCGGGGATGCCGAGGCCAATGGCGGTCAGCACCTCGACCGCCTGCAGGATGATGCCGTAGGCCAAGCCCGGTCCGGCGCCGACGTCGTAGGCCGCGAGCACGACCTAGTGAGTCGCGATCTTTTTCTGCTCTTGTTCGATGGCTGCCTGCAGTGAGCGCGCGAAGGCTTCGCTTGTGAAGGTCGCTCCCGAGATCACGTTCACGTTCGCGCTCTGTGCTTGCAGAACCTCGGTGCGCAGCAGCGGAACGGCTTGGGAGTTGATGAACTGCGAGCGGGGCCGATCCACTGGGTACTGCAGGGCCTTGACGTCTGTGATCTTTCCACCCTGCACGTTGATCGCCACCTGCACCGGCCCGTATTCCATTTCGACGGTAGGCCCGGTGAACACGCCGCTGACGTTGCTCGTCGTGGGCGTGGGCGGTGTCGAGCCGCCCGAGGGGGTGGACGTCGTACCGACGGACGAGGACACGTGCACGAGCGTCGAGGAGCGCTGGATCTTCTGCTGGTGGTGGAGCACCAGCACCAGGACTGCCACGACGACGACTACCGCCACGGCGCTGGCGACGAGCTTTCTGCGCATCAATTCCTCCTCGGTCGGGAACGGTGAGAATAGGCTGGACATCCGTGTGCGTCAGGGTGCATCGGCGCGGTAGCGGCTCATGGCTGGTGTGGACAGGACGTTGCCCTCGGCGACGATCACCATCGCGGCGTAGTTCTTCAGCCCTGCGCACCACTGCGCTCCCTTGGGGCCCATGGCGTAGGCGGCTGTGGCGTACGCGTCGGCGGTAGCCACGTCGGGACCAACGATCGTCACCGACAGGACTCCCTCGGACGGGCTGCCCGTGTGTGGGTCGATGATGTGCTCGCCTCGCTCGTAGGCTCCGGAGGTTGCGATCCCCACGTCACTCGCGACGAGTACGGCCGCCACGCGATCGCGGATCCTGGGGTGCTGGATCCCCACGCGCCAGCGCTCGCCGTTCCAGGAACGCCCGCGCAGGCGAGCATCCCCGCCCGCGTTGACGCAGTAGTTGCGGGCTCCCGCACGCTCGAGGATCCGGGCGGCTCCGGCGACCGACCATCCCTTGACCAGACCGGATGGGTCGATCGGGCGCCGACAGTCGACTTCGGTCTTGTCGGCGCTTTGAAGCGGCGCTCGGATATCGAAGTACCCGTCGGTCTGTACCCGTAGGCGCTCGCAGAGACGGAGCACGGAGCGCACGGCGGGATGGGTCTGCTCGAGCGCGAGCTCACCGCGGTTCAGACGGCTGATCTCGCTGTCCTCTTTGTATGTGCTGAACGTGGCGTCCACGAATCGCAGCCACTGATAGACGCGGTCCACGGTGCTCGCGTCGATATCGGGATCGCACACGTCCACGCCGATGGGCATGCCCATAACGTGCTCGAGGCGGTGAAGGTGAGCGCCCACGCCGGGAGCGTCCTGGATGTAGGTCTGCTCGGACATGGGCTTTCCTTTCGCCTCGTCAGGCGGCGAGCGCGAATCGCTCGCTGTGGATTTGGCGGCCCGGCACACCGGCGCCGTGCAGGCTTCCCTCGGTCCTGATCATCATCGGGTGGGGTCCGCAGAGGTAGACCTCGCGCTCGACGATGTCCGGGATCAGCTCCAGCAGGTGCGTCGGTGAGAGCAGGTCGCGTCCGGCCATCGTGCGGTGATCGCCGACGACGAAGAAGAGATCGGCGCCCCGTTCGCGGGCGATCTCCTCGAGCTCGGTGCGGAAGACGAGATCCTCCTCGCGGATCACGCGGTAGATCAGCGCCAGATCGCCGGGTGCTGCGGGCAATTCCTCGAACAGCGCCCGGATCGGGGTGATGCCGATGCCACCCGCGATCAGCGCCACGCGCGGGCGAGTGCGCTGGAGGTGCGTGAAGGTGCCGAACGGCCCTTCGGCGAGCACCGCTGTGCCGGGGGGTATCTCGGCGATCCGGCTGGTGAAGTTGCCGACGTCCTTGACGGTGAGCCGCAGAGACCGTCCGTCGGGCGCGGCCGACAGCGAGAACGGGTGCGCCTGCCACCAGCGGCCGCGTGTGAAAAAGCGCCAGAGCATGAACTGGCCCGCGTGTGCGGCCAGGCGATCGAGGTGGCGGCCGGTGATGTGCAGCGAAACGACCCCGGGGGCCTCCCTGATGACTTCTGCCACCCGCAGGCGGTAGCGGAATGCTCCCCACGCAGGCTGCGCCAGGCGGAAGCAAACGAGCAGCGCGAGCGTCACCACGTACAGGGCGATCCAGTAGTCGGCCTGGGATGTGTGGGTGGTGAACTCGTTGCCGGTGGGGAGCTGGTGCAGGTAGGAGAGCGCGATTCCGGCGTAGATGGAGAGATGCACGAAGTACCACCCCTCGTATGGCAGCCGGCGGCGCACGATCACCAGCGAGCTGATCACCACTCCCACCATCAGCGCGGTGCCGATTGTCGCCGTGACCATCCCCGGATAGCTCGAGAGCAGCCGTGAGAACTCGCGGGGGACCGATATCTGTTCGCTGCCGGCGTACCCGACAGTGATCAGCACGGTGTGTGCCACCACGAGCGAGATGCACGCCTTGCCGTTGAGCCGGTGCCACACCGTGAGGCGATCGAAGCCAACCAATCTCTCCACCGGAGGCAGCCGCGCGAGCAGCAGGACCTGGATCAGCGCAAGGTAGACCGCCACGAGCCCTGTGATCCGCCCCAGACTGGTGAACATTTCGGCCGAGCCGTGCACCCGGCTCACACCGCCGCCGTGCAGCCACAACCAAACGATCACCACGGCGTTGGCGAGGACCACGAGCCACAGGCACGTGGCGATCACACGCCGGGAGGTGCCCCCCCCAGACAGTCCGCTTGAGAGCGCAACCAACGGTGAGCTGTCTATGACAGTGGCGCCGCTGGAGGGCTCCATCGACCGTACTACACACGAACGGCATAAGAGGTAGCTCAATCGTTCGTGAGACCTTTCTCAGCATAGGCAAGCGTTAGCTGGTGATTTCGGCTGCTTGTGCTCGGTTAGGTTCAACTTGCCGCGAAGCGCCGCAGACCGGGCTGACCGCGCACGGGAACGCTGTGAGCGTAGGCCCAGATCTGGTTGTATGGGCAGTGGCGCCCGCTATGACAGGGGTGTGGCGCAACGAAGTAGAACCGCACACGGCGCCCAGCGACCTGAGCCCGCAGGCTTCTCGTATGTGTGAGCGATCCGTCCACGCTGTTGAGGACCAGGACCGGAAGGTCGTCGCGGGCCACGAGTCCCAGGATGTCGTTGATGTTCGCGCCCGCGACCTCGAAGTGGGTCCCGTCGCGGTGGGCGCGCAGATAGCGGCTCACAGCCGGTGTGCTGAAGTCGGTCAGCAGCGAGTCCGAGCGGGCGCGGCGGACAACGTAGGCGTCCTTGGTCAGTGACGCTGTCAACACGCCGACCCCGATGCAGACGAGGGCGATGCGAAGTACCCGGACTCTGCGACTTCCCGGTTCTTCCGAGCTACGGCGACGGTATGGAGCGCCGCGCCAGAGCGCGCTCAGCGACAACCCGAACACGGCGCAGATGGCCGGCGTGAACGTCTCCAGGTAGCGGACCTGTAGGCGTTCCATAGCGCTGAAGGCGACCAGTCCGGTAAGGAACCACACGACGATCCCCACGGCAAACCGTCCCGGCGAGCTGCGCAGCGCCATCCGCACGCGCTCGGGGCCCCGCGCGAGCAGCACACCCAGGGCCAGCAGTCCAAGCAGCAAGCTGGCCAGCAGCGCGACTCCGATCAGGGTCCAGTACTGCGTGGGTCCGGCGCTCAGCAGACGCAGCGGGTCGGCGCCGCCTTCGGCCGTCCCAGTGCCGCCCTGACTGGAGAGACGAGCCAGGCCGTTGTAAACAAGGGTGACGTGCCAGATGCTCCCGTTGGCGGAGCCGATGGGAAATGGTCGCTGGTCGATGGGTGTCAGCGACGCGATCGCGGTCCACGACAGCGCCACCGCGAGAAACGTCCCGGCGGTGGCCAGCGCGACGCGCACGCGGGTTCTGGGCGCGGCTGCCCACAGCCACAGCAATGCCAGGGCGGGGAGCGCGATCAGCATCTCGGAGAGCTTCACGTTGAAGGCCACGCCCATCACCGCGGCCGCCAGCACCGACCAGCGCATGCGCCCGCTCTGAAGCGCCTGCCACGAGCACCACAGCGCAGCGACCTCCAGGGCCGCAAGCACCGAGTCCATCGTGTCGCTGCGAGCGGTCAGCACCGACACCGGCAGTACCGCGAGCGCGAGCGCTGCCGCCAGTGCCGCCGCGAAGCCGAACGGGCGCCGCAGGGCACCAAACAGCAACCCGCAGGCGGCCACGCCACCCAGCGCCTCCGGTAGGTGCAGTCCGACCAGATCGAAGCCCAGCACGCGGGTGGCTGCCACCTGCAGCCACAGGTCTACTGGTGGCTTGTCGATCGAGACCGTCCCACTGGGCTCGAGCGCACCGAAGAAGAAATCGTGCCAGGAGCTGCCCATGCTGCGCACGGCCGCGTCGTAGAAGACGTTGCCCGTCACATCATTGATCTTCCACAGGCGCAGCGCAGCGGCCAGAACAAGCACCAGACTCAGCGCCAGCCACACCGCCCAACGGGCGCCTGGGGGAGAGCGCGACGGGATCGTCTCTCCTGGCCTGATCGCCCGCTCCAGGCCGGCGATCACGGTCGTGCGATTCCAGCGACAGGCATGCGGCCAGCATCAACCGCGCATCTAAAGCGTGGGTCAGCCGGCGATGAGAAACCGTTTAAGGGCTCGTCATCTTCGAGGTTGAGCAGTAAAGGGCCTGGCGTGCGCAGCGAGTGAGGCGTGAGCGTGGGCGCACTTCACTTCGCGCGGGTGTAGCGGACGCCGCGACCGCGAGCCGCGCCTACCGGTTTGATCAGGCCGTGCTTGTTGTACAAGTCGCTCAGGATCGCCGATGCGCGGGTTTCGCCAACTCCGAGCAGGGTGGCCGCTTCCGCGCGGCCGATGTCCTCGTTGACATCGAGGTACGCGCGTAGGAGTTCTGAGCGTTGGTCTCGGGCGGTCCGCTTCTTGTACTTGATGCGCGAGTCGAGCGCTGCCCGCGCAGGGGTCGTCAGGCGGAACGAACGACTCCCGTTTAGGAGGCGCTCTAGAGGCCCTGCTTCCGCGAGTCGCCGCAGCACCTCAAACGCCTCCTCCTCGCTGCACTGCGCCGCACTCGCCAAGCCCTCCGCGCGGAGTGGGGTTCTGTTCAGCAACTCCGTGATCGCGATGTGGGACCGCACATCTTCATCGAAACGCGAGTCGGTTCGTGCCAGAGCATCGAAGAACCCTCGCACGTCCTCATCCACGCGGCCACCGGGCAGACAGCAGACAACGTCGCCGCCCGAGGCGGTGATGTCGGGTGGGGAGTGGCCGTCTCTGAGCATGGTGCGGTACATCGCGCTGATGCCAATGCCCTCGCGCTCCGCTAGTCCGAGGACGCGCATCGCGTCCGCGAGGGCATGGTTGCGGGGCCGGGAGTGGGTGGCGAGCAAGCGAGACTCGTCAACGCCTTCTGGGAAGCCTCCGGGCGAGACCACCTTGAAGGTGTCCGCTGGCCTACCTATCCCTAACGCGATGATGGACGCCTGAGGCAACCGGTAGTCGCGATGCATGATCGCGTTGACCAATGCCTCGCGCAGGGCGCGCTCGGGAATGGGCCGCTCAGAGCGACGTTGCGCGCCGATTACGACCTGGCGGGCCGGGAAGTACTGGTCAATCTTCTCCCAGGCGGCGTCGAACGCTGTGATCATCGGTGCAGGGAGCGTCTCACGATCAAAGGAGACCGCTCCGTCTACTTCGGTGACGCGGATGTCGATCATCTCCGCGGTCGGCTCGTATCGGCAGAGCAGCAGGGCACCCGCCTCGTTTAGTTGCGGATCGTCCTCATCGTCCATCGCGACGCCGAGGCGACGCACGAGCTCAAGATCACTGTTGGCGGGGCGACCACGGGTTGCGCTGTAGTGGTCGCGAGCGGACTCGATCGCGGCCGGGTCGCAGGTTGACAGCCTCTCCGGCGAAGGCTCTGCGGACCAGTCGTAGTTGCGGCGCTGCTCCAGGAACTTTCGTGCGCGGTCTCCGTCGAGTTCCACGCAGTCGGTGCCGAAGCGGGTCCGGAGCTTCCCTCCGCTGCGAATCTCGCCAAGCGCGGGGGCGACGTTTATCAGGTATAGCCGCTTGCCCTTCACGGTTAGTTCTTCGGGGACGTCGATGGAGAAGTTGGGTTGCGTCAGCGCGTAAACGCGTCGGCGCAACCAACCAAGGTCCAAATTGGAGCCGACGAATGCTTCGGGGCCTGTCGCCTTGTCGTTGACGCCGACCACGATCACGCCACCGGCCTCGCTCATGGCCATGCACGCGATCTCTGCGGCGAGCGCTTGTGCTGCGGGCTCGTGTTCCGTCCCAATGGGGACTCGCTGCCCGCCGCGCACGATTGTGCCCGCCTCCTCCTTGAAGTCCACGACCTCCGTCTCAGCGTCTCCAGCCGTGGCCCCAGCAACGACGCTGGTAATCGCATCCAAAGCAGCTTGGCGTCGCGAATGAGCATCCATGACCGCGATAAATGTAGCATAGCGTCGGACCGACGTAAAGCGTCTTTTTAGACCTGCGCAAGGCGACATTCACCAACCCGACAGCCATGCAGCAGCGCGCGTGGCCACGGGTCGCCGCCCATCAGCGCCTGTCCAGTACAGTAGCCCTACGCCTACCAAAGCCACCATGCACACCACTGATAGGACGCGCGAACACTCAGCGCGCCCTTCTCGGTTTCAGGCGTGTACGACGACGCCGCGGGTGAGCGTTACCGCCGCGCCGTGCAGCGGTGTGAGCGTGATCTTCACCGTCAACGTCAGACGCCGGTGGCGGCGAAACGCGGCCTTGCCCTTGGCGGTAAGGGGCACGGAGAAGCGCACGTTGCCCGCGTTCAGCGACGAGCGCACCAGCCGGCCGATGCGGGTCCGCGCAGGGTGCCCCGTCTTGGCCAGCGAGGCGCTGGCGGCAAACAGGCCGACTTCCAGCCGTCCGCCCGAGCCGGCTTGGGAGATCTCGATCGACCCGCGTACCGTCGATCCGCGCTGGCTGCCGGCGAGCTTGAGCGCCGTGGATCCTCCTTCCAAAGGCGAGCCGGGGCTGTGGCTGGGTTCGCTCGGCGGCGTGGGTGTGGTTGCCGGGGTTGTGGTTGTGGTCGTCGTGGTGGGCGTCGTGCCGGTGGTGGTGCTTTCGACCACGATTTCGTATTTGGTGTAGTTGATGGATCCGTCGTTGAAGAGGGTCGGGCTTTCGAACTTGTAGGTCCCTGGTTGTTCGAACTTGCAGGTGCCTTCCCATTTGGTCATGGCGCTCGCGGGTATACCGGAGCAGGTTGGCGCGGAGCCCGTCCATGAGACGGTCGCCGCGGTGGCGGCGTTGTCGGCGAACTTGACTTCGCCACCGGCGGCGATCGTGACGGTGCTCGCGGGTGCCGGGTTGGACCCCGAGCCGGGGGCTGCCCAGCACGGCCAGGAGGCCTCGACGCAGTTCTCGTTGACTTCGAGCTTCGCTTCGGACGGGGCGGCGGCGAGAGCGGGCAGCACGGCAACCGTCGTCCCAGCGAGTGCAGCGAGGGCGAGAAGCAAGAAAGTACGCGGTCTCATGATCGTATGGCGACGCTTCGCGTGAGGGTCAGCGCCGCGCCGTGTTTGGGTGTGAGCACGATCTTCACGGTGAGCGCCAGATGGTGATGATGGTGCAGCGCGCTCTTGGCCGCTGCATCGAGGGAGACCGTGAAGGAGACCTTGCCAGCGGGCGCCGATGGGCGGACGAGCCGCCCGACGCGCGAGCTGCGAGGTCGTTTGACCTTGGCCAGCGAGGCGCCCTGGGCGAACAGTTCGACTTCCAGGCGCGCGCCATTGTCGGAGGCCGGGATCTGGACCGTGCCATGCACAGCGCCACCGTGCTGAGCGTTTGCCAGGGTGACGAGCGTCGCGAGGGGGTGGCTCCCGCCCGGCGGGGGACGCATTTCCATCGAGCCGGGCGTCGTGGCCGTGGAGGGGGCGGTGCCCATGGAGGCCCCGCCGCCGGAGGGCTGCGCGGAGGTCGTGGCCGTCGGCGTGGTAGTCGCCGGTGTGGTTGTGGTTGTGGTTGGCGTCGGCGTTGTCGGCGTGGGTGTGGTTGCCGGGGTGGTGGTCGTTGTTGTGGTCGTCGTGGTGGGCGTCGTGCCGGTGGTGGTGCTTTCGACCACGATTTCGTATTTGGTGTAGTTGATGGATCCGTCGTTGAAGAGGGTCGGGCTTTCGAACTTGTAGGTCCCTGGTTGTTCGAACTTGCAGGTGCCTTCCCATTTGGTCATGGCGCTCGCGGGTATACCGGAGCAGGTTGGCGCGGAGCCCGTCCATGAGACGGTCGCCGCGGTGGCGGCGTTGTCGGCGAACTTGACCTCGCCACCGGGGGCGATCATCACCCTGCTCGCGGGCGTGGGGTACGGCCCCGATCCCTGGGCTGCCCAGCACGGCCAGTCGGTCTCGACGCAGTTCTCGTTGACTTCGAGCTTCGCATCGGACGGGGCGGCGGCGAGAGCCGGCACGATCGCTACGGCGGCTCCGAGCACGGCTGCCACGGGTAGGTAACGCTTACGCAGCTTCACAATCTCAGACCACCTCTCAATCGAGTACCCAGTATGTTCCGCGTGCTCGTCGTGGAGTGCAGCCGATGCACGCCCTCAGAACCCCAGGACTCCGGCCCGACGCGATCCTTCCCGGTGGTCGTCCTCCATGCACTGCACCCTGGGCCCGGACGGCTGGAGGGGCATCTACGGGCGGCTGGAGGTGCGGCTAGATGACGAAGGGAATGAGCATCTTCGTGCCGGTTCGGTACGCCGGATACCCCGTGGGGAATGTAGCGGTGAGGTTCCTCTCCTCCACGGATGCGCAGTAGTAGAAGTACGCACCCAGGACCGCGACGACGATCAAGCCGATCAGGTTGGTCACGAGGGCGGTTCCGAGCACCCCGGCGAGGAGTCCCGAGTAGATCGGGTGGCGGACGAACCGGTAGGGGCCGGAGGTGACGAGCTCCGGCTCGGCCTTCTGGGTCATCGGCATCCCCCAGTTGCGCCCGAGCTGGACGCGAGACCAGATCGCCAGCGCGATTCCGCCGGCGAACACGACCGCCCCGACCGCTGCGAGGACGGGGCTGTGGATGGCCATACTCCCGCCGTCGAAGACGCGGACGAGGAGGACGACCGACAGGGCGGCCAGGCCATTCAACGGAATTCGACGCCTGCTGCCTCTGCCCTCCTTCACGCCGAAGGCGGACGCCAGCCAGTAGACCCAGAAGATGACCCAGGCGATGTCGATGGCGGTCTTGAGCGCGTGCATGTCGTTCGACGGTTCGACGAGCGTGGGAGGGTCCGCTTCTCCACCAGCCTACCCATAGGCTTGACTTCAATTGCTCGACACTGGTAGGATTCGCCGCTGCCCTCCGCCTGTGGAAAGTGGGAGCAGGCGGGCGTATATATCGAGCAGGGGGTCCTGACGTGGAGTCACGAGCGCCACAGGAGTCACAGGAGTCGAGGGTCGGTCAACTGGTCGGTCGACTTCTTCGGGGTAGTCACCTTTACGCCGTCTCGTTCATCGCGGCCATGGCGCTGCTGCTCGTGCCCGCCGGTGCGAGCGCGTCCTCGCCGGTGCTCGAATTCGTCGTCCCCGGCCATAGCCTGCCGGTCAGCTTCACCACCGAAAGCGGTCCGGTGAACGCCGAAATGGCTGGTTTCTTCGAGCCTCGTGCACTGCGCCGCCTCTCACGGCGAAGGAGAAATCACGGGTCCGCGATCGACCGTTTCCAAATATCAGTTCACCGGGTGCGTCACCGAAGGGGGCTCCAACCAAAAATGTAAATCCAACGGCGCGCAGGAAGGGGAAATCACGGCGGGCCCGATCGAAGCCGACCTCGTGTACATCGATCGAGCAAGAGACGAAGCCGGCATGCTTCTCAATCCGCATGGCGGCATCTATATATCCTTCAAATGCGGAGGTGAACCCGCTGAAGGGACTGGTCCTTTCTTGGCTCCCGTGAGTCCTATCAATAAGAAAGCGACTTCCTTCGTGGCCATGTTGAGCCAGTCCGACAGCGTGCAGATACCCGACGAATACGAAGGTCCGGCCGGCGAACTGCTGAAAGCAATCCCCGAAGGTCAACATGGCACGAACGGGTTGGTTACCACTGGTGTGGAAGCGACCTTCGCGGTCCACACGAGCGTGCCGGTCGAAATAAAGGCCACCACCGAGCAAGAAATCGAAGCTGAACAGCACGCAGAAGAAGCCAAGGAACAGGAAGAAGCTCTCCAGACGCTGCAAGCAACCCTGAAGAAGCAAGAAGAAGCTCTCAAAAAAACTGAAGAACACGCCAAGCAGGCCGGGGAAGAAGCGAAGAAGCACGAAGCAGAATTGAACGCCCAGATCGCTGCGATCAAGAAGCATGAGGAAGAAGAAGCCGCCACGGTCGCAGCAAAGAAGCACCAGGAAGAACAAGCCGCCAAGAAGAAGCAGGAAGAAGAAAGCAAATCCAAATCACAACCGCCCACGCGCGCCCAGCTGCTGACAAAAGCGCTGAGGGCATGCGAGAAGCAGCCAAAGAAGGGGCGGGCTCGGTGTGTGGCGAGGGCGCACAAGAAGTACGTTGTCAGGGCGAAGAAGTAAGGCCGGCACAGGGGTTCTCGTCGGGAGCCCTCGTCGCGATCTAGCGACCAGCTTCGCGCTGAGCGAGGCGCGCGACCAGCTCGTTGGCCTTGCGGGCGATCAGATTTGACAGGTCGAGATCCGAGACATGGACGAGCCGCTCGCAGAGGGTGCGGAGCTCGGCCTGGTCGACGGCGCCGACGGGATTGCCGACGATTGCGCTGCGGTGGACACGGTGCAGCGATGTCAAGACGACCGCGTACTCCTTGTCCATTCCGTACTTGCGCTTGTTGTGGCCGAGATAGAAGAGGGTCTCCTCGTCTCCGTTGCGGATCGTCTGTTGGTCCGCCGGATCGAACTTCGCTACGCGCAGCAGCCGCAGGGCGGCGAAGTCCTCAAAGCGGCCTGCCGGCCGGTCTTGGAGAAGCAGCACGGGACGCAGCTTCGCGCCTACGGCGATCTCGAAGTCGCCGGCCATTTCCCTCTTG
The DNA here is from genome assembly GCA_963849425.1 of uncultured Solirubrobacteraceae bacterium. Lineage (GTDB taxonomy): Bacteria > Actinomycetota > Thermoleophilia > Solirubrobacterales > Solirubrobacteraceae > Palsa-744. Next base: position 2,771,406 of record CAWKHK010000006.1, on the reverse strand, counting down.
AACACCCTGCGGGCCAGGGTGTGGGCATCGGGCAGGCGTGTCTCGGTTCCGCCGTGTTCGATCACGCGGAAGGGCTGCTTGAGCTCGAACGGGCTGATCGCCCAGACGATGGCGCCCGTGCCGGCCGAGGACCTGGTCACCCGCCGAGCGCGTTGGCGAGACCGGCGTAGTCGAACTCGGCGCCTTCGGGCTGCTCGTCAATGACCTGGGCGCGAACGGCAAGATCGGAGGCGCTCAGCTCGTAGGGCGGCTCGGCGAGGTACTGGTCGATGAGGGCCTCGAGCGGCGTGAAATCGTCCCACCGCAGCACCACGAGCTCGGGCTTGCCGTAGCGGGTGATCACCACAGCCTCACCCGGTCCAGGCTGATGGGAGAGGCGAGCGTCGTTGGCAGGGATCTCCGTGTGCAGCATCTAAGACATCCTATCACGGAGTCCGACGAGATGCTGAAAAGACGTACGACATGATTCCATCTCTCCGGACCCGGCCGGGGTGGCTGCCGTTCTTACAAGAGCGGTGCTCTACCCCTAGGCTTGGAGCCCGGCGCCTGCGGCGTGCTCGCGAAGGTAGTCGCGAAGGTAGGGCAGCGCGAAGTCGACGTAACCGTGGCCTGTTGACTCGATGAGCTCTGAGGCGATCAGCCGAAGGCGGTATTGGCTTGCAAAGTTGGCGTCGATCTCGAGACGCTTTTGGATGTCTTTCATCCTTGACGGGCCGTCGTCCTTGGCCATCGCGAGAAGGAATGACTTGTCGATGTCCGAGGCGTCGGCGAGCGCCGGCTCGTAGATGAGCCTGCTGAGCCGGCGTAGAGCGTCTGACACGCCCTCCCGGGCACTCTCCATCGAGATCTCGGGGTCGGACCGGCGAAGACGCCACACCTGTGCGCCGACCAGCTGGATGAGGAAGGGGTAGCCGCGCGTGCCTTTGACCATCACGTCGAGCACATCGTCGGCGACTTTGCGTCCACTACCTTCAACCGGGGTTCTGAGTGCACGTGCGACGTCCTCGGACGCAACGGGCCCCAGGGCGTGTCGCTCCGCTCTACGGAGGAAGGTGAGCACTTCGTCGTTCACTACATCGGTGATCGCTGAGGCCAGCCCGGCTCCGACGAACGCCAGTTGCCGATCCTCTCTGAAAGAGTGCTGCACGGTCGTGGCAAGCTGGCGCAGCTCGGCGATCTGGTTTTGGTGGATCTCATCGAGCGTGATGAGCAACCCGGTCTCGGTCTCGGCCAGCTGATCGGTGATGAGCTCGATCTGGCTGCGGAGTGTTGCCTCGGGAGCTTGTCTCTCCTTGGTGCTCCACGTCACGCCGCCGGATCCCAGCGGTCCCGAGATCCCGGTGACACGGCGTCGTACGGCCTTGGGGTCGAAGCCGGCTAGGAGCCTCGGCAACTCCTGTCGGGTGATCCGATCTACGAAGCCGGGCGCGGCGGTCTCGCTCACGACGAGCCAGCCAAGCTCCCGCGCGCGGTCTTCGACTGCGTTCAGCATCACCGTCTTGCCGGAACCGCGAGCTCCGGTGTAGATCGTGGCTCTGGCGGCTGAGCCGGGCCCGTCCTCGAGGCCCTCCACAAACTCCTCGATCAGCCCGTCGCGGCCCACGAGCACGGGCGGGCTGACACCAAAGGTGGGCTTGAACGGGTTTGCCGTCACAGCCGAACCCTACCCTACGTTTAGAGATTTTTAGTTCTTTTAGAGATCTTTAGATTTAGATCTCTGGTGCGGCTGCTGGGTCGCCTCGGGCGGCCTCATCAACGAGTTGCCCGATGGGACGATCCCATAGGCCGCTGATCGGCATCGCCCACAGCCGGTCGCCGAGCGGCGTGGTTCGGGGGCCGGCGCATAGAACGACGCCGGCCTGAAAGCGCGCCCCGGTTGCGGCGCGCAGCTTCTCCATCGGTCGAAGATCTGCTCGCGAGACCGACGATGCCGCCTTGACCTCCACGGCGACGATCTCGCCTGTGCGGTTCTCAAGTACGAGGTCGATCTCTCCGGCGCGCTGACGGTAGTGGTAGGCGCGGGTGTTCGTCTCGGCCCAATCCGCGTGCTTGAGCAGCTCGGTGACGACGAAGTTCTCGAGCACCTTCCCGGTCACCTGATCGTCGCGGGCGATCCGGTGCTCGTCGGCGCCGAGCAGGTGGGCGAGCAGACCGGAGTCGACCAGGTATGCCTTCGGTGCATGGGTCTCTCTCGCGCTGAGGCCGGGCCGCCACGCCGGTAGCAGGCGCACGAGGAACACTGTTTGCATCAGGCCGACGTACTCGCGCACCGTGTCCGGCGTCAGGTCGAGCTTCGTGGCAAGGACGCGATAGGAGGGCTCGCGTTGATCTCGCTCTGGGCGAGCGGCCACAGCGGAATCGTCTCCATACGTCCGGTGAGGGCGTCCTTGATCGTGCGGGCCGTCAGGATGTTCGCCGACCCGGTCAGGAGGAACCGTCCGGGCGTTGTGTCCCGGTCCACGGCGTGCTTGATCGCGAGGAGCAGGTCGGGAACCCGCTGGATCTCGTCTATGAGCACGGGGCCGCGCAGCCCGGCGATGAACCCCTCGGGGTCCGAGAGAGCGGATTCGCGTGTCTCGCGGCGGTCTAGGCTGAACTCCTCGGCGGTCGGGAGCCCGTGTATGATTCCGCGCCCGAGGGTGCTCTTGCCGACCTGTCATGCGCCTGAGATGAACACGACGCGGGTGTCCGCCAGCGCCTGGAGTACCAGCGGACGAGCGGACGGGCGTGACGGTTGAAGATCTCGGTGGGCATGAGCGGCCCTCGGCGGGCGGTTCAGGGCGGCAAATGACGAATAGGCGCGTGGCAGATAACGAAGAATTGCCCGGCAAATGACGATTATAGGCCCGGCAGATGACGATTATAGGTCTGGGCGGATGACGAATAGCTGCCTGGCAGATGACGATTACGCCCGAACGGCAACGCGCGCGCCCCACCCCTTCCAAGCATGGAGAGCCGACTACTACGCCCGGTCCAGGGGCCGCCCGCAGAGGGGGCGTCCCTCACACCCCGACCTACAACCGCCTGCGCCTCCGAAGCGTGCGGGTGGCCGACCGGAGGGAGCGATGGGTGATTGGCCAGGCACGACCGTGGACGCGTTCCCCGCAGTGGCCCTCCGGACGAGCCAGCGGCGCTTGAGATCGGCGACCGATGGGCGTTCCGCGGAGGCGCTGCTCACAAGGAAGCATCTTCGACCGCCACGGCGAGCTCGGCGAGGGTGATGTCGAGAGCTTTGACGATACGTCTGACTGTCACCCACCCGGGGTTCGCCTGGCCGCGCTCGATCCGCGCCAGCGCGGCCACGGCGATGCCGGCGTGGTAGGCGAGATCTTCCTGCGTGCTCCCGTTCTCCCGCCGCAACCGGCGCAGGGTGCGTGCGAGTGCGGGGTCTGGTGAATCTTGGGTGGGCATGGCTTTGGGGCTGCTGGGGTGAATCCAAGCGCTCATACACTCTTTACCCACTGCAGGCTACCGGTACGCTGCACCGGGTAGACAGGACAGACAACCTTTGTTTAGGGTCAGAGGCTGACGGTCTGGGCGGCGCTCACGGGGTCTTCGTCGAGATGCCGGGCGCCGGCTTGCTCGGCCAGCCGTCTGCTGGTCCCGGGCCCTCCGAGGGCCAGGGACCATCTGTCGGTGAAGCTGGCCAGCGGCTTTGCGTGGCGGGACAGCCGCCGGCGCATCGTGGCTGCCACGACGGTCAGCTCGGGGTGAACGATCTCGGCGACCTCGGCGAGGGTGTCGATCGGGGTGTCGGGGCCGAGGTAGGTGATGCGCCAGCCGAGCTCGTGCAGGGCGATCCCGAACACGATGAGCGCCAGGGCGTGCTGCTCGTTGGGAGCGCAGGCGAGCAGCGCGCGGGGGCCGAGACCGCGATCCCAGCCGCGGGCGAGGGCGAGCAGGCGGGCTTGGAAGAAGTTGGTGGCGAAGTGCTCCTGGGCTACCGTGACCCGCCCGGCGCTCCACTGCTCGCCGAGCTCGTGCATGTACGGCAGCAGCACGTCCCGGGTGACCGTGGTGGGAGTGAACGCGGCGAACAGACGCTCGAGCGTCCTCTGGGCGGATGTCTCGTCGAAGCGGGCGAGCGCCTCGCGGATCTCCTCCTGGGCGGCCCTGACATCCGGCGAGGGGACCTCGCGGCCACCCCCGACGGTGACTGCGAAGCGAGCGGCGATCGTCAGCTCGGCGGCCTGGGCGGCCGGGAGTCCGTCGGCCAGGTAGCGCCGCATCAGGCGCACCCGGGCCTCGTCGGCAGGCGAGTACAGCCGGTAGTTGCCGGCGGACCGCCGCGGGTTCAGCAGTCCATACCGGCGTTCCCATGCCCGCAGCTGGTGGGTGGCGACCCCGGTACGAGCACCGAGGTCACCGATACGCATCCAGGCAGAGCGAGCGGCAGGCACGAGTCCACATCCTAAACTGGGCTGTCTCCGAGTGCTCCTGACAGTTGGGGGTTCTATAGGTCTTTGAGGTTGAGGTCGGACGGGTCCCCGTTCGAGGACCCGTCCGTGCCTGTGCTCAGGCTGCCTCCTTCACCGCCAATTGAAGAGAGAGGTTGAGCCTGATGACCAAGGATGACGTGCTGTTCGGCTACCGCCAGCAGTTGTTTGCGGAGGCTGCGAGGACGAGCGTGTCGGCGGCGTGCCGGACGTTCGGGGTGCACCGCTCCACCTACTACGCCTGGAAGCGCCAGGTCGACCGGCACGGCCTTGAGATGCTGCGTCCACGTGAGCGCCGGCGGCCGCAGATGCCCAACGCGTTGCCGAAGATGATCGAGGAGCGCATCGTGTCCTTCTCGATCGCTCACCCAGGGCTCGGCCCGCGGCGTGTCGCCTCGGAGCTGGCCAGGGAGAAGTGGGGCGGGATCGTCGTCTCGCCGAACGGCGTGTGGAAGGTGTCTGCCGTCACGGGCTCAACACCCGCGCCAAGCGCCTCGGCCTGATCGCGGGCTACGCAGCACCCTACGAGCCACCCAGAGATCCCGCTCCAGAGCAGCACATCGACGTCTCACGTCCTGGTGAGCTGGTCGGTATCGACTGCTTCTACGTTGGCCGGCTGAAGGGCACCGATGGCGCGATCTGGCAGCTCACAGCGATCGATGTCGCTTCCTCCTACGCGTGGGCGGAGCTCGTGATCTGCAAGCAGGGCAACCCCACCGCCTGACAGACCAGCCGGCTCGCGCAGCGTGTCGCCCGGGAGCTGAAGGCCACCGGCTGGCGACTGGAGCGCTTGCTCTCCGACAACGGCAACGAGTTCAAGGGGGACTTCAACAAGACCACCAGCGCCCTAAAAGCTCGCCACACCCGCATTCACGCTGGCAGGCCACAAACCAACGGACACGTCGAGGCGCTGCACAAGACGATCCTCGACGAGTGCTGGCGACCAGCGTTCGCTCGCTACCTCTACCCCCGCTACAGCGGCCTACGACGAGAGCTGGACACCTATCTGCGCTTCTACAACACCGACCGCGTTCACCACGGACGTCTCACACAAGGACGCATCCCCGCAGACATCGTCTACCGTGCCCGAAAGAGGAAGGCCAGATGAGCCACACCTGTCGGCACATCTCGCAGGCTGCCCACCCTAGTAGGCAGCCCCCTGGCCGAGTAGCCTCTCAATATAAGGAGGGCGGGAAACCTTGGAGGATTGTCTGTGCTCGGTCTCCCGCCCTATGTACCGCCAGGGTATGCCGCGACTAATACAGCCGGCTAATAGCTGATACTGCCTGCCGTCGAACCCGTGACGTTAAACGTAAGCAGTGGCCCTTCGAAGGAGGTGACCACCTCGGGGTACGTCCCGGTCAAGACCCCGCTTGCACCTGCAAAACGTCCGGTGCCACCGGTGATCGGCTGTTCCACGTTGACATCGCTGCTGACCAAGAATCCTTTAGGGCCAGCGGTTATCGTGCCTTTTGATTCTCCGAACAGCTTGTCGCCGTTGGCGGCTATGATGACAAACGAGTCGCCATAGTTAAAGAAGCCGAATTCGCTGAAAGAGAACGATCCGTTGCCTTCGATTGTGCCCTTCCCGAAGTGGGAGCCGGTAATCGTCCCGTCGTAGTGATCAGTGGACGTTTCCAGGTTGGAGACGCTGGTCATCGAGACAGTAACCTTGAACGGCCGGTCAGTGCCCTTGGACTTCGCCAGCGCACTGTCCGGGGTGAGGACGGCGATTGTGAGAATCAGGCTTGCAAGCGTAATCGCTCTGCGCATGATCCACTTCCTTTCTTGGCCTCGCGTGAGGCTCATAGCTTGGTAAGGCCGAAAAGGCCACCAAATATGGCCTGTCGGGTCAGCTTCGTTTTTCGGAACGACTCTAATATCCTATAATACGCACCAAGCGTCGTCAAATGGAATATTGCCCGCCAAGCGATCCCGCACTACGCTTCCGGCTCGCTGAACACGCCGGGCAGCTCGTCGGGGTTGCGTGGGCCTGCTCCCCGGAGGACAGCAAGCAGGCGCTCCAGCCATTCGTGAGCACCAATCTCGTCGATGAGCTTCAGGTTAGCTTCGACCCACTGAGCCTCGGTCGTTAGGGGTGGGCTGTCTCCGAGTGCTCCTGACAGTTGGGGGTTCTATAGGTCTTTGAGGTTGAGGTCGGACGGGTCCCCGTTCGAGGACCCGTCCGTGCCTGTGCTCAGGCTGCCTCCTTCACCGCCAATTGAAGAGAGAGGTTGAGCCTGATGACCAAGGATGACGTGCTGTTCGGCTACCGCCAGCAGTTGTTTGCGGAGGCTGCGAGGACGAGCGTGTCGGCGGCGTGCCGGACGTTCGGGGTGCACCGCTCCACCTACTACGCCTGGAAGCGCCAGGTCGACCGGCACGGCCTTGAGATGCTGCGTCCACGTGAGCGCCGGCGGCCGCAGATGCCCAACGCGTTGCCGAAGATGATCGAGGAGCGCATCGTGTCCTTCTCGATCGCTCACCCAGGGCTCGGCCCGCGGCGTGTCGCCTCGGAGCTGGCCAGGGAGAAGTGGGGCGGGATCGTCGTCTCGCCGAACGGCGTGTGGAAGGTGTCTGCCGTCACGGGCTCAACACCCGCGCCAAGCGCCTCGGCCTGATCGCGGGCTACGCAGCACCCTACGAGCCACCCAGAGATCCCGCTCCAGAGCAGCACATCGACGTCTCACGTCCTGGTGAGCTGGTCGGTATCGACTGCTTCTACGTTGGCCGGCTGAAGGGCACCGATGGCGCGATCTGGCAGCTCACAGCGATCGATGTCGCTTCCTCCTACGCGTGGGCGGAGCTCGTGATCTGCAAGCAGGGCAATCCCACCGCCTGACAGACCAGCCGGCTCGCGCAGCGTGTCGCCCGGGAGCTGAAGGCCACCGGCTGGCGACTGGAGCGCTTGCTCTCCGACAACGGCAACGAGTTCAAGGGGGACTTCAACAAGACCACCAGCGCCCTAAAAGCTCGCCACACCCGCATTCACGCTGGCAGGCCACAAACCAACGGACACGTCGAGGCGCTGCACAAGACGATCCTCGACGAGTGCTGGCGACCAGCGTTCGCTCGCTACCTCTACCCCCGCTACAGCGGCCTACGACGAGAGCTGGACACCTATCTGCGCTTCTACAACACCGACCGCGTTCACCACGGACGTCTCACACAAGGACGCATCCCCGCAGACATCGTCTACCGTGCCCGAAAGAGGAAGGCCAGATGAGCCACACCTGTCGGCACATCTCGGAGGCTGCCCACCCTAAACCTTGCACAAAACTTGGACACCGCCGGTCAGCGGGCGGCCACCCCCGGCGTGCGGTGACATCAGGCGGACTATCATGTCTGCTGGATTCCACGCTTGACGGTTGCGTGCGGTGTCCCGGAGCGGGCCCGGAGCGGGGAACGGCATAGGGAGGGAGATGGGCGACAGACGATCTACGGCGGTGAGGAGCGCGGCCAGGGCGGCGGTGACGGCCGCGGTGGGGGCCGCCCTGTGCGCTGCGCTGCCGGCCGCGACGGCGGGCGCCCGGGACCGGACGCCCGTGGCGAGAGGCCCCCGGCCACGCGCCGCCACGCCCCCCCGCCCCCGCGTCGACACGGCCCCCGGGCCACGCGCGGACACGGCGCGGGTGCTGAGCGTCCGGGACGAAGGCCGCCTGCGGTTCGTCCGGGCGTCGGGGTCGGTGATCCTCGACGAAGGCTCGGTCTCGGGGACGTTCCCGGGCTATGCGCGGGTGCGGTTCCTGTATGACGGGGAACCGGAGGTGAGGGCGCGGTTCACGATCAGCGGCCGGGGCGGCTCTGTGAGCGCCGAGGGTACGGGGAGGCTGAGCAGCCCGACGAGCGCGAGCCCGAGCTTCAGCGGCGCGATGACGATCACGGGGGGGAGCGGCCGCTACGCGCACATCCACGGCGGGGGGAAGCTGTTCGGGGTGTACTACCGTCGCAGCTACGGGCTGATCGTACAGGCGATCGGCGATCTCCCGTACTGACCGGGGCCTGGGGGTCCTGACCAGATTGTCCAGGCCAGGCATCCCCTTCCGCGCCGACCTGGCGCGTGCCCGCGCCGCCCCGGCCCCTGCCCGCGCCGCCCCGGCCCCTGCCCGCGCCGCCCCGGCTCCTGCTCTGGCTCGCGTCGTGGCCCCTGCCCTCGCCGTCCTGGCCCTGACCCTGTGCGCGTACGCGCCGGCGGGTGCGGATGGGGGGCAGACGGCGAGGATGGACGCGGGGTTCTCGCCGGAGCGGCTCGGGCGGGCGACGACGGTGTCGTTGGGCTTCCATCTGGCCGCGGCGGGGGGGAGCCTCCCGGCGGCGTTGAGCGGGATCGATCTGGCGTACCCGCCGAACATCGGCCTGTCAACGAGCGACCTGGGCGTGGCGGAGTGCTCGCCGGGGGAGCTGGAAGCGTTGGGGGATGAAGTGTGCCCGGCGAACTCGAGGATGGGGTCGGGGAGCGCGGAGGTGGAGATCCGGATCGGCCCGACGGTCGTCGAGGAGACGGTTGCGCTGGGGCTGTTCGCGGGGCCCTCGCCGGACGGGTATCTGCACGTGCTGGTGTACGCGAGCGGTGTGTTTCCGGTGTACGCCCAGGTGGTGCTGACGGGGGTGCTGCTCCCCGGGCGCCTGAGCGTGGCGGTGCCGCCGATTCCGAGCCTGCCGGCGGCCCCGAACGTGGTGGTGATGGAGATGCGCCTGACGCTGGGGGGAGCGCTCACGTATTACGAACAGGTGGGCGGCAGGAGCGTGGCCTACCACCCGGCGGGGGTGGGCCTGCCGGCCAGGTGCCCCGCGGGGGGGTTTGGGTTCGCGGCGACGTTCGCGTTCGTGGACGGCAGCCGGTCGAACGCCCGCACGGCCGTGCCCTGCCCACGCCCATGAGGAGTGTTGATGGCCGCTGTCGCGGCGGGCGGCCACGGTCGCGTGGATCTCGTGTGAGCTTCTCAGGCCGAGAGGCGTGTCGTTTGACCCTGCTACCCTATATAGGGCATGCCTAAGACATCGGTGTATCTGAGTCCCGCTGACGCGGAGCACCTGCGTCGCACCGCTGCGCGGACCGGCCGATCGCAGTCTGACTTGATCCGCGACGGGATACGACGGGTGACCTCCGAGACGGAGCCCGGCAGGCGGGCCTTTCGGAGCATGGGCGTTGGTCGGGGCGGCGGAGCGCGGTATCGAGGCTGGGACGCCGACGAGCTGCACCGTTCGGTGATGGGCCAAGGGTGACCGTCCGGGTATGACGGCGTTGATCGTCGACGCCGGCGCGCTCTACGCGCAGGCCGATGCCGACGAGCCCGAGCACACGGCGGTCTCGGAGGTGCTTCGGGCCGAGCACGGGGAGCTCGTCACCTCGCAGTTCGTGGTCGCCGAGGCCGACTATCTGATCCTGCGCCGTCTCGGGGTGGACGCCGAGCTTCGCTTCCTGGAAGATCTGGCCGAGGGCACCTACATCGCGGACACGCTCGCCCCCGCCGATCTGGCGATCGCGCGGGACATCGCCGCTCGCTATCGCGATCTCCAGCTCGGCTTGGCGGACGCGTCGCTGGTGGTGCTCGCAAATCGCTGGCGAACCCGGCGCATCCTCACGCTCGACGAACGAGCGTTCCGTGCCGTCAGTCCACTCCAGGGCGGCTCCTTCACGGTCCTGCCGGCCGACGCCCACAATTGACCCCCGGCTGCGTTGGCGTCGGTGAGACGCCGACTCGGGGTCGCTCGGCAGGACCCTCACCACCTTGCTGGGTCGGGTCACGAGCTGGCCCGATCGCGGTCGAGTCGAGCGGCCTGCTCGCGTGCCACACGGCGGGCGCGCGCGTCGGAGTGCTCTGCCAAGTCGGCGAGCCGAAGTGGTCGCGGAACGGCTCGTCGGCGTGGGGGACTCGGCCATGCACGACGACGTGGTTGCGGCCCTTGGCCTTGCGCAGGACGACATGCGGGTCCTCATCGGCGATAACGACCCTGCCCGTACGCAGGTCGATCGCGACCCACTGGCCTTCGTAGCCGGAGAAGTCGGTATGGATCGGTTTCCTGGCAGCCACGGGCATGCCTGGGTTTTAGCATCGCAAGGCGCCGAGGCGCAAGCATGGCGAGGCGGATCCAAGCACACAACGACGGGAGGCGACGTTCAACGCGAACCCGGCTCGAGCGACGAAGCACGCCATCGTCATCGTTTATGTTGATGGCCGCTGTCGCGGCGGGCGGCCACGGGCTGTCGGAATAATATTTCCGGCCATTCGTATGTGTAATCTGCGGTTCACGGCGCGGCGGCGATGGTACGCTTGGCGCGGTGCCCAAATACGCCTACGTCGACGTTTATTTGAGCGTGTCGAAGCGCTTGGGGGGCTCGTGGGCGAGCGGGTGGTAGACGGCTTGCAGCGGGCGGCGGTGCTCGAGGCGATGGTCGAGCTGGTGGCTGAGCGAGGCTACGCGCAGACCTCGCTCGCGCTGGTGCTCGGGCGGGCCGGTGTGTCCAGGCGTGCGTTTCACGAGCAGTTCGCGAGCCTCGAGGAGTGCTTCATGGCGGTGCTGGACGAGGGGATGGAGCGGATGGCGACGGTCATGTCGCAGGCGTTTGCCGGCGAGGGCTCGTGGCTGGACGGGCTGCTGGCGGCGGAGGCGGCGGTCCTCAGTTGCCTGGACGGCGAGCCGCAGCTGGCCCGCGTGCTGCTGGTCGAGGCGCTGGGAGTGGGCTCATGGGTGCTGAAGCGCCGCGAGCGAAACATCGCCGCGCTGCGAACCTCGATCGTCGAGCACCTCAAGGACGCGCCGCCGGGGGCGAGCTTCCCTCCGATGGCGGCCGAGGGCGTGATGGCGTCGGTGATCGGGATCATGCACGACCACCTCGTGCGGGGCGAGAGCGCGCCGCTGGTCTCGTTGCTCGGCCCGCTGATGGGGGCCATCACCGCCCCGTACCTCGATCCCGCGGGCGTCGCCCGGGAGGTCCGCCGCGGAGATGCGCTTTCCCGCCGGATCCTCGCCGGCCGCGCTCCGCCGTCCTCGAACGGGAACGGCAAGGGCAACGGCGGCGCCGGGTGCGAGCTGCGTGTGCCGCGGGCGCTGAGCGACCCGCGGGCGCACCGGGCACGCAGCTGCGTGGTGTTCATCGCCGGCAGCCCCGGTGCGAGCAACCGGCAGATCGCCGATGGGATCGGGGTGCGGGGGCACTCGCAGATCTCGACGCTGCTCGCCCGCCTGCAGCGCGCCGGGCTGCTGCACAAGCGTGCCGGGCGCCAGGGAGACGCCAACGCTTGGCGGCTCACACCGCTCGGCGAGCAGGCGGCGGCGCTCTTGGGAGCCGAGGGCAGCATCGGCGCCGAGCCTGACCTCGCCGAGCCTGACCTCGCCGAGCCTGACGTCGCCGGACCGTCGAGCACGTTACAGATCCAGATGCCCTCGCACATCTATGTGACATCTTGACGCGGGTCGCCGGCGATCGTAGCTTGGAGGCGATAGGTGCGGAGCGGCCAAGCCGAGTTCAGGTGGGGAAGGCCGGCTTCGCCAAGGGAACCGAATAGAGGAGACTCAGCATATGAAGTCGCTTTATAAAAGCCTGCCGCTGGCCGTGCTGGCGGCGTTTGCGTTGAGTGTGGCAGTGTCCGCGACGGCGTTCGCTGCGACCACACCGGAATTTGTGAAAAAGGGGGGGGGTGCGCTCGTCAAAAAGAAATTCACGATCGCGGCCGCCGGCGTCGGATACGAATTCGCAAGCGGAGCCAAATATATTTGTAGGAGTGTCACTGGCGAAGGTGAAGTCACGTCGAAGACGACCGTCGGCAAAGTCGTGCTGGAGTTCCATGAATGTTCGCAAAGTTGCCAGACCGAAAAATCGATAGTCAAGACCGAACCCATGAAGGGTGTGTTCGGCTGGATAAATGAAGCGTCCAAAGAAATTGGTCTCCAGCTGCGTGGGGAAGTCGAACGAAAATTCCCCTTTGAACCTCTCTTGCTCAACGACGTTAGATGCGCGTCAGCCTCCTTCAACGTCGAAGGAAGTCTCATGGGCATATACACGGGTGCCCTGAAAAGCCCCAGCAAAGTCCAATCGTTCACGTACGCCCAGTCCAAAAGCAAACAGGAATTCAAACCGTTCACAGGCTCCAGCCCGATCGCCGAAATCCTGGGCAGCGAAAAACGGCAAAGCATCGGTTTCGAACTCAAAAACGCTTTGACCTTCGAAGAAGAAGGTGAATTCGTAGAAAGCTGACAGCCGAGTAGCGCTCGCGTCACAGGCGCCGGCGCCGCTTCGATGCGCAGATGAAGGGTGGTGGGGTCACGCAATCTCGCGTGACCCCACCACAGCTCACCGCGCGGCCCCCGAGCGCTCGATCCCGACCAGCTCGTCGATCGTCTCGTTGGCCCTCGCCGAGCCGAGGAACGGTGTGAGGCAGATGTGGGTGAGATGTATCAGTAGGCCGGCCACGTCGGCCTTGGCGCCGTGCGCGCGGGCGTGGCGGTGGACGATCTCGAAGCTCATCGCCGCGATCGCCTCGACGGACAGACGCGCGGGTGGGGCGCCGGGCGTCCCGTGCTCGTAGCCCTCCTGTAGGAAGATCGTGAAGGCGCCGAGCAGATCCTCCAGGCGCTGCACCCTGGCAGGCTCCCCGGCATGGCCCTCGATCAGCGATGCGTGGGTGAGGGTCGGGTTCTGCGCGATGAACTGGGTGAACGCCCGGCCGGCCTCCCATACGCGCTCGGGCCACTGACCGCCGGCGAAGAACGCGCCGGCGGTGACCGCCATGGTGCGCTGGAAGGCCAGCTCGTGGACGGCCGCGAACGCGTCCTGCTTGTCTGCGAACAGGCGGTAGAACACGCGGCCGTCCAGCTTGGCGTGCTTGGCGATCTCGGCGACCGTCGTCCCCGCGTAGCCCTTGCGTGCGACGAGCTCGGCGGTCGCGAACACGATCATCTGGCGCTGGTTTTCCGCCACCCGACCCTCCGACAGGCGTGGGCGCCCGGGCGCCGGCGGCGGGGGCGCGCGCAACGGGGTCTTTGCCACAAACGACGAGCGGGCAGGGGGCGGAGTGGGGGTGAGCGTGCGCCAGCGGTGCTCGCCGGCGGGCTGCTCGTAGCTCGAGAGCCAGCTGAGCAGATCCTCGCGCATCCCCGTCAGGCCTCGCTCCCCGCGGCGCAGGCGCGAGGCGAGCAGCCGCTGGACCGCGCCGATCGTGCCGGCGAGCGGCACGTCGGGGATGCTCCGCCCGGCGGGCACCTGCGCGAACGCCTGCTCCACCGCATGCGCGATCTCATCGATCCCCCGCTCGCGTGCGTCCAGCGCGCGGGGTCCGCCGGCCAGCGTCTCGCTGATCGCGAATCGCGCCATCGCCGCGTGCGAGCCCGCGAAGTCGATCAGCGCCGCGACGGCCGCCCCGGCGGCCTGCTCGGGCCCCTCGCCCCCCACCGCCAGGTTGACCTGCGCGAGCATCTGCTCCTGGACGCCGGCCAGGGCGGCCAGGAAGCAGTCCTCCTTCTCGATGAAATGCTCATAGAAGCTGGGTCTCGAGACGCCCGCGCGGACGACCACCCGGGCGATCGTCGCCGCGGCGTACCCGTCGGTCGTGGCGACATCGATCATCGCGCTCAGGAGCCGCTCGCGCCGGGTGCTCTCGCGGTCGTCTCGCAATGCGGTGCTTATCGGCTGTGCCGGTGCTGAGTCAGACGCAGAGCCGGATTGCGGCTCGACGTCCGAGCAGAATCGCTATGCCGTCGTTTGTGATTCGGCGGGACATCATGAGCGACGGGCATCGAGGCCACACGCTATCGCGTATGACGACGTTTATGTGCCCCCGTGCACGGTGGTTCAGGCGGTCCGCGTGGCGGCCCGCTCCCGCGGGCGGGCGGGCGCTCGACTCGGCTGGGTCGTGCCGTGTCCGGCCGGCCCGCGGCGGTCGTCGGTGAGCTTCCTGTCGATGAACCGATCGGCCTTCTCCTGTCCCATGAACGGCGTGAGACAGAGGTGGACTATGTGCGGCAGCAGGCCGGCCATCTCCGGATCGGGGCTCTTGCGCGCCTGCTGGTAGACGATCTCGAAGATGCTCGTCACGATCGCCTCCAGCGTCAGACGCGAGGGGCGCTCGCGACGCGGGTCATACCGAAAGCCCTCCTGCAGGAAGATCGAGAAGGCGACGCGGCTGTCCTCGACGCGCTGGATCGCGCCGGGGCCGACGGCGTACGCCGCGACGAACCCGACGCGGGCGATCGTGGGATCGCTCTGCACGCTCTGGGTGGCGGCCCGCATCGCCTCCCAGACCCGCTCGGGCCAGTTGCGCCCGGCGAAGAACGCGCCCGCGGTGAGGGCCATCAGATGCTGGAAGCCGAGCTCGTGGATCGTGCTGAACGCCTCCTGCTTGTCGGTGAACAGGCGGTAGAAGACGCGCCCGTCCACGCGGGCGAGCCTCGTGATCTCGGCGATCGTCGCCGCCGAGTAGCCCCGCTCTGCCACCACCCGGCAGGTGGCGAACATGATCCTCTGGCGGTGGTTCTCGGCCACCTCCTCCTCGGGGATTCGCGGCCGGCCGGGCGCCAGGGGCAGGGGTGCGCGCAAGGGTATGGCGGGCAGGAACGGCGAGGGGGCGACGGCCCGCTCCGGCACGAGCGCGTGCCAGCGGTGGTCCTCGCCGGCCCGCTCGTAGCTTCGCGTCCAGCCGAGCAGATCCTCGAGCATCCCGCCCAGGGCCCGCTCGCCGCGGCGCAGGCTGGAGGCGAGCAGCCGGCAGACTGCCCCGATCGTCGTGGCGAGCGGCAGGTCGGGGATCGGGCGGCCGGCCGGGGCCCGCGCGAGGGCCGACTCGACGACCGCCGCGATCTCGGCGATTCCCTCGTCGCGCGCGTCCAGCGCCCGTGCCGGACCCGCGAGCGCCTCCTTCATCAGAAACCGCGCCGGCGCAGGCTGCGCGACCGCGAACCCGACGAGCGCTCCGATGGCGGCCTCCACGGCATCCTCGGGCGCGCGGGCGTCCACCGCGCGACGCACGTCCTCGAGCAGCCGCCGCTGCACGTCGGCGACGGTCGCGACGAAGCAGTCGTCCCGGTCGGCGAAGTAGTCGTAGAAGGTGGGCCGCGAGACGCCCGCCTGGGCAATCACCTCGGACACGTTTGCCCCCGCGTAGCCCGCGCGGTTCGCGGCTGCCGCCATCCCGGCGACCAGACGCTCGCGCTGGGTGCTCTTGCGACCTTTCTGCAGCGGCGCGACGGTCGTCTGTCCGGGGGCGGTACGGCTGGCCATTGGAACACTGGACCCTAGCTGACCGGCCGCGTGCATGCCTGAAAACTGGAACTGTCCGAGTTGTCACATCCCGCGCCCGGAGCTCGCTCCTTGAGACGTATGCGCCTGCGACGCATGCTCCTTTGATGCACTAATGTGTTCTCTGACGTTTATCGCACGTCGTGGGAGAGAGAAACGGGAGGACACATGAGGAGATCAGTCAGGACATACGGCGCCGCTGCGCTCCGCGCCGAGTTCCGGCGCGCCCGCAGGCGCGCATACGGCCTGTCCCTGGCCTCGGCGGTGCTGGCCGGAGGGCTCGCGGGCGCCGGGCTGCTCGGCGGCGGCGTCTTCGAGCGCGGCCACCCCGGCCGTGGGGCGCGCGGCGGGCACGTTCTCGCTCAGCGACAGCGGACACCTGCGCCTCACGAGCAAACACAAGTTCACGCTCAACGAGCAGGGGTCCGCCTCGGGTACGATCTCGGGGACGATCTACATCCATCTGAACATCGTCTCCACCAACCGCGTGACCGCCGAAGTGAACATCTACCCCGCCGGCGGCTCGCTCACGGGCGAGGCGAGCGCGAGCTATCGCCCCGCCGGAGCGGTGGCGACGTTCGCCGGCACGATGAGCATCGTGCGCGGAACGGGCCGCTACCACGGCGCCCACGGCTCGGGTCTCAGCTTCACGGGGACGGTCCAGCGCATCAACGACGCGGTCACGGTGCACGTCAGCGGCAGGCTGTCCACGTGACGTGGACCCGGCTGCGTCGCGCCCGCGGGCGCGCGGCCCTCGCGGCCGCCACGGCGACGCTTGTCTGCGCGCTGCCCGCGAGCGCCGCGAACGCGTTCACCGAGCAGGCGACGCTGCACGCGTCCTTCGCGCCCGACCGGCTGGGGGCGCCCACGACGATCACGTTCGGCTTCAGTCTGGTCACGAGCGAAGGCGTCGCCCCGCCGCCGCTCACGGGCGTGAACCTGGAGATGCCCGCCGGGATGAACTACACCTCCACGACGCTCGGCCTGTCCATCTGCCAGCCCGCGGCGCTGGTCGCGAAGGGCCTCAGCGGCTGCCCTCCGAACTCGCGCCTGGGCTACGGCAGCGCCAACGTGGAAGTGCCGTTCGGCACCGGCGCAGGCCACGAGATCCCCGAAATCCAGGCGCTGTCGGGCCCCTCGCCGAAGGGCAACCTCGTGGTGTTGTTCTACGCCAACGGCCTGTATCCCGTGTACGCGCAGCTCGCGTTCTCGGGCGAAGTGCTCCCCGACACGGGCCTCTTCGGCTCGCAGCTGGCCACCATCGTCCCGCTCATCTCGAGCGTCCCCGGCGGCCCGGACGTCTCGGTCCTCAGCGTGACGAGCACGATCGGCCCCAGCCATCTCACCTACTACCGCCACTCCCACGGCCGGCTCGTGCCGTTCACCCCCCGCGGCGTTGCCGTGCCGGAACGCTGCCCGAAGGGCGGGTTCCCGTTCGCCGCGCAGTTCACGTTCCTCGACGGCAGCCACACCGCGGCGTCCACGACCGTCCCCTGCCCGGCGCGCCGTCGCTAGGCGGAGCGCGGCGGCGATGACCACGGCGATCGGAACCGGCGAGCTCCGCGGCCGGCTGGCGCCGGCCACGGGCGCCGGCCATGGACGGGCTGGCGCCGGCCACGGACGGCACTGGTCCCGAGCGGCGGCAGCCGACCGCGCGCGCTTCGCCGGCGTGTTCGCGGGCACGGTCCTCAACTGCCTGTTCCGGGTGCTCCCCCACGTCGCCCGCGAGCGCGCCCGCTGGCGCGAGCGGGCCGCGGCGATCCCCAATCCCAGGCTGCGCCGGCACGCGCTGCGCTCGCTCGGCAAGCGCGGGAACATCGAGGGGGCGGCCCTGTTCGCGACCCTCGTCCCGGGCGCCCACCGTCGCGGCGCGGTGCGCGCGCTCGTCGCCTACCAGACCGCCTACAACTACCTCGACGCGCTCTCGGAGCTCCCGAGCGCGGACCCGGTCGCCAACGGGCGCCGGCTGCACCAGGCGCTGCTCACCGCCCTGCGCCCGGGCGCGCGGCACCCCGACTACTACGAGCACAACCCGGACGGCGGTTCGGGCAGTCGCGCGGACGGCGGCGCGGACGGCGGCGCGGGCGGCGGCGCGGGCGGCGCCTCGGACGGTGGGGCCTCGGACGGCGGCTATCTGGCTGCGATCGTGGACGCCTGTGCGGACGCGCTTGCGGCGCTGCCGTCGTTCCCGGTGATCGCCCCGGCGGCGCGGGCGGCGGCGGCGCGGATCGTCGACTTCCAGGCGCTGAACCTGGCCGAGGCCCAGGGCGGCCATGACGGCCTCGGGCGCTGGGCGGGCGCGCAGACCCCCGCGGGCAGCGGCCTGGGCTGGTGGGAGACGGCGGCGGCGGCCGGGTCCTCGCTGGCCGTCCACGCCCTGATCGCCGCCGCGGCCAAACCCGCCGTGCGCCCGGCGGAGGTCGCGGCGATCGAGCGGGTGTACTGGCCGTGGGCCGGGGCCCTGCACTCGCTGCTGGACAGCCTGGTCGACCGCGGCGAGGACCGCGAGCGCGGGCAGCGCAGCCTGCTCGACCACTGCGGCTCGCCGGCGCGGGCGGCCGACCGGCTCGCGGCTCTGGCCGAGCGCGCGGCGGGCGCCGCGGCCGAGCTGCCCGACCGGCACGCCCACCGGGTGATCGTGACGGCGATGTGCAGCTACTACCTCTCGGCCCCGCAGTGCGACACCGCCGAGGGGCGGGACGTCGCCGGCGCCCTCTCCGAGGCACTCGGGAGCCCGCTGCGGGTCGCGATTCTGATGTTCCGCTGCAGGCGCCTGCTGCACACCCTCGGCCGCCGCGCGTACACCTAGCGAGCAGGCGGCGGGGTTGCTCCGGCTCGACAGGCTGGTCAAGCACTACGCGACCGCCGGGGGAGAGGCGGTGCGCGCCGTGGACGGCGTCTCGCTGGAGGTCGAGCCGGGGGAGATGGTGGCCCTGTACGGGCCGAGCGGCTCGGGCAAGACGACGCTGCTGCTGATGGTCGCCACGCTGCTCGAGCCGACCGCGGGGACGGTGTCGATCGCCGGGCGCGACGTGTCCTCGCTGTCCGAGCGCGAGGCGTCGCACTTCCGCCTCGCCCAGCTCGGGTTCATCCGTCAGAACTTCGACCTGCTCCCGGGTGTCAGCGCGATCGACAACGCGGTGTTGAAGCTCCTGAAGACGATGCGCTGGCGCGACGCGCACCGCGAGATCGCCCCGCTGCTGGAACGCCTCGGCCTCGGCGAGCGGTTGGGCCACCGGGCGGAGACGCTGTCGATGGGCGAGCGCCAGCGGGTGATGATCGCCCGCGCCCTGTCGACCGGCCCGAGCCTGCTGCTGGCGGACGAGCCGACGGGCAGCCTCGACTCGCAGCGCAGCCGGGAAGTGCTCGAGCTGCTGCGCGAGCTCTGCCGCGAGCGCCAGGTGGCGGTGATCCTCGTCAGCCACGACCCTCTGGCCGCCGGCTACGCCGACCGCGTCTTGGCCTTGCGCGACGGGCAGCTCTCCGACTACGAGCCCGACCGCCTCGCGGCGCTGCCCGACGCCCGCTGAAAGCGACGGGTGGTGCCAGATTGAAGCCGGGAAATGCCCTGCACCTCTACCGCGTGCGCCTGCGCGCGCGCGTCGTCCAGGAGCTGTTCGCGCTCGTCGGGATCGCGGCGGGGGTGGCGCTGCTGTTTGCCTCCCAGGTGGCCAGCCAGAGCCTCTCCAGCTCGGTCGCGCAGCTCTCCCACGGGATTACCGGCCGGGCGTCGCTGCAGCTTCTGGCCCGCGCGCCTCAGGGCATGCCCGCGAGCGTGCTCGAGCGGGTTCGCGCGATCCCCGGGGTGAGCGTGGCGGCGCCGCTGCTGGAAGCGAGCGCGAACGCGACCGGCCCGAAGGGGAGCGAGTCGGTGGAGCTCGTGGGAGCGGACTCGAGCCTGCGCCAGCTCGGCGGCGCGCTCGTGCGCCACACCGACCTGGAACCGTTCGCGGGGGTCGGCGCGGTGCTGCTCCCGGCCCCGCTCGCGGCCCATCTCGGCGTCACCCGCTTCGGCCGGGAAGTGACCTTGCAGTTGTACGGCCGCAGCGAACAGGCGCCGCTGTACGAGCAGCTCCACGAACGCCAGATCGGGGGTTTGGTGGCGAGCCCGATCGTCGTCGCGCCCCTGTTCTACGCCCAGGAAATGGCGGGTCTGCCCGGTCGGGTGTCGCGGATCCTCGTGGCGCCGGCGGCCGGCATGCAGCAGCGGGTGCGGGCGGCGCTCGTGCGTGTGTCGGGCGGGCGCCTGAACGTCGCGTCGACGAGCTATGACGAACGGCTGTTCGCGAAGGCGGCGTCGGCGAGCAACCAGTCGACGGCGCTGTTCGCGGTGATCAGCGCCCTGGTGGGCTTCATGTTCGCGTTCAACGCGATGCTGCTGACGGTCCCGCAGCGCAGGCGGCTGATCGCGGACCTGCGCCGCGACGGGTACACCCCGGGCCCGGTGATCGCGCTGCTGCTGCTCGACGCGGTCCTGCTGGGGCTCGCCGCGTGCGTGCTCGGGCTGGTGCTCGGGCAGGAGCTCTCGATCCACCTGTTCCGCTCGAACCCCGGGTATCTCGGCTCGGCGTTCGCGGTGGGCACGCAGCGGGTGGTGGGCTGGCAGAGCGTGGCGATCGCCGCCGGGGGCGGGATGCTGGCGGCGGTCGTGGCGGTGCTCAGCCCGCTGCGGGACATCCTCTCGCGCGACCCGCTCGCGGCGATCGCGACCAGCGAGGGCTCAGGTGCTCCGCGGGCGAGCATCCGTCTGTCCCTCGGCGGCGTGGTTTGCCTGGGCGGAGCCACGGCGATCCTGCTCGGGGTGCCCCGGCAGGCGACGATCGGGATGGTCCTGCTCGTGGCGGCGCTGCTGCTCGTCCTGCCGGCGGCGCTGGATCTGGCCCTGGCGCTCCTGAGAAGGATCGCGCGGCGTCTGACCGGGGCGGTGCCGCACGTGGCGGCGATGGAGCTGAGCGCGGCGCGGGCGCGGGCGATCGGGGTGGCGGCGACGGGCGCGGTGGCGGTGTTCGGCGCGGTGGCGATCCAGGGCGCCCACGGGGACCTGTTGCAGGGATTGCAGAACGCGGCGAGGGACGAGAACGCGTTCACCGACGTGTGGGTCTCCCCGCCGGGCTCCTACAACCTGCTGCGAACCGCCCCGTTCGCGCCCACGCAGCAGACCAGACTCGCGGCTCTCCCGGGCGTGCGGGCGGTGCGGGTGTACCGCGGCGGCCTGCTGGACTGGGGCGAGCGCCGGGTGTGGGTGATCGCCCCGCCGGGCGAAGCCACACCGCTGCTGCCCCCGACGCAGATCTCGGGCGGGGCCGACCCGACGGAGAGCGTCCGCGCGGGGGGCTCGCTGGTGCTCTCCGAAGCGATCGCCGCCGAACACCACCTGCACATCGGCTCCACGGTGACCCTCCCGACGCCCGTTCCGAGCAGCTTCAGGGTGGCGGCGCTCTCGACGAACATCGGCTGGGCGCCGGGCGCGATCACGATGACCGCGGCGGCGTATGCGCGGGCGTGGGGGAGCACGCAGGCGAGCGCGTACAACGTCCTGCTCGACCCGGGCGTGGGCGCCGGGCGGGCGGTGGGGGAGATCAGGCGGGCGCTCGGCCCGTCCTCCGGCCTGTCCGTGCAGAGCGCGCAGGCGCACGCGGACGAACAGAACGCGCTCAGCCGCCAGGGCCTACAGCGCCTCACGCAGATCGCGACCCTGATCCTGGTCGTGGCGGTGCTCGCGATGGCGGCGGCGATCGGGAACATGGTGTGGCTGCGCCGCCCCCGTCTCGCCAAGCTGAAGCTCGAGGGCTTCCCCCACGGCGAGCTGTGGCGGACGATCCTGCTGGAGAGCCTGCTCCTGCTGCTCGTCGGCTGCCTGACCGGAGCGGTGTTCGGCCTGTACGGCCAGCAGCTCCTGGACCGGGCTCTGGCCAACGTGATCAACTTCCCGGTCGTGTACTCGGTGGCGGCGGTCTCGGCCCTGATCAGCCTCGCGATCGTGACCGCGGCGGCCGCGGCGATCGTCGCCCTCCCCGGCTACCTCGCCGCCGGAGTGCCGCCGGCGGTCGCGCTGCAGGACTGAGCCGGCGCTCGGGGCAGCGTGGAGACGCTCTTCTGCTCAGGCGAGCGTGGAGACGCTCTCTGCTCAGGCCAGCGTGGAGACGTTCTTCTCGAAGTCCTCGACGAGGGCGAGCAGCTCGCCGCACTCCCACACCCGGCCCCATTTGCGCTCGTTGAGCCTGGTCAGGATGCCGGCGTCCTCCAGCTGGGCGATGGCGTTGCCGACCGCGACGTGGGTCTTGCCGGTGAGTCGTTGGGCGACCGGCACGTCGATGACGGGCTGCTCGGGGAGGGCGCCGACGAGTTCGCGCACGGCCGCGTCCCGGCGGGGCTCGCCGAGACGCTCGAGCCAACTCGCCTGGAGGTCCTCGATCCGCTGGGCGAGTCGCTCGGCTTCGCTCGCGGCACGCGTGGTGGCGTGTGCGAAGCGCTCGCACCAGCGACTGACGTGGCCCTGGCTGTAGGCCCCGAGGCCGCTCACGTAGTTCTTGGGTTGGCCGGCGAGCACGAGGCTGATTGGAGGTATGTAGTTGCTCACCTCGCCGCGCCTGCGCAGCACGGTGTATATGAGAGCGCGGCCCGTGCGCCCGTTGCCATCGGCGAACGGGTGGATGTTCTCGAACTGGGCGTGCGCGATCGCGGCTTGGGCGACGGCCGCGAGGTCGGTCCGGGTCATGAATCGGCAAAGGTCCTCGAGGAGCGGCTCGACGTGCTCGTGGGGAGGCCCCACATACGGCGCGCCGACCGGGTGATAGTCGTTGCCGCCGATCCAACTCTGCTGGGTGCGGATGACACCGGCGATCTCCCGATCGCCGGTGTGCCGCAGGAGCGTGCGGTGGACCTCCTGGATGTCGCTGACGGTCAGCGGCTCCGCGCGGGCGCCCAGCTCGATCGCGCGCTCCATCGCTTCCACGTTTCCCAGAACCTCGATGGCGCGATTATCGCCCCGCCGGTTGTGGGTGCGGGCGAACGCGGCGCGGGCGAGGCGCTTGTGCGAGATCCTCACGCCCTCGATGCGCGACGAGGCGGCGCTCTCGGTGCGCAGCAGGTTACGGGCGAGAGCTCCAAGCGATGTGACCTGGGAGCGCGTGTCGTTGAGGTGCCCGAGCGCCTTGGTTGCCTCGACGATGGCGGTGACGGCTTCGCCGCCGAGCGTGAGCTCGCGCCGGGCTATGGGGTCAGGGACGAAGACCCGATAGGCGCCGCCCCGTCGACCGCCGGGAGGGGCGGTGGGATCGGCGGGCCAGTAGCGCTCCTCGTGATGACCGAGAGGCTGGGGAGTGGTGGGTTGGGCTGCGGGGGGTACAGCGTTCCTTTCAAGGCCTCGTGCGCTCTGTAAGGATAGCGCGCCATCCTTACAAAGCGGGGAGAGGTCCGTAAGCATCCCAGTCAAGGCTTAGAACGTTCTATGCCTTGACTGGTGTCGGCCCGCGTTTCGGGTGTGTGAAGTGCCCCGGCCCGTGAGATGGAAGTGACAATTTTCCCTTATATCCGCTGACGCGGACGGTGCCGGCCGGCTCTGGAGATCCTGTGGCAGGCTGTCGGTTACAGGCGCGAGGGTAATTTCGCGCCGCGGCTCGCTGGTAGCGTGGGCGGGGTGTCTGTTTACGCGACCGGCATCGTCGCTCTTGGGGTGTCTGCTGTGTTCTCGGGGGGCGTGTGCGCGAGCTCGGTGGGCGTGCGCGCGGGTGGCCTGTGCGCGGATTCGGGGGGCGTGTGCGCGAGCGGGCGGTAGGCGAGCTGCAGCGGGCGGCGCTGCTCGAGGCGATGGTCGAGCTGGTGGCCGAACGCGGCTACCGGGAGACCTCGCTGCCGCTGCTGCTCGCGCGGGCGAGGGTGTCCAGGCGTGCGTTTCATGAGCAGTTCGCGAGCCTCGAGGACTGCTTCGTGGCCGTGTTGGACGAGGGCATGGAGCGGATGGCGGCGGTGATGGGACGGGCGTTCGCGGGGGAGGGGTCGTGGCTCGACGGTCTGCTGGCGGCGGA
Source organism: uncultured Solirubrobacteraceae bacterium (assembly GCA_963849425.1). GTDB lineage: Bacteria > Actinomycetota > Thermoleophilia > Solirubrobacterales > Solirubrobacteraceae > Palsa-744. Next base: position 2,747,707 of record CAWKHK010000006.1, on the reverse strand, counting down.
GGCCGCGGTCCTCAGCTGCCTAGACGGCGAGCCGGATCTGGCCCGCGTGCTGCTGGTCGAGGCGCTGGGAGTGGGCTCGTGGGTGCTGGAGCGTCGGGAGCGGAACATCGCCGCGTTGCGGGTGTTGATCGTCGAGCACTTCAGGGACGCGCCGCCGGGGGCGGGTTTTCCTCCGCTGGCGGCGGAGGGTGTGATGGCGTCGGTGATCGGGATCATGCACGATCATCTCCTGCGCGGCGAGAGCGCCCCGCTGGTGTCGTTGCTGGGTCCGTTGATGGGGGTGATAACCGCGCCGTACCTCGATCCGGAGGGCGTCGCCCGGGAGGTCGCCCGCGGGGAGGAGCTCTCCCGCAGGATCCTCGCCGGATCGGCCCGGCCGGCTAGTGACCCCAACCGCGGCGCGGGCGGCCTGGACGTCCCCGACGCGCTGCGCAACCCGCGGGCGCACCGGGCTCGCAGCTGCGTGGTGTTCCTCGCGGAGAACCCCGGGGCAAGCAATCGCCGGATCGCGGAGGGAATCGGCGTGCGCGGGCACTCGCAGATCTCGACGCTGATCGTCCGCCTGCGGCGCATGGGCCTCGTGCACAACGACGAGCCCTGCTCGCCCGGGGGCGCGAACGAGTGGCGGCTCTCGCCCCTCGGCGAGCAGGCCGCGACCATGTTGATGGATGAACGCTCCGAGCGGCGAACGGCGTAAGCGATTTGACTATCACAACTCATGCGTTACTCACGACGGCCGCCGGCTTCCACCTGTGTGACATCTTGACGCGGGGCGCCCTGGAGGCATAGGTTGACATCTCGGAAGTCACGCGTATCCACGCAACCGGATGCGCCCACTCATCGACTCGAACGAAAGGTACCAGATGAAATACGCATTGCGACGCGCGCTCGTCGTGCTCGGGGCCACACTCGCCCTTGGCGCGGTGCTCTCCGCGAGCGCTTCAGCAACGATACTCTACCCGGAACTCGTCAACAGAAAAGAAGAAACGCTGTCCAAAAAGGGCTTCACCTCATCCAGTGTCGCCGTGGAACTCCAGTCCACCAGGTCGAAAGAAGACACGGTCAAGTGCACGGGCAGCGCCATGAAAGGCGAAGTGACTGGTCTCAGGACGAGCAAGCTGTCGATCACGCTCACCGGATGCAAAGGAGAACTCCTAGGCAAATGCACCAGCGCTGGACAGGCGGAAGGGACGATAGTCTCGCATGCCCTTGTCGCCGAACTGGTATGGCTCAAAGCGTCCACAGAATTGATCGGCTGGCGTTTGCAACCGGAAACCAACAACGGGCCGTTCGCGCAGTATTCATGCGTCAAAGGCCTACTCAACTATACCGTCGGCGTGCATGAAGCGGAAAAAGGCGGCCTCGACGCACTGCTCGGCGAATTCCCGTCGGGCGACTACACCAAACTGACGAAAGAACTCGGCCAGGTCTACGGATGCACAAGCGCCACGCAGAAATGGACCAGTTGGTACAATCCCGAAGGAACGGGCAAATTCATCTCCGCGTACCTCGAAACCGAATTGATGTCGAAAGAATTCAAACAATGGTCGCAGAGCTGCTTGGGCGCGCCCGAAAGCAAGCTCAAATTCGAAGAAGAAGTGGAACTCAAGCGCTGATCTAGGTCGCACCGAGGCAAGACCGAAGACGATCGGGGTCACGGCTGCCGCCGCGGCCCCGATCGTCGGGCTGGGATCCGCCGGGTGACTCGAAGAAACCTTCTAAGTCTTGACTTACCAGCCGGGCCGGCGCTTGCGAACATCAGATCATGACGAGGGAGGAGCGCAGGGGTCTCGCGCGGCCGGGTCGGGCGACCGACCTGCCGTTTGCGGTGCAAGCACGCGCTCGCCTGACACGCTCATACCACGCGCCGTGAGGGGGCTTGACACGCGGGGCGATCTGAGATCGACAGACCGAGGAGGAGGAGGCACGATGGGAGACGACGAGGCCGCCGGGCAGCACACGCAGGGCGCCGGGCTGACCCGACGGCTCGCGTCGCTCTCCACCGCGCTCCTCGTCGCGCTCGCGGCCCTCGCATTCCTGTGCGCGGGCGCCCAGGCGCACGTCGTCCACAAATACCTCGATACCCCGATCACCGAAGTGTCGGCTAGCTCGGGGGCGAAAGTGACCGGGCCGCTGACAGACGTTCATACGCTCACGCCGGACGCGGGCAAGCTGTGGATCGCTGAATCCACGAAGCCTGGACTCGGGCGCGTCGATGAGTTCGACGAGTCCGGTGCGTTCGTGCGGCAGCTGAACGAATCTGCCGGCGTCGAAGAATTCGGAAATCGCGTCGCGCCGAGGGAAGTCTCGGGTAAAACGGAAGTCTACGTCGCGGCGGTGAATTACACGGGCGGGGTCGCGGTGTTCGAAGGCGAGGTCGCGGTGTTCGACGGCGCATCGGGAGCGCTGCTCGGCACCTGGACGGGTTCGGACATCGAACCACAGGGAGCGGACACGGACCCTGTCAAATCGTTCGGCGAAAATGTCTATGGTGTCGAAGTCGACAGCTCGGCAAACGAAGCCGACTGGGCGAAAGGCGACGTGTACGTGAGCACGAACGTGCCCGAGCGCGGCTCCGAAAAACATCCGGTGGTCGACGTCTTCCGCCCCGAAGCCAGCGGCAAAGAGACGTATGTGACGCAGATAACCGGCGTCAGCCCCACCGGCGCCGCATTTCTGCCGACCTCCGCAGCGGAACCGTTCACGAACATAGGTAATATTGTAGTGGATCAAGCAAACGGTGATCTGCTAATCGCCGTCTCGTCTGCTGACGGCAAAAACGAGGTTGTGGATGTCCTGGCTCCCGTGGGGGTGGGCGAGTACGAACTCGCGCATCGGCTCATCGGTCCCCCGCACGGCACTTTTCATATCATTGGAAACCTCGCGACGAACGGTGCCAACGGAGAGATCTATGTCGCCGATAGTAATCAAGGAGAAGAATTCATCTATGAGTTCAGCGGCGAAGGCGAATACGAGGGCCGTGTGACGGGAACTCCGATGCATCCCTCCAGCTTCGACATCCTCCGCGGCATCGCGGTCGATCCCACGAGCGGCCACCTGTTCGTCGGCGAACAGAGCCCAGAAACGAATGTGGGCGTGATCCGCGAGTTCGGCGCGGACGAAGTGCAGCCGGATGTGGAAACTCTTGCGGCCTCTCCGGTGGCGGCGCATCATGTGACGTTGCAGGGCACGGTGAACCCGAAGGAAGCGGGCGAAGTGACGTCGTGCCGGTTTGTGTGGGGGACGAGCGAAGCGTTCGGCAACAGTGTGCCGTGCTCGGTCGCCACGATTCCCAACGGCAAAGAACCGGTGACCGTCGAAGCGGAAATCTCGGGGCTCTCGCCGGACACCGCCTATTACTACCGTCTCGAGGCCGGCAACGGCCAAGGCGAAGGCCTGAACGAAGGCGAACCCTTCCAGGATCAAGTGGTCACGACGGCCGGTCCGGGCATGGTCGGCCAGTCCACGGCGAGCGTCACCTCGGAATCGGCGAGCCTGCAGGCGCAGGTCATCCCCCACGGCCGCCCCACCTACTACTACTTCCAGTACGGCACGAGCACCGAATACGGCACCGACGTGCCCGCCCCCGGGGAAGCGGCTCCGCGAGGCGCGCTCGTCGGCTCGGGGGAGGGCGAAGTCAACGTCTCCCAGCCCGTGCAGTTCCTCACACCGAACACCCCCTACCACTATCGGGTGGTCGTGGAAAGCGAAGTCGAACCCGGCGTCTTCGAAGCCGAAGAAGGACCCGACCACACGTTCACCACCCAGCCCGCGGTGGTGTCCCCCGCGCTGCCGGACGGCAGGCAGTGGGAACTGGTGTCCCCGCCGGACAAGCACGGCGCGCTCATCAAACCGATCAGCGAAGGCCTCGTCCAGGCCTCGGAAACGGGCTCCGCGTTCACCTACCTGACGGATGTGCCGACGGAAGCCGAACCGGCGGGGAACGCGAACGTCGTGCAGGTGCTCTCCAGCCGCGGGGGCGGCGGCTGGTCCTCACAGGACATCGATACCCCGCACGCGCAGTCCGCCGGCATCACCACCGGACACGGGTTCGAATACCGCTCCTTCTCCCCGGACCTGTCCCACGCGCTGCTGGAACCGGAAGGACCGTTCACCCCGCTCGAACGCGGCGGCGTATCCGAAGAAACGCCGCCGCGGGCGAGCGAACGGACCGCCTATATGCGCAGCGACGCGACGTGCGCGTCCTCGCCGGGAACCTGCTACACGCCGCTGCTGACCACGACAGACATCACATCGGGCGCCGCGGTCGGAGGCACACGAGCGCGCAACGAGACGGCGTTCGTCGGAGCGACTCCCGACCTCAGCCACGTCGTGCTGGCCTCGGAACTCCAGCTGACTTCGACGACGCTCGCAGGCGGCGGTCGGGAAGCGCTGTACGAGTGGAGTGCCGGGATGCTGCGGCTTGTCAGCGTCCTCCCCGAAGGCGAAGGCGGCGGCACCAGCAAGGCGGCGCTCGGGTTCTCTTCTAGCGTCGGCGGGGGAGTTGATGCGCGGAACGCGGTGTCCAGCGACGGCTCGCGCGTCTTTTGGTCCCACGAATACGAATCCGGGCTCGCGCTGGGCCTGTACATGTGGGATGCCGCGTCGGGCCGGTCGATCCGTCTCGACGTGCCGGTGGGCAAAGCCGGCAACGGCGCTTCCGACGCAGAATTCCAGGCCGCCAGCGACGACGGCTCGCGGGTGTTCTTCACCGATACTCAGGAACTCGTGCCCGGCGCCCACGGACGCGACCTGTACCTCTGTGAAATCGTGCCCGCCGGGGAATCGTTCTCGTGCGATCTTCGCGACCTCGCGCAGGGGGTGACCGGCCTGCTGCCGGGCGTCAGCGGCGACGGGGCCGTCGTGTACTACGTCGCCGGGACCGACCTGTACGTGGCCGGCGCGAGCGAAGGCTGGACGCCCCGCCTGATCGCGGCGCTCTCCATCGCCGACCGGCCCGATTGGGGGAGCTTCGGCGGTTATGGGCTCCAGGGGTTGACGTCGAGCGTCTCGCCCAACGGCCGCTTCCTGGCCTTCATGTCCCAGCAGCGGCTGACGGGCTATGACAACCGCGATGCCGCGAGCGGGGTGCCCGACGAGGAGGTCTATCTCTACGACGCCCGCACGACGAAGCTCGTGTGTGCGTCGTGCGACCCGACCGGCGCACGGCCGACGGGAGTGCAGGTCGACCCCAATGTGGGTGAAGAAAAGCTGTTCGCCGGCAGCGGAACCGATGTGTGGACCGCGGGAACATGGGTCGCGGCGAACGTCCCGGGCTGGACGCCGTATGAGCTCAAGCTCGGCCTCTACCAATCCCGCTACCTGTCAAACAACGGCCGGCTGTTCTTCAACTCCAGCGACGCCCTCGTGCCGCAGGACATCGACCATGCGATGGACGTGTACGAGTTCGAGCCCGCCGGGGTCGGGGGCTGCACCGCCGCCACCCCCGGCTTCGCGGAACTCACCGGCGGCTGCGTCGGCCTGATCAGCTCGGGCGCCTCCGGCGAAGAATCGGTGTTCCTCGACGCGAGCGCCACGGGCGGACGCGACGGCGAAGGCGCCGAAGGCGGCGGCGACGTGTTCTTCATGACCACCAGCCGGCTCGCCCAGCAGGACTTCGACGAAAGCTATGACATCTACGACGCCCACGAATGCACCGGCGGATCGCCCTGCCCCGCCGCCGCTCAGGTTTCCGCGCCTCCCTGCGAAACGGGCGACTCGTGCAAGCCCGCGCCCTCGCCCCAGCCGAGCATCTTCGGGCCCTCCGGCAGCGAGACGTTCTCTGGGGCCGGGAATCCAGCGCCTCCGCCGCCAGCTGCCAAATCGAGGACCGCCGCGCAGATCCGGGCGGAAAAGCTCGCCCGGGCGCTGAGAGCCTGCCGCAGGGACAGGCGGCGCTCGCGGCGAGTGGCGTGCGAAGGGAAGGCCCGCCGCTCCTACGGGCCGCCGGCCAAAGCCAAGCGGTCGACCGCGACCAAGAACAAGGGAGCCTGACAATGCCCCGTCTTGCCTTCAGGAGCGTGGTCGTACTCGCAACCGCCGCCATCCTCACCGGTTTCGCCGCCGCCCAGGCGTCCGCCGCCGCGACCCCGTCGCCGTGGTGGCATCTGATGCTCAGCGGCAGGCCCGAGCGCGTCCAGCCCGGAACCGCGAGGGACGAGGTGCAGAAGCTGACGGTGAGCGCCACCGGAGGCGAAGTCATCTTGATCAACCCGGTCACCTTCGAAACCGCGACTGTCCCGTTCAACGCGTCCGAAGAAGCGATGCAGACGGCGTTGGAAGCGATCTACGGCAAAGGGACCGTAAAGGTGACGGGGGGCCCCGGCGACGAACTGGGCGACCACCCCTACGAACTGACGTTCGTCGGATCGCTCGCCGGCGAGTCGTTGCCGGATCTGGATGTTTACGGCGGCTTGCTCTCCGGCGGCAAAGCGGAAGCGACCGTCAGCCAGGTGACCGCCGGGTCTCCCGACGGTCAGATCCTCGTCACCGCGACGAACCTCGGCAACGCCGACGCGGATGGCGAAGCCGAACACGTGAGCCTCACCGACACGCTCCCCAAGGGCCTGCGCGCGACCTCGGTCGAAGCGTTCACCGAACCGCAGAAGATAGGCATAGAACAGAAGGTGCCGCTCGCCTGCACGCTCGCGTCTGCTCACGCGGTCTCCTGCGAATACGCCGAAGTGCTCCCGCCCTACCGCCAGATCTACATGCTCGTCGGCGTGGTCGCCGAAGCAGGCGCCGTCTCCGGGGAACTCGACCGCGCCGCAATCTCCGGCGGCGGGGCGATCGCGGCCTCCGCCTCGCGCCCCGTCCCGCTCGGCGCCGGCGAACCGCCGTTCGGGATCGAAGACTACGAAATGGCGGGCGAAGAAGAAGGCGGCGCCGCTGACGTCCGCGCCGGCAGCCATCCGTTCCAGCTCACGACCGCGCTCATGTTCAACCAGGGCGCAAAGCCCCTCGAACCGCCGGCGCTCGCGAGGAACCTCGCGTTCCGCCTCCCGCCGGGATTGATCGGCAACCCGACGGCATTTTCGCAGTGCTCGGAAACCCAGTTCCTGACCATCTTCAACGGTGTCAACGAGTGCGAAGGGAAGGCCGCGATGGGCGTCGCGACGGTCACGATCGACGAAGGCTACAACCTCGGCCTGACCACCGAAACGGTGCCGGTGTTCAACCTCAAGCCGCTGACCGGCGAGCCCGCGCGCTTCGGCTTCGAGGTGCTCGGCGTCCCCGTCTTTCTCGACGTCGGCGTGCGCACCGGCGAAGACTACGGCGTGACCGTCACGGTCTCGAACACACCGGAGACGATCACGTTCCTCGGCAGCACGGTCAGCTTCTGGGGCGTGCCCGGCGCGGCGAGCCACGACCGCCAGCGCGGATGGAGCTGCGTCAGCGACGGTCGCTTCCATCTCATCGAACCCCACATCGTCGGCGAATGTCAGGCGTTCGGCGACGAACACCCCCAACCGTTCCTGTCGATGCCAGTGGCCTGCAACGAACCGCAGGAGACGACGATGGAAGCGGACGCCTGGAATCGTCCCCCTGGCGAAGAGGCCAAGCTCACGAGCTCGATGCCCGAGCTGTCAGGCTGCAACCAGCTGCCGTTCGCCCCGGCGACCGAACTCGTCCCCGACGGCGAAGCGGCGAGCACGCCGAGCGGGCTGCGGGTCAAGATCCACGTCCCCCAGACCGCGGCGCTCAACCCCGAAGGCCTGTCCGAGGGCGAGGTCCGCGACACGACCGTCGCCCTCCCCGAAGGCGTCGTGCTGAACCCCTCCGCGGCCGGCGGCCTGATGGCGTGCGCCGAAGGCCAGATCGCCCTGCACGTCGACGGTCCGTCCTCGTGCCCGGAAGCCTCGAAGGTCGCGAGCGTCAGGATCAAGACGCCGCTGCTGCCACAGGAACTGCACGGGTTCGCCTACCTCGCCGCCCAGGAAGCCAACCCGTTCGGCTCGCTGATCGCGATGTACGTGGTCGCGGAAGACCATGTGTCGGGGACGCTGATCAAGATCGCCGGCGAAGTGCAGCTCTCCGCGAGCGGCCAGATCACCGGCGTCTTCAAGAACACCCCGCAGCTGCCCTTCGAAGAATTCGAACTGCACTTCTTCGGCGGCGACCGCGCGCCGCTCGCGACCCCCGCCCGCTGCGGGACCTACACGACGACCGCGGCGATCACGCCGTGGTCGGCCGCGGCGCCGGTCCTCAGCACCTCGACGTTCCCGATCGTGAGCGGGCTCGGCGGCGGCCCCTGCCCGGGCTCGACGCTCCCGTTCAAGCCGACGCTGTCCTCGCACACGACGAACATCCAGGCCGGGGCGTTCACGCCGTTCACGACCACGCTCTCGCGCGAAGACGGCAACCAGGACCTCGCGGGCGTGCAGCTGCGCATGCCGCCCGGCCTGTCGGGGATCCTCACCGGCGTGACGCTGTGCCCCGAAGCGCAGGCGAACGCCGGGACGTGCGGCCCCGAAAGCCTGATCGGCCACACGATCGTCAGCGTCGGCCTCGGCGGCGATCCCTATTCGGTGACGGGCGGGGAAGTGTTCCTCACCGAAAAATACGCGGGCGCCCCGTTCGGGCTGTCGATCGTCAACCCCGCGGTGGCGGGCCCGTTCAACCTCGGGAAAGTCGTCGTCCGCGCGAAGATCGAAGTCAACCCGACGACCGCCGCGTTGACGGTGACCACCGGGGAAATCCCCCACATCCTCCGCGGCATCCCGCTCCAGATCAAGCACGTCGCCGTCACGATCGAAGGGGCGGGCGGGGATCTGAATCGCTTCATGTTCAACCCCACCGACTGCAATCCCCTGGCGATCTCCGGGACCCTCTCGAGCGACGAAGGCGCCTCCGCGGCCCTGTCGGTGCCCTTCCAGGTCACCAACTGCGCGGCGCTGAAGTTCGCCCCCAAGTTCCAGGTCTCGACCTCCGCGCACACCAACAAATCAGACGGGTCGAGCCTGTCGGTCAAGCTCTCCTACCCCGCCGGCTCGGAGGGGACACAGGCGAACATCGCGAAGGTCAAGGTCGACCTCCCGATCCAGCTGCCCTCGCAGCTGAAAACGCTGCAGAAGGCGTGTCTCGCGGCGACGTTCGAAGCGAACCCGGCGAACTGCCCGCCGCAGTCGATCGTCGGGCACGCCATCGTCCACACGCCGCTGCTGCCGGTGCCGCTGAGCGGCCCCGCCTACTTCGTCTCCCACGGCGGAGAAGCGTTCCCGTCGCTGACGATGGTCCTGCAGGGCTACGGCGTGACGATCGACCTCGTCGGCTCGACCTTCATCAAGAACGGCGTCACGAGCACTACGTTCAGGACCGTCCCCGACGTCCCCTTCAACACCTTCGAACTCAATCTGCCCAAGGGCAAGTACGCCGCCCTCGCCGCCGACCTTCCCGCCAAGGCCAAGAACAGCTTCTGCGGCCAGAACCTGAAAATGCCGACCCTGTTCATCGCCCAGAACGGCCTGGAAATCCACGAGCAGACACAGATCGCCGTGACCGGCTGCCCCAAGGCCGCCAAGAAGGCCAGGAAGGCCAAGAAGAGTGGCAAGACGACGAGCGGGCGCCACGGCAAGCGGAAGTAGATCCGTCGATCCGCCGGGCTTTGCTCGAGCGTCTCGCTCTCCCCTGAGAAGGCGCTCGAAGAGATCCCGGCCGCACCCCATCGCGGGCCGGGGCGCATCACCGGGCGCCGCGGCACATCCCTTGGCCGCGGCGCCCACCCATGTTTTCGTTTAAGCTGCCAATACTATGAGAGGGGAGAGGGCGGTGCATGCAGGCCCGATGCACTCACCGGTCAACTGGGCGCTGCTCGGCCTCGTGATCGAACGCCCGAGCTACGCGTACGAGCTCGCTCACCGCTTCGAGCGGACCTACCGCGAGGTGCTCGCGCTCAGCAGCGTCTCCCACGTCTACACGGCGCTCGCGGCGCTGAAGGGCCGCGAGCTGATCGAGGAGATCCCCGGAACCCGGACCGGGCGGCAGCCCAAGCCGCGCTACCGGGCGACGGCGCAGGGCCGCGAGGACTTCGGCGAGTGGCTCGTCGGACAGGTCGCCGAGGACCGCCGCCGCCAGCGGCTGTTCGTGCTCCAGCTCTCGACGTTCAACCGCAACCCGCAGGCGGCGCTCGAGATCCTCGCCCGCTACGAGCAGGCGTGCCTCGCCGAGGCCCAGGGGGTCCCGCTCGCCGCGGGCGCCGGCGCGCCGCTCGACGGGGCGCCCGAGCTCGCCTCCCGGCTCGCCGCCGAGGAGCGGAGCCTCGCCCTCGGCGCGAAGCTCGCCTGGGTGCACTACGCGCGGGGCGAGCTGCACGCCCTCGCGGAGGGGCGCGCGGAGCCGCAATGAGCCTGCTCGAGCTCGAGCAGGTCGTCAGGGTCCACCGCGAGGGCCAGCTCGAGCGCATCGTCCTGCGCGAGGTCTCACTCCGGCTCGACGCCGGCGAGCTCGCGGTCGTGTGGGGCCTGCGGGGCTCCGGGCGCTCGACCCTCCTGCGTGTGGCGGCCGGCATCGACGCCCCCGACGGCGGCGCGGTGCGCTTCGACGGGCGCGATCTGGCCCTCCACGCCGAGGACGTCCTCGGCGCGGGCATCGGCTACGTCCAGAAGGGCCTCGGCGCGACCGGCTCCCAGCCCGTCCTCGAGCAGGTGATGGTCTCGCTGCTCGCACGCGGCATCGCACCCGGGCGGGCGCGCACGCGCGCCCGCGAGGCGCTCGAGCGCGCCGGCTGCGGCGAGTGCGCATCTCGGCGCCTGTCCACGCTCGCCACGGCCGAGGCGACGCGGGTGGCGCTCGCCCGGGTGCTCGCGCTGCAGCCGCGGCTGCTCGTGATCGACGAGCCGACCGCGGGCGTCGAGCTGGCCGAGCGCGACGGCATCCTCGCGCTGCTGCGCTCGCTCGCCAACGACGGCGTGGCGGTTCTGGCGAGCACGACCGAGCCTGCCGGTCTCGCGGGCGCCGATCGCACGCTCGCGCTCAGCGAAGGCGAGCTGCGCGGGCCGCGGGCGCGGGAGCTCGCCGCCGTGCTGCCCCTGCGCCGCCCCGCCGCGCGGCGCGTCGGTGCGTGAGCATGCTCGAGCTCGACCAGGTGGTCAAGTACTACCGCACGGCCGGCGAGCAGGTCGGGGCGGTCGACGGGATCAGCCTGCGGCTGAACGCCGGCGAGATGATCGCGGTGCAGGGGCCGAGCGGGTCCGGCAAGACCACGCTGCTGCTGCTGATCGCCGGGCTGCTGGGCGCCGAACGGGGCACCATCCGCTTCGCCGGCCGCGACATCGCGGGCCTCTCCGAGGACGAGCTGTCGGAGTATCTGATGCGCGACGTCGGCTTCATGTACCAGACCCACCGCCTGATGCCGAGGGTCTCGGCGCTCGAGAACGCCGCGCTCAAGCTGCTCGTCTCCGGGCTCGGACCCCGCGCGGCCCAGCAGCGCGCCGAGCCGTGGCTGCGGCGCCTCGGCCTCGGCGAGCGCCTGTCGCACACCCCCGAGGAGCTCTCCGGCGGCGAGCGCCAGCGCGTGGCGATCGCCCAGGTCCTCGCCTGCGAGCCGCGGCTGATCCTCGCCGACGAGCCGACGGGGAGCCTCGACAGCGCCCGCAGCCTGCAGACCGTCCAGCTGCTGGGCGAGCTCGCACACGAGCGCGGGACGGCGGTGCTGCTCGTCACCCACGACGCCGAGGCAGCGTGCCTGGCCGACCGCCGCTACACGCTGCGCGACGGCCGGCTGCGCGACGCGCTCGAGCCATCCGCGGACGGCGGGATGGCGATGGCGCACGCCGCCGCCTCGACCGCCGGCGGAGGTTGACGGGCCGTGCCGGGGAGACCCCACAGGCGCACGCTCGGGCTCTACGCGCTCGTCTACATCTACCGCCGGCGCCTGCGCGTCCACGCGGTCGCCGAGCTGCTCGCGGGCGCCGGGATCGCCGTCGCCGTCGCCCTCGTGCTCGCGACGATCGCCGCCGAGGGCAGCGTCGCGGGCTCCACGCGCCAGATCGTGCAGGCGGTGGTCGGCCAGGCGAGCCTGCAGCTGCGCGCCCGGGGCAGCGACGGCTTCGACGAAGCGATGCTCCAGCGCGTCGAAGCCATCGCCGGGGTCAAGCAGGCCGCGGCGCTGCTCGAGCAGACCGCGACCGTGCGCGCCGCCGGCGGGCGCTCGGTGACGGTCGACCTCGCCGGCACCGACGTCAGCCTCGCCGTCCTCGACGGCCTCGCCCACACCCTGCCCCTCGACGCCCTCGCGCCCGGCGGGATCGGTCTCAGCCGGGCCAGCGCGCGGGCGCTCGGGGTGAGCTCCGCGGGCCCGCGCTCGCAGGTCGTCACACTGGACGTGCGGGGGCGCTCGAGCCCGCTGCGGGTGTCGGCGATCCTCGGCCCGGAAGTCGCCGGCGCGGTCTCCGGGGCGTTCGTGGCGGTGATGCCTCTGGCCCGCTTGCAGCGGCTCGCCGGGCTGCCCGGACGCATCACCCGGATCCTCGTGCAGCCCCAGCCGGGAGAGGAGACGGCCGTGCGCTCGCGGTTGCAGGCGCTCGCGGGCGGGCGGCTGACGGTCGCCCCGGCGCTGCAGGACGTCGCGCTCTTGAACCAGGCGCTGCGCCCCAGCAACCTGGCCAGCCAGGTGTTCGCGACGATCGGCGCGCTGCTCGGGTTCCTGCTCGCGTTCAACGCGATGCTGCTGACCGTCCCCGAGCGCCGTCAGGCGATCGCGGACCTGCGCCTGGTGGGCGCCAAGCGCAGCGCGATCGCCCAGATCGTCCTCTTCCAGGCGCTCTGCCTCGCGCTCGCGGCCACCGCCGTCGGGCTCGCCGTCGGCTACGCCCTGTCGGTGTGGGTCTTTCACGAGCCGACCGGGTATCTCGCCGAGGGGTTCACGCTGTCGAGCGCCACCGTGGTCGGGTCCGGGCCGCTGCTCTTTGCCGGGCTCGGCGGGATCGTCGCGAGCGTCTGGGCCTCCGCCGTGCCGCTGCTGGACCTGCGTCGCGGGCGCGCCCGCGACGCCGTCTTCCACGAGGTCGGAGTGCCGGGCAACGCGCTCTCGCCGACGGCGCAGCGGGCGCTGCTCGCCACCGCTCTGGGCGTGCTGGCGGCCGCGAGCGCCGTGTTCGCCCTCGACCCCGCGGCGGCGATCGTCGCCGGCGCGCTGCTCGCGCTGGCTACGGTGCTAGCAGTACCTCTGGCCTTCGCGCTCGTGCTCGGCGGCGCCCGCCGGATCATGGCCCGCCGCCAGCAGCTCACCTCGCTGCCGCTCGCGGTCGCCTCGCTGCAGGCGACCACCCTGCGCTCGCTGGCCCTCGCCGCGACCGGGGCGGTCGCGCTGTTCGGCAGCGTCGCGCTCGGCGGCTCGCGCGGGGACCTGCTCGCGGGAATCCACTCGTTCGCCTCCAGCTACGTCGACGACGCCGAGATCTGGGTCTCGACCCCCGGCGACAACCAGGCCGTCAACCAATTCGTCCCCGGCGGGCGGGCCGCGGCGATCGCGGCCGTGCCCGCCGTCCAGAGCGTCCGCGAATTCCACGGCGGCTTTCTGGCCCTCGGCGGGCGCCAGGTATGGGTCATAGCCCGCCCCCCCGGCGCCAGCCGGCATATCCTTACCAGCCAGATCCTCGCCGGCAGCCCCTCGCAGGCAGGCGCGCGCCTGGACGCCGGCGGTTGGATCGCGGTCTCCCGGCAGATCGCCCTCGAACACCACACGGGGGTGGGGGGAACGCTCGTGCTGCCGACGCCGACCGGCGAGCATCCGTTCAGGATCGCCGCGACGACGACCAACCTCGCGTGGCCCCCCGGCGTGATCTTCATGGCCGGCGCGGACTTCAGCCGCTACTGGGACGCGCCGGCGCCGAGCACGCTGGGCGTCGAGCTGCGCCCGGGCGCGAGCCCCCCGGCGGCGCGCCGCGCGATCGCGGCGGCCCTCGGCCCCGCCAGCGGCCTCGAAGTCGCGCTCGCGCCCGTCCGCGCCGCCCGGATCGACACGCTCGCCGGGGAAGGGCTCGGCCAGCTCGGGGAGATCTCCACGTTCCTGCTGATCGCCGCCGTCGCCGCGATGGCCGCCGCCCTCGCCTCGAGCGTGTGGCAGCGACGCCCGACGCTCGCAGGGCTGCGCCTGCTCGGCGTCAAGCCGGGCCGCCTGCGCCGGATCCTGCTGCTGGAAGCCGCGCTGATGCTCGGCGCCGGATGCCTCGCCGGGGCGATCGCCGGCATCTACGGCCAGCTGATGCTCGACGGCTACCTGCAGCGCGTCACCGGCTTCCCGCTCGCGCGCATGGCGAGCAGCGCCCGCCCGTTCGAGATCCTCGCGCTCGTCCTCGCGCTCGCCCTGGCGATCGCCGCCGCGCCCGGCTGGCGGGCCTCCCGCGTCTCCCCGGCCCTCGCCCTGGAGGACACCTAGCCATCGCGGCCGTCCCGCCCCTGGCCCGCCACGTGGCGATCATCGCCGACGGCAACAGCCGCTGGGCGCACGCGCGCGGCCTGCCGGTCGCCCGCGGTCACGAGGCCGCGGCCGACACGCTGAAGGCGCGCATCGCGGACGCGATCGAGCTCGGCGTGGCCGAGCTCGCGGTGTACGTGTTCTCGACCGAGAACTGGTCGCGCCCCGCCGCCGAGGTCGGGGAGCTGATGGAGATGTTCTCCCGTCGCCTCGCGATCGAGACGCCGGCGCTCCACGAGCAGGACGTGCGCATCCGCTTCATCGGCTCCCGCGACGGCGTCCCCGCGGCGATGCTCGAGCAGATGGACCGCGCCCAGGCGCTGACCGGGGCCAACGGCGGGCTGTCCCTGTTCCTGGCGCTCAACTACGGCGGGCGCGCGGAGATCGTCCAGGCCGCCCGGCGCTTCACCGGCGAGGGCGAGGAGGAGTTCCGGCGCTGCCTGTACGGGCCGGACATGCACGACCCCGACGTGATCGTCCGCACGGGCTCCGAGCGGCGGATATCCAACTACCTGCTGTGGCAGTCCGCCTACTCGGAGCTCGTGTTCAGGGACGAGCTGTGGCCGGACTTCGACCGCCCGGCGTTCGAGGCCTCGCTGCGGGAGTTCGCCGAGCGCACCCGCCGCTTCGGCGGACGGCGGGCGCAGGGGACGCAGGGGGCGCAGGTGGATGAGGCCGGGTTGACTACGCTCACCTCCGATGTCCGCGCTGGGTGATCGACGGCTCGCCACCCGTGCCGGCCTGTCCCTGGTTCTCGCCAGCGTCCGCTACCGGCTGACGGTCGCCCCGGTCGTGCGCGCCGAGCTCGCCCACTGGCGGCGCAGGGCCGGGGCGATCGAGGACGACGAGCTGCGGGCGCTCGCCCTCGGCAAGCTGCGCGCGGAGGCCTTCAACGCGGAGGCCGGGGCGATGCTCGCGACGCTCGCTCCGCGGGCGCGCCGCGCGGAGGCCGTGCGGGCGATCGTCGCGCTGGAGGTGCTGTTCGACCTGCTCGACGGCCTCACCGAGCGGCCCCTGGCCGACCCGATGGCCGACGGCGAGCGGCTCTACGGCGCGTTCACCAGCGCGCTCGAGAGCCCCGCGGCGGATGCCGGGGGCGCCTCGGAGGACGGCGGCTACATGCGCGAGCTGTCGCTGGCGGCGGGCGAGGCGTTCGCGGGGCTGCCGGCCGCGGGGGCCGTCTCGCGGGCGGCGCTCGCGAGCGCGCGGCGGGCTGCGGAGGCGCAGATTCGCATACACGCCGCCCCGCGCCTCGGCACGGGGCAGCTGCGGGAGTGGGCCGAGGGAGAGGCGGGGTCGATGGGGCTCGGCTGGCGCGAGCTGCTCGCGGGCGCCGGCTCGTCGGTGCTCGTGGTCCACGCGCTGATCGCGGCGGGCGCCCACGCCGCCACCACGCCGTCGGAGGCCGCCGAGATCGAGCGGGCGTATCTGTCGATCTGCGTGCTGGTGACGCTGCTGGACAGCCTGATCGACGGCGACCGGGAGGCGCGCCCGGGCGAGCTGGCCTACGCGGCTCTCTACGAGGAGGAGGGGACGCTCGCGGCCGTTCTCGGCGAGAGCGCGCGCCGCGCGCTCGGCGAGGTCCGGGAGCTGCCCGGCGCCCCGGCGCACCTGGTGATGCTGACCGGGGCGGTCGCCTACTACGCCTCGGCGCCCGGAGGGCGGGCCGAGCTCGCGCGGCCGGCGTTGAGCGAGCTCGAGCGCACGCTCGCGCCCATGGCCTCGGCGACGCTCATCCTGCTCCGCGCATGGCGCATGGGGCGGCGTTAACGTTTATGAGGCGGGCCGCAGGTTTGTCCCTCACTCCGGCGATCCGATCCAATAAGCTCCCTTCTATCGTTTATTGAAGGTCTGGGAACGGACGCGCGCGCCCCGCGCCGGCAACTCGGGCTGGGGCGCCCGGGGGGCCCGGCCGCAGGCAACACCAGGAACGGCAGACACCGGGTGCCACATGACAACTCCGACAGTCACGAGCCTGCAACACCCGCGCTCGCGGTCCTCGAGCAGATCGTCGCCGAGGCCGGCGAGCGGGCCTGCGCCGCGTGTGCGGCGCAGGGAACGTGGATGGAGAAGATGAGAGCGGGGTTGTACGCGTTGCTCGAGTTCTGCGACGAGCAGCCCGAGCAGGCGCGGCTGTGCGTGGTCGAGGCTCCGAGCGCCGGACCGCGAGCGCTCGCGCGGCGTGAGCAGCTGATCGCGCAGCTCGCCCGGCTGATCGACGCAGGGCGAGCGGATGCCCGCCGCCAGCCTCCCCCGTACACCGCCGAAGGGGTCGTCGGCGCCGTGCTCGGGGTCGTCCACTCCCGGCTGTTGGCCGGCGAGGGACGTTCGCTGCTCGAGCTCGTCAACCCGCTGATGAGCTTCATCGCGCTCCAGTACCGTGGAGCGGGCGCCGCACGCATGGAGCTGCACCGCGCGTTTCCCGCGCCTCTGCCCGCAGACGGCGCGGATCCTCCGCTCGGCCCGGGTCCGCTCGACAGGCGCCTGACCTCGCGCTCGATGAGCGTGCTGGCCGCGCTCGCCGCCGAGCCCGGCCTGAGCAACCGCGAGCTCAGCGTCCGGGCGGGAGTCACCGATCAGGGGCAGATGTCAAGGGCCCTGGCCCGCCTCGCGCAACTCGGCCTGATCGAGAACTTCGCGGGGCACGGCAACGGCGCGCCGAACGCGTGGCGGCTCACCCCCGGTGGCAGTCAGACCGAGCGTGAGATCGCGCGCTGGTATCGCGCCGGCCTTGGCGGCGCCCGCGCACGACCGGCATGCAACGGCCAAGACGACGACGAGGGGGCAGGCACGTGAGCAACACCCACAGGACCCCCGCTTCGAGGACCCCCGCTTCGAGGACCCCCGCTTCGAGGACCCCCGCTTCGAGGACCCCCGCTTCCGGGCAGGTCCTCCGATCCGGGCGCAACGGGCTGCCGCGGGGGCGGGTCGTGGAGATCCAACGCGGGCGCATGCTCGCAGCGGTGGTCGACGCGGTCGCGGAGGTTGGCTACGCCCAGCTGACGGTCTCGCAGATCATCAGCCGCTCGCGGATCTCCCGCAAGACCTTCTACGACGAGTTCGCCGACCGCGAAGACTGCTTCCTGTGCGCGTTCGAGCAGGCGATCGATCAGGCGCGGCTGGTTGCGAGCGAGGCGTACAAGCGCGAGTCCGTGTGGCGCGAGGGCATCCGCGCGGCGCTGACGCGACTGTTGGCGCTGATCGAAGAGGAGCCCCGGCTGGCCAGGCTGTTCTTCGTCGAGGCGCTCGCCGCGGGAGATGCGGTGCTGCGGCGGCGCACGGAATTGATCGATGAGATCGCGAGCGTCGTCGATCGCGGGCGCGACGAGGCGGGCGCTGCTCGCGAACCGCCGCCGCTCGCCGCCGAGAGCGTCATCGGCGGCGTCTTCGCGGTCATCCACGCGCGGATGCTCAAGCGCCACGACGAGCGGTTCGTCGACCTCGCCGGGCCGTTGATGAGCCTGGTCGTGCTCCCGTACATGGGGGTGCGGGCGGCCAACATCGAGGCGAGCAGAGCCGGTCCCGCGACGCCGGTCAAAGCGCGAGCCCGCGAGGCCACAGACGACGACCCGTTCTCAGGCCTGAAGATGCGCGTGACCTACCGGACCGTGCGGGTCCTGATGTCGGTCAGCGAGGTTCCCGGTGCGAGCAATCGTCAAATCGCCGAAGCCTCGGATGTCAGCGACGAGGGGCAGATCTCGAAGCTGCTGGCCCGTCTGGAGGGTCTCGGGCTGCTCGAGAACCACGGCGAGGGCCAGATCAGGGGGGCGCCCAACGCCTGGTATCTGACCCCCCGCGGCGAGCAGCTCGAGCGCTCTACCAGACCGCGCGAGCGGCCACGCTGAGCGGGGGCTGATCACCACCGGCTCGCCGAGCCCGCTTGCTCGAAGAGCGAGGCGTCGGTCAGCTCGACTCGGTGACGAGCACGTTGCTAGTCGCCCAGAGTGCGAGGAAGGCGGCCGTGTCGGCCTCGTCGAGCGGTCGTGCGAACAGGAAGCCCTGCCCGCTGTCGCAGCGCTCGTCCTGCAGGAGGGTCAGCTCGTGCGATTGCTCGATGCCCTCGGCGAGGGTCTCGATCGAGAGCGCCTTGCCGAGCTGGACGAGCGTGCGCAGGATCGTCTGTCCCTCCATGTTGTGGGTCATCTGGGCGATGAACGACCGGTCGATCTTGAGCGCGTCGACGGGGAACCGTTGGAGGTGGGCCATCGAGGAGTAGCCGGTGCCGAAGTCGTCGATCGCGATCTTGACGCCGAGCTCCTTGACGGCCGTCAGGCGCTCGGCGGTCTGCTCGATGTCGCGCATCAGGGCCGTCTCTGTGATCTCGATCGTCAGCGAGGCCGGGTCGAGCCCCGTCTCGTCCAGGATGCGCTGGAGCTCCGCCGGGAATTCGTCGACGTCGATCTGGCGCGCCGAGACGTTGACCGCGATGCCGATCGGATACCCGGCATCCCGCCAGATCACGCCCTGGTGGCACGCCTCCCGCAGGACCCATCGGCCGACTGCCACGATCAGCCCGGTGTCCTCCAGCAGCGGGATGAAGTCGTCGGGCTGGACGACGCCCCGTGTGGGGCTTCGCCAGCGGATCAGCGCCTCCATCCCGGTCGCGCTCATGTCGTGCAGCTTGAAGGTGGGTTGGTAGACCAGGAAGAACTCCTCGTTCTCCAGGGCTGCCCGCAGATCGATCTCGAGCTCCATCCGCGTCTGCACCGCGGTCTGCATTCCCGACTCGAACACCGCGTAGCGGTGGCGTCCGTCCCACTTGGCCTGGTACATCGCGATGTCCGCGTCGCGCAGCAAATCGCCCGGGGACTCGCGGTCCCCCGAGGCGATCCCGATGCTCGCGGTCATCCTCAGCGGGGCCCGGGAGGCGGCGAGTTTGAAGGGCTGGTCGAGCGCCGCGAGCAGGCGCTCGGCGATCAGCTCCGGACCGGAGGCGAGCGACAGGTCGCTGGCGATCACCACGAACTCATCGCCGCCGAGCCGTCCAACGGCGTCGCTGTTGCGCACGACGGCGGTCAGCCTCGAAGCGACCGCCCGCAGCAGCTCATCCCCGGCGGCGTGTCCGAACGAGTCGTTGATCGCCTTGAAGTCGTCGAGGTCGATGAACAGGGCCGCCACGGGCGTCTGCTCGCGTCGCGCCCGCATCAGCACCTGCTCCACGCGGTCCAGGATCAAGGTCCGGTTGGGCAGGCCGGTCAAGGCATCGTGGGTGGCCAGGAACGCGAGCTCCTGCTGGCGGCGGGTCAGCTCCTCCTCGGCCCGCTGGCGGTCGGACTCGAATGACTCGCACATCCGCACGAGCGTGACGTTGAGGCTGCGCTGGAGCATCGCCAGCGCCTGCTCGAGCACGGCCGGCGCGAGATCGAGCTCGTGGGCGCACTCGCGCAGGATCTCGCCGGCGGCGTCGCACCAGCGCAGGCAGCGCTTGGTCACCTCGTTCAAGGGCGCCGCCCGCTGGGAGGCGAGCTGGCCGAAGATCTGCCAGGACTCCTGCCCGACCGCGCGAGCGACCTCCTCTCCCTCGCCGGCCATCCATCGGGCGACCGCGACCGTGGAGACCGTGCCGACACGTGCGAAGCGCTCCTCGACCACGGCGTCCAGCTGATGGCCCGACTCCCTGGAGCGCAGCATCATCGCGCTCACCACGTCCTCGGTCCGGGCGTCCAACCGCTGCCCCAGGCGACGAAGATCATCGACGCCGGCAGGGGAGGGGGAGATCATCATAAACATACAGATCGGCAGCCACCGGCAATCACTTGACACTTGCCCATCGAGCTACGCCGGTGGTGGGGGTACCCTTCAGGGCGATGGCAGCACAACGGCTGTCGCGTACCTTTCGATGATGAGACGCCGGCTGTTCGTGTCCCCACTGCCCCCGCCCGGTGGAGCGCTCGCGGGATCGATGCCTTCCGAGCCGCCACGCCGCGCATGGTGGATGGCCAGGCGGGTCCTGCTCGCGGCCGTAGGGATCGTCGCGCTGACAGGCGCAGCGACCTACGTCGTGGCGATCAACGAGGTCCACAAGGTTGTCGAAGCGCTCGGTCAGAGCAGGGCGGTCAAGGTCGCGCCGAAGGTCCTGGTCCCCGCCAGCCAGGGCGCGCCCGAGACGCTGCTGCTGGTCGGCAACGACCAGCGGCCGCCTCCCAAGAGCAATCCCTTCGGCAGCGTCCTGCCGCATTCCAACGAGATGCTGCTCGTGCGGATCGACCCGAGCAAGCCGACGATCTCGATGCTCTCGATTCCCCGCGAGCTGCAGGTCACGTTCACGGCGCCCAACGGGGAAGTAATCACCAACCGGATCAACTCCGCGTACACCTATGGCGGCGCCGAACTGATGCTCAAGACGATCAAGAGCCTGTTCGGCATCTCGGTCAACCATCTGTTCGTCGTCACCTTCCCGAAGTTCAGGCGGGCGGTCGATGAAATGGGCTGCGTGTACATGACCGTCGACCGCCGCTACCACCACGTCAACGAACCCGGAGGCGAACAGTATTTCGAAATCAACCTGCAGCCCGGCTACCAGCGGCTGTGTGGCAAGGAAGCACTCGAATTCGTGGCCAACCGTCACGAAGACACCTCGCTCATCCGTGACGCCCGCGACCAGCGCTTTCTGCTCGAAGTCAAGGCCCAGTATGGCGCGACGCTCTTTGAAGACCGTGAAGAGTTCGAGCGGATCCTCGGCAGGGCCGTTGAAACCGATCTCCACGGGACGAGCCAGGTGCTGGACCTGCTCGAGCTGCTCGTGCAATCCGAGGGCAAGCCCGTGCGTCAGGTTCCGTTCCATGTGAACCTGCTGCCCACGTTCGACACGGCCACCCCACAACAGCTCCAGGAAGCGGCCCGGTCGTTCCTGGACGGCACCGCAGCGATCCCCGCGCAGAAGCTCACCGAGGCGGTGCGCCCCGCCCGCCGCCACTCCGATGCGCATACAAACGCCATCCCGGGGGTCGCCCTGACGCCGACCACGGCCGAAGCGCTCGAACACGCGCGCTCGGCCGCACCGAGCCTTCCCATCCCCCTCGAGTACCCGAAGGCCCGCGAGGCATACGCGGACGCGTCGCCGGACACCCTCCGCCTCTATGACATCCGTGACGGGCAGGGCCGCCTTCAACCTTCATACGTAGTGGTCGTCGATCGCGGAGGCCTCGGCGAATTCTATGACGTGCAGGGCAGCACCTGGAGCGATCCACCGCTGCTGGGCGACCCGAGACAGACCGTCCAGATCGGATCGCGGAGCTACAGCCTGTTCTACACGGGAGAAGCGATCAGGGTGATCGCCTGGCACGAAGGGGGGGCGACATACTGGATCCAGAACACGCTCACCGACAGCATCCAGCCGCGGGAGATGGTGGCGATGGCCGAGCAGACGCTGCCGGTCATCCCCGGCGCTGGTGGTGGCCATGCGAGCTCGGCGATCCCCAGCCTGCGCGACGTCGAGCTCCCCCAGCGCGTGCCGGTCGGCTCGAGCCTGACCTCCGAGCTCGAGGCCGCGCTCGGCATCGCCGGGCTCGGCGCCGTCGTTGTCCTGGCGCTGCTCGTGCTCGCTCGCCAGCGCGAGCTCATCCTCTTGCGTGAACAGGTCGCCCACGCCCTGGTCGTCGAGGCCCGTCAACGGCCCGTGCTCGCCACCGCAGCGATCGCCGCGCCAGCTGAAGCAGCGCCCCTCGCGCCCACCGTCTACACCACCCGCAAACGTCTGCGGAGGGGCGTCTGGGCGGCAGCCACCGTTCCGATCGCAGGGATCCTCACGATCCTCGCCGTGCATTTTCACGCGGGCGTGCTCTCCACCTCTGCGCCGAGCGGCGCCGTCGTACCCGCAGCGGTGCCCGTGGCGGTGTTCAACGCCAGCAGCACCCCGGGCGAGGCCCACCGGATCGCCGGCGAGCTCAGGGCCGATCGGGTCCATCTCGGGCAGATCGGCAACATCGACGCCAAGCTCCGGGGCGGCGTCTACGTCCTGTATCCGCCCGGCGCCGAGGCACAGGCGCGGAGCATCGGAGGACTCATCCGCAACCTCTCGCCTGCCGTCGAGCCGATCCAACCCCAGATCCAGAGCGCGGTCGGCCAGCACGATGAGATCGTGGTCATCTTCGACTGACGAGCAAGGCTGTAACGGCGCCGTCGCGGACGGTGTATTGAAGGTATGGATCGGGCACGTATCGAGCAGGGCTCCGCCGGACGGGGCGGGCAGGGCCTTGCACGCGTCGAGCGCGGCCCGGCCGATCGGCCCGCTCCGCCGGGCGCCCGGTCGGTGAGCCTGGAGGGCTTTCGCGAGCGCTCGCTGCACCGGGGCGTGAACCCCGTCTTCTACTGGTCGCTGCGGGCGCTGCTGGTGCCGTTCTTCCTGGTGTACTTCCGCATGCAGCGGATCGGCCGCGAGCATCTGCCGCGCAGCGGGCCGCTGCTGCTGGCGTCCAACCACCGCAGCTTCCTCGACCCGTTCGTGATCGGGACGCTGGTGCGCCGGCCGGTCTACTACATGGCCAAGCGCGAGCTGTTCGAGAAGCGCTGGCAGGCGGTCCTGCTGAACGCGCTGGGCGCCTTCCCGGTCGACCGTGGCGCGGGCGACGGCGACGCGATGGAGACCGCCCGCGCGATCCTGCGGCGGGGGGATTGCGTGGTGGTGTTCCCCGAGGGCACCCGCGTGCGCCCCGGGCCGCTGGGGGAGCCGCGGCGCGGCGTGGGGCGTCTGTCGCTCGAGACAGGCGCCCCGGTCGTGCCGGTTGCGGTCATCGGCAGCGACGCCGTGCGCAGGGGCTGGCGCATTCGCCCGCGCAAGGTCCGCCTGCGTGTCGGGCGCCCGCTGCGCTTCCCGACGGTCGAGAGCTGCTCGCCAACGCTCGCCGCGGGCGTCACCCAGCGAATCTGGGCCTGCGTGAGCCTGCAGTGGGACTGGCTGGGCGGCGCGGAGGGCGGGCGTCCGGCGCTCACGAACGAGGCCTCGCCGCGCGAGATATCGCGCGCCGCCTGAGTGGGCGGGTGGGCTCTCCTCATGCGCGAGGGTAGGGTGCGATGAGTGAGCGAGCAGTCAAGCCACAAGCCCAAGGCGCAGCTCGATGCGGAGTTCTCCGAGCTCTACCGGGCTCACCTACGAGACGTATACAGCTACGCCTACTATCGCGTCGGCGACCACCACGACGCGGAGGACCTGACCGAGCAGACGTTCCTGCAGGCATACCGCCACTTCGAGCGCGCGCAGCGGGAATCCCACGGACGGCCGCTGCGCCCGTGGCTGATTCGCATCGCCCACAACCTCGCGGCCAACCTCTACCGCGACCGCTCCCGCAAGCCGGCCTCGCCGATCGACGAGACGACCATGCTGACCGCGCCGCACACGACCGAGCAGCTGGTCGAGGGACGCGACGAGCTGAGCAGGGTGCTGGACGGCGTGCGCATGCTCCCGGACGACCGGCGGGAGGCGTTGATCATGCGCTTCGCCCTCGGCATGGACAACCGCGAGATCGCCCGTGCGCTCGGTCGTACAGACGGCGCCACCAAGGTGCTCATCCATCGGGCGATCAAGCAGCTGGAGGAGATCGTCCATGAGTGACACGCTGCCCAACCTCGAGGGCCTGCTGCGGGAAGCCCTCGCACCGGTAGAGCCGCCCGAGGACCTGGCCGAGCGCCTGGAGAGCACCCTCACGAGCATCACCGAGATGGCCGCCGACGAGCTCGAGGCGTGGGAGCTCTCGGCGATGGGCGACCCGCGCAACTGGGCGCGCCCGGCGGCCGCGCTCGTTCTCGGCAGCGCGGCGGGCGGCGCGCTGGTGCTCCTGCGCGCCCGCCGGCGCGCGCACGGTGCTCCCGGTATCGGATTGGACGCGGCGCGGGAGACGGCCGAGCGAGCCATCCGCGATCTCGGGCGCGAGACGCGCAAGCTGCTCGGCGAGCGCTGAGCGTCCCAGGAGCGCTGAGCGTCCGCCTCGCCATCGCCGGGCGGGCGCCGTCGAGGTAGGCTCCCTGCCCGCACATGGCCACCTGCTACCGCCATCCCTCCCGCGAGACCGGGGTCGCCTGCTCCAACTGCGGGCGGCCGATCTGCCCGGACTGCATGACCACCACGCCGGTGGGCATGCGCTGCCCGGAGTGCGCCAAGCAGCGAACGCAGGTCAGGCGGATGCGCGACATGGCGAGCGTCCCCCGCGTCACCTATGCGCTGATCGCGGTCAACGTGATCGCGTTCCTGACCGAGCAGGGACAGTTCACGCTGTTCGGGTCGGAAATCCACGGGACGGTGATCGAAGAAGGCGTCCTCTTCCGGGCTGCGATCGTCGAAGGCCACCACCAGATCTGGCGCCTGGTGAGCAGCGCGTTCCTGCACGAGAACTTCATCCACATCGGCTTCAACATGTACCTGCTGTACCTGCTCGGGATGATGCTCGAGCAGGCCATCGGCTCGGTGCGCTTCGCCGCGATCTACATCACCGCGATGTTCGTCGGGTCCTTCGGCGTGGTGTTCGCCACTAGCGCCGCCAGCCTGGGGGCCTCCGGTGCGATCTTCGGCCTGATGGGGGCGGCCGTAGTCGAGCTGCGGGCGCGGGGGATCAGCGTCATGCAGTCGGGCATCGGTGGGCTGATCGTGATCAACCTGATTCTCAGCTTCAGCCTGGCCAACATCTCGGTCGGCGCCCACGTCGGCGGCCTGGTCGGCGGCGCGATCGCCGGTCTCGCCATCCGCACCGCCGACTCCCGCCAGGTGCCGGCGCTCGGGCTGATCGCGTGCGTGCTGCTGTCCGCAGCGGCTGTCATCGCGGCGATCGCCGTCGCCGGCGCAGCCACGGGCAGCGGCCTGGCGTAAGGGCTTTTCCCAAGTCTCACGCCCGCAGCGCGGAGCGCTCGCCTGTACCCGGGAGGGTGACCTCAAGCGCCTCGGCGCCGGGGGGCGCCGAGGGGACGCTGGCGGGATGCAGGATATGGGCGAGCAGCTCCAGGCCGTCGATCAACCGCGGCCCCGGCCGGGAGAAGTACGCCGAGGCGTTGACCGCGACGATCTGCGCCGCGCCCAGCGCGGCCAGATCGCTCGAAGTGGGCCAAAGCCTCGGCGTGGGCGCGCGGCGCGTCATAACCGCAGGGCATCGCCACCACGACGTCCGGCGCGGCGACGGCGACCTGCTCCCAGGAGATGGTCTGCGACGGCTCGCCGGCCAGCCCGAGGACATCCTCGCCGCCGGCCAGCTCGATCAGCTGTGGAGTCCAGTGACCGGCCGCGTAGACCGGGTCGAGCCACTCGAGCGCCGCCACCCGCGGGCGGGG
This sequence comes from uncultured Solirubrobacteraceae bacterium, assembly GCA_963849425.1. Classification (GTDB taxonomy): domain Bacteria; phylum Actinomycetota; class Thermoleophilia; order Solirubrobacterales; family Solirubrobacteraceae; genus Palsa-744. The sequence continues at coordinate 2,722,038 of CAWKHK010000006.1, read as the reverse complement.
CTGGGCACGCACGGCGAGCTTGACGCGGTCGATCCGCGCGGCCGCCCGCGCGACGAGCGCCACGCCCTCGGCGCGGCGGCCGCTCACCTGGGCGAGCGTGCGCACGTCGCCCAGGGTCTCGCCGAGGCTCTTGGGGTCGAGCGCGACCACCCGCGGGCGGGACGGGAGCTTGCCGGCCAGATCGGCGACCTCGTCGTAGGAGACCGCGCAGACCGGGCACAGGGCCTGGGTGACGATCAGGTCCGGCATGAGCGCCCGCAGGGCCTCGCGGTCGAGCTCGTAGATGGCCTGGCCGCGCAACGTGCGCTCGCGCACCGCCGCGTCGATCTCAGCGGCGCTCAGCCCGCCCGGCAGCACGTCGCGGGTGACCCGCCTCAGCGTCGCCGCCCCGGCCGGATGGTCGCACTCGTGCGTCACCGCCACGACCTCCGGGCCGAGGCCGAGCGCGAACAGCAGCTCGGTGGCGTGGGGGACGAGACTGACGATGCGCATGCTCTGACTGTAGAAACAGCGCGATCGAGCTAACCTCACGACCGATGAGCCTGCTCAGCGCCCCCATATCACCAGTACCAGTCGCCGAAGCACTCGACGGGGCCTGAAGGTAGCGGCGCTGGGGCGAAATAGGCCAGCTCCTCACCCGCTGGAGGTGCGGTTCGCGCGGCCGACCGGCACGCGATTCCGCGCTCACGGTTCTTCCAGGCACGGTGTCCTACCGGCTGACAATCACTGTGGGGAATGTCGCGGCCGCGCGAGTCACGGGGATAGGTGACCGGCAGTCCCAGCGCGGTCAGGCCTGCGTCGGTCACCGCGTCGACGTAGTCGTCTCTCGGAACGGTCGTATGCACCAGCACCGGTCCCTGTTCGGGCGCGAGATCCTCAGGGCGTATGCCGCGCGCTTCGAGCCTGTGCCTCACCTGGGCACGCGCGACGCCCAGCGACGCGTTGAGATAGACGATGCCGAAAGAGCCTTGGGGGTTCCACCGGTCACCGCGTGCGCGGGAATACTCCGAGGAAAGAGGGTCGTGCCATGCTGGGTCAGCGACCCGCAGATACTCGCCACCGCGGCGAACGTGGCGCACTATGCGGCGGCGGCCCAATCGAAGGCGTCGCGAAGCTCTGCCAGCACGAGCTCCTCATCCCCTCCAGCAATGGCCTGGAGGATCGATCGGTCACCATAGGCGGGCGCATCGCGCCGCACAACGCCCGGGATCCGATCGCGCTTGAGCTTCGCGGCCAGCAGATCGGCGATCTCGCCCAGCGTTGCCAGCTTCTCCTGTCGCTCCGACGGTACGCCACGCGAACTCCACTGTTCGATCGCCTGCCGCCGCACGCCAAACAGACCGGCAAGCTCGGTTTGCGTCAGCCCCAGTACCGATGAGATCTGCTCGAAGGGGGTATCGATACGCGAGAGCTCGTCCATTACGGCTCGGTGGAACCACACGACGCGACGCTCATCGAGAGACCAGTCGGGCAGGTGATGCAGGTGTGGCGGCACGAGTGGCTCGGTCCCCAGCAACGTTCGGCGCAGCTGGGCTACGAGTGACACTGCCGTGCCTCGGCCAACACCGAGCGCGCCGATCCACTCGCTGAACGGGGCGCTCATCGCTTCTTGCTCCAAGGCGGCCTTCAGCCAATCCACTTTTGCCGGTCGAGCCTGTCCAGTCGTCTTGACCTCGATCACGGCAATGACGCGGTGCGCCTCGTCGAAGAGGATGAGATCCGGCCGCGCCTCACCGACGGCGTCGAGCACCCGGTTAGTGAGCGATCTATACGCATCGACATACGCGCGCACCTGGGCACGCTCGCCAGCCAGGGCGCCGGGCAAGCTCGCTTCGATCTCATCGAGGCTCGCTCCGGCGATCTTCTCGGCTGCGTCCGCGACCTTGCGGGGAACGGACTCCGACAGGAAAAGCTCCGCGGGGCCAGTAACGCTCATGGCGCAAGGATAGCGCAAGCGATCCGCAAGCGCAAGTAGAACGCAAGGGGACCAGGTCATGCTGCCTCGGGCCGGTAACCTCTCACGGATGAGCCTGCTCAGCGACTCCGAGGTCGAGGACCGGTTGGCCGGGGTACCGGTCTGGACCGCCGGCGAGGAGCGCTCGATCGTCCGCGAGCTGAGCTTCGCCGACTTCGCGGCAGCGATCGCGTTCGTCAACCGGGTGGCCGAAGCGGCCGAGGCGGCGAACCACCACCCGGACATCCTGGTCCACGGCTGGAACAAGGTCCGGCTGACGCTGTCCACGCACTCGGCCGGCGGGCTCACGGGCGCGGACTTCGAGCTGGCCGCCCAGATCGACCGTCTGTCGTAAAGACGACCAGCGGGCTTGCTACCGTTGGGGTGTCCGGCAAACGATGAACGACGACGAAGAACTTCCTCGAAGTAGCGTCGCCCCGGCGTGCCCAGCGTGAGCGGCCTGAAGCTCATCCTCGCGGCGCTCCTGATTGCCATCAACGCATTCTTCGTGATCGCCGAGTACGCCCTCGTGCGCTCGCGCCGCGCGCGCCTGGAACCGATGCGCGAGCAGGGGGTCAAGGGAGCGGCTCTGGCCCTCGAGCAGCTGGGGAACGTCAACGAGTACATCTCGGCGGTCCAGATCGGCGTGACGATGACATCGATCGGCATCGGCGCCCTGGGCGAGCCGGCGCTTGCCTCGATCCTCAAGGGCGCGCTCGGAAACACCCTCGGCCACGGCGTCGCCGTGGCGCTCGCGGCGATCGTGGCGTTCGTGATCATCGCCTCGGCCCAGCTGGTCGCCGGGGAGATGGTCCCCAAGTTCTACGCCATCGATCGGGCTGAGGCGGTCGCCCGGCGGGTGGCCCGCCCGCTGCAGGCGTTCAGCGCGGTGTTCCATCCGTTCATCCTCGCCCTGACCGCCGTCGCCGACCGGATCCTGCGGCTGCTCGGGGTGGACATGAGCGCCGAGCGCAGCGGCGGGTCCTCGGATGAGCTCAAGCGCCTGATCGCCGAGTCCCACGAGGGCGGTCACATCGACCCGGGCGAGGCGGGCATGCTCACCGGCGTGTTCCACCTGCACGAGCAGGAGGCCCGCCAGGTGATGACCCCGATCCCGGCGGTGGTCACGATCGACGCCTCCCAGGACGTCGAGACGGCGCTGCGGTTGTGCGTCTCCAGCGGCCACACCCGCCTGCTGGTCACCGAAGAGGAGGACCGGGACCGCGTGCGTGGACTCGTCCACGTCTCAGAGCTCGTCCGCCGGCTGATGCAGGAGGGACCCCACACGCCCCTCGCCCCGGTCGTTCACGACGCGCTGATCGTACCCGAGACCAAGCCCCTGGACGACCTGCTGGCGGACCTCCAGCGCCAGCGCACCTCGATGGCGGTGGTCGTGGACGAGTACGGCCGGGTGGTTGGCCTGGTGAGCGTCGAGGACATCATCGAGGAGGTGGTGGGGGAGATCGCCGACGAGACCGACCCGGCGGCCGGGGAGGTCCGCAGGCTCGCCGACGGCGACTGGTTCGTCCGCGGGCACGTAGCTGTCTCCGACTTGGCCGACTACGGGCTGCACCTGCCGGCGGACAGCGACGCGTACAACTCAGTCGGCGGCTTCGTGTTCGCCGAGCTCGGCCGGCTGCCCCGGCGCGGGGACACGGTCGCGGCCAACGGCTACTCCATCCGCGTGGAGTCCGTGCGGGACAACCGCATCGAGGCCGTGCGCATCCGCGAACGGCGTCCGGTCCCGCCGCGCGAGGCCCGCGAACCCGAGGACTGAGGGCGTCCGGTCCCGCCGCGCGAGGCCCGCGAACCCGAGGACTGAGGGCGTCCGGTCCCGCCGCGCGAGGCCCGCGACCCGGAGGACTGAGCGGCCGGCGGACCAGCCAGCCCGCTGCCCCGCCCAGCCGGCCGCCGTCGGCCGGCCCATCAAAAGTCGGCCGTTAAACACGTCCGGCCCGCGGGGGGAGCGGACCGGAACGTGTGCACTGGGAGGAGGCGGGTGTGCGATGCGACATTGAGGTCGCATGGACAAGTATCGCGATCTTGATGAACCGCAGCTAAAACTCGCTTCAGCGCGAATAAATTCCTGCCGGCCGCCGAGCGGACGTCGAAGGGCGGTCAGTAGGCGTGGAGCCCGCGCCCGCTCTTGCGCCCCAGGGCCCCTTCGGCGATGAGCTCATCGATTCGAGGGGGGATCGCCTCGCCGATGGCCTGGCCGATCGCCCTGGAGACATCCAGCCCGACGAGGTCGAGCAGCGCGAGCGGTCCCATTGGGTGCCCGGCCCCGAGCTTCATGCACCTGTCCACGTCCCCGGGGTCCATGCCGGTCTCTTCCACCAGCCGAACCGCGCTGAAGAGATACGGGAAGAGCAGGCGGTTGACGACGAACCCGGGGACGTCGGGAACCTCAACGGGGGTCTTCTCGAAGGTCTCACACAGCGCGAGCGCCCGCTCGCGCGTGTCTGGGCCGGCGGCCCTCGGGAAGATCAGCTCGACGAGCTGCATCCTGGTCACCGGGTTGAACACGTGCAGGCCGAGGAACCGCTCCGGCCGGCCGCTGGCCTCGGCGAGGCGCTCGACCGACAGCGAGGAGGTGGTGCTCGCGAGGATCGCCTCGGGATGGAGCACCAGGTTCAGCTCTCCGAGCACCCGCTCCTTGACCTGGTAGTCCTCGATCACGGCCTCCACCACGAACGTGGCCTTCGCGAGCGCCTGGGGATCGGTCACGATCTGGACGTGGGCGGGATCGACTTCGGCTCCCAGGCGGCCGAGGGTCTTCTCGACGCTCGCCCGGGCCCGGTCGGCGGAGCTCTCGGACCGGGCGAGCAGCAACACGGGCCCGTGGTGGGCTGCCGTGGCGGCCAAGCCGCAGGCGATCGCCCCGCTGCCGACTATCCCCAGGCGTTTGCTCACTGTGCTCCTCTGCTGTCGATCGTTGGCCGGATGGTGTGGGGTGCTGCCGGGTGCGGCGGGGATTCCGCTGCGTGGTGCTGCGGGGTGCTGCGGGGATTCCGTTGACTGACCAGTCAATCTAGAACGGTGACGCGCGGTAGAGTAAGGGATGCAGGGTCCGGGCAATCCCCCAGCAGCGCCCCTATCCCCTTGGAGCGCCCCGGGTTCCTCGCCATGAACGCTGGGCAACAGAACTTAGGAGGACTGCTGACATGAGGCAACCAGAGGGCCGGGAAGTCGTGATCGTAGAGGCGGTCCGCACGCCGATCGGCCGCGGGCACAGGGAAAAGGGCTACTACAAGGACACCCACCCGAACGCGCTGCTGGGGGCCTGCTACACGGAGGTGATCGCCCGCGCGGGGATCGACCCGGCGGAGGTCGAGGACGTGATCGCCGGGTGCGTGTCCCAGTTCGGCGAGCAGGGCCTGAACGTGGCCCGCAACGCGTGGCTGCAGGAGGGCCTGCCGATCGAGACCCCGGGGACGACCGTCGATCGTCAGTGCGGCTCGGCCCAGCAGGCGATCAACTTCGCCGCCGGCCTGATCGCCGCGGGGGTCCACGACGCGATGATCGGCTCGGGGGTCGAGCACATGGGACACCTGCCGTTCGCGGCGGTGGCCCAGACCCAGCAGGAGTTCGGCGTGGCCTTCCCCCCGGAGCTGATGGCCAAGCACAACATCGTCGGCCAGGGCCTCGGCGCGGAGATGATCGCCGACCAGTGGGAGATACCACGGTCGGAGCTCGACGAGCTGGCCGTTCGCTCGCACCGCCTGGCCAACCAGGCGACGCAGGAGGGCCGATTCGAGCGCGAGATCATCCCCATGGCGGTCAACGGAGAGACGTACGTGACCGACCAGGGCATCCGCCCGGACACCAACCTCGAGGCGCTCTCCCAGCTCAAGCCGGCGTTCAAGCCCGACGGGAAGATCACCGCGGGCAACGCCTCCCAGATTTCAGACGGCGCGGCGGCGGTGCTGCTGATGGCGGCTGAGAAGGCCAAGGCCCTCGGGCTGACCCCGCGGGCGCGGATCGTCGACCAGACGACGGTGGGCTGTGACCCGGTGAAAATGCTCGAGGGGCCGATCCCGGCGACCCGCAAGATCCTCGACCGCAACGGCATGCACATCGGAGACATCGACCTGATCGAGATCAACGAGGCGTTCGCCCCTGTCGTGGCCGCATGGCGGCGGGAGCTCGACCCGGACATGGACCGGGTGAACGTCAACGGCGGCGCCATGGCCCTCGGACACCCCCTCGGCTCGACCGGCGCCCGTCTGATCACCACCCTGCTCCACGAGCTCGAGCGCTCGGACAAGGAGATCGGGTTCGTGACCATGTGCTGTGGCGGAGGGCTGGGAACGGGGACGTTGATCCAGCGGGTGTAACAGAGGTCTCGACCTGAGTAGCGGCGCTCAGCCGCTGGGTCCTGAGCCGGTCCAGTCGACCGCGATCGGCGGCAGGGCCAGCAGGGCGGCCCAGGTGGCCCCTTCGACCACTCCGCTCGGGGCGATCGCGTGGGCGGTCTGGAAGGCCTCGACGTTGGTCACCGTGTCAGAGCCGAAGTAGCCGGTCACTTCCTGCGTGGGGACGGCGCTCGCCAGGTGCTCCTGCATCCACAGGACCTGATCGCCCTTGTTAGTGCTGCCGAGTTCGGGATATGAGCCGTTGGGGGTCACGGTGGTCAGGGGCGCGAGCGGTGTGGCCAGGGCGCTCCAGCCGGACGTGCCGGTTTCCTGCCAGTCCCAGAAGGAGATGCCGCTGGCGCCGTAGTCGGCCGCCTCCTCGCGGAAGCGCAGCAGACCTTCGGCGGAAACCCCGCCGTAGGTCTGCCCGAGGGGGAAGATCGGGCGCCCGTAGATGCGGTTGGCGATGTATGTGTTGGCGTAGACGGTGTCGACCGACTGGCCGATGTCCTTCCAGTACATCTGGGGAGCGTTGTACTGCGCCCCGCCCGGCCCCAGGAAGACCGAGTAGGGGAACGAGGGGTGGTAGGAGACGTACGGGAAGGAGGCGAGCCCGAGGGGATAGGCGGGGCCGATTTTGGCGCGCAGTTCGGTGATGTAGGTCTGCGCCGCCGCGTAGTGGCCTTCGTACTCGGCCTCGGCGTCGATGACCAGGCAGTCGGCCCCGTTGGCCACAGCCTCGGCGCCGAGGTTCGCCTCGCCCGTCGGGTTGGTGCCGTAGACGTACTGCCAGGCGCACGCTTTCAGCCCGTTGGCGTGCAGTTCGGCGACCAGCTGGGGGGAGAACTGGCTCCAGTAGTTGGTCGATCCGTCGGAGCTCTTGACGAACAGCGTGGTCACACCGGCGGCGTGCGCCTGGGCGGCGACCGACGCGATGCTGCCCCCGTCGGATCTGCTCAGGTACCAGATCCACATTCCCTGGCCTTCGAAGGCGGTGCCGCTCGCCGCCGCCGCGCCGGTGGGCGCCGGCGGCGCAACCGGTTTGGGCGGCGGGGGCGGGTGCAGCGCGTGCTTGTACACGTAGATCGGCCCGTACGAGCTCGTGTAGCGGCCGTGGGGGAGCAGCACCATGATGTGGCCGGAGTGGGCGGCGGTGGGGACGGTCACGAGCAGGTTCCCGTCGATCTGGTGTAGGTGCGCGGCGGGGGAGACGCTGCTGATGCGCGCCCCCGGCGACGGGGGAAAGGCGACGGTCATGCCCGCCTGCAGGCCGATGCCCTGCAGCGCCAGCGTTCCGTGCGTGGAGACCTGGTGCGGGTTGCCGCTGCACCTGGTCGCCGGCGTGCAGCTGACGTGGGTGATGCGCACGCTCGTCACGTGGGCCGAGGCGGCTCCCGGTTTGACCGTCGCGGTGCCCGGCTTGGCGGGCGTGGGGGCGCCGCCGGCCGCCGGCGTGCCTCCTGGGCTGGCCGCGATCGCCGGCTGGGCGAGCCCGCCGAGGACGCCCACCAGCAGCACAGCAAGAGCTGCGGGGGAAAGGATGAACCACGATCGCTTGTGAGTGGCTGTGCTCGCCAAGGTCACCAGACCCCCTTCGCGCCGAACGCCGTTCCGTTCGCGCCGGACGACTCTGTGCAGCCCGATCGACAGGCTCAGACGTTACCGGCTCTCGCTTGGCAAACCTATCGGCGGCACGGAAGTTGCGCTCGGCCGGATGCCGGCAGCCTCGACCGGACGCGGTCAGCCCCAGCGGAAGCCGGCCGCGGCGGGTGCCGGGCGCAGCGGGCTGGAGGGCAGGCCGGCGGGGGTGACCGGCAGGTTGAAGCCCGTCGGCGCCACGTCGTTGGGGGCGTCAGCGTGAAACAGGGAGGCCAGGTACTGGTTCTGGCCCCGGCCGACCCCCAGCTCGAACTGGCCGCCGCCGTAATTGCCGATCCCGTTCGCTGCGCAGTGGTCGTAGGCGTCGAGCAGGTTACGCAGACCGCCCAGGCGGGAGGGCTTGATGTTGACCATCCGCGGCGGATATGGCAGCGACTCGATGTCCTCGATCGAGTGGATCTGGGCATCCCAGGAGAAGCGCTCGCGATGCGCTGCCAGCACGGCGTCGGTCTCCGGTGTGAGCGCCGGATCCTCGATCCATGCCTCCGGGAAGGCCTCGGCGACACGGCGGTAGAGGACGGGATCGGCCGGCTGGTCGACGATCGAGCCGGAGTACAGACCCTTGAAGTCGACCGAGTCGACCGCGCCGGTGCCCTGCAGCGCTGCGATCAGCGGCTCATCCCAGGAGCTCGTCGGATCGAGCTTGAAGCGCAGTCCGGGATACAGCTGGAGACGTCGCAGGACCGGCTCGAGGGTCGGCGGCTCGCCGAGGCGCAGCGAGACCACGAAGCGCACCGGCTGGGGCTCGCGGCCGAGCGCCGCGTGCAGCGTGGTTCGCGTCTGTCGCAGCGCGAGGTCGAGGGCGGCCGACTCATACGCCCAGGTGCGGTAGCGGCTGGACACCTCACGCTGGGGCGGCTGCGGGAACAGCGACAGACCGGCGAGGCGCTCGGAGAAGGAGGCGAGGGTGAAGCGCCCGGCGAGCGACAGACCCGGCCCGGCCGCCTGGAGGATCTCGTGGTCGAGCGCGTCGTAGGTGACGTCCTCGCCGATCCCTTCCTCGCCCGCTCCGCGCAGGATGATGAGGGTGCTCTTGCGCTCGAACGCGCTCGAGACATTGGCCTGCAGCGGTTGGAGCTCGTAGCCGTCGATCTCGACCGGCAGCTCGGCCAGCGTCTCCCAGGTGCTCATCGGGCGTCACATCCGATGGGGCGTCTCATCCGCCGGCCTCGCGTTCGAGCCGGCTGACGAGCTCGTCGAGGCGGAGCTCCTCGAGCGCGCCGCCCACGGCGCTCAGCTCGCGGGCGCACAGCTCGATCAGCGCCTTGCCCTCGCCGAGCAGCTCGAGAGTCTCGTCGAGGCTGGCCTCGCCCGAGTCCAGACGGCGGATGATCTCCTCGACCCGGGCCGCCGCCTCCTCATAGCTCGGTCCTCCTGGGGCCTCCGCTTGGGTCGGCGCTCGTGCCGCCGCCTCCTCATGGCTCGGAGCTCCGGCCGGTGCCTGCCCATGGCTCGGCGCTCCGGCCTGCGGCGGAGAGCTCTCTGTCCGGGGATCGCTCATCGCTCGAGGATCCTCGCGGGGAGCACCCCGTCGGCGAAGCGCAGTCGCACCTCGGTCAGCTCACGCGCCTGTGTGGATGTGACGATCGGATCTCCGTCGGGCGACTGGACGAGGACGTAGCCGCGCTCGAGCGTCCGCTGGGGGGCGTGTGCGGCCAGGGCGAGCGTCAGCCGCTTCAGTTCCCGCGGCCGGCGCTCGCGACAGTCGAGCAGGGAGGCCGCGGCCTTGCGCTGGAGGACGATCGCCCGCCGCTCGCCGAGGCCGCGCTCGGACTCGATCCGCCGCCGCGATCCTGCGCGGATCTCGCGCAGCTGCTGGTGCAGGCGGGCGATCTGGCGGTCCAGGTGCGCGGCCGGGGCGCGCGAGAGCGCTGCAAGCACGCGAGCGCGGGAGAGGATCGCCCGCCGTCCGTGCTCGCGCAGGCGCGAGGCCGCGGCGGCCTGCTCGGCGCGGGCGCGCCGGCAGTCCACGCCGATCGCCGCCTCGGCCGCATGGGTGGGCGTGGAGCAGCTGACCGCGGCCACGTCGTCGAGCAGGGTGTGGTCGGTGTGATGGCCGACCGACGCGATCACCGGCACCCCCAGCAGGGCGACAGTGCGGCAGAGCGTCTCGTCGCAAAAGCACAGCAGGTCGGCCAGCGAGCCCCCGCCGCGCGCGACGACCACGACCTCGACCTGCGCCACCGCCGCCATGTCCCCGAGCGCCCGGACGATCGCCGGCGCGGCGTGGCGGTCCTGCACCGGCGCGAAGCCCCACACCACCCGCCCGGCCCAGCCGCGGCGCTCGAGCGCCGCGAGGATGTCCTCGCGCGCCTTGCCGCCCTCTCCGGTTATCACCCCGACCGTGCGTGGCAGCATCGGGCGCGACAGGCGCTTCTGGGGTGCGAGCAGGCCCTCCGCGTCGAGCTGCTTGCGCAGGCGGTCGATCCGGGCGAGCAGATCGCCCTCGCCGGCGATCCGCAGGTCGCTGACGGCGAAGGAGAAGCCGGGGGAGGACGTGGCGCTGCCCGGGTAGTAGTCGCAGCCGCCGGCTACCACCACCTGCATGCCCTCCGCCGGCCCCGTGCCGGCCCGCGCGAGCATCGCGTCCCAGTCTCCCCGCCACGCCGCGCAGGGGATCGCGCCGGTGGCGTCGCGCAGCTCGAAGTACGTGCGTGCCCGTGTGACACGCAGGTTGACAAGCTCGCCGACGATCTGCACCTTGGCGAAGGAGCGCAGCTTGGAGTGCAGCGCGGCCGCGTACTCGCCGACCGGGTAGGGACCCGCGAGAGCACTGTCCGGAATGCCCGCGTCCGCCGGGCGGACAGGCGAGGGAAGCGTGGACATCGAACGCAGCATAGGCGCTACGATCGACGTCCAATGCGGCGCAGCGAACACCGGCCTGGCTCCTGACGTCGTGCCCAAGCGCAACAGCGGCCGGCGAGCGCGCTCGCGCAAGCACAGACCGGCGCCGGCGAGCGCTCGGGTGGGCTCGGCCGGGCGCGAGCCCGAAGTTGCCGGGCAGGCAGTCCAGCGCACGGCCTCAGCCACTGCACCCCGCACGGCCTCGGCCAATTCACCCGGTAAGCGCGTGCGCCCGCGCGGCGCCGCCGCCCGTGCCGGGGAGTTCAAAGACCCCCAGTCGCTGGGTGAGCGTCCTCCGGCGCCGTGGCATCCGCTGCCGCTGTCCGAGCTGCTGATCTTGATCGGCGCGATCGGCGTGGTGGTGGGCCTCAGCAGGGCAACCCCGCCGACGTTCATCGCCGGGATCGCCGCCGTCGTGCTGGGCACCGCCGAGGTGACCTGGCGCGAGCACCGCAGCGGCTATCGTTCCCACACGCTGCTCCTGGCGCTGCTGCCGACGATCGTGTTTCACTCGACCCTGGTCTGGGCGCTGAGCGCGTTCGTCCGGGTGCCGCGAGCCGTGAACCTGGTGTTGCTGCCACTCGACGGCGCGCTGATGACGTTCCTGTTCAAACTGCTCCGCGCCCAGTTCCAGGATGCTCGTCGCGAGCGCCGGTTCGCGGGCGCGCGCTGAGGCGGGTTCGTGGACGCGCCGAGGTAGGTTCGCGGGCGCGGGCTGAGGTAGGTTCGCGGACGCGGAGGTAGGTTCGCGGGCGCGGGCTGAGGCCGCTCAGGCTTGGCCGTGGGCTGCGCTGAGGTCGAGCGAGGGCAGCGGACGCTCGTCCAGGTTGGCTCCCTCACCGCGGACCTCGCCCGTGAGGCCGAGCTCCTGCAGCCGGACGATCTCGCGTTCGCCTTCCACGCGCGCCGGGTGCTCGGGGGGGAGGTCGGCGATCAGGTTCCAGATGCGGTTGCGCAGCTGCAGGGCGAAATGGGGGGTGGAGGCGCCCATCAGCTGGCGCACGTCCTCGACGCTCACCTCGGCGGCGCTGTGCTTGCGCTCCAGGCGGCGCGGGTCCTCTGCTTGGCTCAAGTTCGCTCCGTGGAGATCGGGCTATTCGACCGGCTGGGCGGGCTGTTCTTCAGAAGTTGGCTTGCGCGGGCTGATCTCGAGCAGCGAGTCGATTTCCGCCTGTGTAACGGCTGCGATCGTGTGTTCGTCGCCGATCAGCCAGCCGTGATTGTAGACGCCCTTGACCGGTGGAGTGGCGGGGGTGTAGGCGGGCTGGATGTCACCGAGATACTTGGCCACCGCCGAGGGAACCTCGTAGGCGGATTCGAGCAGCAGCAACGGCCCGTAGTCGCCGGTGGCCGACAGCAGCGCGGCGGCCGGCGCGTCGAGGGGGCGTGCGGCATCGGCGAACACCAGCCCGTGGCCCGGTTCTTTGACCCCCCAGCCGAACGCTCCGTTGCCGTACCGAGCCACGGCGAGCGAGTTGGCGACGGCGCCTTCGCCTTCGTACGGCGGGGCCGAGATCGAGGTGACGGTGCCCAGGCGGCGCAGGGCGCCCATGGTGGGCCTGCGCAGCTGGGAGGAGCCGATCACGTAGATCGAGGGGTGGTGCAGTCCGAGGAGCACGGCCGCGGTCGCCTGAGGCACCCGCTGGGCGGTCACGAACAGGATCGGCGCGCCGCTCTCCGCCGCGAGCCCGGCCGCCGGCATCTGCAGCGCCCGCGGGGCGCCGGCGGGAAGGACGATGACCTGGTGGGGGGCAGCACCGCCGTCGGCATTGACGAGCAGCCGCTCCACCGCCGCCGCCTGCGCCGCCGGTTCGCCGGCGGTGAGCCGGTGCTGCACATAGCCGCCGGGAACGGTCGCCGCGTCCCCGATGCGGATCACCTGCGCGCCGCCGAGCGACCCCGCGCCGGTCGGATGCATCGCAGCGAGCGTCTGTGCGCTGACCGCCGGCAGCGTGCCGCCGACGCTGTAGAGCAGCGGCGCGCCCAGCGGCGCGCTCGCCAGCGCCGAGGCGGCGAGCGCGCCGGACCAGTCGCGCTCGTTCGCCACCACGACCGCCTGGGGCCGGCTGGAGGGCGTGAAGCCCGGGTACACGGTCCGGGCGACCGACGCGGCGTCGGTCGCGGCGTCGGCGCCCCCGAGACGGGTGGTGTTCCGCGTCGTCACGCTCACTGCCCCCTGTGCGGCGATGGGCGCGAGCTTGGCCGCCGGTCCACCGGCCGAGGGCTGGGCGACCCCGCCCTTGCCGCATCCTGTCAGCGCCGCTGCAATCGCCAGCGGGAGGGCCGCTGGGCGCAGCCGGGGGATGGCCGTGAGCATCGCGTGCACACTAGCTGAGGGCTCCACGAGCGAGCCTCCCGGAAATCATCGCTGTTTGCGGCAACGGACATGCATGCGATGCAAGCGTCGTCTCACTTTGCTAGCGTTGCGCCGCGAATGCCGAGTTCTTGACTAGATGCCAAGGACCGGGGGACCCAAGTTGTTGGGGCTAATCCCACGGTAGAGCCGTGGGAAGCGCAGGATCTTTCAGCGCTAGCCCGTCAGCTAACCCCGGAGGCCGACGAAAGAGGTTGCTTTGCAGGTCCGTACGTTCGGTGGGATTCTGTGCAGTCTGACCCTCATCGCAGTGCCCGCCGCTCCCGCCCTGGCGGGCGGAACGGGTGGCGTGGTCGCCGGGGGCAACGCACCGACCACGGCCCCTAAGATCCACGCTGCGCCGATCACCGCGCGCACCGCCAACATCGTCTACAGCGGCCCCGTCTACGAGAAGACGGCCACCGGCGAAGTGATCCCGTACACGGTGCCCGCAAGCGAAGCTCCCAGCACGACCGCCACGACCCCGAGCTCGACCGTCCCGTCGACCGGCGGAAGTCCGGTGGCCCCAGTCGTCCCCGCCGCCCCGGTGGCTGCGACAGTCGAAGAACCCAAGCCCGAGCTGCTCGTTCCAGGCTCGCTGGCCCGCTATGTCGACGGCCTTGCGGCCGCGCCCCTGTCGGCGCCCGTGGGCGTCCAGGAAATCGTCTGGGCTGCCAACCACCTGATCGGACTGCCCTACATCTACGGTGGCGGACACGCGTCGTTCGTATCCGCGGGCTACGACTGCTCGGGCAGCGTCTCCTTCGCCCTGCACGGGGCCAAGCTGCTGAGCTCTCCCGAGGACTCCTCTGAATTCATGGCCTGGGGCTCCCACGGGGTCGGTCGCTGGGTGACGATCTTCTCCAATCCAGAACACGCGTACATGACCGTCGCCGGGCTGCGCCTGGACACGAGCTCCGCCGATGACCCTTCCAACGAGCAGGGTCCCCGCTGGCGTCCTCTGCGTCCGGCCAACGAAGGATTCACGGTTCGCCACCCCCTGGGACTCTGAGCACGTGTTTCAAAAAGATCGGCACGTCCGGATACGTCCCTGGACGCGGCGCTGGACCGCCACGTGCCGGCTTGGCCGTGCTACCAGCACGGCCTTCACCTGCCCGCGTCGCCCAGCTTGGTCCATGAACGCCCCGACCGCACCGCCTATTTTGAAACACGTTCTGAGCGCTCCGGTCGGCTACGCTTGAAGCTGCTGGTCGATCCCGTGTCGGCCACGTCGTGGAAACCCAACAGGAGGATCAGATGGCCGGCTTGACCGGGCGCATGTCCACCGTCGTGAAGGCGAAGGTCTCGAAACTGCTGGACCGGGCCGAAGACCCCGCCGAGACACTGGACTACAGCTACCAGAAGCAGGTGGAACAGCTGCAGAACGTCAAGAAGGGCATCGCCGACGTGGTGACGGCCAAGAAGCGGCTGCAGATGCAGGAGACCTCGCTCCAGCAGAGCGTGGTCAAGCTCGACACCCAGGCACGCCAGGCGGTCTCGGCGGGCCAGGAGGACCTGGCCAGGACGGCGCTCGAACGCAAGAACGTCGCCCAGACCGAGCTTCAGGGACTGGACACCCAGGTCGCAGAACTCGAAGACCAGCAGCAGAAGCTGACCGACTCCGAGCAAAAACTGCGCGCCAAGATCGAATCGTTTCGCACCAAGAAGGAGGTCATCAAGGCGCAGTACTCCGCCGCCGAGGCCCAGGTGCGGATCTCGGAGGCGGCCACGGGCGTCGGCGAGCAGATGGCCGACGTCGGCCTGGCGATGCAGCGGGCGGTCGACAAGACCGAAAATATGAAAGCCCGGGCAGACGCTGTATCCGAGCTCGAAGCCGCTGGGACCTTCGACGACGTCACCCAGCTGGGAGGCGGGGAAGACGACATCGACCGTCAGCTCAAGCAGCTCTCGAGCCAGCCGGCGGTCGACGACGAGCTCGCGAAGATGAAAAGCGAACTGGGATCTGGGGCGCCCCCACCGGGCGCCGCCGCGCAGATCTCAGCAGGCACGGAGAGCGCTCCGGCGAACGGCGGTCAGGCGCCGGGCGAGTCGGGTGAGGCTCCCGCTCCGAGCGAGGGCCACGGGCAATGATCGTCCGCATCTCAGGCGAGGATCAGTACCGGCTCGCCGACGAGAACGCCGATCGCTTGAACGAGCTGGAGAACGCGGTAGTGGCGGTGGTGGACGGCGGTCGCGAGGACGGCTTCGCCGAGGCGTTCGGCGCGCTGCTGGACTATGTGCGCGCTCAGGGCACGCCCATCGGCGACGAGGAGATCGAGACCTCCGATGTGATCCTGCCCCCGGCCGACCTGAGCTTTCAGGAGGCCGGCCGGGAGTTCACCGGCGAGGGGCTGATCCCGGACTGATCTCGTCGTCGCCCCGTACTGGGCGAAGTTGCCCGTTGGGCCGACGTCCAACCCAGTTCCAAGGAACTCCAAGAATTTGGAATAGATGCTAAGCTCCAAGGACTTGGAGCAATTTGGATTTGATTTGGAGCTGTACCGGCTATGTATGTAGCCAGCCCCCCGGATGATCATCAGCTGTTCCTCGACATCCCAGCGAGCCGTCTGCTTGCTGTGATGCAGGTCGTTGCCGAGTCCGGTCAGCGCCAGGACTACCTCCACTGGGACAAGCTTCGTCACCTCACGCCTCCAGGCGACATAACGCGCGAGGAGTGGTGGCTGGCGACGAAGATGAGAAGGAGCCTGAGCAGTCTTCCGCTGGCCGATCGGCTGGGCAGGCCCTTCGGATACTGGACTCCGCCTAACGCCCAGCGGCTGCTGCACTTCGTCGATCAGCACTGTGGTGAGATTGCCATGCCCGAGGTAGTTACGACCGACGAGCAGGCCCGCCATCACTATCTCGTCAGCTCGCTCATGGAGGAGGCAATCCGCTCTAGTCAACTCGAGGGTGCGACCACGTCACGGCGTATTGCGAAGGAGCTGCTTCGCAGTGGTCGGGCTCCAAGGGACCGAAGTGAGCTGATGATTCTCAATAACTACCGGGCTCTGGAGTTCATGTGCGATGGCATGGGCGAGCTGCTCACGCCCGATCTGGTCATGACGCTACAGGGTATCCTCACCGAGGGCACATTGGACGACCCGAGTGCGGCTGGGCGACTACAGACGTCAGATGAAGAGCGAGTAGTCGTTCTCGATGCGTCCGACGGGAGTCTTATCCATACTCCTCCACCGGTCGACCAGTTGCCTGGGAGATTGCAAGCTATGTGTGATTTCGCCAATGGGCAGCACGAGGGCGGAGGTGGCTTCATCCATCCGGTCGTACGAGGTATCCTGCTGCACTTCTGGCTGGCGTATGACCATCCTTTTCTAGATGGTAATGGGCGTACGGCCCGTGTCCTGTTCTACTGGTACATGCGCACGCAGAAGTATTGGCTGGTCGAGTATCTGTCGATCTCTCGAGTGATACGAAACGCACCGGCGAAGTATGGCAAGGCCTTCCTACTCACGGAGACAGATGGCGGTGATACCACCTACTTTCTCCTACATCAGCTCGAAGTGATTCAACAAGCCGTGGACGAACTCCACATCTATCTCAACCGTAAGGTGGGGGAAGTGCGGGAGATCGAGAAGCTGATCAAGGATTCAGACAGGCTCAACCATCGCCAGCTGGCACTTATCAGCGATGCGAGTCGGCACCCCGATAATGTGTACACGTACCAGTCGCACGCGTCGAGCCACAGGGTGACCCACGAGACGGCTCGCGCTGATCTCCTGCAGCTACAACAGCGCGGGCTCCTCGAGCGGCGCAAAGCGGGTCGCAGACACGCCTTCAGCGCGGTGGCGGATTTGTCCAAGGCGCTTCAGCATCCCTAGCCTAGCGGGCGAGACATCTGCGTCGGCTTGTATCGATCAGATCGGGATTCCCCACAGCGGGAACCAGCGCTCCAGTTCGGGCTCCATCGGAAGTTCCGAGGCCATCTGGGCCTTGATCTGGAGCTCCCGCTCAGTCGAGCGCTGCTCAGGGCCGCCCGGATCGGGCACGAACGGGTACCAGAAGCCGCGCTTGTAGTTGTAGATGAAGTAGATGGGTCGCTTGTTGGCGTCGGCGAACGCGAACACCGCGCACAGGAGGCGCTCGCCGTGGCCGGCCGTCTCGATCGACCCGGACACCGCGTTGATGCCCACCGCCAGATCTTCCACGCTGGGTGCCCCCTCGGGGTTGCGCAGGACCATCCAGCGGTAGCCGTAGCTGTCGTCCTGGGTGGACACCTTCGTCCCGCTCTCCCCGCCCGTCGCCGTGACCACCTCTTCCATTTCCTTGAGGGTCGCTTCGAACTCGCTCGTGGCGAGCGCCTGGAAGACGATCGCAGCGGTTCCGAGCGGCTCGATCTGGTGCTCGGCCTGAAGGGTCACGTAGGCGGTCGAGATCGCGAACAGGCGGTCGGGCGCCGGGCCCTTGACCTCGTGGCGGCCGGTGAGGATGTCCCGCAGGCCCACTTCTCAGGCGGTGCCTTGCAACTGGGACTCCAGCCGCTCCAGCGCCGACAGGCGCTGCTCCAGAGGCGGGTGGTCGGCGAAGATGTTCATCAGCGACTTCTTGGTTCTGGCCGGCAGGATGAAGAACGCGCTCATCGCCTCGGCTTTGCGCAGGTCTTCGTGGGGCACCTGCTCCATCGTGCCGCTGATCTTCAACAGCGCCGAGGCCAGCGCGCTCGGTCGTCCGGTCAGCACGGCCGAGCCGCGGTCGGCCGCGAACTCGCGGTAGCGCGAGAGCGCGCGCAGCAGCAGGAAGGAGATCGCGTACACGAGGACCGACACGAGCAGCACGACCATGATGTCCTCCTCCTCTTCGCGCCCGCGCCCGTAGCCGCCGCCGAAGCCTCCCCCGAAGAACAGCGCGAACTGGGCGATCATCGAGGCGAGCGTCGCGAAGAAGCTCGCCAGCGTCATCACCATCACGTCGCGGTTGATCACGTGGGTGAGCTCGTGGGCCATCACGCCTTCGAGCTCCGGCGGGGAGAGCAGCTCGAGGATCCCCCGCGTCGCGCACACCGTGGCCGACTTCTGCGATTTGCCCATCGCGCACGCATTCGGCATCGAGGTCTCGATCACGCACACCCGCGGCTTGGGCAGGTCCGCCTGGACGCACAGCCGCTCGATGATCCCGTGCAGCTCGGGCTCCTGCGCGGGCGAGACCTCCTTGACGCCCATCGTCGCCATCGCGATCTTGTCCGAGCCGAGCAGCTGGACGAGCAGCAGCACCACGGCCACGACGATGATCACCCCGGCCGCCGCGCCGAGCGCGAACAGCACGCCGATGAACACGACGTACACGAGCCCGAGCAGGAACATCGTCATCAGCATCCGCGCCTGCAGGCCGGTGTCCTTGCCGAAGCTCGAGTGTCGCGTGGCCATCGGAGATGATTGTCGCAGACCGAGATTCCGCTGCCTTAAAGTGCTGCTCGACCGCGACCCCCCCCGCAGTCGGCCGCGGCGCCCCCGCCTCGGCCACGACGCCCCGCCTGGACTGCATGAAGCCCGAAATCGAAATCATCGGCATCTCGATCAAGACGTTCGGCGTGATGTTCGCCCTCGGCTTCCTGGCCTGCGGGGCGGTCATCGCGCGCAGGCTGCGGGAGCTGGGCAAGCCGGTCGACTGGTCCTATGAGATCGTGTTCGCAGCGCTCCTCGGCGGCGTCGTCGGCGCCCGCGGGTACTACGTCATCCAGAACTACCACCAGGTCGAGCACAACCTGCTGGGGAGCGTGTTCTCGGGCTCCGGGCTGGTGTGGTACGGCGGCGCCATCGGCGGGGCGATCGGGGTGCTCGCCTGGATGATCTGGCGCGGTGCGCTCGAACTGAGGATGCTCGACCTGTGCGCCACCGCGCTCGCGCTCGGATACGGGATCGGGCGCATCGGCTGCCAGGTGTCCGGGGACGGCGACTATGGAATCCGGTCGAGCCTTCCGTGGGCGATGGGCTATCCGCACGGAACCCTTCCGACCCCTCCTGGCGTCCGCGTCCAGCCCACCCCGATCTATGAGACGGTCACCATGTGCGTGCTCGCCTACCTGCTCTGGCAGTTGCGCGATCGCGTGCGCCCCGGGGTGGTGCTCGCGCTGTACTGCATCGGAAGCGGGCTCGAGCGGTTCCTGGTCGAGTTCATCCGTCGCAACAACGAGGTGCTCGTCGGTCTGACCGCACCGCAGCTGGAGAGCCTAGTGCTGTGTGTCATCGGGCTGGTCTGCCTGGGCATCATGATCCGCCGGGGCGGCATGGCCGCCCTTCGTCCCGCCCCAGCCTGATACAGAAGCTCGGGGCCATCCGACGAGCACCTCGGCCGGCAAGCGATAATCACCCGCGATGGCCACCGCCGGCACGAGCCTCTCGAATGTGTTCCCCCTCGGCAGCCGGCTCAACGAGCGCGGCCGTCTGGAGGTGGGTGGCTGCGACACGATCGATCTGGCGAGGGAGTTCGGGACGCCCGCATACGTGGTCGCCGAGGATGACCTGCGGGCGCGGGCCCACGCGTTCGTCCAGGCCGGGCGCGACGCCGGCCACGATGACCTCCACGTGGTGTTCGCCTCCAAGGCCTTCCCCTGCACCGCGGTCCTCGCGCTGTTCGCCCAGGAGGGCCTGTGGTGCGACGTGGCCTCCGGCGGCGAGCTCCATCTGGCGCTGAGCGCCGGCTTTCCGCCCGAGCGGATCGTGCTCCACGGCAATGCCAAGTCCCACCACGAGCTGCGCATGGCGCTGAAGCACGGCGTGGGGGCGATCGTGATCGACAACTTCGACGAGATCGACCGGTTGCAGCGGCTGCTGGCAGAGGCTGCTCCGCGCGATCGTTCCGCCGAGGTCCAGCCGGTGCTCGTGCGGGTCACTCCGGACGTCAGGGGCGAGACCCACGAGAAGATCTCCACCGGCCAGGCGGACTCGAAGTTCGGGTTCGCCATGGCCGATGCCGCCGAGGCGATCGCCCGGGTGCGGGGAGTGGCGGGGCTCTCGCTGGTGGGCGTCCACGCCCACATCGGCTCGCAGCTGCTCGGCCTGGAGCCATTTCGCCGGGAGGTCGCGGAGATCTCCACGCTGGGCGAGTTCCCCGTGTGGGACCTGGGGGGCGGCCTGGGCGTGCAGTACACCCGCGAGCAGCCCCCGCCGCCCTCGATCGAGGAGTACGTCGGCACGCTCGTCCGTGCCGCCCACGCCCACGGCGCCGGCCCCGGCACCCGTCTGCTGATCGAGCCGGGCCGCGCGCTCAGCGCGAACGCGTGCGTGACGCTGTACACGGTAGAGAGCGTCAAGGCCAACGTGTCCCGCTGGGTGGCGGTCGATGGCGGGATGTCCGACAACCTGCGACCGATGCTCTACGGAGCCGCCTACGAAGCGCACGTGGCCGACCGCTTCGACGGCTCGACCGCGTGCGTGCTCGCCGGCAAGCACTGCGAGTCCGGTGACGTGATCGTGCGTGAGGCCATGCTCGAGAACCCCCGGCCGGGCGATGTGATCGTCACCCCCGCCACCGGTGCATACGGGTATGCGATGGCCAGCAACTACAACGGCGTGCCCCGGCCGCCGGTGATCTTCTGCAAGGACGGCGACCCGCGCGTGGTGGTCAGGCGCGAGAGCTTTCAGGATCTGACGGCCCGCGATGTCGCCTGAGCCAGAGAACCTCGGTGGCGCCGGCAGCCCGCCGTTTCGCGTGGGCCTGCTCGGGCACGGCACGGTCGGCTCGGCATTCGCCGAGCTGCTCGGCGAGCGGGCCGCCGAGATCGAGCGCTTCAACGGCCGCAGGCCGATGATCAGCGGGGTGCTCACACGTACGCGGGGCACCTTCGAGGAGATCCTCTCGGACTCCGATCTGCTCGTCGAGCTGATGGGCGGGACGGAACCGGCCCGCGAGTGGCTGCTCACGGCCATGCGCGCCGGCAAGGACGTGGTCAGCGCCAACAAGCAGCTGCTCTCCCAGCACGGCGAGGAGCTCTTCGAGACCGCCCGCCAGCACGGTGTCAAGCTGCGCTTCGAGGCGGCGGTCGCCGGGGCCGTGCCCGTCGTGCGCGTGCTCGAGGAGTCGCTGTCGGCCACCCCCATCGAGCGCATCCACGGGATCGTCAACGGCACCACCAACTTCATCCTCGGCGAGATGGCCGGGGGCAGCTCCTACGAGCAGGCGCTCGCCGAGGCCCAGCGCAGGGGCTACGCCGAGGCCGACCCCAGCGACGACGTCTCCGGCCGCGACGCCGCCGCCAAGATGGCGATCCTCGCGCGTCTGTCCTTCGGCACGCCGGTCCATCTCGACGACGTCGTCTACGAGGGCATCGAACACCTGGACGGTCACGATCTGCAGTACGCCCGCGAGCTGGGCCTCGGCCTGAAGCTGATCGGCATCGCCGAGCGTCGCGACGGCGGGTTCTCCGTGCGTGTGCATCCCGCGTTCCTGTATCCCGGCCATCCGCTCGCCTCGGTCTCGGGCGCGTTCAACGCGGTGACCGTCGAGTCCGAGACGATCGCCGAGATCACGTTGTCCGGGCCGGGCGCCGGCGGCCTGCAGACCGCGAGCGCCGTGCTCGGCGACGTCGTCAGCGTGATGACCGGCGGCGCGCGCCCACCCGCACCGCCGCTGCCGCTGCGCCTGATCCAGGACGTCCACAGCGCCTTCTACATCTACATGGAGGTCGCCGACCGTCCGGGTGTGCTCGCGGCGGTCACCCGGGTGCTGGGGGAGCAGGGCATCTCGATCAAGTCGGTGGTCCAGCGGGGCCTGGGCGAGGGCGCCCGCCTGGTGATGGTCACCCATGCGGTGCTCGAATCCAGCCTGCGCGCCGCCATCGAGGAAGTCGGGGAGTTCGACTTCGTGCGCTCGACCCCCCGCACCATCCGTGTGATCGAAGAGGAGTCCGTATGAACCAAGCGAGAGTCAAGGTCCCCAGGGTGGAGGGCATTCCGCCGACAGGAGCGCACGTGCCGCTGATCGAGCGCTATCGCGAGCGCCTTCCGTTCGCCCCCGGCGATCCGCTGGTCAGCCTGCAGGAGGGCTCGACCCCGCTGCTGCGCGCGCCGGTGCTCTCAGAGATGGTGGGGGCGACCGTGCGCCTGAAGCTCGAGGGCGCCAACCCCACCGGGTCCTTCAAGGACCGGGGGATGACCTGTGCGGTCTCCGCCGCCGTCCGCGAGGGCGCCAAGGCGGTGATCTGCGCATCCACCGGCAACACGGCCGCCAGCGCCGCCGCGTACGCGGCGCGCGCGGGCATCACCTGCGCTGTGATCGTCCCGGAGGGAAAGATCGCCCAGGGCAAGATGGCCCAGACGCTCGTCCACGGCGCGCGGGTGATCTCGCTCGCCGGCAACTTCGACCAGGCGCTCACGCTCGTCCGGGAGCTCACCGACACGCACCCGATCGTGCTCGTCAACTCCGTCAACGACTACCGGATCGAAGGCCAGAAGACCGCCGCCTTCGAGGTGCACGAGGGCCTCGAGGGGGCTCTGGAAGCGCTGTTCATCCCGGTGGGCAACGCCGGGAACATCACCTCCTACTGGCGCGGCTTCCAGGAGATGGGCGCCTCGCCCAAGCTGTTCGGCTTCCAGGCCGAAGGGGCGGCGCCGCTGGTCGAGGGCCGGGTGATCGAGCACCCGGAAACGGTTGCCAGCGCGATCAGGATCGGCAACCCCGTCCGCTGGGAGGATGCGATGGCGGCCGCCACCGACTCCCGTGGCGCTATCAGGGTTCTCAGCGATGCCGAGATCCTCGCCGCCTACAGGCTGCTCGCATCCAGGGAAGGCATGTTCTGCGAGCCGGCCTCCGCGGCGTCGGTCGCCGGGCTGCTCAAGTACGGCACCGGCGGCGCCGACCAGGTCGCCTGCGTGCTCACCGGGCGCGGCCTGAAGGACCCCGAGACCGCCATCGCCAACAACGACGGCAAGGTGATCCAATGTGTCGCCGAGACCCAGGCGATCGAGGAAGCGGTGCTGGGTGATCCCTAGAGGGTGGCGAAGCCGGCCGGAGGCCGGCGAGCCGGGCCCCTCTTCTCTCAGACGTCGCCGGGTGGTGCGCGTGCCGGCCTCATCGGCGAACCTCGGACCGGGTTTCGACTGCATGGCCGCCGCGCTATCGCCGGCGCTCGAGCTCGAGGTGACCGAGACCGGGCGGTTCGCCGTGGAGACCGACCTGCAGGTGAGCAGGGGCCGCGAGAACCTGTGCGTGCGTGCGTTCGAGCGGCTGCATCCAGCGGACGACTTCACGTTCAGGATCCGCTCGGAGATACCGCTGGCCGGAGGCCTCGGGTCGAGCGCCGCGGCGATCCTCGCCGGGTTGATGGCGGCCGACCACCTGTTCGAGCTCGACGCCGACCTGCTCGCCTGCGCCACCGAGATCGAGGGCCACCCGGACAACGTCGCCGCCGCCCTGTATGGGGGCTTCGTCGTCTGCGCCGACGGCACAGCCACCCGCTTCGACCCTCCCACCGGCCTCGAGGGTCTGGTCGTGGTGCCCGAGGAGGCGGTCCACACCCGTGCTGCCCGCGCGGTGCTGCCCGCGCAGGTGCCGCTGGAGGAGGCCGTCTTCAACGTCGCCCACGGAGCCCTGCTGACGCTCGGCCTGGCCAAAGGCGACTGGGATCTGCTCGCCCGGGGCCTGCACGACCGCCTGCACGAGCAACGGCGGGCGCACCTGTTCCCGCGCTCCTTCGAGCTCGCCTCCCGGGCGCGGGAGCTGGGGGCGCTGGGCGCGACGATCTCGGGCGCGGGGCCGACGGTGCTCGTCTGGTGCTTCTACGAGCACACCGGCGCGGTCGCCCAGGCGCTCGGCGGGGAGGTCGAGGGCTGGGCGCGCGTGCTGCGGGCGTCGTTTGAGCCGCAGGGAGCCTACGTCGGGGAGCTCTGACCGCGCGCCGAGACCCGGCTGCGGGCGTCCTTCAGGGCGGGGATCCGCGCGAGCACCTCGCCGGCCAGAGCCGTGTAGTCGGCGCCCAGGTCGGGGCGGTGGTCGAGGATCGAGGAGGCGCGCTCGGCCGACTCGGCGTAGGCGATCGACGAGCGGATGACCGTCTCGAACACCAGACCACCGCCTCCGGCGGCGGTGCCCCCGAAGCGCTCCTTCAACGAGGCCAGCGCCTCGCGCGAGTGGACCGTGCGCATGTCGGCAAGGTTGAGCAGCACGCCCAGCACCG
The DNA here is from genome assembly GCA_963849425.1 of uncultured Solirubrobacteraceae bacterium. Lineage (GTDB taxonomy): Bacteria > Actinomycetota > Thermoleophilia > Solirubrobacterales > Solirubrobacteraceae > Palsa-744. The sequence goes on along the minus strand of CAWKHK010000006.1, from coordinate 2,697,748 downwards.
ACAGCTTCGGGTTGAGGCTCTCGCGCGCGAGGTCCACCACCTCCATCGCCTGCTCGACCCCTTGCAGCGCGAAGTACTGGGCCTCGGCGGTGATCAACGCGTGGTCGGCGGCCACCAGCGCGTTGACCGTGAGCAGCCCCAGCGAGGGAGGGCAATCGATCAGGATCACCTCGTACTCCTCGGGCACCTTGGCCAGGGCGCGTCCGAGCGTCTGCTCGCGACCCATCTTCCCGCCGAGCATCAGCTCGGCCTCGGCGAGGCTGAGGTTGGCCGGGATCAAGTCCTGGTGGATCGCCTCCTGCGCGTCTGCCCGCCCAGAGAGAACGTCGGCGATGGTCGGCTCGACATCGGTGGGCAGGTCGAAGTAGTCCGACAGGTTGCCCTGCGGGTCCAGGTCGACCGCGAGCGTGCGCACGCCGCCGCGGCGCAGGACGTCGGCAAGGGTCCGCACCGTGGTCGTCTTGCCGGTGCCGCCCTTTTGCGAGAGAACGGCGATCGCGTGTGCCATCGATCGCGAGATACTACGCGGCCGCCCGCGCCGGGGCGCGGCAGGCTCGCCGAGGCCCGTTCACGGGCGGGGAGTCAACCGATCGCGTGCAGCGACTTCGAGTCCCCGCCCGCCTGGCCGGCCGCCGTGGCATCGGGTGCCACGCTCAGGAACATCAGGCGGTAGCGCCCGACGATGATCTCGTCGCCGTCCTCGAGCGCCCTGCCTTCGACCCGCGCGCCGTTGACGAACACGCCGTTGAGGCTGCGATCGTCGAGCAGGCGCACCCCGTCGGGCTGGCGCACGATCAGCGCGTGCCGGCGGGAGACCGTCGGATCGTCGAAGCGCACATCCGCCACCAGGCTGCGTCCGATCCGCGTCCACTCGCGCGTGAGCGCCACCGTCCGCAGCTCGCCGTTCTCCTCGTAGCAGAGGTACTCGCCAGGTTGCTCTATCGCCTCTCGCGCGGCGGCCAGATCTGCCTCGATGCCGTCGGACGCCGGCTCGAACAGATGAGCTCCGGGTGCTTCCGTTGTATGCCCATCCGATATCCGCTCGGTGCTGAACAGGGACGCACGGACGAAGTCCCTGCCCCCGCAGCCGGCGCAGTCGCTCAGCGTGTCCGACGCGGCCAGCGTAACGGTGTAGCCACAGCCTCGGCAGCGAAACGACCCTGCGCCGGCGATGGTGCCTGAAGTAAGTGAGTCCATGCTGTGCTCCTCCCTCTGTCTCGCTGCTGCCGGAGGGCGCTCCCTCGCCGAGGTGCGGCTCGTGGCGATCATAACAAGGCTGTCAATCTTTCGTCACTATGCTGGATAACACCATTTAGTCGAATATGTCCACCGCGGGACCCGCGACCACAGGGGCTATACCCCGATATCCGACGTGCCAAACTGTCACACACGACGCTCGGCCGTGTGCCGATTTGGTGCCTGCGGACGCCTCCAAACCGCGCTCGGCGGCTCGGCAGGAGCCGGGCGCACGGCGGCGAAATCCTAGGGGTCATGCATTCGCCGGTCACCCATGTGGAGCAGCTCGAGCGCATCCTGTTGCGTCGCGGCGTGGGAGCACTCGAGGCCGATAGGAATCGCTGCGCCGACTGTGGGCGCACGCCGTTGACCGGCGAGTACGTTCATATGTACGGAAGCGGGCGTCGGCTGCCCGTTGGCGGCGGCGCCCGGACGGGTGGGCGGGTCTCCATCCATAAGATCGTCTGCGAGCTCTGCCGCCCCGCGCGGTCCGAGGCCCCGGTGGCCAGCGAGATCGTCCGCCACTGCGAGCACGGCCACGCCGTGCGCCTCACCGCCCGCGCCGCCTGACGCGCAATAGACTTCCCGCCGCCGTGGACCCCGTGACCGTCTCGATCGTCGTCTCCGCCCCGCGCGAGCGGGTGTTCGACTATCTCCAGGACATCGCCAACCACCCCGAGTTCACCGACCATTACCTCGTCGACTGGCACCTGACGAGGATCGACTCGGTTGGTCGCGGCGCCGGCGCCCGCTTCCGGGTCAAGGCGCCGGGCAACCGCTTCAGCTGGGGGGACGTCACATTCGCCGAGGTCGACCGGCCCCACCGGATCGTCGAGGTCGGTCGCACAGGCAAGAACAACCGCATCCGCACGCTCGGCGTCTACGATCTGGCGCCCGGCGCCTCCGGGACCACCCGCGTGCGCTTCACGATCGAGACCGTCCCCGCCACGCTCTCCGACCGCCTGATGGAGGGCCTGGGGGCCCGCAGCTGGATGCGGCGCAAGAACGAGCGGGCCATGCACCGTCTGCGCACCATCCTCGAGCGGGGAGAGGGCCGCGGCCGGCGCGTGACCGTCGCCGGCGGATAGACTGCCGCGTCGCATGTCCAGCCGCCTGCGCAAGCTCACGCTCGTCGTGCCCGCCCTGCTCGCCGCCCTCGCCCTGGGCGGCTGCGGCGACTCCCATACACGGGTCACCACCGGCACCTACGCCGGCGAGTCGGGCGCCAACGCCCCCTATCTGAACGTCGGCCCGCTGATCTACGAGGTCCAGCTCTCGCGCGAGCTGAACCCGGCCAACGCCGAAGACGCCGCATACCTGCACGGGCTCGGCCCGGCCGAAAGCAAGCTCGAACCCGGGCAGGAGTGGTTCGGGGTGTTCGTCCAGGTCTACAACAACACCTCCCAGGAACTGCCCGACGCCACCAGCTTCACGGTCGCCGACACGCAGAGCAACGTCTACGCCCCGATCGTCCCCGCCCAGACCAACCAGTTTGCCTACCGTCCCGGGTCGGTCCCCGCCAAAGGCCAGATCCCGGCCCCCGGCACGACCGCCGACTCCTTCGGGACCCAGGGCGCGCTGCTGCTGTTCAAGATCCAGATCGTCTCCCTCGACAACCGCCCGCTCGAGCTCAAGATCGTCGACCCCAGTAACCCCTCCGAGACGGCATCCGCCGAGCTCGACGTCTGACGAGCCTCAGTGGAGGGCCTGCAGGCCCGCTTCCAGGACCTGGCGAGCCACCGGCGCCGCGGTCGCACCGCCCGCGCCGTCTTTGACCAGCAGGACGCATACCGCGATCCGTGGATGGACCGCCGGGGCGAACGCCGCGAACCAGGCGTCCGTGTTGCTCGCTTCGTTCGCCGAGCCCTGGCAGTCCCCGCTGGATTCCCTGCCCGTCGATTCCGTCGAGCTCGATCCCGCCGCCGGGGACGAGCACACGGTCTTCAGTTCAGCCGTGCCCGTCTTGCCTGCCACCACCACTCCGGGGATCGCCGCCGAGCTCCCCGTGCCGAAGCGCACCACCCCCGTCATCAGGTGGCGCACCGTGCGCGCGACCGCACCGCTCATCGCCGTCGCCCCGGGCCCCTGGGGGGCGTCGAGCAGGAACGTCGGCTGCGGCCGGCGCCCGCCGTCGGCGATCGTCGCGGCCACCGTCGCCATCTCCAGCGGCGTCGCCAGAACCTGGCCCTGGCCGATCGCCGTCGATCCCACGTCGAGTTCGCCCTGGATCGCGCTCGCCGCCGGCAAGGTGCTCTCGGCCGCGCCCTCCACGCCCGGTCCCCGGTTGAAGCCGAAGCGTTCGGCCGTCGCCACCAGCCGCTGCGCGCCGAGCCTGACCCCGAGCGGCGTGAACACCGAGTTGCACGACACCGCGAACGCCAATTCGAGCGAACCGCCGCATTCCTCGCCGTTGGCGTTGTTCAGCTTCACCCCGTCCAGCGTCGCGAACGTCGCGTACGGGAACACCGTCCCCGGTGTTGCGATCTTCGCTGCCAGCACACCCGTCAGGGTGATCATCTTAAAGTCGAACCCGGCGGCTGCAGGCCGTCCAGCCCGATGCCCGCAACCGCCAGGATCTGCCCAGTCGAAGGCTGCATCGCCACGATCCCGCCGAGCTGGCCGCCGAGCGCGAGCACCGCCGCGCGCTGGATCGCCGGGGACACCGTGCTGTGAACCGCCTGCGCCGCACGGGGGGAGGCGTAGGCGAGCACGCGGCTCGACTGCCCCGATTGACCCGTCCCCGTGGACTGCCCGCCCTGCACCGCCAGCAGCTCGCCCCCCGGGGTCCCGCGCAGGCGCTCGTCGAGTGCCAGCTCCACGCCGCTCACGCCCACCGTCGCAGCCGACGGCACTCCCTGGGCTTCCAGCGCTTCGCGCCGTGAGCTCGGGACCGGCCCGACGTTCCCCAGCACCGCGTTCGCCACCTCCCCCAGAGGGGAGCTGCGCGTCGCTTCCCCCGACTGTCCCACCGTCGTGCCCGGGGGGCTTTCCGCCAGCACGCTGCCTTCGCGCGCCAGGATGCTCGCCCGCCGGGGCAGCGTCGTGCTGCGAGCAAGCAGCTCGCCCGCCCGCAGGCCGGGAAAGCTCAGCGAGCGCGACCACGCCACCCGCACGCCTTCCCTGCCTTCCGCGATCTTCACGCTGAAATCCAGTGACAGCGCTCCGAACAGACGGGTCTGCACCCGCACGGGCACCATCACGCCGGTCCCCGACACGCTTCGCGCCCTGCCCGCGACGCTCATGTGTGTCGCCGTCGCCGTTCTCAGCGCCTGCTCGTACGCGCTTGCGAACTGCGCGATCGACGTACCCTGCTGGGAGGGTCTGTCGATCTCCGAGTACATCGACAAGTAGTCGCTTCTGGTCCACGCCGTCACGAACTTCACAGCCAGATCGCTCGCCGGCGAGGCCGCCTGACGCGCGCCCAAGATCGCTCCTGCCGCGAACGCCACCGCCGCGAGTGCGAGAACCGGGCGTGCGCGGCGCAGTCGCTGGTTGCCGTTCTCAGTCACAGAGCTTGTACAACATGGCAGGTGACGCAGCTGGACTGGATCATCGTCGCGTTCGCCGCGGCCCTCGCCTTCTTCGGGTTCCGCCAGGGATTCATCGTCGGCGTGCTCTCGTTCGGGGGGTTCGCAACAGGTGCATTCATCGGAACCCGTCTGGGTCCTCTACTGCTTCCCAAAGGCTCCTCCTCGCCCTACGCCCCCGCCTTCGGCCTGATCGGCGCCCTGCTCGCCGGGGCGATCCTCGCGAGCGGACTCGAGGGAGTCGGGTTCAGGCTTCGCCGCACGCTCATCATCCCCGGCATGGGCCTGCTCGACGGCGCGCTCGGTGCGCTGCTCGGCGCCGCCCTCGCGCTCGGGATCGTCTGGATCCTCGCCGCCGTCGCCGCCCAAACGCCCGGCCAGGGCCAGCTGCGAGGTGACATCCAGCGCTCGGCCATCCTGCGCAAGCTCAACCAGATACTGCCCCCCTCCGGTCCCATCCTCAACGCCCTCGCCCGGCTCGATCCGCTGCCCTCCATCACCGGCCCCTCCCCCGACGTCGCCCCGCCCGAACCGCGGATCGCCCACGCCCCCGGGGTGCGGCTCGCCTCGCGCAGCGTCGTCCGCGTGCTCGGCACCGCCTGTGGACTCGCCATCGAGGGCTCCGGCTGGGTCGCCGAACCGGACATCGTCGTCACCAACGCCCACGTCGTCGCCGGCGAGCAGGACACCACCGTCGAGGTCGGCGGGCAATCCCCCGGCCTCGCCGCCCAGTCGGTGCTCTTCGACCCCACCGACGACATCGCCGTGCTGCGCGTACCCGAACTCGGTCTGCAGCCCCTCACCCTCGACAGCCCTCCCCCCTCCGGCGTTGCCGGGGCCGTTCTCGGCTATCCCGAGAACGGCCCTTTCAACGTCCAGCCTGGCCGGATCGGGCGCACGCAGACCGTCATCACCCAGAACTCTTATGGACAGGGGTCCGTATCCCGGCTGCTCACGCCCCTCCGCGGTCTCGTGCGGCCCGGCAACTCCGGCGGTCCTCTCGTCGACCGTGACGGCCACGTCCTCACCACCGTCTTCGCCGGCACCGTCGGCGGCAAGCCCCAGGGCGGCTACGGGGTCGCCAACGAAACCGTCGCCACCCTGCTCGCCCGGGCCGGCGCCGTCGAGCGCTCCGGTGAGCAGGTCGGCACCGGTCCATGCGTCTCTTCGGGCTGACCTTGGGGCTGGGGGCTGGGGTGGCGTATTGCCGTTAAATACTTTGTGTGCCATCGTATCTACTCAGTAAATACATAAGCGCACGCTACGCGTCGAGAGAAACAAACTCTCCGCGGGCGCCAGAGACAACTCTCCCTGACCGGTGGCTCCGGTCAGACTCTCGTCACACTTCCGTCAGCTTCCGGTGCGAAAGATCCAGTAGGAACGATCCTGGTCAGGCACCGGCCGGGGCCGGACGGGTGGTACCCGCCCGCCGTCGCGGTGCCCGTGTCGCCTCGGAGGTCGCCTTCGCCTCGGCCTCGGCCTTGTCCTGAGCCTTGTCCCGAGCCTCGGCCCGAGCCTTGTCCCGAGCCTTGGCCGCGCCGCTGCGGGATCGGCTGCGACGCGGCGCGACGGGCGGATCGCCATCCCCGGCGCTCCCCTCGAGCTGCGCGTCGATCGCCGCCTGAACGCTCGCGAGGCGGCGTACGAGCAGGGTGCGCACCTGCTCGAGCTCCTCGGCGCTGAGGAGTGAGGGCCCGGTCGGCCCGGTCGGGCCGGTCCGGCCGACGCCCCGGTGCGCTGTGGCGAGCGGGGGTGCGACGGCCGGGGGTGCGACGCCCGGGTGCGACGCTTCCATCTCGCTGAGCGTGCGCTCCAGAGCGCCGATCTGGGCGCGCAGGAGCCGCCGCCGCGCGGCCGCCTCCTCGTCGGGCCCGGGGGACGGCTTGGGCGAGGTGTACAGCGCGGCGGCCACATCGCGCGGGTCGACCCCGGTCTCGAGTGCCTCCCGGGCGGCGCTTGCCGCGATCGTGCCCACCGCAGAGGCCCGTCGCAGCCCGGCGGCGACGAACGTGCCGCTGCCCTGCTGGCTGTCGATCAGACCCTCCTGCTCGAGGCGCTGGTAGACGGCACGGACCGTGTTTACGTTCACGCCCGTCGCCTCGGCCAGATCGCGCAGGCCCGGCAGGCGCTGGCCGGGCACCAGAGCGCCTTCGCCGATCCGGGAACGCAGCGCCCAGGCAAGCTGGACGCTGATCGGGACCTCGGCGTTCCGGTCGATCGCCACGTCGGCGACGTTCATGCCTTCAAGGTAGCGCCCGCCGAGGAGGTTTCACAGTGTTCTAGTCAATTAGTACAATATGAGAATGACCAGGCCGCAGCAGGCAGCGGAGCGGGCGTTCCTCCCGGTCAGGCATGTGCTCGAGGAGTTCGGGGACATGATGATCCTGACCGGCCGGACGATCTCCTCGGCGCTGTTGCCTCCGTATCCCTACGGGGGCGAGCTCGTCGCGCAGTTCCTGTTCACGCTGCGGCTGTGCTGGTTTCCGCTGCTGGTTTCCACCGTCGCCATCAGCTATGGCGCGCCGGGGCTGCAGGCGGCGAACTTCCTGGTGCTGATCGGCGCGCTCGACCGCCTCGGCGGCTTCTTCGTGCTCGCGTCGATCCGCGAACTCGGTCCCCTGATCACCTCGATCGTGCTCGCCGGCGTGGCCGGCACGGCGATCACGGCGGATCTGGGGGCGCGCAAGGTGCGGGAGGAGCTCGACGCGCTGCAGGTCCTCGGTGTCGACCCGGTCAAGAACCTCGTCGTGCCGCGGTTCCTGGCGTTGATGATCGTGACGGGGCTGTTCGACATCTACGCGGTGCTGTTCGGTCTTTTCGGCGGCCTGCTGGCCGAGGTGCTCAACGGCGGGTCGCTCGGCCCGTTCTGGAACACGCTGTTCGCGAACGCCGACGTGACCGACCTGTGGGGGTCGGTGCTGAAGACGACGGTGTTCGGGGCGATCATCGCGATCGTCTGCTGTTACAAGGGAATGTCCGCGTCCGGTGGAGCGGAGGGCGTGGGGCGGGCGGTCAACGAAGCGGTCGTGATCTCGTTTTTGGGGATCGGGGCGTTCAACTACGTCTTCACGCAGACGCTGCTCGCGACCCACCCGCAGATCCTGGTGATCAAGTGAGGGCGAGCGCAGAGCCCGCGAGCCGCCCGGCAGACCACCCGCTACGCTGACCGCCATGTCGAAGACGCTCCTGATCGCCGAGAAGCCCTCCGTGGGCCAGGATCTGGCGCGGGTGCTGAAGGGGCCGTTCAAGAAACAGGAGGGCTCGCTCGAGGGCCCCGAGCATGTGATCACGTGGGCGGTGGGTCACCTCGTGCAGCTGGCCGAACCGGACAGCTACGACGCCAAGTACAAGAGCTGGCGGATGGGCGATCTGCCGATCGTGCCCGAGCGCTTCAAGCTGGAAGTCCGCGATGAGCGCTCGCGCAAGCAGATGTCGGTGGTGACCAAACAGCTCGGCAGGGACGACATCGACGAGGTGGTGAACGCATGCGACGCCGGTCGCGAGGGCGAGCTGATCTTCGCCTACCTGTACGAGAAGGCCAAAGGCAAGAAGCCGGTCAAAAGGCTGTGGCTGAACTCGATGACAATGGCGGCGATGAAGAGCGCGCTCGCTGCGCTGCGCCCGGCCGAGGAGTTCGAGCGCCTGGAGCAGGCCGCCCGGTCGCGCTCGGAGGCCGACTGGATCGTGGGCATGAACGCCACACGCGCGGCGACGATCCGGCTGCGCAGCTCATTCGACGGTGCCGTGTCGCTCGGGCGGGTGCAGACGCCGACGCTCGCGATCGTGGCCCGCCGGGAGGAGGAGATCAAGGCGTTCGTGCCGGAGCCCTACTGGCTCGTGGACGCGACGTTCGCAGCTGGGGCGCTCGAGGGCGCGCCGGCGAGCGCCGAGCGCACGTACGTCGGTCATTTCCACGCCCCCGTGGGCAGCCCCGGCACGACCAAGGGCCCGCGCATCGGCACCGAGGATGAGGCCCTGGCGATCGTCCACGCGTGCGAGGGCAGGCCGGGGACGATCACGAAGCTGGAGAAGAAAGAGCAGCGCGAGAAAGCGCCGATGCTCTACGACCTGACGACGCTGCAGCGCGAGGCCAACAATCGCTACGGCTTCTCCGCCAAGCGCACGCTGGGGGCCGCGCAGCGGCTGTACGAGGAGCACAAGGCGCTCACCTACCCCAGGACCAACTCGCGCTACCTGACGACGGACATGGTCGAGGAGATCAAGCCGATCGCCGAGCTCGTGGGCAGCCACGCGGAGTACCGCAAGGGCGCCGAGTACGTGACCGGCCTGGACGTGCTGCCGCTGGGACGGGTGGTCAACGATGAGAAGGTCACCGACCACCACGCGATCATCCCGACACGCTCGGAGCACAACCTCGAGAAGATGGGCTCCGACGACAGGCGCATCTATGACATGGCGGCCAGGCGCTTCCTGGCGGTGTTCCACCCGGAGGCCGTGTTCGAGAACACGCGCGTGGAGACGACCGTGGCGGTGGCGGACGCCGGCGGCAAGGACGGCGGTCACGTGTTCCGCACGCGCGGCAAGCTCCTGCTGGTGCCCGGCTGGCGCGGCGTGTACGACGAGGTGTCCGCGGACGCGAAGGCGACGGAGGGGAAGGCGGACGCCGAGGAGGACGAGGAGACCGACCAGCAGCTTCCGCGGCTCGTGCAGGACGAGCAGGTACAGACGCGCAAGATCGAGAGCGTGCGCAAGGAAACCAAGCCGCCCCGGCGCTACAGCGACGCGTCGCTGCTCGGGGCGATGGAGACGGCGGGCAAGCTCGTGGACGACGACGAGCTGCGCGAGGCGATGAAGGACTCGGGGATCGGCACGCCGGCGACGCGGGCGGCGATCATCGAGCGGCTGATCACGGTCGGATACCTGGAGCGCGACGGGCGGGCGCTGGTGGCGACCGAGAAGGGGCTGAACGTGATCAGGCTGCTCAACGAGCACGCCCTGACCTCTCCAGGCCTGACCGGCAGCTGGGAGCAGCGGCTGGGCAAGATCGAGCGGGGCGAGGACTCGCGGAAGCAGTTCATGAGCGACATCGCGGGCTTCGCGGGGGAGACCGTGAAGGAGCTCGACGAGACGCTCAAAGACGTGCGCATCCCCCGGGCGCGTCTTGGGCCGTGCCCGATCTGCGGGCACGATATCGTGGAGAACCGCAAGGGGTACTCGTGCTGGGCGCGCGAGGATCCCGGCTGCGGGTTCGTGATCTGGAAGTCCAAAGCTGGCAAGCAGCTGCCGCTGGCGGTGGCCAAGGAGCTGATCAAGACCGGGTACACCGCGCAGGCGGTCACCGGTTTTCGCGGGCGCAGCGGGCGCAGCTTCCGGGCGCACCTCGCGCTCGGACAGACCGGCGAGGGGAAATGGCGGGTCGAGTTCGACGAGCTGTGGGCCAAGGAGGGCGCCAAGCCGCCGGACGCCGAGGCGGGGGCCGAGACGGGAGCCGAGACGACCGGCGCGAGCGTCGAGGCGCGCAGCGCGGCGTAGCGCCGGGCGCGTCAGGTGTGTGCGCCAGGATGGGCGTGCATGCCGATCACGCTGATAACCGGCCCGGCGAACGCGGGCAAGGCCCAGGTGGTCATGGACACGCTGCGCCGGCACCTCGCCCATGGGGAGGAGCCGCTGCTGGTGGTGCCCACGCGGGCGGACGCCGAGCAGTACATGCGCGAGCTGGCCGGCGATCGCGCCGCGCTGGGCGTCCGCGTGGAGCGCTTCGAGGGGTTGATCTGGGAGACGGTCCGCCGGGCGGGAACCGGCGGTTCGTTGCTCGGAGGTCTGACCCGCGAGCGGGTGATCGCGTCGATCGGAGCCGGAGCCGGAGCCGGAGCCGGAGCCGGGGCGGGGGCCGAGGACGCGGGCGGTGCCGGGGCGGATACACGGGCGCGCCCGGGCTTCGTGCGGGCGCTCGGGGATGTGTTCGCAGAGTTGCAGGGGCGGCGGGTGAGCGCGGGGAGGCTCATCGGGGCGCTCGCGGCAAGCGCGGGGGCCGATGGCGCGGAGGTGGCCGACGGCGCGGGGGCGGTCAACGGCGCGGGGGCGGCCGACGGCGAGTGGGCGGCGGTGGGCGGGCTGGGGAGGTTGTACGGGGAGTACCGGGACACGCTCGAGCGGATCGGGCGGGTGGACGGGGAGCAGCGGGCGGTGCGGGCGCTGGACGGGCTGCGGCGTCAGCCGGCGCTGTGGGGTGGCACGCCGGTGGTGTTCTACGGCTTTGACGATCTGACGCACGTGCAGATCGACGCGATCGAGACGCTCGGACGGATCGTGGGGGCGCCGGTGACGGTGTCGCTGACGTACGAGCCGGGACGGACGGCGTTCGCGGGGCGGGCGGGAACGTTCGCCGCGCTGGCCCCGCTGGCGAGCGAGCACCGCCGCCTGGAGCCGCGCTCGGACTACTACGCGCCGGGGGCGCGGGCGGCGCTGGGTCATCTCGAGCGTTCGCTGTTCGAGCTGGACGCCGGACGTATGCAGGCGGATGGGGCGGTGCGCCTGCTGGAGGGGGGCGGCGAGCGGGCCGAGCTCGAGCTGATCGCGCGGGCGATTGTGGGGCTGCTGGGCGACGGGATGGCGGCGGAGGAGATCGCGATCGTGGTGCGGGCGCCGGGCGCCACGGGGGAGCTCCTCGAAGAGGTCCTGACGGCGGCGGGCATCCCGCACGCGCTGCAGCGCCGCAGGCGCCTGGCGGACACGGCGGTCGGACGGGCGCTGATCGGCCTGCTGCGCTGCGTGCCGGGGGAGCCGGAGACCGCGGAGGACACGGAGGAGGGCGGGGTGGGAGACCTGCTGGCGTGGCTGCGGGCGCCGGGCCTGCTCGAGCGCCCGGAGCTCGCGGACGGGCTCGAGCTGAGGGCCCGGCGGTCGGGCGCGAGGACCGCAGAGCAGGCACGGGCGCTGTGGGAGGAGCGCCACTGGCCGCTCGAGAGCGTCGACCGTCTGTCCGAGGCCGGCAGGAGCGGGCCGGTCGCGCTGATCGACCGCGCCGAGCGGGAGCTGCAATGGCTGTTCTGCGCTCCCAGGCGTCGCCAGGCGAGGGTGCTGGCGGCGGAGGAGCTGGACGAGGCCAGGGCGCTCGCGGCGGGGCGGCGGGCGCTGGGGGAGCTGCGCGATCTGGCGCGGATCGCGCCGGAGCTCGCGCCGGGCGGGGCGGGCGATCTGGCCCGGTGGCTCGAGCGGGTGGACACCGTGAGCGGCGAGCGTCCGGCGCCGGGAGCGGTGGCGGTGCTCGACCCTCTGGCCCTGCGGGCGAGGCGCGTGCGGGCGCTGTTCGTGTGCGGCCTGCAGGAGGGTGTGTTCCCCGCGCGCCCACGGCCCCAGCCGCTGCTGGGGGTGCAGGAGCGAAGGCGTCTGGTCGAGACCTCGGGCCTGTGGCTGGGCGAGCACGACCGGGCCGGCGCCGCGGAGGACAATCTGGCAGCCGAGCGCTACCTGCTGTACGCGGCGGTGTCGCGCCCGGAGGAGCTGCTGGTGCTCAGCTGGCACGTGTCCGACGATGACGGCGAGCCGGCCGCCCGGTCGCTGTTCGTGGAGGACGTGTGCGACCTGTTCGACGAGAACCTGCTCGAGCAGCGCGTGCGCAGGCCGCTGGGGGCGGTGGATGGGGACCGAGCGCCGGATGTCGGCGGCGAGGATCGAGCGCCGGATGGCGCGGGCGGGGGGCGGGCGCCGGTGCCCCGGCGGGGATCGGGGCGGCTTGGCGACGAGCGGCTGCTGGGGGAGCTCGGCGAGCACGTCTGGTCGGCCTCGTCGCTGGAGGCGTGGATCGGCTGTCCGGTGCGGTGGTTCGTCGAGCGGATGCTGCGGCCGGGGGCGTTCGATCCCGACCCTGAGCCGTTCGCCCGCGGAGGGCTGGCGCATGCGGCGCTGAGGGACACGTTGGAGGGGCTGCGGGCGCAGACGGGCTCGGCCCGGGTGACACCGTCGAGCCTGCCGCTCGCCCGGGCGCTGCTCGAGCGGGCGCTGAGGGACAACGAGCCCGATTTTCGCCTGTCGACGGCGCCCGAGCGCGTGCCGGGGGTGCGCCGCCGGCTGGAGGTGGACCTGGAGCGCTACCTGGGTCACGCGGCCGCGGCGGACAGTCCGCTGGAGCCGAGCTGGTTGGAGCTGGGGTTCGGCTTCGCGGTTGACGACGAGCGGGGGCAGGCGAGCGACCTGCCGGCGTTCGAGCTCGGTCCGAACGTGAGGCTGCGCGGGCGGATCGACCGGGTGGACACGAACGAGACGGGGGAGGCGGTGGTGTACGACTACAAGAGCCGGGTGGCACCGCCGGCGGCCAGGTGGATCGGCGAGGGCAACCTGCAGGTGGGGCTGTACATGCGGGCGGTCGAAGGCCTGCTCGGGCTGCGGGTGGCGGGCGGCTTCTACCAGCCGCTCAGCGGCCCCGACCTGCGGGCGCGGGGCGTGCTGGACGGCGACAGCGGGGTGGAGCTCGAGTGCGTGCGCGGCGAGGTGCGCGAGCGCGCGGAGGTCGACGAGCTGCTGGACGAAGCGGTGGCGGCGGCGCTTCAGGCAGCGGCCCAGGCGGGCCGCGGAGAGCTGGAGCCCCGCCCGCAGACCTGCGCCTACCAGGGCGGGTGCATGTACCCGGCTATCTGCCGGTGCGAGCGGTGAGGCAGGAGGGGGCTCAGCTGCGCCTCGACGGCATGGCGGATGCCGAGTCGCGGGCGGGCGGCTTGCGGGGAGAGAACGGGGGAGGAGCCCTGACCGGCGAGCAGGAACAGGCGGTGGCCCGCCGGGGCGAGCCGCTGCTGTTGTCGGCGGCGGCGGGCAGCGGGAAGACCTCGGTGCTGGTGGAGCGGTTCGTCAGGGCGGTTCGCGAGGACGGGCTCGCGCCGGGGAAGATCCTGGCGATCACGTTCACCGACCGCGCGGCCGGCGAGCTGCGCGAGCGGGTGCGGGCGCGCCTGCTCGAGCTGGGCGAGCGCGAGGCCGCCCGCGACGCGGAGGCGGCCTTCGTGGGCACCTTCCACGGCTTCTGTGCACGCCTGTTGCGCGCCCATCCGCTGATGGCCGGCTTGGAACCCGAGTTCACGATTTTGGATGACGGCCTGGCCGGCCGGTTGAGGGGCGAGGCGTTCACCGTTGCGCTGCGAGGGTTTCTGGGCGGCGAGCGGACCGGTGCGGTCGACCTGATCGCCGCGTACGGAGTCGACCGCGTCCGGACGATGATCGAGGGCGTTTACGCCCAGCTGAGAAGCCGCGGGGAACGCCTGCCGCGCCTGCCTGCGCCCCGCACGCCCGACGCGGCCGCGGCCGCGGCCGTCGGCCTCCTGGACGAGCTGCTGGCGGGCTTCGCGGGGGCCTACGAGGGGCTCAAGCGGGAACGGGGGGCGGTGGACTTCGACGACCTCGAGCTGCGCGCGCGGGAGCTGCTGGACGGGCACGAGAGCGTCCGGGCGGCGTGGTCGGAGCGCTTCGAGCTGCTGATGGTGGACGAGTTCCAGGACACCAACCCCCGCCAGATGGGGATTCTGCGGGCGCTCGACCGGGCCAACCTGTTCACGGTCGGCGATGAGCATCAGTCGATCTACGGCTTCAGGCACGCCGACGTGAGCCTCTTCCGCGAGCGTCGGGAGGAGCTCGCGGGCGTGGGGGGGAGCCTCGCGTTGACGCGCAACTTCCGCAGCCGTCCGGCGCTGCTGGAGCTCGTGAACGCGGTGTTCGAGGGGCGCTTCGAGGCGTTCACCCCGTTGGTGGCCGCCCGCGAGGAACCCCCCGGGGAGGGCGGGCCGCTGGTCGAGCTCCTGTTGACGGCCAGGGGCGGGTGGGAGCAGACCGGGGAGGTGGCTGAGAGGATCGCCTCGGGGCTGCCACCCGCGCCGCTGTGGCGCCAGGCCGAGGCGCGGATGCTCGCCCGGCAGGTGAGCGAGCTCGTGCAGGGCGGCCGGGCGCGGGCCGGCGAGGTGGTTGTGCTGCTGCGGGCGCTCGGCGACGTCGAGGTGTACGAGCGGGCTCTGCAGCTGTGCGGCCTGCAGACTCTGGCAGCCGTGGGAGCCTTCTGGGAGCACCAGCAGATCGACGACCTGCTGGCATACCTGCGGACGCTGGCTAACCCGCTGGACGAGGAGGCGCTGTATGGGACGCTGGCCTCCCCGCTGGTGGGCCTCTCGCGGGATGGTCTCGCGCTGCTCGCCGGCGCCGCCCGGGCCGGAAGGCGGGGGGCATGGGAAACGGCCTGCCATCCGGGCGATGCCGGCGAGGCGCTCGCGAGCCTGTCCGCGGAGGATCGCGATGCGCTCGAGGGCTTCTGCGAGCGGATGCGGGGCGAGCGCGAGAGCGCGTCGCTGCGGACGCTGTCCGAGTTGATCGAGCGGGCGATCGAGGGGGCCGGCTACCGCGAGCACGCGCTCGCGTTGCAGTGGGGCGAGCGGCGGCTGGCGAACGTCCACAAGCTGCTCCGCCTGTCGCGCCGCTTCGAAGCGGGGGAGGGGCGCGATCTGCGCGCGTTCCTCGACCACGTCGCCCATCTCAAGGCCGCGTCCGGAAGCGCGGAGTCCCATGCGCCGGTCGACGGGGTCGAGCCGGATGCGGTCCGGCTGATGAGCATCCACGCGGCCAAGGGCCTGGAGTTCGCGGTCGTGTGCGTGGCCGACCTCGGGCGCGCCCAGAACACCCGCATGCCCGACCTGCTCGTGGACGGCGATCGCATCGGCCTGCAGCTCGTCCGCCTGGACGGAGCCAGAGCGACGCCCGCGCTGGACTACGGGCGGCTGTCCGAGGAGCGCAGGCGGGCGGAGGCCGAGGAGGAGGACAGGATCATGTACGTGGCGATGACCCGGGCGCGCGAGCGCCTCGTCCTGAGCGGGGCGGTCGACTTCGAGCGCTGGCCCGAGCAGCGCCGGGGTGGGACGACGATCTCGTGGCTGGGACCGGCCCTGGCCGCGGAGCTGCCGATGCTCGTGCGGGCGGCGGCACAGGAGCCGGGGCACGAGTTCCAGGTAGGGCCTTCGGACGCGGCGGTCGTGCGCTGCGTGCTAAATACGCCGGCCGGTGCGGCGGCGACGCTGGTGCCGCCCACGGCGGCGCCGATGACGTTGGTTACCTCTTCTTCGACGGAGCGTGCGCCATTGTCTATGCAGGGTGTGAATACGTTGGCGCACGCCGGCGGCGAGCAGAGACATCCGTCCCAGCTGCCCCCGACGCTCAGCTACAGCTCGCTGGCCGAGCTCGAGCGCTGCGGCTACCGCTTCTACCTCGAACGGGTGCTCGGACTGCCCGAGGACCGCGCGGCTGGGGCGCGGGCGCTGCCGGGCGCGGCGAGGAGCGGCCTGGAGGCGCGCGCCCGCGGCACGCTCGTGCACCGGCTGTTCGAGGACGTCGACTTCACGAGGCCGAGGCCGCCCTCCCCCGGGGACGTCGAGCGGGTCGCCCGCGAGCTGGGCATGCGCCTCCAGGAGGCCGAGGGCGAGGAGATCGCGGCCCTGATCGACGGGGCGTGCGCGTCGGAGCTCGCCGGGAGGGTGGCGGGGGCGCCGGGCGTGCGTCGCGAGCACCCGTTCGCGTTCTCCCTGGGTGAGCGCCAGCCCCTGATCGCGGGCGTCATCGACCTGCTCGCCGAGGAGCCCGACGGCGGCTCGATGGTGCTGGACTACAAGAGCGACCGGGTCGGCCCGGATGTCGATCTCGATGCGCTGGTGCGGCGCGAGTACGGCGTCCAGCGTCTGCTGTACGCGCTGGCGGTCCTGCGCGGGGGGGCGGCGAGCGTGGAGGTCGTGCACTGGTTCCTGCAGCGTCCCCACGATTGGGTCGGCGAGCGCTACGCGGCGGCCGACCGGGAGCAGCTCGAAGAGCGCCTGCAGGCGCGCCTGCGGCGGGCGCGCGGCGAGCCCTTCGAGGTCGCTCGCCATCCCCACCGCGGCCTGTGCCTGACCTGCCCGGGAAGGGTCGGCCTGTGCTCGTGGAGCGAGGAGGCGACGCTGCGCGAAGACACGCTGGTTTGAGCTTGTAAATCGGCTACGATTTCGGCTCCGCCTCAGGTGCCCGCCTGCCTGTCTGTGCCCCTGGGGGCGCGCGACCGTGGGTATGCCGCAACGGGGTATCCACCGTCAGCGCGGGATGCACCGCCCCAAGGGAGCACTTCCATGAACTCGCACATCATGCAGCCGCCAAAGGCCGTCGGACTCTACGACCCTCGCTTCGAGCACGACGCATGCGGCGTGGGGATGGTCGCGCGGCTGGACAACACGCCCACCCACGAGGTGGTCTCGCGGGCGATCACCGCCCTGGAGAACCTCGAGCACCGCGGCGCGACCGGGGCGGACTCGTGCACGGGCGACGGTGCGGGGATCCTCATGCAGATGCCCGACGAGCTGCTGCGATCGACGGTCGACTTCGAGCTGCCGCCGCTCGGCGGATACGGCGTGCTGATGTGCTTCCTGCCGACCGACCCGGCGGCGCGCGGGCGACTCGAGGAGCTGCTCGAGCGGACGGTGCTCGCCGAGGGACAGCGGCTGCTCGGCTGGCGCGAGGTGCCGATCGAGGAGGAGCACACGGGCGAGGTCGCGGGGGCGTGCCGGCCGGTCATCCGTCAGCTGTTCGTGGGCGCCGCCGGGGACTGCGAAAGCGACCAGGACGCCTTCGAGCGCAAGCTGTACGTGATCCGCCGGATCTGCGAGCTGACCGCCGAGGAGCCCGGCCTGTACGTCACCTCGAGCTCCTCCCGAACGATCAACTACAAGGGCATGCTGATCAGCCACCAGCTGGCGTCCTTCTATCCCGACCTCGGCGACGAGCGCACGAAGAGCGCGCTCGCGCTGGTGCACTCGCGCTTCTCGACCAACACGTTCCCCAGCTGGGAGCTCGCCCACCCCTACCGGGTGATCTGCCACAACGGCGAGATCAACACGGTGATGGGCAACGTCAACTGGATGCGCGCCCGCGAGAGCGAGCTGCGCTCGGAGCTCTTCGGGGAGGACCTGCGGAAGATCCTGCCGGTGGTCAGCCCCGGGAACTCCGACTCGGCGACCTTCGACAACGTCCTCGAGCTGCTGATGCTGGGCGGGCGCTCGCTGCCCCACGCGGCGATGATGATGATCCCCGAGGCATACCGCGACCGCGAGGACCTGCCGGACCACCTGAAGGGCTTCTACGCCTTCCATGCCTGCCTGATGGAGCCGTGGGACGGGCCGGCCTCGGTGGCGTTCACCGACGGCCGCGTGGTCGGGGCGACGCTCGACCGCAACGGGCTGCGGCCCGGGCGCTGGGTGGAGACGACCGACGGGCACGTGGTGCTGGGCTCGGAGTCGGGCCTGCTCGACATCCCGCCCGAGCAGATCCGGCGCCTCGGGCGCCTGCAGCCGGGCAAGCTGTTCCTCGTGGACCTCGAGCGGGGCAGGATCGTCGAGGACGAGGAGGTCAAGCGGGAGGTCGCCTGCAGGCGACCCTACGGCGAGTGGTATGAGCGCAACGCCGTGCACTTCTCCCAGCTGCCGCCGTCGAGCGAAGTCACGCTCTCAGACCAGCCGCTGCACCTGCGCCAGCGCGCGTTCGGCTACTCCCAGGAGGACCTGCGGGTGCTGCTCGCGCCGATGGCGATCGAGGCAGCCGAGCCGGTCGGCTCGATGGGCAACGACCTCAATCTGGCGGTGCTCTCCGACCAGGCGCCGCCGCTGTTCTCCTACTTCAAGCAGCTGTTCGCCCAGGTGACCAACCCGCCGATCGACCCGCTGCGCGAGGAGATCGTGATGAGCCTGGCGACCAGTCTGGGCAACGAGCGCAACCTGTTCGAGGAGACGCCCGAGCACGCCCACAAGCTGCTCCTGGACCAGCCGATCCTGCTCAACCGCGAGCTCGAGACCCTCCGCCACGTCGATCACGACGTGTACGCGGCGCGCACGATCGACATCACCTGGCCGGTCGCCGACGGAGCGGCGGGCATGGCGGCGGCGATCGAGCGCATCTGCGCCAAGGCGCGCGAGGCGATTGCCGAAGGCGTCAACATCATCATCCTGTCCGACCGGTTGGTCGGCCCGCGACGTGCCCCGGTGCCCTCGCTGCTGGCGGTGGCCGCCGCCCACCACCACCTGGTCCTCGCCGGCACGCGCCTGCGCGCCGGAATCATCGTCGAGTCGGGCGAGCCCCGCGAGGTGCACCACTTCGCGACCCTGATCGGCTATGGCGCGAGCGCGATCAACCCGTACCTGCTGCTCGAGACGCTCGACACGATGGTCCTCGAAGGGCGGATCGCGCGAGTGGGGGCCGGCGGCGAGGAGACTCCGCTGGGCGCCGAGGAGGCCGCCCAGAACCTCGTCAAGGCGATCGGCAAAGGGCTGCTCAAGACGATCTCCAAGATGGGCATCTCGACGATCCAGTCCTACCGCGGCGCGCAGATCTTCGAGGCGGTGGGCCTCGAGCGGGAGCTGATCGAGACGCACTTCACCGGGACCGCATCGCGCATCGGCGGCGTCGGCATGGAGGTGCTGGCGACGGAGGCGCTGGAGCGCCACGCCCGCGCCGGGTGGGTGGGCTCCGATCGGCCCGACGAGCTGCTGCCGGTGGGCGGCGTGTACGCCTGGCGGCGCGACGGCGAGCATCACATGTGGAACCCGGAGACGATCGCCCTCGTCCAGCACGCGGTGCGGGCGGCCAACGGCGACGTGGCCGGGGCCCTGAACGGGGACCGCGCGGCGCACGAGGCGGTGCGCGAGAGCCCGGCGTTCGAGAAGTACCGCGAGTACGCCCGTGCGGTCAACGAGGACGCGGCTCGCCGGGCGACGCTGCGCGGCCTGCTGCAGATCGGCAACGCGAGCTGTGAGCCGATCGCGCTCGAGCAGGTCGAGCCGGCGAGCGAGATCGTCAGGCGCTTCTGCACCGGGGCGATGAGCCTCGGGTCGATCTCCCGGGAGGCGCACGAGACGCTCGCGATCGCCATGAACCGCCTCGGCGGGCGCTCGAACACGGGCGAGGGCGGG
Organism: uncultured Solirubrobacteraceae bacterium; assembly: GCA_963849425.1. Taxonomy (GTDB): domain Bacteria; phylum Actinomycetota; class Thermoleophilia; order Solirubrobacterales; family Solirubrobacteraceae; genus Palsa-744. The sequence goes on along the minus strand of CAWKHK010000006.1, from coordinate 2,678,073 downwards.
GAGGACCCCTCGCGCTTCACGCCGGATGCCAACGGCGACCGCCGCCGCTCGGCGATCAAGCAGGTCGCCTCGGGTCGCTTTGGCGTGACGATCCACTACCTGGTCAACGCCGACGAGCTGCAGATCAAGATGGCCCAGGGCGCCAAGCCGGGCGAGGGCGGCCAGCTGCCGGGGCACAAGGTCGACTCCTACATCGGCTCGATCCGCCACACGATGCCCGGCGTCGGGCTGATCTCGCCGCCCCCCCATCACGACATCTACTCGATCGAGGACCTCAAGCAGCTGATCTACGACCTGCGCTGCTCGAACCCGAGGGCCGAGGTCTCGGTCAAGCTGGTCTCCGAGGTGGGCGTGGGCACGGTCGCCGCGGGGGTCTCCAAGGCGAACGCCGACCGCGTGCTGATCGCCGGCCATGACGGCGGCACGGGCGCCTCGCCGCTGTCCTCGATCCAGGCCGCGGGCATCCCCTGGGAGATCGGCCTGTCCGAGACCCAGCAGACGCTGCTGCTCAACGACCTGCGCTCGCGCATCAAGGTGCAGACCGACGGACAGCTGAAGACCGGCCGCGACGTGGCGATCGCGGCGATGCTCGGGGCGGACGAGATGGGCTTCTCGACCGCTCCGCTGATCGCCACCGGCTGCATCATGATGCGCGCCTGTCATTTGAACACCTGCCCGGTGGGCATCGCCACGCAGGACCCGGAGCTGCGCAGCCGCTTCAAGGGCACCCCCGAGCACGTGGTCAACTTCTTCTTCTTCGTCGCCGAGGAGGTGCGCGAGATCCTCGCCTCGCTGGGCCTGCGCTCGCTCGACGAGGCCACCGGCCGCGTCGACCTGCTCGACGCGCGCGGGGCGATCGACCACTGGAAGGCCCGCGGCGTGGACCTCACGCACATCCTCACCCACATCGAGCTCCCCGACGGCGCTCCCCGCCGTCGCGTCGAAGCTCCCCCGGAGGTGCTCGGGGACGCGCTGGACTGGGAGCTCGTGGAGCGCGCCGAGCCCGCCCTGCGCGGGGGCGGCGAGGACGCGGGCGACCGGCGGATGACCGGCCCGGCCCGGGTCCGGCTCGAGCTGCCAATCCGCAACCGCAACCGCTGCGTCGGCGGGATCCTCTCGAGCCACATCGCCCGGCTGCACGGCGCCGGGGGCCTGCCCGAGGACTCGATCGTCGTGGACTTCGAGGGCTCGGCCGGACAGAGCTTCGCCGGCTGGCTGGCGCCCGGGGTGACGTTCACGCTCCGCGGCGACGCCAACGACTACGCGGGCAAGGGACTCTCCGGCGGCGTCTTCGCGATCCGCCCCCGCGACGGCATGGGCGAGCACTTCATCGCCCAGGAGAACGTGATCGTCGGCAACACCGTGCTCTACGGAGCGACCGCCGGGCGGGCGTTCTTCCGCGGTCTCGCCGGCGAGCGCTTCGCCGTGCGCAACTCCGGCGCCTGGGCGGTCGTGGAGGGCGTCGGGGACCACGGCTGCGAGTACATGACCGGAGGGCGCGTGGTCGTGCTCGGGCCGACCGGCCGCAACTTCGCGGCCGGCATGAGCGGCGGGGTCGCCTACGTGCTCGACGAGGACGGAACGTTCGCCGAGCGCTGCAACATGGGCATGGTCGGCTTCGAGCATCTGTCAGAGCCCGACACGATCGAGCTGCGGGCGATGGTGGAAGAGCACCTGCGGCGCACCGACTCGCCGGTTGCGGCCCGCGTGCTGGAGGAGTGGGGGAAGCTGCTGGCCGGGCGGGCGTTCGTGAAGGTCATGCCCCACGACTACAAGCGCGTCCTGGGCGAGCTCGCCGAGGAGGAGGCCCTGGCCGCGCGCGCGGCCTCCAACGGCGGGGTGAGCGCAGCCCGTCCGCTGGACGCGGTCGGCGAGACGGGCGCCTGATGGGCAAGCTCGGGGGCTTCCTGCAGATCGAGCGCCACGGCATCCCCTACCGGGACCCTGTGGAGCGCGCGCACGACTACCGCGAGTTCCAGCTGCAGCGCCCGGTTCGCGAGCTGCGCGAGCAGGGCGCCCGCTGCATGGACTGCGGCGTGCCGTTCTGCCACAACGGCTGCCCGCTGGGGAACCTGATCCCCGACTGGAACGACCTCGTCTACCACGATCGCTTCGCCGACGCGATCGTCCAGCTGCACGCGACCAACAACTTCCCCGAGTTCACCGGCCGGCTGTGCCCCGCTCCGTGCGAGGCGGCGTGCGTGCTGGAGATCCGTGAGGGCGATGCGGTGACGATCAAACAGATCGAGAACGCGATCGTCAACCGCGGATGGGAGGAGGGGTGGATCGTTCCCCGCCCGCCGCGCCGGGAGACCGGTCAGGCGGTGGCGGTGGTGGGCTCGGGTCCGGCGGGCATGGCGGCGGCCCAGCAGCTGCGCCGCTCGGGCCACCGGGTGACGCTGTTCGAGCGCGACGAGTCGATCGGCGGTCTGGTGCGCTTCGGGGTGCCGGACTTCAAGATCGAGAAGGCGGTCGTGGAGCGCCGCGCCGAGCAGCTGATCGCCGAGGGCGTCGAGGTCCGCTGCGGGGTCGAGGTGGGCAGCGACGTGACCGTGCAGGAGCTGCGCGCGGGCTTCGACGCGATCGTCCTGGCCACCGGATCGCGGGTGCCGCGCGATCTGCCCGTGCCGGGCAGGGAGCTCGACGGCGTGCACTTCGCCATGGACTACCTCTACCAGCGCAATCGCTGGGTCGCTCGACAAGCCGAATCCCCGCCCACCCCTCCCGAGCCGACCGTCGAGCAGCCCCCCCTCGAGCGCGAGATCACGGCCGCCGGCAAGGATGTGGTGGTGATCGGCGGCGGCGACACGGGCGCTGACTGCGTGGGCAACGCGCTGCGCGAGGGAGCGCGCTCGATCACGCAGCTGGAGCTGCTCTCCGAGCCGCCGCCGCACCGCCCGGACGAGCTCACCCCGTGGCCCGAGTGGCCGCTGAAGTACCGCATGAGCTACGCGATGGAGGAGGCGGGCACGGTGGGCGTGGGCGAGCAGGACTACTCGGTGACGACCACCCGCTTCGGCGACGACGGTCACGGGACGGTCGCCGCGCTGCACATTGCCCAGGCCGAGCCTGCCCCGCCGTTCGCGCCGATCGCGGGCACCGAGCGCGAGCTCCCAGCCCAGCTGGTGCTGCTGGCGATGGGCTTCCTGCACCCCGAGCAGGAGTTGCTCGACCAGCTAGGCGTCGAGAAGGACCCGCGCGGTAACGTCAAGGCGAGCAGGCCGTACACGAGCTCGGTGGACGGGGTGTTCGCGGCGGGGGACGCCCGCCGCGGGCAGTCGCTGATCGTGTGGGCGATCAACGAGGGCCGCCAGTGCGCCCGCATGGTCGAGCGCTATCTGGCCGGGATCGGCGACGGGTAGCCGGGATGGGCTTGCCTCGTGTGTGCGTGATCGGCGCGGGCTCCTCGGGGATCGCGACCGCCAAGGCGCTGTATGAGCGGGGGATTCCGTTCGACTGCTTCGAGAAATCAGACCGGGTGGGAGGCAACTGGGTGTTCGAGAACAGCAACGGGATGTCGGCGGCCTACCGCGACCTGTTCATCAACACCTCCCGCCCGCGGATGGCCTACTCGGACTTCCCGATGCCGGAGTCCTATCCGGACTTCCCCCACCACACACAGATCGCGGCGTACTTCGACGCGTACGTCGACCATTTCGGGTTCCGCGAGCGGATCGTCTTTCAGACGGGCGTCGAGCACGCCTCCCGGGAGCCGGCAGGCGGCTGGCGGATCGAGCTGGACACGGGCGAGGTCCGTGGGTATGACGCGCTGATCGTGGCCAACGGCCACCACTGGAACCCGCGCTGGCCGGAACCGGCCTTCCCGGGCTCGGAGTCGTTCGCCGGCGAGCAGCTCCATGCCCACTCCTATGTCGAGAACTCGATCTTCGCGGGCAGAAGAGCGGTCGTCCTGGGCATGGGCAACTCGGCGATGGACATCGCCGTGGAGTCCTCGTACGTAGCCGAGCGCACATATCTGGCCGCGCGCCAGGGGGTGTGGATCGTGCCCAAGTACGTGTTCGGCAAACCGATCGACCAGATCCGCAACGATCCGCGGGTGCCGTTCAAGATTCGCCAGCGGGTGATGCAGCAGATGATCCGCAGCTACAGCGGCTCGCCCGAGCGCTACGGGCTGCCCAAGCCCAACCACCGCTTCGGCGAGGCCCATCCGACGGTCTCCGGGCGGATCCTCGATCGCATCCAGCACGGGACGATCGTCCCCAAGCCCAACATCGCCGCCCTGGAGGGCTCGCAGGTGCGCTTCGCCGACGGCAGCGCGGTCGACGCGGACGTCGTCGTGTACTGCACGGGCTACCAGATCACCTTCCCGTTCTTCGATCGGGAGCTGATCTCGGCTCCGGAGAACCACATCGAGCTGTTCCGGCGGGTCTTCCATCCGCAGATCCCCGACGTGTTCTTCGTCGGCCTGCTCCAGCCGCTGGGAGCGATCATGCCGCTGGCCGAGGCGCAGGGCGCGTGGGTGGGCGACCACCTGCTGGGCGACTACGCGCTCCCGCCGGCCGCGGAGGTGCGCGCGGAGATCGCGGCCGACCAGGCGGCCATGCGGGCGCGCTACGTGGCCTCCAAGCGCCACACCATCCAGGTCGACTTCGACGACTACCTGCAGGCCCTTGCCCGCGAGCGTCGAGCGGGCGCAGAGCGGGCGCGCGCGAGCGGATTTCGGGCACCGGTGCAATGCCGACCTTCTGCCGTCACAACCGTTTCGTAGAGCGCTGCCCGATCTGCAGCAGGACGCTGCCGGGCAACCAGCCCTCCGGCGCGCGCTCCCCGCGCGCCGGAGGTGGCGCTTCGCGCGCCCGTTCGGTCGGCGAGGCCAGCCGAACGCGGCGTCCCCGCAGCGAGGGCCTGCGCGTTCACCGGGAGGGACGCGCCGAGGACGACGGCTACCGCTCGGAGCTGCTGCCGGGCGTCCGCGCCTCGGCGGACGCGAGCAGGCTGGCCGATGAGATCGCCTTCTCCCGCGGGCGGCTGCTCGCGCTCGCCGCCCATCCACCAGGCCTCTACGGCGACGTTCGTGCGCTCGCGCCAGCGGATCGGGAGCGGGCCACGTGGACGTGCTTCCTGATCGCCTATCTCGCTCCGCTGCAGGGAGAGGATCCGTTCGCGGGCATCCGCGAGGCGCTCGCCGCGAGCACCGGCGTCCAGCCGCCGGACCTGGAGGGAATAGCACTCGGCCCGCGCACCTCCCACGAGCCGGGGCGGGGAGCCGGCACGCTGATCGCCTACCGCCAGTGGGTCCAGCGCTCGGGCGGGACCCAGGCGGCGGCGTTCTCCGGGGATCCCGCCTGGAGCCCCGAGCGGCGCTTCGAGCGGCTGTTCGAGCGGCTCTCGCTTCCGGGCCTCGGTCGGACGGGGCGCTATGAGCTGCTGGTCACCCTGGGCCGCTTGGGCCTGTACGACCTGCAGCCTGACTCGCTGCAGTTGGCCGGAGTGCGGGGGAGCTCCTCCAGCGACCCCACGACGGTGGCCGCCAAGCGCGTGTTCGGGATCGGCGATCCGCTGCTGCTCGAGCGCCGCGCGGCGACGCTGGCACGGGAGATCGGAGCCCCGATCGAGACGCTCGATCTGGCGCTGGCCAACTGGGCCTCGCAGCAGCGGGCGACCATGGGATTCTCCGAGCAGGCCAGCGACGCCGCCACGCTCGAGCACGCCCGCGAGGCCCTGGGCCTCTGAAAGGGCGAGCGATGCCGTCCACACGGCCGCCTACAGTCACCGTGTGCAGCTTGTCCTCGTACCACGGGAGTCGTGATGGCGCTCTGCTTCATCGAGCCCCAGGACGCGATCCGCGTGATCGCCGAGTCGCTCGGCCGCGAGGCGCGCCGCCAGCTCGTGGGCGAGGTCGTGCGCGCGTGGGTCGACGACATCCCCGACCAGGAACTGTCGGTCCATTACGCCAAGGCGATCGCCGACCTCGACGAGGAGGATCTGCACCTGCTCGCCGCGTGGCACGCGTCGCTGGAAGTCGGCCAGCCGATCCCCAACACGGACTTCCTCGTGGGCGTATTTCCCAGCCTGGGCGAGAACAGGCGCGAGGCGCTGAAGATTGCGGCGGGCTTCCGCGGCGAGGAAGCCTTCCAGGCGGGTGTCGCCGAGGACCAGGCGCTGGACACCGTGCTTCCCCGCCTCTCCAGGGAGCGGGCGATCGAGCTCGCCGGAGAGTGCATCCAGCTGTACATGTGGGACCGCCTCGGCTGCGACAACTGACGCGCCGAGCGGGATCTAGGGTGAGAGGCGCACGGGCAGCGACTTGAGCTGGCTGATCCAGGGCGACTCGGCGTAGGCGGGAGTCCCGGCCAGCGCGATGTCGGGGTAGCGGGCGAGTGTCTCCTCGAACAGGATCCGCAGCTCCAGGCGCGCGAGGGCCGTCCCGAGGCAGAAATGGCGCCCTCCGGCTCCGAAGGCCTGGTGCTCGGGGTTGCGCCGGGCGTCGAAGCGGTCGGGGTGCTCGTAGCGGGACTCGTCGCGATTGGACGATGCGTACCACATGACGACCTTCTCGCCCGCACGGATCGTGCGGCCGCCCAGCTCACAGTCGCGCGTGGCGGTCCGGCGGAAGTGCGAAAACGCGGGGAACATCCGCAGCGACTCCTCGACCGCGCCGTCGATCAGCGACGGGTCCTCGAGCAGCAGCCGCCGCTGCTCGGGGTCCTCCATGATCGCCCGCATCCCGCTGCAGTAGGTCGCCTTGGTGCTGTCGTTGCCGGCGGCCATCAGCAGGACGAAGCCCATCACGATCTCGTGCTCCTGCAGACCCTGTCCGTCGACCTCGGCATGGACGAGAACGCTGGTGAGGTCCTCCGTGGGCTGCCGGCGTCGCGCCGAGATGAGCTCCCGGCAACGGGCGAAGATCTCCGGGACTTGACGCTCGGCCACCGACTGGGGACCGTCGGGGTTGAGGTCGCGATCGCCGGCCCCGACAGTCGCGTTCATCAGGCGCGCCCACATCGCGTCGTCCTCGGGAGGTATGCCCATGAAGCTGCCGATCACCCGGGAGACGACGGGTTGGGCGACGTCGGCAACCAGGTCACATGTCTGCGCGCCCGCGAGGCCGTCGAGCGTCTCGCCTGCGATCGCGCGAATCGAGTCCTCGTGGTCGGCGATGCGCTTCGGCGTGAATCCGCGCTGGAAGAGCGCCTTCAGCCGGTCGTGCTTGGGTGGGTCCATGCCGATGAACATCGAGCGGACCAGATCGAGCGGCAGGAGCGCGCCGGAGAGCGCGGTGATCCCGCCGAGTTCCGAGGAGAACGTCTCCCAGTCGCGGCTGACCGCGTGGACGTCCTCGGCGGTGGTGATCGACCAGAAGCCGTCCTGGTCGGGGAACTCGGGGATCTCCTGGGACCAGTGCACCGGGCACTCCCCGCGAAGCCGCTTGAAGAGCTCGTGCGGCGGCCCGTCGCGCCAGCGCTCACGCTCGATCACGAGCACATCCTCGAGGTTGCCTTCTGCCGGCGTCATTTGCGAAGCACCTCCCCACGCTCCCTTGACAGCTGGATCGCGATACTACCCCTATGGCAGACGGCCCAGCCACCGGCGGAGGAGGGCAGATGACGGTGTTTGATGAGACCGTCAAGCGCGCGCTGCTGGGCGTGGCCGGCGAGCTGCAGAGCACGATGGCTTCGACGCCCGCGTGGGCCGGGGGCGCGGGCGTGCGCGAGAGCGATCTTCAGCGGGCGGTCTGCAATGCCCTGCAGGCGCAGCTCGGCTCGGTGGCGAGCGTCGAAGGCCCGCTGCCGCCGGGGGTCAAGGAATGCTGGGCCGGTTGGCTCGGACGGGTGGATGTCCTGGTCAGACCGGAGGATTCGACCGAGGCCTACATCGAGACGAAGCTGTGCGTGACCGATCTGCTCTACGAAGCGGTCTGGGACGCGCTGAAGCTGGCGCTGGTGACCGCACTGTCGGAGAGCGCCAGCGGATATCTGATCTATGCGGCGCCCCAGGTCGGCTGGACTCCGAGGGAAGATCGACCGGTCGAGATCTTCGAGGGGGGGACCGTAGGGGTCTTCGAGCTGCTGCGCGATCGCCACCCCAACGCTTGGAGCTGGTGTCTCAGCGGCACCAAGACCACACGACCGCTCAACCTGCCCGCGGAGCTCGCCGTCACGAACATCGGCAACGCGATCGTTCACGCGCCGAACGCCGACTGGGAGCTTCGCTGCGTCCGCGTGCACGGCGACGCCAGGGATGGATGGATCGCGTTCGACGGAGAGGGCTGGCCGCAGGCGGCCCGAGTGGGCTCCGGCTAGACTCGAAGGTATGTCCGAGCTAGGAGCGGCCCCCACCGTCGAGGATGTGATGGATGCCCTGTCCAACGTGATCGACCCCGAGCTCGGGCTGGATTTCGTCGAGCTGGGCCTGATCTACGGCGTGGAGGTCGGCGAAGGGAACGTGCGCGTGACGTTCACGCTGACCACGCCCGGCTGCCCGATCGGGCCGCAGGTGACCGAACAGATCGAGGAGTTCGTCGGGGAGCTCGACGGCGTCAAGACGATCGACTCCGAGATGGTCTTCACCCCGCCGTGGTCGCCCGAGAAGATGAGCGAGGACGCGAAGTTCGCGCTCGGCTACTGAGCGCCGCGATCGCCTTGACGGTCGGCGCTCTGACGACGGGCGTGTCGGGTTCGGGCGCGGCGAGCGCTGCCTGGCACCTGGACTCGTCGTTTGGGCACCGGGGTGTCGCCGGGATCCCGCTGAGGGAGGAAGGCATCGATTCCCTGTATCCCCCCGGCCCCGGCGACCGGGGGTCGCTGCTCGCAGGCGGCCCCCAGGGATCGGTGTTCGTGGGCGGCTACGCGGACAGCAAGAGGGGATCGTTCCTGGTCGCCCGCATGTCCGCCCAGGGGAGGCTCCTGAAGGGCTTTGGCAGCGGCGGGGTGAGCACGGTGGCGGGGATCTACTCCACCCCCCAGCAACCGCCCCGGATGTTCGCTCTCGCTGGCGGCAGGCTGCTCATCGTCGGACTCGATCGCGCCCGCGATCTCGTGGTTGCCCGCGTGACGGCGCACGGGCGAGCCGATCGCAGCTTCGGTCACGAAGGCTTTGTTCGCTACAGGCTGGCGGGAACCCAGGGTCACGCCATCATCGCGGCGGCCGCGCTCGAGTCCGGCGGAGACCTGCTCGTGGCCTGCTTTCCAAAGGAAGCTCCACAACCGATCAACGAACCGCGGATCACTCCAGGGCTCGGACAGGGCGCGCTCGAGCTCGTCCGACTCACCCCCTCGGGCGCTCTCGACAGCTCCTTCGGCAAAGGGGGCTTTCTCACGGTCACCGGTCAGACGCCGGCCGTCGGCGAAGGTCTGCCCGCCGGCGTCACGATCGTCCCCGACGGCTCGATCCTGCTCGCCTACGAACAGGCATCGATGCCGGCCGGCGGCTTCAGCGACTCGCCGGCCGTCCAAGAGCTGACTCCCGCCGGAGTCGACGACCCGAGCTTCGGCGATGGCGGAGTGGCGTTCCTGTCATACCAGCCGAAATTCCAGGGCGAGGACTTCGAGCATCTTCGACGGGCTCTTCGCCCTGCCGGGCGGAGGCGTCGAGGTCAGCTTCGGCGGTGGCGGCGAACTGTTCCGCTTCACGCCCGCCGGCGCCCCGGACCCGACCTTCGGGGTCTCCGGGCGCACGGGCGTGGGTCCCCCGTTCACGGTCGGTGTGATCGCGCTCGCGATCGCTCCCGACGGCGAGACCTTCCTGGCAGAAGCCGGGCTGACGGCGGCCGGTGCGCTGGCGAGCGGCGCGCCCGACCCGGGGCTCGGAGGCAGGCGAGGCAGTCACTTCGCGGCGAAGCTGCCCGGGCGAGCGCCCGGCTCAGAACAGCGGGCGCTCGAACTGCTACCCGGCCCAGACAGCCTGAGCATCCTCATCGGTGAAGATCTCGTGCGGCTCGTCAAGTAGCGGCCGCGAACAGACGTACCGCGTGCCTACACCGAAGCTGGCGCGTGCCTACACCGAATCTGGCGTGGACTCCCGCGCGAGGGCGACGAGTTTGGCGAGTTCCTCGGCGATGCTCCGGCCGATCCGGTCGATGTCCGGGAGCGCGTCGAAGTCGCCGAGCAGCCCGAAATTCATCTGGCCGTTGTAGGACATGATGGCGATCGCCAGAGCGTGGTTCTCGGGCAGGAAGGCCACGGGGATCGCCTTGATCATCTCGCGCCCGAGCACGTACAGCGGGAACTGCGGTCCGGGGACGTTGGTCACGATCAGGTTGAACAGGCGAGTCGAGAAGTTCAGGCGCGAGGCCTGCGCGAGGATCGTCGGCGGCGCGAAGTTCTGAGCGCCGGAGATGACCTCCGCTCCGAGCGCCTGCTTTGACTCCTTCAGGCCGTCCATGGCCGCCGAGACGAAGCGCAGACGGTTGAGCGGGTCGGAGATGTACACCGGCAACGGGCCGCGCATCGCCACGATCCGGTTGCCGCCCCCATCATGCTCGCCTTCGGTGCGCACGGACACCGGCACGAGCGCCCGCATCTCCACGCCGGCCGTCCGCCGTCCGCGGGAGATCAGAAAGGAGCGCAACGCACCCGCGACGACAGCGAGGACGACGTCGTTGACCGTGCCCCCGAACGCGTTCTTGACGGTCTTGAAGTCCTCGAGCTGGCTGTCCACGCTGACGAACCGTCGGTGCGGGCCGATCGGGACGTTCAAGGGCGTCTCCGGCGCAGGGTTCAGCCCAGCCCAGATGATCTCGCCGACGCCCTCGGCCACTTCGCGCGCCCGTGCGAGCGCCCGCTCAGGGTGGGTGAACGCGTCCATCGCGCCCTCCATCAGCGCTACCCCGGCGCTCAGTGCCCCCTGCAGCCCCGCCGCGAGCAGCTGGACCGTCCCGGGCTCACCATGGGGTTGCCACGGACGTCCCGAGCTCGGCAGCGTGGGCGGTTCGGGGGAGAGGTCGAACAGGACGCTCGCCAGATCCACGCCGGCGATCCCGTCGATCAGCGAGTGGTGGGTCTTGGTGATCAGCGCAAAACGGTCATCCTCTAGGCCCTCGATCAACCACATCTCCCACAGCGGCTTGGAGCGGTCGAGCTGCTGGGAGAAGATCCGTGCGGTCAGGTCCTGCAGCTGCTCCCAGCGCCCGGGCGCCGGCAGCGCGGTATGGCGGACGTGGTAGTCGAGGTTGAAGCTCGGATCGTCGATCCACACGGGACGGCCGCTGTCCAGCGCGGTGTACGCGAGCTTGTGGCGGTAGCGGGGAACCATGTGCAGCCGCCGGCGGATCTGTTCGAGGAACTCATCCATGCTCGGCGGGGGCCCCTCGAGGGTCGTCAGTCCTCCGATGTGCATGTGCGAGACGGGTCCCTCCTGGTGCAGGAAGGAGGCGTCTACGGGAGTCAGCCGGTCGAGGTGGCGTTGGGGCATCACGACCTAGCGTAGCTGGGCGCCCCCTACAATGGCCACAGTGTCCAACACGGTCGAGAAGCTGCTGCTGGCGGCGCCGCGTGGCTACTGCGCGGGCGTCGACCGGGCGGTGCAGACGGTCGAACGCGCCCTCGAGATCCACGGCGCGCCCGTATATGTGCGCAAGGAGATCGTGCACAACAAGCACGTCGTCGCGCGACTGCGCGAGATGGGCGCGATCTTCGTCGATCGCCACACCGAGGTGCCCGAGGGGGCGGTGTGCGTGTTCTCGGCACACGGGGTCGCTCCGAGTGTGCGCACAGGCGCCCTGGAGCGAGGGCTGCACACGATCGACGCGACCTGCCCGCTGGTCACCAAGGTCCACCGCGAGGCCGTTCGCTTCGCGCAGGAGGGCTACACGATCGTGCTGATCGGCCATGACGGCCACGAGGAGGTCGAAGGCACGATGGGCGAGGCCCCCGATCAGATCGTGCTCGTGCAGAACGAGCAGGACGTCGAGGAGCTGGAGGTCGAGGACCCCGGGCGGATCGCCTTCATCACCCAGACCACGCTCGCGGTCAACGAAACCACCGCGATCATCGAGCGCCTGCGGGAGCGTTTCCCGAGCATCGTCGGTCCCCGCACGGATGACATCTGCTACGCCACCACCAACCGGCAGACCGCTGTCACGCAGATGGCCGGGCTGTGCGATCTGCTGCTCGTGATCGGCTCGCGCAACTCCTCCAACTCGGTGCGCCTCGTGGAGGTAGCCCGCCTGTGCGGCACCGAGGCTCACCTGATCGACAACGCCGGCGAGGTTCGCGAGCAGTGGCTGGCAGGCAGGCGCGTCGTGGGGATCTCATCGGGGGCCAGCGCGCCCGAGCACCTCGTCGGCGAGCTGGTCGACTTCTTCCGCGCGCGTGGGGTGCGGGACATCTCCGAGCTCGATGTCGTCCGCGAGGACGTCCGCTTCATGCTGCCCAAGCAGATCCGTCTGTCCGTCGCCGGCGGGGCGGCCTGATCCCTTCGAGGCGGGCGGGCGGCGGCGCCCGCCCGCCCGCCGACAGACCGTGAGCGACAGGACCTGCCCCGGACATGCGCACGCTGATCGTCTCCGACCTGCACCTCGGCAGCGCCTCGCGCGCGGACCTGTTGCGCCGAGTCGAGCTGCGCGCCGCCCTGCTGGCGGCCCTCGAGGACGTCGATCGCCTGGTGCTGCTGGGCGACGTGATCGAGCTGCGCCACGGGCCGCCGCACGAGGCGATGGCAGCCGCGCGCCCGTTCTTCGAGGACGTCGGTCGTGCGCTCGCCGGGCGCGAGCTGATCATCACCGCCGGCAACCACGACCATGGACTCGTCGAACCGTGGCTGGTGCGCCGGGCTGAAGAGGACGACCCGCCGGCGCTGGGCGTGGAGCAGGTGTTGGAGCCGGGCGAGGTCTCCCCGGCGCTCGAGCGCATCGCCGGCTGGGCCTCCCCGGCGCGGGTCCTCGTCGCCTACCCAGGCCTGTGGGTCCGCTCCGACGTCTATGCGACTCACGGCCACTACCTGGACTGCCATCTCACGGTGCCGACGCTCGAGCGCCTGAGCGTCGCGGCGATGAGTCGCCTGCTCGGGCGATCGCAGGCTTCGTTCAGCTGTGTCGAGGACTACGAGGCGGTGGGCTCGCCGGCGTTCGCCTGGAGGGACGCGGTGGCCAGGAGCGGGCGCACGGGCGACGCGTTGAACGGGATAGCGACCGTCTCGGCGTGGCGCGCGCTGGGAGGCGGCGCCGGTGTGGATGGGCGAGCCGGTGGCGGTGGTGGGGGCCCTGTTGGTGGTGGTAGCCGTGGTGGCGGTGGCCCTGGTCGTGGCGGCGGTGGTCGCGGTGGCGGTGGCGGACACCGCGCTCGGGCGCTCGGGCGCTCGGGGGTCCAGGCGCTGCGCAGGCGGGCGCTCGTGGCAGCCTTCCCGCTTGCGGTGGCCGCGCTCAATCGCGCGGGCCTCGGGCCGCTGAAAGCGGACATTTCCTCGAGCGAGCTGCGCCGCGGAGGGCTGCTGGCGATGGGCGAGGTGGCTGCCCGTCTTGGCCTGGGCGACTCCTATGTGGTGTTCGGCCACACGCATCGGGCCGGGCCGCTGGCCGGCGACGAGGAGCGGGAGTGGAGTGGGCGCCAGGGGGCGCGCCTGGTGAACGCCGGCAGCTGGACGTACGCTCCGATCTTCCTCACAGGCGGCCCCGGCGAGAGCCCCTACTGGCCGGGAGTCGGCGTTCTGGTCGAAGAGTCCGGCCCACCCCACCTCAGGCCCCTCCTGCGCGATCGCACGCGGGCCGAGATCAGGCCGGCTCCGGCGTCTGCCGTCAGGCCGATCCGCGTTTGAGCCCGGCCGATCCGCGTTTGAGCCCGGCCGCCGGTCGGGCGGCGCAGACCGTGCTGCTCCGTGCGGCGACTCAAACAAACGGCCAGGCTTGCTTTGTGCGCTAAAGCCGTCTACCATTCGCGATCTTGCGCTGGGCTGGGTGCAGGTCAGTCCCGGTGGATTCCAGCCGTAAGACAGCAATGCGCACGGAAAGCCGCAACGCACAGAGGGCCGCTATGACCACAGTCGGGGGGGCAAAGGAGCTGCAACCAGGCAACGGCATGCCAGCCGTTGTTCGCCGTGTTCGCGACCGGTCGGATGCGGTCCCCGAGCACACCGGCAGGCAGGCCACCGGCGTGGCCGGCTTCCTCCCCGACCCGTTCGCTCCCCCGGGCGAGGTCACGCTCGCGCTGGTGGGCGGCCAGCGGCTGCTGCGAGACGCCACGGCGAGCCTTCTCGCCAGCGAGGACGACTTGACGGTGCTCGGCACGTTCGAGAGCGTCGATCTGCTGCTCGAGGCCGAGATGTGGTGCCAGCCCGACCTGCTGCTGCTCGACTGCGATGAGGCCGCTCCGGCGTGCTGGCGACGCGCGATCGGGATGCTGGGCTCCTCGAGCTATCACGAGTGCAGGATCGCGATGCTCTGCGGGGAGGTCAACGAGGAGGTCATCCGCTGCGCGATCGAGCAGCGAGTGAGCGGCGTCATCCTCAAGAGCTACTCGACCCAGGAGATACGAGAGGCTCTCGTCTACATCGCGACCGGACGCACGATCATGCCCGCCGGCTGGCAGCGAGCGTTTGCCCGTCCCGCGGCGAAGCCCCTCGGGCTGAGCCCTCGCCACCGTCAGATCCTCGCCCTGATCGCACAAGGCCACGGCAACGAAGAGATTGCCGGCGAGCTCCAGTTGAGCCCCAACACGGTCAAGTTCCATATCCGTGTGCTCTACTCCCGTCTGGGAGTGCGAAACCGGGTCGAGGCGGCCAACCGCCATGTGCAGATGACCCGTGGCGGCGCCTGAGCCGAGCATCGCCATCGTCGGGGGAGCTGGGGCGCTCGTCACCGAGGCGCTCACCTGGATGCTCACCGAGAGCGGAAGCCGGGTGCTCGGCGCCTACCCGGACTTTCGCGCCCTCGAGGCTGCCCTGCTGCGCGGCGAGCAGAGGCCGGAGGTCGTGGTGGTCGACGCCGAGGACCCGGCGGCCGGGCCGACCGCGGTGGGCGAGCTGCGGCGCTCCTACCCCGATCTGAAGATCCTGCTGCTCTGCGAGAGCGTCAGTCCGACCGTCGTCAACTGTTCGATCGCCCAGCACGTCGAGGGCGTGGTTCTCAAGTCCGACGCGGCAGAGGACATGATTCTCGGGCTGCGGCATGTTCTGGAGGGACGCGCGGTCATGCCGGCCGGGTGGCATAACGCTTCGCTTGAGCCTGAGACTACCCATCGCATCCTCAGCGCTCGCGAGCAGCAGGTGCTCGACCTCGCCGCCGCTGGACTGAGCAACAAGGAGATCGCCCAGCGACTCGTGATCTCGGCCAACACCGTCAAGTTCCACCTCCGCGGGATCTACTCGAGCCTGGGCGTGCACAATCGCGTGCAGGCCAGCCAGGCCGTCAACGGCGACGCAGGACCAGCGCACCCGAGCGCGAACGAAGACCGGTCGCACCGTTCCCGGGCCAGTAACCCCGAATGACCCTCAACCCGGGGTCGAGCGCGTCCCCGGCCCTCGCTTCTAGGGTTGTGGATTATGGTCCACCGTGTGAACGGGTGTCATCCTACCCGTTTGCGCGAGGATTGACCTACCCGTTTAACGGGGGTCAAGACTACCCCTCCTGATTATTGTGGCGGCCCGCAGGCACCCGTAGGGTTTCCCGTTGATCTACCCGCTATTGGGCTGGTCGAAACGTCTGTCGTGTCATGAAAGGCACATAAGTCCACTCATCAAGGAGGAGGCCGCACATAAAATGCGACCAATAAATAAAAGGAAACTCGTCGCGGGACTCGCTTCCGCGGCAGGAGCGGCGGTGCTGGCCCTGGGCTCGCTCACGGCAGGCGCCATCGCCGCTCCGAACCCCAACGGCACCTACGGCGCACAGGGCACGAACGTCCCCTACGTCGCCTGGGTCGGCGAGCATGTACGCCTGGTGGCGTGCGAAGGCAGCTTCACTGCAGAGGTGGAGTCGCTCGCAGCCAAGCACAACACGACCACGCAGTCCATCATCAGCGACGACGAATTCTTCAACGCGAACTTCGCGGTCGAGGATTGGTCGGGCTATCAGTTCCAGCCACCGTCCGCAGATGGCGATGCCGCCAGCCAGATCGGTCAGTACTTCGATCCAGGTCCGGCCGCCTTCTTCTTTTCCTCGGAAGGCAAAGTGTGCATCGGGACCGACTACAAGTCGCTCAACCCGGGCCTCACGCGCATCCGCGCCGTCGTGAAGAGCGACTCCACTGGCGAAGTGGTCTTCTCGCACCAGTTCCTCGTGATCTGGCTGACGGCCAACAAGCCGGTGCTGCACGAGGCCGGTACGAGCGCTTCGGGCACCGAAGTGTTCCAGAACCAGCTGTTCGGCAGTGGGCCGGGCAACCTGTCGCGCTTCATCGGCGACCCGACGGGCGACGGCAAATTCATCCCCTCGCCGTTCTCAGGGGAAGAAACAGACAAAGGCCTGGTGCAGATCAGGGTCACGGGCAACTTCCCGGTCGTAAAAGAAGCTCCGCTGTCCAACATCCTGCCCAAGCCGAGCTACACGCTGCCCGCAGATTGGGCGACGCTCGCCGAAACCCTGTCGAGCAGCTCCGAAGAAACGGAACCGCCCGGCACCAACCCGGGACTGTGGGACATCCACGACACCCCGAGCGAAGGAACATCGTCGAACATCAGCTCGACGTCCGCGCTATTCGATGAATTCTATCGCGGAGCGTTCGGTGACTACACCTTCGGTACAACGGCGACCGTTGGACCGTACGATCCGCAGTCGGCGAACGAGACCCTGCTCAGCGATGGCAGGCTCAACCCCGACGACGCCCCGATGCCAGCGATGCGCATCGACGTGTCGATCAAGGGGAACACAGCGGGCGGTATCGGTGGCGTGGGCCAGATCTCGGGTGCCAGCAAGGCCCAGATCTACAGCCACGACTTCACCGGCAACCCCGGAGCGGAAGGCAACCTGTACGCCCCCTACTACGGTGCGTACATTCCGGCCACAGACCGTGGCCTGCCTGAGTCCTCGGGCGTGACCGGACCGAGCCCCGGGGGAGACTTCCCCGGGTTCCTGAACAGCCACCCAGACCCGTACACGTTCTGGACCTCGGTTCTGACCGCCGACGAACGCTACTCGCACTCGACAGGGTGCCTGCGGCGGGAAGATGCGCAGCCGAGCGAATACCAGACCCCAAGCGGTCCGTTGAACGAGACGTTCTACACGGACGAGCGTGGCGAGCTGTATGTCACGTACACGCCGGGCGACGGGTTCTACCTCGAAAACCTGCCTGAGTTGCAGGAAGGCGAAGAAGAAACCCCGGGCAAGATCATCAAGAACGGTGATGGCGGCTGCGACCTGAAGCTCCTGAAGGGCACTGTCATCGGCGAATCGGAAATCTCGGCAAGGGCCGTGTATCCGTATGAGCCGGTTGACTACCCGGCCCAGACCTCGGAAGAACCGTTGACCAAGACGGTCACCTCCGACTGGGAAAAGGAATGGTTCCAGTTCTCCAAGGGCCCGGGCAGCAACGAAGACACAGTCAAGATCATCGTCGCCAAGGCACAGGACATCAGCGGCGAGCCGTTCGTGGGCGAGGCAGTGTGCTTCGTCACCCCGAATGGTGGGACCGTGTCTCACTTCCCTGGCAACACGGTTGACGACATCGGCAACCAGCTCGGGTTCGGTGCGGGCAATGTAGAAGTCGGCCCGTCCACGATCGTGCACCCCGCCGGCAAGGAAGGCAAGCTCTGCGAGACGACAAACTCGAAAGGGCTGGCCGCCATTGAGGTCACGAACAGCGAGCTCAAAGAAGTCGACCTGAACGTCGAATACGTCGAAGAGAACATCCTCCGCGACCACACGGTCAAGTTCGTGACCCCCGCGGAAGAAAAAGTAGAAAGAGAAGCAGCAGAAAGAGCAAAGAAGGAAGCAGCAGAAAAAGCGGCCGCAGAAGAAAAGGCCGCTGAAAAGGCGAAGAACGAAGCGAAAGAAAAAGCAGCCGAAGAACGGCGTGCAAAAGAAGTCGCTGAAGCGAAGATCACAGAAGAAAAGGCCGCCGCAGAGGCAGCCGAAGAAAAAGAAAGAATCGCAGCACAGGAAAAAGCCGCCGAAGAACAGCGTGAAAAAGAAGTATTGAACGCTGTGAAGTTGGCTGCCACGTCAAGCACGACGAGCACAAGCACCACGACGAGCAGCGCTCCCGCGCCGCTGGTCGCCCCGGCTCCGGCCCCCGCGCTGGTGACGGTAAGCGGCGTCAAGCCGCTGACGGAAGCACAGAAGCTCGCGAAAGCGCTCAAGGCATGCAAGAAGCTGCCGAAGAACAAGCGCGCCGCGTGCGAAGCACAGGCCAGGAAGGCCCACGCAGCGAAGAACAAGAAACACAAGAAGTAGAGGTCACGTAGAAGTGGAGTAGAACTGAGGGCCCGCCTTTAGCGCGGGCCCTCAGTGCTTGTACGGCGGGCGTGCCAGCTCGGCTCGGCTGTCGTTGCAGGCGGAGCCGAGACATGGATGGCTAAGGAAGGTAGGCATGGTGGGACCGGCCAGTTCAAAAGACTTGCGATGGGTCGCCCGGTGAGTGATCGGATGGCGTCCTTGACCGGAGCCGTGGTCCCCTGGCGCTCTGTCGTCGTGGTCGCGCTGCTGTCGGTGCTGCTCGGCGTCGCGCTCTCGGGGGGCCTCGCCGATGAGCGGGCCTCGCTGCCGGGCGCTGCCAGCTCCGGCGTCTCCTCGCACAAGGTGCTCACCAGCCTGCCATCGCCTGCCCAGGGGCCCGTTTCGGCGGCGCTGGGAGCGGATGATCCCGCTTATCTGGTCTCCGCCCGGGGTGGCGGGTTCTCGGCCGCGAGCTCGGCGCAGCGTCTGAGCGAGCGCTTCGGGCGCGCCGGGGTGCATCTCAGCTCGGGCCCCGTCCAGCTCACGGTGGGTTTGCGCGCCGTCGGGTACGGGTCCGCATCTGAAGCGGTCGACTCCGTCAACCCCCGCGTGAGCGCCAATCGTGTCCTGTATCAGCACGCGGGGCTGAGCGAGTGGTATGCGAACGGGCCGCTGGGCGTCGAGCAGTGCTTCACGCTCGAGCGGGCGCCGGCCGGGGCTCCGGCCGGGCCGTTGACCCTCTCGCTGGCGCTCACCGGCAACGCGCGCGCCACGCTGGCCCAGGACGGACAGAGCATCAGCCTCAGCCACCCGGGCGCCCCGACGCTCAGCTACGGCGACCTGAGCGCGACCGACGCGCGCGGGCGCACCGTGCGCAGCTGGCTGGAGCTCCGCTCGGGGCGTATCCTGATCGACCTCGACACGCGCGGCGCGAGCTTTCCGCTGCGGATCGACCCGCTGCTCCAGCAGGGCAAAAAGCTCGTCGCCGGCGAAAGCGGCGAAGGCCACTTCGGTCAGAGCGTCTCGCTGTCGGCCGACGGGAACACCGCGCTGGTCGGTGCTCCCACGGGCAGCGGGGAAGTCGGGGCGGTGTGGGTGTTCACGCGGACCGGCTCGACCTGGGCCGAGCAGGAAGTGCTCACGCCGAAAAGCAGCGAAGTGAGCGGCGATGGCGGGTTCGGCTCCAGCGTCGCGCTGTCCTCCGACGGCAACACCGCCCTCGTGGGTGCTCCCGGCGACAGCACTAAGGCCGGTGCGGCGTGGGTGTTCACGCGCTCGGAAACCGGACCGTGGACTCAGCAGGGCGGAAAGCTGACCGGAGGTGAAGAGGCAGGCGAAGGCCAGTTCGGCTTCAGCGTCGGGCTGTCCTCGAAAGGGAACACCGCCCTGATCGGCGGTCCCGACGACAGCACGAAGGCCGGTGCGGCGTGGGTGTTCACCCGCTCGGAAGGTGCGTGGGCTCAGCAGGGCGGCAAGCTGGCCGGTGGTGAAGAGGCGGGGGAAGGCCAGTTCGGCTTCAGCGTCGGGTTGTCCTCGGAAGGCAACACCGCCCTGATCGGCGGTCCCGGCGACAGCAGCAAGACTGGGGCGGCGTGGGTGTTCGCGCGCTCGGGCGAAACCTGGGGCCAGCAGAAGAAGCTCGCGGGCGGCGAAGAGTCAGGCGAAGGCCAGTTCGGCTTCAGCGTCGGGCTGTCCTCGGAAGGGAACACCGCGCTGATCGGCGGTCCCGGCGACAGCGAAGGCGCCGGGGCGGCCTGGGTGTTCGCGCTCTCTGAAGGATCGTGGAGCTCCCAGAGCGCAAAGCTCACCGCGAAATCGGGCGAAGAGAGCAAAAAAGGCGCCTTCGGCGCGAGCGTGGCGCTCTCCGCCGAAGGCAACACCGCGCTGGTCGGAGGCCCTGGCGATGAAGAAGCCATCGGCGCCGCCTGGATGCTCACGCGCTCCTCGGAAGGGGTCTGGGCCCAGCAGGGAAAAAAGCTCACCGCGGACGCCGAAGAAGAGAGCGGAAAGGGCGCATTCGGCTCCAGCGTGGCGCTGTCTTTCGACGGCAACACCGAGCTCGTCGGCGGGCCCGCCGACAGCAGCGGCGCCGGGGCCGTGTGGGGGTTCGTGAACCCTCCAACCGTCACCAACGTGAACCCCGACAAGGGCCCGGAAGGCGGCGGGACCGCGGTGACCATCACCGGAACCAACCTCAACGGCGCCACGGCCGTTCAGTTCGGCTCGAGCAGCGCGACGAGCTTCAAAGTGGTCTCGGCGAGCACGATCACCGCGGTGGCGCCGGCGGGGGCGGGGGCGGGCATGGTCGATGTGAGCGTCACGACCTCCGGGGGCACCAGCGCGGCCGATTCGACCGACAAGTTCAGCTATGTGCCACCGCCTGCCGTCCTCACCGAAGCGGCCTCGGCGATCACCCAGACCACGGCCACGTTGAACGCGACCGTGAACCCCAACGGCGGCGAAGTGACCGGTTGCGCCTTTGAATACGGGCCGGCGACGGAACCCTATGAATCCAGCGTGCCGTGTTCGTCGCTGCCGGGATCCGGCGGCGCACCTGTGGGGGTCTCGGCATCGCTGAAAGGCCTGAGCCCGAACACGACATACCACTTCCGAATCGTCGCCACCAACATCGGCGGCACGAGCACGGACATCCTCGAGGCCAAGACGTTCAAGACGCTCCCGAACGCGCCGACCGTGGTGACCGAAGAAGCCTCCTCGATCGCCCAGACCACGACGACCGTGAACGCGACGGTGAACCCCAACGGGGGCGAAGTCACGAGCTGTGAATTCGACTACGGCACCTCGGACGAATATGGGAAAAGCGTGCCCTGCTCCTCGTTGCCGAGCTCGGAAACCGAACTAGCGGCCGTGTCAGCGACGCTGAAAGGCCTGACCGCGGACACGACCTACCATTTCCGGATCGTCGCGACGAACCCCGGCGGCACGGGCAAAGGAGCCGACCGCACGTTCAAAACGTTGCCTAACCCCCCTACCGTCGGCAACGTCAACCCGGGCGAAGGCCCGGAAGGCGGCGGGACCGCGGTGACCATCACGGGGACCAACTTCAGCGGAGCCACCGCCGTCAAGTTCGGCTCGAGCAGCGCCACGAGCTTCAAAGTCAACTCGGCGACGTCCATCAGCGCCGTCTCCCCGGCGGGCACAGGGACCGTGCATGTGACCGTGAGCACGCCGGGGGGGACCAGTGCGCACAGCGCAGCGGACGAATTCAGCTATGTCCCGCCGCCGGCGGTCACGAACGTGTCTCCCGGCGAAGGCCCCGAAGGCGGTGGAACCGCCGTTACGATCACGGGGACCGACCTGAGCGGGGCGACGGTCGTCAAGTTCGGCTCGGCGGATGCCACGGGCGTGGAGGTGACCTCGGAAACGACGATCACCGCCCTCGCCCCGGCCGGATCGGGGACGGTGCACGTGACCGTGAGCACGCCGGGGGGCACGAGTGCGACGAGCGGAGCCGATGAATTCCGGTATGTGCCGCCTCCGACCGTGACCGGCGTGAGCCCAAACGCGGGCCCCACCGCCGGCGGGAGCACCGTGACGATCACCGGGACGAGCTTGGGCAAAGCCACGGCGGTCAAGTTCGGCACGACGGCAGCGACCGGGGTGAAAGTCAACTCACCTACGTCCATAACGGCCGTGTCTCCCGCAGGGTCGGGGACCGTGGACGTGAGGGTGAGCACCGTGGGGGGAACGAGCGCCACCAGCCCGGCCGACCGGTTCAGCTATGTCCCGGCGCCCACGGCGGTCACCAAAGCGGCGTCCGCCATCGCCCAGACCACAACGACCGTGAACGCGACGGTGAATCCCAACGGGGGCGAAGTCACGAGCTGCAGCTTCGAATACGGCACCACGGAAGCGTATGGAAAAAGCGCTCCATGCTCCTCGCTCCCGGGGTCCGGCGGCAGTCCGGTGGCGGTCTCGGCGTCGCTGAAAGGCCTGAGCGCGAACACCACCTATCACTTCCGGATCCTCGCCACGAACGCCGGTGGCACCGCCGAAGGCGCTGACCAGACGTTCAAGACCCTGCCCGACGCCCCGGCGGTCCTCACCGAAGCCGCATCGTCGATCACGCAGACAGCGGCCACGTTGAACGCGACGGTGAACCCCAACGGCGGGTCGGTCAGCGGCTGCAGGCTCGAATACGGCACCACGGCGTCCTACGGGTCCAGCGTCTCCTGCACGCCCTCGCTGGGGGCTGGCGAAAGCCCCGTGGCGGTTTCCGCCCAGGTGACAGGGCTGAGCGCGAACACCACTTATCACTTCCGGGTGGTGGCCACGAACGCCGGCGGCACGAGCACCGGCAGCGACGTGACATTCAAAACCCTGCCCAACCCGCCGACCGCGCTCACCAAGGCGGCGTCATCGATCACGAAGACCACCGCCACGCTGAACGCGAGCGTCAACCCCAACGGCGGAGAAGTGAGCAGCTGCGAGCTCGAATACGGGCCGACCGAAGCGTACGGGTCAAAGACGACCTGCTCGCCCGCTCCCGGCTCCGGGAGCAGCCCCGTCCCTGTCGCGGGCGCCATCGCGGGCCTCAGCGCGAACACCACCTACCACTTCCGGGTGGTTGCCACGAACGTCGGTGGCACCGGAGTAGGCAACGATGCGACGTTCAAAACCCTGCCCGACCCGCCGACGGTCGCGACCGTGTCGGCTTCGTCGATTACGCAGACGACCGCCACGTTGAACGCGACCGTCAACCCCAACGGCGGGGAAGTGAGCGGCTGCGAGCTCGAATACGGGCCGACCGAAGCGTACGGGTCAAAGACGACCTGCTCGCCTTCACCGGGAGCGGGCGCCAGCCCGGTTCCCGTTTCCGGGTCGGCAAACGGTCTGGTCAAAAGCACGGCCTACCACTTCAGGATAGTGGCCACCAACGCAGGCGGGACGAGCACCGGCGCGGATGAGACGTTCGAAACGGCACCCGGCCCGCCGACGGTCATCGCCGGGGAACCATCCTCCATCGGGCAGACCTCGGCGCTGTTGAACGCCGAAATCAACCCGAACGGCGGAACGGTGAACCAGTGCTACTTCCACTTCGAAGATGTGACGACCTCGGAAGTGATCATCACGCCGTGCGTCGGGTTGCCGGTATCCGGCAAGAGCCTGGTGAAGGTCTCGGCATTGGCCGAAGGTCTCAAGGCCCAGACCCGCTATCGCTTTTCCCTCGAAGTCATCAACTCCTTTGCCGAAACCGAATTCGCCCAAGGAAGCGCGCCGTTTGAAACGCTGCCGGGTCCGGAAGTCATCACGGGGGCGGCGTCGCAGGTCACCCAGGCCACCGCCACGCTCAACGCGACCGTGAACCCCAACGGCGGGGAAGTGAGCAGCTGCGAGTTCGAATACGGCCCGTCGGAAGCGTATGGGTCGAAGCCCGTTCCCTGCGAAGCGCTGCCGGGAGCGGGCAAAGGAGAGGTGGCGGTGTCCGCCAAGCTGCAAGGCCTGAGTACGAACACCAAGTACTTCTTCCGCATCGTCGCGACCAACCCGGGCGGTACGAGCAAGGACACCCGCGGACAGACGTTCACGACGCTGCCGAACCCTCCGACCGTGGCCACGGGCACGGCGATGTCGCCCACGCAGAGCGCCGCGACGGTGACCGGCACGGTGAACTCCAACGGGGGGACGGTGAACGATTGTCGCTTCGAATACGGGACCTCGACGGCCTATGGATCCAGCGCGTCATGCCTGACCTTGCCCGGGTCCGGCAGCAGCGCGGTGCAGGTGTCCGGGGCACCGGAGGCCCTGAGGGCGAACACCACCTACCACTTCCGGATCGCCGCGACGAACGCAGGTGGCACCGGCCGCGGCGATGACCAGACGTTCAAGACGCTGCCAAACGCCCCGACGGTCCTCACCGGCGCGTCGTCGTCCACGCAGACCACGGCCACGCTGAACGCGACGGTCAACCCCAACGAAAGCGTGGTCAGCGACTGCCACTTCGAATACGGCAGCTCGACCGCCTACGGGATCAGTGTCCCGTGCACGGCGCCCCCGGGAGCCGGCGAGGAACCGGTGGCGGTGTCCGCATCGGTGAAAGGCCTGAGCCCAGACACGACCTACCACTTCCGGATCGCCGCGACCAATGGGGGCGGGGCGGGTAAGGGCCCCGACGCCGAGTTCACCACCCCGGCGAACCCACCCAGCGACCCCGGCTCCCCGGGCGGTTCGACGGCAGCGCCCACCACCGGTGTGCTCGCAGCGGGTATCGCGCCGCCGCCGGCAGGTGCAGACCCGCCGCCGACCTGCAAGGTGTCGCTGGCGAGCCCAGACGCCCTCGAGCAGAGTCAGGGCGCGGTGGCGATCAAGCTGAGCTGGACCGGCGCGGGCGCTGAAAGCTGCAGCGGGAAGCTGACGGTCAAGTTGAGAGGCGCGGGCAGGCGAGGCAAGCCCACGGTGATCGCGACCGGCATCTTCTCGCTGCCGCCGGACAGGATCAGGAGCGTCAAGCTGAAGCTCACCGCGGCCGGCCAGGCGCTCGTGCGCGCAAGCCACGGGCATATCAACGCGAGCCTCACCGTCCTCAAGGTACTCCCGGGGCCGTCCCAGGCGCTGACCGAAGTCGTCCACCTCATGCGCGAACCCCAGCTCTCGGCCAGCAAGGCCAAACGGCCGTAGCTCGCCCGGGCCGCCAGGCGGGGCGGTCAGACCGCGGGGGGTCAGGCCGCGAGGCGGGGCGGTCGGGCCGTCAGGCGGGGCGGTCAGGCCGTCAGGCGGGGCGGTCGGGCCGTCAGGCGGGGCGGTCAGGCGACGCCCGGCGTGAAGCAGGTCGCCAGGCATCTCACGCCGGGTCCGACCTCGAGGTCGAGCACGCCCAGCGTGTGACGGTGGTGCTCCAGCAGCGGATACGTCCCCGGGTGCGCGATCGTAAGCTCACGCCCGCCGGCCGCCTCGCCGCCGTTCACCGTGATGGTGCCCGCTCCGTCGAGCACCGCCCAAACGCCGCCCGCCTCGTAGGGTCCGCAGTACGCACCCTCCTGGTCCTGGGTCTGTGGCGCGAGCGCCGCCTCAGGGGCATCCTCGGGGCGCAGTGGCGCGAGCGGCTCGCGCTCCACGCCCAACAGCGCTTGAATCGCGAGCTCGGTTTCGGCGTAGGCGCCCTCACCGAAGTGGTACTCGAACAGGCGCGCATGGCCGTCGAACAGGTAACGCGCGGGCCAGCCCACGTTCTCGTAGTCCTGCCACACCTCGAGCTCGCTGTCGATCAGGACCGGGTAGGCGATGCCCAGGCGCGCGACCGCCTCCCTTACCGCCCGCTCGTCACGCGAAGCTGCGAAGCCGGGGCAGTGCACGCCGATCACACGCAGGCCCGAAGGGCCGTAGCGCTCGTGCCACGCCTGAATGTAGGGCAGTGTGCGCAGCGAGCTAGGCCGGCAGAAGTCCCAGAACTCCACCAGCATCGGCCGCCCCTGCTGGATGATCGACTGCGGCCCATTCGCGTTCACCCACGGCAGCCGGGTGGGGAACAGCGGCGCGACGATCGTGTCAACAGGTGCGCGCAATACGGGTCACCGCGCCCCTGAGAGGTGGGAGTCGCAAGTCTGCCAAGGACGCAGTGAGCGAAGTGTGCTCTGCACATACCCCTTCGGGGCACAGGCGAGCCAGATCGAGGACGCCGGCAGGCGCAGCGAATCGCGCCTCTCAGCCTATTGAGCCGACCATCTCCAGCTGTATCAGCCTGTTGAGCTCGACCGCGTACTCCATCGGCAGCTCCTTGGTCACCGGCTCGATGAACCCGTTGACGATCATCGCCGCCGCCTCGTCCTCGGTGAACCCGCGCGAGCCCATGTAGAACAGCTGGTCGTCGGAGATCCGCCCCACGGTCGCCTCGTGTGCGACCGTCACGTGGGGGTTTTGGATCTGAATGTCCGGCCAGGTGTCAGAGCGCGATTCGCCGTCCATCATCAGCCCGTCGCACTGCACCCGGGCCTTGGAGCCCGCCGAGTTGTGGCCCATCTTGACCAGGCCGCGGTAGCCCATGATCCCGCCGTCCTTGGAGATCGACTTGGCGAGGATGTTCGAGGTCGTGTTCGGCGCCAGATGCACCACCTTCGCGCCCGTGTCCTTGTGGACGCCCTTGCCCGCCACGCCCACGTTCAGGTGGTCCGCGCGGGCGCCCTCGCCCATCAGGAACGAGCCCGGGTAGAGCATCACGTACTTCGCCCCCATCGAGCCGCCCACCCACTCGACCGTTCCGTTCGCGTCCACGATCGCGCGCTTGGTGTTCAGGTTGTACACGTCCTTCGACCAGTTCTGGACGGTGGTGTAGCGCGCCTTGGCGCCCTCGTGTACGAAGATCTCAACGACCGCCGAGTGCATCGAGTTGACGCTGTAGGTCTGCGCGGTGCAGCCCTCGATGTAGTTCACCTCAGAGCCCTCGTCGGCGACGATCAGCGTGTGCTCGAAGGTGCCCTCGCCGGCGCCCTCCATGCGGAAGTACGACTGCAGCGGCAGGTCGCACTTGACGCCCTTCGGGATGTAGCAGAACGCTCCGCCCGACCACACCGCCCCGTGGAGCGCCGAGAACTTGTTGTCCTGCGCAGGCACGCACTTGGTCATGAAATATTTCTGGACGAGCTCCGGGTACTCGGTGATCGCCGTGTCCATCGAGCAGAACAGGATGCCCTGCTTGGAGTACTCCTCCTTTAGCCCCTCGTACACCGGCTCCTGGCGCCACACGCCCACCACGCCGGCCAGATGCTCGCGCTCGGCCTGGGGGATGCCCAGGTCCTCGTAGGTCTGCTTCATGTCCGCCGGCACGTCGTCCCAGCTGTTGAACCGCCCGGCCGTCGGAGGGGAGTACAGGACGAGGTCGTCGAGGTTCAGGCCGCTCAGGTCAGGGCCCCATGTCGGGATCGGCTTGCGTTCGAAGATCTCGAGCGACTTCAGGCGTTTCTCGGCCATCCAGTCGGGCTCGTCCTTGATCTTCGAGAGCTCGCTGACCACCTCTCGCGAGATGCCCTGGCGGGCGCGCAGCTGACCCTGGTCGTCCTCGACGATCGGGCTGGGCTTGTCGATCTTCGTGCGGTCAATCGTGGCCATGAGGCTCCTCGCTGGCGGTTCGCCGGACAATCCTGTGCTGTGCGCTAGGAATTGTATCGAGAGGCGCAGGCATGCCCCGAGCGGCTCAGGCGATGTCCCGCCCGTCGCTTCGGGTCGGAATACGAATGGAGAACCGCCACCCGTGGTAGGAAGGAGGTAGTAAGATGGCCGTCATGACTGTGCAGAAGCTCTCGATCGCGCTCGAGGAGGACGTGGCGCGAGCGGCGAGGGAGGCCGCCGAGCGCGGGGGACTCAGCCTGTCCGCCTGGGTGAACGCGGCCGCGCGCGAGGCTCTCGCGATCGAGGACGGGCTCGCGGCAGTGGCAGAGCACGAAGCTGAAAACGGGCCGATCTCCGCGGAGGCGCTCGCCGCTGCCGACGCAGCACTCGCGGACGCTGGGATCATCCCGCGCCGATGACCGGCGTCACATACGACGCCGGCGCGCTGATCGCGGCCGAGCGGGACTCAGAAGAGATGTGGAGCCTTCACAGGCGCCTGCTCGACAACGGGGTGCGCCCCAGGCTCCCCACGGCCGTGCTCGGCCAGGTGTGGCGAGGAGGACCACAGGCGCGGCTGTCACGGTTTCTGCGCGGCTGCCTGGTCGTGCCCCTCGACGAGAGACAGGCGCGTGCGGCGGGGGCGGCTCTCGCGCGCAGCCACACAGACGACCTGGTCGACGCCGTCGTCGTGATCGTCGCTCTAATGAAAGCTGATCTGATCGTCACGGGCGATCCGCACGACCTGCCACAGATCGCCGCCGCAATCGGCGGGTCGGTGCGCCTGCACCTCGTCTGACCTCGGCCTGCGCCCACCGCGACATCGACGCCGGATCGAAGGCTCGGATCGCCCGGTTGCGCGTGATCGGGGTCGCGCCGAGCGAGTGTGTCGGTGGCCCGTGGGTGCTGCTCACTCCGGCCAGGCGTTATCGCCCGTGACCGCGCCGCGGACCACCTTCAGGTTCAGCAGCGCGCACTTGCGCCGGGTGGCTGACACGGGGATGCCGAGCAGGTCGATCATCCAATCCGCGTTCAGCTTGCCCACCTCCTCCAGAGGCATGCCCTTGAGCTCCTCCGAGGCGATCGACGCGGATGCTTGGGAGATGGCGCAGCCGTGGCCATGGAAGCGCAGGTCCTCGATGTGGCCGTCCTTGACGCTGATGTGCACGCCCAGCTCATCGCCGCACAGGGGGTTGTGCTCGAGCGCCTCCAGGTCGTGGGGCTCCAGCTCGCCGAAGTTGCGTGGGCGCTTGTAGTGGTCGAGGATGTAGTCGCGGTAGAGGTCGTCCATGTGCCTAGCTACTTTGCGGCCGGTGTATAACCATGGTTATACACAATTTTTTCGAGAACAAGACGACACGCCGCT
This sequence comes from uncultured Solirubrobacteraceae bacterium, assembly GCA_963849425.1. Taxonomy (GTDB): domain Bacteria; phylum Actinomycetota; class Thermoleophilia; order Solirubrobacterales; family Solirubrobacteraceae; genus Palsa-744. The sequence goes on along the minus strand of CAWKHK010000006.1, from coordinate 2,649,382 downwards.
CCCAGACGTCTCTCCGACAAACCGCTCTCACACGTCTCTTCGACCGCTTCGACACGCCTCTCATCAGAGGCCGAACACCTCGCGCCCGGCCACCAGCGCGTCCACGAGCGCGTCGATGTCCGAAGGCTCGTTGTACACCCCCACGCTCGCCCTCGCCGTCGCCCCCACGCCCAGGCACCGCATCAACGGCTGCGCGCAGTGGTGGCCCGCGCGGATGCACACCCCGCCGCGGTCCGCCAGCTCGGCCACGTCGTGGGGGTGGATGCCCGCGAGGGTGAACGAGGTCAGACCGCCGCGGCGGTCGGCCTCCGGCGGGCCGACCACGCGCAGCCCTCCCACCTCTGTCAGACGGTCGAGCATGTACGCGGTCAGCGCCCGCTCGTGCCCGCGCACGCGGTCCATGCCGAGCTTCGACAGGTAATCGACGGCTGCCCCCAGGCCGACCGCCTCGGCGATCGGCGGGGTTCCCGCCTCGAACTTGTACGGCAGCTCGTTCCAGCTCGCCGACTGGAAGTCCACCGAGGAGATCATGTCGCCGCCCGTCAGGAACGGCTGCATCTCCTCGAGGATCTCCCGCCGGCCGTGCAGCACGCCGATCCCCGTCGGTCCCAGCGCCTTGTGGCCCGTCCACGCGTAGAAGTCCGCCCCGATCGCCTCCACGTCCACCGGCATGTGCGGCACCGCCTGGGCGCCGTCGATGAGCGACACCGCCCCCGCCGCCCGCACCCGCGCGGCCATCTCCGCCACGGGGTTGATCGTGCCGAGCACGTTCGACACGTGCGTGAACGCCACCATCCGCACGTTCCCGCGTGCCAGCTCTGTGTCGAGCGCATCCAGCGACAGCTCGCCGCGCTCGTCCACCTCGAGATAGCGCAGGTTCGCTCCCCGCTCGCGGCAGAGCACCTGCCAGGGGACGATGTTCGCGTGGTGCTCCATCTGCGTGATCAGCACCGTCTCGCCCGCCCCCACGTTCGCACGGCCCTCCCCGTTCGCTCCACGGCCCCACGCGTACGCCACCAGGTTGATCGCCTCGGTCACGTTCTTGGTGAAGATCGTCGTCTGCGGCTGGGCGCCCACGAACGCCGCCACCCGCCGTCTCGCCCCGTCGTACGCCGCGTCCGCCTCCTGGGCCAGCGCGTACACGCCGCGGTGGACGTTCGCGTTGTGGTTGGCCAGGTGATCGGCCACCGCGTCGATCACCACCTGGGGCTTCTGCGAGGTCGCCCCCGAGTCCAGGTAGATGAGCGGACGGGACGGGTGGGAGCTCGATCTCCGGGAGAAGATCGGGAAGTCACCCCGCACGCCCGCCGGACCCCCGGAGGGGGTCTTCATCAAAAAATCATTCTCCTCAGCGACTGGTGGCATACGCCTCGATGTCCTCGCGGGCCGCCGCCAGCTTGCCCGCGATCTTTCCGCGTACGAGCTGTTCGAGCGGCTCGTCTGCCAGCTCCCCGATCACCGGCTCGAAGAAGCCCTCCACGATCACCCGGACGGCCGCCGGGCGGTCCAGTCCGCGGGTCTGCATGTAGAAGATCGCCGCCTCGTCCAGCTCGCCCACCGTGCCGCCGTGCGACGCCGACACGTCGTCCGAGGACACCAGCACCGACGGGATCGCGTCCAGGCGGGCCTTCGGGGAGAGCATCATCGAGTGGATCTGCAGGTAGGTGTGGGTCTGCTGGGCGCCCGGGTCGATCTGGATCAGCCCCTCGAAGCTCGCCCGGCTCTCACCCGCGGCCGCCCCGCGCCAGTGGACGTCCCCGCCCGACGGGCCCGTCTCGTGCAGGTCGACCGCGAATGCGTCCAGGTGCTCGTCCTCCTCGGTGAAGAACAGACCTCGGAAGGCCATATCGCCGCCCGGCTCGCACACCGCCAGCTCCAGGTGCTGGCGCACCAGGTGACCGCCCAGCAGCGCCGGCAGCCAGTGGCAGTACGCGTCCCGACCCACCCCCACGAAGCGAGTGGACACGTCGAACACCTCTCCCCGACCGGCGCTCCAATCTTGCACCTGCGCCAAGCGGCAGCGGGCACCGTCCTGGAGATAGCACTCGAATGCCCCCGCGTGCAGCGACTGGCCCTCGAAGGTCCCGGACAGACCGTACTCGTGCAGCCGAAAGTCGCTCCCCGGGCCGCCGATCACCAGCGTCCGCCCGTACTGCGCCACCCCCGGGTCCTCGATCGCGTACACGATCTCGAACGGGTCCTCCACCACCGTCCCCGGCGGGACGTACAGGAAGGCCCCGCCGCTCCAGAACGCCGCGTTGGCCGCCTCCAGCTTGTGACGGTCGATCGTCAACCGCTTGGAGTACCACTCGCCCGCCAGATCCGCGTGGTCGCGGAAGGCGTCCGCCAGCGAGCACAGGATCACCCCGCGCTCGGACAGACCCGGGTCGAGCTCCACGTGCACCACCGTGTTGGCGTTCTGCACGAGCCTCCCCGCCCGGGGCCGGTCGGGGAGCGTTTCGCCCACCACCTCCGGCACCCCCGTCGCCTGCCCCCGCCCGTCTAGCCCGTCCGCGTCTCCCCTGAGGGGCACGAGGAGACTCTGCACGCTCGTCGTCCAGAACCCCGATCTGCGCCACACCGGCAGCTCCAGATCCTCGAACGCGCCCACCGCCGCCTCGCGCAACTGCTCGAGCGTCCTGCCGTCCCCGGCCCCCGCGCCCGCGAGCGCGTGATAGAGACTCGCCTCGCGGTGGCGGCCGGGCTTCGCCTGAACCTCAGACACGGGCGCCGTACTCTTGGCGGATCTGGTCGTAGCCCTCGCGCTCCAGCCGCTCCACCAGCTCCACGCCGCCCTCCAGCACGATCCGCCCGTCCATCAGGATGTGAACGAACTCGGGCTTCACGTAATGCAGGATGCGCTGGTAGTGGGTGATTATCAGCGCCCCCAGGCCCTGCTCGTCGTGCAGGCGCTGCACCCCCTCCGCCACCGTCCGCAGCGCGTCGATGTCCAGGCCCGAGTCCGTCTCGTCGAGGATCGCCACATCCGGCTGGAGCATCGCCATCTGCAGGATCTCCGCCCGCTTCTTCTCCCCCCCCGAGAAGCCGTCGTTGAGGTGGCGGGAGGTGAACGCTTTGTCCACGTCCAACAGCTCGATCGCGTGCTGCAGCTGGGTGCGGAACTCCTTCACCTGGATCGGCTCGTCCCGCTTGGCGTTGATCGCCATCCGCAGGAAGTTCGCCACCGACACCCCCGGGATCGACACCGGGTACTGGAAGGCCAGGAACAGCCCCGCCTGCGCCCGCTCGTGCGGCTCTGCCTCGGTGATGTCCTCGCCCTTGAACCTGATCGACCCCTCCGTGATCTCATACGAGGGGTGGCCGAGCAGCGTGTTCGCCAGCGTCGACTTGCCCGATCCGTTGGGGCCCATCATCGCGTGTATCTCTCCCCGGTCGATCTCGAGGTTCACTCCTCTGAGGATCTCCCGGTCATCGGTGCTGACGTGCAGGTCTCTGATCTCTAGGTCGGCCATGTTCTGTGGTCAAGCTCCGGTCGTGAGGGGTTGGGGTTGGGGTTGCGGTGCAAGATCGAGTGTCGGGTCAAGGGTCGGCAGGATGGCCCCCGCGGGCATCGCCGGTCGGGCGGTCGGTTGGGCGGCGCTCAGGACGAGGTCCGCGAGCGTGGTCTCCCGCAGGGTGCTCACGATCGAGGAGCGCACCCGCGTCCATAGCAGCTTCGTGGGGCACACCTGGGAGTGGGAGCCCGTCCGTCCGTCCGCCCGCCCGCCGGTCCGCCCGGACTCCCGCGAGCACACGATCGAGCCGTCCGCCGCTTCGGAGATGCACTCGATCGGCGCGATCGAGCCCTCCAGGGCCTCCACCACCTCGGCCATCGTGATCTCGCTCGCCTCGCGCGCCAGCAGGTAGCCGCCGCGCGAGCCGCGCCGCGAGTCCACCAGCCCGGCCTTGCGCAGGCGGGCCACGAGGTGCTCGAGATATGCCAGAGGGAGACCGTCGTGGGCGGCGATCTCCGCCAGCGGTATCGGCTCTCCGCCGGCGCGCCGCGCCAGCTCGACCATCACCCGTACGCCGTACTCGGCCTTGGTTGAGAACATCATCTCAAGATTTCCTACCTCCCAGCTAGGGTATCAGGGCCCCTGGGATCCCCGAGGGTCCGGTGGGATAGCCGTCAGGAGCCGGTGGGATCTCCGAGGGTCCGGTGGGATCTCCGTCAGGGGCCCGTGGGATTTTCCCCCAGCTTGCCGATGTCGTGGCTCAGGGCTTCCGGGGTCAGCTCTTCGGACTCGAACAGCACCCGCTTCTCGCCCGATCGGTCGACCAGGAGCACCGGGGCGTACTCGTCGAACGCGCCGGCCCCCGCGCTCGCCGGCCTGACCCCGTACGCCCGCCAGATCGAACGCAGCCGTGGCAGCGGACCAGTCAGGTACTCGACCCGTCCCGTGAGCGACACCTCCGCGAGGAAGCGGGCGATGCGGGCCGGAGTGTCGGCCTGTGGGTCCGCGCTCACGATCACGACGGCCGGCTCGTGGGCGTGTTCGTCTTCCAGTTCGTTCAGCGCGCCGCGGATCTGCTGGGCGATCACGATGCACGTGTCCCCGCAGGTCGCGTACAGGAAGCTCAGCACCACCACCCGGCCGCGATAGTCGCCCAGGGAGACGGTGTGGCCGTACTGGTCGCCCAGCGTGAAGCCCGGGGCGGAGATGCCTGGGGGGAACGGCGCGCCGTCGAAGGCCGAGCTCGCCTTCCCCCCCGACGCCGTCGATGAGGATGATGATGTGGAGGGGTGGCCCGATGACCCCCCGATGGTCACGTAAAGGATCAGCCCGGCTGCGAGAGCCGTCGCGAGCAGGCCCAGACCGATCGCGGGGAAGCGGGTGCGCATCGCCGCTCAGGGTAGGGGAGCGGCCGCCGGCCGGGTGTCGCTGGGAGGGGCGGCTGGGAGGGGGCGCCTGGGAGGGGGCGCCGGCTGCGTTGCTCCTCAAAAAAACGTCGTATAACCATGGCTATACGATGGGTGGGTAGTGCAAATCGCGGGCTGTAGCGCCGTTCAGCGCCCGGGTCCGCTCCCGCCGTGCGGCCCTAGCCCGACCGCGAGGAGAGCCGCCCCGACTCCGGCTGATCTAGGGGTTCTGGCCCCATACGGCCTGCGCGGCTCGCCGCACCGACCCCTGGGCTCCTCGGCCGTCATGCCCGCGGCACGAGCCTTATCGCCTTCAGGCCGCCTTGCGTCCTGCCTGAGAGGTCAGGCATACTCCCAAGGATAGCCGGACTATGCGGGCTGTGGGGCCTCGTTCTGCGCCGGGAGTTTTGGCTGGCGAAGTTCCTCCACGCGCTCGTCGAGCGTGCGCAGGTATTGCTCAGTCGTGATCTTGCCCTCTACCAGACTCCGAAAAGCATCGGGCTTTGCGGTACTCATCGTTGGCTCCATTCCATTGCTCCCTCTAGTGTTGCGCATCGTTCGGATCTTTCCCCCGGTCGAGTGTTCTCGCAACGTCGATCACTGCCGCCAAGAGCGTTATGTAGGTACGGTCAACGCTTGAGAACGCATCTTGACGGGTCGCGATGACGTTCAGAACGCCATCTACGGTCCCAGAGAAGTAGAGTGGGACCGAGATGATCGACTCGTACTCTCGGCCTTTCTGGGCCTGGGGATGCGGCGCGAACCGCTCATCGGCACTGAGATGACCCGACGCCTGCACTCTCCCAGAATGCAAGGCGACTCCGGCAAAGGAGCCCTTGACCGGGAGTTTGAAGTGCTCGCGACTCTCGGGTCGATGGCCGTGGGCCGGGAATAGACCGCGCTCGTTTGCCATGACGAACTCCTCCTCATCGTCGGTCGGGTGCAGGATCGAGAATCGCACGTCGCCGCGAGGGGCACCAGCATGGTCGCGCTGGAGGAGTATGTGGGCGGGCTCGAAGATGCCGGTCTCGACGAAGTCCCGCAAAGAAAAACTGGGCAATTCGCCCGCCAGGACGCGCCGCAGATCGCGTAGCGCGTCCTCAACGTGGGCTGCATACGTGTCGTAGGCCCCGAGTGTTGCTACTTGCTTTTCAAGGGCGGTCAACTCATCGGCTGTGTCGCCCGCCCTATCTCCGGAAGCCCCGCGTACTATCCCGAGTGCCCCGGCGAGCCCAATGGCTAGGACCAACACCCAGACCGGCACGTCGTCGTGCAACGTCAACGCGAAGATCGGGGGTCCAATGATGCCTACGATGATTGCCACCAGAAGGGCAACCACCGTCTCTTTCGGCAGAGTCCCAACCTCACGGCGAAGCCGCTTTACGCCCCTTCCCATAGACCCAACAGCCTACATTCGCCGATTCGGGATTCAGAAATGATGCACCACCGCGAGACGGATGCCCGCCTTTCGGGCCGGGCGGCAAGCCCCGCCGCCGGCCCATACAGCGCTATACTTTGTGAAGTCAAGAATCCCGAGCGTGATTTAGGAGTTTCGACATGAGTCCCTCCGGAGCGGAGCTTCTCCGCCGCGTCAAGAGTCAGATACAAGAGGTCGATCCCGCCGAGGTCAACGAGCTGATCGGCGAGGGCGTCGCCATCGTGGACGTGCGCGGGAGCGAAGAGTTCGCCACCGGCCACCTGCCCGGCGCCAAGAGCGTCCCGCGGGGTCACCTGGAGGCTCGCATCGAGAGCGCCGCCCCCGACCGTTCGGCCGAGGTGATCCTCTACTGCGCCTCGGGCAACCGCTCGGCATACGCCGCCCGCACGCTGCAGGAGGACCTGGGCTACGAGCGCGTGCGCTCGATGACCGGCGGGATAACCCTGTGGAAGGACCGCGGCTACGAGGTCGAGATCCCGCGTGCGCTCACCGCGGAGCAGCGCGAGCGCTACTCGCGCCACCTGCTCATCCCCGAGATCGGCGCAGAGGGCCAGCAGAAGCTGCTCGACGCCAAGGTCCTGCTGCTCGGCGCGGGCGGACTCGGCTCGCCGACCGCCCTATATCTCGCCGCGGCCGGGGTCGGGACGCTGGGGATCGTGGACGACGACGACGTCGACCTCTCCAACCTCCAGCGCCAGGTCATCCACTCCACGCAGCGGGTGGGCATCCCCAAGGTGGACTCCGCCGAGGAGTCCATCCACGCGCTCAACCCGGACGTGAACGTCGTCAAGTACAAGACCCGGGTCGACGCCTCGAACATCGTCGAGATCATCGACGGCTACGACGTGGTGGTGGACGGGGTCGACAACTTTCCCACGCGCTACCTGCTCAACGACGCCTCCGTGCGCCTGAAGATCCCCGTGGTCTCCGCCTCGATCCTCGGCTTCGACGGTCAGCTGTCGGTGTTCAAGCCCTATGAGGGCCCCTGCTACCGCTGCCTCTTCCGCGAGCCGCCGCCCGCCGAGCTCGCGCCGTCCTGCGGGGCCAACGGCGTGCTCGGGGTCCTCCCCGGCACGATGGGCCTGCTCCAGGCGACCGAGGTCGTCAAGCTCGTCCTCGGCATCGGCGAGCCGGCCATCGGCCGCCTGCTCCTCTACGACGCCCTCGCCGCCACCCTCACCGAGGTCAAGGTCCACCGCGACCCCGACTGCCCGATCTGCTCGCGCGACCCCGACGAGATCGCCGACGACGAGCTCGGCGTGTTCCCCGACTACGAGGCGTTCTGCGCGGCCGCAGGTTAGCGGTCCGCTGGCCGGCGCCAGGCTGCGTCCTCGCTCGCTCATGTGCGAAGCACATTTCGCTCACTGCGTCCTTGCCTGGCTTGACCAGCGAACCGCTAACTCGCAGTTCGCTGAGACCTGGTAATCATTCCCCGATGGCCACGATCAAGATACCGCCCGTCCTGCGGGCGTCGGTGGGGGGCGAGAAGGAGGTCGGCGCCAGCGGCGAGAACGTCGGGGCGGTGCTCCGCGACCTCGCCTCCAGCCACCCGGCCACCCAGGACCAGCTGTTCTCATCCGACGGCCAGCTCAACCGCTACGTCAACGTGTACCTCAACGACGAGGACGTTCGCGTGCTCGACGGGCTCGACACAGCCGTCGGCGACGGCGACACCCTGGTCATCCTGCCGGCGATGGCCGGCGGGGCCTGAGTCAGTCCGCGTCGAGATCGTCGAGCCGCGCGCTCGACAGGAGGACCCGCTCGCCGCGGAACGGCACCGCCTCGGCTTCCAGCAGACGCCGCTGGCGCTCTCCCTTTGCCAGCGACCCATCGGCGCGGACGACCCGATGCCACGGCGCATCGTGCGTATCCGTGCGGCTCAGAACCAGGCCCGCCAGGCGCGGTGCCCCCGGCGAGACGTCGCCGTAGGTACGGACGTAGCCCGGCGGGATCGCGCGCACCCGCCGCAGGATCGCCGCCTGGGCGTTCGTGCTCGTCCGGCGTGCCACTGCCCCGATCTTGCCACAGGTCCAGCACGGCGCGCCTCCTAGGTACGATATACTTTTATGTATAGACTATGCCTCCTGGGGATCTGATCCGGCAGCGGCGCGAGCGGCTCGGCTTGAGCCAGCGCTCTTTGGCAAGGAGGGCCGGTACGACACAGGCCGCCGTCAGCCGGATCGAGCGTGGCCTCACGGCGCCGACGTGGGAGACCGTGCGGGCGCTTCTGCTGGCGATGGGCTACGAGCCCGACCTACGTGCCCGGCGGTTGCGCGGCAGATGGGACCCTGTCCATCTCGCGGCATCGCGTGAGCGCTCGCCATCGGAACGATTGGAGTTGGCCATCTCGGCGAACCGGTTGGCAGGACGCCTGCGGCAGGCGGGAGCGGAGGCGAGCGGTGGATCGTGAGACGCCGCTTGACGCCGAGCGCCTGCTCGAGACGTTGGCCGCCCATTCGGTCGACTTTGTGATCGTCGGTGGGCTCGCCGTCCAAACCCACGGCCACGTGCGCACAACGGTCGACATCGATCTGTTTCCTCGCCCCGACCCATCGAACCTGGCGCTGCTGGCAGACGCCCTCAACGCGCTCGGCGCTCGGGTTCTCAACCCCGGAAGCGAGAATCTCAAGATAGACGCCGCGATGCTGCCACGGGCGACCCTGTGGCAGTTTGCGACGCGCCACGGCGCGATAGATGTGCTGCACGAGGCACCCGGCGCCCCTGGATACGACGAGCTGCGGGGACGCGCCTTGGAGATCCGGCTCGGGGATATGACGCTCGCGGTCGCAGGGCGTGACGATCTGATCAGCATGAAGCGTGCTAGCGGACGTCCGGTCGATCTCGACGACCTGGCCGCGCTGACCGAGCTGGGCTGAGAGCTCTGCGCTGCGCGACTGAGCGGCCGCCCCGGCCGCTACGCGGCCGCCGCAGCGTCCTGGGCGTGCGCGTCCGCACCATCGGCCCCCGCGGCCGGCACGTGGCTCATGGCATGCTCGGCCAGGGCGGTGATGGTGAGCGACGGGTTGACCCCGACGTTGGCCGGGATGGCCGAGCCATCGCAGACGAGCAGGTTCTCGTAGCCGAACACGCGCTGGCTGGCGTCCACGACCCCCCGCTCGGGGTCGGGGGCGATCACCGCGCCGCCCAGGATGTGGGCGGTGGTGGGGATGTTGAAGAGCGCCTCGGTGACCGAGCTCTGGGCGATCCCGCCGGTGCGCTTGGCGAACCATTCCGCGGCCTTGTTCGCGACCGGTATGAACGTCGGCATCGGGCGCTCGGGGTCCTGTTCGGTCTTCAGCCAGAACGTCCCGAACGGGCCTTGGTGTGGACGCAGGGCGATCGCGTTGTCGAGCGTCTGCATCACGAGGATGATGATCGTGCGCCGCGACCAGTGCTTGGGGAACATCACCAGGGCGAGGCGCTTGGGGTGCAGCAGGGCCTGGCCCAACAGCTTCAGCGGGCGCGTAGCGCGCGTGCCGTCGCCGACGAGCAGCGTGTTCAGCCGGTGCATCGAGTCGCCGTCGTCGCCGTAGGTGACCGTCTCGATGTGGGTGTGCGGGTCCGGGTAGATCGAGGAGGTGATGGCGACGCGTTTGATCAGGTCGTCGGGGTAGTCCTCGGGCACCGTCACGGCGAGGATCGACTCGGAGTTCGTTCGCACCAGCTCGCCCAAGCGGGTTGAGATGCGCGGCAGCGAGCCTTTCACTCGGCACATCTGCAGCAGCCTGTTGGTCCCCAGGGGTCCCGCGGAGACGACCACGCCGCGCGCGCGCTGGACGCGGCGTTCCTTGCGCAGCCACGCGCCCGAGCGCACGCATTCGACCTCATAGCCGTCGCTGCCGTCGGGCGCGCCCAGCGGGCGGATGTCGACCACGGTGCGTTCGGGCATCACGCGCGCGCCGCGCTTCTCGGCGAAGTACAGATAGTTCTTGACGAGCGTGTTCTTGGCACCATGGGGGCAGCCGACCATGCAGCGTCCGCACAGCCGGCAGCCGGTGCGCTCGGGCCCCTCGCCGTCGAAGAACGGGTCCGGCACCGTCTTGCCCGCCTCGCCAAAGAAGATGCCGACGGGCGTGCGCTGGTAGGTGTCGCCGACGCCCAGCTCCTCTCCGAGCTCACGCAGCAGCTGGTCGGCGGGGTCCTCGTGCGGGTTTTCGACGACGCCGAGCATGCGCTGAGCCTCGCTGTAGTGCGGCGCGAGCGCGCTCTCCCAGTCGGTCATGTCCGCCCACTGGCGGTCCTGGAAGAACGCCTCCGGCGGAACGTACAGCGTGTTCGCGTACCCGAGGCTGCCGCCGCCGACGCCGCAGCCGGAGACCACCGAGACGTCCTTGAAGGTGGTCAGCCGGAAGATCCCCTTCATTCCCAGGCGGGGGTTCCAGAAGTAGCGCTTCAGATCGGCGGTCGCCCGCGGGAACTCGTGGTCGGCGAAGCGACGCCCGCACTCGAGCACGCCGACCGAGTAGCCCTTCTCGGACAGGCGCAGCGCGGACACGCTGCCACCGAAGCCCGAGCCGATGACCAGCCAGTCGAAGTCGAAGCTGTCTTGGGGGAGAGCCATGGCCCGTGGATCTTAGTGGTCGACTGGCCGTACGGCCAGCCCGGCGTTCGAGACCGCTATCGGACCTCGCTATATTCCGTGAAGTAATGGCGGCGGAGCGGCTTAGGAACAGGCCCTGCGGGGGCCGGTACGGCGACATCGTGCAGTCGATCGGCCACACGCCTCTGGTCGAGCTGCCGCGCCTGTCGCCCAAGCCGGGCGTCCGCATCTGGGCCAAGCTCGAGTCGCGCAACCCGACCGGCTCGGTCAAGGACAGGGTCGCCCGCGCGCTGATCGAGGACGCCGAGGAGAAGGGCGCGATCTCCCCGGGGCAGATGATCCTCGAGCCGACCTCGGGCAACACGGGCATCTCGCTGGCGATGATCTGCTCGCGCAAGGGCTACCGGCTGAAGGTGGTGATGCCCGAGAACGTGACCCCCGAGCGCACGCAGCTGCTGCGGATGTACGGCGCCGAGATCGTCTACTCGCCCGGCGACCAGGGCTCCAATGGGGCGGTCGCGATGGCGCTGGAGATGGCCGCCGAGGACTCCTCCTGCTACATGCCCTACCAGTACGGCAACCAGGCCAACCCGAACGCCCACTACAACGGCACGGCGCTCGAGATCCTCGAAGAGCTCGACGAGGTCAGCGCGTTCGTAGCCGGTCTGGGCACCGGCGGCACGCTGATGGGCAACGGCAGGCGCCTGAAGGAGACGTTCGGCGACGCCGTCAAGATCGTCGCCGCGGAGCCGATGCAGGGCGAGCCGGTGCAGGGACTGCGCTCGCTGGACGACGGCTTCATCCCGCCGATCATCGATCTCTCGCTGCTCGACCGCAAGATCTTCGTAACCAACAGGGACGCGATTCTCTGGACGCGACGACTGCTCGACGAGGAGAGCGTCTTCGCGGGTGTCTCCAGCGGGGCGATCGCGAGCATAGCCGTGCGGATCGCCGGCGAGCTGGATGAGGGAAACGTGGTGTTCGTGGTCGCCGACGACGGCTGGAAGTACCTCTCGAGTGGCATCTACACGCTTCCGGTCGAGGAGATCGAGAACCTCGAGTCGACCGTCTGGTGGTAGATCTCCCGATCCGCCGTACGGGCCGCCAGCGCAGATGAACATCTCAAGAGAGCTGATCGACGAGCTGATCGCCCACGTGCTCGAGGACCCGGCGAATGAGATCTGCGGGATCGTGGCCGCCGACGCGGATGAGTCACAACCCGGCGAGGCGAGTGCGGTTCGCGTCTACCGTGCGGCCAACCTCCATGCCAGCCCGATGAAGTTCGAGATCGAGGCGGGCGAACTGCTGAAGCTGTCCAATGCGATCGACGAGCTTGGCTGGAAGATCGGAGCGATCTACCACTCGCACGTGCGCAGCGAACCATATCCATCGCAGACGGACATCAACTTTGCCGCCAACTGGCCGGGCGTGGAGTGGATCATCGTCGGTCTGTCCCCCGGCGCATCGCCGGACGCACGCTCGTATCTGATCGAGGATGGCGTCGTGCGGGAGGTCCCGCTCCAGGTGCGGTGATGGACGCGGACGTAGTCTGTCTCGAGTGTCCCACGTGCGCGCGGGCGTACCCGCCGAGCGAGCGCTTCTGCGAGGCGTGCGGGATGCCGCTGGTCCACGCCTCCGGAGTCGAGCTCCCGCCCAGCGAGCACCAGCAGACGGCCCGCAAGATCAAGCCCCAGTACGCCCGCGGCGAGCCCGTGAAGGTCGCGCGCGCTGAGAACCTGGTGCAGGCCGAGTTCATCGCCGGCCTGCTGCTCGAGGAGGGGATCCCGAGCGTGCTGCGCAGCCCGATCGCAGGGTACGCCGCCGTGATCGGCCCGCGGGACGTGCTCGTCCCCGAATCCGGAGCTCAGGCGGCTCGCGAAGCGCTCGCCTGGGAGGCCCCCAGCCCCTAGACGGTCGATGGGCAAGCGAGTCACGGACGCAGAGAGCGTGGCGTGCTATGCACGCGAGCGACCGAGGACACAGCCTCGCGCCGGCCAGCGGCCGTCTAGGCGAGCACCGGCTGGCCGGCTTCGCTGCTGGTGATGCCGCGGATCTCTTCGGAGGCGCGCTCGAACTCCGCGTCGGAGAGCACGGGGGTGCCCTCGAAGGGAAGTTCGCGCTGGAGCTCCACCCAGGCGTTCGGGCCGGTGTAGTCGTCCTTGACCTTCACGGTGACCGGCCGGGGGATGCGATAGGTGCGCAGGAGCAGAACGTGCAGGGGCTGGCGCCCGCGCCAGCCGAGACGCTTCTCCGCGTAGTCTGGGGTCCACACGTAGAACGGGGAGAGCGCGTCGACGCAGCGGGGGTCGTGGACGGTGAAGTGGTCAGTCACTTCGGCCCAGGCGCGGATGCGAACGCGGTCGGGCTGCTGGAGCGGGGCACCCGAGACGAACGTGTGCAGCGGTGGCTCGCCGTCGCTCCAAACGCCCTCCTCGAGCGCCCGGCGGAGCTCCGGCTGGTGGGACTCGCGCACGAGGTCGCCCGGCTGGTGGTCGAAGGTGGGGTACAGGAAGAAGCGCTCGTGGGCGAGCCTGAAGGGCTTGCTGGCCTGCTGCAGACCACCTCTGCGGAGAGTGAGGAGCTGCTCGCCTTCCGCCATGGCGCGGACGGTGACAGCCCATTCCTTGAAAGCAATTGGCATTAGAGAGATAGGACCGGGGTGAGAGGGAAACGTCTGAGGCGAACGCCCGCAGTTGCCCCCCAAGGAGGACCCTGCCGGCCCGTTAACGATACGAAACCTGAGCCGAAATCCCAAATCCCCTGCAAATTGGGGGTTTTTTTCTCGGTCAAGCGGCTAGGAGCGGCGATCGAGCCCTCACAATCGCCGTCCGGCGAACCCCTCGGCGGCCTCGATGATCGCCGCATAGTCCTGCTCGGCGTAGCCTCGTGCGATCGTCGCCGCAAGCACGTCCCGAGCGTGGCCCGCGGACGGAAACGGCACGCCGGCCGTCTGGGCCTCCTCCAGGCAGAGGCGCACGTCCTTGAGCAGATGGGCGGTCTTGAACATGGTCGTGTAGTCGTGCTCTCGCATCGGCCCGGACTTGAGCTGCAGCTGGGTCGAGGCGCCCGAACCGGAGCCGAGCACCTGCACGAACGCGTCGAGGTCGATCCCCGTGGCCCGCGCCAGCAGCAGCGACTCGGCGACCGCGGCCGCGTTGGCGGCACCGACTGCGTTGTTGATCAGCTTGAGCATCTCGCCCTGCCCGAGCTCGCCGACGTGGAGGATCAGCTCGCCCATGGTCTCCAGCAGCGGCAGGGCGCGCTCGTAGGCGGTGTGCTCGCCTCCGACCATGATCGTCAGCGTGCCGTCCTGCGCTCGGGGCGAGGAGCCGGTCACCGGGGCGTCCAGCATCTCGACCCCGCGCTCGCCCAGCGCGGCGCCGATCCGCCGGCTGTCCGGCGGAGCGATCGTGGACATGTCGATGCACAGCAGGCCCGGGTGGGCGCCCTCGATCGCGCCGTTCTCGCCGAGGAGGACCCCTGCCACCTGCTCTCCGTCGACGACCATGCTGAGGACGACCTCGCTCGTGCGCGCCACCTCGGCCGGAGTCGCGGCGGCGCTGGCGCCGTGCTCGGATGCCCAGCGCTCGGCCTTGCCGGGAGTGTGGGTCCACACGGTCAGCGGGAACCCGGCGCCCGCCACGTTGGCGGCCATGCGCGAGCCCATGATGCCGAGGCCGAGAAAGCCGACCGATGGCGGGTCCGTCTGCTCGCGTGTGCTCGGTTGGTCAACCATCCGCGATCTCCCTTCCGTCGCTCGTCTGCTCGCCCTGCCTGCCGAATCCTCCCCCACCGGGAGTTTCGATGCGCAGCCGCTGGCCCGCCTGCAGCCTGCCGGTCAGCTTGCCCGGCAGCGGACGGTCGTCGAGCGTATCGTGCCCCCGCGCGCCGGCACCACCGCCGCGAGCGCCGCGGGGGGCATGGCGGCGGCGCTCGGCGATCAGCGAGAAAGTCATCTCGGTGAGCGCTTCGAGCTCGCGGACGACGCCGTCGCCGCCGCGGTGCAGGCCCCCACCGCCGGACCCTCTGCGCAGCGCGTATTCGATGAGCCGCAGCGGGAATTCCCGCTCCAGCGCCTCGATCGGGGTGTTGAGCGTGTTGCTCATGGCCACGTGAACGCCGCTCGGGCCGTCCGCGTCTGGGCACCCTCCCTGGCCGCCGCCGAGCGTCTCGTAGTAGGAGAAGCTCCGATCGCCGAGGGTGAGGTTGTTCATCGTGCCCTGGCCCTGAGCCCGGCCGAATGCGCCGAGCACGAGATCGGCGACGCGCGAGGAGGTCTCGACGTTGCCCGCCGCCACCGCCGCACCGGGCCGGGCGTTGAGCACGCTGCCCTCCGGGGCGCGCACCTCGATCGGACGGTAGGCGCCGGCCGAGGGGGGGATGTCCGGGTCGGTGAGGACCCGTACTGCGAACAGGCAGGCCGAGCGGGTGACCGCGAGCGGGCAGTTGAGATTGCCCTCGTGT
Organism: uncultured Solirubrobacteraceae bacterium; assembly: GCA_963849425.1. Taxonomy (GTDB): domain Bacteria; phylum Actinomycetota; class Thermoleophilia; order Solirubrobacterales; family Solirubrobacteraceae; genus Palsa-744. The sequence goes on along the minus strand of CAWKHK010000006.1, from coordinate 2,634,079 downwards.
TGTGGAGCGCTGCCGTCGAAGTCCAGGAGCAGCCGCTCGCCGTCGATCACAGCGCGCAGGCGCAGCACGAGGTCGCCGTCGGGCGCCTCGAGCACGTCCTCGGCCTGCACGATCCCGTCGGGCAGGGCGGCCAGGCAGGAACGGGTGCGCCGCTCGGAGTAGTTCAGCACCGCGTCGGTGGCCTCCCGCAGGGTCCACGGGCCTCCGGGCCGTCCGCCGCGCTCGACGCGCTCGGCGAGCTCGTTCAGGCGCAGCGCGCCGATGCGGTTGGCGGCCAGCTGCGCGCGCAGGTCCGCCCGCCGCTCGTCCGGCTGGCGCATGCGCGCGACGAGCTCCTCGATCGTCGCCTCGTTGAGGCGACGGGGAGAGATCACCACGCCCTCCTCGGCCAGAGAGCGGCTGTCCGCGGGCATCGATCCGGGGACCCGCCCGCCCACGTCCGCGTGATGAGCGCGGCTCGCCGCGAACCCGAGGAGGCGGAGGTCGTTGTCTCTCTTCGCAGACGGTGTATCGCAGCTGTTATACACCTCCTCCAACGAGTGAACTCGTCCCCGGCCGCCCCCGCGGTCGAACACCGGGGTGATCACGGTGATGTCCGGCAGGTGGGTGCCGCCGGCGAACGGGTCGTTGAGGATCCAGGAGACTCCCGGGGCGTGCTCCTCGTGGAGGACCGCCGCCACGGCCGCGGGCATGGCTCCGAGGTGCACCGGGATGTGCTCGGCCTGCATGACCATCTCGCCATCGGGGTTGAACAGCGCGGTGGAGGCGTCGCGGCGCTCCTTGATGTTGGACGAGTGGGCCGAGCGGATCAGCACGAGGCCCATCTCTTCGCAGGCGGCCCGCAGCGCACCGGTCAGGACCTGAAGCTCGATCGGGTGTTCGTTCTCATCCGCGTTCGTGTCCACGTCCCTGTACCTGTCCTCTTCCTCGTCTGTGTGGTCGGCGGCGGGCATCGATCAGGAGGTGACGCGGTGTAGATGGACGGTGCCGTACGGGTCCACCTCACCCGCCCAGCCGGGCGGGATCAGGAGAGTGGCATGGGCCAGAGCGCACAGGGCGGGCCCAGACAGACGAGTGCCCGGCGGCGGCTCGCCGCGCAGGACGGTCGCCTGCAGCGGCTCGCCGTCGAAGACAATCGGGCGGACGTCGGCGGCGGGCTGACCGGCGCCCACGCCTCCGGGCGCGGCGGAGGCGTGGAGTTGCAATGACGGCGAAGGGCCCCAGACGGACACCCGGATGTTGACGAGCTCGACCGCACCGCCGTCGTCGCGGTAGCCGTAGCGCAGCTCGTGGGCGCGGGCGAAAGCGGCGTGCAGGCCGTCGGGGTCGAGTCCGGGGGAGGCGCGGCTGCCGGCTCCCACGAGCTCCTCGTCGACGGGCAGCTCGAAGGACTGGCCGCGGTAGCGGAGCTCATGGCGGACGCGCACCCGGGCAGGGGTCGCGGCCAGCGCGTGGGAGGCCTCGCGAATGAGGGCGTCGCGCTCGCGGGCGAGGCGCTCGGGGGTGAGCGCAGGGCGGTCGAGCATGACCGTGCGGGAGACGTCGCGCCGGGGAGCGGCGGCGGCCAGGCCGAGCGCGCAGAGGACACCGGAGGCGCTGGGGCAGACGATGCGGGAGATTCCCAGCTCGAGCGCCAGGGCGGCAGCGTGGAGGGGGCCGGCGCCGCCGAAGGGCATGAGCGCGAAGTCGCGGGGGTCGAGGCCGCGCTCGACGGTCATCAGTCGCAGGGCGCCGAGCATTTCGGCCTCGGCGACGCGGACGATCCCCTCGGCGCAGGCGAGCGGGTCGAGCTCGAGCTCGCGGGCGAGACCCGAGACGGCGCGCTCGGCGGCCCCCCGGTCGAGGGTCAGGCCGCCGGCGAGCGGCGTGTCGGCGAGCAGGCGCCCGAGCAGGAGGTTGGCGTCGGTGACCGTCGGGCGCAGCCCGCCGCGGCCGTAGCACGCCGGTCCGGGGTCGGCTCCGGCGGAGGCTGGTCCCACGCGCAGCGCGCCCCCGGGGTCTCCCCAGGCGATCGAGCCGCCGCCGGCGCCGACGGTGTGGATGTCGAGCGCGGGCAGCGACAGCGGCCGTCCGGCGATGGTCCGCTCGGCGGTCTCGGGGACCTGGGAACCGTCGATCAGGCAGACGTCGCAGGAGGTGCCGCCCATGTCGAAGCAGAGGACGTCGGGCTCGCCGGCGAGCTCGGCGAGCAGCAGCGCGCCGCCGACGCCGCCGGCTGGCCCCGAGAGGACGGTGAGCGCGGCGTGGGCGCCCGCGCGGGCCACGTCGGTGAGCCCGCCGGAGGACTGCATGACCTGCGGCTCGCACAGCCCGCCGGCGCGGGCCTCGGCGGACAGGCGGCTCAGGTAGTGATCGAGCAGGGGGGAGAGGGCGGCGTCGAGGACGGTCGTGGCCGTGCGCTCGTACTCGCGGAAGGTGCCCACGAGCTCGCAGGAGAGCGACACGTGGGCGTCGGGCAATAGCTCGGCGAGCAGGACGCCGAGGAGGCGCTCGTGGGAGGGGTGGGCGTAGGAGTGCAACAGCGAGACGGCCACCGCCTCGGGCCGGTGCTCGGCAAGCTGCTCGACGAGGGTGTGAGCGGGCGCCGCGTGGAGCGCCAGCAGCGGACCGTCGGGTCCCATCCGCTCGGGGACGGCGAAGCGCAGCTCGGCGGGCACGAGGGGGGCGGGCGCGGCCTCGCACAGCCTGTACAGGCTGGCGCGGTCTTGGCGGGCGAGCTCGATCACGTCGGTGAAGCCGGCGGTGGCGATCAGGGCGGTGCGCGCGGTGCGGCCCTCGAGCAGGGCGTTGGTGGCGACGGTCATGCCGTGGGCGAAGCGCTCGACGTCCCCGGGCAGCGCTCGGGCGCCCGCGAGGACGAGCCGGACGGCCTCGAGCACAGCGACGGACTGCTCGGCGGGAGTCGACGGGACCTTGGCGGTGTGCACGCTCGCCTGCTCGTCCACGAGGACGGCGTCGGTGAAGGTCCCGCCGACGTCAACTCCCAGGAGCATGTCCGGGAGCCTACGTGAGCATTCGGCCCAAGCGGCCTGGCCGGCCCGGCGGCCCCCGCCGGCCCTGGTCCGGCCCGGGCGGCTCAGGCGGCGGCGACGAGCTCGCGGTCCTCGGTGTCGGCGAGATGCTGGTGGGAGGGGCAGTAGCCGTTGTGGGCGAGCGGGGTGCGCTGGCAGGCGGAGCCCTTGCGGGTGGTGGCCCGGCACTGGGGCGGCGCGCCGCTGACGGCCGCGTAGCCCTCGAGCGGGTATTCGTCGAGGAACTGTTCGGCGTAGCCGATGTACCGGGCGATCACCCGGTGGACGTGGCCCTGGGCGGACATCGGGAAGTGGTTGCGGATGTCGCAGAACAGCGTGCGGGCGGGCCGGGCGAAGTAGTGGCGGTCGGTGGCCATGCGGGTGACCACCTGCTCGCAGGCGCGCAGGACGGCGGTGTGGTTGCCGGCGAGGGGCGACCCGGGCGGGGGAGCCAGGATCTGGGGAGCGAGCTCCCGGTAGATGGCCCGACTGAACTGATACATGGCGTGACCCTCACCCTCTTTCGATCTCGTGGCCTGGGAGCACACCCGCCGTCCTCAGAGACTCCGGCCCACGTAAGACCTTCCTCATCAGATAACACGTTTCCGATCCGAAAGGATCGAGATAAAGACCGGCACCCGAATTTCTTATAAATGACCCCTTCGGGGTCGCTCGGAGGGTCGCGTGACGGCGAACGAGGCTTCCCGGGATCGAGTGTCGATCAGGACCAGGTCTGCCAGGCGAGCGGATGCTCGCCGTCGAGAACCGCGTGGCGGTGGTCGAAGGAGGCATCCCGCTGGGGGTGCTCGACCCGCAGGTGCGCCCCCCGGCTCTCGGTGCGGGCAAGCGCGCAGCGAGCGATCAGGCGGGCGAGCGGGTGGGGGTCCTCGAGCAGTCGGCGCAGCCCGTCCTCGGAGCGGACCACGCCGGCGTCCCGCCACAGGGCGTCGCGGGTGGAGGGCTGGGCGAGGGCCGGCGCGGGCAGCTCGCCCAGCGCGGCGATCTCGCGTGGGCTCGCCGGCGGGAGTGACGGGGCGGCCCCGGAAAGGGCATCGGCGATCGCCCGGCGGGCGAACACGAAGCACTCGCTCAGGGAGTTGGAGGCGAGGCGGTTGGCGCCGTGCAGGCCGGTGCACGAGGACTCGCCGACCGCGTACAGCCCGGCGAGGGTCGAGCGGGCGTTCAGGTCGGCGACGATCCCGCCCATCGTGTAGTGGGCGGCGGGCGCCACGGGGATCAGCTCGCGTGTGGGGTCCAGGCCGGCGTCGCGCAGCGCGGCGACCACGTTGGGGAAGTGGGCGGGGTCGATCGAGCGCATGTCCAGGCCGACCGATCGCTCGCCGGTTTCCTCCAAGCGGGCCTGGATCGCCCGCGAGACCTCGTCGCGGGGGGCGAGCTCGTCGACGAAGCGCTCGCCGGAGACGTCGTGCAGGGTCGCCCCCTCGCCACGGATGGCCTCGGTCACGAGGAACCCTTCCCTACCCCGGACGCCGATCACGGCGGTCGGGTGGAACTGGAGCAGCTCGAGGTCTGCCAGGGCGGCGCCGGCGGCGTGGGCGAGCTGCAGCCCGACGCCCTGGGAGCCGGGCGGGTTGGTCGTGCGCGCCCACAGCGCCGCCGCGCCGCCCGTGGCGAGGACGCAGGCGCGCGCGGCGGCGATCACCCGGCCGTCCTGACACACCAGGCCGCGGCAGCGGGGGTGGGTGGGGTCTGCGCCGGTCCAAAGGGCCTGTGCCCGTGTGTTCTCGAGCACGGTGATCCGCGGCTCGGCGGCAGCCAGCGCGGAGAGCTGGCGCACGAGGCGCCGGCCGGTGGCGCTGCCGCCGGCGTGGACGATGCGCCTGACCGAGTGACCGCCCTCGAGGCCGAGGGCCAGATGCCCGAAGCGGTCGGCGTCGAAGCGCACGCCCAGGCTCTGCAGATCGCGGACGCAGTCGGGCGCCTCGCGCACCAGGATCTCGGCGGCCGAGCGCCTGACCAGGGCCCGCCCGGCCAGCTCGGTGTCGCGGAGGTGCAGCTCGAAGCTGTCGTCGTCCGCCAGCGCCGCGGCCAGCCCGCCCTGCGCCCAGTAGCTGGCGGTCTGGGCGAGCGGCGCGGCCGAGACGAGCACGACACTGGCCCGCTCCCGGGCGGCGCACAGCGCGGCGTACAGTCCGGCAGCGCCGGCGCCCACCACGGCGACGTCGGCCTCGAGGGAACTCACTTGTTTTTGTGCGGCTCCTGGAATTCAAGCAGCAGTTTTTCGGCGGCCGGGCTGAGGTGGACGCGTTTTCTCCTGCCCGGCGCCCCCGCCGGAGATTTGAGCGACGGAGCGGGCGAGGTCCCGATCCGGGCGGGCGCTCCCAAGGCCTTCGTCCCCGGAAGGCTTGCTGTAGGGGTGGTGGCGGTCGGCGTGGAGGCGATCGCGGCCCGGGCGGTGGTCACGGTTCTCGTGACCGGCGTTCCGCCCGTGCCTGATCCCCCGGCGAGCTTCACCAGGGCGGCGGCGAGCACCCCGAGCGACAGCGCGAGCACGACGGCGAGCGTCGCCGTCGGCGCCTTCCAGTTGGGCGAAGCTGACAGACGTGTGCGGGCGGCGCCACCACACTGCAGGCACCAGTCCTGCTCGGGGTGCAGCGGAGCGCCACACAGCGGACATGGGTCGACCGGGGGGGATGCGGAGGGGATCTCGCCGCCTTCGTCGTCGCGACCGGCGGCGCTCGAGGCCGGTGGCGAGGCGGCGATGCTCATTGGCCGGTGCTCGACGGCCGGATGATCTCGGTGGGCTGGTCTTTCTGCGGCGAAGGATGCGGGGCGCGCGCCCCCACGGGCGTCCGGGCGGCGGGAGTGGTGGCCGCCGGCTGCTGCACCGGCTCCTGGGCCGTGGCGGCCTGGGCAGGCGGGGCGGCCTGGGCAGGCGGGGCGGGCTGGGGGGCAGGGCCGGCCTGCGCAGGAGCCGGCGCCCCGACCTGCGCAGCCGGCGCATGGGGCTGCGGCGGGGCGGGGGCGGTGGCCGGCGATCCGGGTGTGCCGGCCACCGGTCGCAGGTCGATCGGCAGATCCGGATGGCGGCCCAGGGCCAATCCGCAGTTCGGGCAGAAGCGGTCTTCGCTGCCGTGGATGGCGGCGCAACGGGGACAGGCTGTGATCCCGGCCTCGCGCAGGACGGTCACCGGCTGTCGCTCGCCCAGAGCTCGTTCGACCGCGCGCAGCTCCGAGTCGATCCGCTCGAGCATGCCGAGCTTGGCGATCACCAGGGCGTCGTTTCGCTGGCCGAAGCGGTGCAGGTTGAACACCAGCCCGCCAAGATCGCGATAGCCGAGCTCGCGGGCCTTGCGCAGGAAGCGCACACGGCGCCGGGCGCGTCCCCGGGCGCCGAACCCGCTGGGGTCGATCGCCGGTCCTTCTGCGCCGGCTATCTCCGCCGGGTGGTCCGCCTGGGCCGGGTGGCGGCCGTGAGCCGGGTGGTCGTTCTCCCGCTCTGCCGCGGGGCCGTCTGTGGGAGTCGTGCCGGATATGTGATTCACGCCACGTCCATGCTACCCAGCCGGCTACCCGGATTGCGCGAGTGCCCGGTGCCAGGCGTCGGCGAGGCGCTCGGCCATCGCCTGGGCCGAGTGGCGCGCGGCGCTCGCGCGGCCCTCCACGCGGTGCTCGCCCGCGTGGAGGTGCGGTGCCACGGCGGCATTCCAGACCGCGAGGTCGAACGGCGCGCACAGCGCGCCGTCCACCCCGGCGAGCGCCTGCGGATGGATGCCGACGGGGGTGGCGAGCACGGGGACCCCGCAGGCTAGCGCCTCGAGCACGGACAGACCGAAGCCCTCGCGTTCGGAGGGCACGAGCACCGCGTTGGCGGCGTTGACCCACAGCGGCACCCGCTCGGGATCGACGCCCCCGAGCGACCGCAGCTCGACTTCGGCTGCCCGTGCGAGAGCGAGCGCGCGATCGTGTCGCTTGCTCGCCCGGGCGGGGTCCGCGGGGAACAGGAGGAAGGGCCGCTCGGGGTCCAGGCCCAGCTCGGTCCGCGCCTGCGCCCGCGGGATTGCCCGGAAGCGCCCGAGATCGACGCCGCAGGGCAGCACCTGGGCGAGCTGCCGGGCGTTCGCCCCCGGCAGCTCGCGCACGAGCTCTGCGGAGACCGCTGCGAGGAGATCGATCAGCGGCAGCACTGCGGCGGTCGCCAGGCGCGTGCGGGGATGGCTCAGATCGGTGCCGTGGACGGTGAGCGCGCGAACACGCGTCGGGACGGCCAGAGCAGGCCAGGCGGTCAGGCCGAAGTGGGCGTGAACGACGTCCCAGCGCCGGTCGCCCCGCGCTATGCGGCCCGGGCCCTCGCCGGGGACACGCCTGCGCAGGTCCACCCCCGCGCGCGCGAGCGCGCGCCCTCCAGGAAAGAACTCATATAGCTCGACCTCCACGTCCGGTATCTGGCGCAACGCGGCCACCTGGTCGCGGACGAAGCGCCCCCGCTCGGGATGGGCGGCGTCGGGGAGCATGTTGGAGACCACGAGCGCCCGCACGATCCTCCGACCGTAGCGCTCTGGAATGATGGCCTGCGTGAACAGCGGGCCGACACAGCGCAGCTACGGACGCGCTCCGGGCGAGCTTCGCCCCAGTGCGATCGAGCCGGGGTTCATGCGCACGGCCACGGGCTCCGCGCTGATCTCCCTCGGGGAGACGCGCGTCATCTGCACCGCCTCGACGCAGGAGAGCGTGCCGCGCTGGATGTCCGGCCGGGGCAAGGGCTGGGTGACGGCCGAGTACGGGATGCTCCCGGCGTCCACGGGCGAGCGCAAGCAGCGGGATGCCACCCGCGGACGCCCAGACGGGCGTACGGTCGAGATCCAACGGCTGATCGGACGCTCGCTGCGCGGGGTAGTCGACTTCAAGGCGCTCGGCGAACGGACGATCTACCTGGACTGCGATGTCCTGCAGGCCGACGGCGGGACGCGCTGCGCGTCCATCACCGGAGCATACGTCGCCCTGTCGCTCGCCTGCGCCCGCCTGCAGGAGGAGGGTCGCCTGGAGCGCTCCCCGCTGACCGGGTCGGTGGCCGCGGTGTCCTGCGGAATGATCGGCGGGGCGGCCCTGCTCGACCTGGACTACTCCGAGGACTCCACCGCGGAGGTCGACGCTAACGTGGTGATGACCGGGGAGGGCGGTCTGGTCGAGGTCCAGGCGACGGCCGAGCGCACGCCCCTGTCGCGGGCCCACCTGGACGAGCTGCTGGCGCTCGCCGCCCACGGTATCGAGCGGTTGCGCCGCGCCCAGGAGGCGGCGATCGCCGAGGCCCTCGACGCGCCATCCGCCGCCACCGAGGCCGACGCGGCTCACCAGTAGGGGGCCGGCCGGGGCCCCGTGAAGCTGCTGCTGGCCACCCACAACGAGCACAAGCGCCGTGAGTTCGAGCGCCTGCTCGGTCGCTCCGCCGCCGGCGGCTGGGAGATCGAGGCGCTGCCCGCCGGCGTCGTCCTGCCGCCCGAGGACGGGGAGACGTTTGCCGAGAACGCCCTCGCCAAGGCGCGGGCGGCGGCGCTGGCGAGCGGCAGGGCGAGCATCGCCGACGACTCCGGCATCGCGGCGGCTGCCCTCGGCGGTGCCCCCGGCGTGCGCTCGGCCCGGTATGCCGGCGAGGGGGCCACAGACGAGCAGAACCTGGCCAAGCTCCTGCGCGAGGCGCCCGCGGGCAGCGCACTGGAGTACGTCTGTGCGATCGCCTACGTCGATCCTCGAAGCGGGGTCGAGCGGGTCTTCGAGGGACGCTGCCGCGGACGCCTGGCCGCCGCTCCCCGCGGCGAGGGCGGATTCGGCTATGACCCGGCGTTCTTGCCGGACGACATCGATGAGAGCCCGCCCACCCCGCCCACCCCGCCCACCCCGAGGAGCCCGAGGAGCCCGCCCACCCCGACGATGGCCGAGCTGACAGACGAGCAGAAGGACGCGATCAGCCACCGCGGACGGGCGGCCCGGGCGCTGCGCCAGTGGCTCACAGCAGGTTGATGGCCGCCGAGACGGCCACCGCGAGCCCGAGCCCGGCGTAGCCGGTGTACCCCGACAGGAGCAGCAGCAGAGCGGTCAGGAGCGCGACCAGAACGGTCACGATCCAGGCGACGCGGGCGATGGCCATCCCGGTATTCTCCCCGATACGCTCGTCCGCGGGTGGTGTTAGCGTCGCCGCAACGGTTTTACGAACGAGGAGGGCGAAGTGACGAAGTCCGAGCTGGTCGACCAGGTGGCCGATCGCGCCGATCTGACCAAGCAGGATGCCTCACGGGCGGTCGACGCGGTGCTGGCCACCGTCGAGGATGCGCTGCGTCGCGGCAGCGAAGTGTCGGTGTCAGGGTTCGGCAAGTTCCACGTGAGCGAGCGCGGCGCCCGGGTGGGGGTCAACCCGCGTACGGGCGAGCGCATCCAGATAGCAGCCTCGCGAGTGCCCCGCTTCACGGCGGGCAGCGGGTTGAAGAGCGCGGTCAAGGGTCGCTGACGCCGGCGAGCTCATTCGGCGACAATCTGGCCGCGCGGGTGGCCGAGCGCGAGTCCCAGATCGTGCTCGGCCTCGACCCCGATCCGTGGGCTCTGTGGCCGACCGGTCGCAGCTCCGCCGCCGGCGCGTCCACCGGCGGAGAGGCGCCGGTGGACGCCGCCGCACGGGCGGTCCTGGAGCACTGTGTGGCGCTGATCGACGCCACGGCCGAGGCGTGCGTGGCGGTCAAGCCTCAGCTCGCCCGTTTCGAGCTGCTCGGCGCGGCCGGCTGGAGGGCGCTCGAAGCCGTGATCGCCCACGCCAGAGGGCTCGGGCTGCTGGTGATCGCAGACGGCAAGCGGGGCGACATCGACGTGAGCGCCCACGCGTACGCGGGTGCGCTGATCGGGGGGGCTGAGACTCCCTTCGGAGCGATCGCCGGCCTCGGCGCGGATCTGGCGACGGTCAACCCGCTGATGGGCAGGGACGCGATCGAACCGTTCGTCACCGCCGCCCGCCGAGCCGGCGCCGGGGTGCTGGTCCTCGTGCGCACCTCCAACCCCGGGGCGGCCGACATCGAGGACCTGGAGCTCGCGGACGGGGGGACGGTGTGGGAGCGGATGGCCGCGATCGTGGACGAGCTGGGCGCGCCCGGGGTGGGCGAGCGCGGGCTGAGCGACGTGGGGGCGGTCGTCGGGGCCACCGTGCCGAGCCACCTGGAGCGCGCCCGCGAGCTGATGGGCAGCGCGACGTTCCTGCTCCCCGGCGTGGGCGCTCAGGGCGGGCGCGTGGAGGATCTCGCTCCCGCGTTTTCCCCCGGTCGCGCGGGTGGGCTGATCGCGGCCTCCCGCAGCATCGCCGACGCCCACAGGGCCGGCGGCGGAGAGCCCGCGGCGGCCGCCCGCGCGGAGGCCGAGCGCCTGCGCGCGCTCGCCTGGTCGCTGTCCGGGTAAGAACCTCATTCGAAGCGTTCCAGGAGCGCGACGCCCGCGTGGGGTCCGCTAGCCTGTGGGTGCGCTCCACCGCACCATCGCCGTTCAAACGCCCCGGAAGGTGGGTAAAGAGCCAGGATGATCATCACGGTCACGCTCAACGCGGCGATCGACAAGTCGCTCGCGGTCCCGAACTTCAGGCTCGGACGACGTCACCGCACCGTCGAGCAGCGGACGATGGCGGGCGGCAAGGGCGTGAACATCGCCCGCACCTTGAAGGCCCTCGGCCAGCCCGTGATCGCCACCGGCTTCGCCGGCGGCGCCACCGGTACGCACATCGTCGAGCAGCTCACCGAGGAGTCGATCCTCAACGACTTCGTCCGCATCCGGGAGGAGTCGCGGACGAACACATCGGTGCTCGACCCCACCACCGGGGAGCAGACCGAGATCAACGAACGCGGTCCGTCGGTGTCCGCCCGCGAGATCGAGCTGTTCAGGGACAAGCTGCTGTACCTCGCCCGGGGCGCCGCCATCGTCGTGTTCGCCGGCTCGCTGCCGCCGGGCGTCGAGGCCGACATCTACGCCTCGCTCATTCGGGAGCTCGAGCGGATGGACGTGATCACGGTCGTGGACACCGACGGTGAGCCTCTGCGCCAGGCCGTTCGCGCCGAGCCGGACGTCGTCTCGCCCAACGTGCCCGAGGTCGAGGAGCTCGTCGGCCACGAGTTCGCCAGCGAGGAGGAGCGCTCGCTCGCGGTCGTCGAGGTCGCCGCCCTCGGTCCCCGCGAGGCGATCATGACCCTGCCGGACGGCTGCTTCGCCCGGGTGCTCCTCGACGGCCAGCCGGTGCTCAAGCGCGTACGGATCGAGCCGCGCGAGCCGATCGCCAAGCGGGGCTCGGGCGACGCGTTCCTCGCCGGCTATCTGGCCGCCCGCTACGAAGGTCGCTCGCCCGACCAGTGCCTGCGCTTCGGCGTGGCCTGCGGCGCCGAGTCGACGACCCGTCTGGGGGCCGGTCTGATCGACGCGCGCGAGGCCCGCCGGCTGATGGGGGATGTGGAGCTGTCGGTGGTCGAGGTGCCTGCTCAGGTGGGCTGAGGGCCTGCGAGGCAGCGCTACCCCCCGGCGACGTCCCGCCGCAACAGCACCAGATACCCGGCGAACAAAGCGGGCACCGCGTACAGCGCGCAGACCCAGGCGGAGTGGGCGATCGGCGCCCAGTCGGTGGGCGTGCGCAGCAGCCCGTGCCAGTTCTCGAACTGTTCGGTGAGCAGGTAGGGCTTGACGGCTTCCAGGCCGGGGATCTGGGCGAGGATGAACAGCAGGATGACAAGGCCGATCGTGCCGACGACGGCCGCGGCGCTGTTGCGGGTGGTGCTCGACAGCAGCACGCCGATGCTCGCGACGGTCAACAGCGGGATCAGGTAGATGGCGTTGGCGGCGAACACGAGCAGCAGCGCTTCGGGCGCCGAGACGATCGTTCCGGAGAACGTCCGCACGGAATGAAAACCCCAAGAGGCGATGCCCGCCACGGTGGCCACGGCGGCCGAGGAGAACACGGCCAGGGCGGCGTAGGTCATCGCCGCAAGGGCCTTCGCGGCGAACACCTGGCCACGGTCGACAGAGCGTGTGAGGATCGTCTTCAAAGTGCCGTTGCCGTCCTCTGCGGCTACCACGTCGCCGGCGACGAGGGCGGCGGCCAGGGGCAGCATGAAGACGGAGAGGAACAGCAGCATCAGCACGGGCGTGGCCAGCCCCGACTGGGTGATCTGCGTGGCGAAGATGTTCTCCGTGCCCCCCCGATCGTGGCGCTGGTGGACGTTCTGGAAGATCACGAAGAACAGCGGCAGGGCGATCACCAGGCCCAGACCCAGGTAGGAGCGCTTCTGGGAGACCAGCTTGCGCAGCTCCCAGCGGTAGACGGTCAGTGTCGATGGGCGCCGCGTGCGCGCGGCCCCTCCTACCGCGGCAGGCGGGGAGCTGACGGACGCGCTGCTCATCTGGCCTCCACCGCCTGAGGCTTGGCTCCGTTGCCGCCCTCGGTCAGCCTGAAGAACAGATCCTCGAGCGTCGCCAGCTCGGGGGTCAGCGCGAGGATGCCCACTCCTGCGTCGGCCAGGGCCAGCGACAGTTCGCCCACATCGCGCTCGTCGGCCTGGAAGGCGAGCCCGTGCTCGCCGAGCACCGCGCCCTCGACGCCCGGCTGCACACGCGCCACCTCGAGGGCCCGCTGCTCGTCGGTCGTGCGCAGGCGGTAGCCGGCTCCGCCCTGGCGGCGCAGGTCGGCCAGCGCGCCCTCGTAGACGACGCGACCGGTGTTGACGATCGCGACGCGGTCGCACAGTTCCTGCACCTCGGGGAGCTGGTGGCTGGAGAGCAGCACCGTGATCCCTTCCCCGGCGAGGCGACCGATCAGCTGGCGCATGTCGCGCATCCCCGCCGGGTCGAGGCCGGTGGCGGGCTCGTCGAGGACCAGCAGGCGCGGGCGGCGCAGCAGCGCGGCGGCGATGCCCAGGCGCTGGCGCATCCCGTGCGAGTAGCCGCCGACGCGATGGACGGCCCGGGGGGTGAGCTCGACCACGTCGAGCACCTCGGCGATGCGTCCGGCCGCACCGTCTCCGTCCAGCGCGGCGAGCAGCTCGAGGTTCTTGCGCCCGGTCAGGTAGGGGTAGAAGCGCGGCGCCTCGACGAAGCCCGCGACGCCCTCCAGGGCGCGTGCGCCCTCGCGCAGCGGGTCGGCGCCGAACAGCTCGACGGTGCCCTCGGTCGGCGTGATCAACCCGAGGGCCATGCGCAGCGTGGTCGTCTTGCCCGCACCGTTGGGGCCGAGGAACCCGTAGACGTCGCCCGTCTGGACGTTCAGGTCGATGTGGTCGACCGCCAGCACCTCGTCATAACGCTTCACCAGCCCGCGCGCTCGGACCGGCGGGGCATCGTCGCCCCTAGCGGCGTCCTCAGTCGCTCGCGTGCCGAGCACGCCACGCTCCCTGCGTCCTTGCCAAGAACGACGATGCCTCCGCCGGGGCGGGGCCGCCTTGTCGCTCACGCTAGAGCCCTCGTGCGATTTCCTCGACGGCCGCGGGAGTGACCGCTCCGGCGACCAGGTAACGCACCCCGGAGCGCTCGAAGGTGAGCAGCGTGCCGAGCTCGGTGCGCAGCTCGCTGGCGCTGGTGCCGTTGATCGTGACCTTGGGTAGTCCTTCGAGCGAGCCTTCGGCGCCCTTACCGGCGCTGCTCTTGGTCTTGCTTTCGAGCACCGCGATCGAGGAGATGCCGTGGCCGCGGCTCGTGAGCTTGGGCTTTTCCCCTCCGCCTTCTGGCCCGGGGGACCCGCTCGCGCTGCCTTCGTGGGAGAAATGGACTTCGTCGATCTTGGCGCCGGGCGGGGGGGTGAAGGCGAACACCGAGCCGGCCACCGGGCCGTAGGAGATTTCGGTGACGGCCAGATCGATCACCGGCGAGCTGCTGCTCGTGGAATAGACCGCCGCGCGCAGCGGCACGCCGTTGTGGGCGTCGAAGGACAGCTCGGCGCCGCCGATCAGGCTGCCGCCTTCGTTGGGCGAGACGCGGACCGTGTACGCCGGCTGGCCGGCGACGTCGGTGGGCGTGGCTTCCGAGACGTTGACGTGGTGGCGCAGGTGGGAGATCCGTTCTTCGATCTTCGCCACAGACGGGGGTTCGTGTGCCTGTTCGGCCGGGGCCGCCGGGTCCGCGGGTGACGCCGGGTCCGTGGCGCCTTCGTGCGCGGGCGGGGTGTAGCGGTAGACGGTGTTGGTGGCGGCGTCGTAGAGCTGCAGGGTGTGTCCGTCGTAGTAGATCTCGGTGTCGCCCTTTTCGGCCTGCAGCTCGATGCGGGCGCTGCCGTCCTTGGCGATCCACAGGCGCCCGGAGGCGCCGGAGAGCAACGGGATGGAGGTAAGTTCGCCCGCCGGTCCGCCGCCCCCGCCGGCGAGGTTGGCGCCTTCGAGGAGGTGGTTGGTGAACGTGATGTTCGCGTTGACGCCTTCGATCGCTGTCCCCCCGGCCCCGCCCAGCGCGTCGTGGACAGCCTGCGCCAGCGGCTTGGCCGGCGGCGTGGGTCCCGAGCCGAGCGCGAAGGCGATCGCGGTGGCGGACACGCCGGCTGCGACCGCGACTGCGCAGAGCAGCAGCAGGCGATAGAGGGGGAGACGGCGGAGGATGTTCATGGTGCGCCCACTTCCTTCGGGTTGCCTGACCTCTTCACAGCGTAGCGCCCCAGCTTCGGCCTCCATAAAGGTGGGAGGGCTCTCATCCGAAGGTGGGAGACCCTCATCCGAGCCGTCTCGGATCGGCTAAATACGAGTTGTTCAGCGTTACGGTACGTTTATAGAGCGTTTCTTCGTTTTGTGGGGACCCATGGCGAGCACTAAATCGCAAAACCTGCCCGAGATATTCCGTCCTGAGGACGCCCGGTGGGCGAGTCGTGCGGCCAAGCGCGGCGAGATCCGCCGCCTCGACCGGGGGCTGTACACGAGCAATCTGGACGAGAACCCCGAGCGGCTCGTGCGGCGGCTCTGGTACGACGTCGCGGCACTGTACTTCCCGGGCGCTGTGATCGTCGATCGCAGCGCCGTCATCGCCGGCCCGGCTGAGGATGGCTCGCTGTTCCTGGATGTCGGCCGACGCCCGATCAACCCCCGCAGGGTCGTGCTTCCGGGGCTCATCCTCAGGCCGCGCAACGGGCCCGGTCCCGTCGAAGGCGATATGCGGTTCGTCGATCTATCGATTGCCGGCAACGCGCGAATCGTGCTCGAAGAACCTCCGTCCGTCTCGCGCTCGGTCGGGTGTCTCGCGCACACTGCGCCGGGAGGAGCTGGAGGTTCACCTCGACCGAATGGCACGTGCTCGAGGACAGGAGGCGTTGAACGAGCTGCGCGACGGCGCGCGAGCGATCGCCCCGGCACTGGGGGCCGAGCAGCAGCTGGCCGAGCTGGATGAGCTCATCGGTGCCCTGCAAGGCACCCGAGAGGCGAGTCTGCGCACGCCTGCGGCAAGGGCCCGGAGGGCCGGTCTCGCCTATGACACCGAGCGACTCCATCTCCTCGAGATTCTGCGAGCGGAGCTCGCCGGCCAGCACTTTGCGCAGCGTGGAGCTCCCTCGGATCCCGAACGGCTGTTCGCGTTCTTCGAGGCCTACTTCTCCAACTGGATCGAGGGCACCGAGTTTGACGTCGAGGAGGCCGAGGGCATCATCTTCGGCGGGCATCTCCCCGATCAGCGTCCAGCCGACGCCCACGACATCCGAGGCACTTTCGAGGCGATCACGGACCGGAGCTTGGGAACGACGCCGCCGGCCAGCCCTGACGAGCTGGAGAGCTACCTGAAGCACGCCCATCGCCTCATCATGGGCGGCCGTCCAGAGAGCAGCCCGGGCGCCTACAAGGAGAAGCCGAACCGCGCCGGTTTGACGACTTTCGTCTCCCCCGAGCTTGTCAAGGGCACGCTTCGGGCGGCCTTCACCCTGTACCAAACCCTCCCGGCCGGCTTGTCGCGGGCGATCTACGCGATGTTCCTGGTCGCCGAGGTGCACCCTTTCGCCGATGGGAACGGACGGGTTGCGCGCGTCCTCATGAACGCAGAGCTGAGCGCCGCCGAGGTGTGCCGGGTGATGGTGCCGATGTCCTATCGCGACGAGTACATGAGCGCCCTGCGCGCTCTCAGCCACAATGCGAACCCGAGGCCGCTGTGGCGGATGCTCGATCGGGCCCAGCGTTGGGCAGCGCTCATGACCTGGACGGGCCGCGAGCAGGTGCTCGAGCTCATGCGCGAGACCAATGCCCTGGCCGCACCGGACAGCGCCCGCGAGCTCGACCTGCATCTGCTCGATCCCCGGTAGGCACGGCTCGATCTCCGGTAGGCGCGGCTCGATCCCCGGTAGGCACGCACGGCTCGATCGACCGTTCCGGCCCGCCACCCGATATCTTCTCGCGCGCATGGTGATCGCATTCGTGGTCTTCTGGATCGTCCTCGGCCTGGCCGTGTTCTTCGTGGCGATGCGAGGCGGCCCGCGCGGGGCGAGGGAGGCGCTGCACACCGACTCGAGGACCGGCCAGCGACTGCTCACCCTGTGGATCGTCGCGATGTTCGCCTTCGGCCTGGTGGTGCCGGCGCTGGTGCTGGCGTTCAACGGCGAGCACAAGGCGAGCGTGGCGGTCGGCGGGCTGCGCCTGAACGGCGAACAGCAGAAGGGCCGGGAACTGTTCGCGCACGCGTGTGCGGTCTGCCACACGCTCGCGGCGGTCAAGTCGGTGGGGCGGATCGGTCCCAACCTGGACATCCGGGTGGGCGACGACATCGCGACCCCGGCCGGGCGGAGGGCGCTCGTGGAAAACGCGATCGCCGAAGGCCGGGCGCGGGGCCTCGGGCAGATGCCGGCGCTGCTGTACCAGGGCAAGGAAGCCGAAGACGTCGCCAAGTTCGTAGCTGCCGTCGCCGGCCACTGAGCGCGTCTGCGGGCCCTGAGCCGGTTTGGCCAACCGTCGATACCGGCGAGCGGGAGCCATAGGTAAGGTCCGAGTGGATGGCAGACCAGCCGAAGGACGAGCAGCCGAAAAGCGCGGAGGACGTGAAGGCGCTCGTGGCCGAACGCGAGATCCGCTTCATCCGCTTCTGGTTCACGGACATCCTCGGGCAGCTGAAGTCGTTCTCTATCAACGCGGCCGAGCTGGACGACGCGTTCGAGGCGGGGATGGGCTTCGACGGCTCGTCGATAACCGGCTTCAACGCGATCGAGGAGTCGGACATGATCGCCATGCCCGACCCGAGCACGTTCGCGGTGCTCCCGTGGCGCCCGGAGGAGCAGGGCGTGGGGCGGATGTTCTGCGACGTGATCACGCCCGAGAAAACGCCGTACGAGGGCGATCCGCGCCACGTTCTGCGCCGGGCGCTGGAGCGGGCGCAGGAGATGGGCTTCGACACGTTCAACGTGGGCCCCGAGCTCGAGTACTTCCTGTTCAAAGACTCACTCTCGACGGAGGTGCTCGACAAAGGCGGGTACTTCGACCTGACGACGCTGGACGCCGGCTCGGACGTGCGCCGGGAGACGGTGCTGGCGATGGAGCAGCTGGGGATCCACGTGGAGTACACCCACCACGAGGTCGGGCCCTCCCAGCACGAGATCGACATGCGCTACGCGGACGCGCTGAAGATGGCCGACGACTGCATGACCTACCGGATCACGGTGAAGGAGTACGCGATGAAGTACGGCTGGCACGCGACGTTCATGCCGAAGCCGTTGTTCGGGGAGAACGGCTCGGGGATGCACACCCACCAGTCGCTGTTCAGGGATGGCAAGAACGCGTTCTACGATCCCAACGACCAGTACTTCCTGTCGGAGGTCGGCAAGGCGTTCATCGCCGGCCAGCTCAAGCACGCGCGGGAGATCTGCTCGATCTTCGCGCAGTGGGTGAACTCGTACAAGCGCCTGGTCCCGGGCTTCGAGGCGCCGGTGTACGTCGCCTGGTCGCGGCGCAACCGCTCGGCGCTGGTGCGCGTGCCGCTGTATCACCCGGGCAGCGAGAAGGGCACGCGCATGGAGCTGCGCTGCCCGGACCCCGCGTGCAATCCGTATCTGACGTTCGCGGTATTGCTGCAGGCGGGCCTGGAGGGGATCGAGAAGGGGTACGAGCTGCCGGAGCCGATGGAGAAGAACCTCTACCACCTCTCAGGCGAGGAGCGCAAGCGCCTGGGTGTCGAGCAGCTGCCCGAGAGCCTGGGCGAGGCGATCGAGATCACGACCGAGTCCGAGCTCGTCCTGCGGACACTCGGCGAGCACATGTTCAACCGCTACGTCGAGATCAAGCGCCAGGAGTGGGAGGACTACCGCGGGCAGGTCACCCAGTGGGAGCTCGACCGCTATCTGTCGATTCTGTGACGGAGCTCCCGTACGCCCGATTTTGATGGGCTTACGCCCTATCGGGCTCCGGCTCGGGGGGCCGGCCGTGGGGAGCCGGCGGCACCGCGCACGCGATCGGGCGCGCCGGCGTCAGACGCCAGTGAAGCGCCTGCAGCATGTGGCCGAAGGCGGTGGGATGGCGCGGCGCGATCTCTGCGACGAGCGCGAGCGCGCCCAGCGCATGGTGTTCGTACTCGTCGTTGCCGGTGAGCTGCGCCAGGCGTAGCAGGCCGACCGCCGCGCTGGAGGAGCCGGAGGGGATAGGAGAGTCCTCGAGGTCCTTGCGCCTGACGATCAGCGCTTCGCCGTCGGATGCGGTCGAGAAGAAGCCGCCCTTCTCGGAATCGGAGAAGCGGGCGATCATCTCGTCGGCGAGCGCGACTGCGTCGTGGAACCAGCACTCGTGGCAGCTGGCTTCGAACAGTGCGATCAGCGCCTCCAGCAGGAACGCGTGGTCCTCGAGGTACGCGTCGATCTTGGCCTGGCCGTGGTTGTAGGTGCGCAGCAGCCGTCCGCGCTCGTCGCGCATCTCGCTGTGCAGGAACTCCGTGCACGCAATCGCCGCATCGAGATACCGCGACTCATCGAGCGCTGCGCCGGCTTCCGCGAGCGCGCAGATCATCAGGGCGTTCCAGCTCGTCAGGCGCTTGTCGTCCAGCGCCGGGCGCACCCGCTTTTCACGCGCCTCGAGCAGTCGTGCGCGGATGCGCTCGCGAGTCTCATGATCAGGTGTCAGCGAGCCTCCACTGCTGTGATCGGTGAGCACGTTGAGGCCAGGCTCGGGGACTTGAGACCCACCCGACCCGTCCTGGAAGTTGCCTTGCTCGGTGACGCCCAGCCACGTCATCGCCGCGCCGGCGTCCTCGCCGAGGATGTCCGTGAGCTCGGCGACGCTCCACACGTAGAAGCGGCCCTCAACTCCCTCGGAATCGGCGTCCAGGGCGCTGTAGAAGCCGCCCTCCGGACCGCGCATCTCCCGCAGGGCCCACTCGAGCGTGTCCACGCACACCTCGCGCAGCCGGACATCGCCGCAGGCCTGCCATCCGTGCAGGTACGCGCGGGCGAGCAGCGCGTTGTCGTAGAGCATCTTCTCGAAGTGGGGCACCGTCCAGCTGGCATCGACGCTGTAGCGAGCGAAGCCGCCGCCGAGCTGGTCGTGGATGCCGCCGCCCGCCATCGCGTGCAGCGTCGTCAGCGCCATCGCGCGCCCGCTCCCCAGCAGCAGGAACTCGAGCACCGGAGCCTGCGGGAACTTCGGCGCCCCTCCGAAGCCACCGTCGCGCGCGTCGAAGCCCTTCGCCAGCTCCGCCACGGCCTGCTCGAGCGCGCTCTCTCGCAACGGGGCGCTCGACGGCGACAGTCGCGCTCCGCCGGACAGTCGCCCGCGCAGGCGCTCACCGCCGGCGCGGATCTCCTCGCGGTTGACATCCCAGGACTCGGCGATCGCCTGCAGCACCTGCGTCCACGCGGGCATCCCGTGGCGGGGGTCGGGCGGGAAGTACGTGCCTCCGTAGAACGGGAGCTGATCGGGCGTGAGGAACACGTTCAGCGGCCAGCCGCCATGCCCGGTCATGCCTTGGACGGCCTCCATGTACAGGGCGTCGACGTCCGGGCGCTCCTCGCGATCGACCTTCACGCAGACGAAGCTCTCGTTCATCCGCTCGGCCGTGCGGGGATCCTCGAAGGACTCCCTCTCCATCACGTGGCACCAGTGGCAGGAGGAGTAGCCGATCGACACCAGCAGCGGCCGGTCTTCTTCGCGGGCGCGTGAGAGCGCCTCTGGACCCCACGGCAGCCAGTCGACGGGGTTCTCGGCGTGCTGGCGCAGGTAGGGAGAGGTCTCCCGGGCGAGGGCGTTGGCCACGCATTTCAGCGTAGCTGGGGGCTCAGGGCAGCGGAGGCTCAGGGCTGCCGGGAGAGCGAGGGGAGCCCGCCGGCTCCGCGGGCTGCGCCTGCGCTCCTACCGAGCTTCGCTTGAAGTGCGGCGAGAGACGGCCATTCGCCTGTGCTCGGGCCGACGCTCGAAGAGCCTGACCTTCGCCAGGCTGACGTCGAAGCGCCGGCGTTCGAGGATGCCCGTGACCTGCTTGGCGGACGAGCCGATGCGGACGCTGCCGGGCGCCGCGCTCGAGCCGGAGATGCGTATGGTCGCGGCTTGCAGCCGACCGCGGGCGATCGGGAATGTGGCCGTCAGCTCGACGCCAGGCACGAACGAGAAGTCCTGCAGGATCGCCGAGGAGGCGGTGAGCTTGGCGTAGCCGCCGTGCAGGCCGCCGAAGCTCGACCCGCCGGGAAGCGCCTGGTCGGCCTGCAGGGTCGCGCCGATGACCTGCTGATTGAGGTCGACGAGCGTGTCGAGCACCGCGACGAGCGTCTGCCCCGCCCTGCCGCCGAGCCCGGGTGGCGGGCGCACGTAGGCGAGCTTGGTGGGGGTGATCGGCGTGGGGGCGAACTCGTTCGCGGCGGGCGGGCAAGGGTGGACGGGGCCGGGAGCGAAGAACTCCGCGATCGCCTTGGCGGCGCAGCCGCTGAGGTCGCTGCCGAGGACCGAGTGGCCGGTGAACGGGACGAGCTCCACCTGCGCGTCCGGGATCAGGGCGGCGATGCGCTGGGCGTTGGACGTGGGCGTCCTCAGGTCCTGGGCGCCGGAGAGGATCAGCGTGGGAACGTTCGGCAGCGCGCCCTGCGGCGCCGGCTGCGGGGAGGCGTCCGGCCACGCGGCGCAGTCGCCCACCAGGCTGTTGGCGAGAGCGGTGCCGGCGTCGAAGGGATAGAAGTCGGTGGCCGGCTGAGCGTGCATGAACCCGGTTGCTTCGGCGCGTCGTGTTGCCGGCGGAGCCGTGCGCTGCCACGGAAACGGCGTCTCCTCACACGAGGTCGTCGCGAACAGCGCTTCGTCGACCGCCGCCGGGCCTTCGCTGCCACCGCTTCCCGGCACGTCGGGGATCAGCCCCTCGGAGAGCATGTGCAGGCGCAGCAGCGGATCGGGGTCGCCCCGCAGCGCGGACTCGACGGCCGCGGGCAGCAGGGCGCGCAGGGCGGGATTCAGGTCGCCCGCCTCGAGGATGCCGAGCAGCCCCAGCTCGTTGAGCGTGCGCACGTGGCGCCGTCCGGACCCGTCGTAAACAGACCCGCTCAGGGCCCGCTTGTGCAGTTGCGCGGCCAGGCGGGCGAGATCGCCGAGCGGGTTCGAGCCGATGGCGGCGCACGCGCGGTTGGCGCAGAGCTCACCCAGCGCCGGGGCGATCGCTTGGAAGGTCGGGATCGCGAACGGTTCCGGCCCGTCGGTTGGCACAACCGAGTCGAGGACGAGCGCTTCGACGTTCTGGGGATAGCGTTCGGCGTACTCCAGCGCGACCTTCGTGCCGTAGCTGGTCCCGTACAGGACGAGCTTTTCATAGCCACCGGCTCGCCGCAGCGCCTCGATGTCTTCGACCGATTCGGCTGTCGTGAAGGCGCCGCGCGCGGGTCCGATCTGCAGCGCGCACTGTTCGAAGAGCTGGCTCAGGCTGCTCGCGTTGAAGGTTTCCAACGCCGAGCAGCTCAGCGGGTCCGATGCGCCCGTACCGCGCTGGTCGAACACGAGCAAATCGCGCGAGCCCAGGGCCGGGGCGATCGTTTGGGCGATGAATTCGCCGAGCGGCATCGCCGCCTGGCCGGGACCGCCTGCCAGCGCGATCGCCGCGTCACGGCTCGGGCTGGCGCCGGCCAGCTTGCGCTCGACGCTCAGGGAGATCGCGCCGGGCACCGCTCCCGCGCGATCCAGCGGGACGGGCAGGGTCGTGCAGGAAAAGGCGGCGCTGCTAGCGCACGGGACGAAGTCGAGGTTCGAGGAGGCGGGCGAGGAGGCCGGGCAGACCGCGAGCGAGAGCGCGGACAGCAGAGCCGCCAGCGGCGGGATGGAAGCTCTCCTGCGCATCGACCCCGACAATAGCTGCACTCGCAGAGGGACTGCCGAGGTTCACGTGCACGCGTGTGCCTCCCAGCGTTCCCACGAGCGTGCCGCCGGGGTTCGCTCGCAGCGTGCCTCCGGCCGCCGCCGAGCCGCCGACGCGCAGGCTGGCCGACGCGGAGCCGAGCGAGCCTGAGATCGACACTCCCGGCACGTAGGAGTAGCCGGTGAAGCTCAACGTGCCGTTTGCATACTGCCCCCAGCCTGCGCGCAACCCGCCCGTGCGCAGCGACGGCAGCGAGAGCGATCCGGAGGAGCCGAGCGCGCCCATCTGCAGTGCAAGCTGACGGGCGAAGTCGGCGAACGTCAGCGCGATTGCGTGCACCGTGCGTCCCGCCCGCCCGCTGTAGCCCTCGGCGGGGGAAACGAGGCCCAGTCGTATGGGCGGCAGCGGTGGCGGCCGGAGCCCGGTCGGCGCGGGCATCGGGCGGCACGGTTTGACCTGACCGGCGGCGAACATCGCCTGCAGCGCTTCCCTGGCGCACGGGGTGGGCCCGGCGCTGAGCACCGAGTGCCCGGTGTAGGGCACGACGAGAAGATGCGAGTCGGGGATCTCGGCCGCCACTTCACGGGCGTTGGCGGTGGGGGTGCGCAGATCGTCGGCGCCGCTGAGGATCAGCGTGGGGACGTTGGGCAGCGGCGCGTCGTCCACCGGCGGCGCCGGCGTGGCGAACGGCCAGTAGGCGCACGTGCGGATGTCCGAGAGGTCGATCGCGTTGGCGGCGTCGAACGGGGCCAGCGCGCTTGCAGGCAGAGCGCTTGCGGCGGCGTGTGCCTCGGCGAGTCGGGAAGCCGGCGAGGCCGCCCTGTTCCACGGGAAGTCCTCCTCTTCGCAGCTCGTCGCGTAGTACAGGGGCGTGTCGAAGTCTTCGCGTTCGGCTTCGCCGCCGGCGGCGGTGCTCAGCAGGCGGGCCAGCGGGGCGGTGTCGCCGCCGGCGGCCGCCCCGATCGAGGTCACGAATTCTGCGCGCAACTGCGGCGAGAAGTCGCCGGCGAGCAGGACCTGGACGAGTTCGTCGGAGGCGATCGACACGGAATGGGCCCGGCCGTTGCTCGCGATCGCCCTCCCCCGCAGCGGCCCGCGCCGCATCCTTGCGAGCACCTTGGCCAGATCGGCCACGGGATTGCGGGTCACCCCCGTGCAGGCCCCGTGCACGCAGATCTGGCGCAGCACGCGGGGAATGGCCGCGAACGTCGAGCGCTCGAGCGGTTCGGGCCCGTTCGGCGGCACGGTCGAGTCGAGGACCAGCGCTTCGACGCGGCCCGGGTAGTCCTGGGCGTACTGCTCGGCCACCTTGGTGCCGTAGCTGGTGCCGTACAGGACGAGCTTTTCATAGCCTCCCGCCGCCCGGATCGCCTCGATGTCGGCGACCGTGTCGGCGGTCGTGTACAGCGCTCTGCTCGACCCCAGCTGGGAGCCGCACGCATGGACGACTTCCCCGAAGGAATGAAACAGGTCGGGGCGTTCGAAGGCGTGGCAGGACAGCGGCTGTGAGAGTCCGCTCCCGCGCTGGTCGAAGACGATCAGATCGCGGGTCGCTGCGATCGGGCCGAGCAGTTCGGCGAACTGTTCGGCGAACGGGAGCGCCGGCTGTCCCGGTCCGCCGGCCAGCGCGACGATCGCGCTCTTGGCTTCCCCGACCGGTGAGAGGTGGCGGCGCACGGCCAGCGTGAGCGTGCCCGGCAGGGCGCCGGTGGGATCGAGCGCCACCGTCAGATGGCCGCAGGCGAAGTCGTTGCTGTCGCCGCACGGCGCGAACGGAATCTGGGCGTGCGCCGATGCGCCCGCCGCGCACATGCACGCCCACGCAGTCAGGATCGTGGCCGCAAGCTCTCTGCTGGTTCCTCGCATCAATCGGAATTTATTGGTTTCCCGCACCCGATGGGTCGCATGCCGATCAGGTGAGGCCACGCGCTCCCGCTAGGCTGGCGCTCGATGCCCGGCGAGCGCGAGACCCTCGACGCACCCGCGGCGCCGCCGGCGATCGGCCCCTACAGCCATGCGGTGCGCGTCGGGGAGCTGCTGTTCTGTTCGGGGCAGATTCCACTCGATCCGGCCGGCGGAGAGCTCGTCGGGGCGAGCCCCGCCGAGCAGGCCCGGCGCTGCCTGGAAAACCTCCAGGCCGTCTGCGAGGCCGCCGGGACGACGCTGGGGCGCGCGGTCCGGATGACCGTTTACATGACCGATCTCGCCGCGTTCGCCGAGGTCAACGAGATCTACGCGTCGTTCTTCCCCGACCAGCCGCCCGCGCGGGTGACCGTAGGGGTCGCCCAGCTGCCCAAGGGCGCCTACGTGGAGATCGACGCGATCGTCTCGCTGTAGGCCTCGCCGTCCTGCGGCTCGGCGCCTTGTAGCGCTCGGGTCAACAGCTGCCACAGGATCCTTCGTTCGCCCGGGTCGAGCGCCCGCAGCACGTCGTCCTCGATCGTTTCCTGCGCCTGCTCGGCGCTGCTCAGCGCACCGGATCCCTCATCGGTCAGCTCGACCAGGTGGCGCCGACGGTCGTGAGGGTCGCGCCGGCGGGCTACGTATCCGAGGTCCTCGAGCTCGTTGAGCAGCAGCACGACGTTGTTGGCGTCCATGCACAGCGCCTCCGCGAGCTCCTGCTGGGGCGTCCTGTCATGGTCGCGCACGTAGCTGAGCGCCATCAGCAGGCGCATGTGCATGCCAAGGAGCTCTTCGTTGCTGCGCCGGTAGACCTGCTTGGCCAGGCGGGTCAGCAGGACCATCGAGTTGGGAGCGCACGGGCGCGCCTCGTCTGTCATAGCGGGCAATATTGTACCACGTCGCAGCAATCATCACTTGTAAAAAGATACTACCTGGATTGATGATGATCCTTGCTATGGTGTTCTCTCCGCGCACCCCGGAAGGAGCCTGACATGAGCACCGCAACGATCGTAGAGACACCCCGCAGCCAGCAGGGCGACGCAGACGCCGAGCGCCGCCGCGAGCGCCGTCGCTGGATCGCCCTCGCCGTGCTCTGCCTGGGCCAGCTGATGATGGTCCTGGACGCGACCATCGTCAACGTGGCCCTGCCCTCGATCCAGCGCGAGCTGCACTTCACGCAGGCGAACCTCACATGGGTGATAGACGGCTACCTGATCACCTTCGGCGGCTTTCTGCTGCTTGCCGGCCGCTTCGGCGACCTGGTCGGTCGCAAGAAGGTGTTCCTCAGCGGCCTCGTCCTGTTCGTGGCCGCCTCGATCCTGTGCGGAGTCGCGGACAGTCAGGCGATGCTGATCGGCGCGCGCCTGATCCAGGGGGTCGGCGGCGCGGTGGCGTCGAGCGTGATCCTCGCGATCATCGTCACCGAGTTCCCGGAGCGGGTCGAGCAGGCCAAGGCGATGGGCATGTACGCGTTCGTCTCCGCCGGTGGCGGCTCGATCGGCCTGCTCGCCGGCGG
The DNA here is from genome assembly GCA_963849425.1 of uncultured Solirubrobacteraceae bacterium. GTDB lineage: Bacteria > Actinomycetota > Thermoleophilia > Solirubrobacterales > Solirubrobacteraceae > Palsa-744. Next base: position 2,608,423 of record CAWKHK010000006.1, on the reverse strand, counting down.
GGCGCTCACGCAGTCGCTCAACTGGCACTGGATCTTCTTCGTCAACGTGCCCATCGGCGCGATCGCCCTGCTGCTCGGCTGGGCGCTGATCGAGGAGAACGAGGGCATCGGCCTGGCCGGCGGCGTCGACGTGCTCGGCTCGGCCCTGATCACGCTCGCGACCATGTTCGGCGCGTTCGCGATCGTCAAGTCAAGCGAATACGGCCTGCTCTCGGCGCGCACGCTCGGCGCCGGCGGCTCCTCGCTGGTCCTTCTCGGCGCCTTTCTCACCCTGGAGGGGCGGGTGGCCAACCCGATCATGCCGCTGCGGATCCTGCGGCTGCGCATGCTGATGGGCTCGAGCCTCGTCCGCGGGCTGCTCGTCACCGGCATGTTCTCGGCGTTCTTCCTCGGCGCCCTGTACCTGGAGCGGGTGCTCGGCTACGACGCGATCGACACGGGCCTCGCGTTCATGCCCCTGACGATCGCCATTGCCACCATGTCGATGGGCGTATCGGCCCGGCTGGTCGAGCGCTTCGGCTCGGTCGCCACGCTCGCCGCGGGGCTCGTTGGGATCATCGTCGGTCTGCTGCTGCTCGCCGTCCAGGGCATTCACGCGAGCTACTTCCCCGGGCTGTTCTTCGCCTTCCTGGCCCTCGGGCTCGGTGCGGGCGCATCGTTCCTGCCGCTGCTCACCATCGGCATGGCCGACGCGCCGGCCCGCGACGCGGGTCTCGCCTCGGGGATCATCAACGTGTCCGTCCAGCTGTTCGGCGCAATCGGCCTGGCCACGCTGGGGACGATCGCCACCGACCACACCAAGGCTCTGAGCGCCGGCGGGCACACGCTGGCAAGTGCGCTGACCGGCGGGTACCACCTGGCCTACCTCGTCGCCGCGGTGTGCGTCGCCGGAGGCATTCTCGCGGCCTTCCTCGTGCTGCGCCCGCCCACCTCGGTCGCCCAGGAGGTCGAGGAGCGGGAGCAGGCTGCCGCCGAGCTGCTGGCGGCCTGAGTCGCTTGTGCCCGGCAGGGACGCCCAGGCGTGAAGTCGCGCTGGTGTGGTGTGGTGTCGGCGAGGTAAGGGTGGTCGTGATGCGCTTGATGCGATAGATTGAGCATCATGCGCACCACCGTCGCTGTAGACGATCATCTGCTCGCGGCGGCCAGGCGCCGCGCTCGTGAGCGCGGAGAGACGCTGGGGCAGGTCGTCGAGGATGCATTGCGACGGGAGCTTGCCGAACCCATCCAGACCGAGCCGCCCGAGGTGCCGGTGTTCCGCGGCGGCGACGGCCCCGTCTCCGGCGTAGACCTCACCTCCAACCGCGCTATGCGCGAAGCGCTGGATCGCGGCCTCGAGCTCGACGAGTTGCGGTGAGGCTGCTCGATGTGAACGTGGTGCTCGCCGCGCATCGTGAAGATCATCCTCACTTCCAGGCGGCCCGAGCATGGCTCTCCGAGACGCTCGCAAGCGGCTCGCAGTTCGGCGTCACCGACCTCGTCGCCGGGTCCTTCCTGCGCGTGGCTACGAACAGGCGTGTCTTCTCGACCCCGACCCCTCCCGCGGATGCCTTCAGCTACCTCAGGACGCTCCGCGGCCAGCCGGGCCACGTGATGTTGGGACCCGGACCGAGGCATCTCGAGCTGCTCGAGCGTCTGTGTAAGGACTCCGACGCTTCGGGCGATCTGATCCCCGACGCCCAGCTCGCCGCGGTTGCTGTCGAGCACGCCTGCGAGGTGGTGTCCTTTGATCGCGACTTCGCCCGCTTCCCAAAGCTGCGCTGGACGCGTCCCTGACGGGTCGCCCGCCCGTCAGCCTCTTCGCAGCTCGGCCCGTCTGATCTTCCCGCTGGCCGTCTTGGGCAGCTCGGCGACGAAGTCGACGATGCGGGGGTACTTGTACGGGGCGGTCTCGCGCTTGACGTGCTCCTGCAGCTCGCGTGCCAGCTCGGGCGAGGGGACGTAGCCGCCATCGCGCAGCACCACTACGGCGCGGACGACCGCCCCGCGCTCCTCATCGGGAGCGGCCACCGCCGCGGCCTCGGCGACCGCCGGGTGGGCTACGAGCGCGGACTCGACCTCGAATGGCCCGATGCGGTAGCCGGCCGAGACGATCACGTCGTCGCCGCGCCCCTCGAAGTACAGCCAGCCGTCGGCGTCTTCGCGCACCCTGTCGCCCGTGGGCCAAGACGCGCCCTCGCGGCGGTCTTGCACGACCCACGAGCCGTCCGCTGTGCGCCGTACGTCCTCGCCGAGGTAGCCGAGGAAGAAGGTCGGCACGCTGGCCGGCTCGACGGTCAGCTCTCCGTCGTCGATCCCCAGGTCGATCCCCGGCAGCGCCCTGCCCATCGAGCCCGGTCTGACCTGGGCGTCGAGCGGTGAGCCGGTCAGCTGCCCGGTCTCGGTCTGTCCGTAGCCGTCGCGGATCTCCAGGCCCGTCGCCTCCCGCCAGACGCGCAGCACCTCGGGGTTGAGCGCCTCGCCGGCTGCGACCATCCCGCGCAGGTGCTTCAACGGGCGCAGCGTGGCCCGCTTGGCGATCACCCGGTACTCGGTCGGCGCCATGCACAGCACGTTCACGCGCTCGCGCTCCAGCAGCTCCAGGCGCTCGCTCGGATCGAAGCGGGCGTCGTGCAGCAGCGCCGCCGCGCCGGACAGCCAGGGAGCGATGAACACGTTACGCGCCGACTTCGACCAGCCGCTGGCGGCGGTGCACCACACGAGCTCGCCCGTGCCCGCGCCGAGCCAGTGACCGGCCTGCACGCGCTGGCCGTCCAGGTAGCGCTGGGCGTGCACGACGGCCTTCGGCTCGCCGGCCGTGCCGCTCGTGAACGTGATCAGGCACGGGTCCCCGCCGGCCAGCTCGACGACCGGCGCCGGCTCGGCCGCGAACAGGCTCTCGTCGGGCACGTACACCCGCGGAACCGCCGCGCACGCCCCGGCGGCGGCCGCCTCGAGTTCCGGGCGGTTGCGCTCGTCGGAGACGATCAGCGCCGGGGCGGCCACGTCGATGCGCAGGCGCAGGTCCTTCGCGCGCAGCTGCTCGGTGCACGGCAGCACGACCGCCCCGATCCGAAAGCACGCGGCCATCGCCAAGACCCACTCGGGGCGGTTGCCGATCAGCGTCATCACCACGTCGCCCCGGTCCACGCCCAGCTGGCTCAGCGCGCCCGACAGACGCGCCGAGCGCTCGCCGAGCTCGCCGAAGCTCCACTCCCTGCGTGCGCCGTCGCGTGCCAGCTCCACCAGTGCGAGATCCCGCGGATCGCGCCGGTCGATGATCTCGCGCGCGAAGTTCACGCCGGTATTCTCCCTGGATAAGCACAAAACGACCCTGGAGCGCTAATCAGAATGGCCGTAGCCGCCTCCCAGCACACCGAGAAGACCGACGAGCAGCGGGCGATCACCGAGATGGTCCACCAGTTCGTCGACGAGCAGATCCTCCCCAACGCCGAGCACTACGATCACGAGGACTCATTCCCCGGGCCGATCGTCGAGCAGATGAAGGAGCTGGGGCTGTTCGGGGTGACCATCCCCGAGGAGTACGGTGGCATGGGCCTCGATCTGACCACCTACGCGATGATCGTCGAGGAGCTCTCGCGCGGGTGGATCTCGATCTCGGGCGTCGTCAACACCCATTTCATCGGCTCCTACCTGCTGATGAAGTTCGGCAGCGAGGAGCAGCGCCAGAAGTACCTGCCGCGCATGGCCACCGGGGAGATTCGGGCAGCTTTCTCGCTGTCTGAGCCCGAGCTCGGCTCCGACGTGCAGGCGATCAAGACCTCCGCCAAGAAGGGCGAGGACGGCTCCTATGAGATAAACGGCCAGAAGATGTGGGTGACCAACGGCCTGCTCTCTACGCTCGTGTTCGTGCTCGTCAAGACCGATCCCGAGGCCGACCCGCGGCACCGGGGCTTCACGTGCTTCATCGCCGAAAAAGAGCCGGGCGTGGGCGAGAACGCCGGCGAGCTGGCCGGGTTGAACGTACCGCCCAAGATCAAGAAGCTCGGCTACAAGGGCGTCGAGTCGACCGAGCTCGTCTTCGACGGCTACCGCTGTCCCGCCGAGAACGTGCTCGGGGGCGAGCAGGAGGGTCTGAACAAGGGCTTCGCCCAGATGATGGACGCGCTGGAGGTCGGTCGCGTGAACGTCGCCGCCCGCGGCGTCGGCATCGCCCAGCGGGCGCTCGAGCTCGCGCTGCGCTACTCCCAGGAGCGCAAGACGTTCGGCAAGCCCATCGCCGAGCACCAGGCGATCCAGTTCAAGCTCGCCGATATGGCCACCCAGGTCGAGGCCGCACGCCTGCTGACGCTGCGGGCGGCCCGGCTGAAGGATGCGGGCGAGCGCTCGGACTTGGAGGCGGGCATGGCCAAGCTGTTCGCCTCCGAGGCCGGCCGTTTCTGCGTGGAGGAGTCGTTCCGCATACACGGCGGGTACGGCTACTCCAAGGAGTATGAGATCGAGCGTCTCTACCGGGACGCCCCGCTGCTGCTCATCGGCGAGGGCACCTCGGAGATCCAGCGCATGGTCATCGGCCGCAAGCTGCTGCAGCGTCATAAGATCTGACAAGCCACAGTCACCGGTTCCAAAGAGCTGAAAGGGGGTAATCGCCATATGGCTGACGACGCCAAGGCTCTGATCGAGCTCGCCGCCCGCAGGTTCGTCGAGGAGGTGCCGGCGCTCGAGCCGATCAAGCTCGTCGTCGGCATCGAACTGAGGGGCAGGGGGGACGTGCAGCACTTTCGCCTCGAGATGCCCGACTTCAAGGTCACCAAGGGGCCGGCCGCGGACGGGCGCGTGCGCGTGGACATGCGACGAGAGTTCTTCAACGTGATGGCCCGCGAAGCCAAGGTGCCCGACTGGGTCGAGGCGTTCACCTATGGGCAGGCCAAGGCCACCGGGCCCGAGCAGTTCCTGCGCCTGATCATCAACGTCGTCGAGCGCCAGATCGAACGCCAGATCACGCCCAAGGCGCGCCGGCAAGTGTAATCCACGCGTCCGAACGGGCGGCACGCGGCCGGGCCGCCGGGAAAGCTCCGCCCAGGGCCGCGCGTCCATCGAGGGCCGCGTGGGTCGGGTCAGTGGTAGGCGGTCAGCTGCTCGGCCAGGAACGCCAGCGAGGCGAGCAGGAAGATGCACATGACGATCAGGGAGAAGTTTTCGTTCACGGGCTGGAGATCACCACCGTGGAGGTTACCGCTCAGCCCCGGCGGGATCTGGACGGGCGCGGTGTGTAGACAAGCGCGATGCGTGGACGAGCGCGGCGCGCCTAGACGAGCGCGGCGCTGCCGTCGTAGAGCTTGAGGACCTTGACGGCGCCCTGACCGCCCTCGAGCGAGCCTGCCGCGTCCAGGCACAGGCGGCAGAGCACGCACTCGTCGAGGTTCTGCTCGACGATCTCCAGGCGCCCGTCTGCGGCCTGGGCGAAGATGTCGACCGGGCAGGCCTCGGTGAGCTTGCGCGCGAGCTCGGTGTCGGTTGCGGCCAGGTCGTCGACTTCGACGGCGATGAACGTCGCGTCCTTCCTCATGCAGGGCTCCGCTGTGTGCGCTCGGCGATCTTGGCCCGGATCATCTCGGGTATGTCCTCGATCCGCTCGGCCACCGCGATGCCGGCCTCGGCAAGACGGGCGATCTTCTCGGCGGCGGTGTCCTCCTTGCCTTCCACGATCGTCCCCGCGTGGCCGAAGCTCATGCCGGGCATCTCGTCCATGAAGCGCCCGGCCATGAACGCGACGATCGGCAGGCGCGATCCGTTGTCGGTCACCCAGCGCGCCAGATCGGCCTCCATGCGCCCGCCGGGCTCGGTGTAGATGACGATGCCCTGCGTGTCATCGTCGGCCTCGAACAGCGGCATCAGCTCGGCGTAGCTCGAGCCGATGATCGCGTCCCCGCCGATCGACACGGCGGTCGACTGTCCGAGCCCGGCCGCGCTGAGCGTCGAGGACATCTCGGTGGTCATCCCGCCCGATCTGGAGATAACGCCGATCGGTCCCGGCGTGTAGGCCTGGGCGGCGTTCTTGGCCGGGCCGCCGATGCCGCCCATCTTGATCACGTCCGGGACGATGATCCCGAGGCAGTTGGGGCCGATGATGCGCGCTCCCCGCAGCGTTGCCAGCTCGACCATCTCGGCGACGTCGCGGCGGGGGATGCGCTCGGTGACGATCACGATCAGCTGCACGCCGTTCTCGATCGCCTCGAACACCGCGTCCTTCGTGAAGGCGGGGGGGACGGTGACGACCGATCCGTAGATCGGCGCGCCGTGGTGCTCGACCGCCTGGGCGACCGTGTCGAAGACGGGCACGCCGTGCACCTCGCGGCCGAGCCTCCCCGGGGTGACGCCGCCGACCACCGGCCTTGCCGGCGGTGCCCCCTTCGCACCGGCGCCGTAGTCCAGGCACTCGCGGGTCAGGTTCACCGCCTCGCGCCCGGTGATCCCCTGGACGATGAACGTGGTGTCCGCGTCGATCAGGATCGACATCGAGGCGTCCCTTGCGCGTCGGTTGGCGCCCGCGGCGGCGCCTGTATCACCATCGCATCGCGCTCGCGGGCGGGGCGTATATCGCCTTGCGAACGCCGTATAACCATAGATATACAGCGTTCGTCACGAGACAACCTGATCACGCGGCCGCCCCCTGGATCTTCTCGACGGCTCGGCGGGCGGCCTCGTTCAGCGACACGCTGCGGTCGGCGTACTCGACCCCGTACTGCTCGAGGATCTTGAAGCCCTCCTCCTCCCACGCGCCCGGGATGCGGAAGATCGCGATCTTCTCGGCCGGGTCCTCGCCCAGCTCCAGGCAGGCTTTGATGACGCCGCGGGCGACGATGTCGACGCGGGTGTTGGACACGATCGACATCATCACCGCGATCCGCTCGACGCCGGGCTTCCGCAGGACGAGCTTGGCCAGGCCGCAGGTCTTGGCGACCGACGGGTTGCCCCCGATCTCGCAGTAGTTGGCCGGCCGGCCGCCGTGCGCGCGGACGGCGTCGAACAGCGTCAGCGAGCCCCCGCCCGCCCCGATCACCAGGCCGAGGTTGCCGTCGAACTCGGTCACGTTGCCGGCGACGCCGCGGTGGTCGGTCGCGTCGACCTCCTCGCCGGCCAGCTCGAACGGTGTCGCCTCGCGCGCCTGCCTGGTCTCCTCATCGCCCACCCCGAGGTCGGCCAGCAGCTTGCGGTGGCGCCCGCGGGCCTCGTTCTCGATGTCCATGTGGGCGTCCAGCGCGACGAACGAGCCGTCGGCGAGGCGCCCGAGCGGGTTTATCTCAGCAAGGATCATGTCGTTTGACATAAAGAGCTTGGACAGACGGGTGAGGATCGGAACGAGCTTGCCGAGCGCCGCCCCGGTGACCCCGGTGGAGGCGATCACCTCCTTGGCCTGGAACTCGCTGAAGGGGAGGATGTTGGAGAAGTGCCGGCGCCCAACCTTCTCCGGCTGCTCCTCGGCCACCTGCTCGATGTCGATGCCGCCGACCGGGGAGAAGATCATCACGGGCTGCTTGCGGACCCCGTCCCAGACCACGCCGGCGTAGTACTCCTGCTCGACCTCCGCCCGCGGGTCCACGAGCACGCCCCGGGGCCTGTGCCCGTTGATCTCCAACGCGAGGATCTCGCGGGCGTGGCCCTCGGCCTCCTCCGGCGTGTCAGCGAACTTGACCCCCCCGGCCTTCATCCGCCCGCCGCTCAGCACCTGGGACTTGATGACCGTGGGCCCCCCGATCCGCTCGGCGATCGTGCGAGCCTCGGCGGGGTCGGTGGTGAAGCCGTAGTCGGTGACCGGGATGCCGGCCCGCTTGATCACCTCGCGCGCCTCGTACTCGAAGAACCTCATGCGGCGCGGAAGCCTATACGGCCGCGCTGTGGGGTGAGGTCAAGCGGCTCCCGGTCGTGCCCCTCAGCAGTCGGCGAGGGCTCTTAGCGCCACGCAAATCTCGTGGCGCCTGGAGCCAAGCGTGCCGGTTCTTTCGGTCAGCGCGGATCGCAAGATCGGCTGAAGGTTGTCGAACGAGGCGGCACAGTCGCTTGAAAGACCCTCGCCTGGTCCCAGTCTGATCTCGGTCGGGATCTTGCGCACGGTTCGGCTGATCGGGGCCACCACAACGCGCCTCAGGACCGGTGTTGCATGCGATCGCGTGATCACCAGCACGGGCCGCCGCTTGTCTTCAGTCTCAGCCCACCAGACATCCCCCTGCTGCGGGACGCTCACCAGGGCTCTTCTTCTATCAACGCACGGGTCGCCTGCTCAGCCTGTGCGAGCTCCTCATCGGTCTCGGGACAACGTTCATACCCCGCGACGATTTCAGCTCCTATCCGGCGCCTTCGCTGCTCGTCCACAAGCCTTTCGAGCGCGATGCGCACACCCTCCGAGCGACTGGCCACGAAGCCGTCTGCCACCAGACCGTCGAGATCGGCCACGAGCTTGTCATCAAGGCGCGTAACCACCTGTGCCATGCAAAAAGCATAACAAAACGCAACGCAAGGAATCCCTACGCTGTAGTTCCGACGGCCTCCCCAGTCCGTTCGAGCCCGTACGCCTCCGCCAGCTCCGGGTCCTTCCTGGCGAGCATTTCCGCGAGCCCCACCATCACCTTGCACTGCTTCCACGTCGCGTCGTCCTGCATCTTGCCGTCGATCATGTGCACCCCACGACCGTCGGGTATCGCCGCGATCACCTTTTTGGCGAACGCCACCTCGTCGGGGTCGGGCGAGTAGACCTTCTTTGCGATTGCTATCTGGCCGGGGTGCAGCGACCATGCGCCGACACAGCCGAGCAGAAACGAGGCGCGGAACTGCGTCTCGCAGCCCTCCGCGTCGGAGATGTCGCCGTAGGGGCCGTAAAAAGGCAGCGCCCCGACGGAGGTGCACGCGTCGACCATGCGCGCGATCGAGTAGTGCCATGGGTCCTGCTGGTAGCTGGGACGGGGGGCGTCCGGATCGTCGGGGTCGGGGTCGGCGATCGTGCGGTAGCCGGGGTGCCCGCCGCCCACGCGCGTGGTCTTCATCCGCCGCGATGCTGCCAGATCGGCCGGGCCGAAGCTCATTCCCTGGATCCGCGGGGAGGCGCAGGCGATCTCCTCGAGGTTGGCCACGCCCTGGGCGGTCTCGAGCACGCAGTGGATCAGGATCGGCCGCTGGATGCCGGCCTTGGCCTCGAGCTGGGCGAGCAGGCGATCGACGTAGTGGATGTCCCAGGGACCCTCCACCTTCGGGATCATGATCACCTCGAGCTTGTCGCCGATCTCCGTCACGAGCTGGGTGAGGTCGTCGAGCACGTACGGCGAGGCGAGCTCGTTGACGCGCGTCCACAGCGCCGTGTCGCCGAGGTCCATCTCCTTGCCGACTGTGATCAGGCCGGCGCGCGCGGCCTCCTTCTTTTCAAGCGGGACCGCGTCCTCGAGGTTGCCGAGCAGGATGTCCACCTTCGGCGCGAGATCCGGGGTCTTCTCGACCATTTTCGGGTTCGAGAAGTCCATGAAGTGGATCATCCGGGAGGGCTTGAACGGGATCTCCCGGGCCGGATCCGGGGCGTCGATGGCGAGGGGCTTGAAGAAGTCGCGAGGGTTGTGCAAGTCTGGTCTCCTGTGTCGTCTGGAGCCTGAACCGTATCGCCTGGGCGTGGCCTTCTGTCTAGAGTTGAGGGGGAAATCAGCCAAGGAGACCCATGAGCGAGACCCAATCCGTCGACACCGATCAAGCCGCCCGCGAGGCGAGCGGCGCCCATCCGTATGGCCGCTATCTCGAGGAGTTCGAGGTCGGCGCCGTGTACAAGCACTGGCCCGCCAAGACGGTGACCGAGGCCGACGACCACCTGTTCTGCCTGATCACGATGAACCACCACCCGCTGCACATCAACGACGTCTACGCCCACAAATCCCAGCAGGGGCGCAACGTGGTGGTAGGTCCGCTCGTGTACTCGCTCGCGCTCGGAATGTCCGTCAGCGACGTCAGCGGCAAGGCCATCGCCAACCTCGCCACCGACGAGCTCAAGCACCCCGCGCCGGTGTTCCACGGCGACACGCTGTTCTGCGAGTCGGAGGTGCTCGAGAAGAAGGAGTCGCAGTCCAAGCCCGACCGCGGGACCGTCAAGGTGCACACGCGGGTGCTCAACCAGGACGGCGTCCTCGTGGCCGAGTTCAAGCGCCTCGTGCTCGTCCCCCGCAGGAATCCAGACCCCGCCCGCCCCGGTGGGTCGGCCGAGGGAAATGTCGAGTGAAGAGCCGTACGGTAGGCTTTCCTTCTCGCCCCGTAGAGGGCGTTTTCCGTTTCCCGGAGCCAGTCTTGGCCCGGCAGCAGCGCTGAGGCGACCGAAGATCGCCAGCGCGCGCCGATGTTGTCCGCGAACCGAGGAGCCGCTTGGATCCCATGAACACCACTGTTCCCGCCCCCACCAAGAACGAGCGCCTGCTGGCCTGGGTCGAGGAGGTCGCCGCGCTCACCGAGCCCGACGAGATCCATTGGTGCGACGGCTCGGCCGAGGAGTACCACCGCCTCTGCTCCGAGCTCGTCGACGCGGGAACCTTCGAGCGCCTCTCCGACGCCAAGCGGCCCAACTCCTACCTCGCCCTGTCCGATCCCGGCGACGTGGCGCGGGTCGAGGACCGCACGTTCATCTGCTCGACCACCGAGGCCGAAGCGGGCCCCACGAACAACTGGCGCGAGCCGGGAGAGATGCGCGAGGCGCTGACGGAGCTGTTCGCCGGCTCGATGAAGGGGCGCACGATGTACGTGGTGCCCTTCTCGATGGGGCCGTTGGGCTCAGACAAGAGCCATGTGGGCGTCCAGCTGACCGACTCCACGTACGTGGCGGTCAGCATGCGGATCATGACGCGCATGGGCCAGGGCGCCCTCGACGCGCTCGGCGGCGGGGAGTTCGTTCCCTGCCTGCACTCGGTGGGGATGCCATTGGATGGCGATCCCGCCCACCCCGTGGAGGATGTGCCGTGGCCGTGCAACGCCGAGAACAAGTACATCGTCCACTTCCCCGACACCCGGGAGATCTGGTCCTACGGGTCCGGCTACGGGGGCAACGCGCTGCTGGGCAAGAAGTGCTTCGCCCTGCGCATCGCCTCGGTGATGGCCCGCGACGAGGGCTGGATGGCCGAGCACATGCTGATCCTCAAGCTCACCTCCCCGGAGGGCGAGGTCAAGTACGTCACCGCGGCCTTTCCCAGCGCGTGCGGCAAGACCAACCTCGCGATGCTGATCCCCACGCTCGAGGGTTGGACGGTGGAGACGATCGGCGACGACATCGCCTGGATGAAGTTCGGCCCGGACGGGCAGCTGTATGCGATCAATCCCGAGGCCGGGTTCTTCGGCGTGGCGCCGGGAACCGGCGAGGAGACCAACCCGAACGCCATCCGCACGATCGAGCGCAACTCGATCTTCACCAACTGCGCCAAGACCGACGACGGCGACGTGTGGTGGGAGGGCCTGACCAGAGAGCCGCCGGCGCACCTGATCGACTGGCACGGCAACGACTGGACCGCAGAGGCCAACGCACCCGCAGCGCACCCGAACGCGCGCTTTACCACGCCCGCATCACAGGATCCGGCGATCGCGCCCGAGTGGGAGGACCCCACCGGAGTCCCGATCGACGCGATGCTCTTCGGCGGGCGTCGCTCGACGGTCGTACCGCTCGTGACCGAGGCGCTCGACTGGGAGCACGGCGTGTTCCTCGGGTCGGTGATGAGCTCCGAGAAGACCGCCGCGGCGGCCGGGACCGTGGGCGAGCTGAGGTTCGACCCCTTTGCGATGCTCCCCTTCTGCGGCTACAACATGGCCGACTACTTCGCCCACTGGCTGGAGATCGGCCGCAGCTCGGGCGCCAAGCTCCCCAAGATCTTCTACGTCAACTGGTTTCGCAAGGACGAGGGTGGACGCTTCCTGTGGCCCGGCTACGGCGAGAATTCACGCGTGCTCGCGTGGGTCTTCGCACGCTGCGCCGGACACGGCGCCGCCAACGAGACGCCCATCGGCTTGATTCCGCCGGTCGGCGGCGAGGGCATAGACACCCGCGGCCTGGACGTCTCCGAACAGGACATGGCCGAGCTGCTGCGCGTCGACGTCGCCGAGTGGAAGGCCCAGCTTCCCCAGTTCCACGAGCACTACGCCAAGTTCGAGAACCTTCCGGACGAGCTGCACGCCCAGCTGAAGGCGCTCGAACAGCGATTGGGCTAGGGCGGCGAAGGTGGGGGATGGGGGTGATCTGAGCATCCCGGCGGTCGACCCGAGCGGTCGGCCTTCGCCGGCGCTGGGCCTCGCCACCCGCATCGCGCTGACCAGGCCCGGCACCTGGTTCTACTCGCGCGTCGCCGCGCGCATCGATCCCTGGCTCGTACGCACCAGCCGCGGGCGCGTGAGCTCCATCCGGGGGATTCTGCCCGTGGTGCTGCTCACCGTCCGCGGAGCCCGCAGCGGACTCGAGCGGACGGTGCCGCTCGTGTACTTCACAGACGGCGAGGAGGTGATCCTGATCGCCTCGAGCTTCGGGCGCCCCCGCTACCCGGCCTGGTACCACAACATCAAGGCCAACCCCGAGGTCACGCTGGAGGCGATGGGCCGTAGCGGTCGCTTCCGGGCGCGGGAGACCGACGGGGAGGATCGCCAACAGCTCTACGAGCTCGCCAAGCAGCTCTACAGCGGGTACGGCGACTACGAGCAGCGAACCGCCGGGATCCGCCACGTCCCCGTGCTGCGGTTGGCGCCGCTGAGCTAATCGTGGCCGTGTGTCTCGCCTGCCGCTGCGGGCGGGCGTGACTCCTCGGCCAGCGAGGTGATCGCCAGCGAGCCTCGCGCCGAGGACTCGAGCACGTCGGTGGCCTCCTCCAGCGAGCGGGCGTAGAGCTCGACGAGCAGGTGCACGATGATGCGGGCGTCGTCCTCGTGCTTGTGGAAGCGCACGTGCGTGAAGAACTCGCGCACGCCGTGGTCGCCGAAGGCCGCATAGGAGAGCGCGTCTCCGGCCTCTGGCCCAGAGCAGGTCTCCACGTCTTCGGAGTCCACCGACACCGTGCACGAGGCCACCCAGGGCGTGCCCGCGATCATCCTTTCCCAGCGGTCCTCGATCGGCTCCACGCGGCCGTTGTTGAACCCCAGGTGGGGCTGGTCGTGCATGCAGTCCAGGCACTGCACGACCGCCTCCTGGAGCTCGTCGACGACTTCCGCGCGCTCTCCCGTTTCGGGGTCGATCTTGTGGATGCCCTCGTAGTGGACCTGCACCTCCAGGTCCTGGGACCAGCAGCGGTAGCAGCGCAACCAGCTGCGCGCGCTCGTCTCGGCCATCGAGCCCTCCATCGCAGATCATTGTAGGCGCCCGCGGCGCTCGCCTCGGTTTGGCCCGTCTAGCCGAACGTGAACGCGTAGCCGCTCACCCCCGGCGCGAAGCGCAGGCTGAGGCGATGCTGCTGATCGCCGGAGAGCGAGACGAGGCTGTACAGGCGCTGGCGGCGAACGGTGACCACGCCGTCGTGGACGTCCGCGCCGGCGTCCGCCGCGGAGATCGGGTGGCCGTCCAGCAGCACCTGCACCGCCAGCGGGCGTTCGCCGGGCGAGCTCAGCACGAGATAGACGTCCTTGGCCTCGAAGTCGAGGTCGATGCCAGCTGGATTGCCGGCAGATCCCGACAGCGCTTCGGCGGGCTGAGCCGCGATCTTCCACGTGCCGCTGTAGGCGAGGTCGTTGAGAGCCAGATCGCCGGCCGGCGGCGGGCCGTAGTCGTGGGACCCGGACTTCGGCCCGTTGATCGCACCCTGGGCGCGCGCGGTGCCCAGATAGGTCTCCGGAGTGGCCTCTTCGGATGGAACGACCACATCGCTCGGGTGGCTCTTGCCGCCGAGCTGGTGGCCCGCTTCGGCGAGCAGCGCGCGGATGGCCGTTTCGGTCTTGTCGTAGTCGCCCTCGCCAAAGGCCGTGTACCGGACCTGGCCCCGGGCGTCGATCAGGTAGTCGGCCGGCCAGTACTCGTTGCCGTACGCATTCCACGTGCCCATGTCGTTGTCCTGGACGACCGGGTAGCGCAGGCCGAACTGTTCGATCGCATCGGCCACGTTGCTCGCGTCGTGCTCGAAGGCGAACTCCGGGGTCTCCACGCCCACGATCGTCAGGCCGTCCTTGCGGTAGGCGGCATCCCAGGCCTTCAGGTAGGGAAGCGTGCGGATGCAGTTGATGCACGTGTACGTCCAGAAGTCGATCAGCACGACCCGCCCCCGCAGCGAGGCCAGCGTGAGCGGGCGGTTGCCCGGCGTGTTGAACCAGTCCTCGGTTTCCATGAATTCCGGTGCCGTACCGAGGTTTTCGAGCTTATTGGCATCCGCGAGCAGGGTCGCCTGGCTCGCGTCCGCGGGGGCCGCATGGATCGCCGAGGCCTGGGAGCCTTCGCAGGCCGAGGAGCCGTTGGCCGGGGCGAACTTGGGCTCGTGGCCGGTGATCTGGTGCAACCGGCCGGTGATCGTCGGCGAGCACTCCAGGGACGCCGTCAGGTTGACGTCGGGTATGTGCTGGGCGACGAACTGGTCGAAGTTGACGTCCAGGTTGGTGAGGATCGCGACTGCCGTCAGGATCATCACCGCGGCCAGCCCACGCTGTAGCAGCGGCCCGCGCCCCGCTTTGCGCACGCGGTCGAACACACGCCTGCCGCCCAGGGTGAGCGCGAGCAGCACGAGCGCCGAGCCGGCCGCGTAGGCGAGCGCTACCAGGACCGTTCTGCTCGACGCGGCGCTCACCGATATGACGGCCGCGAGGATCGGGCTGGCGCAGGGGGTGTAGACGAAGCCGAGCGCGCCGCCGACGAGCAGCCCCGAGGCGAAGCCCTCGCCCCGCGAGCGCGGCCCGAAGCGCGCGAGCCGCGACAGCGGGGCCTCGAGGCGCGCCGAGAAGCTCGGGAAGAGCAGCACCACGCCGAACACGAGCAGCACGGCGATCGCCACGCCGCGCAACGGGTCGCTGCCGAGGCCCACGCCGTCGACCACCTTGGCCAGGCCGACGATCGTGACCGTGAAGGTGACGGACAACCCGATGACGATGCCAAGGGGGCGCCGGCGCCCGCCGACGCCGCCCGCCGACAGGAGCGCCGGGAGCACCGGGAGCACGCACGGCGAGAGCGCCGTGCCCGCTCCCGCGAGGAGGGCGAAGGTGAGGAGAACGATCATGGCTCTGGACCTACAGACTTCTCGGAGCGGATTTCATTACAACGCACACCCCGCGTCGCAACACACGACGGGCATCTCCGCGAAACGCTACCCCGCCGGCTGAGCTCAGGCGCCGATTCCGGCGCGAGCGACTCAACGCCTGAGCATCAGGTAGACGACGGTCGCGGCGACCGCCATCTGCCCGAAGGCCAGAGCCGTACCCAGGTTGGACGCACCGAGCGCGCCGGCGAGCGCGCTGGCCAGCACGAACGCACCGACGATCCTCAGCAGGCCGCGCGCCATCCCTCAGCTCGACGCCGCCCCCTCGAGCGCGGCCACCAGCGCCGGCACCTCCAGGCCCGGCTCCTGTGCGCCCAGCAGCGCTTCGGCTGCGCTGCGCCCGCCGAGGGCGCGCAGACCCCGCTCGCCGTGCTCGGCGAGGAATTCCCGCAGCGCACCCGCGCGGCGAGCGTGCAGGCGTCGCGCACCGACGTCCAGCTCGGCGCGGTGGTCCTCCAGCGCCGTCAGGAGCTCCTCGATTCCCTTGGGCGGGGGCAGCGAGGAGACCGCGCAGACCCGCGTCGAGCTCGAGCCGAGCGAGCGCAACGCCGCGCTCAAATCGCCGCTGGTGCGAGTCGCGAGCTGCCCGAGGTCGGCCTTGCTCACCACGAGCACGTCCGGGATCTCCATGATCCCCGACTTCAGGAACTGAAGGACGTCGCCCCCCCCGGGTTGGACGACCACGGCGACCGTGTCCGCGACGTCGGCCACCTCGGTCTCGCCCTGCCCGACGCCCACCGTCTCGATCACCACGATGTCGAACGCGGCCGCGAGCGCATGGGCCGCGGCGCGTGTCGCCCACGACAGACCCCCGAGGCGTTCGCCGGCGGCGGTCGAGCGGATCAGCACGCCGCGATCGGCGGCGTCGAAGTCGATGCGGGCGCGGTCGCCGAGCAGCGAGCCGCCCGAGCGTCGGGAGCTGGGGTCGACAGCCAGCATCGCCACCGTGCGCCCGTCCTCCCGCCAGGAGCGGAGCAGTGCCGAGAGCAGCGTCGACTTGCCGGCCCCCGGCGGCCCGGTGATGCCGATCACGTGCCCCGGCGCCTCGCCCCCCAGCGCCGCCGGAGAGATCTCCTCGAGCAGCGCGGTCGCCTGCTCGCGATCGTCCGCGGCTGTGCTCTCGAGCAGGTTAAGCGCGGCCGGCGCCGCAGTGGTGTCGCGCTCGCGCAGGCGAGCGCCGAGGGCCGATCCGACCACGTCTTGCGGACGCGGTGCCCCGCTCACGCCGAGCCGTTGGCGCAGGAGCCGTTCGCGCCGGCTCCCACCAGCGCCACGATGTCGCGCATGATGCGGGTTATGTCGAAGTCCTTGGGGGTGTACACGGCGGCCACGCCCGCCCGCTCCAGCGCCGCCACATCCTGCTCGGGGATGATCCCGCCAACGACCACCGGCGCGGCCACGCCGGCGTCGCGCAGCGCGTCGATCACCGCCGGGATCAGCTCGCGGTGAGAGCCGGAGAGGATCGACAGGCCGATCACGTGCACGCCCTCCTGCAGCGCCGAGGCGGCTATCTGGGCGGGGGTCAGGCGGATGCCTTCGTAGACCACGTCCATCCCCGAGTCGCGGGCGCGCACGGCGATCTGCTCGGCGCCGTTTGAGTGCCCGTCGAGACCCGGCTTGCCGACGAGGATCTTCGGGCGGCGCCCGAGCTTCTCCTGCAGGCGCGAGACCTCCTCGCGCAGCTCGCCCAGCTGCCCGTCGCCCGCCACGGCGGCCGCCTCACCGACGCCCGTCGGAGCGCGGTAGCTGCCGAACACCTCCCTGAGGGTGCGCGCCCACTCTCCGGTCGTGGCGCCGGCACGCGCGGCCGCGATCGTGGGGATCATCAGATTCTCCGACCCGTCCTGGTCGCTGGCCGCCTCGGCGAGCCGCGCGAGCGCCAGATCGACCGCCGCCTGGTCTCGCTGTGAGCGCCAGGCGCGCAGCGCCTCGATCTGCTCGGCTTCCAGCGCGGGGTCCACCACGAGGATCCCTCCCTCGGCGTCGGCGGTGAGCGGCGAGCGCTCGGTCTCCGTGAAGCGGTTCTGGCCGACCACCACCTGCTCGCCCGACTCGATCCGGCGCAGGCGCTCGCGGTGGGAGTCGACGAGGGCTCCCTTCATGTACGGGACCGCCTCGACCGCGCCGCCGTGCTCGGAGACCACCGCCATCTCCGCCCGGGCTCCCTCCAGCAGCTCTGCGACGAGGCCCTCCATCACGATCGAGCCCTCGAAGATGTCCGGGTACTCGAGGATGTCGGTCTCATAGGCGAGCACCTGCTGGATGCGCAGCGACCACTGCTGGTCCCACGGGCGCGGCAGGCCGAGCGCCTCGTTCCAGGCCGGCAGCTGGATCGCCCGCGCGCGCGCGTCCCGCCCGAGGGTCACCGCGAGCGCCTCGAGCACGATCCTCTGCACGTTGTTCTCCGGCTGGGCCTCGGTCAGCCCGAGCGAGTTGACCTGCACGCCGTAGCGGAAACGCAGGTGACGCTCCTCGCGCACGCCGTAGCGCTCGCGGCCCAGCTGCACCCACAGGATCGACATGGCCCGGAGCTTGGCGTGCTCCTCCACGAAGCGCACGCCCGCGTTGACGAAGAAGGAGACACGCCCGAACACCTGCTCCATGATCTCTTGGCCCCGCCCGCCCACCCGCTCGCGGGCGGCGTCGAGCACGGCGATGGCGTTGCTCATCGCGTATGCGATCTCCTGCACGGGCGTCGCCCCGGCCTCCTGCAGGTGGTAGGAGCAGATGTTGATCGGGTTCCACTTCGGTACGTGCTCGACCGTGTAGGCGATCATGTCGGCGATCAGCCGCATCGAGGGGCCCGGCGGGAAGGCGTAGGTGCCGCGCGCGAGGAACTCCTTGATGATGTCGTTCTGGGTCGTGCCCTGGAGGCGCTCCTGGGCCACGCCCTGCTCCTCCGCGGCCACGATGTACAGCGCGAGCAGCCACGACGCCGTCGCGTTGATCGTCATCGAGGTGTTCATCTCCGCCAGCGGGATCCCGTCCATCAGAGCCGCCATGTCCCCGCGGTGGGAGACCGGCACGCCGACCTTGCCCACCTCTCCCCGGGCGAGCTCGTCGTCGGGGTCATATCCGGTCTGCGTGGGCAGGTCGAAGGCCACCGACAGCCCCGTCTGTCCCTTTCCCAGGTTGCGCCTGTAGAGCTCGTTGGACGCCTTGGCCGTCGAGTGCCCGGCGTAGGTGCGCATCATCCACGGCCGGTCGTGCTCGGGCAGCCGTGGGGGCTTCTCGCCGCTCATGCGCTCAATTGTACGGTCGAACCGCTGGCATTATCCTGCGGGCCATGGGACAGACAATCGAGAAGCCGCGAACACGCCGGCCCGGGGGCGGGCTGGGGTCCGCCTGGAGGGTGATCGTCCGCAACGACAATCACAACACCTTCGAGCACGTCGCCCGCACGCTCGCGCGGTTCATCCCCGGCGTGAGCGTCCAACGGGGCCACGAGATCGCCAACGTGATCCACAACGCCGGCAGGGCGATCGTCTTTAGCGGCCATCAGGAGGCGGCCGAGCACTACTGGGAGCAGCTCAAGGGCGCCGGACTCACGATGGCCCCCTTGGAGTGCGGCTAGCCTAGGCGCTCTCGCCGGTGGCCACGCCGTTGCCGTGCCCGTTGGAGCGGCCGCCCACGAGGACCGGATCGGGGGCGATGGCGCCGTGGGCGGTCTGATCCCACCAGCCGTAGAGCACCGGCACCTGGTACCAGCTGGAATGGCTGGCCCGGAAATAGGTCATCTCGGGCCCGTCCCAATAGCGTTCCCAGTCGAGGTGCTCGGCGAAGGACGCGAGCTGCTGGAACTTGTAGCGGTCATCGCGCGCGCGGTAGACCGCGTATGAGCCCGCGCCATAGCGCCGCGCCGCGGCGGCCACCTGATTGAGCGCCTCCTCGAAGGCGTCCGCCCGAAAGCCCGTTGCGTACCACGGGACGATCACGGTGCCGGCCATCAGGCTCCCACCTCCGCGTGGATGGCGCCCGGGTGGGCGGGATTCGAATCGCTCCTGCCCTGGCCCTCGGAGTCGGCGCCGACGAGGATCGAGATCTTGCCCAGGTGCTTGTTTTCGAGCATCAGCTGGTGTGCTTCGGCGACGCCCTCGAAGCCGAGCGTGCGCCACAGCACCGGTCGGATCTGCCCGCTCTCGATCAGCTCGTTGGCCTTCGTGCACTCGTACGCGTTGGCGAAGTGGGAGCCGAGGATCTCCTTCTGGCGCATCCACAGGTAGGCGACGTTGAAGTCGAGGTCCAAGCCCGTGGTACCGGCGCAGATCACGACCTTGCCGAATGCCTTGACCGTGAACACGGATGTGGGGAACGTCGCTTTGCCGACGTGCTCGAAGACGATGTCCGGCGCGTCGCCGAGGATCTCTTTGACGCGCTTCGCGAATGCCCGCGAGACCTTGAAGCGCGCGCCCTCCTCCTCCTCTGACTCGTCACCTTTGCGCATCATCCCGGCGAACTCGCCCCTGTCGATGTAGTCCACTGCGCCCAGGCGCTTGACCAGCTCGCCCTTCTCGGGCGAGGAGACGACGCCCACGCAGTGCGCACCGGCGGCCGCGCAGATCTGGGTGGCGAACACCCCGAGACCGCCGGCCGCGCCCCAGATCAGCACCCTCTGGCCGGCCTGGAGCTTGCAGCGGGTGATCAGCATCCGGTAGGCGGTGAAGTAGACGAGACCGTAGGACGCCGACTCCTCCCAGCTCAGTGCCGCGGGCTTGGGCAGCAGCTGCTGGGCCTGCACCTTGGTGAACTGCGCGAAGGAGCCCCAGGTGGTCTCATAGCCCCAGATCTTCTGCGAGGGGGCGGCCATCGGGTCGAGGCCGTGGACCTCGGGGTCCTCGTAGGAGGCCTGGTTGCAGTGCACGACGACCTCGTCGCCGGGCTTCCAGCGGGTGACGCCCGCGCCGACCTTCCAGACGATCCCCGAGGCGTCCGAGCCGCCGATGTGGTGGCCGAACTCGGGGTGGTCGCCGTAGCGCATCACCGAGACCGGCTTGCCCAGGGCGGCCCATACGTTGTTGTAGTTGACGCCCGCGGCCATCACCCGCACGATCACCTCGAAGGCGCCCGGCTCGGGCACCTCGATCTCCTCGAGCTGGAAAGCGTCCTTCGGTTCGCCGTAGCGCTCCTCGCGGATCACCCACGCCGCCATGGTGCTGGGCAGCTCGCCGGGCTCGACGTCTACGACGGAGACTTGCTGAAGATCGATCGCCACGTGCTCTGATACCTCGTCTGTCGGGAACGGGTGCACAGCGAATCCTACCCGGGGGTCGCGCCGTCCTGTAGGGCGGGGTTGTCTCCCGCTGGCGATCTCTGGTTGCGAAGCTCCTCGCGCGGAGCCGTTGCATGGCGGTGATACTCTCCAAATACGGAACTGGTCGGGAATGCGGAACGCCGGTCCTAGAAACAAGCGCTGGAGGAGCCGGGGACACCCCCGTAGTGAGGTCGCGTCCGCCGTACGGTCGCGGGAGCTTGCGGCGCATACCGCTGCGCGTCTGAAGTCCCAGGCGGCGCTGCTGGAGCTCGGCCCCGATGCGATCGTGGGAATCAGTCGCGACGGCCTGATCGTGCTGGTCAATGCGCAGGTGGAGGCGCTGTTCGAGTATGCCCGTGAGGAACTGCTGGGCCAGCCGGTGGAGGTGCTGGTGCCCGAGCGCTTCCGCGAGTCCCATGTCTCCCATCGGGCGGGATATTTCGCCGATCCGCGCACGCGTCCGATGGGCGCCGGGCTGGAGCTTTGCGGTCGCTGCCGGGGCGGCGGCGAGTTCCCCGCCGAGATCAGCCTGTCCAGCATCGAGACCGACGATGGCATGCTCGCGATCGCCGCGATCCGGGACGTCAGCGAGCGCGTGGCCGCGAGCCGCGATCGCGAGCGCCTCGAGGCGGAGGCGGAGCGCGGGCGACTGCAGAACCAGCTGCACCAGTCCCAGCGCCTCGAGAGCCTTGGGCAACTGGCCGGGGGCATAGCCCACGACTTCAACAACCTGCTGGCGGTGATCATCAACTACGCGGCGTTCGTCGGAGAGGATCTCGCCGCGGCCTCCGCGAGCGACGGCGAGGACCGCTGGCGGAGCACGCGTGAGGACGTCGAGCAGATCCGCCTCGCGGGCGAGCGGGCCTCGCACCTGACCCACCAGCTGCTCGCATTCGCCCGCCGCGAGGTCGTCCGGCCGGAGATCGTCGATGTCAACGACGTCGTCGGCGACATCGAGCAGCTGCTCCGACGCACGCTCGGGGAGCACGTCGAGCTGCACAGCTCGCTGGCCGGCGAGCTTCATCCGGTGCTGATCGACCCGGGGCAGCTCGAGCAGATTCTCGTCAACCTGGCCGTCAACGCGCGCGACGCGATGCCCGATGGCGGCACGCTGAGGCTCGACACCGCCAACATGCAGGTCGACGAGGAGTACGCCGCCGCGCGGCCCGAGCTCTCGCCGGGCGCTTACGTTCGCCTGCGAGTCAGCGACACGGGGGTCGGCATGCCTGCCGAGACGGTGCAGCGCGCCTTCGACCCGTTCTTCACGACCAAGCCGGCCGGCCAGGGGACGGGCCTCGGGCTGGCGACCGTCTACGGGATCATCCAGCAGGCGGGTGGACGCGCGCAGATCTACTCCGAGCCGGGAGTCGGCACCACGATCACGGTGCTGCTGGCGGCGAGCGAGGAGGCAGCCCCGCCCGTCGAGCCGCCGCTGGACCCGCCGCTGAGGCGTGGCGAGGAGGCGATCCTGGTGGTCGAGGACGAGCCCGCGTTGCGCGAGGTCACGCGTCGCATATTGATCGCCGCCGGCTACCAGGTGATCGTCGCGGAGAACGGCCCGCAGGCGCTCGATCTGGCCAGGGCGCACGCAGGCCGGATCGACATGCTCCTCAGCGACGTGGTCATGCCGCAGATGGCCGGGCCACAGCTCGCCGAGCGGTTGCGGGCGGAGCGACCCTCGATAAGCGTGCTGCTGATGTCCGGATTCGCCCAGCCGATCCTCGATTCAGGAGGGCACCTGGACCTCGGCGTCGCACTCATCGAGAAGCCGTTCTCAGGTCCCGCGCTGCTTGCCAAGGTGGCGCAGAGCCTCGAACAACAAGGAACCCGCCAGTGCCAGAGATCTTGATCGTCGACGACGAGGATGCGCTGCTGCGCTGGGAGGAGCGGGTCGTGGGCGAGAACGGCTACTCCTGCGACAGCGCGCATGACGCGAGCTCCGCGCGCGAGCGCCTGCGCCACGACTCGTACAAGCTCGCGCTGCTGGATGTCAACATGCCCGGCGAGTCCGGGATCGACCTGCTCTCGGACATCCGGCGTGACCATCCGGAGGTGGCCGTTCTGATGGTCACGGGTGAGGACAGCACCGAGCTTGCGATGACAGCGATCGAGCTCGGCGCGTACGGATACCTGGTCAAGCCGGTGGGATCGGGTGAGCTGATCATCAATGTCGCCAACGCGCTGCACCGTGGCCGCTGTGAAGCGCAGAACAAGCTGCTTCTGCAACGCCTGCAGAAGGCGGTGCTGCGGCGAAGCGAGGATCTGGCGCAGGCGCTGCAGAACCTCGAGCTCTCCGAGAGCAAGGTCTGGGCGTCACAGGCCGAGACGATCTTCCGTCTGTCGCGCATGGTCGAGTTTCGTGACGAGGAGACAGGCCAGCACCTGCATCGTATGAGCTCTTACTGCGAGATCCTCGCCCGGCAGATTGGTTACTCGCCCGAAGACTGCGAGCGCCTGCGCCTGGCAAGCCAGCTGCACGATGTCGGCAAGGTCGCCGTTCCCGACAGCGTTCTGCTCAAGCCCGGCAAGCTCACCCCGGAGGAGTTCGAGGTCATCAAGGGCCACACCGACACCGGCTACAAGATGCTCCTGGGCCCATCCTCTGAGATCGTGCAGGAGGGCGCGCTGATCGCCTATACCCACCACGAGCGCTGGGATGGCAGCGGATATCCTCGCCGGCTCGCCGGCTCGGATATCCCGCCGGTGGGGCGCATCGCGGCGGTGGCCGACGTGTTCGACGCGCTCACCAGCGACCGCGTATATCGCGCCGCGCTGCCGATCAAGTCGGCCATCAAGATGATGCAAGGCGAGCGCGGCCTGCACTTCGACCCGGAGACGCTCGACGCGTTCCTCCTCGCGCTGCCCGAGATCGAAGACATCCGCATGAAGTACGCCGACTGAAGTCAGGCAATCGAACGAGTGGGGATCGAGGGTATACCGTCGAGAAGTGTCTCGACCCCATTGACCTCGAGCGGACGGGAGAACAGGAACCCCTGGCCGAGGTCGCAGTCTTCGTGCTGTAGGGCCGTCAGCTGCGAGCGGTCCTCGATTCCCTCGGCCAGCGTTTGGAGGTGAAGCGTCTTGCCGAGCTGCACGAACGTGTGGATGAGCGCGGTCGCCTGCTCGGAGTCGGCGATGTCGTTGATGAACGAGCGGTCGATCTTGAGCGAGTCGGCGGGGAACTGACGCAGGTAGGCCAGAGAGCTGTAGCCGGTGCCGAAGTCGTCGATCGCGATGCACACGCCGAGATCCTTGAGTGCGCACAGGCGCTTTGCCGTGGCGTTGGGGTCGCGCATGAGCGCCGTCTCGGTTATCTCCAGCGTCAGGAACCTCGGCTGAAGGCCGCTCGAGGCGAGCGCGCTACGCACCTCCTCGATCAGGCCGTCCGAGTCCAGCTGGCGCGCGGACACGTTCACCGAGATGACGAGACGGTGGCCCTGGCGGTGCCAAATGCCGGCCTGATGGCAGGCTTCTTCGAGGACCCAGTTGCCGATCGGCAGGATCAGCCCGCTCTTCTCGGCGATCGGGATGAACTGGTCAGGGGGGACGACGCCACGTGTGGGGTGGCGCCAGCGGATCAGCGCCTCGAGGCCGATCATCTCTTCTGAGTGCAGGTCGACCAGTGGCTGGTAGAGCAGGAACAGCTGGTCGCCCTCGAGCGCATCGGCCAGATCCATCTGGAGTGTGAGCCGGTCCTTGGCGGCGGTCTGCATCTCAGACTCGAATACCACGTAGCAGTCCCTGCTGACCGCCTTGGCCTCATACAGCGCGAGGTCCGCGTCGCGCAGCAGCTCGTCGGCATTGCCCCGCGCGCCCGAGGCGATGCCGATGCTGGCGGTGAGCGACAGCGCTCGCCCGATCTCCGTGCTGAGCTCATACGGCTGTCGCAGCACTTCCATGATGCGTTCCGCGACGAGCTCGGGACCGGCGTCGAGGTCTGTGCCCTCGGCGAGGACCACGAACTCGTCACCACCGGGGCGGGCTGCGGTGTCGCCCTCGCGAACGACGCCGGCGAGCCTGCCGGCCACGGTTCGCAGGAGCTCGTCGCCCGCGGCGTGCCCGAATGTGTCGTTGACCTGCTTGAAGCCATCGAGATCGATGTACAGCGCCGCCACCGCCGTATCCTGGCGGCGCGCACGGGCGAGCATCTGTTCGGCGCGGTCGAGCGCGAGCACGCGGTTAGGCAGACCGGTGAGAGCGTCGTGCATCGCCTGGTGGCGCAGCTGCCCCGTCTTCTCCTCGACCATTCCCAGGGCGTGCTCGCGAGAACGTGTCAACACCAACATCAGGGCGGACAGCAGCAGGCTGATGATCGTGCCTACGGCGAACAGCACGAGCCCCTGCACGTTGGGCGAGAGACCGCCCCCGGATGTCGAGCCGCTCACCACCGCCTTCCACGTGCCGTCGATCTGCATCTTGATCTCGTGGGTCAAGGCGCCTGTCGAATGCGCCGCGCCGACCCGGCCGACCAGCTCCTCGGGTCGGCCCGGATTGTTGTGGTACAAGGCCACGCTGAGCCCGCGATGAGCGCCGATGGCCTCGTGCAACAGGGTGGGGATCTCAAACGAGCTTCCCACCCACCCGGCGACCGCCGCACGACGCTGCGCCACGGTCCTCAGCGGCGTGCCGCGCCTGTAGAACGCAGCTTCGATGAACAACGTGCTCACGCCCTGGATGGCGACGGGATAGACCGAGAACTGCCCGCTGTCGGTGATCGACCGCATCAGCTGCGCCTGCGAGATGCCGCCGTCTGGAAATCCGCCGATTGGCGAGGCAGGGTTGCACCAGTCGCCCTGCACGAGCCGCCCCACTTCCTTGGTGTACGGCGTCACGGTCCCTCCGGCAGAGAGCAGGCAGTAACGTGTTCGACCGCTGGGGGGGACGGGTACGATCGTGCTCCCCACGAACGTCCGAAACGCGGGGTCGGCGGCGCGTCGTACCTGAAACGCGGCCAGCTCACGGGCCGGCACCGATTCCACCACCGTCGTCCCGAGGCCCCCGGCCTGTCGCTGCTTGCTCTGCAGCTCGGTGAACCATTCATCGAAGCGCGTGGCGTTCATGTGCGGCTGCATCGTCAACACGCCGCGCAGCGTGGTGACGACATCCGCATCGCGGCGCAGCAGCGTCTCGACCGTCTCGCTTACATCGGTGGCACCAACCTGGAAGCTCTGACGTGCCTGGGAGCGCACGCTCGTGCGCCACAACAGCGCGCCGGCAAGCGAAATACCCAGGCCGAGCACGAGAATCATGCAGGCCGCGAGCATCCATCGCCCCTGGTGCCCGTCGGGACCCGAAGCGCCTACCGCGCCGTCATCGAGCTCAGGGGGGATCTTGATCCGCTCGGACACACTCCACTGATCGGTGCTGCCTGGACACCTACGAGACCGTAGTAGCCCGCGTGTGCGTCCGTATTTTAGGCGGATCGTTATAGGTGGAATTTTTTGGGGACCAGGTCCGGGATCCGCCGAAATCCTGTCTGCTAGGATATCGCGCGAGCGAATCATCAGGCTGCTCGATAGTGGTCCGAACATTTGCTGTTGGTCGCTGGACGTGCTCGTAGACACATTGTGACTGCCTTCTTCACGGACCGCGCCTCGCCGGCAAGCTTGCGTGCTGATGGGAGGTTGTGGTCATGCTGCAGAGCCGCAATGGGTTGGTGGATGGACCAGATACTCGTGGTCGCTTCACTCGGTTGATGGCCTGGTCGGCTGGTGGTCCGCGTCGTGGGAAGGCGGGGCTGGATGCGCGTGCGATCCTTGAGTCGCTAGACGGCGCGGTGATCGTGAGAGGCCTGGACGGAATCATCAGCACCTGGAATTCCGCTGCGGAGAGGCTCTACGGGTACGCCGCGGATGAGGCGGTGGGCCGGCCGTATGACCTGATCGTTCCGGATGTTTGCCGGGACGGGGAAAACGACGCTGTCAGGGCGTTGCTGGCAGCGAACCTGAGCGATTGCTACGAGACCCAGCGGCTGTGCAAGGACGGGACCGCGACGGCCATCTGGGTGCAGATCTCGGCGATCGCCGACGCCGCCGGGACGATCCTCGGCATCTCGACGATCGAGGACGAGCTCACCGCGAAGCAGGTGCGCTCGACACCGGCCGTGGAGACGTATCTGCGCAGCGCATTCGAGGATGCTCCGATCGGCATCGCGCTGATCAGCGTCGACCCGGAAAGCGAGGGCCGCTTCCTACGAGTCAACCCCGCGCTCTGCCGGCTGACGGGATATACCTCGGGGAAGCTTCAGCTGACCGATATCCATGCGCTCCTGCATCCCGACGACCTGTCCACCGATCGGGCTGCGATGAGGAGGCTCATCGCCGGCGAGGTCCAGGGCTTCCAGATCGAGGAGCGTCTGCTCCATGCCGAACGTCACGCCGTGTGGGTCACCGTCAGCGCCTCGCTGGTCCGCGACGACGCGGGCGACCCGCGCTATTGCATCCGCCAGTTGCAGGACATCGAGGAGCGCAAGCGCTACGAGGGCGAGCTCGGCCACCTGGTCGAGCACGACCCTTTGACCGGCCTGTTGAACCGGCGCGGCTTCGTCCGCGAACTCGAGCACCAGATGGCCTACTCGCGACGTTACGGCAAGGGCGGTGCCGTGCTGTTCCTCGACCTCGACGACTTCAAGCACATCAACGACACGCTCGGGCACAGCACGGGCGACGAGGTCATCAGCGAGCTCGCGCGCATCGTGGGAAATCGGCTGCGTGAGACCGACGTGTTCGCGCGCCTCGGAGGCGACGAGTTCGCCGTGCTGTTGCCCGACGCGGTCATGGAGGAGGCCGAGATGGTGTCCGCGAGCCTGCTCGAGGCAGTTCGAGATGGCTGCGTCCTGCCGCTCGGCGAAGGTCGGCGCGTGACCATGAGCGTGGGAATCACCAGGTTCCTCGAGCCCGGTAGGGATCTGACAGCGGAGGACATCCTCATCGACGCCGACGTGGCGATGTACGCGGCCAAGGACGCCGCTAAGGATCGCGTCGCGGTCGCGGGCGCGGCGAGCGCAGAGCGGATGATGTCGAGGGTCACGTGGGCCGAGCGCGTCAGGCGCGCGGTACATGACGGCCTGTTCGAGCTGTACTGCCAGCCGATCGTCAATCTCTCAAGCGACAGCATCACCCAATGGGAGCTGCTGCTGAGGCTGCCCGGCGACGGAGATGAGCTGATCCTGCCGGCTCAGTTTCTGTACACGGCCGAGCGCTCCGGCCTGATCTTGGAGATCGACCGCTGGGTCTTGAGTCAAGCCATGCGCCTGATCGGCGACCAGCGAGACCTGGGGAACGAGGTGCGTCTGGAGGTCAACCTCTCCGGCCGATCCGTCGGTGACGCCGAGCTGGTTGGTCTCATCGAGCGGGAACTCGACGCGAGAGCGATCGACCCGGCGCTGCTCGTGTTCGAGTTGACCGAGACCGCCGCGGTCGCGAACATGGATCGGGCGCGCGGCTTCGCGACGAGGCTGAGGGCCCTCGGGTGCGGCTTCGCCCTCGATGACTTCGGCGCCGGATTCGGCTCGTTCTATTACCTCAAGCACATCCCGTTCAATTACGTGAAGATCGATGGTGAGTTCATCCGGAACCTGTCGACCAGCAGCACCGACCAGCTGATCCTCGATTCGATCGTGCAGATGTCGAAGGGACTGGGCACGGCCACGATCGCAGAGTTCGTCGGCGATGAGGAAACGGTGGAGGTGCTGAAGGCCCACGGAGTCGACTACGCCCAGGGCTACCACGTGGGCAAGCCCCGGCCCGTGGCCGAGGCGCTGAGCTGCTGACTACTCGACTACTCGGGCGCGGTCACCTCGACCGCGCCGAAGCCCTCGAGTGTGCCGTCGACGAAGAAGACCTCCATCGTGATGTCGGGCTCGACGTGAGCCTGGCTGAGGAAGGCCATCACGTTGCGACCCGTGAGCTGTTGGATCGTGTGCTTGTAGCGCTCGGCCATGACGCGCTGGAAGTCCTCGCGCATGGCGATGACACGCTCCGGCTCGCCGCTGTCCATGATCGTCTGCTCGAGCGGGGTGAAGCCGCTCCCTCGCATGACGACCACGATGATGTCGTCGAGCACATATGTCTTGGCCTTCATCGGACCCCGGCCGTAGTGCTCGCGCAGGATGGCCACGATGCTGGTCGAGATCGCCGCCAGCAGATGACCGCCGCTCAGAGGTCCTGCCGTGTCGCCAGATTGCGCGTCCACTCCTACCATTTCGTGTCCCGCGGAGACCTGACAGCCGCGAGACCTAGGTTCTGACCAATCAGTCCATTCGGTTAGGCAGATGCAGAATACCTGATCGTCCCGCGGTACGCGTCAGACGTGATAGATCTCGGCCGGGACGCGCTTCGCTGCGCTGCCCTGCTCGGCGGGACGGCGCTCACCGCCGGGCGAAGCTCCGAGATGCGCTGCGCGATCAGCAGCTCGAGGTGCCGCGTGCCCCGGACATAGCCGCGCGGGCACGGTGGCGATCGACCGGGCGGCGGCGATCGGCCGAGACGACGTTGTTCGCGGATACGCTAACATCGTTGTCGATGGATGCCGCCACTGGGATCGCTGGAAGGTTGATTGGCGAGGTGCGTCGGGAGAGCGGCCTGAGCCAGGCGGAGCTTGCTCGACGGGCGGGCATGCCCCGATCGGTGCTCAGTGCGTATGAGCATGGTCATCGTCAGCCGGCGGTCGCGGCGCTCGCACGCATTGCGGCGGCGGCCGGGTTGGAGGTCAAGGTGGGGCCGGCAGCCGAGCGGCTGGACCTGATGCGTGCGGGGGAGATCCTGGCGCAGGTTCTGGATCTGGCTGAGAAGCTCCCGCAGCGAGGACGCGGGGAGCTCGCGTATCCCTCGCTGCGCGGGCTCGCAGCATGAGCGATCTCGCCGGCAGGCTGATCGCGATCCACGACGCGCTTTCGGCGGCAGGCCTGCGTCACGCTTTCGGTGGTGCGATCGCGCTGGCGTACTGTACCGAAGAGCCGCGCGGCACCCGCGATCTGGATGTCAATGTGTTCGTCCATCCGGATCTCGCCAAGGACGTCTTCGCGGCGCTTCCCGAGGGAGTCGCGACGAGTGCCGGAGAGCTCGAGACGGCCGAACGGGAGGGCCAGGTGAGGCTGTGGTGGCAGGACACTCCGGTCGACATCTTCCTGAACGTGCACCCGTTCCACGAGGAGGTCGCAAGAGGTGTGCGAGAGGTGCCGTTCTCTGGTCGCCTCGTCCCGGTGCTCGGGTGCACGTCGCTGGCGGTCTTCAAGGCGCTGCTGAGCCGAACGAAGGACTGGGCGGACATCGAGGAGATGGTCAAGGTTGGCGCCATGGACCTGCCCGATGCGCTCGCCTGGGTGCAGCAGATCCTCGGCGCGGATGCTCCGGCGCTCGCGCGGATGAGATCGCTGGCGGCGTGAAGGAAGAGCCGGAAGCCACCGGGCGAGACGCGTTGAGCGCCTGTGGCGCCACCCGGCCGGTTGGCCGTGCGCATCCCATCGCGCTACGCTGCGATACGAGACGCCGAATGCCCGAGCCAGAGACCCCCGACGAGTCTGAGCAGGGCCCCGCCGAGCAGGGCCCCAACATCATGATGTCCTCGGAGGAGTTCGCGGGCAAGTGGGCCAACGCCGCAGCGATCGCCCGCACGCCGCACGAGTTCACCCTCGACTTCATGCGCATCGGGCCGCAGGGACAGCAGGGTATGGTCGTATCGCGCGTGTCGTTCTCGCCGCTTCTGGCCAGTCAGCTGCTGGACCTCCTGGGCGAACAGTGGCGCGCGTACACGGAAGAGTCCGGAATACCGCCTGAAGGTGAGAGCGATGACTGAAGAGGAGCCGTTCAAAGGCGCCGAGGAGATGGAGCCGACGAGGGTCCCGCTGAAGGGACCCAACGTGATCAGCACCCTCGACGTGCCCCCCCGACCCGATGCCCTGAAGGCGCAGGACGCCGCGATGCGCCGGCATCTGAAGGACCGGCGCTCTGAGCAGGACCCTCCGGCCCCCAACGCATAGTCGAGCCGCGCGGTCAGCCTGCGGGGAAGGGCAGCTCGAGGACCTGCCCGCTGGCGCCGCGCTCACCGACGCTCACCACGGCTCCGGGCTCCGCCTCCCGGCGCACCAGCGCGAGCGCGATCGGGCCGAGGACGGGCGAGTCCGCCAAGCTCCCAACCCGCCCAAGGGTCCGCTCGCCGAGACGCAGCTCATCGCCCGAGGCCGCCGGCCCGGAGATGCGCAGGCCGCGCAGGTGGCGATTGGGCTTGCCCTTGTAGTGCAGGCGCGCGACGGTCTCCTGTCCCACGTAGCAGCCCTTGGTGAAGCTCACCGCACGCTCGTTCAGCCCGGCCTCCTGGGGGATGACGGTGGCGTCGAGGTCGATCCCGTAGCGGGGGCGGCCGCGCTCGATGCGCAAACACTCGGCCGCCCGCTCGGAGACGGCCAGCGCGCCGCGCTCGCACAGGGCGCCGGCGAGCGTCTCGGTGTCGCCGGCGTCGCAGATCAAGTCGACGCCGACGTCCGTGCGGACGGCCAGGGCCTCGACGCCCCCGATCTCGCCGGGCGCGTTTGCGTGCTCTGACGCAGGGAGGCCGGCGGCATCTGCGATCCGCTCGGATTCCGGACCGATCAGCGACAGCAGGCCGCGCTCGATCGTGCGCTTGTGCAGCTCGAGGGCGAAGCCGATCTTGAAGCGGCGGATCATGTCGAAGAGCCCCTGCAGCGCCACACGCTCGGTGTCAACCAGCAGTTCTGGCGGCGCGCTGCTGGCATCTGCGCCGACGGCGAGGATCCGCAGATCGCCGAGCATCTTGCCCTTGTGGGTGAGGAATGCCGCATAGCGCCCCTCGCCCGGCCTGAGCGTCAGCAGCTCGTTGGTGACCTGCCCGTTGAGGAACTCGGCGGCGTCCGGACCGCTCAGCGCGAGCTTGCCTCGCTCGGAGCGGTCGAGCAGGCCGCAGCTGTCCCGCAGCGTGCTGTACTGGGCGTTCAGGTTGTCGGCCTCGACGATAGCCACAGCTTCGAGAATAGCCGCGGTAGGCTTCGGGGCAGATGGGCCTCGCTGACACCTTCCAGGAGATCGTCCACCCGCTGCCCGAGGACTGGACCGATCTCGAGCTCGACCTGCGGATCGCCGACGAGTCGCGCTATGTCGAAGCGGCCCTCTACCTGGTCACGTGCAACGCCCGCCCGTACTCCCACCACGACTGGCACTGGCGCCTGCTCGTCGCCCACCGCTTCGGGCATGCCGCATCGGTGCCGGCCGTCCACAGCGCGCTGGGCTTGCTCGACGCTGCGGGCATCGAGGGCGATCTGGCAGTGCGCGAGATGCGCAGCGGGCGGGCGGAGGTCACCCAAATGTGGGGGCGCCCCGAGTCGGCCCGCGAGGAGTTTCGCCGCCTGCTGGCGCAGTAGCGATGGCCCGCGTGGTCGCGCTCACCGCGGACCTGCTGTTCGGCTCGCGCGTGCAGGGCGCCCTCACGGCTGCCGGCCACGATGTCGAGCTGATCGCCGGCGAGACGCCGCTGAGGGGCAGGATCGCCGATCCAGAGCAGCCGACCGTGGACGTGCTGGTGGTGGACCTGACCGACCCCGAGCTCGATGGGACGTGGATCGTCGAGTCGCTCTCGCGCGGGGGAGGGCTCGCGGCGACGCGAACGCTGGGTTTCTACTCGCACGTGGACGCGCCCGCGCGCGAGCGCGCCGAGCGGGCCGGGTTCGACCTGGTGGTGCCCCGCTCGCGTATGGCCCGCGAGGGAGCCGAGCTCGTGGGGCGGCTCACCGCACCTGTGCCGGGCTGATCGCGAGCTCCTTGCTCACGAGGTCTCGCAGGTCACAGCTGACAAGTGTGCCGCCGGCGTGGTTGGCTGCAGCTACATAGGCTGCGTCATAGACCGAGATAGCGTGTTCCTCGGCCAGCTGCGCCGCGCGCGTCAAGAGAGCCGTGGTCGAGAGCAGGATGCCTCCGTCGCCGGCTATCCGGTCCATCGCATCCAGCAGCGGCGTGATCCGGGCGGGTGCCCGCCATGCGCGGATCGCCACGTTGGTCACCTCGTAGCGGGCAAGATCCAGCGTGGCAAGCGTGAGCTCCGGATTGACGAGCACCGCGCGCGCCGGCTCGTGCAGATCGTCGTCAGCGTCGAACGCCGCAAGGATCGCGCTGGCGTCCAACAGCAGCGTGCTCACGCCGAAGGACGCGTGGCCTTCACGTGTTCGGCTGCCGCGCCCCCGTGATGCGTCGCCTCAGCCAAGAGCGTGCTCATCGCGGCCGCTCGATCGGTGCGGCGCCTGTGCAGCGCGGCATCGGCGAATCTCCGCAGAACGGCGCTTCGCGAAGTGCCTAGCCGGCTGGCCTCAGCGTCCACCTCATTGAGGAGATCATCGGGCATAGAGACCATCACCTTTGCCACAATCTGAGTATACCACGGTATACGATGGTGGTGATGTATTTCTCCCGACCCGACCCGTATAGCCATGGTTATACGGCCTTTGCAAAGGAACACACGCCGAACGGCGGCCGTCCAACGGCTCAGCTTGCGATCGTGGCCTCGCCGCCGCCGCCGCCGCCGCCGCCGCCGCCGCCGTCACCACCACCACCACCACCACCACTACCGCCGCCGAAGTCGGCGTGCTCGGCTGTGACCGGATCGAGCGGCACCAGCGCGGCGTTGGGAACCCGCTGAAAGCGCGCGCTGGCATCTCCCGCACGGCTGGCGAGGGCAGCGCGGATGACCATCCCATGGCAGACGACCAGCGCGGGCAGGGCGCCGCGTTCGACGTCCCCCAGGGCGGCGCTCACGCGCAGCTCCTGCTCGGCGAAGGACTCACCGCCGGGAAACGCGAAGCCGGGGTCGGCGGCGGCGAACGCGTCGAAGCGCTCGGGCGCCTGGGCGCGCACCTCGACAAACGTCAGGTCGGTCCAGTCGCCGGCGTCGGTCTCCATCAGCCGTTGGTCCTCTTGGGGCTCCACGCCGATTCTCCGCGAGACGATGTCGGCGGTTTCGCGGGCGCGCAAAAGCGGGCTGCACCACAACGCGCGGAAGCCGTAGCCGGCGGCGCGCTCGGCCAGCTCGGCCGCCTGGGCGCGGCCGGTGTCGTCGAGTGGCACCTGCTGCTGGCCCTGGAAGCGACCCTCGCGATTGTAGGCGGTCCGGCCGTGGCGGGCCAGATATACACGGGCGGGGGTCACGCCCGGTCAGGTTACGCGGCTGTGGGCTCGGGCTCGGGCTTGAACAGATACTGGTACAGCAGCGCCGCCACCGTGGCTCCAAGCACGGGGCCCGCGTACCACACCCAGCCACTGGCCCAGTGATCGCCTACGAGCTGCGGCCCGAATGCTCGCGACGGGTTCATCGCCGCTCCCGTGAACGGTCCACCGAAGAGCACGTCGATCGAGATCGTCAGGCCGATCGCCAGGCCGGCGACTGCGTTGAACGGGCCGCGCTGATCGACGGCCGCGCCGAACACGACCAGCACGAGGAAGAACGTGAGGACCGCCTCGAGCAGAAAGCCCGAGCTCGCGTCCACTCCATGGGCGAGCGCTGGCACACCGAGGTTGACCGCTTCGGTCGCCGCGCGCGGGAGCAGGTCTCTGACGAGCAGCGCCGCGAGCGCGGCGCCGCCGAACTGAGCGACCCAGTAGACGACCGCGAGCGCCGGCTTGATCCGGCGGGTGACGAGGAAGCCGAACGTGATCGCCGGGTTGAAGTGGCCGCCCGAGATCGGGCCGAGCGCGCAGACCATCACCCCGATCGCGAGCCCGTTGGCCAGCGCCACGCCGATCAGGGCACTGTCATGCGCGATGCCAGCCGCCGCCGCCCCCCCGGCGCCGATGAACGTGAGGGTGAACGCGCCGATCATCTCGGCGACCGCGCGGCGCAGGGTCTCTTCGGACATGGCCCAAAGCTACGATCCCGGCCGGACGGATCGCGTCACCTACACTCCGGGCAATGCGCCGCAGGGTCACCTTCTCGCGCAACCTGACGCTCTCGCTGTCCAGGACGTGCCGCTGCTACTGCAAGTACTGCGCGTTCGCTACGCACACGGCGCACCTGTACGCGCCCGAGGAGGTCCTCGAGATCCTCGACGGCGCGGCTCGCCGGCGGGTCAAGGAGCTGCTGGTGCTGACGGGCGAGCGCCCTGAGGTCAACCCCGAGGTAGCCGCGCGCCTGCGCGAGTACGGCCACGAGGACTTCACGGGGTATGTCGTCTGGGCGTGTGAGCGGGCGCTCGAGCGTGGTCTCCTGCCGCACACCAACCTCGGCGTGCTCTCCCGTGAGGACCTCGCACGGCTGCGCGAGGTGAGTGCCTCGCAGGGGCTGATGCTCGAGTCGATCTCCGAGCGGCTGATGGAGACCGTCCACGCGGGCTCGCCGACCAAGCACCCGGCGCGGCGCCTGGAGACGATCCGCGCGGCGGGTGAGCTGCGCATACCGTTCACCAGCGGCATCCTCGTCGGGATCGGGGAGAGCGAGCAGGAGCGCGTCGAATCGCTCGAAGCGCTCGCGGCGGTCCACGCCGAGCACGGGCACATCCAGGAGGTGATCCTGCAGAACTTCGTGCCCCACCAGCGCTACTACGGCGAGGAGCCCGCGGAGATCGCCGACGCGGCCGCGCGCGAGTACTGGCGTACGGGCCTCGACAGTGGCCGTGGCGCGTTGCAGCGGCCCCAACTGCCGCTGCCCGAGTGGGCCACCCAGGGCGCCGGACCGGTGAGCATCGAGGACATGAAGCGCCTGATCGCAGAGACCCGGCGGCTGATGCCCGACGTCGGCATCCAGATCCCGCCGAACCTGGCCGACTGGTGGGGCGAGCTGGTGGCCGCGGGCGCCACCGACCTGGGAGGGCTGAGCGCCAACGGCGATCACATCTCCCCCGAGCACCCGTTCCCGTCGCCGCACCAGGTGCGCAAGGAGCTGCAGGCGGACGGCTACGCGCTGACCGAGCGATTGTGCGTGTATTCGCAGTACATCGACCCGGAGTGGGTGGCCCGGGGCGTGATGGACACGATCAAGGCCAAGTACTGGAGCTTCAT
Source organism: uncultured Solirubrobacteraceae bacterium (assembly GCA_963849425.1). Lineage (GTDB taxonomy): Bacteria > Actinomycetota > Thermoleophilia > Solirubrobacterales > Solirubrobacteraceae > Palsa-744. The sequence goes on along the minus strand of CAWKHK010000006.1, from coordinate 2,573,018 downwards.
CCCACGGCGGGGATCTGGAGGCCCGCCCACCCGCACCGACCCGACCGCAAGCGGCGCCCCGCCGATCCGCCCGGATCTCGTCGCGGGTGCGGCCGCGCGCGGCCGCGATGGCTTCGCGCTGAGCGCGGAGGAGCTGACGGCGATGTTCGCTGAGACTCGGCCGGAGGCGATCGAGGACATGCGCCAGGCCGCCGACGAGCTGCGGGCAGAGCTGGCCGGCGAGCTGGTGACGTTCGTGGTCAACCGCAACATCAACATCTCCAACGTGTGCACCGTCGGCTGCGCGTTCTGCGGCTTCGGTCAGGGAAAGCGCTCGCCGGACGCCTACGAGCACGACGAGCGGGAGTTCGTGGCGCGCATCCACGACGCGCTCGAGTTCGGCGCCACCGAGCTGTGCATCCAGTCGGGAATTCACCCGGACTGGGAGCTCGAGGACTACCTGGGATGGCTGCGTCTGTCAAAGGCCACCGCGGCAGATGCCGGGGCGGATCTGCACCTGCACGCATACAGCCCGATGGAGATCGCGCACATGTGCGACATCTCCGAGCTGTCCCCGGCGGAGGTGTTCGCGCGACTGCGCGACGCGGGCCTCGGCTCGACGCCGGGCACCGCCGCAGAGGTGCTGCACGACGGCGTGCGCGAGCGCATCTCCCCCAACAAGCTGCCGGTGGCGCGCTGGGTGGAGATCATCGAGGCCTCACACGCGGCGGGATTGCGCTCGACCGCGACCGTCATGTTCGGCCACATCGAGGAGCCGTGGGAGCTGGCCGAGCACATGCGCGTGATCCGCGAGCTGCAGGAGCGCACCGGCGGCATCACCGAGTTCGTGCCCCTGTCGTTCATCCCGTTTCAGACGCTGCTTGGGCGAACGCACGGGGTGCAGGAGATCTCGCGCGAGGAGAACCTCAAGCACACCGCCGTATTCCGCCTCGCGCTCGGGCGCACCGTGGCGAGCCTGCAGGCCAGCTGGGTGAAGATGGGCTTGGACGCGGCCACCGAGTCGCTGCGCTGGGGCGTCAACGACCTCGGCGGCACGCTCATGGAGGAGTCGATCAGCCGTCTTGCCGGCAGCTACCACGGCACCCGCCTGGAGCCCGAGCAGCTCGTCGCGGCGGCCCGCGCGGCGGGGCGCCCGTCCGCGGAGCGCACGACGCTGTATGGGATCAGGCGCCGCTACGAGCTGCCGGTCGCCGCCTGATCGGACGCACTGGCGAGGAAGCGCTCGCGGTCCCTGCAGGCCGGGAGCGCGTGAGATGCGGATGTGCGGGCGTATGATCACGGTCGGGCCCAACAAAGGAGCGATCTGATGTACGACTACGACGTTGCAATCGTCGGCGGGAGCATCGCGGGGTGCACCGCGGCGACGTTCCTCGGGCGAGCGGGAGCGAGGGTCGCGCTGATCGAGAGCCACAGCGATCCGCGCACGTTCAAGCGCATGTGCACGCACCTGATCCAGCCGAGCGCCTCGCCGACGATCGAGCGTCTCGGCCTCAGGGGCGCGGTCGAAGAGGCCGGCGGCCAGCCCAACGACCTGAACATCTGGACGCGCTACGGCTGGATCTCCTACGCGCACGAATGGGCGCGGGCGCCGATGCGCGACCACCCGGCTTGGAACATCCGACGGGAGACGTTCGATCCGATGCTGCGCGAGCTCGCGGCCGCCACCGAAGGCGTGGAGTTGATGCTCGGGCACACCGCCACCGCGCTCGCGCGCGAACGCGGCCGGATCAGCGGGCTGACCGTACGCGAGCGCGACGGCTCCGAGCGAGAGCTGCGGGCCAAGCTCGTGGTGGCGGCCGACGGGCGCGACTCGACCCTCGCCAAGCTCGCCGAGGAGCCCGCCAAGCTCAAGCAGCACAACCGCTTCGGCTACTTCGCCCACTATCGCGACACTCCGCTCGTGACGGGGACGAGCGCGCAGATGTGGCTGCTGGACCCGGACGTCGCCTACGCCTTCCCGACCGACGGCGGGCTGACGCTGCTCGCGTGCATGCCCCACAAGGATCGCCTGCCCGAGTTCAGGGACGATCCCGAGCAGGCGATGGTCGCCCTGTTCGAGCGCCTGCCCGAGGGCCCGCGCCTGGACCCCGCCAAGCGCGAGTCGAAGGTGATGGGCAAGCTCGAGATGCCCAACGTGGTCCGCCGCCCCGCGCGGGCGGGTCTGTCGTTCGTCGGTGACTCAGCGCTCGCAGCCGACCCGCTGTGGGGCGTCGGCTGCGGCTGGGCGCTGCAGTCGGCCGAGTGGCTGGCCGACGCGGTGAGCCCGGCTCTGCAGGGCTCAGCGGCAGACGTCGACACGGCGCTCGAGGCATACGCGAGCCGGCACCGCAAGGGTCTGACCGGGCACGAGAAGCTCTGCTCGGCCTACTCCAACGGACGCAAGTTCAATCTATTCGAGAAGCTGCTCTACCGCGGCGCGGCCCGCGATCGCGAGCTCGCGGGCCGCATGGCGATGATGGGCGGGCGCTGGATCACCCCGCAGCAACTTCTCACCCCGGGGACGCTCGGTCGGCTGGTGAAGGTCAACCTCAGTCCCAGCCGGCGACCGGCCGGGCTGCGCAAGCAGCAGGCCGTCTCCGCGCAGGCGGCGAGTTGAGATGCCCCGCGCCGGCTCCGTCACGGTTGCGGGAGTCCGCTCGCCGGTCATCGAAGCCGGTCCCCCAGACGCCCGCGAGGCCGTCGTGTTCGTGCACGGCAACCCCGGCTCCAGCACCGACTGGACGGCGCTCGTGGACGCCGGCGGCGAGCTCGGACGGGCCGTGGCGTTCGACATGCCCGGCTTCGGCCGGGCCGAGAAGCCCCGCTCGTTCGACTGCCGGGTGTCCGGCTACGCCGACTTCCTGCAGGGCGCGCTCACCGAGCTGGGGATCGAGCGCGTCCACCTCGTCGTGCACGACTTCGGGGGCCCGTTCGGCCTGCTGTGGGGGCTCACGCACCCCGATGCCTGGGCGAGCGCGGTGCTCATCAACGTGGGCATCATGCCCGGCTATCGGTGGCACACGATGGCCAGGCGCTGGCGCACGCCGGTGCTGGGGGAGCTGCTGCAGGCCTGGATCCCGCGCTCGGGGTGGCGGCGGGCGATGCAGAAAGCCAACCCCAAGGGGCTGCCGGAAGAGTTCGTCGAGAAGATGTACGACGATTACGATCGCGCCACCCGCCGCACGGTGCTGAAGCTCTACCGGGCGACGCCCGACCCCGGGAAAACGGCGGCCGAGCTCGGGCCGGCGATGGCCGCCCTGCACAAGCCCGCGCTCGTCGTGTGGGGCGCCAAGGACCCCTTCATCGGCGTCGAGTACGCCGAGCGCCAGCGCGAGTTCTTCGACGTGCAGGACGTGGTGATCCTCGAGGACAGCGGGCACTGGCCGTTCCAGGACGACCCGCAGGCCGTCGAGCGGGCCGTGCTGCCTTTCCTGCGCAGCCAGCTCGAGCCGGCACGAGTGTGACGCCGGCGCCCCGGCGCCTGCCGCTGCCGCCTCGGCGGGTCCTACGCGTGTGATCTCGGCGCCCCGGCAGCCGGCGCGGCTCAGCGAAACAGGTCCTCCTCGAGTGCCCGCAGCAGCGCCGCGGCTCCCGGGCCGTCCTCGGCGGTGACGAAGCGCTCGAGGCCGTCGATGATCACGACCGGCTCGCGCGAGTCCTTGCTACGGACCAGGTCGGCCGCGCCTGCGGCGGCGTCCGCGACGGCCAGCCAGGTCGCCCTCAGCTCCAGGCCATCCGCGTCCGTGCGCCCGCGCCAGTCCTCCAGCGGCTGCATGCCCGCGAGGCCGACCGCCACGTCGAGCTGACCGTGGCGCCAGGCGCGGCCGAAGCTGTCAGTGATCAGCACCGCGGCCGCCGGCCGGCCGGCTGCGCCGGGGCCGGCGAGATCGCGCAGGCGTGCGCGGATGCCCCGGGCGGAGGCGTCGGGGTCGCTGGGCAGCAGCGTCAGCGTGTCCGGCCGGCCGGCGTTGGAGGCGTCGACCCCGGCATTCGCGCAGACGAAGCCATGGCGGGTGCGGCAGATGAGCACGCCGTGCTCGGCCCGGAGCACCTCGCTGGACTCGTCGAGCACGACCTGGACCGCTCGCGGGTCCTTGCCCTGCTCGGCGCCCAGCTCGCGGGCGCGCTCGCCGGGGCTGACCTCGGCGAGCGCCACGATCGCCCCCTCGGCCTTGGACACGGCCGTGTGCGCGATCGCCACCACCTGCCCGTCTTGCAGTCGCTCGCCGTCCAGCGCCGCGAGGATCAGCGCCGCCAGATCATCCCCGGCGCGCACCTCGGGGATGCCGCCGAGGGCACGTGCGCACAGGCTCGCCACAGCGGGCCCGGCTCAGGCGGGGGTCGTGACGGAGACGATTTCCGGGTGCTCGCCCTGGCCGAGCACGGCGCGCGTGCGCTCGGCGCGGGCGCCCTGACCGGCTGGCCGGTCTCCGATCAGTCGCTCGCGCAGCGCTGCCAGATCGGCGCCGGTGTCGACGTCCAGCAGCAGGGAGGGGGGCCGCTCGAGGCGGCAGTCCACCCCGGCGGCGAGCGCCAGCGTGCGATGGCGCTCACAGCTGCCGGGGCCGAAAGCGGGTGCGATCGCATCCGGAGGCCTCAACAGCAGGCCGTTGGTGCCGGTCCCGTGCCGGTCGGGCACGATCACGACAGCGCGCTCGCCGTGGCCCGTGCCGGCGTCGGCGGCGAGCAGCGCCTCGAGCTCCGCGGGGTCAAGCGCAGGGCAGTCGCCGGGGACGCACAGCACGCGCGCGAAGCCCTCGGCGAGGGCGAAGCCCACGCCCAGCGCCGCGGCCGCCGGCTGGCCGCTCTCGGCCTCGTCCTCGAGCAGGACCGCTCCGTGCTCGTGCGCCAACTCCGCGACGGCCGGCTCGCGGGTGACGAGGATCGTGCGCTCGATCGACACGGTCCGGGAGAGCGCCAGCAGCACGTCCGCGACCATCGCGCCGGCTAGCTCTTCGCGCAGGGGGTCGGCCACGCTCGCGCCCAGGCGTTGCTTGGCCCTGGAGAAGCGCTTGACGGGCAGGATCGCGGCTGTGCGCACTCACGAGAGCGTAGCCCCCGAGCCGCCGCTCACCAACCCAGGAGCATCAGGCCGACCGTGACCCCGGGGCCGATCGTCACCATCAGCCCGCGCTCGCCCGCCCCGGGCTCGCGACGCTCGATCGTGTCCTTGAGCACGTAGAAGATCGAGGGGGTGCCGATGTTGCCGTGGTCGGCCAACGCGCGCCAGCTCGTGTCCACGTCCGCGTCTGAGAGCTCGAGCGCGCTCTGCACGTTCTCGATGATGCGCCTGCCGCCCGGATGCACGATCCAGTGGTCGATCGCCGAGCGCTCGAGGCGATTGGCGCGCAGGAACCGGTCGGTCACCTCGGCCAGGCTCGCCCCCGCGATGTCCGGCAGCTCCACGGCCAGATGCAGGTAGCTGTCCGCGGGCGCGAACTGGAGGCTGACGGCCCCGAGCGTCGTGCCGATCTGGTGGACCTGGGACGCGATGATCGCCGGCCCGTCCGCGCAGGGATCGTTCGAGAGCAGCGCCGCCGCGCAGCCGTCGCCGAAGATCGCCGAGCCGACGATCTTCGCCCGCGGGTCCTCGGGCGCCGCCTGCATCAGGATGCCGCTCATGCTGTCCGCGGCGACCACCAGCGCCTGCTTGTGCGGATGCTCGCGCAGGGATTGGGCCGTCAGCCTCATCAGCGGCACCCCGCTCGCGCAGCCCACGCCCGTCACGTGGTACTTGTCGGTCGTGGGGTCCATCTCGTAGTGGTCGACCAGGCGGTGGGCCAGCGTGGGGCAGCCGAGCGAGTACAGGCTCGCGCTCACCACCGTCCCGATCTCGGCGGGGTCGATCCCGAGGGCGTCGACGGCCGCGATCGAATGGCGCAACAGCTCCCGCTCGATCCGGGGCGTGCGGCCCTGCAGCGTGTCCGCCATGAACTCCTCGCCGAGGTCGAGATGGCGGCGCTCGACCCCGCAGCGGGCGAAGATGCCCTCGGCGAACTCGTTGCCCGTCAGCCCCAGACGCTCGAGGACCTGCTCCTGCGAGAAGACCGCATCGGAGTCGGAGACCGCCACCGCGCCGATCCGAGCACCTGGGCGGCGAACGCGGCGAGGACGGGCTGCTGTCGGACGGGTCAGGAGCGATGCCCCGCCGTTGCGGTTCAAGCCGCTCTGCACAGTGAGACTCCTTCGCTGGCGGTGGGCGCCCTGGGCCGGGCCGAGAGTTGGACGATATGCACGAGAAGCGAACTTCCCCGGCCACGGCCGCCGTTCTTACCGACTTCTTCGTGCACCTGGAGCTCGGACCGGGGAGGTTATCGGATAGTTCTCGAGCGGAACGCTAGGTTGTGGCGATCATGGGGCGGTCGGAGATCACGGTCATCGGTGCGGGGCTGCCGCGCACGGGCACGCTCACGCAGAAGCTGGCCCTCGAAGAGCTCGGCTTCGCTCCGTGCTACCACTGGGTCAACCTGATCGCCGACCTCGACCAGGTCGAGGCGTGGAGCCGGGCGCTGGACGGAGCGGCGCCGTGGGGGGAGATCTTCGACGGATTTCGCTCGACCGTGGACTGGCCCGGGGGCTACTTCTATCGCGAGCTGATGGAGTGCTACCCCGACGCCAGGGTGCTGCTGAGCGTCCGCGACCCGGAGGCGTGGGAGCGCAGCTTCAGGGAGACCATCTGGACGATGTGCCACGGCGGGTCGCTGATGGCGCTGCTCGCGCGCGCCCGCGCGGAGGTCGATCCCCGCTGGGGCAGGTACATGGAGCTCGTCGATCGCATGTTCTGGGGCCCGCAGGGCACCTTCGCCGCAGGCCACGCCGAGCCCGCGCAGCTGATCGAGCAGATGGTCCGCCACGACGAGGAGGTCAAGCGCGCCGTCCCGGCCGAACGGCTGCTCGTGTGGGACGTGGTCGAAGGGTGGGGGCCGCTGTGCGAGTTCCTCGGGGTGGCCGTCCCGTCCGGGCCGCTGCCCCACGCCAACGACCGCGACACGTTCCTCGGCCGCGTCATCGGCGGCGCCCTCGACGCGCTGGCGCTCTGGCGCGAGGGGGCCGCCATCCCCTGAGCGCCTCGGCGGGAGCCGCTATCCCGTGAGCGCCTCGGCGGGAGCCGCTATCCCGTGAGGGCCTCGGCAAAGGAGAGCGTCTGCTCGGCCACGCGCGCACGGGCGCTCGCGTCGTCCATGCGGGTGTCCGTTTGCAACGTCGCCAGGCGCCCGACGTTTTCGTCGGCCACGATCCCGTCGAGCAGCTCGCCGTAGAAGTCGGCGACGCCGTCGGCGCTCAGCTCGAGCGCGGCGAACGCCATGAACGACGCCGTCGGACCCTTCAGCACCTCGCCGCCGACGATCGGGCTGACCGCGACCACCGGCGCGGCGGCTGCGAGCAGCGCTTCGTGGATCGCGGGCACCGCCAGGATCGGGCCGATCGACGCGAGCGGGTTGGAGGGACCGATCACGATCGCTCGGGCCGTGGCGATCGCCGCGAGCGCCTGCTCGTTCGGCCGCGCCTGCTCGGCGCCGCGGTACTCGAGACCCTCGATCAGCCCCGCCGCGCGCTCGCGGATCATGAACTCCTGAAAGGCGCACCAACCGGCCTCGTTGGTGCGCACCCAAGTGCGCACCGGGTCCTCGCTCATCGGCAGCACGCGCACCCGCTGGCCGAGCGCCTCGTTCAGCGACGCCAGGGCGGCCGTGGCCGAGAGGCCCTCGTCGAGCATCCGCGCGCGCTCCAGGCACCAGGCGAGGTCGCGATCGCCGAGGTTGAACCACACGTCTACCCCGAGCTCCCGCAGGGCGTCCATCACCTTGAACGTGTCGTCCCGCAGGCCCCAGCCGCGCTCGTCGATCTCACCGGCCAGCCAGAAGGACACGAGGTCGGGGTCCGGCGAGACGTACGCGCCGTAGATCTCGATGTCATCGCCCGTGTTGACGATCGTGACCAGGCGCTCGGTCCCGACCGCGTCGGCCATGCCCCTCGCGAGCTTGGCGCCACCCGTGCCCCCGGCGAGGACGACGACCTCGGCCGAGCTCACTCCCACAGTCGCTCCGGCAGGCGCGTCAGGCGGATGCCCGAGTGGATCTTGTAGCGGGCGTTCACCGAGATCAGCAGAGCGGTCAGCGACTCGGTGATGCGGGCCATCTCCAGGCGCCCGCAGTCCACGCAGCGCAGGCCCTCGATCCGCTCGATCAGCGCTGCCGCCTCGCGCTTGTCGGCGCGCGAGTCCCCGCAGACGAGCACGTCCTGTTCGAGCGGGTGCTCGAGGTCGCTCAGCGAGGCCGCGCTGACCGTGTGCAGCGCGCACACCACGCGCACACCCTCGGGGGCCATCTCCAGCGCCTGCTGGGCGGCCGAGCCCTGCCACACGCCGAGCATCCGCGTCGCCTTGCCACTCACCGCCGCCGCCAGCGGCACGGTGGCGTCGATCAGCAGCTGGCCGGGCGAGAGCGCATCCTTGAGGTTGGTCAGGGTCGCCGAGTGGCTGAGGAACGGTACGCTCAGGATCACCGCGCCCCCCGCCCGCGCTGCGCCCGCGTTGTCGTGGGCGCTGAAGTCGCCCTCCGGCGCCGCAGCCCGCGCCCGCGCGGCGGTCTCCTCGGCGCGCGAGCGCTCGCGCGAGCCGATCGCCACCGGCACGCCCGCCTGCCCGAATCTGACCGCGAGGCCGAAGCCGAGCGCGCCTGAGGCGCCGATGACTGCTACCCGGTCGGCGGGAGACGGTGGCACGGCGAGCGAGTATAGGCTTCGGCGGATGAGGCTAGTGGGCAAGACCGCGTTCGTCACGGGCGGCGCGTCGGGGATCGGAGCCGCCACCGCCCGCCGCTTGAGCGCCGAAGGCGCGCGCGTCGCGATCGGCGATCTCAACGAGCAGGGCGCGCGCGAGCTCGCCGTCGAGCTGGACGGCTTCGCGTGCCCGCTCGACGTCGCCGACACGGCCTCCGTGGGCGCCGCGCTCGCCGCTGCCGTGGACGCGCTCGGGGAGATCGACGTGCTCGTCAACAACGCCGGAACCGACCGCTTCGCCTTCTTCGTGAACACCGACGAGGAGCTGTGGGACTTCGTGCTGGGGGTCAACCTGCGGGGAGTGATCGCGGTCACCCACGCGGTGCTGCCCGCGATGCAGCGGCGCCGAGGCGGGGCGATCGTGAACGTCGCCAGCGAGGCCGGCCGCGTCGGCTCGCAGGGTTCGGCGGTCTACTCCGCGGCCAAGGCCGGCGTGATCGGCTTCACCAAGGCGATCGCCCGCGAGGCGGCGCGCTACCGCGTGCGCTGCAACGCCGTCGCGCCCGGCCCGATCGAGACGCCGCTGCTCAACTCCGCTCCGGCGATGCTCGGCGAGATCGGGGAGCGCCTGAAGAAGGGCATGGTCAACGCCACTGCGCTCGGGCGCATCGGCGAGCCCGAGGAGGTGGCCGCCGCGATCGCCTTCCTGGCCGGTGAGGACGCCTCGTACGTGACCGGACAGACCCTGAACGTCAGCGGCGGCCTGTCGATGTGGTGAGCGCGTCCGTGCCCGATCTGCCGAGCGCCGTGAGCGTCAGGGAGGTCGGCCCGCGCGACGGCTTCCAGAACGAGCCCGAGGTCATCGCCACCGAGCGCAAGGTGGAGCTGATCGACGCGCTCGCCCGCACCGGGCTGAGGCGCCTGGAGGTCACGAGCTTCGTCCGCCCGGACGTGATCCCGCAGCTCGCCGACGCTGCCGCGGTGCTCGCCCGGATCGACGTGCCGCGCGAGGTGAGCGTGTCGGTGCTGATCCCCAACGAGCGCGGCCTGGACGCCGCGCTCGAGCTGCGCGAGGGCGCCGGCGACGGGCGCCCGGCGCTCGACGAGATCAATGTGTTCATGTCCGCGTCGGAGACCCACAACCGCAAGAACGTCAACCGCTCGATCGCCGAGTCGCTCGCCGGCTTGGAGGCCGTCCTGTCGCGGGCGCGGGCTGTGGGCCTGCGCTGCGAGGCGGTCATCTCGACGTCCTTCGGCTGCCCCTACGAGGGCCGCGTGGCGCCCGAGCGGGTGCTCGAGATCGCCCGGCGCCTGCACGACGCCGGCGCGCAGGAGGTCGGCTTCGGCGATACGACCGGCATGGCCAACCCCCGGCAGGTGCGCGAGTTCTTCAGCGCTGCGCGAGAGCAGCTGGGGGAGGGGGTGCAGCTGACCGCCCACTTCCACAACACGCGCGGGCAGGGCCTCGCGAACGTACTCGCCGGGCTTCAGGCAGGGGTGGCGAGCTTCGAGTCGAGCTTCGGCGAGCTCGGCGGCTGCCCGGTCCCGGCCGGGGCGACCGGGAACATCGCCACCGAGGACCTGGTGTCGATGCTGCACGAGATGGGGATCCAGACGGGGATCGACCTGCCCGCGCTGCTGGCCTGCGCCCGTCGCGTCCAGGAGATCCTCGACCGCCCGCTCGGCAGCCACACGCTCATCGCCGGTCCGGTGGACTGGCACAGCGGCGGGCCTTGAGTAGGCATTACGGGTCGGCGAGCGCCTGCTCGGGCTGAGCCTGCTCGGCAGCTGGCGCCCTAGCTGACGGCGCCAGCCGGCGTCTCGACGTCGGACTCCTCGGACTGGCGCGCCTGCTCCCGGACCGCCGCCGCGCAGTACTCCTGCACGGAGATCTCCATCTCCAGGCTCTGTGCGAGGGTGGGGCGGGCCGAGGCGTCGATCACGCGCTTGGCGCGCCCGACCGCCACGTGGGAGTTGGCCAGCAGTTCGTCCACCAGCGCCTGGGTCGCCTGCCCGAGCTCCTCCGGCGCCGCCACGCGGTTGACCAGGCCGATGCGCTCCGCCTCGGCCGCGTCGATCATACGCGCGGTCATGATCAGCTCCTTCGCGCGTCCAAGACCGACCACGGCCGGTAGGCGCGTGGAGCCGCCCACGTCGGGGATGATCCCGAACCTCACCTCCGGCAGCCCGAGCTGGGCGTCGCTGGAGGCGATCCGCAGGTCGCAGCCGAGCGCCACCTCCAGCGCGCCGCCCACGCACGTGCGGTGGATCTGGCAGACGACCGGCTTGGGCATCTCTTCGCACAGGTTGGCGCACTCCAGGAACACGTTGCGAAACGTGCGCATGTGGCCGATCTCGCCGGCGGAGGCCGCCAGCTCGACGAGGTCGACGCCCGCCGAGAACACCGGCCCCTCGCCGCGCAGCACCACGCAGTGGACCGACTGCTCGGCTGCGGCCTCCCGCAACGCCTCGCCGAGGGCGCGCAGCAGCTCCTGGCTCATCGCGTTGCGCTTCTCCGGGCGGTTCAGCACCACGTGCCTGACCGGCCCGCGGTCTTCGGTGAACACGATGCTCATGGCGCGGCCTCCTGTCGATGAGCGTCCCGTCGGGCGTCCTCCGGTCGGATGAGCCTCATACAGGGCTATTTGGTCACAACAGCGTACGGAAGGGTGGCACTGCTAGCATGATTGCACCAATGATGCAGAGGCTGATGATCCAGGCCGAGCTGGAGCTCATCGAGCGCGCCAAGCGCCGCGCTCGCGAACGCGGCGTATCGGTGGCGCAGGTCGTGCGGGAGGCGATGGAGCACGAGCTGCGCTCGTCGGAGACCGAGGAGGAGCCGATTCCGCCACCGCTCACCTGCATCGGGATCATTTCCTCTGGCCGAAGCGATCTGTCGCGGCTGGCCAGCGAAGACGTCTTTGAGCCCGAGCCATTTCGCTGATCCTCGACACAGGTCCGCTGTGGGCCACCTTCGATCGCGACGATGCCGATCATTCGTCGTGTTCGCGGCTGCTCGCTGACGTCAGAGGAGCCCGGATCCTGCCGGCGCCAGTGTTGGTGGAGTTCGACCACTTCGCCTCGCGCCAGCGCGACCGCCGCGCAGTCAGGGCGCTGCTGGACGACATAGAGCGTGGCGCGTACGAGGTTGAGGATCTGCTGGCGAGCGACTATCGGCGGGTACGCGAACTGCTCGACACCTACGCCGACCTGCGTGTCGGCTTCGTCGACGCCGCCGTGCTCGCCGTCGTCGAGCGGTTGCGCGAGCCCAAGCTCGCCACGCTCGACCACCGGCACTTCGCCGTCATGCGGCCCAGGCACGTCGACGTGCTCGAGCTGCTGCCCGGCTGAGCCCGCCGCCGCGCCTTGTCTGCGCGAGGTCGACGACACCGCGCACGCACGAGCGGCGGAGCCGGAAGGCGGAGCCCCATAACGTCTCTATCAGCTCAGGTCCAGCACCGTCGTCGGTGCTTCGATCTCCTCATCGTGACCCTCCCGGGGGACGATCGCGGTGCCGACCGCGAAGAACTCGATCGTGTGGCTGCCCCAGCCGTGGCTCTTCTCCTGCAGGTCCACCCCCACGATCCCCTCGGCGCCGATCTCCTGGGCCTCCGACTGCATCCGCTCCATCGCCAGCTCGCGCGCGTCATACAGGGCCTGGGTGAAGTTCGACAGCTCGACGTTGCGTCCGGTCTGGGCCATCGACTGGAGCATCCCCCGGTGGGCCACGTGGTAGACGCAGCTGCCCATCACCATCCCAACCGGGCGGTGGCCGGTGCGCAAAAGCGTCCAGAAGTCCTGGCCCGAGAGGTCGCTCGTGAACGGCCTGCCGTTGGGCGCCCGGTGCAGCACGCCGTCGCGGTGCTTGACCGCCGTGCCGATCGCGATGAACTCCGCCATGTCCTGGCCCCACTCGTAGCGTCCGATGTCCAGGCGCACGCCCACAACGCCGTCCGCGCCGAGCTGGTCGGCCTCCTCCTCCATACGCGTCATCGCCAGCTGGCGCGCCCCGTACATGGCCTCCGAGAGGACCGTCATCTCCTGGCTCTTCTTCCACCCGGCCATCTGGATGCCGATGTGGTAGATCGAGCTGCCCACCACCAGCCCCAGCGGCTCGAAGCCCGCCTGCTTGACCAGCAGGAACTCGTTGACCGACAGGTCTGAGGTGAACAGGCCCTGGCGGTTCTGCTCCAGACGGGCGCGACCCGCCTCCGGGACGCCCTCCAGGGAGGACGGGTCATACGGGGTCTCGCGCTCGTTCATGTGGTGCTCCTTCTCAGGTAAACAGGTCGATTGTCGGTTTCGGGGACTTGATCGTGGCGTCCCCGTGCTGCTGGATGGCGGTGCCGACGGCGGTGAACGTCACCATCATCCCGCTGAGCTGGCGCCCGCCGGCCAGGCCGCCGCCAATGCCCGCGCCGCCACTGAGCGTGTGGGGGCGCACGCTGTGCCCGATCTTCACGCCGACCACACCCGCTGCGCCGAGCGAGGCTGCCTGGCCGGTGATCTGCTGCATAGCCGCCTCCCTGGCGCTGTATATCGCCTGGGTGAACTCGCGCAGCTCAAAGCTCTGCACGCCCATCGTCAGCGGTCCGCCGATGCCGCTCCCGACCATCCCGCCGAAGACGTAGCTGGTGAAGAACACCGAGCTCCACGCGACGATCCCAAGCGGCTCGAACCCGCCCTGCACAAGCATTGTGTACTCAGCAACCGACAGCTCAGTCAACACGGGGTGCTGGGCGTGTGCTCCCGTTCGGGAGACCGCAGTACCAACCACCACGTGCTCGAGCGCCAACGTGCCCGTTTCCAGCTCGCTCTCACCAGCCCGCGTCTGCACACCCACGACAGCGTCCGCGCCCACGTGACGCGCCTCCTCGCCAAGCCGCGCCAGCGCCCTGCCGCGAACCTCGTTGAGCGCCTGTGACAGCGTGTCGAGCTCGACCAGGATCCCGCCGCTGCCGTAGTTCGCGCCCCACGCGCCCTGGTAGCCCATCTGGTAGATCGAGCTGCCCATAACCTGTGAAAGTGGCTTCAGGCCGATCTGGCGGCACAGGGCGAAACCGTTCACCGACAGGTCCGAGGTGAACGAGCCGCCGCGCTTGCCCGTGCCCTTGAGGGTGCTCAGCTCCTTCAAGCGTCGCTCAGCCGAAAGCGGGATGCCTCCCTGTTGCACGCGCGCGAGTGACTGTTCCTGTTCCTGCTGGCGTTCCTCTTCCGGGCCGCTCATCTCCGGGCACAGTCGCACATCTCAGCTCAGCAGCCTCTCCAGCGCCGCCCGCGCCTGCGCGCTGCGCTCGGCCTCCGCGCGCAGGTCGGCCGTCAGGGCCGCCAGCCAACCCTCCGCGTCGAGCGGCTCCCGCTTGATCGCGATGCCGCCCACCTGGCGCTCGCGGAAGCCCTCCACGCGCCCTCCGTCCACCGCCAGCTCATACACACACGAGCCGAGCTCGACCTGGACCCGGCGCACGCGCTTCTCGCCGCGACCGAGCAGCCCGCCGCCCCGGCGCTCCACGCGCGCCCGTCCAGGGAGCGCCTGCTCGAGCTTGCCGGCCAGCACCTCCACCGACATCGCCACCTCAGAGCCGTCTCCCCGCAGGCCGGCCGCGGCGAGATTGAAGGCGTCGTCGCTGTTCACGCCTTGCAGGTTACCCGCCGCGGGGAGGCCGGACATGCCGCTGCCGCGCCCAGCCTCCCCGCGCCGTGGCCATCCCCTTAGTGGAGCAGTTCGAGCATGTTGTTCGAGTCGTTGACGAAGTACACGCCCTTGAGGTTCGGAGCCACCGTCAGCCCGAACAGGCCGCCCGCGCCCGCGCCCGTTTCCACGGGCTGGAACTCGGCTCCCACGGGTGTCGTCTCGACGATGCTCCCGTCGTTGGCGTTCGCCGTCAGGATGTCGCCATTGGGCGCGACCGTCAGGCCGAGCGGGTTGTTCAGGTAGCCGCCCTTGGCCACCGTGTCTCCGCCTCCGCCGAGCGGCGCCTGTCGGGAGAGCGCGTTCGGCACCGCCGCGATGCGGTTGCCCTGGGTGTCGGCCACGTACAGCGTGCCTTCCCCGCCCAGCCCGACCCCCGTCGGCCCGACCACCAGCGCGGCCGGGTCGGTGCGCTCGGGGAACCCTTCCGCGATCACTCTCGTCGCCGTCACCTTCGGCGGACGCTTGGCGCTCGTGTGCAGGTGGATGCGCACGACCGTGCCCTGATCGACCGGCGTTTCACCCGATGCCACCGTGCCGTTGAGCACGTTCGTCACGAACAGCGTGCTGCTCGCACCCTCGCTCACCGTGCCCATGTCCCACGGTCCGTCGATCGGAGCCCCCGAGATCGTCTCCACCGGGTGCCCGGAGCTGTCGAGCACGATCAGGCAGCCCGCCTGCGCGGTCGCGGCCTTGCCGTTCGTCGTCGGCAGGCTCCCGACCACCACGTACCCGCCCGGCAGGATGCTCAGCGCCGTCGTCAGGCCCACGCCCCCGGGACACGGGCCGGGCAGGCTCTTCGGGTCGATCTTGGCGAACAGGGAGAGGTGGCCGCTCGGGGTCAGCTCGACGATCGTCGTGCCCGTCCCCTGGAGGTTTTCCGAGTCGTTGAAGTTGCTGATCAGGATGTCGCCGGCCATGAGCGAGCCCGCGCTGGTCGGCACGTTGACGATCCCGTACGGGTTCACGTCTCCGTCCGACGGCACTGTGGTGCCCACGTCGGTCACGGTTTTCAGCGGGCCGGTGAACGGCATGTCGAACGCCGACGCCCCGGCAGGTGTCAGCGCCGCGGCTGCGAGCAGCGCGGCGAAGATCTGGAAACGATTGAGCATGTGTAGCCCTCCCACGTGATTGACGGGTTCACCGTGCAAGGACTCCGCGCGCGGCGTTAGCTTCCCCATCGCGGGCGGGAGCCGTGCGTATAGGCTCCCCGCTGTCAATCGAAGAACGGAAGCGGAGGGCTGATGACGCAGCAGATCGAGAAGGTCGGAGTGCTGGGCGCCGGGCTGATGGGTCACGGCATCGCCCAGGTGGCCGCCCAGGCCGGTTACACAGTCGTCCTGCGCGAGCTCGACGAGGCGGCCCTCCAGCAGGGGATCGCCAAGATCCACAAGCAGCTCGCCCGGGCTGTCGAGAAGGGCAAAACCACGCAGGATGAGGCCGACGGGGTGAGCGGGCGCATCCAGGGAACCGTCCACTACCGCGATCTCGCCGGCTGCGACCTCGTGATCGAGGCGATCACCGAGAGCCTGCCCCTGAAGCTCGAGATGTGGCGCGAGGTCGATCAGATCGTCAAGCCCGAAGCCGTCTTCGCCACCAACACCTCCTCCCTGTCGGTCATCGACCAGGCCGCCGTCACCGGGCGCCCGGCGCAGTTCGTCGGCCTGCACTACTTCAACCCCGCCCAGGTCATGAAGCTCGTCGAGGTCGTCCGCTGCGTCACCACCTCCGAGGACGCCTTTTCGGTGGCGCTTGCGTTCGCGCGCTCCGAGGGCAAGCTCGCGATCCCCACCAAGGACAAGGCAGGATTCATCGTCAATCGCCTGCTCGTCCCCTACATGCTCGACGCCATCCGCGCCCACGAAGAGGGCGTCGGCTCCGTCGCCGAGATCGACGAGGCCATGAAGGCCGGCGCCGGGCACCCGATGGGTCCGCTCACGCTCGCCGACTTCGTCGGGCTGGACACCCTCGGCTCGATCTGCGACGTGCTCTTCGACGAGTTCCGCGAGCGCCGCTTCGCCCGCCCGCCCACCCTGCGCAAGATGCTCTCCGCCGGCTGGTTCGGGCGCAAGTCGGGGATCGGGTTCTACGACTACTCGGGGGAGGCCCCCCAGCCGAACTCGGCCCTCTGAGCTGGTATCTATTCATTTAAAGCGCGTATAACTATGGTATTTTCAAGTGTATACCATCGTAATACAGGCCTTAATTCAGGGCAGGAATGTCAGGCAGACCTGGGCGGGCGAGGTCCGCCTGGACTAACGGGCGAGGTCCGTCTGGACTACATTCCACAGGGATGAGCGATCTGTCGAGCCTGCGCGTCGCCGACGCCGATCGTGAGCGCGGCCGTCACCGGTATCGAGGACTGCCGCGGCCGTGAGTGCACTGGGCGGGGCCGCCGAGCGCGCGCTCGGCGGCGGTCCCGAGCGCCATCGTCAGAAGGCCCGCGAGCAGGGCAAGCTGCCCGTCCGCCAGCGTGTCGCGCTGCTCCTGGACGAGGGCTCGCTCGCCGAGGAGGGGCTGCTGGCCAACTGGCAGGACGACGGCCTCGGCGCCGACGGCGTGGTCACCGGCGTCGGCACCGTCGACGGGCGGCCGGTCGCCGTCATGGCCAACGACCCGACCGTCAAGGCCGGCTCCTGGGGTCCCAAGACGGTCGAGAAGATCCTGCGCATCCAGGAGCGCGCGCTTGCCCTGGCCATCCCGATGGTCTATCTCGTCGACTCCGCCGGCGCGCGCATCACCGAGCAGGTCCAGATGTTCCCCGGCCGCCGCGGAGCCGGCAGGATCTTCCACAACCAAGTCACCCTCTCCGGCCTCGCCCCCCAGGTGTGCGTGCTGTTCGGCCCGAGCGCCGCCGGCGGCGCCTACATCCCCGCCTTCTGCGACATCGTGATCATGCGCGAGGGCAACGCATCCATGTACCTCGGCTCGCCGCGGATGGCCGAGATGGTCATCGGCGAGCAGGTCACCCTCGAGGAGATGGGGGGCGCGCGGATGCACACCGGGGTCTCCGGCTGCGGCCACCAGCTCGTGCGCAGCGACGAGGAGGGCATCGCCCTGGCCAGGCGCTATTTGTCCTACATGCCCGCCAACTGCGCCCACGAGCCCCCGCCGGCGCTCCCCGCGGAGCCAGCCTCGACGGCGTCGATCGCCGAGCTGATCCCCGCCGACGAGAACAAGCCCTTCGACATGAAGCTGCTGCTCGACGCGCTCCTCGACGCCGGCTCGCTGCTCGAGATCCATCCGCGCTGGGCCAAGGAGCTGATCGTCGCCTACGCCCGCCTCGACGGCCGGACGGTCGGGATCGTAGCCAACCAGCCCAGGCACAAGGGCGGCGTGCTGTTCTCCGACTCCGCCGACAAGGCCGCCCGCTTCATCTGGACGTGCAACGCCTTCAACGTGCCGCTGCTGTTCCTGGCCGACGTCCCCGGCTTCATGATCGGAACCCAGGTCGAGCGGGAGGGCATCATCCGCCACGGAGCCAAGATGATCAGCGCCGTCAGTCAGGCGAGCGTGCCGAAGATCTCGGTGATCGTCCGCAAGGCCTACGGCGCCGGGCTCTACGCCATGGCCGGGCCGGCCTTCGAGCCGGACGCCTGCATCGCGCTGCCGAGCGCCTCGATCGCCGTCATGGGACCCCAGGCCGCGATCAACGCCGTCTACTACAACCAGCTCCAAGCCATCGCCGACGACGGCGAGCGCGCGAGCAGGACCGAGGAGCTGCGCCGGGAGTACTCCGAGGACATCGACATCCTGCACCTCGCCTCCGAGCTGGTCATCGACGCGGTGATCGAGCCCGAACAGCTGCGCGGCGAGCTCATCCGCCGCTTCGCCCACGCCGCCGCCAAGCACCGCGCAGCCCCGACGTCGGCCGCTCCGCCCGGCTGGCCGGCCAAGCGCAACCCCGTGACCCCCGTCTAGTCCCTGTGCCCGCGGCGCGGGCCCGTTTCCTGTCAGGATTCGCGCCATGGATGCCGTCGAGCTCGCCTTCGCCGGGATCGCCCGCCAGGCGCAACTGATAGCCGCCGGCGAGATCTCATCGCGCGAGCTCGTCGAGGTCTACCTGCAGCGGATAGCTCGCCTGGACGGGCAGCTCAACGCCTTCAGGGTCGTCCTCGCAGAGCGCTCGCTGCTGGAGGCAGACCAGGCCGACGCCCGCCGCCGAGCCGAACGCCCGCCCACCCAGCGGCCGCTGCTGGGCGTGCCGATCGCCGTCAAGGACAACATCGACGTCGCCGGCGAGCTGACCTGCAACGGCACCAACGCCGAGGACGAGCCCGCCCGGGCCGACGCCGAGGTCGTGCGGCGCCTGCGCGAGGCCGGGGCGGTGATCGTCGGCAAGACCAACCAGCCCGAGCTCGCCCTGTGGCCGTTCACCGAGACCGCCACGTTCGGCGTAACGCGCAACCCGTGGGACCCGCAGCGCACCCCCGGCGGCTCCAGCGGCGGCAGCGCGGCGGCGGTCGCCGCCGGCCTCGTCGGCGCCGCGCTCGCATCCGACGGCGCCGGGTCCATCCGCACCCCCGCCGCCTGGTGCGGCCTGTTCGGACTGAAGCCCCAGCGCGGACGTGTCCCGCTCGCGCCCCATCCGCGCCACTGGCACGGCATGTCCGTCAACGGCGTGCTCACCCGCCGGGTGGCCGACACGGCGCTGTTCCACGACGTGGCCTCGGGTGCGAGCGACATCGACCTCGACAGTGCCACGCCGCCGGCCGTGCCGTTCGCCACGGCTGCCGCCACGCCGCCGGCAAGGCTGCGCATCGCCTACTCCACCCGCGTTCCCCCCGGCCTGATCGCGAGCCCGGATCCGGACGCGCGCCGGGCCCTGCAGGACACCGTGGAGCTGCTGCGCTCGCTCGGCCATGAGGTCTCCGAGCGCGACCCCGACTACGGCGCCGAGGCCGGCCCGGGCGTGCTCGTGCGCTACCTGTCCGGGGCCTGCGAGGACGCGGCGGCCGCCGCGCACCCCGAGCGCCTGGAACGGCGCACGCGCGCGATCGCGCGCCTCGGCGGCCTCGTCCCGCGGGCGCTGCTCGAGCGCTCGCTCGCCGGCGAGGCCGAGCTCTCACGGCGCATCAACACCGTCCTGGAGGACCACGAGGTGCTGCTCACCCCGGCCACCGCCGTGGCGCCACCGCGCATCGGCCGCTTGCAGGGGCGCGGCGCGCTCATCACGCTCAACACGGTCGCCCGCTGGGTGCCCTACCACGGCGTGTGGAACCTCACCGGCCAGCCCGCCTGCTCGGTGCCCGCCGGGTTCGACGCCGACGGGCTGCCGCGGGCGGTGCAGCTCGTGGGCAGGCCGGACGACGAGGCCACGCTGCTGTCGCTCGCCGGGCAGATCGAGGACGCGCGGCCGTGGGCCGAGCGCCGGCCGCCCGGCTTCGCGTGAGCGTTCCGGGCGCGTCCGCCGCAAGCTCGCACGAGGAGGACGCGCTGCTGGAGGTGGCAGTCGACGCCGCCCGGATGGCCGGCGCGCTGCTGCTCGAGCGCGCCCGGGCGGGGATCGAGCGGGGGGTGCAGAGCAAGAGCACGCCCACCGACCTCGTCAGCGACGCCGACCTCGCCGCCGAGCGCGCGATCCGCGACCTGCTGGCCGCGCGCCGCCCGGACGACGGCTTCGTGGGGGAGGAGGAGGGTTCGAGCGACGGCCCCAGCGGCCTCAGCTGGGTCGTCGATCCGCTAGACGGTACGGTCAACTTCCTGTTCGGCATACCCCAGTGGTGCGTCAGCGTGGCCGTGCGCGACGACCGCGGAACGCTCGCCGGGGCCGTCTATGACCCCAATCGCCAGGAGCTGTTCACCGCCACCCGCTCAGGCCCCCCGACGCTGAGCTCGGCCGCGGGCGTGCTCGATCTGGCCGGGCCCCACAGGGGAGCGGTCGAGGGAGGCGAGGCGGCCGGGCGCGGGGCGCTGTCGCGGGCGATGATCGCCACGGGGCTCGCCTACGATGCAGCAGTGCGCGAGGCACAGGCCAGAGTGCTCGCCCGTCTGGTCCCGCGCGTGCGCGACATCCGCCGCTTCGGCAGCGCCGCCCTCGATCTGACCTGGACGGCCGGCGGGCGCTACGACGCGTACTTCGAGCGGTCGGTCAAGCAGTGGGACATCGCCGCCGGGGCGCTCATCTGCCAACGGGCAGGGCTGGTTGTGCTCGAGCTGCCCGTCCACGAGCACCTGCCGTGGGGGATCCTCGTGGCCCCGCCCGCGCTCGCCCAGGCCCTGCTGGAGCTCGTCGGCGGGCCGTAGAGTGCGGCGGGTGGGAGTCGAACCCACACGCCCTTTCGGACAGGGCCTTTTGAGGGCCCCGCGTCTACCGTTCCGCCACCGCCGCACGCGAGGGTCCAGTGTATGCCCAGACCCCGCTCAGGCGGGGTGGGGGGGTGCGTCGGCGTACAGGTCGACGCCCGCCGAGGGGTCGCGGCGCTCGAGCTCCACGTTCCAGCCCTGCTGGAAGCCGCGCATGGCGAACGCGATCAGCAGCATCTGCACCGGGACGATCAGCAGCGTCAACAGCCCGAGCAGACCGGCGTTCAGCGCCGGCTCGGCGAAGCCGGATTTGTCGCGCGCGAACCAGCTGGGCCCGGCGACCAGCGCGAAGATGCCGAGCAGCACGGCCAGAGCGGCCGCGATCGGCAGGACTCCGCGGTTCCAGCGCGCGGCGAAGAACGCGAACGCCACGTACACCGCTATGTAGGCGATCTGCACGGGGATCGCGCTCTCGAGCACGCTCCACCCGCCGACGGTCACGACCAGCACGAGCGCGGCGCTCACCAGCAGCAGCACCACCACCGTCGCCCGCGTGGCCTGCACGACCGGCTTGTCCCGGTTGGGATGGGTGACGATCACACCTGGCTGGCGCCCCGCGGCGGGATTGAACGACATCGCGACCATGACCATACAATCTCGCGCGGTCCCCGTGGGCGGGGCCGCCGGGCGATGTAGCCTCTGGGACGCCGCGCGGGCGTGGTGGAATTGGTAGACACGCCGGCCTTAGGAGCCGGTGGGCGCTTGCCCTTGGGGGTTCGACTCCCTCCGCCCGCATCGATCACCGGGGGCATCCGATCGTCATGAAGGCCGACTTCCAACCCGTCACCCCCGTCGACTCTCTCGGTGTGATCGCCGACGCGACGGCGCGCGCCGAGGAGACGTTGAAGCTGGCCACGCGCCATCTCGATCCGTCGCTCGTGGACGTGCTGGGCATCCTCGGCTTCGACAAGCAGTACGTCTCCGCGCGGGGGTCATACCTGTATGACGCCGCGGGTCGCGCCTTCCTCGACCTCCACACCGGCGAGGGGTTCGCCAGCCTGGGTCACAACCATCCCGACGTCCGCGAGGTTCTGCAGGCCGCGCTCGCCGCCGACCTCGTCGATGGCGTGCAGATCCACTACTCGCCGCTGGCCGGGATGCTCGCCGAGGCGCTGTCGGAGCGTTTGCCGCAGGGGCTCGACGCCGTGTTCTTCGCGAGCACCGGCGCCGAGGCGGTGGACTCGGCGATGAAGTTCGCCCGTGCGGCCACGGGCCGCCCGCGGTTGATCTCCTGCGAGCAGAGCTTTCACGGCGTCACGCTCGGGCCGCTGTCGCTCGTCGGCGACGAGTTCTTCAAGGAGGGCTTCGGCCCGCTGCTGCCGGGCTGCGCGCGCGTTCCGTTCGGAGACCTCGAGCGCCTGGAGGGGGAGTTGCGCGCCGACGACGTCGCGGCCTTCATCGTCGAGCCGATCCAGGGTCGCACGGTGACGCCTGCGCCCGAGGGCTATCTGCAGGGCGCGCAGGAGCTGTGCCGGCGCTACGGGACGATGTTCGTCCTCGACGAGATCCAGACCGGGCTCGGGCGCACCGGCCGGTGGTTCGCGCTCGAGCGCTGGGACCTCGAGCCGGACTTCGTGCTCGTCGGCAAGGCGCTCAGCGGAGGCTACATGCCGGTCGCCGCGATGGTCACCCGGCGCGAGCTCTACCAGCAGGCCGTGGGCACGCTCGAGCGCTCATACGTGCACCAGTCGACGTTCGGGCGCAACCGCCTGTCGATGGCGGCCGGATTGGCCACCCTGCGCATCATCGAGCGCGATCGGCTGGTCGAGCACGGTGCGCACATCGGCACCGTGCTCAGCGACGGGCTCGCCGAGCTTCAGCAGCGCTATGAGATGATCAAGGAGATCCGCGCCAGCGGGCTGATGATCGGGATCGAGCTGGGTGCCCCGAGCGCCGGCATCGCCCGGCTGAGCTGGCGTTTGATCCACATGGCCAGCGAGGGGCTGTTTCCCCAGCTGATCGTGATCCCGCTGCATCGCGACCACGGGGTGATCACGATGGCGGCCGGCAAGAACGACGTGATCAAGCTGCTGCCGCCGCTGACGCTCTCCGAGGGCGAGGCCCACGGCTTCCTCGCCGTGCTCGACGCCGTGCTCGCCGAGTGTCACCGCAGCTCGAGCAAGAATCTGGCGGTCGTGCGCGACATTGCCACCACGACGCTCCGTCGCCGGGCACGCGCGAAGCTTCCGTGAGCGAGGACACGCTGTTTCGCGAGGACACGCCGTTGCGCGGCAAGCCCCTCGATCGCTCGCGCGAGGGGCTCTGCCTGGTCACGGGCGCGACCGGGTTCGTCGGCGGGCGCCTGGCCGGACGCCTGGTGCGGGAGGGCCATCCGGTGCGCTGCCTCGCACGCGCGAGCAGCGACACCTCGCGGCTCGACGAGCTCGATGTCCAGATCGCCGTCGGTGACCTCACGAACGCGAGCTCGCTCGCCCGCGCGGTGGAGGGCTGTGACCACGTGTTCCACTGCGGCGCGCTGGTGTCCGACTGGGCCACCATCGCGGAGATCGCCGCCACCAACGTCGAGGGCACCCGGAATCTGCTCGAGGCCTGCGTCGGCGCATCGGTGCGGCGCTTGATTCACTTCAGCACCACCGACGTCTACGGCTATCCCGACGGCGGCGCGAAGGTCGAGGAGACATACGTCTCGACGCGCTTTCGGAACTGGTATGCCCAGACGAAGCTCGACGCAGAGTCCGAGATCCGCCGCGCCGCGCACGCGCTGGACGCCGTCATCCTGCGCCCGGCCACCGTCTACGGACCCGGCTCCAAGGATGTCATCGGCGAGATCGCCCGCGCCATCCAGGGCCGCCACATGCTCCTCATCGACGGCGGTCGTCCGGTCGCCGGCCTGTGCTACGTCGAGAACCTGATCGACGCCGCGATCCTCGCGCTCCGCCACGAAGCCGCGCCCGGGCACGCCTTCAACGTCAGCGACGGTCTCCCCGTCACCTGGAAGGCGCTCACCGACGACCTCGCCGAGGGCCTCGGCTGCCCGCCGGTCCGCTGGAGCCTGCCCTATCGGCTGGCCAACGGGGTCGGCTTCTCGCTCGAGCACGGCTACCGACTGCTGCGCAGGAGCACCGGTCTGAGCGCGCCCCCGCTGCTCTCGCGTCAAGCCGTGCAGGTGCTCGGCAAGAACCAGGATTTCAGCAATCGCAAGCTGCGAGAGATGCTCGGCTGGGAGCCGCGCGTCGACTACGCGACCGGCCTCGAGGCGACCCTCGCGTGGCTGAGGACCGAGCGGCTCGAGCCGCCCACGTGATCCTGCGACCGTGCGAGCGTGCCTGCCGCCCGCGTGCGTCTACTGCTTGGCCAGCGTCTCGCGCTCGACCTGCCAGGCGGCGCGGATGGGGTTGAGGAAGTGCGGCGGCTCCTCGGCCAGCAGGCGGCGGTCGTATTTGAGGTTGTACGGGTAGCCGTGGATGATGGTGGTCCCGGAGAAGACCCCAGTCAGGCCGTTGCTGAAGTACCCGGCGAGCGCGCCGAAGACGTTCAGGTTGCCGAGGTTGGCTTCGCCGCAGTCGTAGTTGTCGACCATCAGGGCGTGTTTGAGGGCGAGCATCGCGGCGTCCACCGTCGGTTCTTTGAGGTCTGTCGCCATGTTGTTTTTCGCGGTGAGGCATTCGTTGGGTTTGAGGCCGCGGGCGCCCGACAGCGGGTGATAGATGCGGATGAAGTTGTTCGCGATCAGGCCGAGCAGGATGCCCCCGGTCCCCGGGCCGGTGATGCTCCCGTCGATGACCACGTCGTTCTGCGCGGCGATCGTCAGCGATTCGGTGTATTCGCCCCTCACGTACACGTTGCCGCAGCCGGCGTCGGCGGTATAGCTCGGAACCGGACCGTAGGGAGAGTACCCCTGGCAGCTGCCTTCGCCCGCCACGTAGATCAGGTGGTTTTTGGGGAATGGAACTTTGTTGGTTCCTTTGCTGGTGGTGACCGTCATTTCGTGGCCTTCGAGCACGATTTCGGTCTTGTTTTTGAATTCGTATTCTTCTTTTTCTACGATGTGCTGGAGTTCTTCGTCCCCCGGCGGCGGTTCCAGCGTCTGCACTTGTTTGGGGGGCACGTGGGTCCCGACGAATTTCGGGTTTGCGGCGGCGCCGCATTCGTTCTCCGCGGAGTATCCTTCGTCGCTCGAGCCGATGGCGTGAAATTCGATCTTGTCGCTGGCCGAACGGCCGAACACCGGTTCGCCGCACACCCCGACGTGGTCTTCGGTGTGCACCGGGCCTTCGATCGTTTCCCCGGTCACGAAGTAGTTGTTTTTGCACCCTGCGGGCCGTTTGGCGTAGAAGTTTTCACAAACCGCTTTGTAGGGGAGGCCGTAGATCACCGGATCGAAGGTTTCGTACTTCGTGAACCAGACGAAGTTCACGAAGTTGAGGTTCTTGAACGTCGCGACGATCGTGCGTTCGCTGTTGCCGGCGACGCCGATGGACTTGATGCGAAAGGTGCCGGTCGCCGGGCCTTTCTGTTCGATCATCGTTTCGACGAGGTTGTTGGGATCGCATTTCTTGTCCGTCACCGGAGCGTCTTCGGCCGGCAGCAGCTCGATCGCGTACTTCTCCGTCGTCGGTTCGCCCGCGGAACCCGGCAGGGTGGCCCAGTGGAGTTCGGAGGGATGTTCGACCACTTCGTTCAACGCCGGATTTTCAGGGTTCGGTTTGGTGCAATAGCTCAGGTAGTTGCTGTCCTGGGTGAGGTGGTACAGGTATTCGTTGATCCCCGCCTGGGCCGCGTAGTAGGCCTTCTTCTGGTTGGTGTCGGTGCTGGCCAGATGCACCTCGCCCTCGCTCGCCGTGAAGGCGGCGGCGAGCAGCAGCGAGGTCACGAGCATGATGCCCATCACGACGATCATCGTGATGCCGTCCTCACGGCAGACACGGGACAGCCGGCGACGAGCTCGAGCGAGGGGTTGCATGGGCATCACGTTCCTGAGCATGGTGCGTTGACGCTGGCCGCGGATTCCGAGGCGGGGACCAGACGGAAGGTTGAGGAGTCTTCGAGCGGGACGAGGCTTTTGCCGAACATGCCGGCTTCGGCGGTCTGTCCGGGTTCGCGCGTGACGGTGAAGCTGACCGTGACCTTGACCAGGCGTTCGCGTTCGGGCCCGGATTCGAGCGCGGCTTTGGAGACTTCGGTCGGGTTGATCTGGCCGAGGACGGCGCCCGCTTCGCCTTCCTTGTAGAAGTGGTAGTAGCGGAACACGGGGGTGGCGCCGGTCTGCTGCACGCCGGTGAGCAGCACCCGTTCGGTCGGTGTCGGGCTGAAGGTGTATTCGGGCGGGGTGCCGCCGGTGCTCGGCCACGACTTCTCGGTGAGCTTGCCGGGGGTCGCGCCCGCGGGGGCGGTGAAGGTGATCTGGTGCAGCCCGACGGGCGAGAGCGACGTCGCTTCGCCGCTCTGGCTGATGAACTTCAGGACCGTGGGGCTGCTTTCCGCGCGCACGGGCACGATGCCCGGCCACACGCACGCCGAGTCGAGTTCGAGCATGATCTTTTCCATCGCCGTGCGCCCCACCTGGTCCACGTGGACGCGTTCGGTCGTCCGCGAGACCTCGTTGAGGGTGACGTCCAGGAAGGTGAAGGCCACGAAGGTGATGATCACCCCGAGCACCGAGGCGATCAGCACTTCGATCAGCGTGAAGCCGTCCGCGCCGCGCGGGCTGTGCGAACTGCGCGAGCGTTTCGCGGGGGGCGGGAGGTGGGCGCTCAGAAGGGACACGAGGTGATCCCGGCTTCGGTTTCCCATTTCCCAGGTCCGCTCGGCGCCCCGGCGCCCATATAGACGACGCCATAGCCTTTCGTTTCGCCCGTGGTGCCGAGTTCTTCGCTGTTCACGATTTTCGACAGCAGTTCCGGGCCTGCTTCGGTGTTGTTGACGAATTCCGGGGTGATGTAGCGGGTGTTGCCGCTGAGCACGCACAGTTCGTAGGTCCCATACGGCACGTTGGGGTGGGGGAGCGTCCCCGCCGGCGGTTTCGTCGCAGGCGTCGTTTTGAATTCGCGTATCGTCCCGCACTTGGTGTCCTTGAGGTGCACGGTGGCGCCGACCACGGGCACACCTTCGGTGCCGCTCCCTTTTTTCGAGCCGCTCATCACGACGATGTTGATCGGGGGCTCAGTGACCTTGGCTTTTTCGGGCAGGCCTTCTTCAGGCTTGGCTTTGGCGGGGAGGATCGTAGGGGACACGACTTCGGGGTTGTCTTCGGTGCACGTCCCCGCGTAGACGCTGTAGGGGGTCTTGAAGGGAAAGAGTTCCTGCGGGGTGGTTATCGCTTTGGCGTACGTCCCGGGCGTCCCGTAGGGGCCCTTGAACCCGACCCCGGGCAGTTTGGGGTTTGAGATCATGAACGAGTCGCCTTCGACTTCGGCGCCGGCTTTGTTGGCGAACGTGACTTCGAGCGTGCTCGCCGGGCCGAATTCGACGATGAACGGGGTGGTGGTCTCGGCCACGAGGAATTTCTTGCTCAGCGGTTTGTACGTCGGGTCTTCTTCGGACTTGGCGAAGCCGCTCGGCGTGACATAGGGAATGCCCGAGCCGGTCCTGCTGACGTTGACGAGGTATTCGCCGGGTTCGGTCGCGAGGATCGCGCAGCCGTTGCTGGCGGTTTCGGTTTTGTGGACCACGGTCGTGGGCGCCGGGCCGGTCGCGGTCACGTTCATGCCGGAGACCGGAGAGCCCTGGTCGACGACCTGCACGAGCAGGTTCGTGTCGGGCGGGGGGCTGACGATGCCGGTCTCGACGACCGGTGCGTGCGTCCCGATCGATCCCCAGGTGACGGAGGACTTCGTTTCGATGTAGTTGGCGTTCGCCGCGGCCGAGCAGCTGGAGGTGGCCGTGGTGGCCGTCGTGTAGTGGCCGGTCGAGGTGATGACGAACTTGGTGCCGTTCTCGGTGACGGTTTCTTCACGCGTGAGTTCGGAGAGCTTGGCGACCGGTTCGGTGCGCAGCCGGGCCTCGTCCTGCTGGGCGAGGAGGTCGGCCTCGGAGGCGGCGCGGGTGACCGCGGTGGCGCGATCAGTGCTGTTCAGGCCGGTCACCGTCGCGGCGGCCATCAGGGCGATCGAGCAGTGCGCTGATCAACACCTCGAGGAGGGTGTCGCCCACCTCGGAGCCCGCCGACAGCCGCAGCCGAGTCGGCAGGGCAATGCGGGGCGTTTGAAAGAAAGTGCGCATTGGTACAAGGACCCGTTGGGCTATGGCCTCCTTCGGCATGCCGCAACCGTTGCTTTAGCGTCGTGGCGCGCCGGTAGGCGCCTGAATGTGGCCTCCGGGCGTGCCGCCCGAGGCGCGCTGTGGCGGATGCGATGGCGGCGCCCCGACCGCCAGGGGCGAGCAGCGCCGCGGGTCGAGCAGGGGGCCGGCGGCGAGCGCCTAGAATTACGGCCCCTCGGGGGACTGGTGTATCGGTAACACGGTGGTCTCCAAAACCGCAACGCCAGGTTCGATTCCTGGGTCCCCCGCTTTGGCCTGACCCGCACGAGCGGGCTTTTTCCGCTTTTCCGCTAGCCGGCGATGCCCTCGACGACCATGTGCAGGCCCGCGTGGCGAACGCGGCCGGGGGTGAGCCCGGCTTCGCCCATCAGGCCGTGGACCTCCTCGGGCGAGCGCTCGCGGCCGCCCTCGCAGGCGACGAGCATCAGCAGGTCCACCATCGAGCTCACCGGGCTCGGGCGGCCCGGCTCCAGGATGCTGGTCGATCGTCACGATCCTCGATCGTGGAGGCATCGTCGCCCGCACGTTTCCCAGGATCTCGCGGCAAGCATCATCGCTCCAGTCATGGAGGATCCACTTGAGCACGTACACGTCCGCCCGCGCGTCGATCTCTCCGAACAGGTCTCCGGCCTGCCGCTGCACCCGGTCGGCGACCCCGCGCGATCGTAGGAAGCCCTCTGCCTCCGACAGCACCTCAGGAGAGTCCACCAGGATCCCCCGCGCGCCCTCGCGGCGCTCGAGGATCGCGGCGAGAAGGGTTCCGATCCCGCCTGCCACATCGCAGATCACACCCTCGCGTGGCCACGGGTACGCCCGGGCGAGGGCCGCGAGGTCGATCGCCGTCAGCTGCCGCATCGCTTCGCCGAACTGGGCCCCCTCGTCGGGATGCTCGCCGAAGTAGTCCCAGATCGAGTTGCCGAACGCTCGCCGGTGACCCGATGGCTGCGCTCCCTCGCGCAACTGACCTTCGATCTGGGCATGCGCCGCCGCGTTCGCCGGTGTCGCCTGGTAGGCGACCCAGGAGGCGACCGAGCGGGGATGGTCTCTGGACAGCGGCGCCCCGAGCCGCGCCAAGCGCGCCCGACCCCTGCGGTCCAGGTGAACCAGGCGCGAGGCCGCCGCTGCCCCGAGCACCCGCAGCGTCACCTCCTCGGAGAGGTCGAGCTCCCGGGCCAGGTCACGCGTGTCACGTGCGCCCGAGCCCAGCGCATCCGCGAGCCCCGAGGTGACGAGCAGGCCGGCGAGCTTGGTGCGCTGCATTCCCCCTGCGAAGTCCCACAGCGCCGCCTCGGCCGGCAGCAGGCGGTCGGCGAGCCCCAGCACCCCGCTGCGCAGCGACAGACCGGCGCGTATCGCGGCGTTGGGAACGGGAAACGGCGGCAGCGGCACCTGGCACAGCCTACGCGAGCTCCCAGGAGGCTGGCGATGTGCTAATCTACATAAAACTGATCGACAATCTATAGATTATGTCGAGCTCCTGCCCGCAGCGCCCATCGAGGACCGCCGATGATCAAGATCGATGTACACCAGCACCTTTGGACCGAGCCGCTCGTGCAGGCCTTGGCGGACCGTCGCGAGCTTCCGTTCGTCCGCCGCGAGCGTGGCCTGACCGTGCTGTTCCTCAGCTGCGAGCGTCCATACGTGATCGATCTCGATGCCGAGGCGCCCGGTCGTCGCGCCGCGCTCGTCGAGCTCGACCGCCTCGATCGGGCGCTGCTGTGCCTGTCCAGCCCCCTGGGGATCGAGGCGTTGCCCCGAGAGCAGGCGCTTGTGCTGATCGACGCCTACCATCAGGGGGCGCTGTCGCTGGAAGGTCCGTTCGGCGTATGGGGCGCGATCGCCCTCGACCGCCCCGACCCCGCCGACGTCGAGAAGGCCATCGACCGCGGTTGCGTCGGCATATCGCTGCCCGCCGGCGCTCTGTGCGACCTCGAAGGCCTCGCGCGCCTGCGTCCGCTGCTCGCGCGCCTGGAGCGGCTGGGGGCCCCGCTGCTCGTTCACCCGGGCCCCGGACCCGGCGTCATCGGCGCCGGGCGCTCCCGACAGGCCTCGCTCGGCGAGCCGCTGTGGTGGCCCGCCCTCACTCGCTACGTGGCCGACATGCACGCCGCCTGGCTGGCATTCCTGAGCGCCGGACGTCTGCAGCATCCAGAGCTCCGCGTGGTCTTCTCGATGCTCGCCGCCCTCGCGCCCATGCACCACGAGCGGCTCGCCTCCCGTGGCGGGCCCAACCCGATCGTCCCCGACCCGCTGGTCTTCTACGACACCTCCTCCTACGGGCCGCGCGCCGTGCGCATGCTCGCCGAGCTCGTCGGGCCCGAGCAGCTCCTCTACGGCTCGGACCGTCCCGTCGTCGAGCCCGGCGAGCTCGGAATGCCCGAGGGGCTCGACTGGGACCCGATCGCCGACGCGACAGCCCGCGCGCTCGGCACCCGCATGCTCGGCACCCGCACGAAGGCGGCCGCGCTGTGAATCCGGCCTCCCTCGCACCCGACCACCGTGCGAACGACCGGTCCTCGTTTGCCGCGATCCCGCGCCCGTGGGGGCGTGACCTTCGCGGGCCCGAGCTCGAGGACTTCGTCGGCGAGCTCGCCGACCGGCCCGAACTGTGGATCGACCTCGTGAGGCACGATTCCGAGCAGCGCCTCTACGTGGAGCTGCTCAGCGACGAGCACCTGACCGCCTGGCTGATCTGCTGGACAGACGAGCAGGACACCGGATTTCACGACCACGATCGCTCCGCCGGCGCGGTCGCGGTGCTCAGCGGACACGTGCGCGAGGAGCGCCTGGCGTTGAACGGTCCGCCGCGCGATCGCTCGTTCCTCGCCGGCGAGCGGTTTCACTTCTCCGCCTCGGACATCCACCGCGTGCGCCACGCCGGGCCCGATCCCGCGGTCACCCTCCACGTCTACTCCCCGCCACTGCTGCGGATGGGCGCGTACGCGATCGACGCCGACGGCGTGCTCGTACGCCACCCGATGTCCTACCAGGACGAGCTGCGCCCACTCGAGCAGGCCGGTCAGCTCTCCGGTTTGCCGGTCAGCCCTCCGGCTTTCCGCCCGCCCGCCGCTGTACGCCCTGCTCGCCCGCGATCACGATCAGGCTGACCAGCTCCGGCGCGAACAACCCGTGCTCGACCACGCCCGCCGTCGCGCTCAACCGGGCCGCGAGCTCGGACGGGTCGCCGACCGGGCCGAGGTAGTCGGCGATCAGGCCACCATCCGGGCTCTCCTGCCCGTCTCGCAGCCGGGCCGGGGCGAGGAGGTGAAGCGTGTGCTGGACGCCAAACCCCAGCAGCTCGAGCGGCACCGGCGCCGTCAGCCGCGGGACCGCCTTCTCCGCCGATGCGATCACCACGAACCGCTTCGCCGCCGAGGCGACGATCTTCTCCCGTGTGTGCGCTCCGCCGCCGCCCTTGACGAGCCAGCCGCGCGGGTCGATCTGGTCGGCTCCGTCGATCGCGACGTCCAGCTCGCCAAGCTCGTCGAGCTCCGCCACCGGCAGGCCCAGCGCCTGCGCTGCCAGATCGGTCGCCGGCGAGGTCGCCACGCAGCGCAGGCCGCTCATGCCGCGGGCGGCTATCGCCGGCAGCAGATATGCCACCGTCGATCCGGTTCCCAGGCCAACGCGCATTCCGTCCTCGAGCAGCTCGGCCGCCGCCGTCGCAGCAGCGCGCTTGTGGCGGGCGATCTCGCCGTCGTCGCTCAGTTGCGACGGCTGCTGCCGCGCAGTCGCACGAGAGGGCGCCATGGAGCGGACGTTACCGACCCGGGCGCCTCTCTGAAACGCACGCTCTCGGGAGAGGACGGGCTGTGCAGGAGGAACCCCTGCCCCACCGAGCAGTCGAGCTCGCGGGCCAGGGCCAGCTGGCGGTTGGTCTCGATCCCCACCGCCACCGCCGTCAGCCCCGCCTGCGTGGCGATCGCCATCGCCCCCGCGAACATCGCCCGCCTGTCCTTGTCGCGGTCGAAGCTCTGCATCAGCGTGCGGTCCAGCTTGAGAATGTCCAGCGGAAGATCGCTCGGCAGGCCCAGCGAGAACTCGCCCGAGCCGAAGTTGTCCAGCGCCACCGACACGCCCAGTCGCTTGACGTCCTTCAGGGCCGTGCGGGCCCGCTCGGGGTCGCGCAGCACCGCCTCCTCGCTGACCTCCAGGCACAGCGCACGTCCGGGCAGCCGGCAGTATGCGAGCTCCTCTCTCACCCGCTCGGCCAGGTCGAGCTCGGTCAGCTCACGCGCCGAGACGTTCACCGACACCGGAACGGTGATGCCATTGCGCCGCCAGACCTCCGCCTGGGCGCACGCCGTGTGCAGCACCCAGTTGCCGATCTGCACGATCAGCTCGCTCTCGGCTGCCCGCGGGATGAACATCGACGGGAGCATCTCTTCCTCCTGCGAGAACGGCGCCTCCTGCGGGCGCCAGCGCACGAGCGCCTCGACGCCCATCGCCTGGCCGCCCATCAACGGCACGATCGGCTGGTAGGCCAGCAGCAGCTCGTGGCGGGGCAGGGCATGGTGCAGCCGGCCCTCGATCTCCACCCGTGTGCTCACCTCCCGCCGCAGGGTCTCGTCGAAGAGCTCCATGCGCCGGCCGCCGGCGCCCTTGGCCCGGTACATCGCCACGTCTGCCTCCCGCAACATGCCCTCCGGGTCGGCCCCGGGGTCATACGAGACCGAAACCCCCACGCTGGCCAGGATCGAAGCCTGGGCCGTTCCCAGCGGGAACGGCCGCTCGAGTGCGCGCAGCACCCGCTCGGCAAGCGCCAGGGCCTCGCCAACGCCGTCGATGTCCTCGGCCAGGACCACGAACTCGTCGCCTCCCAGGCGCGCCACCGTGTCGCTGTCGCGCATCAACTCGGCCAGACGCTCGGACACCGCGACGAGCAGGCGGTCGCCGACGTCGTGTCCGAGGTTGTCGTTGACCGCCTTGAACCGGTCCAGGTCGATGAACAGCAGGGCCACCACCCCACCGCTGCGGTGCAGGCGGGCGAGAGCCTGGCGGGCACGGTCCATCAGCAGCAGGCGGTTGGGCAGCCGCGTCAGCGGGTCGTGGAGCGCCTGTCGCTCCAGCCACACGCGGTCGGTTACGTCCTTGGCCGCCGCGTACCACGTGTCGCCGTCGCGGCGCGCGCTCCACAGCAGCCACCGCCACGTGCCGTCACGATGTCGGTAACGGTTGGTCAGGTTCTCCAGATCGGCGGTCTGGGCGTTGCCCGACAGCATCACCGTCAGCGTCTGCTCGACGTCATCCGGGTGGATGAGCTCCCGGATCGGCCGCGCCATCAGCTCCTCGCGGGTCCAGCCGAGCAGCTGCTCCCACGCTGGGTTCAGCAGCGTGAAGCGGCCGTCAAGCGAGATCGTCGCCAGCAGGTCGCTGGTCATCTCGAACAGCCGGGCAATC
The DNA here is from genome assembly GCA_963849425.1 of uncultured Solirubrobacteraceae bacterium. Classification (GTDB taxonomy): domain Bacteria; phylum Actinomycetota; class Thermoleophilia; order Solirubrobacterales; family Solirubrobacteraceae; genus Palsa-744. Next base: position 2,539,699 of record CAWKHK010000006.1, on the reverse strand, counting down.
CGCGCCTCGCCGTCGAGTGCCGGATCGACGCTCGGGGTGGAAGGAATGCTCGTGCCGTTTGCCCCCATCGCTGCCTACCACGTCGGCCCTAAAGGCCCACAGCTCGGGCCCGCGGCAGGCGATTGGACGGATTCCCTAGCCCCCGAACCCACATCATCTGACCGCAGCGGTTCTGTCCGGCCACCGCTGTCAAGCCCGAGGGCCACCGCGGCCCGTGGGGCGGTCTTGAACGAGCCCGGGCCGTGCTCCGGTCAGGAAGAGGCGGTGCCGAGCGGCGCTGTCGACTCCAGCGCGCCGCTCTGCTGTGCCGGTGCCGCGCTCGAGGCGGCCCAGCCGGCCTCGCCACGCAAGAACCGCCAGATCGACAGGCACATCATCACCGCCATGATGATCGCGCTCGACACGCACCACTCGCAGATTTTGTGGAGCGTGAAGACCTCGCGGTAGGTCAGGTAGGCGCTGAAGCCGAAGCCGCCGACGGTCAGGCCGGTCGTCACGAACCTGCTCCTCTCGCCTTCCGGAGCCAGCAACGAGCCGAGGATGGCGATGTAACCCAGCAGCCCGATCAGGGCCACGGGGATGCCGAGGAGCTCCGAGTACTGCGATTTCTGCACCTGGCTGCAGGGGTTGCCCTTGATCGAGCAGATCGGCGTGGCGCCCGAGTAGTGGACGTAGGTGAGATAGCCGGCCACGCACAGGCCGATTGCCGTCAGGGTCGTGATCGTGATCCTGAGGGCTCGGGCGCTCATCGCTATCTAGGCCTTGGCCAGCGATTCGATCGCCTGGTTGAACGACGTCGGTTCGGTCAGCGATGAGTATTCGAGCTTTTGCATCGCGCCGCCGGTCTTGCCGATCAGGAAGGAGGGCGTGCCGGTGAAGCCGACGTTGTTGGCGGCCTGGGCGTCGGTTGCCACCTGGCTTGCGAAGGCTGGATCGCTGCGGTCGTTCGTCCACTGGGCGAGGCTGAGCCCGGGCACCTGCTGGGCGATGCCCTGCAGGTAGCTTTCGGTCACATAGCCCGAGGACTCTTCTCCCTGCTCGTGGTAGAAGGTCTCGATGAAGTTCCACATCTTGTTCTGCTTGCCCGCCGCCAGAGCCGCGGTCTGCTGGGTCTTGAACACTTCCGGTTCTCGGGTGGCCGTCTCCAGTGAGCGGAATTCGATCCGCAGCTGCCCGCCCCGCACCCAGCGCTGAATCAGCGAGGGCAGGGCCCCGAGCGTGAACTCCCGGCAGATCGGGCACTCCAGATCGCCGAAGTACTCGAGCGTCACCGGAGCCTTCGGCGAGCCGAGTACGTTGGCGCTCTGCGGGATCCCGCCCACCAGCTTGGTGATTTCCGCCGTCGTCGAGCTCGCTGCCCCGGTGCCCGGCTTGACCGCATGGCTGCCACTGCTCCCGCCGGTCACGATCAGGACCACGACGATCACCGCCACGACCACCGCCCCCACGATCCCGAGCTGGGTCAGCCTCGTTCGCCTGGCCGCTCCCGCCGCCGCCGCGTCCTCCATCGCCTTGCGCTCCGCCCGCGCCTGCTCGCGGCGCTGCTTGCGGGTCAGGTCGCCTTCGTCGCCCTCGATCGAACTCATGGCAGGAACTTTTACACGTTTCTTCTCAACGGTGCGTAAGGATTATCACCAGCGAGCGGTGTCCTGCCCCCGTAGCTCAGCTGGATAGAGCATCGGACTTCTAATCCGAGGGTCGCTGGTTCGAATCCAGCCGGGGGCACTGATGTTCGTTGCCACAGCGGTGCTCTACCCGTGCGTGCTCGCGGCGCTGTGTGCGGGGGCCGGCCTGCTCGTCGACCGCTGCGGCGGCGGCTTCCTGCCCGCCGCGCTGCTGCTCCCCGTCGGCGTCGCCGCGCTCATCGGTGTCTCCCAGCTGAGCACCTATGTGTCTGGGCTGGCCCCCGCGACTCCCTACCTGCTCCTCGCCGTGGCCCTGGCCGGGTTCGTGCTCGCACGCTCGCGGGCACGCTCGCTCGCTCTGCAGATCCGCAAGCGCCCGTGGCTGCCAGGCGTCATCCTGCTCGCCTACCTCATCGCCCTCGCCCCGGTGCTGCTGGCCGGCCGGGCGACCTTCTCCTCCTACATGGCCCTCGCCGACTCGGCCGTCCACATGCTGGGGGCCGACTTCCTGCTGCGCCACGGCCAGAACTACGCCCACCTGGACCTGCGCAACTCCTACGGCCAGTTCATCAACGACTACTACAACTCGAGCTACCCCTCGGGCGCCGACACCCTGTTCGGGGGCAGCGGTTTCCTGCTCGGGCTGCCCCTCATCTGGGCCTTCCAGCCGTTCAACGCGTTCGTCCTCGCCACCGCCGCCGGGCCCGCCTGGCTGCTCGCCCGCCGGATGCGCCTCGACGGCCCGTGGGCCGCCCTCGCCGCGCTGACCGCCGTGCTGCCCGCGCTCGTATACGCCTACGAGCTGTTCGGGTCCGTCAAGGAGCTCACCGCCCTGTCCATGATCCTCACCCTCGGTGCGCTCACCGTCCTGCACGAGCGCTGGTTGGGGGCGGCCCGCGGGTCTCCCGCCCGGGCGATCCCCTTCGCGCTCGCGCTCGCCGCCGGAGTCTCCGCGCTCGGCCTGGCCTTCGGCGCCTGGGCGCTCGTCGCCGTGCTCGTCCTCGCCGGGGTGCTCCTTTGCCATCTCCTGCGCGGACGCCGGCGCCCGCGTCCGGCGCTGCTCACGGCCGGCGTCGCGGCGGTGGTGCTGCTGATCGCCGCCTGGCCGACCTGGAGACAGGTCTCGGGCTCGCTGAAGATCGCCCAGGACATCGCCAACACCGCCAACTCCGGCAACCTGCGCTCGCCGCTGCGGGCCAGTCAGGTGCTCGGCGTGTGGCTGGGGGGGAGCTACAAGCTCGCCCCCACCGGAGCCGCCCTGGCCCTCACGCATGTGCTGATTGCCATGGTGCTGTTGTGTGCCCTCCTCGGCGCCGTCCACGTGCTGCGCATCCGTGCCCATCCGCTGGCCGCCTGGCTCGCCCTGATGCTGCTCGCCTGGCTGGCCGTCACCCAGCTGGTCACCACCTGGGGGAGCGCAAAGGCGCTCATGCTCACCTCGCCCGTCGTCGTTCTTCTGGCCTGGGGGGGAGTCGCCGAGCTGAGGGCGCTCGCCCCGCGTCCGGTCCTCCGAGCGTGCGTCCCGCTGCTCGCGCTCGTGCTCGCCGGCGGCGTGCTCGCCTCCGACCTCATGCAGTACCGCAGCTCCGACCTCGCGCCCACCGCCCGCTATCGAGAGCTCGCCTTGATCGACTCCCGCTTCGCCGGACGCGGGCCGACCCTGTTCACCGACTTCGACGAATGGGCGCTGTATCAGCTGCGCGACCTCGACATCGGCGGTCCGGACTTCACCTACCCGCCGCCCTCTGCCGCCGCGGCCGCCGGCGGCTACGGCGAGCCGGTCCAGCTGGATCGGGTGGCGCCGAGAGCCCTGCTCGCCTATCCGCTGATCGTCACCCGCCGCGATCCCCTCGCCAGCCGCCCGCCATCCGCCTATCGTCTCATCTGGCAGGGCTCCTACTACCAGGTGTGGAAACGCACGCCCGGCGCCGCCCCCGCGATCGCCCACATCGCCCTCTCGGGCGCCCCGGCGCTCCAGTGCACCGCCATCGCCCGCCTCGCCCGATTGCCCGGGGCCCGGGGGGGCAGCCTGGTGGGCGCCCAGGCGCCCGAGCTCGTGCCCATCTCCCTCGCGCGCTCCACGCACCCCGCCGGGTGGGGTCACCAGCGCGACGGACTCGTCATGAGCAGGCCCGGAGAGCTGTCCGCCACCTTCGAGCTGCCCGCGACCGGGCAGTGGGAGGTGTGGGTCCAGGGACAGATCATGCCCACCGTCCAGCTCGCCCTCGACGGTCGCCCGCTCGCCTCCATCGGCGGCCAGCTCGCCGGCAACTCACTCGTGCCCGACACCGTCCCACCCATCCCCCTGCGCCTCTCCGCCGGCGCCCACCGCCTGAGCGTCACCCGTCCCGGCTCCAGCCTCGCCCCCGGCGACCGCGGCTCAGCCGTGCTCGACGCCGTCTTCCTCACGCCCGCCGGGGAGGGGGAGGAGGCCTCGCTTCGCACCGCCTCCGCCTCGCATCCGCACGCGCTGTGCGGCCGCCCGTACCAGTGGGTCGAGCTTCTGCCCGGCTGAGGCCGGGGCTCGACCCGCGGCCGCTGCGGCCGGCGACAGCGACCGGCATGCGGGGAACCCGCGAGATTGCATCCCAAAGCACTCCATCGGGGGGTGAACGTAGCCTCTTGCACGTGCACCGCCCGCCTGACACTCCGTCGAGCGACCAGATCCTGCTGGGCGACAACCTCGATCTGCTCCCCACGTTCGCCGAGGAGTCCTTCCAGCTGGTCTACCTCGACCCGCCGTTCAACACCGGCAAGGTGCAGGCCCGCAAGACGCTGCAGGTGCTCCGCGACGACCACGGCGAGCGGACGGGCTTCCAGGGTCGCCGCTACCGGTCGAAGCTGCTCGCCGAGTCCTCCTACCGGGACTCCTTCGACGACTATCTTTCGTTCCTCGGGCCGCGCCTGCGAGAAGTCCGCAGGCTGCTCACCCGCGAGGGCACGCTCTACTTCCACAGCGACTACCGCGAGGTCCACCACTGCAAGCTGCTGCTCGATGAGATCTTCGGTCGCGAGTGCTTCCTCAACGAGATCATCTGGGCCTACGACTACGGGGCGCGCACCCGCCGCCGCTGGCCCGCCAAGCACGACACGATCCTCGTCTACGTCAGCGACCCCTCCGCCTACCACTTCGACTCCGAGGCCGTCGACCGCGAGCCGTACATGGCTCCCGGCCTGGTCACCGCCGAGAAGGCCGCCCGGGGCAAGCTCCCCACGGACGTCTGGTGGCACACCATCGTCCCCACCAACGGCCGCGAGAAGACCGGCTATCCCACCCAGAAGCCCGAGGGCATCCTCCGGCGCATGGTCACCGCCTCCACCCGGCCGGGCGACTGGTGCCTCGACTGCTTCGCCGGCAGCGGCACCCTCGGCGCCGTCGCCGCCCAGCTCGGCCGCCGCTACGTCCTGATCGACTCCAACCCCCAGGCCGTCGCCGTCATGCGTTCCCGCCTGGGCGTTGCCGCCGAGGACCTGCGAGCCTCTCGCCCATGTACCACCTAGAGCTGCGCCAGTTCCCCCACAACGCCTGGAGCTTCAACCTCACCGAGCCCGAGCTCCGCGCGGTCGTAGACCCGTGGGTCCGCCAGCAGTTCGTCGAGGTCGGAGAACGCAAATGGAGCCCCCACCAGGCCAAGCTCACGATCCTCGAGGGGCCTAAGCTCGAGGTTCAGCAACTCGCCATGGGCCGCGGCTGGCGGGCCGCCGAGCGCCAGAGCGAGGACGTCACCGAGCGGGTGCTCGGCGCCGCCCGGGACCGCGCCGCTGCCGCCGCCCGGGCCGTCGCCCAGGCGCCGCCCGCCGAGGGACGCCCGCAGGCCGACCCGCTCGCGCTCAGCGTCCAGCTCGCCGCGCTGCTCGGCAACGACCCCAGCCGGCTGCTCGCCGCCTGGCGAGACGCCGCCGCCCGCTCGCCCGAGCTCCTCCCCAGCCAAAGCCTCGCCCAGGCCGAACGCGCCGTCCGGGACGCCGATGGCCAGCCTCGCTGACTGATCCCGGCGAGCCGGGGTGGTGCGGAGCCAGCGGGCCCGGGGTGATGTGAGCCAGCGGGCCGGGTGATGCGGCGCCGGCGAGCCGGGTGACTCGACGCTAGACTTCCCTACATCCCCCGGTGGGATCCCTTGGTGGGCGTAGCTCAGTTGGTAGAGCTCCTGGTTGTGGTCCAGGCGGTCGGGGGTTCGAGTCCCCTCGCTCACCCCTCACGAAAGTCCCCGCAAATCATCGGTTACGTTTTCGCGTTCGGCCCTGCGCGGGCGTCGTGTCTGTGGTAGCCGCCCGATTTGCCACAGGCCGTCATCGTGTTGCGCGTCGAGCCAGCGTTCGGCGTCGCGTCGGCCGAGCGCGATCAGCTCGTCGATGAATGATCGCCGCACAGGCCAGCGGACAACGCGCGGACCGAACCAACGGGGAGAACGGCAATGACACTGGTGATCGGATACCACGAGATCGATGACAGCTCGCACTGGCTCGCGTCACCAAAGCGAGAGGAGGTCTTCGGACCCCTGGGCATCACCGTCCGAACGTTTCTCGACCCGGAGAACCCGAACCGCGCGGCGGTGCTTGCCGACGTTCCCGACATGGCCGCCTTTCAGGCAGTGATGCAGTCCCAAGCCGGTGCCGACGCGATGGCCTACGACGGCGTTCGTGCCGACACCTTCGTCCTGCTCGTCGAGGCGTAGCTCGTCGGAGGGCACGAGCGCTGTGACCTCGAGGCCCTGCCGGCCCTGGACAGGGCGACCAAACCAACGGAGGAGAAGATATGGCATACATGATCCACCACTTCTGGCCGGGCGCGACGGAGGCTCAGTACAACGCGACGGTCGCGGTGGTGCACCCCCCGGAGGGACTGCCCGAGGGGCAGATCTATCACGCGGCGGGACGGACCGCCGACGGCATCGTGATCACGGCCATCTGGGAATCCAAGGAGCAAAACGACCGCTTCATCCAGGACGTGCTAATGGCAAGCCTGCCAATCGAGGGAGGCGTCGAAGGCCAGCCGCAGGAGCACGCCGGCGAGGTCATTAACATCCACAAGGCGTGACTCGGCCAGGTCTGCTTGCGTAACGGCGCTCGCGCTGCCCCGCAGGGCAGGCCATCGGATCGCTTCGACTCGCGACGTCGACGTTTGGAGAGCGGGAGCGTTCGGGCCAGAAGCTTGGCTCGCTGGCCCGAATCGCCGGGAAACGCCATAACATGCGGATGAATCGAGGGTGCGTGTGTGGTTGAGATTTGGCTTGCTAGAGCCAGATTTTCGCGATACCAGGCGTATTTGTGGTCCAGGCGGTCGTGGGTTCGAGCCCCATCGCCCACCCCTTCTCAGAGAAGAGGCCGAGACCGTCTTCAGGCGGGCGAGCCCGTCGCGAGCCCTACGAGCTCCGCGCTGTGTTCCCAGAGGGCCTCGGCGAGCGTGTCGTCCTGGGCCTGGGCGCTTGGGGCTGCGACCTTCTCGTCGACCACATACTCGCCGCTCAGCTCAGCTGCCTGCTCTGAGATTGAGAGCCACACCAAGGACCTCGCGCCTCGCTCCGGCGAGCGGAAGAACGGCCCGCCGAGCGTCGTGAGAACCCTCCAGATTCCGTTCTCGTTCTTGCCGAAGCCCGTGCGCACCACACCCGGGTGAAAGCAGTTGGCGTGCAGCTCCGGAGCGCGCTTGGCCAGCTCTCGCGTGAAGAGGATGTTGCACAGCTTCGACGTTCCGTATACGCGCATCGCCGAATAGGACTTCCCGGACTGCAGATCCTCGAGATCGAGAACCCCCGACTTGTGGGCGTCGGACGCCGTGGTCACCACCCGCCCGTCGTCGAGCTGGCCGCGCAGGAGATTCGTGAGCAGGAAGGGCGCGAGATGGTTCAGAGCGAAGGTCCGCTCGAGACCCTCGTTCGTCTCCCCTCGCGAGGCGAATAGGGCACCCGCGTTGTTGGCCAGGACGTCGATATGCCCGTAGCGATCGCCCACCTCTGCGGCCAGGTTTCGAACCTCGGCCATCAGGGTCAGATCGGCGACGTGCTCGTGGATGGGGGCGCCCCCACCGGCTGCCTCGGCTTCCCTGGCGACCGCCTTCACGCGCTCAGCCTCGCGGCCCACCAGCGCAAGCTCGACTCCGCCGCGCGCCAGCTCGATCGCGGCCGCACGGCCGATGCCGCGGGTTGCTCCCGTGAGCAGCACGAACGTCACATCGTCGACTCTACAACGACCGGCCGGCCTTCAGGGAGCACTCGGGCAACCTACCGTCAGGGCTGGTGGTTCCACCAAATGTCTTCATCCTCGGCCGCCGCCTGCTCGATCTGCTCGAGGGTGACGTCCGTCCGGCGATCGTCCACCATCGTTTGCAGTGCCTCACCGATGGTCGGAGCCCAGACCCTCCTTGCCACAGCCACCCGGCCCGACTCCTCCTCGAACTGCTTCCATTCGAGCTCGATCAGCGGCACGCGCGAGGAAGGGGCGTCTGCCGGTACCGGGGCACCCCACCCGTACAGCGTGATCTGGGCCTGCCAGCCATGCGGGCACAGCTCGCCCATCACCGCCAGAGCCTGCCACTGGTCGACCACCGGCCTGGGCCGAAAGCGCCGGCGCATGTACACGACGATCAGCGCCGAGGCCACCGCCATCGCGACGATCAACAGGATGATCACAAGCGTTTCGTAGCCCGGCGCTTGAGCGTGCCCTCCCTGGCCGCTGGCCATCACGAGCCCGGCACGCGGGAGTCTCATGGCATCCCCAGCAATCCGTCCGATCCGGCCCGAGGAAGCAGATGCCACCCTCCCGCGCTCATTGCTCTTCCACGGTAGCGCTCTGGGCTGCCTCGCGCCTCAGTTTCTCCCAGTCTCGTGCCGGCCGGCCAAGGCCTCGTCGCTGGTCGTGTCCGGGCCGGCTTCGATGCCCGGCTGCCAGGTGGCGTCCACCGCGATGCCACCCAGCCTAACGGTCGTGCGGATCGGCCTGCCGTTCTCGTTCTCCCGGGTCTCGCTCTCGATCTCCCCAGCCGGCTCGCCTCTGGCGATCGTCACGCTCGAGAGCAGGTGCTCGCCCGCGAGGCGCAGCAGCGCGTCTGCCAGCGTCTGCTCGACGTTCCCGTCCGCCACCTCTCCCGCGGCGAGGCTCGCGAGCTCGCGCAACGCCTGCGGCAGGCGCTCGGACCAGCCCGCGGTCTCATCCAGTGCCAGCCTCGCCGAGCGCAGGCTCCCCGCGCCAGATCGGCGTTCTCCGCTTCGGTCTGGGCGAGCCGTGCTTCGAGGTGGGTGAGCCGTGCCTTGAGCGCCTCGGCGTACTCCTTGCCGACGCCGAACAGCGCTCTGCGCTTCCGGGGCTGAGCATCCGTTTCAGCCATAGATGGAATTATGCGCGACATCTGCCCATCCTTGGTGTCGGTGCCACTCCCTGCAGCCAACGCGCACGCGCACCTCGGCCGCAACGAGGGGAGCGTGTTCGAGCGCCGCGTCGACGGGTGGCACGTGGTCGAGGGGTGGGAGAGACAGCGCCGGGGTGAGGACGATGGGTAGGCCGGGCCTGCAGACGACGGTCGCCGAGCCTGCCGGCGAGCGGGCGCTGAGCCCGCTTCGCCTGGACCCCGACGATCCGCTGATGACCGCCGGCGAGGTCGCCCTGCTCTTGCGGGTGACGAAGGCCTGGGTGTACACACAGACCGGGCACGCCGAATCCCGCACGTCTCGCTCGGGCGCTACGTGCGCTACCGACGCTCGGCCGTGCTCGGGTGGATCGAGGAGATGGAGCGGGGGTGACGCAGACGCTGCTCAGGCCCGGCGATCTCGCTCGCGATCTTTGCGTCTCGCCGTGCCTGGATCTACGACGCGGCGAATCGGGGACGGATTCCCTCGATCCGGATCGGGGGAGAGGACGGGCCGCTGCGGTTCGTCGCTGAGGATGTCGAACGATGGCTGGACGAGGCCCGGGCGGCCTGGCGGCCTGGGGGGGCCAGTGTCGCCACCGCGGCGACAGGTGGCGGTCGGGATGGCGGCGAGCCGTGTGGCTTCGGGGCCTCGGTTGGCAACCTCTGATTGACTTTCCTTTTCTTGGCTTTTTCGGAAGGCATGGTGGTATGATGGATGTCATGACCAAGCGCGAGCATCGAGAGTTGGTGGCCAGCTTCGTCACGCTTGATGACACGATCACGCGCGCCCGTCACGCGCTTTCCAATGGCGAAATCGCCGCGGCTGAGCGTGAGCTCGAGCAGGCAAAGGTCGAAGTTGGCTCGGATGCGCCCGCCCTCACGGTGCCAGAGGTCGCCGAGGAGCTTGGCGTGAGCCGGCCGACCGTGCGTAGCTGGATCGCCAAAGGTCTCCTGGACGTTGTTGCAGACAGCTCCCCTCGGCGGGTGACGTTCTTGAGCGTTCGGCTGCTCAAGGAGCGCTTGGGCCGTTTGCGTGCTCTAGCCAAGGATGAGCGTCGTTTCTCGCAGCTGCTGCGGGAGGCCGCTGACCAGCGGGCGCTGGCACAGCCGGGAGCGCGGGAGGGGCTGCAGGACGCTTTGGCCGGCGACACCGTGGATCTCTGAGCTGGTCGTGCGGCTCGGCTGATGGCGCCACGGTTCAGCGTCACCGTGGCGCGGCGCTGCGACCCGCGCGTCAAAGCTCTGCGCGGCGAGGTCAAGAAGCACTTCGATCGCGTGGTCGAGGAACTGCGGCATCGCGGATGCGAGGCTGGCGGCATCCGGTTGCGCGCCGAAACGGGCGCGGATCACCGAGTGTGCGAGCGGCGCTTCTACCGCGACTCGCGGATGCACTGGTTTTATGAGATGACGATGACATCGTCATCTCATGGATTGGCCGACACCGCGAGGACGAGGATGTTCACGCGGAGGGGGCGCTAGACACCCCGGGCCTCAGCGCGATCGGTCGTGCTCGTGACGCGCAGCCCCAGTGCTGCCATGATTTGGACGATCCGCCGGCCGACCCGGATCTGGTTGAACTTGTCAATCAGATCCGTCCCGGGCGCCAGCGAGGGCGACCGGGCGGGGGGTAGGTGACCTACGCGGCGCGCTTGGTGGCGCGGGCGATGGCTTCCTCGGTGGCCGCCGCCCCCGCCGCCAGCACATGGCGCTCCAGATGCCCGTAGTAGCGCTCGGTCGTGGTGATGCTCGAGTGGCCCAGCTGGCGCTTCACGTACATCAGCGAGTTTCCGCCTGCCAGCCACGCCGCCGCGGCCGTGTGGCGCAGGGCGTGCAACGGCATGTCGCGCAGGCCGGCGTCCTGTAGGGCCGCCTTGTGCCAATCTCGGCTGATCGTGTTGCGGTCCATCGGCTCGCCCGCCCCGTGGCCGTCCCAGCGCCCATTTGCGCGCTTGAGCGAACGTGTGGGCATCACGAACAGCGGGGCCTTGGACTCCTCGCCTGCGGCCATCTCCGCGCGACGGGCAATCTGGTCGGACAACGCGCGCGACAGCTTGGGGCCGATCTCGACGCGGCGGAACTTATCCGACTTCGTCGAGCCGTTGGCGCTCGAGCTCGTCATCGCGAAAGCGATCGATCTGCAGGGCGGCGTTGCGCGCTATCTCCCGTTCCTTGACGGCGCCGTTGAGACATACGACCAGCGTCGCCAGCGCGTTGTTGGCGGTCTTGGGCGCCAGTTCGCCGTTCTCGATCTCCTCGGCCATGACGTCCACGAGCGCTTGGATCGCCGACTCGTCCAGGCGTTCGAGGGGTATGGTCTGCAGCACGGGGAGCAGGCGCTTGCGGCCATGCACCTCGTAGTTCGCCCACGACCCGGGCTCGATATGGGACTTGCGCCGCGGCAGCCACTCCTGCCACCACGTCCCGAACGTGTGCTTGGTGTGGCGCAGCTCGCCGCGCTCTACCCGCTCTGTCAGACGCCGCCTGGCATCCCGTGCGCTCGTGAAGCCCCGCTTGCTCGTCGAAGTGCCGTCGGAGCGCCGAGCGACGTAGCGCCAGCGCGTTTCCCTGTGCGGTCTCGTACGGGTACACGCCCCCGTTCGCTCCGCCGGCACTCGTGTCGGAACGGCGATCGGGGCTGGCGACCTCGTTCATCGCTTCGTCGAACGCGCGCGCGGCGCTCTCATCGTCGCCGAAGCGCCTGGCCCGCCGGCGGCCGGACGCGTCGCGCCAGCGAGCTTCCCACGCGCCTCGATGAAACGAGACGCTCATCTCGCTCGGACCTTCCACGCGTCCCCGTTCAACGCAATGCTCACCGTGATGGCCTCCGGTACGTCCGCCGGCAACGCGATGGACATAGATGGACGTACAAGTGGACGTAATTGTCAAATGGCAACATTACGTCCATGCCAGAAGTGCAGCAGAGATTTGGACCTAAACCAAGAAAAGCACAGGTTTGCTGGGCTTATTTGCATGCGCCCGAATGGACTCGAACCATCACGGAGAACAATCTCCACAAGGCCCTCAACCTCGTACCGCACGTGTAGATGCGTCCGCCGGCGTCCAGATCGTCCAAATTGCGCGGTTTTCTGGACGCATCGGACGGGTCTGGAAGGGTGGATGTTCTCGAACTGTTCTCACGGGAACGGGCATAGCGAGGCCATTAGAGTGGGCCGGAGCGACTTCTAGTGTCTAGGGTCGTGCCACGTCCAAAGCGCTCGTCGAGCTCCCGGCCGAGTGTCCACGCCGCGCAGCCGCGCGGGCGCACCCAGGCCGTCTTCTACCGCGACAAGCGGGGAAAGGAGCCGGTCGACGACTTCCTAGAGGAGTTGCTGAACGTGCACCCTCTCGCAGTTGCCAAGATCGATGATGCGATCGAGGAGCATCTCAACGGCCGCGATCCTCGCGATCCACCATCCGAGTTCCCGGCCACGTCGCAAATTGTCGGAGAGCTTCGGGAGCTGCGCGTGCGTTTCGCAAGGACCCGCTATCGCGTGCTCTACCAACGATCTCGGAACCTCATGGTCCTGCTGCACGTGTTTGAGAAGAACACTGGCTCGGTCTCAGCCAGTCACCGGAGGAAGGCTGAGGCGCGAATGGTTGACTTCCAGACGAGGATGGACGCGAACCCTCGTCGACGACCGCGTGCGGCGGGGCGCGACGCTCCTCCGGGTTCGCGTCGTGCCTGACCGGGACTTATCAGCCGTGATAAGCTCTGCCGATGGCTACCGTCCTTCATAGCCCCATCGGGCGCAGCGTCGCCGAGGCGGCCCAGGGTCGCGCGCAGCGTAGCGAGACCTATCGCGACGCCCGTGCCGAATACGAGCGCATCCGCGCCCTTCGGGAGGTCAGCCCGATTGCGGCGCATCTGCGCGAGCGCCGTTTCGAGCTTGGCCTCACGCAGGAGGAAGTCGCGCGAGCTGCCGGTACGTCCCACAGCGCCGTGTCACGGCTGGAGAAGGGGACTCACATCCCGCAGCTACCAACGCTTCAGCGTATCGCTGCCGTCTTGGACGAGGAGCTGCTCGTGTGCTTTCAGCGCACGGTTGACGGCGTGGTCGAGCGCGAGTTCGCCGTAGTGGCCTGACCCAGCCCGTTGCACGTGGCTGCTCTCAGTGCGGAGGCAGGTACAACCGCCAAACCTGGACGGCTCCTTGAGGGCCTCATGAAATCCCGAGCCCGGCAGCCCGCCGTAGAGCAGCCAACGCGATCAAGGAGGCGGTGTAGCAGTTCGACTCTGGTCGTCTCCACCATTTCGCAGAACGTCGAATACCAGGCCCGCACAGCAAGGAGGCCGGGGCTTTGGCGTCCAGGGGCCCGGCCGGGCGGGTTTGGCGACTCCTTCAGGCCCTGACCGTTGCATCTTCCTAGAGCCGAGAATACTTTATTATTCGGAGCATGAGACCCCACAGACACCAACTCCTGCCCGAGGCAGACCTCGAGCCGACCAATCCGATCCAGGACGTGCCGCTCGACAGCCAAGCCGAGAGCATGCGGCTGCTGCGTGCGGCCCACAATCAAGCCGCTCTGGGCTACCGGGAGCGAGACGGCCTTATGACGGCATGGGCGTTGAGCAACAGCCTCAGCCGACAGGACATGGCTGTAGCGACCGGCCTCGCCAAGAGCCGCGTAGATCAGATCATCCGCGAGCCCTACGAACACGAAAGAGCGCTCACGGCGCGAGCGTGTGCCGACATGGTCGCTCGACACACGCCGTAGGCGACCCAAGGACCCAGGATCGACAAGGGCGCGACAAGCATGACAAGCGGGATGGCGATCATCCGGCGCATGACCCAGTCCAGCGTCCGACGTCTCAGTACGCTCGGAATCGCTGAGTCCATCGCTCTAGCGGTCGCCGTGGTGGCAGTGGTGGCGTACGTCACCACATCGACGGTTGCGGAGGTCCAGACTGGCAGGGGCTGGCTCCTGGATATCTCTAGCCATCACGTTGCACGGAGTGGCTGGGGTGACATCGTAAAGGTGACCGCCACCATCCTGGGCATTTTCGCCGCGACGATCGCTGCCGTTCTCGCAACCCGTCGGCAACACACCGCTGAGACGCAACAGCGTCATGAAATCGCGAAGGCCAGGGACGAACGCGCCAGTGCGCTCTACGTCGCCGCCGCGACGCAGCTCGGATAAGGCGCCGCTGCGCATCGCCGGTATGTACTCGCTCGACCGCCTCGGTTGCGACCATCCTGAGATGCGCCAAACGGTTTTCGACCTGTGGTGTGCCTATCTGCGAACCCCGTCAACCGAGCGCTATTTCGACGATGACAGAATCGGCGAGCGGGAGGAGCAGCAGGTGCGCTCCATCGCGCAGTCGCTGCTGCTACGCCACCTGCAATACATGCCGTGGTACGACGGACTTGATCCCAGCCTCTACTGGGATGAGGTGCTCACGATCAATCTACGGGGTGCCCACCTCCTAGATTTCGGCGACAACAACCTTCGCAGTCGTGGACCGGCGTCCTTTAGTTATGCAGTCTTTGAGGGGATGACGTTCATCGATGCCACCAGCGCGGCCGGATTTGAGAGCGACCTGTATTTTCATGACAGCATCTTCAAGGGGAGCGCGAGCTTCCAGGGCGACTTCAAGCAACACGTCAGCTTCGCCAACGCCATATTTGAGGGGGAGGTCAACTTTCAGCACGCCCACTTCACGATGGTCGACTTTTCCGGGGCGATGTTCAAAGGCGCGACATGGTTTGCGGGCGGGTGCACCTTCTTTGGGCGAGACCTCCCGTCAGAACGGCCGGATGAGTTCGGATTTCGCGGAGCGCGCTACTTTGCCGACCTCCATTGGCCGGACCACATAGACCGCCTTGGCGATGGGGATGTCGGGACGTTGTTTCCGATTCACAACGGGGAGCATGGCGGTGTCGCCGCCGAGATATGACTCGGCATGTCTCGGCACGGTCGCACAAGCGTGCGGATGTGTGAAGCGTCACCATCCAGCCTAGGCGGAAGTTTTTGCGGCTGGGGTGGCGAATCCCGCGGTCTGGCCGGGTTTGGGTGTGCTGGGGGCGGGCGGGTTCTGTCTACGCGGCGAGCTTGATGTCGAGTAGTTCGAGTGCTCTGGCCTGTAGCGGCGTGGGCTTGGCTAGGCGCGTGTAGGTGTGCTCGGCCTGCCCGAGGCGGATCGTGTTGCGGGTGATGGTGGCGAGTTCGGCGAGGAGGTCGGGCAGGCTGGAGGCGGGGTACCCGTCCTCCGTCGCGGCGCTGGCGGCCTTGGCCTTGGCCGCTTTTGAGCGTCGCGCTGGCGCGACGGGGTCTGCGGGAGCGAGTGGCGTCTGGTCGGTGAAGAGCAGGGGGGTGAGGCGTTGGGCGAGCTCGAAGGTGACGTAGTAGGCGAGCATGCAGAGGAAGATGTGCGCGCGTACCCTGGTCTCGAGATGGTGGTGGATGGGACGGACCTCGAGGGTGTCCTTCATCGTTTTGAACGCGCGCTCGGCCATCTTCAGCTGCTTGTAGGCACGGACCGCGGCTTGGCTTGAGAGCTGCTCGGCCGTGCAGGTGGTGCGGATCACGTAGAGCCCGTCCAGCGCGGCTTCCGCCTCGATCTGTGCCTGCTTGCGCTCGAAGGAGAACGCGCCGTCATCGACCTTGAGCTCGAAGTGCTTTGAGACCTTGTACTTGTTGACGATCTTGCCGGCGCGGGTCCCGATCTCCCCCGCCTGGGCTTCGCGCAGGGAGCCGCGCGGACCCTCGACCATCCGTTTGACCTTCTTGGAGTTCCGCTTCGGTCGCGGCAAGCAACTCCAAACGCTTCCTGGCTCGCTCCGCGGCGACCGCGGGGTTGCGGCAGACGACGAGGCGCTCGCCGGGGAACTTCTCTGATGAGATCTCCGCGAGGTTCGTTTCATCGAACAAAGAGAGCTGGATGTCACCGGCGTTCACGAGTGTGCGGATCTGCGCCGCCTTCAGCGCGCTGATGAAACCCACACCGTTTTCCTTGAATGTCTGGGCGTGCGCTTGGGTGATCATCCCGCGGTCACCGACGAGCACAGCATCCTTCACCCCGAAGCGCTCGGTGACCGTCGCAAGCGCGTCGGGCAGCGTCTTTGAGTCGGTCGTTGAACCGTCGAAGCAGTGAACAGCCACGGGCCGGCCCTCCGGGGAGCAGATCAGACCGTAGTTGACTTGCAGCTTGCCTTTGCGCCCGTCACGCGAGTGGCCGAGCTTCGCCAGCGGACAGCAGCGCCCCTCCACATAGCTCGATGACAGGTCATAGAGCACGAAGTCCTCCCCGGCCAGATGCCGGCGGGCGAGTGCCTTCTCGATCCGCTCCTGGCGCTCGTAGAGCCAGTCCATCGCGGACAGCAGCTCGGCCTCTTTCACCTCACCGAGATCGAGCTCCTCAGAGAGTGTGCTCTGCCCAAAGCAACGTGTCGCCGAGAGCTTTGAGCCCGGGCCGATCACACGCTGGCAGATCATCGCTACCACCAGGTCACGCTCACGGCAACGCTCGCGGCTGATCAGCCGCTCCAGGTCAAGCGCACGCAACACACCCAGCACCCCGGCGACGTGACCGTGCCCCCGCGAGCGCTCGATCTCGAACTCCTCGTCGAGGCTCAGGAGTGTCTTGCCGGCGAGCATCGCGCGGATCCCCTCGATCACCGCCGGCGGCAGGTGCGAGAGGTTGCCGACCGTTTCGTTGCGGACCTTGCCGTCCACACGGTAGGAGCGCCGCAGCAGCGTGCTCTCATAGACCTTGCCCTTGTAGTGGCGACGAGTAGTCGCGACATGCACCGCACCCGTTCTCTTTGACATAGCCACATCATGCCATACCCATCGGACGGAAAAACCCATTGTTAGTGTCTACATCAACCTACCCAAAAAAGGCCCGATCCCCGCAACCACAGGCGATCGGGCCTCAAACCCTCAAAAACTTCCGACTAAAGATGACGAGGCGTCGCGCGGGCGATGGCCTCTTCGGTGACCACCGCGCCGGCCGCGAGCAGGTGGCGCTCCAGGTGACCGTAATAGCGCTCCGTCGTCGCGATATCCGCGTGCCCGAGCTGACGCTGCACATACATCAGCGAGTTGCCAGCTGCGAGCCACGCCGCCGCCGCGGAGTGCCGCAGCGCGTGCAACGGCATGTCGCGCAGGCTCGCGTCCTCCAGCGCGGCCTTGTGCCAGTCACGGGACACGGTTGCGCGGTCCATCGGCTTGCCCGCGCCGTCGCCAAGCCACCGCCCCTGATCGCGCTTGCGCGTCCGCACGGGCATCACAAACACGTGCGCCTTCGCTTGGTCGCCGGATGCCATCTCACCGCGCCGGGCCAAGTGGTCGCGCAGCGCCCCCGAGAGCCCCGGGCCGATCTCGACGGCGCGAAACCGATCAGACTTGGTCGACCCCACCGTCTCGCCCCGCTTACGCGAGCGGTACACCACGATCGCGCCGCCGGTCGACTCGAGCTCGAGATCGCCGACCCGCAGCGCCAAGGCCTCCGAGATTCGCAGGCCGCCGCCGATCAGCACCTCCGCCACGGGCCGGTATACCTCAGAACAGGAGTCCAGATAGACGGGGATCTCGTGCAGCCGCAGGTAGTCGCGCTCGATGTGCGCGGCCGGGAGCCGCGGCACGCGCAGCGCCGGATTGCCCGCGATCAGACCGTCCTCCAGCGCCCCGTTCAGGCACACGACCAGCGTTCCGAGCGCATTGTTGACGGTCTTGACCGCAGCCTCGCCCGCCTCCACACCCTCCGCCTGCCCATCCATCCACGCTCGCACGTCCTCGACCCCCAGACGACCGAGCGGGACATCGCCGAGCGCAGGCAACAACCGCAGCCGCCCGTTGATCTCATAGCCCTGCCACGTCCCCGGCTCCAGATAGGGCTTGCGTCGGGCGAGCCAGCGCTGCCAATACTCGCCGAAGGACTCCCTGGTATGGCGCACCTCGCCGCGCTCGATCCGCTCAGTCAGCCGTCGCTTGGCGTCGCGCGCGGAGCGGGCGCTCGTGAACCCGCGCCTGCTCGTCTGCACCCCGTCGCTGCCGCGGAACTTGAAGTACCAGCGCAGGCCCTCCTTGGTCGGGTAGGAGTAGACACCTCCCGCTTCCTTGGCTCCGTCCGCCCGGCGCTCGACCGGGGCGATCTCGGCGAGCGCGTCATCGAACGCCCGTGCTGCCTCCCCGCTGGCGAAACGCTTGCCCCGCTGGTGCCCCGAGCCATCACGCCAGCGCACGACCCAGCCGCCCCGATCCTCCTGGACGCTCATCGCCTCACCGGCTCCTGAGTGTGCACAACGGTGTGCATTGTTCTCACGTGAGAATACTGTGCACACGGGCAGAATGCTGGGCACCCTCGTCCAGAAACGCGAAAAGCCCCGTTTAGCATGGCTTTTCTCATGCGCCCGAATGGACTCGAACCATCACGGGGAAATCTCCCCACAAGGCCCTCAACCTTGCGCGTCTACCAAATTCCGCCACGGGCGCAGGGGGCGAGTATAGCCCCGGGATCGAGTCCCGTCCGCCGGCACCATACGGCGCAATGCTTGCATCCGTCCACGGCCGGCGCTACAGTACGAACACATGTTCGTCGCAGGCCAAAGTCCACCCGACCGGGGAGTCACGCAGACATGGATCTGACCAAGCGCCAGCAGGAGATCTTCGACTTCATCCGCAAGTACTCGGCCAAGTACGGCTATCCGCCGACCGTGCGCGATATCGGCAAGGCGGTCGGATTGGCCTCATCCTCGACGGTGCACGCACACCTGGCCAACCTCGAGAAGATCGGCCTGCTGCGCCGCGACCCGTCGAAGCCACGCGCGATCGAGCTGCTCGACCGCGCGGTCGAGAGCGTGCGAGGGATCGTGCGCGCCGAAGGCCTTCCGCTCGTGGGCTCGGTCGCAGCGGGAAACCCGATCCTCGCGGAGGAGAACGTCGAGGAGTACGTGTCGGTTCCCGAGATCGCCGGCGGCAGGGACGGTGAGTACCTGCTGCGCATTCGGGGCGACTCGATGAAGAACGCGGGGATCCTCGAGGGCGATTACGTCGTGGTGCGCCCCCAGGACACCGCAAGCGACGGCGATGTCGTGGTAGCGCTTCTCGGTGAGGAGGCGACGGTCAAGCGCTTCTTCCGCGAGTCCGACCACATTCGTTTGCAGCCGGAGAACGAGACGATGGAGCCGATTCGCAGCAAGGAGGTCAAGGTGCTCGGCTGCGTCGTGGGGCTGCTCAGGAGCGTCTGACGATCCTGCCGCGCGGATGCTTCGAGCTGGGCGCCAACGCCCTGCTCTTCACAGATGGGCCGTAGCGCGGTACGTTGAGTGGGCAGGTCAGGCAGCCGCGGAGGCGAACAGCCTTCGAGGAAAGTCCGGACATCGAAGGACAGGGTGGTCGAGGTATCGACCCGGGGAAACCCGCGGGAAAGTGCCACAGAAACAAACCGCCTACGTCCGCCGTCCCACGTGAACGGCGGGCCGGCAAGGGTGAAATGGTGCGGTAAGAGCGCACCAGCGTCGCGGCGACGCGGCGGCTGGGCAAACCCCACTCGATGCAAGGCCAAACGGGACCGTTTGCAGGTAGTCCGCCGAGGTCCAGGTAGGCCGCTCAGATGGATGGCTGCTCAACGACAGAATCCGGCTTATCGACCTGCTAAGGAAAAGCCCCGCTAACGCGGGGTTTTTCTACTTAAACAGCTCCCAGAGCCAGTGGGCCCGGCTCGGTGCGCTCATGGACCGGCCCTGAACCCGGCAAGGGCTCCGCCGGTTGGCAGGGCCCTTGCGATACGCCGATCGGCCTACCGGCGCGCTGCCGCTACGAGTTGAGTTGGGCAACCGCTTCTGTGAATGCTGTGGCGGAGGGCTTGGGTTGGAGGGGCCATTTGTAGAGGCCGTAGCCGCCTTCGCCGGTGTCGATGGCCTCGTAGAGGTAGATGGAGGCGACGCCCCATTCGGCGGCTTGGGTGATGTATTGCTTGACGTCGGCTGCTTGTTCGGCTTCTGTGACGGGGGTGTTGCCGTCTGAGCCTTGGTAGGTGGGTTGTCCGACCTCGGTGATCTTGAGGGGTGCGTAGACGTGGTCTGTCTTCATGTAGGCGATCATGCGGGGGACGGTCGCCCAGCCTTGGCGGTAGGAGCCGGAGCCGAAGCCGTTGGCGTTCATCGGGCCGTAGGGGTGGAAGCTCCATGCGTCGGGGATGTATCCGAGGGCTGCTACGAACAGGACGCACCAGCCGCCGTGGGATTCCCACTGCGACCATTCGCCGTTGGGCTTTTGGGCGTCGGTCCATGCGTCGGCGATCAGCGTGATGGCGCTCCCGGCGAGCGCTTCGTGGGCGGCGCGGTACTGCGCGGCGTATTCCGGGGGGGTGGAGCCGTGGTAGTAGACCTCGTTGCCGAGCTCCAGTTCGGTGATCCCGAGTTCCCGCATGTGCGGGAGATACGCCAGCACGCCTTCAGCGACCGCTGCCGGGGACATCCCCAGCATCGAAGGGTTATACAGCAGCAGCGGGGTAACGCCATCGCTGACCATTTCTTTAGCCGGACCCCACCCTTCAACACCCGGGTTCAACTTCGTGAACTTCACACCCGTCTGCTTCCGAATCGCTTCACTCGGCCCAGCACCCCACCCCACAACCCCACCAATCAAACCCACCCTCAACCCCGACGACGTGGGCGTGGGCGTGGGCGGCGGCGGTGGAGGCGGAGGAGGAGGCGTTGTCACGGGAGGTTCCCTGACTGCGATGACTATGCTCCGGGGACCGATATAGCTTCCGGGCGTCAGGCAGATCGTGCTGCCGTACTTGGCCCGGGCGAACGCTGTGATGAGGTTGGTGCCCGGCACGATCGTCGTCGTGCAGGTAGTCGGCGTCATCGCGCTCGATGATCCGACGGCAAGCGCGAACAGCGCTACGGGAAGGGCTAGGAGCAAACGTCTCATCTGATCTGACCGCCTTAATCGATATCTCATAGAGGAGGCGCCCGCGCGCACCTCGCGCGACTCAGGTTTCGTAGGGCGCAACATGCCGGGCCATCGGAATTCGGGCACAACTGAGATGTCGGCTCAGGGGAGCGCTAGCCGGTGCGTAGTTGCCCGCGGCCCGCGCGGGGTTTTGCGCGAGACGCGCGGTCAGCTCTCGTATGCGATCGATCCCACGGCACTCTCGGAGACGTGGAAATGGTGAGCGCTCGCCGTGGTGATGGCGCGAAGGTCAGCCACAGCATCTGGCTCGTGGATGCGACGAACGCGTACCCAGCGACGATCCGCCAGGGATGTCGCACCGCTTTGATCCCCGGGGCGGCCATCGAGCGGTCGAGCTCAGACGTCACCTCCCCGGCCGAAGCCTGGGTCAGTCGGCCTTGTGCTCCTCGTCTGCCTCGCCGTAAACGACGTCGCTGGCCTCCTCCTCGGAGGCCGCGTCGCGCATGATGCGTGCGGGCGTGTGCTGGTCGCCGTGGGAGGTGTGCTCGATCAGTTCATCCTCGGCCAGCTCAAAGCCCTCGGACTCTCCTCCGCCGGCCTCATCCACGGACAGGCGCGCCTCGCGCCGGCGCTCTTCGAGGTCGCGGGTGGGATCGGAGGGTGCCGCCGGGTCGTCCATGGCCGTAAGACTACTCAGCCAGGCTGCCGGTGGTTCCCAGCCGGCCAAGAACCTCTATGCGTGCAGCTGCTGGCGGGCGTCCTCGACGAGCGAGGTGCCGCCCTTGAGATCGGCGAGCGCCGCGAGCATCGCGTCGAGGCTGCAGTCGACCTTGGCCGGCCACGGCTTCTCGGGGTGCTCGTCGAGCGTCTTCAGGCCGTTTCCGGTGATGATCGCGACGACCGTGTCGTCGGGGGCGAAGCGCCCGGCGGCGGCGAGCTTCTCGAGGACCGCGATCGTCGTCCCGCCGGCCGGCTCGGTCAACAGGCCCTCGGTCGCGGCCAGCAGATCGATCCCGGCGAAGATCTCGGGGTCGTTGGCGAAGCCCCCGGTGCCGCCCCGTTTGAGCACCGCGTCGATGACCAGGTAGCCGTCGCCGGGGTTGCCGATCGCCAGCGAGTGCGCGGCGGTCTCGGGCGTGACCGCGTGGATCTCCGCTTCCTCGGCGAGGATCGCGCTCGCGATCGGGTTGCAGCCGCTCGGCTGGGCGATGTGGATGCGCGTCGCCTCGGTGTCCGAGAGGCCCAGGAGCTGCAGCTCGCCCAGGCCCTTGTGCAGGCGAGATGAGAGGGTGCCGCCGGCGGCGGCGGTGACGATGTGGTCGGGCGCACGCCAGTCGAGCTGCTCGACGATCTCGAAGGCCGCCGTCTTGGCCCCCTCCGCATAGAACGGGCGGAGGGTGATGTTCGCGAACTCCATCCCGGTGGCTGCGGCGAGCTCCCTGCAGCGACGATTGGCTTCGTCGTAGTTGCCCTCCACCTGGCAGACCTTGGCCCCGAGGGCCATGCACACGCGGGCCTTCATGCTCTCCAGGCGATTGGGATAGAAGACGTAGGCGTCCACCCCCGCCTTGGCCGCCAGCGAGGCCACGGCGGTGCCGACGTTGCCGGTGGACACGCAGCCGATCTCGCTCTTGCCGAGCTCCAACAGTCGCGCAACTGACATCGCGACCACGCGATCCTTGTAGGAGAGGCTCGGACGGTTGCTGGAGTCGTCCTTGAGGTACAGGTTGCTGAGGCCCAGCTCGGCGCCGAGGCGGTCGGCGCGGATCAGCGGCGTGTAGCCCGAATAGCGCCCGACACGCGCCTGCGCGGGGGCGTCGACGATCGGCAGCAGCTCCTCGAAGTGCCAGATGTTCTGTGGGCGCTCGGCGGCGGGCACGTCCTTGAAGTGGCTGGCGGCCAGCTCGTAGTCGTACTCGACGTCGAGGCCCTTGCCGCAGTCCGGACAGGCGAACACGGCCTGCTCGAGCGGATAGCGACGGTCGCAGCGCATGCAAACGAGGCCGGTTGCGCAGGAACGCGTCCGCTGCCTGGGGGCGGGTGAGCCCGAATCGCGGCTCTGTGCGGTCTGCATGCTCATGCGGGCACCTGAAACGATACGCCCGGCCACGGCGTCTGTGCGCTGTGCTCCTCGCCGCCGAGGGCGATCCACAGCTCCTCGGCGAGGTGCGGGGCGAGCGGGCCGAGCACCTGGACGAGCAGGGTGAGGGCCTCGATCAGCGCATCCCGGTTGACGGTGCCGAGCTCACCCTGCCGCGCGAGCACGCGCTTCTCGAAGTCCTTGATCCGATCGAACAGGCGCATGACGTTGCGCACGGCGCTGTGCATCTCGAGGCTCTCCATGTCCTCGGTGATCCGCTTGACCCCGTTCTCGCACCAGCCCGAAAGCCTGGCCCGGAGGTGCTCGGTCGTGTCTCTGACGGCCATCTCCTCGCCGTCGGCGTCCTGACCCGGGAGCCCGTGCCCGGTGTCGGCCCGGGCCTCGGCGAGCTTGGCCTGCGAGTAGTCCCACACCTGCGTGAGGAACCTGTGGCAGCGCAGCACCGCCGAGTCGCTCCAGTTCAGCGAGCGTTGCGGGCGGGCGGCGTAGAGGACGGCAAGGCGTACGGTGTCCGCGCCGAAGCGATCGATCAGCTCGTCGGGGTCGACCACGTTGCCCAGATGCTTGCTCATCTTGCGCCCGTCGCGTATGACCATCTCGTGAAAGAGGCAGCCGGCGAAGGGCTCCCCGTCGGTGAGGAACGCGAGCGGGCCGAGGTCGCGCAGGGCCTTGGTCACGATCCGCTGGTCGAACACGAAGTTGCCGCTGTCGGAGCCGGCGACGAGCCGCTCGGAGGGCAGCCAGTGGCGCAGATCGGGCAGGGCGAGGATCTCCTCGAGGGACTCCTCGCGCGCGTCCGGCGGCACGCACGCGGGTATCCACAGCCACAGCGCGTCGAAGTGGCAGTCCAGGGTGTCGGTCTCACGGCGGGCGGGTCCGCCGCAGCTCGGGCAGGTCGTCTCGACGAACTCCGGGAGCTCGGCCAGGGGGTTGCCGGCGCCCGTAGGGTGGATGTCCAGGGGCAGCAGCACGGGCAGCTGCTCGCGGGGGACCGGCACGGTGCCACAGCTCTCGCAGTAGACGATCGGAATCGGGGTGCCCCACGAGCGCTGGCGGGAGATCGCGAAATCAAACGCGCGGTAGCGCACCGCCGGGCGCGGCTGCAGCTCGGTGGCGGTGCCCGCGACCGGATCGGCGGGCGCCGCCACCGGGTCCTGCTCGGCGGCGCTCTCGGCGAACTCGATGCCGAGCCGGCGGGCGATCACCTCGTCGGTGCGGTCGTGGGCGGGGACGCCGAGGACGACGGTCGGCCCGAAGCGCGAGTCGACGAGCGGGGAGAGCAGCATCGGCAGGGGGGACCCGTCGGGCCCGGTGACGGTGCGCCCGGTGTCGATCACGGGGATCGTCTCGGCCTCGCGGGAGCTGCGCTCCCACCCGCCCGAGCGCAGCTGCTCGAGCCGCTCGTGCACCGCCGGGTCCGACGCAGCCCAGGCGTCGGCGTCGGGATGGCGGGCGGACATCAGCACGAAGCGCGCATCCGCGAGGACCGCCGTGTGGGGGGTGAAGACGGTCAGCTCGGCGCCGTCGGCGCCACGCAGTACGAGCTCGACGCCGTCGACGCGGCCGAGCACGAACTGCTGGCTGGCGAGCGAGCCCTCGTCCCAGGTCCCGCTCGCACCGAGCTCGGCCAGGCGGCTGTCGTTCTCCTCCACATACGAGCTGATCCGCAGATACCACTGCGGCAGCTGGATCAGCCGCACGGGGCCGTGGCAGCGCCAGCAGGTGCCGCCCGGCTCGACCTGGATCGAGGCGAGGGTCGTCTGACAGTTATCGCACCAGTCGACGTTGCCGCTGCCGCGGTAGATCAGGCCGGCGTCGAGCAGGAGGAGGAACAGCCACTGCGACCAGCGATACATGATCGCGTCGGAGCTGAGGAACGATCGCTCCCAGTCGAAGGAGAAGCCGAGGCGCTGGAGCTGTCCGGTCATGTGCTCGGCGCAGCGGCGCACCCAGTCGCTCGGGGACTCGCCGCCGGCGATCGCGCCGAGCTCGGCGGGCAGGCCGAAGGCGTCGAAGCCGAAGGCGAACAGCACGTCCTCCCCGCGGGCCCGGCGGAAGCGGGCGTAGGCGTCTCCGATCGAGTAGCTGCGGACGTGGCCGATATGGACGTTGCCCGAGGTGAACGGGGCGGAGGGCTTGATGTAGAGGTGGGCCTGCTCGTCGGTGAGGGGTGGCGTCCTGAACGCGTCGCGCTCGCGCCAGGCGGTCTGCCGGCGCGCCTCGAGGGTGCGCGGGTCGTAGCTCGGAAAAGTCCTACTGTGCATGGTCGAACGAGCATATCCGAGGGTCCAAGCCGGATCGTGACCATCAGGGGTATGCATCCGCAACAACTGCAAAGATGGTGAGATGGAGATAGAGATCGGACGCGGCAAGAAGGCGCGTCGCGCATACGGCTTCGACGACATAGCGATCGTGCCTTCACGGCGCACGCGCGACCCCGACGACATCGACATCTCGTGGAAGCTCGGCCCCTACCAGTTCGAGCTGCCGATGCTGGCCTCGGCGATGGACGGCGTGGTCTCGCCGCAGACCGCCGGCATCGTCGGTCGCCTCGGCGGTCTCGCGGTGCTCAACCTCGAGGGGATCTTCACCCGCTACGAGGACGCCGAGGAGCAGCTCGAGCGGATCGCCGAGCTGCCGAAGGACGTGGCCACGCGGGAGATGCAGGAGATCTACAGCGAGCCGGTCAAGCCCGAGCTGATCGCGCAGCGGATACGCGAGATCAAGGAACAGAAGGTCGTGGTGGCCGCCTCGCTGACACCGCAGCGGGTGCTCAAGTACTACGACATCGCCCTGGAGGCCGGGCTGGACGTGCTCGTGATCCAGGGCACGGTCGTATCCGGCGAGCACGTCTCGACGGTCTCCGAGCCGTTGAACCTCAAGGAGTTCATACCCACCCTCGAGCTGCCGGTGGTCGTTGGCGGCTGCGCGTCCTACCACACGGGGCTGCATCTGATGCGCACGGGCGCGGCGGGCGTGCTCGTGGGGGTCGGGCCGGGAGCGGCGTGCACGACGCGCGGGGTGCTCGGCATCGGCGTGCCCCAGGCGACGGCGATCGCTGACGTCGCCCACGCTCGCTCCACGCACATGCTCGAGACGGGCGAGTACTGCCAGGTGATCGCCGACGGGGGGATGGGCAACGGGGGCGACGTGTCCAAGGCGATCGCCCTTGGCGCGGACGCGGTGATGATCGGCTCGCCGCTCGCCCGTGCCTACGAGGCGCCCGGCCGCGGCTTTCACTGGGGCATGGCGACGTTCCACCCGACCCTTCCCCGGGGGGCCCGGGTGGCGACGAGGCAGAACGGGACGCTCGAGGAGATCCTGGTGGGTCCGGCGCGCGAGAACGACGGCACGTTCAACCTGTTCGGCGGGCTGCGCACGTCGATGGCGACGTGCGGGCACAAGGACCTCGCCGAGTTCAACCGGGCGGAGGTGGTGGTCGCCCCGGCGCTGCAGACCGAGGGCAAGGCCCTGCAGCGCGACCAGGGAGTGGGCATGGGAGCGACCAACGGGAAGGTAGCGGCCCTAGTCGATGACTGAGGCGTCAGAGGCGCCCCCGACTTCGTCTGGTGGCGTCCTCGATCGCTCGCGTGCGAAGCACGCCACGCTCACTGCGTCCTTGCCAGTCTCGCCGGGGACACCTCTGACGAAGCTCGTTGACGAGCACGCAATGCCCAGCGCGGTCGGGAGGGCCGTCGAAGAGGTGCTGGTCCTGGACTACGGCGGCCAGTACAGCCAGCTGATCGCCCGGCGGGTTCGTGACTGTGGGGTGTTCAGCGAGATGCTGCCCCATCACGTCCCGCTGGAGGAGATCGCTCGGCGCAACCCGCGCGGGATCATCCTGTCGGGCGGTCCGGCGTCGGTGTATGCGCGGGGCGCGCCGCCGCTGGAGCGTGGCCTGCTGGAGCTGGGCGTGCCGGTGCTGGGCATCTGCTACGGGATGCAGCTGCTCGTGCACGCGCTCGGCGGCCGGGTCGAGCAGGCGGAGGTCGGGGAGTTCGGCCGCTCGGACCTGCTGGTGTCCGATCCGGGTGTGCTGCTGAAAGGCATGCCGCGCGAGCAGACGTGCTGGATGTCCCATCGCGACACCGTGTTCGAGCCGCCGCCGGGTTTCAGGGCGCTGGCGTCCTCGAGCGGATCGCCGGTGGCGGCCGTCGAGGACCCCGAGCGGGCGCTCTACGGGATTCAGTTTCACCCGGAGGTGGTGCACACGCCCTACGGCGAGGAGATCCTGACGCGGTTTTTGACGGAGATATGCGGCTGCGAGCGGACGTGGTCGGCTGCGTCGATCGTCGAGGAACAGGTGCGCCGCATCCGCGAGCAGGTGGGCGATGGCAGGGTGATCTGCGGCCTGTCCGGCGGGGTCGACTCCTCGGTGGCGGCGCTGCTGGTGCATCGTGCGGTGGGAGAGCAGCTGACGTGCGTGTTCGTCGATCACGGCCTGATGCGCAAGGACGAGGGCGAGCAGGTCGTGGGCACGTTCCGCGACACCTTCCAGGTCCCGCTGGTGGCGGTGGACGCAGAGACGCGGTTCCTGGACAGGCTCAGGGGCGTGAGCGAGCCGGAGGCCAAGCGCAAGGCGATCGGCGCGGAGTTCATCAGGGTGTTCGAGGAGGAGGCCGGCAAGCTGGCCCAGGCCGGCGGAGGACCGGACGCTCGCTTCCTGGTGCAGGGGACGCTGTACTCGGATGTGATCGAGTCGGGCGGTGGGACGGGCGCGGCGACGATCAAGTCCCACCACAACGTCGGCGGCCTGCCGGACGACCTGCAGTTCGATCTGGTCGAGCCGCTGCGGGCGTTGTTCAAGGACGAGGTCCGTGCGGTGGGCGCCGAGCTGGGCCTGCCCGAGCGACTGGTCTGGCGCCAGCCGTTCCCCGGTCCCGGCCTGGCGATCCGGGTGGTCGGCGGTGAAGCGACGAAGGAGCGCCTGGACGTGCTGCGCGAGGCCGACCACATCCTGCAGGAGGAGATCCGCAAGGCGGGTCTCTACCGTGAGCTGTGGCAGTCGTTCTGCGTGCTTCCGGACGTGCGCACGGTGGGTGTCCAGGGCGATGAGCGCACGTACGGCTACGTGGTGGTCGTGCGGGCGGTGACCAGCGACGACGCGATGACAGCCGACTGGGCGAGGCTCCCGTACGACCTGCTCGAGACGATCGCCTCGCGGATGATCAACGAGCTGCGCGAGGTCAACCGGGTGGTGCTCGACATAACGTCCAAGCCGCCCGGAACCATCGAGTGGGAGTGATCGCCTATGATGCTCGGAGCGCCGCGCGCTCCCGCGTGGCCTTTTTCACGCTATGGCTCCCTCGACCAAGACCTACGTAGCAAGGCCGACCGACCGCGAGCGCAACTGGCTCGTGGTGGATGCGAACGGCAAGACGCTCGGCCGCCTGGCCACGCAGATCGCCGACGTTCTGCGGGGCAAGCGCAAGCCCGAGTACACCCCGCACATCGACACCGGCGACTTCGTTGTGGTGGTCAACGCGGAGAAGGTCCACGTGACGGGGAGCAAGCGCACCGACAAGCGCTACTACCGCCACTCGGGGTATCCCGGCGGGTTGCGCTCGCGCACGTTCGAGGAGATGCTGGCGAGGCGCCCCGAGGAGATCATCAGGCTGGCGGTCAAAGGCATGATGCCGCGCAACCGCCTGGCTCGAAAGCAGCTGACCAAGCTCAAGATCTACGCCGGCCCCGAGCACCCGCACGTCGCCCAGAAACCACAAACTTTGGAGATCGAGGCATGATGGCGGACGAGCGGAGCCCGGAGACCCCGGACGCAGAGGAGCAGACGCCGGCCGTCGAGGAGCCCATGGCTGAGGAGCCCACGGTCGAGGAGTCGACCGCTGAGGAGCCCACGGCTGAGGAGCCGACCGTCGAGGAGTCGACCGCTGAGGAGCCCACGGCCGCCGAGCAGGCGCCGGCCGCCGCCGAGGAGCAGGCTGAGGAGGAAGAAGAAGACGAAGAGGAGCCGGCTCCGCGCGTGAAGCCGTCGGTGCCGGGGGCGCATCTGGAGGTGGACATCGTCCCCGAGGGCGTCGATCCGCTCGGACGCGGTGAGGAGGGCTACGGGTCGACGTACGCGGAGGATCCGTACGCGATCGAAGAGGACGCCGAGGAGACCGAGGAGGGAATCGAGCAGGAGCAGGAGGAGGAGCTCACCGAGCCGATCGCCACGGCGGCGATCGATCTCGCCTCGGGTGCCCGCTACCGGGCGACCGGCAAGCGCAAGACGGCGATCGCCAGGGTGACGCTGCGGCCCGGCACGGGCACCTATTTGGTCAACGGACGCACGCTGGAGACGCACTTCCCGCGACAGACGCTCCAGCGGAACATCCGCCAGCCGCTCGAGACGGTCGGCTACCAGGACCGGATGGACGTGGTCGCGCGGCTGCACGGCGGTGGGATCTCGGCGCAGGCCGGGGCGCTGCGCCACGGCGTCTCGCGCGCCCTGCTGGAGGCCGACCCGAACCTGCGGGGGGAGCTCAAGCGCAGGGGCTTTCTCACACGCGACTCGCGGGCGAAGGAGCGCAAGAAGGCCGGCCTGAAGAAGGCGCGCAAGCGTCCGCAGTTCTCCAAGCGCTAGTCCTGGCCATGACACGCAAGTTGTTCGGGACCGACGGCGTTCGCGGCGTCGCCGGGGAGTTCGTGACCGCCGATCTGGCGCTCGCGCTGGGAAGGGCGGCCACCGGACAGAGCCGAGCCCGCCGACCCCAGGTGCTGATCATCCGCGACACCCGCGAGTCGGGCGAGATGCTGCAGGCGGCGATCGCCGCCGGCGTGAGCTCAGCCGGCGGGGACGCGCTGCTCGGGGGCGTGCTGCCGACGCCCGCCGCACCGCTGCTGATCGGGCGCTACGGCTTCGATCTGGCGATCGTGCTCTCGGCATCGCACAATCCCTACAGGGACAACGGCATCAAGTTCTTCGCCGGCGACGGCTACAAGCTCTCCGACGAGGCCGAGCTGGCGATCGAGCGCGAGCTCGAGGCAGATCGACCGCCGCCGTCATCGGCGATCGGGCGCATCCGCGAGCTGAGGGGCGCGCCGGAGGACTACCTGCGCGAGCTGCACACCCGCTTCAGGGAGCTGGATCTCGGCGCTGTGGACGTGCTGCTCGACTGCGCCAACGGGGCCACCTGCCAGGTGGCCCCGGAGATCTTCAGGCGGCTGGGCGCCAAGGTTACGGTCCTCGCAGACCGGCCCGACGGGCGCAACATCAACGCCGACTGCGGGTCCACGCACATCCAGGGCCTGGCCGAGCGCGTCGTGGCGGGGGCCCACGATGTGGGCTTCGCGTTCGACGGCGACGGCGACCGCGTGCTGGCGGTCGACCGGGTCGGAGCGGTCGTCGACGGAGACGAGCTGATGGCTCTGGCGACGCTCCATCTACGCGACCGCGGGCGCCTCAGCGGGAACGGGGTGGCGGTGACGGTGATGACCAACTACGGCTTCCACTCGGCGATGGAGCGGGCGGGTGTGACCGTGGCCGTGACGAGCGTCGGGGATCGCTATGTGCTCGAGGAGCTGCGCGCCCGCGGATGGACGCTTGGCGGAGAGCAGTCCGGACACATCATCGAGATGGGCTTCAACCGCACGGGCGACGGCATCGCCAGCGCCCTGCTGACGCTCGAGGCGCTGGGCGGGGGGGACCTCGGCGAGCGTCACGCCATGGCCAAGCTGCCGCAGCGGCTGGTGAACGTGCGCGTGGGCGATCGTCGGGCGCTGGAGCAGGCGCCGGAGGTCGCGGCGGCGGTGCGCTCGGCCGAGCAGGATCTCGCCGGCCGCGGGCGCGTGCTCGTGCGTCCCAGCGGCACCGAGCCGCTGGTCAGGGTGATGGTCGAGGCGCCCACCGAGGAGGAGGCCCACGAGGTCTGCGGGCGCCTGGTGGAGCTGGTCGAGCGCGAGCTCGGATAGTCGTCCAGTGCCGGGGCGCGCGGCGATGGCGCTGGTATCTTCGACTGGGTGTGCGGCATCGTTGGCTACGTTGGCAGTCGCTCGGTCCAGGAGCTGCTGCTCGCGGGCCTGAGCAAGCTCGAGTACCGCGGTTACGACTCGGCTGGGATCTCGGTGATCGCCGAGGATCGGATCGACGCGGTGCGCTCGGTGGGCAACCTGAGCGCCCTGCGGGCCAAGCTCGATCTCCGCGGGTCCCGGGCTCCGGGAGGCGCAGTCGCGCTCGCCGAGCGCCCGGCCACGACCGGCATCGGGCACACGCGCTGGGCGACCCACGGGCGGGTGAGCGAGGAGAACGCCCACCCGCACTACGACAGCGCGGACCGCGTCCATGTGGTGGTCAACGGGATCGTCGAGAACTATCTCGCCCTAAAGGAGCGGGTGACGGCGAAGGGCGGCGTGTTCACCTCCGAGACGGACGCCGAGGTGATCGCCCACCTGATTGCCGACCTGTACGCCGGTGATCTGGCCGACGCGGTGCGGGCGGCCTATGCGGAGCTCGAGGGCCACTACGCGTTCGTCGCCATGAGCCTCGACGAGCCAGAGGTCCTGGTGGCGGCGCGCAAGGAGTGCCCGCTGATCGTAGGCCGCGGCGAGGGCGAGCAGTTCATCGCCTCGGCCGTCCCCGCGTTCCTGGCTGAGACCAGGCGAGTGCAGTACGTGGAGAACGGCGAGATCGTGGTGCTGCGCCCCGAGGGGGTCACGATCACCACGGCGGCCGGGGAGATCGTCGAGCGCGCAGAGCTGACGGTCGACTGGGACGAGGAGACCGCCGAGAAGGGCGGCTTCGAGACGTTCATGTTGAAGGAGATCAACGAACAGGCCGACGCGGTCGCCGAGGCGATCTCCGATCGGACGGCCCGGGGCACGGGCGTGGACCTCGAGGAGGAGGGTGCGCTGCAGGAGTCGATCTTCGCCGATGTCAAGCGGATCGTGATCGTCGCCTGCGGCACCTCCTACCACGCGGGCCTGGTCGGGCGCTACGCGATCGAGGAGTGGGCGCGCCTGCCGGTTGAGATGGACATCGCCTCGGAGTACCGCTACCGCAACCCGGTGGTCGGCCCCGGCGACCTGGTCGTGGGGATCTCCCAGTCTGGAGAGACCGCGGACACGCTCGCTGCTATGCGCTTGGCGCGGGAGCGTGGGGCGAGCGTGCTGGCGGTGACCAACGTGATGGGCTCGCAGGCGACGCGGGAGTGCGACGGCGTGCTGTTCACGCGCGCGGGCCTGGAGATCGGGGTTGCGGCCACCAAGACGTTCCTGTGCCAGGTGGCGGTCATCTATCTGCTGGGACTGCGCCTGGCCGAGCTGCGGGGCACGCTCGAGCCGGCGAGGGTGAGCGAGCTCGTGAGCGAGATCAAGCGCCTGCCGCACTGCATCGACGAGGTGCTCGCCGGAGCGGCCGGGCGGGTGGCGGACATCGCGGAGGCCTACTGGCAGAGCGACTTCTTCCTGTACATCGGCCGCCACGTCGGCCTGCCGGTGGCGCTCGAGGGCGCGCTGAAGCTGAAGGAGATCTCCTACATAGCCACCGACGCATATGCGGCGGGGGAGATGAAGCACGGCCCGATCGCGCTGCTTGACGACTCCACGCCGGTGGTGTGCGTGGCCACGGACTCCCCGGTGCTCGAGAAGGTGGCCTCGAACATGCAGGAGGTGCGTGCGCGCGGAGCGCGTGTGATCGCCGTGACCACCGAGGGTAACGAGCGGATCGCCGAACAGGCCGACGCGGTGATCACGCTGCCGGCGGTCGACTGGATGCTGCAGCCGATCCTGGCGGTCATCCCGTTGCAGCTGCTCGCATACGAGATCGCGCGCCGGCGCGGGTTGAACGTCGACCAGCCGCGCAACCTCGCAAAGACCGTCACCGTCGAGTAAGCCCCTTCGGTGCCCTCTGGGCGGGCGTGTTGGTAGCGCCGGCGCCGGGTTTGACGGCGGGCGGACCATCTAGCATCGCTGTCATCGTGAACGCCCTCCCCGACTGGCTCACCCCGCTGCTCGAGGCCGACGCGATGCGTGCGGTCGACCGCTGGGCGATCGAGGAGCGCGGCGTCGACGGGCTCGAGCTGATGGAGCGCGCGGGGGCGGCGGTCGCGCGAGCGGTCGAGCGTCTGGTCCCGGACGGGCCGGTGCGGGTGGTGTGCGGAAAGGGAAACAACGGCGGCGATGGGCTGGTCGCTGCGCGCCTGCTGCGAGAGGCCGGACGGGACGCGGGCGTGGTGTGTGTCGCTCCGCCTCAGGAGCTTTCGGGGGACGCGAGGGCGAACCTCGAGCGCCTGCCCGGCGAGCGCCCGCTGCGCCTCGACGGGACGCCGTGGGAGCAGGACGAGTCCGATGCGCGGGCGTCGGGCGCCGAGGTGGCGAGGATCCCCGGCGAGACGGCGATCGTCGACGCGCTGCTCGGAACGGGGTTTCAGGGTCGGCCGAGGGGCGCGGTGGCGGCGGCGATCGAGGCGATCAACCGGGCGGGCGCGCCGGTGGTCAGCGTGGATATGCCCAGTGGCGTCGACGCATCGACCGGGGTCGTGTGCGGCGTCGCGGTGTGCGCGACGGTGACCGTGAGCTTCCACGCGGCCAAGCCCGGCTTGTGGATCCAGCCGGGCAAGGCGTGCTCGGGGGCGGTCGAGACGGTCGACATCGGCATTCCCCGCGGGGCCTCCGCGCAGGCCTCGGTCGGGCTGATCGAGCGGTCGGTCCTCGAGCTGCTCCCGCGCAGGCTGGCGTCCTCGACGAAGTTCACCTCCGGGCATGTGCTCGTCGTCGGCGGCTCTCGTGGGCTCACCGGTGCGCCGCGGATGGCTGCGCACGCAAGCATGCGGGCGGGCGCCGGGTACGTGACCGCCTGCGTACCGGTCTCCCAGCAGGGGATTCTCGCGAGTGGGGGAACACCGGAGGTGATGACGCGGGGACTGCCCGAGGAGGATGGCGGCTTGACGACGGAGGGTGCGGCTGGTGTGCTGGAGGCCAGCGGGCGTGGCGGCGCCCTTGCGCTGGGGCCCGGGCTGGGACGCAGCGACGCGGCGTTCGCGCTCGCCCGCACGCTCGCGCGCGAGGCCCCGGTCGCGATGGTTCTGGACGCGGACGGGCTGAACGCACACGCCGGGCGGTTGGCGGACCTGGCGGGCAGGGACGCTGCGACGGTGCTCACGCCGCACGCGGGCGAGCTGGGCAGGCTGCTCGGGCTGGAGAGCTCGGAGATCGAGGGCGAGCGTTTGCGCCACGTGCGCGCGGCCGCCGGGCAGGCACGGGCGGTGGTCGTGCTGAAGGGCGACGACACGCTGATCGCCGACCCGTCCGGGCGGGTGGCGGTGAGCCCGGGAAATGCTCCTGCGCTGGCCACCGCCGGGACGGGGGACGTGCTCACGGGCGTGATCGCCGCGCTGCTTGCCCAGGGGCTGGACGCGTTCACGGCTGCCTCCGCGGGCGTCTGCCTGCACGCGGCCGCCGGCCGTGAGGCGGCGCGCCGTCAGGGTGGCGCCGAGGGCGTGGTTGCCAGCGACGTGATCGCCGCCCTGCCCGCTGCGCGCTCGGCCCACCGTGGCCGAGGCGCCGGTGGGCCCGGCGACGGAAGGAAGGTGGCGTGACGGCTCGCAGGGCGCTTGCGAGGGTGAACGTGGCGGCGATCGAGCGCAACTGCGCCC
This sequence comes from uncultured Solirubrobacteraceae bacterium, assembly GCA_963849425.1. Lineage (GTDB taxonomy): Bacteria > Actinomycetota > Thermoleophilia > Solirubrobacterales > Solirubrobacteraceae > Palsa-744. The sequence goes on along the minus strand of CAWKHK010000006.1, from coordinate 2,505,172 downwards.
GCCTGCGCACCGAGCTGCGCCGCGGGGCGAAGCTGTGCGCGGTGGTCAAGGCGGACGGGTACGGACACGGCGCGGTGCAGAGCGCCCGTGCGGCGCTCGCCGGCGGTGCGAGCTGGCTGGCGGTCGCCAGCTCGCGCGAGCTGCGCGAGCTGCGGGACGCCGGTCTGCGCGAGGTTCGGGTGCTGGTCATGGGCGCCCTCAGCCCCGACGAGCTTCAGGAGGCGATCGCCGCCGACGGCGATGTGGTCGTCTGGAGCGACCGCCACCTGCAGGCGGTGCTCGCCGCCGGCGGCGGTCGGGTGCACGTCAAGCTCGACTCCGGCATGGGGCGCCTCGGCACGCGCGATCCGGCCGAGGCCACGCGGGTGGCGCTGGCGGCCCGCGACGCCCCCGAGGTCCAGCTGGCGGGGCTGATGACCCATTTCGCGACCGCCGACGAGCTCAAGGACGACGGCTACTTCGCCCGCCAGATCGCCACCTTCGAGGAGTGGGTGGGGAAGATCAAGGACGGAGATCCCGAGCTCGTGGTGCACGCTGCCAACAGCGCCGCCGTGCTGCGCGACCCGGAGGCGCAGTTCGACATGGTGCGCTGCGGCATCGCGGTCTACGGCATGGACCCCTTCGGCAGGGATCCGGCGGCGCGCGGCCTCGAGCCGGCGCTGGAGCTGAGCTCCTACGTGGCAGAGGTCAAGCTGTGCGAGGCCGGGGAGAGCTCGGGCTACGGCCGGCGGTTCGTGGCCGAGCAGGACACCCACCTGGGGGTGCTGCCGATCGGCTACGGGGACGGGTGGCGGCGCGGCCTGTCCAACAACGCGGACGTGTTGATTGGTGGACGGCGCTTCCCGCTGGTGGGGACGGTGAGCATGGACAACATCACCGTCGACCTCGGCCCAGACGTCCGCGCGCAGCGGCTGCGCGATGCGCGGGCGATCGTGATCGGCTTCCAGGGCAGCGAGCGGATAACCGCCGAGGAGGTGGCCCGCCGTCTGGACACGATCAACTACGAGATCACCTGTGGGCTGACCCCGCGCGTACCGCGGGTCTACCATCGCGACGGCGCCGCCGTGCACAGGGGGGCGGCGAGCGCACGCGTGCGGATAGCGAACTCGGGAGCGGTGTGAGCGCAGGCCTGGAGGTCGCCCGCACGGCGCTCGCGGGCCGGCGGGCATGGCTGGTGGGCGGGGCGGTGCGTGACCGGATGCTCGGTCGCCGGACGGCCGATCTCGACATCGTGGTGGCCGGCGACCCCGCCGAGTCCGCCCGTGCGATCGCGCTTGCCGCCGGGCGCGGGCCGTGCTTCGCGCTGTCGGAGGAGTTCGGGGCCTGGCGGGTTCTCGCCCGCGACCGCTCGTGGCAGATCGACGTGGAGTCCCTGCGCGCCGGCTCGCTCGAGGAGGATCTGGCGCTGCGCGACTTCACGGTCAACGCGATCGCCGAGCCGATCGCAGGAGGCGAGCCGATCGACCCGCTCGGCGGCCTCGCGGATCTCAGGGCGGCCCGGCTGCGCATGGCGGGGCCGGGAGCCTTCGTCGAGGACCCTCTGCGGGTGTTGCGCCTCGTGCGGGTGGCGGTCGAGCTGGGCTTGGAGGCGGAGGCCGAGACCGTGCGCCGGGCGCGGGACATGGCCGCAGGCCTGGGTGGCGTCTCGCCCGAGCGGGTGTTCGTGGAGTTGCGCCGGATCCTCGCCGCGGCGCAGGCGGTCGGTGGGCTGGAGTTGATGGACGAGTTGGGAGCCACGGCGGTCGTGCTCCCGGAGCTCGTCGCCCTGCGCGGGGTCGAGCAGAGCCGCTTTCACCACCTTGACGTGTACGGGCACACCCTGGAGGTCCTCGAGCGGACGATCGAGTTGACGGCGCCCAGTGATCGCGAGGGCTCCGAGCCGCGGGCGCCGCTCGAGCACGCGCCGGTCGACGTGGACCGGCCGGACGTGGCGGCGTTGCTGGCCGAGCCGTTGGCGGACGGGATGACCCGGGCCGAGGCGCTGCGCTGGGGCGCGCTGCTGCACGACGCGGCCAAGCCGATGACCCGCGAGGTTCGCCCGGGGGACGGGCGGGTGACGTTCATCGGCCACGACGTCCGCGGCGCCGAGCTCGCGCGGGCGGTGCTCGGACGGCTGCGGGCGAGCGAGCGCCTGCGCGCCCACGTGGCTGCGCTCGTCCGCAATCACCTGCGGCTGGGGTTTCTCGTCCACGAGCCTCAACCGCTGTCCCGACGGAGTGTGTTCGCCTACCTGAGCGCCTGCTCCCCGGTGGAGGTCGATGTGACGCTCCTGTCGATCGCCGATCGCCTGGCCACGCGCGGGGATCGTGCGCGGGAGGCGATCGACGCTCATCTGCGCCTCGCCTCAAGCCTGCTCGATGACGCCCTGATCTGGCGGGCCACCGGTCCGCCGGCGCCGCTGCTGCGGGGCGACGAGCTGGTCAGCGCGCTCGGCATCTCGACGGGCCCGCGGGTGGGCGAGCTGCTCGAGGACCTCGCCCGGGCACAATTTGCAGGCGAGCTTGCAACCCGAGAGGATGCGCTCACGTACGCGCGCCGGCTGATCGAGACCATCTAGGCTTCCCCGCGTGGCTGATCCCGATTGCATCTTCTGCAGGATCCTCGCGGGCGAGCTGCCCGCCACGATCGTCGATCAGGACGAGCGCACGATCGCGTTCATGGACATCGCTCCCGCCACGCGTGGGCACGCACTCGTGATCCCTCGCGTGCATTCCTCGGATCTGCTGAGCGTCGACCCCGAGGACCTCAAGGCGGTGGTCTGGACTGCCCAGCGTCTGTCCGGACGCGCGAAGGAGCGTTTGGGGGCCGACGGGGTGAACCTGATCAACTCCTGCGGCGCCGCCGCCTGGCAGACGGTCTTCCACTTCCATGTGCACGTGATTCCGCGCTACACGGACGATCCGCTGCTGCTGCCCTGGACGCCCACGCCCGGCGATCCGCGAGGGATCGCCGCGGCCGCGCAGGAACTCGTCGGGGGATAGCGAAATGATCCAACCGCTACATCCAGCCGTGGGGCGTGTTGAATGGCACAGATGAGACGCACATACATCCTCGTCCCTGCAAGCGTGATACTCGCGTTGCTGCTCCCCGCGGCCGCGCCGGCGACGCTCGCCGAAGTGGGCGTGATCCCCGAAACCACTCCCGCCACGGTCCCCAGCTGTCCCGCCAGCCCCTGCCTGGCGGTGAGCCGGACGACCGGCTTCCAGGTCAAGGTGGCCACGGTCCACAACCCATTGAGCGCGCCCCGCACCGGAACGATCGTCGCCTGGACGATCATGCTCGGCAAGCCGAACGCGACGCAGATCAAGTTCTTCAACGCCAACGAGGGCGGCGAATCGGAAGCCGGCATTGCGATCCTGCGACCGGTGCCCAAGCCGAACCTCACGTACAAGCTGATCGCCACCAGCCCATTGGTCAAGCTGGCGCCCTACTTCGGCAAGACCGCCCAGTTCCCGCTCGAAACCACGATCCCGGTCAAGAAGGGCGATGTCGTCGCCCTTTCGGTCCCCTCATGGGCGCCCGCGCTGGCACTGGGCTTCGGCAACGACACGTCCTGGCGGGCCAGCCGGCCGAAGAGCGGTTGCACGAGCACGACCAGTCAGACCGCCGACACGGCAATCGGCGGCTCCGTCCAGTACTACTGCCTGTATCAGACCGCGCGCCTGACCTACAGCGCCACCCTCATCTCCACTCCCTGAGCGTCGGGCTCTACGGCGCGCTGGCGCCGCCGGTTGGGCTCGCGGGGCCGGACGGTTCGGCTGCGCCTCCTTTGGAGGCGGCTTTTTCTTCTGCCGGGGCGCCTCCGGATGGCGTCGATTCGCTGCTTTTTTCAGCCCCGGAGCTGGCCGAGGAGCCTTCTTCGCTCTTTGCGCTTTCGCTGCTCGAGGAGGGGTTTTCGCCGGAGGTTCTCGTGGTCTTGGTCGACGTCGTGGCGGTCGAGGTGGTCTGCGCGGCGGCCGCTTCGGCGCTCGTGTCGGTCGGCGGGGTGATGTTCGGCGTGCTCTTGGGCACCGGATCGGAGACGCTGCTCCCACCACAGGCGCCGAGCGCGACCGCCGCGAGCGCGGCCGCACCCGCACCCAGCCCGGCGCGGGCGCAGCGGGATCGGAGGGAGCGTCGGGGAGGCTCGAGCTGTGGGTGGGTGGCGTTCACGCGCTCCTGGCCTCCGCGCCGGCGAGCCCTCACTCAGGCCGCCGTTCCCGCCTGCGGTGGCAGGGGGCCCATGCGCCTGCCACAGGTGGGGCAGTCGTTGAGGTCCTTCTGGGCGAGCTGGTCACACCACGAGCAGAAGCGCAGGTTCTCGACAGCCCAGGGCAGCCGCGAGGAAGTGGGGGCGAGGGGCAGGAGCTTGCCGACGACCTCGAGCTCCTCGCCGGAGTCGCGATCCAGGTAGATCTGACCGGGCTCCGCCTCGATCACGGTCTCCCGGCCGCTGGCGGGGTTGCGCAGGCGATAGCGCTGGTACTTGCTCACGGCGGGCACTTTACCTGAGCCGGCGGGGGTAGGCTGCCCGTCGGTGCGCGTCCTTATCTTCCACGGCTACCTGCTGGGCGGGACGGGCTCGAACGTCTACAACGCGCGTCTGGCCGAGGCGCTCGTGCGGCTCGGCCACGAGGTCCACTTGATGAGCCAGGATCGCCACCCGCACACGCACGCCTTCGTCGACGCGGCGGGGGACTGGGACGCTGGGATGCTGCGCGTGTCCGAGCTCTCCCGCGACCGCCCCGGTCGACCCGACGGTGGGCCCGCGGGCCGCTGCACGGTCTACCGGCCGAACATCGGCGGTCTGCTGCCGGTCTATGTGGCCGACCGCTATGAGGGGATCGAGGCACGCACGTTCGCCCAGTGCAGCGACGCGGAGATCGTCGCCTACATCGAGGCGAACGTCGCCGCCGTGGGCGAGCTCTGCGACCGCGTTGCTCCCCAGGCGGCCCTGGCCAACCACCTGGTCATGGGCCCCGTGATCCTCGCCCGCGGCCTGCGCGGGGAGGTTCCGTATGCGGTGAAGATCCACGGCAGCGCGCTCGAGTACACGGTCAAGCCCGAGCCGGAGCGGTTCCTCGACCTGGCCCGCGAGGGCCTCGAGGGAGCTGCGGGGGTGCTCGTCGGCTCCCATCACACGGCCGCCAGCCTGTGGCGTGCGCTCGGGGATGACGCGCGCCTCGTCCAGCGCACCCGCCTCGGTCCTCCCGGCGTCGAGGTATCCCGCTTCGCCCCACGGGAGCCCGCGGCTGGCGGCGGCGGGCGTGCGCGGGCTCGCCGCGCGCCTGCGCGCATCAGGCGAGCAGGCCGGGCGCCAGCAGGAAGGGGAGGGCGCGTTCGTCCGCGACGAGCTCGCCGCGGCCGTGGCCCTGGAGGGCCTTGATCCCGAGCGCGACGCGCTGGTCGCGTTCGTCGGCAAGCTGATCGTGAGCAAGGGAGTCGATCTGCTCCTTGCGGCCTGGCCGCTGGTGCTCGAGCGCGTGCCGCGGGCGCGGCTCGTGATCGTCGGCTTCGGCGCGTATCGGCCCGGGTTGGAGCGCCTGCGCGAGGCGTTGCTCGCCGGTGAGATCGACACGGCCAGGGAGATCGCTCTGGCCGGCCGCTCGCTTGAGGACGGCTCCGGCGAGGGCCGCCCCCTGGGCCACCTGCTGGCCTTCCTCGACAGCCTGGGCGAGCAGGAGCGAGAACGCTACATCGCCGCCGCGCGCGCCCTCGGCGAGCGCGTGAGGTTCATCGGGCGCCTGGACCACGACGAGCTGGCCGAGATGCTACCCGCATGTGACGCGCTGGTCGTACCGAGCACCTTTCCGGAGGCGTTCGGCATGGTCGCTGCGGAGGCGGCCGCGTGCGGAGCGCTGCCGATCAGCGCCGCCCACTCCGGTCTGGTCGAGGTCAGCCACGCGCTGGCCGAGGCGGTTGGAGAGCCGGTCGCCGGCTGGCTGTCCTTCCCGGTCGACGACGAGGCCGTCAGGGTGCTGGCCGCACGCCTGACGAGCTGGCTGGAGGCCGACCCGGAGCTACGCTCGAGCGCGCGCGCGGCGCTCGTCCGCATCGTCCGCAGGCGTTGGTCGTGGGAGGGTGTGGCGTCCGGCGTGATCGCCGCGGCGGGCGGTCAATTGGAGGATCTGCAGCGTCCATGAGCGGCGCCTGCGCCCGACGGACGGGGCGGTCGGGCACCCGCTCCTTCGGATAGTGTTTCGCCCGCTCATGAGCTTGCCGCCCGCCTCCCCGGTCCCCCGCGCGCCTGCAGAACGCGGCCTGCAGGCACTGCGCGTGCGCGCCGGCGCCGGCGGTTTGCTGGCGGTGCTTGCGATCGCCGCGACGGGCTGTTCGGTCAAGGCCGACAACCCCAATCTGATCCTCGGCAAGCAGGCGTTCGTGGCGAAGTGCGGGTCCTGTCACGCTCTGGCCCGGGCCGACACCAAGGGGATCGTCGGCCCGAATCTCGACGAAGCCTTCCGGGCGGACCTCGCCGAAGGGCTCGAGCGCAACACCGTCCGCGGGATGGTCGAAGGTCAGGTGCGAGAGCCGAACCCCGAAGGGGTCATGCCCAAAGACCTGACCAGCGGCGCGACACTTCAAGACATCGCCGCATACGTCGCCCAGTCGGTCGACGCGCGTGGCCCCGACACCGGCCTGCTGGCGAGCGCGGTCGAAGCGCCGGGAGCGGGCAAGCCGGCGGTCGAGAAGGCCGGCAAGCTGGAAATCGACGCCAACCCGGCCGGCCAGCTGGCCTACATCGCCGGCAAGGCCGAAGCCAAACCGGGGGCGGTCACCATCACGATGGCCAACATGTCGGGCGTCTCCCACAACATCGCCATCGAACCCGGCGCCGGCGGAGCCACGCCCAAGGGCACGCCGCTCGCCGCCAGCAGCTTCATCACCAAGGGATCCACCTCGGTGAACGTCACCCTCAAGCCCGGCACCTACACCTACTTCTGCCAGGCGCCCGGCCACCGCGCCGCCGGGATGTACGGCACGCTGACGGTCAAGTCCTGAGAGCCGTGGGCACGGCGCGAGGCGGCGTCCTCGGTCGCTCGCGTGCGCAGCACGCCACGCTCTCTGCGTCCTTGCCTCGCTTGACCCACGACCCTCAGGACGTGGCTTGCCTCGTCCGCCGCTCAGAGCACGGCGCGCAGGATCAGGATGAGGGCGACGATCACCACGAACACCGCGATCGCGTAGAGCAGGAAGCGGAACGCCTCCTCCTCGGAGCGCAGCGGGTTCAGCACGCCGATGACGCCCGTGACGGAAGCACCGTATCCACGGCCGTCAGAGGATGTAGACGGTTGTGTACACCACGATCCACATGATGTCCACGAAGTGCCAGTAGATGCCGGGGATCTCCACGCCGCGATGGGACTCCGGGCTGTAGTGCCCGCGGAAGGCTCGGACCGTGACGAACAGCAGCAGGCACAGTCCGATGAAGACGTGGGCGCCGTGCAGGCCGGTCAGCGAGTAGAAGATCGTCTGCTGGGCGTGGTCCTGGGGGGCGAAGCCGATGTTGGCGTACTCGTTGATCTGGATGAACAGGAAGGTGCATCCGAGCAGGAACGTCGTGAGCATGCCCGCCTTCAGGCCGAAGCGGTTTCCGTTCTTGATCGACTTCTCGGCCCAGTGGATCGTGAACGACGAGGAGATCAGGATTGCGGTGTTGACGCCAGCGACCGGGACCGGCAGGTGGGTGCCGGGAGCGGGCCACGGGTTCCCTTCGGCGATGCGGATGAAGAAGTAGGCCGTGAAGAACGCCCCGAAGACCATGATCTCGGAGATGATGAAAAGCAGCATCCCCAGCAGCGCCGGATCGACGCGCGAGCTGCGGTTGGCGGCCGGCGGGCCATGATGCTCGCCGTGTCCGCCTGCGTGGGCGATGCTTGCCGCCTCCATCGGGTCCCTCGCTATGCGGCCGGGGCCGCGCTGGTCGTGGCCTGCGGATCGACGACCACGTGCTCCACCGGAACGGAGCTCGCGCCCTGCACGCGCTGGATCAGGTTCGAGCGCAACCAGCCGGAGCGCTCGCCCGGGAGGGTGGAGATGACCACGTCGTCGACCCTGAACAGCTCGAGCGCGTTGATCACCGCCGTGTACGGGTCCGGGTCGCCGATCATTCCCGAGCCGAGCAGCCCGGCGGCGTGCAGGCGGTCGAGCATCTGGGCCAGCCGGGCGCGAGCCTCGCGCGGGGCATGACCGCTCCCGTCCACCTGCGGGACGACCGCGATGAACAGGTGCTGCCCGCCGTGGGCGTCCTTGCGTTTGAGGTACTCGATCAGCTCCTCGCCGCTGGATGTCTTGTTGGCGATCACCAGGGTCACGTGGAAGGGGAGGCCCTCCTGCTCGAGGTCCACCACGATGTGCTCCACGGGCAGACCCGACGCGTTGTGGATGCGCTCGATCAGATCCCGCCGCAGCCAGCCCGACTGGGTGGCCGGGTGCGTCGAGACGATGATCTCCTGCGGACGGTGCTGGGCGACCGCGTCCATGGTCGCCAGGAACGGGTCGGGGTCGCCCACTTCCCCCGTGGCCTGTATGCCCTCTGCCGAAACGGTCGAGAGCGCTAGGTCGACCCGCACCTGCGCCGATTCCCTCACCGTGTCGTCGTAGATCACGAGGCCCGCCGCGGGCTTGCTCTGAGGCACCACCAGGCGAAAGCGGGTCTCCCCCTGGGCCGCGCGCGCACGCACCGCGTCGAGTAGCTTCACGCCCCCGATCGTGCGGTTGGCGACCACAAGGATCTCCTTCATCGGGTATTCCTCCTCGTCATTGGCTGGGGGCGTGGGCGAGCGCCGAGGCTCCCGCGACGGTCGCGGGAGCCGGGGCGAAGATGCCATGGACGGCGCCCGGGACGCCGTACTCGTACGGACCGCCGACCACCGTCGGGAGGCGGTCGAAGTTGAACACCGGCGGCGGCGAGCTGACCTGCCACTCGAGCGTCATGCCACGCCACGGGTTCGACGGTGCTATCGGACCGCCGCGCCAGCTGGTGACGATGTTGTACACGAACACGAGCGTGCTCACACCGAGGCCGAAGCTGGCGATCGAGATGAACAGGTTGAGGTCCGCGAATTGGGCTGCGTAGGTCGCTACGCGTCGCGGCATCCCCTGCAGGCCGAGGACGTGCATGGGGCCGAATGTCAGGTTGAACAACACGAACGTCGTCCAGAAATGCCACTTGCCCAGACGCTCGTCGTACATACGCCCGGTCATCTTCGGGAACCAGTAGTAGACGCCCGCGAAGATCGTCATCAGCGATCCGCCGAACAGCACGTAGTGGATGTGGGCGACGATGAAGTAGGTGGAGCTCACGTGGATGTCGAACGGCACCATCGCGAGCATCACCCCGCTGATCCCGCCCAGCGTGAACGTCGTCAGGAAGCCGAGCGCGAACAGCATCGAGGTATCGAGGTGCAGCACGCCTCGCCACAGCGTCGCCAGCCAGGAGAAGATCTTGATGCCGGTGGGCACCGCGATGATCGCGGTGGTGATCGCCATCGGAATGCGGATCCAGGCGGCCATCCCCGAGGTGAACATGTGGTGCGCCCACACCGTGAACCCGAGACCGACGATCGCCAGCAGCGAGAACGCCATCATGCGGTAGCCGAAGATCGGCTTGCGCGACTTCACCGCGAGCACTTCGCTGATGATCCCGAAGCCGGGCAGCATCATGATGTAGACCGCCGGGTGCGAGTAGAACCAGAAGACATGCTGGTACATCAGCACGTCCCCGCCCTTGCCAGCGTTGAAGAAGTTGAAGCCGAGCCCGCGGTCGAGCAGTACGAAGAACTGCGACGCGGCGATGAACGGCGTGGCGATGACCACCAGCAGCGAGGTCGCGAAGTTCGCCCACACGAGCAGCGGCAGGCGGAAGAAGCTCATCCCGGGCGCGCGCATCGTGATGATCGTCACCAGGAAGTTGAGCGCTGTCATGATCGAGGAGGCGCCCGCGAACTGGACTGCGATCGAGAAGTAGTTCTGCCCGATCGGCGCCGTGTCCGACAGCGGCGCGTATGCCGTCCAGCCGTCCGCGAACGCTCCGCCCGGCGCGAGGAAGCTCGCCAGCATGATCACCCCGGCCACCGGCAGCAGCCAGAAGGAGAGGGCGTTCAGGCGCGGGAAGGCCATGTCGGGCGCGCCGATCATCAGCGGGATCACGAAGTTTCCGAGCCCTGCGAACACAGGGATGATGAACAGGAAGATGAGGATCGTCGCGTGAACCGAGAACAGGCCGTTGTAGGTGTTCGCGTCGACGAAATGGGCGCCGGGCTGGGCCAGTTGGGCGCGCATCAGCAGAGCGACCAGGCCCCCAACCAGCAGGAAGAAGAAGGAGTTGACCGTGTACTGGACGCCGATCACCTTGTGGTCGGTGTTGATGCGGAAGTAGTCCTTCCAGGTGTAGGCCCCGTGACCGGAGTGGTCCTCGGGGCGCGTGGGGCGCCCGGCGGCCCAGTAGAACCAGTAGTCCAGGCCGCCGATCCCGACCAGGAAGGCGAGCGGCACCGCGAGCAGCGAGACGGTCAGGATTGCATCGCCTGAGATGAAGTGCCGGAAGGTCGAGTGCCCGGTCGACATGCGCACGATCCAGGTCAGCAGCGTCGAGAAGCCGACGCCGCCGAGCATCATCACCCCGGCGCGGTAGAAGCCCGGGGCGCGGAGCTTCGCTGTCATCGGCGTATCCCGTGTGAGGCGGTCATCGAATCTCGCACCCTATCCCGTTGTGCCGTCGACATTATCCAGCAGTCCCACCGCTCGTGGAGGTTCCCGCGGCGGTGCTCGAGGCCGTGCTCTGCTGGCTGTGGATCCATGCTTTGAACTGGGCCTGAGTGACCACGTGGGCGGTCGAGCGCATCAACGAGTGCCCCACGCCGCACAGCAGGTTGCAGACCACCGGGTAGCTGCCCAGCCGGTCCGGCGTGGCGCGCCAGTGGGTGGTGATGCCGGGGACGACGTCCTCCTGGATGCGGAAGGCCGGGATGAAGAAGGCGTGGATGACGTCCTTGGAGCGCAGGTTGAACAGCACCGATTCATTCTCCGGCAGGTACAGCTGATAACTGTTCAGGGGCGCTCCCCCCGTCACCGACGGGGGGTACTGGTAGGTCCAGAAGAACTGCTGGCCGGTGACGCCGATCTGGATCTCGCGGGCCGGCTTCTTTTCGTTTTCGTGCAGGACCACGAAGGAGTAGCTCACGAGGCCCAGCAGCAACACGGTGGGAAGCGCCGTCCAGAAGACCTCCAGCCGCGTGTTTCCATGTATGGGCGGCCCGTCCTTCAACTCCTCGCCGGGTCGCACGCGGAACTGAAAGACCGAGTACAGCACCACCGTCACCACGAGCACGAAGATCGGGATCGAGGCGATCACCAGGACGTGGTAGAGCCGGTCGGTGTTGCGCGCCTGGGTGGAGGCTTGGACCGGGAACCAGTGGATGGTGTAGCTCAGGACGACCCCGATCGCGACCGCGATTCCGGCGAGCGCGGCGGTCAGCGCGACCGAGCGCTGCCTAGACATGGACGGCGGCTCGGGCGAGCGCGGGGGTGGTGTCTGCGGCGATCCTCTCCATCGACCGGCGTGATCCTAATGCCTTCGTCGCCTGAACGGGTGGGACCTTGACGCGGGAGCCCCGCGGCGATACATTGAGGCAATAGTTGCAAATGCGCGGAGCGGACGTTTTGCCCGCGATCGAGCAGCCGGCACAGTCGGCGACGTCGGATCCTGATCGGTGTATGAGCGGAAGGAGAGCGCAGCTATGGAGGTTCGAGATGGCATGAGCACGACGGTCCTGACGGTCGGCCCGAGCCACACGCTGCGCGCTGTAGCGCGCCTGATGTCCGAACGCCAGATCGGGGCGGCCGTCGTCATCGACCCAGACGGGTACGGCCCGGGCATCATCACCGAGCGCGACATCCTGCTGTCGATCGGAGCCGAGCAGGATCCCGACCGCGAGACCGTCGCCGAGCACCTGACCAGGGATGTGGTCTTCGCCGCGCCCGACTGGTCGTTGGAGGAGGCTGCCGCCGCGATGGTGCAGGGCGGCTTTCGACACCTGATCGTCCTCGAGGGCGGGGACAGCGTGGGGGTCCTCTCCGTTCGCGACGTCGTGCGCTGTTGGACCGGGGACGGAGCGATCTGCCCCGTGCCCGCAAGTGCTGCGGTGGGCTGAGGGAGAGGGAACGGGCTCACCCGCTCGAGGGCAGGTGAGTCGCGAGGGCACGGCCGGATGCGGCGGGGGGCCGCACCGGCCGCGCCGCAGCTTCCGCTCGAGGCGCGGGCCTTCAGCCGTCGACCGGCGCGTCGAGGGGGAGCTCGTCGATGTCGTGGCGCGTGTCCTTGATCCAGCGCGCCACGCACACCACCGTCAGGATCCCGCCGATGACCGTCAGCTCGATGAACGTCGTGATCCCGATCAGCGCCAGGGTGACCCCGACCGCAGTCAGGAGCGGCAGGATGCTCGGCCCGGGGAGATGGATCTCCTCACCGACCGGCGGCACCTCCGGGTCGAGCGGGCTCACGAGACGTATACCGCGGCCACCACGAAGGTGATGGCGAACATGAACATGCAGATCGCGCACACGATCAGACCGGTGCGGATGTTCTTCAGCGCGAGGCGTCGGGTCATCATGGGCGCAAAGAATAGCCATTGTGCCCGGCCGCGCCGCGCTTCGCAGTCCGGCTCTGGGGCGCCGGCCTCATAGATGCCGGTCGGCGACCATCGCGCAGAACAGCAGCGCGAGGTACGCGAGCGAGAACAGATACAACCGCAGCGCCGAGCGGCGGTCTGCCCGGCGATAGAGTCCCAGCGCGCCCGCGATGAAGCCGAGCCCGAGCACCAGCGAGGCCACCAGGTAGATCGCGCCGAAGCCGCCGGCGCAGAAGGGGAGCTGGGTGACCGCATAGAGGAGCACCGAGTACAACAGGATCTGCCTGCGGGTCTCCGCCTCGCCGCGCACCACCGGCAGCATCGGCACGCCCACCTTCTCGTACTCCCCCTTCATCAGCAGCGACAGCGCCCAGAAGTGGGGCGGAGTCCAGAAGAAGACGATGAAGAACAGGATCACCGCGGTTCCGCTGAGGGACCCGGTCACCGCGGCCCAGCCGACCAGCGGCGGAACCGCCCCGGCTGCGCCGCCGATCACGATGTTCTGCGGCGTGCGCCGCTTCAGCCACACCGTGTACACGAGAACGTAGCCGAGGAAGCCAGTGAACGACAGGGCAGCTGCCAGAGGGTTGACCGCCAGCGATAGCTCGAGCACCGACAGGCAGGCGAGGGTGCAGCCGAACGCCACGGCCGCGTTCGGCGAGACCCGTCCCGAGGGGACCGGGCGCCCGGCGGTCCGGGTCATGCGCGCATCGATGTCCCGGTCGAACCAGTGGTTGACCGCTCCCGCGCCGCCCGCCGAAAGGTAACCGCCGAGGCAGGTCAGGGCCACGAGCAGCGGCGAGGGGTTACCGGCGACGTACATCGTCGCGATCGTCGTCAGCAACAGCAGCGACTGGACCTTCGGCTTGGTCAGCTCCAGGTAGTCGCTCAGCAGCTGGACCGTACGCGGGGCAAGCCCGAGGGTCGGCGCCTCGATGGCTCCGGCTGCGCCGGTCGGAGGCGCGGCGCTCATCTCGAAACTCGGGGCACGCTACACACCGACCTGCGTGGCCCCCGTCGGGACGGTGGCCACGCCGGCCGTGCGCACGCCGGCGCCGCGTCGCTCGATCTCACGGCGGATGTCCTTCATCGGCTCGGCCGACCGTACCAGGGGGACCACGTCGAAGTTGTTGACCGCCGGCGGTGAGGTGGTGAACCACTCGAGCGTGTTCGCCCGCCACGGATCGGGGCCCGCCACCACGCCCACCTTGAGGCTGCGAGCGATGTTCACGATCGTCGTGATCACACCCGCCGCGAGGATGAACGATCCGACCGTCGAGATCAGGTTGTACAGAGCCAGGTGCCCGACGTTGTCGTACTCGTACACCCGTCTGGGCATACCGTCGAGGCCGATCACGTGCTGGATCAAGAACGTCGTCAGGATGCCCCCGAACATCAACGCAAAGCTCAGCTTGCCGAGGCCTTCGCTGAGCATCCGCCCGGTGATCTTGGGGAACCAGTAGTAGATCGCCGCGAAGATCGGCAGCACCGCGCCACCCATCAGCACGAAGTGCAGGTGGGCGACCACGAAGTAGGTTTCGTTCAGCTGCCAGTCGACCGGGAACACCGCCAGGAAGACGCCCGAGATGCCCCCGATCAAGAACAGCGCCAAGAAGCCCACGCAGTACAGCAGCGGGGTCTTGAATTCGATCGTCCCGCGCCACAGCGTCGCGATCCAGTTGAGCATCTTCACTCCCGTCGGCACCGCGATCAAGAACGAGCTGAGCATCACGAACACGAGGATCGCCTCTGGCAGCGGCGCCGTGAACATATGGTGCGCCCACGTCAGGAAGCCGAGGAAGGCGATCGCCACGGTCGACGCCGCGATCGCCTTGTAGCCGAAGATCGGCTTGCGCGCGAATACCGGCAGGATCTCCGAGACGATGCCGAAGCCCGGCAGCACCATGATGTAGACCTCCGGGTGGCCGAAGAACCAGAACAGGTTCTGCCACAACAGCGGCGAGCCGCCCTCGGACGGGTCGAAGAAGTGTGTGCCGAAGTGCCGGTCGGTGAGCAGCATGGTCACCGCCGCCGCGATCACCGGCAGCGCGAGGATCAGCAGCACCGAGTACGTGAGGATCGCCCACACGAACAGCGGCAGTCGGCCCCAGCTCATGCCGCGGGCGCGCATGTTCGCGATCGTCGCGTAGAAGTTCACCGCCCCGAGCAGCGAGGAGAGCCCGGTGAGGTGGATCAGATAGATCCACGCGTCCTGGCCGCCCGCCGGCGAGTACAGGGCGCTGGAGAGCGGCGGGTAGCTCGTCCAGCCCGCTTCCGGCGGGTTCCAGAAGATCGAGGCGTAGAAGACGATACCCCCGGCCAGCAGCAGCCAGAACGAGAGCGCGTTCAAGCGCGGATATGCCATGTCGCGCGCTCCCACCATCAGCGGCAGGAAGTAGTTGGCCAGGCCCGCCATCATCGGCACGACGAACAGGAAGATCATCGTCGTCCCGTGCATCGTGAACAGCTGGTTGTAGACCTCGGGTGTGACCAGGGTGTTGTTCGGCGCGCCGAGCTGCAGGCGGATCATCAGCGCCTCGACGCCACCCAGGCAGAAGAACACGAACGTCGTGACCATGTACATGATCCCGATCCGCTTGTGGTCGGTGGTCGTGATCCAGCTCGCCCAACCGCTCGCCTCACGCTCGATGCGGCGGGCGCTCACCTGGGGGATCGGGGATACGTACGTGGCCATTTGGTGGGCTGTCTCCTCGATGTCCTAGGGGTTTTCTACCTGTCCGGCGCCGGTCTGCGAGTTCAGTTTGGCGCGTGCCGCCTTCGCTGCGGCGTTGGCCTGCGCGATCAGCTGCTTCTGGTAGGCCAGCCATGCGTCGAACTGCGCCGGCGGGACCGCCTTGACGGTCGCGATCATGCGCGCATGGCCGCGACCGCACAGGATCGCGCACTGCCCGCGGAAGACCCCCGGCTTGGCGAGCTTGAACCATGTGTAGCTGTGGTAGCCGGGAACCGCCTGGAACTTGCCGCCGAGTTCCGGCACCCACCACGAGTGCACGACGTCCTCGGAGACGATGTCCAGCGTGACGGTCGTATTGGTGGGCACGACCATTTCCTCATACGAGTACGGGGCGCCCAAGCCGTCCGGTTCGTTCGCCCCGGGGTAGATGAACTGCCAGATGTACTGGCGCCCGATCACCTCGATGTTCAGCGATTTGCCGTTGGGTGGGAGCTTGCGTTCGGTGCTCGCGTACAGCGGACCGCGGTCGCCGAGCAGCGTCGCGCCGTTCGGGCCCGAGTTGGTGGGATCCTGAATCGAGGAGAGCTTGGCGAAGGTCAGCACGGTCAGACCCACCAGGATCACCGCCGCGGCCACCGTCCAGCCGACCTCCAGACGGGTGTTGCCGTGGATCTGCGCGGGCACCCCGCCCTTGCGCTTGCGGAACTTGACCAGCGCGTATGCCAGCCCCCCCTCGACCAGGACGAAGATCACGAGCGCGATGTACAGCGTGACCTTGTACAGGCTGTCGATGTCCCGCGCGTTGGGCGAGGCACCGTGGGCGGGGGTGAAGAATGCGAGCGTTGAGGGGAGCAGGTGGCCCAAGGCGGCGGGGATTCTATTCAGCCCTGGACGGTACGCGCTTGATGACGTCTGCCACTAGTGTCCCGAGTCGGAAATTCGGTGAGGGTCTGCCTAGTCCTTCAGCGCCCCGAATAGCGCGGGGGGCGCTTCTGCAGGAACGCCGCCGCGCCCTCCAGAAAATCGTCGCTACCGGCCATCTCCTGCTGGAGCTCGGCCTCGAGCTCCAGCTGCTCGGCCATGCGCGAATACAGCCAGTTGTTCAGCTCCCGCTTGGTCCCCGCGTAGGAGCGCGTCGGTCCGCTCGCCAGGCGCGCGGCCAGCGCCGCGGTCTCCGCCTCCAGGCGCTCGTCGGCGAACACACGGTTGATCAGCCCCCACTCGAGCGCTCGCTGGGCCGGCAGGCGCTCCCCGAGCATCGCCAGCTCGCTCGCCCGGGCCATGCCCACGCGCGTGGGCACGAACAGCGAGGAGCCGCCGTCCGGCACCAGCCCGATGTTGACGAACGCGAGCAGGAAGTACGCGCTCTCGCCGGCCACGATCAGATCGCAGCACAGCGCCAGCGAGCAGCCGATTCCGACCGCCGGTCCGTTGACCGACGCGATGACCGGCTTGGGTATCTCGCGGATCGCGCGCATGATCGGGTGGTAGCGCTCGGTCAGGGCCCTGCGGACGTCCGGCCGCCCGTCGGGCGTGGTCTCGCCGCCGCTGAGGTCCCGCAGATCGGCCCCCGAGGAGAACCCCCGCCCGGCGCCGGTGATCACCACCGCGCGCACCCCGTCGTCCTCGGTGGCGTCGTCCAGCGCCGCCAGCAGATCCGCGCCGAGCTGAGCATTCCAGGCGTTCAGCGCCTCGGGCCGGTTCAGCTCGATCGTCGCCGTGCCCTCCTGCACGCGCACGTTGACCGTCTCAAGCTGGGTGTGGGACTCGCTCATCGTTCTCCTCTCGTCCTGCCGGGGGCGTAGTGGCGTCCGGGCGCCACCGGGCGTCGCTCAAGCTCGCGCTGATCCTATGGTGTAGGCGATGAGACGGCCCGTCATCGGCATCTGCACCGCCCTCGAGCGCGCCAGATGGAGCGTCTGGGATCAGCCCGCCGCGCTCCTGCCGCTCAGCTACGTGCAGGCCGTGCAACGCGCCGGCGGTCTGGTGCTGATGCTCGCACCGGACGAGCGTCTCATCGACGACCCCGCCGAAGCCCTGGATCTTCTCCACGGCCTCGTGCTCGCCGGCGGCGCCGACATCGACCCCGCCGCCTACGGTCAGGCGACCCATCCCCAGACCGTCGACCCGGTGCCCGAGCGCGACGCCTTCGAGATCGCCCTCGTGCGGGCGGCCATCGAGCGCGACCTGCCCGTGCTGGGCATCTGCCGCGGGATGCAGCTGATCAACGTCGCCTGCGGAGGCACGCTGCTCCAGCACCTGCCCGAGCGCCTCGGCCACGAGCAGCACAGGCGCGTCGTCGGCTCCTTCGACGGCGCCGATCACGACGTGCTCCTGAGCGAGGGCTCGCTGGCCGCGAGCGCCGCCGGGGAGCTCGCCCACGCGACCAAGTCCCACCACCACCAGGGCATCGATCGGGTGGGGGCGGGACTGATCGTCAGCGGAGTCTCGACCCTCGACCAGCTGCCCGAGGCGATCGAGATGGATGGGAGCCCCCCCTCCCGGCCATCCGATCGTCGCTTCGTGCTCGGGGTGCAGTGGCACCCCGAGGCCGACGAGAGCAGCTCGGTGATCGGCGCGCTCGTGCATGCCGCCTCCCGCGCGGCCGGAGCGCTCTCGCGCGAATAGGAGGCCGGCGCGGTCGATCGGCCGCTCCGGGCGACTCATATACTCCCCGTGCAGTGCGGCTGTCGAGGGCGATCAGAGCAACCGCCTGGGGATTGGTCGCCGCCGGCGTCGCCGCTCCGCTGGTGCGCAAGCGGGTCAGCGCGCCACCGCTGGCAACCCAGACGGTCGCCTTTGCCGCGCCGCTTGCCCTGTGCGTCGCGGTGCCGCGTTCGCGCGCCCGCGACATCGCCACCTGCACGCTGCAGATGTGGGCCTACCTCGCCCTCTACAAGACCCCTCACGACGACGAGGTGGCGCAGAGCGCGAGGGTGCACATCGACTACCCGATCGACGTCGACCGTGTGCTCGGTCTCGGCGAGTTGCCGACCGTGCGCCTGCAGCGGGCGCTCGCACGAGTCGACCGCTCAACCGGAGCGCCGATCTGGCGGGCGCTCGACCGCGTGTTCGTGTGGACCCACTGGGCATGGTTCATGGTCCCCCACGGCTCGCTCGTGTACATCCTCGTGCGCCACCCGGAGCGCTTCACACGCGCGGCCGTCATGACCTACGCCACGTTCGACCTGGGCGCGAGCTGTTACTGGATCGCGCCGACCGCGCCCCCGTGGTACGCGGGCTCGCTGGAGGGTCGTGAGGGTCGCGGGGTGCAGCACGTGCGCCGGATGATGGTCGAGTACGGCGAGCACTTCTGGGGAGACGGCTGGGGCTCGCTCTACAGTGTGTTCGGAGGCAACCCCCTGGCAGCGATGCCCTCATTGCACTTCGCCACATCCGTGATGGCCGCGCTCCTGCTCGCCGAGGTGGGGCCGCTCGCCGGTGCGCTCGGTTTCGCCTACGCGGCAACACTCGGCTTCGCCCTGGTCTACCTCGGCGAGCACTACGCCGCCGACCTGCTCGGGGGAGCGGCGCTCACGATCGCGGTGCGGCGGCTGGAGCCGCGGGCGGGGCCGGTGCTCGCTCGCGTCGGGCGCGTGGTGGCCGCGCTGGAGGCCGTGGCCCACGGAGCGCTCTAGAAAGGGGAGGTGAGCGGGAAAGATGGCGAGGGGGGATACGCAACAGGCAGCCCGGTCGGAAATCGAGCACCACCTGGCCGGGCCGGGCGGGAGGCTGGGCGCGAGCGAGGAGGAGATGCCGCGTGTGCTGCTCACGCGCCGCCAGATCATCGCCTTCGCCCTGTTCGTCGCGCTCGGCATCGGCTTCCTGTACTTCGTGCTGCCGAACCTCACCGGGGTCGGCGCCACCCTGCACCACATCGAGGGCGGGGATCGCTGGTGGATCGCGATCGGCATCGTGCTCGAGGCGCTCTCGTTCGCCGGCTACCTGGTGCTCTTCCGCTCCGTGCTCGTCCGAGGCCAACAGCGCATCGGTTGGCGCGAGAGCTACCAGATCACGATGGCCGGCGTGGCCGCCACGCGCCTGTTCGCCGCCGCCGGCGCGGGCGGCGTGGCGCTGACCGCCTGGGCGCTGCGTCGCTCGGGCATGGAGCCGCGGCTGGTCGGCTGCCGCATGGTCGCCTTCTTCGTGCTGCTGTACGTGATCTACGCCGGCTCGATGCTGATCGACGGCCTCGGCCTCGGCTCCGGGCTGTTTCCCGGGGGTGGCTCGTTCGCGATCACGATCGTCCCCGCGATCGTCGCCGCGGTCCTGTTCGCCATCGCCGGCGCCATGGCGCTGCTCCCCGAAGACATCGAGCGGCGCCTGGGGCGCTGGGCCTCGGGCTCGGGCCGCCTGGCCCACTGGGTCGCGCGTGCGGCGACCGTGCCGGCCCTCGCCGCCAGCGGCGTGCGCACCGCGATCGAGCTGATCCGCGCCCGCGATCCCAGGCTGCTCGGCGCGATCGCCTGGTGGGGCTTTGACATCTGCGTGCTGTGGGCGATGTTCCACGCGTTCGGCTCACCGCCGCCGTTCACGGTCATCTGGATGGCCTACTTCGTCGGCACGCTCGGCAACCTGCTGCCGCTGCCCGGAGGGCTCGGAGGAGTCGAGGGAGGCATGATCGGGGCGTTCGCCGCCTTCGGCGTCAACTTCAACCTCGCGCTCGTGGCGGTGCTCTCCTATCGCGCGATCTCCTTCTGGCTGCCCACCTTCCCCGGCGGTCTGGCCTATCTTCAGTTGCGGCGCACGGTCGCTCGCTGGAAGGACGAGCAGGGCGGAGTCGCGACCGGGCCGCGGCGTGGATCGCCGGGAGCCACCGGTGCTCTGCAGAGCTCGTGAGATCGGTCCAAGCCAAGGCTCAGTGCTATACTTTACAAAGTAAAGCGGTCTGGGACAGACCGCATATGGAGCGACGGGAGAACAGATGAGTGACGTCGAGAACGTGATCGTCATCGGCAGCGGCCCCGCCGGCTACACGGCCGCCCTGTACACGGCCCGGGCCAACCTGCGCCCGCTCGTGATCGAGGGCTTCGCCTGGGGCGGGCTGTTGCAGCAGACGACCGACGTCGAGAACTACCCCGGCTTCCCCGACGGCGTGATGGGACCGGAGATGATGCAGAAGTTCCGCGACCAGGCCGAGCGCTTCGGGGCGCGGCTGCTCACCGAGCAGGCCGATCGCGTCGAGCTGGCCTGCGGATCAGATCCCGCCCACCCCGCCGAGCATCGCGTGTGGGTCGGCGAGACCGAGCACCGGGCGCGCACCGTCGTGCTGTCGATGGGCGCCGAGCACAAGAAGCTGGGCATCAGCGGCGAGCAGGAGCTCGCCGGGCGCGGCGTCAGCTACTGCGCCACCTGCGACGCCGCGTTCTTCAAGGGCGCTCCGACGATCATCGTCGGCGGCGGCGACTCGGCCATGGAGGAGGCGATCTTCCTGTCGAAGTTCGCATCCAAGGTCTCGGTCGTCCACCGTCGCGACGAGTTCCGAGCCTCCAAGATCATGCTCGAGCGAGCCCGCGCCCAGGAGAACATCGAGTTCCTCACCCCGTACACCGTCGCCGAGTTCGTCGCCGGCGAGAACGGCGCCCTCGGACATGCCGTGCTGCTCAACAGCCACACCGGCGAGCAGCGGGAGCTGCCCGCCTCCGGCACTTTCATCGCCGTCGGCCACGAGCCCCAGTCGGAGCTCGTCGCCGGCCAGATCGACGTCGATGAGAACGGCTACGTGATCACCGAGGGGAAGTCCACCCGCACCAACCGCCCCGGCGTGTTCGCCGCCGGCGACCTCGTCGACCACACCTACCGCCAGGCCATCACCGCCGCCGCCTCCGGCTGCCAGGCGGCGCTGGACGCCGAGTGGTACCTGCGCGACACCCCCGGCGTGCCCACGCCCGCCGGGATGCCCGTCGGGGACCCCGCCGAAGCGCAGTGGGCGCCCGTCGCTGACCTGACGCCGTAGCCGTCCGCCCGCGCGGCCTTCGGATCACCGTTCGACCCGTTGGTCGGCTCACGCTCGACTCACGTCTCGTAGGCGAAGAACCCCTCCCCGCTCGAGCGTCCCAGCCGGCCCGCCCGGACCAGGCGCCGCAGCGCCGGAGCCGGCCGGTAGCGCTCCTCGCGGTACTCCTCGCACAGTGACTCCAGCACCGCCAGCACGTGGTCCAGCCCGATCGTGTCCGCCCACTCGAACGGCCCGCGCGGATGGCTGAGGCCGAGCACCATCCCCAGGTCGATGTCGCGCGCGCCGCCCACCCCTTCCCCGAGCGAGAACGCCGCCTCGTTGATCACCTGGCAGACGATCCGGCCGAGGACCAGGCCCGGCGCGTCCCCCACCCACGCCACGTGCTTGCCGAGCGCCGCGAAGAAGCGCTCGGCCCGCGCCGCCGCCACCGGCGATGAGCTCTCGCCGCGCGTCAGCTCGATCAGCGTCGCCTCCCGCATCGGCGGCAGGGCGTGGAAGCCGACCGCGCTGCCGCCCGGGTCGAGCGCTCCGAGCGACCCCTGCGCGCACAGCAGCACCCGTGCCCCGCCCCCGTACGCCGGCGGGGCGCCGCCGCGGCGATCGGGAAGGAGAGTCTGCGCCGCACCGGACCCGCGCGGGGGCGGCGGGGGTTCGCAGTCGACGCACAGAGCCGGCAGCACGCCACCGGTCGGCGCGTGCGGCGACCGCACCTCATAGCCCGCCAGATCCGCCGCGGAGCGCAGTTCCTCCGCGAGCACCCCCGTACCCGCGATCACCACCACGCCCTCGCCGGCCGCGCCAAGCGGGTTGTGTCCCGGCGCGAGCGGGTCGAGCGCAGCGGGGTCCTCGCCTCGCTGCGGCGCCCCCCGGTCCTCGCCGCTGTAGTCGTAGTAGCCGCGGCCGCTCTTGCGCCCGTGCATCCCCGCCGCCACGTACCGCGCCGATATCGGCGACGGGCGCCAGCGCGGCTCGCCGAAGCTCTGCTCGTAGAAGCTCTTGGCGATCTCAAAGCCCACGTCCACGCCCACGAGGTCCATCAGCTCGAACGGGCCCATGGGAAAGCCGCCCTCCATCCGGCAGATCCGGTCGATCGTCTCGATGTCCGCGATCCGCTCCTGCAGCAGGCGCAGTGCCTCTAGCCCGAACGGCCGGTTGCAGCGATTGACGATGAACCCCGCCACGTCGCTCGCCCGGATCACCGTCTTGCCCATCGCCTCGCCCGTCGCCTGCGCCAGCGCCAGCGCCTGCTCGCAGGAGCGCTCGCCCGCGACCACCTCCAGCAGGCGCATCACCGGCGCGGGGTTGAAGAAGTGCATCCCCACGACCCGCTGGGGCGTGCTCACAGCCGCCGCGATCGCGGTCACCAGCAGCGAGGACGTGTTGCTCGCGAGTACGCACTCATCGCTCACGATCTCTGTCAGACGCCTGTACAGCTCGTGCTTGAGCTCCAGGCGCTCGGGTGCCGCCTCGATCACCAGATCGCACGGCCTCAGGGCGCTCAGGTCGTCCACCGCCTGCAGGCGCTCGGTGGCCGCCTGCGCCTGTGCCTGGGAGAGGCGACCCTTTGCCGCTTCCCTGCCCAGGCCGTCCCTCGCCCGCTCGAGGCCGCGCTCGAGGGCCTCCGGGACGGGGTCGTGCAGCAGCGTCTGTGCTCCCGAGCGCGCTGCCAGATGGGCTATGCCCGCGCCCATCGTGCCCGCACCGAGCACCCCGATCACACGCGCCGCGCCGCCACCCGGGCCGGCCGTGCCGGCCTCATCAATCGTCCTCCCACTCTCGTGTACGGACATCGATCGTCCTCGCCCGGCGCTCAGGCGGGGACGAGCGCGTTGATGCCCGTCATCGCGCGGCCGATGATCATCTGCTGGATCTGCGAGGTGCCCTCGTACAGGGTCGTCACGCGCGCGTCGCGGAAATAGCGCTCGACCGGATGGTCGTCAACGTACCCGGCGCCCCCGTGGATCTGGATCGCGATGTTCGCGCATTCCAGCGACGCCTCCGTCGCGTGGAGCTTCGCGATCGAGGTCTCAAGCGAGTTTGGTCGCCCCCTGTCCTTGAGAAAGCCCGCACGCCACGCCAGCATCCGCGAGGCGTCCGTTTTGAGCACCATGTCCGCGATCATCGCCTGCACCAGCTGGAAGCTCGCGATCGGCCGCCCGAACTGTTCGCGCTCCTTCGCGTATTTCACCGACTCATCCACGCATCCTTGGCAGATGCCCACCGCGCCGCACGCCACCGAGTAGCGCCCCGACTCGAGGTTCGACATCGCGATTTTGAAGCCGTCGCCCACCTGGCCGAGCATCTGATCGTCTGTCGCCTCCACGTCTTCCAGCGAGATCGACGCCGTGTCCGAGGCGTGCAGGCCCATCTTGTGCTCGATCGCCTGCGCCGTGTAACCCGGCTGGTCGGTGTCCACCAAGAAACACGCGATTCCCTTGTGCCCGAGCGCCGGGTCGGTCTGCGCGAAGATCACCGCCACCTTCGCGTAGTTGCCCATCGAGATCCACATCTTCGAGCCGTTTATCACCCACCCGGAGTCCGTCTTGCGCGCACGCGTCTTCTGGTTGGCCGCGTCCGAGCCCGTGTCCGGCTCGGTCAACCCGAAGCACCCCAGCCACTCCCCCGAGCACAGCTTCGGCAGGTAGGAGCGCTTCTGCTCCTCGGTGCCGAACTTCACGATGCCCGAGCACACCAGCGAGGTCTGCACCGAGATCACCGTCCGGATCGAAGAGTCCGCCCGGCCGATCTCCTCCACGACCAGGCCGTAGGAGAGGTAGTCCAGGCCCGCGCCCCCGTACTCCTCCGGCACGACCGCCCCGAGGTAGCCCTGGTGGGCGACCTTTTTCACCATCTCCATGTCGAAGTGGTGGTTCCGCGCGTTTTCCCGCGACTGCACCACGATCTCCTTGTCCGCGAACTCGCGTGCCGTGTCCTTGATCAGGCGCTGCTCGTCGGTCAGGTCGAAGTCCATCTCTCTCCTATTCGGTAGTCAGCTTCGGCGATCTCCACGGCCCATGTACGCGCCGCTCGACCTCCTCCGCGATCCCCTCGATCGGCAGCCGCTCCTGGGCCAGCGAGTCGCGGTCGCGCAACGTCAGCGTCCGGTCCTCGATGCTCTGGTGGTCAATCGTAAGACACAGGGGGGTCCCGATCTCGTCCTGGCGGCGGTACCGCCGGCCGATCGCCCCGCCCTCGTCGTACTCCGCCTGCACCCGTCCGCGCAACGCCCGGTGGACCTCTCTGGCGAGCTCCGGCTGGCCGTCCTTGCCCACCAGCGGCAGCACCGCCGCCTTCACCGGCGACAGACGCGGGTGAAGGCGCAGGACCGTGCGTGTCTCGCCCGCGCCCGTACCCTCCCGTTCGACGAGTTCCTCGTCGTAGGCGTCCACCAGGAACGCCAGCGTCGCCCGGTCTGCCCCCGCCGCCGGCTCGATCACGTGGGGCACGTAGCGCTCGCCGCTGGACTGGTCGAAGTACTCGAGCTTCTCGCCCGAGAACTTCGCGTGCTGGGTCAGGTCGAAGTCGCCCCGGTTGGCGATCCCCTCGAGCTCCGACCAGCCGATGGGGAAGAGGTACTCCACGTCGCTGGTGCCCGAGGAGTAGTGGCTCAGCTCGTCCGGGTCGTGGGCGCGCAGGCGCAGGTGGTCGGGACGGATGCCCAGATCGGTGTACCAGCGCTCACGCTCCCCCAGCCAGTGGTCGAACCATTGGCTGGCCTCGGCCGGGGGTACGAAGAACTCCATCTCCATCTGCTCGAACTCGCGCGTGCGGAAGATGAAGTTCCCCGGTGTGATCTCGTTGCGGAAGGACTTGCCGATCTGGGCGATCCCGAACGGCGGTTTCTTGCGCGAGAACTGCAGCACGTTCTTGAAGTTGATGAAGATGCCCTGGGCGGTCTCCGGGCGCAGGTACGCCGTCGCCCCCGACTCCTTCACCGGGCCGATCGTCGTCTCGAACATCAGGTTGAAGTCGCGGGCGTCCGTCAGGTCGCACTCGTCGGTCTCGCCCGGGTGCTTCGACGGTTTGCGCCCGCACGCGAGGTCTGGGAGGTGGTCTGCGCGGAAGCGCTGTCCGCACGTCTTGCAGTCGACGAGCGGGTCGGTGAAGCCAGCCAGATGGCCCGAGGCCTCCCACACGCGGGGGTGCTGGAGGATCGCCGAGTCGATCGCCACGATGTCCTCGCGCTCCTGCAGCATCGCCCGCCACCACTCCGCCTTGACGTTGCCCTTCAGCAGCACCCCGTAGTGGCCGTAGTCGTACGTCGAGCCGACCCCGCCGTAGATCTCCGAGGAGGGGAACACGAAGCCGCGCCGCTTGCACAGCGCCACGATCTTCTCCATGCTCGCCACGTCCTGGATCGGTGTCTTCGGCTCATCCACGGGGAGGATCATAGGCTCGGCCCATAACATGGCGCGCCGTGGCGCGGATCCTGATCGTCGGTGGTGGCTGCCGGGGCAGGCGTCTGTCGGCGGCGATGGTCGCAGAGGGGCACGCCGTGCGCATCACCACCCGCACCGAGACCGGCCGCGCCGCGATTCAGGCAAGCGGAGCCGAGTGCTGGATCGGCACGCCCGACCGCCTGGCCACGCTGCGGGCGGGATTGGACGGCGTCACGATCCTGTGCTGGCTGCTGGGCACCGCCACCGCTCCCGAGCAGGAGCTGCGCGAATTGCACACCCGCCGGCTCGCGTTCTTCCTCACCCAGGCGATCGACACTACCGTGCGCGGCTTCCTCTACGAGGCCCCCGCCGGTCGCACGCCGGACGGGCTGCCCGCCGAGGGCGAGCGGACGGTCAGGGCCCTCACCGAGCGCAACGCCATCCCCGCCGCGTTCCTCACCGCCGACCCGCGCGAGCTCGAGGTCTGGCTTGCCGAAGCCCGCGCCGCGGTCGACTCGCTGCTCGGCGGTCCCGCGTGAGCCTCGCCACGACCGGGGGGCCTGAACGACCGTCCGCCGCATCCCCCTTGAGGAACCCGCTCGGGACGCTATTCTGATCGTAATCTCCGTAAAGCCGATCAAGATTCATCAATGAAGGGTGGTCACCACAAATGACGTTGCAACTTGGCGAGGAAGTCCCCGACTTCGAGGCCGACACCACCGAGGGCCGCATCAAATTCCATGACTGGATCGGCGATTCGTGGGCCGTGCTGTTCTCCCACCCCAAGGACTTCACCCCCGTGTGCACGACCGAGCTGGGGCACATGGCAAACGCCAAGCCCGACTTCGACGCTCGCAACGTGAAGATCATCGGCCTGTCCGTCGACGCCCTCGACAACCACGAGCAGTGGGCCAAGGACATCGAGGAGACCCAGGGCACGGCCCCCAACTACCCGATCATCAGCGACAGCGACTTCAACGTCTCAAAGCTCTACGGGATGCTGCCCGCCAGCACCTCCGGCGACTCCTCCGAGCGCACGCCCGCAGACAACCAGACCGTTCGCAACGTGTTCGTGATCGGGCCCGACAAGAAGGTCAAGCTGATCCTCGTCTACCCGATGACCACCGGGCGCAACTTCGACGAGGTCCTGCGGGTCATCGACTCGCTCCAGCTCACCGCCAAGCACAAGGTCGCCACGCCGGTCAACTGGCACCAGGGCGAGAAGGTCATCATCGCCGGCTCGGTCTCCAACGACCAGGCCAAAGAGATCTACCCCGACGGCTGGGAGGAGCCCCGCCCGTACATCCGGATCGTCCCCCAGCCAAGCTGAGGCGCAGGGGGCCGTACCTGCAAAATCAATCGTCGGCAGGGCAGGGGAGCAACAGCTCCTCCGCCCGCTCCAACAGATGCTCCAGGATCCGCGCTGTCGCGCCCCAGATCAGGTGCTCGCCCACGACGTAGGCGTCGGTCTCGAAGGAGATCCCGCGGCGTTCCATGCGTGTGCGTGTGCGGCCCTTGCGCAGGGCGCACAGCGAAAGCTCGAGCACCGCGTCGACCTCCCTCGCCGACAGCCGCCAGGCAAGCCCCCCGGGGATCGTGCCCACGAACGGGTGGATGACATATTTGGTGGCGAACGTCGAGGTGGGGGGCAGCTCCCCGATCGGGCTCACCTGCTCGCGCGGGAGCCCGATCTCCTCTTCGGCCTCGCGCAGCGCGGTCTCCAGCAGGCTCGCGTCCTCGGCGTCCCTGCGCCCTCCCGGAAATGAGATCTCACCAGCGTGACGGCGCAGGTCGGCGCGCCGCCTGGTGAGGACGACGTGGGGCTCGGCGCTCTCGGCGGCCACGAACAGCGGCACGAGCACGGCCGCCGGGATCCGATCGACCGCAGCCGGCCGATCGAACGTGTCCGCAGCGGAGGGCTCAGGCGGCCATGTGAACGCGCTCAATGCGCTCCTGGAACATGACCTCGCCGTCGAGCACGCGATGGACCGGGCACTTGGCGGCGATCACCCGCAGCCGCTGCACCTGCTCCTCGGGCAGATCGTCGGGCAGCCGCATCACGAGCTGGAACTTGGTCGGGCAGCCGCGCTCGGCCGGGGTGTACTCGACGTCGACCTCCACGTGGCCGATGTCCCAGCCCTTGCGCGAGGCGTACATCTCCATCGTGATCGCCGTACACGACGCCAGGCTCACCGCGAGCAGCTCGCGTGGATCCGGACCCGTGTCCTCGCCTCCCGACTCCAGCGGCTCGTCCACCGTCACCTGGTGGTCGCGGACCTGCACCGTGTGCTTCAACGACCCGCCATCACGTCGCGCGGCGGCTTTCATCCTTGTAAGCCCTTGCGTCTCGTTCATATCGATCCCTTCAATCGATCCGGCTTCCCTCGCAACTGATCATACCTGCCGCTCGGGCCGTCAAAGCTCGTTGAACAGCAGGCCGGTGAGCAGCTTCGGGTAGAAATAGGTCGACTTGGGCGGCATGTTCTCGCCCGCCGCCGCCAGCTCCCGGACCTGGCTGACGGGCGTCGGGCGCACCAGGAACGCGGCGTCGTAATCGCCCGAACCGACCATCGCGAGCGCCTCGGCCGTGTCGCGGGCGTAGAACAGGCCGTTGAAGTGCGAGATGTCATCGTCGCTCAGCCCGAGCGCGTTCTTCAGCAGCAGCGTCTCCAACACGCCCGTGTCGAGGCGCCGGTAGGGCTCGCTGTGTCCGGCCAGGGCCGCGTCGGCGATTCCCTGGTCCTTGAGCGTCAACCGCAGCGCCCGCCCGTCCCGCCCGTCGATGTACCCGAGCTGCAGCGGTCCATCGCCGGGGGGCGGCGCGATCTCCTCGACCGGCACCTCGACCGTCTCGAAGTCGCGCTCGATCGCCTGGGCGAGCGCCTCGCGGCGCTCCTCGCTCAACCCGCCCACCAGGCGGTGGGTAGCGAACACCGTCAGCCCCGGGTCCTCGAGCGCCACCAGGCACATCAGGATGTAGCGGTGATCCCCCTCCCCGTCGACCTCCTCGGCGTAGGCCTGCATCGTCTCGTAGCGGTGATGGCCGTCGGCGATCAGGAGCTCCGCGCCGCCGGTGGCGCCCTGAACGGCGGCGATCGCGTTCGGGTCGGACACGCGCCACAGGCGGTGCACCGTGCCATCGGCGTCGGTGATCTCAGCCCACGGCGGTTGCTCGGTCGCCGGCGCGAGCGCCTGCCAGGCCGCCTGCGTGGGGTCCGAGTACAGCGAGAAGATCGGCGAGACGTTTGCCCGGGTCGCCCTCGTCAGGCGCAGCCGGTCTTCCTTGGGGCCTGGATGGGTGCGCTCGTGCGGGCGCACCCGCCCGGGACCGTACTCCTCGATCCGCACGCGACAGAAGACCCCGCGCCGGGTGCGCTGCACTCCATCCGGACCCCTGTAGTCCTGCGTGTGGGCCCACAGCGCCGGCTCCTCATCACGGACAATCACCCCCTGGAGCTGCCAGCTCGCGAACAGCTCGCCCGCGGCCTCATATGGATCCCGCCCGCCCGCCGGGTCGGCCTGGGGCAGGTCGATCGCCACCACGTTGAACGGCGAGAGATCCATCAGCTTCGCCCGCTGATCCGCGTCGATCACGTCATACGGGGGCGCAACCACGTCTTCCAGCGGGCCCACCACCGTCGGGTCGTAGTGGAGGGCGCGCAGAGGTTGGACGTCGGCCATGGCGGTGGCGGAGGCTAGCAGCGAAACGCGTTCGGTCGTGTTCCAGCGCCGAATGTCGCCGCTGCCTCTACCCTTAGTGCTTCGGGGCGTGGCGCAGCCTGGTAGCGCACCTGCTTTGGGAGCAGGGGGTCGTGGGTTCAAATCCCGCCGCCCCGATACGACAGTTGTCTGCGAAGGGTTGGCGAACGGGAGGCGAGACGCCCGCAACCGATGGTATCCTTACATTAGTCTATAGGTAAGGAGCTATTGTGGATGCTTCGGCTCGTCTGACGTCGAAGGGGCAGGTAACGATTCCGAAGGCGGTTCGAGAGGCGTTGGAGTTGCAGGAGGGCGATGAGGTTGTGTTCCGCGTTGAGCGCAAGCGGGCGATCGTCGCGAAGACGCCGGACCTCATCGAGATGGCAGGGTCTGTGGCGGTTCCGGCGGGGAAGCGAGGCACGCCGTGGGATGAGGTCTTGCGTCACACTCGACATGCGCGCGCGGAGAAGCGGCGCTGAGCGCCTTCCTTGATACGAACGGTCTGGTCAGGCATCTCACGGGCGATCCACCAGCGATGGCTGCGCGAGCCACCGCCGCACTGGCGGGTGGCGGCCGGTGGCTTCTCTCGGACTTGGTGCTGGCTGAGTGCGTGTACGTCCTGGAGTCGTTTTACGAAGTGGAGCGAGCGCGAGTCGCCGAGCTGATGCGGGCGGCCCTGGCGCTGCCCGCCGTCGCAGCGGTCGATGCTCGACTGCTGTTGCGCGCGCTCGAGGTCTACGAGGTCGAGCGGCTCGACTTCGCAGAGGCGTATCTAGTCGCCAGCGCCGAGGCGACGGGCGTGGGGATGATCTTGTCGTTCGATCGAGCTATCGACCGGGTAAGGACTGTCTCGCGCGTTGAGCCTTGATGGACCAAAGTTTCGCTTGCCTCTGCGGTCACGAGACGCCCGCGGCCAGCAGGTACAGGTCGAAGACCGCCAGCGCGGTGCACGCAAGGGTGAGCACCATAACGATCATCGCCGCCGTTTGGTCTGAACGCCCGCCCGTGCTTGAGAGCGACGTCGGGTTGTAGGCCATGCTCTCGGGGCGAATCCAGCGGACGTTGGGCGACCCGTCCGTCTTGCGATCGATGGGGGAGGCCGACGGGCTCATGCCGGCCGGCCCGGGCGCGGGCCGGCCTCGACCGCCGTGCCCCCGAGCGCCGTATCGGTGAGCCGCTGGCCGAGGCCCGCCCTCCCCCCGAGGCCCGGCCTGATGAGCTCGACCATCAGTAGGCCCTGGCGCGCGAGCACAAGCGCGATCAGCCCGACCGCGATCAGCCAGGATGTGCGGTCGAGGTGGTGACCGAGCCTGATCTGCACCGCGGCCACCCCCAGGGCGAGCAGCACCGGCAGCAGGGGGGCCACCAGCGAGGCCAGCGACGGCCTGGACGGCCGCACGCTCGCAGCACGGACACCCTGGGAGCTCGAGCCGAACGCCGCGCAGGCGATCCCGAGGTAGGCCGCGATCCAGCCGGCGTCGATCGGGTTCGCGGTCGCGCTGCTGTAGTCGGCCAGCTCGGCCAGATATGTGTACGTGCTGTCTGAGAGCGCCAGAGCCAGCAGGGCGACCAGCAGGCACCACAGCGACAGACGGTCCCCGCCGACCATTCCCCGGATGGCAAGGATGGTGAAGAACACGATCACGATGTCCCCGAACGGATACGCCAGAGTGACGATCCCCGCCAGCGTGCTGAGATTGGTGCTGCGCCACAGCGGGCCGAGGACAAGCGTCCAGCTCAGGAACAGCAGGGCGGTTGCAAGCACCATGCCATCGAGCACCGACCTGGCCTTGCGTGCGCCGCTGCCGCTCGTCCCCGGGTGAGCGACCAGCGCCGCGACCGTCAGCGGGATCGCCATGAGGTAGCCCACGTCGGCCCATGAGGGCGACGGCACGGGCTCGACCAGGATCAGGGCGTACACGCCCCAGATCAGCTCTGCGATCGTCCAACATCCCGTCGCGCAGCCGAGCAGAGACCAGAACAGGCGCATGCGCCCGCTGTGCCTTGCACGGGCCCGCACGCACGCGATGCAAGCGAGGGCGGCTGCCGACGGAGTGCCCAGGTCGTCCACCCACAGCGTCGCCCGCGTGCCTCCCAGCCGGAGCTCGATCCAGCTCGCCATAAGCGCGCTCGCCAGAGCCACGAGCCCAGCCCCGAGGAGCATGCGTTCACGCATATGGTCGAGTTCCATTGATCGGGCATCGGCAAGCCTCTCGCGGCACTTGACCTCCTCGAGCCGATCTGGCCGTTGGTCAATCGCCGAGCGCGAACAGCGGCCAGCGCCCGGGCACCCCCTTGAGCTCGTGAAACCCCCGATCCACGAACGTGAACGGGCCGCCCACCACCGTCCCGAACACGGTGCCCGATACCAGCACCTCGCCGGGGCCGGCCAGCCCGTTGACGCGCGAGGCGATGTGGACAGCCATGCCGCCCACGTCTTCGCCGATCAGCTCGCACTCGCCCGTGTGCACGCCCACACGGACCTCTACACCCAGGTCTCGGGCGGCCCGCGTGATCGCAAGCGCGCAGCGCAGTGCCCCCGAGGGCGGACCTTCGAACGTCGCCAGGAACCCGTCGCCCACCGTCTTCACCTCCCGGCCGCCGAAGCGGGCGAGCTCCTTGCGCACGTCCTGTCCGTGGTCGGCGAGCAGGTCCCGCCAGCGCCCGTCGCCGATCCTGGCCGCGTGCGCGGTCGCCTCGACGATGTCCGTGAACATCACCGTCAGCAGCGCCCGTGCACGCTCGCCGCCGCTGCGCCCGCCCGTCAGGAACTCCTCGATCTCCTCCACCACCGCATCGCTGTCGCCCAGGAACGGAAACGAATCGACCCCCTCGAGCTCCACATAGCGAGCCCCGGGGATGTGGGCGGCGAGATACAGCGAGTGGCGCACGTCCCACACGTGCTCCTTCGGGCGGTGCATGACCAGCGTGGGCACCCCGATTCGCGGGAGCAGCTCGCGGGCATCGAGATCCGCGGTCGCCTTGGCGATCGTCCGCGCCTCCCGTGGGCTCGCCGCCAGGCGCTGGGTGCGGGCGAACCATGCGCTCAGCGCCGGGTCTCCAATCATCGAAGGCGCCAGGCGCGAAAGCAGGGTGTTGTCGATCTCCCCCCACGTCCCGTTGTTGCGCGCCGTCAGCTCCTCGCGTTGCTCGCTGGTCATCGCCCAGTCGTAGTCCGGCGCCCACGAGGTGCGGGCCAGCGATGCGTACATGATCAGCGCGCCCACCCGCCGGGGATGCTCGGCTGCGAGCATCGCGCCCACCAGACCACCCATCGCATAGGTGAACAGCGCGGTCCGTTCGCTTTCCGCCGCGTCCAGCACCGCGATCGCGTCCCGTGCCTCCTGCTCCAGCGAGTAGGACTCGAGCACGCGCTCGGACAGCCCGGTCCCGCGACTGTCGAACAGGATCAGGCGGCCGAAGCCGGTCAGGCGCTCGAGGAAGCGGCGAAGGACCGGTGCCTCCCACAGCTGCTCGATCTGGGAGATCCAGCCCGGCAGGAACAGGATGTCCAGCGCGCCCTCGCCGGCCACCTGGTAGGCGATGCTCGCCTCGCCGCTGCTCGCATAGCGCGTGACCGGCACCATCACCGATCTTCGATCAACGCTCTGAACGGCGCCGAAGGCTCGACCGTGGCACCCGCAGCGTGAACCCTGTCGGCCAGCCACAGATCCGATGTCACCACGCGGACCTCCCCGGGCTCCGGGTCCGCCGAAAGGAGACGAACGATCTCATCGTCCGCCGAGTCCCGCCGTGGCCGGGGGGCGTGCGCAACCTCGATGACCGTCGAGCGGATCGGAGGCGACGGCGGCTGCTCGAAGACGACCGTGACCTCCTCGCCGCTCGTTGCCGCCCACTGCTCGAGCATGTCCACCAGCTTGATCATTGCCCCGTGCCGGTCTCTCCACCATGCGTCCGGCCGCGTGCCGATCACGTTCATCCCATCAATGAGCCAGCGCACTTCCAGCAAGCCTATGCCTCGCCGGCCGCCCGCGCGCCACGACCCCATCCGTAGGGCGCATGGCCGGGCGAAGCCGCGTCGCGATTGCAATCCTGCTGGAGTGCGACTCGAGGGCATCCAAACCGGCGACATCGTCGAGGTCGACCACAAGGGGCGCCGCTTCCACGCGGTCGTCACCGGGCCGGCGCCCGGCGGTCTGTCGCTCCAGCCGATTGACCGGCGGGTCAACCACTACACCTGTCGCAGCCGCGAGGTGATTGGCCACTGGGCCAAGCGGGGAAGGCCCCGACAGACCAGCGAGCCGCTGCGACCCTCTCCCCGCCAACTGGAGATCGACCTGAGGCCGCCGGACGGCTGAGCGGTCGAGCGACTGAGCGGCCGAGGGGCCGGCGGGCGCGCTCTCAGGCCCGGTGCACCGCGGTGTAGGCCGCGGCGGCGTCCTCGAGGCGGTCATCCCCCCAGAAGAGCTCCGTGCCGACGGCCACCGTCGGCACCCCGAACACCCCCAGGGCGAGCGCCTCGTCGGTCACCTCTCGCAGAGCCTGCTTGACCGCCGCATCATCGAGGGCCTCCTCGAGCTCGGAGGAGTCGATCCCGGCTCGTCCTCCGGCCTGCAGGACGGACTCGCGCTCGCCCAGGTCGCCGCCGTCGAGGAACGACAGACGCATCGCGCTCAGCGCAAACGGCTTCAGCAGGCCCCGTGTGTCCGCGTGGACCATCGCCCGCGCCACCAGCAGGTCGCTCGTAGGCCACGGCTCCGGCCAACGGATCGGCCCCAGCCCATGGGCGCTCGCACGCTCCTCACAGGCGGCCATCCCCTCCATGCGGCGCTCGGTCAGACCCCACGATACGCGGCCGTTGGCCTTGAACAGGCCCCCCGCGAGCACACCGCGCCAACGTGCCTGGGGCAGCAGCCGCTCGATCCGCTCGGCCGCCAGCCACGAGTAGGGCGACATCGCGCCGAAGAAGAACAGCGGTTCCCGCGCGGGCATTTGCTCATGATTGCATCGTCCCCGTCCTACCGGCGCGGCGACGGCGAGGTCGTTGCAGGCTGTGTGTACTCTCCCATCCTCTGGAAACCCGGTGGCCCGGAGCGCCTGTCGGCGACCGGCGCCCAAACGCGAAGGATTGGCTCCCATGCACGCACAATCGAGGGGGCCGCGGGCCGCCGACGGCTCGGGGCTCCAACGGGCGATCGTCCTCCAGCTCCTGCGCGAGGACCGTGCGCCGCGGTGGTCCCGTGCTGAGCTTGTCACGGAGCTCGACGTCGATGCCACGGGGCTCGAGCGGGCGTTGCGAGAGCTCGATGCCGAGGGCGTCATCGGTCTCGATCCGACTGACGCGTGGGCCTCGCGTGCGGCCAGGCGCCTCGACCAGCTCGAGCTGATCGGGATCTGAGCCGGGGGTGTTGGCGGCCCGCGCCGCCGGGGCACGGCCGCGTCGCCCCGGGTTGTTCGGCCACGGCGATATAGGGTGCCTGCAATGAGCGAGCGCGTGCTCATCCTCTCCTGGGAGTACCCACCCGTGATCGAGGGGGGATTGGCCAGGCACGTGCGCAAGCTCGCCGAGGCGCTCGTCCGCCAAGGGGTGGCCGTGGACGTGCTCACCCGCGGCGTCGGGCTCGGATCGGATTGCGAGCAGACTGGTGCCGAGGAGGTCGGCGGCGTGAACGTATACCGCGTGCGCGAGCCGGGCTGGCCACGCGACCTCGACCGCTTCGTCGCTTGGGTGCAGCGGATGAACGAGGACATGCTCGCGGCGGGCGAGGCCTTGGGGCAAACCCACTGCTACGACCTCGTCCACGGCCACGACTGGCTCGTCGCCCAGGTCTCCACGGCGCTGGCAGGGCGGCTCGAGGTCCCCTACGTCACCACGATCCACGCCACCGAGCACGGACGCCACCAGGGATGGGTCGCAGATCCTCCCCAGTCGCACATCCACTCGGTCGAGCGAACGATGGCCCGCAGCGCCGACGCGGTGATCGTCTGCTCCTACTACATGCGCGGGCATGTCGCGGACATCTTCGACATCGACGAGCGGCAGGTGGCGGTCATACCCAACGGCGTCGACCCCAGCGAACTGCGACCCTCGGGCGACCTGCAGGCGCTGCGGCGGGAGTTCGCGGCACCGGAGGAGAAGCTCGTTCTGCTGGTGGGACGGCTGGTGTACGAGAAGGGTTTTCAGCTTGCCCTGGACGCGCTTCCCGGCGTGATCGAGCGCGTCGGGCAGGTTCGCTTCCTGGTCGCCGGCAGCGGCACGCACGAGGAGGAGTTGCGGGCCCAGGCCGAGCGGCTTGGGCTCTCCGCACACGGGACGTTCCTCGGATGGATCGGCGATGACGTGCTGCACTCGCTCTACCGCATCGCAGATCTATGTGTCGTCCCGTCGATCTATGAGCCCTTCGGGCTCGTTGCGCTGGAGGCGATGGCGTCGGGCTGCCCGTGCATCGTCGCCGACACGGGGGGGCTGCGCGAGGTCGTGCCGGTGGGGGAGAGGGTAGGATTGCGCTTCAACGGGGGAGACGCTGAGCACCTCGGCGTGATGATCGAGAGGCTGCTGACCGACGGCCAACTGCGCGACCGGCTCGTCACCGAGGCCTCAGAGCATGTGCTGCGCTTCGACTGGGACGACATCGCCACGCGCACCCGAGGCATCTACGATGAGCTCACCGAGTCGTTGTCGCGAGAAGGAGCTAGGGGGATGAGATGGAGATGACCCCCGGGTCGCCGGGACTGCAGGGTCTGATGCAGGACGACTTCCCGCTGAGCCTCAATCACATCCGCCGCAGGCTGCGCTCGTGCAACGCCGGCGCGGAGGTCGTGACGCTCATGCCCGACGGGCGCGTGCAGCGCGCGAGCCACCCTGAGCTGGCCGAGCGGATCGACCGCCTCGCGCGCGCTCTCGCCGGCCTCGGCATCCAGCAGGGCGAGCGGGTGGGGACCTTCGCCTGGAACAACCAGCGCCACTTCGAGCTGTACTTCGCCGTCCCGTGCATGGGGGCGGTGCTGCACACGCTCAACATCCGGCTGTTCGAGGAGCAGCTCACCTACATCGTCAACCACGCCGCGGACAAGGCGATCTTCCTCGACGCCTCCCTCGTTGCGCTGCTCGAGAAGCTCGTTCCGAGCTTCGAGCACGTCGCCCACTATGTCGTCATGGGCGACGGCGAGAACGGCGAGCCGTCGGTTCTCGACCGGCTGCCCAATGCGCTGCGCTATGAGGATCTGCTCGAGCAGGCGGGTCCCGGCGAGTTCGCGTTCCCCGAGATCGACGAGCGCCAGGCGGCCTCGCTCTGTTACACCAGCGGTACCACCGGCAACCCCAAGGGCGTGCTGTACTCGCACCGCTCGATCAGCCTGCACACCACCGCCACGCTCATCAAGGACGGCACCGCGCTGGGCCGCGCCGACAGGGTGCTCGCGGTCGTGCCGATGTTCCACGTAAACGCGTGGGGGCTGCCCTATGGCACGGCACTCGCCGGAGCCGACCTGATCCTGCCCGACCGTTTCCTGCAGGCCGAGCCGCTGGCCAAGCTCATCGCCAGCGAGCGCCCGACGCTGATGGGTTGCGTGCCGACGATCTTCGCCGACCTGCTGCGCTACGCCGATGGGCATCCCGAGTTGGACCTCTCCTCGCTGTCCAACGCCGCCTGCGGGGGCTCCGCGGTCCCGAGGCAGCTGATGAAGGACTTCCAAGAGCGCCATGGCGTGCGGATCTTCCAGGCCTGGGGGATGACCGAGACGAGTCCCGTGGCGACCTATTCGCGCCCAGAGGAGGATATCCCACCCACCCATCCCCACGACGACGCCTACTGGGAGGACCGGGCCAAGCAGGGACGACCGCTGCCGTGGGTGGAGCTGCGGCTCGTCGACGACGACGGCGAGGAGGTCCCGACAGACGGGCAGTCGACCGGTGAGATCCACGTGCGGGGTCCATGGGTGGCCTCGCGCTACTTCGACGACGATTCCGAAGAGCAGAAATTTGTCTCTGGCTGGCTGCGCACGGGAGACATCGCGGTCGTCGACGAGAGGGGCTTCGTGCAGATCACCGACCGGGCCAAGGACGTGATCAAGTCCGGCGGCGAGTGGATCTCCTCGGTCGAGCTCGAGAACGAGATCATGTCCCATCCCGACGTGGTCGAGGCGGCGGTCATCGCCAAGCCCGACGAGCGCTGGGCCGAGCGACCGCTGTGCTGTGTGGTGCTGCGCGACGGCTCCGGCACCTCCGCCGAGGATCTCCTCGAGCACCTCCGCGGCAGAGTCGCCAAATGGTGGCTGCCCGACGAGTTCGCCTTCGTCCCTGAGATCCCCAAGACGAGCGTCGGCAAGTTCGACAAGAAGGTGCTGCGGGGCAGGCTCGCCGCGGGGGCGCTGGAGGGACGCGTCAACGTCTGAGGGCTCCGTTTGAGCGGTCATCCGGCCCGGAAGAGGCGGTAGGAGCCTCTGGCGTGACCGAGATAGCTGATACACCTTCAGCTCGAAAGGCAGGCCACTGCTCAGACACGGCGAACCAAGGACGATGCGTTGCAACGTAGACACGACGCCAAGAGCACCGACGGAGGCCCTCGCGAAGGGCCCGAACGTTCACACCACCATCAACAGGAGGTTGGCATGACTCGGACCGACGTCATGGCCTCGAGCAGGCCACGAACTGTAGGCGCAGCGCCGATTGGAAAGGGATCGCCCGGCATCTCGCGCCGGCTCGCGCTCCTTCCGGTGTTGCTCGCCCTGGGGCTTGCGCTGCCGGGCGCCGCCATCGCGGCGGAACCCACGGCCAACTACGAACAAAAAGCCAAACCGCCGACTCCGCCGACGCCCAGCACGGGCACGTCGCCGTCGAAAGAATCGAGCAAACCGACGACCACCCCGACGAGCAAAGGAGTGGCGCCCGCTAAAGCCAGCACGACGCCCACCGCCAAAGAAGCGAAAGCGAGCACGCTTCCGTTCACCGGCTTCGATCTGCGTTGGAGCCTCGGGATCGGGCTGCTGTTGATCGGCGCGGGCTTTTCTATCGTCGTGGTGCAGCGTCGCCAGGCTCGCCGAGATTAGATCTGAGCTGAGCTGAGCTGAGCTGAGCACACCTGCATAGGGGTACGCGGAGGGCCGCCGGCTGATCGGTCGGCGGCCGTCTCCGGTTTCCCCTACGAGCCGGCTCGAGCGGCCGACCATTCTGCCTTGTGGGCACGCTTGGCGGCCTGATAGTCCACGAGCGCCTGCGTCGAGTCCACGTCGCCGAGCGTCGGATGCCAGGGCACGAGGTCCTCGGCGGCGCCCACGCCAAAGCGCTTGGCGAGCACCGAACCGAGCGCCTTGACCTTCATCTCGCCAAAGCCCGGAAGCGCCGCGAGCCTGGCGCGCAGCGCCTCCCCGTCAGCCGCATCCGTCCAGATGCGCGCAGCGTCGCCGTCGTAGCGGTCGCGGACATACACGGCCAACTCGTGCACCCGGCCGGCCATGGACGCGGGAAAGCGATGGATCGCCGGCTTGGCGCGAAAGACCGGCTCGAGGTCTGAGCGGGCCAGCGTGTCGGCGTCGAGCGAGCCGACACGCTCACGCAACGCCAGCGGGCCCGAGAACGCCTTCTGAACCGACACCTGCTGGTCGAGCACGAAGCCGATCAACAAGGCCATCGGGTCGATTGCGATGAGCGCGTTCGCCTCTTCGGACTCTGTGAAGAAAAGGCGGTCGGGCACACCGCGATCGTATCGCTCGCGCCGCCTGAGATGGCGCTGGGGCTGTATGCGGAGCCGGGTACGACGACCGAACCGTCCCGGTTCCAACATCAATCAAATGGTGCGGATGAGAGGACTCGAACCTCCACCTGGTTGCCCAGACACGGACCTGAACCGTGCGCGTCTACCAATTCCGCCACATCCGCGTGTTGACGAGGGGGCGACGATATCGCACCGCGGCCGACCGCCGAGCGTGCCTGCGCTCGGTGATTCGGCGTGTGATTTCGCGGACGAGCCCCGACTCAGAGCGGCTTTGGTAGCCTCGTCCGCAACGATTCCCTGCCGCTATCGTCCAGGGGACTAGGACGCCGCCCTCTCATGGCGGAAACCCGGGTTCGAATCCCGGTAGCGGTACTTCGTTTCGCCCCGTGAAAACGGGGCGTTTCGCGTTTTTGGGGGTTGCTCGGGCCAGGATTTGGGCCAGTCATGCGATCGCAGCCTGGGCGGATGCCGTGGCGCGGGGTATCGTGAGCGCGTGCTTGACGATGCGGTGATAGCCGAGGCTGGCCGTCGGTTGTCAGAGGCGGCGCCACCGAGCTCGCGGGTGATCCTGTTCGGCTCGGCTGCGCGTGGGGAGCTGACGCCGGACAGCGATCTGGACTTCTTGGTGATCGAGCCGGAGGTCGAGAATCCCGCCTTGGAGTCGGTGCGGCTGCGTAGGGCGCTCGGTGATTTGGTGCTGGCCGCGGACGTGATCGTCGCGAGCGAGTACCGGGTGAAGGAGTGGCGGGATGTGAGTGGGAGCCTGATCCACGCAGCGCTGGCCGAGGGCAGGGAGCTGGCGGCCTGATGGCCAGCAAGCAGGATCTCGCAGAGCAGCTCCTCCGTCGAGCTGACACGGACGCGGCCGGGGCCAGGGCGATGCTGCCGATCAACGAAGTGGCGGATGTGCTCGTCTGCTTTCACGCCCAGCAGGCCGTCGAGAAGGCGCTCAAGGCCGTTCTTGCTGCCCGCGGCGTCGAGTTTCCCTTCATTCATGACATCGGTGGTCTGACCAAGTTGTGCAGGGAAGCGGGCGCACCGCTACCGGGAGAGATGGATGGTGCAGACCAACTGACGCCCTACGCGGCTGGCCTGCGCTATGACGATGACACGGTGCACGCCGTCGGGCGTGAGACGGCGTCGAGGTGGGCGACCGCCGCGGTCCAGTGGGCACGCGGCCTGGTCGAGGAGGCTGGGGGCGTACAGAAGTCCTCAGCTGAGCCCGAAGCCGCCGATGGTGGCTGAGGGGCACAGGCCGTCCCTGAAGTGTTCGAGGGGTGCGTCGTAGGTACGGCGCGCCGGCGGGCGGTCATTCGTTCCAGGGGTGCGACCCGCGTCTTCCGACGCCCTCGCACCCGCGCGGAGCGAGGCGCACACCTCATTCGTGTCCGACTGGCCGGGTATGAGTGTGGCAATGCCTCAGGTATGCCTGCCGGGTGTCGTCGCGCGTCGGTGTGCGTGTGCGGGACGGTGCTGTCGTGAATGAGCATCCTGTCCATCTGCTCGTCAGTGACGATCGGCAACGGTCGCGCGGTACGGTCTTCTTTCGAGCGTGGTTCGCCTTGCCATTCTTCCTGTGGCTGGCGCTGTGGAGCATCGCCGCATTCATCGCGGCACTCGGCAACTGGCTGGCGACGTTGGCACGCGGGCGCTCACCCGAAGGCTTGCACCGGTTTCTCGCCCGTTACGTCAGGTTTGCGACGCACGCGTACGCCTACGTCAACCTGGCCGCCGAGCCGCTTCCCAGCTTCAGCGGACGGTCCTCCTACGCCGTCGACGTCGAGATCGCGCCCGCCGAGCGGCAGAATCGCTGGAGCGTCGCCTTCCGCGGCTTCTTGGCGCTTCCCGCCGCCCTCCTCGCGCTGGTGTTCGTCGGCTCCGGGGTGTATGTGGCGTCAGCGACTTTCGGTCTTTCCACGGACTTTGGCCTGCTCGGCACCTGTGCCTTTCTCGGTTGGTTCGCGGCTCTCGTGCGGGCCCGAATGCCAGGCGGGCTGCGCGACTGCGTCGTGTGGAGCGTGGGCTTCGGCGCGCAGCTGTGGGCCTACCTGCTGGTGCTCACCAGCTCCTACCCGGACCCCGACCCTGCGGTCGCGCTCGGCGAGCTGCCGCGGCGCAGCGACCCGGTCGGGTTCGCCGCCGGCGGCGATCTGCGCCGCAGTCGCCTGACCGTCTTCTTCCGGCTGCCGCTGGCCGTGCCACATCTGGTGTGGCTGGCGCTGTGGTCGGTCGTGGCACTGCTCGCCGCGATCGCGAACTGGGTGGCGACGCTCGCACAGGGCCGCTCTCCGGCGCCGCTGCACCGCTTCCTGTCGGCGTACCTGCGCTATCTGGCGCACGTCTACGCCTTCCTCTGGCTGATCGGCAACCGCTTCCCCGGCTTCGTCGGCGCTGCGGGCTCATACGATGCCGAAGCGGCGATCGCTCCGCCGCAAGCCCAGAACCGCTGGAGCGTCGGTTTCCGCCTGCTGCTTGTGCTGCCGGCGTGGTTCCTGGCGAGCGCGTTCGGCTCGCTGCTCTGGACGTGCGCCTTCCTGGCGTGGTTCGCGGCGCTCGTCACCGGCCGGATGCCGCGAGGGCTGCTGAACGCGGCGGCCCAGGCGCTGCGCTACACGCTTCAGGTGAGCGGGTACGTGCTCGTGCTGAGCGACGCATACCCCTACAGCGGGCCCTGCCATCAAGAGGCAGCGGGCCCGCCCCCGGCCGTGGAGCCGGCAGTCGGCTAGCGGCGACCATGGCAGCGAAGACCTCAGCCGCGCCCGGCGCCGGACGGGGTAGCGGCACCTTCGCGCGCACCTGGACATGGGCGCTCGCCGTGCTGCTTGCGGCTGGCGCATGGGCATGGTGTGCGCACGCGCTGTGGGGCACGATCGTGCCCGCCGGTCTGCAGCTGCCGCACGTCGACGTCCATCGCTTCTTCAGCTCGTCGCTGCTGCGCCGCAGCTCGTCCTTTGAGCGCTTCCTCGACGTGGACGGCCTGCTGGGGATGCTTGCGCCGGTCGCGGTGCTTGCCGTCTACGCGCGCCGTGGCCAGAGCTTGATAAGGGAGTCGGCGGCGGGGCGCATCGGCACCGGCATCATGCTCGCGCTGCTGGGATTCGCGCTTGTGTGGTTGTCGCAGGTGCCGTTCGACCTCGCGGCGCTCTGGTGGGAGCGCCGCCACCACGTCGTGCACGAGGGTTACGTTGCCGGGCTCCTCGGCAGCTTCCTCGGACTCGGAGCGAGCTTCGTCTGGATCGCGCTCGCCGTGGCGCTGGCGATGGCGCTGGCGGGCAAGATGCCCCGCTGGTGGTGGGTTGTCGCGTCGCCGCTGTTCGCTGCGCTGGCGCTACTGTCAGCTCTCCTCACTCCCTACCTGATCACGAAAACCAACCCGCTACGCGACCCGGCGCTCGTTGCTGAGGCGAGGGCGCTCGAGGCGCGAGAGGGCGTCACGGGCACGCCCGTGCTGGTGCAGAACCTCTCCCAAACGAAGACCGAAGTGAACGCGGAGACGGCCGGGATCGGTCCGAGCCAGCGCGTGGTGCTGTGGAGCACGCTCCTAGACGGCCGCTTCAACCACGCGGAAATAGGAGTCGTGATGTCGCACGAGTTCGGTCACGTGCAGCGCGCCCACGTGCTCAAGCGCGTGGGCTGGCTGGCACTCTTCCTCATCCCTGCCACGGCGCTGATCGCGCTAGCCACGCGCCGGCGCGGTGGGCTCGCACGGCCCGAGGCGGTGCCCGTGGCGCTCTTCG
The DNA here is from genome assembly GCA_963849425.1 of uncultured Solirubrobacteraceae bacterium. Taxonomy (GTDB): domain Bacteria; phylum Actinomycetota; class Thermoleophilia; order Solirubrobacterales; family Solirubrobacteraceae; genus Palsa-744. The sequence goes on along the minus strand of CAWKHK010000006.1, from coordinate 2,462,418 downwards.
TATTCATCGTTCTGGAGCTCGTGACACTGCCGTTCTGGACGCTAGTGTCGCGTCGCTACGAGGTGGAGGCGGACTGGTCCTCGCTGCGAGCGACACACGAACCAGCCACGACGCGCCAGGTGTTCGAGCGGCTCGCCGGCACCAACCTCAGCGATCCCGACCCTCCGACGTGGGCATACCTGCTGTACGCGCAGACGCCGACGCTCGCACAGCGGATCGCGATGACCGAGGCCTGGGAACAGCGCACGTCGCGTTAGGGGGCTGGGGTTGTTGGGCTGAACCGGGGGAAGTCCACCGGCTGTGCGCGATCGGTGTCACTTGCGTTCAGCGCGAGCTTTGCGCCGCCGCACCCTCGCACCTAGGAGCGGGGAGACAGGCATGGCCATCAAAACGAGCGCGACGACCAGCAGCCCGATCCCGACGGTCCGGGCGTGGTCGAGCAGGAGCAACGCGACTGCGACGACGACTAGGACGCCCGGCCCAAGTGCGAGCGTCCAGCCCAGGATCCGCTCTCCCCTCGTGAGCCGCTTGCGGCGTACCTCTCGAAGCCGCCGCAGGTTGCGCGGGAGGTTCCTGATGTTCTCCAGGTGCCCCACGGGTGAAGCCTATTCTCATCGCTCGCCATCGCTCAGGCCCGAGCGGTACTCTGGCACGGCCGCGCAGACATGCAGTAGGCGGTGAGGTGAACGCGATCGGACTCATCGAAGTCCCCATCAGGGATCGCTCAGCGTCCGCGGCCCGAACTGCGGTCGGGCGCATCGCGATTGAGCGTGCGGATCAGCCAGCGTGTCGGCGAGGGGGCAGTACGAAGCCGTAGGGGGTCGCGGCTCGGTGTCCAGCCGGGATTGAGGCGCTCCCGGTAAGCGAGCGAGGGTGTATGGGTCCGGCTGTTGGCCATCTTCTGGGCGAGGCGCGTGATCCGTCCAGCGCCTTGTCCTTCGGCGCCGAGGTCGTCGCGCGCGATGAACCAGGTTGTGCCGTGCCGGGCGCGGGTTGCCTCGACGTAGGCGGTCTCCTTGCTGGTCTGCCACCCGCCGGTGAGCACGACAGAGCGCTCGACGGTCGCGCCCTGCTGGCGGTAGACATGCTGCGCATAGGCGAGCCTCAGCGACTCGAGGTCCTCGCCGGCGAGCTGGATTCTGCGCCGTGAGCCGTCGATCGTGATGGTTACGCCTTGCTGGTGGACGGCGCTGACCTGGCCGCGGGTGCCGTTCTCGACTCGCGGCTGCCCTTGGGGGCGGTGCTGTGCGGTGAAGGCGATCAGGTCGCCTTCGCGTAGGCCGTAGTGGACACCGGGCAACGCGATCTCGTGATCTCCGAGTTCGCCTCGTTGTGCGCGTAGGTGTTGGGCGCGGGCGTTGAGCCGGTCGATCTCTTGGTTGGAGGCGTCGGCGATCAATGCGACCTCGCGGATATCGCGCCCGTCTGTGAGTGTGGCCCATGTTTGTACGGCGTGCTCTGCTGCTTGGTCGCGGGTGTCGGAGAGGTGTAGCTGGCCGCGTGAGGCGTAGTGCGCCATCGCGCGCTCTGGTTCTCCCGCGCGCAGTGCTTGCCACGCACGTTGGTCGGCGGGGTCCTTGGTGCGGTGGATGTCTGCGAGTTCAGCGGTGGGGGTGTGGCGGGTGAGCCGGTCGAACATGCTGCCGGGTCCGATCGAGGGGAGCTGCTTGCCGTCGCCGACAGCGATCAGCTTCGCCCCGGATCTCTCCACCAGCTCGGTCAGGGCGTCCAGGCGCTTGTGGTCGACCATCCCCGCCTCATCCAGGATTACTGTCGTGTTCCTGCCCACGTGGATGGCTCCCGTGTTCGCGCAGGCGACCAGCGAGTCCAGAGTGAGTGTCTGCACGGCCAGCGCGGGGCTGTCGGTGCCGAGCCGCTCGGCGGTGGACCCGGATACGGCGACTCCGATCGTCTCTCGCCCGGCGGCCTGCTCCGCACGGGCGGCGGCGTCGATCACGACTCCCTTGCCGGTTCCGGCGGGGCCGACGAGGACCGCGGCGTGCTCGGGACCGGTGAGGACTTCGAGTGCGTGGTGCTGCTCGGGGCTGAGTGGTCCGCCGATGCGCTCGGCGACTTCACGGGTAGCGTTTTGGCGTGCGACGTCGCCGACGTCTCGGCCTGCGCGCTGGGCGAGCTGCATGGCGCGGCGTTCGATCGCCTGCTCCTGGGCACGTACCGCCAGGGTGGTCATACGCCCGCCCTCAAGAGTCAGGACGCGCCGGTCGCGGACCATCTCGCGAGCGACTGCGAGCGCTTCGTCCGGTGCCAGCTCGCCGGCGGCTTGCTCTAGCACGATCGCGCGTAGGTCGCGCTCCTCGAAGACGGCGTGCTGTTCGGTCAGCTTCGCCTCAACACGATCCTCTATCGCCCGCTCGGTTGCCGGACGCTCAGATGCGCCGATCAACCGCACCGCCTCATCCGGGCCGAATCCGTGACCGCGAGCGGTCTGCGTCCACACTCGTTGTAGGTCCGAGCGTGTGGTCAGCTCCTTGGACCGGCGGTTCTCGAGCGCGAGGTTGCGAAGCTCGCCGCGTTCGGGTGCTCGGCCGTAGCGGGCACGGAAGCGCTCCGCCGCGCGGGCGACCTCACGGGAGCGCCCGGAGAACGCCTCGCACAGATCACGGGGGACACCCGCAATCTCGAAGTAGCGGCCGTCCTTGCCGGTGCCCTGTTCGATCGTGTACCCCTCGCGCACGAGCTCGTCGGCGAGTGCTGAGCGGTAGAACGCGCCGAGCTCCCGTGCGCTGCGGAAGATCGGCCGCGAGGCGACCGCCACGATCCGGTCGTCCTCACGGACCGCGCCGGTGATGACGACGTGGCTGTGCAGCTGCGGGTCTGGGGCCTGGGCGCCCTGGACTCCGCGGGCGGTGGTGTGTCGGTACTCGGTGGCGATCACGTCCTTGGCGTGCTCTTCTACGACCTGGCCGCTGTAGCGGCGGCGCACGACGGGCACCTGCTCTCGCAGGTGGTGGACCGTTTGCTCGACCGCGCTGGCGTGGGCTTGCTCGATCTGCTCGCGCTGCCACGGGTCGCCGAGCGCCCACACGGTAGAGACGGACTTCGGTGCGCTGAAAGTCAGGTCGATCCCACCTCCCCGGCCGCCGCCAGCGCCCTCCGGACGAAGCCACCTGCCGGTGTCAGGGTGACGGCCCTCCATCAGCGCGATGAAGTCCGCGCCATCCACCGGCCCGCCGGCGTGAACCCCGAGGCTCTCCAGGGTCTCGGCATTCGAGAGCCATCGGCCGGGAGCCTGCGCCATCTCCCCATCGGGTGTCAGGTAGTAGTCCCCGCGCTCGGGCTCCACGGTCTTGCTCTCCAGGTAGCGCGCGTACCCGCCGCCCCGAGACGCACCTATGCTCGCCGCAGTCATCACATGGGTGATGACCCTCAACGCGCCGAACCGGCCAAGCAATTCGCACAGCGCTCGCTGTGCCACGGCACAGCCGTGCATGTTGTCTGTACGGGCTTTTTGTCGTGCCGAGGTGCGCGTGGTGGCGCAGCCAGACGCGTCGACCGTCGGGGTCGCGTCGAGCGCTTCGTGGCGGATGATTCCTTGGTGGTGCGGGTGACTGACCGAGTGAAGCGCAGGTGTCAGGGGCTTGTGGCCTGCCGCGCGGCTTTGCCCTTCGAGGGCCTTTGAGATGCGCGCCCCAATGTCGCGCCCGCACCGCTTCTTCGCGCAATCTCTTGGCCGGTCGGTGCGGGTTGGGGTCTGTAACCGCGATGGCCCCAATATCTCAACGTACGGCGGTCACCTTTGCGGCCCGGAAGCAGAGCGCGCCCACCCTCGCCCTCAGCGTTGAGCAGGCGTGCGAAGCGCTGGGCGTGTCGTGGGACACTTGGCGCGCGCATATCGAGCCCGATGTGCGCCTTGTGCGCCGCAAGCTGATCCCGGTCAGCGAGCTGCAGGCTTGGCTTGACCGGCACGCCGAAAGCGTCGGAGTGGGGGAGTAGGGTGCCGAGCATCTGCAAAGCGCCCCCGCACCGTTGTCGCGGCCGGGGGCATGGCACAGGAGGTTCAGCTCCCATGCAATCGGCACCGTACATCGCGGCATCGTCTGGAGGTGATTGCTGATGGCCACCGGAGTGCGTCAACGCCACGGCAACGGCTGCAACGGCAAGGGCCGCTGCGACTGCCCGTGGCGAGCCGAGGTCTACAGCAAGCGCGACGGCCGCAAGCTGCGCAAGACGTTCCCGGCGCAGGCGGCGGCGAAGGGGTGGCGGGCGGACAAGCTCTCAGCGGCGAACCGCGGGAAGCTGCGCGTACTCACCACCGTGGCGCTGCGCGAAGCGTCCGCCGAGCTGCTTGCGGGGATGCGCGACGGCTCGATACCAACCCGCACGGGCGCACGGTATAAGCCGGCCACGATCCGCGGGTATGACGAGGCCATGACGCTCCGCGTGCTGCCCACGCTCGGCGACAAACGCCTGTCGCACATCGAGCGCGCCGACGTGCAGGACCTCGCCGACACGCTGACAGGCGAAGGGTTGAGCGCGAGCACTGTGCAGAACACGCTCGACCCTCTGCGGGTGATCTACCGGCGCGCAATCCGCCGTGACCTCGTGAGCACTGACCCGACGGAGGGTCTGGAACTGCGCGCCCCGGACGGCAAACGCGACCGGATCGCCACGCCCGATGAGGCGGTGTCGCTCCTGGCAGCTCTCCCGGACTCTGAGCGGGCGCTGTGGGCCTGCGCCTTCTATGCGGGGCTGAGGCGTGGGGAGCTGCGCGCGCTGCGCTGGAGCGACGTCGACCTGCCCGCTCGGGTGATCCACGTGCAGCGGGGTTGGGATGCGGTGGAGGGCGAGCAGGACGGCAAGAGCGCGGCGGCTGACCGGCGCGTGCCGATCCTCGAGCTACTGGCGCCCGAAATCGCCGCCCACAAGCTTCGCACGAGGGGCGACGGCGACGCGCTCGTGTTCGGCCGCACAGCGACAGACATTTTCATTCCCTCGACGGTCCGTAGTCGGGCGCTCAAGGCGTGGGAGAAGGCGAAGCTCCAGCCGATCGGCTTGCATGAGGCGCGGCACACCTGCGCGTCCATCCTGATCGCCGCCGGCGTCAACGCGAAGGCTCTGAGCGTCATCATGGGGCACGCGACCATCTCGATGACGTTCGACGTTTACGGCCACATGATGCCCGGTGGGTTGGAGGCGGCGGCGGCGACCGCGAACGCCTACCTGGCGGCCGGCGGGAAGCGTCCACCGCTCAGGGTGGCAGAGTGAAAGCTCGGGCCAATCTCGGGCCAGTCGTGTACTGATTCGGCCGGATTCAGCCGGATTCAGCCGGATGAGCGGATCGGGCGTTTCGCCTGCACTGAGCCATTTTTGGCTCTAACACTGGCTTTCCGGCGACCCGTCGTCACGCTTCGAATGCCGGTAGCGGTACTCATCTTGACGGTGGTCGAACCATGTGGTTCGACTCGAGGTCGGGTGGGTGTACTAGCTCGGCGGTGGTCCTTGACCCGCGGCTCCGCTGCCGCCAGGCGTGCGTGTGCTCAGCAGCGCGCACGCTCATTTGCCACCGGCTCGTCTGCCAAGAGCGCTCTCAGCGCGTAAGCGTCGAGCAGGATCCCCGCGGTCGTTTTCCCGGGCAAGCTCGATGTCTGAATGAGCGCCCGTTCGTGCAGCAGCTCGAGGCGGCGTTTTAGGAGTTCGTCGCCGAGTGGCGCCTGTAGAATGACCGTTCGAACAAATAGAAGAGAAACTGGCAAAGAGTGGGAGACGCACCTCGACTTAAGGCTTTCGACCCGTGAATCTGCTGGCTACGCCCGTGCGCATGGGCAGGCGTAGAGCCTGTTCATAGGGCGGTCCGTCCCTCTGGGTGCACTGGCGGGAGAGGCGGAAATGCTCTTCATTCCTGGCGAAACAGACGATTAGGCGGCACAGAGATGGCTCTTATAGACAAGACACGTACCGTGACGCCGCGGTTGCGTCCCGGTCCGAACGGTCTGCCGCGGGGGCAGGTCACGGAGATTCAGCGCAGTCGAATGCTCACAGCAGCCGTGGAAGCGGTCGAGGAGGTTGGCTATGCGCGCATGACCGTCGCGCAGGTCATCGGCCGGGCCAGAGTGTCGCGCAAGACCTTCTACGACGTCTTCGCCGACCGTGAGGACTGCTTCCTGGCGGCCTTCGACCAGGCTCTTGGCCAGGCCAGGGTGCTCATGCGCGAGGCGTACGACCATAAGTCGGGTTGGCGTGAGGGGATCCGCGCTGGCCTAGGGCGGCTGCTGGTGTTCATGGACGACGAGCCAGCCCTGGCGAAGCTCTGCGTCGTGGAGACCCTCGGTGCGGGTGAGAGGGTCCTGGAACGGCGGGCGATCGTGCTCGACGAACTGGCCGCGAAGGTCGACCAGGGGCGCCACGTCATGAATTCCACTCGCAAGCCGCCCGAGGTCACGGCCGAAGGCATCGTCGGCGCGGTCTTTGCGGTGATCCACACACGCCTGCTCGAGGGCGGCCGGGAGCCTCTCACCAACCTGCTCGGTCCCCTGATGAGCATGCTCGTGCTCCCTTACCTGGGGGCGAGAGCGGCAAGCCGGGAACTCAGCAGGCCTGCGCTCGAGGTTCGCCGCGACAGGCGCTCGACCGCCCGCCCGCGCAACCAGGATCCGCTGCAGGGCCTTGACATGCGTCTCACCTACCGCACGGTGAGAGTCCTGATGGTCATAGCCGAGCATCCGGGTGCCAGCAATCGCGAGATCGCTGAAGGATCGGGCATCGTTGACCAGGGCCAGATCTCAAAGCTCCTGACCCGTCTGTCCCGCCTGAACCTTGTCGAAAACGTCGGCGAGGGTCAGGAGAAGGGAGCCGCGAACGCGTGGCACCTCACGGCGCGCGGCGCCCAGGTCGAGCGCGCCACCCGTCCGCACTGACCAGTCTCACAGCCCTCTGAAACGCCTCAGATCGTCAGGGCGAGTGCGGGGCGCTGGCGCTGATTCGCCGGTCACGCCGGCGCATGTCCGGCCGGAGCATCGTCCCGTCCGCCCGCCGGGGGTCGGAGGGATGGGGAGGTGCTTCGCTTCCTGCTGTGGCGATTGCTGGACCTGCTCGCCGTGCTCGTCGGCCTCGTGGCTGTCGCGTGGTTGATCGGCGGCGGCCCCGGGAGGGCCCTGCGTGGGGGGAGCGCGGTGAACCCTTTCCACCTCTCCAGCCTCTCGGGCCTCCTCGATCGGGAGGTTCGCGCGATGTGGAGATGGGTACCGGCGCTGGGCGCGATCCCCGCACGAGAGCTCCTTGCGCTCCTCTGCGCCTCGCTGCTGGCGATCGTGACCACGCGCTGGCGCGCCCGGCGTCGCCGCCACTACGTCCGCCGGCGGGTCGAGGTCTACCGCAGCGATTCCACCAGTGCGGAGGCCGTCGTGACGATGTTCGAGGCGTTGCACAAGCGCCTGCTCCGGCGGTGGTGGCGCCGGCTGCTATGGGGCCAGCCCTCGGTGACCTTGGAGATCCATCATGGGAGCTCGGTATGGCTTGCGATCAGCTGCCCGCGCGAGCTCGAGCGGATGGTCGAGGCAGCGCTACAGGGCGCCTATCCGAACTGCCGCCTGCACCCGGCTGGTCACGCGCTTGGCGTGGCGCCGTCGCTGCTGCGGTTGAAGAAGCATGCCCAGTTCATCAAGCGCGTCAAGGCGCTCGATCACTTCGAGCACGAGCGCGAGCCGCCGGTCAACCGGCTGATCACCGCCATGGCCGCATGCGGTCAGCCGGCGTTCGTGCAGATGGCCATGACCCCGACCCCCGCGTTCTTCGAGCGACTGGCCAAGCGTCTGTATAAGCGCCACGAGGCCCACCTCTCGCGCCAGCGCCGGGAGCACCTGATCGTGCGCGACCGCTCGATGGTCGAGGACGCCGAGCTTCGCGGCGGGCTCGACGTGCAGCACAGGCCCCTGTTCTTCGTCGATCTGCGCGTGATCGCCACCACTCGCCGGACATGCGAGCAAATCGCCTCCGAGCTGCGCGCCGAGGGCGCCGAGAACCGTCTCGTCGAGCGGGGAACCGCCTTGCGTCACGGCCTGCTCGGACTCTACGGCCGTCGGGTGCAGCGGGGCGAGGGCAATCCGCTGCCGTCCTTCCACAAGGGCGTCTTCGCATCCACCGAGCTGGCCGCCCTGTGGCAGTTGCCCTCCGTCGACTACGCGACCGTTCCCTTCGAGCGGACCGGAGTGCCGCTCGCGCCCGCCCCTCCTGCCATTCTGCGCCCGCCACCGGGCGAGGGCACGCTGCGCGACTCAAGGGGCCCGGTCTCCATTCACGTGGAGCTGCGCCGGCAGAACACGGCGGTGCCGGGGACCGTCGAGCAGGGCAAGTCCAGCTATCTGGTGGCGACCGTCGCCGAGGATCTTCGCCGTGAGCGCTGTGCGGTGATCGTGCTCGATCCGAAGGGCGACGCCGCCGAGGCCGCAATCAGTCTCGTAGCAGCCGAGCGGACCTGCACGTTGCTCGACCTGTCGCATCCCACCTGCGGCTTCAACCCGCTCGCCGTGGACGCTCCGGCGGACGTGATCGCCGACTACGTCGTCGCCGCGCTGAAAAACCTCTTCACCGACGCCGACATCCGCGCGTCCTCCGATCGCTACCTGCGCAACGCGATCATCGCGGTGCTCGCGCACGACCGACAGACGACCCTCTGGGACGCCGCGCGCCTGCTCTCCGTGGGCGAGGACGGCTACTCCTATAGACGCAGCGTCGGCGCGCACGTGAGGACGCTCCCCGAGTTCAAGGAGATCGCCGAGTTCTTCACCGCCGAGCTGACCGCCCAGCTCGCGGACGCCCGCAGCACGACCACCGCCAAGCTCGACGCCCCCGTCAACAAGCTCGCGCGACTGCTCAACTCCTCCTCGATCAAGCGAGTGCTGCTCAACGACTCGCTGCGCGTCGACTTCGATCGCGTGATCGCCGGCGCAGAGGTCCTTGTCGTCAAGGGCGCCCTCGGCGCGATGGGCGCCGGCAACACCTCCGTGCTCATGCAGTTGCTCCTGGGGATGCTGGACGCGGCCCTCGCCCGTCAGCAGGATCTGATCCCGTCTGGGCGACGGGTGGCCGTCGCGCTGAAGATCGACGAGGCGCCGCTGGTTCTCAACCGGGGCTTTGCCGAGACGATGGCCTTGAAGCGCTCCGCCGGCCTGGAGACCGTCGCGTGCTGGCAGACCGACGCGCAATGGGTCGACCGGGACGTGCGCGACCAGCTGGACGCGCTGTTCGCCCACCGCGTGTATTTCGCCACGGCCTCCGCACGCGACGCCCGCTCGGCGGTCGCGCTGACGATGGCCGAGTTCTCAGACACCGTGCGTCCCGGCATCCAGCATCTCTCGAGTCTCGGCCATCCCGACGTGCGGCTGCATCTCCCCAAGCACCACGCCATCGCAAGCTGGACCACGCCTGGCGGACGACAGACGCCGTTCATCGCCCGGACGATTCCACTGCACGTCGACCGGGAGCGCCTCGCCCTGCATACCGCTCGTCAGCACGAGCGCGGCGGGCGCCATCTCGCCGACCTGCGACAGACCCATTGGGAGCGCCCTCGGCGCAGAGACCAAGAAGCCGAGCGGCGCACCTCCGAGGCTCCCTGCCCGGCGCCCGCGGGCACGGCCGGGACGGGCGAGAGGTCAACGGGCGCCGTGGCGAACGGAGCCACGCCGATGGTCCCTGCGCTCGTCGTCGCCGAGGCCCCGAGCCTGCCAGCGACCCCGACGGACAGCTATCGCGAGCTCGTCGAGCTCGATGGCGCGCACAGCGTGCGCCGGGCCAGGCGCGTCGAGTCCATTCGGGTGCTCGAGCCCGATCCGCTGGATCTGGAGATCCTGGCGCTGATCGCCAGCTTCAGGCACGTGCTCACCAGCCAGATCCACCGTCGGTTCAACTCCGGGCGGGCCGCCACCACCACCCAGCGGCGGCTCAAGCGCCTGTCCGATGCCCGGCTGGTCGAACGCTTTCAGTTCCATCGCCGCGATGGAGGAGGGGTGCCCATGTGTTACGTGATCACCCACGAGGGCCTGCGGTTGCTGGATCCCGATCGCCCGGAGAGCGCCGGGTCCGGGTTCGCCACCGGCCGCCGCGCCATCGCCTCGCCACCGGAGGATGAGCGCCGACTGCACCGGGCACGCCGCGACGTCCATGCGGCGGGCTGGGCTCTGGCTCTGGAGCGGGCCCTTGGCGGCCCGCGCGCAAAGCTGTACGGGCCTGAGGAGTCGGTGCTCTCTCCGCCCCGAAGCTCGAGCGCCGGCGGCGGGTCCGCGGTGCTCGCGCCGGCCGACCTGCGTCTTCCGGGTGGACGCGCCGCGCACGACTTCCTGCGCACCAACGGCGATGGTCGGCGGGTCGAGGTCGAGCGCTTCGAGACCATTCGCCCCGACGCGATCGTCGGGGTTTCCCAGCGGGCCGCAGTCGACGTGATCCTCGAGCTCGAGAACAGGCTGCCAACGGCGGCAAAGCTCGAGCGCTACGACCACTTCCTGGCGGGCTGGTCGGTGCACACCAAGCGCTACGGCCGTCGTCTGGAAGCCGTGCCCGTCGTCGTGTTCGTATGCCGAGATCGCGCGCGTGCACGAGAGAGCGCGAGGAGCGCCGACTCGGTGCTGAGCGCGTGCCGCGCCTACGCGGGGGAGTATCCCCACGATTGGGAGTACCCGGGCAGGCAGCGGATCCTGTTCGTCGGCGAGCGCGATCTGCATGAGGGAATCCTCCACGCCTACGGCGTTCCGGGCCTCCCGCCCGAGGTGCGCGTGAGGGCAGCCCATGGCGATCCGCGTGCGGCCGCGGCCACCGCCCAGCCGCGCACGCTCGCGTGCGCGGTGCACGTCGAGGAGCGGTAGTTGGCGCGCAAACGCCCGTGCAATTGCCCAGACGTATTCCGCCGTTGCCTCCGCATCGGTGCAGGCGCCCCCCTCGTGCGCCTCGACGATCCGCATTTGCCCCGCCTGCAATGGCCTGCGCGACTGCAACCGATCAGCGCCCTTTCGGCATCACAGAGCCAAACTGCGGCGGTCGCACGGCAGGCGCCGGTGCTGGGTCGGGCTTCCGAGCCGCCATCGGCGCCTCCTCTCCCAGACAGCGGTTAGGCTCGCCGCCTCACTTCTCCCTCCCCAGCCCAACGCACTACGCCCGCATCCTCGCCAGCTCTCTTTCCGGCGAGTCATCGAGAGACCATCCCGCCCTGAGAAGCCATCGGCGGTCCCACAGCGGCGTGCGTTTTCGCGCCAACTTTTGTGCGATCGGCGAGTGATATCGAGATTTCCGAGACCCCCTTAAGGGGTTCTCGGACGGCGCTTCGCTCCGGGTCCAGGGCAATTCGCGCCGCTTGACAGCCGCCGTCCGGGCTCCTACAAGCCCCTCGATCACAGCCCCGGCCATCCCCGCGATGGCGCCCCCACGACCGTCCCGGAGACACTCATGCCGCCCAGCCTCTCGCCCGCATCCCCTCGCGCACACCGCTCCTCGCGCCGCGACGGCGCTCCGTCCCCGCAACGAGCCCGGGAGCGCCGCGGGCCGGGTACACGCCCCAAGCGACAGACGCCCACCCGCTACACCGATCCGCACGGATCTCGACGGGAGGTGGTCCTCCAGCAGGGCTGGGCGGGAAGCATGCTGGTCGTCGATCGTGACGCCGCCACCCACGGCGATCGACGGCTGGTCGCACATCTCGCCGCCGATGAGCCCGCAGAGAACGCGGTGCTCGTGTGTAGCCACTACCTGCCGCAAGCGACTCGCGAAGGAGCTCGCTGCCGGCGCCTGACCGCCGAGGACACGCTCTCGGAGCCCTTCGCAGCTCCGCCGGACGGTGATCCGACGGCCGAGTCGGCCACCCCGGCCGTCGAGCCGGTCGACCGCCTCGGTCGCTCATACCGGCTCGAGCTCCTGCCCAGCGGGATGTCAATCCCAGAGCTGCGCTGGCAGCGGTATCCGGCGCAGGATGAACACACAGCCCCCGCGCCCGTGAGCCTGCGCGACGCGGTCGCGAGCCTCGAGAGCTATGAGCCCGTGCGTACCCTGACGCTGCAAGCGCTCGCTCGCCATGGCCGCGAGCGCGATGTCTCGACCACCGTTCTGAGCTCCGAGCTCAGGCGGGTGCAGGAGAGCCCGATCGTGCTCAACCGCAGGCTGCGAGAAGTGGTCTGGGCGAGCGCTGAGCGCCGAGCGCTGAGCATGAGCGAGATCGCGTCTCGCTGCGGGCGGATCAAGCGCGACGGGAAGGGGAACGAGAGTGGTGAGACAAGCTGGCTGGCTCGCCGGATCGGCCTGCTCCCCGAGGCCGGCCGGAGCAATCCCACGCCGTGGATCCACAGTGACGTCCTGGCGCTGATCTCGCGCCGCGGCCTCGGGATCGCCCCGCTGGATGTCGAACTGACATGAGCCTTTCCCCCCGCCCGATCCTCGTGGTCGAGTCCGATCGCGAGCTCGGCCAGGCGATCTCCGAGCAACTCGCCGCAGACGGCTATCGCGTGCAGCTCGCCCGCAGCGCCGAGCACGCTCGGATCCTGGCCGGCGTGAGCGCGCCGAGACTCGCGGTGCTCGGCAGCCTTGAGCTGCCGCGCGGCGCTCTGCAGCTGCTCGAGGAGATCCGGGCATCAGGCCGCGGCGAGGAGCCCTGGGATGGAGCCCTTCCGGCCATCGTCGTCGACTCCCAGGCACGAGCGCTCGACATGCTGCGGGCGTTCGAGGCCGGCGCCGACGACGTTCTCGCCAGGCCCGCTCGATATCTCGAGCTGCGAGCTCGCATCCGGGCGATCCTCCGCCGCGCCGAGCGCGCGAGCGGATGCGCCGCCCGCCTCGAGGTGGGACCGCTGGCGATCGACACCTGTACTCACGCCGTGAGCCTCCACGGCGAGCCGGTGAGGCTGCGCCGCATGGAGTTCGAGCTGCTCGTACATCTTGCCGGCGACCCCGATCGGGTCTTCACCAAGGACGAGCTGCTGAGCGCGGTGTGGGGATACCGAGCCGGCGGATCCACACGCACGCTCGACAGCCACGCGAGCCGACTGCGCCGCAAGCTCGGCGTGGACGGCGACCGCCGCTGGGTGATCAACGTCTGGGGAGTCGGCTACCGCCTGATCTGAGCCGAGATCGGCGCTTTCCGGCACAACCGATCGCTCTACTCAGACCTTGATGGGCCACGACAGGCCCGGCAAGCACCGCGCGACCCCCCAGACGGCGGGCCTCCGGCCCAGCCGCCCATCACTCAAACCAACCCGGCCGGCTCTCGCCGGTCCATACAGACCTGCCCGCGGGCCGGTCATCGGAAAGGAGTGGCACACCAATGCCCTCGTCAAATCCATTCCCCGAACAGCAGGTCGATCCCCTGGCGCCGATCGAACAGCTGGCTCGCTGGCTGCTCGACGGCGGCCTCCACTGCGCGCTCGGTCTGACAATCGGCGCCATCGCGGCCCGCCAGATGCGCAGCCGCCATCTGCACTGGAGCTGGGCCGCCGCGGCTCTCGCGCTCGTCGTGCTCGCGCGAGGCAGCCTCGGCAGCTCGACCTCGACGCTTGCCGTGGCGTCCCTCACAGCCGCCGGCCGCGGCCGGCGCTGGCATCGCGAAGACCGCGACGCCGGTGGCGACCTCGCCGATCTGGCCGCCCACCGGCGGACGCCTGCGGATGTGTTCTACCGGTGCCTGGGCTTCACGCTGCGTCGTGGCCACCGCGCGCTTGGGGCCGAGCGCCGGCCGCGGCGCGGAGAGCTGGTGCTCGGTCGCGATGAACGTCGGCGCCCCGTATCCATCCCCTTCGAGCATGGCGGCGGCGGAAGGCACACGCTCGTTCTCGGCGCCACCGGGTCCGGCAAGACCGTGACCCAGGCCTGGATGGTCGTGCAGGCGATCCAGCGCGGAATGGGCGCCGTGGTCATCGACCCCAAGGGGGACCCCGCAATGCGCGAACACGTGCGCCGCGCGGTTCAAGCCGCCGGGAGGCCCTTTCTCGAGTGGACCCCCGATGGGAGCTGCATCTACAACCCCTACGCTCGCGGCAGCGAGACCGAGATCGCCGACAAGGTCCTCGCCGGCGAGCGCTTCACCGAGCCCCACTACCTGCGTCAGTCTCAGCGCTATCTCGGTCACGTCGTCCGTGCCCTGCGCAGGCGCGGGTCGAAGGTCAGCCTCCAGCAGATCGTCGAGCACCTCGACCCGGTCCAGCTGGAGCTGCTCGTCAGAGAGCTCCCCGAGTCCGAGGCCCAGGCGACCCATGCCTACCTGGATTCGCTGACTGCGCGTCAACAGAGCGATCTGGCGGGCGTGCGCGACCGGCTGGCGATCCTCGCCGAGTCCGACATCGGCCGCTGGCTGGATCCCCGCACCGTGGGCGGCCACCGGTTCGATCTGCTCGCCGCGGTGCGTGCCCGGGCAGTCGTCTACTTCAGCCTCGAATCCGACAGCCGCCCGCTGCTCACCCAGATGCTCGGTGCGGCCATCGTGCAGGACCTGCAGACGATCGTCGCCGCCCTGCAGGGACGGCCCGTTCCGACGCTCATCGCGATCGACGAGTTCTCAGCGGTCGCCGCCGAGCAGGTCGTGCGCCTCTTCGGCCGCGCCCGTTCAGCCGGGTTCAGCCTGCTGCTCGGCACCCAGGAGGTCTCCGACCTGCGCCTCCCGGGGCGCGAGAGACTGCTCGAGCAGGTCATCGGCAACCTGTCCGTGCTGATCGCCCACCGCCAGGTGGTTCCCGCGTCGGCCGAGCTCGTCGCGAACCTCGCGGGGAGCACGGGCGCCTGGAAGCTCTCCCGGCACAGCGACGGCCGCACGACGCGCACGCGCATCCGCGAGGCCGTGCTCGAGCCGAGCGAGCTGATGAGGCTCGGGCAGGGGTGGGGCGCGGTGATGGTGCTCGACCGCGGCGGCCAACCGCGGATCGCCCGGATGCATTCGCCCCACCAGCCGCGCTGATCGCAGCGCCGCCCGCGCCCGCCGCCCGCGCCCGAGGTCCGTGGTGCCGTCAAGTCGAGAACAAACCGGCCGGCGCGTCCGGCCCCTGAACCCAAGGAGAACCCGATGGTCAAAGAACGCAACTCCCACCCGCCCGAGCGAGTGGCGATCCTGCAGTGGACGGCGCGCCTCGGCGCCGTCACCGCCGAGGCTCTGGCCGACCGCCAGATCACCACCCTCGCCTCAGCTCGCGCCAGGCTGCTCGCGGCCGAGCGCGATGGGCTGCTCTCGCGCCGGCGTCCGCTCGTCGGGCAGCCGAGCCTGTACGCCGTCACCCGAGCCGGAATGCGGGCAACCGGCCTGCGCGGGCTCGACCCCTGTCGCCTCAGCGCAGCGAATGCCGCGCACGCGATCGCCTGCGCACGCGTCGCCGCCGCCTTGGAGCGCTGCTATCCCGATCATCGGGTGCTCGGCGAGCGCGAGCTGCGCCGGGACGAGCGCGACTGCGGCGCTCAACTGGCAAGCGCGTGCCTGGGCCGGGGAGCCCACGGCGCTCCGCTGCTGCACCGGCCCGACCTCGTGCTCTGGCCGCACGCGTCCGACGGTGGCCTGCCGGTCGCCGTCGAGGTCGAGCTCACTGTCAAGGCGCCACGGCGCCTGCTCGGCATCTGCCGCGCCTGGTCACGCTGCCGCTGCGTCGACGGCGTCCTCTATCTCGCCCCGCCCGAGGTTCAGCGCCCGCTGCAGCGGGCGATCCTCGAGGCGCACGCCGGCGAGCGGGTCGTGGTCGTCGGGCTCGACGCGCTACCCGACCGAGAGCAGGCCGTCGAGGTGTCAACCGCGAGTACCGTCCCGGTCGATGCGTAGGTTGCTCGGCGGGGGTCAACCACCTAGCAAATGGAGACCAAAAATGTCCTTCTTCGCCATCAATCGTGTCGTCCTCGTTGGACGTCTCACTCGCGACCCCGAGCTGCGCGCGCTGCCATCCGGGACGAGCGTCTGTAGCCTGCGCATCGCCTGCAACTCCAGTCGGCGCGACTCCGAGGGCGAGTTCAGCGAGCGGCCGAACTTCTTCGACGTGAGCGTCTACGGCGCGTCGGGCGAGAGCGTCAGCCATTACATGCGCAAGGGCAGTCGTGTCGGGATCGACGGGCGCCTGGAGTGGCGCGAGTGGGAGACCGGCGACCAGCAGAGGCGCCAGGCGGTGAACATCGTCGCCGACACCGTCCAGTTCCTCGACAGCCCCGCCCAGCGCCCGGAGACAGACGCGCAGGGACTCGGCTCGAGCGGGGATGGCGATGCGGGCGAGGGCGATGACAGCCGCGAGCTCGTCGGCGCCGGCGTCGGCGGCGGAGAGGACGACCTCGTCTTCTAGGCGGAAGGCATAGGCAGGCCTCTGCACGCTTCGTCGGCAGCGGGGATGTTCCATCGAGCGTCTCCGCTGCCGCGTTCGCCGTTCGCCCGCGGGGCCTTTTGCGTTTAAGGGCCCGTCTCAGGACGGAGGGCAGTCTCAGAAAGGCTCCACGAGCCTGGCCTGCGTAAACTGGCGCGCCGCACAGCAGCGTTGAACCAGCCCGTCTTGCAAGGAGCCCTGCCCGATGCCAGTCAACACAAACGCAGTCGGCAAGACATACGAGCCCGTGCTGTACGCGGTCGGCCGGGAGAAGATCAGGGAGTACGCGCGCGCGGTTGGCGAGACCAACCCGGTGCATCTCGACGTGGAGGCCGCCCGCGCTGCGGGTTACGCGGACGTGGTGGCCCCGCCGATGTTCGCCGTCGTCTACAGCGCTCCCGCGGTCGGACCGCCGATCTTCGATCCGGAGATCGAGCTGAACTTCGCGATGATGGTCCATGGCGCTCAGGAGTTTCAGTGGGGCGTGCCGGTCGTGGCCGGCGATGAGGTGACCACCACGGCTGCCGTCAAGGACATCTCCGAAAGCGACGGCCGCGGCTACTACGTGTTCGAATCGATCTCCACCAACCAGCGCGGCGAGCAGGTCTGTCGCGGAACCTGGACGAACATCGTCAGAGGAGTGTGAGCCGATGCCCGGTTTTCAAGTGGGAGAGCAGATCCCCGAGGTGACGGTCACCCCCGACAAGTACCTCACGGTGCGCTACGCGGGGGCTTCGGGCGACTTCAACCCGATCCACATCGACGAGGAGTTCGCCCGCGCCGTCGGGCTGCCGGGACGCATCCTGCACGGTCTCTGGACGATGGCGCAGGTAGCCCGCGCCCAGACCGAGGCGGCCGGAGGGCCCGAGCATCTCAAGCGCCTGTCGGTCCAGTTCCGGGGGATGGGCGTGCCCGAGCGGGAGGTGCTCGTGACGGGGATCGTGCGCGAGATCGCCGACGGGCGCGCGGTGATCGACACGGTCGCCGAGCAGGACGGCAAGCGGATCATTCGCAACGCCGAGGCCGAGCTCGAGATCCAGTCATAGTCACCAACCGCGGGGACGGTCCGGGCGTCAGGCTGCCACCTACAATCAGATCCATGCTCACTCCCCGCCAGGAGCGGATTCTGTGCAAGGTTGTCGACGATTACCTGCGGACCGGGCAGCCGGTCGCCTCGCGCTCGATCGCCGCCGACCCCGATCTCGACTGCGGGCCCTCGACCGTCCGCAACGAACTGGCCCTGCTCGAGGAGCACGGCCTGCTCGCCCACCCCCACATCTCGGCCGGCCGGGTCCCCACCGACGCCGCCCATCGCTACGTGGTCGACCGCCTGCTCAGCTCGGGCAAGGCGCTCGAGTCCTCCGAGCCGCGGCTGGAGCTCTCGCTGATCCGCCGCGAGGTCGACGAGGCGATGCGCGCGACCACCGAGACCCTCTCGCAGATCACCAACCTGCTCGCGGTGGTCTCCGCTCCGTCGCTGAACACGGCGAGCATCCGCCACATCGAGGTGCTCGCGCTGCAGCCGCAGGTCATGCTGCTCGTGATCATCACCTCGACCGGCAACGTCTCGAAGATGCTCGCGACGTTCGAGCGCGCCGTCGACCCCGGACTCGTGGCCTGGGCCGGCGAGTATCTCAACGAGCGGCTCGTCGGCCTGGGGGTCGGAGCCAGGATGCTCCAGCAGCGCCTCCTCGACCCGAGCCTGTCGGCGACCGAGCTGGGATTCCTCGAGCGCTTCGCGCCCGCCTTCGGCCAACTCGCGGTCGAGTCCGAGGACTCGCTCTACGTCGGGGGAACCGCCCGTCTGTTCTCGGCCGGCCAGATCGAGGACACCAGCCAGATCAACGAGTTGATCGGGCTGCTCGAGCGCAGGGTCGCACTCCTGCGGGTTCTCCGTGTCGCCCTCGGCGAGCCGGGCGTGTACGTGCGAATCGGGCAGGAGAATGAGCTTCCGGCCATGCGCTCGCTAGCCCTGGTCGCAACCGGCTACGGCATGGCCAGGCGCAGGCTCGGGACGGTGTCGGTGATCGGACCGGTCCGCATGGACTACGCGGGCGTGATCGCGACGGTCCGCGAGGCAGCCCACGAGCTCTCGCTGTTCGTCGAAGACGCCTATGCTGAGAACTAATACGACGGACATGCCGCGCGATCCCTACGAGGTGCTCGGTATCGCGCGCGATGCCTCCGAGCAGCAGATCAAGAAGGCCTTTCGCCAGCTCGCCCGCGAGCTGCACCCGGACGTCAACGCCCACGACCCGCAAGCCGAGGAGAAGTTCAAGGAGGCCGCCGAGGCCTACGAGATCCTCTCGGACGCCGAGCGGCGCGCGACGTACGATCGCTACGGCCACGAAGGGCTCAAATCGGGCGGCTACGCCCCCAACTTCGACGCCTTCGGCTCGATCGGCGACCTGTTCAACGCGTTCTTCGGGGGCGGTGCCTCCGCCGGGCGGGCCGGCCCCTCTCAGGGCGAGGACATGGCGGTCGCGATCGAGATCGACCTGGTCGAAGCTGCCGACGGGGCGAACGTCGAGGTCGCATACGAGGCCGTCGAGCGTTGCGAGCACTGCCACGGCAACGGCGCCGAGCCCGGCACCCCGATCGAGACGTGCGAGCGCTGCGGCGGCGCCGGGCAGCTGCAGGCCTACACACGCACCCCGTTCGGGCAGATGGTGCGCACGATGAGCTGCGAGCACTGCCACGGCGACGGACGCGTGGCCAAGCAGCCCTGCCGGGAGTGTCGCGGGCGCGGGCGCCTGGCCGGGAAGCGCAAGCTCGAGGTCGAGGTGCCCGCCGGGATCTCCGACGGGCAGCGGATCCGGCTTGGTGGCCACGGTCATGCCGGCGAGGCCGGGGCCCACGGGGGCGATCTCTACGTCCTCGTCAGGGTGCGCCCAGACGAGCGATTCGTGCGCGAAGGCGACGACCTGATCACCGCCCTGGACGTCGCCGCTCCCGTCGCCGCCCTGGGCGCCACGCTCGAGGTGCCCACGCTTGCAGGGACGGCCCCCGTCGAGCTGCCCGCCGGTACGCAGCCCGGCGACGTGCTGACGCTGCGAGGGCAGGGGATGCCCTCGCTCAGACGCGGCCGCCGCGGAGATCTGCGCGTGCTCGTCAACGTCCTGATCCCGCGCCGTCTCGACGCCGAGCAGCGCGAGCTGCTGGAGCGCCTGAACCAGAGCCTGACCGCCGAGAACCTGCGCTCGGAGGAGTCAATGTTCGCAAAGCTGCGTCGCGTCCTCGGCAGCCAGGCCGCGTGATTCGCCTTGTCGTTCGCGTTCAGCGCGAACACGCCGAGCTCGTGCTTGCCGAGCTGTTGGAGCTGGCGCCGGCCGGGGTGGAGGAGATCCAGCTCGAG
Source organism: uncultured Solirubrobacteraceae bacterium (assembly GCA_963849425.1). GTDB lineage: Bacteria > Actinomycetota > Thermoleophilia > Solirubrobacterales > Solirubrobacteraceae > Palsa-744. The sequence goes on along the minus strand of CAWKHK010000006.1, from coordinate 2,442,813 downwards.
TCGGGCACGGTCGAGTACGCGGTGTACGGGGCGCCCGGTGAGCTCCCCAGCCTCCCCGACCTGACAGCCGCCGCCGGCGAGGCCCTCGTCGAGATCTCCACCAGCGAGATAGCCGATGACTGGCAGGAGCGCTGGAAGCGCTTCCACCGCCCCGTGTCGATCGCGGCGCCCCGCCCCCGCGATCGCCGGTCGACCGGCGTGCCCGGCTTGCGGGTGCGCCCCCCATGGGAGGCTCCGAGCACCCACGCGGGCGCACAGGCGCACGAGATCGTGATCGACCCCGGCCAGGCGTTTGGGACCGGCGGACACGCCAGCACGCGCCTGTGCCTGGAGCTGCTGCTCGAGCTGGCCGCGAACGAGCCGGCTCGGGGCGCCATGCTCGACGTCGGCACCGGCTCGGGGGTCTGCGCAATCGCCGCCGCGGGCCTCGGCTACCGGCCGGTGCTCGGACTCGACCACGAGCGCGAGAGCGTCCAGGCGGCGCGGGAGAACGCCGTGGTCAACGGGGTCGAGATCGAAGTTCGACGATTCGAGTTGCGCTCACAGATTCTGCCCTGGGGTGGCGCCGGCGAGAGACCGCCCGGTCCGCTGGTCGTGCTCGCCAATCTCCTGCGCCCGCTGCTGATCGCGCTCGCCTCCACGATGCCCGCCGCACCCGCGCACCTGATCGCCGGCGGACTGCTCCGAGATGAGGTCGACGAGGTCGCTCACACGTTCCACGAGCGCCTCGGTCTGGTCGAGCGCGAGCGGCGCCACAGCGGCGAGTGGGCGGCCGTATGGCTCACGAGGACCGCCTGAGACTCCCGCCCGGTCAGGCGCCGTCCGGGATCTCTGTGGCCGCCCGGACGATCGCGCGATAGACGAGGTCGATCGCCGGGCGCAGGGCGCTCGCGCTCTCGCTCGCAAGCAGGGCGTCGGCTGTGCGCAGCGCCGCGCCGATCACCTCGAGCGCCTCGGCCACCGGCCCCGGGTCGGGATCGCGGCAGGCGGCGATCGCCATGTCGAGCATCGCCCGCGCCTGCTCGACCACTCCGCTGAACAGGGCCGGCCCGACGAGGCTCGCATAGCCGTACACGCGCGCCAGGCGTCCGGAGAGCTCGATCGATGGCCCGCGTCGCGGCGGCGTGCTCGCCGGCAGCCCGTGGCCGTCGAGCAGCGCTGCCATGGTGGCGCCGAGGACTCCTCTCAGCGCCGCCTCGTCGAGGCCGGCCTTCCAGGCCACGCGCAGCGCCATGTACAGGGACGTGGCCGGCAGGCCGTACGGCGGATCAGAGGCGAACACGATGCGCTCGGCGGGCACGCGCGCGAACAGCTCGATCACGTCGAGCGGGAAGAAGCACGACATGTCATACAGCACGCCCGGATGCTCGGACAGACGGGAAGTCAGGATTCCCTGGTCGCAGATCGCGCCGTGGGCCAGGATCAGGACCGTCTGGGGGTGGCGCAGGGCCATCTCCACGAGGCCCTCGGCCAGCGGTGGCAGGCCCCGGCCGGCGTGAATCAGGATCGGCACGCCCGCCTCTCCCGCCAGGGTGAAGACGCCGTCCATGTCCTGGCCGTCGAACACGAAGTCCTGCGCTCGGGGGTGCAGCTTGATGCCCCGGGCTCCCGCCGCCAGGCAGCGCTCGGCCTCGGCCAGCGGGTCTTCGGCCGGGTCCAGCCGGGAGAACGCAACCAGCCGGCCATCGCTTTCGCTCGCCCAGTCGAGCACGCGATCGTTGGGCAGGCTGTAGGCTGGCCGGCGCTCGGGGTCGTGCAGCGGGAACACGCACGCGCGACGCGCGCCCGCGTCGTCGAGCTGCGCGAGCAGCTGCTCGAGTGTCAGCGAGCGTCCGTCCTCATCCAGCCCGAGATGCGTGTGGGCGTCGATCACTTCGGCGTTCGCCGGGCGAAGGTCGCTCACCTCCGCCAGGAACGGCCCGAGCGCGTCGGCGTATAGGGAGTCGGTCACGGTGACCTGCACCCTATTCTGTCCCCGTGGCCTGGCAAGTCGTGATCGCCGGCGGCGGGTTCGGCGGGTTCTACGCCGCACGCGCCCTCGAGCGTCTGCTCTCCCCGCAGAGCGCACGGGTTACGCTCGTCAACGAGGCGAACTTCATGCTCTACACCCCGCTGCTGCCCGGCGCAGCCGGGGCGACGCTCGACCCGCGCCACGTGGTCGTGCCGCTGCGCTCGCAGCTGCGGCGGACGGATCTCGTTATCGGCCAGGTGAGGAGCGCTGACCCCGTGGGGTGCACGCTCGCCGTCACGCGCATCGACGGCGAGCGGCTCGATTTGCCCTACGACCAGCTCGTCATCGCCCTGGGGTCGGTCTCTCGCACGCTTCCGATCCCCGGCCTCGCCGAGCACGCGATCGGCCTGAAGTCCCTCTCGGATGCGACCGCTCTGCGCAATCAGGTGCTCAACTGCCTGGACATCGCCGAGTCCCTGGAAGACCCGGCTCGGCGTGCCGAGTATCTCGGGTTCGTGTTCGTCGGGGCCGGCTACGCCGGCGTGGAGGGGCTCGCCGAGCTGCAGGACTTCGCCGCGCAGGCGATCGAGCTGTATCCCCGCTGCCGCGCCGAGGGGATGCGCTGGGTCCTGGCGGAGGCCCGGGGGCGGATCATGCAGGAGGTGCCCGAGAGCCTCTCCGAGTTCGCCGAACGCGAGCTGCGTGGACGGGGAATCGAGGTGCGGACCGGCACGACCCTGCGCGAGGTGAGCGCATCCGCCGCCACGCTTTCCGGCGGCGAGACGATCCCGGCGCGCACGGTCGTGTGGACGGCCGGGGTCAAGCCGAGCCCGGCCGTCGCCGCCCTCGGGCTGCCCCTCGACCGCGAGGGACGCGTGGTGGTGGACGCTGCCATGCGCGTCCGGCTCGTCGCCGCGGGGGACGAGCCACGCGCAGGGACCGGCGCGGCGGGGCGCGGTCAGGTGTGGGCGATCGGCGACTGCGCCGCGGTCCCGGATGCCTCGCGTCCGGGGCAGCCGTGCCCGCCCACCGCCCAGCACGCGATCCGCCAAGGACGGCTCGTGGCACGCAATCTCGCCGCGACGCTCGGCGGCGGGAACACGAGGCCCTTTCTCTACCGCACGAAAGGCGTGGTCGCCGAGCTCGGACGCAACGAGGCCGTCGCGATCACCCTCGGCATACGCTGGCGCGGGTTTCCCGCCTGGCTGATCGCGCGCACGTATCACCTGTTGTTGATGCCCGGCGTGGGCCGCAGGTTGCGCCTGCTCATCGACTGGAACGTCGCGCTGCTGTTCGGCCGCGACGCCTCAGCCCCCGGACGCCTGGGCAGCCCGACCCCCTTGCAGGGCGATACGGCCGAGGGCGATTGACAAGCCGCAGCGCCGACCTGCGTATCCTGAGCTGAGGCATGCAGATAGCCGAGCAGATCAAAGGCGACGTTCAGGGCGCGATGCGCGCCGGCGACAAGGAGCGCGTCGGCGCCCTGCGCCTCGTGCTCTCCGAGCTGCAGAAGGCCGCCAAGGAGGGACACGAGGATGAGCTGGCCGTCCTGCGCCGCGAGCGCAAGCGCCGCCTGGAGGCAGCCAAGGCCTACCGCGAAGGGGGGCGTGAGGACCTAGCCGGCACCGAGGAGGCGGAGGGGGAGCTGATCGGCGGATACCTGCCCGCTGAGCTCTCCGAGCCGGAGCTCCAGGAGATCGTCGATCGGGCCGTGCGCGACAGCGGGGCGCAGTCGGCGAAGGACATGGGTATCGCGATGAGGCAGGCGATGGCCGAGGTGGACGGCCGCGCCGACGGCAAGCGCGTGTCCGGGCTCGTGCGGGCCGCGCTCCAGGGATGAGGACGCAAATCGAGCTCTCAAACGAAGTCGCCGCCGAGCTGGCGGGCAGTCAGGATGTCGTGCTGCGCGCCCTGGAGGCGCATCTGGACTGCAAGGTCTTCCTGCGCGGGAACCTGCTGACGTTCGACGGCGAGGAGTCAGAGACCCACGCCGGCGAGCGGGTCGTGCGCGAGCTCGCCGATCTGATCGCGCGTGGGCATCAGATCGGCCCGGGCACGATCACCGCGGTGACCGGTGCGCTGGATGCCCAGGAATCGCCTGCGCGGGTGCTCGAGGACATCGTCTGGAGTCACCGCGGATTGAGGGTGGCGCCCAAGACGGTCAACCAGAAGCGCTACGTGGACTCGGTGCGCGAGAACACGGTCACCTTCGGCGTCGGGCCGGCCGGCACGGGCAAGACGTTCCTCGCGGTCGCCATGGCCGCCGCGGCGCTCACGCGCCACGAGGTCAACCGCATCATCCTCACGCGACCCGCGGTCGAGGCGGGTGAGCGCTTGGGCTTTCTCCCGGGGGACCTGATGGCCAAGGTCGACCCCTACCTGCGGCCGCTGTTCGATGCCCTGCACGACATGCTCGACCCCGAGAAGGTCTCACAGCACATCGAGCGTGGCGTCATCGAGATCGCTCCGCTGGCGTTCATGCGCGGGCGCACGCTGAACGACTCGTTCGTGATCCTCGACGAGGCCCAGAACACGACCCCCGAGCAGATGAAGATGTTCCTCACCCGTCTGGGCTTCGGCTCGAGGATGGTGGTGACCGGGGACGTCACGCAGGTGGACCTTCCGCGCGAGCAGCGGTCGGGTCTGATCGTGGTGGGGGAGGTGTTGGAGGCGGCGATCGAGGGGATCGAGTTCGTGCGCTTCGGCGGCGAGGACGTGGTCCGCCACAAGCTGGTTCAGCGGATCGTCGAGGCCTACGATGTGCACTCCCGGCGCGAGCTCCCCATCCGCCCGGAGATCGGTGCTCCGGCTGTCGAAGCCGGTGGCCGGTCGGCCATCCGCAGCGCCTGAGCGTCGATGATCGAGGTGGAGGTGCTCGGCTCACGCCCAGGCTCCGGGCTGCCGGCGCCGGCGGAGGTGCGGCGCCTGTGCGTGAGCGCGGCCGGCGCGGCCGGCATCCTCAGCGGCCACGTGGCCGTGGAGTTCGTCGATGCGGCGCGAATCGCCCAGCTCAACGGCGAGCACCGCGACAAGCCGCTGCCGACCGACGTGCTCTCCTTCCCGATCGACGGCCTGGAAGCGCTCGGCGAGCAGGCCGAGCAGGATGCAGCGACCCATCGGCGTGGGCCGCCGGTCGAGCGCGAGCTTGGAGACATCGTTATCTGTCCCGAGCACACCCGCGACGTGCGCGAGGCGATCGTTCACGGAATGCTGCATCTGCTCGGCATGGATCACGAGACCGACGACGGTGAGATGCTCGCCCTGCAGCGGGAGCTGCTGGGGGAGGCCCGGTGACACGTGGAGGCTTCGTGGCCCTCGCCGGCAGGCCCAACGTCGGCAAGTCCACGTTGGTCAACGCCGTGGTCGGGGAGAAGGTGGCGATCGTCTCCGACCGCCCCCAGACGACCAGGAGGGCGATTCGCGGCGTGCACCGCGGCGGCGAGTGCCAGATGGTGCTGGTCGACCTTCCGGGCGTGCAACGCCCGCGCGACGCCCTCACGGCGCGGATGGCGCGGCGCGTGCAGCACGAGCTCGAGGGCTCCGACGCGGCTCTGCTGATGCTCAACGGCGAGCAGGGTGTCGGGCCGGGCGACCGCTTCATCGCAAAGACCCTCCTCGGCATCGACATACCCGTGACGATCGCTGTCAACAAGGCCGACCGTCTGTCCCGGGCAGAGCTGATGGCCGTGCTGCAGGAGGCCTCCGATCTGGATGTGGGCGAAGACGTGTTCCCGATATCCGCCCGCCGGGGGTCGGGCGTGCCGGCGCTCGTCGAGCATCTCGCGGCGCTGATGCCCGAGGGACCGTTCATGTTCGCGATGGACGCAACCTCCGATCAGCCACGCGAGCTGCTGCTTGGCGAGCTCGTCCGCGAGGCGGTCATCAGGCGCACATTCCACGAGCTGCCCCACGCCGTTGAGGTCGTCGTCGAGGAGGTCGAGCACCCGCGCCCAGGGCTCGCGCGGGTGCGGGCGCTGATCTGGGTCGAGAGCGAGTCCCAGAAGGGGATCGTGATCGGCGCGCGGGGCCGGATGATCAAGGCGATCGGAACCGCCGGCAGGCGCGAGCTGGAGCGCGAGCTCGGCTGCCAGGTCCACCTCGAGCTCGCGGTTCGCGTGCGGCGCGACTGGCGCGCGGACGAGGGCCTGCTCGACCGCCTCGGCATAACGTGAGCGAGCCGCTGACAGGGGTGTTCCGATAGGCGCACGGCGTCCGCCTCGCAGGAATTCGATTGCATATGATTCATCCCCCCGTTGGGATGCGTGCCGCTGCCCGATGGGGTACCGTCTGCGTTGACCCAGCTCGGCGAGGAGGGGTGGCGATGTCGGCGAAGTACGCGGTCCTGGGGCTCGTGATCGAGCGTCCCGGTTACGGATATCAACTTGCCCAACGACTGGAGGAGCGCTTCGGCTCCTCCGGGTTCGCGCCGTCGGGCGTCTACTCCGCCCTCGACCAGCTCAGCCGCGACGAGTTCGTGCGCAGCGCGGGGGAGATGGGGGCGGGGCCGAACAGGCGCGCCGCGCCGCGAATGATCTACGAAGCGACCGCCGAGGGCATCGATCATTTCGAGGGCTGGATGCTCGGTTCCTCGCCGGCACCGCCGCTGCGCGACGAGCTGCACATGAAGATCGCCCTCTGCCGGCCTCGCAACCTCTCCCGGCTGATCGACATGGTCTACGGGCAGGAACTGGCGTGCATGGGCCAGTTGCGAGATCTCAAGCTGCTGGCGGGCGAGGAAGCGGCGGGCGACCCCCAGGAGTGGTCGCGGATGATGCGGGTGCTCGCCAGAGACGCCGAGATCGCGATGTGGCAGGCGAGGATCGAGTGGCTGCAGGCCGCCCGCGAGCTGCTCGAGCGGCTGCGCGAGGAGTCCATGCGATCGCCGGTCGCGGACACGCTCGCCGCCCGCGCGGGGCGGATGGGCCGGCTGCGGGCGGTTTGATGGCCGACGCGCTGCTGCGGCTCGAGGGCGTGAGCAAGAGCTACTGGCGCGGCCCTCGCGAGCTGAAGGTCCTGAACGAGCTCTCGCTGGAGGTCGGCGCGGGTGAGTTCGTGGTCGTCTGGGGCAAGCGCGGCGCCGGAAAGACGACGCTGCTGCGGATCGCCGCCGGCCTGGAGACACCGGACCGCGGCCGGGTGCGCTTCGAAGACGGCGATCTGGCGAGCCTGTCGGAGACACGGCACGCGAGCTTGATGCGCGACCGGATCGGCTGGATGCGACGTACCGGGCCGCAGATCGAGTTGCCGATGCTCGACTACGTCGCCCTGCCGCTGCTGGCCGTGCACCGCCACCGCGAGGCCTACGCCCGGGCGAGGGAGGCGCTGGCACGCGTGGACGTGCTGGAATGCGCCGGACAGCGGTGGGAGAGCCTCTCAGACGGCGAGCGGGCGCTGGTCGGGCTCGCGCGCGGGATCGTGCGCACGCCGAGCCTGCTGCTCGCGGACGATCCGACGACCAACCTCGACATGCGCGAGCGCGAGTGGGTCATCGAGCTGCTGCGTGAGCTGGCCGAGGAGCGAGAGCTCGGTGTGCTGATGAGCGCCCCCGACATGCCCGAGATGATGGGCGCGCATCGGATCGGGGCGCTGAGCGGCGGCCGGCTGATCGCTCCGCCGGACCCGGCTCCGCCTGACAACGTGATCGCGCTGCGGGGCAGGGAGCGCTCTGCATAGGGTGCTGGAGCTGCGCGATGTGGTCAAGCACTATCCGCTCGGCGACGGCGAGCCGGTGCGTGCGATCGACGGTGTCTCGCTGTCGGTCGGAGCTGGAGAGCTCGTCGCGCTCTACGGGCCGAGCGGCTCGGGCAAGACGACGCTGTTGATGCTGATCGCCGCGCTGCTGGCGCCCGACGGCGGCACCGTGCTCATGGACGGGCGCAACGTCTCGGAGCTCTCCGAACGCGACGGTGCGCGCTACAGGCTCTGGGAGCTGGGCTTCGTGCGTCAGTCGCTGAACCTGCTCGCGGGTGCCAGCGCGCTCGACAACGCGGCGCTCAAGCTGATGGGCACCGATCTCAACGTCTCCGAAGCCCATCGCCGCGTGATGCCTTTGCTGCAGCGACTGGGCCTCGGTGAGCGGGTCGAGCATCGCGCGGAACAGCTCTCGATGGGCGAGCGCCAGCGGGTCATGATCGCGCGGGCCCTGTCCACCGATCCCAAGCTGGTGCTGGCCGACGAGCCGACCGGCAGCCTGGACAGCGGGCGCACGCGGGAAGTGCTCGGACTGTTGACCGAGATCTGCCGCGAACGCCGGGCCGCGGTGCTGCTGGTCACGCACGATCCGCGGGCGGCCGCCTACGCCGATCGTGTGCACGCGCTGCAAGACGGCAGACTCGTGAACTACGAGCCCGATCGAGCGTTCGCGCCGCTGAGCGCCGAATAGGCCGACCCGCGATGAAGCTGTCGAACGTCGTTCGGCTCTATCGCATCCGTCTGCGCGCTCGGGCCGCGCAGGAGCTGTTCGCCGTGTTGGGGATATCGGTCGGGGTGGCTTTGCTGTTTGCCTCCCAGGTCGCGAGCGCTAGCCTCAACGGCTCGGTCCGCCAGCTCACCGCCGGGATCGTCGGGCAAATGCGCCTGCAGTTGGTTGCCCGCGCTCCCCAGGGATTCGACCAGCGCCTGCTGGGCGAGGTCGAGCGGCTGCCCGGCGTGAGCGCCGCCGTGCCCGTGCTCGATGAGCGCGTGGGCATCCTCGGCCCGAACGGATCGCGAACGGTGGACCTGCTCGGCACCGATCCCCGCTTTGCCCACCTCGGTGGGCCGCTCGTGCACCGTCTCGGCTATTCCCGCCTGGCAAGCCTTCACGCGGTCGCGGTCCCGGCTCCCCTCGCGCAGGCGATCGGCGTCACCTCGCTGCACCCGGTCCAGTTCCAGATCGGCGACAGGACGACCACGGCGCTCCTCGGCGCCACCCTCACCGAAGACGACATCGGCGAGCTCATCGACAGCCCGATCGCGCTCGGCCCGCTCCGCTACATCCAGAGCCTGACGGGATTGAACGGGCGCCTGACCCGCATCCTCGTCCAGCCGCGGCCGGGAGAGGACGGCCTGGTGAGGAAGGGCCTCGACCGCCTGTCCGCGGGCACTTTGAACGTTCGGCCGAGCGACTTCGAAGCGACGCTGTTCACCCGGGCCGCCGGTCCGACCGACCAGTCCACAGTCCTGTTCTCGGCGATCAGCGCGCTGGTCGGCTTCCTGTTCGCCTTCAACGCGATGCTGCTCACGGTCCCCCAGCGCCGCAAGCTCGTCGAGGACCTTCGCCTGGACGGTTATACCGCCGGGATGATCGCGAAGGTTCTGTTGTTCGACGCGCTCGTGCTCGGAATGCTCGCCTCGCTCGTCGGTCTGACCCTCGGGGAGCTGCTCTCGCTGGAGCTCTTCAGCGCGAACCCCGGCTACCTCTCGCTGGGGTTCTCCGTCGGTACCCAGAGGATCGTGACATGGCAGACCGTCGGCCTTGCGCTCGGCGGAAGCATGGCCGCGGCATGCGTTGGCGTGCTCGCTCCTCTGCGACGAGAGATCCTCATGCCGCTGTCGAGCGCATTCTCCCATCCGAAGCGATCGACGAGGACCAAGATGGGCGCGCTCGTGCTCGGGTTGGCCTGTCTGGTGCTCACGACCGTGATCCTGCTCGCGGCGCCGCAGGCGGCGCTCGCGGGGATCGTCAGCCTGGTGGTCGCGCTGCTGCTGCTCCTGCCCGCGGCTCTGACGGCGGCGGTGGCGGCCTTCGCCCAACTGCGCCGGTTCTTCTCAGGCGTCTCGCCCTACCTGGCGGTGATCGAGTTGCGCTCGCGAGCGAATCGCGCCCGGGCGCTCGCAATCGGGGCGACGGGAGCGATCGCGGTGTTCGGGAGCGTCGCGATCCAGGGGGCCCACGGCAATCTCCAGGAAGGTCTGGACAGGCTGGTGCATCAGCTCAATACCAGCTCGCAGCTGTGGATCATCCCACCTGGCGCCAACAACCTGCTCGCCACCACCCCCTTTCCCGCCATCGACACGGCCGCGCTCGAGCGCCTCCCCGGCGTGACGGCCGTCGAACCCCTGCTCGGGGGCTTCCTGGACTACGACGAGCGGCGTCTGTGGGTGCTCGCGCCGCCACCGGGCGCCGCCTATCCGATCCCGCCGAGCCAGCTGGTGGGCGGGGATCTGAGGAGCGCCGTCGCGCGCCTTCGCGCGGGTGGATGGGCCGTCGTGTCGCAGGCTCTGGCCAGCGAACACCATCTGCGTATCGGTCAGCCGTTCACGCTGCCCTCGCCCCGTCCCGCGCGTTTTCGGGTTGCCGCCCTGATCACCAACCTGGGCTGGCCGCCGGGGGCGGTCATCCTGAACTCGCTCGACTACGCCCGGGCTTGGGACAGCGAGGATCCGAGCGCCTACTACGTCAGGCTGGCCTCCGGGGTGACACCGCAGCGGGGACAACTGGAGCTCCGGCGAGCGCTCGGGCCGGCGTCCGGCCTCGATGTAGAAACCTCCAGGGGACGCGAGCTGCGCCAGCGCTCGGCCTCTCGCCAGGGGTTGGCACGGCTCACCGAGATCTCGTGGCTGGTGCTGATCGCCGCCGTGCTCGCGATGAGCGCGGCGATGGGCTCGATGATCTGGCAACGACGCCTGCAGCTGGCGGACATGAAGGTTGACGGCTTCAAGCGTGGCGAACTGTGGCGCGGACTCCTGCTGGAGAGCGCACTGCTGCTCGGGAGCGCCTGCTCGATCGGTGCGGCGTTCGGGGTTTACGGCCAGATCCTGCTCAGCCATGCCCTGGCCACCGTGACAGGGTTCCCCGTCGTCTTCTCGACCGACACCGCGACAGCGCTGTCGAGCTTTCTGATCATCACCGCCGTGGCGGTGACGATCGTGGCCGTCCCGGGCCACGCGGCGAGCAGGGTGCGCCCTGCCATCAGCCTCCAGGAGTGAGCGAACCCGTCCAGAACCCGTCCGATCCGCTAACTAGCCTCCGGGATTATTCCGATTACCGGGGAGATGGAGGAGGATCCGATGCCGCTTTCCGTCCGGCAGCTTCGGGCGCTGCTTGCCGGCGCAACGCGAGAGCTGTCGTGGGGTCTGAGGGCGGTTGCGCGTGAGATCCGTCGCTGGCAGACGCGCGCCCTGACGATCCCCGACGCGCCGCTACGCGAAGACGCACTGAACGCGCTCCAACGCAAGCGAACCCACATCGTTGGAGCTGCGCTGTTCTCGACGCTCCCCCGGCGCCGTGACGTGCGTCTGCTGCGCCTATTGGTCGACTACGAGATCATCCTCGAGTTTCTCGACAACGTGCACGAGCGCGCCGCCGACCTCGCCAACGGCCGCCAGCTTCACCGTGCGCTGGCCGAGGCGCTGGACCCTTCCGCAGCGATCTCGGAGTACTACAGCCATCATCCGTGGAAGAACGATGGCGGCTATCTGCGGGCGCTCGTGGAATCCTGCCGCGAGGGTTGCCTCTCCCTGCCGTTCTATGCGGGCGTGCGTGAGCTCGTCCTGCACGGCGCCGGTCGCTGCGGCGGCGCGCAGAGTCTCAACCATGAGGCCGACCCGCTCTGGTGTCGGACCGCGTTGAGGGATTGGGCCGCGGCGGAGTTTCCCGGTGAGCAGGAGACGAGCTGGTGGGAGCTGACCGCCGCGGCAAGCAGCTCGGTCGGCGTCCATGCACTGCTCGCGTGCGCCACGTGCTCCGGCGCCGATGACTACGCGCAGGTCGATGCCGCGTACGTTCCCTGGATCTGCGCGGTGAGCACCATGCTGGACAGCTACGTCGACCAGATCACAGACACGGCCGAGGATCAGCACAGCTATCTCGCCTACTACCCGAGCTCCGAGATCGCCGTGGCTCGTATGGATGAACTGATTCGCCGCTCGGCGCACGAGGCCAGCCGTTTGCGTGACGGCCAGCGCCATGCCGTGATCGTTGCGTGCATGGTGGCGATGTACCTCTCCGACGACAGCCTGCGCACGTCCGCCAGGCATGCTGAGGCCAAGCGCCTGGCCGCGGCCGGCGGTTCCCTCACCAGGCTGCTCGTTCCAATTTTGCGACTGTGGCGAATCGTGGGCGCGAAAGGCTTCGGATGACGTGTTGCAAACCCGTCCACCGGCGAACGCCACGCAGACAATTGTATGCTATAAGCTCTTCGCGCAGACTACTCAGAACTGAATATTCAGAACAGCCTTTGTTGGGGCGTAGCGTGTACGCCATTATTGTGGACACGCAATGATGGATGACAACGGGATCGGTGTCTTGCCCACAGGAAGAGAGAAGCAGCGCCGGGCACGGCGCTCGACAACAGCCTCAGGTGCATCCAAACCTGCGTCGTCTCGCCAGTGGCAACGGGCCGGACGTCCCCGCCGACGTTCGGCCCGCACAGAGGATGAGGGTGGCGAGGACAAGGTCCTCCTCGAGCTCTCCAAGGCCCAGGTCGACCAGGTGGTTCGCACCGCGGGCCAGGGGGGCACGATGTCAGTCCTGCTCTCCGCGCTCAGGGATCCCGACTGGACACTCGCGCTGGACTCAGAAGAGTGGAGCTACCCGGCGCAGATGGAGGACAGGCGCCTGTCGCGGTCGCTGCTGTCGGGCCTGCTGGTGCTCTCCTGCTTCCCGTCGGATGGGGGCTACCTGGGCATCGCCGAAATCGCCCGCATGCTCGACATGAACACGAGCACCACGCATCGGTATGTGACGACGCTGCTCGCGGTCGGCCTGCTCGAGCGGGACCCCGCAACGCGCAAGTACCGGCTCGCCGCGCAGTAGTCACAGCCTGCGCCCGAGTCGCTGTGAGAGTACGCGCACAGCTGCCAGATCCAGCTGGGGACCCCACGCGAACGGTACGCCGACGACGCTGAAGCTCCGGCGGCGAAGGCGGGCCAGCTGGTTGCGTTGCAGACGCGCCCGCCCGTGAACCGCTTGGGCGGCGTGGACAGCCGAGCGCCTGAGCGCGGCATCTGTGATCGGCCCCGGTCCGTTGCGCTGCGAGCCCGCCGTGACAGGCGGCATCGTCCCACCGCTCAGCGCCCCGATCCGGCGCAGCTCGGGACCGGTGAATCGCTGTGGCAGCAGCGCGTTGACGACCACCGCCGAGAGCGATTGGCCGAGCTGGCTCTGCAGGCCCTCCTGCAGCTCGAGCGCCTCCGTAACGGCCATCTCAGTGCCCAACGCAACGGCCAGATAGGCGCTTCGCGCCGGATCCTCCAGCAGCTCTCGCAGCTTCTGCGACTGGCCGGCGATCGGACCGACCCGCGCGATCGCGCCGAAGGTATGGGGCGAGCGGAGCATGCCCAGCGCGTGTCCGCTCGCCGGAGCGTCGATCACCACCAGGTCATAGCCCGCGGCACGCTTGTTCCAGCGCTTGGCCTGCGTCAGCTCCCAGATCTTCACCATCGTTACCAGCTCCTTGGCTCCGGGCGCCGCCGCGGCGAAGTACTGGAACGTGCCGCTGGATGCCAGCACGCGGCCCGAGACGCGCCCGCCGAGGGCCTGCAGCCACTCCAGCAGCGCACGGTCGGGGTCGATCGAGATGCTCGACAGGCGCTCCTCGAGCGTCGTCTCGAGACCCGGCTCCCGTGCGCCCATCCCGAACAGGGCCGGCAGCCGGCTCTGGTCGCCGACCTCGACCACGATCGTGTTCAGCCCTCGCTGCGCAGCCAGCAGGCCGACGGCCGCTGAGATCGTCGTCTTGCCCACGCCTCCCTTGCCTGTGATCACGAGCAGCTGGCGGTCGAGCGGCGATTGCATCCCCTGGGAGTGTGTCTCAAACCGCGGCGCGTGGGCTGGTACCTACAATCCTGGCGATGAGCGCACCAGGTGAGAAGTCCATCGACGAGCAGATCGCATACGACCAGCAGGGTCTCGTGCCGTGCGTGGTGCAGGACTGGAGCACCGGCGAGGTTCTCACCCTCGCGTACATGAACGCCCAGGCCCTGCAGCGCACCCGCGAGTCGGGTGAGCTGCACCTGTGGAGCCGCTCACGGGGCGAGCAGTGGCACAAGGGCGCGACCAGCGGGAACGTGCAGAGCGTGCGCGCTTTGCGGCTGGACTGCGACGGCGACACGCTGCTGGCGCTCGTGGAGCCGGCCGGGCCTGCCTGCCACACGGGCGAGCGCACGTGCTTTCACCGTGGCGAGCTGGACGCGGCTGCGCCGTTCCAAACGCTCTCCACGCTCGAGCGAACGCTGCGCGAGCGTGCGCGCGAGCGTCCCGATGGTTCCTACACGGTTGAGCTGCTCGACAACCCAGGCCGAATCGGCGAGAAGGTGATGGAGGAGGCCGAGGAGGTCGCGCGGGCCGCGCGCGAGGAGTCCGATCAGCGCGTGGACGAAGAGGCCGCCGACGTTCTCTACCACCTGCTCGTGCTCCTGCGCAGCCGGGGGCGCTCGCTCACGGACGCCGAGCGGGTGCTCGATGGCCGTCGCTCCTAGCGCGCCCGCCATGGCGCTCGAGCCGAGCCTCGAGCAGGCGCGCGCCATCTCGCGCGATCACAATTTGATTCCGCTGAGCCACAGCTTCGTCGAGGACTGCGAGACACCCGTCTCGGCCTTCTTGAAGCTACGCGATCTGGCACCCGGCGAGCCCGCGTTCCTGCTCGAGTCCGCCGACCAGGGCCAGCGGGTCGGACGCTGGTCCTTCATCGGTTTTCGCCCCCGCGCGGTGCTCCGCTGGTCGCTCGGCGACGGCGGCGATCCCTATGCGCTCGCCGCCGAGCATCTCGCCCGCTTCGAGCAGGCGCCGATGCGGGACGCCGGGACGGGTGAGCGGGCCGGTGGACGGACCGGCGGGCCTCCTTTCATAGGCGGCGCGGTCGGGTTCTTCGGCTATGACCTCGTGCGGACGGTCGAGCCGCTCGGCGAGCCGCCCGGCGGGGCGGGTGGGTCCGGCTCAGATCCGCTCGGGCTGCCGGACATGGCGCTGATGCTCTCCGATGCCCTGGTGGTCTTCGACCATCTCAAGCACACCGTCACGATCCTCGCGAACGCCGATCTTCAAGCCGAGCCCGATCTCGAGCGCGCGTACGCGGGCGCCGCGCGCACCATCGGCGAGGTCCGCTGCGCGCTCGCCGGCCCTGTCCCGCGCCGGGAGCCGGTGAGCGGAGCACACCCAACCCCGCGCGAGGTCCCAGCCTTCCAGTCGAACATGGCGCGCGAGCAGTTCGAAGGGATGGTCGAGCGCATCGTCGAGTACATCTACGCCGGCGATGCCTTTCAGGTGGTTCCCTCTCAGCGCTGGTCGGCCGCGGTACCGGTCGAGGCGTTCTCGATCTACCGCGGCCTGCGCGCCGTCAATCCCAGCCCGTACATGTACTTTCTCGATTTCGGCGACTTCCAGGTCGCCGGTGCGAGCCCGGAGCCGCTGCTCACGGTCACCGGGCGTCACGTCAGCACCAAGCCGATCGCCGGAACCCGTCCGCGGGGGGCGAGTCCCGAGGAGGATCGGCAGATCGCCGCCGGGCTGCTGGCCGATGAGAAGGAGCGGGCCGAGCACGTGATGCTCGTCGATCTCGGCCGCAACGATCTCGGCCGCGTCTGCGAGTACGGGAGCGTGCACGTCGACGAGCTGATGGAGATCGAGTCCTACAGCCACGTGATGCACATCGTCTCCTCCGTCTCCGGCACGCTGCGCCCGGACGTGGGGGCGATGGACGCCCTGCGCTCGGTGCTCCCCGCGGGCACGCTTTCGGGCGCCCCGAAGGTCCGGGCGATGCAGATCATCGACGAGCTCGAGCCGGTCAAGCGGGGCGGCTACGGCGGCGCGGTCGGCTACCTGAGCTATGCGGGCGATCTCGACACCGCGATCCACATCCGCACCGTCGTCGTCAAGGACGGCGTCGCCCACGTCCAGGCCGGCGGCGGCACCGTCGCCGACGCCAAGCCCGAGTACGAGTACGAGGAGTCGGTCGCGAAGTCGACCGCCGCCATGCGCGCGATCGCGCTCGCCTGCGAACAGCCGGACTGGACATGAGGGCATGAGCGCGTATGGCTACGCTGGATCTGCGTCCTCGGTCGCTCGCGTGCGTAGCACGCCACGCTCCCTGCGTCCTTGCCCAGCTTGCCCTACGCACCCATGTCTGGTTACCCTTCGATGAGGGTCCTCGTCCTCGACAACTACGACTCGTTCGTCTACAACCTCGTCCAGTACCTGGGCGAGCTGGGGGCCGAGGTTCACGTCGTGCGCAACGACCGCGCCACCGTCGAGGAGCTGCTCGCAGACTCCTACGAGCGCTGCGTGGTCTCACCCGGGCCGTGCACGCCCGAGCAGGCCGGGATAACGCTTGAGCTCGTACGCCGCATGCCGGAAGCCGGGGTCCCCACGCTCGGGGTGTGCCTGGGCCATCAGGCGCTCGCGCAGGCTTTCGGGGGGCGCTGGAAGCTCAACGCGCCGGTGCACGGCAAGGCGACGAGCGTCGAGCACGACGGGCGTACGATCTTCCGCGGCCTCTCCTCGCCGCTGACGGTCGGGCGCTACCACTCGCTTGTGGTCGACGCCGAGCTGCCCGACTGCCTGCAGGAGACCGCGCGGGGGGGTGGAGTCCTGATGGCCCTGCGCCACCGCGAACTGCCCGCCGAGGGCGTGCAGTTCCACCCCGAGTCCGTCCTCACCGAACAGGGCAGGGAGCTGCTCGCCAACTTCCTGGGCGTCACCTGGTC
Organism: uncultured Solirubrobacteraceae bacterium; assembly: GCA_963849425.1. Lineage (GTDB taxonomy): Bacteria > Actinomycetota > Thermoleophilia > Solirubrobacterales > Solirubrobacteraceae > Palsa-744. Next base: position 2,426,237 of record CAWKHK010000006.1, on the reverse strand, counting down.
CGGGACGCCCGCCGCCGAGCCCGGGCGCCCGGCCCCCGAGCCCGCGCGCCCGGCTCCCGAGGACTCCCCGCGGGAGATCACCTACTGATGGCCAACGCGATCCTCACCGCGGCGATCGACGCGCTCGCCTCGCGCAGGGACCTCAGCGCCGAGGAGACCGCCGAGGTGCTCGCCGAGATCATGCACGGCGAGGTCTCCGAGACGCAGATCGCGGCCTTCCTGATCGCGCTGAGGACCAAGGGCGAGACGGTCGAGGAGCTCGTCGGGCTGGCTCGTACCATGCGGGCGCTGGCCGCGCACGTGCCCACCGAGCGCGACGACCTGCTGGACACCGCCGGAACAGGGGGCGGGAGGAGTACGTTCAACGTCTCCACAACGGCCGCGCTGATCGCCGCCGGCGCCGGCTGTGCCGTGGCCAAGCACGGCAATCGCTCAGCCACCAGCAGATCGGGATCGGCCGACCTGCTGGAGGCACTCGGCGCCCGCATCGACCTCGCTCCCGAGGGGGTAGCGGCTTGCATCCAAGAGGCGGGCTTCGGCTTCATGTTCGCGCCTGCCCACCACCAGGCCACCCGCTTTGTCGTGCCCGTCCGGCGCGATCTGGCAGTGAGGACGATCTTCAACCTGCTCGGGCCGCTGACCAACCCGGCGGGCGCTCGCCGCCAGTTGATCGGCGTCTCCGATCCGCACTTCCTCGAGACGATCGCCGGGGCCCTGGCGAGACTGGGCGTCGAGCGGGCGCTCGTCGTCGCCAGCGAGGACGGGCTGGATGAGATCTCGGCGAGCGCGCCGACCAGCGTGGTGGAGGTGAACGGCGAGGAGATCGTGCGATATGTGCTGAGCCCGCGCGAGCTGGGCGTCGATCCGGACGCTGAGCGGGGCTCGACCGTGGGCGGGGGCACGCCGCAGGAGAACGCCGAGGTGACGCGGGCGATCCTGAGGGGGCGCACGCCCGGCGGGGCAGCGCCTGCGGGCGAGGGTCTGTCGGCGGTCAATGCCGGCGCTGCGATCTATGCCGCCGGACGGTCGGACACGATCGCCGCGGGAGTGCAGGCCGCGCGTGAGGCGATCGCCGAGGGTCGAGCCGCGAGCGCGCTCGAGCGCTACGTGCAGGCCAGCCACAGCCATGCGCCGGCATACCCTGAGGGGCACAGGGAGGCGCTGCGATGAGCACGAGCGCGCCGACCGTGCTCGAGCGGATCATGGCCGAAACGCGCGTCGAGGTGCAGCGACGCAAGCGCGAGGCGCCGCTGCAGAGCTGGCCGGGCGTTGAGGGCGAAGCGCCCCGCGGCGGTGGGCGCTTCGGCGATGCCCTCCTCGGCGCCGGCATCGGCGTGATCGCCGAGTTCAAGCGCCGCTCGCCCTCGGCGGGCGCGCTGGGAGATGAGCCCGACCTGCTCGAGATCCTCAGCGCCTATGCGACCGGAGGCGCCGTCGCCATCTCCATCCTGACCGAGGGACCAAACTTCGGAGGGGCGCTCGAGGATCTCCGTGACGCCCGTGCCGCCTGCCGGCTGCCGCTGCTGCGCAAGGACTTCATCCTCGACCCCTACCAGCTGCATGAGGCCCGGGCCGCCGGCGCGGATGCGGTGCTGCTGATCGTGGCTGCGCTGGAGAGCCGGGAGCTCACCTCGCTGCACGGGGTGGCGCGCGCCATGGGGCTCGACGTGCTCGTCGAGGTTCACGATCGCTCGGAGCTCCACAGGGCGCTGGATCTCGGCGCCGAGATCGTTGGGATCAACAACCGCGACCTGCGCGACTTCAGCGTCGACATCGAACGCACCGAGCGTCTGATCGACGAGATCCCACCCGGAGTGATTGTCGTCTCGGAGTCGGGAATCGCAACGCCCGGGCAGCTCGAACGGCTGCAGGAGCGCGGCGTGCACGCCGCGCTCGTCGGCGAGTCGTTGATGCGCTCCCCGGACGCCGCGGGGGCGCTGGCGAAGCTCACATCTTTTAGGGACGCTGAGAATCCCCTTTAGATGGCCTTCATTGCGGCCGATCATCCTCTCCTGACATGAAGCGCATGTTCATCATCCCGTTCCTCTCCGCCCTGATTGGCGGTGGCATCGTCGTGGCCGTGGTCGCCGCGGCGGGTGGCCTGGGCGAAAGCCAGCAGAAGACGATCACCACGATCGAGGCCGCTCCGGCCGCGCCGACGAACGCCTCGCAGCAGAGCGTCGGCCTGACTCCCCATCAGGTCTACGTCAAAGACGCGCCCGGTGTGGCGTTCGTGACCTCGACCGTCGTACAGAAAGGCGAATCCTCGCCGTTCAACCTCTTCGGCGGAGGGGAAACCCAGCGCCAGGGCCAGGCGACCGGATCGGGCATCGTGATCGACGGAAACGGCACGATCCTGACCAACTACCACGTGGTCGAGAACGCGATCAAGGTCACGGTCAGCTTCGAAAAAGGCAAGGCCGTCGAAGCGCAGGTGCTCGGCAAGGATCCCTCCAACGACCTCGCCATCCTGCGCATCTCGACGGACGGTCTGACCCTGCACCCGCTCACGCTGGGCAGCTCCGGTGCCGTACAGGTGGGCGATCCGGTGTACGCGATCGGCAACCCGTTCGACCTCGAACGGACGCTCACGACCGGTGTGATCTCAGCGCTTCAGCGCCAAATAACGGCCCCGAACGGGTTCGCGATCGACAACGTGCTGCAGACCGACGCGCCGATCAACCCGGGCAACTCGGGCGGACCGCTGCTCAACGCCGCGGGCCAGGTGATCGGGATCAACTCCCAGATCGAGACCGGCGGCAGCGGTGGCGGCAGCGTCGGCATCGGCTTCGCCGTCCCGATCGACAAGGCCAAGTCCGAGATCACGGAGCTCGAGAAAGGCGGGACCGTGCGCGGCGCCTACCTCGGTCTGACCTCGCTGACGATCGACGGGTCGCTCTCGGCGCTCAACCTGCCGGTCAAAAGCGGCGCCCTCGTACAGAGTGTCCAGAAGGGCACGGCGGCCGCGAAGGCCGGGATCCGTGGTGGAACCATAAGCTCCACCACCGAAAACGGGCAGGTCGCGGTCGGCGGGGACATCATCGTCAAGCTCGACGGCAAAGCGGTCGGTGGCTCAGAAGAACTCGCCAACGACATCGGGTCCAAGAAACCAGGTGAAACGCTCGCCATCGGCCTGCTGCGAGCGAACGGCAAAGGCGGCTATGAACCCAAAACGGTCACAGCGACCCTCGGGAGCCGACCCAACTCCGTGCCGAACCCGAACACGCCCGAAGGCTAGGCACCCGAGGACCCACGGCCCGCTACCGTTGAGGCATGGCCCAGACATGCCCAAAGGTGAAGGTGTGCGGGATCACCAACCTCGACGATGCACTGCTCGCGGCCGAGCTCGGGGCGTGGGCACTGGGGATGATCTTCTACGAGGGGAGCCCGCGCAGCTGCTCGCTCGTCGAGGCGCGGCGGATCGTCTCGGCGCTGCGCCGCAAGGTCGAGCTGTGCGGGGTGTACGTCAACGCGCCCCTGGATGACGTGCTGGCCAGGAGCGAGGAGCTCGGCCTGAGCATGCTCCAGCTCCACGGCGAGGAGGGGCCGTCGTACTGCGCCGAGGTGAGGCGCAGGACCGGAGCGCGGGTGATCAAGGCCGCCCAGGTCTCAGGGCCGGGCGACGTCCGCGATCTAGAGCGCTTCCACGTCGACTTCCACCTGCTCGACGCGCACTCCAAGGCGAGTGCCAGGGAGCGCCTGCGAGGGGGGACGGGCGAGACGTTCGACTGGGCTCTGATCGCCGCTAGGAGATCGAAGATCCCGCTGATCCTGAGCGGCGGCCTGCACGCCGGCAACGTGGCCGAGGCGATCGCCGCGACGCACCCGTTTGCGCTCGATAGCGCGAGCGGCACCGAGGAGCGCCCCGGGCGCAAGGATCCCGAGAAGCTGCGCGCGTTCATCGCGGCCGCCACGGGTGAGCGTCCTGCAGATGAGGATGGGCCGGGGGAGATCGAGCGGGCCAGGGTCGGTCAATCGGCATGAGCGTGGGGGGGATTTCCGGGCGCCCACCCCGCGGGCGCCCGCCGGCTGAGAGTCCGATCGAGCATCGCTTCGGCCCCTACGGCGGACAGTTCGTGCCCGAGACCCTGATGCCGGCGCTGGCCGAGCTCGAGGAGGCCTGGGCACGGGCTCGCGAGGACAAGCTCTACGCGGAGGATCTCGCCGAGCTGCTGCGCGACTTCGCCGGGCGTCCCACGCCGCTGTATCGCGCACGCCGGCTGTCCGAGCGGGTCGGAGCACCCGTGTACCTGAAGCGCGAGGATCTCAATCACACGGGCTCGCACAAGCTGAACAACGCCCTCGGCCAGGTCCTGCTCGCCAAGCGGATGGGAAAGCGGCGGATCATCGCCGAGACCGGCGCTGGTCAGCATGGGGTCGCGACAGCGACCGTGTGCGCCCTGCTGGGAATGGAATGCATGGTGTACATGGGCGTCGAGGACATGCGCCGCCAGCGGCCAAACGTACAGCGGATGGAGCTCCTGGGAGCGAGCGTGCAGCCGGTGGACGCGGGTGCCCAGACGCTCAAGGAGGCGACCTCCGCGGCGATCCGCGACTGGGTGACCAACGTCGGGCACACCCACTATGTGATCGGCTCGGTGGTCGGCCCCGCGCCCTACCCGGCGCTCGTGCGCGACCTGCAGCGTGTCATCGGCGATGAGGCGCGCGCTCAGATCCTGGAGCGCGAGGGCAGGCTCCCGGCGCGCGTGGTGGCCTGCGTGGGCGGCGGCTCCAACGCGATGGGGACCTTCGCGGCGTTCCTCGCCGACGAGCAGGTCGAGCTCGTGGGCGTCGAGGCCGGCGGCGAGGGCATCGAGACCGCCCGGCACGGCGCCCCGCTGACCGTGGGCGGACGCCCGGGCATCCTGCACGGCTCCCGCTCGGCGGTGATGCAGGACGAGGAGGGGCAGATCGTGCAGGCGCACTCGATATCGGCCGGCCTGGACTATCCCGGTGCGGGTCCCCAGCACGCCCATCTGCGCGACAGCGGCCGCGCGCGCTACGTCGCCGTGAGCGACGCCGAGGCGCTCGCCGCCTTCCGGGAGGTGACGCGCCTGGAGGGCATCATCCCGGCGCTGGAGACCGCTCACGCGCTGGCCTGGGTTCTCGCCCAGCCGGCGGGCGAGCTCGACCTCGTGTGCCTGTCCGGTCGTGGAGACAAGGATCTCGCCGAGGTGTTGGCCCCCATCCCCTCCCTCGACCCGTGAGCGTTCTCGAGAGCACCGGGATCGAGCGCCTCGCGGCGGCGTTCGCCGCTACGGGCAAGAGCGCCGCGCTGATGCCATACCTGATGGGTGGCTTCCCCACGCTCGCCGAGTCGCTCCGCATCGGGGAAGCGTGTGTGCGCGCGGGAGCCGATGTCATCGAGCTCGGGCTGCCGTACTCCGACCCCCTCGCCGACGGCCCGGTGATCCATGCGGCAGCCACCACCGCGCTCGCCGCGGGGGCGACCGTCGCCGGTGTGCTCGAGTTGGCGCGTGCGCTGGCGCCGAGCGTGCCGGTTGTGTTGATGTGCTACGCCAACATGGTGTTCGCCCCGGGGGTCGACCCGTTCGTGGAGCGTGTGCAGCGCAGCGGAGCGTGCGGCCTGATCGTTCCCGACCTGCCACAGGAGGAGGCCGAGGAGGTGCTCCAGGCGTGCGACGGTCGCGGTCTGTCCCTGGTGCCGTTGGTGGCGCCCACCACACCGCCCGCGCGCTTGGCCGCGATCGGCGCAAGGGCGAGGGGCTTTCTCTACACGGTCTCGGTCGTCGGCACCACCGGTGAGCGCCGGGCGCTGGACGAGCGCTTCGAGGAGATAGTGGCTCGCGCGAAGGCGAGCACCGAGGTGCCCGTGGCGCTCGGCTTCGGGATCAGCACGCCCGAGCAGGCGCGTCAGGCCGCCGATGCGGGCGCCGACGGTGTGATCGTGGGCACCCGCCTCGTGCGCGCGGCCGGCGAGGCCGATGACCCCGCGGGCGCCGTGGCCGCGGTCGTGGAGGATCTGGCGGCGGCCCTCGCTCCGACCGATCTGAGATCCGCCAGCTAAGATCTCGCCCGCATGGGATTGATCCTCACCGTCACCACGGGCCTGGTCGTCTGGATCGTGTTGTGGGCTCTCGGCGCCAAGGGCTTCGATGCCTTCCTGCTGGCGAGCTCGATCATCCTGGTGGGAGCCTCCCTGAGGATCCTCTCCCGCTATCTGCCGGGCCGTCGCACCTAGGGCCCGCGTGCGTGCGCGCTGGCTTGGCCTAGCCGCCCTCCTCGCTACGCTCCCGGGCGTGGCCGCCGGTTGCGGCGGCGTCTCGGGCGTCTCCGACGCGGCGGGCAGCCAGCTGGCGATCTACTCGAGCCTGCCGTTGCAGGGACCCAACGCGGGGGTCTCCCAGCAGATCGTCGACGGCGAGAAGCTGGCGCTCTCCGACGCGGGAGGTCGAGCGGGCCGTTTCAGGATCGGCTACGTGTCCCTCGACGACGCCAGCCCGAAGAGTGCTCAGTGGAACCCCGGGGTGACCGCCTCGAATGCCAAGACGGCCGCCGACGACACGAGCACGATCGCCTATCTCGGCGACTACAACTCGGCGGCGACCGCCATATCGCTGCCGTTGATCAACGCGGCGGGCATCCTGCAGATCAGCCCCGCGAGCCCGTACGTGGGGCTCACGTCATCGCTCGACGCCGGGCAGGACGAGCCCGAACGCTTCTATCCGAGCGGCCGGAGGACGTTCGGGCGTCTGCAGCCGGGCGATCAGGTCGAGGCGGGCGCACAGGTCCAGCTGATGCGGTCATTGGGTGTGCACAGGCTCTACGTGCTCGACGACCAGGACCCGTTCGAGGTGCCTCTGGCGGAGCTCGTCGCAAGCGACGCCGGGCGGGCGGGGATCAAGGTGCTGGCCCACGACAGCCTGACGATCCCGCCCGGTGCCACGTTCACCGGCGAGGTCGAAAAGATCGTGGAAAGCCGGGCCCAGGCCGTGTTCCTGGCGGGCGCCGCCGGGACGGGCACAGCAGCCCTGTGGAAGCAGTTGCACGACGCGGACCCGAGCCTCCTGCTGCTGGGCTCAACCGAAATGGCCAGCGAAGCGCTCACCGCCCACATCGGGGCGGCCGCGGCGAGCACCTACCTGACGACGCCCGTGCTCGCGCCCACGCAATATCCGTCCTCGGCGCAGCGCGTGCTGAGCGACTACCGCAGGACCTTCGGCGGCGAAGCCGGGCCGGAGGCCCTGTATGGCTATGAGGCCATGACGCTCGTCCTCGACGCCATCCGCGACGCGGGTTCCCACGGAAACGACCGACAGACGATCATCGATCGGTTCCTCGCGACGCGCAACCGCAACTCGGTCATCGGGCGCTACTCGATGCAGGCCGACGGCGAAAGCACGATCACGCGCTACGGCGTCGACCGCGTGGTGGGCGGGCGCCCGGTCTTCTACCGCTCGATCGAAGTCCGCTAGCCGTCCGCGCGGCTCAGCCGGCCGCCGAGCCCAGGCCGAGAACGAGGCGATAGCGTTCCACGCCCCCGCCCAGGCTGTGCCCGCCGCCGTCGACCGTGGTGAGCGTACGCAGGTAGGGGACGAACTTGGAGATCGTCGGATCTTCGGTTAGGCCGACCCCTTCGAGCAGGGTCAGGAATGTTGGGACGTCGAAGACGATGCTCGGCTGGATGCCTTCTCCGAGCGCGCTGCTCGCTGCCCCGTAGGATGCCGCTGCCGAGAGGGTGCTCGGCGGGTTCAGGGCCTGCGGGACGGACGCTTCGCCCAGTCCCAGCACGAACTTCGCCAGCCCGCCGGAGGAACGGCCGTCGGCGATCGCCAGCACGACCGGCAGGCCGGGCAGCCTGGCGCCGAGCGCCGCTTCGGTGCCAGGGATCGAGGCCGGCTGCAGCGACCCGCCCATCTTGCTCAGCTGCGCGCCGAGCTCCGCGACGGCCGCGCGCGAGAGCGCCGGGTCCTTTGATTCGATGACCACGCCCCCCTTGAGTTCGAGCAGGCTGCCACCGCTGGCGAAGATGCCCGCCGAGCCCATCCAGCTCTGGAAGTCGCGCCTGGCCTGGGCGCTGTTGCCCCCGAGTGCGCTCAGGGGCGTGAAGAGCCCTTCGAGCAGACCCTTGAGGTTGAGGGTCCCCGATGCCGCCCCTTCCGAGCTCGTGCCTGCGATCGACAGCAGCCCACGCAGCCCCTGGACGTCCGCCGGGAGGGTGCTCCCGACATCGCCCAGCCCGATTGCCAGCCACGATTCTCCCGGCAGTTCGCCGAGCGTCCTCGCGGCCTGTGGGCCGGTGGAGAGCAGGCCCGCGGGTGCGCTCGCCGTGCTCGAACCGAGCGTGTCGGCGTCGAGGGCGATGGAGGCGGGGGACGGCGAGAGCGAGACGTTCGCCTGACGGGCACCGGCGAGCAGTGCCCACACGGCGCCCAGGCCCTGCTGTGCCGCGCCGGGCTGGGAGCCCGCGGGGCTGGTGTATATGTGCGCGAGGGCTCCCGGCGGAGCGGACGCCAGCAGCGTCGAGTAGCCGGAGGACCGCGCGAGCGAGGCCCCGCCGAGCGTCGTGTCGATCACGCTGTGCACGGCCGCTTCGCTGCCGATGACGGCGAAGCGCTCGACGATTGCGAATACCAGACCACCACCGGTCTCCTGATAGGACACGCCGCGGTAGCTCGCCGCGTGCGCCCCCGCGTGCCGGGCCTCGCCGTTCAGGAACGAGCGCGCCTTCGCTTCGTTGCTGGTGTCGAGCACGATCGCGCCCTGCACCCCGCTCGTGTCGAACGGGAATGAGCTGCCGCCCGAGGAGCCGCCGAAGAGACCCTGCTGGATCAGCGCCAGCAGCGAGCCGGAGGAGCTCAGCGAGCTGAGGAAGATCGCCGCGTGGGGACCGAGCCAGGGTGCCACGTCGCGCTTGAAGCTCAGCGCCGGCTCCCCGGGCGTCTGCAGCGCCTGCACGAGCCGGAGGTAGGGGTCGGTCTGATGGGTGAGCGCCCTGCCGGCGGCCAGAGCGGCCGTGGCGCCGGCGCCAGTCGGACGCACGGTCGCGCCGACGTACACAGCCGCCGATGCGGGGACGGCGAGGGCCGGGTCGGCGAGCGTCCCGGGGGTGGGGGAGGAACCGCACCCGCCAAGTACGCCCGCGAGCGCCGCGAGCAGGAGCGCCGCCAGCAGGATGGGTGAGTCCTTACGGGGACGAGGGCGGGGGAGAGGGCCTGAGGGCAACGCTCGATTTCCTTTCTCGGGTCTGTGGGACCGGCGGGGAGTGATCGTACGCCGCGCGCGTGTCCGCGCGCAAGCAGCCACCGATCTGCAACCGCCCTTGCACCTCGCGCCGATGCACGGGTGCTTGCGTTTCCGGCCGGCTGTGCCGCTGTCCGGGCCAATGGCAGAAACCGGCACCGGAGCAGGGATTTTGCACGGATCGGATGCGTTGGGACAAGAAAGTGGGAGAAGATGTGCAAATAGGGTTGCATTGTGGGAGAAAGTGGGATATGTTCGCGCACAGCGAGCCGAGGTGGAGGGGCTCCTCCCACTCCTCCACCCCGGCTCGGTCTACAAGCTTGGGAGCTTCTGAGTGGTCCCGTTTCGTGGCACCTTCGACCATACGCTCGACGCCAAGAACCGCCTCACGGTTCCGGCCCGCTACCGTGCGGCGCTCGCGGACGGGGTCGTGCTGGCGATGCCCGTCGACCTCAAGCCGTGCGTCGGGGTGTGGCGTCCGGAGGAGTACGAGCGCTACACCAGGCGCGCTCTCGCCGAGCTGCCGCCGCTCTCGCCGAGACTCACCGAGTTGGAGCGCTTCTTCTACGGGAGCTCCCACGACGCGGAGCTCGACGCCGCAGGGCGCATCATGATTCCGGGCTTCCTCGGCGAGCATGCAGCCCTGGCCAAGGAGGTCGTTGTCGTAGGTGTCGGAGACCGCCTGGAGCTGTGGGAGAAGCGAAGCTGGAGCGAACATCGATCGACGCTGCTCAGCGGCGTCGCGGAGGTGACCGCCCGTGTCGACGCTGCTTGACATCGAAGAGGCCCGAGGCGAGAGCCGGGCCTCCCAGCCCTCGAGGATCGACCGATCGAAGATCGTCCAGCAGGGCACCCGGCGAGGCTCTGCAGGAGAAGGCCGCAGCTCCTCGCGGCGGCGCGCCGCCCGGGCGTCCGCGGCAGAGAGCCATCACGGGGCATCGCCCTCCTCGCCCTCACACACGCCCGTGCTCGCCCGCGAGCTGCTGGAACTGCTGGACCCTCATCCCGGACAGACGGCGATCGACTGCACCTTCGGCGATGGCGGGCACGCCCGGCTCGTCGCCGAGCGGCTGGGCTCCTCCGGGACGCTCATCGCCATCGACCGCGATCCGCTGGCCGAGGAGCGCTTCGCGGCGCTGGCATCGAGCACCGCGTGCTCGATGCGCTTCATCCGTTCGAGCTACGCCGAGGCGCTCGAGCTGCTCGCGGATGAGGGCCTGGGCGCGGACATGGCCTACTTCGACCTGGGAATGTCCTCGATGCAGGTGGACACCCGCGAGCGCGGCTTCTCCTATTCCTACGAGGCGCCGCTGGACATGCGCATGGATCCCGCCCAGGAGCTGAGCGCGCGAGAGATCGTCGCCGAGTGGGATGAGCGGCGCATCGCGCACGTCCTACGCGACTTCGGCGAGGAGCGACACGCCGGCGCCATCGCCCGGGCGATCGTCCGCCGCCGCGCCCGGGCGCCGATCGAGACCACGCTCGAGCTCGTCGACACGATCAACGACGCGCTGCCCGCACCCGCCCGCTTCGCCGGCGGCCATCCCGCCAAGCGCTCCTTCCAGGCGCTGCGGATAGCCGTCAACGACGAGCTCGGTCAGCTCGAGCGTGCGCTGCCGCTGGCGTGGGGGCTGCTGCGCGACGGTGGTGTCCTCGCGAGCATCTCATTCCACTCGCTCGAGGACAGGCGCGTCAAGCGCTTCCTCGGCGAGCGTGCCCGCGGCTGCATCTGCCCGCCCGAGCTGCCCGTGTGCGTCTGCGGTCGCGAGCCCGCCGCGGCGTTGATCGCCCGACGCTCGATCGTGCCCTCAGCAGAGGAGGTCGCGCGCAACCCCCGTGCCGGCTCGGCCCGGCTGCGCGGCGCCAGGAAGCTCGGCGCGACACAGGAGGCGACGCCGTGACGCCGCCATCCGCCGCCGCGGCTGCGGCAGTCCACCCGCGGCGCACGGCCGCTGCCCCGGCGCCCAGGCCCCGGCGCGTCTCCGGCCCCGCACGGGGGAAGGCCGCCCCGCGCCCTTCCCCCCTGCACAGCGCTCCGCGCGGGCCGAGACCGGCGTTGCGCTCGGCCTGCTCGCGGCGCTCAACAAGCTCTCGCGCCTGCGCCTGCTCGATCGACTGATCGGCGGGCGGGCCTGGATCGGCCTGGTCGCCTTTGCGCTGATCGGGATCGTGACGCTGCAGCTGGGCCTGCTCGAGCTGAACGCCGGCATCGGCCGCTCGCTCGAGCGCGAGGGGCTGTTGCAGCGTGAGAATGCGGCACTCAGCATCGAAGACTCCGAACTGGCAGCCGGCAATCGCGTCGAGTCGCGTGCGACGGCGATCGGCATGGAACTCGTGCCGATCGCTGCCCTGCGCTTCCTGACAGCCCGCCCGGGGATCGATGCGACACGCGCCGCCGGCGCCTTGAGGACCCCGGCGCAGGCTCCGAGCACCGCCCCGGGCGAAGCCGGGACCGAAGCCGCTGCCGACACGCCTGCGACGAGCGTTGCGGCGCCGGGCGGCGAACAGGCCGCTCCCACCGCCGCCTCCACGCCGGCAGCGACCAGCGTCGCGGCGCCGGCCGGCGAACAGGCCAAGACGCCGAGTGAAGCCGGCGAATCCGGTGGCCCATCACCCGGAGCGGCCGCCGCTGCCACACCGGAAACCGCCGCCCCAGGGCAGTCCCCGGCCCCGTCGTCCTCGCAACCGGCGCCAGCCGGCGGCGGCTCCGCCGAAGCCTCGCCCGCCGGCGGGACCCAGGCAGGCCCCACGGGATAAGCGTGGCCGTCGTCCAGCGTCGCATAGGAGCCATCTTCGCGCTCTTCTTCCTGCTGCTGGTGCTCGCCGCGGGGCGGACCCTCTACCTGGGCATCCTGCGCGGCGGGACGTTGCGCAAGGCCGCCAGCAGCCAGCAGCTCACCTACGAAACGGTGAGCGCCCAGCGCGGCACGATCACCGACCGCAACGGCGTAGATCTGGCAGTATCCGAGCCCGCGAAGGACATCTCCGCCGACCCCTACCTGATCGCCGATCCCCTGAGCGCGGCGCAGCGCCTGGCCGGTCCACTCGGAGTGAAGCAGGCGAGAGTGCTCGAAAAGCTCTCCGAACGCCGCGGCTTCGTCTACCTCGCCCGGGCCCTTCCCGCCCCGCAGGCAGAAGCAGTCTGGGCGCTGAAGATCCCCGGCATCGCCGGGACTCCGACGATGCGCCGCGTATATCCGCGCGGCACCCTGGCCGCCCAGGCGCTCGGCCTGGTCGGAACCGAAGGCAACGGTCTGTCAGGCCTCGAGTTCTCACGCAACGCGATCCTGCACGGGCGCTCCGGACAGCGACGCGTGGTCAGCGACGCCATCGGCCAGCCGGTGTCGATCACCGAAACCCACCGCGAGGTGCCGGGCGCCTCGTTGACGCTGACGCTCGACGCCAACATCCAGCAGCGCACCGAAGACGTGCTCGGCGCGGTCGGGCGTGTGTTCAACCCGAAAGACGCCACCGCGATCGTGATGGACCCGCGCAGCGGTGCGATCCTCGCGCTGGCCAACTGGCCGCAGGTCAACGCCAACGAACCGAGCTCATCGCCGGCGGCCGCCACGGAGGACCGCGCAGTGGGCTTCAACTACGAACCGGGCTCGACGTTCAAGGTGGTGACGGTCTCGGGCGCCCTGCAGGAAGGCCTGATCACGCCCGAAACCCCGTTCGACATCCCCGACCAGATCCAGGTGGCCGACCGCACGATCCACGACGACACCGAACACCCCGAAGAAACGCTGAGCACCGCGCAGATCCTTGCCCGTTCGAGCAATGTCGGGGCGATCAAGATCGGGGCCCTCCTGCAGGCCGAACGCTTCAACACGTGGGTCCACCGCTTCGGCTTCGGAGCGCGAACCGGGGTGGGGCTGCCGGGCGAAGAAACGGGTGTCGCGCTGCCGCTGGACCGGTACTCGGGGTCTTCGATGGGCAACCTCCCGATCGGCCAGGGCGAGCTGGTCACGCCGATCCAGATGGCGAGCGCCTACGCGGCGATCGCCAACGGCGGCATCCTGCGTCCCCCGCACATCGTGAGCGCGATCGACGGCCGCACCCAACCTGAGCCCGCCGGCCATCGGGTGATCTCGGCCGCCACCGCCGCCGAGGTGCGCCACATGCTCCAAGGCGTGCTCGCCCCGGGCGGCACCGCGAGCGAGGTCTCGATCCCCGGCTATCAGCTCGCGGGCAAGACCGGAACCGCCAGCAAGATCGACCCCGCGACCGGCGAATATTCCCACAACGCCTATGTCGCCTCCTTCATCGGCTTCGCGCCGGCGGCCGATCCGAAGCTGCTGTGCGCGGTGGTCGTCGATGAACCCCAGTCCGGTTCGATCTTCGGCGGGACCGTCGCCGCACCGGCGTTCGGTCAGATAATGAGCTTCGCCCTGCCGTATCTGGGGATCGCGCCGGGCTGACAGGGTTGGACCGGTCGCGGCTCCGCGGGGGCGGAAACTAGACTCATCGCATGCCAGCATGGGCGATCGACCGATGAGGCTCGGGGAGTTGGCCGGCGAGCTCGCCGGCACCCACGGCGGGGATCTCCCGCAGGGGGAGAGCGCCGGCGTGGAGATCACGGGGCTGGCCTACGACAGCCGGACGGTGCGGCCCGGAGGACTGTTCTTCTGCGTGAGTGGATTCCGCGCAGACGGCCACGACTTCGCCGCCCAGGCGGTGCAGCGCGGCGCGGCGGCGCTGGTGGTCGAGCGACCGCTCGGGCTGGGCGTGCCCGAGCTCGTGGTCGATTCGGTGCGCGCCAAGATGGCACCCATCGCGGCGCGCTTCTACGGCCACCCATCCCGCGAGCTGCGGGTGCTCGGGGTGACCGGAACGAACGGCAAGACCACCAGCGCCTATCTCCTGCGCGCGCTGCTCGAGTCCGCCGGCGAGCAGTGCGGCCTGCTCGGGACCGTCAAGTCCGTCATCGGCGCTCGCGAGCGGGCGGTCCAGCGCACCACGACGCCCGAGGCGATCGACCTGCAGGCACAGCTGCGGGAGATGTGCGGCGGCGGCGATCGCGCCTGCGCGATGGAGGTCTCATCGCATTCGCTCGAGCTCGGGCGCGTCGATGCGATCTCCTTCACCGGCGCCCTGTTCACCAACATCAGCCGCGATCACCTCGACTTCCACGAGACGATGGAGGACTACTACGCGGCCAAGCGGCTGCTGTTCCTGCCGGAGGGCGGTGAGCCCCCCCGGGTCAGCGTGGTGAACCTCGCCGACGCCTACGGACGGCGCCTGGTGGCCGAGCTCGACGGGGCGCGCACGTTCGCCGTAGACGCGCCGGGCGACTACAGCGCGAACGAGCTGCGCTGCCGCACCGACGGGTGCAGCTTCACGCTCCACACCCCGGTGGGTGAGCGCGAGGTCGAGCTGCCGATGCCCGGGCGCTTCAACGTGGCAAACGCCGTGGGTGCGCTCGCGCTCGCGCACGCCCTCGGCTATGAGCTCGACACGCTCGTGGCCGGCCTGGAGGCCGGCGTGCGAGTTCCCGGCCGCTTCGAGCCCGTCGAGGAGGGCCAGGATTTCGCCGTTCTCATCGACTACGCCCACACCCCCGACTCGCTGGAGAACGTGCTGCACGCCGCGCGCGAACTCGGCGGCTCGGATGCGCGGGGGGCGTCCCGGGTGATCTGCGTCTTCGGCGCGGGCGGCGATCGCGACCGCGGCAAGCGGCCGCTGATGGGCGAGGTCGCCGCGCGGCTGGCCGATGTCGCCTTCGTCACCTCCGACAACCCCCGCTCGGAGGACCCCGAGCGGATAATCGAGGAGATCATGGGCGGCGCGAGGCGAGCCGGGCACTCCTCCGGTGCGGGGGGGCCACACGTTCGAGCGATCGCAGACCGCCGGGCGGCGATCGGCGAGGCCATCGCCGGCGCCCGGCCGGGCGATGTGCTCGTGATCGCCGGCAAGGGCCACGAGCAGGGACAGGAGCTCGCCGACGGTCGCAAGCTGCCCTTCGACGACGTCGCCGTCGCCAGAGAGGCCCTGCTCGACGCGGGCGTCGCCGGAGCCGGCGGCGCATGAGGGCCTGGGACGCCCGGCGCATCGCACGCGCCGCCGGCGCGACGCTCGTACGCGAGCCCGCCGCCGAACGGGAGCCGGGGCCCACGGGAGTGGGAATCGACTCCCGCCGAGTCTCACGGGGCGAGCTGTTCGTCGGCCTGCGCGGGCGGCGAGCAGACGGCGGCAGCCATGCCGTGCAGGCGCTGCGGGAGGGCGCCTGGGGGACGCTCGTTGCGAGCGAGCACGCGCAGGGCGTCCTCGAGGAACCAGCCACGGGGGCGGTGCTCGCCCACGAGGACCCTCTGGCGGCGCTGCAGGCGCTCGCTCGGGCGTGGAGGAGCGAGCTGCGCGCCCACGGCGCCCGGGTCGTCGGGATCACCGGGTCCACCGGCAAGACCTCGACGAAGGACATCCTCGCGGCGCTTCTCGGCACCCACATGCGCACGGCGGCGAGCCCGGAGAACCTGAACACCGAGATCGGCCTGCCGCTGGCGATCCTCGCCGCGCCCGGCGACTGCGAGGCGCTGGTACTCGAGATGGCGATGCGAGGCGCCGGACAGATCGCCGAGCTGACGGCGATCGCCGAGCCCGACGTGGGCGTGATCGTCAACGTCGGAGCAGCGCACCTGGAGCTGCTCGGCTCGCTCGAGGCGATCGCGGCCGCCAAGGCGGAGCTGATCGCGGGGCTCGCGCCCGGCGCCACCATCGTCCTACCGGCCGCAGAGCCGTTGCTGGCGGCGCACCTGCGCGGCGAGCTGCACACGCTCACCTTCGGCGAGGACGGCGATGTCTCGCTGCTCGAGCGGCGGGCCGACGGCAGCGTGCTGATCGGCGACCGCGGCGAGGAGATCACACTGCGGCCGTCGTTCGCACAGGCTCACAACCTGCGCAACCTGCTCGCGGCTGTCGCGGCCGCGCGGGCTCTCGGGTGCACCCCCGGAGGGTCGCTGGAGGTGCGCTTCTCCGCGATGCGCGGGCAGCGTCTCGATGCTGGGCGGCGGAGTGGTGCTGATCGACGACTGCTACAACGCCAATCCGATGTCGATGCGCGCGGCGATCGAGGAGTTGTCCGAGACGGCGCCCGCCCGGCGCGTGGCCGTGCTCGGCGACATGCTCGAGCTCGGGCACGAGGCGCCGCGCCTGCACAGGCAGATCGGCGAGCACGCCCGCGCGCACGGGGTGGGGCTGCTCGTGACCGTTGGCCCGCTCGCGGCGGAGATGTCCGGGGCGTTCGCCGGCGAGGCGCACCGGGTGCCGGACGCCGCCGCCGCCGCCGAGCTGCTGCCGAGCCTTCTGCGGGAGGGCGACACCGTGCTCGTGAAGGGCTCGCGAGGGGTTGGGCTCGAGCGGGTCGTGGCGGCGCTCGCAGCTGCCGCGCAGCGGACGGGCGAGAGCCGCGGCGGGGACCCCGTACTCGCGCCCGGCGCCGGCCGTGGACGGCGCTGAATGGGCCGGATTCTCTTCGGGGGCACGGCCGCGCTGCTGATCTGCATCTTCCTCAGCCCCAAGTTCATCGAGTTCCTGCGTGAGCGCGAGTTCGGCCAGCACATCCGCGAGGACGGTCCCGAGGGCCACCACCAGAAGGCCGGCACCCCGACGATGGGCGGCATCATCGTCTTCCTGGCGGTGTCGGTCTCCTTCCTGATCCTCACCGACTTCGAATGGCGCTCGGTGGGCGTGTTCGGGGCGGCGATCGCCTGCGCGCTGCTCGGCTTCGCCGACGATTACATCAAGCTCGTCAGGCGCCGCTCGCTGGGCTTGAGGGCGCGGACGAAGCTGGGCGTGACGATCGCGATCTCCCTTGGGCTGTGGCTCGTGGCCACGCACGGCGCGCACCTCGCTCCCTACCTGTATCTGAACTTCGCCGACTACAACATCGATCTCGGTCCCTTCTACCCACTGCTGATCTACCTGGTCGTCGCGGGCACCACCAGCGCGGTCAACCTGACCGACGGCCTCGACGGCCTCGCCGCGGGCTGCGCTGCGATCGTGCTGCTCGCCTACATCGGCATCACCTTCCTCGCCGGCGACTCCGACCTGGCGATGCTCGCGGGCTGCCTGGTGGGGGCATGCGTGGGGTTCCTCTGGTTCAACGCCTTCCCCGCGACGATTTTCATGGGGGACACCGGCTCGCTCGGCCTCGGCGGCGCGATCGCGGGACTCGCGGTGATGACCAAGACTGAGGTGCTGCTGATCCTGCTCGGGGGGATCTTCGTGATCGAGGCGCTGTCGGTGGCGATCCAGGTGTTCTCCTTCCAGATGACCCGCAAGCGCGTGTTCCTGATGGCGCCGATCCACCACCACTTCGAGCTGAAGGCGTGGTCTGAGACGAAGATCATCCTGCGCTTCTGGATCGTGGCCGCGATCTGCGCGGCGATCGGCTTCGCGATCTACCGCCAGAGCCGGGGCCTGTAAGCGCCCCGGTTGGAGGCTTCAAGCGGCACGCGTCGAAGTGAGCTGCGATGCCAGCAGCGCCCAGACGGCGGGTGGGACCATCCGCGGCCCGTCGACCGCGCGGCAAGGCCACGCGCGGGAAGGGCGGCTCGCGCGTCGCGCGCGGCCAGCCGCTCGAGCACCGCATCCTGCTGACCGCCACCCTGTGCCTGCTGGCGTTCGGCGCGGTCATGGTCTACAGCGCCTCCTCGGCGACGACGTTGCTGCAGGGGCGGGGCAACGGCAGCAGCTATCTGATCAAGTTCGTCCTCTACGGCGCCGTCGGCCTGGTCGTGATGCGACTGCTGGCACGCGACGGGATCGCCAAAGCGCAGAGCATCACCGCGCCGCTGCTGGTCATCTCGTTCGTGCTTGTGCTCGCCGTGCACATTCCCCACGTGGGGGTGAGCGTCAACGGTGCCCGCCGGTGGATCGGCCCCGGGCAACTCCAGTTCCAGCCCTCCGAGCTGCTGAAGCTCTCGATCGTGCTCTACTCGGCCGCCCTGCTGGCCAGGCGCCCGCAGCGGGTGAACGACCTGCGCGAGCTAGCCAAGCCACTGCTGCTGGTCGTCGGCGCCGCCTGCCTGCTGGTCTTCACCCAGCCGGATCTGGGTACCGCGATGGTGATCGCCTTCACGACCGGCGCGCTGCTCGTGGCCGCCGGCATACCGCTGGGAAAGCTCGCGATCCTGGCCGGCTCGGTGTTTGTGCTGGTCGTCCTCTACGCGCTCGTACAACCGTATGCCCGCGCGCGGCTGACCTCGTTCCTCGATCCCTGGGCACACGCCTCCTCCAGCGGCTTTCAGGCAGTCCAGGGGCAGATAGCGATCGGCTCGGGCGGGCTCTTCGGCGTCGGGCCGGGCCAGTCGGTGCAGAAGATCTTCTACCTGCCCGAGGCGCCGACGGACTTCATCCTCGCGGTCATCGCCGAGGAGCTCGGCGTCGTCGGCGTGTGCGCGCTGCTGTTCCTCTACGGCCTGATCGCCTATGCGGGACTGCGCGCCGCAAAGGCCGCCCGCAGCCTCTACAGCGCGCTGATCGCGGTCGGCGTGACCTCGCTGATCCTCTCCCAGGCGGTCCTCAACGCGTTCGCCGTGCTCGGGCTCGCGCCGCTGACGGGGGTTCCGCTGCCGTTCGTCTCCTACGGCTCGAGCAGCCTGATCGTGATGCTCGCCGGCGATGGGCCTGCTGCTCAACGTCGCCTCGGGCGCGACCGGGCACGTGCGCGCCGTCGCCACGCCGCGCCGGGCGCAGCGGCGGCGAGCCGACCCTCCACCCGACGTGCCCGCGCCCGAGTCGGCACGATGGGGCCGTGAGCAGAGCGTCGAGGAGGATCGTGATCGCCGCCGGCGGGACCGCCGGGCACGTGGTGCCGGCGCTCGCGGTGGCGGACGCGCTGCGGGCTGAGGGCGTCGAGGTCGCGTTCGTCGGCGGCGCCCGCGCCGAGGCCGAGCTCGTGCCCGCCGCGGGCTTCCCGCTGTACGCCCTCCCCGTGGAGGGCCTCAGCCGCACGCGGCCGCTGCGGGCGCTGCGGGCGCTCGCGCTGGCCGGGGCAGCGCTCCCGCGGGCACGCGCGCTGCTGGCGAAGCTCGCGCCGGACGTCGTCATGGGCGGCGGCGGCTACGTAGCCGGGCCGGTCGGCCTGGCCGCGCTGAGCTTGCGCATCCCGCTGGTCCTGACGGAGGCCGACAGCCACCTGGGGCTCACCAACCGGGTGCTCGCACCGTTCGCCCGAAGGGTATGTCTGTCGTTTCCCGCTCGCCGGGCGCGACGGTGCCCGCTACCGCGTGACCGGCCGGCCGACGGCGCCGCCCGCACAGGACCGCCGAGACGCGCGCGCGCGTCTCGGAATCGAGCCGAATGAGACCTTCGTGCTCGTCTTCGGCGGCTCGCTCGGGGCACGCTCGATCAACATCGCGGCGGTCGAGGCGTTCGCCGGCCGATCCTCGAGCGGTGCGGGCTTGCACGTCCTGCACGTGTGCGGACGGCGGGATTACCCAGAGCTTTCCACCCACGAGCTTCGCCCGGGATATGACCTGCGCGAGTACCTGGAGCTCGCGGACTTCGACCGGGCGCTCGCGGCGGCCGACCTGGTGGTGGCGCGGGCCGGCGGGTCGGTGTTCGAGATCGCCGCGCACGGGCTCCCCGCGATCCTCGTGCCCTACCCGCACGCCTCGGCGGACCACCAGAGCGCAAACGCGCGCTGGATTTCCGACGCGGGCGCCGCGCTCGTGATCGCCGACGCCGAGCTGAGCGCCTCGCGCCTGGCCGCCGAGGTGGCCGCACTGCTCGCCGACTCCGATCGGCTGCGGACGATGAGCGCGGCGGCACGGCTGCTGGCCCGTCCCCGGGCCGCCCAGGATGTCGCCGACGAGCTGCTGGCGGCCATCCCGGCATGAGCGCGCCCGAGCGGCCGTGGAGCGGGCGGCGCCTGCACTTCGTCGGGCGTGGGCGGTGCGGGCATGAGCGGCTACGCGCGCGCGGCCCACGCGCTGGGCGCGGAGCTCAGCGGCTCGGATGCCGCGGGCTCGCCCTACTCCGAGCGCCTGGCCGCCGAGGGCATCCTCCGCGCCCGGATCGGCCACCGCGCCGAGAACGTCCCAGCGGGGGACGGGGTGGAGCTCGTGTACTCATCGGCCGTGCCCGCGGGAAACGCCGAGCGCGATGGCCGCCCGCGAGCGCGGGATCCCCGAGCGCCCTCGCGCCGAGCTGCTGGCCGAGCTGAGCGCGCTGCGGCGCACGATCGCCGTGGCGGGCACGCACGGCAAGACGACCACCGCCTCGATGCTCGTGCACGCGCTGCGCGGCGCCGGCCTACAGCCGGGCTGGCTCGTGGGGGGCTCGGTCGGGGGCGATCTGGCGAACGCGCGAGTGGAGCGAGCGGCGAGTGGCTGGTGGTGGAGGCCGACGAGTCCGACCGCTCGATGCTCAGCCTGAACGTCGAGATCGCGGTGCTCACTAACGTCGAGCTCGACCACCACACGACGTTCGCCTCGCTGGTCGCAGCTGCGCGAGGCATTTCGCGAGTTCCTCGCCGGGCCGCGACGGCGGTCGATCTGGGACCGCCCCGAGCTGCTGGCGCTGCGCGAGGGGCCGCTCGTGGCCTACGACGTGCCCGCGCCCACGCTCACCGCCGGGGGCTCGCGCTTTGACTGGCGCGGGCACGAGGTGCGCCTGGCCGTGCCCGGCGCGCACAACGCGCTCAACGCCGCCGCCGCGCTCGAGGCCGCCCGCCTCGCCGGCGCCGGCGCGGTCCCGGCGATCGCGGCGCTCGCCGGCTTTCACGGCGCCGGGCGGCGCTTTCAGCTGCTCGGCACGAGCGCCGGCGGCGCGCTCGTGTACGACGACTACGCCCACCATCCGACCGAGCTCGCGGCGACGCTGCGGGCGGCCCGCACGTTCGCGCACGAGCGGCTCATCGCGGTCTTCCAGCCACACCTCTACTCGCGCACTGCGCTGCTCGCCGGGCGAGTTCGGCCGCGCGCTCGCGCTCGCCGACGTGGTGGTAGTGCTCGACGTCTACCCGGCGCGCGAGCGATGCCGAGGAGCATCCGGGCGTGAGCGGCCTGATGGTCGCCGAGGCGGCTGCCGACGCCGCCGGCGGGCAGGCCGGTCTACTGGCTGCCGGGCTTCGACGACGCCGCGCCGGTCCTGCGGCGAGATGCTGCGCGAGGGCGATCTGTGCGTGGTCATGGGCGCCGGCGACGTCGATGAGCTGGGGCGTGGGCTGGTGGCGGGATCGTGACCCGGGCCGTCCCACCGGGCGTGCGCCGCGAGTTCCCCCTCAGCCGCCTGACGACCGTGCGCACCGGCGGCACGGGGAGTTCTTCGCGCGCGCCGCCGGCGAGGTGGAGCTGCTCGAGCTGCTCGCCTGGGCGGGCGAGGGGGCGGGTGGCCGTCAGCGTGGTCGGGCTCGGGCTCGAACCTGCTCGTCGCCGACGAGGGCGTCGGCGGTCTCGTGATCAAGCTCGACCGCGAGCTCGCCGAGATCGCCGTGGACGGGCGGCGGATGCTCTGCGGCGGCGGAGCGCGCCTGCCGGCGGTCGCCGCGCGCGCGGCCCGGGCGGGGCTCTCGGGAATCGAGTTCGGCGTCAACATCCCGGGCACGGTCGGAGGCGCGGTGCGGATGAACGCAAACGCCTACGGCGGCGAGCTGGAGGGCGTTCTCGAGTGGGTGCGAGATCGCTTCGGCCGCCGGCCTGCGAGCGCCGCGCCCCGGAGCAGCTCGGCCTCGGCTACCGGCGCTCCAGCCTCGTCGATGGGGAGATCGTGGCGCGGGCGGGTCTGCTGCTGCAACCGGCGCCGGCCGAGGCGGTCAAGGCGACCCTCGCCGAGCTGCGCAGGCCGCCGCCACGAGGCCCAGCCACAGGGGATCAGGACGTTCGGCTCGACGTTCAAGAACCCCGAGGACCCCCGTGCGCAGGGGCGTACCGCGGGGCTGCTGCTGGCCGAGGCCGGCTGCAACGGCCTGGCGGTGGGCGGAGCTCGGTTCGCGCCCAAGCACGCCAACTTCATCGAGAACACCGGCGACGCCAAGACCGCGGACGTGCTCGCCGTGATGGCCGAGGGCCGCCGCCGTGTGCTCGAGCGCTTCGGCATCGAGCTCGAGCCGGAGGTTCAGACGCTCGGCGAGGTGCGCTTCCCGTGGCAGCGGTAGGGGTTACCGCCGCGAGGTCGAAGACCGTGTGAGTGAGCCGCTCCCTCGCAGCCAGGTCCCCGATCGGTCTCCTCGCCCGCCCGCTCGGGCTCCTCGCCCCGCGAACACGCGCCCGCCCCGCAGCAGGCGCTGCGAGACGGGCCGCTCTCGCTCTCGCGCTCCTGCGCGAGCACAAGCGCCTGCGGATCGCACTCCTGAGCAGCGTGATCGCGCTGCCGCTGATGGGCGGCGGCTGGCTATGGGTGCGCGACTCCCCGCTGGTGGCCGTCGAGCATGTGCGGCTCAGCGGGGTGCACGGCCCGGAGGGGCAGGCGATCGAAGCCGCGCTGGTCGGGGCCGCGCGCCACATGAGCACGCTCGACGTGCGACCCGGCTCGCTGCGCGCCGCGGTGGCGCCCTTCCGGGTGGTGCGCGAAGTACGGGCGATCCCGAGCTTCCCCCACGGCCTGCGGATCGACGTGTTCGAGCAGCTGCCCGTGGCCGCGCTCACCGTCGGCGCCTCGCGTACCGCGGTCGCGGCCGACGGGGTGGTGCTCGGTCCCGGCGCTGCTCTCCAGCTCGCTGCCCACGCTCGCCGGCGCCCTCAAGCTCGCTCCCGGAGAGCACGTGCGGAATCCCAGCCTGCTCGCGGCCCTGACCGTGCTCGGCGCCGCTCCCACGCCGCTTGCAGAGCCTCATCACGCGGTCGTTCGACGGGCCGCGGGGCATCACCGTAGCGATGCGCAATGGTCTGCTCGTGTACTTCGGCGACGACAGACGCCCCCACGCCAAGTGGCTCTCGCTCGCGCGAGTGCTCGCCGACCCGAGCTCCGCGGGCGCCTCCTATGTCGACGTGCGCCTGCCCGAGCGCCCGGCCGCGGGCTTCCCCGCGGGCGTCTCGCCGAGCGCCGCGGGCACCGCGGGCACCGCGCCGACGAGTGGCGAACAGGCGACCGGCTCGGAATCGACGATCGCCGCGCTGGCCGCCGGGCTGACCGCAGAACACGGCGGCGTGGCGAGCGCGAGCGCGGGCGCCCAAGCCGTGGGGGCGCCCGCCTCCGAACCGTCCGCAGCTTCCACCCCCAGCCCTCAGGCGACTGCATCGACCCCCGAACAGAACGCCGCCACGTCCACCGCCGAACCCACCCACGGTGTCGCCCAGGAAGGGGCTGCCGCAACGAAGCCAAGAACACTGAACCTGAGCTTAAGGTTGAGGGAGATCGCGCAGCTATTCTCAGGCTAGTGGTCGAGGGTTCGGCGATCTGCAACGATTGTTGCGAGACTGCACGTCGTCGTTGACAGGGCGAAGTTCCCTGCATAACGTGCACAACCTCGGCGGCGCGGCGACCAGTATGCTACCGAACCCTAAATTCCTACTGAAGGCTTCGGACAGAACCATCATGGAGAGCAGCGGAAGCTATCTGGCAGTCATCAAGGTCGTGGGCGTCGGCGGCGGCGGCACCAACGCGGTCAGCCGCATGGTCGACGCCGGGCTGCGCGGCGTCGAGTTCATCGCCGCCAACACCGACGCCCAGGCGCTCGCGATGTGCGACGCCGACATCAAGCTGAACATCGGCCACGAGTCGACCAAGGGCCTCGGCGCCGGCGCCAACCCCGATGTCGGCCTGGCCGCCGCGTCGGAGTCGCGCGACGACATCAAGGAGGCGCTGAAGGGCGCCGACATGGTGTTCGTGACCGCCGGCGAGGGCGGCGGCACCGGCACCGGCGCCGCGCCGGTGATCGCCGAGATCGCCAAGAACGAGATCGGCGCGCTGACCGTCGGCGTGGTCACGCGGCCGTTCGACTTCGAGGGCTCCCAGCGCGGGCGTCAGGCGACCGAGGGCATCGAGCGCCTGCGCGAGGTCGTGGACACGCTGATCGTGATCCCCAACGAGAAGCTGCTCGCGGTCGTCGAGCGGCGCACCTCGATGCTCGACGCGTTCCGCGAGGCCGACAACGTCCTGCGCCAGGGCGTCCAGGGGATCACCGACCTGATCACGATCCCCGGGCTCATCAACCTCGACTTCGCCGACGTGCGCACGATCATGCAGGACGCCGGCTCGGCGCTCATGGGGATCGGCACGGCCGGCGGAGAGAGCCGCTGCGCGGACGCCGCCCGGGCGGCGATCTCCTCGCCGCTGCTGGAAGAGTCGATCGACGGCGCCACGGGCATCCTGCTGAACATCACCGGCGGCAGGGACCTCGGCCTGTTCGAGGTCAACGACGCCGCCGAGATCATCCAGAACGCCGCCGACTCCAACGCCAACATCATCTTCGGCGCGGTCATTGACGAGAGCATGGCCGACGACGTGCGCGTGACGGTCATCGGCACGGGCTTCGACCATCGTCCGGGCCGCAGCGCCCGTCGCGACAGCCGTTCTACGCGTCCCGACCGGGGTCCGCGCATCAGCGAGCGCCAGCGCTCGACGCTCGAGATCTCCGACGACGACATCGACGTTCCGCCGTTTTTGCGCTGAGGTCCCCCGACCTGCTAAACCGGGCAGGTGGCAAAGTCGAACGAGTGGGACGGCTACTGTGCGGAGTGTCGGGTGTTCGTACGCGAAGGCGAGGGGCGCGTGATCCCCGATCCCGACGCCAAGCGCGGATACGCGATCTTCTGCCTCGAGCACGCCCCGCCGGCGTCCATCGACCCGCCGAAGCCGCCCGAGGCCGCGAGGCTGTCGTCGATCCATCTCGGCGATGAGAAGCACGAGCGGTGACTCCCATCAACACCACGGTCGAACCCGACCTGTGATCGCCGAAGTCGCCCCGACGCTCATCGCCGACGGGCTCGCGCACTATCATGGTGAGCACGCCTTTGGGTATCGCGAGCTCTCCATCAATCTCGCAGCCAAGATCCAACACCACGAGTTGGCTAAGTGTCCCTCGCCGGTCGCGCTGCAGGATGAGTGCGGGCGGCGCGGGTTGGCCCCAGCACGGAGCGCCGCGGCGGCGCTCTACTACAGCGACTTCGAGCGGGTGCTGTCGTCTGATGTAGTCGCCAAATAGCGGTGCGGTGAAGTCGACGTAGCCGCGTCGTGGGCTGTATATGAGTCCCTTGACGTCGATGAGGTTCTGGCGGACCAGGGCTGTGCGGCGCTGGTCGGTGCCGAGACGTGCTGAGACCTCCGCGGTCTGTTGAGGGCCGTCGCCGAGTTCTGCGATCGCCGCCAGATACCGCCGCTCGGCGGCGGTAGCGCGGTTGAACCGGGCGCGATGAAACCCGCTGTCGAGCTGCTCGTGTGCGATCGTGTCAGCTGCCTTCGCATCTCGCTCGGTGATCGGCGAACGCTCCGCGACCAGCCAAGCGTAGCGGCCGTACGTCTGCAGGAAGAACGGATAGCGCTCTGCGCGTGCGAGGATGAAGTCGAGCGCTGACGGCTCGTAGTCGACGTCCTCGCGGCTCGCGGGGACCGTGAGCGCGGCCTTGGCAGCATCGTCGGTCAGCCTGCCGATCTCCACGTACTGGAACAGCCGCTCGGCGTAGGAGCTCGCCTCGGCAAGGCGTCCCGGCAGCTGTGGCAGCCCGGCACACACGAGCGCGACTGGGAGCTGGCGTTGGGCGATGCGGTGGAAGGCTGCCAGCAGCGCCTGCAGGTCGTCCCTCTCGGCGAACTGCATCTCGTCGAAGAAGAGCACGACACCACCGTCGGCCGCGCGAGCGGTCTCGCCAAGCTCGACCAGGACATCCTGAAGGTCGACGTCGAGCTGGCCGCTGTCCCCTCTCCCTGGCGTCGGATCGACCTCGACCTTGAACGTGATCCCGGCCGGCATGGCCGTCACCGAAAAGCTGCTGATGACCGACAGCGACCTGCGCAGCCGCTCCTTGACGCCCTCGCCGCGAGCGAGCGAGTGCGCGGCCTGCGCGGCGATCTGCGCGAGCACCGGACGCAACGGCCCACGACCACGCAACTCGACATACCCAGTTCCCCACCCCGCGTCCTCGGCCTCGCTCGCGAAGCGGTTCAGCAAGACCGTCTTGCCGACGCCGCGAAGACCCCACAACGCCAGATTCTGCTCAGGACGCCCAGCGGCCAGGCGCTTGAGCAGCACGCCGAAGCTGGTCTGCTCTCCGTCGCGGCCGGCGAGCTCGGGTGGCGGGGTCCCGGCGCCCGGGGCGTAAGGATTCAAGACCTCATCCATAGGCGACAGTATATACTTTTATATCGCTGTATTTGGTCATCGCATAAAACCACATATTCCGTCGTCGGGAGCCTGGGCTGCGCGCCGCGACGAGGAGCTGACCGGCTGCGCGATCGCCGTACTCCGGGCGACTCCCAGCCAGCGTTGGAGCGCGACGGGCCTCGACACCCTCGCAGCCCACTGCTCCGTCACCCTCGAGGCTCGCCTCGCCCGTCCGCCGCGTGCTGGCGAGGACTGGTCGATCGAGCTGCCCAAAGGATGTGACTGCGAGCTGTGCGGCGAGCCGCGTGGCTTCCAGTCGCGCCGTGGCTCTGCTCCGAATCGGGGAGAATGGTTCAAGTTGGCTTTCCAATGCCGATTTTGGGCGCCTTGCAAACGTCCTGCAGACGTCATACCGCGCCCAGACCGGCCCAACTCCCGCCTCCGACTGGTGAGGCGGGTGGTGGCCTCGAATTGGAGGCGTAGGTCGTCGTCGGGGCCTCGCTCGTTGGCATCGAGTCGAGCGCCGGTCGCTCATCGCAGAGACCCATTAGCCTGGGCGTCATGTCCTCGACGGCTCCGCCGGCCCTGCGCTCCACGCCCCTGTTCGAGCGCCACCGGGCCGCGGGCGCCAAGTTGGTGCAGTTCGCCGGCTGGGAGATGCCTATCCAATACCAGGGCGTTCGCGAGGAGCACATGGCGGTGCGGGAGGCCTGCGGGATCTTCGACGTCTCGCACATGGGCCAGATCGAAACGAGCGGTCCGGGTGCGTTCGAGCTGATGCAGCGCCTGCTCTCCAACGACGTCGCCCGGATCGCGCTCAGCGGGGACGGGGACGGGGGCGGGGGCGGGGCTCAATACTCGGTCCTCTGCCGCGAGGACGGCGGGGTGCTCGACGACCTGTTCACCTATCGCCTGGACGGTGATCGCTACCTGACGGTCACCAACGCCGCCAACCACGCCCGGGACCTCGAATGGTTCACCGCCCACGGGCAGGACTTCCCGGATGCCCGGGTGAGCGATGGGATCGAGGACTGGGCGATGCTCGCGGTGCAGGGGCCGCTGGCGCGGGAGATCGTGCAGGCGATCTCCGATGGCCCGCTGCCCCCGCGCATGAGCGCCGCGACCCGCAGGCTGGCCGGCGCCGAGACGCTCGTCTGCGGCACGGGGTATACCGGCGAGGACGGCGTCGAGCTGCTGTGCGCTCCCGGGCACGCGCCCGCGCTGTGGGACGAGCTCGTTCGCCGTGGCGCCGTGCCCGCGGGGCTCGCCGCGCGCGACACGCTGCGCCTGGAGGCCTGCTTTCACCTCTACGGAAACGACCTGACCGTCGAGCGTGGTCCGATCGAAGCCGGCCTGGGGTGGTGTTGCAAGGAGGACACCCACTTCATCGGAGCCGACGCCGTGGGAGCTGTGCGCAGCGCCGGACCGGCCGAGAAGCTCGTCGCGTTCGTCATCGACGGGCCGGGGATCGCCCGTCAGGGCAATCCGGTGATCGGCGGGGGGGAGGTCACGAGTGGCACGCTCTCCCCGTGCCTGAACCGCGGCATCGGCCTGGCCTACGTGCCCGCCGAGCGGGCCGCGCCCGGCACCCTGCTCCAGATAGACGTTCGTGGCAAGATGCGCCCCGCCGTGGTCAAGGACAAGCCGCTCTACCGAAAGGGCCCGTGAATGGCCGAGGCCAGCTACCCCGCCGAGCTTCTCTACCACCCCGAGCACGACTGGGCGCGAATCGAGGACGATGAGGTCCCGGAGGCCACCCTGGGGATCACCTGGTACGCCCAGGACGCGCTGGGGGAGGTCGTGTTCTTCGACCCGCCGGCCGTGGGCACGGTGCTCGCCAGGGACGTCCCCTACGCCGAGGTCGAGTCGGTCAAGGCGGTCTCCGACGTCGTGGCCCCCCTGTCGGGGGAGATCGTCGCGGTCAACGACGCGCTGGCCGAGAACCCGGCGATGATCAACGAGGACCCCTACGGCGAGGGCTGGCTGGTCCGCGTGCGCCTGTCGGACCCCGCCGAGCGCCAGGCGCTGCTCGACGTCGCCTCCTACAGGGCTCTCCTGGCTGGCTAGGCTGCTCTTAGTTGAGTCGCTACACCGCCATCACCCCGGAGGATCTCGACGCGATGCTCGCGGCGATCGGCGTCGGCTCCTTGCAGGAGATCTTCGATCGCCAGATCCCCGAGGCCGTGAGGCTTCATCGCGCGCTGCGGCTGCCCGACGGCCTGCCCGAGCAGGACGTCTACGAGCACCTGCGCTCGCTCGCCGCGCGCAACACCAGCGTCGAGGACGAGCTGAGCTTCCTGGGCGCAGGGATGTACGACCACTACGTCCCCGCGCTGATCGACATGCTCACCGAGCGCTCGGAGTTCCTCACCCCCTACACCCCCTACCAGCCGGAGATCTCCCAGGGCGGGCTGCAGGTGATGTTCGAGTACCAGACGGCCATCTGCGAGCTCACCGGCCTGGCGGTCTCAAACGCGTCTTCTTATGATGGGCCTTCCGCTGTCGCGGCGGCCGGCTATCTCGCCAAGCTGCACAACGGCGGGCGGCGGATCGTGTTCAGCGCCGGGCTGCATCCCCACTCGATCCAGACGCTGCGGACCCACGCGCACGGCTACGGGATGGAGGTCGTCGAGGTCCCGCTCCGCGACGGCGTCACCGACCCCGACGCATGGGCGCGGGCGATCGACGGAGACACCAGCGCGGCGATCTTCGCCCAGCCGAACTTCTACGGGGCCGTCGAGGACGCGGCCGCGCTGAGCGCCACCGCCAAGACGGCCGCCGGGGCGAGCGCCGGCGCAAACGGAATCGCAGGCGCCGGCGGGAGCAGCCGCGTCCCGGTTGGCGGCGCCGGCCCGGTCGGCGGCGCCAACCCGGTTGTGATCGCCCAGGTCGACCCGATCACGCTCGGCATCCTCGCCTCTCCCGGCGAATGCGGGGTGGACGTGGCCGTCGGAGAGGGCCAGCCGCTCGGCAACCGGCTCGACTTCGGCGGACCCTC
This sequence comes from uncultured Solirubrobacteraceae bacterium, assembly GCA_963849425.1. Classification (GTDB taxonomy): domain Bacteria; phylum Actinomycetota; class Thermoleophilia; order Solirubrobacterales; family Solirubrobacteraceae; genus Palsa-744. The sequence continues at coordinate 2,396,832 of CAWKHK010000006.1, read as the reverse complement.
CTTCGGCTTCTTCGCCGCCCGCGAGGAGTACCTGCGGCGCATGCCCGGACGGATCGCCGGAGAGACCGTCGACGTCGACGGCCGGCGCGGTTTCGTGCTCACGCTGCAAACCCGCGAGCAGCACATCCGCCGCGAGAAGGCCACCTCGAACATCTGCACCGCGCAGGCGCTCAACGCGCTCGCTGGGGTCGTCTATCTGGCCTGGCTCGGCCGCCGCGGCATCGTCGAGCTGGGGGAGCTGCTTCTGGCCCGGACCCACTACGCGCGCGAGCGCCTCGCCGGCCTCGACGGAGTCGAGCAGCTGCACGAGCAGCCGGTCCTCCGCGAGTTCGCCCTGCGCCTGACCACCCCCGTCGGGGGCGGTGCCCCCGACGTCGCGGCCGTCAAGCGGCGCTGCGCCCGCGCGGGCGTCAACCCGGGCGTGGACGTCCACGCGCTGAGCGGGCGTCCGGAGGATCGCGGGGTGCTGCTCGTGGCGATCACCGAGCGCCGCACGCGCGCCCACATCGACCGGCTCGCCGAGGTGCTCGGCGCCGCCGTGGCCGCGGAGAGCCACCGGGCGATCAACGACCAGGAGAGCGAGCCCGCTACTCAACGGGCAGAGGTTGCCCTATGAGCCCGATCGCCGAGACCCCGTTGCAGCGCGAGGCGGCGAGGACGATCTTCCAGAAGGGCGCGCCCGGGCGGCGGGCTTTCACGTGCCCGGATCTCGACGTCCCCGAGCTCGACATCGGCGACCTGCTGCCCGAGCGCTTCCGCCGGGCCGAGCCGCCACGGCTGCCCGAGGTCTCCGAGCCGGAGATCGTCCGCCACTACGTGGGCATCTCCAAGCGCAACTACGACCTCGACTCGGGCTTCTACCCGCTCGGCTCGTGCACGATGAAGCACAATCCACGCTTGCACGAGCGCGTCGCCGCGCTCCCGGGCCACGCGCGGCTGCATCCGCTGCAGGACCCCGAGCGCGCCCAGGGGGCGCTCGAGCTGATGTGGAACCTGCAGGGCGCCCTCGCGGAGATCTCCGGCCTGCCACATGTCTCCCTGCAGCCATCGGCGGGCTCGCACGGCGAGCTCGCCGGCGTCCTGCTCACCCGCGCCTACCACGAGGACCGCGGCGAGGCGCGCCACAAGGTGCTCACCCCCGACACCGCCCACGGGACGAACCCGGCGACGGTGACGATGGCCGGGTTGGAGGTCGTCAAGGTGGCCACCAACGCCGACGGCGGCGTCGACGTCGAGGATCTGCGCGCCAAGGCCGACACGGACGTCGCCTGCCTGATGCTCACCAACCCCAACACCCTCGGCCTGTTCGACCCCAACATCGCCGAGATCGCCGAGATCGTGCACGGGGTCGGGGCGACGCTGTACTACGACGGGGCGAACCTCAACGCGGTCATGGGCCTCTCGCGTCCGGGCGACATGGGATTCGACATCGTGCACTTCAACCTCCACAAGTCCTTCACCCAGCCCCACGGCGGGGGCGGTCCCGGCTCGGGGCCGATCGCGGTGTCCGATCGTGTCGCTCCCTTCCTGCCCGTGCCGGTGGTGAGCCGCGGGGGAGACGGCGTCTTCCAGCTCGACTACGAGCGGGCGAAGACGATCGGAAGGCTGCGGGGCTTTCACGGCAACTACGGCTGCTTCGTGCGCTCCTACGCGTACATCCGCTCGCTCGGCGGCGACGGCCTGAAGGACGCCTCGGAAGTCGCCGTGCTGAACGCCAACTACCTGCTGGCTCGCCTGAAGGAGCGCGGCGTCGGGGACGGGGACGGGCGCGGCGTCTGCGATCTCCTGCCGCTCGCCTACGGCGATTTGTGCATGCACGAGTTCGTCCTCTCGGGCGGGCCGATGAAGAAGGAGCTGAAGATCAAGACGCTCGACCTGGCCAAGCGCCTGCTCGACTTCGGCTTCCATCCGCCCACCGTGTACTTCCCGCTGCTGGTCGAGGAGGCGTTGATGGTCGAGCCGACCGAGACCGAGACCAGGGAGACGCTCGACGCGTTCGCCGCGGCGATCGCGGCGATCCTGCGCGAGGCGGCCGAGGACCCCCAGATCGCGCTCGGCGCGCCCTACAGCACCCCCGTGCGACGCCTCGACGAGGTCGCGGCGGCCAAGCGCCCCGTCATTCGGCAGGCGCTGTCATGAACGTGCATGGCTACGCTGGGTGGGCGTCCTCGGTCGCTCGCGTGCGTAGCACGCCACGCTCTCTGCGTCCTTGTCCAGCTTGCCCTGCACGTCCATGATGGCCGTGCGCATCTTCTCTGGCATCCAGCCGACCGGGCGCAAGCACCTTGGCAACTACATCGGGGCGATCGCCCAGTACGTCGCCTGCCAGGAGCGCGGCGAGGGCATCTTCTGCATCGTCGACCTGCACGCCATCACCGTCGCCTACGACCCCGCTGAGCTGCGCGAGCGCCTGTACGACACCGCCGCCATCCTGCTCGCCGCCGGCCTGGACCCCGAGCGCTGCATCCTGTTTCGCCAGAGCGACGTGCCCGAGCACACCGAGCTCACGTGGCTGCTGTCCTCCGTCACCGAGCTCGGGCGCCTGCAGCGGATGCACCAGTTCCGCGACAAGTCGATCGCCCAGCGCGAGCTGGTCTCCGCCGGGCTGCTGCTCTACCCCGTGCTGCAGGCCGCCGACGTGCTCGCCTACCGCGCCCACGAGGTCCCCGTCGGCGAGGACCAGCGCGAGCACCTCGAGCTGATGCGCGACGTCGCACGGCGCTTCAACGCGCGCTTCGGAGGTGGGGAGGAGGTGCTGGTCGTGCCCGAGCACCGCATCCCCGAGGTCGGAGCCCGGATCATGGACCTGCAGGACCCGACGAGCAAGATGTCCACCACCGGCGGCAGGGGCACCGCCGGCGGAGACGGTGGTCAGGGCACGGTGTACGTGCTCGACGAGCCGAAGGCGATCGAGAAGAAGCTGAAGAGCGCGGTCACCGACTCCGGCAGCGAGGTTCGCCGCGCGCCGGAGAAGCCCGGCGTTGCCAACCTGATCGAAATCCTCGCGGCGGTCCGCGGTCTCGAGCCCGCGGCCGTGGAAACCGAGCTCGCCCAAGCTCGCTACGGGGAGCTCAAGGCCGCCGTTGCCGAGGCGGTCATCGACTATCTGGCGCCCGTACGCGAGCGCTATCGGGGCCTGCGCGCGGACGAGTCGGCGCTCGAGTCGATCCTCGAGGCCGGCGGGCGGAGGGCGCGGGCGATCGCCGCCCAGACCCTCGCCGACGTCCGCGAGCGCATGGGCGTCGGCGCTGCCCGCCCGGGCGAGCGCAGCGGCTCGTCGGGAACGGTCGGTACGGTGGGCGGATGAGCCTCGCGCCCGCGCCCCCCGCCCCCGCCGAACAGGTCAGCCTGGCTACGCTCGAGCTCGATCTCGACGTCTTCAGCGGGCCCTTCGACCTGCTGCTGACGCTCGTGCTGCGCGAAGAGGTCGACCTGCTCGAGCTCCAGCTCGCCGAAGTGGTGCTCGCCTACCTCGACCACCTCGAGCTGCGCGGCGAGCTCGACCTCGAGACGGCCACCGAGTTCATCGTCCTGATCGCCGCCCTGCTCGAGCTGAAGTCGCGGATGATGCTCAGCGGCGAAGAGGAGGAGCTGCTCGACCTCGAGCCCGGGCAGGCCGCCGAGGAGCTGCTCGCGCGGATGCTCGACGCCCGCCGCTACCGCGCCGCCTCGACGTATCTCGGCGAGCGGCTCGCGGGCGAGCACGGTGTGCGCTTTCGCGCCGCCCCGCTGCCAGAGAGCCTGCGCCGGACGATCGTCCAGCCGGACGACGGCTCGCAGGAGCCGCGAGTGCTCGGCGAGGCCATCGGGCGGCTGCTGCTGATGCCCCCGGCGATCAACGTCCGCCACATCGCCGTCCCGCGGGTCACGCTCGCCGAGCGTCTGGTGCACCTGCGCGGCCTGTTGCGGCGGGGCGCCTTCAGCTTCGAGGAGGCCGTCCAGGGCGCCGACCGGATGACCGTCGCGGTGACCCTGTTCGCGCTGCTCGAGCTCTACAAACGCGGCGAGGCCTCCTGGGAGCAGCAGGAGAGCTTCGGCGAGATCGTCGTTCGCGCGTGTGCCCCGCGGCCGGCGGCCGGCGCTGCCCATGTCGGAGAGATGGCGGGGTGAGTGAGCCCGAAGCGGAGGTGCCGTCGCTCGCGCGCACGGTCGAGGCGCTGCTGTTCCTGTCGGCCGATCCCCTGAGCCCGGCCGAGCTGGCCGACGCCACGCAGGCCGGGGAAGGGGCGGTGTGTGCCGCCCTGGCGGTCCTCGCGGAGGACTACGCCCCCGGGCGGCGGGGGATCAGGCTGCGCGAGCTCGGCGGGGGCTGGACGCTCGCCAGCGACCCCTCCTGCGAGGACGCCGCCCGGCGGCTGTTCAGCCGCCCGCGCGTCTCCACCCTCACGCCCGCCCAGGCCGAGACGCTCGCGATCGTCGCCTACCTCCAGCCGATCTCCCGTCCGGAGATCACCCGCATCCGCGGTGTCAGCGCCGACTCGGCCGCCGCCACGCTGCTCGAGCGGGGGCTCGTGGAGGAGGCCGGCCATTCCCAGTTCGGCGCCGTCCTGTATCGCACGAGCAACCAGTTCCTGAAGCTGTTCGGGCTGCGCACGCTCGATGAGCTGCCCGACATCGCCCGCTGGGATCCCACCCCGGAGGAGCAGGCCGAGCTGCGCGAGCGGCTGCTGCGTGCAGGCGAGGCCCGCGCCGGCGGACCCTAGGACGACGCTGGGCGGCGCGAGGCGGCGTCCTCGGTCGCTCGCGTGCGCAGCACGCCACGCTCGCTGCGTCCTTGCCTCGCTTGCCCATCGCCGCCCTAGGGCAGTTTGCCTCAGGCTGTGCGGGCGGCAAGCTGGCCGCATGCCGCATCGATGTCCCGCCCCCGCGTCAGACGTACCGTGACGGGGATCCCGCGCGAGTCCAGGGCCGCGCGGAACGCCGCTATCGACTCGCGGGTGGAGCCCTCGTATGGCGATCCGGTCGGGTTGTACGGGATCAGGTTGACCTTGAAGATCGGCTGCCCGCCGGGCGCGGGCGAGAGCAGCTTGGCCAGGGCCAGCGCCTGCCCGTAGCGGTCGTTGACCCCGGCCAGCATCACGTACTCGACGAACACCCGCCGGCGCTTGCGGGCGTAGAACCCGCGACAGGCCTCGATCACCTCGCTCAGCGGATAGCGCTCGTTGACGGGCATCAGCTCCGAGCGCAGCGCTTCGTCAGCCGCGTGCAGCGACAGCGCCAACCGCAGGGGCATCTCCTGCTCGGCCAGCCGTTCGATCCCCGGGATCCAGCCGACCGTCGAGATCGCCGTGCGCCGATGGGTGATCCCGACGTCCGGCAGGCGCTCGCACGTCGCGAGCACGTTCTCGAGGTTGAGCATCGGCTCGCCCATGCCCATGAACACACAGTGGTCGACCGGCCCGGCTCGACGGAAGTGAAGGACCTGCTCGACGATCTCAGACGCCGTCAGGTTGCGGGCGAAGCGCATCTGTCCCGTCGCACAGAACGTGCATGTCAGCGGGCAGCCCGACTGCGAGGACACGCAGATTGAGCGCCGTCCATCGCCACCCCCCGGAGGGTTCCGATAGCTCATCATCACCGCCTCCAGCGGCCGGCCGTCGGCGGTCGCGAACAGCGCCTTGACCGTGCCGTCGCTCGAGCGGGCCTCGCTCCGGAGGGTCAGGCTCGAGAACGGCAGCTCACGAGCAAGCGCCTCCCTCAGCTCGACCGGCAGGTTGGTCATCTCCTCATAACCGCCTGCGCCTTTCGCCGCCCACGCCCACACCTGCCCGGCGCGGAAGCCCGGCTCGCCGCGGTCGGCAAGCGTCTGGTCGAGTAGCTGGAGGTCCACGGACGCCTATGGTGGCAGCACATGCGCCTAGCCAAGTACCTCGCCCACGCGGGCGTCGCCTCCAGGCGCTCCGCCGAGGCGCTGATCGCCGCCGGACGGGTGAGCGTGGCGGGCGAGCTCGTCACCGATCCCGCCCGCGAGGTCGGCGAGGACAGCCTCGTCGCGATCGACGGCCGTCCGCTGGGCGGGCCCGAGCCGCGGGTGCTCTATGCCGTGCACAAGCCCGTCGGCGTGCTCTCCGCCGCGAGCGACAGCCGCGGACGCCCGACGGTGCTCGAGCTCGTCCCCGACCGCGGGCTGCGCCTCTACCCGGTCGGACGGCTGGATCTCCACAGCAGCGGGCTGATGCTGCTGACGAACGACGGCGAGCTCGCCAACCGGCTGACCCACCCGCGCTTTGAAGTGCCCAAGACCTATTGCGTCGAGCTCGGCGGGGCGCCGATCGCCCGCGCCGCCCTGGATGCCCTGCGCGGCGGGCTCGAGCTCGACGACGGACCCACCGCGCCCGCGCGCGTGCGCCGGCTGGGCGAGCGGACGATCGAGCTGACCATCCGCGAAGGACGCAACCGCCAGGTGCGGCGGATGTGCCAGGCGGTCGGTCATCCCGTGATCGAGCTCAAGCGCACCGGCTTCGGCCCGCTGCGCCTCCGAGCGCTCGAGCCGGGCGCCCACCGCCGGCTCGACACCGCCGAGATCGAGCGGCTGCGCGCGCTCTGACAGAATCGCGCCGATGCGACTGTTCGCCCTGCGCGGCGCCATCAGCGTCGATCGCAACGACGCCGAGGACATCCTGGGCGCGACCACCGAGCTGATGCACGCGATCATGGAGCGCAACTCCCTCGCCCCCGAGCACGTCGTGAGCTGCATCTTCACCGCCACCAACGACCTCAACGCCGAGTTCCCCGCCGTCGCCGCCCGCGCGATCGGCTTTCAGGGCGTGCCCCTGCTGTGCGCCCGCGAGATCGCCGTACCGCGGTCGCTGCCCCGCGTGATCCGGGTGCTGATCCACTACCACGCCGCCGAGGAGCACACCCCCGCGCACGTCTACCTCGGCGACGCCCGCGCCCTGCGCGCCGACCTGCACGCCGCCCAGTAGCCGCTCGTCGTGCGGCGGCTGCCGTGCGAGCAGCCGCTTGCCCGCACGGCCGCACGGCTTTGCGCTGCGCCACAATGGGGCGGTGGCGATCGAGTTCTCACAGCGCATCCGGCGCATCCCCTCCTACCCCGCGGCCGGCGGCTACGCCCAGCAGGAGCCGCTGGTGCGCCTGGCCAGCAACGAGTCGCCCTACCCGCCGCTCGCGGCCGTCCGCGAGGCGATCGAGCACGCCCTGGGCACGCTCAACCGCTACCCCGACCCCTCCAACTCGCTGCTCCGCCGCCGCCTGAGCGAGCGCTACGGCGTGCGCGAGTCGCGCATCGCCATCGGCAACGGCTCGTGCGACATCCTGCTGGCCGCCGGCGAGGCGCTGCTCGAGCCCGGCGCCGAGCTCCTCCACGCCTGGCCGTCCTTCTCGGTCTACCCCCACCTCAGCGCCGCCTCCGGCGCGAGGGCGATCACCGTCCCGCTCGATCGCCACCACCGCCACGACCTCGACGCGATGCTCGCCGAGATCACCGTCGCCACACGTCTGGTCATCGTCTGCAACCCCAACAACCCCACCAGCACCGCCGTTCCGCACGACGACATTGCCGGCTTCCTCGCCGAGGTGTCCGCCCACGTGTGTGTGATCCTCGACGAGGCCTACTGCGAGTTCAACACCATCGATGACCCCGACGCTTCGCTGGAGCTGCTCGAGCGCCACCCCAACCTCGCGCTGCTGCGCACCTTCTCCAAGGTCCACGGCCTCTGCGGGCTGCGCGTCGGCTTCGCGCTGTGCGGCTCGGAGGAGCTGCCGCGGGCGCTCGACCAGGTGCGCCAACCGTTCTTCTGCAACGCGCTTGCCCAGGCCGCCGCCGTCGAGGCGCTCGCCCACCAGGACGAGGTCGAGGATCGCGTCATCCGCACCGTCGCCGAGCGCATCTCCGTCGCCGAGCGCCTGCGAGCGCTCGGTCTTCAGGTCGCCGACTCGCAGGCCAACTTCTGCTGGTTCGAGCTCGGCGGCGATCGCGACGAGGGCGAGGTCATGCGCGGCCTGGAGGAGCGCGGCGTGCTCGTGCGCGGCGGTGGAGCCCTCGGCTCAGAGCGCCCCGCCCTGCGTGTCACCTACGGCCTACCCGAGGAGAACACCCGCTTCCTGGACGCCCTCGCCGAGGTGCTCGCACCCGTGCCCCCGCGCTGAGCGACACCGCGCCATGAGACCGGCCGCACGACGCTCGCTTCGGCGGGCCTTGCGAAGTTGTCTCCCACAACTGGACCGCCGGCCGATCGTCTGCTACAACCGACCGGTACGACCATGAGCACATCGGCTTCCGCATCCGTTCTCAGCATCTCCGCGCCCGCCGCACGGTCGTATCGCTACGCCTGGCGATTTAGCTAGGCGCTTCGGCCTGACACTCGTTCGCGAGCGGGTGCCAGCGGCCGCACCGGGTCCCAGGCGGGACCGAGCGCCATCCTCGCGGGCGTTCTCAGCGCCCAACTCGCGAGACCCGTGAATGGTGAGAACCCAGCACCTCTAACATGCCCAGGCGTCAGTGAAAGGATGAACGGATGATGATCGTGATGAAGGAGACCGCCACCGATGAGGAGATCGGGGCCGTCATCGAGAAAATCGAACAGGCCGGAGCGCTCGCCCACCCGATTAAGGGCGCCCGTCTGACCGTGATCGGAGCGATCGGCGACATTGAGCAGGACGTCAACGTCGAAGGCCTCGGACTCGAGGGTCAGCCCGGGGTCGACCGGGTCGTGCCGATCCTCAAGCCCTACAAGCTCGCCTCCACGCAGATCCGCCACGGCGAGCGCACCGTCCTCGACATTCAAGGGCGCAAGATCGGAGGCGATCACTTCGCGCTGATCGCCGGGCCCTGCACGGTCGAATCGCGCGAACAGACGCTGCAGACAGCGCGGACCGTCCGCGACGCCGGCGTGACCCTGCTGCGCGGCGGCGCCTATAAGCCCCGCACCTCTCCCTACGCCTTCCAGGGACTGGGGCAGGAGGGGCTGCGGCTGCTCGCCGAGGCCAAGGTCGAGACCGGCCTGCCGGTCGTCACCGAGCTGATGGACCTGCGCGACCTCGACCACGTGCTCGAGGTCGCCGACGTCATCCAGATCGGCGCCCGCAACATGCAGAACTACTCGCTGCTCACCGAGATCGGGCGCTCCGGGTGCCCCGCCCTGCTCAAGCGCGGGCTCTCCGCCACCCTCGACGAGCTGCTGATGGCCGCCGAGTACATACTCAAGGAGGGCAACCCCAACGTCATGCTCTGCGAGCGGGGCATTCGCACGTTCGAGACCGACCACCGCCGCTCGACGCTCGACATCATGGCCGTCCCGATCCTCAAGGAGCTCACCCACCTGCCCGTGATCGTCGATCCGAGCCACGCCGCCGGGCGGCGCGATCTGGTTCTGCCGCTCTCGCTCGCCGCTGCCGCCGCCGGCGCCGACGGCGTGATCGTGGAGGTTCACCCCCACCCCGACGAGGCCGTCTGCGACGGCCCGCAGGCGCTCCTCTCCGATTCCTTCGCCGAGTTCGCCGGAGCCGTCCGGCGCACCGCCGAATTCGCCGGGAAGGCGCTCAGCGCGGCGTGAACGTCTCAGTTCTGGGAGTCGGCCTGATCGGCGGCTCGATCGGTCTGTCCGCCCGCGGGCGTGTCGGGGCGCAGGTGTGCGGCTACGATCCTGACGAGCGCGTCCGCGCCAAGGCGCTCGAGCTGGGGGCAATCGACACGCAGGCCCCCGACGTCCCCGAGGCCGTCGCCGGCGCCGAGGTCGTGTTCGTCGCCACGCCCGTCGCCGCGCTCGCCGAGACCGTACGCGTCGCCCTGCAGAGCGCCGGGCCCGACTGCGTCCTCAGCGACGTCGGCTCGACCAAGCGCCTGCTCGCAGACGCCGGCTTCGACGGGCGCTTCGTCGGCGGACATCCCCTCGCCGGCGCCGAGACCGCCGGCGTGGAGCACGCGCGCGAGGACCTCTTCGACGGCGCCATCTGGTACCTCACCCCCGCCGCCGACACCGCCGGTGTCCTCTACGAGCGCCTCCACACCATCCTGCGGGGGTTCGGGGCGCAGCCGACGGCGATTGACGCCGACACCCACGACCGCCTGATGGCGGGCGTGTCCCACCTTCCCCACGTCCTCGCCAACCTGCTCGTCGCCCAGGCCGCCGGGCTGCCTGCCGTGCGCCCTAGGGGCGGCCCCCACGACGGAGGACCCCTCGGCGAGCAGGCACGGCGGCTGCCCGCTGTCGGCCCGAGCTTCCGCGACGCCACCCGCGTCGCCGGCGCCAACAGCGCGATCTGGACCGATATCTACCTGTCCAACCGCGACGCCCTGATCGGCGCCGTCGACGAGCTCGCCGGACGCCTGCACGACGTGCGCGCGCTGCTCGCCGCAGCCGACGCGCCGGCCATCACCGCCTGGAACGAGCACGCTCGCACCGAGCGCGAGGCACTGCTCGGCGCCGGTCTGACCGGCGGGGTGGACGGGGAGTCCGTCCTCGAGCTGCGCGTCTCGGTCCCCAACCGTCCCGGGGTGGTCGCCGAGATCGCCCTCGCGCTCGGCCGTGCCGGCGTGAACATCGTCGATCTGGCCCTCTCACCCTCCGAGGACAACCACCAGGGCGTGATCGCCCTGTGGATCCGCGGCGATGAGCCCTGCGGACGCGCGCGAGGGCTCATCGCCGACCTGGGCTTCCCGGTCGCGCGAGCATGAGCGCAGGGCGATGAACACACGCTTCGAACCTGCGCGCGGGCTCTCTGGGCAGATGCGCGTGCCAGCCGACAAGTCGATCTCCCATCGCGCCGCCATTCTCGGCGCGATGGCCTCGGAGCCCGTGCGCATCGAGCGCTACCTGCACGCCGCCGACACCATCTCCACGCTCGAGGCGGTTCGCGCCCTCGGCGCTCTCGTCGAGGTCCAGGGCGAGGATCTCGTCATACGGGGCACCGGCCTGCGCGACGCCCACGAGCCCGAGGGACCGATCGACGTCGGCAACGCCGGCACCCTGCTGCGGCTGCTCCCCGGCTGGCTGGCCGCCCAGGAGGGACGCTCCTTCACGCTCGACGGCGACGCCTCGATCCGCCGGCGCCCCGTCGACAGGATCGCCGAGCCGCTGCGCCAGATGGGCGCCGAGCTGCGTGCCACCGACGGGCGCTTCCCGCCGCTCGAGGTCCACGGTGGACGGCTGCGGGCCGTCTCCTACGAGCTCGAGATCGCAAGCGCCCAGGTCAAGTCCTGCGTCCTGCTCGCCGCCCTCGCCGCCGACGGCGCGACCACCGTTGGCGAGCCCGCCCGCAGCCGCGATCACACCGAGCGGATGCTGCTGCGCGCAGGCGTTGCCATCCATCGCAACGGCCGCCACGTCACCGTCGTCAACACCGACGAGCTGCTGCTCGAGAGCGTGAGGGTCCCCGGCGACCCGAGCTCCGCCGCGTTCCTGATCGCCGCCGGCGTGCTCGTGCCCGGCTCCCGGCTGCTCCTCCGCGACGTCGGGGTCAACTGGACGCGCACCGGCTTCCTGCGCATCCTGCGCCGCATGCGGGGGATCGTCCTCGGAGACATCGAGCAGGAGGTCGGCGAGCTGGCCGGCGAGGAGCCCGTCAGCGACCTGGACGTAGCCCACGGCGCGCTCGAGGGGACCGTCGTGGAGCCCGACGAGGTGCCTCTGGCCATCGACGAGCTTCCGCTCGTGGCGCTGCTCGGCTGCTTCGCCGAGGGCGAGACCGTCGTGCAGGGCGCCCAGGAGCTGCGCGTCAAGGAGTCCGACCGGATCGCCGGCGTCGTCGAGGGCCTGCGCGGGCTGGGCGCCGACATCGAGGCCGCAGACGACGGCTTCGCCGTGCGTGGCACCGGGGGCCTGCGCGGCGGCGTGATCGACGCCCGCGGCGACCATCGCATGGCAATGATGGGCGCCGTCGCCGGTCTCGCCTCCCAGGAGGGCGTCGAGGTCGTCGGGATCGACGCCGCCGCCGTCTCCTACCCCGGGTTCGTCGCCGATCTGGAACGATTGTCCCGCCACTGACTTCGTGCGCTGTCGTATATACGTCACTGACCTCGTGCCCTGTTGTGTATCCGCCACTGACTTGGTGCGCTGTTGTATATACAACCCCCAGGGGATCGTATGGCGGTCGGCTTCGTGCTCGTAGCCATCGACGGGCCCGCCGGCGCCGGCAAGTCCACCGTCGCCCGCGCCCTTGCCAAGCGGCTCGGCTTCACCTACCTGGACACCGGCGCCATGTACCGCTGCGTCGCCCTGCTTGCGCTCGAGCGGGGAGGGGGGACCCTGCCCGAGCGTCCCGGGGCGTTGGGCGAGCTGACCGGCGCCGCCGTCATCGAGCTGGGAGGCAGCCACGACGAGGAGGGCCGCGTGCTGCTCGACGGGCGGGACGTCTCCGCGGACATCCGCACTCCGTTGGTGTCCGCGGCGGCCTCCGTTCTCGCCGCCGATCCCACCGTCCGCGAGGCGCTCGTCGCCAAGCAGCGCGAGCTGATCGCCCACGGCGACTGGGTGGCCGAGGGACGCGACATCGGGACCGTCGTCGCCCCCGACGCCGCCCTGAAGGTCTTCCTGGACGCCGATCCTCGCGAGCGCGCCCGCAGGCGCGCGGCGGAGCTCGGCGCCGACGCCGACATGGTCCTCGCCGAGCAGACGCTCCGAGACGAGCGCGACAGCACGCGCGAGCACAGCCCGCTGCGCCCCGCGCCCGACGCCGTCACCCTCGACACCACCGGCATGGGCGTCGAGGAAGTGGTGGCGCGGATCGTCACGCTGGCAACCGAGGGCGGTTATACTCGCTGGTATGACTTATAAGGTTGGGCCCAAGGGACAGGTTGTCCTGCCCAAGCACGTGCGTGACCGTCTCGGCATCGAGCCAGGGGACGAGGTCACGGTGGAAGACATCGACGATGAGGTGCGGATTCGGCGCGTCCAACAAACGGTCACGTTGCGCGGGCTGCTGAGCGACCCCACCGACGAGGTTCCCCTGACGCGACAACTGGAGCTCGACCATCGCTGGGAGATCGCTCACGACGAAATGCGACAGACCGAATGGGACATGGTGGCCAAGGCCAAGGCCAAGGGCGACCGCGAGCTGATGATGCGTAGACTCGCCAAAGCGAAGCAGGTCGCCGCGCCGAAGCGGGCTTCCCGTTGACGCGGGGTGCGACGGTGGTCTTGGATGCGTGGGCCGTATTGGCGGTGCTCAACGACGAGCCCGCCGCCGAGCGCGTGGAGCAGGCGATTGCGGACGACAGCGGTGTGATCTCGTGGATCAACCTAGGCGAGGTGCTCTATCGCGCCATCCCGCGTCGCGGAGAGCGCAGGGCGATGGGGGCCGTCAAGGCCGTCAGCCGGCGCCTGCGCGTAGAAGATGTGGATGGGGCGCTCGTCACCGCCGCCGCGCGTCTGAAGGCCAACTATCGCCTCTCCTACGCCGACGCCTTCTGCGTCGTCACCGCCCAGCGCCACGATGCCCAGCTCTACACCGGCGACCCGGAGATCCTGGCCTTGAACGGGCTCGTCGAGCTCGTCGACCTGCGTCCGGCGCCCACTCCATGAAGGTCGCCGTCGTCGGCTATCCGAACGTGGGGAAGTCCTCGCTCATCAACCGCCTCACGGGCACCCGCGAGGCGGTTGTGCACGAGCGGCCCGGGATCACGCGCGATCGCAAGGAGCTCGACTGCGAGTGGAACGGGCGGCGCTTCACGCTGATCGACACCGGCGGCGTGGACTTCGAGGACGAGGACCCGCTCGCCGGCTCGATCCGCGACCAGGCGCGCGCGGGGCTGGCCGACGCCCAGCTCGCCGTGCTCGTCGTCGACGCGCGCGCCGGCGTGCGGCCGGGCGATGAGGAGATGGCCGACCTGCTGCGCCGCTCGCCGCTGCCGAGCATCATCGCCGCCAACAAGTGCGACAGCGTGAACGAGCTGACGCTCGCGTCGGACTTCCACCGCCTCGGGCTGGGCGAGCCGCTCGCCGTCTCCGCCGCCCAGGGCCTCGGCTCCGGGGATCTGCTCGACCGGATCGTCGAGCTGCTTCCGGTGGGAGACGATCAGGAGCAGGACGACGCGATCCGCCTGGCGATCATCGGCCGGCCGAACGTCGGCAAGTCCTCGCTCGTCAACCGCTTCCTCGGCGAGGAGCGGGTGATCGTCTCAGATGTGGCCGGCACCACGCGCGATGCGATCGACATGCCGCTGCTGGTGGGCGATCGCAGGCTGATCGTCGTCGACACCGCCGGTATGCGCCGGCAATCCAAGGTGGGCGACTCCGTCGAGTACTACACCGCCCTGCGCTCCCAGCGCGCGGCCGAGCGCGCGGACGTCGCGCTCGTCGTCTGCGACGCCGCCGACGGGGTCACCGCCCAGGATCTTCGTGTTGGCGAGCTGGCCATGAAGGCGGGGTGCGCGACGGCGATCGTCCTGAACAAGTGGGATGTCCAGGAGCCCATCGACAGCGAGGGCGGGGGACGGCTGGATCTCGAGCACGAGCGGGCGCGCGTGGCCGAGAAGCTGCGCCTGCGCCCGCGCGTGCTGACCGCGAGCGCCAAGACCGGACGCCATGTGTCGCGCCTGCTGAGCGAGGCGATCGCGCTCGGCGACCGCATGGCCGGGCGCATCCCCACCCCCGAGCTCAACCGCTTCCTGTCCGAGACCGTCCAGGCACGCCAGCCGCCCGTGGGTACCCGACGCGGGGCCAGCGGTCATCGCCTGAAGCTGATCTACATGACCCAGATCGGCGAGCGCCCTCCACGCTTTGCCATCCAGGTCAACTCCCGCACGCGGGTCACCCGCGATTACGCCTACTTCCTGGAGAACCGCCTGCGCGCCCGCTATGGGATGGACGGTGTGCCGCTGATCATCGACTTCGTCGAGCGCGGCCAGCGCGGACGCGCCCGGGCGGCATAGACTTCTGCGACCTTCCAACCCTGGCGGCCCCGAGCGGCCTATGACCTCCTGGAGCTGATCCCGACAGACATGACTGAGCTTTCCGACAACGAGTACCTGTTCACCTCCGAGTCGGTCACGGAGGGACACCCCGACAAGATCGCCGACCAGATCTCCGACGGTGTGCTCGATGCCGTCCTGGCCGACGATCCCTACGGCCGCGTTGCCTGTGAGACCCTTGTCAACACAGGCCTCGTGGTCGTCTCGGGCGAGATCTCGACCGACACCTACGTCGACATCCAGGAAGTCGCCCGCGAGACCGTCCGCAGGATCGGCTACGACAACGCCGACTACGGCTTCGACTGCGACACCTGCGCGGTGATCAACGCGATCGACAAGCAGTCGCCGGACATCGCCCAGGGTGTCGACGCCGCCTATGAGACGCGCCACGATCCCGCCGATGAGGACGAGCTGGACGTGGCCGGGGCGGGCGACCAGGGGATGATGTTCGGGTACGCCTCCAACGAGACCGACGAGCTGATGCCGCTGCCGATCTCCCTTGCGCACAAGCTCGCCAAGCGCCTGTCTGAGGTTCGCAAGGGCGACGTGCTGCCCTATCTGCGCCCCGACGGCAAGACGCAGGTGACCGTCCGCTACCAGGACGGCCGGCCGGTGGAGATCGAAAAGATCCTGATCTCCACGCAGCACGCCGACGGGATCGACGCCGAGACGCTGATCAAGCCGGATCTGCTCGAGCACGTCCTGCGTCCGGTGCTTCCCTCCGGGCTCTACGACGAGAACAAGCTCTCGCGCAACTTCCTGGTCAACCCCACCGGGCGCTTCGTCATCGGCGGCCCGATGGGCGATTGCGGTCTCACCGGACGCAAGATCATCGTGGACACCTATGGCGGGATGGCCCGCCACGGCGGCGGGGCGTTCTCGGGCAAGGACCCCTCCAAGGTCGACCGCTCGGCTGCCTACGCCGCGCGCTGGGTCGCCAAGAACATCGTGGCCGGCGGGCTGGCCGACCGCGCCGAGGTGCAGGTCGCCTACGCGATCGGCGTCGCGCACCCGGTGTCCGTGATGGTCGAGACCTTCGGCACCGAGAAGATCGGCCGCGGCCAGATCGCCCGGCTCGTCGACGAGCACTTCGATCTTCGCCCCGGCGCCTTCCGCGAGGAGCTCAAGCTGCACCGGCCGATCTACCAGAAGACCGCCGCCTACGGCCACTTCGGCCGGGACGACCACGACTTCACCTGGGAGAGGACCGACAAGGCCTCCGCGCTGCGCGCGGCCGCCGGTCTCTGACCGGCGAGCCCTCTAGGGTCAGGCGGTGGGGAACATCGCCCAGGTTGACCGTAGGCCGGTGGAACCCCGGAAGTCATCGACGATCGCCCAGGTCGAGCCGATGACGAGCACCCGCGCTTTGCGCGGGCCGTTCGACTACCGGTTGCCGGAGACTCTCAGAAGGGGTGTCGAGGTCGGATCGATGCTCGTGGTCCCGTTCGGGCGCCGGGAGGTGCTCGGGGTGGTCGTCGGCCTCGCCGACACCAGCGAGGTCGCCGAGGAGAAGCTCCTGGCCCCGCTGCGGGCGCTCGATGAAGGCCCGCCCGCCCTGCCGCTCGACCTGGTCGCGCTGGCCGAATGGATCGCCGCCGAGTACTGCTCCACGATCGCGCGCGCGCTCGGCCTGGTGCTGCCGCCGGGAGCCGCGCGCCGGCTGAGCGGGCGCAAGCGCCGAGCGGTGGCCCGCCCGCGCCATCTCGCGGTCGGCGCCCGCAGCCCGCATCCCCCCGAGCTGACACTCGAGCAGCAGGCGGTGCTCGCCCCCGTGGTGGCCGCGCTTCACGAGCGTCGGGGGGAACAGCGGCTGCTGCACGGCGTGACCGGATCGGGCAAGACCGAGGTCTACCTGCGCGCGGCCGCCGCCGCGCTCGAGCAGGACCGGGGCGCGATCGTGCTCGTGCCCGAGATCGCCCTCACCCCGCAGATCGTCGGGCGTTTCATCGAACGCTTCGGCGAGACCGTCGCCGTGCTGCACTCGCGGCTGACCCCGGGCCAGCGCTACGCCGAGTGGCGCCGGCTGCGCGAGGGCGAGGCGAGGGTCTGCGTGGGCCCGCGCTCGGCTGTGTTCGCGCCGATCGGGGACCTCGGACTGATCGTCGTCGACGAGGAGCACGACTCCTCCTACAAGCACGAGGGCGATCCCCGCTACGACGCCCGCGACGTGGCCGCCGAGCGCGCCGAGCGCAGCCAAGCGGTCCTGCTCCTGGGCAGCGCGACGCCGCGCCCCGAGAGCGTGCACCGCGTGCCCTGCTCCAAGCTCGCCAGCCGCGTGGACGGCCGGCCGCTGCCCGCCGTGGAGGTGCTCGACATGCGCGGCGAGCGGCCGGATACCGGCCAGCAGGGGCTTCACCTGCTCACCGCCCAGGCCCTGGCCGACGTGCGAGCGGCACGCGGCAAGGCGATCGTGCTGCTCAACCGCCGCGGCTGGTCGAACTTCCTCTCCTGCCGCTCCTGCGGGCGCGTGTGGAGCTGCCCGGATTGCGATGTTGCGCTCGTGCTGCACCGGGCCGGCGGCTACCTCGCCTGCCACCACTGCGGGCACCGCGAGCCCGCGCCGGCCCGCTGCGAGGACTGCTCATCGACGTCCGTGGCCCGTCACGGCGCGGGAACCGAACGCCTGCAGCACGATCTGGCAAGCGTCTTCGACGACGATGGCGGCTTTCCCGTTTTTCGCCTGGACGCCGACGTCGTCGCAACCGGGCCGGCCACGGTCGCGACGTCCGGTCCGCCGGACAACGGCGTCGGGGCGCTCCTGCGCAGCTTCGAGGCCGCCGACTGCGGGGTTCTGATCGGCACCCAGATGGTCGCCAAGGGCCATGACTTCCCCGACGTCACCCTCGGCGTGGTGCTCGACGCCGATGCCACCCTGCGCTTCCCCGATTTTCGAGCCGAGGAGCGCACGTTCGCCCTGATCGCCCAACTCGCCGGACGCGCCGGCCGGGGCGGCCACGGGCGCGTGCTCGTGCAGACGATCGCCCCCGAGGCGCGCGCGATCGCCTACGCCGCCCGCCACGACAGCGAGGGCTTCCTGGCAGGCGAGCTCGAGCGCCGCCGGGCGCTGCGCTACCCACCCTTCTCCCACCTGATCAGGATCGTCTGCTCCGCCCCCGAGTCCGAGCACGCCCGGGCAGCCGCCATCGCCGTGCGCAAGTGCCTCTCCGAGGCTCTTGCTTCCGTCGAGCCGGGCGTCGGCCGTCCCGACGGCGGTGACGGGCCGACCGGCGGCGCCGGCCCAATTGTCGGGGACGGCTCGCCCGGCGGCGTGAACCCGGTTGTCGGCGACGGCCCGGGCGGCGGCGCCAACCCGGTTGTGCTCGGCCCGGCGCCGCTGTTTCGTCTGCGCGGTCGCGAGCGTCAGGCGATCGTCGTGAAGGCCGGCGAGCGCAGGCCCGCCGTGAAGGCCGTCGGTGAGGCGGTCAAGCGCGTTGCCGGCGGGCGTGCACACGCCGGTGTCAACTTCAGCGTGGACGTCGATCCGCAGTAGCTCGCCGCAAGGCCCGGTGCAATTTTTGCGGACCTTTCCGGCATGTGATACTTTGCGCCGCGCTCTGGCGACCGATCACATGGAGGGTGGCGATAATGGTGGGGACTACTGGACGGTCTGATGCTGGGCGACTCGCTGGGTCGGCCGGTCGGTGGAGGCGCGCAGGCATGCTGTGTGTGTCTACGGCGCTGGTCTTTTGCATTGCCTCGCTGCCGGCCGCGCTGGCTCAGTCGACCACTTGGCATAGCTGGTCCGCGCGTCCTGGGAGCTCAGTGCCTTTGTCGTTCCTTCGCCATGTGAAGGCTCAGAGCCGTCGTCTCGGCGACCATCGTGCCCATGCTGCCATCGTCGGCGGCTCCGAAGCCGAGATCGAGAGTGCACCGTGGCAGGTGGTCATATTTGGCGAGTTTGAAGGTCTCCAAGAGATTTGCGGTGGTTCGATTCTCGATACGACGCATATCCTCACGGCAGGTCACTGTGCGTTCGGGCCGGAAGGAACGCCTCTGTCGCCAAGTGCGTTCTTCGTGGGCGCTGGAACGTCAAACGCCTTTGAACCAGGCGCCACAGCGGAGACCAGGCTCGTGGCCGCAGTGCGCGTGCACCCTTATTTTAACTACGCGTTTGGCCCCGGCACGCCCGATGACGTCGCCGTATTGACCCTTGCCTCGTCGTTGAATGCGAGTGCTGCCGTCCAGCCCATTGCATTGGCTCTCACGGGATCGAGTCAAGCGGAAGGATCGTCGGCTAGTCTCACAGGCTTTGGGAGGGAGGACCCGGGTACACGGCCAAGCGGAAAATTCTACGCTCTGAGGTTCGGTGTACAGTACAGTCGCGAATGTGGCGGCGAAGATGACGCGCTGTTCGTCTGCGGAAGCGCACCCGGGGGCTCGGCATGCTTTGGTGACAGTGGCGGTGCTCTCACAAACACGGAATCAACCCCTACTCTCATCGGCGTTGCGGACACGGTGCGGGCTGTGTCGGGCAATCCCTGCAGCGATGGAGCCCTCAACGGGTTTGTAAACGTCGCTGCCCCGGAGATCAGGGACTTCATCGAAGGCAGCGAATCTCCACCTTCGGCCCCTCGTGGTGGAGGTGCGGTCATCCGTGGTGTAGTGGTGGTTGGTCACTCGCTGACCTGCGAACCTGGCAGTTGGAGCAACGGCCCGACGTTCGAGTTTGCGTTTATCGACAGCGCGACAGGTGCCACTTTGCAGCAAGGCGGATCCACCACCTATTCCTTGCCTGCGACAGAGGTGGGGCACAAGATCCTGTGTGAAGTGCGTGCGACCAATGCCGGCGGCACCGGTATCGGGCGCACACCGGGCCTGGGGCCAGTCGAAGAAGACAAGTCATCTACGTCAGGGTCCTCACCGTCTGCGCCTTCAATGCCCGCTCCCGTCGCAATGCAGGGAGTGGCGGGCTTTCAGGAAGCTATTCCGCCGCCGGTTCCAGACGCTCAGCTGGCGGGCACGGCTTTCGAGGCGAGCTCGTCTGGGGTGGTCGGTCTTAAGGTCAGCTGCCCGGCCGGGGAGAGCAGCTGCTCGGGCACCGTGACGCTGCGCACGCTCGGCGCGGTCAGCGCCGATGTTGCCGCTGCCGCAAAGAAGAGGTCGGTGGTACTGACGCTCGCCACGGGATCGTTCACGGTGGCCGGCGGCAAGGTCGCGACGGTCAGGCTGCACCTTTCGCTCGCTGCGAGGGCGCTGCTCGCACGTTCGCACGTACTGCACGCGCGTGCGATCCTCGTCGCTCACGACCCCGCAGGAGGCACGCACACAGGGCAGACAATCGTGACGCTGCGCCCGTCCAGCCCCAAACGCGGCAAAGGCTGAAACGCGCAGGACAAACGCCAATATATGCAGCATCTATTGAAAGATACTTTCCAATACTAGCAGCCGGTTCCGGCGACAAAGAACACGCTGCAGATCGCCGGGCGCTACACGCTGCTCCCAGCCCACACGCTGCTGTGGGCACTCGGCTGAGCCGGCCCGACGGCGGTCGCAGGAGCGGTGGGATGTAGCCGGTGTAGGGCTTGGGCATCAGCATGTAGTCACGAGCGAGAACGATGTCTCACCTGATGCCCCGTTCGAGATCTGCGCCCGTACCAGGTAGCATCTACAGCTCGATATTTTGCGGTCGGGAGATTGCGTGAGCAGAACAGGCGATGCATGGATGCGGAGCGAGCCGTGAGATCAGCGAAGTCGTGGGCTGTGCTGGCGGTGCTCGCCTGCAGCCTGTCTGCCATATCGGCGGCCCGGTCCGACCAAGCGGCCGCGAGCACGCGCTACGCGCAGATCCGGCGTGCATGCCCGCCGCCTGCTCCGGGAGACGCTACGTGCATGGCCCTGCTCCGCGTCCCCGTAGCTTCCACCACTCCCGGAGCGAGCCCCTACCTGCTCAATGACGGAGCGTCGGCGTCGGGGCCGGCCGGGGGGCTCACTCCCTCGCAGCTCGCAAGCGCATACGGATACGACCCGGCCGCCGGCGCGACCGGGCAAACCGTCGCGATCGTCGATGCCTTCGACGATCCGAGCATCGAAGCCGACCTCGGAGAATTCGACGCTCACTACAAGCTCGCGGCCTGTACCACCGCCAACGGCTGCTTCGAGAAGGTCTCTCAGACGGGCAGCACGACCGTGCTTCCGAAAGCCGACAAAACCGGCTGGTCGATCGAGATAACGCTCGATGTGGAGACCGTCCACAGCGTCTGCCCCAACTGCAAGATCCTGCTGGTGGAGGCCGAAAGCCCCAGCTTCAACGACCTCGCCGAAGCCGTGAGGGAGGCGGTGAAGCTGGGCGCGACCGAGGTCTCCAACTCCTACGGAGGCGCCGAGACGGGGCTGGGGGCCACCGAAAGGGCGGCCTACGACGATCCCGGTGTGGTCATCGCCGCCTCGACCGGCGATGAAGGCTACGACAGCTGGGATGCCATCAACGAATCGCAAGCGAGCACCGAAATGCCCAACGCACCCGCGTCGCTGCCTTCGGTCGTGGCGGTCGGTGGCACCTCGCTCGAGCTCAACGCCGGCGGCACGCGCGCCAAGGAGACGGTTTGGAACAACAACGGTCCGGGCGATGAAGTCGGCCTCGCCGAAAGCCTCGCCGAGGGCGCTACCGGCGGGGGTTGCAGCACGGTGTTCACCGCCCCGTCGTGGCAACACAGCGCGCCCGGCTTCGCAGCCACCGGCTGCGGGGAAAAACGCCTGGCCGCCGATGTCGCCGCCGTCGCCGACCCGGACACCGGCTTTGACATCCACGACACCTACAAATGCGGCCGCGAATGCGAAGCCTACGGGATCGGCAAAGGCACGGGCTGGGTGACGGTTGGAGGCACCTCGCTCTCCGCGCCGCTCATCACCGCGCTCTACGCGCTCGCCGGCGGCGCCCAGGGGGTGAGCGATCCGGCGCTCACGCTCTACGGCCATCTCGGCGAGGCGTCCTCGCTGTATGACGTCACCGAAGGCGGCAACGGCTTCTGCGACGCCGAGTCGCTCACGCTCTGCGACCAACCCACGCCCCCCAACTCCCGGTATGGCAAGGTCGACTGCGAAGGCACCACCGCGTGCAACGCAGCCCCCGGCTTCGACGGGCCTTCGGGCGTCGGAACTCCGAACGGGCTGAATGCGTTCAAGGCGCTGCGTCCCACCGCCGTGATCGCCCCGCCTGGCCCCCTCGAGCCCGGGGTCGCCGCGAGCTTCAGCGCAGCCCAGTCCAGCGACCCCTACCCCGGCGGCCTGGTTTCGAGCTATTCGTGGAACTGGGGCGACGGCACCGCACACACCAGTGGGGTGTCGCCGACACACACATTCGCCGGCGCCGGCATCTACGTCGTGACCCTGACCGTCACCGACAACTACGGCCTCACCAGCCCCGCGACCACGCGGTCGGTCACCGTGGGCGAACCCACGCCCGAAGAAGAAGAAGCTGCCAAGCGCAAGCACGAAGAAGAAGAAGCGGCCGCTCGCAAAGCCCACGAAGAAGAACTCGCCAAGAAGAAACGCGAAGAAGAAGCGGCGGCCCGCAAAGCTCACGAAGAAGAACTCGCCAAGAAGAAACGCGAAGAAGAAGCGGCGGCCCGCAAAGCCCACGAAGAAGAAGCCGCCAAGAAGAAACAGGAAGAAGAAGCGGCGGCCCGCAAGGCCCATGAAGAAGAAGTCGCCAAGAAGCAGCGCGAAGAAGAAGCGCTCGCCATAAAGACCCACGAAGAAGAAGCCGCCAAGAAGAAACAGGAAGAAGAAGCGCTCGCCAAGGGCAAGCACGAAGAAGAAGCGCCAGCCAAAAAAGCTGGAGGGCTCAAGGAACCGGGAGAAGGCATCCAGAACGAACTAGGAGAACTGCTCGCCAAGCGACAGCACGAAGAAGAAGCGGCCGCGACGCGCAAGCAGGCAGAAGAAGCCGCAATGCATAAGCGCGAAGAAGAAGCAGCCGTAACGCGCAGGCGCGAAGAAGAACAAGCGCTGTCGAGGTCCGGCGTCGTGGGGGCAGTCGGCTTCCAAGCGCTCCTCGCGCCCCCGGCTCCCGACGCTCAGCTTGCCCGCACGGTGCTCCAGGTGAGCTCTGCCGGTACCGTGAGCCTCGAGATCAGCTGTCCGGCCGGCGAGACCAGCTGCGCGGGCACGGTCAGCTTGCGCACGCTCGGCCCGGTCCTCGCCGACGTCCGCCGCACCGCCAAGGGCAAGGCAGCCGTCCTCACCCTGGCCGCCGGGTCGTTCACCGTCGCCGGCGGCAAGATGGCGATTCTCAAGCTGCGCCTGACACTCGCGGCGAGGGCGCTGCTCGCACGCTCGCACGTGCTGCGGGCGCGCGCCACCGTGCTCGCCCACGATCCCGCGGGCGCGACCCATGCCGGACAGACGATCGTCACGCTGCATCCCGCGCCTCGGACCAAGCGACCCGGCAAGGGCTGACAGCGCTCGTACAGCGCACCTCTCGCGCCGGTTTGGCCCGAAGACCCCGCCACCTCTCATAAACTCATCCACACGATGGCCGCGCAGGACCGCACACGCGAGGAGCTCACCACCCCGTCCTCGGAGGAGGCCGACGTCGAGGTCGAGCGCGAGCAGGATGCGCCCGCCGCCGCCGAGCTCGATCCCGAGACGCGGGCCCGACGCGACGCCGCCCTGCGCCACGTGCGCAAGTTCGGCGACCCCGTCCTGCGGGCGACCGCGCTTCCCGTCGAACGCTTCGACGCCCCGCTCAAAGCCGAGATCGAGCAGATGGGCGAGCTCATGCACGACGCGCTCGGCGTCGGGCTCGCGGCCACCCAGCTCGGCGTTCTCCACCGCGTGCTCGTCTACCGGGCCTTCTCAGACGATCCGCTCACCGCGCTCGTCAACCCCGTGCTCGAGTGGTGCAGCGAGGAGCTCGAGGTCGCCGAAGAGGGGTGTCTCAGCCTGCCCGGCGTGCACGTCGAGGTCGAGCGCCCGGCCCGCGTGCGAGTGCGGGCGCAGGACGAGGCCGGCAAGGATCTGCGGGTAGAGGCCGAGGGGCTCAAGGCACGGGTGATCCAGCACGAGATAGACCATCTGGAAGGCGTTCTGATCCTCGACCGGATCTCACGCGAGGAGCGCAAGCAGGCGATGCGTGCCATGCGCGAAGCCCAGGAGCCGGCCGGCGGGAGCGCCGCCGCAGCCGCCGGCGACGGGCCGGCCGGCGCGGCCTAGCGGCCGGTCGCCGAGCCCCGCACTCCGGTGAGCACGATCTTCCTCGGCACCTCCGACTTCGCCGCTTCGATCCTCGAGCGCCTGGCGCTCACCGACTCCCACCGTCCCGCACTCGTCATCACCCGCCCGGACCGCCCGAGCGGCCGCGGCCGCCGTCTGAGCTCTCCACCGGTCGCCGAGCGCGCGAGGGCGCTCGCCATCCCCGTGGAGCAGCCCGAGAGCGTCAACGACCCTGCGGCTCGCACGCTGATCGCCCAGGCCGGCGAGAGCGCCGCCGGGGGGGACTCCCGACAGACGATCGTCGTGTGCGCGTTCGGCGCGCTCATCAAGGAGCCGCTGCTCTCAGAGCACGAGCTGGTGAACGTCCACCCCTCGCTGCTGCCCCGCTGGCGGGGCGCCGCGCCGGTCGAGCGCGCGATCATGGCCGGCGATGCCCACACAGGCGTCTCGATCATGCGCCTGACCGCCGGCTTCGACAGCGGCCCGGTGTGCCTTGCCGGCAGCGAGCCGATCCTGCCCGAGGACACCTACGGATCGCTCGCCGTCCGCCTGGAGCGTCTGGGCGGAGAGCTACTCGTCCGCGCCCTGGATGAGAGCCCCCCGTTCCTCGAGCAGGACGAGGGCGGAGTCACCTACGCCGAGAAGATCGGCCGGGCGGACCGCCTGCTCGACCCGCACAGGCCGGCCGTCGAGCTCGAGCGCGTCGTGCGGGCCCTGCACCCGCATCTCGGCGCGCGCGTCGCGCTGAGCGACGGGACGATGCTGGGCGTGCACCGTGCGGCGCTCCTCGACGCGGGGTTGAGCGGCGTCGGGCGCGCGGACGGCCGTGCGGGCGCCCGAGACGGCGAGCAGGAGCGTCCGGGCGGCAAGGAGCGGTTGGGCGTGAGCGCACGCGAGGGTCGCCTGCTGCTCGACTGCGCCTCGGGGGCGCTCGAGCTGCTCGTCGTGCAGCCGCCCGGGGGTCGCGCGATGGACGCCTCCTCCTACCTGCGAGGTCACGGACCGCCCGGGCGGGCGTAGCCGCTCGCGTACGCCGGCGGCTCGATCCCGGCCCGCAGCCGCGGGTCCGGATGGGGCACGCCCGCCTGCGCCCGGAAGGGGATCACACCCGCCCACGCCGGCAGCCCATAGTCCTCCTCGTCGTCCACCGGCGGGCCGGTGCGCACCTTCGCCGAGGCCTCCTCGATCGGGATCGCCAGGATCGACGTGGCCTTCAGCTCGTTCTCGCTCGGCGCGCGCACGTCCCGCCAGCGACCCGGCACGATGTGCTCGACGATCGCCCGCAACGCCGTCAGCTTCTCCACGGGCTCCTCCACGACGAATGCCCGCCCGATCAGCATCGCCGAGCGGTAGTTGGCCGAGTGGTGCATCGCCGAGCGCGCGAGCACCAGCCCGTCCAGAAGCGACACCGTCAGGCAGGCCGGCCCGCCCGCGGCCAGAGCCAGCAGCGTCCTGCTGGCGGTCGAGCCGTGGCAGTACACCAGATCGCCGCTGCGGGCGTGAAGCGTGGGGGTGACGATCGGCTGGCCATCCTCGACGACCCCGAGATGAGCGATCAGCGCCTCGTCGAGGATCGCGTCGATCACATCTCTGTCGTAGCTGCCGCGTTCGCGCTTGCGCCGCAACCTGACCCGCTCGGACGAGGGGTCGGACGCCGGCGTTACCCGAGGGCTCGGGCCGGGACCCGGTACGGACATATCGTCACTCCCTTCTATCTGTAATAGTACAGACTGATGACTGACCTGAAACAGTATCGAATCGAGGGCGCGAGCGCGGCGGAGCTCGTCCACAGCGTCGAGGCCGGGGTCGCTGGCGGGGCGCTCGCGCCCGGGCAGCGGCTGCCCTCGGTGCGGCGTCTCGCGGTCGAGGTGGGCCTCAGCCCGGTCACCGTTGCCGCCGCTCTGGCGCAGCTGCGCCGCCGCGGTCTGGTAGTGAGCGAGCAGCGCCGGGGCACGCGCATCGCCGACCGGCCACCGGTCGGCTCCGCGCGCGCCCCCCTGCCCGTGCCGCCCGGTGCGCGCGAGCTCTCGCTCGGCAACCCCGACCCCGCGCTCCTGCCCGAGCTCGGGCGCGCGCTCAGGCGTCTGAAGCCGCCGATGCGACTCTACGGCGAGGCTCCCGTCGTGCCCGATCTGGCGGTGCTCGCCCGGGAAGAGCTGCGCGCCGACGGCGTCCGCGCAGAGCACCTGTGCGTGGTCAGCGGCGCACTCGACGGGATCGAGCGCGTGCTCGAGGCCCACCTGCGCCCCGGCGACAGGGTCGCGGTCGAGAACCCGGGCTACGCCGCCCTGTTCGACCTGCTGCGAGCGCGTGGTCTGTCGCTCGAGCCCGTTGCGCATGGACGACCGTGGGATGCTCCCCACCGAGCTGCAAAGCGCCCTCGAGCGTGGCGCGAGCGCCGCGATCATCACCCCGCGCGGGCAGAACCCCACGGGCGCCGCCATCGACGCCGCCCGGGCGGCGGAGCTGCGGAGGGTCCTCGAACGCGCTCCCCGGACGGTGGTCATCGAGGACGACCACCTGGGTCCTGTCGCCGATGGCCAGCTGCACACGACCACCGCCGGCCTCGGGCGCTGGGCGGTGACGCGGTCGGTGGCCAAGGCGCTCGGGCCCGACCTGCGCCTGGCGGTGCTGGCCGGCGATGCCCATACCGTCGCCCGCGTACAGGGCAGCCAGCAGTGCGGGCCCGGCTGGGTCAGCTACATCCTGCAGCGCCTCGTCCTCGACCTGTCGACTGATCCCGTCGTCGGCGAGCGGGTCGCACGCGCGCGCGCCACCTACAGCGCTCGCCGCGAGCGATTCCTGCAGTGCCTGCGTCGCGTGGGCGTCCGGGCACAGGGTGCGTCAGGCCTGAACGTGTGGATACCCGTCGAGGATGAAGCCGGGGTCGTCGGGGCGCTGCTGCAGCGCGGCTGGGTCCTCGCCCCCGGCGGCCCCTACCGCCTGTCCGGCAGCTCGCCGGCGATTCGGGTCACGATCTCCACGCTGAGCGCCCAGGAGGCCGGGCGCTTGGCGGCCGACCTCGCCGAAGTGCTCGCTCCCGCGCGCTCCAGCCGCAGCGGATAGCCGACCATGCCCTCCGTGCCGAGCCAGAGGACCGCCACGATCGCGCCCGCGCGCCGCTGCGCCTACACGGTGCTGCGCCGGGTGTTCGAGCACGGCGCCTACGCCGATCAGGCGCTGCGAGCCGAGTCCGCGGGGCTGGACGCGCGCGACCGGGCGCTGGCGATGCGCCTCGCCTACGGCGCGGTGCAGCGCCAGGGGACGCTCGACCATCTGATCGAGCAGCTCGCCGGCCGGCCCGCCGCACGCCTGGACCCGCCCGCTGCTGGCCGCGCTGCGGCTCGGGCTCTACGAGCTGCTCTACCTGCGCGGCGCGCCCGACTACGCGCGTCGTCGCCGACGCCGTCGAGCTCGCCAAGGCCCAGGGGCGCGCCGGACACGGCCTCGTCAACGCCGTCCTGCGCCGCGCCGCCCGCGAGGGCGCCGGCGACGCTGCTCGGACGCGCTCGGCGAGGCCACGCGCCGAGCAGGCGGCCGTCAAGCACTCCCACCCCGAGTGGATCGCCGCGCCTGTGGTGGGAGGAGCTCGGGCGCCGAGGAAGCCCGCGCGCTGATGGCCGCCGACAACGAGCCGAGCGAGCTCGCGCTGCGCGCGAACACGCTGCTCACCGACGCCGCCGACGCTCGCCGCGCAGCTGCCCGTGCGCACCCACGCCGACCCCGACATCCCCGAGGCGCTCGTCCTCGAGGAGCCGTTCGACGTGCACGGCTCGCCGCTATGGCAGGCCGGAGCCTTCATCGCGCAGTCGCGAGCCGCGATGCTCGTCGCCCGCACGCTCGCGCCGAGACCAGGCGAGCGCGTGCTCGACCTGTGCGCCGCCCCCGGCGGCAAGAGCACCCACCTCGCCGCGCTGATGGAGGGCAGCGGCGAGGTCGTGGCGGTCGAGCGCAACCGCCGCAGGGCCGGTGCCGCTCGTGCGCACCGCCCAGCGGTTGCGCGCGGCGAACGTCCGCGTCGAGGTCGGCCGATGCCGCGCTCGCGCGAGCAGAGGGCCCTGTCTTCGACCGCGTGCTCGTCGACCCGCCCTGCTCCGGCCTCGGCACGCTGCAGGCGCGAGCCCGACCTGCGCTGGCGCGTCACGCCCGCAGGCGCTCCGGGAGATGGCCGCCGCAGCAGGCCGAGATCCTCGCCGCCGGCGCCCGTGCCCTCCGTCCGGGAGGCGTGCTTGTCTACTCTACCTGCACGATCTCTCCCACCGAGAATGAGCGCCTGATCGCCGCCTTCCTGGACTCCCACCCCGACTTCGCTCGAGATCTCGCCGCCGAGCTGCCCGCGCCACCCGACGCCACGGCGCGTTCGCTGCTGACGCTGCCCCACCGCGACCGCACCGCCGGCTTCTTCATCGCCCGGCTGCGCCGGAGCTAGCGCGATGGACGGCGGACCCGAGGTCCCGGCCAAGGCGGCGATCGACCTCGGGCCGCAGTGCCCCCACTGCGGCGAGCCGTGGCTGCGCCCCACCAACCTGCCCGGGCGCTACCGCTGCGTCTACTGCCTGCACCGCTTCGAGCTCACCTCGGTATGCCCCAACTGCGGCGAGCACTCGACGATCGTGAGGATGTCCTCCACCGCGATCCTCAAGTGCAACAACTGCGGCGACTCGATGCTCCAAGCCGTATGAGCACGCATGCCGGCGCCCTGCTGCGTGGCGTTCGCGTGGCGCCGTCGATCCTCTCGGCCGACTTCGGGCGGCTGCGCGAGCAGGTGCCGAGGTGCTGGCCGCCGGGCGCCCGCGTGATCCACGTCGACGTCATGGACGGCCATTTCGTCCCGCCGATCACGCTCGGCCCGCTGGTCGTCGCGGCGCTGTCGCGAGACCGTCCGCGAGGCCGGCGGCGATGCTCGAGGCGCATCTGATGATCGAGCGTCCCGAGCGCCAGGTGGGCGAGTTCGTCAAGGCGGGCGCCGACTCGATCACCTTCCACGCCGAGGCGACGCCGCACGTGGCCTACACGGCCAACCTGATCCGCGAGTCGGGCGCGTGCGTGGGTCTCGCGATCAACCCCGGCACCCCCGTCGGGGCGCTCGCCGAGGTGATCGACGACGATCGACCTCGCGCTGTGCATGACCGTCAACCCCGGCTGGGGCGGGCAGCCGTTCATCGAGCACTCGCTCGAGAAGCTCCCGCGCGTCCGCGCGATCGTCGGCGAGGACGTCGCCGTCGAGGTCGACGGCGGCATCGACCCGGGGACCGCGCCGTCGTGCCGGGCGGCCGGGGCGAGCGTGTTCGTGGCAGGCTCGGCGATCTTCGCCGCGACGGACCCGGGCGCGGCCTACCTGGCGATCGCCCAGGCGGTGGACGCCCAGTGAGCCGTCACGGTCGCAACTCGCGCCGAGTTGCCCTGGCGGTAGAGCGCGGCCACGAGTGAGCCCTCACGGGGCAAGTCGCGCCGAGTTGCCCTGGCGGTAGAGCCCGGCCAGCATCCCCGCCAGCAGGACCGTGGCCCCCGCGTAGCCGATCTCGGCGCGCAGCACCTGCCCGCCCACGGCCGGGCTGAGCATCCAGGCGATGAACGCCAGCGCCGCGACGAGCCAGCAGCCCGCGGCCGCGCGAGCACGGTCGCGGGCGAGCGCCGCCTGGTTGAGCGCCCCCGAGGCACAGGTGCAGGCCCATGCCGATTCCCGATCAGAGCCAGCCCGAAGCGGTTGTAGGGGTAGTGCTGGCCGAACAGATGGCTCATCACGAACGGGCCGACCGCGAGCAGCCCCAGCGCGACCGCGAGCGGCGAACGCGCGCGATCGCGAGCACCGTCACGCGGATCGCGCGGGCGAACGCCGCGTGCCCGTCCGTCGCCTCCAGGCCCGTCAGGTGCGGCAGCAGCGAGGTCTGGATCGCCTGGAAGAGCTGCAGCGGCGCGCGGGCGATCAGCAGCACGTTGAACACGTCCCCCGCGAGCGCGCGGCTGATCGAGGTCGCATCCACGGTCAGCACGGCCGCGTTCAGCAGCGTCTGCTCGGCGACCATGATCCCCGAGACCACCAGCGCGAAGCCGAGCCCCGCTGCAGCGAGAGCTCATCCGCGGCCACAGCCTCCTGGATGCCCTCGGCCGCCGGGCCCGCCAGCGCCGCGTCCACCTCCTCGATCTCCGGGGGGCCGTGCGCCGTCGTCCGGCGTGCCCCGCGGCTGCTCGCCGCCGCGCGGCGGGCGAACGCCGCCGGCACGACCACCAGCGAGACGAACGGCGCGGCCGCGATCCCCAGCGCGACCGCCAACTGTCCGTGCGCGATGCCCAGCGCACCGCCCAGCGCGAAGCAGATGCGCGAGACCGACTCCATCAGCACGAGGCCGCCGTACAGGGCGAAGTACTGGTGTCCGGCCAGCCAGCCCCGCGCGAAGTAGCTCGCGGCGTAGGCGATCGTGCCGACGACGAGCACGTAGTACAGGCCCGCGTAGCCGTCGAAGACGTGGTGGACCAGCTCGCCCTGCAGCGCCAGGGCGAGGCTCAGGAAGACGAGCGCGAAGCCGGCCTGGATCGAGATCGGCACGCGCAGCGGAGTGCTCGGTGTGCCCGCGCGCCCGCCGCTCGGCGATCGTGCGCGAGAGCAGCTGTTCGATCGGCCGGTAGATCACCGAGATGATCACGAACATCACCGACCACAGCAGGTCGATCCGCTTGGCCTGGAACGTCGTTCAGCACGTGGCTGGCGATCGAGAAGTAGGCGAACGTCAGCAGTCCCGTCGCGGCGATCCCGATCGAGAGGATCCGCGCTCCGCTGCCGTATGAGCGCGCCGGACGCCCGTCCGCCGGTCCGGCGCGGAGGCCGCTAGAGGCGGACAAGCAACATCGTCCAGGGGAACGGCGAGCGCACCTCGATCACCTCGCCGTGGCGCGAGAGGAGCCCGACGAACGACCGTCTGGACCAGTGGTTGAGGTGGCCCGGGGTGTTGCCCAGCGCCGGCCAGTAGGCGCCGCGCGCCATGTTCAGCATCCGCCACAGCGGCTCGCGGGGAACCGACACGAGCAGGTGGCCCCGCGCGCAGCGAGCCATCTCGCTGAGAGTGTGCTCCGGATCGGGGACGTGCTCGAGCACCTCGATCGCGCTCGCCAGGTCGAACTCGTCCGTCCGCGAACGGCAGGTTCGCGACCCGGTCGGCGCGACCCGCCGCCATCACACGGTATTCGAGGTTGGCCGCCTGACGCTGCGCCCAGCCGGCCTGGATCGACTCCTCCTCGAGGTCGATCCCTACCACCCGGCTCTCGCCCAGACGCTCGGCCCAGCGATGCACGAGCACCCCCTCGCCACAGCCCACGTCCAGCAGCGAGCTCGGGGCGGCCCTGTCCGAGCAGCTCGTCGAGCGTGCGCTCGAATCCGCCCATCAGACGTCTCACGACCGGGTTGGCCGAGCCGTACTTGTCGTAGGTGTTGCCCGTGACGATCCCGTCCTCGGAGACGGTCACCCCGCTCATAGGGCACCTCTCACAGCCGGATCGCCTCTTGGCGGAGCTCGCCCTCCGCCCGCGCCGTCGCGCCGGGTGCGCTCCTCGCCCCGGCCGGCGCGCCGCCCACGGCGCCCGGCTCGTAGTGGGAGGGCGCCACGCCGAGCTCCAGCTCGATCCGCCGCACGCGCTCGAAGGTCTTCTGGGTCATCACCCGCTGCGCCGCCAGCAGATCGCCGATCACTCCCAGCGCCCACAGCACCACCGCCGCGATGAACAGCACCGCGCCGAGGATCAACGACTGGACGTGACCCTTGCCGCTGCCCTCCGCGTAGGCCACCGCGAAGCGGATCCACACGCCGACCGACACCAGCCCGATCACCACCGACAGACTCCAGAACACGCGCAGCGGCTCGTACTGCGCGTAGATCCGGAAGATCGAGATCGCGTTGCGGCGCACGTACGCGCCCATCGACGGGAACAGCCGTGACTCGCGCGTCTGCGGGTTCGTCCGGACCGGGACGTGGTCGATCGCCACCAGCTGCTTGCCCGCCTGGATGATCGTCTCCAGCGTGTAGGTGAACTTGGACACGACCAGCATCTGGATAGCCGCCTCGCGGTTGTAAGCGCGGAAGCCCGACGTGGTGTCCGGTACGGAGGTCTCCGAGGCCTGGCGCACGACCCACGAGCCGAGCCGCTGCAGCGTCTTCTTCAACGGCGAGAAGTGCTCGATGCCGGTCACTTCGCGGTCGCCGACCACCATGTCGGCCCGCCCCTCGAGGATCGGGCGCACCAGCCGCGAGATGTCCGGACCGTAGTACTGGTTGTCGGCGTCGGTGTTCACGATCACGTCCGCGCCGAGCTTCAGCGCCGTGTCCACGCCCGCCTGGAAGCCCGCCGCCAGGCCCTTGTTGTTGGTCAGGCGCACGAGATGGTCGACGCCGTGCGCCCGCGCCACCGCGATCGTCTCGTCGGTCGAGCCGTCGTCGACCACCAGCCACTCGACCGTCGTCGAAGCCCGCCACCTCGCGCGGCAGGTCCGCGAGCGTCTGCGGCAGCTGTTCTGCCTCGTTGAAGCAGGGGATCTGGATGATGAGCTTCATCGACGGGAGGATAGGCTCTGCGCGCGATGGAAAGCGCGACGCCCACCCGGCTGAGGCCGGGCCCGAGCCGGCTGGCGCGGCTGCGTGCCGTGCCCAGCGCCACCTGGGCGAAGGTCGGCCTCGTCGCGCTGTGCGTCGGCGCGCTGGTCGGTTATCTCGCCTTCCCCACCTATCCGACCTACGACTCCTTCTACGCGCTGCTGTGGGGACGCGATCTGCTGCACCTGCACCTGCCCGACTTCAGGGTCTACCGCGGGCCCGACCGAGCATCCGCTGGCGATCGCCTTCGGGATGCTCTGCTCGATCTTCGGTCAGGGCGGCGCGCGGCTGATGGTGCTCGGCTCGATCGCCTCCTTCGTGGCGGTCGTCGCCGGCACATACCGGCTCGGGCGCCTGTGCTTCGGTCCCGTCGTCGGGCTGCTCGCCGCGCTGCTGCGTGCTGAGCCGCTTCTTCGTCGAGAACCTCGCCGCGCAGGGCTATCTCGACATCTCCTACGTCGCCCTGATCGTCTGGGCGGCCGTGCTGGAGGTCGAACGCCCGCGCCGCGGCAAGTCGGTCCTGCTGACGCTCGCCGCCGCCGGGCTGCTGCGCCCGGACGCCTGGGTGCTCAGCGGCGCCTACTGGCTGTGGTGCTCGTGGCGAGCGGATGGCCGGACGCGCCTGGAGTACCTCGCGATGGCGCTGTTCGCCCCCGTCGTCTGGGCCGGAGTGGACGCGCTCGTCACCGGCGACCCGCTGTACTCGCTGAGCGCCACCGCCGGCCTCGCCCAGGAACTAGAACGCACGCAAGGGCTCTCGAGCGTGCTCGCCTCGGTGTGGAGCTATGGCGTGCGGATCGACAAGCTCCCGGTCGTGCTCGGCGGGCTCATCGGCGTGCCGCTGGCCGTCTGTCTGTCGCCCCGGCGGGTGCTCGTCCCCCTCGCCACGCTGGTCCTGCTGGGCGCCGTGTACGTCGCCGAGGGAGCCGTCGGCGCATCGCTCGTCGACCGCTACCTGATGGGCGCCGCCACGATGCTGCTGCCCTTCTGCGCGGTCTCGATCGGGGGCTGGGCGATGCTCCAGCCGGGGTCCCGACTGCGCCGGCTGTGGATCGCGGGCGCCGCCGCGCTCGTCGTCTACGGCGTCGCCTCCGTGGCCGGCTCGCTCAGCCTCGCGAACCTGCGCACCACCCTCGCCTACCACGAGGACTTCCACGTGGGCCTTGTCCGCGCGCTGGCCGACCCGGCGGTCAAGGCCCAGTTGCGGCGCTGCCCGCTGCTGTCGCTGCCCGACAACAAGCTGATCCCCGATGCCCGCTGGATCCTCGACACCGTACGGCCAGCACGACATCGTCGCCCGCAGCGAGGCCCGCGCCGACGTGGAGAAGGGCTCGCACACGCTCGAGGACCGTATCCGCGCTGGCAGCGTGGCCGTCTATCCGCTCGGCAGCGCCGTCTTCATCGAGGCGATCGTCGACGTCGGCGACGATCCGCGCGACCAGGTGCCCCTCGCCGGCTTCAGGCGCATCTACACGAGCCGCTACTACGCGGTGTATGCGAACTGCTGAGCGGCCGACCGGCGGGCAGCGCTCGACGGCTGCCCCGGACCGTTCCCGCAGGTGGGCATGGCCGGGGCTCGCACTCGTGCTCCTCGGCGGCCTTGCCCTGCGGCTGTGGGGCGCCCAGCAGGGCCTCCCCTACGCCTACAACACCGACGAGGCCGACCATTTCGTGCCCCGCGCGGTCAGGATGTTCGCCGAGGGCACCCTCAACCCCCACTACTTCGCCAACCCCCCGGCCTTCACCTATCTGCTGCATTACCTGTTCGCCGTCTCCTACGGCGGCGCGGCCGGCGCGCAACAGGCCCTCGCGCTGCACCCCGCCGAGGTGTACACGCTCGCGCGCGTCGCCGCCGCGCTCCTCGGCACAGCCGCCGTGTGGCTGCTGTACGCCACCGGCGCGCGGCTGTTCGGGCGCGGCGTCGGACTGCTCGCGGCCGCCATCGAGGCCGTCGCCTTCCTACCCGTCTTCTACGCCCATCTGGCCCTCAACGATGTACCCACGCTCGCGCCGCTGACGCTGTCGCTGCTCGGCAGCGCCGGCGTGCTGCGCAACGGGCGCACGCGCGACTATCTGCTCGCGGGAGTTGGCCTCGGACTCGCCTGCGCCACCAAGTACACCGCCGGAATCGTCGTCGTCGTGCTGCTCGCCGCCGCCGCCGCACGCTACCTGGACGGCGAGAAGCGCGCCAAAGGGCGCGTCCTCGGCGGGCTGCTGTTCGCCGGAGCGCTCGCACTGGCCGCCTTCCTCGTCGCCAACCCCTACGCCGTGCTCGACTACTCGAGCTTCCACCGCGAACTCGTCCACCAGTCGACCCTCTCCGCCGAAGCGCAGGGCAAGCTCGGCGCCCCCAAGGACGGCGGCCTGCCCTACTACCTGTGGTCGCTGACCTGGGGTCTCGGCTGGGTGCCCGCGCTCGGCGCGCTCGGCGGCGCGCTCGCCATCTCGCGCATCCAGCCCCGCCTCGGCTGGCTGCTCGTGCCCGCGCCCCTGCTGTTCCTCGCCTTCATGGGCCTGCAAGGCCGCTACTTCGGGCGCTGGCTGCTGCCGATCTTCCCGATCATGTGCCTGCTCGGCGCGTTCTTCGCGGTATGGGCGCCCGAGACCGGCGCGCGCCTGGCCGCCCGGTGGCGGGGTGGACGCGACTCCCGCGAGCCCCGAGCGGCCGCCGGCATCCGCGGCACACGAGCTCCGCGGATCCTGCTCGGCGCGCTGCTGATCGCCGCGCTGCTCGCACAGGGGCTCATCTACAGCGTCCACTCCGGCCTTCTGCTCTCGCGTGCCGACACGCGCAACCTGACCAGGAGCTGGATGCTCGCCCACATCCCCGCCGGCGCCCCGATCGTCGTCGAGCCGGTAGCCCCCGACGAATGGGCCCGTCAGAGGAAGCCCGGAACCTCCACCGCGAGCAACCCCCACCGCTGGAACAAGTACGCCTCGCTGCTCTCGAGGATCGCGCCGGACGGCAAGCTGACCCCGATCGTGCACGAAGTCGGCATCGAGAACTACGAGACCACGCTCAGCCCCGCGCTGATCGGCTACTACCTCAGCCACGGCTACTGCTGGGTCATCAGCGGCTCCACCCAGTCCGGGCGCGCCTTCGCCGACCCCGGCGCCGTGCCCGAGGCGATCGCCTACTACCGCGCCCTCGCCGCCCACGGCGAAGCGGTCTACCGCTCCTCACCGTACGCCCGCGGCAAGGGTCCGGTGGCCTTCGACTTCGACTGGAGCTTCGATTACTACCCGCTCGCCTACCAGCGGCCGGGGCCGGCCATGACCGTCTACCGGTTGCACGGCGGGCGCTGCAGCGGCTGAGCTGGTCAGTCGGCCGGGCACGGTTATCCTGGAAGAGCACATGCCCAGCTGCACCGAGACCGACAAGATTCACCTCGCGCGGGCCATCGAGCTCGCCGGCAACGGCCTTGGCGCGGTCAAGCCAAACCCCGTCGTCGGCGCGGTCGTCGCCCGCGACGGCGAGATCCTGGGGGAGGGCTGGCATGAGAAATACGGGGCGGTCCACGCCGAGGTCAACGCGATCGAGGCCTGCGGTCTCGGCGATCTCAGCGGCGCCACGCTCTACGTCTCGCTCGAGCCCTGCTGCCACGAGGGCAAGACCCCGCCCTGCACCGAGGCGATCCTCGCCGCGGGCATCGGGCGCGTGGTGATCGCCTCCGACGACCCCACCGAGAAGGCCTCCGGGCGCGGCCTCGGGATCCTGCGCGACGAGGGCGTCGAGATCGTGATGGCCGACGGCGAGCTCGCCGCGAGCGCCCGCCTGCTCAACCAGGCGTTTCGCAAGCACGCCCGCGTCGGGCGCCCGTGGGTGCTGTTCAAGTCCGCCATGACCCTCGACGGCAAGGTCGCCACCCGCACCGGGGACTCCAAGTGGATCAGCGGCGAGGACAGCCGTGAGCTCGCCCACCGCTGGCGCGCGTCCGTCGACGCGGTCGTCGTCGGGATCGGCACCGCGCTCGCCGACGACCCGCAGCTGACCGCCCGCCCGTCCGGCCTGCCCGCCGAGCCCGACGAGCAGCCGCGGCGCGTCGTGTTCGACTCGCTCGCCCGCCTGCCGCCCAGCTCCCAGCTCGTGGCCGCCGCCGCCGAGATCCCGCTCACCATGATCGTCTCGCGGGCCGCCGCCCGCTCCGACACCGACGCCCTCGAAGCCGCCGGCGTGCAGGTGCTCCTCGCCACCGGCGAAAACGAGCCCGCACGGGTTCGCGCAGCGCTCGACCAGCTCGGCGGCATGGGCGTGACCTCCGTGCTGCTCGAGGGCGGGCCGCACCTCGCCGGAGCATTCCTCGACGCCGGCGAGATCGACGAAATCAGGCTGTTCCTCGCGCCGCTGCTGCTCGGCGGCAGCGCCGCCCGCGACCCCCTCGAGGGGGAGGGCGTCGAGCGCATCTCCGAGGCCATGCGCGCGCTCAGCTTCGACTGTCAGAGCATCGGCGATGACCTGTTGATCTCGGCAAGGCTGCGCGAGTGGTAGCGCTGATGGGCACGCATGGCGGCGCTGGGCGGCGTCCTCGGTCGCTCGCGTGCGTAGCACGCCACGCTCCCTGCGTCCTTGCCCAGCTTGCCCTGCGTGCCCATCAGGGGCGCAAGACTTGGAAGAGGCCATCATGTTCACCGGCCTGATTGCCGAGCTCGGCACCCTCGTCGCCCTGCGCCCAGACGCCGCCGGCGCCACGCTGGCCATCAGCGCCGCCCTCGCCGGCGAGCTCCACGCCGGCGACTCCGTCGCCGTCAACGGCGTCTGCCTCACCGCCACCGCCGTCGGCGAGGGCTCCTTCGACGCTCAGGCCATGCTCGAGACGCTCGAGCGCTCCTCGCTCGGCGCGCTCAGCCCGGGAGACCCCGTCAACCTCGAGCTGGCGCTCCGCGCCGCCGACCGCCTCGGCGGGCATCTCGTGCAGGGCCACGTCGACGCCACCGGCAGCGTGCTCGCGATCCGCGACGAGGGTTTCTCGCGCGTGCTCGAGATCGAATGCGACTCCCGCCTCGAGCGCTATCTCGTGGAGAAGGGCTCGGTCGCCCTCGACGGCGTCAGCCTCACCGTCAGCGCTCTCCGCGACGGCGGCTTTGCGGTCTCGCTGATTCCCGAGACCCTCCAGCGCACCAATCTCGGCGGCGTCCGCGAGGGCGCCCTCGTGAACATCGAGGTCGACATCCTCGCCAAGCACGTCGAGCGGCTCATGCAGGCACGCGTATGAGCCAGGCACGGTCGCTCACCCCCTTCGCCACCGTCGATCAGGCGATCGAGGACATCCGCGAGGGCAAGATGGTCGTCGTCTGCGACGACGAAGACCGCGAGAACGAGGGAGACCTGACCCTCGCCGCGCAGTTCGCCACCCCCGAGGCGATCAACTTCATGGCCAAGGAGGGGCGCGGGCTGGTCTGCCTCTCGCTCACCTCCGAGCGTTGTGAGGAGCTCGGGCTCGACCTCATGGCCGCCAAGAACGAGTCGCCGTTCGAAACCCCCTTCACCGTCTCCATCGAGGCCCGCGACGGCGTCACCACCGGCATCTCCGCCCACGATCGCGCCCACACCATCCAGGTCGCCATCGACCCCGAGAGCCGCCCCGCCGATCTCGTCCAGCCCGGGCACGTCTTTCCGCTCAAGAGCCGCTCCGGAGGGGTGCTCGAGCGGGCCGGGCAGACCGAGGCCGCCGTCGATCTCACCCGCCTTGCCGGCCTGAACCCAGCCGGCGTGATCTGCGAGATCATGAACGACGACGGCACGATGGCGCGCGTGCCCGAACTCGTCGACTACTGCGCCCGGCACGGCCTCTGCATGATCACCGTCGCCGACCTGATCGCCTACCGCCGACGCCACGACATGCTCGTCGAGCGCGTCGTCGCCACCGGGCTGCCCACCGCCTTCGGGGAGTTCCAAGCCGTCGGCTACCGCTCGCTCGTCGACGACAAGCACCACGTCGCCCTCGTCAAGGGCGAGGTCGCCGGGCAGCCCGACGTGCTCGTGCGCGTGCACTCCGAGTGCCTCACCGGCGACGTCTTTCACTCCCTGCGCTGCGACTGCGGCGAGCAGCTCGAATCGGCGCTCTCGATGATCGAGCGCGAGGGCCGGGGCGTGCTCCTGTACCTCTCCCAGGAGGGCCGCGGGATCGGCCTGCTGAACAAGCTGAAGGCCTACCGCCTGCAGGAGGACGGCCTCGACACCGTCGAAGCCAACGAGCGCCTCGGCCTGCCCGCCGACCTGCGCGACTACGGGATCGGCGCCCAGATCCTCGTCGACCTCGGGCTCAGCTCGATCCGCATCCTCACCAACAACCCCAAGAAGATCAGGGGCCTCGAGGGATACGGGCTGTCAGTCAGCGCCCAGATCCCCATCGAGCACGCCCCCAACGAGCACAACGAGGCCTACCTGCGCACCAAGGCCCAGCGGATGGGGCACACGCTGCACCACCAGGGCCTGAACCTCGACGAGGAGCTGCTGCACTCCGAGCGGCGCACCAGCGAGCGCCGTCGAGCCGAGCGGCGCGAGCGGTGAGCGAGCGCTTCGCCATCGCCGTCGGGCGCTTCTACGAGGACCTCGCCCAGCGGCTCCTCGCCGGCGCCACCGCCGCCTTCGCGCAGGCCGGCCACGACGACGTCGAGGTCTTCGACGTCCCCGGCGCCTTCGAGCTGCCGCTCGCCGCCGGCTACGCCGCCCGGTCCGGGCGCTTCGCCGGCGTCGCCTGCCTCGGAGCCGTCATCCGCGGCGAGACCGACCACTACGACTTCGTCTGCGCCGAGGCCGCCCGCGGCGTCATGCGCGTCCAGCTCGACACCGGCGTGCCCTGCGCGTTCGGCGTGCTCACCTGCCAGAACATGGAGCAGGCGCTCGCCCGCGCCGGCGGCGGCAAGCGCGACCAGGGCCGCCACGCCGCCGAGGCCGTGCTCGCGATGGCCGCCCTGCGCTCCGAGCTCGCGGGCCCCTGAGCATCCAGCCAGCGAGCCTTCCGCCGACCCCGACAGGGGTCCATCGTCTGAAAACCATCTACACTGCGCTCCGACGATGGCCAAGGTATGTCACAGCTGCGGTAAGGGACCGGCGTTCGGGCAGAGCCGCAGCCACTCGATGGTCGCCACCAAGCGACGCTTCGATCCCAACCTGCAGAAGGTCAGGATCCTCGTCGGCAAGACGCCCAAGCGCGTCTACGTGTGCACGCGCTGTCTGAAAGCCGGCAAGGTCGCCAAGGCTCTTTGACCACTGAGGCTCGCCGCGCGGCCCCGGGCGAAGGTGATACACGTGTCCCCGTGGCCGACAGCAATCTGGTCCGCTTCCGCGTCGCCGTAGCCAGGGCGCTCGCGCACCTGGAATCCCGCCGCCAGGAGGTCAACGACCTCAACGTCTTCCCCGTCGCCGATGGCGACACCGGCGACAACATGGCGCTCACCCTGCGCGCCGTCCTCGACGAGCTCGACCGGCTGCAGGGCGCCGACGGGGGCCGCACGATCGACGAGATCGGCCGCGAGGAGATCGTCCAGTCCGTCGCCCGCGCCGCCCTGCTCGGCGCCCGCGGTAACTCCGGCGTCATCCTCTCCCAGCTCATCCGCGGCGCCGCCGAGGAGCTCGTCAGCCGCCCCGGCCAGCTGATCGACGCCACCCTCATCGGCGCCGCGCTCGCCAACGCCGCCGACCGCGCCTACTCCTCCGTGCGCGAGCCCGCCGAGGGAACCATCCTCACCGTCGCCCGCGAGATGGCCCACCAGATCGTCGCCGACGTCGCCCACAGCACCGGCAACCCGCGCCTCGGCCCCGCCACCGAGCCCCGCGAGCAGGACAAGGCCATCGCCGACGCCCTCGAGCGCGCCGTCGTCGCCGGCCAGGAATCCGTCAAGCGCGGTCCCGAGCTGCTCGCCGCCCTGCGCGACGCCGGCGTCGTCGACGCCGGCGGCTACGGCCTCACCATCATCTTCGCCGGCGTCATCGCCGCCCTGCGCGGCGACGATCCACCGCCCCTGGACCACCACGCCCCGGCGCGCATCACCCACCCCGAGCACACCTCCGGCACCTACCGCTTCTGCACCAACTTCGCCGTCACCGGCAACGGGCTCACACCCGCCCGCTTCATCGCCCCGCTCGAGCAGCTCGGCGACTCCGTCCTCGTCGTCGGAGACCCCACCACCCTCAAGGTCCACCTCCACACCGACCAGCCCGAGCTCGCCACCGCCGTCTTCGCCGACTGCGGAGAGATCTCCCACCTCGACATCGCCGACATGCGCCTGCAGGTCGCCGAGCGCCACGGGCGCCTGAGCCTCGGCGCCGTCGCCCTCGCCGGCGCACACGGCGGCGGGTCCAGTCTCGCCGAGCGCTCCAACGGGTCCGCAACCCAACCCGGCGGGCGCCCCCAAGTGCGCTGCGGCGCCGTCGCCGTCGCCAGCGGGGCCGGGCTGCACGAGATGTTCCGCGAGCTCGGCGTCCACACCATCGACGGCGGCCCCACCCTCAACCCCTCCACCTACGACCTGCTCGCCGGCATCCACGACGTCCCCGCCGAGGAGGTCGTCGTGCTCGCCAACAGCCCCAACGTCATCATGGCCGCCGAGCACGCCGCCCGCCTCTCCGACAAGCAGGTGCTCGTCGCCCACACCACCAGCCAGCAGGCCGGTCTCGCCATCGCTCTCGCCCTCGCCCCCGACCGTTCCGTCGAGGAGAACGCCCGGGCCCTGATGGACGCGCTCGCCCGTCTGCGCACCGGAGCCGTCGCTCCCGCCGCCCGCGACGACGCCCAGGGGCGCTTCAGCCGCGGCGACGCCGTCGGCTTCATCCAGGACGAGGTCGTCGCCTGGGGCGAGCCGCGCCACACGCTCCACGCCGTCCTCTCCACCCTCGCCGACGGAGACGACCGAGGACCCGCGCCCGAGCTCATCAGCGTTCTCGCCGGCCACGACGCCCCGCTCGAGCTCACCGAGGTCGAGACCATGGTCGACGGTCGCCACCACCTCGAGCTGGAGCTCCGTCACGGCGGCCAGCCCGCCTACTGGTGGCTGCTCTCCGCCGAGTAGGCCTTGCGGGGCGCGTTGGGAGGCGCGCTTCGCGGCGCGTAGCCGCGAGCATGCCGGGCCGGGAGCGTGCCGGGCGCGCCGGGGGAGCGCGGGTGGCGTCGAGGGGAGGGCCGGGTGCAGTGATATACACGTCTGGAGTGGTGTATAGCCATTGCTATACACACTTCGCAGAGGGACAATGCACGCTGCCCGAGCCCGTTACGACCGCCGCCAGGATCATGATGCCCAGCGCATGGCCCCGGCGACAAAGCCCCTCACACCTCACGTAGCGCCAGCGGTGAGTTCGCAGCCGGGGGGCATCCGCCCGCCGGCCTACGCGTTCGCATCCACCCGGGGCCTCAGCCGAGAGGAGCTGATCGCCGCGTCGGTGCGCTGGCCGCGCCCCTCGCGCCTGCAGGCTCCCCTGGAGCTGCCCGGCAAGAAGCTGGCCGCCGGCATGTCAGCGCTCGGGCTTCACACGGTGGGCGATCTGCTCGAGCATCTGCCCGGCGACCGCCGCGAGGGGCGGACCGTCGCCGCGCTGCGGCCCGGCGAGCAGGCGACCGTCGCCGTACAGGTCCGCCGGATCGGCGCGCGGGCAGTGCGGCGACGGGGCATGAGGCCGCTCGTCGAGGCGATCGTCTTCGACGCCACCGCCACGATGCGCGCGACGTTCTTCAACCAGCCCTGGCTGGTCGAGCGCTACCCCCCCGGCACGAGGCTGCTGCTGCACGGCAAGGCCGACGGGCGCGGAGGCTTTGGCGTCTCCCATCACGCGCTCGCCGCCGAGCCCGCCGGCGAGGTGTCCGACGCTCCCGGCGAGAGCCACTCGGTGGCCCACTACCCGGCCGCCGAGGGCGTCAGCTCGACCCAGCTGCTCACCCTCGTCCAGGGCGCCCGGGGAGCGCTCGCAGACGTCACCGAGGCGCTCTCGGCGGCCACACGAGTCGTCGAGGGTCTGCCCGACAGGGCGGCCGCGCTCGCCGCAATGCACTTTCCCCGCCTTCCCGACGACGCCGAGACGGGGCGAGAGAGGCTGGCCTTCGAGGAGCTCTTGCTCACCCAGCTGGCGCTCCTGCGCCGACGCGCCACGCGCAGATCCGGCGCCCGGGCCCGCACGCTTGAGGATCCGCCGACGCTCAGCGCGCGCTGGCTCGAGCACGCGCTGCCCTTCGCGCCCACCGGCGACCAGCGCAACGCTATCCACGAGATCGACGTGGATCTCGCCCAGCCGCAACCGATGCAGCGGCTGCTGATGGGCGAGGTCGGCAGCGGCAAGACCGTCGTCGCGCTCCACGCGATGCTGCGCGCCGTCGAGCATGGCCACCAGGCGGCCCTGATGGCCCCGACAGAGACCCTTGCAGAACAACACTTCGCAACCATCCAGCGGCTGATGGGCTCCGAGCCCCTGTCCGCTGCGCTGCTGACCGGCTCCACCCCGGCACGCAGGCGCAGGGACATCCTCGGCAAGCTCTTCGAGCGGCGAGCTTGCGCTGCTGGTCGGCACCCACGCGCTGATCGAGCCCGACATCCGCTTCAGGGCCCTCGCCGTCGCCGTGATCGACGAGCAGCACCGCTTCGGCGTGCGCCAGCGTGCGGCGCTCGCCGAACCGGATCTCGCCCGCGGGGACGGCATCTCTTTCCACCCGCCCCACACGCTGCACATGACCGCCACGCCGATCCCGCGCACTCTGGCCATGGCCCGTTACGGCGATCTCGACTCGAGCACGCTGCGCGAGCTCCCCGTGGGGCGCCAGCCGATCGATACGCGTCTGCTCGCCGCTGAGGGCGCCCGCGAGCGCGCCTACGAGCAGCTGCGCGAGCAGCTGCTCGCCGGGCGCCAAGCCTTCGTCGTGTGCCCCCTCGTCGAGGAGCCCGAACCGCTTGCCGCGGGCCAGCCCTCCGGCGGGGGCGCCGACGGCGCTCGGTCGGAGCTCCGGGCGGCCACCGCCGAGCTCGAGCGACTGCGCGACGGCGAGCTTCACGGATACGAGCTCGCGCTGCTCCACGGCGCCATGCCCACCCGCCAGAAGCAGGAGGCGATGGCCGCCTTCGCCTCCGGACACGCACAAGTGCTCGTCGCCACCACCGTCATCGAGGTGGGGATCGACGTCCCCAACGCGACCGTCATGGTGATCGAGAACGCCGAGCGCTTCGGCATCTCCCAGCTGCACCAGCTGCGCGGACGCGTCGGACGCGGACGGCATCCCGCCAGATGCTTCCTGCTCGCCGCGCCCGCCTCGGGAGGCTCGCGCCGGCTCCGCGCGCTCGTCGATCACTCCGACGGCTTCCGCCTGGCCGAGATCGACCTCGAGCTCCGCAGCGAGGGAGAGCTGATCGGGACCCGCCAGTCCGGGTTCGGCGACTTCCGCGTC
Organism: uncultured Solirubrobacteraceae bacterium; assembly: GCA_963849425.1. Classification (GTDB taxonomy): domain Bacteria; phylum Actinomycetota; class Thermoleophilia; order Solirubrobacterales; family Solirubrobacteraceae; genus Palsa-744. The sequence continues at coordinate 2,352,862 of CAWKHK010000006.1, read as the reverse complement.
GCCCGCCTTCCCGACGACGCGCGGCTGCTCGAGCGGGCGCGGGCGGCCGCCGAGGCGATCATCACCGCCGATCCCCAGCTGCGCCAGCCCGAGCATGCGCTGCTGGGCGACGCGCTCCAGCTGAGGATCGGCGCCGAGGCGCTCGCGCCGATCCCCGCCTGACGGCGCCCGCCCGCTCGACGGCCGCGATCCCCGCCTGACGGCGCCCGCCCGCTCGACGGCGTTACCGTTGGCACATGCGCGTGATTGCGGGACGCCTCGGCGGCAGGCGCCTGAAGGCGCCGACGGGCACGGTCACGAGGCCCACTTCCGACCGCGTGCGGGAGGCCCTGTTCGGGATGCTCGGGGATCTCGACGGGGCGAGCGTTCTCGACCTGTTCGCCGGCACCGGGGCGCTCGGCATCGAGGCCCTCTCCAGGGGCGCCCTCAACGCCGTGTTCGTCGAGCGCGACGCTCGCGCCGCGGCCGTCCTGCGCGAGAACCTCCAGGCCCTCGGGATCGACCCGCAGACGGCCGATGTGCGCCGCCGGGACGCGCTCGCGGCGCTGCGGGCCGCACGCGCGAGCCAGGAGACATACGATCTCGTCTTCATCGACCCTCCCTACAGGCAGGCGCGTGACTGGGAGTCCGAGCTGTCGGCGATCCTGCCGTCGCTGCTGCGGCCATCCGGGCGCGTGGTGGTCGAGAGTGACAGGCGCTCGCCCCTTCGGCTCCCCGGGGAGATGCAGCGGCAACGGCGCTACGGCGACACTTCGATCACAATCCACCGGCATCAATGACCCAAGCCCACAGATCCATAGCCGTGTGCCCGGGCTCGTATGACCCGATCACCAACGGCCACCTCGACGTGATCCGCCGCACGGCCAACCTCTACGACGAAGTTGTCGTAGCCGTCGTCAACCGCTCGGTGCGCAAGAGCAGCGCCCTGTTCGGAATCGAGGAGCGGGTTGGGTTCATCGAGCGGGCGATCGCCGACCTGGACACGGTGCGCGTGCAGCCGTTCAGCACGCTCGTCGTCGACTTCGCGAGGAGCGTCGACGCGAAGGCCATCGTGAAGGGCCTGCGCGCGATCTCGGACTTCGAGTACGAGTTGGAGATGAACCAGCTCAACCGCCGTCAGGACCCCGAGATCGAGTCCGTATACCTGATGGCCAGCCCGCAGTACAGTTTCCTGTCATCCAGCGGCGTCAAGGAGCTCGCCACGTTCGGTGGGAGGATCGACGATCTCGTCCCCCCGGAGGTCGCCGGACGCTTGCAGGAAGAGCTCAAACGCTAACGAACTTGGAGACCGGATGGATGTCCTCGTACTCATAGACAAGCTCGACGACCTTGTCCACAACGCCAAGCCGGTGCCCCTCACCGACCAGGTGCGGGTCGACAAGGAGGAGATCTACGACATCCTCGACCAGATGCGCGCGACGATCCCCGAGGAGATCAAGCAGGCCCGCTGGATCGTCAAGGAGCGCCAGGAGATGCTCGCCGAGGCCAAGAAGGAGGCCGAGCGGATCATCAAGGAAGCACGCGAGCGCCAGGAGCGCATGGTCGGCGAGGAGGAGGTCACCAAGCAGGCCGAGCGCGCCGCCGAGGACATCGTCGAGGACGCACGCGTGCGCGAGCGCGAGATCCGGCTCGGCGCCGAGGACTACGCCGATGAGATCCTGAACACGCTCGAGGTCAACCTGTCCAAGTTCATCGCCGCCGTCCAGCGCGGGCGCGAGCGCCTGCAGGGCAAGGACGAACCGGCCGAAGTCAGCTAGGTGGCCCGCGCCGGGCACCGGTCCGTCTGACGCCGCCGGGCGGGCCTCGCATTCGAGCGCGCTCATTGGGGTAGGGTCGTTACGTGAACGCGCACAAGACCAAGTACAAGCTGCAGGTCGTAAAGACGCTGCTGGCGACGGGCATGTTCCGCCCGGCGCGCCCGGACAGGACCGTGCGCTCGCTCTCAGCCCTGCGACGCTGGGGGCCCACGCCGGCGGCCGCCTACATCGGCGCGGCCGCCCGCTATCCCGATCGCATCGCGGTCGTCGACGAGCGCGGGACGCTCAGCTTCGGCGAGGTGCACAGACGAACCAACGCGCTGGCACACCAACTGCGCAAGGCCGGTATCTCTGCAGGGGACGGCGTTGCGATCATGGCCCGCAACCACCGTGGGTTCATCGAGGCGACCGTCGCCTGCTCGAAGCTCGGCGCCAGCGCGCTGTATCTGAACACCGCGTTCGCCGGTCCGCAGATCGCCGACGTGCTCGTCCGTGAGGATCCCGCGGCGTTGATCTACGACGAAGAGTTCGCCGGCCTCGTCGGCGAGGCGGGCGGCGCGCCCAAGCGCTTCATCGCCTGGCGCGATCCCGTGAGCTCCACCGGTCGCACGCCCGAGCAGTCCGCGGACCCACTGCTCGAGGACCTGATCGCCGCTGGGGCGGACTCCGAGCTGCAGCCACCGGCCGAGCGTGGGCGCGTGGTGATCCTGACCTCGGGAACCACCGGTGCGCCCAAGGGCGCGGCGCGCAAGGAGCCCGACTCGATCGAGCCGATGGCCGCGATGTTCTCCAAGATCCCGCTGCGGGCTCGAGACCACGATGATCGCCGCGCCGATGTTCCATTCGTGGGGCTACGCCCACTTCACCCTGGGCCTGCCGCTCGCCTCGACGTTCGTGCTGAGCAGACGGTTCGATCCCGAGGACACGCTGAGGGCGGTCGCCCGGCACAGGGCCAGTGCGCTCGTGGTCGTGCCGGTGATGTTGCAGCGCATCCTCGAGCTCCCGCCCGAGACGATCGCCCGCTACGACGTGAGCTGCCTGAAGGTGATCGCCGTGAGCGGGTCGGTGCTCCCCGGAGAGCTCGCCACCCGCGCCATGGACCTGTTCGGAGACGTTCTCTACAACCTCTACGGCTCGACCGAGGTCGCGTGGGCCACCATCGCGACGCCCACGGACCTGCGGGCCGCCCCGGGAACGGCCGGACGGCCCCCCATCGGGACCGTCGTGAAGCTGCTCGACGTGGACGGTCGCGAGGTGGCGCCAGGCGCGGGTGGAAGGATCTTCGTGGCCAACGAGATGATGTTCGAGGGGTACACCGGAGGCGGTGGGAAGGAGATCGTCGACGGGCTCATGAGCACCGGTGACGTCGGCCACTTCGACGCCGACGGTCGGCTGTTCGTCGACGGACGCGACGACGAAATGATCGTCAGCGGCGGCGAGAACGTGTTTCCCCGCGAGGTCGAGGATCTGCTCGCCGGGCATCGCGAGATCGAGGAGGCGGCGGTCGTTGGCGTCGAGGACAAGGAGTTCGGCCAGCGCTTGAAGGCGTTCGTCGTTGCGCGCAACGGCACCGAGCTGACCGAGGAAGCGGTCAAGGGGTACGTCAAGGAGAACCTCGCCCGCTACAAGGTTCCACGCGACGTCGTCTTCCTGGAGGAGCTCCCCCGCAACGCAACCGGCAAGATCCTCAAGCGGGTGCTCGCCGGGGTTCAGTAGAGGCCTCTCCAGGTTGCAAACGGGTCGCTAGCCTTGAAGGGGGATGGCTGCGCAGACTCACGATTTCGACCTCGCGGGGTTGCGCCTGAGCACGGGCGAGGGGCGGCGGCTGGAGCTCGAGGTGCCGATCGACCCGCTCATGCTCGGCAGCGAGCGCTACGCGGTCCGGGCGACCGCTGGAAGCTCAGCCGCCGTCCCGGTCGAGCTGAGCATCTCCCGCATGACCGGTGGCGGCTACGCCCTGCGACTGCGCTTCACCGCCGCGGTCAACGGCCCCTGCATGCGCTGCCTGAGGCCCGCCGCTCCCAGCGTCGAGGTCGAGGCGCGCGAGGTCGACCGGCCGGGCGGAGGCGATGAGCTCGACAGTCCCTACGTACACGACGAGACACTCGACCTCGCCAGCTGGGCACGCGACGCGATCGCGCTGGCGATGCCCGTCAAGGTGCTCTGCCGCGAGGACTGCGCGGGGCTGTGTCCAGTGTGCGCAGCCGACCTGAACCACGCGGGTCCACAGCACAGCCACGAGAGCGCACCCGATCCGCGCTGGGCGAAGCTCTCAGAGCTGAGGATCGAGTGATCGCGTCCCGGGCGCCCTGGCGCCCCGGGCGGGGCTGATAGCCTTCTCAACCGATGGCCGTCCCCAAGAAAAAGCAGTCCCACAGCCGCACCGCCAAGCGTCGCGCGCAACACAAGATCACCGCGCCCTCGTTGAACGCGTGCCCCCAATGTCACAGCCCGCGGCGCCCGCACCGGGTTTGCCCGGTCTGCGGCACCTACGCGGGCCGCGAGATCGTCGCGTCTGTCGCGCACGATCACGAGCACGACCACGAGTAAGCCGCGGTGACGTCCGAGGCTTCGCCCTCCTCGTCACCACCGCACCCGCCGACCCAGGCGCCGGTCGTCGCCGTCGACTGCAACGGGGCCGATCTAGGTCCCGCCGAGGTCGCCGCCGGAGCAGCGATCGCCGCCGGGCAGGGCGTGCGGGTGATCCTGTTCGGCCCCGTCTCCGAGCTCGGGGAGCCACCCGACGGCGTCGAGGTCGTGGACGCCCCCGTCTCCATCGCCAAGGCGCCCGACCCGGTGAGCGCCGCCCGCACGACACCCGAGGCCTCGATCGTGCAGGCTGCCAGAGCGATCGCGGAAGGCAGGGCCCAGGCGCTCGTGTGCGCCGGAGGCACCGGTGCCGCCCTGGCCGCCGGGACGTTCAACATCAAGCGCGCACGCGGTATCTACCGCCCGGCGCTCGCGATTCCGCTGCCCGTCCCCCGCTGGCCGGTGACGCTGCTGGACGTCGGTGCTAACGCCGAGGCGCGGCGCGAGCATCTCGTGCAGTTCGCGTTCATGGGCGCCGCGCTCGCGCGCACGGTGCTGGGGGTGCAGCGGCCCCGGGTGGGGCTGCTGTCCAACGGTGAGGAGGCCGCCCGCGGGAGCGCCCTGATCATCGAGACCCACGCCGCGCTGGAGCAGCGCACGCGCGTGGACATCGACGCGTTCGACTTCGTCGGCAATCTCGAGGGCTGCGACGTTGTGACCGGCAAGGCAGACGTGATTGTCACCGACGGCCTCACCGGCAACGTCGCCCTCAAGCTCATGGAGGGAGTATCCCAGACGATCCTGCGCGCCATCAGGGACGCGGCGATGTCCTCGACGCGGGCGAAGCTCGGCGGTGCGCTGCTGCGTGGCTCTCTGGGGTCGGTCAGGAAGGAGATCGATCCGGAAGCCAGCGGAGGGGCCTATCTGCTCGGGCTGCGCAGCCTCGGGGTCGTGCCGCACGGGCGGTTCACACGCGCCGGTTTCGCCCAGGCGATCCTCCGGGCCGAGCGGGGCGCGCGCGCGGACATCGTCGGGCAGACCCAGCGCGCGCTGGAGCACGCCGATGCGCTCAGACGCTCGCCTGTGTCCGCGCCGGCCGCTAGCCTGCCGCAGGCGCAATGACGACTCGCGAGCAAGTGTTCACCCTAATTCGGGCCCATCTGGCGGATGAGCTCGACGTCGATCCCGACGCGATCGAAGCGGGCACCCGCTTCAAGGAGGATCTCGAGGCCGACTCGCTGGATCTGTACACGCTGGTGCAGGAGCTCGAGGACACCTACGGAGTCCACATGACCGACGAGCAGGCCGCCCAGATCCTCACGGTCGGCGCCGCCGTCGACTTCGTGGTCGCCCACAACGGCGGGACCGCCAATGCGGAGGCATGATGCTGCTCGGCGAGCTGCTGGACGAGCTGCCCGAGGATCTCGTGCGCCAGGTGTTCACCCACGCGTCCTGGAGCGAGCGGCGCAGCGACTCCTACACCCGTCTGTCGTTCCTCGGGGACAGCGTGCTGGCGCTAGCGGTGACCGCCTACCTGTACCCGAGGTTGGAAGCCGAGCGGTTCGGGGCCGGGCGGCTCACCAAGATCCGCGCCCAGGCCGTTTCGGGAGTCTCCTGCCGGGCGGTCGCAGAACGGCTGTCACTGCCCGCGCGCCTGCGGGCGGCGGCGCCTGCGGGGGTGGGCGAGAACGCGGCAGCGCTCGTCGCCACCGAGCGCGTGCTCGCCTCCGTGATCGAGGCGGTCATCGGTGCCTGCTACCTGAATGCCGGCTACGAGCGCACGGCCGAGGCTGTCGTCGAGGCGTTCTCGCCGGAGATCCAGAGCGCCCTCGAGCATCCCGTCGACTTCAAGTCTGCGCTGCAGGAGCTCCTCGCTCGACGCGGGGCCGAGGTCAGCTACGAGGTCACCGGCGAGCAGGGTCCTCCGCACGAGCGCACCTACGCCGTGGCGGCCAGGGTCGGCGAGCGGGAGCTCGGAACGGGAACCGGCAGGAGCAAGAAGCACGCAGAGCAGGAGGCCGCGCGTGTGGCCGTCGAGCAGTTGGAGAGCAATCCATGAGGATTTGCGTATGCGGCTGAAGTCGGTCACGCTGACGGGGTTCAAGTCCTTTCCCGATCGCACCCGCCTGGACTTCGGGCCGGGCGTGAGCGTCGTCGTCGGGCCGAACGGGTCGGGGAAGTCCAACGTCACCGACGCGGTGCTCTGGGCGATGGGCGAGCAGTCGCCGCTCGCCGTCCGCGGGCAGTCGATGCAGGACGTGATCTTCGGCGGTGGGCGCGGGGTCCAGGCGCGCAGTGCGGCGGAGGTGGAGATCGTGCTCGACAACTCCGACGGCGCCGTGGATCTGCCCGTCGGCGAGATCTCGATCGTGCGGCGCCTGGACCGGGCCGGCGATGGCGGATATCGCCTCAACGGCGCCCGCTGTCGGTTGACCGACGTGATCGAGGTGCTCTCCGACACGGGACTCGGCAAGGAGGCTCACTCGGTCATCTCCCAGGGCCGGGTGGACGCGATCGTCAACTCCAAGCCGCGCGAGCGCAGGCTCCTGATCGAGGAGGCGGCCGGCCTGGGCAAGCATCGCAAACGCCGCCGCCGCGCCCAGCTGAAGCTCGAGCGCACGCAGCAGAACCTCGATCGCGCGCTGGACGTGGAGCGCGAGGCGCGCACACGGTTGCGGCCACTGAAGCGTCAGGCCGAGGCGGCGGAGCTGCACGAGCGCCTGGAGCGACAGACGCTCGAAGCGCGCCTCGATCTGGCGCGCGATGCCTCGCGGGGCGCTCGGGTGGAGCTCGACGGCGCCGAGGCGCGCGTTGGCGATGCCCGCGCGCAGCGCGCGAGCATCGAGGCCAAGCTCCAGCAGACGATCGAGCGCAGGGGGACGGCCGAGCGTGCGCTGGCGGAGCGCGCCGAGCGCCACGACGCCCTCTCCCGCCGCGTCTACGACACCCGCTCGGCGCGGGAGCGGCTCGGGTTGCGCGCCGAGCAGGTCGCAGCCGGCGCGCACGCGCTCGAGCGGCGGATCGAGCGCGTGACACTCGAGCTGGACGCCCTCCAGCAGGCCGGAGCGCAGACTTCCGAGGATCGGGATGCAGGCCTCGAGGGAGACCGCATCGGGGCACTGGAAGCCAAGCTGACCGCGATCGCGGCCGAGCGTGAGCAGGAGATCGAGCGGGAGGTCGCCGAGCTCGAGCGCGCCCGCGAACAGCACGCGGCGCGGCTGGGAGAGCTCGAAGCGGAGGTGCTCGCCGCGCGCTCGGCCCGCGAGCTAGCCGATGCGGAGGCCGAGCAGGCACGCGCGCGGCTGACCGACTCCGAGCGCGGCGCACAGGACGCTCGCCGCGAGGCCGAGCGCGTCGGCGCGGAGCTCGCGGCAGCCAACCAGTTCCTGCGCGGTCACGCCCGCGTCGGCGGCGAGCACCCGCAGGCCCCGAAGGCCCTCAGCGAGGAGCTGCGCGTGCAGGATGGCTACGAGCTGGCGCTGGCCGCGGCGCTCGGCGGCCGCCTGGACGCGGCGCTCGTCGAGGACCTCGCCGGGGCCCAGGCGCTGCTGGACAGCGCCGGTCCAGACGGAGGCACGGCCCTGACCACCACCTTCGCCAGCCCTGTCCCCGATCTCGCGTCGAGGGGCCAGGAGCGATCTGAGGCTTCCGGGCGATCGGAGGCTTCCCGGGCCTCCGGACACGGGGGGAAAGCGCCCGTCGCCGGCGCCCGCCGGCTGCTCGAGCTGCTCAGCGGCCCGCCCGGGGTTCTCGAGCTGGCCGAGCGGCTGCTTGCAGACACGTGGGTGGTCGAACGCTTGGAGGAGTTGCCCGAGAGCTTCACCGGCGTCGCCGTCACGCCCGGCGGGCGCGCACTGCTGGCATCCCTCGGCGAGGTTCGCCAGCTGAGCGAGGGGGGTACCGAGCGCGTGCTCGCACGCCGCAACGAACGCGACCGGCTGATTGCCGACGCCGAGCGGGCGGTCCAGGCCGAGCACGCCGCGCAGAGCGCCTGCGACCGTGCGCTTGAGCAGATGCGGGCGGCCGAGGAGCTCCGCGCGAGCGCCGACGGCGCCCTGCGCGAGGCCGAGCGCCGGCAGTCCGAGACGGGGGAGGCGAAGCGACGCACAGAGTGGCTGATCGAGCAGCGCAGAGCCGCTCCAGAGCAGGGTCCTCTGGCAGTCAGGAAGGCCGAGCTGGAGGGCGAGCTCGCCGCTGAGCGCCGCCAGGCCGAGCGGGTGGCCCGTGAGCGCGAACAGCGGCTTGGACGCATCGAACGCCTGCGGGCGCAGCACACCCTCGACGAGGCGCTCGCGCCCCGGGTCGAGCGTCTGACAGCTACGCTCCACAGCGCCGGCGAGGCCGTCCAGGAGCGCGTGGAAGGGCTGCAGCGGGAGCTCGCCGGCGACCGCGAGGCCGGCGAGCAGATGGCCGCGGAGCTGCGCGCGTGCGCCGCGGCCGAGGCGGAGATCCAGGCGATGCTGCGCGCCGCCGGAGAGCTCGTCACCGACGCCGAGGTCGCCGCCCAGCGCTTGCGCGACCAGGCCGGCGAGGCGGAGCTCGAGTTGAAGGCGATCCTCGAGCGGCTGGGGTCGGCGGTGCCCGGGCACAGCGACGCCACCGAGGAGGAGACCGCCGGCGCAGCGGCCGAGCGCCTCGGCGAGGAAGAGGTGCAGGCCCTGGCCGCACGCGTGCAGCGGCTGACCCGCAGACGGGAGCAGCTCGGGCCCGTCAACCCGTTGGCACAGGAGGAATACGCCGAGGCCCTCACCCACGTCGAGGAGCTCGAGCGCCAGCGGACCGACCTGGAGAGCGCGCTGCGCGAGCTTCGAGCGGTCATCCGCGAAACCGACCGGCAGATCCAGGAGACCTTCCAGGAGACCTTCGCCGCGGCCGCACGCAACTTCGAGGAGCTGGTCGGCGACGTGTTCCCCGGCGGCTCCGGGCGGCTGCGTCTCCTCAGCGATGAGCAGGCGCAGCGTTCGGTCATCGGGGGGCAACCGCTGCCCGAGAACCTCCACGCCGGCGGGGAGGTGGACGCGGAGGCCGTCGACGCGGCCGCCGAGGCCGAGGCCGAGGTCCAGGAGCAGGAGGAGGAGGCGCTCGAGGGAGTCGAGATCGAGATCACCCCCGCCGGCAAGTCGACCAAGCGGTTGTCGCTGCTGTCGGGAGGCGAGAAGTCGATGACCGCGCTCGCCTTCCTGTTCGCGGTCTTCCTCGCGCGCCCCTGCCCGTTCTACATCCTCGACGAGGTCGAGGCTGCGCTGGACGATCTCAACCTGGACCGCTTCCTTGCCCTGCTGCGCCGCTACGCCGGCCGCGCCCAGTTCATCGTGATCACCCACCAGAAGCGCACGATGGAGGCGGCGGACTGGCTGTACGGCGTCTCGATGGGCGGCGATGGGGTCTCCAAGGTCCTCTCTCGACCCCTACCCTCGGAAGCCGACCGGGAGCCGGAGGTGGCAGAGGTCGCCTGATATTCTCGCGCGGCCCGTGGCCCGCGACTGGAGCGATCTGTTCATCACCGGCGAAGCCGGTGTTCCGGGCTCAGACGACGGCGACGGCGATGGCGGGGCCGAGTCCCAGCGGCCACAGCGGCGCCGGTTCTTGCGCCGGCTGCGCGAGAGCATGGCCAAGACCCGTCAGGCGCTCGGCAGCGAGATCCAGGCGACGCTGTTCGGGGAGCTCGACGAGCAGACCTGGGAACGCCTGGAGGAGGCGCTGATCATGGCCGACGTCGGCGCCCGCACGACCGCATCGGTCGTCGAGACGCTCGAGGCCGAGACCGGCAGCGGAGCGCTCGAGGGGGGGGAGGCGCTGAGCGAGCGGCTGATCGCCCTGCTGGCCGAGACGGCCACCGTCGGAGACAGCCGCATCGACATCCGCGCCCGGCCGACGGTGATCATGGCGGTCGGCGTCAACGGGACGGGCAAGACGACCACCATCGGCAAGCTCGCCTGGCATCTGCGCGAGGAGCTCGGGCGCAGCGTGCTGCTCGCCGCTGCGGACACCTTCAGGGCGGCCGCCGGCGAGCAGCTCGAGGGCTGGGCGCAGCGCGCGGGCTGCGAGATCGTGCGCGGCGCAGAGGGCTCGGACCCGGGGGCCGTGGCCTTCGAGGCGATCGCCCAGGCGCGCAGCACCGGAGTCGACGTGGTGATCATCGATACCGCCGGGCGCCTGCACACCCAGGACGACCTGATGGACGAGCTGGCAAAGGTGCGCAGGGTCGTCGCCCGCCAGATCGAGGGCGCCCCCCATGAGACGCTGCTCACGCTCGATGCGACCACCGGCCAAAACGGGTTGCGCCAGGCGAAGCTGTTCGCCGAGACCGCGCACCTCAGCGGCGTGGTGCTGACCAAGCTCGACGGCACCGCCCGGGGAGGGATCGCGCTGGCGATCGCCCGCGAGCTCGACCTCCCGGTCAAGCTGATCGGGGTGGGCGAGTCGGTCGAGGATCTCCGCCCGTTCGACCCCCAGGAGTTCGCACGCGCGCTGATCGCAGCCGGCTGAGAACGTGTTCCAGAATAGGCGGTGGGGTCGGGGCGTTCATGGACCAAGCTGGGCGACGCGGGCAGGTGAAGGCCGTGCTGGTAGCACGGCCAAGCCGGCACGTGGCGATCCAGCGCCGCGTCCAGGGACGTATCCGGACGTGCCGATCTTTTTGAAACACGTTCTGAGATCCGATCGCATCCGTCCGGCGATCCGTCCGGCCGTTGCCACCGATGGGCGCCGTCGCGGTGAAGGAGAGATAACCTGGAGCAATGGATGGCTGGATCATCTGGCTGGTGGCAGCCTGCGTCCTTGGCCTCGGGGAGCTGCACAACGGCGCCTTCTACCTGCTGCCGTTCGCCGTCGGGGCGGCCCTCGCGGCCCTCGCCAGCGTGCTCGGCGTCGGCGCGCTGCTCGCCGCGATCGTGTTCGTCCTCGCCTCCGCGATCGTGTTCGGCGCCCTGCGTCCGGTCGCCCACCGCCACCGGCGCCTGCCTCCCTCGATCAGGACCGGCGCCGCCGCGCTGATCGGCCGCCGGGCGATGGTGCTGGAGCGCATCGCCAACGGGGAGGGCGTCGGCTGCGTCAAGATCGACGGCGGGGAGGTGTGGACCGCTCGCAGCTACGACGAGGACGAGGTCATCGACGTCGGCGAGCGCGTCGAGGTGGTCGAGATACGCGGCGCAACCGCACTTGTGATGCACTGAGGCTGCCGGTATTCGGTCAGCGAGAAAGGAACCAACCCCATGGCAGTTCTGATTGTCGTTGCAGTGCTCGTGATCTTCGTGCTCGTGCTGGCCGCACGAACGATTCGCGTGATTCCCCAGGCCCGGGCGGGAGTGGTCGAGCGGCTGGGGCGCTACAGCCGAACGCTCGAGCCGGGACTGACGATCGTCACGCCGTTCATCGACCGGGTGCGGCCGCTGGTCGACCTGCGCGAGCAGGTCGTCAACTTCTCGCCGCAGTCGGTGATCACCGAAGACAACGTGGTCGTGGGGATCGAGACCGTTCTGTACTTCACGATCACCGATCCGCGCTCGGCGACGTATGAAATCGCCAACCCGCTGCAGGCGATCGAGCAGCTGACGGTCACCACGCTGCGCAACGTCATCGGCGGGCTGACGCTCGAGGCGACGCTCACCGCCCGCGAGAACGTCAACACCGAGCTGCGGGTGGTCCTCGACGAGGCCACCGGTAAGTGGGGAATCCGAATCAACCGCGTCGAGATCAAGTCGGTGGACCCGCCCGCCGACATCAGGACGGCGATGGAGAAGCAGATGCGCGCCGAGCGCGACCGGCGAGCGGCGATCCTCACCGCGGAAGGCGAAAAGCAGGCCCAGATCCTGACCGCGGAGGGCGCCAAGCAGGCCGCCGTCCTGACGGCCGAGGGCGCCCAGCAGGCCGCCGTCCTCGACGCCGAGGGCGAGCGCCAGGCGGCGATCCTGCGCGCTGAGGGCGAAGCCAAGGCGATCGACACGGTCTTCACGGCGATCCACGAGGGCAAGCCCGACCGGGCGCTGCTGAGCTACGAATACCTGCAGATGCTCCCCCAGCTCGCCGAAGGCGACTCCAACAAGGTGTTCGTCGTGCCGTCCGAGTTCGCCGAGGCCTTCGGCGGCATCGGCGAGGCGCTCGCCCGCCGCTCTGAGGAGCCGCCCAGACCGCCTCGCTGATGTTCGACACCCTCGCCGAGAAGCTGCAGGAGACGCTCGCCGATGTGCGCAACCGCGGCGCCCTGACCGAGCAGGACGTCGATGCGGCGATGCGCGAGATCCGCCTCGCGCTGCTCGAGGCCGACGTCAACTTCAAGGTCGTCCGGCAGTTCACCTCGCAGTTGAAGGAGCGCTGCCTCGGAGCCGAGGTCATCGGCCGGCTGAACCCGGGCCAGCAGGTCATCAAGATCGTGGGCGAGGAGCTCGCCGCGCTGATGGGCGGCCCAGAGCATGAATCCCCACCCACCCTCAGCTTCTCGCCGCGGCCGCCGACCGTGATCCTGATGGCCGGGCTGCAGGGCTCGGGCAAGACGACGGCGACGGCCAAGCTCGCGAGGCACCTGCGCGAGGAGCACTCCTGCACCGTCGCGCTGGCCGCCTGCGACATCTACCGCCCGGCGGCGGTCGAGCAGCTCGTGAAGGTCGGAGCGCAGGCCGGCGCGGAGGTCTATCGCTCGAGCCCCCGGCACCCGAGCGCGACCCGGTGGAGATCGCCGCGTGGGCTCTGGAGCGGGCGAAGCTCGAGGGCAAGGACGTCCTGATCGTCGACACCAGCGGGCGCCTGCACGTGGACGAGCAGCTGATGGCCGAGCTCGTGCGGATTCGCGACGCGGTCGAACCGCACAACGTGCTGCTGGTGCTCGACGCGATGACCGGCCAGGACGCGGTGAACGTCGCCGAGAGCTTCGCCGAGGCGGTGCAGTTCGACGGCGTGGTCTTGAGCAAGCTCGACGGCGATGCCCGCGGGGGAGCGGCGCTGTCTGTCAAGGCGGTCACGGGCAAGCCGATCCTGTTTGCCTCCACCGGCGAGAAGCTCGAGCAGTTCGAGCGCTTCCACCCCGACCGCATGGCCCAGCGGATTCTCGGGATGGGCGACGTGATGAGCCTGATCGAGAAGGCCGAGCGCGAGTTCGACGAGGACGACGCGCGCGCGCTCGAGCGCAAGCTGCGGCGCAACGAGTTCGGGTTGGACGACTTCCTCGAGCAGCTGAGGATGGTCAGGAAAATGGGCCCGCTGACGAGCCTCCTCGGCATGATCCCGGGGTTCGGCGGCCATCAGCTCCAGAACATGAACCTCGACGAACGCGAGCTCGACCGGATTCAGGCGATCATCCTGTCGATGACCCCCGAGGAGCGGCGCAGGCCCGAGCTGATCAAGGGCTCGCGGCGGCTGCGGATCGCCCGCGGCTCGGGCACCAACGTCCAGCACGTCAACCGCCTCGTCAAGCAGTTCGGCCAGATGCGCAAGGTGATGCGCCAGATCGGACGCGGCAAGATGCCGGACATCGGCGCGCTGATGCGGGGTTCGCGGTGAAAGAGGCCCACGCGGCGCTACTCGCGCCGCCGAACCTGGCGGTGGGCCAGCGATTCGAGTCGTGCCGGCCTCGGGCGCCCACACCGTCTAAGCTCCTGCAAAACCAAATCAGCAATAACAGCGATATTTAGTGTGGAGTGGCGCCGCTTACGTATGGGCGCTCAGAGAGGAAAACGTGTCGGTAAGACTCAGGCTCACGCGAGTGGGCGCCAAGAAGGACCCGATTTGGCGTGTGGTGGTCGCCGACCAGCGATCGCCTCGCGATGGCCGCGTGATCGAGACGATCGGCAGCTACAACGCCCAGACGGACCCCTCGACGATCAAGATCGACGAGGAGCGCGCACGCAGCTGGCTCGCGCGCGGGGCCCAGCCGTCGAACACCGTGCGCAAGCTGTTGCGCATCCAGGGCATCGACACGCGGACCGGCTAGGAACCACGAGGGGTCGCGCGGAGATGCCCACCGAGATCCCCAGGCGGCTGCTGGAGTACCTTGCCGAAGGGCTGGTGGACGATCCCGATGGGGTGAGCGTCGAGCAGTTCGAGGAGGACGACGGGACGATCGTGCTCGAGCTGTGTGTCGGCGCGGAGGACTACGGCCGGGTGATCGGCCGTGGCGGGCGCACCGCCCACGCCCTGCGCACGGTGGTCAAAGCGGCGGCAGCCGGCGAGGGAGCGCACGTGCTCCTCGACATCGTCGATTGACCCGCCGGATCGGCCGGTCGGGGACACAGGCGGTGGCACGGAGCGGGCCCGAAAGGATCGACGGGCCTCCCGCGAGCCTGCCCGCCGGCAGGGTCGGCCGCCCGCACGGACTCGACGGGAGCTTCTACGTGACCGGCGCCCACCCGAGGCTGCTGAGCGTCGGGACGGCGGTCAGCCTCGGCGCGAGGATCGCCGCGATCGTGCGCCGCGCGGGCACCGAGCAGCGGCCGATCCTGCGCCTGGAGGGGGTGGAGGACCGCTCCGCGGCGCAGGCCCTGCGAGGCATGGAGCTGACGGTGTCGGCACACGAGGCCCCCGCGCTCGGGGAGGGGGAATGGTGGGCGCACGAGCTCGAGGGGTGCGAGGTAATCGACGGCGAGCGGCGCCTGGGAACGGTCACCCGTCTGATCGAGCTTCCCTCCTGCGAGGCGCTCGAGGTGACGCCCGCACGCGGCGGCGTCGCGCTCCTGGTGCCGATGGTCAAAGACGCCATCCGTGCGATCGTGACGGCCGAGCGGCGCATCGAGGTGGACCTGGACTTCCTCGGCCTCGATGTGGAGACGTTGCCGCCCAAGCCCAAGCCCAAGCCCGAGCCAGAGCCCGGACCGCCCTCGTGAACATCGACGTCCTGACCCTGTTCCCCGGGTGGTTTGACTGGTTTGCCTCACAGCGCCACGTCGAGAACGCCGTGGCCGGGGGCTCGCGCCTGGAGTACGTGAACATCCGCGACCACACGCCCCTCAGCGGCGCCCAGGTCGACGACACGCCGTTCGGCGGTGGCGCCGGAATGGTGCTGCGCGTGGATGTGCTCGACAGCGCGCTTCGCGCCCGCTACGGGATCGATCCGGTGCGGCTGCGCGAGCAGCGCCGGGTGATCGCGCTCACGCCCGCCGGGCGGATGCTCGACGACGAGCTCGTGGACGAGCTCGCGGGCGAGCCCGCCCTGACCCTGCTGTGCGGCCGGTATGAGGGCTTCGACGAGCGCATCATCGAGCACTTCGCCAGCGACGCCGTGTCGATCGGTCGCTACGTCCTCAGCGGGGGGGAGCTCGCGGCGATGGTCGTGTGCGACGCGGTGCTGCGCAAGCTCCCCGGGGCGCTCGGCCACGAGGACTCCGCGGCCGAGGAGTCCTTCAGCGCCGCGCTCGACGGCCACCCCGAGTACCCCCACTACACCCGTCCGGCCGAGTACCGCGGCTGGCGGGTCCCAGACGTGCTGCTCTCCGGGCACCACCAGCGGATCGAGCGCTGGCGGCGCGAGCGCAGCCGCGAACGCGGTGCAGGGCAGCGCCCCGGCGGCGGTTGACGGTGCGCTGTTGTCCGGCGCGGGCGGGCGGTGGTTCGCTACCATTGCTGATCGCGCTGGCCGAGAGTTCTTCTCAGGGTCTTCCTCGGTCCATCGGGCGCGCCCTCCTTCACCGTCATGAGCAGCGTCATCGAAAACATCGAGCGCGCGCAACTGCGCCGCGTACCCAGCTTCGCCGCAGGCGATCGGGTCAAGGTTCACTTCCAGGTGATCGAGGGCACCCGTCGGCGCGTTCAGGTCTTCGAGGGCGTAGTCATCAAGCGCCAGGGGCATGGCGCACGCGAGACGTTCACTGTGCGCAAGCAGTCCTTCGGCGTCGGCGTGGAGCGCATGTTTCCGCTCCACTCACCCAAGATCGAGCGCATCGAGCTGGCCGCCCGCGGCGACGTTCGCCGCGCGAAGCTCTACTACCTGCGCGATCGGGTGGGCAAGCGCGCCCGTGTGCGCGAGCGCCGCTACACCGGACCTGAGGAGACGGTCGAGCCGGGCCTGCTGCACGAGCAGGCCGGTGGGGCGATCGATGCGAACGGCATGACCGCCGAGGAGGCGGCTGTCGTGGACGCGGCCGACGGGTCGCAGCTTGCCCAGCAGAACGGCGAGGCGTCCGCCGAGGCTGCCGGTCAGGAACACGTGGACGCGACCGGCGAGGGGGCGAGCGACGCCGAGGTTGAGCCGGGCGGTGCGGACAGCGGCGACGAGCAGACGGCCGTCGCAGCCGCGGTCGCAAGCGACGCCGACAACCCCTCAGACGCCGCTGACGCCGAGGGAGGTGCTCCCGCCGGCGACGCGCCGGCGTGAGCACGCGCGCACGGACCGGCAAGGGAACGGGCTCTAGAGCCAAGCCCGGCGAACAGGGCTCGCCATCGCCACAGGGCTCGAAATCGCCGATCAGCGCGATCGCGAGCCTGTTCCTGGGCGCGAAGACCGGCAAGAAGCGGTCGAAATCGACCACGAGCTCGATCGTCGAGCTGGTCGTGATCATCGCCGTCGCGCTCGGCCTCGCGCTCGCCATCCAGCAGTGGATCGTCAAGCCCTATCGCATCCCCAGCGGCTCGATGGAGCCGACGCTCTCGATCGGCCAGCGCGTCCTTGTCAACCGCATCGGCATGGACTTCGGCGATCCGCACGTCGGCGAGATCCTCGTCTTTCACCCGCCCAAGAACGCCGAGCAGGAGGTGTGCGGCCCCACCCCCCACATCGTCAAACCCGGCGGCGAAGCGTGCTCGCAGCCGGAACCCGAAAAATCCAGCGTGAACTTCATCAAGCGCGTGGTCGCCGGTCCCGGCGATGAAATCTACATCAGCGAAGGCCACGTCCTTCGCCGAGCCCCCGGTACGAGTCGGTTCGTCCGTGAGCAGGACTCCTACATTCGACCCTGCGGCTCGAGCCCGGAGTGCTCGTTCCCGAAGCCCATCAAGATTCCGCCCGGTCACTGGTTCATGATGGGGGACAACCGTGGGGAATCCGACGACAGCAGGTTCTGGGGACCCGTCCCCACTGGATGGATCATCGGGGGAGCATTCGCCACCTACTGGCCGCCCGACCGCATCGGCATCCTCTAGGGCGCCTGGGGGCTCGAGCTCCGCGCTCTCGCCCGGCGTGGCAGAGACGGACCCCGGTTCCCCGGCGCGAAACCCCGGCTCCTCGGCGCGCTCCAGACGCCGTGCCCGCCGAGACAGCAGCGGCAGGCGGCTGTTCGCCTTTGACCGTCGCCTCGGCGTGCGTCTCATCGCCGGCGCAGACGAGGCCGGCCGCGGCTGTCTCGCCGGACCGCTCGTCGCCGCGGGCGTGCTGTTCGACCAACAGGCGCTCACCACGAGGGAGCTGCGCTCGCTCAAAGCGCTCAACGACTCCAAGCAGCACACCGCCGAGGCGCGCGAGGAGCTCTACCCGCTCGTGCTGCGCGCCGCCAGCCGCGTCGTGGTCGTCTCCCGGTGCGTGCGGGGCATCGACGCTCGCGGGCTGCACAACACCAATCTGGCCGCCCTGCGAGACGCGATGCGGGGCGTCACGCGAGGACTCACCGGGGATGTCCTGTGCCTCGTCGACGGCTTCTCGGTGGCGGAGTTCGAGCGGCCCCAGCGGGCGATCGTAGACGGCGACGCAACCAGCGCGGCGATCGCGGCGGCATCGATCGTCGCCAAGGTGACCCGCGACCGCTACATGCACCACGCCGACCTCCAACATCCGGGCTGAAGCTTCGCCGAGCACGTCGGCTACTCCACGCCCTCTCACCGCGAAGCCATCCAGCAGCGCGGCGTCTCCCCGCTGCACAGGATGTCCTTCCAGTCGCTCGCCTACCAGCAGCTGGCGCTGTAGGTGCCTGCAAGGGCCTGTAGGAGGCTGTCTCGAGAGCAGGCGAGGCCGACCGATACCCGCTCGGCATGGCGTTCGCTGGGGCCTCACCACGCGCCCTCGAGATGATCGAGACGCACGAGCCTGTTCCCCCCGTCGACGATCACCCCGATCGCATCGAAGCGGATCGTGTGGGCGCTGGGCCTGATGTGCCGCTCGCTGCTCAGCCATGTCGAGGCCAGGCGGCGCAGGCGCGCGCGCTGGCGGGGACGCAGCCACGTCAGGGGCTCCTGCTCGGCGCGGATCGACCGTCCGCGCGCGCTCACCCGACGCGTCTTGACCTCGGCGAACACGAGAGTCTCGCCGTTGAAGGCGATCAGGTCGATCTCGCCGTGGCGGGTGCGCACGTTGCGCCCGAGCGGGGAGAAGCCGAGCCGCTCCAGGTGGGCGGCGGCGAGCTGCTCGCCGAGGCGGCCGAGCACACGGCGAGGGTCCTCGCGCGATGCCCCTGAGGGGGGTGGTTGGGCATGGCCGTCCGAGGGAGACGGCCGGGATGGGCTGCCGGAGGCGGAGTGCACGATTGCCAAGGCTAGGCCGGCGATCGTGTCCTGCGAGCGCACTTTGTGCCAATACTGTGGCTGGATTGTGACGCTTCGCGCACAACCCCGAGGATGCCTGTCGACCGCGCGAACTTCGAGTCGGAGGCTGGGCGGTCAGGGGCCGAACCAGCGGGCGCGGCGGCCGGAGCCGAAGCGCTCCTTCTCGGCGACCAAAGCGGCGGACGGGGCGTTGAAGACCCCGGTTCGCGAGGGACCTGAGAGGAAGTCGATGTCCACGCTCCCGACCCGCCGCGCGCCGAACTCGATGTAGCACGTACCGCGTCCGAGATGGGGGCCCGGCCGCTCCCCGCCCCGCAGCTCGGCGATCAGCGTCTGAGCCACGATGCGGGCGGCTCCCTCGGCGAACACGCCGGCCTTCGGCACGCCCGCCGTAGCGACGTCGCCGACCGCGTATACGCCAGGGAAGCGTGTCTGCAGGGTGGCCGAGTCCACGGGTATGTAGCCATCCTCGGTCATGCCACATGAGCGGCGGCTCAGACAGTGCATCTGCGGGCACATCCAATGAAGAGCTTGTCGTACGCCCTCGCAAGACGCTGAGGAGTAGTCAGGGAGGCAGCGTAAGCGCCGCTGTTGGCTGGATAGTTGTCAGCGTTCTTTACTCACTTCGATTCCATGGCTGGGGTCGCGTGAGCATCGTAGCTGCGGGGGTTTGTCTCGCCGCGGGAGCGATCGGCTTGATCAACCTGGCTCACAGGCGGATGAAGCTCACCGTGGTCGATGGGCGACTGGTTTTCAAAGGACTTCTGCGTGATCGCGTGGCGCTGGCCAGAGGCAGCACGGGACGGGTCGTCGATGTTGAAGTCGCCTGGGGGAAGGCATCGCACCGGCGGTCACGACTGTGGTTGCTCATCAACGAAGCAGGACAAACGGAGGTCGGATTGAATCGCGAGACCTGGGATCGAGCGCAGCTCGAAGGCCTACGAGAGAGGCTTGGGCTGCCGATCGAGATCGTCGACGCGCCTCAGCGCCCCGCCGAAGTGCGAAAAGCTTATCCCGGGACCCTCCCGTGGTGGGTGGCCCATCCGTCTATGGCGGCCTTGCTGGCGATCGTGACTCTCACAGCCGTAGTGCTCGCGGTGCAAGGCCTGGCCTCGTAGGTCGTATGATCGCGTCGGCTTATTCGGCGGGCGCCAGTTCCCCTCCGCGAGCCCTCTAGGGGTCACAGCCAATTTGCCGGGAGGTCACCGGCTCGATCCGGGTCCAGGCCAAGCGGACCGAACTCCGGGTCCGGCCAGTGAGGTGAGACAGAAGTAGAGACCTGACCTACGGGATCAACGGAAGCCCCCGGACCCGGATCCGGTCGGGTTCAACGACGACGATGCTGCCGTCGGCAAGATCGCGCTCGATAGTCCCGAGATTGGCGAGCAGCATCTCCGATTGATGCTCGGGTCGTCGTTGCGTGCCATGGCGAAACAACACGACCGAGGGTGATCGCTCACGGCGCAACGCGAGCAGCGTCCCGAAGTCCGTGTCCGCGGAGACGACCACGCGTTGCTCTTGCTGCGCGCGCTCGAAGATCTCCTCGTCGCTGGCTGCCCGTAGTCCGTAGTCGCGCACGTGCGCGGCGTCGTGTCCGGCGGCTTCCAAGCGCTCGGCGACGACCGGCGAGAGCGCGTTGTCGACCAGGAACCTCACGCAGAGGCGACGAGCGGGAGCTCTCGCTCGCGGACGGCCTCTGCGGCGTAGCGCATCGCCTCGCGAATGTCCTCAGCCTCCAGGTCCGGGTAGGCGACGAGGATCTCTGGATCGTTCATACCGTCGGCGAGCATCCCAACCACGGTTGCGACCGGGATCCGCAGACCGCGGATGCACGGGACGCCGCCCATCTGGTCTCCTCGCACAGTGATCCTCGTGAAGCTCATCGATTCCAGCTTACCGTGCGAGACGTGCGAGAATGACGCCCCGTAGCCGCCAGCCGCGACGCCATCATAGGCCATGCCCTGGCGTGCCGAATCCACGTCCTGGGGTAGCCTGCGGGTCATCGTGAACGACCCCTCTGCAAGCCAACAGGCGACCGAGAGCCCGACCGGGATGGACGGCGAGGCGCCCGAGCGGGCGGGCGGAGAGGGCTCCGAGCGGGCGGGCGGGAACCGCGTGAAGGGCGGCCCGCGCTCGCTCGACGGCGTCAGCAGCTTCATGGGGATGCGTTGGGAGGATCCCCAGACGGTCCGCCTGCAGATCCGGCCCGAGCTGATCAACGGTGGCGGGCTGCTCTCGGGTGTTGTGACGTACGCGCTGGTGGACTACTGCATGGGCTCGACCCTGTGGGTGCAGACCTCCAAGGAGGAGCGGATCGCGACGATCAGCATCTCGATCAACTACATCCAGACGGCGGTCGAGGGGGAGATCGTCTGCCGGACGACGCTCGACCGGCGCAATCGCACGACGGCGGTGATGCACAGCGAGGTTCGCCACGAGGACGGGCGCCTGCTGGTGACGGCGATCGGCAGCTACACGATCTTCCCGGCGCGCAAACGACCCGCGGGGAACCCGGAGAGCTGACGCCGACCGCCCTCACGATCGCCGGCTCGGACTCCGGCGGGGGAGCCGGCATCCAGGCCGACCTGAAGGCGTTCGCCCGTTGTGGCGTGCACGGGACGAGCGCGATCACCGCGATCACCGCCCAGAGCACCGTGGGCGTAGAGGCCATCCATCCGGTTCCGAGCGAGATCGTCCTCGCCCAGGTGCGCGCGGTGGTGCGGGACATCGGCGTGGACGCGGTCAAGGTGGGAATGCTGGGCACCGCGGAGGTCACGCTCGCGGTCGCCCGGGCGTTGGACGAGCTGCCGGCTGGCACGCCGGTGGTGGTCGACCCGGTGATGGTGGCCGAGTCCGGCGCAAGGCTGCTCGCGCCAGAGGCCCAGCGGGCGCTCGTTGAGGAGATCCTGCCGCGGGCGACGGTGCTCACGCCGAACCTGCCCGAGGCGAGGGCGCTCGCCGGCGAGCCCCCGCACCCCGAGGGCGGGCGCTCCGACGCGGAGGAGGACGCCGAGGCCGAGGCGCTCGCCAGGGCGGTGCTCGCGCTCGGTCCCCGCATCGTCGTGCTCACCGGTGGGCACCGGAGGTCCGCGGTCGATCTGTTCGTGGACTCCACCGTCGAGGGGCCGGTGGTGAGGATCGATGGAGAGCGCCATCCGGACGGCGCGGCCCACGGCTCGGGCTGCACGCACTCCGCGGTGCTGGCGGCCCAGCTGGCTCTCGGGCGCTCACCGCTCCAAGCCGCCCGTGCAGCGCGTGCGCTGGCAGGCGCGGCGGTGGCGAGAGGGCTGCGCGACGTCGGCGGGGGAGCCGGACCGGTCGACATCCTCGACCTTGGGGAGATGCGCGCGAGGTGCGGCTGCGGCCCCGGCGGTTTGCCATAATCCGGAGACGATGAAGCTGCTGCGTATGAAGCCCGGGCATGGCGAGATCGTGCTGGCCGAGGGCGACGTGGCGGTGCCGGAGCAGGAGGCTGAGCTGATCGAGGCCTTCCGCCGCGAGCTCGACGCGGGGATGTGGGCGGCGGTGCCCACCGAATCCCACGGCGGCCGCCGCGAGGCCGAGCTCGTGAAGAGCTTCGCCGATGTGCCCGCAGACGCCGAGCGTGTGATCTTCTTCCCGCGGGCCGCCGGCGGGTCGCCCCGGGCGACGCGCTAGCGGCCGTGGCGCTCGCACTGGGCACGGCCGCGGTCATCCTCATAGCGCTCGTCTCCGAGCTGAGCCGGCCGCGGCTGAAAGATGCGTTCGCGCGCGGCCGCGCGCGCTGGTCGGCCCGCCGACGCGGGGCCGAGCCCGGCGGCTATGACCCCGGCCGCGAACGTCGCGCCGAGCAGCGGGCTCGCGCGCTGCTGCGCTCGTGCGTAAACGAGCAGGACTGGGCGATGTACCGCGACCTGGGCTTCCTGCGGGTGTGGGGCAGGCTTGGAGCCGGCGAGCGCGGGGAAGGCGCTCCGTACGCCTATCTGATCTATCCCCACAAGCCGATCGTCGCCTATCTGCCCCAGACAGGCGAGCTGCTGAACGAGTACTGCGTGGCCTTTCCGGACGCGTCGAAGCCGTACGGCAGCTCGCGGCTGCCGGACTCCGACGACGTTCTCGCCAAGTGGATGGCGCTGACCGGCGACGAGCGCCGGCTGCTGCTCGACGCGAACATGCACCTGCCCGGGCGCCAGATCGATCCGGACAGGGTTCGCCGCGACCTGGCTCGGGTGCTCCAGTGGGAACGCGAGCGAGGCCGAGCGCCGGCTCCCCGCCCGGGCGCGCTGGGTGGGTGGGATCCCGATAACGTGCGCGCCGCGTGAGCGCTCCCGAGGCATTCGACGTCAGGCACCGCAGCCGCGCTCTCACCGAGGGGCCCGAGCGGGCCGCCGCGCGCGCCTACCTGCACGGCATCGGCTACTCGGCTGAGGATCTCGCCAAGCCGATCGTCGGTGTGGCCCACTCGTGGATAGAGACGATGCCCTGCAACTTCAACAACAGGGTGCTCGCGGCGAAGGTCAAGGAGGGAATCTGCGCGGCGGGCGGCACGCCGATGGAGCTGAACACGATCGCGATCTCAGACGGCATCACGATGGGCACCTCAGGGATGCGTGCGTCGCTGGTCTCACGCGAGCTGATCGCCGACTCGATCGAGCTCGTCAGCTCCGCCCACGCCTTCGACGCGCTCGTGACGATCTCCGGCTGCGACAAGACGATCCCGGGGACGGTGATGGCGCTCGCCCGCCTGGACATACCCGGCCTGATGCTCTACGGCGGCTCGATCAAGCCGGGTCACTACAAGGGCGCCGAGGTGACGATCCAGCAGGTGTTCGAGGCGGTGGGCGAGCTCGCGGCCGGGAAGATCACCGAGCAGGAGCTCCACGAGCTGGAGGAAGCGGCCTCGCCGGGCGCGGGCGCGTGCGGGGGGCAGTTCACCGCCAACACGATGGCGATGGCCTTCGAGGCGCTCGGGATATCGCCGGCCGGGTCCTCGATGGTCCCCGCCGAGGATGGACGCAAGCTCGAGGTCGCGGTTCAAATGGGCGAACTCGTGATGGACGTCCTGCGCCGAGGACAGCGCCCGAGCGACATCATCACCAAGCCGGCGCTCGAGAACGCGATCGCCGCGGTCGCCACCAGCGGCGGCTCCACCAACGGGGTACTGCATCTCCTGGCCGTGGCCCACGAAATGGGTGTGGCGTTGGAGATCGACGAGTTCGAGGCGATCTCCGAGCGCACGCCGCTGCTGTGCGACCTGCAGCCGGGTGGGCAGTACGTCGCGACCGAGCTGTATGAGGCCGGTGGCGTGCCGCTGGTGCTGGCTCGGCTGCAAGAGGCGGGCATCCTCAACTCCGATGCGCCCACCGTCACCGGCAGGACGATCGGCGAGCACGCGGCGGAGGCCGTCGAGACGGATGGCCAGCGAGTGGTGCGGCCCCTGGCCGAGCCGATCAAAGCGACCGGCGGCTTTGCGATCCTGCGCGGCAACGTCGCCCCCGATGGCTGCGTGGTGAAGCTCTCCGGGCACGAGCGCCGCAGGCACGTCGGCTCGGCGCGGGTGTTCGACGGCGAGGAGGACGCGATGGCGGCGGTGCTCGCCCACGAGATCAAGGCCGGCGACGTGGTCGTGATCCGCGGCGAGGGGCCCGCCGGCGGGCCCGGCATGCGCGAGATGCTCTCGGTCACCGCGGCGATCGTGGGGGAGGGAATCGGCGAGGACGTCGCCCTGATCACCGACGGGCGCTTCTCGGGCGCTTCGCGCGGCTTCATGGTGGCTCATGTCGCGCCGGAGGCCGTCCGCGGCGGCCCGATCGCGGCGCTCAGAGACGGCGATCGGCTGACGATCGACGCGGACGCCCGCCGCCTCGACGTGGCGCTGTCCGACGAGGAGATCGCCGCGCGGGTGAACGCCTATCGCCAGCCGCCCCGCGCGGACGAGCACGTGGACGTGGCGATCCAGAAGTACGCGAAGCTCGTCGGTAGCGCGGCCGACGGCGCTATCGCTCGGTGAGAGCCCGCTGCCTACTCGGCCAGGAAATCTTCGAGCAGCGCGTTGAACGTGGCCGGATGCTCGAGCATGGCCACGTGGCCGGTGTCCTCGAGCACGACCTTGCGCGAGTCGGGGATCAGCCGGGCGAACACGCCGGCGTCGCGGACGGGGATCAGGCGGTCGTCCGCTCCCCACACGATCAGGGTCGGGCAGGCGATCTCGGGCAGGCGCTCGCGAACGTCGTACTCGAAGATGTCCTGGAGCGCCTGGATGAAGCCGGGCTTGCCCGCGCCGCGCAGCTGCTCGGCGGCGAGCGCGGCGGGCAGGCGGCCGGGATGGCGCATGACCACGCGCAGCGTCGCCTCGCGCAGGCGCGCCCGCCGGGCGACGGTGTCGGATTTGGAGGCCACCCATGCCGTGCCGGCGGCCAGGATCGTCTCCAGACGGCGCAGGCCGGACATCGCGCGGATCGTGCCCTGGTCGCCGTGGGTGGAGATACCGGCGGCGGAGATGAGCACCAGGCGCTCGACGCGCTGTGGGAAGGCGATCGCGAGCTCGGCCGCGATGAAGCCGCCCATCGAGTGGCCCACGACCGCCGCGGCGTCGATCGCGAGTTCGCCGAGCAGGCGATCCAGCAGGCGGGCATAGCCGGCGATCGAGATCGGCTCGGCAGGCATCGGGGAGTGCCCGAAGCCGGGCAGGTCGAGCGCGATCACGCGGTGGTCGCGGGCGAGCACGGGCAGCTGCTCGAGCCAGTTGGGCCAGGAGCCGGAGAGCCCATGGACGAACACCAGCGGCTGGCCGCCCGACGCCCGCGGCCCGTTCTCCGCGCCGGCGGCGCCTGAGGTTTGCTGTTCGCTCTCCTCGCTGCTCGCTCCGGCCGGCGAGGTCTGCTCGGGGCCGAGCTCGATCGTGTTGACCGGTTGGCCGTCGAGGATCACCCAGCGCTGGTGGGCGCTCCAGTCGACATCCAGCCAGGGGGAGCGTCCGATCGGGCCGTAGGGGGCGGCCTGCGAGCCCGAGCGCTCTGCGCCGGCAGCTGCGCCACCGCCGGCACCGCCGGTACTGGTAGGCCGGAGGATCGCTGGGTCGGTGTTGGGAGAGGAGGGGGTCAAAACGGGGAATCTGCTCTGCGAGGACGATAGGGCACGAGTGTTCGTAGCGGCGAAGTGCGTATAACCATGGCTATCGATGTTCGTAACGAGAGAGTCTCGGCCCCCACGAGAAGGCCGCAGACCGCAGGCGGCGAAATATGGCTGGCGATGGCCGCGGGCACAGAGAAGGCGCACCGGGAGCACAAAGAGCGCCAGCACGAGCACGGACCGGGCCAGGTGCACGTGCGACAAGAGCAAGAGCAAGAGCGGGAGCGGGAGCGGGAGCAGGAGCGACTGAAGGAGGTGTGGGCGCAGGCGATGGGACTGCTGGAGGAGGATCTGCGCAGGCGCGACGCGGCGAGCCGCACGCGCCGCGCGTATGGCACCGACCTGGGCCAGTTCGCGGGCTGGGCGATCGCGCGAGGCCTGGCACCGGATGACATCACCCCGAGGGATCTTCGCCGCTACATCGCGCATCTCTCGGACCCGTCCAAGGCGGGTGGCAAGGCGGCGCCGAGCACCTCGGCGCGCAAGCTGGCGGCGCTGCGGGCGCTGTTCGGGAGCCAGCGCGAGCACGGTCTGATCGCCCAGAACCCGGCGGACCTGGTGTCGACCCCCCGACGCCCGACCCATCTGCCGCGTGTGCTGAGCGCCCGCGAGGCCGCGGGTCTGCTGGATGGCATCCCGGCGAGCACGGCGGCCGGGGCGGCCGGGGCGAGTGGGGTGGGCGGGCCTCTGACGGTCCGCGACAGGGCTCTGTTCGAGCTGGCGTACTCGTGCGGGCTTCGAGCGGAGGAGATCGTGTCGCTGGGCATGGCGGACGTGGACCATGACGCGGAGCAGCTGCGAGTGGAGGGCAAGGGACGCAGGACGCGGTTCGTGCCGGTGGGCGAGCCGGCGATGGCGGCGCTGAGGCTGTATCTGGAGCGCGCCCGGCCGGTGCTGGCAACGGCGGTCGACCCCACGGTGACCCAGGCGCTGTTCCTGAGCAGGACGGGCCGGCCGCTGGGTACGAGCGACGTCAGGCGGAGGCTGCGGACGTGGACGGTGCGGGTGGGGCTGGGGGAGGGCTGCTCGCCGCACGCGCTGAGGCACAGCTTCGCCACGCACCTGCTGGACGGAGGAGCGGACCTGCGGAGCATCCAGGAGCTGCTCGGGCACGCGAGCGTGTCGAGCACTCAGATTTACACTCGGGTAGAGTCCGCGAGGCTGAGAAGCGCCTATGCGCGCAGCCACCCTCGGGCATGATCAAGGGCCCGCCCGCCCATCGGAGATGACCCTGGAGACGAACGTCAAACCGATCGAGCTGCGCGAACTGTGGCGGCGCTATAAGACAGAAGGCGACAGTCGCGTTCGCGAGCGGCTCGTGGTCGCGTACTCGCCGCTGGTCAAGTACGTCGCCGGCCGTACCGCCGCGGGCCTGCCCCCGCATGTGGAGGAGGCCGACCTGATCTCCTACGGATTGGTGGGCCTGATCTCGGCGATCGAGCGTTTCGATCTGTCGCGGGACATCAAGTTCGAGACCTACGCGATCATGCGCATCAAGGGCGCGATCATCGACGAGCTGCGCTCGCTGGACTGGGTGCCGCGCAGCGTGCGGGCGCGGGCCAGAGAGGTCGAGCGGGCGCACGCGAAGCTGGAGAACGTCCTGCAGCGGGCGCCCACAGACCAGGAGATCGCGGCGGAGATGGGGATCACGATCGACGAACTCAACGAGTCGCTGCTGGCGATCTCCCACTCCTCGATAGTGGCTCTGGACGAGCTGTGGAGCGTGTCGGATTCCAGCGGCGACCAGGTCTCGCTGATGGACACGATTGAGGATCCCGGGGCGCCCGATCCGGCGAAGGCGCTGGACGTGGGGGACCTGAAGGACAGGATCGCCGAGTCGATCGCCAAGCTGCCCGAGCGAGAGAAGCTCGTGATCGCCCTGTACTACTACGAGAACCTGACGCTTCGCGAGATCGGGGAGGTGCTCGGGGTGACCGAGTCGCGGGTCTCCCAGATGCACACCAAGGCCGTCCTGCGGTTGCGCTCGCGAATGCAGGAGGAGTCCTTCGAGGACTAGACAGTTTTTGGGAGACGCGGTTGCACGTTCCCCGAATTGACGCTGTCGGCGCCGGTCACGACAGCTTGGGTCGCCGATGGGCCTTCCTTGACTGCGCGCGTAGCGGCGGTATTGTGCTCGCACCAGCCGAAGGAGCAGCTCATGCACACCCCAGCGGATCGTATTCGCAACGTGGCCCTCGTCGGCCATCGAGGGTCGGGGAAGACCGCGCTGCATGAGGCGCTGCTGTTCGAGGCCGGGGCGACGGCGCGGCTCGGCTCGGTCCCGGAAGGGAGCACGGTGTCGGACTCCGATCCGGACGAGCGCGGGCGGCAGATGTCGATCTCGGCGGCGCTCAACTCTCTGCAGTGGCAGGGCCGCAAGATCAACCTGCTGGACACGCCGGGCGAGCCGAGCTTCGTGGCGGATGCGCTGGGCGCGCTGCGGGTGTGCGAGTCGGCGGTGTTCGTGCTCAACGCGGTCATGGGCGTCGAGGTGAGCACGAGCCGCCTGTGGGCGCGGGCGGCGGAGCTGGACATCGCGCGAATGCTGTTCGTGAACATGCTCGACCGCGAGCGTGCGGCCTTCTTCCGCACGCTCGAGCAGATCAGGCGGGCGTTCGGCCCGCACGCGGTGGCCACGGAGATCCCGATCGGCTCCGAGCACGAGGTGGAAGGGGTGATCGACCTCGTCGACATGAAGGCCTACCGTCAGGACTCCGCGGATCGCGCGGGCTGGAGCGAGATCCCGATCCCGGACGCGCAGGCCGGGCTCGCCCAGGAGTACCGCGAGAAGCTGATGGATGAGGTGAGCGAGGTCTCGGACACGCTGATGGAGCGCTACCTGGAGGGCGAGGAGATCGCCCACGAGGAGATCGTGGGGGCGCTCAAGGAGGGCACCAACCACGGCAAGATCTTCCCGGTGGTGTGCGGCGTGGCGACGCGCAACCTGGGCACCTCGCGCCTGCTGGACGCGATCGTCGAGGATCTGCCCTCGCCGGTCAAGCACGGGGCGCTGAGCGTGGGGGACATCGAGCTCGAGCCGGTCGAGGACGCGGAGCTGTTCGCCTACGTGTTCAAGACCCGAGCCGACCAGTTCGCGGGACGGCTGAACCTGATGCGCGTATACCAGGGGGTGATGCGCGCGGACAGCCACGTGCTGAACACGCGCGCGCACGCCAGGGAGCGGATCGGTCAGCTGCTGGTGTTCGCGGGCAAGGAGGTCGTCCACGTCCACGAGTTCGGGCCGGGGGACATTGGTGCGGTGGCCAAGCTCAAGGAGACACGCGCCGGGGACTGGCTGGTCGGCCGACCACCGACTTCCTCGGCGGTGCCCTCGATCGGTCGGGACGAGGCGATCGCGATGCCGGCCCTGAGCCTGCCGGCGCCGGTGATGGCGTTTGCGGTGGCGCCGAAGAGCAGGGGGGACGAGGAGAAGGTGCTCGCGTCCCTGCACCGCCTGCAGGAGGAGGACCCGACGATCGACCTGCACCGCGACGAGCAGACCGGCGAGCAGATCGTCGCGGGGCTTTCGCAGGTGCACGTCGAGGTGATCGTCGACCGGCTGCGCGAGCGCTTCGGTGTCGAGGTGACGCTGAAGCCGCCGCGCGTCCCCTACAGGGAGACGATCCGCAGCGTCGCCACGGGCCACGGCCGGCACAAGAAGCAGTCGGGCGGTCGCGGCCAGTTCGGCGACTGTCTGATCGAGATCGAGCCGCTGAGCGGGATCACCGACCGCGCCGGCCTGGACTTCGTCGAGGAGATCAAGGGAGGCGTGATCCCCACCTCGTTCATCCCGGCGGTCGAGAAGGGCGTGCGCGAGGCGATGGCCGCGGGCGTGCTCGCGGGCTATCCGGTGCGCGGGGTCCGGGTGCGGCTGATCGACGGGGCCCACCATTCGGTCGACTCCTCGGAGATCGCCTTCAGGCTTGCGGGCGTGCAGGCGATGAAGCAGGCGCTCGAGCGGGCCGACCCGGTGCTGCTGGAGCCGGTCATGCTGGTCACGCTGTCGGTGCCCGAGGCGTACGTCGGCGAGGTCATCGGCGACCTCAACAGCCGCCGGGGCCGACCGCAGGGGATGGAGCCGTCGGGTGCGATGACCGAGATCAGGGCCGAGGTGCCGATGGCCGAGATGCTCGCCTACGCACCGGATCTGCGCTCGATCACCGCGGGTCAAGGCGACTACACGCTTGAGCTCCTGCGCTATGAGGAGGTTCCGGGAAACCTGGCCCGGAAGATCGTCGAGCAGGCGGGCCAGGAGCGCGCCGCGCTGCACGCGTAAGGCGAGCCCCGGCCGGCAGGCTCGGTCGGGTCCAGATAGTCTGCTTGGTCGATGGCCACGCGCTCGATCGTCACCTCCCAGCCAGACGTGGCCTGCGACGTGTGCGAGCGGCGCCTGCTGCGCGGCGAGCAGCCGGACGCCTTCCTGGCGGCAGGTCGCCGGCGAATCGTGTGCGAGCTGTGCGCGCCGCGGGCCGTGCAGGAGGGATGGATGCGCGAGACCGACGGGCAGCCGGTGGACCTCCCCGCGTTGCGCTCGCGGCGCGGGCGCAACCTCTTCGACCGCCTGCCTGTGCCCTTCAGGGTGCGCCAGGCAGCCAGGCCGACGGACGCGACGATCGCGGCTTCGGCCTCCCCACTCGCCTACGACGTGGACCCCGCGCCGTATGACTTCCTCGGGAGCTACGCTCCGAGGACGACCGACCCGGTGCCGGCGCGCGAGCGTCCGGCCGTGGCCCCCGCCGTCGGTGAGCAGCACGTCTCGGGCGGCGAGGAATCCCAGACGGGACCGGCGGTGCTCGCGCACAGCGCAGGGCTCGAGCTGGCCCTCGAGGCGTTCAACACGAGCGAGCACCCGCGCCGCCTGGCCGGCGTCGCCCGTTCGCTCGGCGCGCCGAGCGTGAACGTCCGCCCCAGCGAGCACTCCAGGAGCGTGATTGCGATCGTGGTCGCATGGGAGCTCTGCTGGTATCGCTACGAAGTCGACCTCGATGAGAGCATCCCCGCGGCGCGGGTGCTCGCGCAGGGAACCGAGCTCGGTGAGCTCTCGCATGAGGATCGCCTGGCGAACGCCCTCGCCGGAGAGTCCGGAACGCTGCTCCTGGGGTAGGCACAGGGCTCCCAGGGCGCAGCGGGCCGCAAGGAAAGTAACTTGCTTATCGGCCTGGGGAGAGTAAGATCGGGGGCGAGATGATCTACTGCGTAGTTCCCAAGCCGCTGGCCGAAGAGCTGTATCCGAAGCTGGTCGACCATTACAAGGACGAGGAGAACGTCACGGTGATCGTCGACCGGCGCGAGTTCGATCGGCGCGCCCGCTACGGGCATGCAGGCGCTTCGTCGGATGGGGAGCAGGCGCAGCGTCGTGTCGTGCGCGACCGTCGCAGGGCGCGGGTGGCAGGGGATCTGCCCCCGCTGGCGCGCGTTTCCTAGCGGCTTCTGCGATTGGTGGCGCGCGGCGGGAGTGCTCCGTCCCAGGCGCGGTGCATACTCTCGCGACGATGAAGGCGATCGTCCACGTCGATGGCGGAGCGCGCGGCAACCCCGGCCCTGCGGCCGCGGCCTGCGTGCTCAGCTCGCCGGCGGGTGAGGTGCTGGGCGAGCACGCGCGACTGCTGGGAACGGCGAGCAACAACGTGGCCGAGTACCGCGCGCTGCTGCTCGGGCTGGAGTGCGCACGGGAGCTGGGCGTCAGCGAGATCGAGGTGGTGGGCGACTCCGAGCTGATCGCCAAGCAGGTGCAGGGGATCTACAAGGTCAAGCACGAGGCGATGCGCCCGCTGCACCAGCAGGCGATGGCGGCGCTGCGGGGCTTTGAGCGCTGGTCGATCCGCACTGTGCCGCGGGCGCAGAACGCCGAAGCCGACGCCCTCGTGAACGCGGCCCTGGACCAAGCAGCCGCCGCCTCGCGCTGAGCGCCGGCCGCCTCGCGCCGGCGCTCAGATGCCAGTGCAGCGAGCGCCGGCTCCTTCGCCTCCCGGCAAAGCGGAGCGTCAGTGCAGGGGCTGCGCGGATTTGGCGATCTCGAGCATCTGCCCGTTCGACAGTTCCTCGAGCAGCGTGTTGGTCAGCCAGTAGAGGACGTTGCCGGAGCGCCAGCCGATGACGTGGATGTGGGAGCCGTCGTCCACGAAGCGGTATACACGGCCGTCGATCGCCTGTGTGCGAGCGTGTGCGAACAGCGGCGGGTTGAGCCAGTCGGTGCCCTCGAAGTCGTAGTAGGCGCCGATCGTGTTCTGCTGACAGACGACCACGTAGGCGTGGTGGAGTTTGCCCTGTTGGTCGGTGAGGGCGTAGGCGCGAACGGTCTGCTGTTCGCCCTGGCCGGTCTGCAACGTCGGGTACAGGACGCGGAAGGACACGTTCAAAGCGGCTTTCACCGCTTCGCTCTCGCCGTTCGAGGACGTCGGGTACAGGTTCAGCGCCCGGGGTGAGAACCCGCTGTTGGTGCTGTGGCGGTGATGATGGGCGTGGCTCGTCGACGCGTGTCCGCTGGGGGCCGGGGACGGCGAGCTCAGCTGTTCGTGGCCGTCCAGGAAGCTCGTGAGCGTCGCCTGCTCGAGTTCCGGTGTGGAGGTCACATACGAGACGCCGCCGAGTTGGGCGTCCACATTGGAGGTCAGGAACTTGACCTGGCGCAGGGGCCTGGTCTGCGAGAAGGCGACCAGCTTGGTCAGTTCGATCAGCTCGCTCGCCGACGCGGGGAACGTCGAGGTGATCGCGTGCCCGACCGCCCTGGCCACGTTGTCGATCTGCCCGAGCTCGTCGGTCGGATCTATCTGCTCGCGCAGGTCGCGCAGGAAGTCCTGCTGGCGAGCCACACGAACGAAGTCCGAGTCGGTGTGGCGGTAGCGCACGTAGTCGAGCGCGTTTTCGTAGCACAGCTTCTGATAGCCGGGCTGGAGGTTGATGCTCGTGTAGTCGGTTTCGGTGCTGCCGACGTTCTCGTTGTAGTAGCGGTGGTCGACGTTCACGTACGCACAGCCGAGCGTGTCGACGACCTGGATGAAGCCTTTGAAGTTCACGTCGACGATGCCGTTGAGCTTCAGCCCGGGGAACACTTCCCGTTTGATCGTTTCGGCCGCCAGCAGGCTCGCGCCGCCGGGACCGCCGATCTTGCTGCCGATCGTGTACGCCGCGTTGATCTTTTCGTTCGGGTAGCTCTGACCGGAGGGCGTGGTGATGTCGACCATCAGGTCGCGCGGGATCGAGAGGATCGAGGTCTGTCCCTGTTCGGGATCGAAGCGCACGAGCAGGATCGTGTCGCTGTGTGGCGGGTCTTCGCGGTCGAAGGTGTCCTTCGACTTTTCCCTGCGGTCGGAGCCGAGGATCAGGAAGGTCTCCGGACCACCGTTGTATTCGGGCGTGATCAGGCCCTTGGGGGCGGTGATGTGGTTGAGCGTGGGGAACACCTCGTCGGCGATACGGCTGACGGTGTTCAGGGCGACCGTGGCGGTCGCCGCGCCGCTGAGCGCCACGATCAACACGCCGGCGATCAGGAATCGCTTCCACATGCCCCACCACAGGGAGGGCGGGCGCTCGTCGTTCATGGGGTCGTTGGGACAGCGCGGCTCATGGGCGGCGGAAAGGGCAAGCTCACGCCACCTCCCCCCGATGGCGCGTCCAGAGAAGCCTAGCGAGCGTCCCGGCGCGCACGCGCCGCGCCGGCGGGTACGCTCGAATCGTGCCTGGAACCGCCTTCAAGAAGACAGGCACGCCCCGACCGCACCGCCTACCTTGAAACCGATTCTCAGCCCCCGCAATCGTGAGCTGCTCGGGCTCGTGCCCTCGGCGCTGCTGGTCATCGCCGGCTTCACCGCGATCTTCATCCAGGCCGAGAACAACTCGCCCGGGGCCTCGACGAACTTCACGCTCAACCACGCCTCGAACGCCTCGCTCACCTATGGGGCGATCTTCCTGGGGCTGTGCCTGGCTGCGCACCTGGTGATCCGCTTCTCGCTGCCCGACGCAGATCCGTACCTGTTCCCGCTGGTGGCGGTGCTCGCGAGCGTCGGGATCGTGGAGATCTACCGCATCGATCCGGTCCTCGCGCGCCAGCAGGCCCAGTGGATGGTGCTCGGCCTGGTGCTGTTCGCCGCGACGATCATCGGGCTGCGCCGCGCGGGGTTGGGCGTGCTCGAGCGCTACCGCTACACGATCGCCGCGGTCGGAATCGGCATGACCGTCCTGCCGCGCCTGCCGGGCATCGGCGAACAGGTCAACGGCGCCTATCTCGCCATCCACGTGGGGAGCGTCTCCTTCCAGCCGGCCGAGCTCGCGAAGGTCGCGATCGTGATCTTCCTCGCGAGCTACCTGCGCGACAACCGCCAGCTGCTCGTGACCGCGGGCAGGCGGGTGCTCGGCCTGACGATCCCGCCGATGAAGCAGTTCGGCCCGATGCTGATCGTGTGGGGGGCGGCGATGGCCACGCTGCTGGTGACCCGCGAGCTCGGGACCTCGCTGATGTTCTATGGCGCGTTCCTCGCGCTGCTGTACGTGGCGACCGGGCGCTTCTCCTTCCCGCTGATCGGGCTCGTGCTGTTCGCCCTGGGCGCCTGGTTCGTCGCGGCTCACGTCGGGCACGTCCACGCCCGCGTCGTGGACTGGGAACACCCGCTGGACCCCGCCCTCTACAAAGCCCCCGGCGGCAGCTACCAGTTGGCCCAGTCGCTGTTCGCCCAGGCGGACGGCGGGCTGCTCGGCACGGGCTTCGACCAATCGCTGCTGCGCGGCCCCCACCACGGCCCGCCGATCCTGCCGGTCCCCGAAAGCGACATGATCTATGCGGTCATCGTCAACGAGCTCGGCCTCGCGGGCGGCGCCGCGCTGCTGCTCGTGTACCTCCTGCTCGTCGCCCGCGGGCTGAAGACGGCGGTCCTCGCCCGCGACTCCTTCTCCAAGCTGCTCGCCACCGGTCTCTCGTTCGTGATCGCCATGCAGGTGTTCGTGATCGTGGGGGGGGTCACCCGCGTGATCCCATTGACCGGGGTGACGCTGCCGTTCGTCGCCTACGGCGGATCGTCGGTCGTGATGAACTTCGTGCTCGTGGCGCTGCTGCTCGTGGTCTCCGATCGCGCGCGGCGACCGTACGGACGGCCACAGCGCGCCTGAACGCGGGTGCCCACAGGGCACCCGGACGCGGCCGCCCGTTCGCTTACGCGCAGGTGAGCCCGTCGAGCCGTCGAAGACCGTCGCTGAAATGTTGACCTCGACGAGCAGCTACGCCACTCCGCGGGTGCTTCTGAGCACGCCCGCACCAC
This sequence comes from uncultured Solirubrobacteraceae bacterium, assembly GCA_963849425.1. Lineage (GTDB taxonomy): Bacteria > Actinomycetota > Thermoleophilia > Solirubrobacterales > Solirubrobacteraceae > Palsa-744. Next base: position 2,317,818 of record CAWKHK010000006.1, on the reverse strand, counting down.
CGGGCGTCTCGGCGCGCAACCCCTGGCTCGCGCGCCTGCGTCGGGCGCTCGCCGAGGGACTGTTCACGCTCCACTTCCAGCCGATCGTCTCGCTTGGCGATGGACGCGTAGTCTGCCACGAGGCGCTGCTACGCCTGGCCGACGAGCCCGGGGGGCGCCTGGTCGGGCCCGGACGCTTCCTTCCGGTCGCCGAGCGCCACGGGTTGATTCGGGACATCGACCGGATGGTGCTCGACAGGGTCCTCGGAATGCTCGGCGGCGAGCACGCGGGGCAGAGCGTGGGCATCGCCGTGAACATGTCCGCCCTGTCGGTCACCGATGCCACGATGCTCGCCCACATCGAGCGCGCGCTCGCGCTCAACGGGGTGGACGCCGAGCGTCTCGTGATCGAGGTCACCGAGACCGCCGCGATCTCCGACATGCAGACCGCCAGGGCGTTCTGCGCGGGCGTGCAGGCGCTCGGCTGCGCCGTCGCCCTGGATGACTTCGGGGCGGGCTTCGGCTCCTTCCAGTACCTCAAGCACCTTCCCTTCACCTACTTGAAGATCGACGGCGACTTCATCCGCAACCTGCCCGCCTCGCGGACCGATCAGCTCGTGGTCAAGGCGCTCGTCGGCGTCGCGCGGGGGATGGGCCGACAGACGATCGCCGAGTTCGTCGGCGACGCGCCCACGCTTGAGATGCTGCGCAGCTACGGTGTGGACTACGCCCAGGGCTTCGAGGTCGGGCGCCCGAGACCGGTCCTCCCGCTGGCCGTGTAGCGGCTGACTGAGGGTTACTCGGGCTGGGGAAACTGTGCCCGCATCGCCGCGTCCCACGCGCGGTCGCCCAGCAGGCGGCGGGTGGCGATCGTGAGCTTGGCCGACGGCGTGATCGTGATCCGGGCAGGCGGGCGGCGGCGCGCGATCGCGCGCTCGATGACCTTGGCCACGCGATCGGGCCCCGCGCCGAGCAGGCGCATCGGACCCTCATAGGCGCCCGCGGTCACAGCCGCGACGGCCGCGTTGAACCGCGCGTACGGATCCTCCTGCTGCCCATCATGCGAGCCTGTCAGCTCGCTCATGCTGGCGCTCGCCGCCTCGCCGAACTCGGTGGTGATCAGCCCGGGCTCGAGCAGGATCACATCGACGCCGAAGCCGCGCAGCTCGAAGCGCAGGGCGTCTGAGATCGCCTCCAGCGCGTGCTTGGTCGCGTGGTAGTGCCCGCCGCCGGGAAACGACAGCCGCCCGCCCATCGAACCGACGTTGACGATCTTGCCCCACCGCTGCTCGCGCATCTTCGGCAGGACGAGCTGGGTCAGGCGCACGAGCCCGAAGACGTTGGTCTCGAACTGGCGCCGCACCGCCTCCATGGGAACCGTCTCGATCGCCCCGCTCTGGCTGTATCCGGCGTTGTTGACGAGCACGCCGAGGGCACCCTCGGCCGACTCGACGCTCTCCACGGCAGCGCGCATCGACTGCTCGTCGGTGACGTCCAGCGCGAGCGTCCTGCAGCCGGCGTCCCGCAGGTCGGCGATCGACTCGAGCCGCCGCGCCGATGCGTAGACCGTCCAGCCGCCGCGTGCGAGCCGCAGCGCGCTCGCTCGGCCGATGCCCGAGGAGCAGCCGGTTATCAGGACGGCTCTGGAGGGCTCGGGCATCCGCGCAGCATAGGCGCTGCCGCGTGCTCCCGGAGGCCTCGCCGGCGGTGACACCACGAGACGGTTCGGTCATCTAGGGTAAGCGCCCGATGCGAGCAGTCACCTTCCAGGCGCCCGGCGAGGTGCTCGTCGAGGATGTCCCCGAGCCCGAGATCACGCATTCCCAGGATGCGATCGTGCAGGTGCTGGCGAGCGGCATCTGTGGCTCGGATCTGCACATCTACCACGGCCGCGTGCCGGTCGAGCCGGGCTTCACGATCGGCCACGAGTACGTCGGCACGGTGCTCGAAGTCGGCACGGACGTCGAGCGCGTGGCCGTCGGGGACCGCGTGCTCGGCTGCTTTCACAGCGCGTGCGGCACGTGCGCGGCGTGCATCCGGGGCGACTATCATCGCTGCCTGACCGGGCGCACGTTCGGGCACGGCAGCAAGCTCGGCGATCTCCGCGGAGCACAGGCCGAGCGACTGCTCGTCCCGCGAGCGAACCTGACGCTGCGGCTCCTACCCGAGGGCATGTCGGCGGACGTCGCCCTGTTCGCAGGCGACGTGATGGGCACCGGCTATCACGCGATCGCCCACGCGGGCACCAGGGCCGGGGACACGGTGGCCGTGCTCGGTCTCGGCCCGGTCGGGCTGTGTGCCGTCCAGGCCGCCCGCGCGAGCGGTGCCACGCGGGTGTTCGCAGTCGACTCGGTCGCGCCGCGGCTGGCGATGGCCCGGAGCTTCGGCGCCACCGCCGTGCACCTCACCGAGGAAGACCCCAAGCGCGTCGTGCGCGAGGCGACCGAAGGTCGCGGCGTCGACGTGGCGGTCGACGCGGTCGGCGATCCCGCTCCGCTCGGGCTCGCCGTCAGCCTCTGCAGGGATGCCGGCACGATCTCCGGGATCGGCGCCTACGCCGGGCGCGGCGAGGTGCCCCTCGGCTTGGCCTGGCTGAAGGGCCTGACGATCTGCACGGGCCTCGCGAACGTGATCGCCCACGTCGACCGCGTGCTCGCGATGATGTCCGCCGGAAGCCTCGACCCGACCCCGCTGGTCACCCACCACATGTCCCTCGAGCAGGCGCCCGAGGCCTACGCCCTGTATGACAAGCGCGAGGCGCTGAAGATCGTGCTCAGCCCGTAGGACGGGCGGTGAGGCAGGACCGCGATCGAGATAGGCTGCCCGAATGAGCACCCTCGCCGCGGCGCAGAGCGGGCGCGGCGGCGCGCGGGCCCGCTCTGAGCGGTGGACCCCCGCGCTCGCCGCGTTTCTCGGTCTGCTGATCCTCGCGGCGGCAGCCGAGATCGTCCTCGACGGCGCGGTCGGGCACTCGCCGCTGATACCGAAACAGCCGGCGATCGCCGGCTGGCTCGTGGGCGTCGGCGAGCGGCTGGGCTACCGCGTCTTCCTGATCGCGCTGCTCGTCTCGAGCGCCGCCTACGCCGGGCTGCTCGGCCTCGCGCGCCGGTCCGGCTCCGTGCGTATCTCCAAACGCTGGGCGATCGCGCTGATCGCGCTGCTGCACGCGATCGTGTTCGCGGGTCCCGTCCTGATCTCGACCGACGTCTTCAGCTACATCGCCTACGCTCGCATGGGCGTCGAGCACGGGCTCGATCCCTACATCCATGGCCCGGTGTCGATCGTCGGCGACCCCGTCTTCCCGTACGTCGGCAAAGACTGGATCAAAGTGGCCACGGCCTACGGCCCGCTGTACACCCTCCTCTCCTACCCGCTGGCCCCGCTAGGCCTGGAGGGCGCTCTGTGGGCGATGAAGATCGAGGCCGTGCTCGCCAGCGCCGGCACGCTCGCCCTCACCTGGCGCTGCGCGCGAGCGCGCGATCTCGACCCCGTGTGGGCGATCCTCGCCCTCGGCGCCAACCCCCTGTACATCGTCTACGGGCTCGGCGGCGCCCACAACGACCTGATCATGATGCTGGCGATGATGGCCGCCGTCGGGCTGACGCTCCTGCGCCGCCCCTCGTGGCGCGGCGAAGCCGGCGCCGCGGCCGTCGTGGTGGCGGGCGCGCTGGTCAAGGCGACCGTCGCGGTGCTGCTTCCCTTCATGATCCTCTCCAGGCGCCGCATCGCCCCGATCCTCGGCACGCTGGTCGCGATCGTGGTCGGGGCACTGATCGGTTACGCGGCGTTCGGCGTGCACGGGATCGACGTGGTCGCCGCGCTGAACCGCGACGCCGCGTTCGTCTCGACCGACAGCTTCGCCAACGAGATCGCCCACCTGTTCGGCAAGCCCGGGGTGTTCCCGATCGACCACGACCTGCTCAAGGCGGGGCTCGTGGCGATCATCGTGCACCTGCTGTGGCGGACCTGGCGAGGCTACGACTGGGTCGCCGCCTCCGGCTGGGCGCTGCTCGCCATCTCGGTCACGAGCACTTGGCTGCTGGCGTGGTACATCCTCTGGCCGCTGCCGCTCGCGGTCGTCTCCCGCGACCGGCGCCTGCTCGCCGCCACGCTGCTCGTGCAGGCGCTGTTCATCGTCCACCAGACCTCCCCGCTGCTGGCGCCGGTGCAATGAGACAGCCATCGCCATCGGCCGACGGGGGGGCATTGGGACGCCTGCCGCCATCGTTGCGACCTCGCACCGTCGAACTGGAGGGTGGGGAAGGGGGATCTGATACCGGGCGTCTGCGGCTGATCGAGACCACCCTGCTCGTGCTCCTCGCCGTGTTCCTGGCGAGCGCCACGGTCAACGACGTGGCCCGACAGACCGTGGTCAACCACCGCCTGATCGCCGACCTGAAGACGTGGCGGCACTACACCGGCCACGACTTCCACGACCTCTCCACCGATCAGGTCCTGTTCGGGTCAGCCAGCCAGCGCGAGGTGGTCTGTGGCAACACGAGCGCGGCTCCGCCGAAAACAAGGACGCAGATCTGCCTCGCCATCTGGGGGCCAATCGTGGACGGGTTGCGGGCGGTCCACGGCGGCTGGTACCTGCCGCCGAAGACCGAAGATTCGCGCGCCGATCGCTACGGATGTTTCGGGCCGGGCTCGCGAGGAATATGTCCACCGTGAGCAGCGTCGCCGAGCCCGTGCAGGTGAGAGCCGCAAGCTCCGCGGTCCATCTGTCGCGGTGGTGGCCGCTCGCCGCGCTCACGATCCTGGCCGCCGCCCTGCGCTTCTCGACGCTCGGCCTGCAGAGCTTCTGGTACGACGAGGCGTTCACGCCGGTACACGTCCTGCACCCGAGCCTGTGGGCGACCCTGCGCTCGGTGCTCCACACCGAGAACACCCCGCCGCTCTGGTACCTGCTCGCCTGGGCGGACTCCCGCATCCTGGGGACCGGCGAAATCGCGCTGCGCCTGCCCTCCGCGATCGCCGGAGTCGCGACGGTGCCGATCGCATGGGCGATCGGGCGCGAGCTCTCCTCGCGCGCGGCCGCGATCGTCGCAGCGGCTCTCGTGGCGGTCAACCCGCTGTTCGTCTGGTACTCCCAGGAGGCGCGCGCCTACGCCCTGTTCGTGGCGCTGTCGGCCCTCGCGATGCTCTGCTTCCTGCGCGCCGCGCGCGATCCGACGCCCGCGCGGATGGCCGCCTTCGCTGCGACCGGGGCGCTGGCCCTGCTGAGCCACTACTTCGCCGTGTTCCTGCTCATCCCGATGGTCCTGTGGCTGCTCCGCGAGCGATCCAGCCGCCGCTCGGCGCTGGCAGCGACCGGCGCGCTGGCGCTCGTCGGCCTCTCGCTGCTGCCGCTGATCTCCGCGCAGGGCGGCCACGGCACCCAATGGATCGGCCGCTGGCCGCTCTCCGAACGCCTTGAGGCGATCCCCCAGTACTACCTGACCGGGTATTCGGGCGGGCCGCTGGGTCACGGCGTCGAGCTGCTGGTCGCGCTGCCGATCCTCGCCGGCCTCGCGCTGTGGCTGTGGTGGATGCTCGAGCGCCCGGCGCCCGCGCCGGCGCAGGGCGCCGCGGCGGGCGCGGGCAAGGACTGCGAACGCGAACGCCGGGGCCGCGGCGCCCTGATCTCGCTCTCGATCGCTGCGTGCGGCGTGCTGATGCCGATCGTCCTCCTGGCCTTGGGAGCCGACTACCTGGCGCCGCGCAACCTCGTCGCAGCGATGATCCCGGTCACGGCGCTGATCGCCGTCCTCTTCACCTGGCGCCCATCCTCCGCCCTGGCACTGGCGCTGGTCGTGACAGTCGCCCTGGCGTTCCTCGCGATCTCTCTCGACGTCGATCTGAGCCCGCGCCTGCAGCGCGGGAACTGGCGCGGCGTCGCCCGGGCGCTGCGCGGCGGGGCTCGCGAACGCGTGCTCACGACGGTCGAGCTGGGCGCCGCGCCATTGGAGTACTACCGGCCCGGATTGCACAACCTTGCCCCCGGGAGCTCCGTGCTCGTCCGGGAAATCGACGAGACCGGCTATGCCCCGCTGCGCGCATCGGCCGGTGAGCCGCCCGCCCGCGGCTTTCATCTGCTCGACCGCATCGACGTGGACGGACTGATCGTCTATCGCTTCGTCTCGTCGGTGCCGCGAGTCGTCAGCGCGGCGACATTGCGCCGCCACGTGATCACCCTCGCTCACCCCGAGGTGCTCGTGCCGGTCGCTTCGCACACCTCCGGGCGGCTCGCTCGGTTGCACGCCGCAGTTGCGCCGCTTTCCTCTTCGAGGAAAAAGATCTAGGTTTAGACCATGGCGTCGTCGACCGTTGAGGCTTGCAGCGAGGCGAAGATCGCCCTGGGGCTGGCCTGCGAGCACCTGCTCTCCCTCCAGGACGACGCGGGCTGGTGGCAGGGGGAGCTACAGACGAACGTCACGATGGACGCCGAGGACATGCTGCTGCGCGAGTTCCTCGGCATCCGGCGCGCCGATGAGACCGAGCGCTCGGCCGCCTGGATCCGCTCGCAGCAGCGCGCCGACGGAACGTGGACGAACTTCCACGGCGGGCCCGGGGAGCTCTCCACCACCATCGAGGCCTACTGCGCGTTGCGCCTTGCCGGCGACCTGCCCGAGGCGCGGCACATGCTCGCCGCCGCCGAGTTCATCCGCCGGGAAGGCGGTCTGTCAGGAGCACGGGTCTTCACCCATCTGTGGCTTGCGCTGTTCGGCTTGTGGTCGTGGGATCGCGTCCCCGCCCTTCCACCCGAGATCGTCCTGCTGCCCTCGTGGGTGCCGCTGAACGTCTATGACTTCGCCTGCTGGGCACGGCAGACGATCGTGGCGGTCTCGCTCGTCAAAGCACACCGGCCCGTGCGTCCGCTGCCCTTCGGCCTCGAGGAGTTGCGCGACCGCGATGACCACGGCCGCGAGGCGTGGCACCCGTCGCGATCGCTCTCCCGCCGCGTCAACTGGCTGCGCAAGCTCGACCTGGTGCTCCGCGCGTATGAGCGCCGGCCGATCCGGCCGTTGCGCCGCCTGTCGATCGCCCGGGCGGAGCGCTGGATCGTGCGTCGTCAGGAGGGCGACGGCTCCTGGGGCGGGATCCAGCCGCCGTGGGTGTATTCGCTGATCGCGCTGCGCCTGTGCGGCTATCCGCCCGAGCACGCGGTGATGAGGCGCGGACTCGACGGTCTCGAGCGCTTCATGGTCGAGGACTTCGACGACTCCCGTGGGGTGGGGGCGCCGGCCGGGGCCAGCCGTCGCCTGGAAGCCTGCCAGTCGCCGGTGTGGGACACGGCGCTTTCGCTGATCGCCCTCGGCGACGCCGGCGTGCCCGACGATCATCCGGCGATCGCTCGCGGCGTCCAATGGCTGCTCGGCGAGGAGGTCAGGAGGCTGGGCGACTGGTCGGTCAAGCGCCCCGGCCTGTCACCCGGCGGCTGGGCCTTCGAGTTCGCCAACGTCAACTACCCGGACGTCGACGACACCGCCGAGGTCGTCATCGCCCTGCGCCGGCTCGCCGCCACCGAGCCGGCTGCCGGGGCGATCGCACGGGCGGTGCGCTGGGTGCAGGGGATGCAGAGCTCCGGCGGCGGGTGGGGCGCGTTCGACGTCGACAACACGCGCGCACTGGTGCGTGCGCTGCCGTTCCTGGACTTCGGCGAGGTGATCGACGAGCCGAGCGCCGACGTCACCGCCCACGCCGTCGAGATGCTCGCCCTGCTCGGCCTCGCCGACACCCCCGCTGTGCGGCGTGGGGTCCAGTGGCTGATCGATCGCCAGGAGGCCGACGGGTCGTGGTTCGGCCGCTGGGGCATAAATCACGTCTACGGGACGGGGGCCGCGATCCCGGGCCTGATCGCCGCCGGCGTGGACTCCTCGCAGCCGTGCATCCGGCGCGCCGTGCGCTGGCTGGAGGCACACCAGAACGACGATGGCGGCTGGGGTGAGGACCCGCGCTCCTACGACGATCCCGAGTGGATCGGGCGCGGCGCGAGCACCGCCTCCCAGACGGCCTGGGCGCTGCTCGCCCTGCAGGCCGCCGGGGAGCGCTCGCGGGCGCTGAGGTGCGGCGTCAACTGGCTCGTGGCGACCCAGCGCGCGGACGGCACCTGGGACGAGCCGCAGTACACGGGCACCGGTTTTCCCTCCGACTACTACATCAACTACCACCTCTACCGGCTCACGTTCCCGATCATGGCCCTCGGACGCTGCCTCGCCGACGGCCTCGAGGATGGTCTGGAGGCATCCGGCGCCGGTGCGCCCGGGCGGCGGGGGTGATGCTCACAGCCGACGCGCCGCTCGGCGCCCCCGCCCCCGCAGCGGTGATGGCACGGGCGCAGAGCGAGAACTTCCCGGTTGCCAGCCGGGCGCTCCCCCGCCGCGTGCGTTCGGACCTGCTCGCCATCTACGGCTTTGCGCGGCTCGCCGACGAGCTGGGCGACAGCGCCGCCGGTGACCGTCTGGTGGCGCTGGACTGGCTCGAGCAGGAGCTCGACCGCGCGTTTCAGGGTCGGGCCGAGCATCCGCTGCTCGTGGCCCTGCAGCCGACTCTGCGCGAGCGAGCGCTGCCGCGCGGGCCGTTCGCGCGCCTGATCGAGGCCAACAGGGTCGACCAGTGCGTCAGACGGTATGAGACGTGGGCGCAGCTGCGCGGCTACTGCGCGCTGTCCGCCGACCCCGTCGGCGAGCTCGTGCTCGCGGTGCTCGGTCTGGTCACGCCCGCGCGGGTGGTGCTGTCGGACTCGATCTGCACGGCCCTGCAGCTCGCCGAGCATTGCCAGGACGTGGCCGAGGATCTCGCCCGCGGACGCGTGTACCTGCCGGCCGAGGATCTCGAGCGCTTCGGCTGCCCACGCGCCGATCTGGCTGGCGAGCACTCCTCGGGGGCGCTGCGCGAGGTGCTCGCCTTCGAGGTCGCCCGCGCGCGCGGGCTGCTCGCCGCGGGCTCGCCGCTGGTCGGCGAGCTGCACGGGCGCGCCCGTCTGTCCGTCGCCGCGTTCGTGGCCGGTGGATACGCGACGCTCGAGGCGATCGAGCGCGCAGGCTACGACGTGCTCGCCGGGCCGCCACGCGCCACGCGCCGTCAGCGTCTGCGAGCGCTCGCCCAGACGCTCACCCGAGTCCCGGGCAGAAGCTCGTGAGCGACGCCGACGGCATCGCCGACGCCTACGCCCACTGCGAATCGGTGACGCGCCGGCAGGCCGCCAACTTCTTCTACGGGATCCGCCTGCTGCCGCGCGAGCGCCGCCGGGCCATGTCCGCCGCATACGCGTTCGCCCGCCGCGTCGACGACATCGGCGACGGCACGCTCGCACGCGAGCAGAAGCTGCTGCGCCTGGACGGCGAGGCGCGCGCGCTCGCCCTGCTGGAGTCCGACGGCTGCTCGGACGCCGGTGGCGAGGACCCCGTGATGACGGCACTCGCCGACGCGTACGCGCGCTTCTCGATCCCCGCGCGGGCGCTGGGGGAGCTGATCGAGGGCGTGCGCATGGACGTCGAGGGCGTCGCCTACGAGGACTTCGACGAGCTCGCTCTGTATTGCCGCCGCGTCGCCGGCACGATCGGCCGCGTGTGCCTGGCTATCTTCGGCCTGCGCGAGGACGTCCGTGTCGGGCACGCCCATGCCGAAGCGCTCGCCGAGGACCTCGGCGTGGCGCTGCAGCTGACCAACATCCTGCGCGACCTGCGCGAGGATGCCGAGAACGGTCGCGTGTACCTGCCGGGGGAGGACCTCCGGCGCTTCGGGCTGATCTCGGGCGGCGTCCAGGGGAGCGCCCCCGAGGTGCTCGCCGTGCTCGCGCACGGCGGCGGGGCGACCCGGGGGCCCTTCGAGATCGACGAGCTCCAGCCGGTCTCCGCGCTCGTGCGCTTCGAGGCGGAGCGCGCCCGCCGATGGTTCGAGCGCGGGCTCGCGCTCGCGCCGCTGCTCGACCGGCGCAGCGCCGCCTGCGTGCTGGCGATGGCCGGCATCTATCGCAGGCTGCTCGAGCGCATCGAGGCGCACCCCGAGCAGGCCGTGCGCCGGCGGATGTCGCTGCCGGCCCACGAGAAGGCATGGGTCGCCGCGCGCGGCATGCTCGGAGTGGGCGCTTGAGCGGCGATCGTCGGGTCCTCGTGGTCGGCGGCGGTCTGTCCGGCATCGCCGCCGCGCTCGACTGCGCGGCGGCGGGCGCGAGCGTGACCCTGGTCGAGGTCAGGCGCCGGCTCGGGGGCGCCGCCTACTCCTTCGAGCGCGACGGCCTGCAGATGGACAACGGCCAGCACGTCTTCCTGCGCTGCTGCAGCGCCTACCGCGCGCTGCTTGCCCGCCTGGGCAGCGAGCACCTCGTCACAGTCCAGCCGCGCCTCGAGATCCCGGTGCTCAGCCCGGGCGCCGAGCCGGTGCTGCTGCGCCGAGGCTCGCTGCCCGCGCCGCTGCACCTCGCGGGCGCGCTCGCGCGCTACGCCCGCCTGACGGCGCCCCAACGATTCGGGGCGGCCCGCGCCGCGCTCGGCCTGATGCTCCTTCAGCGCTCGCGCCGCGGTCGGCGCGAGCTCGCGCTCGACGGACAGACCTTCGGCGAGTGGCTCGCCCGCCACGGTCAGGGCCCGGAGGCCGTGGCCGCGCTGTGGGACCTGATCGCCCTGCCCACGCTGAACCTACCCGCCGCACAGGCGTCCCTGGCGCTCGGGGCGTTCGTGTTCGAGAAGGGGTTGCTCTCGGCGCCCGGCGCGGGCGACGTCGGCTTTCACTCGGCCACCCTCGGGGAGATCGTCGGCGCTCCCGCCGAGCGGGCGCTGCGTCAGGCGGGCGTCGAGGTCCGGCTCGGCTGGCGGGCGGAGCGCCTGGAGCGCACGGCGAGCGGCGTCGCGGTGCACGCTCGCGATGAGCGCCTGAGCGCGGAGGCGACGATCCTCGCCGTGCCGCACACCCGCGCCGCGACGCTGCTGGAGGGGCTGCTCGGAGACGATGCCTGCGCCAGGCTGCGGGCGCTGGGGAGCTCGCCGATCGTGAACCTGCACGTGGTCTATGACCGCATGGTCTGCTCGCATGCGTTCGCGGCCGGTGTCGGCACCCCGGTGCAGTATCTCTTCGACCGCACCGCCGCAGCCGGCGCGCCCGCCGGCTGTCAATATCTGGCGGTGTCCCTGTCGGGCGCCGAACCGGAGATGCAGATGAGCGTCGATGCGCTGCGCGAGCGTTATCTGCCCGCCCTGGAGGAGCTGCTGCCGCGCGCGCGGGCGGCGAAGGTCGAAAGCTTCCTGGTCACGCGCGAGCACGCCGCCACGTTCCGCGCGGCCCCCGGGGTGGCGGCGCTTCGTCCCGGCCCGCGGACCGCGCTGCCGGGGCTCGTGCTGGCCGGGGCCTGGACGGACACAGGCTGGCCGGCGACGCTCGAGGGGGCGGTCCTGAGCGGGCACGCCGCCGCGCGCGAGGTGTTGGAGCCCACCCACCTGGAGTCCAACCATCCGCAGGGCGCCCATCGGCAGGGCGTCCATCCGCAGCCCGCCCACCAGCCATGAGCGATCTGCTCGTCGCGGCTCCGCTGCGCATCGAGGCCGTGCTGATCTCCTCCGCGGTCCGGGGCGCGCTCGTGCGCAAGACGGGCATGGGTCCCGAGCGCGCCAAGGCCGCCTCGGGTGATCTGGCGGCGAACGCCGGCCGGGCGATGCTCGTGCTCGGCTTCTGCGGCGGGCTGGACGCGGGGTCGCTGCCCGGCGAAGTGATCGTGGCCGAGGACGTGTACGCGGCCGCCGATGAAGGCCATGGCGAGGAGCGCGTCAGCTGCGACCTGAGCGCCGAGCTCGTGGGCCGTCTGACCGGGCTGGGGTTGAAGGTGCGCACGGGCAGCGTGGTCTGCGTGTCGCGTCTGTCGCTCGGGGAGCGGCGCGCACAGCTGCACGCGGGCGGGGCGATCGCCGTGGACATGGAGTCGGTGTGGCTCGCCGCCGGCGCGGCCGGGCGGCCGTTCGGCGTCGTGAGGGTCGTGCTCGACAGTCCCGAGCACGAGCTGCTGCGCCCGCGCGCGGCGGCCGGCGCGGTGCGGGCGGCCCGGGCGCTGCGCCGCGTGGCGGGCGCCCTTCACGACTGGTCGCCCGGGGACTAAGGTAGGCCTCATGGCGGTTCGAGTCAGGCAGAGCACGCGCATGGGGTGGTACCTGATGCGCCAGCGGCTGGCCAAACGCGAGAAGTTCCCACTGATCGTCGAGCTCGAGCCACTGTTCCAGTGCAATCTGGCGTGCTCGGGCTGCGGCAAGATCCAGCACCCCGAGCACGAGCTGCGCCGGCGGATGCCAGTCGAGCAGGCGATCGGGGCGATCGAGGAGAGCGGTGCGCCGATGGTCTCGATCGCCGGTGGCGAGCCGCTGATCCATCCGGAGATCCACGTGATCGCGGCGGAGCTGATCAAGCGCAAGAAGTTCGTCTACCTGTGCACGAACGCATTGCTGCTGGAGAAGAAGCTCGAGAACTTCAAGCCGAGCCCCTATTTCTCCTGGGCCGTGCACATCGACGGGCTGCAGGAGCGCCACGATGCATCGGTCGAGCGCGAGGGGGTCTTCGAGAAGGCCGTCTCGGCGATCAAGGCCGCCAAGGCCGCGGGCTTTCGCGTCACGACGAACACAACGTTCTTCACGCAGGACTCGCCCAAGACCGTGCGCGAGGTGCTGGACTTCCTCAACGACGACCTCGAAGTGGACGAGATGATGATCTCCCCGGCCTATGCCTACGAGAAAGCGCCGGACCAGGAACACTTCCTCGGCGTCACCGAGACGCGGAAGCTCTTCAAGGAGGCATTCGGCGAAGGGCGGCGCAGGAAGTGGCGGCTGAACCACAGCCCCCTGTTCCTGGACTTCCTTGAGGGCAAGGCCGAATTCGACTGCACCGCATGGGGGATACCCAGCTACTCCCTGTTCGGCTGGCAGCGCCCCTGCTACCTGATGGCCGACGGCTACACCGAGACCTACAAAGAGCTGCTCGAGACGACCGACTGGAGCAAGTACGGCCGCGGCAGGGACCCGCGATGTGAGAACTGCATGGCCCACTGCGGCTATGAGCCGACCGCGGTGCTCCAGACCACGCATTCGCTGCGCCAGTCACTGCGCGCTCTCGCCGGCTGACTCCTCGACGGAGCGTGCACCGGCGCGGATGTCCTGCCAGCTCAGGCCCTCGCCCAGCAGCGCCGGGATACCAAGTACGAGGGCGGTGATCACCTCGACGGCCTGCAGGATGATCCCGTATGCGAGCCCGGTTCCCGCTCCGACCCCGTAGGCCGCGAGCACCACCAGGCAGGCGGCCTGGAAGACGCCGACGTTCGACGGGGTCGCGGGGAGTATCGCGCTGAGGTTGACGGCCAGCAGGATCGCGGCCGCGGCGACGAGGCCGGCGTGGGATTGCAGGCCGAGGGCGAGGATGACCATGTAGCAGGCGAGCCACTGCAGGGCCCACGCCAGCATCTGGCCCGCGATCGCGCCCACGCCGAAGCGGGGACGTGCGAACACGATCAGCCCCCGCCTGGCCAGCATCAGCATCCGTCCGATGGCCTGCGCGGCCCGCGCCACCCGCGCCGAGCGCGAGCGCCGCCCGAGGGCCAGCAGGCGCGGTCCGAGGATGACGAGCACGCATACAGCCGCAGGAAGCGCGATCGCGGCCACGATGCCCGTGAGGTGACCGTGAAGCAGCGGCACGCTCGTGAACGTCACCCCCGCGAGAATCGCGAGCGCGATCAGGTTGATCAGCGTCTGGGAGAACACCGTTCCGGCGACCACCGGCAGCAGCCGGCGGTTCGGTCCGTCGAGCCCGCGTGTGAGCACGAGCACGCGGGAGGGCTCACCGATCCTTCCCGGCAAGACGGCGGAGGCCATCACGCCGATCATCAGCGCGCGCACGACCGGCGTCCACGCGATCGGCGTGGCGGGCAGGGCGGCGCGAAGGGTCTGATGCCAGGAGATCGAACGCAGCACCAGCGAGGAGCCCATCAGCAGGAACGCCAGCACGATCCATCCGGGGGTGGCCGTGATCAGGGCATGGCCGGCTCGAGAGAGTTCAAGGCGCGAAAGCGCGAACACGACCAGGCCGGCCAGCGCCACTCCCGCGAGTGCGATCCCGACGCGTCTGACTGCCGTCCGGCGGGGCTTGAACCGAGGGTTCTCCGACGCTCCCATGCGGCGGGGTCTATCACGTCGGCTGACCCTCTCCAAGCTCGACCGGGGCGGGGGTGGCGGTGGGCGTTGGGGTCGGTGCTGAGCCGGCACGGCTCGCTATCCTGACCGGCGCAGCGATGCGGCCCGCTCCACACCTCGACCGGCAGGAGCTGATGGCGATCTTCGCGGGCGGCTTCATCGGCGCGATCGTCCGGGCCGCGCTCGCGCAGAGCCTGCTCGCGGGTCCCGACCAGTGGCCGTGGGCGACGTTCACGGTCAACATCCTCGGAGCCCTGCTGCTGGGTTATTTCATCACGCGCCTGGAGGAGCGCCTGCCGCCGTCGATGTATCCTCGCGCGTTCCTCGGCACAGGCATGTGCGGCGCGTTGACGACGTTCTCCACGATGACCGTCGAGCTGCTGAAGATGCTCGAGGCCGACCATTGGGGTCTGTCGGTCGGCTACGCCGCGACGAGCGTCTGCTGCGGTCTGTCCGCGGTCTTCCTCGCCACCAAGCTGGTTCGCCGTACGAGGCTAACGGCGTGAGCTTCCTCCTGCTGTGGCTCGGCGTCGGCGTGCTCGGGGGTCTCGGGGCGCTCGCCCGCTTCCTCGTCGACTCCGTCGTGTCGGCCCAGACCGGCGCGCAGTTTCCCCTGGGCACACTGCTGGTCAACCTCAGCGGCAGCGTCGTGCTGGGCCTGCTCGTCGGACTCGCGCTGCGCGGGAGCGCCTATCTTCTGGCCGGCACCGCGGTGATCGGCTCCTACACGACGTTCTCGACGTGGCTGTTCGAGTCCCATCGCCTGGCCGAGGACGGCCGGCGCGGGCTGCTCGCGGCGAACATCGCCTTGAGCCTCGTGCTCGGCGTCGCCGCGGCCGCGCTCGGCCGGGTCATCGGGGCCGGCTGATGAGCGAGGACGGGCTGAAGCTCACCGCCTACATCGGGGAGCGCGACCGCAGTGACGGAAGGCTGCTGGCCGATGCCCTGATCGACATCTACGAGCGCCACGGGGTGCGCACGAGCGCGCTGCTGCGCGGGATCGAGGGCTTCGGGATCAAGCACCGACTGGCGAGCGAGCGGCTGCTGAGCCTCTCCGAAGACCTCCCGATCCTCGCCCTGGCCGTCGACACGCGGCCGTGCATCGAGTCGGTGCTCGCCGAGGTCCGGGAGGTCAGCCGCCATGGCGTCATCACGCTCGAGCGCGTGCGAATGCTCGACGGGCCGGACATCCACGAAGCCGCCGCGGGCGGACCGGACGGGGTCAAGCTCACGGTCTATGTGGGGCGCCAGGAGCGCGCCGCCGGGTGTCCGGCCCATCTGGCGGTGGTCGACTGCCTCCACGGTCACGGCCTCGACGGAGCGACGGTGCTGCTCGGGCTCGACGGCACCGTGCACGGCGTCCGCCGGCGCGGGCGCTTCCTCGCGGCCAACGAGCAGGTTCCGCTGGTGATCCTCAGCGTCGGCGATCGACGGAGCGTCGCCCGTGCGCTGCCGGAGCTCTGCTCGATGCTGAGCCGTCCCTCGATGACGCTCGAGCGGGTGCGAGTGTGCAAGCGCGACGGTCTGTTCATGGCCGATCCGCAGGAGCCACCCCCCGTCGATCCGGCCGGTCTGTCCTACTGGCAGAAGCTGGTCGTCTACGCCGGCGAGCAGACCCGCTACGGTCACCAGCCCCTCTACAGCGCGCTCATACGCCGCCTTCGCCGCGAGGGCGCCGCGGGCGCGACGGCGCTGCGCGGCCAGTGGGGATACCACGGCGAGCATCGACCGCACGGAGAACGCTTCTGGTCCATCGCCCGGCACGTGCCGGCGCTCACGGTCGTGCTCGACACGCCCGCCAACATGGCACGCTGGTTTGCGATCGTCGATGAGATGACCGCAGAGACGGGCCTTGTGACCAGCGAGCTCGTGCCGGCCCTGCGCGCGGCCGGGCCCGAGATCCAGCACGGCGGCCTGCGGCTGGCCGAGCCGCACGATCTCGGATACAGCTGAGGCTGCGCCGGCGCTCGTCGGGCAGGAGGAGCTAGGAGCGGCGCAGCCGCCACAGCAGGTAGGCGACGACGGCGATGTTGACGAGCAGCGCGCCCAGCTTGAGCGGGGTTGCGCTTTTGGTCAGCTCCCAGATCTCCGGGATGAACAGCAGGGAGGTGGCCACGACCGTCAACCACTCCCCCCAGCGGCGTCGCGTCCACAGGCCGTAGGACTCCGCGGCCTCCAGAGCGCCGTATGCGAGCGCGGCCACGCCGAAAACGAGATCCTGGTGGGCGTGGATCCTGCCCACTTTTTCGATGATCTTCTTGATCGCGCTTTCCCTCGGGTCCAGTCCGAGCCGTTCGGCCAGATGGGAGACGTCGCTCGCCCAGTTGGCGTGCGGATGGGTGACGAGCGCGAGTCCGACGGCCACCAGCACGAGCGCGCGCACGGCGCGCTCGGCTGCGATCCACGGCAGCAGCCGATCGTTGCGCGCGGGCGCCGATGAGTGCTCCATCGATCCGATCATCTCCGCTCGGTCGGCCGGAAGCGCCGCTGGCGGCCGATCAGGCCTCGAGCAGCAGCGTCACGGGTCCATCGTTGACGAGCTCGACCTGCATGTGCGCGCCGAAGACGCCGCCCAGTGCGCCTGACCGCGTGCAGAAGCGCTCGTACAGCGGCTTCGCCTGCTCGGAGCGGGCGGCGGCCATGAAGCTCGGCCGGTTGCCCCGCCGGGTCTCGCCGTAGAGCGTGAACTGGCTGACGCACAGGATCTCGCGCTCTCCGAGCGCCTCGTTCATCTGTCCCCGAGCGTCCGGGAAGATGCGCAGCGCGCGCACCTTTTCCGCCAGGCGGTCGGCCGCGTCGGGGACGTCGTCGACGCATACGCCCAGCAGCACGAGCAGTCCCGGTCCGATCGTCGCGATGACCCGATCGTCCACCCGCACGGCAGCGCGGCTGACCCTCTGCACGAGCGCACGCATCGACGCCCGAGTATGACGGGCGCGAGCCCCGGGAGCGTGCTTGGCACACGCGGGCAAGTCACCATTCAAGTCGACCTCACACGGCTGCCGATGCCCTCGACATGCAGCGTCCCAGCTTTCTGCTCAGCCGCCCGGGTGCCCTGGTGATCACCGTCGTGGCGGCCACCGACCTGGTATATCGCCTGCTCCTGCGCGATTCGGTCCGCCGCGCGCTGGGAATGCAGGACTGAGGGCAAGCTCGCTCGCACGCGCTCGCTCGGAGCGGCCCCGTGGGTGTCGTCAGGAACGCAGCTCCTCGGCGATCGGGTCCAGCATCAGCCTCTCGACGTCCTCATCGCCGGCGCTCTGGGCGAGCGCCCACATCAGCTTCACCAGCGCGGTCTCCGGGAGCATGTCGCGCACGAACACCGCACCGGCCCGCTGCAATGCGATCGTGCTCGCGTACGGATAGGCGAACCCCGCCGCGGCGGCGGGCACCGCCGAGATGACGGCGAGACCGCGCTCGCGGCAGAAGCGCACGAACTCCGGCGCGGAATGGCGGGCGTTGCCCCCCGGCGCGGTCGCCGAGGCATACAGCTCGAGCACGACCCCGGCGAACGCGCCGGTGTCGATCATGCTCGAGATGGCGCCAAGGTCAAGGCCGGGGTAGAGGCGCAAGGCGAGCACGCGGTCATCGACCGCGAGCGGCCGTGAGGGTTGGCGGCTCTGCTCGAGCGGGTGAATCGGCAGGTAGGAACCGTCGATGACCTTGCCGGCAGGCTGGCGGTTGACCGAGACGAACGCGCGCCCGGAGGCGCGGGCCTTGCGCGCACGCGTACCGATGTGAACCCAGCCAGGCGAGTTGCGCGCGCCGGCGAACACGATGTGGGTGCCGGAACGGAGCGCCCTCACGGCCACCAGCGCGTCGTTGAGGTTCTTGGCGGCATCCGAGCGCGGATCCTCGGCGGGCAGATTGGATCCGGTGAGGACGATCGGGATGCGCACGTCGGCGAGCAGAAACGAAAGCGCAGCGGCCGTGTAGGCCATGGTGTCGGTCCCGTGGAGTATCAGGACGCCGCCCACGCGGTCGCTTTCCATGAGGTGACGCACGGCTTGCGCGATCCGTACCCAGTCGGCGGGAGCAAGGTTCTCCGACAGCACGTCCAGCGGCCGCAGGACCCGGATCTCGGCGCTTGCGAGGTTGTGTTTGGTCATGGCCAGCAGCGCCAGCTCCGGTGCGTCCCGGCCGCGATCCTCCGCAAGGCCGGCGAGGAGACCAGCGGGGGTGCCGGCGAGAACCGAGCCGATCGTGCCGCCTGTCAGGACGAGCCCGAGCTTGGGGGCGTCGCTCGCGAGCGACGCCGTGACCGGGGAGGGCATGATCGCGATCCTATGGACCTATCCCGGCGGCCGACGGGCTCGATCTCGGTGCCACGGCGCACAGGTGTGCACTGGAGGTCCCCGAAGAACCGTTCCCGGGGACCCCCAGCGCGGCAGGCGGAGCGCGCTAAGGGGCTGGCGCCTCGCCTGTGTGCACCAGGACCATCTGTGGGGATGGCTTGGCGATCGAAAGCTTACAAGGCTTTCAGTCCTAGGACTTTACGCCCTGGACTGTGACCCTAGGACTACGGCATGTTTCCATTGTGGGCGAGCAGCCGGATCCGGCCCTTGGGGCGCTGCTGAAACGTCTCCGCGAGGAGCACGAGATGACCCAGGAAGATCTGGCATCCGGGGCCGGCATCACGGTTTCGGCCCTCTCGAGGATCGAACGTGCTCTGAACAACCCAGGCTGGATGACGGTCATGCGGATCACGCGTGCGCTGAACGTCGGTCTCGTACAGCTTGCGACGGAGCTCGAAGCTGCCGCCACCGAGGCGGCTCATGGGCCCTCGGACCAGACCCCGAATGAGAACACCGGATTCGTTCCGGCCACTGATATCCGTCGCAAATAGCGGGGGAGAATTTGCCACGGCGAGGACCCCTGCACTAGAGTCGCCTTGGCAGACGGCTGCTATAGGGGCATCCCGGAGGGTCTCCCAACCCCGGGTGGTAGCCAGGGGATCCTCCGGGTGCCTCGGCCTTGTCGCTGCCGGGTCGACTTCCTGTCTCCCTAGAGGTGAGCTCGCGAAGAGACTAGCCGACAGTCGTCGGCGGGCCGCGGTCGCGGTGGGGCGTTCTCGCATCTTGCGAGCTTTTGTGCGAAACGCCGTCGCGCGGGTGTTTCTCACTCGCTGTAACAGTCGTAAGCGGTCGACCTATCCAAACCGGGGGGCCGCGATCCAGGATGCGACGCGCCTCGTTTCCCCGGCACGAGGCTTTGCGGACCGCGAGACCTCCTACACTTGCTCGCCAGATTCCTGTGCGGAGGTAGCGAGTGGCTGTGGTCGAGACACACGACATCGCGATCGGGAGCGGCGATCACGTCGTTCAGTTCTACGAGCACGATCGCGAGCTCGTGGAGTCCGTCGCTCCGTACCTTGCGGGCGCCGCCCGCGTGGAGGATGTGGCGATCGTGATCGCCACCGACGCTCACCGCCGCGCGTTTGCGGCCGAGCTCGAGGCAGGCGGCATCATATCGAGCAGGTGACCGCCTCGGGGAGGTTCGTCGCGCTCGACGCCGCCGAGACGATGGCCGCGTTCATGCTCGACGGGCAGATCGATCGCGAGGCTTTCCGCGAGCTCGTGGGCGGACTCTTATGCACGGCACGGGAGTCCGGGCGTTCGGTGCGCGCGTATGGCGAGATGGTGGCGCTGCTGTGGGATGCCGGGGATGTCCTCGCGGCAATCGAGCTGGAGAGGCTGTGGAACGAGCTGGGCCGCAAGTTGCAGTTCTCCCTCTTCTGCTCCTACCCGGTCGCGTGCGTCTCCAGATCCGAGCACGCCGAGGCCCTGCACGAGGTCTGCCACCTGCATTCGTGCGTGCTCAACGGCGGCAGCGGCGAGCTCGAGCGACCCCCGGAGATCGATCTGGCAGCCGAGTTCGCGGCCGAGCCCCACGCTCCCGGCGAAGCACGGCGTCTGCTCGTCGCCGCCCTGCTGCGGTGGGGTCACAGCGAGACGCTTGTGAACGATGCCGCGCTCGTGCTGAGCGAGCTTGCCAGCAACGCCGTACGCCATGCCGCCTCGACGTTCTCAGTGGCCGTCCGGGTCGAGCGCTCAGCCCTGCAGCTGGCCGTCCACGACGCCGCTCCGCTGCCTGCGGGGGCATGCGAGGAGGGGTTGACACCGCGGCCGGGACACGGGCTCGCGGTGATCGACGCGATCGCAACCCGCTGGGGTGTCGAGCGTACGGGCGAGGGCAAGGTGGTGTGGGCGGAGCTACGCATCTGAGCCGGGGGTCAGACGCGGGCGGATCGAGCAAGCCGTCTTGGAGCTCTTGGCCGCCTCGGACGCGAGCGGGCGTCAGCGGACCGGGCGCGGGCCCAGCCGGCTCATGTTCAGCAGGACGGCGCTGCCAGGCGCGAGCGCGAGCGCGAGAACTCCTGCGTACGGGGCAGCGCTTTCCGTCTGCGCGGGAGCCTGCCAGGAGCCGCCCGGGGAG
This sequence comes from uncultured Solirubrobacteraceae bacterium, assembly GCA_963849425.1. Lineage (GTDB taxonomy): Bacteria > Actinomycetota > Thermoleophilia > Solirubrobacterales > Solirubrobacteraceae > Palsa-744. Next base: position 2,297,260 of record CAWKHK010000006.1, on the reverse strand, counting down.
GCTGCGACGCCGCCGAGCAGCACGCCTTCGGTAGCGCTCTGCGAGGGTGCGGTTAGACGCAGAATGCGCGCCGCACCGAGGCCGGCCCCCACATCCAGACGCAGCGAGAGAGGGCTGCTGCCTTCAGGTTCATCATCGACGAGCAACACCTTCATGGAGTGGTCCGGCGCCGAGAATGACGCCGCGACAAGGTCGGGTGAGCCTTTGGCGGCGATCGTCGTGGGCAGTGGACGCTCGCCGACGAGCGATCTCGTCAACAACAGCGCGTACCACTCCGGCTGGGCGCGCAGCCGCCCGCCCGCCAAAGCCGCCGGGTTGGGCGCGCACAAGGGCGTGTATCCGCTGCAGGCCGAGGGGTTGCCCTCGAGGTTGATGCCCGCCGTCCCGGCGGTCATCGTCTGCGTGATGTAGCCGGCCGCCCACAGCGCCGAGGCAAACGTGTTGCTGATCCCCGCCACTCCCCCGCAGGAGACGGAGTTGGACTCGTCGATCCTCAGCGGTAGGTCGTGCGCGTGGGACACCGCCATGTAGGTCGCCAGCGAGCGGGCCTCGCGTCCGCGTGTCGCGGAGCTCAGCAGCGCTTCGATCGAGGGTGGCGGTGTCTGGGCGCATCCGAGCGGATAGTGGTGGCCGGTCAGCAGGGCGGGCACCTGCGAGAGCGCCTCCTCTTCGCCCCATTCGCCGAACGTGCCCGAGCCGGAGACGTCCGGCCCGGCGATGGGCACGCCGGGAGTGAGCGCTTCGATCGCTTCGCGGTAGCTGGCGACCTCTTCCTCGTAGCCCTGGGCGATCCACGGCAGCTCCCGGAAGCCGTGGCTGCCGTATGAATCCGGCTCGTTGCCGATCTCGACCGCGGCCAGGTAGGGCCCGAGCGCGCTGTTGGCGGCCGCGACCTCGCGTGCGGCGGCCGCCGGTTCGTAGTGGGCCATCCCGACGGTCAGCAGGACCTGCCATCCGCTGCGACGGGCGAGCACGCCGAGAGCGTGAAACTCAGCGGCGTCGATCGCGCTCGACGCCCACGATGGCAGCGGGGTGGCAGCGTCCGTCCAGGCGACGTTCTCATCCGCGGTGATGCCGCCGAAGCGCAACACGCCGGGTCCCAACGAGCGCAGCAGGCTCACCAGGTCGCCGCGGTAAGCGTATTGCGAGATCTGGCCGAGTGCCGCCGCCTCGAAGGAGAGTCCAAGAAACCGCTGGGGGACCGGCGGGCCCGGATCGAACGGGTCGACCGTCACGGTGACCGGGAGCTGGGACTCTCCGGCGGTGGCATCTGCGTCGGAGGCGGCAGGCAGAGGGGGCTGTGGGCGGCCGGTCGAGGCGTTTGCCTGTGAGGTCGGGGCGGACAACGCGAGGATCGCGCCGGTCGCGACGGGAGCGATCAGCAACGTGAGTCGCGCCCGCAGGCGCGTGCGGCGGTGCATCCAGGCCGCCACACGGGCAGGACCTATCGAGGGCTGTTCTGCGGACACGTCCGGGTCAGGGTCCAGGGGCGACGGTGCGCAGGCCGGACAGACGGGCGGCTGCGCTCTGGCGTTCGTCGTAGCTGACGAACGCGTCGATCGGCGAGAGGTCGATCGCAGCGGCGAGGTGGATCGCGTCCAAGGCGCGCAGGGCGGGCTCCTCGAGCGCTCCGGCGGCAGCGAGAAGCGCACGATCGACTGGTAGAAGAGCGACCGCATCGAGGAGGTCCCCGGCTCGAGTCATGAGCAGCTCAGGCGCAAGCGCGGGATCGTGGGCGGCTGCGCGACGTATCGCGCGGGGCACCTCGGTAAGTGCCAGCTCACTCGAGAGCAGGTCGGCATCCGCGAGGAACGCGCGAAGCACACCGGTCTCTGGCTCGGTGCGCACCAGCTTGACAAGGGCTGAGGCATCGAGATAGAACAGCGCCACGCTCAGCGCTCGCCGCGTATCTCATCGAGCGCGCGGCTCAGCGCCAGCGGGTCGCCGGCGAGCTGCAGCGGCTCGGGTAGGCCGGTGCGCGGCGGGCGCGCAACGCGCCCTTCAGCGATCAGCCGGTCGAGCGCCTGGCCGGCACTGGGCGGTGGCCCCAGCTCTGCGACCGGCTTATTGCGGTCCGTCACGACAAGTCGCTCGCCGCGACCGACGAGACGCAGATACTTGCTCAGGTTCTGCCGCAGCTCCGCCACGCCCACTGTGGTCATGTACATGAAGGTAGCAGGAAGTCCGACTGCTGTGTGCGCGGTTTGATCGGCGGCATACGAACCGTCGCGAGCGCCAGGCCCAGAACCTATTTCAGCTGCAAAGCCTTGGTGACGGTCGCTGAGGCTTGTCCTGCTTTGTCCGTGGCTCGGACCAGGATTGTGTAGCGGCCCGGCTTGAGCTTGGGCAGGTGCAGTGACCAGCTTGCGCCGCTCACGTTCGCCGCGGTGAACGTCTTGCTGGCGTTGGCGCTCGTGGTCTTGCGGAAGCGTTTGCCGAGCAGACCTTCGATCAGCTTTCCCTTCGTGCGATAGACGGCGACCTGGACGCTCGCGAGACCGGCGGGCGCTGTGACTGTGCCGCTCAAAGTCCGCCACGCCTTGGTGGAGGCGAGGTATCGCTTGCAGGCCTGCTTCGACAGCTTGTGCTTGCAAGGCGGCTGGGAGATCGTGACGCGCGGGCCGGCGAGGGGAGGCGGCGGGGGCCCGGCTTTCGCGGCTGTGACGGTGATCGTGTAAGCGCCGCTCGTCGTGTTGCCGATCGCATCGGCCGCACTCAAGGTGATTGTGTAGACCCCGGGGGCGGTAAACGGGTGCATGACATTGGCGCCGCCCAACGCAGCGCTGCCATCGCCGAAGCTCCACGTCGGCTGGCCGGCGCCGAGCCCCGCCCACAGGTCGAAGAACGATGCCGAGAACGAGACCGGCTGGCCGGCGGTCGCGGTCGTTGGCACGCCCGCGCCGAGCAAGATCGGCGGGCCGCCGTCGTACGCGGCGGCGCGGAGCAGGCCGCCGGGGTTGGTGTAAAAGGCGACCACGCTGCCCTGGTAGTCGTTGACGAGCGTGGGGAAGCCGTAGGTGAGGTTGGGCGTGTCGAGGTTGTTGGCCACGTCGGGCAGGCTGGCGGCATCGGCCCAGCGCGCGCCCTGGATCGTGTCTTCAGGCGGTTTCGCCCCTGGCACTTCGCCGCGCCAGGCGAAGTAGGCGTCGTTGCCGAGGAACGCCATCGAGCCCGAGAATGTGCCCTCGTTGGTCGGCGAGACACAGCGCGCCGCGGTGAAGCTGCCGCCGGCGGCACCGCGCAGGACACCCTCACAGCTTTCGCTGCTGCTGGCCCCCTGGAAGGAGTACAGGATGTATGCGTTGCCGTTCGGCGCGACGCCTGCGTCCTCGGGAGCGCTGCTACCCGTGACGAGCTGCGTCGGCGTGGTCCAGGAGCCATTCGGGCCCTGGCGCGTAACCCCCCAAACGTTGAATTCTTTCGACACTTCGCCGTACTGGTAGCTCAAGACGGCATCACCAGCTTCGTTCTCGCCGAGGTGCAGAGCGTAGACCGAGTGCGTGATGTTGGAGCCAGTGATGTTTTCTTCGGGACCCCACACGCTGCTCGAGGCAGGGAGGCGACGAACGATCGCCGTGGTCCTGTCATCTTCTGTTTTGGGGGTCCCTCCTTCGCTGAAGCGCAGTGCGTAGGCCGCCGTGATATTCCCCTGCCCGTCCAGTCCAAGCGCGAGACTTTCAGCCGACACGCCGGCATTGGTAAGACGGGTCGGCGCCTGCCAGCTTCCGCCGGGACGGTGGACTGTGACGTCGATGCGGTACAACGGCTCACCCTCCCCGGTCCCTTTTTCTCCGCTGGCGATGTGCTGGACGCCGACAGCCGCGGTTCCATCGGGGCCGATCATGGGCGTGAGGTACTCCGAGATTTCTTTGTTGCGTTCGCCGTCAGTGGCGATCGTGAACGGTGCTTCCCAGGCGCTGGCGCCCGCGGGCCGGTAGGCGGCGCGGTAGCGATACGGTGAGGTTTCGAGATTGGAACCCGTCAGCTCCGCCCAGGTCGCGACGGCCGCTCCGTTCGGGGCGACCGCGATCTGTGCGCTCACCGGAATCGCTTCTTCGTTGGAAGGGATCGTCAGCTGGTCGGAGTAGCTGCCCCCGGGTGCCAGCAGGCCCACATGCAACGTCGTCTGTATGGGGGAGATGGACTCGACCTGAACGAACGCCTCCGTGGCGAAACCGCCATTCTGGTAGAGGATCTGGTCCTGGCCCTGGATCCCGCCGATGCTGATGTCCGTCGGGGGAACGGGGAAGTTGAACGGTGTCACCCAGCCCGGCGCGGCGCTCGCCGTTGCCGGCAGCAGCAGTAGCCCGACAACGACGCTCAGAACTGCACGGCGGCTGGACATGGACCTCCCCAGTTTGTTGTATCGGTCTCGATCAAACGATCCACCCGAGAGAATACGCCAGCAACCCGCGCGACCGCCCGCTTTGCTCACCAAGCCTGCCTGAGACGCTTGCGGAACCGTTGCGACCGGGTCCCGGTTCGCTGGCCGAGCTGAACCGCCTCCAAAGAAACCGGGTTCAGTCGCCGCCGGGCGCGTTCGCCGTGACGATCCACGTCGATGCCGGAGCCGTGACGCCGTCGGGCCCGTCCCATTCGGCCAAGCCTTCGCGCAGCGCATCCGCAACCGGCTGGTGGAGGTGCGCAGCCCGCTCGCCGGCCAGCCGCAGGATCTCTCCGGCGGGTCCAATGCTCATGACGAGCTCCACCGCCTCCTCGAGATCAGAGCCGATGGTGATCGGTATGTCACAACGCCGCAGCGTGATGTTGTGGAAGCCGGCGCTCAGCAGGATCCCGCTCGTGGTGTCGGCGTTGGCCATCGAGAATGGCCCGGGGCCACAGGTCGGCTCGTCGTACTCCTCGGGCTTGGTGACGAACCGCTCCGTGATGGTCTGGGCACGGTAGAGCCAGTCGTTTTCGACCTTCGCGCGCCACACGACCATGACGAACCTGCCATCCGGGAGCAGAGCCTCGCGCACGTTGCGAAGCGCCGCGACGGGATTGGCGAAGAACATCGTTCCCATCCGTGAGAACGCGAGCTCGAAGCGCTCGCCGAAGGTCGCGTTCTCGATGTCGGCCACCTCGAAACGCACATTGTCGACGCCCGCATATTCCGCCTCCTGCTTCGCGGTCTCGATGAATCGCGGCGCGGCGTCGACGCCAAGAACCTTCCCCGTCCCTCCGACGAGTCCCGCTATCCGTTGTGTCGTGTCACCAAAGCCGCAGCCCACGTCGAGCACCCGCTCGCCGGAGCGCGGCGGAACGAGGCGCAGAGCCTCCTCGCCATGCGCGCCAAGCCCCGTCGTCATGAGATGGCGAAAACGGATAAACGCGTCGAACAGCGGCCCGTCCCACGCCCGGATCGCCTCCTCGTTGGCAGTCGCGATCTGCTCCATGCGTCACATCGTACGCTTGTCGCTCATGGAAGTGCCATAGCGATCGCGCGCTCGCCGGACCTGCACCGGGCCTTTTTGGGGTTCGCGCTCTCCGACGTCAAGGCATACATGGGCCACGCCGTGATCTACGTCCAGGCGGACGTGCAAGGAGCGGAAGCGCTACAATGACGCACATGGAGCTTGTAGGTATCCGCGAGATGCGCCAAAACCTCAGCCGCTACGCCCAGCGGGCTCGACACGGGGAGTCGTTCCTGATCACCGATCGGGGCCAGGAGGTCGCACAGCTCACGCCCGCCCCCGGACGCGCATCGGCCATAGACCGGCTCGTCGCCGAACGGGGAGCCATGCGCGGGCAGGGCAATCTGCTTGACGTTCTCGAGGAACTGCACGCGCCGATTGAAGGCCCGCCCTCCAGCGAGGTGCTGGACGAGCTTCGCTCAGAGCGCCTGTAGAGCGTTTGCCCGACTACCTCGACACGTCGGCGTTCATCAAGCTCGTGCGCTCCGAGCCCGAGAGCCCTGCCCTCCGCCGCGAGCTGGCCGGCAGAGAACTCCTCAGCAGCACGCTGCTGACCGGGGAGGGACGCCGCGCCGCCCGGCGCTACGGCGAGCTGGCCGCCAAGCGCGCCCGTACTGCCCTCACCGCCATCACACTGATCCCGCTGGATCAACCGATCCTCGACGCCGCCGCCGAGTTGGACCCAGCCGAGCTGCGCTCACTCGACGCCCTGCATCTGGCAACCGCGGTGAGCCTGGGCGAGGACCTCGGGCGCCTGTACTGCTATGACGCTCGCCTCGGGGACGCTGCGCAGGCTCTTGGCATCGAGGTCTCCCAGCCCGAGTGAGATGCCGCCCATGCTCGCTGGTGCTGGCATTCGGAGGCTCCCCTCGATATCGGGTGCGCGGTTAACCTCTTGAGTCAAGATGCTACAGCGTCGTACGGAACGTATGGCGGACATTTCAGGACTCGCCCGATCCTCTACGGGCGCATGGCGCTGATATCAGGAAGCCGACCAACGACCGGAACGAAACACCGGTTCGATTCCGGTCGTCGCCTCTTTCTCCGATCGTGAGGATACGATCGTTCCAATGGCCAGACGCAATGTGCCCGCACGCCGAGCCGAAACCCTGCCGGCCGACTACCCGCGGTTCCTCGAGGAGGTCAAGCGCGCCGTCGCGACTGCACGATCACAGGCTGCGTTGGCAGTCAGTGCAGCCGTGCTCGCAGCCTACTGGGAGATCGGCACCGGCATCATCGCGCGTGAGGACCGCGAGGGCTGGGGCGCAAAGGTGATCGAGCGGCTGGCCGCGGACTTGCGACGTGAGTTTCCCGATATGCGAGGGTTGTCAGCTCGTAACCTTCGCTACATGCGCGAGTTCGCGCGAGCGTGGCCGGCGCAGAGCGCCAGCGAAATGTTGCAGCAACCTGCTGCCAAATTGCCGTGGGGCCATCACATGGTGCTGCTCGACAAGATTGCGGACGCCGATGTGCGCGCATGGTACGCGCGTGCGGCCGTCGAGCATGGCTGGTCGCGCATCGACCTGAAGATTGAGGATTTCAAGCCGGAGTTCGCCGGCAAGATGAACTTCTACCTCAATGCCGTCGACGAACTTGAGCGCCAGGAGGGCGACGCAGCGACGATCGGTCTCGTGCTGTGCCCGGGGCGCAATAAGACTGTGACTCAGTGGGCTCTGCGTGGCCTTGATACTCCGGTCGCGGTCGCTCGGTACACGACCGGCGATACCACCATGACCGACGAGACCCCCACTGCGCTCAGACCGGCGCTGCCCGAGCTGCCTGAGCTCGCCGCAGAGCTGGCCGGGATCGCCGAGGCGGCGAACGTGCTCTACGACGACGAAAAGCTCGATACGAGCCCATAGATTGAATTTGGCAGCAGCTTGCTGCCAAATTCATCCACAGGCGACGCAACTCCCGCACCGCTTCGGAGGGGTGTTCTGATTCCGCGATGCCGGAGGAGGGACTCGCACCCCCGACACGCGGATTATGATTGCCCGACACGTAGTGCTATCGGCCATACGGACCTGGTTTATCGGCCATACGGTGTAGAGTCGGTCAGGCCATGGATTCTCTGCGGCGAGTTGCAAGCGAACTTTCGATCCCGGAGCGGACGCTGCGTCGCGCGGCGTCCGAGGGTCTGGTGCGGGGAGAGCGCGTCAGCCCGCGCCGGTTTCAGGTCACGTTCCGGGAGGAGGCGTACCTGCGTGGCCATTGGGAGCTGTTGCGGGCGCTGCGCGTGGCGCTGCGTACAGAGCCGAACGTCAGGCTCGCGGTGTTGTTCGGCTCGACAGCCACCGGGAGCGATAGTGAGCGCTCGGATGTCGACGTCCTGGTCGTCTTGCACGACCCAGGCGTGGGCCGGCTGGCTGAGTTGGCGGAGCGTCTTTCCCGGCGTATCGGTCGCGAGGTGCAGCTGGTGCGGCTCTACGAGGCGCAGAGCTCGCCGGTGCTCATGGTCGACGTGATCGACCACGGGCGTGTGCTGGTCGATCGGGGAGAGCTTTGGTCTGCCTTGCGCGCGGGTGCCGCTAGGTGGCGGCGTCTTGCGCGCAGCGTCGAACGCTCCTCGTCCGCCACGATCGACGATCACGCCGCATGACGGCACCCGATCCAGTTCCCGCTCCGCTCGAGGCGAGCGATCCTACGCGCGCGCGGGCGTTGAAGGCCAAGATCCGCGACCGGGTGAGCGACGTGCGCCGTCATCTGCTGGCGCTGCGCACGGCGATGGCGGAGTTCGGCGACGACTTCGAGCTGGATGCCTTTCGCGCAGCCTCCGCTTCGGAGGATCCGGTCGAGCTCAATCGCGTGAAGGCTGTGGAGCGAGGCGTCGATCAGCTCTACAATTACATCGCCGAGCTTGCCGCCTTCGGCTTGGAGCTCGCCGAGCTTCGCGGACGTAGGGATGAAACCAACGCGCGGCGTGACCTCGACGCGCTGCGAGACGCCGGCGTCATCTCCGGCGAGCTGGCGCGTCGCCTGCAAAGACTGCGGGAGCTGCGGCGCATGCTCGTTCACGAATACGCGACCGCGACAGCCGAGCAGGTTCATGAGTCCGGCGCTTATTGTCGCTGGTAGTTTCCCTGCCTTCTACGAGGCATACCGGGCGTGGATCAAGCGCGGCTTCGCGCCTCAGCCCCCTCATGCTGCTCGCGCCGGTGGAGGCGCCTGATACCTGCGCCTTTGAAATACCGGCGGAGGAGGAGATCCCGGCGAAGTGGCTGCCGAAAAACGTAGCCGTTCAGTCCTCTGGTTTTGGGGTGTGGTTCAGAGGAGGGCGGGGAGCGCGCCGCCGGTTTGGTGGGTGGTGTGGAGGTCGCGGAGGTAGGCGAGGAGGATGCGGTGTTGTAGTCGGCAGGTGACTGAGGCGGAGAGGGATCGTTCGGTGAACTGCTCGCCGTCCTTGGACTGGTTGCCGTGGGAGAGCTTGCGGTGGATGACCGGTCCGCGGAGAGCGCGCTCGGCGGCGTTGTTGGTCGGGGTGACGCCGGGGACGGTGATGAATGTCCAGAGCGCGGGCCAGAGCTTCAGCAGGTTGTTCGCGAACCGCCGGAACAATCGGTGGCGTTTGGATTTCTTGGCGGCGTGCTCGAGCAACTCTCGCAGCTCGGTCTGGATCGGCGTCATCTCGAGCGCGAGCCGAGCGCGGTCTTGATGGCCTGCGTAGGCATGCCAGGTTTCAAACAGCCGGCGGGTGAGCTGGAGGCCGGCCTGCCCGAAGATCTGCTGGTCGGCCAGGCCCTCGCTGTGGGACCGGAAGTCGCGTTGGAGGTGTGACCAGCAGGCTTGTCGTTGCTCGGGATCGAGCAGGTCATATGCCCACCAGCGATCCGAGGTCACGATCCCTGGAAGTCGGGGCCGAGCAACTCTCCGAGGCGATCGCGGTGGCGATCCTCCACGATCCGGAAGATCGCGGCTTGCGGGGCCACGCCCGACGATCGCACCAGTTGCGCGTGCTGCGCACGCTAGACGGTGGCTTCACGAACCTGACGCTCCCAGCCTTTGGCGTAATCGAGGTATCGGTGCGCTATACCGACCCCTACGACGTGGAACGAGCGAGCCCTTGGACGACACTTCGCCTGCCGGCATCCCCGAGCACAAGGGCGAAGGCCCGGCGCGGACGGTGAGACGGTCCAGCGCGACGATCACGGTTGTGCTCGCCATCGCGGCATGGCTGTCGCCGTCTCAGGCGCTCGGAATGGGCACCTATCAGGTCAGTGCGTGCAACTTCGCACCAGAAGCGGCCAACAACTCGTGGACATGGGCGACCAGCGATCCCGCGCAGCCAGCGCACTACGCCAAGCAGGCCAACTGTCCCTACCGGCTGGGGGGCGACGGCGGGAAGGCCGACCAGGAAGGCGGGCTATCGACAACCGACGCGCTCGGCCTCTCAAGTGGAGCTACACCGGGGACGAGTGCCGGGTGGACGTTCACGGCACCGGCGGGTACGTCCATCGTCGGGCTCACCTATGAACGGTACATCGGCCACAGCCTCGACCCCGACAACTTCTGGTCGCCCGCCCTGCGCGCGGACGGGACGATCGTGCCCGGAGAAACCTGCCTCGATTCGGTCCAAAACGGCGAGACGTGTTCTGTGGGCGGCCCGCCCGGCGAGGGAGGCAAACCGACAGTAATCACGGGGCTGTCGGCTCACGAACTCTCACTCGGCACTGGCGCCAAGATGGCTGCGCTCGAGCACATCGTCTGCCAAGCATTCACCGACGAGGAATGAGGTGACGAGCACGCTCCGCCGTCATCGCCGCGGTGCACGGTAGCCCACAGGCGCCTCGAGAACGACTTAGCCCCGGCGACATGACCAAGAAGGTCAGCGGTCCACCGGGGCTTTCCACCGCGAAGGATAGGCGGGCGACCGAACGGGTGCTTATGCCTGGGTGTGCTGGGTCAGGAGTGCTTCCCAATCCTCGCGTAGTGGCTCGGCGCTCAGCTCTTGGATCACCAGCCGAACGATGTCGTCGATCGCCACGTAGCCGGTTGGCAGGTGGACCTTTCCTAGCCAGCGCTCGCCGACCTGGATGTTGGCTCGCACATGCAGGTGGGGCGTCACGATTGGGCTCTTTCCGCGCGGGTGCCAGTGGAAGGCGAGCAGTTCGCCGGTGTCTTGACGGCCGACGGCGTAGAAGTACGCGGCGCGTTGGACCTGCCAGGCGGCGGACGGCTCCTCCACGATGAAGTAGTGCTCGCTGACGGCGAGCGTTAGACGACTCGTGCCGCGCAGCGCCACGGCGTCGCTGCCGGCCATGATGAGGGCGTGTGGGCTCGCGGAGGGTGCGTAGCCGCCGCCGACGTCGACGTGTGCCGGCGTGAGGCACGATAGGAGCCGCGACAAGCGGGCTCGGTAAGCCTCGACGGATCCAGCGGGAGTCCTAGCCGGCAAGAGGAAGGAGCATTGCGACCCGCATCACGTCGGGCTCGTCGTCGGCGTCTATCTCGCCTGCCTCCCAGCGAGCGCGAAACTCCTCGCCGGACATACCGAGGTACTGGCGAGCCTTGTCGTCGAGCAGCTGCTTGCCCTGCTCGGGAGTCAGCTCGCGGATCTCGTTGTCGGTTCGGGTAGCCATTGCTATCAGTCCGGTGGAAGGATCGGCAACTCGGGTCGCGTCCTCAAGAACCAGTGTACGCACGGGTGAGGATGATCGCAACGGACCACCGCTCCTATGCGGCGAACAGCTCAAGCTGCTCGGTTTCCTGCAGCGGCTGGATCGGCGCCGACGGCTTGGGACGCGGCGCGAACGGGATCACATTGCTGGTGGCCTCCCACGCGGCGCGCAGCTCGGCCTCGGCGATCTCCTCGCCGGTGAGCGGCACGCCCTTCGCCTGCAGCTCCTTGAGGACCTGCTCCGGGCGATGAACTGGTCGAACACCTCGTAGGAGAACACGAGCCCGTCGACCACGACGACGGAGGCGGTGTCGAGGTTGTGTCCGAGTCGGATTGCGGGGATGCCGCAGAGGAGCACCTGGAGGCTGCCGTGGCGGAAGTCGCGCATGACGACCGCGCGCTTTTTCGGGTTGACCGTCGCGGGCTTGCCGTTGCGTTCCTCGACGATGTGGCCAGCTCGAACGCCCTTTTCACGGAGGCGGTCACAGAGCCAGCGGCCGGTCTCGGACGATTTCTGAGAGCACCGCTCAGGGCCAAGACACGCCCGCCCACGTTGGGCGAAGCGGAAGCCTGCCGAGCGGACTCCCGAGACGGCTGGCGCTCGTCCGAAGCGACGGGCCCTGCGTGGGGCTCTTGCTGCCGATGACAAGGACCGCCGCCCGTCTGTCGCGTCTGCGTACTGCGTTCGCGGCCTGGGAGCATCTGCAGCCATGGCTTCAGCTGTGCGTGCAGCTCCCCGTCGGGCCCCCTCTGTGCCGGAGGCGTCCGGGGAACATCGCGGAAGCGGGTCGCGCCGATGAGTTCCGCGACTTGTGTCAGTCTAGGACGCCGTGACCTTGACTACCTGCCACATGTCCATCTCGCTCGATGGCTTCGTCGCCGGGCCGAGCCAGAGCCGCGAGAACCCGCTCGGCGTCGGCGGCAGGCAGGTCCACGCCTGGCATCTTGGCGAGGTCGCGGACGAGGCGGATCTGACCGCCCGGAGCTGGTTGATGCGTCCTCGCGGTGCCTATGTCATGGGCCGCAACATGTTCGGCCCGGTCCGCGACGCTTGGGACGAGGACTGGCGCGGCTGGTGGGGTGACGAGCCGCCGTATCACGCACCCGTCTTCGTCCTCACCCACCACGCCCACGACCCGATCGAGCTGCAGGGCGGCACGACGTTTCACTTTGTCACCGACGGCTTCGAAGCGGCATTTGAGCAGGCCACCGCGATCGCGGGCGATCGCGGTGTCGACATCGCGGGCGGCGCCTCGACGGTGCGTCAGGCGCTCACGGCCGGGGTCGTGGACGAGATGACGCTCGACATCGCCCCTGTGCTTCTAGGGGAGGGCGAGCGGTTGTTCGACGGGATCGCCGAGCTCGGGTTGACGCCAGTCGAGACCCTCCACTCACCGCACGCGACGCATGTGCGCTATCGCGTGGAACGCTAAAGGCCGCTGGCCCAGGTTGGTCGCGCGGGCGAGTCGCGGCCGTGGCACCTCTACCGCTTCACGGTCAGTACCGCGTTTGGCGTCGGCTTGAGAGAAGCGCCCGGTGCAAGCCGCTGGTGCTTCTGATCGCTGGTTGGAGCCGCGGCGCTTGGGTACGTTCCTGAACGCTGGCACTGTCGCTCCCGACAGGACCGCGCCTGCCGAGCGACGGGGTGAGCACTTCCGCGACGCCAGGGGCGAGCAGGCGTAAGCCGATCGTCAGCCGCTGCACTCGAAGTCTGCGCAAGCGGGCGCGCGAGTGATCACCGGTCCGAGTCGCGTTGACTCACAAGCCTTTTCAGCTCGGCGCATTTGACCGCGAACTGCTCGATCAGTCCGTCTAGTGGTGTGTCCGTGAAGTTCGTGGGTTGTTGGGGGGGTGTGGTGGTTTGTGGCGAACTCGTTGCTGGGTGGGTCAGCGATGATGGGGGTTCGGTATGCCTGCGTTGGCGAAGCACATCGAGATTGGCGCGGAGGATCGAGCGGAGCTCGAACGGGTCGTTCGCTCCAGCACCGCGGAGGTGCGGATGGTCGAGCGCGCCCAGATCGTGCTGCATGCTGCTGAGGGTCACTCGGCCGCGCGGATCGGGCGTTTGTTGGGGTGTTCGACGAACACGGCGCAGAAGTGGCGGGGGCGCTATGAGCAGGATGGGATCTGCGGGCTCAGCGACCTGCCGCGCTCTGGTAAACCACTCGTGTATTCCCAGGCGGATAGGGCGAGGCTGATCGCGAAGGCTTGCACGCGTCCGCCGGAGACGCCGGAGGGTGCCCAGCAGGAACGCTGGACCTACGAGCAGCTGGGGGCGGCAGTCGGGATGTCGGGCTCCCATGCGCACGCGATCCTCTCCCGTGCCGACGTCAAGCCCCACCGGACTGACTACTGGATCATGAGCGACTTCTCCCAGCCCGAGTTCGAGGAGCGCCTGAAAGAGGTCTGCGGTCTCTACGTGAATCCGCCGGAGAACGTGCTGGTCGTCTCGATCGACGAAAAGACCGGCATCCAGGCCAAGGCGCCGACCAAGCCCGATGTCCTGCCCGCTCCCGGACGACCGACACGGCGCGAGCACGAATATGAGCGCAACGGCACGCAGTGCCTGTTCGCCTGCCTGAAAGTGCAAGAAGGCGACGTGCTCGCGATGCCATCCAAGACCCGCAACCGCTTCGACCTGATCCGCTTCCTGAACCGGCTCGACAAAGACATCCCCGTCGTTGAGGGCCAGCAGATCATCGCCGTCAGCGACAACCTCTCCACCCGCGGCACCCAAGAGGTACAGGACTGGCTAGCAGACGCTCGATCCGCACAGTCTCGCGGACGACTCGGTGTCAGTGAACCCCCCGTCCGACGACAGGACAGCCACATTCTTCGAGCGCTTGGAGGAGGACATTCCGGCGAAGTGGCTCCGGGAGGTCCAGCGACTCGTTGCAGAGACTGGTGCACTCTCGTAGGTGAGCTAGCGCACCGTTCGTCCTTGTTGGTCCAGGAGGCGGCGAGGTATGATTGTTGCTGTAAGCCCCGATGGACCGCTGACCTCGGTCATGTCGCCGGGGCTAGGTCGTTCTGCGAGTCAGTGACAGTGCGTCGCACACGGTTGCCTGACCGAGGTGATCGGCTTGTCCGCTGGAGCGTCGACAATCGACCGGTGCAACTCGAAATGAAGCCAGCGAAACACCGAGGCTCACGCCGGTCGCTGCTTTCGGCCGGTGAGCTGCTCGCGCTTGACGAGGCGCTCATCGACGCCTACCGCGGACATCGAGCGTTGTGCGAAACCCACCCGATCGCCGCCGGGCGAATCAGCAGGCCGGGCATTCCTTCGTCATTTAGCGAGAGCCTCACAGCGCTCCTCGCTCCGCAACTCCTTGGTCCTGGCAGTACCGCCGCGTTCGGAGGGCGAGCCTGTGACCTGCTCATCACCACCGGCGGCGGGCGAGCCCTGACCGCGGAGGTCAAGGCCTCAGGCGTGAGCCGTTTTCAGGAGCTCAAGGAGCGCGATCTCGCGGCTGACAGCCTAGTGTGGATTGACTTCGGCTCGCGATTCGTTGACGGGCACGGTCCGGTGACCTTCCATCATCTGCCTCGACCCGATCGTTTCCTCGCGCCGCGGCGGAAGCTGACGCTGGATGTGTTCCTACGCGCGGCCCGAGAGCTCGATGGCTTCATGTCGATCCTTGTCGCGGATCTTCGCGCACTCCTGACAACCGGAACGTCGGCCGAAATCCAGATAGTGGCGCCACAGTTGCAGATCGTCGGGACTGGGGCACGTCGAGAAAGCGATGTGTGTCCCAGTGACGGCTGATCACCGTCGACGTTACCGATCGGCGATCCTTGTCCCTACCAAACCGAGGAAAGAGCGACAAGCGTGGCCTACTCCGAAGACCTGAAGAGAAAGATCTACTTCTACAGAGTCGCACCGACGACGCCCACGAAGGGGTGGAAACTCGATCGTGCCGCGATCGTCAAGGCGATCAAAGGGCACATCGGGCAACCGACCTTCTATCTCGACGAAGGCGAAGACCGCATCACCTGCGCCGAGGTCCACAGCGAAAAAGCACCGCAGAGCATCAAGCTGTACGGGATCCGTCGTACGAATCTGCCCTCTCGCGACTCTGGCACCGGCACCATCGGCGACCTCGGGCTCGCTGTCACCGAGGGGCTCGCGGAGGCAGTCCACCTGAGGCTGTTCCCCAACGGCATCATCGGCTTCGAGAGCTTCTTTTACGGCCCGAGGATCGGCCGGTTCCAGGACTACCTCACCGAACGCTGCAACCTCGACGTCGCCATCCAGCCGCTCTACCGCGCCGACATGCTCGAGCGCGCCCTGAAGTTCAAGGACGTCCGGGTCCTCCGTGTCAAGCTCTTGCCGAGCATGGTCAGCAAGGAACTCGTCAAAAAGGCTGGCCTGAAGGGCGTTCTCGACGTCGCTACGAACTTCGATGCCGGCGTCTTCGCCGAGGTCACGCTGCGCGCGGAGGGCTTCGACAAAGGCTTCACGGGCAAGGTCAAGGGAATGCTCACGCAGTTCCGCAAAGAAAAGCGCGACCCCGGAGACCTGCTCGACGTCCTCGAAATCGAAGGCGTGAGCCCGCAGTCTGATCGCGTCGAGCCGCTGAACCTGCTCAACGACGCTCTCCAGCGAGTCGTGCTGATCCCGCGAGAGAGCAAGCGCTCCCGCGCACTGGACTCGCCCGCCGCTTTCAAGGCGATACTCGACGCCTACAACGACGTCAAGAAGGATCTGCCGAGCGACGCGCAAGTAGGGTGAGCGACTCGGACCCCCAACCGGCCTCCGGGGGCGACCCATCTATCGGTCGAGAGCTGATCGGCGCCGCCGCGGCCGCCGCGGTGTTCGTGGTCATCGACCGCGTGCACTTCGCCGAAGGCCGCTCCCTACTTGCCCACGTCAGCACGGGCGCGCGCTCGGCGCTCTACATCTCGATCTCGGCCTCGTGCGCGGCGCTCTTGGGCTTCGCGATTACCGCGACGTCGATCCTGCTGGTGCTCGGTGCCGGCCCGCGCATGACGTGGCTGCGCGATCAGCCGGAGTTCCAGAAGACGAGGGTGGTATTCATGTACGCGAGCTATGCGCTCGCTCTCGCGACGGTCGTCTTCACCGCGTTGATCGTGATCGACACCGGGCAGGTCGGCGCCTGGTTCCTCGAGGCTCTCGGCGTCGGCGTTCTGGCGCTCGTCCTCACGCGGTTGGCGTGGGTGTTGTGGCTTCTGGACCAGCTGCTGCGCATCTCGCTCTCCGATCGTCGGCAGGGGTCCGCGTCGGGAGCGCCGGCTCCGTTCGACGAGCCGCTGGACGATCCGCTCTAGCCTGCGGGCGGGTCGATGTCCTCTCCGAGCAGGTAGCGCAGGACCTCTTCGAGGTCCTCAGCGTTTCCTTGGGCGGCGGCGAGGGTATCTCGGTCGGCTAGGGCCTCGGGCACGAGATCGGCGCCGGCGAGCAGGGCTTCCATCCGCTGGGCCTTGCGCGCGAGAGACTGGTCGACGAGCCCGTCGATCGCGGCGGCGCCGTCGAGCTCGGCCAGCGGCACCTGTATCTCGACACGAACGCCCTCGGGCAGGCCGAGGCGGTGGATCCGGTCGATTGACTGTAGCCAGCGTGCGCAGTCGTAGGTCCGGTCCAGGTAGAGGGCGCGGTGGCAGTGAGAGTGAAGGGAGATCGACTCGGCGCACGCGGCGGGGTTCGCGACCAGGACGGCGAATCCGTCGGCTGCCAGGAACTGGGTGATCAGTTGCTCGCGGGTCTCGTCTTCGTCAGGGTCGCCGGGCGCGCCCTCCTCCGCCGTGGGGACGCCGCCGTGAATCTTGAACACCCGGCCGTCGAGATCCGCCTCGATGCGCTCGGCGAACTGCTCGATGTTTCGCACGAACGATGTCCACACCACGCACTTCTGCGGAGGATCCTGATCGCGAAGGCCGCGCAGGAAGTCAAGGCCCCATGTGAACTTGGCCGGCAGCTCGCCCAGCTCGCGGTAGCTTTGCAGCCGATCGAGGAGTGCCTGCGGAGCCTCATCGAGCGCGGGCAGGCCGTAAAAGCCGTCCTCGTCGTTCAGAAGGTCGGGGTTCGACGCTACTTGGAGCAGACGGATCGGGCGAGCGCGGCGCAGCGTTTCGACCCTGGTCTGGATCGGCCCCGGGGCGGCGGCTATCTGGCGCAGGTCGTCGGCGATCGCCGCGTAGATCTCCGCCTGGATCGGTGCCAGCTGCACCGGCGGGCGCTCAAGCTCGTAGGGCGGCAGGCCCAGGGACTCCTTCGGCGTCCGCATGAAGAACGGGAGCAGGCTGGTCCGCAGACTGTCGAAGTTGCCGCGTGCGCGGGCCCGGTAGCGAGCCGGCGGGCCGGTCAGCTCGCCGCCGGGCCAGAGGATCATGAACTGGCTCCACAGATCGAGCGCACTCTGTGGCATCGGCGTGCCCGAAAGGATCATCCGCACTCGAGAGCGGCGGGCCACCTCGATCAGTGCCGGTGCCCAGAGGCCGCCGTTGAACCGCTTCACGCGGTGGGACTCGTCGACGACAAGCATGACTTTCATGCGTGTGCAGAGACGTTCGAGCTCGGCGCGATCGCTCGCCGCGGTGGGATAGGTCAGCAGGAACACGTCGCCGCGCTCGACCTCCTCGAGGATCGCGCGTCGTGCGTCGGGGGTGCCGCGCACGCGCCTGACCCGCAGCCGGCCTGGCATCGCGATCTGCGTCTCTTTCTCCCAGGGGGCGAACGCCGAGAGGGGCCCGACGACGACCGCGCAGTCCACGGTGCCCTCCTGAAGGTGCGTTGCCACTACCGCGAGCGTGGTCGCGGTCTTCCCGGCGCCCGGCACCGAAAAGTTCGCCGTGTTCGAGGCGCTGAGGGCGTGTAGCGCGCCGGCGAGCTGGTGTGGGCGCAGGTCACGCGCGACGCTGTCCCAGCCTGCCTCCCGAAGGGTGGCGAGCACGGCGCTGGTGTCGGGTGTGACGGCTTGCTCGACCTGCTCGCGCCAAGCGCGGCCGGCCGCAAGGGCGCGGTCGTAGCTGCGCTGACGTTCGAGGTCTCGATCGAGAGCTTGCTGCGCCCGGTCGCTCGTTGCGTTGACCTGTCGTCCGGCTCCCTGTAGGTGGCGGGTGACCTGCAGCACGAGCTCGTCGCCGTCTCGGTCTCGAACCGGGCAGCGCCAGCCCTCAGCTGTCCGCTCGCCGCCGAGCAGCACTCCGAAGAACAGCCGGTCGCGCTCGCCGTCCAGCGAGCCGTCGCTGACCGTGAGGACGTCACCCTCGAGGCGCAGCTCGACGCGTGGTGTCGCGTTCACGCCTCGGGAGCGCCTGCTTCGGCGGCGCGGACAGCGTCGGTCCAGTCGAATACGCCGTCACGAGCTTTTGCGGCCCGTTCGCCGTTGAGGCCCGCGAGCAGCTCCGCGAGCAGCTCCGGGGGAACTCTGGCTAGATGGTCCTCGGCGAGGCGAAGATCGCGGTCGGGCTCGGAGCTCCGCCTGGCTCGTGACATCTGGGCGGCCAGATCGATCACGCGCTTGACAGCGCCTCGCGGGTACCCCGGAACCGGCGCGCCCGTCGGGGCGGTGTCCGTGTCGTCCTCGTCTTCGTCGTCCTGCTCGTCTGTGGGTGGCGGCTGCTCGGGTTCGGGCTCTGCGGGCGCGTTCTCGCGAACCTCGCGGATCTCGGCCGCCAGCTCCATGAAGCGCTCGGGCTCTTCGCGGGCGATCGTCCGGATCTCGCGCAGGTGCCCGTAGGTGGCGCCTGCGGTGACGGCCGCGAAGCAGATCTCGAGCATCTCGAGGCTGCGCTCGGGGTCGTTCTCTTCGATCCATTTCATGTTCCTGCCGATGTCGCGGAACACCTCGACGGTGCCTCGCAGCAGGCCGTAGTGCCCGCGCCTGTCGATGTAGGCGAGGTAGGCGTCCATGTATTTCACGGCGTTCAGCTGGACCCGTGCGTAGTTGGGGTCGTTGCCGACCAGCGGTGCGATCGTGGTGGCGGCCTGTGTGATCGAGCGAGGGCTGTTCCAGTCTAGGTCGAGACGGTTGGCCGCCTCCTGCAGGGTCAGCAGCAGGTTGATCTCGGTGTAGTTGACCTTCAGTCCTTCTGTGAGCTGCTCGCGTGCCTCCATCGCGAACATCGATGGGTCGTCGAACTCCTCCGGGTGGAGCACGACGACGTCGACCTCGCTGAAGTGCTCAGCATCTCCGTCGGCGAGCTCGCGCTTAATCATCGCCAGGCGCCGGTTGCCGTTGCGCACGAGACCACCGGGCTCGATCCACAGGGGGCGCTCCTGTCCACGCTCCTTCCAGTCGGCGACGAGTGCGGTGGTGTCCTTGCTCGGCGAGGAAACGACTTGGCCCTGCTCGACACGACAGTTTCGGTCGAGCAGCAGCGCGATGACGATCTCTTCGTCCTCGGGCAGCGTGAGTTCCCGGTCGAGTTCCGCCTCGAGTGCCTCACGATCCGCGCGGAAGCGACGATTCTCGAGGTTCAGCTCGAGGCTGGTCGTGGCGATCCGCTGCACGGAGAAGTTCCGGAAATCGCCCTTCGCCCAGAGCCGCTCTGTGCGCGGCACGGGCGCCTCGTCCTCCTCGCCCTCCTCACCTGGGTCGCTCATGCCGTCTCCGCAACCGACGAGCGCGCGATCTTCAGTCCTGCGTGCATGCTGCGCTGGTCAGCACGGCCTACGGTCTCCGCGCCGAGCTCGGCGATCCAGGACTCGACGCTCGCTTGGATCTTGCTCTCGGGCATCTGGTGGGCAGGTCGGCAGACGAACACGAGGTCGAGCTCGCAGTTGCCGGGGTGCCCGTGTGCGCCCGCAGCTCGCGCGTCGGCCCACACCGGGTAAAGGGCCGTGACTTTGAGGTCTGAGGAGCGGAGTGCTGTACCGAGCGCCTTCCAGGCCTCGTCCTTGGAGGCGTGGAAGGTGAAGATCAGCATGCCGGTCGGTGTGAGCGCCGAGCTCATGCGGCGAAACGCGCTTCCGAGCCGCCGCGAGAACGTCTTCGCGGGGTCCTCGCCGACGGGGAAGATCGGCGCGTCCCCGAGCTGCTCGGCCTCTCCGTCCGCTCCTATCCATGCGCGGTGCAGCAGCGAGAAGTCCGAGTAGGCGATGAAGTCGTAGTAGGGCGGGTCGGTCAGCATCACGTCCACCTTGCCGAGCTCCTCCGGGAACGGCCGGTCGGCGGAGCGGCACTCGACGTGGGAGTCGGTGTCCTGGCGCCCGAGGAAGCTCTGCCGGACGACCTCGCCGTCCTCATCAAGGGCGTTGCGGCGCACTTTCTCGCGTGGCGTGACGTACATCCGCCGCAGCGTCGCGGCGAGCGTGCCGCGGCCCGCGGTCGGGTGCAGGGGGTTCAGCTCGACCGACAGCGCCGGGAGCGCGTAGGCGCGGATCACGCTGAACAGCGGCGAGATCCGCCCGTAGTCCACCGCGTAGCCGCAGAGCTGGTTGTTCGCGGTCAAGGCGTTTGAGATCCCGAGCATCAAGCTGGCGCGCACGGTCTCGTCGAGCTCGCTCTCGCGGGCCCACGCGAATGCGGCGGCGAACAGCGCCTGCTGGCGGGTCGAGAACAGCTCGGCGATCGCCTTGAAGCCGTAGACGCCGGCGCGCCCGCTGTCGGCGTCGCCCAGCGCCACCTCGGGAACGTGCCAATCGTGCTGCTCGAGCAGCCTAAGGGCGCGATCGTCCAGCTTCCGCTCGCGGGGCAACGGGGCGCGGATGCTGCGCCGCTCCTCGCCGCGGGTGCACTCGACCGCGATCAGGACACGCTCGGCACCCGCTGTGGCGAGCTGCTCATGTGAGCTTCTTGTTTGACAGTGCGGGCAGGTGAACCGTGCGCCGGAGTAGGTCCCCTCATCGAGACGGTGCCGGCGATCGCAGCACTGGAGTGTCTTTCGGCCGTTCGGTAGCTGGTGCACGGCGCTGCAGTCCGGGCAGAACGCGACGATCGGCGTGTCGCGCACGACCGCGCCCGCACGGGCGAGGTCCCGGGCGATCAGCAGGTTGCGGTAGAGCAGGCTCTGCGTCTCACACTCCGGGCAGGACACGCGCCGCAGGTAGAAATAATGCAGCGCCACCGCGCCGTCGACCACCGGGTAGAGCGTCTTCAGTGTCTTTCCCAGGTGCTCGAGCAGCCTGGCCGAGGCGTCCCTCAGCTTCTCCGGGGAGGGGCTCGAGAGCTCCTCCCGGGCGATCCGCACGGCGAGCGGGTCGACGTCGACACCGGTGACGTTCGCGCCGAGGCGCGCGCCCTCGACCAACGAGGTCGCGCCGCCGACGAATGCGTCCCCGACGTGCATGCCACTGAGCGCGTCCTCGCTCGTGCGGTAGCGCTCCCAGAACACCTCGAGGGGGGTGTCCGCGGGCAAGGTGGCGGCGAGCAGCAGCGCACGAATCACGGCCGCCGGTCGCCGTGCCCACCACTTGTGCACGCTGTAGACGGCGTCGTTGGTGTAGCGGTCTGCGCGCGCGAGCTCTGAGACCTGCGCGAACGGGAAAGTCGCCTCGAGCAGGCTGCGGGAATCCGCGGTAGCGAGGGGGATCGGGGTGCTCTGCGCGGACATCGGAGAATCCAACATCCTAAACTCCCGCCCGGTCAGCGCCGCGGGTGGCCCGCAGGGGCCCCCGGCGCTCTGAAAACGTTATCGCCGGGCCCGGACTCGGGGTGCTCCCGGCCCACGGTCCTTGCATGCCGATACAGTCCCAAGTAGGCACAAACGGCATCGACTTCAGGCTCCGGCGACTCGTCACCGCGGCCGTCCCGTCAGGCGCCTTTCGTGGCCATCACGCCCTCACGAGGCCCCCTGGGGAAATCAGTGGGGAAATTGAGATCCTGCCTCCCGAGAGCCTGATACCGTTAAACCCGCTTGGATAAAGGGCTTCTGGTATGCCGGAGGAGGGACTCGAACCCCCGACACGCGGATTATGATTCCGCTGCTCTAACCAGCTGAGCTACTCCGGCGGGGCCGCGCAGTTTAGCCTGGTGGGGATGACGCCACCGATCCTGCTGGCCGTTCCAAACATCTCGGAGGGCCGCGACTCCCAGACGATCGCCGCCATCGCCGGCGCGTTTGCCGCCGGCGACGGAGATGCGGCGTTTGAGCCCGGTAAACGGCCTGTGGGCGAGGCCGCCACGAGCGCGGTGCGCCTGCTCGACGTCCACTCCGATCGCGACCACCACCGCTCGGTGTACACGCTCGCCGGACCCGCCGGAGACCTCGACGAGGCGCTGCTGCGAGGCATGCGGGTTGCGGTCGAGCGCATCGACGTGGTGAGTCGCACCGAGGGTGGCCCGTCCGATGCCGGCCAGCACCCGTACGTCGGCGCGGTGGACGTGGTGCCGGTCGTCTATCTCGATGAGAGCTCCAGGGGCGCCGCGTGCGCCCAGGCACTCCTGATCGCCGACCGGATCGGTCACGAGCTGGAGATTCCGGTGTTCCTCTACGGCGAGCTGACCGCGACCGACCCCGGTTCGGGAACAGCGCGCGCGGAGCTTCGCCGTGGCGGGATCGGTGGTCTGTCCGCGCGGATCGCCGGAAGCTCTCACTCGGCGTTCGCGCACTCGCCTGCGGCGGCGGGCAAGGAAGTCATACGTCCCCTTTCCCCGGACTTCGGACCGCCGCGGATGCATCCGAGCGCAGGAGCCACGCTTGTCGCTGCCAGGCCGCCGCTGGTGGCCTTCAACCTGCAGCTCGCCCCCCCGGCGGACCTCGCCGATGCGCGCAGGATCGCCGCCCTGATCCGTGACGGCGGCAGCGAGGGCCTGCCCGGCGTGCGGGCCATCGGGGTTGCGCTCGACGGGGGCCTCGCGCAGGTCTCGATGAACATCGAGCGACCGTTCGAGGTGCCTCTCGCAACGGTCGTCCAGGCGGTCCGGCGCCACGTCCAGCTCGCGAGCGCCGAGCTCGTCGGTCTGTCCCCTCGCGCCGCGCTCGAGGGCTTTCCGGCGGAGCTCCCGATCCCCGGCTTCGATCCCGCTCGCCACCTGATCGAGAACGCACTAGGCTGCTAGCTCACCGTGGCTCAGACCAGGCGCAAGCGACAGACCAAGCACAGGGGCAACGCCGCCGGCGTCGTCGAGTCGCGGGGGCGTACGGGGCGCAAGCCGACCGCCGCCGAGAAGAGCGGCAAGGCGGGCGACGCCGCCCGGGCCAAGGAGAAGCTGCTGGACAAGCGCGATCGTCCTCCCACCTGGCGAGCGGCGTTCGTCAAGGCGATGTTCGCCTCGATCCTGATGATGCTGCTGGTGATCGTCGTGTTCAATCGCTCGAATCAGGGAATCGGCCTGTTCCCGATCGTGCTCGTCGCCTACACGCTGATCAGCTACTACACCGACAAATGGGTATACGACCGCCGTCAGCGCAAGAAGCTCAAGCAGGGCGGCGGCGGCAGGGCGGCGCCGCGATGAGCGCGCTGGACGTGCGCGCTTTCACCGTCGGCCCTGTGCAGGAGAACTGCTACATCGTGCGCCCCGGCGGCGAGGCCACGAGCGCGGTGATCGTCGACCCCGGGGATGAGCCCGAGCGGCTGCTCGCCGCCGTCGACTCGCTGGGGGTTGAGATCGAGGCGATCCTCATCACCCACTGCCACTTCGACCACATCGGCGCCGTCGCGCCGGTCGCGGCCGCCACGGGCGCACCCGTGTACTGCCCCGAGATCGAGCGGCCGGTGCTCGCAGAGGTGATGCGCTGGGTGCCGCCGGGGTTCGGACCGTTCGAGAGCTATGAGGCCGACCACACGGTCGCGGGCGGCGAGCGCCTGAGCCTCGCCGACCTGGACATCGAGGTCCGCTTCACCCCCGGGCACAGCCCGGGGCACGTCACCTATGCGGTGCCCGGGGCGCTGCTCTCCGGAGATGTTCTCTTCCAGGGCTCCGTCGGGCGCGTGGATCTGCCGGGCGGGGACTGGGCGACCCTCGAGCGCTCGATCGAGGAGCTCCTCAGGGGCTTTCCCGCCGAGACCGTCGTCTATCCCGGGCACATGGGCGTGACGACCCTCGAGCGCGAGCGCGACGCCAACCCGTTTCTCAGCGAGATTCGCTCCCGCCTCCCGCGCGCGGCGGCCGTGGACGCGCCGCCAGCCGGCCGTTGAGCGAATCCAAGATCAAAGTGCCGCGCGGCACCTTCGACGTGCTCGGCGAGCAGGCAGCCGAGCGCACCGCCCTCGAGGCCCGCGCGCGCTCGATCCTCGAGGCAGCCGGATACGAGCGGATCGAGACACCCGCGTTCGAGGCCACCGAGCTGTTCGCGCGCGGGGTCGGCGCGTCGACCGACATCGTCCGCAAGGAGATGTTCAGCTTCCAGGACGGGGCCGGACGCTCGCTGACGCTGCGTCCCGAGGGCACCGCGCCGGTGTGCAGAGCATACGTCGAGCACGGAATGCACAAGCGCCGCCAGCCGGTCAAGCTGTGGTACCTCTCGAGCTTCTTTCGCCACGAGCGCGCCCAGGCCGGACGCTACCGGCAGTTCTGGCAGGTGGGCGCCGAGGCGCTCGGCTCGGAGGATCCAGCCGTGGACGCGGAGTCGATCGCGCTCCTGGCCGCCCTCCTGGCCGAGATGGGCGTCAGGGATCTCAGGCTGCGACTGTCCAGTCTCGGAAGCCCGCAAAGTCGAGGGGAGTATCGCGAGCGGCTGCAGGCGCACCTGCGCGCGCACGAGTCCAGTCTCTCAGAGGATGTCAAGAGCCGGATAGAGCTCAATCCCCTGCGTGCATTCGACTCAGACCACGAGCCTACCCGGCGCGTGATGCAGAGCGCCCCGCTGCTGATCGAGCACCTCAGCGCGCAGGACGCCGATCACTTCGCCGAGGTCCGCGGGCTGCTGGAGGAGGCGAACCTTCCCTACGAGCTGGACCCCACGCTCGTGCGCGGTCTCGACTACTACACGCGCACCGTCTTCGAGTTCACATCCGACGCGCTCGGCGCCCAGAGCGGGGTGGGGGGCGGCGGACGATACGACCGCCTGGTCGAGCAGCTCGGCGGCCCGCACACCCCCGGCATCGGCTGGGCCGCCGGGATCGAGCGGATGCTGCTTGCCGGCGAGCGCTCGGAGGGAGCCGGACACCAGCCTGCCCGCGCCCCCGTCGAGCTGTTCATCGCGCTGCAGACGCACGACGCCGAGATCCGCAGGAGCGCCTTCGGTCTGCTCAGCCAGGCTCGATCGGCGGGGCTGAGCGCCCAGATGGAGCTCGGCCGGCGCTCGCTGAAAGGCCAGCTGGGTCACGCGGACGCGCTTGGTGCTCGCTACGTCGCGATACTCGGACGCGAGGAGGCCACCCTCAAGGACATGCAAGGTGGCAGACAGGAGCGCCTCGAGACCGCCACCGTCGTGCACGCCGTCCTGCGCGGCCTGCGCGAGCTGTAATACGGCTGTCGGGCCCTGAGCCGCAGGGCCGGGGGAGCGGATTGAGGCGTCCAACGCGCATGTCGCCGTTCAACTTCTCTCGCCCGGATGCCGAAGGAGGGGGTGATGGCGCAGATCTCCCGTCCATTTCAGATTGTCCTCGTCGTCTTCGGACTGTTCGTCGCCGTCTGGGCCGTGGCCCTGCGCGGGCACTCGAGCAGCTCGAACAGCACAGCCTCCACGCCCGCCGCGAGCACCCCCGCGCCGCCGGCCTCCGCGCAGGCTCCCAAGGCCGCCAAGCCGAGTCCGATCTATCACGGCCCGGCGCCTGGCCTGGAAGGACTCTCGCGCGACATCGCAAGAGCCCACGGCGCCGCGGGGGCCGCTCAGCAGAAAGCCAGGCAGCTTCAGGAAAAAACGGGAGAAGCGCCGAGCACGACCGGCTCCTCCTCGGCGAGCGCGAAAGCGCCGGCCACCAGCACCTCAAAAGCCTCGGCCACGACCCAGGCGCCTGCTGGAAAGGCGCCTGCTGGAAAGGCTCCTGTTGGAAAGGCTCCTGTTGGAAAGGCTCCGAGCTCGCCCGCAACCTCGGTCTCGACCGGGCCGGCCGACCAGGCGGCGGTCGAACGAGAGCTCGAACAGGGCAAGATCGTGCTGGTGCTGTTCTGGAACCCCAAGGGCACCGATGACGTCATCGTCCACGACGAGCTTCAGCTGATGATCGGCTTCCACCGCAGCGCCACAGCGGCCAAGATTGAGGAACTTCGGCACGGCTCCCGGTTCTTCGGAAAAGAACTTGACCAGAAGATCGCCGTCCATGAAGTCTCCGCCGCGGAAGTCGCCTCCTTCGGCTCGATTACCAGGGGCGTGCAGGTGTACACGACGCCCACGCTCCTGATCGTCAATGGACACAGGCAGGTGACGACGCTGACCGGCGCCACCGACGCCTACTCCATCGAACAGGCGATCGAAGAAGCCCACAAGGGCTGAGCCCTACACTCGCTCGCATGCGAGCGAGTGGCGAGGAGCTGAGCAACCATCTCGAACGCCCGCTCGGACGCGGGCACACCCCCGCGCACGCCTTCACCGGCGCCGCCGGCGGAGCCGCCTGCGGGGACCTGGTCCGCATCTCGGTCGCGATCGATCCGGACCACGGCGACGGGCGGGTGGCAGATGCGGGCTTCGATGCCAGCGGCTGCGGTGCCGCCGTGGCCTGCGGCAGCGTCGCGGTGAGCCTGCTGCGCGGGCGTTCATTCCTGGACGCCGCCCGGATCGGCGCCCAGCGGATCGCCGATGAGCTCGGGGGTCTGGGGGCTTCCAAGCGCCACGCGGCCGATCTGGCAGCAGACGCGCTGCACCGAGCGCTTGGCGCTGCCGCGCGCGAGCTCGTCGCGCTCGCCCCGAGGCAGGGGCGCACGCTGGTCGCGATGAGCGGCGGGGTGGACAGCGCGGTTGCAGCCCTGCTCGTGGCACGGGCTGGGGAGGAGCCCGTCGGCGTGACGCTCGAGCTGTGGGCGGACGCGGAGAACGACGGCGATCTCAGCTGCTGCTCGGCGCAGGCGGTGCGCGGCGCCCGCGATCTGGCCCACGGCCTGGGGATGGCCCACCTCTCGATCGACCTGCGCGCCGAGTTCCGCGCGGGCGTCGTCGACGTCTGGCTCTCCGACCACGCCGCCGGCTTGACTCCGAACCCGTGCGTTCGCTGTAACGGCAACGTCCGCCTCGACGCCATGCTCGAGCTCGCCGATCGGCTCGGGTCCCGGACGCTCGCCACGGGCCACTATGCCCGCGTGCTCGCAGGCCCGCCTTCGCCGCTGCTGAGGACCGCCGTCGATGAGGCAAAGGACCAGAGCTACGTCCTCTCGGCGCTCGCGCCCGAGTCGCTCGCACGCCTGCGCTTCCCGCTGGGAGAGATGCGCAAGGGGCACGTCCGCGAGCTGGCCGAACAGGCGGGGCTCACCGTCGCCCGCAGACGCGACTCCCAGGACCTGTGCTTTCTGGCAGGAACACGCCACGGCGCCTTCCTGGAGCGCCACGGCGACCTGGGCGCTCGCCCGGGTCCGATCGTCGACCTCGACGGCAGGGTGCTCGGCGAGCACCGCGGCGCGCACCTGCTGACCGTCGGACAGCGCCACGGTCTCGGGATCTCCGGATCCCGTCCGCTGTACGTGCTCGCCACAGACGCCGCCGCGAACACCGTCACCGTGGGTCCCCGCAGCGAGCTGCTCGCGCGTGCGATGGCGGTGCGGGAGGTGACCCTCCACCGTGACGGCCGCTGCGTGGACGGTGTGCGGGTGCGAGCGCACGGACGCCGGCTCCCGTGCCGTCTGTCCGGGCACAGCAGCGCCGGTCGGCACGCCCGCCTCGACGTCGAGCTGGATCGGCCGGTCGAGCGAACCGCCCCCGGGCAGCTCGCGTGCCTGTACGCGGGCGATCTCATCGTCGGCTGCGGCACGATCGCTGCCTAGCGCCCCAAGCGCCGCCTAAGATCTCTCGCGGGATGACCTCCGATGAGATACGCGAGCGCTACCTGAGCTTCTTCGAGGAGCGCGGGCACCGGCGCGTTGCC
Source organism: uncultured Solirubrobacteraceae bacterium (assembly GCA_963849425.1). Taxonomy (GTDB): domain Bacteria; phylum Actinomycetota; class Thermoleophilia; order Solirubrobacterales; family Solirubrobacteraceae; genus Palsa-744. The sequence goes on along the minus strand of CAWKHK010000006.1, from coordinate 2,269,371 downwards.
TCGGCCTCGCTCGTGCCCTCCGCCCACGACCCCTCCGCGCTGCTCACGGTCGCGGGGATGCATCCGCTGAAGCCCTACTTCCTCGGCCAGGAGACACCTCCGGCCGCGCGCCTGACCAGCTGCCAGAAGGTCTTCCGTACGGTGGACATCGACAACGTCGGCAACACCGCCCGCCACCTCACGTTCTTTGAGATGCTCGGCAACTTCTCCTTCGGCGACTACTTCAAGGCAGGGGCGATCGAGTTCGCCTGGCAGCTCTCACGCGAGGTCTTCGGCTTCGCCGCGAGCGACATCTGGGTGACCGTGTTCGAAGGCGACGATCAGCTCGGGCTGGGCAGCGACACCGAGGCGATCGACCGCTGGCTGGAGATGGGCGTGCCCCGCGAGCGAATCGTTCAATGCCCGCGCTCTGAGAACTTCTGGCAGGCCGGCCCGACCGGACCGTGCGGGCCATGCTCGGAGCTCTACGTCGACCGCGGAGAGCGCCACGGCGCGCCCGGGGACCTCCCCGGTGGCGAGAACGAGCGCTTCCTCGAGTACTGGAACCTCGTGTTCATGCAGTACGAGCAGAAGCCGCGCGGGGAGAGCTCGGGCTCGATCCTCGAGCCGCTGCCCGCCAACAACATCGACACCGGTCTCGGCCTCAACCGCTTGGCGGCGATCCTCCAGGACAAGCGCTCGGTGTTCGAGACAGACCAGTTCCAGCCCCTGATCGATCTCGGCGAGGAGCTCTCGGGCAGGCGCTACGGCGAGGAGAGCACCGCCGACCGCGCTCTGCGGATACTCGCCGACCACTCCCGCGCGATGACCTTCCTGACCGCCGACGGGGTGGTTCCATCCAACGAGGATCGCGGCTACGTGCTGCGCCGCGTGATGCGCCGAGCGATCCAGCAGGGCCGGGTCCTCGAGCTCGAGCCGGGCTTCCTCAGGCGCTACTCCGAGCGCGTGCGCGAGCTGATGGGCGGCGCCTACCCCGAGCTGAACGAGCACGCCGAGGCAATCGACATGTGGTCGGCCGCCGAGGAGGAGGGGTTCGGGCGGACGCTCGCCCAGGGAATGGCCACGCTGCGCCTGCACATCGACCAGGCTCGCGCGGCGGGGCGCTCCTCGGTGCCCGCCGCCGAGGTCTTCCGGCTGCACGACACCTACGGCTTTCCGTATGAGATGACCAGCGAGCTGCTCGGCCAGGAGGGTCTGACCATCGAGGGCGACTTCGAGCGGCTGATGGAGGCGCAGCGGGCGCGCGGGCGCGCTGGCGCCCGCGCCGGCGCCGGCGGCTCCGAGGTCGAGCAGGCGCGCGCGGCAGCCGGCGCGTTCGTGGGCTCGAGCGGCTTCGTCACACGTTTCACCGGCTATGAGACCGAGGAGCAGCAGACGACCGTCGGCGCCGTGCGGGACCTCTCGGCGAACGGGCATGGCGCGTCCTGCACCGCGGACTCCGCGAGCCCCGCAGTCGGGACGCAGTACCTGGTCAAGCTGGAGGAGTCGCCCTTCTACGCCGCCGGCGGCGGGCAGATCGCGGATGTCGGCACGATCGAATGCCGCAGCGGAGACTGCCGCGCGCGCGTCCAGGACGTCGTGCGGATCGGCGAGGACCAGGCGCTCGCGGTGATCGTCGAGGAGGGCACAATGAGCGTGGGCGAGGCCGTCTGGGCGCGCGTGGATCGCCTCGCCCGCCACGCCACCGAGTGCAACCACACCGCCACCCACCTGCTCCACGCCGCGCTGCGCGAGCGCCTGGGCAGCCACGTGCGTCAGGCCGGCTCCTACGTCGGACCGGACAAGCTGCGCTTCGACTTCAGCCACGGCCACGCGTTGAGCGCCGGGGAGCTGCGCGACGTCGAGGACCGGGTCAACGAGTGGATCGCGTGCAACGATCCCGTGCGCCCGATCACCACCACGCTCGATGAGGCCAAGCGCCTCGGCGCGATGGCGCTGTTCGGAGAGAAGTACGGCGACGTCGTGCGGATGGTCCAGATCGGCGACGGGCACCATTCGCGCGAGCTGTGTGGCGGGACCCACGTGCGCTCCACGGCTGAGATCGGTCCCTTCCGCGTTCTCGGCGAGACCTCGAGCGCGGCCAACGTCAGACGCATCGAGGCGGTCACGGGGCCGCAGGCGGTGACGCTTCTGCGCGAGCACGATCGGCTGCTCGATGAGCTGAGCGCGACGCTGCGCACGACACCCGAGCACGCGCTCGAGGCGGCGCGGACGCTTCTCAAGGCGCGCAAAGAGCTGGAAAAGGCAGCGAAGGCGCAGGGGGCGGGGGAGACCATCGACCTGGACTCGCTGGCCGATCTGGCCTCCGATGCAGCGGGCGCCACCGTCATCGCCACGACGCTCGAGGTCCCCGACGCCAAGGCGCTGCTCGATGCCGTCGACCGCCTGAAGGGCAGGATCGGCGATGCGGCGATACTCCTCGGGAGCGCTGTCGAGGGCAGGGTGCATCTCGTCGCCAGCGTCGCGCCCGCGCTGGTCGAGCGTGGTGTCAAGGCCGGGGCGGTCGTCAAGGCAGCCGCGGCGGTCGTCGGCGGAGGGGGAGGCGGCCGCGACACGATGGCCCAGGCCGGCGGGCGCGACCCCGGCAAGCTCCAGGCGGCGATCGAGGCCGGCGAGCTGGCGATCCGGTCGGCTCTGGAAGGCTGAATGCGGGTGCTCGCGCTCGATTATGGAAGCGCCCGCTGCGGCTGCGCGCTGAGCGATCCGAGCGGCACGATCGTCACCCCTCTCGATGCCGTCGTGCGGCCTGCCACCAGACGCGGGCTCGCGGCGATCCGCGAGCTCGTCCGCGACCGCCAGATCGAGCGTGTGGTCGTCGGGCTGCCGCTGTCGCTCCGCGGAGCCGACACCGACCAGACGCGCGAGGCGCGCGCCTTCGCCCAGCAGCTGTCCCTGCGGCTCGGCGAGGCCGTTCCGGTCGAGATGCACGACGAGCGCTTCACCACCCGCATGGCTCAGCGCATGGAGCGGGTGAACGGGCCCTCGATCACAGGCGAGGACTCGCGCGCCGCCGCTCACCTGCTGGAGAGCTGGCTGGCCACCCGATCGCGTTAGGGTCCCTGTCCTTGTCCCGCGGCGATCGATCCCAGTCTGCGCGCGAACGCACCGCGGAGGAACGCGAGCGCGACCGTCAGGAGCGCGAACGCCGGCGTGGGCGGCAGCCCGAGCACGCGCCGAGCGCGGAGCCGGCGGTCGGTTCCGCCGGGCGTGCGTCAGGCGCGGAGTCGGCGGTCGATTCCGCGGAGCAGGCGCCGAGCGCGGAGCCGGCGGTCGATTCCGCGGAGCAGGCGCCGAGCGCGGGGCCGGCGGTCGATTCCGCGGAGCGAGCGCCCGCTGCCGAGCAGGCGACAGACGCCGAGTCGTCGCTCCCGCCGCCGCTGCCGCCACCGGCGCCGCCGTTGCCATCCGTGCAGCCGCCGGCGCCCGCCGCGCCGAGGAGCGGGCGCTCGCCGATCGCACGCCTGGGCGCGGTGATCGCCCTCGCCGTGGTGATAGCGGCGGTGGTGCTGCTCGTCCGCTCGCTGCGCACCTCGCACCCCAAGCCGATCGCGCCTGCGCCCGTCGTGAAGGTGGTGATCCCGGAGGGCAAGACCCGCGCCCAGATCGCGCAGATCGCGACCGCCGCCCGTCTCAGCGGCAGCTACCGCGTCGCCTCGCGGCGCTCGACGTTGCTGAACCCCGTCCAGTTCGGCGCCCCTCGCGGGACCCCCGACCTCGAAGGCTTCCTGTTCCCGGCGACTTACGACATGGACCCGGGAGAGTCGACGAGCCGGCTGGTCGAAGAGCAGCTGCTGGCCTTCCGCGAAAACTTCGGCCCAAGCGATATCGCGCGAGCCCGCGCCCTGCACCTCACGCCCTACCAGCTGCTGATCGTCGCCTCGATGGTCGAGCGGGAGGCCCAGCTCCCGCGTGACCGACCGAAGATCGCAGCCGTCATCTACAACCGCCTGCAACGAGGGATGCCGCTGGGGATCGACGCCACGATCTACTACGCCGTCGAGCTGCGCACCGGGATAGCCACCTACACGCACGAACTGACCGAAGCGCAACTGCAGATCGACTCTCCGTACAACACCCGCACGCACACGGGCCTGCCACCGACACCGATCTCAAACCCCGGCGTCGCCTCGATCCAGGCGGCCGCCCATCCGGCCCACGTTCCCTACCTCTACTACGTCGCCGGCGCCGATGGCTGCGGCGAGCAGGTCTTCTCCAGCACCCAGGCCGAATTCGAAGTCAACGCCGCGGCCTACCGGACGGCGCTCGCCCGCAACCGCGGACGGCCTCCCACCTGCACGAGGAAGTGATGGCCCGTCTGGGCGTCCTCGGCTGGCCGGTCGCTCACAGCCGCTCCCCGGCGATCCACAACGCCGCGCTCTGCTCGCTGGGGATGGACGGCTGGCGCTACCAGCGCCTGCCCGTGCCGCCCCGGCTGTTCGCCGAGACCACCCGCTGTCTGGGGCAGTGCGGCTTTCTTGGAGCCAACGTGACGATCCCGCACAAGCAGGCTGCGCTCGCGCTGGCCCAGCGGGCGAGCGACACGGCCCGGGCGATCGGCGCGGCGAACACGCTCACGTTCGTCCCCGACGGAACGATCTCTGCAGAGAACACCGATGCCCCCGGCCTGATCGCCGCGCTCGGGCGCTCACCGCAGAACATGCGCGCGCTCGTCCTTGGGGCCGGAGGCAGCGCGCGGGCGGCCGCGTGGGCGCTGCGCGAGGCCGGCGCCAGCGAGGTGTCCGTCTGGAACCGCACACCCGAGCGCGCCGACGCGCTCGCCCGCGATCTGGGGCTCCGGGCCGTGCGCCGGGCAGAGCCGGCCGAGCTGCTCGTCAACTGCACCTCGGTCGGTCTGCGGCGCGGCCGGCTAGAAGGTTCGGCCACTGACGCCGAGGCGCTCAACCAACTGGGGCTGACGTTCGATCAGGTCGGGGAGTACTCGTATGTCGCCGACATGGTCTATCGCCAAGGGTCCACCCCGCTGCTCGCCGCCGCGCGGGCGCATGGCGCGGGCACCGTCGACGGGCTGGAGATCCTCGTCGCCCAGGGAGCGCTCAGCTTCGAGCTGTGGACCGGCCGGCGGGCGCCCCTCGAGACGATGCGCGGTGCCGCCCGCGGGGAGGATCGCGCGAGCTAGCGCGTCTGAGCCGGGAACGCGCCCGCGATGAGCGAGCTGCCCCAGCACGCGGGCCCCGACCTGCACGCCTTCTTCGCGATCGACGGCGAGCCTGGGGAGCTCGCCGATTCCGAGACCGAGCCCGAGATCGAGGTCGAGGTCGAGGTCGAGCGGGCGCTCGCTCCCGAACCGGACGTCGAGCTCGAACACGCGGGTGTGGGCGATCCAAGCGAAGACCCTTACACCCGGGAGGCTCAGCGCGATCCGCAGGAGGCGCAGGAGGGCGAGTGGTCGGGCATCAGCCGGCCGTCGCGCCGGGGCTCCTCGCAGCGCTTCCTGACAGACGTGATCGTCGACCTGGGCATCGCCTCCCGGGGCCAGGTCGAGGAGGCGCTCGAGGCCTCGCGCATCGCCGGGACGACACCCGAGCGGGTGTTGCTCGAAAAGGGCACGATCACCCAGGACGGGCTCGCCCGGGCATTGGCCGAGCGCTACGGCCTGGACCATCTCGACCTCGGCATCTTCTCGGTCGACATGGCCGCCGCGAACCTCGTCACGACGGCCATCGCCAAGCGCTACCAGGCGGTGCCCGTCGCGTTCTCGGACAAGCGGACGCTGCTCGTGGCGATGGCCGACCCCTCGAACGTGCTGGCGGTGGACGACATCGCGATCATGACCGGATACGAGGTTCGCGTGGCCGTCGCGCCGCCCGAGGACATCGCCGCCCTGGTCTCCCGTCTGGACCGCCTGGAAGAGGTCGTCGGCGAGTCCGACGGCCAGCTCGGGGACGGCGAGCAGGACGACGGCGAGCTCGTCGCCCTGCACGAGACCTCCGACGACGCGCCCGTCATCAAGCTCGTCAACCAGCTCGTCGGCCAGGCGGTCGAGCAGGGGGCCTCCGACATCCATCTCGCCCCCGAAGGGCGGGACATGCGGGTCCGCTTCCGCATCGACGGCGTGCTCAAGGACCTCACCACCATCCCGCGCCGCATGGCCGCGGGCGTGGTCTCGCGCATCAAGATCATGGCCGAGCTGAACATCGCCGAGCGGCGCCTGCCGCAGGATGGCCGCGTGGGACTCGTGGTCGACGGACGCCACGTCGACCTGCGCGTCGTGACCGTCCCGAGCGTCCACGGCGAGGGAGTCGTGATGCGCGTCCTCGACAAGGCCTCCGTGGTGGTCGAGCTGGACAAGCTCGGCATGGCCGACCCCGAGCGCGAACGCCTCGAAGCAGCCTGCCAGGAAACCCACGGCGCGGTGCTCGTCACCGGTCCGACCGGCTCGGGCAAGTCGACCACGCTGTACGGGGCGCTGCAGATGCTCAACACGCCCGAGAAGAACATCATCACCGTCGAGGACCCCGTCGAGTACGAAATGGCAGGTCTCACCCAGGTGCAGGTCGCGGCCAAGGTCGGCCTGACCTTCGCCGCCGGGTTGCGCGCGATCGTGCGGGCCGACCCCGACGTGATCATGGTCGGCGAGATCCGCGATCGCGAGACAGCTCAGATCGCCGTGGAGTCGGCGCTGACCGGGCATCTCGTGCTCTCGACGCTGCACACCAACGATGCGCCCTCCGCGATCACGAGGCTGATCGAGATGGGGGTCGAGCCGTTCCTCGTCGCCTCGGCGCTCGAGTGCGTCGTCGCCCAGCGCCTGGCGCGGATGCTGTGCCCGAACTGCAAGCGGCGCACGATCATCCCGGAGAAGGTGCTGCACGAAAGCGGCTACAAGGCGCGGGTCGAGCTCGAGGCCTACGAGCCCGTCGGCTGCCGGCGCTGCGGCGGCAGCGGCTACCGCGGGCGCGTCGGCCTGTACGAGGTCATGAAGATGTCTCCCGAGATCCAGAGGATGGCGCTGGAACGCCAGCCTGCGGAGGCGATCCGCGAGGTGGCCGTCAGGGAGGGAATGACGCGCCTGCGCGACGACGGCCTGCAGAAGGTCCGCCAGGGCCGCACCTCGATCACCGAGCTGGCCCGGGTCGTCGGCAACGATTGACGCGTCGTATGCAGGGCCGGCGCCGCGACCTCGACGCCTCTGGCGAGCTCAGCCCGTCCGGCGACCTGGACACGTCTGTGCATCCGTCGTACCTTCGTCCAGTCCCTCTGACCCGGCATTCCCCGGGCTAATGGCTGCGGGCAGATCTGTCGATGGGCGGGCATGGATATCGATTTCGCAGACCTGCTGATGGAGGTCGTCTCGCGCCGGGCGTCCGACCTGCACCTGAGCTCCGGCGCGCACCCCACCGTCCGCGTCCGCGGGCGCCTCGCGCCGCTGGAGGAATACCCCAAGCTCTCCTCGACGGACACCCGCGAGATCGTCTACTCGATCCTCACGGGCGATCAGCGCCAGCGTCTGGAGACCGACTGGCAGCTGGACTTCGCCTACTCGGTCCCCGGCCACGCGCGCTTTCGTGTCAACGCCTACTACCAGCGCGGAGCGATTGGCGCCGCCTTCCGCCTGATCCCCGTCGAGCTGACCTCGATCGACGACCTCGGCCTGCCGCCGACCGTGCACGAGTTCACGCGCAGGCCGCGCGGCTTCGTGCTCGTGACCGGCCCCACCGGCTCGGGCAAGTCCACCTCGCTCGCGGCGATGATCGACGAGATCAACCGCACGCGCGAGGAGCACATCATGACGATCGAGGACCCGATCGAGTTCCTGCACGCGCACAAGAAGTGCCTCGTCAACCAGCGCGAGCTCGGCTCCGACGCCCAGAGCTTCGGAGACGCGTTGAAGGCCGCGCTGCGCCAGGACCCCGACGTGATCCTCGTCGGCGAGATGCGCGACCTGGACACGATCTCGACCGCCCTCACGGCCGCTGAGACCGGTCACCTCGTGTTCGCCACGCTGCACACCCAGGACACCGCCCAGACGATCGACCGCATCATCGACGTGTTCCCCTCCCACCAGCAGGGCCAGGTGCGCGTTCAGCTGTCGGTCGCGCTGCAGGGGATCATGACCCAGCAGCTGCTGCCCAACGCCGACGGCTCCGGACGCGTCGTCGCGTGCGAGGTGCTCGTGCCCACGCCCGCCGTGCGCAACCTGATCCGCGAGGGCAAGACCCACCAGATCTACTCGGTCCTGCAGACCGGCTCGGCCGTGGGCATGCAGACGATGGACACCTCGCTCGCGTCGCTCGTGCGCCAGGGCAAGATCACCCAGAAGCTCGCCGAGTCGCGCTCGGGCACTCCGGAGGAGCTCCGGCGGCTGCTCGGCGCCGGCACGCTGGCGGCGGCGTAGGCTGCGATGAGCACGTACGTCTTCAAAGCGATCGACCTCGCCGGCGGCAAGGCGCGCGGGGAGGTCGAGGCCGACTCCAAGCAGGCGGTGGCCGACCAGCTCAAGCAGCGCGGCCTGGTCGTCCTTGACATCTCCGACAAGCACTCCTCGCGCGAGATCCAGCTCGGCTTCCTGAAGTCGGTGAAAGCGGCCGAGCTCGCGGTCTTTTCACGTCAGCTCGCGACGATGATCGCCTCCGGGATGAGCATCCTGCGGGCGCTGTACGTGCTGGAGGAGCAGACCGAGAACAAGTTCCTGAAGGAAACGATCGTCGCGGTCCGCAAGGACGTCGAGGCGGGCCTGTCGCTGAGCGACTCGATGTCCCGCCACCCCAAGGTGTTCAACCCGCTGTTCGTCGCGATGGCGCAGGCCGGGGAGATGGGCGGGGTGCTCGAGGACGCGCTGATGCGCGTTGCCGACCAGCTTCAGAAAGACGCCGGGCTGCGCCGCCAGGTTCGCTCGGCGATGATCTATCCGACCCTCGTGATCACCTTCGCCATCGGCGTGATGATGGCGCTCGTGGCCTTCCTCGTGCCGGTGTTCGTCGGCGTCTTCAAGAAGTTCGGGGGCAGCCTCCCGCTCCCAACCAAGATCTCGGTCCTCGCCTCGCACGTCGTGACCAAAGACTGGTGGCTGATGTTCCTCGTGACCGGGCTGATCGTGTTCGCCTTCGTCAAGTGGAAGAAAACGACCTGGGGACGGCGCCAGTGGGATCACTTCCGCCTGCACGTGCCGATGAAGATCGGCACGATCGTCCAGCAGGTCGCCGTCGCGCGCTGGTCGCGCACGCTCGCCTCGCTCACGAGCGCCGGCGTGCCGCTGCTGCAGGCGCTCGAGATCACTGGCAGGACGAGCGGCAACGTCGCCGTCGAGGAGGCGATGAGCGGCGTCATCGCCTCGGTCAAGCGCGGCGGCACGATCGCCGCTCCGCTCGCGCAGGCGCCCGTCTTCCCCTCGATGGTCACGCACATGGTCGGCGTCGGCGAGGAAACCGGTGCGCTCGATGAGATGCTAGCCAGGGTCGCCGAATTCTACGAGGAACAGGTCGAAGCCTCGGTCAAAGCGCTGACCTCGATCCTCGAGCCGATCATGATCATCTTGATCGGCGCCATCGTCGGCTTCATCGTGATCTCGATGTACCTGCCACTGTTCGAAGTGTACAACAGCATCCAATAAGCGAACACGGCGGGGGGATCGGACAGCGGGCGCCCGCTCCGGGCCCTCACGGCTCGATGCGCAGGCGTCCCTGACGCACCGACAGCGCTACGCGGCCGTCGAGCAGCTCGAGCAGCTCATCGCCCACGAGCTCGGCCCGCCACCCGCGCAGCGTGCGCACGTCGGCCCTGCCGCTCGCGCCCGCGTCGCGGCCGCTGCGACCGGCGAGCACGATCGCCTGCAGATCGGCGCGCGAGGCGAGCAGCTCGTAGGCGAGCCCCGCCTCCGAGGCGCGCGCGCGCACGAGCGCCTCGCACAGCGCGATCAGCGCCATGTCCTCGGGCCGCGGCGGCGGCGGGCGCATGTCCTGCGGGGGCGCCTCCGGCGGGCGCTCGCCCCCGCGTCTGACCGCCTCCAGCAGCTCCCGGGCCCGCCGGCGCGCCGCGCCCGCGCCGCGGATCTGCTCGAGCTCGCGCTCGGAGGCGGGCCTGCGCTTGGCGATCTCCACGAGCACCGCGTCCCCGAGCACGCTCTGTACCGGCCGGTCCTGTGTCGCTGCCGTCTGCTCGCGCCACTCGACGAGCTCGCGGGCGAGCGCCCGAGCGCCGCCGCTGAGCCCCCGCAGGCGGGGCAGGCGCGCGAAGACCCCGTCAAGATCGCGCTCGTCGCTTGCCCACTGCAGCGCCTCGCACTCCTCGCGCGCCCATTGGAGGCGTCCGAGCGCACCGAGCCGGCGTTCGAGCTCTTCCGCGAGCGTCAGCAGGTGCACGACGTCCTCGCGCGCGTAGGTCAGCTGCTCGGGGGAGAGGGGACGCGCCTCCCAGCGCGTGAAGCTCGCGCTCTTGGCTAGGCGCACGCCGAGCAGCTCGGTCAGGAGCGTGTGGTAGGACGCCTGCGCCGCGAGGCCGGCGAAGCCCGCCGCGAGCTGCGTGTCGAAGACGCCCCGCACCTCCGTCCGCAGCCGCCTGCGCACGAGCGCGACGTCCTGGCGCCCCGCGTGCACCACCACCTGGACGGTCGGGTCGGCGAGCACGTGTGCCAGAGGGGCGCCGTCGAAATCGGCGGCGAGCGGGTCGATCAGCTCGATCCGCTCGCCCGCCGTGCCGTCGGGGACGGCCAGCTGGATCAGGCACAGCAGCGTGCGGTAGCGACCCTCGCCGACGAACTCCGTGTCGAGCGCGATCCGCCCCGCCGCGCGCGCGGCTGCCGCCAGGACATGCAGGTCCACGGGCTCCGCCGCAGGCGTGCCTGCGTTCACGGCTTTGCCCCGGGCAGCAGCCAGAGGAGCCCGCCGTGGGCGAGGCCGGCCCTGCGGGAGACGTCGCTGCCGTGCGCGCGCACCCACCTCGCCGGCGCCGAGCAGGCAGCGTTGATCGTAGAGATTTGTTTGCCGCAGAACGTGTTCAGGAACGCGTAGCGCACCTGTCCCTCGCCGATCAGCCGCTGCAGCTGCGCCACCGTCGTGAACACGCGTCCGTTATACGTGGTCAGCACGAGCACCGGCCGAGCGTCCTGCACGATCAGCGAGCCGATCGAGGTCGCCGACTCCGCCGCGACCTCATAACGTGCGCTGTCCTGGTGCTCGCGCAGGTAGGCGCTCAACACGCGCTGCTCTTCGCTGGGCAACGCGCCCACGTATCCCGCGTCGGTGACCCCGTTGCCGATCGAGGTGAAGTCCGCGCTCAGCGGAAGCGCCAGCACCGCCACGAGCGTGAGGGCGACCGTGGGACAGAGCAGCAGCGCGCGGTGAGCGGGAAACACGCGGGCGAGGAGTGTTGCGGCGATAGCGCCGCACGCCCCGGCCAGAGCTATCCACCACACGCCCGTGAGCCCGTACTCGAGTCGCTCGACGTAGTACACGCACGCCGCGAGCGCGAGCACAAGCGCGATCGGGCGCGCCCAGCCGCCGGCCGATCGGAGCTCGGAGCGTCCCCGATCGCCGCTTGCCGCCCACGCCACGCCGATGCCGAGCAGCGCCGCCACCGCCGGGGTGAAGCCTTCCACGTAGCGAGGGTGCAGGCGGGCCATGTGGCTGAACAGCACGATCCCCGTGAGCGTCCACAACGACAGCCCTCCCGCGACCGCCCAGCGCATGCGCGGCGCTCCCCTCGCCCGCACCGAGGCAAGCAGCGCCGGCACGCCGAGCAGCAGCGCCACGAGCAACTCCAGGCCCAGTCGCTCGCCCGAGAGCGGTCCGATGCGCGCGAGCAGTCGCGTGGGCGAGGCGGGCACGATCGGGATGTGGTCGCGCTCGGACTGCGTGGCCTGGGGATAATGGTGCCCGGGCTGGTAGAGGGTGAGTGTTTCGTTCGACTTCCCGCTCAGCCGTTCGGTCCCGTTGAACACGAACGCCGCGTTCCACGCGCTGCCGTTGCTCGAGCCGATCGCATACGGCCTGTCGTGGGCGGGGAACAGCAGCGTCGCCGTCAGCCACGCGAGCGCCACCGCCACGTACACGAGCCCGGCGGCCGTCACCTGCAACAGGCGCCGCCGGAGCGAGCCCTGCAGGCCCAGGAACGCGAACACGGCAAGCCCGGGCAAAGCCACTATCGACTCGAGGAGCTTGACGTCGAAGGCGACCCCGAGCGCGGCCGCTCCCGCCAGCAGCCACCCGCTCGACCCCGTCTCGCACGCGCGCACGATCAGCCACAGCGCGAGCACCGTCAGGAGCATCATCACCCCGTCCATCGTGTCGCTGCGCGAGGTGATCACCGAGACGGGCAGCACCGCGAGGGCCAGGGCCGCGGCGATCCCCGCCGCAGCGCTCCACATGCGCTTGACGGTCGCGAACAGCAACGGAACGGAGGCGATCCCGGCGAACGCCTCGGGGAGCTTCAGGGTCGTGGAGGAGAACCCGAGCAGCTTGACGCTGAGCACCTGCAGCCACAGATCGACGGGCGGCTTGTCGATCGAAACGCTGCCCCCAGGCTCGAAGGCTCCGAAGAAGAAGTTGTGCCACGACAGCGACATGCTGCGCACGGCCGCGTCGTAGAAGGGGTCGGGCGAGACCCTGCCGATGAAGAGCAGCCGCAGCACGGTCGCCCCCGCCGTGATCAGCGCCACGACGGCCCAATCGGCGTGGCGGGGCAGTCTTCTCATGCTCGGAACGCTAGTCTCATCGTCTCGTGGCGAGCGAGCGAAGCGATAGCGAGGATCGGGCGGGGAGCACCCATGAGCCGCGGGAGTGTATGCCCTGTCGCGGCAGCGGCCAGGTGATCTCCAACCTCGGCGGCACGCCCGGCAAGCTCGCGTGCCCGTGGTGCGGCGGGTCGGGCGTGCGCGTGGCCGGGGTCGACGCCCAGGCGCCGTGGCTGCAGGCGCAGGGCGCCGAGACCGGCGTGAGCGACGAGCCCGCGGCCCAACCGCCCACTCTGCCGGCGACGTAGCGACGAGCGCTGCTCGTGGGGCCGACGGTCATCCGTCCAAGCCCGCGTGCATCGGTAAAGGTCGTGTCGGCAGACGTCGATGCCCCGGCATACAAGGCCAGTTCCGAGGTGCCAAGGCAAAAGCGTTCGTTGAATGCGCTAGCAAAGCCGGCGGCTCTCGTGAGGGGGACGCATCGCCGTTTGAGGCGGTAAACCGAGGGCTGGCGCCCAATTCGGATCCAGGAGGATTCAAATGCTTTATCAACTGCGCCAGCGCACGGCCGATGAGGCTGGTTTTACCCTTATCGAACTGCTGGTCGTCGTGCTGATCATCGGCATTCTGTCGGCGATCGCGATTCCGGCGTTCCTGAGCCAGACCAGCAAGGCCAACGACTCGGCGGCCAAGACCCAGGTCGGGACGCTGCAGACGACCATGGAGACATGCGCGAGCGAAAACAACGGCAGCTATGCAACCTGCGAAATCAAAGAACTCGAAAAAATCGAGCCCACGGTGAAGGACCACTCGCAGGCTACGCCAAAAGTCGTGACAAACGAAGCCACGAAATTCAAGGTCGAATCTGAAGCTGCAACCACGAAAGACAAATACGTCCTCGAAGACAAAGAAGGCGAAATCGTACGCACCTGCACAGTCACGAGCGAAAGTAGTCCTGGTGGCTGCAAACTCACCGGAGGCAAAGGCCTTACCGGCACCTGGTAGGCAATTGCTGGACCTAATCGTTTAGGGTCTCGCTGTTCCGTTGTGACAAGGGGGGGCGCCTATGTGGCGCCCCCCCTTGCGCTGCGAAGGCGGGCGCCGCTTTCGGCCCTGGGTAGCGGGGCCCCTTCGGTGCATCGTTGGCACTGGCGGTTGAGCCCTAGCCCGGAGCGTGCAGTAAGCACCGCGCCCCCGGGGTGAGCGGGGGCGCGGGAACGTCCGGCTGGGCTTGGAGAATTGGGCTTGCTGAAGGACCGATTCCCGAACTCAGGAGGTTCACCTTGAAGGTGATGCGTGATGGACGCCCGGTAACCGTAGAAGTCACGTCGGACGGAGCAGGTTTGGTCTCGCATGCGGGCAGCGCGCTGGTCGCCCAGGTGGCCGACAAGCTCGGTCTTACGAGAGCACTGTCGCTGGGGCTGGCCCCGATCAAGCAGCGCCGTCGTGGTCATGACCCGGGCAGGGTGTTCCGCGATCTCGCGGTGATGCTCGTCGATGGCGGCGAGTGCGTCTCGGACCTCGGTGTGGTCCGTGAGCAGGACGCGCTGTTCGGGGCGGTCGCGTCTGACTCGACGGCGTTTCGGATGGTCGATCGGGTCGCGTCTGGGCTGCTGGATGCCCTCCGTGTCGCGCACGCGCGCGCCCGGGAGCGGTTCTGGGAGCTGCATGGTGCGCCTGGGCGGTTGACGCTCGATGTCGACGCGACGCTGATCACGGCGCATTCGGAGAAGGAGAAGGCGGCCGGGAACTACAAGGGCGGCTACGGGTTTCACCCGTTGCAGGTCTACCTGGATGAGACCAAGGAGGCACTCGGCGGCCTTTTGCGGCCTGGGAACGCTGGCTCGAACACCGCCGATGATCATGTGGCGGTGCTGGACTTGGCGCTGGCGCAGATCCCAGCCCGGTACGTCGAGGCTCTGGAGATCTTGGTGCGCGCGGACACGGCCGGCGCTACGCATGGTCTCGTTGACTACTGCCGCGAGGCACGGATGCGCTTCTCGGTCGGCTACGAGCTGACCGAGAAGGTCCGTGGCGCCATCCTCGCGATCGCAGGGGATGCGTGGATAGGAGCGCTCGACCAGGACGGGTCGGCCCGCGAGAACGGCGAGGTCTGCGAGATCACCGGCATGGTCGATCTGTCCGCGTGGCCAGCGGGGTCCCGGTTGATCGTGCGCAGGGAGCGTCCGCACCCCGGGGCGCAGCTGTCGTTCACCGACCACGACGGGTACCGTCCAAGCGATCCTCACCGACCAGCCCGATCCCGAGATCTCCGTGTTGGAGTGCCGCCACCGCCAGCACGCGCACGTCGAGGACCGCATCCGTGACGACAAGGACACCGGCCTTTCCAAGTTCCCGTTCAAAGAGTTTCAGCTCAACGAGGTGTGGCTGGAGATCGTGATGCTCGCGCACGACCTGATCGTCTGGACCCAAGCGCTCGTCCTCGACGGGGAACTCGCCAAGGCCGAGCCCAAGCGGCTGCGCTACCGGCTGCTGCACGTCGCTGGGCGGCTCGCGTTCTCCGGCCGCCGCGCGAAGCTCCACCTCCAAGACACCTGGCCGTGGGCGGCCGAGCTCCTCGCCGCGTTTCAGAAACTCAAGACGCTTCACGCCGCGAGCGGCTGACAACCACCGCCAGCGACTCCGCCACCACCCAGAAGACCACCCGGCCATCCGGCCGTGACCACCGCTACCCCGAAACGGGTCGAGGACACGCCGCGTTCCCGCGGGAACACGCCACACACAACGCCCCCAGCCCAATCACCCATCCACAAGCCACCGACCCCGCGAACAGCGACGCGCAGCCACTCCCACACGCCTACTGCAAGATTTGGGCTAAAGTCTCGCCTCGTGTCGGCCGATAGTGTCTCCATGGAGATGCAACTGCGCCAGCGCTCGGCCGATGAGGGTGGTTTTACCCTTATCGAACTGCTGGTCGTCGTGCTGATCATCGGCATTCTGTCGGCGATCGCGATTCCGGCGTTCCTGAGTCAGACCAGCAAGGCCAACGACTCGGCGGCCAAGACGCAGGTCGGGACGCTGCAGACGACGATGGAGACGTGCGCGAGCGAAAACAACGGCAGCTATGCAACCTGCGAAATCAAAGAACTCGAAAAAATCGAGCCTACGGTGAAGGACCACTCGCAGTCGACGCCGACCGTCGTGACACACGAAGCCACGAAATTCAAGGTGGAATCTGAAGCCGCGACCACCAAAAACAAATACGTTCTCGAAGACAACGTAGGTACGATCACACGTACCTGCAAAGTCACGAGCGAATCCGTTCCGGGTGGCTGCAAATTGACCGGCGGCAAAGGCACGGAAGGCACCTGGTAGAACTATAGCTGGACGTGATCGTCTCACAACTCCGGTTGAGCACCGAGGGCGGCCATGTCACCGCCCTCCCGCTTGTAGGCCCACAGTTCGCGCGGCACTTCCTCCGCGCTCCGGCGACGTTGCGCCGATGTGCAGGTTGCCGCGACGCCCAGACACGCGCCGTTAGCCTGGATTGTCGGTGCACGGGCGTCAGGACCGGACGCGCTCAAGCCCCGCCTCCTGCCGGCCGATCATCACTCCATGGAGACAGCCACATTTGCGGGGGTCCTGGGAGCGATCTTCGGCTCGTTCCTGAACGTGGTCGCCTATCGCCTGCCGCGCCATGAGTCGGTTATCGCTCCCGCGTCGCACTGCACCCGGTGCGGCACGCCGGTCAAGCCCTACGACAACATCCCGATCCTCTCCTACCTGCTCCTGCGCGGTCATTGCCGCAGCTGCGGGGCGCCGATATCGGTGCGCTACCCCCTCGTCGAGGCGCTCACCGCGGCGCTGTGTGCCGGCGCGGTGCTCGCTCACAGCTCCGCTGTCGGGATCGCGCTGAGCGTCGTCCTGATCCTGCTCGTCGTGCCGGCCGCGCTGATCGACCTCGAGCATCGCATCATCCCCAACAAGATCACGGCGCTCGGGGCGGTGCTCGCGCTCGGCATCGGCCTCGCGCTCGATCCCGCGGGCGAGCCGGAACGGCTGATCGCCGCCGTCGCCGCGGGCGGCTTCCTGCTGCTCGCCGCGCTCGCCTACCCGGGCGGGATGGGCATGGGCGACGTGAAGCTCGCGGGGATGATGGGTCTCTTCCTCGGAGCTGCCGTCGCGCCCGCGATGTTGATCGGGCTCGTCTCGGGCGTGGTGTTGGGCGCCGCGATCATGGCTCGCAAGGGCGTCAGCCAGGGGCGCAAGACCGCGGTGCCGTTCGGACCGTTCCTCGCGCTCGGCGCGCTTGTGGCCATTTTCGCCGGGCAGCCGATCGTCGATCTCTACGTCAATCACTTCCTCCACTAAAGCGCTGCCGCCCTGACGCCGATACCCCCCGTGCGGGCGATCGGCCCCCAGGTCTGAGCCCCCCACGCATATGCGAATCCCCTCGATCAACATGAACATGAACCTCAGCCTCGGCCGTCGCTCCGGCGCCGACGTTGTCGGCCTGGACATCCAGCCCGGTTTCGTCGCGGCGGTCCAGGCCCAGGTGAACGGCTCGATCCGCGCCGAGCGCGCCGCCGCCCTGCCGCTCGCCGGCGACACGATGCGCGACGGCGAAGTGGCCGACGAGGAGGCCCTCAGCGAGGTCCTGCGCGAGCTGTTCAGGAGCAGCGGGCTGAGCAAGCGCGTTCGCGTGGGCGTCGCCAACCAGCGCACCGTGCTGCGCACGCTCGAGCTGCCGCCGGTGACCGACCGCAAGGAGCTCGCCGCCGCCGTCAACTTCCAGGCCCAGGACCAGGTGCCGATGCCGCTCAGCAACGCCGTCCTGGACTTCCACCCGCTCGGCATCATCGACACCCCCGCCGGTCCCCGCCAGCGCGTCGTGCTCGTCGCCGCCCAGCGCGACATGGTCGAACGGCTGCTCGGCGCGGTGCGCCGGGCCGGCCTCAGCCCGGAGGGGATCGACCTCTCGGCCTTCGCCCTGATTCGCTCGCTCTATGAGCCCGAACCCGACCAGACGGGCCGCGTGCTCTACCTCAACGTCGACGGGCTGACCAACCTCGCGATCGCCGAGGGGACCGTCTGCCGCTTCACCCGCGTGGTCGGCAGCGGCCTCGAGGGAATCGCGAGCGAAATCGCGGTGCGTCGCGGCATTCCCCTGATCGAGGCCCGTGCGCTGCTCGCCGGCGTGGACCTCACCATCCCGGCCGTCGAAGAGGCGCCGAGCGCGCCCGAGACAGAGACCGCCGAGGAGGCATTCTCCGCCGAGGCCGTCGAGGAGGAGACGGCACCCGAGGCACAGGCTTCGCAGGAGAGCGCCGGCGAGGAGACGGCGCCCGATGATGAGGAGCCGCCCGCCGAGGATGAGGAGCACGCAGCCCGCGAGCTCGAGATGAGCTATGAGGAGATGGCCAGCGCACCGCAGGCGCCCGCCCCGGAGGCAGCGTCCAGCGCCGACCTCGTGGAGGTGCTCGAGAGCGGCATCCGCGACATCTCCGGAGAGGTGCGCAACTCGCTCGACTTCCACCGCTCCCAGGAGGGCGGCGGCGAGGTCTCGCACGTCGTGCTCAGCGGCGCCGCGCAGGACATCCCCGGCTTCGCCGAGGCCCTCCAGGCTTCGCTGGCCGTCGAGGTGCGCAGCGCGGCGATCGGCCTCGTCGACCACGGCCTCGCCGGAGCGATCTCAACGCACCGGCTCGCCGTCGCCGCCGGCCTGTCCACCACGGAGGCGCCCCGATGAGGGCCGTAAACCTGATCCCCGCCGAGCAGCGCGGCGGCGCGCCGGTCGGCGCCGGACGCTCCGAAGGCGGCGCCTACGCCGTGCTCGCCCTGCTGGGCGGCGTCGCGATCCTCGCGGCGCTCTACGGTCACGCCCGCCACGAGGTTTCCAGCCGCCGTGGCCAGGCAGCGTCGCTGGCGCAGCAGGCGCAGCAGGCGCAGGCCGCCACGACCCAGTTGGCGCCGTACACGAGCTTCATCGCGCTGCGACAGGCGCGCGTGCAGGCGGTCTCCCAGCTCGCCGGCTCGCGCTTCGATTGGGCGCACGTGTTCCACGAGTTCGGGCGCGTGATCCCCTCCGATGTCTCGATCACCTCGCTCTCCGGCACGGTCGGCGCGACCAGCGCAGTGAGCGCTCCCGCGACGAGTTCCCCGACTTCCTCTGCCAAGAGCTCTGCCGTGACCTCGGCCACCCCACCGGGCACCGTGCCCACGTTCACGCTCACCGGGTGCGCCACGAGCCAGAGGGCCGTAGCGCAGACCCTCGGGCGCCTGCGGCTGATCGACGGCGTCAGCGCCGTCACGCTGCAGAGCTCCACGGCGGCATCGACGTCCGGGACGTCGTCTGCCTCGGCCGGCGCAGGCGGAGCGGCCGGCGGATGTCCCGCCGCCGACCCGGTCTTCGACATCCAGATGACCTTCGAGCCGCTTCCTGCCGCCGCCGCAAGCGCGCCGTCCACGGCGGTCGCCTCGGACTCGACGGGGGGCGTGAGATGACCGGCCGCGACCGCATGGTCGTAATTGGCCTGGTGGTGCTCGCCGTCCTCGGCGCCGCATGGGTGCTGGTCGTCTCGCCGGAGCGCAAGCAGGCGAGCAAGCTCAGCGCGCAGGTCGCCGAATCCCAGAGTCAGCTCTCGAGCGCCGAAAGCCAGCTCGCGAGCGCCAAGACGGCGCAGTCACAGTACGAGACCGCCTACGCGTCGATCGTGAGCCTCGGCAAAGCCGTCCCGCCGAGCGAAGAAGTGCCGTCGCTGATCGATCAGCTCGCGCAGGCGTCGAACGACAAGGCGGTCGACTTCTCCTCGATCGTCTCCGGCACGGGCAGCGCCACGACCTCCACCGCGTCGGCGGGAGCCACGGCCGCGGCGACCCCCGCCGGCTTCACCCAAATGCCGTTCACGTTCATCTTCAGCGGGAGCTTCCTCGACCTCGACCACCTCTTCCAGCAGCTCACCGACTTCACGCTGCAGAGCGCCTCCGGGAGCCTGGAAGTCAGCGGCCGCCTGCTGACCGTCCAGAGCGTCAAGCTCGCCCCCTCGAACACCGGCAGCGGTGCCGGGAGCGCGGGCAGCGCCTCCGGCCAGCTCACCGGCACGATCACGGCGACCGCCTACGTGCTGCCGGCGAGCCAGGGACTGACCGGCTCGGCGAGCCCGCCCGCCGGCTCCACCACCCCCGCCTCGAGCACCGGGGCTTCCCCGACCACCCCCGCGATCGTCAGGGCAAACCCATGACCGACTTCCTGAGCTCCATCAAGGCCGATCTGCTCGACCGGCGCATCGTGCCCCTCGTCGCCCTGGTTGCGGTGGCGCTCGTCGTGGCCGCCGGCTACGCCGTGCTGGGCGGCGGCTCGAGCACCGCCACGCCGAGCGCGGCGGTCTCGCCCGGCGTGACCCGCGCCGCCCGAGGTATCGCCGTGATCGCCGCGACGCCGGGCAAGGCTGTGGCCGAGACGACCAGCGGGACCTCCGCTCAGCGCGGCGGGACCTCGCGCAACCCGTTCGCACCGCTCCCCGGGACCGGGGCGACGAAGTCGACCGTCACGAGCAAGAGCTCGACGGCGCTCGCG
Source organism: uncultured Solirubrobacteraceae bacterium (assembly GCA_963849425.1). Classification (GTDB taxonomy): domain Bacteria; phylum Actinomycetota; class Thermoleophilia; order Solirubrobacterales; family Solirubrobacteraceae; genus Palsa-744. Next base: position 2,249,206 of record CAWKHK010000006.1, on the reverse strand, counting down.
GGTGCCACGAGCGCCGCTCCATCGAGCTCGAGCTCGGGCTCCGGCTCCTCGACCCCGGGCTCCGGCTCCCACGGCGGCACCGGACCGGCTCCCACGACTCCGTCGAAGCCGGCCGCGCCGGCCAAGCCCCAGACCGTCTACCACGTGGCCGTGCTGTTCGGCGTCGTCCCCGCCGAACCGCCCGCCGAAGGCGTCCAGCTGACGCCGTATGAGAACCTCAAGCTGCTCACGCCGCTGCCGTCTTCCAAGCAAGCGCTGATCGTGTTCAGGGGCGTGACCGCCGGCGGCAAGAGCGCGACGTTCACGCTGGTCGGCGAAGCCATCCTGCACGGCATTGCCGCCTGCCTGCCCAGCGCCTCGCAGTGCCAGGCGATCGACCTGCAGGTCGGCCAGTCCGAGAAGCTCGAATACCTGCCGCCGAGCGGCCAGCCGGTCACCTACGAACTGAAGATCGTGAGCATCGCCCCGAGCTCGGCGTCGAGCGCCTCGGTCAAGAGCGTCCTGCGCGAGGAGTCCAGGGCCGGGCGCGAAGTGCTGCGCCACGCCGGACTCATATCGATCCCCGATCTGCACTACTCGACCCACCCGGGCGTGCTCGTCTTCGCCGGTCATCCGGCCTTCGCCGCCCGCGCACACGCTGCGCACCGCCCGCGCCACGGGGCTTGAGCGCCCAGCAAATAAGCTAGGGGCCGTGGCGCTCCGTCTGATAACCGCCGGCGAGTCGCACGGTCCCGGCCTAACATGCATCGTCGAGGGCCTGCCCGCGGGCCTGCGGCTCACGCGCGAGGAGATCGACGCCGACATGGCGCGACGTCAGCTCGGCCATGGACGCGGGGGCCGCATGAAGATCGAGCGGGACGCCGCCGAGGTCACCGCGGGCGTCCGTCACGGACGCACGCTCGGCGGTCCGATCGCCCTGCAGGTGGCAAACCGCGACTACGCCAACTGGGAGGAGCGGATGAGCCCCTGGCTTGTATCGGATCCCGCCCACCCCACGGCCGAGGTCCACCTCCCGCGCCCCGGGCACGCCGACCTGGTGGGCACGCAGAAGTACAAGCAGACCGATGTCCGCAACATCCTCGAGCGGGCCTCCGCGCGGGAGACCGCCGCGCGCGTGGCCGGCGGCGGCCTCTGCAAGGCGTTCCTGCGCGCGCTCTCCGTCGAGGTCCGCTCGCACGTGATCCAGATCGCCTCCGTCCACGCGCCTGCGCGCGAAGGGCAGCTCACGCTCGCGGACTTCGCCGCGGTTGACTCCTCGCCCGTGCGCTGCCTCGACGCGGCGGCGAGCAAGGCGATGGTGGCGGAGATCGACCGGCTGCGAAAGGCCAACGAGTCGCTCGGGGGGGTCTTCGAGGTGCAGGCCTTCGGCCTGCTGCCCGGCCTCGGCTCGCACGTTTCCTGGGAGGAGCGCCTGGACGGGCGCCTGGCGATGGCGATCTGCTCGATCCAGGCGATCAAGGGCGTCTCGATCGGCGACGGCTTCGCGGTCGCGGGCGTGCCCGGATCGCAGGCCCACGACGAGATCTTCTACTCCGAGCAGCACGGCTACCAGCGCGAGACCAATCGCGCCGGGGGCCTGGAGGGGGGGATGACGAACGGCAGCCCGCTGGTCGTGCGCGGCGCGATGAAGCCGCTGCCGACCCTCACCAAGCCGCTGCGCTCCGTCGACACCGAGACCCACGAGCCGGCGCAGGCGCTGCGCGAGCGCACCGACTCCTGCACGGTGCCCGCCGCGGGGGTGGTCGGGGAGGCGATGGTCGCGCTCGTGCTCGCCGACGCCTACAGGCGCAAGTTCGGCGGCGATCACATCGACGACGTCCTTCAGGCCGTCCGCGCCTACGAAGAACGGATCGGATGGCGTTCGTCCTGATCGGCTTCATGGGGGCCGGCAAGTCGAGCGCCGCGCGGGAGCTCGCGCAGGCGCTCGGGGTCACGGCGCTCGACAGCGATGCGCTGCTCGAACGGCGCTTCGGCCATCCGGTCGCCCGCGAGTTCGAGCTGGGCGGCGAGGCAGCCTTCCGGGCCAGCGAGGAGGAGCTCGTCTGCGAGCTGCTCGCAGACGCCCACGGCGAGGGGGTGATCGCGCTCGGCGGCGGCAGCGTCCTCTCCGGGCGCGTCCGCGAGGCGCTCGCCGGCCACGTGACCGTGCTGCTCGACGTCGAGCCCTCCCGTGCCTGGGAGCGGGTCCTGGGCGCCGAGGGCGGCGCCGAGCGCCCCCTGGCCCGCGACCGGGACGCGTTCGTGGCCCTGCACGCAGAACGCCTGTCCTTGTATGAGGGCCTCGCCGACGCGATCCTGCCCGCCCTGCCCCCAGGCGGGGCCGCGCGGACCGTGGCCGCGCTGCGCGCTCTCTCCGCCGCGCCCGCGGGCACGCGGCTGCTGTGGGCGAGCTCGGAGTCCGAGGAGTACCCGGTGCTCGTCGGCCGCGGCCTCTTGGCCGGGGACGATCCGGGGAGCATCTGGCCGCTCGACCGGTCGCTGTCGCGCCCCTTCTGCGTGAGCGATGAGACCGTCTCGGGGCTCTACGCAGACCGGCTCGGGGCGATCGGCGCGACGCTCGCGATTCCAGCTGGCGAGTCCAGCAAGACGCTCGCGAGCGCCGAGCGGATCTGGCACGCGATGGCCGGCGCGGGCATCACCCGCGGCGATCACGTGGTCGCCCTCGGCGGTGGCGTCGTCGGCGATCTCGCCGGCTTCTGTGCGGCCACCTACCAGCGTGGCATCCCGGTCGTGCAGGTTCCCACCACGCTGGTCGCCCAGGTCGACTCGGCCTACGGCGGCAAGACCGGGGTGGACCTGCCCGAGGCGAAGAACTACGTCGGCGCCTACCACCAGCCCGCGGGCGTGCTGGTCGACCCCGACACGCTGGTCACGCTCCCGGCAGCCGAGCTCGCGGCGGGCTGGGTGGAGGTGCTGAAGACGGCCCTGATCGCCGGCGGGGCGCTGTGGGAGGAGGTGGCCGCCGGAGGGGAGGTGGACGAGCGCACGATCCTCGCGTGCGCGCGCACAAAGCTCGCGGTCGTCGCCGCCGATGAGCGCGACGGCGGGCGCCGACAGACGCTGAACCTCGGGCACACCGTCGGCCACGCGATCGAGACCGCCACCGGCTACGTTCGCTACCGCCACGGCGAGGCCGTCGGCCTCGGGCTGCTGGCCGCCCTGCGCCTGTCCGGGCAGGACGAGCTGCGCGCGCAGGTGCGCGAGCTGCTGCGCGCGCGCGGCCTGCCGGTCTCGCTGTCCGGCGGCGAGGTCGACGTCGCGGCGGTCGTCGCGGCGACCGCGCGCGACAAGAAGCGCACGCGGGCCGATACGACCGTCCCATTCGTGCTGCTCGACGCGCCCGGCGAGGTGCGCGTCGGCTGCGAGGTCTCTGACCGTGATCTGCGCTCTTCCGTGCAAGAGTTGCTCCCATGAACCCGCAGGGCAAGCCGGGCAAGGACGCAGAGAGCGTGGCGTGCTTGGCACGCGAGCGACCGAGGACGCCGATCCGGTGCCGCCATGCGGGCTCATGGCGGATCGAGGTCATGCACGGGGTCAACCTCGACCAGCTGGGCCGGCGCGATCCGCTGCTCTACGGCACGCTGACGCTCGCCGAGCTCGAGCGGCGGATCGAAGGAGAGGCGCGCGCGCTTGAGCTCGACACGAGCTTCTTCCAGACCAACCACGAAGGCGCGTTCGTCGAGCGCCTGCACTCGTTGAGAGGCCCGCCCACCCACGCAGACGCGGTTCTCCTGAACCCGGGCTCGTGGACCCATTACGCGTGGGCGATCCGCGACGCGCTGGAGATCGCGGCGCTGCCGGCGCTCGAGATCCACCTCTCCGACGTCCAGAACCGCGAGCCCTGGCGGCGGGTCTCGGTCATCCGGGAGCTCTGCTTCGCGACCGTGTCCGGGCGCGGCCCGGACGGCTACGGCGACGCGCTCGCGCAGCTGCGCGAGCACCTCGATCGAGTCCAGGCGTGAGCACCGCCGCGGACGAGCATCCCGCCGCGAGCCGCGCCGGACGCCTGGCGAGCGAGCTGGGAGAGCTCGGCGTGGACGCCCTGCTCGTCGATGCGCTGATCGACGTGCGCTACCTGACGGGCTTCACCGGGAGCCACGCGATGGCGCTCGTGCTCGGCGATGCGCTGGCCGAGCGGGTCGGCAGGCACCGCTTCCTGACCGACTTCCGCTACGCCACCCAGTCGGCCGAGCAGGTGCCGAGCTCCTTCGAGCGGCGGATCCTCGTCGGCGAGCTGCTCGAGGCCGCGCTCGACCCGCTCGCGGGGAACGGCGGACGGCTGGGCTTCGACGACACCAGCCTGAGCGTCGCCCGGCACGGCAAGCTCGGCGAGCTGCTCCCCGATGGCTGGGAGCTCGTGCCGTGCGCGGGCGCCGTCGAGCGACTGCGGGCGGTCAAGGAGGCGGGGGAGATAGCGCGCATCCGCGCCGCGAGCGAGCTCGCCGACGAGGCGCTTTGCGGGGTTCTGGAAGACGGCCTGGTCGGTCGCCGCGAGCGCGACGTGGCGATCGAGCTCGAGCTGCGCATGCGCCGCCTGGGGGCCGAGGCTCCTAGCTTCCCCTCGATCGTCGCCGCCGGTGCCCACGGGGCGCTTCCCCACGCCGAGCCGCGCGGCGAGGCGATCCCCGCCGATGTGCTCGTGACGATCGACTGGGGCGCCCTGCACGAGGGCTACTGCTCGGACTGCACGCGCACGTACGCGACCGGGGAGGGGGTCTCCGCGCGGGCGCGGGAGGTGTACGAGCTCGTGCTCGACGCCCAGCGGGCCGGTCTGGTCGCCCTCCGGGCCGGTCCCAGCGGCCGGGAGGTCGACGCCGTGGCGCGCGCGGTGATCGAGCGGGCGGGCGAGGGCGAGCACTTCGGCCACGGCCTCGGCCACGGCGTCGGGATGGAGATCCACGAGGCCCCGCGCCTGTCGCGGACCGCCGGCGAGGAGCCGCTGCGGGCGGGGAACATCGTGACCGTCGAGCCCGGCGTCTACCTGCCCGGAGAGCTCGGGGTGCGGATCGAGGACCTCGTGGTGGTCGGCGAGTCCGGCTGCGAGGTGCTCACCGGCCTGGGGCGCGAGTTCACGGTAGTCTCCTGACATGCCCTCACTTCTAGATCTGACGAGTCAGGGGGATGTAGGCACCATCTCCGACGAGTCGCAGCTGTCCTCCGTGACGCTGATGGGCCCGCAGGAGCTGTATGAGCTGTGGGAGCGCCAGGGCTGGCAGTCGCACACGATCGACCTCAGCCAGGATCGCCGCGACTGGGAGACGATGGACGGAGAGCTGCGCGAGCATCTGGCGTGGAACCTGTCCTCGTTCTTCGTCGGCGAGGAGCGCGTCACCACGCAGTTCTCGGGCCTCGTGATGGCCTACGAGAGCCAGAGCGAAGAGGCGTTCCTGACCACCCAGCAGGTCGACGAGGCACGCCACGCCCAGCACTTCAACCGCTTCTACGAGCAGGTCCTCGGCCTGGACGGCAGCTTCGAGGACCGCCTGCAGCGGGCGCGCAACGACCTCAACCCGGCGTTCATCGAGATGTTCGACGGGGTGCTCGTGGACTGGGGGCAGCGTCTGGTGGAGAACCCGCGGGACATCGAGGCGAAGGTCGACTTCGTGACGCTCTACCACATGATCATCGAGGGCACGCTCGCGCTCACCGGCCAGTGGTTCTTGACCGACTACATGGAACGCAAGGGCATCCTGCCCGGATGGGTCGAGGGCTTCAAGCTGATCTCCCAGGACGAGCACCGCCACGTCGCATACGGCACCTGGTTCCTGCGCGAGAAGGCCACCGACCCGGAGCTCAAGCGGCGGATCGCCGAACGTCTCGCCGAGCTCATCCCGCTGGCCGCCGCCGTGCTCGTCCCGCCGGGCGCCGACCCCACGAGCTACGCGATCCTGGACTACACGATGGAGGAAACAAATACGTTCGCGTTCAACGCGCTGCACAGGCGCCTGAAGGTGATCGGGATCGACCTCGCCAGCCTCGCGAGCGCCGCGGCGTAGCCCGCCGAGGGGAGCCTGTCGGTCAGGCGGACGGCGGGAGCGCCGCGCGGACGGCCGCCACGGCGCTCGCCCCGGCGGCCTCCAGCGGCTCGGTGCTGCGCAGCGCCCGGCAGAACACGAACGCGCCCTCGAGCAGGGAGAGCATCGAGAACGACAACGCTCGGGCCGTCTGCTCCGGGATCTGCGCGGCGATGAAGTACTGCGTGGCGCCCGCGATCCAGCTGTCGAACACGTCAGCTGTCGCCTGGCGCAGCGGCTCGTTGGTGCTCGCCACCTCCAGGGCGACGGTGGCGATCGGGCAGGCGTCCGCGTAATCGGTTTCCCGCAGCGTCTCGGCGGCGCCGGTGAAGAACTCGTCGACCGCCGTCAGGACGTCCGGCGCCTGCAGCGCGATGGTCGCGAACAGCTGGATGTACAGAGCGCCCGAGGAGCGGATGACCTCCTCGCCGAGCTGCTCCTTGCCGCCGGGGAAGAAGTGGTAGAGCGAGCCGAACGGCGCGTTCGCCGCGGCTGCGATCTGCTTGACGCCGGTGCCCGTGTACCCCTGGCGCCGAAACAGCTCCGCGGTCGAGCCCATGATGCGATCCCTCGTTGCCGGCATCTCCGCCCCTTTCTCAAACGCATATCTACAAGGACAGGAGCGTCTTCACTCCATCCTCGTCGGGAACGATGTGGGCGAGCGTGGCGATGGCCGCGAACGCCTTGTCGGCCGATACGAGCGCCTGGGCGCCCGCGCTCAGAGCGGCGGCCGCGAGCACAGCATCGAACGCCCCGAGCTGCTCGGAATGCTCGAACATTGACAATCCATCGCGGAGGTGCTCGCCGGTGATCGTCAACAGGGGCGAGAGGAGGTCCGAGTAATCGTTGCCAAGCGCGACGGCATCGGCTCGGCCGCGGCGTCGAGCGCGTACGTGGACGAACTCCTGGATGGCCTCGACCGTGGTCGTTGCCTGGAGCTCACGGTCGGCCACCGCTGCGATCAGACGACGTGACGGGCCTCGCAGTGGATGCTCCGCGCCCTTCGCGTAGACCAGGACGGTGGTGTCGAGAACGATCATCCCCGGCGGCTGCGCAGCTGCTCGAGCTCGGTGTGCAGGTCCTCGGGCTCCGGCACCGCCATGTCGGCTGCATCGAGGAGGCGGCGTCCGGCCGACCGACGCCGAGCATCCGGATTACTCACGCCGCGATCGATCGCCTCGCGGACCACCGCCGCCACCGAAACCCCGCGTTCGCGCGCCACCGCCAGGATTCGCCGGTGGCGCTCATCGTCGAGCAAGATCTGGAGCCGATGCTCGAGAGGCATGTGCATACTGTAGCATGAGCAGCAGAACCGCAGGAGAGCGCTGTGCACACTACATCGCGGCCGAGCAGCAGACAACAGTCAGAAACGCATCTCGCGTTTCGACGCCGGCCCGGCTAGACATAGCAGGCCGGGTTTCGACACCCTGACGTACGGCCGTTTTCATCTATCAACTTGGAGGGGGCAGGTATGGTGCTCGCTGTGCGGCTGTGCGTGACGTGTCCGAAAGTGGTTTGGTCGGTCCGGCGGGCAATGTGGGCATTGCTGTTGCTGGTGCTGACGTTCATGTTTGTGCCGGCGGTCGCGTCGGCGCGTACGTTGGGTGCGGAGCCTGCCGGTGGTGGGTTTGCTGAAAATCCGGATGGGACGTGGACGTTGTATGGGGAAGGGCGGGTGTTGAAGGTGTATTCGCCCGGGGAAAAGGAAACGTTTGATCGGGTGTGGCACGCGATGGAATTTGATGCGGCTGATACTGAAGGCGTGAGTGGTGAACTGGTGACGGGGATCTCTGCGGCGGAAGCTGGTGGGGCGTTGGGCATCGTGAATCGTCTGCGTACTGGCGTGCCCTACCGGGGGCAGAGTGAACGTGAAGTTGGTGAAGGTTTGATGGATGCGGACGTGAAGGCTGGTGAGATCGCGCCGCGGGGGCGTGTTCTAGCTGAAGGTATTCATAGTGATGTGATTGAAGCGAACAAGGCGTATGCGGCCGCGATCGCGATCGGTGGTGGGTTCGAACGCGCGTTTGTGCTTCCTGAGTGGAGTGCTTCTACGCCTATCGGCGAAGAAATAATTGGGAGCTATGACGAACATCCAGTGACGTATTTTTGGTCGTGGGGGACGCAGTTCACGATCCCGTGGTGGACGAGCTGGCATTCGTGTACGTGGTTTGAAGAAGCGGTTGGAGTGACCGCGGAAGAAGAATGCGTCATCGTTGAACAGCCCGTCACGCGGAGCAAGGAATACTGGGAATCCAACGAAACGGGGTACACGAGAAGGGGGCCGTTTTTCCAAGCCAGTGGGGATTCCTCGACAGCACCGCCGCTGACGTACAAATGTCCTGGCGACGGGCCGATCCCGACTTGCAACACGGTGAGCAACAAAGGAACGGAAGCTATCGGTGTGTATCTCAACCTCACCCAGTTGGAAACAGAAATGAAGGAAGCGGCGTTTCCGGCGGGCGGCCTCGGCGCGCATCTCCCGTCAAAACACGAACACATCCTCGGGGAATATACGTGGAAACTGAGCTACCCGTTCGGCGCGCGCGAGGAACCGGTAGCCTTGTCGACCGCGAACCTCGCACCGGAGGCGGATGAGCAGGAGATCGCCTACGCCCTGGAAGGCACGCTCCTGCACGGGCTGGAAGGCGGCACGGTGGAGAACCCGATCGTTCCCGGGGAACACCCGCCCGCGGAAGGGCAGTCTGATCCGACGTGCAAAGACCCAGTGAGCTGCGGCACGGGCAACCTGCTTGAGTCGCAGAGCGATCTGGCGGTCGGCGGGCGGGGTGTCGGGCTTGATCTGACGCGCAGCTACAGCTCGCAGGCCGCGGCCGCGGGCAGGCAGAGCGTGTTCGGCTATGGCTGGTCGGGCTCGTTCAGCGATCATCTCGTGCTGGAAGCGACGCTGCATCTCGCGACGCTCGTCACGGCGGAAGGGAGCACCGTGACGTTCGCGGAAGGCGCCGAAGGCAAATTCACGGCACCGGCGTGGTCGCAGGACACGTTGAGCGGCACCGTGGAAACGGGCTACACGCTGACGCTTGCCGACCAGACGAAGTACAAGTTCGCTGGCTCAACGGGCCGTTTGGAAAGCGTGACCGACCGGGACGGCAACGAGACGACGCTGTCGTATAGCTCCGGCTCAGAAGGCCATCTGGAAACGCTCACCGACGCCGTGGGGCGGAAAATCGCGCTGGCGTACAACTCGGAAGGTTTGGTTGAAAGCGCAAAAGACCCGATGGGCCACACCGTCAAATACACCTACGAAGCGGGGAACCTCGCGAGCGTCACGCTGCCGGGCGAAACGGGGCCGCGGTGGCAGTTCAAGTACAACCCGGCGCATCAGATCACCGAAATGATCGATGGGCGCGGCGGCAAACTCATCAACGAATACAACAGCGCCGGCCAGGTCAGCTCGCAGACGGACCCTGCCGGGCACGCGTCGATCTTTGAATACGAACCGTCGCAGACGAAGATCACCGACGAGGCGACGGGCGCGGTCACGATGGAGGAGTACAACATCGGCCATGAGCTGTCCTCGCTCACCCATGGCTACGGCATGTCGAGTGCGAGCACGGAATCCTTCGCCTACAACGAAGCTGGTTATGTCACGAGCATTACCGACGGCAACGAACACACCACGAAATACGGGTATGACAGCGCGAATGACCGCACGAGCGTCGTAGACCCCGATAAAGACGAAACGAAATGGACGTACGACTCGACGCACGATGTGGAAACGATGACGACGGCGAAGGGCGAGACGACGACGATCAAACGCGAAGCGCACGGGAACCCGGAAACGATCTCGAGGCCCGCACCGGGCAAAACCACACAGACAACCACGTACAAATACGGCAGTCATGGGGAATTGGAAAGCGTCGAAAACCCGTTGAAACACGTCTGGAAATACGGGTACGACAGCCAGGGCGACCGCACCGCCGAAACGGATCCGGAAGGCAACAAGCGCACCTGGGAATACAACGAAGACTCCCAGGAAACCGCGAGCGTCAGTCCGCGGGGGTATGCTGCGGGTGCGAAAGCGAGCGAATTCACGACGAAACGCGAACTCGACGCCCAGGGCCGCGCGTTGACGGTCACCGACCCGCTCGGCCACACCACCAAATACACCTACGATGGCGATGGCAACGTGGAAACCATCACCGACGCCAACTCCCACACAACGACATACACCTACAACGGGGATAACTACCCGACCAAGGTGAAAGAGCCGAACGGGACGGTCACGGAAACGGAATACAACGGCGACAACCAGGTCGTCGGGCAGACCGACGGCAACAAAAACACCACCAAATACGTCCGCAACGTCCTCGGCGAGGTCACCGAAGCCATTGACCCGCTCGGGCATAAAACGCTCAAGGAATACGACCCTGCCGGGAACCTGAAGACGCTGACGGACCCCGAGAAACGCACCAGCACCTACAAATACGATCCCGCGAACCGGCTGAGCGAAGTCAGCTACTCCGACGGGAAAACACCGACGGTCAAATACGAATACGACGCGGACGGCGACCGCACCAAGATGACCGACGGCACCGGCACAAACACCTACACCTACGACGAACTGGACCGGCTGACCGAAAGCAAAGACGGTCACGGCGACGTAGCCAAATACGAATACGACCTCAGCAACGATCAGACGAAGATCACCTACCCCAACGGGAAAAGCGTGACCCGCGCCTACGATAAAGACGGCCGTCTGGAAAAGGTCACCGACTGGTCCTCGAACGCCACCAAATTCACCTACGACCCGGACTCCGACCTCGCGAGCACCGTGTTCCCCAGCGCCAGCAAAGACGAAGACAAGTACGCCTACAACGACGCGGATCAGATGAGCGAAGTCAAGATGAGCAAAAGCACCGAAACGCTCGCCTCGCTCATCTACACCCGCGACCACGACGGCCAGGTCGAAGGCGCGACCTCCAAAGGTCTGCCCGGCGAAGAAAAACCCGGCTACACCTACGACGAAAACAACCGCCTCACCAAAGGCGCCGGCACCGCCTACGAATACGACGCGGCGAACAACCCCACCAAGATCGCCGCCGGCACGTACAAATACAACGCCGCCGACGAGCTCGAAACAGGCCCGAGCCTGACGTACGCCTACGACGAACTCGGCGAGCGCACCAAAACCACCCCCACAGCCGGCCCAGCCACCACGTACGCCTACAATCAGGCTGGCGACATGACCGGCGTCACGCGACCCAAAGAAGGCGAAAAAGCAGCCATCGAAGACGCCTACGCCTACAACGGCGACGGCCTACGCGCCTCCCAAACGATCGCCGGTACTACCACGTACCTCACGTGGGACGTGACCGAGGGCATCCCGCTCATCCTCAATGACGGAACCAACAGCTATATCTACGGGCCAGGCGGGCTACCCGTAGAGCAAATCACCAGCGCAGGCAAAATCCTCTATCTGCACCACGACCAACAAGGCTCCACACGGCTGCTGACCGGCAGCACCGGAAAAACGGAATCGACGTTCACCTACGACAGCTACGGCAACCAGACCGGGCACACTGGCACCGCCACCAGCCCACTCGGGTACGACGCCCAATACACAAGCCCCGACACCGGACTCATCTACATGCGGGCACGGGAGTACGACCCAAGCACGGCGCAGTTCCTTACCCGCGATCCAGCCGTGGCGATCACGCGAGCGCCCTACGCCTACGGGGGCGACAATCCCGTCAACCGCCGCGACCCGGACGGGCTCTCAGCCGAAGGCCTCCAAGGCGTCCCGTGCTACTTCCCGTTCTGCGGCCCACCGCCGCCGGCTGTCGAAGGAGTCCAGCACGGCGTCGAAGGAATCACACACGGCATCGAAAGCGTGTGGAACTCGGTCAACGAAAACGAAGGACCAAACGACGAAGGCGAAGCCGAGCTAAAGGAACGCGAGCAAGAGAACACTGATTGCACAGCGAATCGCATCGCTAACGGGCACGCATTTGAGAAGCACGCGGGTGAATTTGGAGCAGAGACGCCTGAGGAGCTAGAACGAACGATCGAGGATATACTGGAAAACGCAACTAAATCGAGAGAGCTGTCGAATGGACGAACCGGGTACTACGACGAAGATACTAATACGGTGGTGATCGTAGATCCATCGTCACCCGATGGCGGAACGATATTCAGGCCAAGCGGCGGTGAGGAATATTTCAATGGATTGCGGTAGGAGCACAAGATGGAGCAGATAGCCGTAGATACTGAGAGCGTCACAATTCGTTTGAGCAAGACCGAGCTTGGCTTGGTAAACAATGCGCTGAACGAGGTGGCCAACGGGGTAGAGATCGCCGATTCGGAGTTCCGGACACGGCTGGGCGAGTCGCGGTCAGATGTGCGGCAACTCTTGGCGGAAGTCGGTGACGCATACCGGGCGCTAGATTAGCTGTCTATATCGTGGCGAGACCATCGACTTTGGTGGGAGAGGTACGGCGCTGCTGTATGTACGGTCTGCGTGAAACCACAATCGAGCAAATCAACAACAGCACGGGAGCGGGCCTCTATCTGCACCACGATCAACAGGGGTCCACGCAACTTCTGACCAGCTCCCACCGGGGTCAAAGAAGCTACGTTCACCTACGACTCCTACGGCAACAAGACCGGCTCCACCGGCACCGCCACGACGCCGCTCGGCTACGACGCCCAATACACCAGCACCGACACGGGCCTGATCTACCTGCGGGCACGAGTGTACGATCCGGCCACCGCACAGTTCCTCAGCACCGACCCACTTCAGGTGATTACGCGCGCGCCCTTTGAGTTTGCCGGCGGCAATCCGGTGAACGAGCAAGACCCCACGGGTCTCGCAGAGGAAACTGTGTACTGCTTCCCGTGGGGCTGCGTCTGGACCCCGGGAGGGGTTGGTGGCGGGTCTGGACAGGCCGTCGTAGAAACCAATGAAAAAAACTGGCATGAATGCGAAGGCGGTGCCGAAGCGATCGGCAAAGGGGTTGAAAGCATCTGGAATGAAGTCAGCGGCGGAGGCGGTAGCCAGCCGAGCGACGACACGGGGGAAGCGTATAACGAAGAACAAGACGCGTTGATCAAAAGCGCGAAACGCGCAAAAAAACCGGGTTGACGCCGGAAGAAGCCCAGATCTTGCGTGAATGGGCCGAAGAGGTCGAAATAGAATTTCGAGGTCCCGAGACGCATGACAAAGGGACGGTGGGCCGAGAACCCCACTACCACTGCGGCAGCCAAGGTCACATTCCGGCGGTACCATGAAGGCGACGTCCTACGGCGACACCAGAGAGCTGATCGTGTACGCGGCGTGCGACGAGCTACGGGTGTTCAGTGAGAGTCTCCACGATCCCGAGGGTGCAACGCTTCTGCTTGAGCCTCAGGATAACGCTGAGGGGTCAGCTGTTGAAATGCGTGTGCTGCGTATCAGTACGGATGGGGATGGTGCGTTCGTGAGTGTTGATGGCGATGAGGTCAAAATCAGAGGGAGCAGTGCGGGCCTTTCGAAATTGGGCCGAGCGATAGAGGCCCTTGACGACGGGGACTGGAATGATCCAGGGGCGCATGCTCATTTTGAGCCGGACGACGGACGCGCGATGCTCTTTTTCTTGTCTCCCGGCAGCTATGCGCTAATTATGGCAGGTCCGGTTCCTGACGGGCCCAAACCGGGCTTAGAGTGATGCTTGCGCTTGCTTGATCGTCTCGGCTTGCGTCGCGACGTTCGGCAGGTCCGGCACGAACACGCTCGAACGCAGAGACAGCTCGCATGATACGCTCCCGTACTAGAGCGATCTATCAAATGCGAGCGACCGGACTTGCGAGCGCGGAGGTGCGAGATGCCCGAGATGGAGCTGTCGGCGGGAACGATCGAGTACGAGGACACCGGTGGGGAGGGGCCGGTGATCGTGTTCACGCACGGGCTGATCATGGACGGGTCGGTGTGGCGCAACGTGGTCGCGGAGCTGCGCCGGGACTATCGCTGCGTGTTGCCCACCCTGCCGCTCGGCGGCCACCGCCATCCGATGGACCCCGACGCCGATCTGTCGATGCGGGGGATCGCCGAGATCCTCGGCGAGCTCGTCGAGCGTCTGGACCTGCGGGAGCTGACGCTCGTGATGAACGACTGGGGCGGGGCGCAGCTGCTGATCGGCAGCCCACAGGACGCGCGGATCTCGCGGCTCGTGCTGTGTGCGTGCGAGGCCTTCGACAACGTCCCGCCGAAGGGCGCCGCGAAGCTGCTGCCGTACATCGCGCTGGTGCCCGGCGGCATCGGGCTCGCGATGCTGCCGTTCGGCTTCCAGCGCCTGCGCAGGCTGCCCATGACCTTCGGTCCGATGAGCAGGCGGGCGATCCCGCGCGAGGTTATGGACCGGTGGTTCGCTCCGGCGCTGAAGCAGCCCGAGATCCGGCGCGATCTGCGCAAGTACGTGCGCAGCTCCGCGCAGGGTCGCCGCGAGCTGCTTGCGGCGGCTGGCAAGCTCGGCTCGTTCGACCGCCCCGCCCTGGTCGTTTGGGCGAGCGAAGACCGCCTGATGCCCGTCGAGCACGGTCACAGGCTCGCCGGGCTGCTCCCCGAAGGGCGCCTCGTGGAGATCGCCGACTCCTACACCCTGATCCCCGAGGACCAGCCGGCGGTGCTCGCCGGCCACCTTCGTGAGTTCCTCGAGCAGACGCCTGAGCGGGCGAGCTCGGAGACCGCCCAGGCCGGGGCATGAGCAGGCGAGCCGGCGGTTGGCTCGCCGCGGGGCCGGCGCGGGCACCGTGCTCCTCGCCAGGGCTCTGCTCGTCCGGGTGCTGCTGCTGCGAGCGACGTGGGGATCTATGCCGGTGCGAGGGTGCCGTCTGGTACGAGCCAGTAGTGCTGCAACCCGCTGACGCGGGCGATTCGCTCGTAGTCGCGGTCGTAATGAACGAGAGGCACCTCCGCCTGCTCGGCGGCTGCGCCTATCAGGAGATCGACTGGCGGAACACGACGGTGATCTCCGCTGACGGCGAGCAGGCCTTGCAGCTCACGTGCTCGCTGCCACAGCTTGGTGCTCATCACCACAGCCTCGAATGCATCTAGGCGCTCGGCGACTTCTCGTGCACGCGACTCGTTGGGCGTCAAGCGGACGAGCTCCATGATGATGAGATCGCACACGAGAACCCGACCGTCGGCCACCTGAGCGTTGAACCATGAGGCGAGTTGGGGAAAGCGACGATCGCGTGCCCAAGTCCAAACTCCTGTGTCGAACAGCGTGGGGCGCTCGAGCGCGACGGGCTCGATCTCAGTCTTGGTGCCCAGCGCCTCTGTCCCGGTCTAGGCGATTGCTCTCGACCTCGGCAGGGGTGCCGTCAATATCACGCAGGACGTCGAATCTCGCCAACACCCGGCGGCGTCCTACCTCGCGCAGCGCCGCGTTGACGGTCGCGCTCAACCCCTTAGTGCCCAATTGGACACGCGCCGCCTCAAGAGCATCAACATCGACATCAACTGTGGTGCGAGACATAGACATCAGTGTAACACATCAAACTGGGCGAATGCCCACCTGCATCCACCGAGGTAGGCGCCTAGCAGCAGAGGTGGGGCCACTTCAAGCCGCCGCAGTGGGGCCAGATCAGACCGCCGTTCCCATCTGATGTGGTCTTCGGCATGGTGCTGAAATGTTGATGTTTGCTAATGCCTGTTGGTCGGCGGGTCGATTAGGTTGAGATGCGGCAGCTGTCTTCAGGTCCGTCTGTCGGCGACTCGCCGTTGGCGCGTGTAGGCGGGCGTTTGTCGCATCCGTGTCGCTGGTTGGGTGGGCGGGGCGACGCGGGCGAGGATGGCTCGGCGTTCGCTTTCGGCGTTCGTCTGGTCGTGACTGTTGCGATCACGTTTGTGCTGGTCGGCGTCGCCGGCTATGTTCTTCTGGAGCGAGATCTGGCGCGGCGTCAGATCAGCACCTACGCGGCGTCCCAGCGGGCGGATGGGAGGGCCTTTGAACGCGAGGGCGCTCGTGCGGTTAGCACGGAGGATGGGATCAGCGATATCGATCGGCTGCTCGAAGGTGTGGGAGAGCGTGCCGGTACCCGTGAGGCGGTCTTGATCGACCAGCGGCACGTGATCAGAGCGGCCTCGAACAGTGCGCTGGTCGGCACGATCGACTCCGACCCTCGCATCGATGCGGCGCTTGAACATGGGGTGTCATACGCTGGGCACGAGGGCGATACCACGAGGGATCGCAGCGACTTCGAGTTCGTGATCCCGGTCGACCTGCCGAGCGGCCGCTACGCATATGAGGTGACCTACGACCACCGTGCCTATGACGCTCAGCTAAGCGCAGTGCGGAGGATCCTCGCGGCGATCGGCCTGCTTGGGCTGGTGGGTGGTGGGGTGATCTTCTATCTCGTCGGGGGGCGCCGGTTGATGCGCGAGCATCGGATGGTGCTGAGGCGCGCTACCCGCGACGGCTTGACGGATCTGCCCAACCAGCGTGCCTTCCAGGATGAGTTCCCACAGGCGGTCGCTGCCGGCGTGCGCTACCAGGACTCCCTGGCTCTCGTGCTCTTGGATGTAGATGACTTCAAGCTGATCAACGACCGTCACGGGCATCCGCATGGTGACGCGGTGCTCAAGCGTGTCGCTGATGCTTTGCGGCAGACAAGACCCGGAGACCGTCCATACCGCATGGGTGGCGATGAGTTCGGGCTGCTGCTCTCGCACACAGACGCATCGGGCGCCCGGACACTCGTGCGGCGCTTGGCTCGTGGCCTCACGGACGCAGCCGTCGAGGCCAGCATCGGTGTCAGCGTTCTGCGGCCGGGCATGACAGCGGACACTCTGCGAGCCGAGGCCGACAGCGCGTTGTATGAGGCGAAGCGTCAAGGTGGCAACCGTGCCGCGTACTTCGAGGACATCAGAGAGCGCGTGGCGGTCACGACGTCTGAGAAGAAGGACGCGGTATTGCGGCTGATCGAGGAGGGACGTCTGACCACCGTCTTTCAGCCGATCTGGAACCTCGACGCCGAGGTCCTGATCGGGGTTGAGGCGTTGACCCGCCCCGACCCTGCCTATGGGCTCACCGGGCCTGCGGAGGCGTTCGACATCGCCGAGCAGTTGGGGCGCGTACACCAGCTCGACGTGCTGTGCGCACAGAGCGCGCTGCGGAATGCCCCCGAGATGGGGCCCGACGTGCTGCTGTTCATTAATCTGGCTCCCTTCACCCCTCGACCTGGACGCTGAGGGCAACGATTGGCTTCGCCTCGCTGTCGAACAGGCAGGGCTCTCGGCGCGGCAGATCGTAGTCGAGGTCACGGAGCGCTTCGGGGGCCGCACGGCATCGGTAATCAAGAGTCTGCAACGGCTGCGCGAGTACGGTTTCGCGATCGCCGTCGACGACGTCGGGACGGGCAACTCCGGCCTTGAGATGCTGAGCAAGCTCAACGCGGAGTTCGTCAAGCTCGACGGCAGCGTCGTGAGCGCCGCAGCGACTGAGCCAGGCGCTCGAGCAGTGCTGTTGGCGATGGCCACCTTCGCCCGCCAAACCGGAGCATTCGTGATCGCCGAGGGCATCGAGGACGAGGGAAACCCTCCAGTTCCTCCGCTCCGTCGATCAGCGCGACCTCGTCACCGACACCGTGATCCAAGGCGGCCAAGGCTTCCGGCTTGGACGCCCATCCTCAGAACTCTCACAGCAAACGCGAACGCTCCTGCGGGACGGCGGCCAGCTCCACCTACCAGCGCCAGGATCACGCCCTCACCCCTAGGAGACTTTGCGAAACAGCGCCATGCTAAAAACATGATATCATCAGAAACGCATGTCATCGATGATCCAAATCCGCAACGTTCCCGACGAGCTGCATCGGGAATTGAAGGTGCGTGCCGCACGCACGGGCATGACGCTCTCCGACTATCTGCTCGCCGAGCTCCGCGCATTGGCGGTACGGCCGACGATGCAGGAGTGGCTTGCGCGCAGCGAGGCGTGGGAGCCGGTCGACGTCGGCGAGTCGCCCATGGCTGCGCTCGAGGCCGAGCGTGACCGTAGCGCGGCGTGATCGTCGCAGACGCGAGCGCAACCGCGGAGCTGTTGCTCGCACGACCGGCGGCCGCCAGGATCCGTGCGGCTCTGTCACCGCATCCCGAGTTGCACGTACCGGAGCACTTCCACGTGGAGGTGCTGTCGATTTTGCGTCGCTACGCGATTCGCCGAGAGCTGAGCCAGCGTCGGGCTGCGGAGGCCCTCGCGGCGCTCGCCGATCTGCGCGCGGTCAGGTATCCCGTGATCGAGCTCGCCGAGGCTGTGTGGGATCTGCGCTTTCAACTGACCGCGTATGACGCTGCTTACCTGGCGCTTGCGCGACGACTGGACGTCGGCCTGGTCACGCTCGAGGAGGGGCTTGCGGAGGCGGCGGCGAAGGAGAGGCGCCTTGTGCCCTTGTGAGGGACAAGAACGTATTGATCCACGTCGCACCTGCTCCCGTCGAGGGGGTCAGTCGACGCGGCGGAGCTGGACGAGCGGCACGAAAACGATCCGCTCTACGGAGTCGAGCGGAAGCGAGGTGATCTCGACCATCGCCATATTGTCGTCGCGCATCTCGAGCACTCCGCCGCGGGCACCGGCAGGTATTCCTTCGGCTGGCGCAGTCAACTCGACCAAATCAGACGCAGCGATGTCACGCAGGACTGGCATGAAGCCCATGCTAGAGGGTCGGGTAGCCGGTGACCAGGCGTGGTGCATCACCTGCGCCCGCATAGTGCCACGAAGTGGTCACGGTGGCTGTGCGTGCGCCCAGCGTGAGCGGGAAGGCGACGCCGCACACGATGCCCTACTTGCCTCGATTGATGACCCGGAAGATCGGAGCATCGAGCACGGCCTGTGCGATCGCACTCCAAAGACGCTCGGCGTCCTCGTCTTCGATGCGAAAGACGCGCGCCCATTCTCGTCCATGTCCATGGTCCGCAAGAATCCATTTCAGCTTCTCGGGCGTCATGTGGGCATCGGCGGCGCGTGGCAGCGGATGCCCAACCGTGGGCAGGGGTGCGGGAGCAGGCATCGGGCGCGCACGCTACTTGGCGATTGCGACGGAGTCAGACGAACGCCCAGGACAGCTATCGTAGGCGCGCCGCCACGGCTGTCAGGCGGCACCGAACCACGTCGAGATTTCTCAGAAAAGGCTATCCGTGGTCCCGAGGCTTCGCACGGTCAGAGTAACCCCCGCGAGCTACACTATCGAGTGCGATGCCGAGCAAGCACCCACGAATCGCTGTTACGGCCGACCCGGAGCTGGGGGACGCGCTTCAGCGCGTGCGTGCGGCGACTGGCACGCGAGAGGCCGACGCATCGCTCGTGCGGAGGCTCGCGGTCGCGGGGGCTGAGATCGAGTTGCAGGCCCGGAGCGGGCGCCGTGAAGCGATCGAGGCGCTGTTCGCCGCCATGGACAGGGACGGGTTCGATCTGAACCCGGAGGAGATCGATCGGCTCAATTCGCCTCCGAGCAGCGCGTGAGCGTCGAGCTGTGGGATGGTCAGGGCGCCGTGCTCGCCGATACCTCTGCATGGGTGCTCGCCCGCCGGATTCCCCGCGTGAGGGAGCTGCTGTTCGCCGCTGCTGAGCGCGGCGACATCGCCTGGTGCTGGCCGGTGCGCTACGAGCTGACCGTCGATGCCCCCAGCCCGGAGAGAATCGCAGCGGTCGATCGCACGCTCGCGGGCTTGCGCGAGATCGCGGTCGATCGTGCTGTCCAGCGAGGCGTGCTCTCGGCGATGCGCGAGCTGGCAGGCGACGGTTCTCACGGAGCCCACCGCCTGCCTTTGACCGACCTCACGGTCGCCGTGGCGGCACAAACCTCGGGGTTGGACGTGCTGCACTACGATCATCACTTCGATCGTCTCGGCGAGCTGCTCGGCGTGCGTATGCTCTGGATAGCAGAGTCCTCCGCCTGACGGACGATCAGCGCGGACGCCTTGCTGGCGATCAGTTGACGCGGCGGAGCTTAGATAAATAGCGGCACGACGACGATACGGTCGAGCAGGGGCTCCGCGGGCAGGCTGGTGACCTCGACCATCGCCTTGTCGCCGTCGAGCAGCTCGACCACTCCGCCCTTGGCGCCAGCGGGCGCTGTTTCGACGTCGGCTGTCAGCTCGACGGTGTCGTACAAGGTGATCTCGTGCGTGGTTGGCATGGGGTTCAGGGCTCAGACTACGAGTCGTACAGGCTCGAAGGCCAGCACTTCGGCGAGCACATCGTAGTGGCGGTCGATGTGGAGCACGGCGGCTTGGTGTTGCTGGGCGCAAGCCGCAATCAGGAGATCGGGGATGGGAAGGCGGTGCCGCCCTTTCTGCCCGAGCTCCCGGTGTGCCGTAACAGCGGTGAGGATCGTCTCGGCGTTTACGTCCAGATCTCGAAAGACCGAGAGGCTGTCCTCGATTCTTGTGTAGTTGTGAGGGCTTCTGGCGCTGTAGAGCATCTCAAGACGCACCACGGCACACACGCATATCTCTCCGAGTTCGAGCGTCTCCGGGGTGGCTCGCTCCAATGCCGACTTGTCAGCGAGCAGCAGCCCGCCTAGGTCCATGCCTGGTCGTCCCTGATCGCACCCCAATCAACAGTGAGTTGCAAATTCGTGAGTGCTGCGCGCTGCCGCTCCCGACGATCGCTCTCCTCGGCTTCGGCTCGATCCAGGTGCAGCGAATCGTGGCCTGCTTGTGCCAAACGCAAGAGCAGCTCCTTGCGATCTCTTACCCCTGGCCATCGATGCTGGGCATCGTCGAGCAGGGCGCTGATGGAGCCGGTGTCCGTGATCGTGTAGCGGGGCCGGGTCGTCGGCACCCAGTCAGTGTAGCACCGATTTATGAGGTGTCGCACCGGCTTCGTCGGCGATTCGCTTAAGCTAGCGGCGGTGCACGAACGTCAATCACATGAAAATATTGCGAATTTGCAGGCGTTTTCTTGATTTCGACCAATCAATTCTGAAACGCACCTAGAACGTATAGGACCCGATCGGACAGAACCCTGTACGCAGCGAGTACGCGGCGGTATCCTGGGCGCATGGCTGCGCGCAAGATCAATCTGACGCTGGACGAGGAGCTGGTGCGGCGCGCACGTGAGCAGGACGCGGGGGAGGGCGGCAAGAGTGACACCCAGGTGGTTGAGGATGCGCTGTTGGTGTTCCTTGGCCTTCGTGCCCTGGATGACGCCCGCACCCAAGGCACTCTCACGCCAGAGGCCGCCGACGAACTGGCGGTGGCCGAGGTACGCGCGACCCGGCGAGCGCACAGCCGCGCTTGACCCGTGCCGTCGTAGACCCGAGTGTCCTTGTCTCGGCGTTTATCGGTGATCCCGAAGCCGGGCCGGGCCGCCTCATCGCAGCATGGCGCGACCGCCGCTTCGTTCTTGTCGTCTCCCCGCTGCTCGTTGACGAGCTGGCGGACGTGCTCGGACGACCGAAGTTCGAGCGCTGGTCCTCGCAAGGCCGCGCAAGTGCGTATGTCGCCGCGCTTCGTGCCCGCTGCGAGCATCGCTCGGACGCTCCCTCAGCCCGACCGATCGAGGTGCGCGATCCAGACGACCACTACCTCGTCGCACTCAGCCGAGAGGCCCAAGCGGATTACCTGGTGTCCGTCGATCGTGACTTGCTCGATGCCGAGCTAGACCTGCCGGTCGTGGACCCCGCCGTGTTCGTGGCCGGTCTGCAGGCGTGATCCGCTCTCGGAGGTTGCGGCAAGCCTTTCGACCGCGCGGGCCAGCTCCAGCAGCGACGTGACACGCGTGGACCAGCGCGCGTAAGCTCGTCCGATCGTGCTGGATGGCCTGCCATATGTTCCGGGGGTCGATCACGAGATCGTCGAGACCTCCCGGCTACGGATGCACGTGGCTCGAGCTGGAGAGTCAGGCCCGCCGCTCATACTCCTTCATGGCTGGCCACAACACTGGTATGTCTGGCGTCACGTCATTCCACGCTTCGCCGAGCGCTACCGCGTAATCTGCCCTGACCTGAGGGGGCTCGGATGGACAGAGGCACCCGCCCACGGCTACGAGGATGAGAGTCTGGCAACCGACGTGCTGGCCCTGCTCGATGCGCTTGAGCTTCCACGAGTGTTTCTGATCGGCCACGACTGGGGCTTGCAAGCTGGATTCCGGCTGTGCCTGCGTGAGCCCGATCGAATTGACCGCTTCGTCGCGCTCAACGATGTGCATCCATGGTCGCGCCCGGCGCTGAAAGATGCGCTGGATGTGTGGCGGTTCTGGTACATCGGAATATTGGCCGCTCCGGCCGTAGGAGGGTGGCTCCTGCGAAACCGCCCCGGGTTCGTCCGGCTGTTGATCAGCAGCTGGAGCGCACGGAACGTGTGGACGGACAAGGAGCTCGATGGATTCGCAGACAGGCTCCGCGAGCCACAACGAGCACGCGCAAGCGTCCAGTACTACCGAACACTTTTGCGCGAGCTCCCGCTGGTTCCAGGCCGGTACCGCGACCGCATCCTGCGGACGCCCACGCTGCTTCTCTTTGGAGCGGACGACGGAGTGGTTCGACCACACCAACTCAATGGATACGAAGGGCACGCCGACGACATGCGTGTCGAGCTGATTCCCGGCGTGGGCCATTTCATCGCCGAGGAAGCTCCCGAGCTTGTCGTGGATCGCGCGATAAAGCACTTCGACCCGTAATTTGGACCACAATCGGCGATCAACGCGAGAAGGCGGTTATCTGAGGTGCGGCATCGGTTGAAGGGGCGTCGCGCCGCGGTGCCGTGCGCCGCTAAAGCAGCCGATTGAACTCCTCGCGGCTGATCCCCGCCGTTGCGCAAGATGTTGCCAAGGGTGCCCTCTTAATTGGCTGATTGCCGTGGACCGGCACCGGGATCGCGTCCGGCACGGTGGGGTGGCGCATGATGTGGTGGCTGCCCCGCACGCGCTTGACACACCAGCCCTGGCCTTCGAGGATCTTGACGAGCTGCTTGCCTGAGACGGCGGGGGTCTGCCTCACGCGGCTTGGACGGCAACACGGTCGCGGTGGACCGTGGGGATGGGCAGGCCGTCGTCGTACATGACTTCGAGGCCCTGCGTCGCAACGCTCGGCAGCTCGGGCACGAACACGCTGTAGCCGCCCTATGGCTCGGCCACTATCACCACATCGAACTCGCGCTGTGTGCTAATCCCCACCAACGATACCGCTCCGCCGAGTCCCACAAGCGCCCAGCACCCTCGAACCCACGCGGTCCCGCTTGCTTCTGCACAGACTACGGGTATGAAATACCGCGCAGGCTGTTGTCCGGTCGTGTTCGTAGGGTCGTTTGACCGGGACAGGGGCCTTGTGGGAAGACGCAATGGTGGGGCAGGCCGTCGTGCATTTGGGCTGCGAGCCCGTCAATGACTATATGGCCGCCCCTGCGACTCACCTGGTTGGGCTGAGAGCCCGAATCCGTATTTGTCGCTTGCCCGCCGCGCCTTCCAGTTCTGAGTTCGATGCTGTGGAAGGGAGCGGAAATTGCGGTATTTCGGTGTTGATGTTCACTTGGAGTTCTGCGAGATCGCGGTCTGCGAGGACGGCCGGGTTTCGCAGGTCGGGCGGATCGCGAGCACGCTGGAGGCGATCAGGGAGTTCGCGGCGGGTCTCGGCAGCGAGGACCAGGTCGTGCTGGACGCGAGCGGCAGCGTGATGGCGATCGCGCGGATCTTGCGGGAAAGCAACGTCGGCCGTGTCGTTGTCTCGGATGCGGCGCAGACGCGGGCGATCTCCCACGCGCGGGTGAAGTCCGATCGCTTTGACGCGGCGATGCTCGCGCGGCTGCTGTCCTCGGGGATGCTCAGCGAGGTGTGGGTACCGGACGAGGCGACGCTCGCGTTGCGTCGGCGTGTCGCCCGTCGCGCGGCTCTGATCCGCGCGCGCACCCGGATCAAGAACCAGGTGCATGGCGTCGTGATGCGCTGTCTGCTCGGCCGCCCGCCGGTGAGCGACCTGTTCGGCCGCAAGGGCCGCGTCTGGCTCGCCGAGCAGCAGTTGCCCGAGGAGGAGGCCGAGACGGTGCATGGTTGCCTGCGCCAGATCGACTTCCTCAACGGCGAGATCGCTCAGCTGGATCAGAAGATCGCCGAGCAGGCCCTCGCGTGGCCGGGGCTGGGCCGGCTGTTGACGATCCCGGGTGTGGACATCGGGACCGCGGCGGCGGTGATCGCGGCCGTCGGGGACATCTCCCGCTTCCCAAGCGCTGGCCAGCTCGTCGCCTATCTCGGGTTGGACCCGAAGGTCCGCCAGTCGGGCTCGGAGGCTGCGCGTTATGGGCACATCTCAAAGCGTGGCAACGCGCAGGCCCGCTCGATGCTGGTCGAGGCGGCATGGATCGCGATCCGCAGCCCCGGCCCGCTCAGGGCGTTCGGTGAGCGCGTCCGCGCTCGCCGCGGCGCCCAGGTCGCCGCGGTCGCTGTCGCGCGCAAGCTCGTCGTGCTGTGCTGGCAGCTGCTGAGCAAGGACGAGGACTACGCGTTCGCGCGACCATCGCTGACCAGGCAGAAGACACGGCGGCTGGAACTGACCGCCGGCGCGTCACGACGCCCACGTCGTCACGACGGGCTAAGGGGTTTCTTCTAAATAATTGTCGGGGAGTGCGAGGGTTTTGGTGGTCGGGGGCGTAGTCATGGGTCATCATGCCGGGGCCGATGGTCGACGAGAGCGCGATTCGGGAGCGGTGGCTGGTCGTAGAGGGGGCTTTGGATGAGCGGGGTCGTCGGATGTGGGCGGCGGCGGAGGCTTCTTCGCATGGGCGTGGCGGGATCGCGGCGGTAGTCCGTGCGACAGGGATCTCTGAGGCGACGGTCAGGCGCGGGATCGAGCAGGCGCACGGCGGTGATCATGCTCCAGCGGGTCGGGTCCGCAAGGCCGGCGGCGGGCGCAAGCGGATCGCGGAGCGCGAGCCGGGCTTGGAGCAGGCGCTCCTTTCGCTGCTTGATGGCGTTACCGCGGGCGATCCGATGTCGCCGCTTTTGTGGACGACGCTGACGCCGGAGCATCTTGCCCGGGAGCTGTGTGAGCAGGGGTTCACGGTGCACGCGAGCACCGTGCGCAGAATGCTCAAGGCTATGGGATTCACACTGCAGGCTAACCGCAAGAGCCGGGAGGGCTCAGAGCACCCCGACCGTGACGCCCAGTTCCGGCACATCGCGACAATCACCGCTGCGGCGCTTGGGCGCAAGGAGCCAGTGATCAGCGTGGACACCAAGAAGAAGGAGCTGATCGGCGACTACAAGAACGCTGGCAGGGAGCTGCGCTCAAGCGGCCGTCCGATCCTCGTCAACACGCACGACTTCCCCGACGAGGAGGCCGGCAAGGCCGTCCCCTACGGCGTCTATGACATCGCTAGGGACGAGGGGTATGTCAGCGTCGGTGTCTCTGGCGATACCGCGCAGTTCTCGGTCGCGAGCATCCGCGCGTGGTGGAAGCACCTCGGGCGCAAGCGGTATCCGAACGCGAGGTCGCTGACGATCACCGCCGACGCCGGCGGCTCCAATAGCTACCGCATTCGTCTGTGGAAGACCGAGCTGCAAAAGCTCGCCGACGAAACCGGGCTCAAGGTCACCGTCTGTCACTTCCCGCCCGGCACCTCAAAGTGGAACAAGATCGAGCACCGCCTGTTCAGCTACATCTCGATCAACTGGCGCGCAAAGCCCCTCGTCAGCCGCCAGGTCGTGATCGACCTGATCGCCGCGACCACCACCAGCACCGGCCTGAAGGTCTACGCCCGCCTTGACGAGAACACCTACCCCACCAAGATCAAAATCACCGACGAGCAGTTCGCCACCGTGCAAATCAAAGGAGACGAGTTCCACCCAGAGTGGAACTACACCGTAGTCCCGACACTTAAATAGAAGCAACTCCTAACCGTCACCCCGACAGCCGCTCAGCGCGCGGCGGAGCGTGAGCTGCAATCCCAGGCTGAGCTCGCCTACCGGCGGCTGGTCGCCGACTGGCGCGCAGCGGCACCGAAGGGTGGTGCGGGTGCGACACCGGGGCGCGCATCTTCTAATAGGCCCCTGAAGGGCAAAGCCGCGCGGCAGGCCACAAGCCCCTGACGCCTGCGCTTCGCTACGTCAGTCACCCGCACCACCCGAAATCATCCCACCACGAACCGCTCGACGCGACCCCACCGGTTGACGCGGACGCCTGCGCCACAACGCGCCCCCCGGCACGACAAAAAGCTCGTACAGACCAGATGCACGGCCCTCCGGGCGCTGTGCGACCGCTGTGCCCTCGGAATGCGCGCCCTCGAGCGCGGATCAGCCCTCAGCAACCTCGAAGAAAACCTCGCGGAAGCCCTTGACTTTTCTCAGTGAGAGAGTCTGCTGGGTCGGGCGGTGGCGTCCGGCGCGGCCGGTAGGTCCTCGGGCTGGCGACGGGCTGACTCATTGACTTTCTGTCGACCAGTGGTCTGACCGGCGGATGTTGTGTCGCCCGCCGCCGCCTGAGGATCTCCGGTGTGACTTGATAGGAGCGTGGCATCGCCCCGACTGAGATGTGTCCACCGGACATCCGTTCTCTAGAGATCCCAAACGAGAAGGGACGGTGCAGATGATTGTGATCGGGACGGACACCCACAAGCGGTCGCACACGGCCGCAGCACTCGAGGAGGGGACTGGCCGCGTGGTCGCCGAGCAGACGGTGCAAGCCAAACGCCGTTCCTTCGATGACCTGTTGTTGTGGGGCCGGCGCCTTGACGCGCAGCGGGTTTGGGCGATCGAGGACTGCCGGCACGTCTCCGGCGCGCTCGAGCGGTTCCTGCTGGCCCGCGGCGAGCGGGTCGTGCGCGTCGCGCCGAAGCTGACCGCCGGGGCGCGCAACGCGGCACGCGAGCGCGGCAAGTCTGACGCGATCGACGCCGTTGCGATCGCCAGGGCCGCGATCCGTGAGGGCGTGCACACGCTCCCGGTCGCGCAGCTCGCGGGCCCCGAGCTGGACGTTCGCCTGCTCGTCGATCACCGCGAGCGTCTCGTCGCGCAGCGCACCCGCCTGAGCAACGACTTGCGCTGGAACCTCCACGACGTCTGGCCCGAGCTTGAGCTCCCCGCCCGCGCTCTGAGCGCTGTTCGCTGGCAAGAGCGCATCGCTGGTCGCCTCGCTCGCGCCGAGCAGTCAACCCGCGTTAGGATCGCCCGCGATGAGCTGCGCCGCATCCGTGAGCTGACGCGAGCCATCAACGAGCTCGAGCGCGAGCTCGCGGCGCTGGTCGCCGAGGTCGCTCCCCAGCTGCTCGCCGAGCGTGGCTGCGGGGTTCTGATCGCCGCGAAGCTTGTCGGGGAGATCGCTGGCGTGCAGCGCTTCGACAGCGACGCGAAGCTCGCTCGCATCGCCGGGTCCGCACCAGTCCCAGCATCATCCGGGCACTCCGAGCGCCACCGCCTGGACCGCGGCGGGAACCGCCAGCTCAACTGTGCGCTCCACCGCCTCGCCGTTACCAAGGGACGCCTCGACCCCGACACCGCCGCCTACCTCGCCCGCCGACAAGCCGAAGGCAAGAGCCGCCGCGAAGCGGTCCGCTGCCTCAAGCGCCACCTCGCGCGCCGCATATGGCACCTCCTCCAACTCCCAGCTGCCCCAGCGCCGACCCCGCAGCAGCCCGTCGTCACCATCCACTGCAACACCCCTCACGGCAGCTTCTCCTTGACATAGGAGCAACATCCGTAGATGCACCTTCCGTGCGGACCCAAAAGTGGGACCTCAATTCGTTGGCCGCTTTCGCGGGCTGAGGGTCATTAACCGGTAGAGGGGGAACCAGAACGGCCCCCGACATCGATACCGGAGGTTCCGCAATGAGCAGTCGAATCAAGATCACCCTTCCCGACGAAACCGCCGCGCGCTTGGACGAGATGGCCGCAGCGTCTGGAGAGCCCGTGGCGCGTGTCGCTGGCCAGATGGTCCGCGACGCGCTGGTGAAGATCACCGCCGCAGCCCGCACGAACGGAACCGATCCGCTGGACGAGCTGCCGGTCGCGCGTGCGCCGTGGCTGGAGCCCTACGGCGGAGACCGGGAATGGCGGCAGTTGACGTGGGGCGCAATCATCGCCCTGTACGGCCGCTATCCCGACCACCTGAAAGGGCTCAAAATCGGTTGGTGGGAGGACGACTCGACGGTCGAGCTGCTATGCGCCTTCGCCCACTGGCGTCAGATGCTCGATGACGGCGCGACCGATCCGCGCCAAGAGCTGGACTTCCAGTTCAGTCTCATCGAGTTCGGACGACGGCTCAAGGAAGTGGGCGGCGGTGTCGCCAAGGAGTGGCAACCGGGCGCAGCACCGGACGAGTGGCACTGACGCCCGTCAAGGGATGAGCGGGCACCGAGGGGCACGCTGTATCGCCTGCCGAGGGCGCGCAGGGGCTAGGGGCGACGCCGGCGCCGGGAGCGGTTGCGGCCGGGTGGCCGCCGCTACGTGCACCGGAGGCGTCGGCTTCGCCTCCTTGTGCGTGTGCGGCCGCCCGCCCGGCGCTCCTGCAACTCGTTGGCCGCTTCGGGGCGCTCAGGGTCATTAACGGGTGTGAGGACCCTCACGCCCGCGCACCCCCCCAACCCGGCGACCGCGCGCTCGCTGCGGCTCGCCGACGCGGCCAACGGCCGGCCCATGCCCCAGGAGGCACGCGAAAGGCTGGCGCGAGCGCTATGTGGCGTCCTCGAGCGGCGCTACCCCGGACGGCGCTTCGCCATGAAAGACCAGCTCGACGCGCTCAGTCATCGGGCCACGGCCGCGAGCACTACCACGGCCAACACGCACAGTCTGAAAGACGCTGCGTAGCACCGTCCTCAGCTCGGCGGGCGCGAGGCTGTCTAGTAGCTCGATGGGCGGGATCACGATGTCAACGGTCCGTATCGCGTCCACGTGCTCGCGATAGGCCGCGCGGGCGGCCTCGGCGCGCTCTGAACGGGTGCGCAGCGCTGCCGTCCATGCGGCCTCGCCGAGCAGTTCGGCCGCGGTCGGGTCGGCGGCGAATCGCTCGACCTCTTTCTCGGCTGCCTCCAGCTCGCGCTGGACATCCTCGAACGTGTCGTCTGTGTCGGCGACGCTAGCGGCGACGCCAGTCGTACCGCCCTGCATGTATGCCTGCTTGATCTGTTCCACCAGGTAGCCCTCTAGGAGGTCGGCCAGGACGTTTGTAGAAGCGCGGCAGCGCTCGCCCTTCCAGCTTGCCAGCGACGCGCGGCAGCGATATCCGCGTTTCCCGTGCCCGTCGTTTGAGAACCCTGTGCGTCCGCCGACCAAGACCTCGCCGCAGTTGGCGCAGGTGGCGAAGCCGCTGAGCGGGAAGACGGCGGCCGAGCGGCGCTTCGGCCGCTCATCGCCGGGGTGGGCGCGCTCGAACGTCACGCGATCCACCAGGGCCCGGTGTGAGTCGCGCACGAGCCGGTCGCCGTACCGCGTCTCGCCGAGGTAGGTGCGGTTGCGCAGAAGCCGCCGCACCGTGAAGGCGGTCCACGTGCGGTGATCGGCGGTGCGCTTGCGGTCGACGCCGGGCCGGGCGGGTGAGGGATCCGCTGGCGCCATCTTGCGCAGGTGGTCGAGCGCCGCGTCGACGCCTTGGTCCGCCGCCAGCTTGAACGCCCGTTTGACAACACGTGCCCACTTGGGATGCGGGACGAGCAGCCCGTCGTCGTCTCGCGTGTAGCCAAAGGGAGTCGGTCCCATCCGTGCGCCCCGATCGAGCGCGTGCGTCTTAGCGTGCTCCCACGCCTCGCTCATGCGTCGGCGTTCCATGCGAGCCAGGGCGAGCATGATCGTCATGCCGAACTCTCCGAACGGCGTCGTAGGGTCGAGGCCGAGGTCAAGCGCCGCGATCGAGCCGCCGGCGTTGGTGATCTGTTCGACCAGTCGCAGCGCGTCCGCCACACCGAGACGGCTCAGGCGATCGAGTTTCGAGACGATCACGCCGTCTGTCTCGCCTGCTCTGATGCGCGCCATCAGCGCATCGAGGCCGGGACGCTCCAGCTTGCCGCCCGACTGGTCGAGGTCTTCGTGGACGACCGCGACCTCGACGCCACGCGAAGACGCCCACGCAGCTCCCTGCTCGCGTTGCAGGTCGGGCGAGATGAAACTCTCTCCCGAACGACCCGCCACGCGGCTGACCCACACATACTGATCCATGCGGCTAGGCTTCTTGGCTGTAGTGGTCACGCTAAACAAGGGTAAGCTGAATACGTGCTAGGCACAAATCAATTCAAGAACGGCAACCACATAGAGGTCGACGGGACGATCTTCAAGATCGTGGAGTTCCAGCACGTCAAGCCGGGCAAGGGCGGGGCGTTCGTGCGGACGAAGCTGCGGAGGGCCTCAGACGGGAACGTGATCGACCGGACGTTCAGGGCGGGCGAGAAGTTTCGTTCGGTGCGGACGGAGTCGCGGAAGATGCAGTTCCTGTACGCGGACGGCACGGACGCCCATTTCATGGACAGCGACTCCTTCGAGCAGATCGCGGTGGCTGAGGGCGCGGTGGCGGACGCGTTGCGCTGGATCGCACCGAGCGGCGAGGTGGAGGTGCTGTTCATCGACGATCAGCCGGGCGAGGTGCAACTGCCGAGCGCGGTCGAGTTGGAGGTCAAGCAGACCGATCCGGGCCTGCGGGGCGACTCGGTGTCGGGCGGGGGGACCAAGCCGGCGACGCTCGAGACCGGCGCGGTCATCCAGGTGCCGCTGTTCGTCGAGCAGGGCCAGCGCATCCGCGTGGACACGCGCTCCGGCGACTACATGGCGCGCGCCTGAATGGGGCCGAGGCTCCCGACGCCCGGGCGCTCGGGGGGAAGGCCCTCGTGAGGCGCTCGGACCAGCGCCGGGCGGCGGTGGTCGCCCTGTACCAGCACGACCTCACCGGGCGCCAGCCCACGGAGACGCTCGGGGCGAACGCGTCGCTGTTCGTTCGGGCGCTGGTGCACGCGGCGATCGACCGGGCGCAGGAGCTGGACGAGGTGATCGACCGCCACGCCCACGGCTGGTCGGTGCAGCGCATCCAGCCGCTCGAGCGGAGCATCATGCGGGTGGCGCTGATCGAGATGCTCCACCCGGACGTGGCGCCGTCGGAGGAGCCGATACCCCCGGAGGGGGCGATCGAGGAGGCGGTGGAGAGCGCCAAGACGTTCTGCGGCGCGGACGCTCCGGCGTTCGTCAACGGGGTGCTGGGGGCGGTGTTGCGCGAGGTGCGAGAGAATGCCCGAGATTCGATGAGCCCGATGAGCCCACCGACCGCATGAGCAGCGTCGAGCGCATGAGCAGCGTTCCGAGCGCCCATGAGCAGCGTCCCGAGCGCCTATGAGCAGCGTCGAGCGCCTCGACGATCTGATCGCCCGCCTGGAGGGTGCGGCCGAGCAGTTGCGCTCGGGCGAGCTCTCGCCGGACGCGGCCGCGACGATGGTCGAGGACTGCGCTTCGCTCGCGACCCAGGCGGCGGCCGAGCTGGAGCTGCTGACGCGCGCCGAGGTGCCGGCGCCGGCACCCGGCCAGGACACTCTTCTATAAGTGCCCACCCACCCGCCCCCGCCGGTGAGCGCCAGCTATCCGGACCATCTCCGCGAGGAGGTCGAGGCCTATCTGCGGGGGCTGCGGTTCTCCGAGGAGCCGCTGACCGCGGGGCTGGAGGAGGCGATGCGCTACTCGCTGCTGGCGGGGGGCAAGCGAATCCGTCCGGTGCTCGCGCTGGCGACCGCGCGGGCGGTCGGTCTGGAGCAGCGGGAGGTGCTGCCTCTGGCCGGGGCGATCGAGCTGATCCACACGTACTCGCTGATCCACGACGACCTGCCGGCGATGGACGACGACGAGCTGCGCCGGGGGCAGCCGACCTGCCACGTGAAGTTCGGCGAGGACGTGGCGATCCTGGCCGGGGACGGGCTGTATGCGGAGGCGTTTCGCCATCTGCTCACCCGCCAGCGCTCGGCGCCCGAGCGGGTGCTGGCGGCGGCGGCGGTTCTGGCGGCGGCGACGGGGGTGAACGGGATGGTGGGCGGGCAGTACGCGGACGTGAGCCCGGCGAGGCCCGCGGGAGCGGCTGCCCTGCGGCGGCTGCACGAGTTGAAGACCGGCCGGCTGATCGGTGCGTCGGTGCTGTGCGTACTACTGTTGAGTGGGATCGAAGATGGACCTGAGACAGCGCCGCTGCGCCGCTTCGCGGCTGAGCTGGGTGTGCTGTTCCAGATCGTCGACGACATACTCGATGTGACAGGCACAGACGATGCACTGGGAAAGCCACGAGGTAGCGATGAGCGTCACGGGAAGCGCACGTACGTGAGCGAGTTCGGAATCGAGCGGGCCAGGGATCTGGCGCAGGAATCCCACGGCGTGGCCCGGGCGGCGCTCGCCGAGGTCGCGAGCCGCTCGGCGCCCGGGGCGGCCGGGCATCTCATCGCGGCCGCGGGTTCTCGTGCGACGGCCGAGCTCGAGGAAATCGCGGACTTCATCTTCACCCGCAGCTCATGAGCCTGCTCGAGCAGATAGACGGCCCGGAGGATCTCCGGGGGCTCTCCGAGCAGCAGCTCGGGCAGCTGGCCCAGGAGGTCCGTGAGCACATCATCGACACGGTGGGGGAGATCGGTGGGCACTTCGGGGCCAACCTCGGGACGTGCGAGCTGGCGGTGGCGCTGCATTCGCTGCTCGAGTCCCCACGGGACAAGATCCTCTGGGACGTCGGTCACCAGGCCTACCCGCACAAGATCCTCACGGGCAGGCGCGATCGGCTGAGCACGATCCGCCAGTACGGGGGTCTGTCCCCGTTCTGCTCGATCGAGGAGTCCCCCCACGACATCATGGGCGCGGGGCACGCGTCGACGTCGATCGGCTACGCGGTGGGGATCAAGGAGGGCATGCGCCACATGGGCGTCGAGGGCGAGGCGGACGGCAAGGTGGTGGCGGTGATCGGCGACGGCGCGATGACAGGCGGGGTGGCCATCGAGGCGATCGGCCAGGCGGGCGGCCTGGGCACGCCGATCGTGGTGGTGCTGAACGACAACGGCATGTCGATTGCTCCGAACGTCGGGGCGCTGTCGCGCTATTTCAACCGCGTCAGGCTCAACCCCAAGCTGTGGCACGCGCGGGCGGAGGTCGAGGGCGGGCTGACGCGCCTGCCGGGCGGGATCGGCACGGCGTTCGAGCGCCTGGGGCCGCATCTGAAGGAGTCGATCAAGGCGTTCTGGGCCCCGGGGCTGTGGTGGGAGGAGCTCGACTGGGCGTACATGGGGGTGATCGACGGCCACGACGTGAAGGCGCTGCGCGAGGCGCTGCGGGAGGCGCTGGCGGCGGGCCGGCCGGTGGTGGTGCACATAGCGACGGTC
Source organism: uncultured Solirubrobacteraceae bacterium (assembly GCA_963849425.1). Taxonomy (GTDB): domain Bacteria; phylum Actinomycetota; class Thermoleophilia; order Solirubrobacterales; family Solirubrobacteraceae; genus Palsa-744. The sequence goes on along the minus strand of CAWKHK010000006.1, from coordinate 2,215,951 downwards.
AAGGGCAAGGGCTTCGCGCCGGCGGAGGACGGCGGCCTCGAGGGGATGGAGAAGTGGCACGCGGCCAAGCCCAAGTCGATCAGGAATGGGCTCCCCACCCACCCGGTCGCGACCCACCCCTCACCGGCACGCCCGGCGCGGGTGGCGAACGGCTCGAGCAGGACATCGACCGGCAAGCCGGCCGGCAGGCCGGCGCCGCAGTACACGCAGGTGTTCGGCGAGGCGCTGGTGCGGGAATGCGAACGGGACGAGCGCGTGGTGGGGATCACGGCGGCGATGAACTCGGGGACGGGGTTGAGCATTCTGCAGAAGGCTCTGCCGGAGCGGTATTTCGACGTGGGCATCGCCGAGCAGCAGGCGATCCTGTTCGCGGCGGGTCTGTCCCTCGAGGGAGTCAAGCCGGTGGCGGCGATCTACTCGACGTTCCTGCAGCGGGCGTATGACCAGATCGTGCACGACGTGTGCCTGCAGAAGCTGAACGTGGTGTTTGCGATGGACAGGGCGGGGCTGGTGGGCGACGACGGCCCGACCCACCACGGAGCCTTCGACATCGCGTACCTGCGCTGCCTGCCGAACATCGTGCTGATGGCGCCGCGGGACGAGGCGATGCTGGTGAACATGCTGCGGACGGCCCTGGAGTACGACGATGGCCCGATCGCCCTGCGCTACCCGCGGGGGGAGGGGACGGGCGTGGCGCTGCCGGTCGAGCCGCAGGCGATCGCGATCGGGACCGGGGAGATCCTGCGCGAGGGCGGCTGCGCGGAGGAGCCCGGTGCGGGCGCCAGGGTGGGGCGCTCGGCGGCCAAGGGCAGGGCCGGCCGGGTGGCGCTGATCGGGTACGGAAGCGGTGTGGGCAAGGCGTTGGAGGCCGCGGAGGAGCTCGCGGGGCACGACATATCGGTGACGGTGGCGGACGCGCGCTTCGCAAAGCCGGTGGACGCGGGTCTGATGGCGCAGCTGGCGGCCGAGCACGACCTGCTGGTGACGATCGAGGAGGGCGTGCTGGCGGGCGGCTTCGGCTCGGCGGTATGGGAGACGCTGAACGAGGCGGGAACGACCCCGCGGATCCTCAGGGTGGGGCTGCCCGACCGGTACGTGACGCACGGCAAGCCGGCTCTGCTGCACGAGGAGGTCGGGTATACCGGCAAGCGGATCGCCGAACGTGTGGCGGCGGCGATCTCCGACCGCGCCTCGGCGACCGTGGGTGCGTAGGACTGCTTTTTATGGGGGCGCCTCGCGGCGCCTGGAGCGGGCAGGCCGAGGGGCAAGGTGGTCCGTTAAAGGAAACGGCCCGCCGGGGTAAGCGGGCCGTTTCTGGGGAGGAGGGATTCAGGAGAGATGATGTTTCACTCTCGATCGTCAACCATCATGCCCGCCGCCGGTCGGGGTGTCTGTGACATCGCTCACAGTGGGTAGGGTTCGGCAAAGCGTCGGCTGCCGGGGCGCGCCGTCACGCGTGTAGGCGCCGCGTGGCACGTTGTGTAAGGGTTCACAGGCGATGGCAAAGCGCCGCCTGGACACCGTGCTGACGGAGCGCGGCCTGTTCCCTACGCGCAGCCGTGCGGCCGCGTCGGTGATGGCGGGCAGGGTTCGCGTCGGGGCGGGGGAACGGCGGGCCCAGAAGCCGGGAGAGCTGGTAGATCCGCAGGAGCGGGTGAGCGTGGAGGAGCGCCCGGAGTTCGTCTCGCGCGGCGGGATCAAGCTGGCGAACGCGCTGAGGGCCACCGGGATCGAGGTGTCCGGGCGCCGGGCGCTCGACGTGGGCGCCTCGACGGGCGGCTTCACCGACTGCCTGCTCCAGGGCGGAGCCCGGGAGGTGATCGCGGTGGACGTCGGCTACGGGACGCTCGACTACCGGCTGCGGATCGATCCGCGGGTGCGGGTGATGGAGCGCACGAACGCGCGGTCGCTGACCCCGGCGATGCTGCCGCCCCCTGGCCGGGGAACCGATGGACGGCCGGATCTGGCGAGCATCGACGTGTCGTTCATCTCCCTGGCGAAGGTGCTCGGCCCGGTGCTCGCCTGCCTGGACCCCGGATATGAGGTGCTGGCACTGGTCAAGCCGCAGTTCGAGGTCGGCCGCGGGCGGGTCGGGAAAGGGGGGGTGGTCCGCGACGCGGGGCAGCGGCGAGAGGCGCTGATCGCCGTGGGGGAGGCGGCGCTGGCGGAGGGGGCGGCGGTTCTCGGATACCACTCTTCGGGGCTGCCCGGGCCGAAGGGCAACCGGGAGACGTTCGTCTGTCTGTCCGACCCGGCGACGCGCCCGGCGCTGGCCGGCGCGGTGGATCTGGAGCGCCTTGCTAGGGAGGTGGAGCCATGAGGGAGATCACGGTGTTCACCCACCGCATCCCCGGGGACACGACGGCGACGCTGCAGCGGCTCGCCCAGGAGGCGGCCCGGATGAGCGTGACGCTGCGCCTGGACGAGGAGGAGACCGCCAAGCACGACCTGCGGGCGGGGCCCGGGCTCGAGCTGAACGCGCCGGTCAAGGACGAGGTCGAGCTGTGCGTGGTGCTGGGCGGGGACGGGACGATCCTGCGCGCGCTGCAGCGCTACGCGGGCACCGACGTGCCGGTGTTCGCGATCAACTTCGGGGCGATCGGCTTCCTGGCGACGGTCGAGCGCTCAGACATCGACGACGGCATCCGGCGGGCGCTGAGCGGAGACTTCGAGCTTCTGCGCCTGCCGGGGATCGTGTTGCGTCTGGTGAGCGACCGGGCGGGGGTCGTCCAGCAGGCGGGAATCAACGACGTGGCGATCCACCGCAAGGTCGGCGAGCGGGTGGCCGATCTGGCGTATGCGCTGGAGGGCCAGGAGCTCGGCAGCGTGCGCTGCGACGGGCTGGTCGTGGCGACGCCGGCGGGTTCGACCGGCTACAACCTGGCCAACGGCGGACCGGTGATGGCGTGGGGGGTGGAGGGGTTCGTGGTGTCGTTCATCGCCCCCCATTCGCTGACCGCGCGCGCGCTGGTGGTGGCGCCGGGAGACCGGCTGAGCATCCACAACCGCTCCCGGGAGCCGCTCGACGTGGCGGTCGACGGGCGTCCGGCCGGGGAGATCCCGGCGGGGGAGACGATCGAGGCGCGCTTCGTCCGCGACGTCGGGACGATCGCCCAGTTGCCCGGCTCGTCGTTCTACCGTCGCCTGGGCGAGAAGTTCGGGCGTCTGTCCAGCTGATTGATCAGGCGACGCAGCTGATCAGGCGACGCGGGCGCTCGGCTGGCGTCCGAGCTCAGATCGGACGGTCGCTCCGTCGCGGTGCAGCGAGCCGATGAAGTCGTCGAGCTGGTCGCGTGAGAAGCGTCGCTGCCCGCCGGGGGTGCGGTAGCAGCTGACGTGGCCGGCGTCCGTCCAGCGACGGACCGTGGCAAGGGACACGCCGAGGTAGCGGGCCGCCTGTGAGCTCGTGAAGACGAGCTGGCGGTTGCTGGGGGCATCGATCGGGGAGAGCGGCATCTGGGGACCTCGTCGGTCGTCGGGGACCTGTCGGCAGGGGAAGGTCGAGCCTTCGATCTGCCTGGTTGCTGCATGTTTCGGCCGGATGTCCCCAGAGCTTGAGCGGCGATGAGCTTTGTGGACGTTTGACGCCTGTGCAATCATTCCTGCACAAGCCCATGCAAAGTGGACTCTTCCGCGTTATGCCGTTAGGATCCTCACTGAACCTACGCATTGCTGGGTATCTATCTAGGGATGGATGACACGAGGCGTCGCTTGCGGCGCGGACTGGAGCATGGAGACCCATGTCTGAATTCAAAGGTAAATAAGAATGTCGAGGCACGGCTGACCTACAGCCTGTGCCTGGGGGGCGTCGCGCGAGATGCGCGGCGCCCTCGTTTTTTTGAGCGGCGCCCTCGTCTTTGAGCGGCGGACCTCGTTTTTTTTGAGCGGCGCCCCCGTCCTTGCGCGGTGCCCTCGGTCCTTGAGCGGCGCCCTCGTGTTTGAGCACCCCGCCCGGTGAGGCAGGGAGCCGAGCGTCAGTCCAGGCGCGAGGCCACCCGCTGGCGCAATGTGGTGCGCGATGCCGTTCGCGTGTCGCCGTCGGGCGATGGCGCGGCCATCTTGCGGACTCGCTGGTCGAATGCGAGCTCGGTCTCGAAGTCGGCGTCCTCCGCGAATGTCAGGCCTTCACGCTCCAGCACCGCGATGAAGCTGTCTACGATCTCGGCGTCGAGCTGGCCGTGCTTGGCTGCGTTTCGCAGCTCCTCGACGGCTTCCGATGGGGCCATCGGCGAGCGGTAGCCCTGGCCCTGGGTCATCGTGTGGTAGGTGCAGCCGATCGCCAGGATGCGCGAGGACAGGGGGATCTCCTTGCCGATCAAGCCCGCCGGGTAGCCACGCCCATCGACGCGCTCGTGATGGTAGAGAATCGCATCGGCGGTGGGACCATAGCCGTCGAGAGTGCCCACGAGGATGGCGCCCTCCTCGGGGTGCTTGCGAACGATCGCGAGGTCCTCGTCCTTGACCACCTCGGCCTGCAGAATGCGATCGGGCCACGTGAACTTCCCGATCTCATGGAGCAGGCCGGCGGCATGGATGGCATCCTGTTCCTCCTCGTTGCAGCCGAGCTCTATCGCCAGGGCCTTTGCGTAGCAGGCGACCGCAGCCGCATGACGTCCGGTCGTCTCGTCACGCATGCTGAGTGCCCGCACGAGCGTTCTCAGCACGCCGAGCTGAAGTCCCACCAGCTGCCTCGAGCGGGCTTCCAGCTGCTCCGCCCGGTCCTCGGAGCGCACCAGCGCGACCGTCAGGTGCTGGAATATCAACAACACGACCACCGTGCCGAAGAGCGCAGGCAGACCGACGTTCGTGTACGCGACCGCCAGAATCGCAGCGAGTGAGCCCGCGGCCACCTGGCCGGGCAGCAGCGGCAGAGACTCCCGCAGCTGGCGCAGCAGCGAGCGGCCTTCCTTGATGCGCGTGTCGAGCCCGATCAGGACGAAGTTGAGGCCGAGCGCTATGAGGAACACTCCGAAGACGATCAGACCGAAGCTCACGCTCTGAGTGAGCCGATGGTCGCTCGGGTCGTGCACGTTGGCAGGCAACGCCCGCACCATCAGCCCCCCGGCGAACGACACCGCCGCGAACGCCGAGAGGTTGTTCAGCCAGTCCGCAAGTGGCAGGCGCCGCTTGGCGGAGCTCACGGCGATTGCCGCCACGCCGCACGCCGCTGCCGGCCCGGGGCCGAGCAGGCCCATCGCCAGCACGATCGCAACCAGCGAAGCGCTCAACACCCCGTCGCTCAGCACCACCGTGAACCGCTCGCCCGCCAGAGCGAGCACGAGCAGCAGCCCGACGAGCAACCCCGGACTCCATTCGTCGGCGCGGAACAGCCACACCGCCGCGGCAACCGTGCCCGCCAGCAGCAAACCCTCGCAGGTCCAGAAGATATACCTGGTGAGCTTGGAGGAGTACATCGGCCTTATGTCCTTAACGACCGTCGCGGCCCGGCACTTTAAGGGCCGAGCTCTGTGTAGCCGTGCGGGAGACGGCGTGGGGTGCTTTGTATGGACAGCCGGACTCGCCGCGGGCTGCTCCTATGACGCGGCCGTGCTTGGCGGCACGACCTCGTGCAGCACGGTATCCGGTGCTCCCAGGGAAATCCCTGCCGCGCGAGCCCCGGTGTCCTCCGGTGTGGGCGTAGCTGCCGGTGGTGAGACGCGGAAGAACCCGACCGAGGCAAGCGTGCCTCCCAACCCCACGACGAGGAATGCCAACCGTGGGGAGCCCACGGCAGCCAGCGTTCCCCCCAACGGCAGGCCGATTGACAGACAGAGAGCATCGAGCGATTCGACCGTCCCCATCATCCGGCCCTGCAGGCGCTGGGGCGTGAGCCGCTGGACGAGGCTGATCAGAGATGGCAGCTCCAGTCCGTTGCCGATCCCACCCACGAGCGCGGCGACGCTCGCGAGGGGCAGCGACGGCGCGGCCGCGAAGCCGATGTAGGCCAAGCCGATCGCGGACGCGCCCACCCACAGCATCCCCCCGAGCGACCGCCGTAGCGAGCGCGCGAAGATCACGGCCCCGAGCACCGCACCCACCCCCCAAGCCGTCACCAGCAGGCCGAAGCCGCGATCGCCGACGTGCAGCGTCGACTTCGCATAGCTCACCTCGATCGGCGCAGCGGACTCCAAGAACACCAGTGCGACGGCGTACGTGAGCAGCAGACCTCGCAGCGAGGGCGCCTCGTTGATGTGCCGCCAGGCGGAGCGCAGCCGGGCGCTCACCGAGTCGCCCTCGGCCTCCTCTACGTGGGGATGCAGGTCGACGAGCAGGGCGCCGCAGATCAGGAATGAGCCGACGTCGATGAACAGGGCTGCGGGAGCGCCAGCCGCCGCTACCAGGACGCCGGCGAGGGCCGGGCCGAGCACGAACGTGCCCGAGAAGCAGACGTTCAGCGCCGCGTTCGCCCTGCGCTCGGCCTCCTGCGCCTCCTGCTCGAGGCTCCCGCTCGAGCCCGCCGCGCTCTCCGCGCCCGCCTGGATCTCATCGCGGGCCGCTCGCGCCAGCGCCGCGCGCAGCAGCGCGCTGGCGACCAGGGCGGCGGTGCCGTCGAGCGCCGCCAGGAGGAGCACCGCCGGCAGCCAAAAATGCCACAACAGGACCGCGAGCGCGGCGGTCGTGAGCGCCTCGAAGAAATACAGGCCGCTCAGCTCGCCGCCGCGGGCCGACGCCTCGACTCGGGCAACCACCACGGGCACCACGAAGGCTGGTATCGCCTGCGCGGCCAGCAGCAGCGCCGAGACCGCGATCGCGCTGTGCGTGTGGTCGAAGACGGCCACCATCAGGGCGATCACGCCAAACCAGGTGCCCAGGCGGTTGACCGTGTAGGCGACGAGGATCCTACGCAGCCGCGGCGAACGGAGCGATGAGCGCACGCCGTCACGCTACCGGTTGGTCGCGATGGCTCTGTGAAGCCGGTGCGACCGCCGCGCGCGCCGCGGTCGGTCCTGTCCCGTCGCCACGCGGCCAGTCCGTCCAGTCCAGTCGCCATGCGGCCAGTTCCGTCCAGTCCCTACACGGTCGGTCCTGTCCAGTCGCTACGGTGTCAGAGGATGGAGGCCGGCACGCCAGGGGTGAGCAGACCGATCGACGTGATCATCGCCGACGACCACACGGTCGTGCGCGACGGCATCCGCGCGGTGCTCGAACGCGAGGCCGGGGAGTTTCGGGTGGTGGCCGAAGCCGCCGACATCCCCAGCATGATCCGCGAAGTCCGCGAGCACAAGCCCGACCTGCTGACCCTCGACCTCACCATGCCCGGCGGCTCGAGCCTCGCCGCGCTGCCGTCGTGCTTCATCGCCCACCCGACGCTCGCCGTCGCGATCCTGACCATGCGCGAGGACCCCGAGTACGCGCGCCAGGCCCTCCGCGCCGGTGCCCGCAGCTACGTCCTGAAGGAGGCCGAGCCGGCCGAGCTGCTGCAGGCCTTCCGGCTGGCCGTCTCCGGCGGCAACTACCTGCACCCGCGGCTCGGCGCGCTGATGGCCACGGGCGAGGACGACCCGTCCGAGGGCGTCGTGCTGAGCGAGCGCGAGCGCGAGGTGATCAGGCTGATCGCCAACGGTTACACCAACCCCGAGATCGCCGGGCAGCTGGAAGTCGCCGAGCGCACCGTCAAGACCTACCGCGCTCGCGCGATCGAGAAGCTCGGCTTCTCCTCGCGCGCCGAGATCACCGCATACGTGCGGCGTATCGGCCTCGTCGAGTAGCCCCGCTTCCGCTCGGAAGGACGGCGCCGCGAGCGAAGCGCGGGCGGCCATGAGGCGCGAGGACCCCGGCCACGAGCGCCGTTCACACGCCGTTTGGAGGAGTGGCCGCGGCCGCCCGGCCCGCCAGCGGCACCGTCAGGCGCACCGTCGTCCCTTTGCCGGGAGCCGGGGCGAACTCGAGCTCGCCCCTGATCAGCTCCGCCCGCTCGCGCATCCCGCCCATCCCGAAGCCACCCTCCAGCCCGTCCCCGCGCGGGCCCAGGCGCTCGGCGTTCGGCAGCCCCTTGCCGTCGTCGGTGACCGACGCGCGCAGGACGCCGTCGTGCTCGCGGACGCTGACCACCGCGCTCGTCGCCTCCGCGTGCCGGCCGACGTTCGTCAGGGCCTCCTGCACGATCCGGTAGACGGTGCTCTCGAGCTCCGCGTCCAGCCGCCGCGCGCCCCCCGGCTCCTCGCCCGCGCCGTTCTCCGCCCCGGCCGGGGCCTTGCCCAGGTCGATCTCCGTCGTAACCTCCAGGCCGTCCATCGCCTGGGCCCGTCTTGCCAGCGCCTCCAGCGCGGCCTCCAGTCCGAGATCGTCCAACGCCGCCGGCCGGAGCTCGGTGATCAGGTGGCGCAGGAGGTCGATCTCCGTGCCCAGGCCCTCGAGCACCGCGTCCACGCTCTCCCTCAGCGCCTCGCGGTCATCCAGGTCGCGCGCGTTGGCCAGCCTCATACGCAGCGCGCCGATCCCCTGGATGCTCTCGTCGTGGATCTCCCGCGCCCAGCGCGTGCGCTCGCGCTCACGCGCCTCCATTCCGTAGCGCAGCCTTTCGATCTCCACCGAGCGCTCCGCTACCAGACGCTGCGCCACGTTCGCCGCGAACGCGCTCAACGCCTGGCGATCCGGCCCGCGAAAGCCGCCGTCGCTGCGCAGCGCGATGACCAGGCCGCCGCCGTAGCCCTCCATCTGGAAGGGCTCGACCAGCACCGAGCGGGCTTCGAGGCCGAGTTCGTGCAGCCACGCAGCCTCCTGACCCCGTGGACGATCCAGCGCCACCGGCTCGCCCGCCTGGTAGAGCGCCCCCAGCGCGCTGCCCTGGACAGGCACGATCCGCACCCGGACCGCTCCCGCGCCGCTCGACGCCGCCACCCGCAGCTCGCCGCGCTCCTCGATCACCAGCATCAGCGTGCTCGCGTCCAGCAGCGCGAGCCCGCGATCGGCCATCAGGCGCAGCAGCCACAACTCTGATCCGGAGAGCACCGGAAGGGATTATGAACGTGTCGTCCATCCGACCCCCGGCGGCCGCCGATCCGGCTCGCGCATCTCCGGTCGCCGAGCCTGCCAGCGCGGGAACCCCTCGGCGCCCACAGCCCCGGGTGTCATCCCCTCGCCGCTGCACCTCGGCGCCGCCGCGCGCGTGCGTGTCAGCAGGTCCATTCCGCTCGAGTCCTTGCGCCAGCTCGCCAGGCCCACCGACACGCGCAGCGGCCTGCGCGTCCCGTGCGCTTCGACCTTGATCGTCCGCATCCTGTCGAGCACTCTCCTGGCCACGATCTCCCCGCGCGGACCGTCCGCGCCCGGCAGCACGATCAGCAGCTCGAGCTCGCTCGGCCTGCCGATGCGATCGAAGTCCCGCAGCTCGCGACGCAGGGCGCCCCCCACGTACGTGAGCGTCTGCTCGGGCAGCTCGCTGCCGTGCTCGCTGGCGATCTCCTCGAGGTTCTCGATCACCAGCAGCAGGCAGCTCAACGGCGTGCCGTGGCGCTCCGCCCGGTGGATCTCCTCCTGCAGGCGCACGCCCAGCTCCGGGGCGTCCAGAAACGCCTGTCCGCCCGTCGGGGAGGACTGAGAGCGCGAATGAGTGTCGGTGGCAGCCATGCCGTGTAGCGGACGAGTGTACGCCCAGGTTCGGTGTCCGTCCCTAGACCTTCCTTCTACACAGTATGGCCCTTCTGAGGTCGTTTTGGCTCATTTTCCCCTCCCGCCGGCACGAGCGGCCCCGGAGGGGCCTTCATCGAAAGAGACAACCCCCGCCCACGCGATCCGTCCCCGTCCACTGCTACACCTGCGTTCGTGCTCCAGGAGCTGCGTGTCGAGAACCTCTTGCTGATCGAGCAGGCCCAGCTGCGGCTCGCCCCTGGGCTGAACGTCCTCACCGGCGAGACCGGCGCCGGCAAGACCGTGCTCGCCCACGCGCTCGATCTGCTCCTCGGCGGCCGCGCGCGCCCCGGGATCGTGCGCCCCGGAGCCGGCGAGGCGTACGTCGAGGGGGTCTTCGACCTCTCCGACGCGCTGCGTCAGCGACTCGGCGAGCGCCTCGGCGCCGACGCCGTCGACATCGTCCTCGCCCGCCGCGTCGCCGCCGACGGGCGCACGCGCGCCTACCTCAACGGACGCTCGGCCACCGTCGCCGAGCTGCGCGATCTCGCCGCCGAGCTGCTCGCCTTCTACGGTCAGCACGAGCACCGCAAGCTCACCCTCTCAGCCGCCCAGCTGCAGATCCTCGACGGGCTCTGTGGAGTCGAGCAGGCCGCACGCCTGCGTGCGTGCGCCGAGGCCCATGCCCACACCCGGCTGCTGGCCGGGCGCATGGAGGAGCTGCGCGAGCTCTCCTATGCCCGTGAGCGTGAGCTCGAGCTGCTCGACCACGAGCTTTCCGAGATCGACGCCCTCGCCCCCGAGGAACGCGAGCACGAGCAGCTGCTCGCCGCCCGCGAGCGCCTGCGCAGGCTCGACGCGCTCCGCTCCGGCGCCGGCGCCGGAGCCGAAGCGCTCGCCCCCGACTCCGCCGAGACCTCCGGCGTCGAAGCGCTCATCGCCGGCGCCGTCTCCCGCCTGGACGCGCTCGCCGGCGTGGACCCCCGCCTCGACGTGCTCGCCGAGCGCATGCGCGCGCTCGCCGTCGAGTCCCAGGATCTCGCCGCCGAGCTGCGCGACTACTGCGAGCGATCGGCCGCCGATGCGCTCGAGGGGATCGGCGGGCTGGCCGACCTGCGATCCGACGACGGCGCGCACGAAGCGGTCTCCCTCGAGGCGCTCGAAGGGCGCCTCGCCGCGATCGAGCGCCTGATGCGCAAGCACGGGGGGACCATCCAGGCCGTCCTCGACCACGCCGCCCACGCCCGCGTCCGCCACGAGCAGCTCGCCGGGGCCGAGATCGCCCTCGCCCAGACGGGCGACGAGCTCGAGCGCGCCCAGGGGGAGCTCGAGCAGCGCGTGCTCGCCCTGCGCCAGGCTCGTCAGGCTGCCGCGCCGCGCCTGCAGGATGCCGTGCTCGAGCAGCTTGCCTCGCTGGCCATGGCCGAGGCGAGCTTCCAGGTGCTCCTGTCCGAGCGCGAGCCCGGACCCGCCGGCGCCGACGCCGTCGAGCTGCTGATCGCTCCCAACCCCGGCGTGCCCGCCGCCCCCCTGCGCGAGATCGCCTCCGGTGGCGAGCTCTCGCGGGTGATGCTCGCGATCCTCACCGTCCCCGGCGCATCCGCCACCGACGCCACGCTCGTCTTCGACGAGGTCGACGCCGGCGTCGGCGGGCATACCGCGCGGGCAGTCGGTGCCCGCCTGCAGGAGCTGGGGGAGAGCAGGCAGGTGCTGTGCATCACCCACCTGCCCCAGGTCGCCTCGCTCGGCGATCGCCATTTCTCGATCGTCAAGGACACATCGGTCGTGCCCACCCGGACCACCGTCGTCCAGCTCGATGAGCCAGAGGTCCTCTCCGAGCTCGTCCGCATGCTCGGCGCCGACACCGCGGACAGCGCCGCCCGGCGGCACGCCCGCGAGCTGCGTCGCGCCGCCTGAGCTCAGCGTCTGAGCGCTCGCAAACGCTGCGTCCTGAGCCTGTGAGCGTTACTCTCGCTGCTGATGGCCGCCACGCGCCCCAGCCCTTCCGGCCACCCCACACCGGTCCATCCCGTGGGTCTGAAGGAGCAGGCCCCACCCGTCGCCGAGCCCCCACCCGCCCTCACCGTCGCCGGGCCCGTGCGTCCCGGGCGCAAGACCAAGCTGCTCGTCAGGCATCTCCTACGTGGTGACATCGCCCTGATCGACCACCTCGACATCGACCGGGTCTCCGCCGAGGAGCTGATCGCCGCCGGGGCCGCCGCCGTGCTCAACTGCAGCCCCTCCTCCGGCGGCTCCTATCCGAACCTCGGCCCGCAACTGCTCGTCGAAGCCGGCATCGTGCTCGTCGATTTCCCCGACGACTCGCTGTTCGGCCTGCTCTCCGACGGCGACCCCATCTCCGTGCGCGTCGGTCACGAGGTCGGCGGACGCGCCGGCGCCGAGGTGTCGCTCAGGGGGGAGACGCTCGCGCGCGGCGAGGTGCTCGACATCGGGCGCATCTCCGCCGAAACCGAGCTCCGCCGGCGCGAGATCGGCGAGGCGCTCGAGCGCTTTGCCCACAACACCATCGAGCACATGCGCGAGGAGCGCGAGCTGCTCGCCGGCCGGATCCAGCTCCCCCGCTTCGGCACCGACTTTCGCGACCGCTCCACCCTCGTCGTCGTCCGCGGCGTCGGCCACCAGCGCGACCTTCGCGCCCTGCGCCCGTTCATCCGCGACATGCGTCCGCTGATCGTCGCCGTCGACGGCGGCGCCGACGCGCTGCTCGAGGCCGGCCTGAGGCCCGACATGATCGTCGGCGACATGGACTCCGCCGGGGCCGACGCGCTGCGCTGCGGCGCCGAGCTCGTCGTCCACTCCTACCCCGACGGGCGCGCCCCTGGCCGCCATCGCCTGGAGGAGCTCGGTCTGTCCTTCAAGCTCGTCCCCGCTCCCGGCACCAGCCAGGACGTCGCGATGCTGATCGCCGCCGAGAAGGGCGCCCGCCTGATCGTCTCCGTCGGTTCCCAGTTCAACCTCGTCGAGTTCCTCGACCGCAACCGCAAAGGCATGTCCTCGACCTTCCTCACCCGCCTGCGCATCGGCGAGATCCTCGTCGATGCCAAGGGCGTCAGCCGCCTCTACCAGCCCCGGCCCGGTCTCACCCCGCTGCTCGTCGTCATCGCCGCCGGCCTGATCGCCATGATCGCCGTCGTCTGGATGACCCCGGCCCTGCGCGACGTCGCCGAACTGCTCTGGCTGAAGCTCAAACTGCTGGCCGATCTCCAATCGGTCGGCCCCGGCGCCTGAGCGCTCCGCCGGGGCGCCCCTGCCCATGTTCGACTACCGCTACCACGCGCTCTCCCTCGCCGCCGTCCTGTTCGCGCTCGCGCTTGGGATCCTCCTCGGCGTCGCCATCGGCGACTCCAACCTCGTGTCCTCCGCAAAGAACGGGATCGTCCACAACCTCGACTCCGAAGTCGCCAGCTCGCGCAAGCAGGCCGGAGCCCTGCAGGAACGTCTCGGCAACGAGGAAGCGTTCGCCAACGGGCTCTATCCGCTCGCCGTCCACGAACTGCTCAACGGGCGGAACATCGGCCTGGTGTTCCTCGGCGGCTCCTCCGACCAGGTCAACTCGCTCGTGCGCTCCGCCGTCAGCGAGGCTGGGGCCGATCTGGCCACCGTCGTGGCCATCCGCGAGCCGCTCGACCTGGAAGGCATCGACCGCGAGGCCCTCGGCACTCACTACGCCGGCCTCGCCGGCTCGACCCCGCTGGTGGAACGCTTCGGCCGGCTCGCCGGCCGCCAGATCGTCAGCGGCGGTCAGCTCGTCGACCGGGAGCTGCTCAGCCGCGTGCGCGCCAGCCTGCTCAGCGCCTTCGACGGCCAGCTCACCCGCCTTGAAGGGCTGGTCGTCGTGCGCGCCGAGCCGACCGGCATGAGCGCCGCCCAGTCCGAAGCCAGCGCCGCCTTCGAGTCCGGCATGCTCGCCGGGGTCACAGCCGTCGGGGTCCCATCCGTGGGCGCCGAGCTGAGCAGCACCGAACCCTCGCAGATCCCCTGGTACAAGAGCAAGGGCATCTCCAGCGTCGACGATCTCGACACCCTCGCCGGCCAGGCGGCGCTCGTGTACGCGCTCGCCGGCGACCGCGGCGCCTTCGGCGCGAAGTCCACCGCCGACTCGCTGCTGCCGAGCGTCAGCAGCACCGCCACTGCGCCCTGAGCGGGCTGTGGGCTAGCTTCCTTCCTTCCTTCCTTCCTTCCTTCCTTTCCATCCATCTCATGCACGCCCTGCCCTTCCTGCTCGCGCTGCTCAGCGCCGCGATCCTCGCCCCGGCGCTCCTGCGCGCCCTGGGGGCCGCAGGGCACACCAGGCCCAACTACCGCGGCCGTCCGCTGCCGTTCCCGTTCGGCGTGCTCGTGCCCGCCGCCGGGCTGCTCGCGCTGATCCCGCTGATGCTCGTGCAGCGGCTGGCCTCGACCGCGGTCTTTCATCCCGAGGAGCTCCCCGTGGTCTTCTACGCCCTCGGCGTCCTCGCCCTCGGGCTGATCGACGACACCCTCGCCCCCGAGCCTCGGGCCGAGCCCGGCGCCCCCGGCGGCGATGCCCGTCCGCCCCAGCGCGGGTGGCGCGGCCACGGCGCCGCCGCGCTGCGCGGCCAGCTCTCCACAGGGGCGCTCAAGGCCGCCGGGTCGCTCGGTCTGTCGCTGCTCGCCATGAGCTATCTCGGCCTCTCCAACGGGCGCTGGCTGCTGGCCACCGGGGTGCTCGTGCTGGCCACCAACGTCTTCAACCTGCTCGATCTGCGTCCCGGGCGCTCAACCAAGGCGTTCGTGCTGCTCGGCGCCGGCCTCGCGATCGGCTCGGCCGAGCTGCGGCCGCTGTGGGCGCTCGGGCTGTTCGCCGCCCCCGCGCTCATTGCCGGCGTCTACGACCTGCGCGAACGGGCGATGCTGGGCGACACCGGGGCCAACCTGCTGGGCGCCCTCGCCGGGCTGTGGCTAGTGCTCACGCTGTCCGGCACCGGCCAGCTCATCGCCCTCGTCCTGCTCGCCGCCGTCACCCTCTACGGCGAGCTGCGCTCGATCTCCGCGCTGATCGAGCGAACCCCCGGGCTGCGCCGGCTGGACGCCTGGGGCAGGCCCTAGCGGGATTCGTGGCAGGGCAGTGGGGGTTCCCGTCAGGGGAGCGGGTGGTTCCCGGCGGGGGAGCGGGATTCCCGGCAGGGCGGCGGGCCCATCCAGGCCGTCAGCTACTCTGGCGGTGAGCGCCCGATGAGCATGCACCACTCCGACCGCCACGCCCAGGCCCCCAGCAAGACCCGGTTCATCTTCGTGACCGGCGGCGTGGTCTCCTCGCTGGGAAAGGGCATCGCCGCGGCCTCGCTCGGACGCTTGCTCGTCTCGCGCGGGCTGACCGTCGGGCTGCAGAAGTTCGACCCCTACATCAACGTCGACCCCGGCACGATGTCCCCCTACCAGCACGGCGAGGTGTTCGTCACCGAGGACGGGGCCGAGACCGACCTCGACCTCGGCCACTACGAGCGCTTCACCGACGTCAACACCAGCCGCGCCTCCAACGTCACCGCCGGCGGGATCTACGACACGGTCATCCGCCGCGAGCGCCGCGGCGACTACCTCGGGGGCACCGTGCAGGTCGTGCCGCACATCACCGACGAGATCAAGCAGCGGATCGCCCTGATCGCCGAGTCCAGCGACGTCGACTTCGTCATCACCGAGATCGGCGGCACCGTCGGCGACATCGAGTCGCTGCCCTTCCTCGAGGCGATCCGCCAGTTCCCCGTCGACGTCGGGCGGGGCACGGCGCGCACATCACGTGGTCGCTGCATGTTCATCCACCTGACCCTCGTCCCCTACATCGGCCACGCCGGTGAGCTGAAGACCAAGCCCACGCAGCACTCCGTCAACGAGCTGCGCCGCATCGGGATCGCCCCCGACATGCTCATGTGCCGCTCCGAGAGCCCGCTGTCGGCGGAGATCCGCAAGAAGATCGCGCTGTTCGCGAGCCTGCCCGTCGAGGCGATCGTCTCCGCGCGCGACGTTGACAACATCTACAAGGTGCCCCTCACCTTCAGCGAGCAGGGGGTCGACGACTTCATCCTCGACCACTTCGGCCTCGAGGCCGCCGCGCCCGATCTCTCCCGGTGGACCGAGCCGATCGAACGCTCGCAACGGGCTTCTCGGACCGTGCGGATCGCGCTGGTCGGCAAGTACGTGCAGCTCGCCGATGCCTACCTGTCGGTCTCAGAGGCGCTCCGCCACGCCGCGTCGCTGCAGGACAGCTGCGTCGAGATCGACTGGATCGACTCCGAGAGCCTCGAGTCCTCTGCCGCCGATGAGCTCCTCCAGCGGCTCGCCGGCGCCGATGGGATCCTCATCCCCGGCGGGTTCGGGGGAAGGGGGATCGAGGGCAAGATCGCCGCCGCGGGCATCGCGCGCGAGCGGCTGATCCCCTACCTGGGGATCTGTCTCGGCATGCAGGTCGCCGTCGCCGAGTTCGCCCGCAACGTCGCCGGCATGGAGGGCGCCAACTCGACCGAGTTCGACATCGAGACGCCCTACCCCGTGATCGACTTGCTGCCCGAGCAGAAGGAGGTCTCGAACCTCGGCGGCACGATGCGCCTGGGCGCCGACCCGATCAAGCTCCACGCCGGCACCCGGGCGCGGGAGATGTACGGCGAGGCGGTCATCTACGAGCGCCACCGCCATCGCTACGAGGTCAACAACCTGCTGCGCAAGCGCCTCCAGGCCGCCGGCCTGCGCGTCTCCGGCACCTCGCCGGACGAGCGCCTGGTGGAGGTGATTGAGCTCGAGGAGCACCCCTTCTTCGTCGCATCCCAGTTCCACCCCGAGTTCAAGTCCCGCCCCGAGCGTCCCGCGCCGCTGTTCCGCGACTTCGTCGCCGCCGCGCTCGAGCGGGCCGGCGAGCGCGAGGAAGCTCAGCACGTAAGCGTCTCGTGAGCGCCGGCGTGCTCGAGTCGCGGGTCGGGACGCTCGAGCGGCGCTATCTGAGCGGGACGTTCGCCGAGCTGTGCCGGATCGAGAGCCCGTCGGGTCACGAGCGGCGCTGCGCCGACCGCGTGATCGCCGAGCTGCGGGCGCTCGAGGTCAAGGTGCACGAGGATCGCGCGGGCGCGCTCGTCGACTCCGACTGCGGCAACCTGCTGGCTCGCATCCCCGCCACGGCCGCCGCCGGCGGCGGGCACGAGGGGATCGACGGCGAGCGCCGCTCGGTGTTGCTGTGCGCCCACCTCGACACCGTTCCAGCGCACGCGCCGATCGAGCCGGTGCTCCTCGACGGCTTCTGGGAGAACGCCAACGAGGGGATCCTCGGAGCCGACAACAAGGCCGCCGTGGCCGTCCTGCTCGCGCTCGCACGCCACATCTGCCGCCAGGGGGCGCCCGTGGACGTCGAGCTGCTGTTCACTGTCCGCGAGGAGACCGGGCTCGCTGGCGCGGCGGCGTTCGACGCCTCGCTGCTCTCGAGCGCCTTCGGCTACGTCTTCGACCATGCCTCCCCGATCGGCGAGGTGACGATCGCCGCTCCGACCCACTACCGCGTCGAGGCCTCCTTCCGCGGCGCCGCAGCCCACGCCGGCATTCGCCCCGAGGACGGCCGCAGCGCGATCCTCGCCGCCGGGCGCGCCGTCTGCGCCATGCCGCTCGGCCGCCTCGACGAGCAGAGCACCGTCAACGTCGGCACGATCTCCGGCGGGAGCGCCATGAACGTCGTCCCCGAATGCTGCTCCGTGCTCGCCGAGGTCCGCAGCCTGGACGGCCGGCGCGCCGAGGCCCTCGCCGGCGAGATCGTCGATCGCGCGCACGAGGCGGCCAACCTCCCCGAGTGCGAGTGCGACCTCGACATCGACGTGCAGCGGACCTGCGCCGGTTACCGTCTGGGAGCGAGCGCGCCCGCGGTGCGGGTCGCCGAGGCGGCGCTGAGAGCGTGCGGCCATGAGCCCGTGCGGATCTCGAGCGGCGGGGCCTCCGACGCCAACGCGCTCGTCGCACAGGGCGTTCAGACGGTCAATCTGGCCAACGGGACCGAGCGAAACCACGAGCCCGGCGAGCGCGTGAGCGTGCTCGCGCTGGAGGAGATGCTCGAGGTCGCGCTCGCGCTGCTGGATGAGGCGGCGGGCCTCTCCCCGCACGTGGCACGGTAGCTTCCAGCCCCGATGCTGAAGCTCCGCTCCGCCATCGTGGTCGAGGCCGACCGCCCGGACACCCACGACGGCGCGCCGGGCGGCGCGGATGCGTCGAACGCGGGCTCCGAGCAGCAGCTCGCGGTCGAGCTCGCCGGCGGGGACGGGCGCACCGAGCGCCGTGCCGCGATCGCCGACGTCGCTCTCGTCGGTAGAGCCGAGGTCGGCGACGAGGTGATCGTGAACACCCAGGCCCTCGACCTCGGCCTCGGCTCGGGCGGCTTCGACATCGTCCACGTCAACCTCACCCGCGGCCTCCACGGTCACGGGGATCAAGGTCCCGCCCCTCCCGACAGTGCGGACGTGATGAAGCTCAACTACACGAGCCTCCAACACGTGGTCGACCCCGTCGAGGACGGGCCGTTGACGCTCCCGATCGAGGCACCCGTGGCCGTGCTGGCCCTGCACGGGCAGCTCGCAGCCGTCGCCTGGGCCTTCGCGCAGCGCTCACCGCAGGGCAGGCTCGGCTACGTTCAGACCGTCGGCGGCGCGCTGCCCGGCGGTCACTCCCGCACCGTGCGCGCCCTGCGTCAGCGGGGACTGCTGGCCGGACATCTGACCGCCGGCGCCGCCTTCGGAGGCGACGGGGAGGCGATCACCACCGCCGGCGCCCTCCACCACGGCCTGCGCGCCTTGGGGTGGGACGCCGCCGTCTGTGGCCCCGGCCCCGGGATCGTCGGATCGAGCTCCTCGCTCGGACACGGAGGGATGGTCGCCCTGGACTCCGCCCACGTGTCCCTCGCCCTCGGCTGCCCCACGCTGCTCGTCGCGCGGATGTCCTCGAGCGACGATCGCGAGCGCCATCGCGGCATCTCCCACCACACCCTCACCGTCCTCGACCTGCTGCTCTCGCCCGTCACCGTCGCCCTGCCCGCCGGGATGCGCTCCCCCGTCGGAGCCGACCTGCGCGCCGGCCTGGGCGCGGTCTTCGGCGGGGCCATGCCGAGCCGCCCGGCGCTCGCGCTGGACGTCCCCCGCCCCGTTCGCATCACCCGCCACGACTGGCGGCGCGCCGCCGTCGACCTGCCCGCCTATGCTCGCAGCGGCCTGCCGACCGAGACGATGGGTCGCACGCTCCCCGAGGACCCGCTGTTCTTCGGCGCCGCGCTCGCCGGCGGCACCGCGCTCGCCGAGCTGGGCGCCGACGCGAGCGAGGCCTGAACGCCCGGTTGCACCGTCAAGGAGCCGCGGCCGCATGGGCGAAGCTGGAGGGCATGGGCCACTCGCAGACCGCCTCGCCGCCGAGCGCCGTCGGGATCGAGCGCCCGATCCTCGACTTCCTGGCCTATCTTCGAGCTCGAGCGGGGACTGTCGCGTAACACGCTGCAGGCCTACCGCTCGGACCTGTTGCAGTTCGGCGAGTTCCTCTACCGCCGCGGGCTGAGCCTCGGCGAGACCACCCACGGCGACCTCGCTGCCTTCCTCTCCGAGCTCGCCGACGGAGGCGAGGGGCGCCCGCCCGTCGCCGCCGCCACGCTCGGGCGCAAGGTCGCCTGCCTGCGCTCCTTCTACCGCCACATGCGCCGCGAGGGCACCCTCGAGCACGACCCCACGGCCGAGCTGCGCGGGCCGCCCAAGACCCAGCGCCTGCCGCGGGTGCTCTCGCGCGACGAGGTCGCCCGCCTGCTGCGCCAGCCGGCCGGCGGCGATCCCGGCGCGCTGCGCGACCGGGCGCTGCTCGAGCTCATGTACGCCTGCGGCCTGCGCGCCTCCGAGGCCGTCGGCCTGCAGCTCGCCGACGTCGACCTCGAAGAGGGCATCCTGTGCGCCCGCGGCAAGGGCTCCAAGGAACGGATCGTCCCCGTTGGCCGCCAGGCCGTGGCCGCGGTGCGCGCCTACTGTCGCAGTGGACGCCCGCTCCTGCTCGGCAACCGCGTCCAGTCGACGCTGTTCCTCAACCGCCGCGGCTCCGGACTGACCCGCCAGGGCCTCTACAAGATCGTCCAGGGTCACGCCCGCAGCGCCGGGCTCGAGCAGAAGATGAGCCCTCACACCCTCCGCCACACCTTCGCCACCCACCTGCTCGCCGGCGGCTGCGACCTGCGGTCCCTGCAGGAGATGCTCGGCCACGCCGACCTGGCCACCACCCAGGTCTACACCCATCTCTCCGCCGACCGCCTCAAGGACGTGTACTTCAGCGCCCACCCCCGCGCCTCCCGCTGAGCCCGCATAAGCTGACGCCGTGCCCGAGCTGCCCGAGGTCGAGACGATCAGGCGCCAGCTGGCCCCGCTGGTCGAGGGACGGACGTTGCGACGGATCGAGATCCTCGACCCGCGCTGGTCGCGCCCGCTCGCCCCCGGGGAGCTGGTCGACGCGCTGGAGGGCCGGCGCATCGAGCGTCTGGGGCGACGGGGCAAGTACCTCGTGTGGAGCTTTGCCGGCGACGTCCACCTCGCCCAGCACCTGCGCATGACCGGATCGGTGCTCGCCGACCCCGATCCCGAGCCTCCGCACACCCGCGTGCGCATCCTGCTCGGTGGCGCCCGGGCCGCGCGCCCGGGACAGGAGGAGGGGCGCCGCGGGAGCGCCGCGCGCACGGGGCTGCGTCTGTCGCTGGTCGACCCCCGCCGCTTCGGCACCGGCGAGCTGCTGCTCGGCTCACCCGCCCTAGAGGCGTTCTTCGCGGCGCGCCTCGGCCTCGAGCCATTCGACGAGCGGTTCACCGCCGAGCACCTGCGCGCGCTGGCCAGGGGTCGCACCGCGCCGATCAAGGCCCTGCTGCTCGATCAGCGCCGGATCGCCGGCGTGGGGAACATCTACGCCGACGAGGCCCTGTTCCGGGCGGGCATCCACCCCCTGCGTCCCGCCGGCAGCCTGTCGGGCGCCCAGCACGCCCGGCTGCGCGAGACGGTCATCGCGGCGCTCACCGCCGGAATCGACGCCCGCGGGGCCACGATCGACGACTTCCGCCACGTCGACGGCGTCCGCGGGTCCTTCCAGGACCAGTTCCTCGTCCACCGCCGCGCCGGCGAGCCGTGCGGGGTGTGCGCCCGCACGATCGTCAAGCTGGTCGTCGCCGGGCGGGGGACCTACGTGTGCGAGGGCTGTCAGACGCGTCCCCGAGCCACGCGTCGCCGGTAGAGGGGACGGCGCAGAGGCGCGCGGACATCGCCTGTGGCGCCGTGGCGGGCGCCGGCGCCGCCCACCACGCTCGGCTCAGGCGGCGGACAGCTCGTCCAGGCGGCCGCTGTCGGCCGCTGCCTGGAGCTCGCTGAAGCCGCCCAGCAGCTCGCCGTCGACGATCACCTGGGGAAAGGTCATCATCCCCGTCTTCTGAGCCAGCTCGATGCGACCGTCGGGATCCTTTGACAGGTTGACCTCGCTGAAGTCGACGCCGCGGGAGCTCAGCAGGCCCTTCACCCGAACACAGAAAGCGCATGGCTCGGTCGTATAAACCGTTACATCGTGCATTACTTCATAAAGTATAGCAACACGTTTCGTCGCGGCTGGCGGGCTCCGGCACGCATCCTAGACTGATCTGTCGAATGTCACGAGCGGTCAAGACCGAAGCGGTGGTGCTGCGCTCGATGCGCTACGGGGAGGCCGACCGCATCCTGCACGTGTACACGCCCCATCGCGGCCGGGTGAGCGCGATCGCCAAAGGGGTGCGCCGCGCGCGCTCCCGCTTCGGCGGGCGTCTGGAGCCGTTCTTCCGCCTGCACATCGAGCTGCACGAGGGGCGCGGCGAGCTGCTGACGGTGACCGGCGCTCAGACGATCGACGGGCACGCCAGCCTGCGCGGCGACGCGCGCGCCCTGGACGCAGCCGCCCGGGCGTGCGACGCGGTGGGGCGCCTGTTCGAGACCTCCGAGCCCCATCCCGGCGTGTTCAACCTGCTCTGCCGCCAGCTCGCCCTGCTCGACGAGCAGGCCACCCGCGGGTCTCGCCCGGACGGCGACCGGGCGGTGGCGCTGGCGTTTCGCCTGAAGCTGCTGCTCGCGGCAGGCCTCTCTCCGCATCTGGGCGCCTGTGCGAGCTGCGGCGAGCGCGAGCACCTGGTCGGCTTCTCCGGCGCCGCCGGGGGAGTCGTGTGCTCGGCGTGCGAGGCCGGCTCGTTCGCCCTGGGAGAGGATGCCTACCGCTTCATGACCGAGGCGCTCGGCCGCGCCATTACCGAGGTGCCCGACGCGCCCGATCCAGCGCTCGGGCAGGTCGAGCGCGCGATCGCTGCCACGCTCGAGCACCACGCCCACCTGCGGCTGATGCCCGCCGTCGGGCGCTCCGGCTGATCCCGGTATCGTCTGGTCCAGTGGACGAGGGCCTTCCGATCGCTTACCAGCTGCTCGAGGACGGTGTTCCCGTGCTCGCCTCCGACGGCGAGCAGGTCGGCACGGTGGGCAGCGTTTTGAGCGCGCCCGAGGAGGATGTGTTTCATGGGCTGCTGATCAACACTCCCGGGCATGGCATCCGCTTCCTGGAGGCCGACGCGATCGCGTCGATTCACGAGCATGGTGTCGATCTGCGGATCGACTCCGCTGCCGCGCAGAGCTTGCCCGAGCCGGAGCACAAGGCCCCGGTCTACGACGAGGATCCCGCTACACAGACCAAGTGGAGCCACCTGGTGCGCAAGTACACCGCCCGCAAAGACTGGCATCACGAGCGCTGAGCGGCGCGCGCGGGTCGTACGCGCGGAGCACGGCAGGGCTGCCGGTCCCGGCGCCAGCCGCAGCCGCTGGCACAATCGAACGGTGAGCGTCGCAAGCAGGCAGGACACGGTGGCAGCGGGCTTCGCCGAGCGCGTCGCCGAGGAGGAGGAGCGGCGGCTCGCCCCGCCGGCGGCCCGCTCCTATCCCGCGCTGCGAGCAAGGCCGGAGGAGGACTGCTCGCTGCGCACGCCGTTCCAGCGCGACCGCGACCGGATCGTCCACAGCAAGGCCTTCCGCCGCCTGACCCACAAGACCCAGGTGTTCGTGGCGCCCCGCGGCGATCACTACCGCACGCGGCTGACCCACACGCTCGAGGTCACCACGATCTCGCGCACGGTCGCCCGGGCGCTGTGCCTGAACGAGGACCTCGTCGAGGCGATCGGCCTCGGCCACGATCTCGGCCATCCGCCGTTCGGCCACATCGGCGAGGACGTGCTCGACGGCTGCCTGAAAGAGCGCTTCGGGAAGGACTTCCACCACTACGAGCACTCGCTGCGGATCGTCGAGGACCTCGAGCGCGACGGTGTGGGGCTGAACCTGACCGAGCAGGTCCGCGACGGCATCGCGCGGCACTCCTCGCGCGCGCCGCAGCCGCAAACGCTCGAGGGGCGGATCGTGCGGGTGATCGACCGCGTGGCGTACATCAACCACGACATCGACGACGCGGTCCGCGCGGGGCTGCTCAGCGAGGACGAGCTGCCCGGGGAGCCGATCGCGGTGCTCGGTGCAAGCGGCTCGGCGCGGATCGACGCGCTCGTGCACGACATGGTGGAGTGCTCCGAGCGAGCCGGGGACATCGTCCAGGGCCCGCAGGCCGGCCCGGCGATGGACGCGCTGCGCGAGTTCATGTTCGAGCGGGTGTACCTCGGGCCGGCGGTTCGGGCCGAGCACGCAAAGATCTCGGCGGTGATCAGGCGGCTGTTCGAGCACTACGTCGAGCGTCCCGAGCTGCTGCCGGCGGGGCCGAGGGGGGGGGAGGGCTCGGCGACCGACGAGGATCTGGCGCAGCGGGTCACCGACTACCTCGCCGGGATGACCGACCGCTACTGCATCAGGGAGTACACCGAGCTGCAGGTGCCGCGGGCGTTCGCCCGGTAGCGTAGCCGGCAGTGGCGAGGTACACCAACGACTCCAAGGATCGCGTGCGCGACGCGGTGGACTTCCTCGAGCTGGTCTCCGCCCGCACCGAGCTGCGCCGGTCCGGCCCTGCCCGCTACGAGGGCCTGTGCCCGTTCCACGAGGAGCGCACGCCGTCGTTCGGGATCGACCCGGCCCAGAAGGTGTACCACTGCTTCGGCTGCCAGGCATCGGGCGACGTGTTCACGTTCGTCCAGGAGACCGAGGGGGTCGACTTCAAAGGGGCGCTGGAGCTGCTGGCAGAGCGCTACGGGGTGGAGCTGGAGCGCGAGGCCGAGGACCCGCGCGAGGCCGAGCAGCGCAAGCGGCGCGAGCGGCTGCTGGAGCTCCTGTCTCGCACCGCCGCCTACTACGAGCGCTGCCTGTGGGACTCCGGCGAGGCGGAGCGTGCGCGGGAGTACCTACAGGGACGTGGGCTGGGGGAGGAGCTGCTGAGGGAGTTTCGCGTGGGGTACGCGCCCAGCGCGTGGGATCGCGTGCTGATGGCCTCGCGCCGGGGTGGGTTCTCCGAGCAGGAGCTGTATGCCACCGGCCTGGCCCAGCGCTCCAAGGAGAACGGACGCCCGTATGACCGCTTCCGCTCGCGGATCATGTTCCCGCTCGCCGACATCCGCGGGCGCGTGCTGGGCTTCGGCGCGCGCGCGATGCGCGAGGAGCAGCGGCCGAAGTACCTGAACACCTCCGACAACGACCTCTACCACAAGGGTTTGCACCTCTACGGGGCCGATCTCGCCCGTGCCAATGCGGCGCGCGCCGGGGAGGCGATCCTGTGCGAGGGGTACACCGACACGATCGCCCTGCACCAGGCGGGAATGCGCAACGCGGTCGGCCTGATGGGGACGGCGTTGACGGGCGAGCAGGTGGGGGAGCTGGCGCGGATGGCCCAGACGGTGCTGCTCGCGCTCGACGCCGACAGCGCCGGCCAGGAGGCGATGCTGCGGGCATCCAGCCTGGCGGCCAGGCGCAAGCTCGCGCTGCGCGTGGTGCCGCTGCCGGCGGGCACCGACCCGGCCGAGCTGATCCAGCGCGACGGGCCCGAGGCGATGCAGGCGGCGGTAGAGGCGTCGGTGCCGTTCGTGCGCTTCCGCGTCGAGCGGGTGCTGGCCGGGGGAGACGACTCGAGCCCCGAGGGACGCGACCGCATGATCGATGAGCTGCGCCCGGTGTTCGCGACGCTGGCGCCGAGCGCGATGCGGATGGAGCTCACGCGGATGGTCTCCGGACGCCTGGCGCTGCCCGAGAGCCTGGCCGAGACGCTGCTCGGCGGCGGAGGGCGCGCCGGGGGGGAGCGGCGGCGGGGCGCCGCGCAGGCGGGGCGGGCTGGGGCCGAGCCGATCGTGGCACAGGGCCGGCGGGGCGGCGGCCTGTCCGGGCGCGAGGACACCGAGCGGGCGTTCCTGGCGCTGTGCATCGCCTCCCCCGAGGAAGGAGCCCGGGCGCTCGCGAGCATCGACGTGGACGAGCACTTCGCCAGCGAGCTGCTGCGCCGAGCGGCCAGGCGCCTGCGCGAGGGCGAGCTGCGCGAGCCGATGAGCGATCCCGCCGGTCAGGCCGGGGGGCTGGAGGGCGATCCCGAGCTCAAGGGGCTGCTGGCCGAGCTGGTGGTCGAGGCCGGCCGCGAAGCGTCCGACCCGGTGATGCTCGAAGTCCAGCGCCTGCAGCTCGAGCTCGCCCGTGTCGACCGCAAGATCCAGCAGGCGCGCGGCCAGGGAGCCGGCGACGTCAACGACCTCGCCAAGCGCCGGGCGGAGGTCAAGGGGGAGTTCGACCGCGCCTACGGGCGGGTGCTCGAGGAGACCGGGGAGCGGGCTGGGTAGAATCCTGCTGGTGATCCGGGGCAGCTCGATTGGCCGAGCGCTCGACTGTTAATCGAGAGGTTGTGGGTTCGAGCCCCACCCCCGGAGTGCCCGCTGTGACAACGGCTCTACGCCGTTGTCGAGAGGGCCAGTACGGAGCATGGAGGCGACGGCCTCGGTCAGCGTGGCGCTGATGGAGAGCCGATCGCCCGCCTTGTCATAGACGACGCGCAGGTCGAAGGCGTCGAACAGAGCGCGTTTGGTGGCGTCGTCGGCATTGCGTAGCCGCTCGGAGAGGTCGGGCACCTGATCGAGCAGGGCGGCTGGGTCTGTGCGTTCGGGTGCCAGTGCGAGCTTCGGCAGAGACGCCTGCGCAGCCGCCTTCTCGGCCTTCAGTTCCTCGATTCGGGCTCGGACCACGTCGGGCTCGATCCCTTGCTCCAAAGCCCGCACCTGCATGGCGATGGCTCGATCGGCCTCAGCGATCTGTGTTTGCAGCCGCGCGGCTGTCTGCTGCGCGTCGGTGTGGCTGGTGTGCTCCTGTAGGTCCAACTGCTCGCGCAGTAGGTCGAGCCTCATCGGCCCGAACAGCCGCTCGGCGAAGAAACGCTCGATCGCGGGCAGCAGCGCGTCCTCGCGGACGTTGCAAGTTGAGCCGTGGCCGGCGATGGCCTCGGCAGCGACCTTGCCGTAGCTGCTCCGGTAGGTGCAGCGGTAGTAGGTGTGGCCCTTGACGATCAATGCGT
Source organism: uncultured Solirubrobacteraceae bacterium (assembly GCA_963849425.1). GTDB lineage: Bacteria > Actinomycetota > Thermoleophilia > Solirubrobacterales > Solirubrobacteraceae > Palsa-744. The sequence goes on along the minus strand of CAWKHK010000006.1, from coordinate 2,189,893 downwards.
AGGCGCTCAGTGACGGGTGCCCGGTGGCGCAGCGGACCATGCCGCTCAGCAGGTGTTCACGGCTGCCGCCTCGCGGTCGGCTGTAGAGCTTCTTTTTGCGCTCTAGGCGCTCTTGCGCGGCGGCGAACAATTCGGCGCTGATGATCTGCTCGTGGGCGTCCTGGCACACCGTCCATTCGTTCTCATCGCGCCACGGAGCCGAGACGCTCTGTTCGCGCCGGGTGGCGTTGTCGCGTCGGTCCCACACCTGGTTGCCGACGTAGACAGGGTTGCGCAGCATGGCGTTGATCGTGGACTTCGCCCACCGCCGAGTCGCGTTCAGGCGGGGGTTGGTGGCGGTAGGGCAGGGCACCCTGCGCTCGTTGAGTAGATCGGCGATGGCGGTCACGCCGCGTTCCTTGGTTGCCCACAGCGTGAAGATTTCGCGCACGATTGGCGCCTCGGCGGGCTCGATCTCGAGGCGGCTCTTCGTCTCGCCGGCAGCGGCGCGTATGGGGTTGGTGTGTGGCTCGTGCTTGAGCCGGTAGCCGTAGGGGGGTCTGCCGCCGTTGCGGTAGCCGGCGAGTGCGTTCTGGCGCATTCCCCTGCGGCTTTCGCGTTTGAGCCGTGAGCGCTCGAACTGGTCTATGACCTGTAGGACGCCGATCGTCAGTTCGCCCTCGGCGCCTGCGTGCGCGTAGACGACGGAGACGCCGAGCTTGCGAAGCTCGCGTTCAAAGAGCCCCGCCGACACCCGATCACGGGATAGCCGGGAGGTCGAGTAGAGCACGACGCCATCGAAGCGCCGGTGCCCGCGATCGCGCGCCTCGGCAATCAGCTCCGACCAGCCGGGCCGGTCGTCATCGGCACCCGTCTGTTCGTCGGTGAACTCGCAAACGACCGACCCGCCCATCTCCACAACGCGCTTGCGTCCCGCCTCGAACTGGCTCGGGAAGCTCAGGGAGGGGTCCTGCTTGTCGCGGGTGCTGATCCTCGCGTACGCGGCGAAGCGTGTCATCGAGTCCTTCCTCCTTTGGGATTCTTCGCATCGCACGGTCTCCTCGTCGCGGCACCCGATGAGAGCAACGCGCGGATCGCGGACAACTGGGCTTGAGTGCGGCCGTCGTCGGACTTGGCGACAAGCAATTCGCATGTCGAATTGAAGATGGGCAAGCAGCCGCGCTGGCGCTGAGGGCAGGTATCCCTCGATCGCGGGCGGTGCGCTCGCGTGCCCGCCCGTGCGGCGGCGCGGCGCCGGCTGGGCGCGCGGCATGTGTCGCCTTCGGTTGGTTTGCCGTCTGCGTTGCTCATCCGTATGCCTCGCTTCCCGTGCGGGTGGGTGACGTTGCTGCTGGGTCATAGGGCTTGGTGCTGTGCGGCTCGCGGCAGAAATGGCACGACGGCGCCTGCGGGGAGCCGTGGCCGCTGGCCTCGCGGGCCGGCGGGTAGATCGTCTCGGCGCAGCGTCCGCAGGTGCGTAGTCGCTCGCGGTCGAGCAGCGGGTAGAAGTCTTCGGCACGGTGGGTGAGTCGCCCGAGCGGACCGGCGTCTTTCGCGACCCGCCGCGCGGCGCGCTCGCGCCATGCCAGGTACGCGTCGCAGCGCTCGTGCTGCTCGCGGTGGCTGGCGGCGTCGTGCTCGGCATCCAGTGGGAGCCGGTCGAGTCGGTCGCGGTCGAGCAGCCCACCATCATTCAGCAGCTCTCGTGTGCGGCGCAGGCACGGCCCGTCACCGTAACGCTGGGCGAGTGTCTCGATCTGCCTGGCCTGCGCTGTGCGGTAGTGCTCAGCCAGCATCGTGATCTCGCTGTGTACGCTGGCGCCGGGCTCGGCCAGCTCGTGTGCTTGTGGTTCGGGAAGCGCCTGGTCGAGGTCGCGTGCGATCGCACGCAAGGCTTCGCACTCGTCAGGGGTCGGCGTGGCGGTCTCGGTGCGCAGTAGCTCGATCGCTCGCTCGCTGGTTGTGCCGAGAGCGTGCGTGTACCAGGTGAGTGCGTAGGCGTAGTCGGCCAGGTGTCGGCGCATCGCCTCGGGGTCTTCGTGGAGGACGTGTCGCCGCGCCTCGTCGGCTTCCTCGCGTTCGCGCTGGTAGGCGAGCGCCTGCTCGTGTGGTGCACGCGCGTCCTGGAGAATGTCGGCGAGCGCGAGCCTAACGTTGCCGTCCAGGTCAGCCAGGCACGCCGCGTCGAGCAGCCGGTGGAGTGCCCATGCGATCCCGGCTGCGCCTGCGACGAACGCTCGGCGGCGATGCTCGCGCCGGCCGTATGAGAGCGCGCAGGCAAGCGCGTCGAGGAACTTGCTCGCGCGGGCATCGGTGGTCGTGAGGAACAGCAGCGCGGGGAGGAACAGGTGCTGTTCGCGCCAGGCGTCGCTGGCAGCGTAGGCGGCGTATAGCTCGGCCTTCTGCCGCAGCCGAGTGTGGGACATGCTGCCGAGGTCGATCTCCACGAACGCCCCGAACTTGCGGCCTTCGCGATCCACGAGGATCACCATCGCGTCGGGTGCGAGCGCACGCTGCTTACCCGCGCTGTCGAATGGCTCGCGCGCGTCGCCCTCGCGCCGGTACTCCTGCAACGACAGCCCCGCCTTGCCGGCTTCGGTTGCCAGCGCAACGTATAGGTCGGTGAGCGCGGCGGCGTGCGCGAGAAAGCTCGGGTTCGGCCTGCTGCGCTCCCCGCCCCGCGGGACGGGCTCGCCGCGCATCATGCAGTCCGCGCGCCTGGTCGGCCAGTGATGGTTCGGAGCCGATCCCTGCTCTCGGTAGGGGCGGCTTCGGCCCGTCCACCCGAGGTCGTGCAGGCGGCGGGTGCGGTAGCGCAGTGTGCGCTCGGGCACGCCGGGGAACAGCCGGCCGAGCTGTGCCTGCGTCACTACTCGGTGAGCGCACAGCACGCCGAGCACGTGCCGGTCGATCTCGCACAGGGCGGCGGCAGACGAGTCGCGACGACGACGCCGCACGACACGACGGCGGTTGCCGGTGTGCTCATCGGTCACGGGCGGACTCCTTTATGGACGACTGGGGCGTCGAATCGTTATCGAGCGCAGAGCGCGGATTCCCCCGAGCGGATTTCATGACGAGCGCCGCGACATCGGGATCGGGACGACGAAGCCGCACGACACGACGACGGCCGCTGGTGCACGCATCGGTCATGGGCAGAAGACACCTGGGCTCTCGGGCGGACTGAATACAGCGGACCATCAACAACATGACGTGCGGATCGGGTAGAGAGTCGGGCGCGCCCAACCCTCGCGGATTGCGCACCAGCAAGCCAGATACGGCGGGCGCCGGTTTGCCGATCGGGTGCGAGCGAACGGCAACGGCCGACGAGAGCGAGGACCCGGCAAATGGGATGCGGTATCGGCGGCTGGAGGGCGGGGGCGTCAAGGGACAGGACGGTGTAGCTCTACACGCCGGGGAAGTCAAGTCCATGCCCGCCGGCTTCAACACGACGATCATCGACGGGCGAGGAGCCGCGCGCCAGGCTCGCCACACGTCGCGGTTCGGGGGCACAGACTGAAGGAGACGGAGCTGGGGTCATGGCCCTTATTCCTTGCATAGGGCGCTGACAAACTGCTGGCAATCCCGCTGACAGTGCTGGTGTCAGTTCGTTCGGCGGCGTCGCGCTTCTTTCGCCCGGGTGCTGCGCCGGGTGCTCGCGGCGGGCGGCACTCGCAGGCGGAAATGAGCGCGCAGCAGCTGGCGCACGCGCTCTCGGTGCAAGCCGAATACCTCGGCGATCTCGCTCAACGTAAGGCCCTCGACCACGCGCAGGCGAAACATCTCGTACTCACGGTCTTTCGGTTTGTGCGAGTAGATCTCCGCGACCAACATCTCCAGACCGAGGAGCTGCAGCACGAGCATCACAGCCTCCAGCTCGATCGCGCCCTCGCCACGCTCGAGCCTGTCGATGACGATGGGGTCGACGCCCGTCAGGCGGGCGAGGTGTTCGTGCGTGAACGCCAGCTCCTCGCGGCGAGCCCTCACGGCGTGACCGAGTTCGACCGGCGAGTGGACGGGTGATCCCTGACGGCGCATCGGCCCCGCTGCTCCGGTGTGGCCCTCAGATCGTTCCGGTCTCGATTTCGCTGGCTCGCCGGGCCGCACGGGTGGGGAACACGAACTCCCCGAGGCGATGCACCAGACCGGCGCGGGCGAGGCGCCCCACGCCGTCGATCACGCCAAGGGGATCATCTAGCTCGCGTCCGATCTCCTGGACCGTCCACGGGACGAGTTCCTCGCACACGACGAGCAGGATCGTTTTGTCGCGCTGGTCCTCGCGTTCGGCAGGCGTCATCTCCTCAGCGGCGCTGCGTGTCGCACTCATGGGGCGCTCCTTTCCGCCGCGAGGAAACAGGCGCAGACGAGCGCGACCGGACCGTAGAGGGCTACCGTTTCGGTCGTGGCATCGAAGGGCTTTTCCTTCGGCGTCACAGGCCGGGGCGCGCGTCGCAAGCGCTCGTCCCGGCCGCATATTTGATTGGACGGCAACAAGAACTAGCTCGATCCGCAACGAAGATCAAGTCGATCGAGAAAGCCAACCCTCCGGCGCGCCAGGAACGCTCGCGACTGCGACGCCACGGTCGCCGCTTGCGCCGGTCCCGATGCGCGGACTTGAGCTTCGGCGCTGGTCGAGCTACACGTGTGTCCCGACCCGAGCCAGGAGGAGCACGATGCCGCCGACTACACGAGAAGCCACGATCACCGGAGCACCGCGATGAGTGGCCTGGTTCGCCTCGGCGCATGGGCAGTCGTGATCGGTGTGGGGTTCTGGCTGTTTGGCGGCCTGCTGCTGCGAGCGGGTGGCGCGCTCTCGCTCGCGGCGGGGCTAGTCATCGTCGCGAGCACGGGCTCGCTGGCAGCCGCAGTGATCACGGTGCTCGGCGGGATCGCCTGGCTCTCCGGGCACTGGCTGTTCGCCCTGCGCAACCACTACTACCGATCCCCACTGGCGCGCCGCGTCTTCCTCACAGCCCTGCCCTTGAGCTTTGACCCAACCAGACGCTGGGGCCTGCCCACCATTCCACCCGAGAACCGCGGATGAGCCTCACGACCGACCGCGAGCAAAGCGAGATCCCCCCTCCGGCTAGCGGACGGCGAGCGCCACGGTGACACCGCTCGCTAGGCATGGCTGACAGGCGCAAGGGCGCGTACGGTGGCGCGCCCCCGGGTCGCGCTGACTACCTGCCCGACAGCCGCATCCTGACGCCCGCCGACAAGGTCGAGCGCGAAGCGCTCCTGAAAGCGTTCGGAGTCAACCTGAGACGTGCACGACTGACGGCCGGGATGACTCAGCGCGAACTTGCTACCCGAGCGGAGATCACCAACGTGAGCTTCGTCTCCCAGCTTGAGATGGGCGCGCGCTCGCCGAATCTCGTCCAGCTCGCGATGCTTACACACGCGCTCGAAGTGTCGTACGACAGGCTGCTCACGAGCTTGCCGACACCGCGTCGCGAGCGAAGCGCACGGATCGTGATCGCGCTCGTGCGCAGAGAACCAGGCATCGACGCGGACCACCTCGCAGCGCACCTCCACGTCAAAGCGAGCTACATACTCATGCTCGGCCGACGGCTCAGCCTTGAGGGGCGACTGAGGCACGATGGCCTCCACTTCTGGCCGGTCGATCCTGGTGAGAAGAGCTCGTGACTCAGCGGCAGCCCCGTCGTGGGCAAACGCCTATCCAATTGCATGAGGCAGCACGCATGTAATCGCATTCGCAATGCGCGTACCAGAGGTCGAGGGTGCGCGTGTCGGCGGTCCGCACCTGCGCTCGCTGGTCGGTACCTCGTTCGTCACATTGACCGGCGAGATGAAGCTAGCGATCATTGTCCTGGCGGGGGTACTTTCGCCGCAAGAAGTCTCCAAACAGCGGGGCTGTATAGGCGTAGGTTCCCTGGCTGACTCGGTAGATGAGGTTGCTCTTGAGTAGCCGATTGACGCTCTGCTGGGTCGCGTTCGCGTTGCGGGTTTTGAACTCTGCCCCGAGCTCGGCGATCTGAAACTGCTCGGCGCCAAGCGACCCCGCGACGCGGAGGGTCAGGCGATCAGCACGGGTCGCGTCGTTGTAGCGGCCCTCGAAGAACTCGGCATCGAGCGAATCCTGAACGCGGGCCTTCGTGCTGCTGTAGAGCGGGTTTGTGATCACGTCCGCGTTCGCCGCGTCGGCGGCGTCCCAGAGCGCCTCTCCGTACTTCTGGATGAAATACGGGTACCCGTCGAGGTCGTTGGCGATCTTCTCGGCCACGCCTGGCGCGAAATGGATGCCGGTGTCTTCGGCTGGCTTGGTGAGTGCTAGGGCCGCCTTGCTGGGGTCTTTGCCATCGCGCTGCAGGCTCAAGTTCCCGAGCTCCTCCACTCGGAAGAGTCGCTCAGAGTGGCTGCGCGCGGCCTGCAGGTGCTGCACCAACGGCGGAAGTCCAGAGACGACGAGCATGACGGGAAGTGGCGGGTCATCCTCGTCCTGCGCTTGAACGAAGGCCCCGAGCAGCGCGCTGAGGGGGTACTGGTGGCGCGCGGGGTGATCAAAGACGGTGTGCGCCTCGTCGTAAAGGAACGCAACGCCACGCTCCGCCCTGGCGGCTAGGCGCCCGAGGTGAAGCAGAGCATCTCGGAGGCGATCCTCGAGGACGGACGGCTTCGCCGTGCTGCCTGGCTTCAGGCCGACGCTTGGGCCACCCGGAAGCCCCACCGTGATCTCTCCGACTGCACGGCGTGCGGCCGAAAACAAGGCTTTGAGTTTGGCAACGTTTGAGAATGCGCGGATCAGGCTTTCCAGGTCGTCTGCGATTGCCAAAGCAAAGTCCGCCTCATTGCATAGGCGCGGCGTCAGATCGCGTCGGACGACCACCCAGTCTCGTTCACTCGCCTCTGCTCGATACTCCTTCAGCAGAACGGTCTTGCCGACACCGCGCAGTCCGCTGAGCCGTACGTTGCGCCGCTTGTCCGGGAAATCGCGCAGGTAAGCGCGAAAACGCTGCAGTTGCTCCTCGCGGTCGGCGAGGTAAGGAGGGGTTGTGCCGACGCCCGGCTGGTATGGGTTCCTGGCAGCCACTGACACAACCTACTGGTTCTTACGACTCCTTACGAGAATCCCGTAAGGACCTGTACGATCTCGTAAGATACCGACAGGAGCGAGCGAGGACACTTCCGAACCCGATCGGATCAGATGCGGCTGCAGCACCTCGAAATAAACAATTTCCGCTGTTTCGAGCAGTTCGAGCTGGAGCTCGGCGGCGAGTCGCTGACACTCGTCGCCGCCAACGCCGGCGGCAAGTCCAGCGTGCTCACCGCCACCGGATGGGCGCTCGCTGGCGCACGCGGGCTGTCCCGCGCTGATCTGCTGGACCCCGCCGAGCAGCTGCTGATCATTGCCACCGTCTCAAACATCGCGCCCGAGCACCACGGCACCTTTCATCAGGCGCTGCGCTTCCAAGGCGAGCCGACACTAAGAATCGGCATTCGTGCCGTCTGGGACGAGGAGACCGAGGAACTCGACATCACCTGGGGGTTCCCCGACGCCACCTGGGGGCGCGTCCCGAGCCGTGCGCGAGAGGCGCTGCCGCTGCTGCGGCTCGGATCAGAGCGCGACCCCGCACGGATGCTCAGCTTCTCCGGGCCGCGCAGCATCCTTGCGGGCCTTCTGGATGCCGCCGTCGCCGGCCAGGCCACCGATGACGCACTCGTCGCGATCGAGAGCGCGAGTAGCGGCCTGGCGAGGAGCCAGCCGATCGCCGACATGGTCCGCGAGCTCCGCGACGCTCTGGCGGCGACGATCCCCGACGTCGCCCAGAGTGCCTACAGCGTCGGCAGTGGCTCGCACACCGCCGAAGAACTGCTGGCGCTGCTTGACCTCGAACTCGCACACCTCGGCCCCGCGACACCGATCGCCAAGCAGAGCTCCGGCCTCGCGCATCTCACCACCCTCATGGTCGCACGGCGTCTTATGGAGGCCACGCCCGCAACGCTGCTGTTGCTCGACGAACCCGAGCGCTCGCTCGACCCGCATGCTCAGCGCGCTGCAATGGCCGGCCTGAGATCGGCCGGCGCGCAGGTGCTCGCCGCCACCCATTCCTCCAGCGTGCTCGCGGGTGCGGACGTCCGTACCGTCGCGCGCCTCGCCCGCGAGGGCGGCGTCGTGCGCGCCGTGCGCCCGGCGGCGATCGAACCGCAAGACGCCGAGCGTCTGCGGCGTTTCGCCACACCGCTGAGCGCCGAGGCGTTCTTCGCACGCGTCGTCGTGCTAGTCGAGGGGATCACCGACTACCAAGCCGTGAGGGTGATCGCGCGGACCCTCGGCCGCGACCTCGACGCAGAAGGCATCGCTGTGCTGCCACTCGACGGCGGCGGCAGCCTGAAGATCTATCTCGAACTGCTCGGGCCCGCCGGGCTCGATGTCAAGCTCGCCGGGCTGTGCGACGCCGACTACGAGCAGGGCTGGAGGGAAAGGCTGACCGCCGCCGGGGTGCCCGTAAGCACCCGCCTGGACATGGAGGCGATCGGCTTCTTCGTCTCAGACCGCGATCTCGAGGACGAGCTGATCACCGCGCTCGGCACAACCAATACGCAGCTGGTGATCGCCGGTGACGGAGCCGCCAGCAACTTCCAGAAGTTCGCGAGCAGCCCCGGCCAGCAGGGCAGGTCGCTGGCCGACCAGCTCCACGCCTTCGTGCAGACAAAGAAGACCCGCTGGACGCCGCAGCTTGCCGCTGCCATCGCGCCTGGCACGATCCCGCCGTCGATCGCTGCGCTCCTCGCCAATGCCTGACCCGTGCGAGGATCTCGACGAGGAGCAGCGCAACGCGGTGGAAGCCCCGGAGTTTGCGATTGCGGTACTCGCCGGTCCCGGCAGCGGCAAGACGCGGACGCTGGCCCACCGCGCCAGGCACCTGCTGCGCGGCTCCGGTGCCAGCCGTGCGCTGCTGTTGACGTTTACGAACAAGGCCGCGGCTGAGATGAAGACGCGTGCACTGGGGACCGCGATCGTCGCTAGCGACCGGATTGAGGCCGGCACCTTCCACGGCTTCGGCGTCCGCTTCCTGCGCAGCCACGGTGAGCAGCTCGGGATTGCACCCGACTTCGAGATCATCGACCCCGAGGAGGAGAAGGAGCTCGCCCGTGCCGTCGCCGCCACCGCGAGGGTCGCGAACCGTCTGGGCGCGTGGCAGCACGCGCGCAAGCGCGGCCTGGAACCCGACGACAGGACCGGCGCCTTCGGCGCCGCATACGAGGCGGCTAAGCGCGAGCAAGAGCTCATCGACTTCGACGACCTAGTGGTGGCGACCGGGACCATTCTCGCCGAGAACGCCGCGATCGCCGCCGCCTACGGCTCGCGCTTCCAGCACATCCTCGTCGACGAGTTCCAGGACACAAACGCCGCTCAGTTCCGGATCGTCAGCGCGCTCGCGCCGCATGTGGCGAGCATCAGCGTGTTCGCCGACGACGACCAGGCCATCTTCCGCTTTGTGGGCGCCGAGTTCGAGAACATCGCCCGCTTCGTCGATGAGCTCGCCGCGACCGTCTACCCGCTGACGTGCAACTATCGCTGCCGCGAGCAGATCGTCGAGCACGCCAACACGCTGATCAGCTGTGACCCGCGTAGCAGCCGCCGCATGCGTGCGCACAAGGACGTCGGCAGCGTCACGCTGCGACGCTACGCGAGCACTGAGCAAGAGGCGCAGGTGCTCGCCGAGGAGATCGCTGGCCGTCTCCGCGCCGGCGCCGCCCCTGCCAGCATTGCGGTGCTGGTCCGCTCCGGCTACCGAGCCAACGACCTGGTCGCCGAGATGCGGGCGCTGGGTCTGCCCGTCTCGGACTGGCGCGGTGACACCTACCAGCCCGCGGGCAGGCGAACGTTCGCCGCCGCCATGTCGTGCCTGCGCGGAACCCTCAACAACCGTCAGGCCGAGCGGCTGTGCGTGCTGATCGGCATCGAGGACACCGGTGAGCGCGATACCGACGCGTTCCTGCACGCCGCCCAGGAGCGTCCCGTCGCCGCCGGGCTGCTGCAGATGCGAGCGCTCGCATTCGCGGGCGAGAACCCGCACGGCGTCGCCCGGCAGGCTCAGCGCGCTGTGGCGGCGGCAGACCCCGCCACCGCGAGCATGCTCGCGGAGCTGGTCGACGCGGTCGCCGACTTCCAAGAGCACGACGCGCAGTTCACGCTCGATGACCTGCTCGCAGATCTCGTCCTCGGCGGCGGCGGTCGTCCCCCGACGGTCGGCGGCGGCATCAAGGTCGCCACGCTTCACAAGACGAAGGGCCTTGAGTGGCCGACCGTGTTCATGCTCGGCCTCGAGGAGGGCCACATGCCCGACTACAAGTGCGAGGGCGAGGATCAGCTGCTTGAGGAGCGGCGCCTGTGCTTCGTTGGTGTCTGCCGCGCTGAAGACGAGCTGATCCTCACCTTCGCGCAACGCTTCCGCAGCCACTCGCGTTCACGCTCGCCGTTCTTGGGCGAGATGGGCGCCCGTGGCTAGCGGCAAGCGCGGTCCCGCGAGCCCAACCGCACGCCATGTCACAGACCGTCGGGCGTCACCCGCGCTTTGCCGTTCACGGATGGGCTTTCACGTCTGACGTCCGCCCGTGCCTGTTCAATGAAAAGTTGCGATGAAGATCCTGCACGCGGCCGACATCCACCTCGACAGCCCGATGGCTGGGCTCGCCGCTTATGAGAACGCGCCGACGTCAGAGTTGCAGTTGGCGACCCGCCGCGCGCTCTCTAACCTCGTCGAGTTCGCGCTCGAGGAGCACGTGGATCTGCTCTTGCTCGCCGGTGACATCTTCGACGGCGACTGGCCGCACTATGGGACGGGCCTGCATTTCATCTCCGAGATGGCGCGCCTGCGCGAGGGCAGAATCCCTGTCGTGATGATCGCCGGCAACCACGATGCCGACTCCAAGCTCACGAAGGCGCTGCGCTACCCAGAGAACGTGCATGTGCTCGACACACGCGCGCCGCAGACGATGACCTTCGAGGATCTTGGCGTAGCGGTCCACGGCCAAGGCTACCCTACCCCCGCCGTGACGGAGGATCTGGCCCGCGGCTACCCTCCGGCGCTGGCCGATATGGTCAACATCGGACTGCTACACACGAGCGCTGATGGACGTCCCGGGCACGAGCGCTATGCCCCTTGCACTGTGTCGACCCTTGCCGCCCGAGGCTATGACTACTGGGCGCTCGGGCACGTCCACCGCCGCGAGGTGCTCGCCGAGCAGCCGCTGATCGTGTTCCCCGGCAATCTGCAAGGACGCGGGCTCCGCGAGACCGGCCCGAAGGGCGCCACGCTCGTCAGCGTCGGAGAGGGTGTGGTCAGCCACAAGCATCGCGTCCTCGATGTCGTGCGCTGGGAGCGGCTGCAAGTCGATGCCGCGGGCTGCGCGACCCGCGAAGAGGCTTGCGAGCGAGTCGCCGCGGCGGTGCGGCAGACCGCTGAGGGAGCCGGCGAGCGGCTGCTCGCGGCGCGCGTGCAGATCGCCGGGGTCTGCGAGGCGCACCGCGCACTCGCGGCAGACCGGGAGCGGCTTCGCTATGAGGTGATCGCCGCGGCGACCGACGTTGCGGGGGAGCAGATCTGGGTCGAGGGGGTCGAGCTCGCAACGACGCCTATGCGCGAGCTCGCGAGCGGCGGGCAGGACGCGGTCGGCGAGCTTATCGCCGAGCTTGGCGAGTTCTCTGACGCTGAAGCGATCGACGCTCTCGCGGCACTCGCGAACATGCTCCCGGCTGCCGTGCTCACCGAGTTCGACCCGACCGACCCGCAGACCGTCCGGACGTTGATCGCCGAGGTCAGCCACTCGCTGCCGGCCGAACTACTGGAGCGGAGCGCGGCCTGATGTCGCTCCTGATCCGGCGCCTTGACTTCAATCCCTGGGGCTGCTTCTCAGATCATTCGCTGAGCTTCGAGGCAAAGCCCGGCCAGATCGACCTCGTCTACGGTCCGAACGCGTCGGGGAAGTCCACGACCAGCCGAGGCGAGCGGAGCCTGCTCTACGGAATTGACGCTCGCACCACGGACGGCCATACCCATCCCTACCCCGACCTACGGATCGGAGCGCGCCTGGAGTTGGACGGCGAGGCGATCGAGTTCTCGCGCCGCAAGCGTCGTGGGCACTCGCTCAGCGCTGACGGAAAGCCCGTTGCCCAAGAGGTGCTCCAGAAGGCGCTCGGAGGACTGAGCGAAGACATTTACCGCGGCCTGTTCCAGGTCGATCACGACACGCTCGTCAAGGGCGGCGCGGAGCTCCTGCAGGGCCAAGGTGAGATCGGAGCGAGCCTCTTCGCTGCTGCCGCCGGGATCGCGACGCTGCACGAGACGCTTGCTGGCCTAGACGCCGAGGCGGAGGCGCTGTTTAGTCCCCGCGGCCGCAACACCGTCCTCCACAAGGCGCTTCGCGCGCTTCATGACGCTGAAAGACGGCTGCGTGCGAGCACGTTGCGCCCGGCGCGCCACCGTGAGCTGACGCGCTCGTTGGCGCGGGCCGAGGAGGCCTGCGTGGCGCTCGCCACGGAGATCCGCGAGGTGGAGCTGCGCATGCGCACGCTGGAGCGCAGACGCGCGCTCGCGCCGCTGCTGGATGCCCACGCTGTCCGTGCAGCCGAGCTAGATATGCTCAAGAACACCCCCGAGCTACAAGCGGACGCCGCGACACGACGTGCCGACGCGCAGGGACGCATATACGCAGGCGACGCGGCGCTCACGCGAGCGCGGGATGGTCTAGAGCGGCTAGCGGGCGAGATCGACGCGATCCCGGTCGATCAGCTCCTGCTCGCCAGGGCCGATGAGATCCGGGTCGTCAAGGACCAGATCTCTGCTATCAGCAAGGCCCGCGGCGACCGCCGCAAGCGTGAGGGCGAGCTGCAGGAGACAGAAGCGGCGCTCACGAGCGCTGTCGCCGTGATCGGCCTCACCGACCCTGAGGAGGTGGAGTCGCTGGCTAGGGACATGAGCGCCCGGCGGGCGCTCGATGGCTACCTAACCGAGCACGATGAGCTGAGGAGCCGCTGCGACAACGCCCGCACGAATGTCAAAGACGCCGAGTTCGCCCTTCAGCGAGCCCGCGAGGAGTTCGACGCTGCCCCCGCCGCGCGCGATACCGGGGCACTGGAGGCCGCGGTAACCAGTGCGCTGAAGGCCGATGCTCTCGCCGAGCAGATTGAGCAATTGCGCGTGCAGGCCCAACTCGCGGAGCGCGAGGCCAAGGATCGGCTGGCGCGTCTTCGCCCGGCGCCCGCCAGCATCGAGGAGTTGCGGTCGATCGCTACACCCTCGCGACAGCATGCTCAGTGTGCCGCCACCGAACGGCAGGCCCTCGAGCAGGATGCCAAGGAGCTGGCCCGCGAACGCTACAAGTTTGCCGAGGCCGAGCGTGAACTCGGCGAGGAGCGTGAGCGCCTTGCGCTCGTCGGCGATGTCCCGAGCGGAGAGTCGATCGTCGAGGTGCGCGTTCGCCGTGGTGAGCATTGGGCCGTTGTGCGGGAGGCAGCTCTCGGTGTTACACCGCTGCCCGCCCAGGACGCGCTGGACTACGAGCGAACAGTCGCCGAGGCTGATGAGCTGGCGGATCGCCGCGTCGAGCACGCAGCCCAGATAGAGCGGAGCGCCAGCATCCAGGCTCGCGCGGCGCGCCTGCAGCGAGACCGCGAACAGTTCGCCGAACGAGAGGGCGAGCTCACGACGCAGATCTGCGAGCACGAGCAGGCCTGGCAGAGTGCGTGGGCCGTCAGCGGCCTAGCGAGCGTGTCCACCATAGACGCGGGCACATGGCTCACCGAGCGCGAGGAGATACTGGGGCTCGACCGTGCGGCGGTTGAACACGACGCGCGGGCGCAAGCCCTGTCCGGCCGCGAACGCACCCAGCGCGATGCGCTCGCCTCCGAGCTCGCGAGCCTGGACGAGCGGACCGGGCCCGAGGCGTCGTTGGGGACGCTGCTCGCGCGTGGTCAGACACTGCTGGCGCAATGTCGCGACCAAGCCAGCGCGCTCGCTGCACTGAGGGCCACAATGCGGGCAGCCGAACGCGCGCTCGCCTCTGCGAGGCGCGAGCGCGAGGAGGCGGAGGCGCAATGGGCGGAATGGGAGCGCATGTGGCCCCAGCGGCGCGCCGAGGCGGGTCTCCCAGACACCGCGACCCCGCAGGCCGCGCAGGAGACCGTTCGCGCCGTGCAAGAGAGCCTTGCCTTGCTGAGCCGCAAGCGAGATCTGGAACGCCGGATCGCGGGCATAGACACAGACCACGATGAGTTCCAGAACACCGTGCGTGCAATCTGCGCGGATGTTGCCCCCGAGCTGGCGCCGCTCGAGCCTCAACGCGCTGGAGGCGCGATCCATGCGCGCCTAGTCGAGCACGAGCGGGCAAGCGAGCGACGCGAGGCCCTCACGACCCAGCACGCCGAAGCCGGGAAGGAACTCGAGGCGATTGCGAGCGGGATCACGCTTGCAAGGGCCGAGATCACGGCGATGCTCGCCGCCGCTGGCGTCCAGAGCATTGATGAGCTGCCAGCAATCGAGGCCAGCGCGGCCCGCGCCCAAACACTGCGCCGAGAGCTGGCCGAGCTGCAGGGACAGGTGCAGGACGCCGGCGAAGCGCCCTTTGCGGAGTTGTGCCGACAGGGCGTCGATTTCGACCGCACGGCGGCGGCGGTCGAGATCGGGGAGCTGCACGAACGCGCGGAGGACCTTCGTCAGCAGCGTGATGACGCCAAGGAGCGCTTGGGCGATCAGAAGCGCGTGCTCCGGAGCGTCGAGACCGATACGGAGGCTGTGCAGGCGGCCCAGGATGTAGCGCTCGCCCGCGCGGCGGTCGCGCATGCGGCGGCCGAACATGCGAGGGCGCGACTCGCCGCGACGGTCGTGCGTCGGGCAATCGACCGTTACCGAAGGCTTCACCAGGACCCGTTGCTCGAGCGCGCGAACCGACTGTTCACGCGGTTCACGCTCGGCAGCTTCGTTGAGCTGTTCGTCGATGTCGACGAGCGCGGTCGCGGTGTGCTGATGGCCCGTCAGCGCAACCGAGTGTTGGTGGAGATGGAGGGGCTGAGTAAGGGCACCCGCGAGCAGTTGTTCCTCGCTCTTCGGATCGCCGCGATCGAACGCTACGTGGCCAGCGCTGGGGCCGTGCCGGTAATCTTCGATGACGTCTTCATCGAGTCCGACGAGCCCCGCTCGGAGCGGATCTTTGCTGCGCTCGGCGAGCTCGCCGCACACACTCAGGTGATCGTGCTGACCCATCACCGCCACCTCATTGATGTAGGCCGCCGAGCGCTCGGCGAGAACCTGTTGGTTCAGAGCCTGCCAGACGCCGCGCCGGTCCTGCGCGAGGCTGTCGCCGCCTAGGGTTCGAGCGGACTGACTCAGACCCGGCCAGGCGGTAATCCCGGCGGAGCGTTCGGCGTCTCACGGGACGGTGATCTGATTTGAGCTCACGCCTTCAGATTCGACCCATACGGTGTCGCCGGGATCTTCATCAAAACACGTTTCGCCCCCGTCCCAAGTCTCAGGAGACGTGGTCTCGCCATGCGTGAACGTTTCATCACCGCCGCTGGCGAACGCGCATGTGTATTGATGTGACCCCGTCGAGAATCCGTTGACGGTCATCCAAATCCAGTGCGGATGCGCATTGCTCCAACCCGTGGTGAGTGGTGTTCGCGCTTCGGAGGAACCCCATTCCGCCGAGGGTCTGCAGCAGTGCTGCGCCGTCCACGAGTTAGTTCTTGCCGCCGCGCTCTGCCGCCTCCCCGTATCGTTCGCGCATGCCCGATGGTGAGCAGCCCGCTGCATCCCAGGGACGTTTCGAGGTCTCCAACCGCGTGGACGGCACGGTTCTCGCCGGCACGGTCATCCAGGTCGGCGCGCTGCAGCTGACCCTCCCCGCAGCCGCGACCGCCTCGGTTCCCCGTCAGCTTCCGCCTGCACCGAAGCGGTTCGTCAATCGCAGGCGTGAGATCGCGACTCTCGACGCCGAGCTGGCCGACCGCGACGCGGGCTCGGCGTGCGTGGTGCAGGTGACGGGGATGCGTGGCGTCGGCAAGACAGCTACGAGCCGTCACTGGGCCCACCAGCGGATCGCTCATTTCACTGACGGGCAGCTGCATGCGGATCTAGGTGAGCTGCGCCACGAGGGCGGTGTACCGGTCGGCGAGCTGCTCGGCTCTTTCCTTCACGCGCTCGGTGTGCCCGAAGAGGACGTTCCGCCCGCGCTAGCGGACCGCAGTGCTCTGTACCGCTCGCGCACGGCGGGCAAGCGGCTGTTGGTTGTCCTTGAGAACGCCCAGTACGCCGAAGAGGTCCGCGCGTTGATCCCGAGCGCGGAGGACTCGATGGTGCTCGTGACTGCCCGTTCGGCGATCACTGAGCTGATCCACAACGATGGTGCCTCGCTACTGCGGTTGGCGCCGCTGGACGATGAGGGCGCGCAGGAGATTCTGCGCCGCGGCGTCGATGCCGGCCGGCTTGAGAGCGAGCCGGACGCGCTGGCGAACCTGCTCGAGATCTGCGCCGGCCTGCCGGTAGCGCTGCGTGTCTGCGCGGCGCGTCTGACGGTCAACGAGGAGCGGCCGGTGTCCTGGCTGCTTTCGGAGCTGACTGACCCTGACCGGCGGCTGCAGCAGATCATCCTCGCTCCGGGCCGCTCGATCGACCTGGTGTTCACTGAGGCCTATCGGTCCGTGCGCCCCGACAGCGGCGGTCTCTACCGACTCCTGTCGGTCCTTCCACAGTCGACCTTCACCGTCGAGGTTTGCGTTGCCCTGCGCGACGTCCCGATGGACGTCGCGCAGGCCGGGCTGGATGAGCTGACCGCGGCCTGCTTGCTCGAAGAGGACGGCGCACGTTTCCGCCTTCACTCGCTGCTTCGTGTGCATGCCCGTGGCTGCGCCGCTGCCGAATGCGCCGACGCCGAGCTCCGCTCAGCGTTCGAGCGGGTCCTCAACTACTACCTGTATGCGGCGCAGCGGATGGACCGCACTCTCGTTCCGATCCGCTCCCGGCTGGCTCCCGCCCCGCCGCCGGGTGAGCCATCTTTCGCGACGCCGGCGGACGCGGTCGCCTGGTTCGAGGAAGAGCGCCCGAGCTTGCTTGCGCTGATGCGTGTCTGTGCGGAGCGCGGTTTCCCACGGGTGTGCTGGGCGCTCGGTGAGGCGTTGTGGATCGCCTACCACAACCGTAAGCATTTCGGTGAGGCGCTTGAGGTCTATCAGCTCGCCCTGACCGCGGCCCGGAGTTGCGGCGATCAGGCGGCTGAGGCCCGTACCGGATTGCAGCTCGCGCGGGCGCTGATGGACCTAGAGGATCTGCCGGGCGCCGAGCGCGTGTTGGCCGACGCCTGGAAGCTCGCCCAGGCGCTCAACGATCCGAGTTTGTCCGCTTCCACCATGGAGTTCAAGGGTGTGCTGCTAATCAATCAGGGCCGCTACTCGCAGGCGATCGATACCCTCGAATCTTCGCTGGCCGCTTTCCAGGCGCTCGCGAACCCGCGCGGCGCTGCGATCCAGCACTACCACCTGGCGCGTGCCCTGCAGCATGCGGGCCGCCACGAGCAAGCTCGCGCGGCGTTCAACGAGTCTCTTGCTTTGTTGGACGCCGGGCGTGACGGCCTGACCTATGGCCGCTCGCTGCTGCATCTCGCTGATGCTCTGTCGGCGCTGGGAGATCCCACGGGCGCGATTGTGACTCTCGATCAGGCGCAGGCCACGTTCGTCCGCTACGAGGCGCCGTACTACGTTGCGCTGGCCCGTGAGGCGATGGCCGACTGCTACGTACGAACCGACGACCAGGCACGAGCGCGCGAGAGCCTTGAGGTCGCGCTTGCGATTTTTGAGCTGCTGGGCAGCCCGCGTGCTGCTCGCCTCACGGCCCGGCTTGCCGATCTGAGCTGAGGGTCGCGGTCATCGGATACTGCTCGTCTCCGACACGGACCGTGAACTCGATCCTGTCCGGACCGTTGAGTGCTCCGTGGCTGGCGAGTGCAGCGAGCGCCGATCCGGCGAGCGCCGGGTCTCCCGCCGCGTCTTGCACTCTTACGATCCCGCGGTCGCGGACAGCGGCAATCGATCCGACCTCTCCCGCGCGTGCGATCGCCACCCGGCAGACAGGGTATGTCGCGAGCGTCGCGACTGGCCACTCCGCCCCGCTAGCGTCCATGTCCTGATCGCTGCCAACAATCACGCCTGCGCTCTCCCGTACCGCTTGATAACGCTCGGCGGCGAGCACGCACAGATGCTCGCCCCGAGCCTTGTCCGTCATGCCCGCCTCGTCTTGCTCGACCGCTGCAGGGAACCGTTCCAGGGCCACGTGCAGTGGTTCGGCCGCGCTCCCGCTGACCCAGCTTGCGACCCGCAGAACGGTGGCCTCGTGCCCCGCATACGTCGGTGCGGGCACGGGCTTCATCTGCACCGCTTGCGCAGGCTCCTCAAGCTGGAGCAGCTCGTAGACGAGGCGGCGCAGACGCGGAAGCCCCTCGCCCGGATACGCGAACGACCGCTCCGCAAGCTTCTCGTAGTAGGTCGCCTCATGCTCGCGTATCGCGGTCTCAATCTGCTCCCGGAGGGCGCGCTCGCTGGCGAGCCTCGGTGCGACCTTCCCGAGCGCGCTTGCCGCGCTGTCGGCAAGCAACTCCTGCTCCCCGAAGGCGCCGAGCAGTGTCGGCACGCCGACGCACGCCCCGTACAGCGTCGCCGAGCCGTGGTCGCCGATCAGGCAATCCGCGGCAATCAGCGCGGCACGCCACCCGTCGTGGTAGGGAATCAGTCGCAGCCCGCTTTCGAGGGCCCGGCCGAGCCACACCCGTACCTGCCAGCTTCCATGCCCCCGCCACACGTTCGAATGCAAAGCCGCTGCGACCGTGTACTCATCGACCGGCAGCTCTGCCAAAAGCCTTTCGGGCAGCCCGGGGTCGCGCCCGATCAGCGATTCGGGACCCCACGTCGAGCTGAGTACTACAAGCCGCCGATCCCCGACCGCCAGCGCGGCACGGTAGCGCACACGCTCGGCGCGGCTCGCCCGCAGTCGGTCGTAGCAATGGTCTCCGGTCACTACGACTTGTTGTCCGTGGGCGGGGTCGTTGCGCCAACGTCCGGCGCTGTTCGGGTGCGTGATCGTGATCGTGCTCCGCAGAGCCTCCCCGACATCCGGTAGCGGTCCGAGACCATCCTGGGGATGGCTGATCGTCTTCCCGTACCCGGCGCCGTGCGGCAGTATCAGTAGCGGGCTGCGCAGCTCCTGTAGGCCGCCGTAGTGGCTGGCGCTGATCGCCAGGTCGAACTTTTCCGCGACCGCCTGCTCCCATGGCAGGCTGCGTCCGCCGAGCGCGCGGACTTGCTCGATCACCCCGGCCTCGTATGCCGACCCGTCCCCGTTCAGAGTGAACAGGACCTGGACTCGCCGGTCACCGATCAGCGCGGGCAGTAGGTCCAGCAGCCACGCGACGGTCGTGAACGTCCGCACAACGACGAGCACGGTCCGCTCGCAGCTGACGGTCCGCCACCGCGCGGCGCCGTTGCCGATGGGAACCCGTATCCAACCATCGGGGGGGGGGTCAATGCTTCGGCGCGATCCCGGTCTGGATGATCGACCCGCCGATGACCACACCGCTCACGCTGTTGTTAACGACCAGACCCGCCGACACGCGCTTCTGCGCGTCCGTCAACCATTGTGCGAGCGCGTCCCGAAGCGAATCGTCCTGCTCGGCCGCCGCGAGCAGCCCACGTGCAGCCTCGTCGACGCCCGCCTCGGACGCGGGCAACGTGCCGGGTGCTCCACTACGCTCGCGCAGCTTCCCCAGCCGCTCGAGCAGCTCCTCTGTTCCCGCACCCGCGCCGCCGCTCAGCAGCCCGGAGATCACGCTGGTCAGCAGTTGTAGCGTCGTCGTGTCCATCAGGGCGGGAGTGTAGCCGCCCCGCGATGCGCAGTGTCATTCGTCTGTGCGGTCACATTCGTATCCGCTGTCCCAAGGCGATTTATTCAGAAGCCGGTCGCAGGATTGCGTATCGATCCCGCCCGGTAGGTGAACCTGCGACGGGCACATTCGGTAGCTGCCCAGGGTGGATCACTCGGGCCTCCCAGGCGAAGCACGACGGCCTGTATCCGGTCCTGCACGCTGGGTTGCAGGGAGTCAGCGTCGTGCTGAAGCAGGTCCCCGAGGTGGGCGGTACAACATGAGCATGTATCCCGAGGTGCGCGTTTACGCTGATCCGTTCGAGGGGCTGACGGTCCAGCTCACCGAGCTGCGCGGCCTGATCAAGCTCGTACCGCCGCTAATTGACGCGGATCGCGAGCGGCGCTGGAGGGAGATCAGCGAGAGGCCCAGCGATGGGGAGGACGGGGACGTCATAGATGTATACGGAGACGAGGCTGGCCCAAAAGAGGGGTGGGGGTTCGCGGACTTCGGCCGAACGATCCGTGTCGCGGCCGTCGTCTTCGCTTGGGCGGTCTTCCAGGACTATCTCGCTCGCGAACTCAAGAGGAACTAAGCATCAGGTCAACTTCGCTGGCCACGATGAGCTCATTTCGCCGTCGAAGATCATCAGCCAGCACGGCCCCCACACACGAGCGAAACGTGCGCGCGCGGCCGTGGCGTAAGCCTTCCCGTCAGACATCCTGTTCTCTCGCCGGGCATTGGCTGTGACGCGGACCAGCCATCGTTTCCCCCGATCCTAGCCCGGGACCGATTCGCGCGAAGCCACTTGGCCGCCCACTCGACCGCGAACGGCTGGGCGACAAGCGTGGGCGCGAACTCTAGGCCGTGTCAATACCGTGAACAAAACTGATTGACGATTTTGTTTCGCGAGGTATACATAATCGCGTGGGAACACCGGTTTGTGCCCCGATCAACACGACGACGCTCGAGGTGCGAGCGCGCTTGAACGACCTCGTCGTCCCTGTCCGTCGTATACACGGAGCGGTAATATCGCGTTCGATGTCGGCAGGGGAGGAAGATAGGCCGTGCCCATCGTGTGGCGCGAACGTCGAGGCGCAGGCTGACTTCTGCGGCACGTGCGGTGCGGACACGCGCTCGGTGGGCGACGAGCCCGGTGAGCCTCTGCGCGTGTTCATCAGTCATCGCAACGAAGTCGCGGGTGAGGCACGTCTTCTGTTCGACTCTCTGGCGGGCGTTCTGGGGTCTGGAAACGTCTTCCTCGAAGCCGAGGCGCCGCCCGGCGGCCCGGACTGGGGCGCCACCATCGAGGCCGCCGGCGGTGGACCCGTCGTTCTGGTCGTTTTGATCGGACCTCGGTGGCTTGCGGCGCTGTCCGCGAGCCACGAGCGGGGGGGCGCGGGGGACGACGTCGTCCCTAGCGAGCTGGAGGCGGTGCTCGACTCTGAGTCGGGCGTGCACGTCCTACCTGTGCTCGTCGGGGGAGCGTCGATGCCCTTACCGAGCGAGCTGCCGGCACCTCTGCGACCGCTCGCATCTCTCTCCGCCGTCGAGCTGCGTCGCTCCCACCAAGGCTACGACATCAAGCGCGTTACCGAGCACGTACGCCGCGTTCGAGAGCCGGAACGGCCTACAGCAGCGCGCTCCTGGGACGCGACCATCGGCCCGGCGCCCGGGCCAGGCCCCGAGCCGGGGGACGCGGAGGACACCTACCAGGATACGGTCGAATGGGCCGCGCCGGACAACGAGCCCTACCCCCAGAGGGACCCTGGGCCGATGCCGATGGCTCCGCCCGCCGCGAGCGCTCCCCCGGCCTCCTATCCGCCCGCTCGGAGCGCTCCCCCCGCGCCTGTGACTCGTTCCGCGCCCGCTGCGTCCCCGCCCCGCCATTCGCTGCGCGAGAGGTTCGGGTTCGGTCGCCGGCTGCGGCGCCGCGTCGAGATCGAACCCGACACGGGCACGAGCATCGCCGGGTACAGGGGAGCGGCCGGCGTACCGAGTCCGGCCCAGGCTGCCGCTGCTGCGGCCGCGGCGGCCAAGCCGGGCGAGGCGGACGCCGTCGACTGCACCGTCTTTGCGCCGCCGGTCGCCGCACCCGGGTTCTCCCTCCTCGTCCAGGTCTTCCTGCACACGCCCGGGCAGGCCCACGACGCGCGGGTGCTCGCGACCGAGTTCGATGCTGGGACGGAGCGGCGCGGGTTTCGCGGACTCGAGCTCCCACTCCCTGTCGGCACGACAGTCGACATCGGGCTGCGCCTATCCGCAGGCGTCGTCGATGTGCCCAGTCAACGGCTTGTGTGGCGGGGACGCCCCGAGGCCGTCCAGTTCACCGTCGAGGTGCCCGAGGTCGGATCCGCGCCGCTCGCGAACGGCCTCACAGGGACCGTCGTCGTGGCTCGGGACGGCACGCCGGTCGGGCGGGTCGGGTTCCGCATCGCGCTCGTGGCCGATGCGAAGCTGCTCCCGCCTGTCCTGCACACGAACGCGCAGCGACGCTTCGAGCGCGCGTTCGTGTCATACGCGACCCCCGATCGCGACGAGGTGCTCAAGCGGGTGCAAGTGCTGCGCGCAGCACGAATCGAGTGCTTCCAGGACCTGCTCGACCTGGAGCCCGGGGAGCGCTGGCAACGCCAGCTGTACCTCGAGATCGACCGCACCGACCTTTTTCTGCTGTTCTGGTCGCGTGCGTCCAAGGAATCGGAGTGGGTGCGCCGGGAGACTGACTACGCTCTAAAGCGGCAGAACGGCGACCCGGACGCCGACCCCGAGATCCACCCCGTGATAATCGAAGGACCACCGGTTGAGCTCCCGTGGGCGGAGCTGGCGCATCTCCATTTCAACGACCCGATCGTCCACATGCTCGATCAGCCGGGCGACTGACCCGAGCGTCGCGAGCGGCTCGCGACGATCCGTCACGCCGTCACAGCCAGAGTCAACTGCGGTTCCTGAGACGGTCCACCGTCTGACGAGCTCGCCGGGAGAGACGCGTCCCCAGGCCGGCGGCGACGGCCACCGGTGCGCTCACGGCCTTTCGCACAGGCGAGACCACGCCCGCCTTGGCAGCCCGGGCCACGGCCCTCGGCGCGGCCGAGACGTGGGCGCTGTCGAGCAGCCGACGCACGCGTCCCTTCGGCTTGCGGGCGCGGCGAAGACGCCATTCGCGAACCCGTCTGCCGAACCGGGCGCTACCCGCTCTGAGGGAGTCGAGAAGGCGCATGCGCTGAGCCTGTTCGCCTGCATTCGGAAACGCCGACGCGAAAGGCCAGGTCACGACCCCTTTGAGTCGAGCACCCACGTGGGCATGTTCCGGTAGCGCTTTGGCCAGCTCCACACCGACCATCGCGTAGCCGGCGGCCATCAGCGCATAGGCCTCCTCGTCGGAAAAGACGTCGAGATCCGTTCGCAACTCGGCGAGCGCAAGCTGTATGTCCTCGTCGATGCCGTATTTGGGCACTGCGTCGACAGGGGGGGCGAGGATGTCGTCATCACGCACATATTTCTCCTTACAGCCCGTCCAGTCGTGCGGCGCCGACCAGAGCCTCTTCTTCAGATGTACGACCATCAGGCCGCGCAACGTCCCCGCCTTCTCTCGACTCGACAGCTCGCTGAACTGCGAACCACGCACCCGGCTCATGAGGATGGTGTTCGAGCGTTTTCCGACGCCGAGCACATGCCTCGGCGCGTCCTCTTCATCCTTGATCTGACCGCTCGCGTCGCTGACGAGCAGGACGGTGCAGTCCTGCTCCAGCAGGCTGGCGATTCCCTGGTTGTCGTGCACGCCTCCGTCGACCAGCTCGACGTCCAGGTCCCCGTACAGCTGCTCCAGACTGATCGGCGGAAACAGCCCCGGCACGCACGCCGACGCGGCCACGGCCTTGCCGAGCGGGAGCTCGCGGTGGGCCTGCGGCGCGTCCGAGTAGTACATGCGCCGCAGACGTGCAACGGAGTCGACGGGCTCAGGTGAGCTCGATGGCGGCTCGCCCATCCAAGATGCGGTGAACTGCCAGCTGTGTCCGGTGTTCAGCGTCGTCGCGTTGAGCACGAGCATCGGCACCTTCGCTCTGCGCAGCCAGTTCTCATACCGCAGCGCGAAGTCGGCCTCGCGGCCCTTGGGGGCGACGAACAGGTCGGTCATGCGCCATGGGCCGGCCCGGTCCTCACGCGCGTCGTTCTCGACCCGGGCGAAGAACATGTCCTGCAGCAGCGCCGCCACGCGATCGGTCCTCGAGTACTGCGAGGACAGCATTCGCCAATCGTCGGCGATGCTCTCGGTCAGCCGCCCGCGCAGATCCTGCTGCACGCCGGCGAGGAACTCCCTGGCGAGTTCGTCCACCAGCTTCACGTAGTCGGCGTCGTCGATCTTATGGTCCGGTTCCGTCTGCAGCAGACGGCGCAGCTTCAGGTAGTAGTAGGCGCCGACGATCGAGCCGCCGGAGACGCACGAGAGCACCTCGACGCGACGCAGGACGTTGTGCTCGGCAAGGCGTGCGAGAACGCCGATGTGGAAGAGCGAGGCGCGGAAGCCGCCGCCCGAGAGGGCGAGTCCAATCTTGCCCGTGTAGGCGCGGCGGACGGCGTCGCTGCTGTCGCCGAGAAGCGCCTCGAGGGCTCGTTCGGCGTCCGCTGGGTTCTCGAACTTGCGCACACGCGCCAGTTCGGCCAGCTGCATTGCCGTCGTCTCCTGCTTCCATAGCGGCCGCCGGCGACCGGCCTCCTTGGCGAACTCTTCGGAGGCCTCCTCGAACCTCCCCAGCCCGAAGAACGCCTCGCCCAGCGTTGCATGGACCCACTCGTCCCTCTCCTCCTTGTCCTCCTTCTCCTCCTCGTCCGGCCGTTCCCTGACGATCTCCGTGCGGATCTCATATGCCCGTTCGCCGAAGCGCGCGGCCCCGTCCGCGTTGCCCGCGTCCTTCTCCAAGCGCGCCAGCTGATCCGAGGCGAAGGCAGCGTTTATGCCGGCGTACGCCCATTCCGGGTGCTCGCGCTGCGCGAAGCCGCGTTCGTAGTACCACAGGGCTTTTTCGAGATCGTCGCGGCGCGCTTCAAGCACCCATTTGCGCTTGCAGATCGCACCGGCGATGCCAAGCGTCTCGGCGTCCCTGCTCGTCTCGGGCGGGTCGCCCTCCCCGAGGATCTTCAGTGCCGCCTCAAGCCGAGGAGCCGTGGGCAGCTCCATGTCCTTGTAGGTGCAAAGGGCGTGCTGCTGACGAAGCTTCTCCGTGTCACCGCCGTCGTGGCGGACGCGACCGAGCAGCCGGCGGGCGTAACCGAAGTACTGGTGGTCACGCAGCAGCTTCGCGAGCGCGACCCAGTGATCGCGCTCCCAATCGTCATAGAGCGCTTTCCGCGAAGCGTCGATAAGCAGGGGTGCGATCGCCCCAAGCTGGTTGGCGTCTTCAAGCCCAGAGACGCGCCGTTCTAGGGCTAGGAAGTTGTCTGCATCGGTGCCGCTCATGTGCGGGCCTTGCCGGCGGACCTCAGCAGCTCGTGTTCGAGCTCATCCGCCCAGTCGAGGGCCCGACCGCGCTCGGCGCGCGACTGACGGATGAGCGCCAGGTTGCGTGCGGTGCTCTCGGGTTCCCAGAGCTCGCGCACGGCCGCGAGCGCGGCGCTCGCACCGGCCATCGCCTCGTCGCGATCTTCCGCGACGACCGCCAGCTCGACGCGCGTGGCGTAGTCCCAGTAGTCGGCACGTCCCGTGTCGAGCCGCCTGCGGTTGGCGTATCTGACGACCGGGACCAGCTCGCGCTGGGCGGCGCCGCCGGGATCGCGAATCTCCATCAGCGTGACCGCGTTCACTCCCGGGTACGCGTCGCGCCAGTCGCTCTCGAAGCCGCGGCGATAGGCGTCGATCGCCTGGTCGAGATGGCCCGCGCCGAGGAGTACCGAACCGTCGCGGGCGGCATCCCAGCGGTCCTTGTAGACCCGGCCCAGCAACCCGAACGTCTCGCTGCTCGGGCCGTGCTCGTCGATGACCCCGAGCAGCACGCGCTCGGCGTCCTCGCCGCGTCCGGCGCGGTTGAGCGCGAACCCGTATTGCTCGCGGACGAGAACGGTTCTCGCGACGACGTCCGGCATTGCCTCGACCAGACGAATCATGTCGGCCCAGGACTTGACCGCGCGGTAGGAGAGCAGCAGATCCACGAGGACACCCGCCTCGGCGTCCTCGGGTGGTCCCAGCTCCTGCTCGATCGCGCGGAGCGCCTCCACGCCGTCGGCCCGCGCCCGCGCGAGACGCTCCTTGATGTCGGCCGAGTAGGCGGCCTCCGAGCGGAACACGTCGGTCTTCAGCCGGTCGATCTGCGGAACCGGAAGATCGTCGATCAACTGGAAGACGGGGCTGTCCGTCGATGCCTCACGCGCGGCGTGTAGCGCGGCGACCACACTCGCCCGGCCGTCCGCGACGTCCAAGGGGCGTCCTTGGGCGTCCAACGCATACGGCAGCACCCGGTCGGGGGCGAGGTCGAACGGCGCCCGCTTGACCTCGGCACTGACGAGTACGGTCGAGTATGGCCGCACCGCGTGGCGCACGCCGAGCTCGTAGAACACGTTCGCGTTGGCGGTTGTGAGGTCGGCAAGCGCGTAGTCGGCGAGAATCAGCCGCTCGAACATCGGCTTGTGGATGAGGCCCCCGATCAGCTCCTGATCGGCGCGCAGGGGATCGAGCCGCGCCTCGCGTATCGCGGGCGCGAGCAGGTCGGCGTAGACCGCATCGAAGTCCACCGCACCACCCTGGTTGTCGGGCTTCTTGCCGAACGGCATGAGGACGAAGCAGAGCGGCGCGCGGCCGGTGGCGGGGGAGCGTTGCGTGTCCGGACTATCGGGCATCCGTCACACGGGCGAGGTCAAGACCGAGGGGCTGCATGGCGCCATGCTCAACTGACCTCGCCGCGCTCTCGGATCGCGTCCTCGTCGCCAGCGTCGGCACCACGATCGAGCCAGAAGGCCGCTTCCTCGCCGCGGTCGGCCTCGCGAAACAGACGCGCGAGCTGATACATCGCCTTCGAGTCGCCGCCCTCGGCGCCCGCCCGCAGCCACGGTTCGGCGGCGTCGCGCTCGCCGTCTTCCTTCAGCAGCAGGCCGAGGTTGTAGGCCGCCGCGACGTCCCCGCCTTCCGCGCCGCGACGCAGCCACGGTTCGGCCGCATCGTGTTCGCCGTCTTCCTTGAGCATCAAGCCGAGGTTGTACATAGCGGCCACATCGCCACCCTCGGCGGCTCGGCGCAGCCAACGCAGAGCGGGCCCGCGTTCCTGGCGTTCCTTCAAGCGCAGGCCGACGTTGTAGACGGCGGTCACGTCGCCCTCGTCGGCGGCGCGCCGGAACCATTCGTCTGCGCCTTCCAAGTCGCCACGCTCGCGCAGACTGAGACCGAGCTCGACCGTCGCGCCAAGATGGTCCAGTTTGGCCGCAGATTCGAACCAGTCAATCGCCTCCTGCGTGTTGCCGAGGTTCTGATCCTGAAGACCCTGCACGAAGGCCGCCGTCGCATCCGGCTCCGCTCCGGCTTGCGCCGGCGCGATCGACTCGGCTGACTCCTTTGCCCGATCGAACACCGCACTGGTGAGGTGTTTGCGAACGATCCTCTCGAAGTCCTTGGTCGACCGGAACTCCCACTCGAGCGTGTTACGGCGGATTTCCTCGCGGAATTCCTTGACCAGTTGAGCCTGCTCGAGGTCGTCTCCGTGCACGAAGATGGGCGCGTTCTTGAAATACGTGAAGACCTCCTTTGTCGGGTCCTCCATGGCCGCGCGCGCGGCGCGATGGAACTCTGCGACCGTACCCGCCGGAGCATCGGGGAGCGGAGTGCCGAGTCGCATCCAGAACAGGACCACCGTGATGTCCGCCTCGCCGACGTAGCGATCGACGACGGCCTGCGGGCTCTCTCCGACGCCAGGGCGGGCCTCCTTCTCCCAGCGATCGAGATGCACCGCATATCCGACCCTCGGCGTCCACTCGTTGAGCTCCGCGACCACCCGCTCGAGCCGATCGCGCTCCGGTCGCACGTCGGCGGGAGAGGCCACGAACACGACGAGCTTGTCCATCTACGGCCAGCCTACCCCACGCGCCCCAAGGCAGCGCGGGCCGGTCGTGGCCAAGTCGAGGATGTGCTCGCGCGTCACCCATCTAGTGTCCTGATGCGTTAATTCTGTTGCAGTAGCGGCTTATGGATTCGAGGATCTGGTCGGCTGTCTTGGTCCAGACGTAGGGGCGTGGGTCATCGTTCCAGTCGTCTATCCAGCTGCGGATGTCTGTGTTGAGCTCTCGTACGGAGCGGTGGGTGCCGCGTCGGAGCTTCTTGCTGGTGAGCTCTGAGAACCATCGCTCGACGAGGTTCAGCCATGAGCTGCTGGTCGGGGTGAAGTGCAGAACGAACCGTGGGTGCGCGAGCAGCCATTTCTTGACCGCTGGTGTCTTGTGCGTCGAGCTGTTGTCGAGGATCACGTGCACGTCTAGGTCGGCGGGGACCTCGCGATCGAGTGTTTGGAGGAACTTCTTGAACTCGATCGCGCGGTGGCGGGCGTGCAGCGACCCGATGACCGTGCCGGTCGTGATGTCCAAAGCGGCATAGAGGCTCGAGGTGCCGGCACGTTTGTAGTCGTGGGTCGCGCGCTGTGGGGTGCCGGGCAGCAACGGCAGGATCGGCGCGGTCCGGTCGAGCGCCTGGATCTGGGACTTCTCATCGACGCACAGCACGACGGCGCGCTCGGGCGGGTTCAGATAGAGCCCCACGACATCACGGACCTTCGCCACGAACTGCGGGTCCTTTGAGAGCTTCCAGGTCTCCTGGCGATGAGGCTGAAGCCCGAACGCCTGCCAGATCCGCAGCACCGCCGACTGGGTGAGCCCGACCTCGCTGGCCATCGACCGAGTCGACCAGTGCGTCGCATCCTTCGGCGTGGACTCCAGTGTCTTTACGATCACTTCCTCGACCTGCTCATCGGTGATCGTCCGCGGTTTCCCAGGGCGCGGCTCATCGATCAAACCGTCGAGGCGATACTCCGCGAACCGCGAGCGCCACTTACGCACCATCGGCCGGTGCACCCCGAGACGCTCGGCGATCTCGGTGTTATTCAGCCCCTCGGCGGCCAACAACACGACCCGGCAGCGCTGCGCGAGCGCCTGCGCGCTCGTCCGACGACGCGCCCACGACTCCAGCTGGGCGCGCTCCTCCTCAGACAGCTCAATGGAAACAGCAACAGAGATAGGCATACATTCTGCCTACCCATCTAACACCGAATTAACGCATCAGGACACTAGAGGCCAACGGTCGGTCGAGACACAGCCCGTGTACACCTCGCTATCACCCACCTGGGCCCTGGCGCGCGAGACTGTGCGTGAGGCGGTCAGACCTTCGCTAGGTCGGCTTCGAGCGCTTCTAGCGAGATCCCCACCCAACTCATCGCCTTTGCTTTTGACCATCTCGTCGGAGAGGATCACCTATGGGCTCGTCGACATAGTGTGCGAGGAACCGGTAGCTGGCACGCAAGCGGCGGCGGACGCCGGGCTGCAGCATCCGACCTGCAACGTCATCTTCCGTGCGCTGCGCGTGGGCATCGCGCGTCTCTACGGCCACACACGATTGGTGGCGCCGGCGCCCAGAAGGTGCGTAGTTGCCAAAGACGGCACCTCTCAGTCTCCCAAGCGGTAGTCCTGGCGCAGTGTTGTGGCAACGTGCGAGTCGGTCCCCCGGAGTGTTTTGCGACAATCGCGGCTCTAGCCCGTCGCGGAGTATCGAGGCGACGGCCTCGGTCAGCCGTGGCGCTGATCGAGGGTCGGTAGTTCGCCTTGCCGTAGACCACGCGACCTTCCCGAGTGCCTGCTGGCGGCGCCGGCGTCAGCTTCGGTACGCGTCGCTTCGATGCCGAACGCTGGTGACCTTGACGGTCCTCGCAGCGTCGTCGATGAGGTAGATGATCCGGTATGCGCCCCGACGCGCTGACCATGCCGGTGCGAGCGGTGCGTTCAGAGGCTTGCCCACTCGCTTTGGATTCTCAAGCAGCGCGTCGGTGATGAAGGCGTAGGCGGCAGCGGCTACCTTCGGCGGAAGGGACTCTGTCAGTACCCGGACTGCTGGACCGGCGATTTCGAGCCTGTAGGGCTCTTGATTCACTTAGGACCTATCCCGTTAGGTCCGCACGCCCGGATACGCCCGCTGACCGGCGCATGGCGGCGTCCTCGGGGCTCGACGTGGCGCTGCCACGCCTTCGCCCCTGCGTCCTTGCCCTGCTTGGCCAGCGAACGCCCCGGTCGCACGTCCTCTACCGGGATAGGTCCTTAGCTGACGGCAAGCGGCCCGCGGAGCGCATCGCTTGACGCAGGCCGTCTGCATCCAAGCTGTCGCCGGCCTTGAGAGCTGCGGCGCCCTCGATGTGATCGCGTAGTAGGTCCGTGTCGCCGAGCACGGCGATCGTCTCGCGCAGCGAGTCGAAGTCGTCTGCGCCGAGGAGAACTGCAACGCGTTGACCACTGCGGGTGATCTCGAAGCGCTCGTGGGTCGTCGTTGCTTCCTCCACCAGTCTGGAGAACTGGGCTCTTGCGTCCGCTACAGGGAGAGTAGTGATGTACAGAATTCTAGCGTGTTGGGCGCGAACTTGACGGCGAGCAAGCATGGGCCGGCGCCGAAAGCAGCCTGCGGGCCGGCTCGATGGGGCCTCGCCCGCTTGCCCATGGTCTAGGAATCGTAACCGCAACTAACCGGCCAGCCCCTCGACCAGCCGCGCAGCGACGTCCCCGGCGTCGTGCCCCCGGGCCCAGTCGGCCAACTCCCCCGCCCGCGCGGCGATCGACGCATCCCCCAAGGCCCGCTCGACGGCCAACCTGATCACCCGAGGCGAGAGAAACCGCCGCGGCACCCGCACCCCGGCGCCGGCCCAATCGACACGGGCGGCGTTCTCGTTCATGTCGCCGACGGCGGGGCAGGCGACGACGGCGCACCCTGACGACAGCGCCCGCACGAGCGTCCCGTGGCCGGCGTGGCAGACGACGACATCGCAGAGGGGCATGGTGCGAGAGTAGGAGAGCCAGTCGACCACGCGGGCGTTGTCGGGGACGGGCAGGGGCCGGGGCGGCAGGCGCCGGTTGTAGGTGGCGAGGACCCGCACGGGCGCGTGGGCGAGCCCGCGCAAGGCGGCACGCAGCAGCGTGTGCTCAGCGTCCTGGGCGGTGGAGGGGGCGATGAGGACGAGCGGCGCGTGGCGACCACCGCCGCCGGGTCTCCCGCTTGGCATCTCCACATCCTCGGCGGGGGGCTCCCACATGAGGGGGCCGACGACGTGGGCGTTGGAATCCCACCCACCGGAGGGGCGGGGATACTCGAGCTGGGGGAAGGTGGCGACGAGGGCGAGCTGACGGCTGATCCCGCCGTGGACGCGGTCGAGCGGGGCGAGCCCGAGCTGCCGGCGGGTGTGGTTGAGCTCGAGGCGACCGCGCTCGAAGTCCCCGCCGGACGGGGGCGTGAGCGCGGCGCCAGAGGGCGCGCCCGGCGGCGGTGCGGGGCAGGCGGGCGCCGAGCGAGTAGATGGGGAAGTCGGGCGGGGTGTGGGGGTGGACGTGGGGGATGAGCGTGGCGCAGCGGACCCCGAGGAGCTCGGCGGCGAGGGCGGGGGCGAGGGTGAGGATGTCGGCGACGACGACGTCGGGGGCCAGATCGCGGACGAGCGGGATGGTGTCGCGGGTGGCGTGGACGACGGCCTCGTAGAAGTCGAGATGTGGAGAGCCGGCCTCCCCGGAGGGAAAGACGTGGTATTCGGGGGCGGGGGCGAAGGCGAGCCCCTCGTCCTCGACGCTCTGCTGCCAGCGGGTCCAGGTCTGGAGCGTGACGTGGTGTCCGCGCGCGGCGAGGGCTCGCCCGAGAGCGATCATGGGGAAGGCGTGGCCGGGGTCGCCGAAGGCGCCGAGCAGCACTCGCCTCGGGGGCGCTGCGCCCGGGGGAGCACCGCTGCGTTCCACAGCTCGGCGGGCTCAGGCGGCGAGCTCGGCGAGGAGCCGCAGCTGGTGAAGGCGCTCGGGGGCGGTGAAGGCGGTGGGGGTGACGCCGAGGGTGCCGACGCCGGCGTCGCGGTAGACGGCCAGGCGCTCGCGGACGACGGCCTTGGGGCCGCAGAGGGAGACGGTGTCGATGAGGGAGTCGGGGACGGCGGCCATGGCCTCCTCGCGCTTGCCTTCGAGGTAGAGGTCCTGGATCTTCTTGGCGTGGTCCTCGTATCCGTAGCGGCTGACGAGCTGGTTGTAGAAGTTCTGCTCGCGCGAGCCCATGCCGCCGACGTAGAGGGCGATGAAGGGCCGCATCGTGTCGCGGGCGCCGGCGAGGTCGTCGGTGATGCAGAGGCTGACGGTGGGGGCGATGTCGAAGTCCTCCAGCGATTTGCCGGAGCGGTCGGCGCCTTCTTGGAGCAGCGGCCGCAGCTCGGAGACGTGCTCGGGGGAGAACAGCGTGGGGATCCAGCCGTCGGCGATCTCGCCGGCGAGGGCTGTGTTCTTGGGGCCGATGGCGGCGAGGTAGATGGGGATGCGCTCCTGGACGGGGGAGATGGTGAGCTTGAGCGCCTTGCCGGGTCCGTCGGGGAGCGGCAGCTGAAGCGTCTGACCGTGGAACTCGACGCGTTCGCGGGCGAGGGCCATGCGCAGGACGGCGACGTACTCGCGGGTGCGCTGGAGCTGCTTGGCGAAGCGCTGCCCGTGCCAGCCCTCGGCGACCTGTGGCCCGGAGGAGCCGATCCCGAGGATCATGCGCCCGTCGGAGAGCTGGTCGATGGTGGCGGCGGTCATGGCGGTCATGGCGGGCGAGCGGCCGGGCATCTGGAAGATGCCGGAGCCGAGGCGGATCGTGGAGGTCTGCCCGGCGAGCCAGCCGAGGACGGTGGCGGTGTCCGAGCCGTAGGCCTCGGCGGCCCAGACGGAGTGATAGCCGAGCGTCTCGGCCTCGCGGACGATGCTGAGCTGGTCCTGGGAGCTGAGCCCGAGACCCCAGTAGCCGATGTGCACGCCGAGCTTCATGTGCAAGTTTCCTTTCAGGGCAGGGAATTGATTGCCGGCGAAGTAGGCGTGGCCTAGGCTTGGCCGCGCACCGGCCGCGGGCGGGAAGCCATGCGGTGCGGGGCACAGCCTATGCGAAACGGCAGCCACCTCCGCAGCAGCCCGATCGAGCGCCTGCGCCTGGCGATCGACTGCATGCCGGTGCGGACACGCGAAGCGATGCTGGCGGGGGTGCGGTCGAGCGAGCGGATCATCGTGGGGGCGTACGTGGACGGAGAGGGCGGCGTGTGCCCGATGCTGGCGGCACACAGGACGGGCGGGCGCACGGACTTCCTGTCGTTCGCGCGTTCGTGGGACCGGTTCACCAGGGCGCAGGGCAGGCCGCGGGCGGCCACCGGGCGCGAGGTGTCGATCCTGGTGGCCCAGTTGGAGGCGAGCGTGTTGAGCGCGAGCGGCCTGGATCTGGACGTGGCGATCTGCGAGCACCGCGAGCTGGTGAGTCGCCGCCGGCCGAGGCGGGGGCGGCTCGTGGATGCGGCGGACCCGTCGGGGGAGATTGTCGCCAGGCGCCTGGGCAGGCCATCGGTACGGCGATTCTTGGGAGACAATTTCGCCTCGAAGACCGACCGGCGGCCACTGTTGCCGGTCTCGGCGGGGGGCTGATCGAGCCGGCGCTCGGCCGGGCGGCGGGGCCGCACATGCGACCCCGGCTGTTCTACAGGGTGTCGCCGGGGCGCAGGAACATGATCTCGGGCACGAGGCAGGCGGGGGAGGTCTTGAGCAGGTAGCGGACGGCCTCGGCGATGTCGTCGGGGCGGATCATGTCCTCGGCGGGAACCTGGCCCTTGACGAAGTCGGTCATGGGGGTGTCGACGAAGGCGGGGCAGAGGGCCGTGGAGCGGATGCCGTCGGTGGCGAGCTCGCGGTTCATGGAGTCGGTCCATCCGACGACGGCGTGCTTGGTGGCGGAGTAGACGGACAGCCAGGCCTCGCCGTGCTTGCCGGCGATGGAGGCTGTGTTGACGACGAGGGCGCGTTTGTGCAGGGCGCCGGCGGCCCTGAGCATGGGCATGGATTCGCGGTAGAAGAGGACGATCGAGCGGATGTTGATGTCGAGCTGCATGTCGAGGCGCTTGGTGGCGATCTCGTCGACGGGGGAGCCGATTCCGACGCCGGCGTTGTTGACGAGCACGTCGAGCCGGCCGTACTCGTCGCGGTGGGCGTGGACGACCTTCTTGATGTGATCCTCGCCGGAGACATCGGCGGCGACGGCGTGCACGTGGAAGCCTTCGTCGCGGAGCCCGTGGGCGGCGAGGTCGAGCTTGTCGGGCCGCCGGGCGGCGACGGTCAAGGCGAAGCCCTCCTGGCCGAGCACGCGGGCGATGGCGAGCCCGATGCCGCTGGATGCACCGGTGACGATTGCTGCGCGGTCTGCTGGCATGGGCGGTCCCTTCGTGCGACTTGGCGGACTGCAGAAGGCCGCCTTGCCAACAGGGCGGCGGGCGGGAGGATGCCACATCTCGCTGGTAGCGTCTGCAACGCGCGCGTGAGGCGAGAGCCAAAGCGCGTGGAGGGCCCGTAGCTCAGTTGGTTAGAGCTGCCGACTCATAATCGGTAGGTCGCTGGTTCGAGTCCAGCCGGGCCCATGGCTGGCGAAGTCGGGACGATGCCTCGTGCCAATCGGGGTTGGCTGGCGCCACAACGCGCCAGTCGGCGACTATTCGAGATTCGTCATCTCCCCTCTGAACCGCTTGACAAACCAGCAAGGAGACGCACATCGATCCCCGTCGCTGGCTGCGCGTGATCGTAGACTTCCTCGCAGAGGGCGAAGCAGGGGCTACGCGCGTCCTTCGCGGTGTTCGGGTCAGATCGCCATGACCTGCGCGCCACGCGCTTTCCCCACGACACGCAACTCTCGGCTAATTTTCGTTCCCGACCAAATAGAAGGACCGTGCTCTCAGCGCACAACCAGGGGGAAAGAACATGCGCATAAACACGGACTATCTGGTTGTGGGGGCAGGCGCGAGCGGCCTCGCCTTCGCCGACGTGCTGGTGGCCGAGGCCGATGTTGAGGTGACGATGATCGACCGTCGCCCTGCCCCCGGAGGTCACTGGGTGGACGCGTATCCGTTCGTTCGCCTGCATACCCCCTCCGCTTACTACGGCGTGAGCTCGCTGGCGCTCGGCGAGGATCGCATCGACGAGGTCGGCGAGAACGCCGGATACTATGAGCGGGCGCGGGGCGAGGAGGTCCGCGGGCACTTCGCCAAGGCGGCCGAGCGGCTCACGGAGAGTGGCCGGGTTCGCATGCTCACCCGCCACGAGCACCTGGGTGCGGGGAGCGACGGCGAGCAGGTCAGAGACCTGAGCACCGGAGATCTTCACGATGTCGCTGTCCGCCGCAAGGTCGTCGATGCGCGATACCTGGAGGGGTCGATCCCGGCGACCCACGCCGTCCCGTTTCAGGTGGCGTCGGGCGTTCGGCTCGTCCCCATCAACGACCTGCCGGCGGTGGCGCGAGCGGGCTGCTCCTACGCGGTCCTCGGGTCCGGCAAGACGGCTGTGGACGCGTGCATGTGGCTTCTGGACAACGACGTGCAGCCGGATCGGATTCGTTGGATCCGGCCCCGCGACGCGTGGTTCTATGACCGCCGCCACTTTCAGCCGCTGGAGCAGGTCAGCACGATCATGGAGGGGAACGCTCTGGACGCCGAGGCCGGTGCCCAGGCGGCGAACGTCGAGGACCTCTTCGATCGGCTCGAGGCCTCGGGGCGACTTGTGCGCATCGACCCGGCGTGGCCGGCGAGGATGTACCGCGGCACGATGCTCAGCGCCCGCGAGCTGGCGGCCCTGCGGCAGATCGCAGACGTCGTCAGGCTCGGCCGGGTGCGGCGAATCGAGGCCGATCGGATCGTGCTCGAGCGCGGAGAGACCCCAACCGGCCCCGACGTCCTGCACGTGGACTGCACCGCGCTCGGCCTGAGCGACGCCCCCGCCACGCCGATCTTTCAGCCTAGTCGGATCGTGCTCCAGCCGGTACGGCACCTCTCGCCGTGTTTCAACGCAGCCATCGTCGGCTTCGTCGAGGCTCACCGGGACGACGACGCGGACAAGAACCGGCTCTGTCCACCCAATCCCTACGCCAGCAGCATCGAGGACTGGCCGCGCATGATCAGCCGCACGTGGAGAACGGAGGGGCGGTGGTTGAACGAGCCCGACCTCTCAGCATGGATGGTCCAGAGCCGGCTCAACCTGCTGCGTGCGCTTCCCGACCACACGGCGGAGCCGTCCGTGCAAACGGCGGTCAAGCGATATCTAACGCACGTCAGAGCGGCGATCCAGCGGCTGAAGCAGCTGGATGGATCGAGCTCATCAAGGGGTGAAGAGAGCGGTGCGGGCGGCTCGGGAGCCGGACGTTGAGGCCTCAGAGGCGTCTCTGACCTTACAGCGCGCTGACTTCCGCCCGAGGTGCGGCGGCGATGATGGCGACCCCGGCCTCAACCGTCATCCAGGCGATGCTGAGTAGCGAGCTACCCGAGCGCATTTGCGGTGGTGCCAATACATGCCTGAGTGTTCATGTTACGCTATGCGCGTGTATGCCGATCACGTTGGGCTGCTTCTCGCCAGGATCGCTGCGCGGCCCGGATATCTACGCCTTGGCCTGTCTTCCGAGCAGGGGCTTTCAGGATGAGCGCTACCACGCCCGCTCTCCTTGCGGCGGCTGCCGGGTTCGGCTTCGGCCATGCCATCCTGCCCGATCATTGGGTTCCGTTGGCGATCGTTGGTCGTACACGCCGCTATCCGCTCGCCAGGGTCGCACGGCTCTCGGGCATGGCTGGCGTGGCACACGTACTCGTGTCGATCGTGCTCGGAGGGGTCATCGTTGCCGTGGGACTCCAGCTCCGCTCAACCGTGCAGAGCGCGCAGGACACAATCATCGGCTGCGTGCTGATCCTCACCGGCCTTGGGTTCGCGGCGGTCGAGCTGACCGGCCACGGACACCATCACCCGCACGACCACAACCACACTCACGATCACGGGCACGCCCACGAGCATCAGGACGGGCATGACCATGACCACCCGCACGAGCACCTGCTCTCTGCGTCTGAGGTCGATGAGCAGGTCGCCGTCAAGGAGGGCCGGTTTCATGGGCTGACTTCGGTGATGGTCCCGTTTGGCGCGGCGGCTTCACCGGACCTGACGATCCTTCCGGTGTTCCTCGCGGCGACCACGGCCGGGGTGAGCACCGCGATTAGCTCACTCGTCATCTTCGCTGTGGTGACGATCGGGACGATCGTCGGCCTGACGCTTCTGGCGTGCTTCGGCGGGTATCAGATACGCGGTCAGTGGCTTGAGCGGTGGGGCAACGTGTTCACAGCGCTCGTACTCGTCATCATCGGAGCGCTGGTCCTGATCGGAGCGATCTAGGGACGCCGACCAGCAGCATGCGCTCGCCGGTAAGCTCGGGAGAGTGAGCCACGGAGTCGAAGGCACCGCGAGGAGGACCGTCGTAACCGGCGCGGTGGCCGAGCGCGTTGCGCAGATGATGCAGGCGTTGTCCACTCCCAGCCGGGTACACATCCTCGGCTGCCTGCGCGAGGGTCCGCAAACGGTCTCTGAGATTGTCGAGGCGGTCGGGATGGCGCAGTCCGCGGTCTCCCACCAGTTGCGGGTGCTGCGCCAGATGAAGTTCGTGATCGGTGAGCGGCGCGGGCGACAGGTGCTCTACCGGCTGCACGACGAACACGTCGCCTCGCTCTTGGACGAGGCGGTCTTTCACATGCAGCACCTGGACCTCGGCGCGATCGCACAGCGCCGCGCGGCATCGTAGGGCTTCTCCGGGGACAGTCGGGGCAGCTGCCAACCGGATCGCATGTGGGGTCCGACCAGACCGTAACCTCCGCGAGAGGGTTTTTGTCAGTGCAGCTGGTCGATGAAGGTGTAGAGGACCATCAGGCTGACGAGCACCACGAAGACGCGAAGCGCCCACAGTCCGGCTGTGGCGCGTGCGCTGAGCGCGGCTTGCGGTACGGGCCGGGAGGTTTCAGCCACGAACTGGTCGCGCTCCAGGTGCAGGATCAGCTCGTCCTCGAAGCGCTCCTGGGGCTGCAGGTCCTGCTCGCGGATGCCGGAGCTCCGGTGTGCGTCGTGTATGACGGGAGTCTCTGCCTTCATGAGCCGATGAGGTGGATGCTCAGGAGGAAGGAGTCGATGCCGTATGCGGCTCCGCAGAGTCCAACGAACGCGATCACGGTGATCCCGATCGTGTTGGTTGAGCGCTTGTTCACCCACGCGCCCATCAGCCCCTTGTCGTTGGCGAGCATCACCATGAAGACCAGGCTGACCGGGAGCAGCACCGTCGCGAGCACGTTGGCGTTGAGCGCGATCGAGAGCAGCGGCGCTCCAGGGATGAGGATGACGACCGCGGCGAGCAGCGCTATCCCGATGTTCGCGGCATAGAAAACGGCGGCGTTGCGGGGCGAGCTGTTGAAGCTGTGGGAGACGCCGATGCATTCTCCGGCGGCGTAGGCGGTGCTGGCGGAGATCGTGAGGATCGCCACCGCTCCGGCCTCGATCAGTCCCAGGGCGAACACGGCGCCGACGGCGCCGCCCGCGACATGCTTGAGCGCCGCGGGGAACCCGGCGCCTGTGAAGCCCTGGATGCCCGCGCCGTTGTGTGTGAGCAGCGCCGCCCCGGCGATCAGCGCGCCGACCCCGAAGATCGCGGCGAGAACCGCGCCGAGCGCGGTGTCATAGCGGCCGTGCTTGATGTCGCGGGGAGTCATGCCCTTGTCGGCGGACGCGCTCTGCTGGAAGAAGATCATCCACGGCGTCACCGTCGCACCGATCGTGGAGGCCAAGAGCAGCAGCAGCGTGTTGAAGCTCCCGCCGGGGAACGGCGTGAAGGCAAAGGAGGAAACGATGGCTCCGACGTGGGGTTTGACGAGGATCGCCGCCACCAGGAACAGGCCGTTGAAGAGCGCCATGCCGAGCACGATGCGCTCCCAGCGCCAGTAGCGCCCGCCGCTGAGGGTGAACACAGTCAGCGCGAGTCCGAGCGCGACGGCCACGACGGAGCCGAGGTGAAAGTAGGCAAGCCCGACACGGATGGAGATGAACTCGGCGACGAGTGTCACCAGGTTGGTGAGGGTGAGATCGCCGGCGCCGAACCAACCCCACAGCCGTCCGTAGCGCTGCAGGACCAGCTCGCCATAGCCGCGGTGGGTGACCGCGCCGACGCGCATGCACATCTCCTGGCAGACGAACGCCATCGCGAACAGCAGGGGGATGAAGGGCACGAAGAATCCGAGCCCGTACTGAGCGCCGTCGGCGGCGTAGGCGATCATGCTCGGCCCGTCGTTCTCGCCCAACATGGCCAGGATGCCAGGGCCCACCAGCAGCCACAAGAGCCGCCAGCGCTTGCTGTGTCCGCGTGCGTGATGAACGCGCGAGCGATCCAGAGAACGCGCGGTGTCCTCCACGGTCAACGGCGGCAGGAGAGGGGCGACAGTTTCAGTCGTGGCCATCGGCCGGCTCCCTGCGGGTCCGAACCCGGTGCTCGGGAGGCGGCTGATCGACCTCGACGCGCATCGCGCCGGCAAGCCGGCCTCCGATCGCGTGCTCGCGCTTCCCGAAGCGGACGAACAGCGGGCCGCCGAAGGGCTGGCGCTCGCGCACCGCGAAGCGATCTCCTGGCGAGATTCCGCAGCCGGCGAGGTAGCGCAGCATCTCCGGGTCGGAGTCCGAGACCCGAACGAAGGTACCTTCCTCACCGTCCTTTAGGCTCTCCATGCTGTGCGTCGAGCGCTCGTCGAGCTCGAGGTCGGCGGTGGGGATCGGGTCGCCGTGAGGGTCGACCGTAGGGTGTCCCAGCTTGGCGGCGATCAGCTCCTCGAGATCCTCGGAGAGAACGTGCTCGAGGATCTCGGCCTCGGCGTGAACGCGATCCCACGGCATCCCCAGCGCATCTGTCAAGAAGCTCTCGATCAGCCGGTGGTGGCGGATCACCTCCAGCGCAAGGCGCCTTCCATCGTCTGTGAGGCGCACGCCCCGGTAGGGAACATGGGTCGTGAGGCCCAGCTCGTCGAGCTTCTTGAGCATCGCCGAGACAGAGCCCGGCGTGATGCCCAATCGCTCAGCCAGGGCATTGGTGGACACCGGCGCATCGCTGCGCGACTTCAGGGAGAAGATCGCCTTCGAGTAGTCCTCGATCGCCGGCGAACGCGATAGCTCCTTGGTGCCCATGAACCTAGAATATGGCATGCCAAGAGATCATTCAAGGCTTGAGTGGCAGGCGGTGATAGCGGACGCATGGATATGGCATAATGGACATATGAGTAGCTTGGTGCTGCTAGCGCAGGAGGTTGGTGTCAACGAGCGCACCTTGCGACGGGCGGTAAGCCTGGGGACGCTTCGTGGGAGCAGGTCCACGCCACGCAAGCTGGAGCTCCCGCTGAACGAGCGCGAGTACATTCGCCGGTCGTGGGATCTGGTCTCCGCACTACGGGCAGCTCTACGCACGGAGCAGAATGTTCGTTTTGCATTGTTGTTCGGCTCAGCCGCTGCAGGAACGGATACACCGGAAAGTGACGTCGATGTGCTGGTCGATTTGCGCGATGCGAGCTTCGAGCGTGTTGTCGACCTCGCTACGAAGTTGACGCGGCTGGTTGGTCGTCCGGTCGACGTCGCTGAGCTCAAAGACGCCGAGGCTGAGCCTTCCTTCCTTGCCGAGATCCTCGCCGGCGGCCGCGTGCTGGCCGATCGTGAGGATCTGTGGCCAGGGTTGCGCGTTCGCGAGGACGGGTTGCGCCGGCGCGGCAGCCAGCAGGATGCTCGTCGCTTGGATAGGGCTCTCGCGGGGATCGACCGTATGTTGGCGTGCTGAGCTGTCGCCGTGCCCGCTGTGCCTCGCAAGGTCGACCGTAACCGCTGGCGGCGCGACATAGTTCGTCATCTTGCGGATTTCCCGCGTCAATATGCTGCTCTTGAGCACGCGATGGCGGCGTTCGATGGCGACTTCGATGTGCAGCAATTCAAGCAGGCGTTCAACACGACGGACGACATCGACGCATACAATCGCGTGCAGGCGGTCGAGCGCGCATTGGGCCGGGTGCAGAATTTCGTTGCCGATCTGGCGGTGGCGGGCGTGAAGCTTGCGCAGTTGCCGCATGTATCCGAAGCTCACGGTCCGACATCTCATCAGGCCTTTGCGGTTCTGCGCGAAGCAGGGGTGATTGACGGCGAGCTGTGCAGACGGCTGACGCGAGCCCAAGTTGCTCGGACGATGATCGAGCATGGCTACATTGAGACATCAGCCGGTCGGGTACACCAAGCTGCGGAGTTGGTTCGCGAGAGCGGCCGGGACTTCATCGGTCAATATCGCATTTGGGTAGAGCCCTATCTCAAGGAGAGGGCAGATCGGAAGGCATAGCTGAGAGCCCGTGAATCGTGCTCAACGTCGCGCCGGCCGCGGCCCAGCCCGAGCCTGCCACCCCGCGACCGCGAGGGCGCTCAGCCCGATCAGCACGTACGCATCCGCGTAGACGAGCTGCAGCGGGTCGAGGTGAAGCTCGGAGTGCAGGGGCCGGTCGACCGGGACCCACCAGATCATGTGCGAGAAGGCCACGAACGCCACCGCGCCCGCCGCGGCGAGCTTCGCGATCGAGGCCTGTCGCCAGGCGCCCAGGGCGAGCAGCAGCAGCGCCGGGACGGCCAGCGTCCAGTGGTGCGACCAGGAGATCGGGGAGATCAGCAGGCCGGTGAGCGCGCACAGCGAGAAGCCCAGCGCCTCGTCGCGCGGACCGGCGCTCGCTCGGCCCGCCCGCACCGCGAGCGCGATCCCGACGAGGGCGAGGGCGAGCGCGGTGCACAGCCACAGGCCCTCGACGTTCACCGAGTGCAGGACGCGGGCGTAGGCGCCGCGCAGCGTCTGGTTCGCGGCGTTCTCGATCCGCCCGACGCGGCTGGGCTGGGCGAACGCACCGCCCCAGTATTCG
Organism: uncultured Solirubrobacteraceae bacterium; assembly: GCA_963849425.1. Lineage (GTDB taxonomy): Bacteria > Actinomycetota > Thermoleophilia > Solirubrobacterales > Solirubrobacteraceae > Palsa-744. Next base: position 2,148,077 of record CAWKHK010000006.1, on the reverse strand, counting down.
CGGGAGTCGCCCGGGAGCGCCGCCAGGCCCACGGCGCTTGTGCCCACGAACACCGCCAGAGAGACCCCCGCCGCGCGGGGCCGGCCGGTCAGCAGCAGGTATACCGCGAAGATCGCCGGGGTGAGCTTCAACGCGCTGGACAGACCGATGCCCGCTCCCTTCGACCGCGACGCATCGGGCCGGCTCAGGTCGTACAGGACCAGCGTGCCGATCAGCACGTCGATCTGCCCGTAGCGCAGCGTCGTCCACACCGGCTCGAGCCAGATGGCGAGCGCCGATGCGAGCAGCGCGATCCTCACAGCCTCCCCGCGGGTCAGACGCGGCGGGAGCGGCGAGAGCCGCAGGGCGAAGTACAGCATCGCCGGCAGCAGCAGGATGCTCCCGGCGCTCACCAGGAGCTCGTCGACCGCCATCCCCGGCACGGTCAGGCCCGTGAACAGGAGCGCCGCGATCGGCGGGTTGGTGAACGCGAGGGCGCCCGGGAAGCGCAGCGCGTAGAGGCGGGCGCCGTGCAGGACCGCGTCTCCGCCGTGGCGGTAGACGGCGAGGTCGACGAAGCCCCATCCGTGCCCCAGGTGGCTGTACAGGAGCACCGCGAGCGAGGCGGCGTAGAGCGTCGCGCAGGCGCCGGGGCGGGGGAGGCGCATGGCGGGCACCATACGCCCGGCGTCCGGTCGACCGATCGAATGCGCCGGCGAGTGCGCTCGGCGGTCAAGTAATCGGCCCGAACGGCCGATGCTCTGATCATGTCCGCCTCCGCACGGGTGTATGTCGATCCGGTGCTCGAGCGAGCCGACCACGCGGCCGCGGCGGCGCTCGACGAGCTCCCCGAGGCTCTGATCCTCGTGTTCGACCGGGAGCTCCGCTTCGTGCTCACCGCCGGCCAGGCGCTCGATCGTCTCGGGAATCCCCCCTCGTGCGTGGAGGGGCAGCTCGTCCAGGGCGCGTTCCCGGTCGAGCTCTGGGACGCGGTCGAGCCGCTGTTCCGCTCGGCGCTGGATGGCGAGACGCGCTCCCGCGAGAGTCTGGATCGCCGGGCAGCGTCACTGCCTGATGGTCGACGTCGGCCCGCTGCGCCTGAACGGATTCGGCGGCGAGGAGGATGAGACGGAGACGGTCGCGGGCGGCGTGGCGATCGTCCTCGACATCACCGCCCGCAAGCGCGCCGACCTGCTCGTCTCGGCCCCCAAGCGACGACTTCGAGGAGGTTTTCGAGCGCGCCCCGATCGGGACGGGCCTGCTCGACAAGGACGGCCGCTGGCTGCTGGTCAACCGCGCGCTGTGCGAGATCACCGGCTACACCGCCGAGGAGCTGATCGGCAAGCGCTTCGACGGGATCATGCACCCGGAAGACGCCAACAACGACGTGCGCGAGCGCGCGCGGCTGCTCGCCGGGGAGATCGCGGCGCTGCAGGTCGAGAAGCGCTACTTCGACGCCGCCGGGGAGACCGTCTCGGCGATCCTCTCGATGTCGCTCGTCCGCGACCGCGACGGGAGCCCGCTGCACTACATCGCCCAGCTGCAGGACATCTCCGAGCGCAAGCGCCTCGAGGAGCACCTGCGCCACCTGGCCGACCACGATCCGCTCACCGGCCTGCGCAACCGCAGGCTCTTCGAGCACGACCTCAGGCTCCAGGTCGCCCGCTCCCAGCGCTACGGCGAGCTGGCCGCCCTGATGATCATCGATCTCGACGACTTCAAGCAGGTCAACGACAACCACGGCCACCAGGTCGGGGACGAGACGCTGCGGGCGGTCGCCCGGGCGCTCACACGCAGGCTCAGGGAAACCGATCTGGTCGCCCGCCTGGGCGGAGACGAGTTCGCGGTGCTGCTGCCCCATATCGAAGAGGAGGGGGTGGCCGTGGTCGCCGAGGGGCTCGAACGCGTGATCCCGGCGTGCACGATCGACGTCGGGGCGGCCGTCCTGCACCCATCCGCGAGCATCGGCTTCACGCTCATCCACGAACGGACCGAGGGCGCCGAGCAGGCGCTCGTGCAAGCCGACCGGGCGATGTACGCGGCCAAGCGCCTCAAGGGCCGTCTGTCCGGCTGAGCGGCCCCGAAGCGCAGCCGCGCCGGCTCCCGACCCCGCCGGGCCAACGCTCCGAGCAGCCACTGCCCTGGGAGCCCTCCGCCGCGGCCAATACGCTCAGGGCATGCAGCCGAACGAGCGTCTCGCGGTGATCGACCTGGGGTCCAACTCCTTCCGGCTGGTCGTCTTCATGGCGGGCGACGGCTGGTGGAGGCGCACCGATGAGATCTACGAGCCCGTCCGCATCGGCGAGGGGCTGATGGCCACGGGCAGTCTCGGCGAGGAGCCGATGGAGCGCGCGCTCGCGACGCTCGACGTCTTCGCCCACTTCTGCCGCGCGGCCGGCCTGGAGGAGGGCGCGGTGGACGCCGTGGCGACGAGCGCCATCCGCGACGCCGAGAACGCCGAGGGCTTCCTCGCGCGGGCGCGCGCCCGCTTCGGTCTTCCCATCCGGGTGCTCAGTCGCGAGGCCGAGGCGCGCTACGGCTACCTCGCGGCGGTCAACTCGACGACCCTGGGCGACGGTTGCGTGCTCGACCTGGGGGGCGGCTCGCTGCAGCTCGTCCGGGTCGCCGGACGTCTGGTCCGCGACTGCGGCTCCTGGCCCCTGGGGACCGTGCGCATGAGCGAGCGCTTCCTGCCCCCCAACGGGCCGGCCAAGCGCAGGCAGCTGGAGGAGCTGCGCGAGCACCTGGCAGGCGCATTGCGGAGCGCCCCGTGGTTCGCCGGCGCCGCCCGCGCGGGGGAGGGGGGACGCCTGGTGGGCATCGGCGGGACCGTGCGCAACCTCGCCGCCGCCGCCCAGCGGGCCGCCGGGCTGCCGTCGAACGGCGTCCAGGGCATGGTGATCGGGCGCGAGGCGCTAGACGAGCTGGTCGGGCGCCTGTCCGAGCTGCCGGCGGCCGAGCGGGCGAGCGTCCCCGGGATCAAGCCGGCCCGCGCAGACCTGATCCTCGCGGGCGCCCTGGTCGTGCAGGCGGTGCTGCTGGCCGGTGGCTCCGCGGGACTGGAAACCACCGAGGCGGGCCTGCGCGAGGGGGTCTTCTTCGAGCGGCTGCTCGCGCGATCGGGACCCGCCGCTGTTGCAGGACGTGCGCCGGGCGAGCGTCATGAACATGGCGGCCCAGTACCGGGTCGACGTCGAGCACACCCGCCACGTGGCTGCGCTCGCGCTGGAAATGTTCGACGAGCTCGCGAGCCTCGGGCTCCACGATCGGCGACGCCCGCGAGCGGGAGCTCCTGTGGGCGGCGAGCATGCTGCACGACATCGGCATGTCGATCGACTACGACGACCACCACAAGCACTCTCGCTACCTGATCCTCAACGGCGGCCTGCCGGGGTTCACCCCGGTCGAGACCGCGATCGTCGCCCAGGCGGCCCGCTACCACCGCAAGGGGATGCCCGCGCCGGGTCCCATGGCGGCCCTGTTCGGCGAGGGCGACGCCGGCCGCCTCGACCGCTGCGCGGCCCTGCTGCGCCTCGCCGAGGACCTCGAGCGCTCGCGCGACCAGCTAGTGCGCCGCGCGGATCTCGCCCTCTCCAACGGCGCGGTCGAGCTGCGGCTGATCGCCGACGGCGAGTCCGCGGTTCCCCGCTGGGCGGCCGGCCGCGAGCGCGAGCTGTTCGCCCGGGCGTTCCACCGCGACCTTTCAGTCGCCGCCTGACGACCGCTGGGCGGCGCGATACTGCGTCCTCGATCGCTCGTGTGCGAAGCACACTTCGCTCACTGCGTCCTTGTCTCGCTTGCCCAGCGGCCGTCAGATGGCTCAGTCCGCGGCGAGCGCCCGTTCGCGCCCGGCGCAGTCGAACAGCACGAGGCCGTCCGGGGAGACGTTGGGGTCGTGCCAGGCGCCGAAGGGCACCTGCGGGCAGGCGCGCAGCACGGCCGCGGTCGCGCGGTTGCCCCCGCGGTCGGCGAACTCACCGCCGAGGACCACGTAGCGGGCCTCTCCGCGGGCGATCAGCCGGGCGAGGCCGCGCCCGTCGATCGCCGGGTCGCTCCCGCTGTAGCCGGCCAGCGAGCCGGCGTCCAGGCCGCGGAGGATGAACGGGGCGGCCGTGGTGGCCGCGTCCGTGAGGATCGCCCAGCGCGTGCCCGGGCGATGGGCCGTCACGTAGCGCATCAGCGCGGTGTAGGTGCGCAGGTGGGCGGCGGGCACGCCGACCCCGCCGGCGCCCGTGGCGGCGGTGGGCCCGGCAGCCGGGAAGGTGCCCTCGACCGGCGCCCCCCAGGTCGTGCTCGAGTAGGCCGTCGGCGCGACCAGCAGCAGGCACAGCGTCAGCATCGCCGCCGGGGCCGCCAGACGCGCTCGCGCCAGAAGCGCGGCGAGGGCCAGAGCCCCGAGCCCGGCCGCGGCTCCGGCGATCAGGATGGGTATGAACCACTGCATGTAGTGCTCGCGGTTCAGGAGCACGACCTGGGCCACGACCGTGCTCACGACGGCGCAGGGGGCCAGCAGCAGGCGCCAGTCCGCGCGCCGGGCTCTCGCGAGCTCGACGAACGCCGCGACCCCGCCGCCGGCCATCGCGCCCGTGCCCGGCGCGAGCGCGGAGACGTAGTAGGGGTGGACGATCCCCTTGGACAGGCTGAGGACGGCCGCCTCGGTCAAAAACCAGCCTCCGAGCATCAGCGTGACGGACAGACGCGGGCTGCGACGCTCGCGCCCGCGCAGCGCGAGCAGCCCCAGGGCCAGAAGCCCGAAGAGGGCGAACGGGAGCATCCAGCCGCCCTGGTCGCCGAGACCGACGCCGAACAGCCGCAGCGGGCCGACCGGACCGCCGAAGGGAATCGGGGAGGCGGCCCTGACGCCGGCCTTGACCTTGGTGGGGGCCGGCACGCTCGGCTTGACCGCCGGGGCGAGCCGCGCAGAGGCGGGAACGGGGGCCTTGGCCCCACTGCCGCCGAGCGTGCCCGCGCGGTGGTGGACGGGGGGGAACGCGGTGTGGGGGAGCGCTCCGGGCTTGATCGGCACCTGGCCGGGACCGCCTTCCTCGCCTTCCACGCGTCCGAGGCCGTTGTATTCGAAGGTGAGCCCGAGCTCGGAGTTGTTCTTCGAGCTGCCCACATACGGTCGCTTGGAGGCGGGGGTGAGATCGACGAGGGCGATCCACGAGAAGGACACCGCGAGCATTGTCAGACCGGCGGCGAGCAGCTGCAGGACGCGGCGGCGGATCGAGCCGGGGGCGCACAGGAGGTGGGCGATGGCGATGCCCGGAACGACCAGGTAGGCGGCGAGGGTCTTGGTGTTGAACGCGAGGCCGACGAGCACCCCGCACAACAGCAGCGTGGGCCAGTGCCCGCTGTCGATCGCCCGCAGCCCGGCGGCGCAGGCGAGGACCATCAGCAGGATGAGGACCGGGTCGACGCCGTTCTCGCGGGAGACGGCGACGAACGACGGGAACACGGCCAGGCCCAGCGCGCCGGCGATCCCCGCGAGGGCGCCGAGGCGGCGGGAGAGCACGTGGTACAGGACCGCGACGGCCAGCACCCCGGCGATCGCCTCGGGGAGCAGCAGGCTGAGGGGGGAGAAGCCGAACAGCTTGGCGCTGGCGGCCTGCACCCACAGGGCGACCGGGGGCTTGTCGACGCTGACGAGCCCGCCGGGGTCGAAGGACACGAAGAAGAAGTTGTGAAACGAGCGCACCATCGATCTGGCGGCGGCCGAGTAGAACGTGTTGGCGTACCCGTTCTGGGAGAGCCGGTGCATGTTCAGGACCGCCGAGAGGGCGAGCACGGACACGAGCGCGAGGTGGCGGGGGTGGGGCGTGAAGGAGGGCAGCCGCGCGCGCGGGCTGGCGGTTGGCGCGGGGGGCGGGCCGAGCTCGGCGGTGGCGGGCGCGGAGGGGGTGGCGGTGTGCTGGGTGAAGCTCATGGGCGGAGCGCCCCGAGCAGCCGGTCGAGGTCCTCGTGGTCGTTCCACGCCCCGACGGACGCCCGCAGCCAGGGACGATCGGGGATGCTACGGACGATCACGCCGCGCTCTGCGAGCAGCGCGCGCTCGGCGACCGGGTCCTCGCTGGGGAAGGACACGAGGGTGGTGGGCCCGCGGGGGGCCGGCTCGCGCCCGCGCTCGGAGAGCAGCTCGGCCAGGCGGGCGGCGAGCGTCCTCGAGCGCTCGTGCACCGCCGGCCAGCCGGCGGACTCGAGCACGCCGGCGCTCGCGAGCGCGCCGGCTACGGTCTCGGCGTTCAGCGACAGGGTGTCAAGGCGCCGGGCGTCCTCGTGCAGCCGGGCCTCGAGGCCGGCGTTCGGGTCGGCGAGGTTGCCGTAGCCGCGCCGGGAGACGGTCAGACGCTCGCGCAAAGCGGGTGAGACGTAGAGCATGCCGGTGCCGTCCGGGCCGCACATCCACTTCTGCCCGGCGCCGGCGTAGGCGTCGCAGCCGAGCCCGAGCACGTCCACGGGGATCGCGCCGACGCCCTGGGCGCCGTCGAGCATGACGGGCACGTCGAGCTGGCCGAGCTCGGCGGGGGCGAGTGACCCGCTGACCCAGCCGACGTGGGAGCAGGCGATCAGGCGCGTGCGCGGGCCGGTCGCTTCGGCCAGCTCGCCGAGCGGCGCTTCGCGGATGTCCACGCCGCGGAGCTCCCGCGCGGCGCCCAGCGCGCCGAGCAGTCCCGGGTGCTCCTCATCGCTGGTCAGGATCTCATCGCCACGGCCGAGCGCCAGGCCGCCGACGACCTGGGCCATCCCCTCGGTCGTGCAGGTGGTGAGCGCGAGGTCGGATGTCTCGCACCCGAGTGTCTGGGCGTAGGCGCGGCGCAGCGCGTCGGTGAGCTCGGTGCGACGGTCGAAGTGCGCCTGGGAGCGCCCGTCGTCGCACTCGCGCCTGAGCTCGCGGGCGGCCGCGTCGACGGCGGCGGCGGGCAGCGGCCCGTCGGTGCCCGCGTTGAGGTAGGACAGACTGCCCAGAACGGGAAATTCGGCGCGCAGCCCGGAGGTGTCCACAAACCGCGAGAATAGCCTCATGGCCAGCCCCGAACCCCAGCAGCCGCTGTGGAAGCCGTCGAGCGAGCAGGGCGAGCAGGTGGAGATGGCGCGGTTCATGCGCTGGGCGGGGGAGCGGTGGGGGCGCCCGTTCTCCGACTACCAGGAGCTGTGGCGCTGGTCGGTGGACGAGCTCGAGGACTTCTGGGCGGGCGTGTGGGAGTTCTGCGGGGTGCGGGCGTCCAGGCCGTACGAGCGGGTGCTCGACGCCGACGGGGTGCCCGGCGCGCGGTGGTTCGCGGGGGCCGAGCTCAACTACGCGGAGAACGTCCTCGCGGGCCTGCTGCCGGGCTGCGCGGGCAGCGACCGGGACCCGGAGCGGGTGGCCGTGCTGCACGCCTCGGAGCTGCGCACCCCGACGGGCACATCCCGTGACGGGGCGCACGCGGGCGAGCTGGGCCAGCTGAGCTGGGGCGAGCTCTCGGCGCAGGTGGCCGCGGTCGCGGGCGGGCTGCGGGCGCTGGGGGTGGAGCGCGGCGACCGCGTGGTGGCGTACATGCCGAACATCCCCGAGACGCTGATCGCGCTGCTCGCGGTCGCCTCGATCGGGGCGATCTGGTCGAGCGCGGCCCCCGAGTTCGGCGCGCGCAGCGTGATCGACCGCTTCGCCCAGATCGAGCCCAGGGTGCTGCTGAGCGTGGACGGCTACCGCCACGGCGGCAGGGACTTCGACCGCAGGGAGGTCGTGCGGGGGATCCTGGATGAGCTGCCCACGGTGGAGCACGCGGTGGTGCTCTCCTATCTGGTGTCAGACGACTTCGATGAGGCCGCCTTCGGCGGGGAGGGGTCGCGAAGCGTCCTCGCTTGGGATGAGCTCATGGCCCGCGGCGCGGGCTCCGATCTGGTCTTCGAGCAGGTTCCCTTCGAGCACCCGCTGTGGGTGCTCTACTCCTCCGGTACGACCGGCCTGCCGAAGGCGATCGTGCACGGGCACGGTGGCATCCTGGTCGAGCAGCTCAAGAAGCGCCTGCACCTGGACCTGCGAGCCGGGGACCGCATGTTCTGGTTCACGACGACCGGCTGGATGATGTGGAACTTCCTCGTCGGCTGCCTGCTGAGCGACGCGGCGATCGTCCTCTACGACGGCAGCCCCGGCCACCCGGACCTGGGCGTGCTGTGGGGACTCGCCGAGCGCGCGGGGATCACCTGCATGGGGGTCAGCGCGGGCCTCTTGGCGAGCACCGAGCAGGCGGGCGTGGAGCCGGCGCGCGAGTACGACCTGCACGCACTGCGGGCGGTCGGGGCGACGGGCTCGCCGCTGGCCCCGGAGAGCTTCAGGTGGGTCTACGACCAGCTCGGGCCCGAGCTGTGGCTGTTCTCGACCAGCGGCGGCACGGACGTGTGCACGGCGTTCGTCGCCGGCTGCCCGCTGCTCCCGGTGTACGAGGGCGAACTGCAGTGCCGCGCGCTCGGGTGCGCGGTGGAGGCGTGGGACGAGCAAGGGAACAGCCTCGTGGACGAGGTGGGGGAGCTGGTGATCACCGAGCCGATGCCCTCGATGCCGCTGTTCCTGTGGGGCGATGCCGACGGCTCGCGCCTGCGCGAGAGCTACTTCGCGATGTACCCCGGCGTGTGGCGTCACGGCGACTGGATCCGCATCACCCCGCGCGGCGGGGCGGTCATCTACGGCCGCTCGGACTCCACGATCAACCGCCAGGGGGTGCGCATGGGCACGAGCGAGATCTACCGCGCGGCCGGCGCCGTGGAGGAGGTGCTCGACGCCCTGGTCATCGACGTTCCGAGGACGGGCGCCGAGCTGTGGATGATCCTGTTCGTGGTGCTGCGCGAGGGGGCGGTGCTCGACGAGGAGCTGACCGCCCGGATCAAGCGGCGCATCCGCGAGGACTGCTCGCCCCGCCACGTCCCCAACGAGGTCCGCCAGATCCGGGAGGTGCCGCGCACGCTGTCGGGCAAGGTGCTCGAGGTCCCGGTCAAGCGCATCCTGATGGGGGCTGCTCCGCACGAGGCGGCGAGCGTCGACTCGCTCGCCAACCCCGAGTCCCTTGACTACTTCGTGGAGCTTGCAAAGACGCTATAGACCCATGCTGCGCCCGACGATCTCCTTCATGATCTCGTTTGTCCCGCCGTATATCCGCGTGACCCGCGCGTCCGCGTAGGCGCGGGCGATCGGGTACTCGAGCATGTACCCATAGCCGCCGTGCAGCTGCAGGCAGCGGTCGACGACCCGTCCCTGCAGCTCCGTGCACCACCACTTCGCCATCGCCGCGTCCTCCGGGGTCAGCTCGCCGGCGTTCAGCGCCCGCGCGCAGCGGTCGACGAACACGCGGGCGATCTCGATCTCCCCGCGCAGCTCGGCGAGGGTGAAGCGCGAGTTCTGAAACGAGCCGATCGTCTGACCGAACGCCTTGCGCTCGCGCACGTACTCGAGCGTCCATCCGAGCGCCGCTTCGGCGGCGGCCACGGCCGAGGCGGCGATCGACAGGCGCTCCTGGGGAAGGTTGGAGACGAGGTAGCGGAAGCCCCGGCCCTCCTCGCCGAGGAGGTTCTCGACGGGGACGTGCAGCCCGGTGAACGACAGCTCGGCGGTGTCCTGGGCGTGCTGGCCGATCTTCTCGAGGTTGCGCCCCCGCTGCAATCCCTCCATGCCGCGCTCGAGCACCAGCAGGCTGATGTCCCGGTGGCGGGTCTCGTGCCCGCCCGACCCGGTCTTGACCGCCACGATCACGAGGTCGGCGTTGATGCCGTTGGTGATGAACGTCTTGGCCCCGTCCACCACGTAGTCCCCGCCGTCGCGTCTCGCCGTCGTGGACATCGCGGCGAGGTCCGAGCCCATGCCCGGCTCGGTCATGGCCAGGGCGGTGATCAGCTCGCCGGAGGCGATCCCGCCGAGCCAGCGCTCGCGCTGCTCGTCGTTGCAATAGGTCAGGAAGTACGGCAGGCAGATGTCGTTGTGCAGCGTGATCCCCAGGCCGAAGCTGCCGACGCCCGCCCGCTGGGTCTCCTCGCCGATGACCAGGTTCAGGCGGAAGTCCTCCGCGCCGGCCCCGCCGTGGCGCTCGGGGACGGCCATGCCGAGGAAGCCGCCCCGGCCGGCCAGCGCGAAGACCTCCCGGGGGACGATCCCGGCGCGCTCCCACTCGCCGTAGCGTCCCTCGCCGCCGATCACCTCGCGCTGCAGAAACGTGCGAAAGCTCGCCCGGAAGTCTTCGTGGACGTCCTCGAACAACTCGCGCCTCATGTGCTCGACCCTATCGCTCGGCGGAAGTCAGCCCCGACGGGGGAGGAGTGCGTGGCAGCCGCGTCGAACAGAACCGCCGATGAAGCGAGCGGCCACGCACACGACCGAGCGTCCGTCGGGCAACGGGGCGGGAGCGCACCAGAGCCTGTCCAAGTACATCCAAGCGCGCTTCGACGAGTGCTCGCGCTCGCAGAAGGACGTCGCCCAGTACATCGTCGACCACCTCGACGAGGCGGCCTTCCAGACCGCCGAGGAGCTCGCCCGCCGGGCGAACACCTCCAGCTCGACCGTCGTGCGCTTCTCCCAGGCGCTCGGCTTCGAGGGCTTTCCCGAGCTGCAGGCGGCCGCCCGCGAGGAATACCGGCGGGTGAACGCCAAGGCCGCCAAGGAGGGCGGGGCGGGTGGGAGCTCATCCTCGGCGCCGCTGTTCTCACTCGACCAGAACGAGTTTGAGACCGCCCTCGCCGCCGACCATCTGAACGTCGAGGACACCGCCCGCAAGGTCTCCAGGCGCTCGGTCGACGCGCTCATCGAGGCGATCGTCGGGGCGGAGAAGGTGCTCGTCGCCGGAACGGACCAGATGGCGTTCTTCGCCAGCTACATGCGACACCTGCTGATGCTGCTGGACCTGCGCGTGGACGTCGTCGCGAGCCCCTCCCAGGAGGCGCTCAGCCGGCTCGGGCGGATCGACGGGCACACGCTCGTGATCGGCCTGTCGGCGGGCCGGCCGCACCCGCTGGTCGTGCGCGCGATGAAGCTCGCCCGCCACCGCCAGGCGCGCACCGCGGCGATCACCGACGCGACCCTCTCCGAGGTCGCCAAGCTGGCGCAGATCAAGCTCTACTACTCGTCCAACAGCCCCGCGTACGTGCGCTCGCACACGGCCCTGCTCAGCGTCATCCAGGCCCTCGCCTACGGCGTCTACGCCCAGGACACCGCGCAGTACGACGACCGCATCAAGGCCTTCCGCCTGAAGTAGCGCGGCGCTGCGCCCCGAGTCCGCCCGGCGCGCGGCCGCTTCGCCGCGGGCACGGAGCGGCGGTTCGAGCGCTCGCGTGGGAGCCGTCGAGGAAGCTGAGCCGCACGGCGAACGGGAACCCGCCGCGGGGGCAGCGGTGGGGCAGGATGACGCCCGTTGGGTGGTAGGCCACGCGCCGGCCGTGACGGGTTTCGTAGTACCTCAGCCCGTCGGGGTCGAGCGTGGCGTGCAGCGACACGAGCGCGATGTCGGGCGCTTCGGGGATGCTGGGGATCGACGGCACGGCGATCTGGATCTGTTCATACGGCCCGCCCGCCGCCAGCAGCAGGCTGGAGAAGGCCAGCTGCGGGGTGGCGCCACGATCGCCAGCGACGAAGGGTCCAGTTCAACCGTGTCGTTGCCCTACCAGGCCGCCCACTGCGCGAACTTGAAGTTCGCCCCCAAGCTGACGGCGTCCACCGAGGCCTACGCCGAAGCGCTGAAGGGCGGCGCCGGAGCGTCCCTGAACGTCAAGATCGCCACCAAGAGCGGTCCGGGCGGCGGCGCTGAGGAAGCGAACATCAAGCGCGCAGACCTCACGTTGCCCAAGCTGCTGCCGGCGAGGTTGCAGCCGACGCTTCAGAATGCTTGCACGGGGGCGCAGTTCGCGAGGGACCCCGCGAGCTGCCCACCGGACTCGTTCGTGGGGACGGCCACGGTGGTGACGCCGATGCTGAGCGTGCCGCTGAGCGGTCCTGCGATCTTCGTCTCCCGCGGCGGCGCGGCGCTGCCCGATCTGGACCTTGTGTTGCAGGGGGAGGGTGTGGAGATCCTGCTCACCGGCCATACAGAGATCGAGGACGGCGTGACCTACGCGCGATTCGAAGCGTTTCCCGACGCGCCGATCTCCTCGTTCGCGCTGAGCCTGCCGGAGGGTCCGCACTCGGCGCTGGCCTCCGGCCTGTCAACGAACGAGAGGAGCCTGTGCGGCCAGAGCCTGCAGCTGCCGACGACGATCGAAGGCCAGAACGGCGTCGTGGTCAAGCAGGACACCAGGGTGGGGATCGAAGGGTGCAAGCCGGCGCTCTACATCCGCTCCATCAAGGTGTCTGGAAGGTCGGTGACGGTCACGGTGACGGTCCCCTCGGCCGGGAGGATCGTCGCCTCGGGTGAGGGCTTGAGCAGGCAGACCAAGCACCCCGGCGGCGAAAGGCTCGTGACGTTGAAGCTCACCCTGAGCAGGGCGCAGGCGGCGATGCTCGCAAAGACTCACAGGCTGAAGGCCCGGGTCGAGCTCGTGTTCACGCCCAAGCGGGGTAGGAGGCTCACGAAGGTCTTCTCGGTGCAGTTTGCGACGTAGGCGAGCTTTGGGCTCGGCGGCGGTCAAGCACTGGCGGATCGACGTTGGGAAAACTATGGCTCTTTCCGAAACGATGTGCTATCTATGGTTCTTGTATGTCCACGGTCGAGGCGCCCACACAGCTCAGACGCCGTGCCGCGCTCGCGCGGCTGGAGGCCGAAGAGCTCGCCGAGCTCGTAGCCGAGTTGCGCTCCGCCACGCGCTCGAAGGCGAAGCTCGAGTACGCCGTCGGGCAGCTGGAGGCGCTGAGCGCGCGGATGCAGCAGACGCTGCAGTGGCCGGGAGGCCTCACCGTCAGCCAGGCCGCCGAACACCTGCATGTAAGCGAACCCACCGTTCGCAAGTGGCTCACAGAAGGACTGCTGGAGCAGATCGAGGGACGCAAGCCCGTGGAGGTGACCCAGCGCAGCGTGATCGACGTCGAGCGCATCCTCCAGGGCGTTCGTGAGAACTACCCAGCACGGCAATGGAGTGAGGCGCTCGCCGCCTTCCTGCACGACCGCGACCTGCAAAGCCAATCCTGGTTCGTCAAAGGCCGGCAGGAGTATGAGCGCGGCGAATTCGTCGAACGCTGAGTCCGGCTTGTGGCTCGCCATCGGCTGCGGCTGACACCTTCCGCCGACGCGGCGGTCAAAGGTCTGCGAGGCAGGTCAGCCGCAGACTGGAGCCGGTTGGAACCGGAACTGAAGGCACGGGGCTGCCGGGCCGGTGGCTACCGCCTGCTCGGAGGCGATAGCAACTGGTCGTCGTACTGCTGCAAGCATCTGAATGGGAAGTGGCGAGTGATCTCGAACGTCGGTCACGGACGCGAGCACAAGCCTGCTTGCTGCCGGGAAGGCCGGCTGGCCAAGCACCGGCCCGACACGCGAGCAGCGACGCAAGGCGTCGCGACGGACCGCCACGCCCAGCTCGATCGCGTAGGGATGAACGGGCTCGTCCAGATCCCGTTGTGGCCGGCGGCACCGACCATCTTGCGGAGGACTCGCGTTGTTGCCTCCCAAAATACATCGATATGTGAGTTCTCCAAATTTGACGCATCTTGCAAGACGCGTCGAGATCACACTGCCCAAGGCCCGGGAGCCGCTCTGAGGTAGCCCTTTTACCGGTCGTTGGAACGTAGCAAGAGGAGGGAAAGAGCACCCAAGCTGTGATGGTGAAGACTGCCCTGTTCAGCCCGACCGCGTTGGCGTCGGCGACGACGCCGCTCAGGTCAGGACCAGTAGGCTCGTCTGGGGACATGGCCGGCGCGGATCGACGCGGCCAGCAGTGAGACCGCCCGTTGGGAGAGCTTCTGGCCCTGTGCGACTCGCTGCGCCGGGGTCAGCGCCATGTCGATAGCGCGTTCCTGTTCGGCCTCTTCGCGGTTGATGACCGCCCACTCGGCTTCGTGTCCTACCGAGAGTAGGGGGGTGGTGCGGTCAGGATGGCTCATGGACTCGATTTTAGCCCGTTGCTCAGATGCGTTTGAAGCCCAGCTTCTCGGCGATGGTCGCCTGGTGCTCGTCGCGGGAGGCGAACGCGATCTCCTCTTGCTCGGGTTTCGCGAGCGCGGGCACGGTCAGCGACGCGACGGCGAGGTGCCAGGCGTCCAGGGCCCGCAGAGCGTTTTCGCGCACGAGCTCCAGCGCCCTGTCTTCGACGCTCTCCTGCGGGGCGGTGAGCTCCGCCACCCGTCCCGTCGTGTCGAGATCCGCGTCCAGGGCGGCGAGCAGGCCTTTCTCGTCGGTGTCGCTGCGGCCGGAGCGCGCCGCGCGGATCAGCGCTCCGGAGACCTCGATCCGCGCCCAGGTCCCTGTCACGCGGGTGATGTCAGGGTCTTCGAGCAGCGCCACGGCCTCCTCGTGGCCATGCTCGTCGGGCATGTAGAACCGCACGAGCACGGAAGAGTCCAGGTAGGCGATCACTCCAACCGGCCGCGGTCTTCGTCGATCAGCCGGTCCACGATCGGTCCGATCCCCCGGGCTGAGGCGATGATGCGGTCGCGTTCGGCCTTACTCACCGGGCGGGCGGGGACCTCGCTGAGCATTCCCAGGGCGCGAGCCCTGGCGCGCAGTCGTTCCTGCGGGGTGGGTGGAGCGCTCAGGTCCGCATCGGTGGCGGCGTCGAGGATCGCGCCGGCGACGGCGTTCATACTGCGGCCCTCCCGTTCGGCGCGCGCACGAATCCGCCGGTGCAAATCCTCGGGGACACGTAGCAGCAGCTGCTTCACGAACGCGATGATATCACGCCATCCGACATGATATCAGTCGCGGATGTTCGGCGCCGGCTGGATTTCGAGTCATGCCAGCAGATCGTCCCAAGCGCTGAGTAGCGTTCGCCGCATGCTTTTTCGCGTTTCGCGACCCTCGAGCGACGACAGGCCGGTGGCTGGATCTCCGGTCGCCGGGGCGGTAGAATAACCCATGGCCACCGAAGTTGCCTCGGGGCGAGCTGCCCCGTCGCTGCCGCTTTACCGGATGGATGTTGAGATGTACATGCGGCTGGCCGAGGCGGGCGCGCTGGACGGCCTGGACGTGGAGCTGTTGCACGGGCTGCTCGTCGACAAGCACTCCCACCGCGATGACGCGATCCACAGGCTGGACGTGGGGAGCTATGAACGGATGGTCGCCACAGGCCTGTTGGAGGGACTGCCGATCGAACTGCTGGAAGGGCTGCTGGTCGAGGTGAGCCCGCAGGGTGAGAAGCACGCGGAAGTGATCAGGCGTCTGACGCGTCATCTTGCGCCTGCTCGGGCGTGGCTGGATGTGCAGCTGCCACTCGAAGCCGAGTGGGGCTCGGTGCCGGAGCCCGACCTTGCTCTCACGGAGCGCCAGAACCCACCCGGGCGCCATCCGCGCACCGCGCTGCTGGTCGTCGAGGTCGCGGTGACCTCTCACAAGCAGGATCGTGGCGAGAAGGCCGACCTCTACGCCGGGGCGCCGATACCGACGTACTGGCTCGTGGACATCCCCGGTGAGGCCGTCGAGGTACGCAGCGATCCCGGCCCGGCGGGATACCGCCGTTGTGATGTCTACAAGGCCGGCGACCGCGTTCCCTCGCCGGCGGAGGGCGTGGCTGAGCTCGACGTCGGCGCCCTACTGGACGGCCTCTCGTGAGCGGCCGGGCGAGCAGGTCGCTGTCTTTGGTCGCGCGCACGTAGCCGTGGTAGATCACGCTGAAGCCGCCGATCACGACGTAGTTCAGTCCGACCGCGGTGGCGTCGGCGAGGACGCCGTCGAGATCAGGACCAGTAGGCTCGTCTGGGGGCATGGCCGGACCCTGCAAGCACTGACGGATCGACGTTGGGAAAACTACGGTTCCGTCCGAAACGATGTGCTATGAGCGCGGCGAATTCGCCGAACGCTGAGTCCGGCCTGTGGCTCGCCATCGGCTGCGGCTGACACCGTCCGCAGATGCGCGGGTCGATCTCGCGGACCGTGAGTGCGCTCGCGAGCTGTGCCGCGTCGTACGCGCGCAGCGCGTGGCGCGCCGCTTCGCGGGCGGCCGCGATCTGTCTGTCCGAGCGCAGCGCTACCTTCCTCGCCGTCACATCCACACTTCTCACTGCTGGTGGCAGCAGCTACTTCCATCCGCCGCGAGTGCTAGTGTTGCCCAAAATGGCAACACTAGCTTCGTGCCCAAAATCTGGAATGAATGCTCACGTGGCTGTGCCAGTTCGCGAGATCCCGGCCCAGCCCACATTCGATCAACGCTATGTCTTTGAGGGCCTCGGCAAATCCGTGGGGGACCACAACCATAGCCTTCATAAGTATCCGGCCAAGTTCATTCCACAGGTCCCGCGATGGGGTTTGACCCATCAGCCTCTATCCTCTAGAAGCGTCGTTCTGGACCCGTTCTGCGGTTCGGGAACAACGGTTCTAGAAGCCGCTCTCCACGGACATGCCGCGATCGGCGTGGATGTTAGCCCATTGGCACAGCGCATCACCCAGGCCAAGACTCTGGTCATGACGCAGCGCCTTTTTCCAGAGGTAATCGCATCGCGTCTCGTAGTTGACGCACGAAGCCGCGCCGGCTCGCTCAGGGCCCAGCTCGTCCCTGGCGAGCCGTCGCTCGGCCTTCACTACACGTGGGCGAACTGGTTCGGCGCCGGTGAGATCTCATCGCTCCTCGCGCTACGTGACGCGATCTGTGACCATCATGGCGCAAGCTCACCGGTTGGCCGTTTTCTTCTCGTGTGTCTTTCGTCCATCGCCAAGGCTTGCTCGGTGCTGGACGAGAATCAGATCAAGGTCCGTAAAGTTCCGAATAAGCTCATCGCTGATCCTTTCGTGGCGTTTACCCGCGTTGCGGTCAAAGCTCTCACGACGCAGATGGCAGCGGGTATATATCTTGACTGCGCTCCTCGAGCCGCTTCACTGGTCGGATCGGCTTCCGCCCTGCCACTTGAGGACAAGTCAGTCGATCGGATTATCACGTCACCGCCTTATATTAATGCCGTCGACTACACAATGACCCATAAGTACAACCTGTGCCTGCTCGGCCTGATTGAGCCGGATCTGTTCAAGAGTCACTGCCGCGACTACATCGGCATGACCGAGCGTGCCGTGCGATCGAGCGATCTTGCGGAGATTCCTCGCGTAGGTCATATCTCCGCCGACCAAGAGGTCGAGGCTCTTTGGCTCCAAGGGACGCCGACGGCACGCAACCGTGCCTTCGTAGTCGCCCAATTCTTTCGCGGCATGTCCGAAGCGTTTGCAGAGATGGCGCGGGTACTTCGACCGGGTGGGCTCGCCGTGGCCGTGATCGGATGTACGAATCGCGTGTGTGGCCGGCCGGTACCCACTTCGGTCATCTGCGAGGAGCTGGCGGAAGCATCTGGGCTTAGCCTCCAGCTCCGCTTCTTTCATCAGATTGCCAACGTGTCGAGCATGCGCCTACGCCGGAGTGAGACAGGCGGTAGCGTCCCCCTGGAGGCAGTCCATGTCTTTGTCCGCGCCTGAAACATCATCCCTTACAGACCTTCGTGCACGGGGGCACACAAGCGGCGCGCTCAATGTTCATCCTTACTTTGGCCGGGTCGACCCGGCCCTTGCTCAGACCCTCATCGAAGACTACTCGTCGGCGGGCGCATGCGTTCTCGATCCGTTCTGCGGAAGCGGCACAGTACTCCATGAGGCCCTGCTGCTTGGGCGAACGGCAAGCGGATGGGACTCATCGCCCCTAGCTGTCGGCATATCGCTAGCGAAGATGTCGTGTCCGAACGATGACGAGACGAGTGCAGTCCTCAAGTTTGGCGAGTCGTTGGCGCCGTGGAGCACCGACGCGGGACTGTTCCGAAAGGCCATCGCCGGCGAACCCGATATCCCGCCGATGCCACGCCTCCAGAGCGTTATGTCGTGGTTTGGCGACTCTGTTCTGCGCGAGCTCGGCTTTATCCGTGAGTGCTTGCTGGCCACTGACTCAACCTTTTCCCCGATCGCCCGCCTGCTCGCCTGGTTGGCGTTTAGCAGGATCGTCACGAAGGCTTCCAATCAGCAAGGCGAGTCGAGCTACCGACGCGTCGATAAGCAGCACGCGGATGGCGAGGTCGTCGCCCTTTATCGCCGCGCCGTAGCCGATGTCTGCTCCACGACTGCCACGCTTCAGACGATCCTCGGGGACCGCACGGGCACAGAGCTTTGCCCCACCGGCGGGCGCTACGCTTGGGGTAGTCGATGCCTCGAGGTTGCAGTGCATGATTCACGTACACCGTCAGGAGAGACTCCTCTCGCCGATCTGGTCGTCACGTCGCCTCCGTATCTGATGTCCTGGGACTACGGTCTCTACCACAAGCTGAGATTTTATTGGCTTGGACTTGACTTGGACTCGTACGAGGAGACAGAGATCGGGCGCCATCTACGTCGCCGCAATGACGACATAGAGCGTTACCGAGACGACATGGTACGTGTGTTCAGGACGCTCCGCGGTTCAGTCACCGAAGATGCCACCATCGCAATGATAAACGCGCCCTCCGTGGTCTACGGAGAACTTGTCGATACAAACTCTGTCCTAGCCGAGTGCGGAGCGATGGCTGGCTGGGACCTCGTCACTTGCACACCCTCGCTCGCGCTCACGGGGCCGCATCATGGCATGTACGCCAGCCTTGTATCGCGCAACGCGGTTGCTCCGGGTGCTAGCGGCAAGCAAGAGCACGTTCTCGTATTCAGACGAACGGGATGCTGAAGATTGGCGTCCTGGGTTGGTTGAAGGCAATCAGCACGTCCACGGAACGCGCTCGTTCGGCCTGAAAATAGTCAGCCGGCCGGGCCGTCCGGGTGCTGCGGCAGAACGCGAGGAGCAACCGCCTCAGGGGACGACCGGCGATGGATGCGCATGTTTGCAACAACTCGTGCTCCACCGTTCGGTAGCGATCGAGGCTGTCGGCTGCCGCCTCAAACTGGGCGTCTATCTCGATGACAAGGAGGTCGACGTCGTGCACCAGAAGGAGATCAGGTATCGGCCAGCCCCGAGACTCAACGATCTGCAGAACGGCGCCCTGTGCACCTGGCCCGCCGCGCGATGCGCTCGGGGCATCTCTGAACAGGAGATCCCAACCGCGGGCAACGAGAGTCTGCCTGAGATGGAAGTTGCAATGTGACTGGTCGATGTGGACTTCAGCCAAGAAACCGCACCTCGTCAGCAAACTCAAACGGGAGTCGCTTGTAAAGCGCGGTCGCTTTCGCACCCTCTCGGAAGAACCAGAAGCCTGGGGCCAGCTTTGTGAAATCGACACGCAAACGCCGAACCTGCCTGCCGTACCGGTCATAACAATGGAGGTACTTTGCCGCTAGGATCATTCCTACATAGGGATCCATTTGGCCGGAGCCCTTCTCCTGCCAGCTCTTGACGTTAGGGTTAGCCCCAATCCGCACGACCACGTCGCTCTCGGACGTGTGGTCAATAGAGGGAACGTCTCGCACGCGCTCACCTTGGACTCCGGCTGCCAGCAAAACGTCAATGTCGGCAAGTTGCTTGTCCACGATGGCCTTCGCGCCAGGAAAGTCTCCTGCGATCAGCAGCCGTACGTAGGCGACCAGGCTATCAACGACCCGCAATTCGTTTCCTGATGCGGGCACGTACCAGAGCGGCAATGTAGGCGCCACCGGATGCACGCGTGTCATCGCCTGAAACGCCGCAAGGTAGCGGTGAAGAGCCCACACGTCGCCCCGCTTTGAGAGGTCCAAGCCTCGAGTCCCCTGTAGAACCGCCCCCGGCACTCCGAGCGAGGCTGCCCGGGCGAGTCGCGCATATCGCTGGAATAGGTTCATACGGACGATATGCGTCGTATCCTCGATAACCACAATGGGCTTGTCGCCCCAACTGAGCATTACGTCGCAGGTGCACCACTGAACAAGCTCGGTGATTCTCGGTGGCGCGCCAACGCTTTCTCGATAGACATCGATAGCATCATCGTCACTAGTCGGCCAATACTCACCGCTCGTGTAGCTATTCGAGCGAACCTTGCCGTTTCGCTTGGCCACGAAGATCTTTGCAATCTTCGGAAACGCGACGTCAGCGGCGATGCGGAAGAGGAATGTCCGTGCCTCCTCCGGTGACTCCGCCCACAGGATCAGGGCATCGGACAAGCTGGGATCCACGGCTGCCTCTTGCGCATGAGATCCGCGACTAGCCCGAAGTGCCATCGAAGTCATGTGCGCTTTAGCGAGTCGAAGACGCAGTCGGTTAGGGCGATGTCGGCACGGACAGCAACGACCGCTAGCTCTGTGCGGTACTCGCGAAAATACGACGGGGGCAGTTCGACCACAGCGGCGATGGCCTCGACAGCCGCGAGGCTGAGATGCCTTCCGCCCTTGCCACGCAAGGCCCGAGACAGGTGAGAGGCGCTCATGTCGATCGTAGCTGCCAGCGTCCGAAGACTGAGATCGCGATCTCTCAAGATCTCAGGCAAGGCTTCAGCGATGGGAACATCCGTCCGTGGATCCTCAGTCGTCCTCGATCCGCAAGGCGGCATAGCCAAAACGTTACCGGCAGGAGTCCCGGGAAGCATCCGACGTACCCGGGCGAGGTGTCCTTCACGTCCTGGATCAGGCCAGGCCCCGTGTCGACCGCCGGCGACGGCGCCGCGCCAGTGGTGGCCACCGGTGTGGCCGCAGGAGCAGAAGTCGTCTCGGTTGCCGCGCGACCCTCCTGCCACATAAGCGCTCAGGACGCACACCGGCCGGGCGGTTAATCCGGCAGCAGTGCGAAGCCCTCGCGGCTGGCGGCGCGTCTCAACTCGGCGTCGAAGCAGGCGAAGTGGCTGCAGCGCGGGTCGATCTCGCGGACCGTGAGTGCGCTCGCGAGCTGTGCCGCGTCGTACGCGCGCAGCGCGTGGCGCGCCGCTTCGCGGGCGGCCGCGATCAGCACGGGCTCGGTCAGCGAGATGATCGTGAAGCGCGGATCTGAGTCGGGATCGCCGTGAAAGTCGAGCTCGAACGCGCTGAGGAGTATGTTGGCGGCCGCGTCCTCGAGCTCGCCGGTTCGGGCCTTGCGCCACAGCGCGGAGGGCACCTCCACACGGGCGAGGGACGAGACGACGAGCGTCTCCAGCGCGCGGATCGGCTGGTGCCCTGGCTCATCGGCATAGAGCTTCACGAGCGCCGAGGAGTCGGCAAAGATGCTCAGCGGCGGCCCTCTGTGACGAAGTCAGACAGCGGTCTGCCGCGCCCGGCGGCGGCGCGGGCGCGGCTGAGCGCTCGCGCCGATGGACGCTTGCTCGCAACGCGCTTTGGCGTCAGCAGAAGCCCGGCTCGCGCGAGGCGTTCCTTCAAGCCCGTGATCTCGTCCCCGGCGAGGTCGGGGTCGACCGCCGCTGAGAGAACCTTGACGGCGTAGCCGTTGACGCTCTCCTCGCGATCACGCGCTGCTCCCTTGAGTCGCTCGGCGAGCTCTTCCGGCACGCGCAATGTCAACTGGCGCATGCTGTCATGGTAGCAGGCGTGAGATCATAGCGAAGCGGGCCTCCGCGGGCGCTCTGTCGCCGTGGTGGGGCCAGGCCCCCACTCGGCGTTGGCCTCCGGCCTGCCGACCAACGAGAAGAGCCTCCGCAACGCGATCCACCACGTCAGGGCAGGTGGAACGGATGCTCAGCTGTCAAACTACGCTCATGCGCGACGAGGCGACATTCCGGGTGAAGACGGGTCTGTCGGAGATGCTAAAGGGGGGCGTGATCATGGACGTGGTCACCCCCGAGCAGGCGAGCGTCGCCGAGGACGCCGGCGCGGTCGCCGTGATGGCGCTCGAGCGCGTGCCCGCGGACATCCGCCGCGACGGCGGTGTCGCGCGCATGTCCGACCCGGAGATGGTCGCCGGCATCCAGGAGGCGGTGAGCATTCCGGTGATGGCCAAGGCGCGGATCGGCCACTTCGTCGAGGCGCAGGTGCTGCAGGCCCTCGACGTCGACTACGTAGACGAGTCGGAGGTCCTGACCCCGGCCGACGAGGCCAACCACATCGACAAGTGGGCCTTCAAGGTCCCGTTCGTGTGCGGCGCCACCAACCTCGGGGAGGCCCTGCGGCGGATCGGCGAGGGGGCCGCGATGATCCGCTCCAAGGGCGAGGCCGGCACCGGCGACATCGTCGAGGCGGTTCGCCACATGCGCAAGATCACCGGCGAAATCCGCCGGCTGGGAACGCTCGGCGAGGACGAGGCGGCGACATCGGCCAAGGAGCTCGCGGCGCCGCTGGAGCTCGTGCGCGAAGTCGCCCGCGAGGGACGCCTGCCGGTCGTGCTGTTCTGCGCCGGGGGTATCGCCACCCCGGCCGACGCCGCCCTGATGATGGCCCTGGGCGCCGAAGGCGTGTTCGTCGGCTCGGGGATCTTCAAGTCCGAGGACCCGCCCGCTCGGGCCCGGGCGATCGTCGAGGCGACCACCCACTGGCAGGACCCCGAGCGCGTCGCGCGGGCCTCCCGCGGGCTGGGGCCGGCGATGGTCAGCCTCGAGAGCTCCAAGCTCGAGAGCGACCAGCTCCTCGCCCAGCGCGGCTGGTAGGGCGGCCGATGGCCGGCGCTGGCCGTTGTCTTCGGACTCGACGTGGGCCCACCACGCCTTCGTCCTTGCGTCCTAGCCCAGCTTGGCCCGCGACCGCCCTACGGTCTTCGTGGCGATAATTGGCGTGCTCGCCCTGCAGGGCGGCTTCGAGGCGCACGAGCGGATGCTGGCGAAATTGGGTCCCACCCCCCCGCGGACGCGTGAGGTGCGGGTGCCGGCGGACCTCGATGGCCTCGACGGGCTGGTACTGCCGGGCGGCGAGTCCACGACGATGACGCTCGGCGTCGAGCGCGAGGGTCTGACCGAGCCGCTGCGGGCGCTCGCGGCGAGCGGCGTCCCGATCCTCGGATCGTGCGCGGGGCTGATCCTGCTCGACCGCGACCATCTGGGCCTGATGGATATTCGCGCGGAGCGCAACGCATTCGGCCGCCAGATCAGGAGCTTCGAGGCGGACGTTACGCTGCGCGGCCTGGACGGGCCTCCGATCAGGGGGATCTTCATTCGCGCCCCGTGGATCGCCGAGCACGGCCCGGACGTGGAGGTGCTCGCGGAGGTGGACGGGCGGGCGGTGGCCGCACGCCAAAGCAACATGCTCGCGGTCTCCTTCCACGCCGAGCTCGGCGAGGACGAGCGCCTACATCGGCTGTTCCTGGAGCGGGTGGAGGCGCTCAGCTCGCCACGAAGCTGACCACGCCCTCGCGGTCGTCTTCGACGACCAGCCCGTCGCGCAGCAGCAGGTCGACGTGCCCGAGCACCTCCGAGAGCGTCAGGTAGGCCTGGGTGACGGCCACGTTGCCCCACAGCTCCTGGGCGATCTCGTGGGCGGTACGGGGCTGGGCGGCGATCAGGCGGTGGATCTTCTCGGCGCGGCGGCGGTGCAGGCGCAAACGCTCGTCGATCAGCGCCACGTGGTCTGAGATCGGGCGGCCGTGGCCGGGGAGCACGAGATCGAGCTCCATCGCCCGCGTCTTCTCCAGCGAGTCCATGTAGCTCAGCAGGGCCTGCGGGCGAGCGGCCGGCGGGATCGGATCCTCGCCGTCGGCGTCCAGCGGCCGCGCGAGCAGCGGGTTGGAGGAGATGTGCGCGATCAGGTGGTCGGCCGCCAGCAGGATCGAGGGCTGGCCGAGCTCCGATCGGTCGTCGAGGAAGACCGTGTCCGAGGGGCTGTGCCCGGGGCGGTGCAGCACGCGCAACGCCCGGTCGCGCAACTTCAGCTCAGAGCCGTCGGCCAGCGGGCGGGTGACCTCCACCGCCGAGCCCCAGGCGCGGAAGCCCGCCGAGACCGCGCGCAGGGCCGTCACGATTTCGGGGGGGATGCCGTGGCGGAGCATCATGCGCTCGGCGAAGCGGTCGTCCAGCTCGGCCTCCTGGTCGAAGCGCGCCAGGAACGGCGCGAGGCGGTCGAGCGCCGCCACCTCCGCCCCCGAGCGCCGCGCGAGGATCGAGGCCAGACCGAAATGGTCGATGTGCTGGTGGGTGATCACCAGCAGCTCGATGTCCTCGATCGCGTGCCCGCGCCCGGCGAGGGCCTGCTCGAGCTCGTCGAGTGCCTTCGCCGAGTTCGGGCCGGAGTCCACGAGCGTCAGCGGCGAGTCCTCGATCAGGTACGCGTTGACGCGGCCGACCAGGAACGGCGTGGGGATCGCCAGGCGGTGGATGCCCGCCGCGTGCGCCAGAGCCAGATCGCGCTCCTCCTCGGCGAGGACCCGCTTGCGCTCGGCCGCCTCCTCCGACGTCTCGGCTCCGGGCGCGTCGCTCACGAGCCGGTCGTGCCGCGGCGGCCGCCTCGCCCGGCCGAGCGGATCAGCGCGAGAACCTCGTCGCGGCGGCGCTCCATGTCCTCGCGGGAGACCAGCGACTCCAGGCACAGGCGCAGCAGCGGCTCGGTGTTCGACGGGCGCACGTTGAAATGCCAGACCTCGTAGTCGATCGAGATCCCGTCCAGGCGTTCCTGGCGGGCGTCGGAGTAGCGCTCGGCGATCTCCTCCATCTTCGCCTCCGGATCGGCCACCTCGGAGTTGACCTCCCCCGAGATGAAGTACCGCTCGCGGTAGGGCGCCAGCAGCTCCGACAGGCGCCTGCCACGCGTGCACAGCAGCTCGAGCATCAGCAGCGCCGGGATCGTGCCCGAGTCCGCGCAGTAGAAGTCGCGGAAGTAGTAGTGCCCGGAGACCTCGCCGCCGAACAGCGAGCCTTCCTCGTGCATGCGCGTCTTGAAGAACGCGTGGCCGACGCGGTTGACGTAGGGGGTCCCGCCGGCCCGCCGGACGGTGTCGGCGACGGCGCGGGACGCGCGCACGTCGTACAGGATCGCCTCGGGGCGGGTGGGATCCGATCGCTTGCCGAGCAGCGACTCGGCCAGCAGCGCGGTGAGGAAGTCGCCGTCGACGAACGCCCCGGTGTCGTCGATGAAGAAGCAGCGGTCGGCGTCACCGTCCCACGCGATCCCCAGGTCCGCGCCCGTCTCGCGGACCTTCTCCATGATGAAGTCGGCGGTTCTCCGGCAGCAGCGGGTTGGGCTCGTGGTCGGGGAAGTTCCCGTCGGGGGTCCAGTAGGTCTCGATCAGCTCCAGGTCCAGGCTCTCGAGCAGCCGGTCCGACCATCGGCCCGGCCATCCCGTTGCCGCCGTCGAGGACCACCTTCAACGGCCGTCGCCGAGCGCACCGCGTCGGCGTCGATGAAGCGCAGGGCCGCCGCCTGGAACTCCTCGTACAGGTCGATCTCCTCAACCGTGCCCGGCGTCGAAGATCGCGGCCCATCCGGCGCCGAATCATCTTCGACCTCGCGACGGATGTCCTGGATCCCCGAGTCTCCCGACAGCGCGATCGCCCCCTCGCGCACGAGCTTCGCGCCGGTGTACGCCTTGGGATTGTGCGAGGCGGTGCACATCAGCCCGCCGTCCAGCCCGCGCGAGCCGACGAGGAAGTACAGCATCTCGCTGCCCACCTCACCGGCGTCGATCACGTGGACGCCCTCCGCCGAGCAGCCCCTCGCGGTAGCGCGCCGAGAGCTCCGGGGCGCTCAGGCGCATGTCGCGTCCGAGGCCCACCCGCAGCTCCCCGACCGGCTTGCCGGCAAGCCGCGAGAGCACGCGGGCGAACGCCCGCCCGATCCGCTCGGCGATCTCGCCGTCGATCTGCTCGCCGTAGATCCCGCGGATGTCGTACGCCTTGAAGATGTCCGGGGAGAGCTCTGCTGCCATCGGGCCGCCCATCCTATGGACTGGTGCTCACCGAGCCCGACCTCGCGGCGCTCCGCAAGCCCGACCTCGCCGCGGATTCGTAGACTTGCGTGCATGTCGGGACATTCCAAGTGGGCGAGCATCAAGCACAAGAAGGCGATCGTCGACTCGCGCCGCGGCGCCGCAGTTCTCCAAGCTCACGCGCGCCATCACCGTGGCCGCACGCGACGGCGGCGGCGATCCCGACGGCAACCCGGCGCTCGATCTGGCCATCCGCAAGGCCAAGGAAGCGTCGATGCCGAAGGACAACATCGAGCGCGCGATCGCCAAGGGACCGGCGGCGGCGGCGAGGCCGACGCGATCGAGGCGGTCCTCTACGAGGGCTACGGCCCCGGCGGCGTCGCGGTGCTCGTCGAGGCGCTCACCGAGAACCGCAACCGCACGAGCGCCGACGTCCGCCACATCTTCTCCAAGAACGGCGGCAGCCTCGGCGAGCCCGGCTCGGTGGCCTACCTGTTCGACAAGAAGGGCACGATCGTGATCGACGCCGAGCGCTACTCCGAAGACGACCTGATGGTCGCCGTCGAGGCCGGCGCCGAGGACATCTCCACCGACGAGGGCGTCTTCGAGGTGGTCACCGAGCCGGCCGACTTCACGCCCGTGCGCAAGGCCCTCGAGCAGGCAGGCGTCGAGATGCAGAGCGCCGAGATGGCCTACCGCGCCTCCAGCCTCGTGCCCGTCGACGAGGCCCAGGCCGGGAAGCTGATGAGCCTGATCGACAAGCTCGAAGACAACGACGACGTGAGCGCCGTGCACGCCAACTTCGACGTGTCCGCCGAGGTGCTCGAGCGTGTCGCAGGCTAGCGGCGAGGGCGAGCACGCGAGCGGTCGAGCACGACCGAATGCCCCGCCGGGCCATCGCGACGCGGAGCGCCCGCCCGTCGCGATCCTCTGCGGCGGGCGCGGCACCCGGCTGCAGGAGCACACGCAAGAGATCCCCAAGCCGCTGGTCGAGATCGGCGGGATGCCGATCGTCTGGCATGTCATCCAGCTGTACGCCGCCCAGGGCTTTCGCCGCTTCCTGCTCGCCACCGGCTACAAGGGCGAGTTGATCGAGCGCTTCGTCGCCGCCCACGAGTGGCCGGCGGGCGTGAGCGTCCAGTGCGTCGACACCGGTCTTCGAGACGCAGACGGGCGGGCGCATCAAGGCGCTCGAGCCGCAGCTCGCCGGGGCGGAGACCTTCTGCGCGACCTACGCCGACGGCTCGCCGACGTCGACCTCGAGGCGCTGCTCGCCTTCCACGCCGCCCACGGCGCCCTGGCGACGCATGACCGTCGTGCGCCCGGAGCTCCAGTTCGGGGTCACCGAGCTCGCACGCCGACGGGCGGGTGACGGGCTTTCGCGAGAAGCCCCGCTCCGAGCACTGGATCAACGGCGGGTTCTTCTGCTTCGGCGCCGGCGTCTTCGACTACCTCGCCCGCGACAGCGTGCTCGAGCGCGAGCCGCTGGAGCGCCTGGCCGCCGCCGATCAGCTGCGCGCACACCGTCACGAGGGCTTCTGGGAGTGCATGGACACCTACAAGGACGCCGTCGCCCTCAACGACCTGTGGGCCTCCGGCGAGGCGCCCTGGCGGTTCGCCGCTCAGGCCGGCAGCCGGCGTGCGCGAAACAGCGTCACCGGCTCGCGCATGCCGCGCAGGCGCCGCTCGCCGGCGTAGGACCAGCGGTAGGCCTCCGGCGCGGCCTCGCGCAGCCCGCGCTCGGCCAGCAGGCTGCCGGGCCGCGCGACCGAGGTGATGCGGCTGGCGAGGTTCACCGGGCGCCCGAACCAGTCGCCCGGCGCGCGGCAGCGCGCTGCCCGAGGGCCGCGCCCGCGCGCAGCTGGGGAAAGTCCTCGCCCTCGGCGTCCGCCGCGGCCGAGCAGGCCGAGCGCCGCGTCCAGCAGCGGCTCGGGCTCGGCCGAGGCGAGCATCGCGGCGTCGCCGATCGTCTTGACCAGCCTGCACCGGCGGCTTGCGCGACCGTCGCTCGCGAGCGCTTCCAGGCGCGCCGCCAGACGCCCGAGCTCATCCGGCGGGACTTCCTCGCCGAGGCGGGTGAAGCCGACGAGGTCGGCGAAGCACACGGCCACCTCGCGCGAGCCGGGCAGGCGCCCGCCGCTGCGCTCCATCGCGCTGACCACCTCGCTCTCGGTGGCGTGGCGCAGGTGCAGCGCCAGCAGGTTGCTGATCAGCGGGTCGAGCAGCGGATACAGCCGTGCGGTCGCCTCGGCGTAGCGATGGGCGAGCTCGTGCTCGCTGATCCCCGGCGCGAGGACGAGCTTCAGCGGCAGCGCCCGCAGGCTCTCAGCGGCCTGGGACGAGACCGCGCCCGAGCACCCGCAGCAGCTCGAGCAGTTCTCCTCGTCCGGGATGCCCGCCGCGCGGGCGACGGGGATCATGCTGCGCCGACTCCAGGTCGGCGTTCGGTGTAGGCCGCCTCCTCGGGCTCCGGGATCGGCAGGCCCATCGCGCGGCGGGCCGTGAGCAGGAACTCGAGCTCCACGCCGCTGAGCTCGGCGAGCTCTGCGACCGTGTAGCGCTCGCTGCCCACGATCACCCGGTCGGCGGGCAGGAACATGAGCGTGCCGTTGGCGCGTCGCGCGGCGCAGTTCCGCAAGCGGGATGCCGTCGGCGACGAGCTGCTCGAGCAGCGCCACCCGCTCGGCGCGCTCCTCGCCCTCCAGCCCGTCGAGCAGCCCCTCGGCGGCGAAGTCGATCTGCTCAGGGGGCATCACGGGGCAGCGTAAGGTACCCGGCGGGCACGGGCAGGCGGCCCGGCGGGGGGCGCACCCTGCGGTGCATACCCCTCCGGGCACAGCCAGGCAGGCAGGCGTCCGGTGGCATGCGCAGAATCACAGGGCAGTGATCGTCCTCGGCATAGATCCCGGCCTCGCCAACACCGGCTACGGCGTCGTCGCACGCCGCGACGGGCGTCTGGTGGCGCTCGACGGCGGCGTGATCGAGACGCGCGCCGGGCGTAGCGCAGGAGCGCCGTCTGGCCGAGATCCACGCCGCGGTGGATGCGCTGCTGGACGAGCACGAGCCCGACGCGGTCGCCCTCGAGGAGCTCTACTTCGGCCAGAACGTGCGCACGCGCGTTCGCCGTCGGCCAGGCCCGCGGCGTCGTCGATGCTCGCCGCCGGCCAGCGCGGCGTGCCCTGCGCCAGCTACACCCCGCAGCAGGTCAAGGGCGCGGTCTGCGGCAGCGGGCGCGCGCAGAAGGACCAGGTCGCGCGGATGGTCAAGACGCTGCTCGGCCTCGCCGAGGAGCCGCGGCCCGACCACGCCGCCGACGCGCTCGCGGTGGCGGTCTGCCACGCCAACTGCGCGCCGCTGGCGATGGCGCTCGCCTGTGCCCGTGAGGGTGCCGGCGTCCACGACGGCGCGGGGCGGACGGATGATCGCGCTGCTGCGGGGCGAGGTCGCGGTCCGCCGCGCCGACCACGTGGTGATCCTCTGCGGCGAGCGTCGGCTACCGCGCGGCGGTCTCCGCGGAGACGCTGCGCCACGTGCCCGCCGTGGGCGAGGAGGTGACGCTGCACACGCACCTGATCGTCCGCGACGACGCGCTCGCGCTGTACGGCTTCGCCTCCGAGCAGGAGCGCGAGCTGTTCCTGATGCTGCTCTCCGTCCAGGCGGTCGGGCCCGAAGGTCGCGCTCGCGGTGCTCTCCGCGGGCGCCGCCGCGCGAGCTGATCGGCGGCGCTCGCCGCCGGCGACGCGGCGCGCTTTCAGGCCGTGCCGGGCATCGGCAAGCGCACCGCCGAGCGGATCATCGTCGAGCTGCGCGAGAAGGTCGGGGTCGACGCTGACGCGCGCGCCGCGCACGCGCATGCCGATCGTGGCGCGCCGCGGCGGAGATCGCAGCACCCGCGGGCGCTCGCCCGCGAGGGCCTGCTCGAGCTCGGCTACGCGCCCGCGCGAGGCCGACGAGCTGCTCGCCGAGTGCCGAGGGCGAGAGCGCCGAGGAGCTGATCGCGCGGCGCTGCGCCTGGCGCGGGCGGCGTCGTGAGCGGCGATCCGATGAGCGAGACCGCCGCCCGCATCCAGACGCCCTACCTGGTGGCCGAGGACGAGCTCGACCGCTCGCTGCGCCCGCGCCGGCTCGAGGAGTTCGTCGGCCAGGAGACGCTGCGCGAGCAGCTGGCGGTGGCGATCGAGGCGTGCGACCGCGCGCGGCGAGGCGCTCGACCACCTGCTGCTCGCCGGGCCGCCCGGCCTCGGCAAGACCTCGCTCGCGCAGATCGTCGCCGCGCGAGCTCGAGGTCCCGTTCGTGCAGACCGCCGGACCGGCGCTCGAGCGCAAGGGAGACATCGCGGCGTTCCTGACGGCGCTGGAGCCGCGCAGCGTGTTCTTCGTCGATGAGATCCACCGCCTCGCGCGCACGCTGGAGGAGACCTTCTATCCCGGCGATGGAGGACCACCGGCTGCCGATCACGGTCGGACAGGGCGCGGGCGCGCGGGTGGTCACGCTCGAGCTGCCGCCGTTCACGCTCGTCGGGGCGACCACGCGCACGGGCCTGCTGACCACGCCGCTGCGCGACCGCTTCGGCATCCAGGCGCGCCTGGAGCCCTACACGGTGGCCGAGCTCGCGATCATCGTGCGGCGCTCCGCGGGGATCCTCGAGATCGAGCTGGAGGAGGACGGCGCGCTCGCGATCGCCGCGCGCAGCCGGGGCACGCCGCGGGTGGCCAACCGGCTGCTCAAGCGCGTGCGCGACTTCGCCGAGGTGCGCATGGAGGGCGTCGTCACCGCGCAGGCCGCCGCAGGCGGCGCTGGAGATGCTGGAGGTCGACGAGCGCGGCCTGGACCGGCTGGACCGCGAGATCCTGCGCGCGATCTGCGCCAAGTTCGCCGGCGGGCCCGGTCGGGCTCTCCACGCTCGCGGTGGCGGTCGGCGAGGAGCAGGACACGATCGAGGACGTCTACGAGCCCTACCTGCTGCAGGCAGGGGCTGATCAAGCGCACCCCGCGCGGGCGCGCCGCCACGCCCGCCGCGTTCGCCCACCTCGGCCTCGATCCGCCGGCCGCCGGCGGACCGTCGCTGTTCTGAGGCCTGCCCCGTGAGGACGTGCGGCCTGACGTAGGCCGAGGCTCGCCTGCGGCGGCTCCGCCTCGCCGAGCCGGGCGCCTTCGCCGCGCGGCTTGCGTAGTCTGTGTGGGAGACACCATGGCCCATCCGTTCATCTGCCCAAACTGCGGCCACCGCACGAGCGAGCTCGACCGCAACATCGGCTTCACGCGCCAGCGCAAGGGCTGCGCGAAGTGCGGCTTCGCGTTCCTGTTCGAACTGCTCGACGACTACTACCCGGCGCCGGACGCGGCCTTCTTCGTCTGCGACGGCGAGGGCCGGGTCGTCGGCTGCGGCAAGAACTCCTTCGCGTTCACGGGCCTGGAGGAGGAGGAGGTGATCGGCCAGCGCGTCGAGCAGGTGCTCGGCCTGAGCTTCGCAAACGGCGACGACCCGGTGGCGACAGTGCTCGAGTGGGGCGTGCGCGCGCTCGAGGTGCCCGTGCGGGTGAGCGGCGAACGCGACGTCGCGGCGAGCGCCAAGGCGGACATGTTCCCCGCCTACGACGACGACGGCGGGCTGTTGCTCGTGCTGACTCCCGACAAGTAGTCTGAGCAGACCATGACCGACCGCCGCCGCAACTCCCTCATCCTGCTCGATCGTCGCCGGCCTGATCGCGGCGTCGCTGGCCGCGATCGCCACGAAGACGACGCGCCTCGGCCTGGACCTGAAGGGCGGCGTCGAGCTCGTCTACCAGGCCAAGCCGACGGCCCAGTCGAAGGTGGACACCGAATCGCTCGAACGCGCGATCAACATCATGCGCAAGCGCGTCGACCAGCTCGGCGTCGCCCAGCCGGAAATCCAGCGCTCGGGCGCCGACGAAATCGACGTGGCGCTGCCCGACGTCAGCAACGCCTCGCGCGCCCAGGACGAGGTGGGCAAGACCGCCCAGCTGTACTTCTACGACTGGGAGCCGAACGTGATCGGCCCGACCGGCAAGCCCGCGCCGAGCGAAGGCACGGTCACGGGCGACGCCACCAGCGGGGGCGCCGGCGGGGTCACCGCGGGGCTGATCGAGTACCAGGCCGTGCTGCGCGCCGCCAAACGGCCGCCGATCCTGCGCAACACCGACACGACCTGGACGCAGGGGTGCACGCCCGCAGCAGGTCAACGGCTGCATCTACGGCAGCTGGTACCTGCTCGACACCGTGCACGAAAAGGCCCTCTGCTCCGGGGCAAGCCGATCTGCGCTCCGGCCGAAACCGAACAGAACCTCTACGCGGACAGCTACAAGCCGCCGGCCGGCGCCAAGGTCAAGGCGGTGCGGGTCAACCCCGGGACCGTGGTCGTGCAGGCTCGGCCGGTCGAATCGGCGGCCGGCAAGATCACCCAGCGCATCGCCGAACAGCTGGTACGTGCTCAACGACGAACCGGTCCTGACCGGCGCCGACATCACCAACCCCCAGCAGGGCTTCGACGAAGGCGCGGCGACCGGCCAGCCGAACGTCAACTTCGGCTTCAGCTCCCACGGCAAGGGGGTCTTCGAAGCGGTCACCAAGGAAGATCGCCCACCGCGGCCAGGAAGCACAGCTCCCGGGCGTCACCAAGGAAGCCGCCCTGCAGCACTTCGCGGTGGTGCTCGACGGCCAGCTGATCACGACCCCGTCGATCGACTACACCAAGTACCCCGAAGGGATCGACTCCTCCAACGGCTCGGAGATCTCCGGCGGCTTCACGATCACCTCCGCGCAGAACCTCGCCAACGAGCTCCAGTCGGGCGCGCTGCCGGTCAAGCTCGCGCTGATCTCGCGCTCGCAGGTCTCGGCGACGCTCGGCAAACAGGCGCTCAACCAGGGCCTGATCGCGGGCCTCGCGGGCTTCCTCGTCGTGTGCGCTGTTCCTGCTGCTCTTCTACCGCGTGCTCGGCGTGATCGCGGTCGGCGGCCTGGTCATCTACGGCATCTACTTCTTCGCGCTGATCAAGCTGATCCCGATCACGCTGACGCTGCCCGGGATCGCCGGCCTGATCCTCACGATCGGCGTCGCCGCGGACGCCAACATCGTGATCTTCGAGCGCGTCAAGGAGGAGATCCGCGGCGGGCAGCTCGATCATCTCGGGCATCGCCACGGGCTACAAGCGCGGCTTCGCGGCGATCGTCGACGCCAACGTGGTCACGTTCATGACCGCGTTCATCCTGTTCGCGCTCGCCACCGCCGAAGTCAAGGGCTTCGCGTTCACGCTCGGCATCGGCACGCTGCGTGTCGCTGTTCACCGCGGTGCTCGCCACGCAGGCGGCGCTCGGCGCGATGGGCCGCTCGCGGGCTCGTCATCGCACCCGGCGGCGCTCGGCGCCGCGCGGCGCGGGCAGCGGCTGGACGTTCGACTTCATGGGCGCCTCGAAGTGGTTCTTCTCGCTGTCGGGCACGATCCTGCTGGTCGGCGCCCTCGCGATCGGCGGCAAGGGGCTGAACTTCGGCATCGACTTCAAGTCCGGGACGCGCATCCAGACGGCGTTCGTCAAGCCCGTCAGCGAGGCGCAGGTGGCCGAAGAGATGGCCAGCGCCGGTTTCAAGAACGCCCAGGTCCAGAAGTTCACCAACCAGAGCGTCGGCGGCTCCGGCTACCAGATCTCGACCAAGACGCTCGGCCCCGAACAGGTCAAGAAGGTCCAGGCCAACATGGACGCGAGGTTCGGCAACGGGCCCAGCGTGCCGGGGACCAAGGACTTCTCCTCGACCTCGATCGGGCCGACGTTCGGCAAAACGGTCGCCAACAGCGCGGTGATCGCGATCATCGCCTCGCTGCTGGTGATCTCCGCCTACATCGCGCTGCGGTTCGAGTGGAAGTACGCCGTCCCGGTGCTGATCGCGCTGATGCACGACCTGCTGATCACAGCCGGCGTCTACTCGCTGACGGGCCGCGAAGTCACGACCGCGACGGTCGCCGCGCTGCTGACGATCCTGGGATATTCGCTCTACGACACGATCATCGTGTTCGATCGTGTGCGCGAGAACGTGCCGCGAATGCCGCGCGCCGCGTTCTCGCAGATCGTCAACCGGTCGATGTCCGAGGTGCTGACCCGGTCGCTGGCGACGAGCTTCTGCACGCTGCTGCCCGTCATCGCGCTGCTGCTGTTCGGCGGCGAAACGCTGAAGGACTTCGCCTTCGCGCTGATGATCGGGATCGCCTCCGGCGCCTACTCGTCGATCTTCATCGCCTCGCCGGTGCTGACCCACTGGAAGGAGCGCGAGCCCGGCTACCGCGTCCGGCGCGCGCGGATCGTGCGCGAGCTCGGGCGCCGTGCCCGCCTACGCGACCACGGCGACCGGCGCGCCGGAGGACGTCGAGCCCGGCGCAGCAAGCGCAGCGCACGCGCCGCGGCGGCCTGTGGCGCCCGAGGAGCCCGGGCGAGCAGATCTCCCGCGACGAGTTCCAGGAGCTCGTGCGCGACCTCGACGTCGAGAAGACCGGGCAGCGTCGCGCCGCACCCGCGGAGGCGTCGCCGGCAGGCATGGCCGAGCGCAGCTCCGCCGTCACGGCCGAGGCCGAGCCCGAGCGCGACCCGGCTGCCGACCTCACGCCGGAGGACCTCGTCCTCAAGGAAGAGCCCGAAGGCGCGCGAGAAGCGTCGGCGTCCGCGAAATCGAACGGCACGGGAGGTCGCGCTGATGGGGATGCTCGGCTGGGTGATGATGGGCCTCGCGATCTGGCACTTCACGATCTTCCTGCCCGACCGCTTCTGGGGCGGGATCGTCGGCGCGCTTCGTCGGCTCGCTGGTCGGCGCGATCGTCGTCGGCCTGATCATCTACGGCGTGAAAGTCTCTGCGCTGCGAGATCCCCGGCGAAAAGGCGACCGACATCGGCGTCGTGCTCTACGCGGTCCCCGGGGCCCTGATCGGCATCGCGCGTCTACCTCGAGGGCAGTGCGGCCGCGAACGCGCAGCTCGCGCGCGAACGCCGAGCACATCGTCCAGCCGGGCTGAGCGCGGCGGTTCCGTCTCAGCCCTGGCCGTAGTCTCGCCGGGGTGAGCGACTGCCGCTTCGAGATCCCCGCCATGCCCGCCGGAGGAGGTGCGCCGCCTGCAGCGCGAGCTGGGCGTGAGCGGCGCGCTCGCACAGGTGCTCGTGCGCCGCGGGCTGGCCGACCCGGCCGCGCGCGCGAGGCCTTCCTGGCCGGCGCCGAGGAGCATCCGCCGGAGGCGTTCGCGGGCATCGGCGAGGCGGTCGAGACGATCCTCGCGCACGTCGGCGACGGCGGGCGGATCACGATCCACGGCGACTACGACGTCGACGGGGTCTGCTCGACGGCGGTGCTCGTGCGGGCGCTGCGCGGGCTGGGGGCGAACGTCGACTCCTACCTGCCCGACCGCGCGAGCGACGGCTACGGGCTGAACGCCGACGACCGTGCGGCGGCTGGCGCGCGCGGGACGCGGCTGCTGGTGACGCGTCGACTGCGCGATCACGGCCGTCGAGGAGGTCGCGCGCGGCGCGCGGCGCTGGGCATGGACGTGGTCGTCACCGACCACCACGCGCCGCGCGCCGACGGCGCGCTGCCGCGACGCGCCGATCGTGCATCCCGGCGCTGTGCGGCTACCCGTGCCCGGAGCTGTGCGCGACGGCCGTCGCGCACAAGCTCGCCGAGGCGCTGCTCGCGGCGGTCGGCAAGCGGAGGGGGATATGGACCGGGCTCGCCACGAGCGGCTCGTCCGCGCGCTGGGAGAGGACCTCGACCTGGTGGCGCTCGCGACGATCGCCGACGTCGTGCCGCTCGTGGGCGAGAACCGCGCGCTCGTGCGCCGCGGGCTGCGCGCGCTCGCCGGCACCGCCAAGCCGGGACTGCGGGCGCTGATGGCCGTCGCGGGCGTCGATCCCGGCCAAGGTGAACGAGCGCTCGGTCGGCTTCGCGCTGGCGCCGCGGCTGAACGCCGCCGGGCGCCTGTACCGCGCCGACGCGGGCCTCGAGCTGATCCTGACCGAGGATCCCGCGCGGGCGGCGCAGATCGCCGACGAGCTCGACCGCGCCAACCGCGAGCGCCGGCAGGTCGAGATGCGCATCCGCTTCGAGGCCGAAGCCCAGATGGCCGCGCTCGGAGAGCGCGCCGGCCTACGTGCTCGCGGGCGAGGGCTGGCACGCCGGGGTGATCGGGATCGTCGCCTCGCGCCTGGTCGAGCGCAGCGGCCGCCCGGTCGTGCTGATCGCGCTGGACGGCGAGACGGGCAAGGGCTCGGGCCGCAGCGTCGAGGCGTTCGACCTGCTCGGCGGGCTGACCGCGTGCGCGGAGCACCTGCTCCGCTACGGCGGCCACCGCGCCGCCGCCGGGCTCGAGATCGAGCGCGGGCGCATCGAGGGCTTCGCGGCCGCGCTTGTCCGCTCACGCCGAGCGCGTGCTCGCGCTCGAGGACACGGTCGCGGTCGAGCGGGTGGACGCCGTCGTCGGTGGCGATGAGCTCGGGATGACGCTCGCCGAGGAGCTGCAGCGCCTCGCGCCCTTCGGCCGCGGCAACCCCGGCGTCTCGCTGATGCTCGCCGACGCCAGCGTTCGCGGATGCGCGGCCGATGGGCGAAGGCAAGCACGTGCGCTTCACCGTCGAGTCCGGCGGCGCACGCGCGCGCGCGGTGGCGTTCGGCACCGGCGGACGCCTGCCGGTCGCAGGACGGAGTGCCGGCGCAGGCGACGTTCACGCTCGAGGTCAACGAGTGGAACGGCGTCAGCGAGCCGCGCCTGGTGCTGCGCCAGCGCGGCCGGCCGACGGATGCCGAGCGCCTGCCGCCTCGAGGCAGCTCGCGCAGGAGGGCCGCGGCGAGCGGCTGCGCTCGCCGCCGTCGAGGCGCCCGAGCTGGCGTCCGCGCCCGAGGATGGCCGACGCTGGTTCTCGTCGCCGCTCCGCGCTGAGAACGCCTTCAATCCGGCGCGGGCGGTCCCCGACCCTATGGGTGATGGCCAGCGTCCGAAGATCGCCAAGCAGCGCACGAGCGCCGAGCGCGCCCGCCGGACCTGAGCGCGCTCCGAGCGGCGGCTGCTGAGCGACCTGTTCGCGATCGTCTCCGAGCACGCCGCGGACTCCGCCGTGGAGATCGACCGCGACCGCGTGCAGGACGCGTTCGTGTTCGCCTGCGAGCACCACGCCGCCCAGCGGCGCAAGTCGGGCGAGGACTTCATCGTGCACCCGGTCGGCGTGGCGCGGATCTGCGCGAGCATGCGCCTGGACACCGAGACGCTGTGCGCGGCGCTGCTGCACGACACCGTCGAGGACACCTCGGCCTCGATCGAGGAGGTGCGCGAGCGCTTCGGCGAGGAGATCGCGGGCGATCGTCGACGGCGTCACCAAGCTGACGGGCATCACCTTCCAGTCGCGCGACGAGGCGCAGGCCAACAACTACCGCAAGATGATGGTGGCGATGGCCACCGACGTGCGGGTCATCCTGATCAAGCTCGCCGACCGCCTGCACAACATGCGCACGATCGAGGCGATGCCCAAGCAGAAGCAGATCGAGAAGGCGCGCGAGACGCTCGAGATCTACGCGCCGCTCGCCCACCGCCTGGGCATCCACGCGATCAAGTGGGAGCTCGAGGACCTCGCCTTCGCGACGCTGCACCCGCGCAAGTACCAGGAGATCAAGGGCCTCGTCGCCCAGCAGCGCGACGAGCGCGAGCGCTACGTCAGCGAGGCCGGCGAGTACCTGCGCGCGCGAGCTCGCCGAGGTCGGCATCGAGGCGCAGATCGCCGGACGCGCCAAGCACTTCTACTCGATCTACTCGAAGATGACCAAGAAGGGCCGCGAGTTCAACGAGATCTACGACCTCACCGCGATGCGCGTGATCGTCGACTCGGTGAAGGACTGCTACGGCACCGTCGGCGTGATCCACTCGCTGTGGAAGCCGCTGCCGGGGCGCTTCAAGGACTTCATCGCGATGCCCAAGTTCAACATGTACCAGTCGCTGCACACGACCGTGATCGGGCCCGAGGGCCGGCCGCTGGAGATCCAGATCCGCACGCAGGAGATGCACGAGATGGCCGAGTTCGGCGTCGCCGCGCACTGGGTCTACAAGCAGCCGGCGGCCGCCGAGCGAGGGCCGAGCGCCGGGCTGGCCGGCGGCCGGGCGAGGACGCCAAGCTGAAGTGGCTGCGCTCGATGCTCGACTGGCAGAAGGAGCTCTCGGACCCGCGCGAGTTCATGGAGACGCTGCGCACCGACCTCTTCGAGGAGGAGGTCTACGTGTTCACGCCCAAGGGCGAAGTCAAGTCGCTGGCCGCCGGCGCGACGCCGCTGGACTTCGCCTACGAGGTGCACACCGAGATCGGCCACCGCTGCGTGGGCGCGCGCGTGAACGGCAAGATCGTGCCGCTGCACTACGAGCTGCGCTCCGGGGACATCGTCGAGATCCTCACCGCCAAGCGCGAGCGCGGCCCCTCGCGCGACTGGCTGGCGATGGTCAAGACCACCCGCGCGCGCAACAAGATCAAGGCCTGGTTCAAGGCCGAGTCGCGCCAGGACACCGAGCACACCGGGCGCGAGCTGCTGCAGGAGCACCTGCGCAAGCAGGGCCTGCCCGCGCAGAAGATCACCGGCTCGGCGCTGCTCGCCGACGTGATCCGCGAGGTCGGCTACCGCAAGGCCGACGACTTCTACATCGCGCTCGGCGCGGCCAAGGTCTCGCCCAAGCTGGTCGTCAACAAGGTCATGCAGCGCCTGAAGCAGGGCGAGTCGGCCGACGGCGAGGACACCGCCGCGGACCTGCTGCGCGTCGGGCGCCCGCGGCGGCGCCCGACCAAGTCCTCGGGCCAGTACGGGATCAGGGTCGAGGGCGTCGAGGACGTGATGCTGCGCCTGGCCAAGTGCTGCCGGCCGGTGCCCGGCGATGAGATCGTCGGCTACATCTCGCTCGGGCGCGGCATCACGATCCACCGCGAGGACTGCCCCAACGCGGCGCTGCTGCGCAAGAACCCCGAGCGCTTCACCAACGTCGCCTGGGAAGGCGACCAGTCGACCGGCTTCGTCGTCGAGATCCAGATCGACGCGTGGGATCGCCACCGCCTGCTCGAGGACCTCTCGCGCGCGTTCTCGGAGTCCGGCGCGAACATCCTCGAAGCGCGCTGCCTGTCGATGCCGCCGATGGTCAAGAACCGCTTCGTCGTCGAGGTCGCCGACACGCACACGCTGAAGGGCGCGATCACGCGCCTGCGCAACATCGACTCGGTGTTCGACGCCTACCGCGTCACGCCGGGCGCCGCCGCCTGACCCCGACCGGGAAGAAGGCACTGGGAGGCCGGCGTGGAGGCCCAGCTCAGGCAGACGACGTCAGCGCGTCCGGGCAGGATCGAGTAGCGCGCCTCGGTGACCTCGCCGAGGTAGTCGCCGTCGACCTGCAGCGGCAGCGGGCGCCCGTCGGCGCTGCGCACGGTCAGCTCGCGCAGGTCCGGCGAGGCCGGTCACCTGGCGGTGGCCGGCGACGCGCGCGCGGCGGGAGAACGCGCGCCAGGCGATCGAACGGCATCGACAGCGGCGTCGCGCGGTGCAGCACGCCGCCGGCGAGCGCTGCCGGAGTCGAGCGCGGCGCCGTCGGCGATCTCGATCGGGCGGTCCTGGAAGTAGGTGAAGGGCGAGCCGTTCTGGACGATCGCGGTGACGCCCGTCGAGCGTCCTGCCGCCGGCGTCGCACCTCCAGCCGCGGCGGGCGTGAGCAGGTAGCGGCGCAGGAACGTGCGTGACGGCCACCCAGGTGAAGAAGTAGGCGCCGAGGCGGGCCTTCAGGCGGGGGTTGGCGTCGACGCGCTCGACCACGCTGGCGTCGAGGCCGAGGCCCGAGGCGAAGGTGAAGCAGCGCCCGTTGACGACGCCGAGGTCGACCCTGCGCGGGCGCCAGTCGTCGGCCATCGCCAGCAGGTGCTCGGTGGCGTCGACCACGTCGCCGGGGATGCCGAGCATCTTGCCGAAGACGTTCGCCGAGCCGCCGGGCAGGCAGCACAGCGGCGTGGGGGAGCCGAGCAGGCCGTTGGCGGCTTCGTTGACGGTGCCGTCGCCGCCGAAGGCGACGACGACGTCATAGCCCTCGTGCGCGGCCTCGCGGCACAGCTCGGTGGCGTGACCGCGGGCCTCGGTGTCGACGGCGTCGACCTCGAAGCGGCCCTGGAGCGCGTAGACGACGAGGTGGCGCAGGCGGTCGGAGACGGTGCGTGGCGTAGGGGTTGACGATGATCAGCATGCGCCGCCTGGTTCCCGGGGGAGGCGAAGCGGAACGGCTCGCGCGCCTGCTCGGCTTCGCTCGTCGCTGCTCGCGCGTTGAGGTGCTCACCGCCATGGCCTACACCGCACGGCGCGGCCGCGTTACCAGCACGGACGTTCAGTCCGCGGCTCACGTCGCGCTCGACGATTCGGCCGATAACGTTGCTAGACTGCCGCAACGACATAGCTGGACACATCCAGAGGGGTGGAGGGACTGGCCCTACGAAACCCCGGCAACCACCGCAACGTCACAGCGGGAAGGTGCCAATTCCAGAGAGATGTGTGGCGGGCCTTCGTGCTCTTCGCCACACCGGTGACACGGCGAAGACTAGAGCGAAGGGAGCCCTAATGGCTGTCAGTCATCTGGAGTGCAAGGAGTGCAAGACCGAGTACCCGCTCGAGGCGCTGTACGTGTGCGAGCGGTGCTTCGGCCCGCTGGAGGTCGCCTACGACCACAGCCGTCTGGAGCTGCGACGTCGGCGAGCTGCGCCGCCGGATCCAGGGCGGCCCGCAGAACATCTGGCGCTACGCCGACTTCCTGCCGCTCGCGGGCGGCCCTCCGGGCCCGTCCGGCCGGCTGGCCTCGCGCGTGGGCCTGCCGGCGGGCTGCACGCCGCTGATCCGCGCCGACAGGCTCGCCGAGCGGCTCGGCCTGCGCGAGGTGTGGGTCAAGAACGACGCCGCCAACCCGACCCACTCGTTCAAGGACCGCGTCGTGTCGGTCGCCGTCGACGCGGGCGCGCGAGCTGGGCTTCGAGACGATCGCCTGCGCCTCGACGGGCAACCTCGCCAACTCCGTGGCCGCCCACGGCGCGGCGCTGGGCCTGGACTCCTACGTCTTCATCCCCGCCGACCTCGAGGAGCAGAAGATCCTCGCGACCGGCGTCTACGGGACCAACCTCGTGGGCGTCAAGGGCAGCTACGACGACGTCAACCGGCTGTGCACCGAGCTGTGCGCCGAGCGCGACTGGGCGTTCGTGAACATCAACCTGCGCCCCTACTACGCCGAGGGCTCAAAGACGCTCGCGTTCGAGATCGCCGAGCAGCTCGGCTGGGAGCTGCCCGACCGCTGCGTCGTGCCGATCGCCTCGGGCTCGCTGTTCACGAAGATCGCCAGGGGCTTCGAGGAGTGGACGCGAGCTCGGGCTGCTCGAGCGGCGACGCGCTGCCGCGGATGAACGGCGCCCAGGCCGAGGGCTGCTCGCCGGTGGCGAGCGCGTTCGCCGCACGGCCACGACGTCTGCCGGCCGGTCAAGCCGAACACGATCGCCAAGTCGCTGGCGATCGGCAACCCCGCCGACGGCCCCTACGCGCTCGATCTCGCCCGCCGCACCGGCGGCTCGGTCGACGCGGTCAGCGACGAGGAGATCCGGGCGGGCATCGCGCTGCTGGCCCAGACGACCGGCATCTTCACCGAGACCGCCGGGCGGCGTCACCACGGCGGTGCTCGCCAAGCTCGCCGAGCGCGGCGACATCGACCCGGACGAGCGCGTCGTGCTCGTGATCACCGGCGAGGGCCTGAAGACGCTCGACGCGGTGCGCGGCACGTTCGAGACGCACACGATCGAGCCGACCGTCGAGTCGTTCGAGGCGAGGCGTGCCGAGCGACGGTGACCGCCTGATGAGCGTCGTCGTGAAGATCCCCACGCAGCTGCGCGCGGCCGCCGGCGGCGAGGCCGAGGCCGAGGTCGACGGCGCGACCGTGCAGGAGGTGCTCGACGGGCTGTTCGAGCGCTACGAGGAGCTGCGCGCGCGGATCTCCGACGACGACGGCTCGCTGCGGCGCTTCGTCAACGTCTACCTGGCCGGCGAAGACATCCGCTTCCTCGACGGCCTGGCGACGCCCGTGGCCGACGGCGCCGAGCTGACGATCCTGCCCGCCGTCGCCGGCGGGCTAGGACGTCGTAGGCCGGCGCCCTACCGGCGCGCGCGTGGCGTGCTGCGCCGCCGAGGCGGTGTGGGCGGTTGCTGGCGTCGAGCCGCTGAAGCCGATCGTCGAGACGAGGCCGGCGGCGCACATCGCGGCGATCGTCAGCGAGCGCATCCGGCGCGGGGTCAGCCAGCCGAAGTGGTGGCTCTGCAGCCACGTCCTGAAGCCCGTTGCAGCCGAGGCGGCGGTCATCGCGCAGCCGACGCACATCGGCCCAGGGTAGCGCTCACCGCCGGCCCGGGGGTGCCGGCGCCGCTCCTGCAGGCGCCTGCGCAGCTCTGCGCCGCGGCCCGCGGCGACCGCGCGCGCGGCGCGGGCCTCGGTCAGCTCGAGGCCCTGGGCGTGGGCGAAGTCGAGCAGCTCCTGGCGCTCCTCGCCCTCGCGGGCGGCGCGCAGGAACAGCCAGCAGAACAGGCCGAGCGTGAGGATCGACTCCTCGACCATCATGATCGCGCCGGCGATGTTCTGGTCGGCGAGCGGCGAGATGTGAAAGCGCGCGTCGCCGTGGAGGTAGTAGGGGTAGAAGACGGTGCCCGACCACAGGAAGATGTTGCCGAGCACGGTGCCGGCCAGGCGCACGGCGACGATGTAGACGAGCTTGCCGAGGTTGCCGAACCAGCTCGGGCGTCGGCAGCGGGCCGAACAGGCACATCCACATGTTGATGCCCGAAGCCCAGGAACATCGCGTGCTCGAGCGCGTGCACGCCCGAGTGGCGCAGCGCCGCCTGGTAGAGCACGGGCAGGTGCCAGACGTACAGGTCGACCGCCCACAGCGGGAAGGCCACGGCGGGTGCGAGAGCGCGCGCAGGCGGTCGAACGAGCCGGATGCGCAGGATCGGCGCGAGCAGCGGGCCGGTGAGCCCGAGCACGATCAGCAGCGCGGCGATGTCGCCGAGCAGCAGGTGCTCGATCATGTGCGCGAACAGCAGTTCCTGGCTGGCGGCGCCGAGCGAGGTGAGCGCGGCGCCGATCACCACGAAGCCCGCAGTAGAAGCACGCCTGCCGCCAGCCGGGCACCGGATGCCCGTCGATCGGCCAGCGTGCGCACGCGCCGGGCGTAGAGCAGGCCGAGGATCGCCAGCGGCCCGAGCTGCAGAGCGGCCGAGGCGTCGGTGGAGACGGCGAGCGGCGGCGCGGGCATCGACATGCAGGGTACGCCCAGACAGCCGCGATCGGCGAGTGCGAAACGGGCGGCTTCCATAGACTCCCGCGGGCATGAGAGCCCCGACCCGCCGCATGTT
This sequence comes from uncultured Solirubrobacteraceae bacterium, assembly GCA_963849425.1. Classification (GTDB taxonomy): domain Bacteria; phylum Actinomycetota; class Thermoleophilia; order Solirubrobacterales; family Solirubrobacteraceae; genus Palsa-744. The sequence goes on along the minus strand of CAWKHK010000006.1, from coordinate 2,104,935 downwards.
GGCGCCGCTGCTCGGCGGCCTGGGGGTCTGGGCACTGGTTCTCCCGGCGAGCGCCCAGGCGCATGGGATCGTCGGCAAGGCCGACCTGCCGATCCCCGTGTGGCTGTTCAGCTGGGCGGCGGCGATCGTGCTCGTCGTCTCGTTCGTCGCGCTCTCGACGATGTGGACCCGGCCGCAGCTGCAGGAGCCGCACATGCGCAGGCTGCTGGCCTGGCCGCCGGCCGCTGTCGTGGCTGGCGAGCCTGATCGGCGTGGGGCTGTTCGCGCTGGTCATCTACAGCGGGTTCGCCGGAGCGCAGGTCCCGCAGGCGAACTTCTCCGTGACGTTCATCTACGTGATCTTCTGGGTGGGCACGCCCGTCGCGAGCGTGCTCTTCGGCGACGTGTTCGCCGCGCTGAACCCATGGCGCGCCTGCGCGCGGGCGCTCGGTGGGCTCGTGCGTATGCTGCGGCGGCGCGGCTCGAGCGAGCCGCCGCTGCGCTACCCCGAGTGGCTGGGGATGTGGCCGGCGGTCGCCGGGATCGTCGGGTTCGCCTGGCTGGAGCTGGTGTACGTCGAACGAGACCGCCCCGCGACGCTCGCGGCGCTGTCGCTGGGCTACTTCCTCGTGATGCTCGCCGGGATGGCGCTGTTCGGCGTGGAGGAGTGGGGGAGCCGGGCGGACGGGTTCGGCGTCTACTTCAAGCTGCTCTCCAAGCTCTCCCCGCTGGTGCGCGGGGAGGACGGCGCGCTCTATCTGAGACGGCCGTTGAGCGGGGTGACGAGCCTGCGGATCGGTTCCGGCACGGTCACCCTGATCTGCACGCTTATCGGCACGACGACATTCGACGGCTTCAGCAACGGGGGCATCTGGCGCAACAACGAGCCGAGCCTGCAGAGCGTGTTCGCCGATGCGGGCTTCGGGGGGACCGCGGCGCAGGAGCTCGCCTACTCGGTCGGCCTGGTGCTCTGCATCCTGCTGATCGCAGCCGTCTACCGGGTCGGGATATACGGCGTCCACAGCATCAGTCCACGCTACGACCGCGACACCCTCACGCGCAAGTTCGCGCATACGCTCGTGCCGATCGGCTTCGCGTACGTCCTCGCCCATTACTTCTCGCTGCTGCTGTGGCAGGGCCAGGCGATGGTCTACCTGCTCTCCGATCCGCTCGGCAACGGCGCGAACATCCTCGGCACGAGCGACTACCAGATCGACTACCACGTGATCTCCTACGCCGGCATCTGGTACGTGCAGGTCGCCGCTCTGCTCTGCGGGCACGTCGGCGGTCTGGTGCTTGCCCATGACCGCGCCCTGGTCCTGTACAAGGACCCCGAAGAGGCCGTGCGCAGCCAGTACTGGATGCTCGCGGTGATGGTCGCGTTCACGAGCTTCGGGCTGTGGCTGCTCTCCTCGGTGGGCACCTGAGATGGGCGGCGATGGTCTGCGCTACGGTTGCAAAGGCGTGCTCCGCCGCCTGACCCTCGCCCTGCTTGGGGCCGTCTTCCTCGGACAGTCGCTGCTCGCAGGCGCGAGCGCCGCGGCGGCCCCGCTCAGCGGCACCGAGAGTGCCAACCCGATCGACGACCAGGGCGGCAGCTACCACTACCGCTCGGAAATCACGTCCGTGACACCGCGCGTTCGCGGGCTCAGCCTGCAGGTGCTCGAGTTCGCCGACCGCATGCTCCTCACCAACCACACCGGCCGGACGGTCACGATCTACGGCTACCAGGGGGAGCCCTACGCGCGCGTCCGGGCCAACGGCACGGCCGAGCAGAACGTCCGCTCGCCGGCGACATATCTCAACACGAACTTCTACGGCGACGTGACCGTCCCGGCCATCGCCGACCCGAGCGCACCGCCGCGATGGGAAGTGGTCGACCGCACGGGGCAGTTCGAATGGCACGACCACCGCATCCACTGGATGTCCCCGGTGACGCCACCCCAGGTCAAGAACAAGAGCAAGCTGACGCTCGTCTTCGACTGGAAGGTGCCGATCGCGGTCGGCGCGCGCATGGGCACGATCGAAGGGCGGCTGTTGTGGACGCCCGAGAGCTCGAAGGCCCCGGTGGCGGTGATAGTGCTGGGCGTGGTCATCCTCGTGGGAGGGCTCGCGCTCGTGCTGTTCGTGCGCAGGCGCCGGGCACGGGCGTCCTACGTCGGCGGTGGCGGGGCCGCCTCTGGCCGTCCGGGCGGCGCTGCGAAGGAGGCGTGGTGACGAAGGAGGCGTGGTGAGCAGGTGGTAGATTGCCCAGCCATGGTGCTTGCCTGCCTGATGCACTGGTACATATCGATGCTCTACGTCGTCCCGGTCGTGGCCGTCGGGGGCTGGGGCTGGTGGAGCACCAAGCGGATGGCCCGAAACAAGGGCCCGCGAGCGCCTCGTACCGGCTGAGCGGTTCGCGCTTTCGCTATTTCTTAGGTAGGCTTGAGGTTGAACTCAGTAGCATCGGGCATCCTCCTCGTATGCCCTCATCCACACTGATCCGCTCCGCCGCCGTCGATGGGACCACCGAGCGATTCGACCCGATCGCCTGCCTGGACGAGCGCGTCCGCCACCAGGCCAGGCCGGTCAGCCCCGGCGATCCCGGCCGCTACATCGAGGTCGAGGGACCCGATCGGACCCTGCTGATCCCCCTGGGCAAGGATGCCCTGCACATCGGCCGTGGGATCTCCGCGGAGCTGCATCTCGACGAGAGTTCCGTCTCGAGGCGCCACGCGATCCTCGTGCCGCGGGCAACCGGCGCGCGGATACTCGATGACCGCAGCTCCAACGGGACGTTCGTCAACGGTCGGCGTGTCTTCCAGGCCGACCTGCACAACGGCGATGTGATCGTGCTCGGCCGAGTGATGCTGCGCTACCTGGAGATATAGCGTGCTCCATCGTCCGCGCCGGCCGTTTCGCCGTCTGTCAGCGGTGTCGGCCGGGCACTGAAGCTGACGATCTCTACCCAGCTCTACCCAGATCTCCGTATCATTGCCCGGCGGCCGGGGTGGGGCGAAGCTGCGCCGAGGCGCCCTCCTTGGCCCAGCGGGTCTGGGCACGGAGCACGACATGGTTTGGAGTGGCGTTTCGATGACGGCCGGGAAGCACGTTACGCGAGCGGCTATCGCCGGGTTCGCGGCAGCCGTCATGCTCGTCCTCGCACCCGCGGGGACCGCGATGGCCGCGCGGCCGAACGTTGCGATCGACGCTCCTCTCACAGGTAGCTCGACCAACGACCAGACGCCCGCCTTCAGCGGGACGACCGACGACACGCTCGACCAGATCACGCTCGATATATACGCGGGGGCGACCGCGACCGGCTCCCCGGTGCAAGCCCCGACCGCGCTGCCTGTCCCGCTTGAAGGCACCTGGTCCGCCGTACCTGCCTCGCCGCTCGCGCCCGGCGAGTACACGGCTGTGGCGGTGCAGCCCGACGGCGAATTGGAAACCGGCACGAGCTCCCCCGTCACTTTCATCATCGACACGACTCCGCCCGCGGTGTCGCTGAACGCGCCGCCGGCTTGGGTCGACGCTCCGGCGCCGACGCTGACCGGTAACGCGGGCACGGCCGCCGGCGACGAGCCGCTGGTCTTCGTGACGATCTATCGCGGTGGATCCGTCGGCGGCAGTATCGCCGCTTCGCAAGCAGTGATCCCGAGCGGGGGAAAGTGGTCGTATACCGCGCCGCATCTGAGCGATGGCACCTACACCGCCCAGGCGTCCCAGAGCGATGAAGCCGGCAACACGGCCACCAGCGCCCCGGCCACGTTCACCGTCGACACGACCCCGCCCGCGCTGGTCATGCAATCGCCGGCAAACGGCGCGGTCGTGAATGCCGCTGTACCGACGTTCAGCGGGCTCGCCGGTCAGGCGGATGGAGATCGCTCCCTGGTCATGGTGAAGATCTACGCGGGCGCCTCGGCATCCGGGGCTCCTCTCCAGACCGTCGATCTGACCCCTGATGAGGGCCTGTGGAGCACCGACGCCAGAGGTCCGGCACTCCTCGACGGCGTCTACACGGCCCGGGCCGAACAGGCTGACGATGCCGGCAACATAGCCACGAGCACGGCGACGTTCACGATCGCAACGAGCGGCCCCGTGGTGACGCTCGCAACCTCCGGGTTGGTGATGCGCCCAGGCGGGGCGTTCACGGGACCGACGCCAAGCTTCGCCGGAAGCGCCTCGAGCGCACCGGAAGACAGCACGTCGGTCATCCTCGACATCTACGCCGGGACCTCGGTCTCCGGGACGCCGGTGCAGCGTCTGGAAAGCGCCGTCAGCGGCTCCGGCTGGTCGGTCGGCCCGGTGGATCTGGCGGACGGCACCTACACCGTGCAGGCCGAACAGGGGACCTCCGACCCCTTCGGCCAGGCCGGCGTGAGCGCGCCGTCGACGTTCACCGTCGACGGGACCGCGCCGCAGCCGACGCTCAGCTCGACAGACGACGGAAGCTCCACGTCGGGCGAATCGGAGACGATCAGCGGATCCGCGGCAACCGCCGAAGGCGATCTGCCCGCGATCACGATCCAGCTGTTCGCGGGGGCCACGTCGAGCGGGCACGCCCCGCTCGAGCAGATCACGGTGCGGGCCGTGCGCGGGAGCTGGTCGGCGGCGTTTGGAGGGCTGAGCCCGGGCACCTACACCGCTCGGGCAGAACAGGACGATGACGTGGGCAACACCGGCTTCAGCGCCCCGGTGAGCTTCACGATCAGAGCCCCCGCGCTCGTCGCGCCCAGTGCGCCGGGGACCCCTGCGGTCACCGCACCGGCGGCGAGCGCGCCGGCGCCGTCCCCGCCGGTGCCGCCGGTGGCGTCCTTTCAGTGGTTCCCGGCGGCTCCACGCACCGGCGAAGCCGTCTCGCTGGCCTCGACGGCGACCGCCGGCAGCAGTCCCATCACCGGCTTCGCCTGGGATCCGACCGGTGCGGGGATCTTCGCGGCGGGCGGGCCCGTGTTCAACACCTCCTTCTCCAGTCCCGGAGCGCACGTGGTGCACCTGGGGGTCACCGACGCCGACGGCCTCGCGAGCATGGTCGCGGAGACAATCACGGTGAGCGCCCCCCAGCCGATCCTGATGCAGCCCTTCCCGGTCGTACGAATCGCGGGCACCGAGAACGCCTCGGGAGCGAAAGTCAGCCTCCTCACCGTACAGGCGCCTGTAGGGGCGACGGCGAGCGTGACCTGCCATGGCCCCGGATGCCCCACCGGCAGGTCACAGGACGTCGTCGCGGTCGCCGGCAGGACGAGCGGCAAGGCGGGGGCGGTGGTTATCAACTTTCGGCGATTCGAGCGCGCGCTGCGGGCTGGTGCGATTCTCGAAATCAGGGTGACGGAGCCGGGAAAGATAGGCAAGTACACGCATTTCGTCGTCCGCCACGGAAGGCTGCCCGCGCGAACGGACACCTGTCTGAGCGCAGACGGGATCACCCCGATCGCCTGCCCGTCCACATGAGCACTGTTCGCATCACGCGGCGCCGAGCTCATCACGCGGGCTGGGAAGCCGCGGGCATGGACATCCGCGCCCTGCTCGTGGCGTTGGCGCTGTGTGCGGCGGTTTTCGCGGGCGCCTTCGCGGCCGGGCGCGCGACGCGCCCGGTGAGCCCACCGCGTGAAGCAGCGCCAAGGAGCGTTCCGGTCGCTGCGGCCGGCGCCGCGATCTCGGCCCGTCTGAGCGGCGCCCCCCCGATCGAGATGACCGCGCCCGTGCGCAGGCTCGCTCCCGCGGTGGGCAGGCGCCACGTTCGCATCCAGACACTCCCGGCAGCCGCCCCGCCGTCGACCTCCTCGCAATCCACGGCACCCGCAGCGCCGGCGGTTGCCCCGCACGGGAGCTCGCCTCCCGCGCCTCCAGCCGACGGCGGCTCGCCCTCCGCGCCTCCAGGCAGCGGCAGCTCGCCCTCCGGAGCAGGCAAGGGGCCCGCGGCGCCTGGATCGGGCGGCAGTGTCTCGTTTGACAGCTCGGGCTGAGTCGATGCTCAGGGTGACCCGGGGCCTGCCCGCGAACGTGATCCTCGTCGTCGCGGTCGTCGCGATCGCCGGCTACCTCCTCGGCGTCCATCGCGCGCCCACCCTGCCCGCGTCCGCGTCCGGCGAGAAGACGCGGATCGCCTCCGGGGCGGGCATCCTGCTCGAATATCCCTCCAGCTGGCAACCGGTTGCCACTGCCCCCGGCATCCCCGGCCTGGCCCTCGGGCGTCCGCTCGTGCTGCTTGCCCCGGGTGGCAACGCCACCCGGGCGGGCCTGGTCAGCGGACAGCTCACCGCCGGCTCCGGCGACCCTCTGCCCGCGGCGTTGCTGGCCGTTCTGCGCGGCCTTCCCCGCAGCGAAGTCGTGGCCCTCGCCAATGTCCAGGCGTACCGATACAGCGATCTGCATCTGCCGGGGTACGATCGGGCGCTCGCGCTCTATGTGATCCCCAACACCGGGGAAGAGCCGACGGCTGTGGCCTGCTACGCGGCAACCGAGCTCTCAACGTACCTGCAGGAGTGCGAGCAGATCGTCGCTCAGCTCAACCCGGGCGGCCAAGCACAGAGCAACATCAGCCCGGTCGGCGCGTATGCAAGCCGGCTCGACGCGCTGGTCGGTGCTCTGAACAGGCAGCGCGTGAGGTTGCGGGCGCAGATGCACGTGCCCAGGGCGCCCGCCGCCGTGGCGAGGCTCGCCACGGCGCTCGCGGGACGTTTTGCCGTCGCTGCCGCGTCCTTGCGGGCGCTCGAAGCGCCGCCGGCCGTTGGCGGTGCCCAGACCGCGCTGAGCGAAGCGATCCTGCGGGCAGCCGGTGCATACCGGGCGCTCGCCGGTGCCACCGGCCCGGGTGGGGCGGGGTATGACACCGCCCAAGCACAGGTCGCGAACGCCGAGGGCGCCGTGAACACGGCGCTCGAGAGCTACTCGCTGCTTGGGTATGGCGGGGCACGCGCTGCTGGTCGCTAAGCGCGGTGGCGTTCTGGCCGGTTCGCTGATCGTCGCGTGGGACGGGTACTCGCGGAAGACCGGCCTGCCGGTCAGCAGGCGTCCGAGTCCTCGGGCCGGCGGCCGCGCGAGGAGGATCACGGCGAGCAGGAAGTACACCGCTACGACGACTGAGGCGTTGCCCGTAAGCACACGCTCGAAACCACTCCCGTCCACGAACGAGTGGATCGCGATCCCGGGAAGCAACGATCCCGTGCGCTCGTAGAGCAGACAGGTGATCACACCGAAACAGCCGACTATCAGTTTCCCGGAGAGTGGATACTGGGTGTGGACCAGAGCGAACAGCACGGCGACGATCAGACACGCCGGGAGGATCTTCAGCCGATTGCGCAGGCTCCGGTAGAGGAAACCGCGGAAGAAGATCTCCTCGGCGACGGGAGCGCCCACGCACGCCACGAAGCCCGCGAGCAGGATCGCGATCGTGGTGTGATGCGAGATGTTCGCAAAGTTGCTGCTAATTGGCGCCGGGTGCAGCGCTCGACGCAAGAGCACGTTGCACCAGCCGTAAGCGAACAGGCCTAGGAACGCCAGTGCGGTGGCGCGTGCACCGGGCACGAGACGCAGGCCGAGATCCCGCGCACCGAGAACGCCCCGGCGCCAGAGCGGTGTCAGCGTCGCGAGAAACACTGCCTCGGTGAGCAGCACGCCGAGCCCAACACCGAGATGGACGCCAAGCAGCCAGAAGACGAGCCCGAGTGCGATCAGAATCCCATCCCGCTCCGGAGGCGTGAGAGGGACGCGGCTCTGAGCGGCTCGCGCCGAGCAGCTTCGTCGGGGCGCACGCGTAGGATCGACCAATGCTCACGGTTGCCGAAGCGCCTCAGCGGGTGGGGAGGACTCCGGGGACGGTGCATCGCTGGATAAGGGGCGGTCGTATACGCGCTGAGACGACGTACGGTCGGCTCTTGATCGATCCGGGCGCCCAGGATGAGGTGCGCAACGAGATGTATCCAATGTTGCCGCTGCCGCCGGAGTGGGAGAGTCTGGAGGACACGAACTGGGTTGCGGCGGTGGCGCTGTCGCGCCTCGGGCGCTGAGCGGCCGCGTACGTTGCTGTGGTGGCTCATCGCTCAGCGTCTTTCTCGACGGTGGCGCGGTTCACGAAGGGCCAGGTCAACCGCGCTGGCGTGCTGCTGTTCGATCTCCGCGAGCGGATGGATCAAGATGGCGCCGACCGTGCCGTTGCGGAGTCCGATGAAGGGAAGCTGGACGAGGCTTGGGAGGCTCTGACGTGGTGGCGCAGCCTGCACGCCCGCCCGCTATCCGCGGTCGCCGCGAACCTTCGCTACCACGTGGACCGCGGCGATGCGCGCGTGCAGGGCCGTATCGAGGTCACGCAGCGCTTGAAGCGGCTCGACACGTTGATTGGGAAGCTCGGCCGTGAGCGGGGCGACGTTACCCAGATGCAGGATGTCGCCGGCGTTCGCGCGGTGCTCCCGAACCTGCGGCACGTTTACGTCGTCAGGCGCCGGCTGCTGAAGTCGTGGGTGATCATCAGGGAGCGGGACTACATCGCTGAACCCAAGAGCAGCGGCTATCGGGCGCTGCACCTGATCGTGAGGCGTATGGGGTTGCCGATTGAGGTTCAGCTCCGAACGATCGGTCAGGACGTGTGGGCAAACCAGGTGGAGGAGACCGGGAGGCAGGTTGGTCTGGACCTCAAGTTTGGTGCAGGCAATGAGCATCTCGACAGTATCTTCGTGGCGATGGGCGAGCTGATCGCTCGCTTCGACAGCGGTGAGCTTTCGCCCGACGAGCTGCGCGAGGGCTTGAGGGGCCTGCCATCATTGACGATGCGCACACCCCCCCCGGCATGATCTAGATGAGCCCAGACGACGACATCAAGCACTTCCTCGTGACGCGCGACGTAGCGCGCCACGAGACGACCGTTGTCGAGTTCGGTACGGACTACGAGGCTGCGCAGGACGCCTACCAGGATGCCGAGCAGAGGGCGCGTGGGCGTCGTGATCTCGATGTGGTGCTGCTCAGTGCTGATTCGCTGGAGACGATCAAGCTCACGCACTCCAGCTACTTCGAGCCGAAGTCGCTCGACGAGCTGCTGCCCGCGTAGGTCGGCGCCACCTGGAATGAATCCAGCAACTTTGGGTCCTCCCGGCCGGACACGGGTGGACCACTGAACGCGTTTCGATGGCGGCGCAACGAACGCTCGAAGTCGCGACGGAATGTCGCCGACCAGGTCGAGAAAGCGACCGACTCGCTCCACCATGGGCATCCTCGCTACGCGCCCGGCAAGATTCGAACTTGCGACCTCCCGCTCCGGAGGCGGGCGCTCTATCCACTGAGCTACGGGCGCAGACGACGCCTCACTGACGGCATCCGGGCCTCGGAGCTTAGCGCGAGGAGACTGCCCGTCTGGGCCGCATCGGGTTGCCGCCGCTACCGTAGCCACCATGGATCTGTCGCTGTTCTTCGCCGGCACCGCCGGGTCGGTGCCCAGCGCCCGCCGCGGGCTGCCCGCGGTGCTCGTCCGGCGGGGGGGCGACCGGCTGCTGTTCGACTGCGGCGAAGGCACCCAGCGCCAGCTGCTGCGCTCGGTCGGGCTGCTCGACCTGGACTGCGTGTTCGTCACCCACTTCCACGCCGACCACTGGCTGGGGCTCCCCGGGATGTTGAAGTCGTTCGCCCTCCGCGAGCGCTCCGAGCCGCTCACCGTCTACGGGCCCCGGGGCCTCGGCGAGCTGATGGGGGTGATGCGGATCGTCTACGGCCGCCTGCCCTACCGCCTGAGCGTCGTCGAGCTGCAGCCCGCCGAGACGGTCGAGCGCGAGGGCTATCTGATCGGCGCGATCCCGGTGCGCCACAAAGGGGACGCCTGCCTGGGCTACGCGCTCGTGGAGGAGCCGCGACCCGGGCATCTCGACGCCCGCCTCGCCGAGGAGCTGGGCGTGCCCCCCGGGCCGGACTTTGGCCGCCTGCAGCGCGGAGAGACCGTCGCCGGGGTCACCCCCGAGCAGGTCATGGGCCACCAGCGGGAGGGACGCAAGATCGTGCTCTCCGGTGACACCGCGCCGTGCGAGGCGCTCGCCGTCGCCGCCCACCAGGCCGACCTGCTCGTCCACGAGGCCACGTTCGCAGAGGAAGAGGCCGAGCGGGCGCGACAGACCTCCCACAGCACCGCCCGGCAGGCCGCCGAGCTGGCGCGCGACGCCGAGGTCCGGCTGCTCGCCCTCACCCATGTGTCCAGCCGGTACGCCGGCGGGCAGTTGCGGGACGAGGCCCGGGCGGTGTTCGCCGCCACCGAGGCCCCGCGCGACTTCGACACGATCGAGGTGCCCTTCCCCGAGCGGGGCCGGGCGACGCTCGTGCGCTGGTCGGAGCGCCAGGCGCGCGAGCGCGCCGCCGAAGCGACGCCCGGCGCGGCGCCCGAGGCCGGCGCGCAGCCCGAGCCCGTCGCATCCCCCTGATACATTTCCCCGTGCTCCTTTAACCCGGTCCCGCGAGGCCAGGAAGGAAACGATGGAAGCCAACGAGAAGGTCGTCCTCCACGAGGACGAAGTCGGGCGGGCGCTCACGCGCATAGCGCATGAGGTTCTCGAGAGCATCCCGCCGCCCGCCGAGTCCGCCGGCTATCCCGCACCGGCCCTCGTGGGGATCCACCGTCGCGGCGCGTTCCTCGCCCAGCGCCTTCACGCCATGCTCGAGGAGCTGCTCGACACGCATGTACCGCTCGGCGACCTCGACATCGGCTTCTATCGCGACGACGTCTCCACGCGGCCCGAGGCCCCCGTCCTGCACGCCTCCCACATCGACTTCGACGTCACCGGGCTGACCGTCGTGATCGTCGACGACGTGCTGTTCACCGGGCGCACCGTCCGCGCGGCCATCGAGGCCCTGTTCGCCTACGGGCGCCCCGAGCGGGTGCAGCTCGCGGTGCTCGTCGACCGCGGCCACCGCGAGCTGCCGATTCGCCCCGACTACGTCGGCAAGAACCTCCCGACCTCCATGGCCGAGCACGTCCACGTCCGGGTCCGCGAGCTGGACGGCGTCGACGAGGTCGCCATCGCCCTGGACGCGCATGCCGGCGCTGGATCGGCGTCCTCGGTCGCTCGCGTGCAAAGCACGCCACGCTCTCTGCGTCCTGGACCAGCTTGGCCTGCGCGTCCAGGGACGCACGCTGGGGAGGCCAACTCGTGAACCACCTCCTCTCGATCGAGGATCTCGACCGTCCGGCGATCGAGCGGATCGTCGCCCAGGCCGGGCGCTTTGCCGAGGTGTCAGACCGGGAGATCAAGAAGGTGCCCGCGCTGAGAGGGCGGATGGTCCTGAACCTGTTCTACGAGGCGTCCACCCGCACCCGCAGCTCGTTCGAGCTGGCCGCCAAGCGCCTGTCCGCCGACGTCGTCAACTTCGCCGCCAGCGGGTCGAGCGTGGAGAAGGGGGAGTCGCTGAAGGACACCGTCCTCACCCTCAGCGCCCACAAGCCCGACGCGATCGTCCTGCGCACACCGTGGGCGGGCGCCTCCGAGCTGGTCTCCAAATGGTGCACCGCGGCGATCGTGAACGCGGGGGACGGCAAGCACGAGCACCCCACCCAGGCGCTGCTCGATGTGTACACGCTGCGCGAGCGCCTCGGCGGGATCGACGGGGCGTCGATCTGGATCGTGGGCGACGTCGCCCACTCGCGGGTCGCCCGCTCGAACGTCATCGCCTTCCAGCGGATGGGCGCCAGGGTCACGGTCGCCGGCCCGCCCACGCTGATCCCGCGTGGGATCGAGGAGCTCGGCTGCCAGGTCCGGTACACGCTCGACGAGCTCGAGTCCGCCGACATCGTGTACGCCCTGCGCATGCAGCGGGAGCGGATGAGCGAGATGTGGGTGCCCTCGCTGCGGGAGTACGCCGCCTGGTATCAGATCAACGGGCGGCGGCTGAGCCCCCACCAGGTGCTCATGCACCCCGGGCCGGTCAACCGCGGGGTGGAGCTCTCCGGAGAGGTGGTCGACTCACCCCAGGCGGTCATCACCGCCCAGGTGGAGGCCGGGGTGGTGGTGCGGATGGCCGTTCTCTACGAGCTGCTCGCCGGCGCCAGAGAGCCCCGGGCGCTCTCGGCGGTCGGGGGTCCGCTGGGATGAGCCTCGCCAACCCGCTCACCAGCGGCCCGCACCCGCCCGCCGAGCTGCTGCTGAGCGACGTCCGGGTGCTCGACCCGCGGACACCGATGGATGCCCGGCGAGACGTGCTCGTGCGCGCCGGGGAGATCGCCGGTCTGGGCGAGCCCGGGACGATCGACGCCGGGGAGGACCGGGAGGTCCTGGAGGGTCACGGCCGCCTGGTCCTGCTGCCGGCGTTCGTCGACCCCCACGTCCACCTGCGCACGCCCGGCCAGGAGCACAAGGAGGACATCGACAGCGGGACCCGGGCGGCCGCCGCCGGAGGCTTCGGCGCGGTGATCGCCATGCCCAACACCGACCCCGTGCTCGACTCGGCTCCCCTGCTGCGCTCGCTGCGCGACGCCGCCGCGCGCGAAGCGCGCATCTCGATCGGGTTCCTGCCCGCGATCACCCGCGGCTCACGTGGCGAGCAGCTGACCGAGATGGCCGAGCTCCGCCAGGAGGGGGCGCTCGGGTTCACCGACGACGGCAAGCCCGTCCAGAGCGCCGGGATGCTGCGCAAGGCCCTGCAGTACCAGCGTCTGTGCGGCGGCGTGCTCGCGCTGCACGAGGAGGACCCGACGCTCTCCCGCGGGGGCTCGATGCACGAGGGGGCCGTCAGCGCCGCGCTGGGGATCGCCGGCATTCCCACGGTCGCCGAGTCCACGATGGTCGCCCGCGACGCCGCCCTCGCCGGCTATGAGGACGCCCGTGTGCACTTCCAGCACCTCAGCTGCGCCGCCTCTCTCGACGCGGTCGCCGAGGCCAAGGCCCGCGGCTGGCGGGTCAGCGCCGAGGTCACCCCCCACCACCTGCTGCTCACCGACGCAGACGTCCGGGGGATGGACACGCGCATGAAGATGCACCCGCCGCTGACCACCGAGGACGACCGCCGGGCGCTGATCGAGGGGCTGCGCGCCGGCACCGTGGACTGCGTCGCCAGCGACCACGCCCCGCACGCCCGCGACGAGAAGGAGGTGCCCTTCGAGCAGGCCCCCATGGGCACCACCGGCCTGGAGACCGCCTTCGCGGCGCTGCACACGGGCCTGGTGCTCACCGGCGTGCTGGATCTCTCGGTGCTCGTTTTGAGGATGACCGATGGGGCAGCGTTGTTCGGTCTCCCGACCCCCTCCATCGCAGTCGGCGAGCCCGCCAACCTGACGCTCGTGGACCTCGACGCCGAGTGGATCGCCGGCGAGCACGGCTGGGAGAGCCGCTCGGAGAACTGCTGCTTCGCCGGTCGCACGCTCCGCGGGCGCGTGCTGCTCACGCTCGCCGCCGGCGCGCTCGCCCATCGTGACCGGACGCTGTCGATGGTGGGCGCCCGATGAGCCTGCTCGAGCGCCATCGCGCCGCCCTGGTGATCGTCGACGTGCAGGAGGGGTTTCGCTCCTACGACACCTTCGCCGAGGTCGCCCGCGCGTGCGCCAAGCTCCTTCAGGGCGCCCGCATCCTGCAGGTCCCCGCGCTGGTCAGCGAGCAGTACCCCAAGGGTCTCGGCCACACCGTCCCGGAGGTCGGCCTGGAGGATGAGCCGCGGATCGAGAAGACCGTCTTCTCGGCCGCCCGCGCCGATGGCTTCGACCTCGACTCGGCCGAGCAGGTGATCGTCTGCGGGATCGAGGCCCACGTGTGCGTCTCCCAGACCGTCCACGACCTGCTCGCCGACGGCCTCGAGGTCCACGTCCCCGCCGATGCCGTCGGCTCGCGCCATCCGCTCGACTGCCAGATGGGGCTCGAGCGCATGGAGCGCGCCGGCGCTGTCGTGGGCACCGTCGAGGCGGCGCTGTTCGAGCTGCTCGAGCGGGCCGGCACGCCGGAGTTCAAGGCCGTCCAGAAGCTCATAATCTGATGGCCGCCGCGACCGCCTACGTGTTGCTGGAGGACGGCACGCGCTTCGACGGTGAGGCGTGCGGGGAATTGAATCCCGCCCGCCCCGCGGTCGGCGAGGTCGTGTTCACGACCGGTATGTCCGGGTACCAGGAGTCGATGACCGACCCGTCCTTCGCCGGCCAGCTGATCGCGTTCACCTACCCCCACATCGGCAACTACGGCGTCAGCGCCACCGCCATGGAGTCCGAGCGCCCGTGGGCGCGGGCCGCGATCATGCGCCAGGCGTGCAACCGCGAGGACGCGCCGAGCGCCGAGCGCGGATGGCTGGACTGGCTGGGCGACTGCGGCGTCCAGGCGATCACCGGCGTCGACACGCGGGCGTTGGTGATGCACATCCGCGAGGCCGGGGCGATGCGCGGCGGCGTGTTCCACGCCGGACAGTCCGAGAGCGAGGCCCGCGAGCTGATCGACGCCGAGCCGCCAATGGCAGGACAGGATCTCGCCGGCCTCGTCAGCCCGCGCGAGGTCAGCCGCCACGGCAGCGGCGACGGGCCCCGGATCGCGGTCATCGACACGGGGATCAAGGCCTCGATGGTCCGCGAGCTGATCGCCCGCGGTGCGCGGGTGTCGCTGCACCCGTGCGCCCAGACCGCCGAGGAGCTGCTCGCCGAGGACCCCGACGCGGTGTTCCTCTCAAACGGCCCCGGCGACCCGGCGGCGCTCTCGCACATCGTCGAGACCGTCCGCGAGATCGTCGGCAAGAAGCCCGTGTGGGGCATCTGCCTCGGCCACCAGCTGCTGTGCCGCGCGGTGGGCCTGGAGACCTACAAGCTGCCGTTGGGCCACCACGGCGCCAACCACCCCGTGCGCGACCTGCAGACCGGGCGCGTGGAGATCACCTCCCAGAACCACGGCTTCGCCGCGCTCGGGCCCGGCGGCGCGCGCACGATCGACGCCGACGAGCCCGTTCGCTGGGAGACCGACTTCGGCGCCGCCGCGCTCTCCCACGTCAACCTCTACGACCGCACCGTCGAGGGCCTCGAGCTGCTCGACGTCCCCGGCGGCACCGTCCAGTACCACCCCGAGGCCGGCCCCGGCCCCCACGACAGCCTGTACCTGTTCGACCGCTTCCTGGATCGCATTGCCGCGGCGTAGCGACATCCACAAGATCCTGATCCTCGGCTCCGGGCCGATCGTGATCGGGCAGGCCGCTGAGTTCGACTACTCCGGCGTGCAGGCCTGCAAGGTGCTCCGCGAGGAGGGCTACGAGGTCGTGCTCGTCAACTCCAACCCCGCGACCATCATGACCGACCCCGAGTTCGCCGACGCGACCTACATCGAGCCGCTGCTCCCCGGACCGGTGGCCCAGGTGATCTCCCGCGAGCGTCCCGACGCGCTGCTCGGAACGCTCGGCGGGCAGACCGCCCTGAATCTGGCGAAGGCCCTGCACGACGACGGCACCCTGAAGCGCTTCGGGGTCGAGCTGATCGGCGCCAACTACGAGGCCATCGCCTGTGCCGAGGACCGCGAGAAGTTCCGCACCGCGATGGAGCAGGCGGGGCTGCGGATGCCCAAGAGCGCCATCGCCAGCGGGTGGGTCGCCGGCGTCGGAGCCGAACCCGCCGGCACGGGTCGTGCGGGCTGGGTCGACGTCGAGCTCGGTCTGCGCCAGGCGCGTGCGGCGCTGCCTGAGCTGGGCCTGCCGTGCGTCGTGCGCCCCGCCTTCACCCTCGGCGGCCGCGGCGGCGGGATCGCGCGCACGGCCGAGGAGTTCGAGCGGATCGTCGCCCACGGCCTCGAGGTCTCCCCGATCGGCCAGGTGCTGCTCGACGAGTCGGTCATCGGCTGGGGCGAGTTCGAGCTGGAGGTGATGCGCGACGGCGCCGACAACGTCGTGATCGTCTGCTCGATCGAGAACGTCGACCCGATGGGCGTCCACACGGGAGACTCGGTCACGGTGGCGCCCCAGCAGACGCTCACCGACCGCCTCTACCAGCAGCTGCGAGACCAGGCCATCGCGGTCATCCGCGCCGTCGGCGTGGAGACCGGAGGCTCGAACGTCCAGTTCGCCGTCAATCCCCACACCGAGGAGATCCTCGTGATCGAGATGAACCCCCGCGTGTCGCGCTCCTCGGCGCTCGCCTCGAAGGCCACCGGCTTCCCGATCGCCAAGATCGCCGCGCGGCTGGCCGTCGGCTACCGCCTCGATGAGATCGACAACGACATCACCGGGGTCACCCCCGCGTGCTTCGAGCCGACGATCGACTACGTGGTCGTCAAGTGGCCCCGCTTTGCCTTCGAGAAGTTCCCCGGCAGCGACTCCACGCTGACCACCCACATGAAGTCCGTGGGGGAGGCGATGGCCATCGGGCGGACCTTCCAGCAGGCGTTCGCCAAGGCGCTGCGCTCGCGCGAGCTCGACAAGCCGGCCAGCCTGGGCGAGATCGCCGAGGAGGAGCTGCTGGAGCGTCTGCTCACGCCCGGGCCGGAGCGCTTCGAGACCGTGCTCGAGCTGCTCGGCCGCGGGGTCGAGGTGGAGGAGGTGCACGAGCGCACGCGGATCGACCGCTGGTTCCTCGTCGAGCTGCGCGACCTCGCCCTCGACCCCGGGGCGCCGTTCGCCGGCGAGCGCTCGTTCCGCTCGGTCGACACCTGCGCCGCCGAGTTCCCCGCCCGCACGCCCTACTACTACTCAGGCTGGGAGCGGGCGGCGGCCGACTCCGAACCGAGCCGCGAGGCGAGCGCGGATCTTGGCGTCGATCGCAGCGGCTCGACGCCCTTCGTGCGCGGCGAGGTCCGCCGCGGCGAGCGCGAGTCGGTGGTCATCCTCGGCTCCGGGCCCAACCGGATCGGCCAGGGGATCGAGTTCGACTACTGCTGCGTGCACGCCGCCATGACCGTCCGCGAGTCCGGCCGGGACGCGGTCATGGTCAACTGCAACCCCGAGACCGTGTCCACCGACTACGACACCTCCGACCGCCTGTACTTCGAGCCGCTCACGCTCGAAGACGTCCTCGCCGTGGTGGAGGTCGAGCGGCCGTTGGGGGTGATCGTCCAGTTCGGCGGGCAGACGCCCCTGAAGCTCGCCGCCGGCCTGGTCGAGGCGGGGGTGCCCCTGCTCGGCACGAGCGTCGACGCGATCGACCTCGCCGAGGACCGTGCCCGCTTCGGCGCGCTGCTCGACCGTCTCGGCTACAGGGCCCCGCCGTATGCCACCGCCGGCTCGCTGCAGGAGGCGCTCAAGTGCGCCGACATGGTCGGTTTCCCGCTGATCGTCCGCCCCTCCTACGTGCTCGGCGGCCGGGCCATGGAGATCGTCTACGCCCACGACGGCCTCGCCGACTACCTGCGCCGCGAGGTGCTCGGCGCGGGGGCGGGCCACGACGCGACCCATCCACGGAGCCCGGAGGGCTCTCCATCAATCTTCCTCGACCGCTTCCTCGAGGACGCCACCGAGGTCGACGTGGACGCCCTGTGCGACGGCAGCGAGGTGTGGATCGGCGGGATCATGCAGCACGTCGAGGAGGCCGGGGTGCACTCGGGGGACAGCGCCTGCGTGCTGCCGCCACACTCGCTCGGCGGGGATATGCTCGAGCAGATCCGTGCGGCCACCCGCGAGATCGCCCTGGCCATCGGCGTCGTCGGGCTGCTCAACGTGCAGTACGCCGTCGCCGCCGACGAGCTGTACGTGATCGAGGCCAACCCGAGGGCCTCGCGAACCGTGCCGTTCGTCTCCAAGGCCGTCGGGCTGCCCCTCGCCAAGCTCGCCTGCCGGATCATGCTCGGCGAGCGCATCGCCGCGCTCGGTCTCCCGCAGGCGCGCCAGGGGATGGGCTTCGGCGATCACGTGTGTGTCAAGGAGGCCGTGCTGCCGTTCGACCGCTTCGAGGGCTCCGACGCGCTGCTCGGCCCCGAGATGCGCTCGACCGGCGAGGTGATGGGCATCGCCCGCGACTTCCCCACCGCGTTCGCCAAGGCCCAGGCCGCCGCCGGAGTGCCGCTGCCGCGCGCGGGCGCCGCCTTCCTCACGGTCACCGACTCCGACAAGGTGGGCGTGTGCGCGGTCGCCCAGGTCCTCCACGACAGCGGCTTTCAGATTCTCGCCACCAGCGGCACCGCCGCGGCGATCGAGCGCCGGGGCGTGCCCGTCCGGCGCCTGAACAAGATCGGCGAGGGCTCCCCCCACGTCGTCGACTGGATCGAGCGCGGGGACGTCGACCTCGTCGTCAACACCCCCACCGGGGTCGGGGCCCGGGCGGACGGCCGGGAGATCCGCCGCGCGGCGGTCAGCCACGCCATTCCCTGCCTGACCACGCTCGCGGCCGCCAGCTCCGCCGCCCGGGCGATCGCCCGGGCGCGCAGGGACGGCGACCCGGAGGTGCTGTGCCTGCAGGAGCTCCACGGCGTCCACCGCGTCCCCGCCGGCGAGAGCTCGGACAGACCCGATGGGGCCGGGGTGGCGTGAGCGAGGCACCGTTCGCCCGCCGCCTGCTGACGGTCACGGGCATGGACGAGCTCGGCGCCTACCGCGTGCTGCGCGTCGCCGATCCCGCGGGTGGGCGGGCTCCTATTCCAAAGCCGGGGCAGTTCGCGATGCTCGCCGCGGTCGATCGCTGGGGGGAGGGGAGGATGACCGGCCGCACGTGCCGCGCGCGTTCTCGATCGCCCGTCAAAGGCGCGGAGAGGCGCACTTCCTACTCGAGGACGTCGGACCGGGCACGCGGCGGCTGTGCGAGCTGCGGGCCGGCGATGGGCTGTGGGCGCTGGGGCCGCTCGGGCGCGGTTTCCTCGGACCACCGACCGGGCGCCGGGCGATCCTCGTCGGCGGCGGCGTCGGCATCGCCCCGCTGGCCATCCTCCAGGACACGCTTGCCGACGCGGCCCCCGCGGCCGGCGAGGCGCCGGGGGCGAGCGAGGTGACCGTGCTGCTCGGCTTCCGCGACGGCGCCCGCGCCGAGGGCGCGGCGCTGTTGCGGGACGCGCGTGTGGCCACAGACGACGGCTCGGTCGGCCACCACGGGCTGGTGACCGACCTGCTCGCCGAGGAGATCGCCCGCGACCCCTCCGCGGTGGTGTACGCGTGCGGGCCGGCCGGGATGCTCGAGGGCGTCAGGGCGATGTGCGAGCAGAGCGCCACGCCGGCCCAGCTGGCGCTGGAGGCCGGGATGGCCTGCGGCTTCGGGGCGTGCTTCGGCTGCGTGGTGCCGAGGCGAGGCGGGGGCTACCTGCGGGTGTGCCTCGACGGCCCGGTCATCGACGCTGCCGAGCTGCAGCGGGTCGACGAGCACGCCGGGGCACCCGCGTGAGCGTCGCGGAGAGCGCCGAGGACAGCGTCGAGTTCTGCGGGCTGCATCTCGCCCACCCGATCGTCAACGGCTCCGGCACCTTCGACGCGATCGCCGCCGCCAGGGTCTTCGGCGAGCAGCAGCTGCACGACGCCTTCCCGTTCTCCGCGTACGTGTCCAAGACGATCACGTTGCAGCCACGCGAGGGCAATCCGCCGCCGCGGCTGTGGGAGGCGCCCGCCGGGCTGGTCAACTCGATCGGCCTGCCCAACAAGGGCCTCGACGGTTATCTGCGCGAGGACCTCCCGCGGCTGGCCGAGCTCCCGGTGCCGCTGATCACGAACATCATGGGCGCCACCGCCGAGGAGCTCGGGGCCCTCGCCGAGGCCTGCGACGCGCACGCCGAGATCGCCGCAATCGAGCTGAACGTGTCGTGCCCGAACGTCAACACCGGGCTCGACATCGGTTCAGATCCCCGCCAGCTCGAGCACGTCGTGCGGGAGGTCCGCGCGCGCACCGGCAAGCCGCTGATCGTCAAGCTGACGCCCAACACCGCCGACGTCGCCGCCTGCGGGCAGGCGGCCGAGGAGGGCGGAGCCGACGCCATCTCGCTGATCAACACGCTGCGCGCGATGGCGCTCGCGCCGGGCACCCGCTCCAGCGGGGTGACACGCTCCGCGGGGCGGGGGGGCATCCCAACCATTGGCTGGGCGGGCGCACGGGGGGTCTCTCCGGCCCGGCCGTGCGGGTCGTCGCGCTCGCCCAGGTCGCGGCCGTGGCCGCGCGCGTGCGCATTCCGGTGGTCGGCATGGGGGGCGTGCAGCGCGCGAGCCACGCCCGTGAGCTGATGGACGTGGGAGCAACGCTCGTGGCGGTCGGCACCGAGAGCTTCCGCGACCCGACTGCCGCGACGAGGATCGTCGCGGGCCTGCAGCGTTGAAAACCCCTGCAAACACGCCCCCCGACCATCCACTAGCCTCGACGTAGCTCAACCTCAGGTCGAGGTACAGGTGAATTCGCGGCTTGGGAGTTCATCGCCGGCCGCTGGTGTGTAGACTCGCCGCCCATGGTGACGGCGACCGGCACGACGTCCACAAACACCTCCACGACCCCCGAGCGGTCACTGAACCAGAGGATGGACGCCCTCGCCAGAGCCAACCAGATCCGCGTCCAGCGGGCGCAGCTCAAGCGCGATCTGAAGTCCGGCCGGCGCTCGATCCACTCGCTGCTGCTCGAACCGCCCGAGTACGTGGAGACCGCCAAGGTCTTCGACATGCTCCTCGCCGTGCCCAAGTACGGCCGGGTCAAGGTCAACAAGATCCTCGTCCACTGTCGGATCGCCCCCAGCAAGACCATCGGCGGGCTCTCCGAGCGCCAGCGAAGCGAGCTGGTTTCGCTCCTGCATCACTGAGCCGGTTGTCGCATCGACAAGCGCCCGATTCCCGCCGAGGTCGCCAATAGGGTGCGCGGGGTGGCGCGCGTGTTCGTCATAACGGGACCCTCGGGGGTCGGCAAGGGGACGCTCATCCGCGGGCTGATGGAGCGGCTGCCGCAGCTGCAGCTGTCGGTGTCGGCCACCACCCGCTCTCCCCGCCCGGGGGAGCGCGACGGGGTCGACTACCACTTCCTCACCCGTCAGGAGTTCGACCGCCGGGTGCTCGAGGGCGCGTTCGTCGAGCACGCCGACTACGCCGGTCGCAGCTACGGCACGCTGCGCTCCGAGCTTGAGGACCGGGTGCGCGCGGGCGTGCCGGTCGTGCTCGAGATCGAGGTTCAGGGCGCCCGCCAGGTTCGCGCCGCGATGCCCGAGGCGGTCCAGGTGTTCGTCGCCCCGCCGTCGCTGGCCGCCCTGCGCACGCGGCTGATCGGACGCGGGACCGACGATGCCGCCGAGGTCGAGCGCCGCCTGCAGGTCGCCGAGCAGGAGCTCGCCGCCCAGCCCGAGTTCGCCCACGTGGTCGTCAACGATCGCCTCGACGACGCCCTCGAGCGGCTCGGAGCGATCGCCGCCGTCGAGCTGGACTAGCACCGGGCCGGGGGGCGGCGGGCCACTACACTTGGAGGTCAACGACGAAAGGGCACCCCAACCGTGATCTCCCCCCGCATCGATCGCCTGCTGGAGCAGGTCGACTCCAACTACGCCGGCGTGATAGTCGCCGCCAAGCGCGCGCGCCAGATCAACAGCTACTACCACAACCTCGGCGAGGGGACCTTCGACGAGTTCCCGCCCCCGATGGTCGAAACAGCCTCGAAAAACTACCTCACAATCGCCTTGGAGGAGGTAGCAGCCGGAAAGATGAAGTACCACTACCGCTGAGCCGGTCGCTGGCCGGCGCGATGCTGCGTCCTCGATCGCTCATGTGCGCAGCACATTTCGCTCACTGCGTCCTTGCCTCGCTTGACCAGCGACCGGCTCAGGGGCGCAGTTCTCCGGCCGGGGTTCGCGGCCCGTCGAGTCTCGGGCGCAACGCGCGGGCCAGCGCTTGCTCGTAGGGCTCGGGGGCTCTACAACCTCTAGTCATGTCCCGAATTTTGCTCGGCGTCAGCGGCGGTATCGCTGCTTATAAGGCGCTCGAGCTGGTGCGGCTCGCGACCGCGGCCGGGCATTCGCTGCGAGTGATCCAGACGCCTGCCAGCCGGCGCTTCGTCGGCGAGGCGTCCTTCGCGGCGTTGAGCGGGGCGCCGGTCCTCGTGAGCGAGTTCGAGCGCGATCCCGCGCGCGGCGCCTTCCCCGACCAGACGCTGCCCCGGCACGAGCCGCCGAGCCACCTGGAGCTCGTCGCCAACGCCGATCTGTACCTGATCGCGCCGGCATCGGCCAACACGATCGCCAAGCTCGCCGCTGGTCTGTCGGACAACCTGCTGAGCAGCGCCGCGCTCGCGGCCACGTGCCCGCTCGTGATCGCGCCGGCTATGAACAACCACATGTACGAGCATCCCGCCACGCGGGCCAACCTGCGCACGCTGCGCGAGCGGGGAGCGATCGTCATCGAGCCGGACGTCGGGCGCCTGGCCGCGAAGGGGGAGCAGGGCGTCGGGCGCCTGCCCGAGCCTGCGCGGCTGCTGGCCGTCTGCGAAGAGGCGCTCGCCGCGAGGACCGCCGCCGTCCCCACCGGCGCGAAGGGGATCTGGCTGGGCTTGAAGGTGCTCATCACCGCCGGCGGTACGCGCGAGCCGATCGACAGCGTCAGGTTCCTCGGCAACAGCTCCTCCGGGCGCATGGGCTTGGCTCTGGCGCAGGCCGCGAGCGCCCGAGGAGCGCAGGTCACGCTGGTCGCGGCGAACGTCGCGCTGCCGACGCCGCCCGGCGTGCGCAGCCTCCCGGTCGGCACGGCGGCCGAGCTCGAGCGGGCCTGCGCAGAGGAGTTCCCGCGCTGTGACGTGCTTTTGATGGCGGCTGCCGTGGCCGACTTCGCACCCGTTGCCCCGAGCGAGACGAAGATCAAGAAGTCCGAGCGCACGCGCCTGGAGCTCACGCTCGAGCCGACTCCGGACGTGCTCGCCGGGTTGGCCGCCGCCCGCCGCGCGGGACAGACATTGGTCGGCTTCGCCGCCGAGCACGGCGAGGGGGCGATGATCGATCTCGCGCGCGAGAAGCTGACGGCCAAGGGACTCGACGCGATCGTCGTCAACGACATCTCCCGCAAGGACATCGGCTTCGAGGTCGACGCCAACGAGGTGACGATCCTCAGCGCCAACGGCGACCCCGCCCGGATCGAGCAGCTCCACGTGCCTCGCGCCGGCAAGAAGCAGGTCGCCGAGGCGATCCTCGATGCCGTCGAGCGTCTGCGAGGCCGTTAAAATCCCCTCGAAATGGAGAGCGTCTACGACCTCTATCAACGGGGCTGCGAGCTGCTCGACCACGGCGACCACCAGGCCGCGATCGTGCCCCTCAGCAGAGCTCGCGATCTCGAGCCGGACAAGGCTTCGATCCGCGAGGCCCTGGGCCGGGCGCTGTTTCACGCACAGCGCTACGAGGGCGCAGCGGCCGAGTTCCACGCGGTCGCCGTGAGGGCACCGACCAACGACTATGCTCTCTTCTGCCTCGGGCGCTCGATGCAGCAGCTGGGCCGCCATCGCGAGGCCTGCAAGCCGCTCGCGCTGGCCTGCTCGCTGCGACCGGAGCGGGAGGACTATCGGCTCTACCGCGATCGCGCCCGCCGCGACGCCGGGCGGGCCTGACCCGGTTGCGCGCGGGCGCGCCAATGCTATGCTCGATTCAGAGCTTTCGTGCCGGCGTGCAGACGTCGGCAGCAGTGCCGAGAGTGGGCGCCCGCCCGCTTTTTTTGCGTAAGGACCTAGGTGAGAAGAGAACGATGAGTGCCCTGCAGACCGATATCGAGAGGCGTCTATCCCAGAGCGAGCCGGAGATCGAGGTGCTCCTCGCCGAGGTTCTCGGCGGGCGCTGCCTGCGCGTGTTCATCGACCATCCGCAGGGAGTCACCCTCGCGATGTGCGAGCGGGTGACGATGCTGTTGAGCGAGGAGCGCGAGCGCTACTCGCTGGAGGTCTCCTCGCCGGGAAGCGAGCGCCCGCTGACCAAGCCCGCGCACTTCCGCCGCTTCGTCGGCCGCCGCGCGCGGGTGCGCACGCGCCATCCACGTCCACTCGTTCAGGAGGATGGACAGCGCTCCGGCGCGAGGGCCGTGCAGAGCTTCACCGGAGAGCTCGTGGGCGCCTCCGAGGAGGAGGTCACGCTGGCCGCTGACGGGGGCGTCATCGCGATCCCCTACTCGGATATCCGTCGTTCGAACCTGATCGGGGAGTAGGCAGACATGTCACGCGAAATCCTCGAGGCGATGAACGCGCTTGCGCGCGAGAAGGGAATCGAGCCCGAGAAGCTGATGGTCGCGCTCGAGGACGCCCTTCTGTCCGCCTACAAGAAGCAGCCCGACTCGGCCAAGTACGCCCGCGTGGAGATGGATCGCGAGACCGCCGACTTCAGGGTCATCGAACTGATCATCCCCGAGCGCCTGGAGGCGCACCTGATCGTGGAGACGATCGACGAGGAAACGACGATCGACCCCGAGACCGGCGAGATGCGCGAACCCGAGGAACCGGAAATCGACCCCAAGAAGTTCGCCGAATACCGCGACCAGATCGACGAGCGCGACGTCACGCCCGACGACTTCGGGCGGATCGCCGCGCAGACAGCCAAGCAGGTGATCCTCCAGCGCATCCGCGAGGCCGAGCGCGACATGATGTACGAGGAGTACCGCGACCGCGTCGGCGAGCTGATCACGGGCATCGTGCAGCAGTCCGACTCCCGCTACACGCTCGTGCAGCTGCGCGAACGTGTCGAGGCGCTGCTGCCCAAGTCCGAGCAGGTTGAGGGCGAGCGCTACGACCACTCCCAGCGGATCAAGGCGGTCATCAAGGAGGTCTCGCCGTCGACCAAGGGACCGGCGATCATCGTCTCCCGGCGCGACCCCGAGCTGATCAAGAAGCTGTTCGAGCTCGAGGTTCCCGAGATCGCCGACGGCCTGGTGGAGATCGCCAACGTCGCCCGCGAGCCCGGCTACCGCTCGAAGATCGCCGTGATCTCGCACACCGACGGCGTCGATCCGGTCGGCGCGTGCGTCGGTCCTCGCGGCTCGCGCGTGCGCATGGTCGTCTCCGAGCTGCGCGGCGAGAAGATCGACATCATCCCCTTCAACGACGAGCCCGCGCGGTTCGTCGCCAAGGCGCTGTCTCCGGCACGCGTGCGTGAGGTGCTCGTCGACGACGAGGCCAAGCAGGCGACCGTGATCGTGCCCGACGACCAGCTCTCGCTGGCGATCGGACGCGAGGGCCAGAACGCGCGGCTGGCCGCGCGGCTGACCGGCTGGCGCGTGGACATCCGCTCGGAGACCGAGTTCGCCGCCGAGGAGGCCGAGCACGGCTACGAGGAGGAGGAGGTCCAGGGCCGCTGTGCGGCGATCCTCTCCAACGGTCGGCGCTGCCCCAACGCGGCCCTTCCCGGCTCGCGTTACTGCGGACTGGACACCCACCAGGCGCTGGCCGGCATCGCCAGCGACAACGTCGGCGATCTCGGCTCCGTCGCAGCCGAGGCGCCGGCCCCGCCGGATGCGACCGCGCAGCAGGCGACAGACCCCCACGTCGAGAGCCCGCCCGCCGTCGAGGCCGAGCCCGCCGCAGCGTCCCAGGCGGCCGCCGAGGAGCAGACGACATAGGGCCCCACGTGCCCCGGCGCCGCTGCGTCGGATGTGGGCGGGTCGCTCCTAAGCCCGAGCTGATGCGTATCGCCGTGGCCGGCGACGGCGACGGTCGCTCGCGGCGGGCGGTCCACGACCAGCGCGCCACCATGCCCGGACGCGGCGCCTATCTTTGCCGCGGCGAGGACTCGTCGGTGCCCGCCGAGTCGTGTCTCGCTCTGGCCGTGCGCCGCGGCGGGATCGCCCGCGCGCTGCGCTGTGCGGTGACCATCGACCCTAAGCTCGTAGAATCGCTATGAGGGTGGCGAAGCCGGACGCAGACCGGCAAGCCGAGCCCACCTATCTTTCGAGGACATCATGAGCAAGAAGCGGGTACACGAAATCGCCAAGGAGCACGGTCTCTCCAGCAAGGAACTGCTGGAGAAGCTGAAGGCCGCCGGTGTCGAGGCCAAGGCCGCGGCGTCATCGGTCGAGGAAGCCGCGGCCCTCAAAGCCCTGGGTGTGGGCGGTTCCGCTGCGCCGGCGAGCGCAAACGGCGCGCCGGCCGCGGCGCCGAGCGCCACCACGGCCGGCGCTGCAGCGCCACCGAGCAGACAGGCAGCGCCCGCGACGGTCGAGTCGGTCGCGAGTCGCCCGCCGGCACGGCCGACCGCGGCGGCGGCGACATCCACCCCCGCGCCGCCACCGAGCGCAACCGCTGCCAGCGCGCCGGCCGCGAGCGCCTCGCCGGCGTCGAGCGCGACAACGGCCGCGGCGGCTGCCGCGGCCGCGGCAGCCGCCGAGCGGGTGCGCCCCACGCGCGACTCACGCACCGGCGAGCGGACCCCCGGCGACATCGGGCCGGGCGGTCGCCGCCGGGTGGTGATCGACTCCCAGGCCTCCCGCCGCCAGCAGGGCGGCCCTGCCAACCAGCCACAGCGTCGTCCCCGACGCGGCCGCCGTCGTCGCGGCACCTACGACGAGACGATCGCGCCGATCGACACCGCGGCGATGGAGGCGACGGACCTGATCCGCGTCAACTCCGGCTCGACTGTCAAGGACGTCGCCGAGTACCTCGGGGTGGCCGTTCCCGAGGTGATCAAGAAGCTGATGTCCCTCGGCGAGATGGCGACGCTCACCCAGACGCTCTCCGACGACGCGATCCAGGTGCTGGCGGACGAGTTCGACAAGCAGATCGAGATCGTCCACGCCGCCGACGACGTCGAGGTCGAGCCGGTGTTCGAGGACGCCGATGAGGACCTGGTCGACCGGCCTCCGGTCGTCACGATCATGGGCCACGTCGATCACGGGAAGACCTCGCTGCTGGACGCGATCCGCGAGACCGAGGTGGTCGCCGGCGAGGCCGGTGGCATCACCCAGCACATCGGCGCCTACCAGGTCCGCCACGCGGGCAAGGAGATCACCTTCCTCGACACGCCCGGCCACGAGGCGTTCACGGCGATGCGCGCCCGCGGCGCGCGCGTGACCGATCTGGCCGTGATCGTGGTCGCCGCCGACGACGGCGTCAAGCCCCAGACCGAGGAGGCGATCGACCATGCCAAGGCCGCCGAAGTGCCGATCATCGTCGCGGTCAACAAGATCGACAAGGAGGGCGCCCAGCCCGAGCGGGTGCGCACCGAGATGACCCAGCACGGCCTGCAGCCGGCCGAGTGGGGAGGTGAGATCGAGTTCGTCGACGTCAGCGCCAAGACCCATGACGGGCTCGACACGCTGCTGGAGACGATCCAGGTGGTCACCGACCTCGAGGAGCTGAAGGCCAACGCGGGGGTCGAGGCCTCGGGCACGGTGATCGAGTCGAAGCTCGATCCCGGGCGCGGACCTGTGGTCACCGTGCTCATCCAGCGCGGCACCCTCAAGGTCGGCGACGCGCTCGTCGCCGGTGCGCACTTCGGCCGCGTGCGCGCCATGCACGACTTCACGGGCAACAAGATGAAGCGGGCGATGCCCGGCCAACCGGTCGAGGTGCTCGGCTTCGACGGCGTCCCCGAGGCCGGGGAGCTCGTACGCGTGGTCGAGAACGAGCGGCGGGCGCGCCAGCTCGCCGGCGAGCGCGCCAACCGCCTGAAGACCGAGGCTCTGGCCCGGCGCTCGGGTCGCAAGGTCTCGCTCGAGGACGTCTTCAAGCTCGCCCAGGAGGGCACCGTCAAGGAGCTTGGCCTGGTCGTCAAGGCCGATGTCGCCGGATCGCTCGAGGCGATCGAGGACGAGATCGCCAAGCTGCCCCAGCAGGAGGTAAAGGTCAACATCATCCATCGCGGGGTCGGCGGGATCAACGAGTCCGACGTGATGCTCGCGTCGGCCTCCGAGGGCGTGATCCTGGCGTTCAACGTGCGTCCGGTCGGAGACGCCCGCCACATCGCCGACCGCGAGGGCGTCGAGATCCGCTCCTACGCGGTCATCTACCGGGCGATCGAGGAGCTGCGAGCCGCGATGCAGGGCATGCTCGAGCCGGCCGAGGTCGAGACGCCGCTCGGCCAGGCCGAGGTGCGCCAGCTGTTCCGCGCCTCGCGGATCGGCACGATCGCCGGCTCGTTTGTGACCGAGGGCAAGGTCACGCGCGGTGCGCGGGCGCGGGTGGTGCGCGAGGGAACGGTCATCTTCGACACGACGATCGAGAGCCTTCGCCGCTTCAACGACGACGTGCGCGAGGTCGCTGGCGGCTTCGAGTGCGGCATCGTGCTCACGAACTTCCAGGACCTGCGCGAGGGAGATGTGCTCGAGACCTATGAGACCAAGCAGGTCGAGCGCGAGCTCTCCTCCTGAGCGGTCCCGGCAGGGACCCGAGGGCCGGCGGGGAATTGGACGGGTACGATGACCACGGGCCGCATGCGTCGGGTCGACGAGGCGATTCGTCAGGTGATCGGGGATGTGGTGGCAGCTGATCTGAAGGACCCTCGAGTGGGATTCGTAACCGTGACCGATGTCAAGACCAGCGCAGATCTACGCCATGCTCGCGTGTACGTGAGTGTTCTCGGTGGGCGCGGGCGTCCCTCGCGGGCGCCCGAACGCGAGGCGAGCCTCGACGGCCTGCGCAGCGCCCACGGCTACCTGCAGTCCCGTCTGTCGCGCGAGCTGCGCCTGAAGCGCACGCCGACGCTCGAGTTCATCTACGACGAGACGACCGACCGCGCCATGCGGGTGGAGGAGCTGATCGAGGAGATCACAAGCCCATGAGCGAGCTTTCCCGCACCCGGCAGACACGCGAGCTGGTCCTGGCGCGCATCCGCGAGGACTCGCGCTTCGTGCTCGCCGCCCACGAGAACCCGGACGGCGACGCGCTCGGCTCGCTGGTCGCGATGCAGGGGCTGCTCAGCGCCCTCGGCAAGGACTCCGCGATGTTCATCTCGCCCGATGACCTGCCGCTGCCTCAGGAGTACGGCGTGTTCCCGCTGGACGGCCTGATCCAGCAGCCTCCGCCGGACATCGCGCAGCGAACGGTCGTGTTCCTGGACTGCGGCAACATCGACCGCAACTCGGCGAGCGTGCTGCGCGATGGCGCCCACCTGCTGAACATCGACCACCACCACGACAACACGCTGTTCGGCACGCTCAACTACGTCGTTCCCGAGGCTTCTTGCACGGCCGAGATCGTCTGGGATCTGATGCACGGACTGGGCGTGCGGCCGACCCCGATCGTCGCCGAGGCGCTGTACATCGGGTTGATCACCGACACCGGGCGCTTCATGTACGAGAACACGGGGCCGCGCGCGCACGAGATGGCCGCGGAGCTGCTCGAAGCCGGGGTCGACGTGCCGGCCGTCTACCGGCAGCTGTACGAGGACGTGCCCGCGGGCAAGCTCGCGCTGCTCGCGCTCGCCCTCGGGCAGGTCCAGCGCTTTGACTCCGGTGAGCTCACGCTCGCGGCGCTCAGCGCCGAGGACTTCGAAACGGCCGATGCCGAGGAGAGCCACTCCGAGGGCATCATCGACCAGTTGCGCGCGCTGCAGGGCACCAAGGTGGCGGTGCTCGTGCGCGAGCTGAGCAGCGGCGCGCGAAAGGGGCAGCACAAAGTCTCCCTGCGCGCGACCGACGACGACGTCGACGTCTCGGTTATCGCCCGCGCTCAGGGCGGCGGAGGGCATCGCCGTGCCGCCGGCTTCTCGACGACGCTCGAACCCGATGAGCTGATCGCCTTTCTGCGGGCCGCGATCGCAGCGCAGCTGCACGGTTCCTCCGACGGGCACGCGGCCGTCACGGTCGCCTGAATTGTCTCGCCGCCCCCGCCGGCGGGCGTGAGAGGGCAGATGGACGGCGTACTGTTGATCGACAAGCCGGCCGGAATGAGCTCGCACGACGTGGTCGCCGCGGTGCGTCGCTCGCTGGGGGGCGTGCGCACGGGGCACGCGGGCACGCTCGACCCGTTCGCCACCGGCCTGTTGCTCGTGCTCATCGGCAGGGCGACCAAGGCCCAGCGCACCCTGATGGCCTTGCCCAAGCGCTATGAGACCGTCGCGCGCCTCGGCGCGCTCTCCAGCACCGGGGACCCCGAGGGCGAGATAACCGAGACCGGCCGGTTCCCGCCCGAGCACCCGCAACTGCCGACCGGCGAGGTGCGCCAGCGACCGCCGATGCACTCGGCGGTCAAGATCTCCGGAGAGCGCGCCTACCGGCGCGCACGTCGCGGCGAGTCCTTCGAGATGCCCGAGCGGATCGTCACCGTCCATCGCTTCGAGCAGCTGTGGCGCGACGATCGCGATCCCGCCCGCCCCGGCGCCGAGCCCGTCCGCGCGGCCTATGAGATCGAATGCGGCTCCGGCACGTACGTGCGCTCGCTGATCGCCGATCTGAACGACGCCTACTGCGTGGAGCTCAGGCGAACCGCGATCGGGCCTTTCGAGGTTCGCGACGCGGTGGCGCCTCCCGCGCGGGGAACGCCCTGGAGCGACCCCCCGCTGATCGCCCTCGAGCAGGCCCTCGGGATGCTGCGCCAATAGGCTGTGTCGCCGTGAAGGTCACTCGCCTGCCCGACGTCGAGCGCAACAGGGGGCGCAGCGTGGCGGTCGGCACCTTCGACGGCGTGCACCTGGGCCACCGCGAGGTCATCGCCGGCTCAGACAGCGTGCTCACGTTCGATCCGCACCCGGTCGCGGTCGTCTCACCGCAACACACGCCCAGGTTGCTGACGACGCTCGAGCGCAAGGCCGAGCTTGTCGGCTCGCTCGGCGTGCAGGAGATGATCGTGATCCCGTTCGACGCTGATTTCGCCAAGCGCACGGCGCGGCAGTTCATCGACGAAGTGCTCGTCCAGGCGCTCGGCGCCTCACAGGTCGCGATCGGGGAGAACTTCCGCTTCGGCCACAAGGCGCAGGGCGACCCGCGGCTGCTGGCCGCCGACACGCGCTTTGCCACGGTCGTTCACCCGCTGCTGGAGGTCGACGGCGAGATCGTCTCCTCGAGCCACATCCGCGGGCTGGTTCTCGCCGGTGAGGTGGGAGAGGCCAACCGCCTGCTGGGAGCTCCCTTCCAGCTCTCCGGCGAGGTCGCCCATGGCGATGAGCGCGGGCGCGAGCTGGGCTTCCCGACTGCCAACCTGATCCCCGAGGAGGCGCTCGTGTGTCCCGGTCACGGCGTCTACGCCTGCCTTGCGTATGAGGACCCCGCCCACCCACGCCCGTCGGCGGTGAGCATCGGTGTGCGTCCGACCTTCAAGACCGGGCGCGGCGAGTTGATCGAGGCCTACATACTCGACTTCGACGGCGACCTGTACGGCAGCCGGCTGCGTCTCGAGTTCATCGCCCGCCTGCGCGGCGAGCGGCGCTTCGAGAGCCCCAAGGCGCTGATCGAGCAGATGCACCGCGACGTCGAGCGCACACGTGAGCTCGTGGCAGCGCACGACGACGACGGCACCGGTGCATCGCGTTGAGCAGAGGCCGGGCCGCGCGCGTTCAATGTGTCCCGTTTCAGAGCGCGGTAGCCATCGTATATACCCGGCATATACGATGGCGCACAGACAGCGCGAGGAGACATACCGATCCCGCGACGCTCGCCGATCCTGGCGTCTGCTACCGTGCCCGCCATGGCCGCGATAACCACTGAGCGCAAGCGGGAGATCGCCTCCAAGTTCGGGGCGAGCGAGAAGGACATGGGCAACACCAAGGTCCAGATCGCGCTGCTGACCGAGCGCATCAACCACCTGACCGATCACCTGCGCGTGCAGGGCAAAGATCATCACTCGCGTCGCGGGCTGCTGATGCTCGTAGGGCGCCGCCGGCGCTTCCTTGCCTACCTGCAGCGACGCGACCTCGAGGGCTATCGCGCCCTCATCAAAGAGCTCGGCCTGCGCAAGTAGCCCGAAGTGAGCGTCATCGCGCCGGGGACCCCCGCACCGAGCTTCAAGCTCGCCCGCGCGGATGGCGAGAGCTTCACCGAGCAGAACCTGCAGGGCCGCACGAGCGTGCTCGTGTTCTACCCGTTCGCGTTCAGCCCGGTGTGCACCGACCAGCTGCAGCTGTATGAGGAGCTGAGGGTCGATCTGGCGGGTGGCGGTGACGCGCTGTACGGCGTCTCGTGCGACTCGACGTGGGCGCAGAGCGCTTTCAAGGAGAAGCTCGGCGTCGGCAGCGAGCAGCTCTCGGACTTCGAGCCCAAGGGCGCCGCGTGCGCGGCCTTTGGCGTGCTGCACCCCGGCGGCTTTCCCCAGCGGGCGCTCGTGATCACCGGCGCCGACGGGGTCGTGCGCTGGAGCTATGAAGCGCCCTCGCCCGGCGAGCTGCCCGGCGTGGAGCTGCTGCGCGAAGGGCTGGCTTCGGCCGCGAGGGCAGACACCCCCGCCGGACCGCGCTAAGCTGCCTCCGTTCGGAAAAAGAGAAAAAAGAAAACGGACCGCCGACCGACGGGCGGAACAGGAAGGCAGTGAATATGAGCAGTGATGCCGTTACGCGGGTCTCCGTGGAGATTTCGGGCAGCGAGATCTCGTTTGAGACCGGCAGGATGGCCAAGCAGGCCTCCGGAGCAGTGGTCGTTCGTCAGGGCGACACGATGGTGCTCGCGACAGCCGTCGCAGGCAGCCTGCGCGATGTCGACTTCCTACCGCTGACGGTGGACGTCGAGGAGCGCATGTACGCCGCTGGGAAAATCCCCGGCTCCTTCTTCAAGCGTGAGGGTCGTCCGGGCGAGAAGGGCACTCTCACGGCACGCATGATCGATCGTCCGATCCGTCCGCTGTTCCCCAAGGAATGGCGCTATGACACCCAGCTGGTGGCGATTCCCCTCTCGATCGACCAGATTCACCCATACGACATCCTCGCCATGAACGGCGCCTCTGCGGCGCTCATGATCTCCGACATCCCGCTGCCGACACCCGTCGGCGCCGTGCGGATCGGCAAGATCGACGGCAACTTCGTCGTAAACCCCCAAGAGCCCGACCTGCTCGGGGGGGCGGGCGTGGATAACGAGAACGGCGGCTCGGACCTCGATCTGATCGTGGCGGGCACCGAGGAGGCCATCCTGATGGTCGAGGCGGGGGCCAACGAGATTCCCGAGGCGGAGATCCTCGACGCCCTCGACATCGCCCATGCCGAGATCAAGAAGCTGTGTGCGCTGCAGCGTGACCTCGCCGCCAAAGTCGGCAAGGAGAAGAAAGTCTTCGAGACGATCCAGGTCGACCCGGCGATGCTGGACGCCGTCCGCGCCTCCCACGGATCGGCGCTCGATGAGGCCACGCAGGTGGAGGACAAGCTCGCCCGCCAGGACGCGACCAAGGCCGTCGAGACGGCAATCCTCGAGCAGCACGCCCCGACCGCGCCGGAGGGCGCCTCGGAGGATCTGCTGGTGGCCGCCAAGCAGACGCGTGCTGCGGTGCAGATGGCCTTCGACAAGCTCGAGAAGTCGATCATCCGCGAGCGCATCGCCGTCCACAAGAAGCGCCCGGACGGACGCGCCGAGGACGAGATCCGCGACATCTCGATCGAGGTCGGCGTGACACCGCGGACGCACGGCTCGGCGCTGTTCACGCGCGGGCAGACCCAGGCGCTGAGCGTCGTGGCGATGGGCACCCTCAAGGAGGAGATGCGCATCGACACGCTCGGCCTGGAGACCAAAAAGTATTACTGGCACCACTACAACTTCCCGCCGTTCTCGGTCGGGGAGGCCGGCCGCATGGGTGGCGTGAAGCGCCGGGACATCGGTCACGGCGCGCTGGCCGAGCGGGCGCTCGCGCCGATGGTGCCCTCGATCGAGGAGTTCCCCTACTCGATCCGGGTGGTGTCGGACATCCTCGAGTCCAACGGCTCCTCCTCGATGGCCTCGGTGTGCGGCTCCTCGCTGTCGCTGATGGACGCCGGGGTGCCGATCAAACGTCCCGTCGCCGGGATCGCGATGGGTCTGATCAAGGAGGGCGAGGACTACATCGTGCTGACCGACATCGCGGGCGTCGAGGACCATCTCGGCGACATGGACTTCAAGGTGGCGGGCACCGAGCGCGGGATCACGGCGCTGCAGATGGACATCAAGATCACGGGCGTCACGTTCGACATCCTGCGCGACGCGCTCGCGCAGGCCAAAGCCGCGCGGACGTTCATCCTCGCCAAGATGGCCGAGGTGATCAAGACCCCGCGCGAGCAGCTCTCCCAGTTCGCCCCGCGCATCCAGACGATCCAGATCGACCCGTCGCAGATCGGCCTGCTGATCGGCAAGGGCGGGGAAACGATCAGGGGCCTCTCGGAGGAGTTCGAATCACAGATCGACGTCAACGACGATGGCCAGGTGCTCGTGTACTCGGCCAACGGCGAGCTCGGGGACGCGCTCGTGGAGCGGGTGCGGATGATGATGAAGGAGGTCGAGGTCGGCGATGAGTACGTCGGCAAGGTGGTCAAGACGACCACCTTCGGCGCGTTCATCGAGCTGGCCAAGGGCACCGACGGGCTGCTGCACATCTCAAACGTCTCGCCGGGCGAGCGCGTCGAGACGGTCGAGGACGTCCTCAACAAGGGCGATGAGGTCAATGTGCGCGTGGTCGAGGTCGACCGCGAGCGCGGCCGCATCGGGCTGCGCCTGTCACACGACCCGGACATCGCGGGCAAGAGCGTCGAGGATCTCGCGGGCGTGGGTACGGGATCACCTGGCGGCGGAGGGCCGCGCGCGCCGCGGGAGGGCGCCGGGCGAAACGGCCGCGAGCGCCCTGATCGGGACTCCGCCCGCCCGCGCCGTGGCGGTGGCGAGCGTGGCTCGGGCCGCCCCCGCCACGGGCGTGACTGACGCCGAGCGGCGAGCTTGCCCACCGAGCATCGAATAACCACGCTGGAGTCCGGCGTGAGGATCGTCACCGAGCGCGTGCCCAGCGTGCGCTCGGTGGCGCTCGGCTTCTGGGTGGCGACGGGCTCGGTGGTCGAGCGCGAGAGCGAGGCGGGGATCTCCCATCTGCTCGAGCACATGCTCTTCCGCGGCACCGCGCACTACGGTTCGGAGGAGATCGACCAGATCTTCGACGCGATGGGCGCGGAGATAAACGCGGGGACCGACAAGGAAGCCACGTCGCTCTACAGCCGCGTGCTCGACCGTCATCTCGAGCACGCCTTCGAAGTGATGAGCGACATGGTCTGGTGTCCGCGCTTTGGCGAGCTGGAGGCCGAGCGGGAGGTTGTGCTGGAGGAGATCGCGATGTACGAAGACGATCCGCAGGACCGCGTGTTCGACGTGCTCGGCGAGGCGGTCTTCGGCTCGCACCCCCTAGGGCGGCCGGTGATCGGTACGAGGGAGGTGATCGCGGCCGCCACGCGCGAGCAGCTCGCGGCCTTCCATGGCGAGCGTTACCGCCCGCAGGACATCGTGATCGCGGCCGCCGGATCGGTCGATCACGAGGCGCTCGTGGCGCTCGCCCGTGCCGCTGAGACGGCAGGTGGGGGAGCGGACGAGGGCGAGGCCGCGCAGCCGTCGTCGCCGCCCGGGCAGGACAAGGACAGGGTCGCTCACCCGCCGCCGGAGATCGCGCGGCGGATACGCTTCCTCGAGAAGGACACCGAGCAGTACCACGTATGTCTCGGCGGCCCCGGAATGGCCCGGGACGACGATCGGCGCTTCGCCCTGCGGGTTCTCGAAGGGGTGCTCGGCGGAACGTCCTCGTCGCGCCTGTTCCAGGAGGTGCGCGAGCGCAGGGGCCTGGCCTATTCGGTGTTCTGCTTCTCGAACCTGTACGCGTCGACGGGCGAGGTGGGGGTGTACGTGGGCACGCGCCCGGAGAACCTGGGTGAGGCGCTCGAGATCCTCTCCACCGAGCTGGGGCGCTGCGTGGAGGACCCGGCGAGCGAGGAGGAGCTGATCCGCTCGCGCGAGAACCTGAAGGGCCGGATGGTGCTGGCGCTCGAGTCGACCGGCGCCCGCATGAGCCGCCTGGGCGCATCGGTGCTGGGCGAGCTGCCGATCCTGTCGGTCGATGAGGTGATCGAGCGGATCGACGCGGTGGACGTCGCCCAGCTGAGAGAGCTCGCGGGCGATCTGTTTGCCCCCCAGTGCCTGTCGGTGGCCGGCGTCGGGCCCGAGGAGGCCGCGTTTCACACGGCGATCGAGCCGTTGGGCAGTGGCCTGGTCGCGGTGGGCGGCGCAGCCGAGGAGCGGGACGCCGCAACGAGCCCGCTCGAGGGAGCGGGCGGGTGATCCGCGTGGTCGTCGCCGGCGCCGCCGGGCGCATGGGGCAGACCGTGTGCGAGGCAGTCGAGGGCGCCGAGGACATGGAGCTGGTCGGCCGCGCGGACCCGCTGCTCGACAGCTCGCTCGCGGAGCTCCTGCCGGACGCCGAGGTGGTGGTCGACTTCACCAGGCCCGACACGGCGCTCGCCAACGCCCTGGCGTGCGTGCGGGCCGGCGTGCACGTGGTGATCGGGACCACCGGGTTCGACCCCGCGCCGCTCGCGCAGACGCGCCCGGACGAGCCCAGTCGGCGGGCGAACGTGCTGATCGCGCCGAACTTCGCGATCGGGGCGGTGCTGATGATGCGCTTCGCCGTAGAGGCCGCCCGGCACATGGAGAAGGCTGAGATCGTCGAGCTGCACCACGACGGCAAGCTGGATGCGCCGAGCGGTACGGCGGCGCTGACGGCCGAGCTGATGGCGGCGGCGAGCGGGGGAGCGCCTCCGCCGATCCACTCGGTGCGCCTGCCCGGCTTGGTCGCCCACCAGGAGGTGATCCTCGGAGATCTCGGGCAGACGCTCACGATCCGCCACGACACGATCAACCGCGAGTCGTTCATGCCCGGCGTGCTCCTGGCCGTGCGGCGCGTGGGGACGCTCGAGGAATCTCCGGTGGTGGGGTTGGAGAACCTGCTGTTCTGAATGGCGATGCTCGTGCGATACTGGCACCGATGAGAGACCTCGGCACGATCCTGACGGCGATCGTCACCCCCTTCGACGAGGAGGGCAGGGTGAACGAGGAGTCCTTCGTGGCGCTCATGGGCCACCTCGCGGAGAACGGCTCGGACGGGTTCGTGGTGGCGGCGACGACCGGCGAGGCGGCGACGATGAACGACGCGGAGCAGCTCGGCCTGATCGAGCTGGCGATCGCCGAGCGACCGCCCGGCACGACGGTTGTCGCGGGCACGGGGGCCAACGACACGCGCCATGCGGTCCTGCTCACCGAACGCGCGAGCGAGCTCGGCGCCGACGCGTTGATCTCGGTCACGCCCTACTACAACAGGCCCAGCCGGCTCGGCCTCAAACGCCACTATGAGGCGGTCGCGGCGGCGAGCGACAAGCCGATCCTGCTCTACAACATCCCCAGCCGCACCGGGACCAACATCGGGCCGGAGCTGCTCGCGGAGCTCGCGCAGATCGACGGGATCGAGGGAGTCAAGCAGGCCAACGCGGAGGAGTTGCAGCTGATCGACGGCCTCGTGGTGTATGCGGGCGATGACAGCTCGTTCGCGCAGACCTTGGAGTTGGGCGGAGCGGGGGGGATCTCGGTCGCCAGCCACATCGTCGGCAACGAGATGCGCCGGATGGTGGACGAGCCCGAGAACCGGGCCGAGATCGACGCGTCGCTGCACGACGTGTACGAGACGCTGTTCATGACCGCGAGCCCGACGTGCACGAAGGCGGCGTTGAACCTGCTCGGCCACGACGTCGGCGGCCTGCGCCTGCCGCTGGTGGAGGCGACAGAGCAGGAGACGGCGGCGGTGCGCGCGATGCTCGAACGCCACGGCCTCGTGCCGAGTCCACCGGCCCGCACGCCCGCGTGAGCGCACCGCTGCGTGTCCTGCCCCTCGGTGGGCTGGGAGAGATCGGCAAGAACATGACGGTGGTCGAGTACGACGGCCGGATCGTGGTCGTCGACGTCGGCCTGCGCTTCCCGACGCCCGAGATGGTGGGCATCGACCTGGTGCTGCCGGACTTCTCCTACCTGCGCGAGCGCGCCGATGACATCGAGGCGATCGTGGTGACGCACGGGCACGAGGACCATCTGG
This sequence comes from uncultured Solirubrobacteraceae bacterium, assembly GCA_963849425.1. Classification (GTDB taxonomy): domain Bacteria; phylum Actinomycetota; class Thermoleophilia; order Solirubrobacterales; family Solirubrobacteraceae; genus Palsa-744. The sequence continues at coordinate 2,067,227 of CAWKHK010000006.1, read as the reverse complement.
GCGCCCTGCCGTGGGTGTTGCGCGAGCTCGGCGAGCGCCACACGCCGCCGGTGTACGGGGGTCCGCTGACGATCGCGATGGCCCGCTCGAAGCTGGACGAGCACAAGCTCCGGGACATCGAGCTCAACGAGATCGAGCCGAGCGACACGCTCGAGCTCGGGCCGTTCTCGCTGGAGCTGGTGCACATGACCCACTCGATTCCCGACTCGAGCGCCGTGGCGTTGGGCACGGACCTGGGCATCGTGCTGGTCACCGGTGACTACAAGTTCGACCAGACGCCCGTGGACGGGCCGCCGGCGGACGTCTCGCGCCTGGCCGAGCTGGGACGCGAAGGCGTACTGCTGTTGTGCGGGGACTCGACGAACGTCGATCGCGAGGGCTTCTCGCCGTCGGAGTCGGGCGTGGGCCCGCACCTGGAGGAGGTGTTCGCCCGCTGCGAAGGGCGGATCGTGGTGACGAGCTTCGCGTCGAACATCCACCGCGTCCAGCAGGTGGTCGATGCGGCCCATGCGCTTGACCGCAAGGTCGCGCTGGTCGGGCGCTCGATGCGCAAGAACGTGGGCATTGGGCGCACGCTCGGGCACATCGAGGTCCCGGACGGCATGCTGGTGGGCCCCCGCGAGATCGGCGACCTGCCGGACGAGCGGGTGGTGATCATCTCGACCGGATCGCAGGGTGAGCCCCTGTCGGCCCTGCGGCGGATGGCCTACCGCGACCATCGGCAGGTGGAGCTGAAGGGCGGCGACACGGTGGTGTTCTCGGCGACGCCGATACCGGGCAACGAGCGCGCCGTGAACGAGACGATCGATCGCCTCTACCACATCGGCTGCGACGTGATCACCCCCCGCGACGCGCCCGTGCACGCCTCCGGACACGGCTATGCGGAGGAGGTCAAGCTGATGCTCAACCTCGTCAAGCCCCGCTACGTGATGCCCTTCCACGGGGACTTCAAGCGCCTGCGGCTGCACGCCCAGCTGGCCGAGGCGGTGGGCGTGGCGCCCGAGGACGTCTTCCAGGGGGAGAACGGACTGCCGCTGGACATCGACGAGCGGGGCGCGCGCTTCGGCTCGCACGAGCAGTCGGGGATGATCTTCGTGGACGGCGTGGAGATCGGGGACATGGCCGATGTGGCGCTGCGCGACCGCCGGATGCTCTCGGCGGACGGGATCTTCATCGTGGTGGTGACGATCGCCGAGCAGGACGGGCGCTCGGTGGTCGACCCCGAGGTGATCTTCCGGGGCGTGCCGTTCCTCGATCAGGCAGACGAGCTGCTGGGGGAGATCCGCGCGACCGTGGACGCGACGCTGGGCCGCGCCGCGAAGGAGGAGATCCACGAGGTGGACGTGATCCAGCAGGAGCTGCACGATGACCTCGCGAAGCTGGTCTACGACCGTCTGAAGCGCAGACCTATGGTCCTCCCGGTCGTCGTCGAGGTCTAGACGGCGCCCTGCGGGACTGGCGGTGCCGGGACCTGCGCAGCGGGCAGGCGCACGACGAAGCGGGCGCCCTTCAGCCGGCCGCCCGGCTCGAGGGCGACGGTGCCGCCGTGGGACTCGGCGACGGCTCGCACGATCGCGAGGCCGAGGCCGAAGGAGCCGCCGCGGTCGCCGGCGCCGCGCACGAAGCGCTCGAACAGGCTCGAGGCGAGCTCGGGCGGGACCCCCGGGCCGTCATCTTCGACGACGAGCTCGACCAATCCGTCCTCACCGGTTGTGGTCGAGACGTGGATCTGGGTGGCGGGCGGAGTGTGGCGCAGGGCGTTCTCCACGAGGTTGATGGCCAGGCGGTGAAGCTCGTCGCCGGAGGCCTCGATAAGGGTGGGTTGCACTTCAAGGGAGATCTCGTGCGCGCCGCTGACCGGGCCGAGCTCGGCGGTCGCCTCGACGACGACCTGGGCGAGGTCGACTCGCTCGCGGCGGACCACCCGCCCGACGTCGGTGCGGGCCAGCAGCAGCAGGTCGGCGACCAGGCGGCGCATCCGCTGGGAGGAGCGCAGGGCCGAGCGCGCCGCGTCGCCCTCGTCGCCGTGCAGGGACTCGGCGAGCAGCTCGAGGTTGGCCAGGACGCTGGTCAGCGGAGTGCGCAGCTCATGGGAGGCGTCGGCTACGAAGCGGCGCTGGCGCGCGAGCGTCGACTCGGTCTCCGAGCGCGCCGCGTCCAGCTCGCGGAGCATTCCGTCGAGCGTGCGGGCGAGTTCTGAGACCTCGTCCTCGGCCTCGGGTTGGGGAACGCGCCGCGAAGGGTCGCGGGTGCGGGCGATCTCGGCTGCGGTGAACGTCAGGGCGGCGACCGGCGCCATCGCCCTGCGCGCGATCGCCATGCCGGCGAGCAGCGCGAGCCCGGTGCCGGCGAGCACTCCGAGCAGCAGGAACAGCTCGACGCGCTTGACGGTCGCCTCGGTGTCTGAGACCTGCCGACCGTATTGGATGATGACCACGCCGGCGCGTTCGCCGCCTTCGCTGAGGCGCACGACCGCCGGGCGGCTGAGCACGCGGTAGCCGTTGACGGTGACCGCGTTTTCCCGCGGCGGCCCGAGCGCCGGCGCGTTGGCCGGTTCCCGGTCGATGACCGTGCCGTCGATCGCCAGGATCCTGATGACCGCGTGGTCGGCCGGCGAGGCGAAGTCGGCGAGCTCGGGGGTGATTTTGAACGGGTCGACCGTGATGTGCAGCTGCGAGGGCAGCTGCTCGGCGGTGTCGAGCACCTCGCGGTTGAAGTCCGAGCGGATGCGCTCGACGGTCAACGAACCGATGGCCACGGCGAACGCGCAGAGGATCACGAACGTGAGCAGGGCAGAGACGCCGGCGAGGCGCACGCGGATGGGCAGCCTGTCGAAGCTGGCGGACACCTTGGAGGACGCACCCCGAAGGGCGCGCCCCGACGGGGGCAGGCGGGCGGACATCCTGGACGGCGCAGGGAGGCGCGCCCTGGCGCGTCGGAGCGAGTCGAGCGCTCGCCTAAGCTCGAAGGACGTAGCCGGCTCCCCTGATCGTGTGCAGCAGGCGCGGCTCCCCCTCGGCCTCCAGCTTGCGGCGCAGGTTGGAGACGAACACCTCGATGGTGTTGGTGGTGGAGAACGGATCGTAGCCCCAGACCTCGTCGAGCAGGCGCTGGCGGGAGATGACGATCCGCTCGTTGCGCATGAGGTACTCGAGCAGCTCGAACTCCCGCTGGGTGAGCTCGACGGTGCGCTCGCCCCTGCTCACCTCGTGGGTGTCGGCGTTGAGCGAGAGGTCGCCGACGCGCAGCGGCGCGGAGCCGCGTGGGGGCCGGCGGCGCAGCAGGGCGCGCATGCGAGCGAGCAGCTCCTGGCGCTCGAAGGGCTTGACGAGGTAGTCGTCGGCGCCGGCGTCCAGGCCCTCGACGCGCGACTCCAGCGCGTCGCGGGCGGTGAGGATGAGGATCGGCACGTCGTCGTCGGCGCGCAGGGCGCGGGCGACCTCCAGGCCGTCGATCTTGGGCAGCCCGAGGTCGAGGATCACGAGGTCGGGTGCGAACGCGCGGCCCTGCTCGAGCGCGTGCTGGCCGTCGGCGGCCGTGCGCACCTCGTAGCCCTCCATGCGCAGGGAGCGCTGGAGCGCCTGGGCGATGTCCTCGTCGTCCTCTACGACCAGGACACGGGGTGAGCGGGAGAAGTCGTTCATCAGCAGGGATCTTTATGTAAGCGATCGGCCGTAAAGCGATGGTAAGTGCTCGGCAGGGTCTGAGGCGTGGGCGTCGAAGTGCGCGGCATGGCCGGGACGGGCACTCCGAGGGGTAAGGGCAGGCGCGCGGCCACCGGTCGAACGGTGGCGGGCGGGCCCGCGAGCAAAGCCAGAAGGAGCTCGGCGCGCGCTCGGTCGCGCCGGCGGCGCAGAGCGCGCGGCGCGCTGGGTCTGTCCTCGCTGCTGCCGCGGGGTGTGCCGCGACTGCCGGTGCTCGAGCAGCGCGAACGGGACGTGCTCGGCCTGGGGCTGGTGGCGGCGGGGGTGTTCATGGGATTTGTGCTGTACGGATCTGGAGGCCCGCCCGCCCCCGGCGGTCGGGTCGGCCACGGTCTGTCGGTGGCCCTCGGCTGGACGCTGGGCAGGGCGAGGGCGCTGGCGCCGGTGACGCTGGTGCTCGGGGGCGGAGCGCTGCTGTTGCGCCCGGTGCTCCCGGCGCTGCGACCGCTGCGCGCGGGAGCCCTGTGTGTGTTCGCGTCGGTGACCCTCGCTCTGGCGGCGGGCACGCTGGGCCTCAGCTCGGGGCCGGGGAGCGGCGGGCGAGCGTGGAGCAGCGCCCATCTGCAGAGCCACGGCGGGGTCGCCGGAGAGGCGCTCTACCAGCTCGCCCACCGGCTCGTCCAGGACGTGGGCGTGGACATCCTGGTGGCCTTCCTGGCGCTGACGGGCGCGATCTTGCTGACGGGGGCCTCGCTTGCGAGCGTCATCCGCGCGACGGGCAGCGGCCTGGTGGACACGAGCCGGGTCGTTCGCCGTCTGGGCGAGCGCCAGGGGCCGGCCCGCGGGGGGCGTGGCTCGCGCGGCAACTCCGCGGAGATCGACGCGGACGAACGGGCGGCCGAGATGCTCGCCGTGCAACCTCCTGAGCCTGGTCCGGAGGAGCTGATCGTGCGCGCTACACATGTCGAGGCGCCCTCACGCGCGTGGGAGGATGAGGATGAGGCGATCGACGACGATTGCCCGGCGGGCAGCGCGGTGGGCGACGTCGGCGAGGGGTCGCTCGAGAACGTGTCGGAGGACGAGGGGGAGGGGCTCCAGGACGAGGAGATTTCGGGTGTGGCTCGTGCGGATTCGGACCCCACCCACCCGCTGACGCCGAAGGGCAGGCTGCGGGGGGCGGTGACGGACGATCCCGACTTCGTCTGGAAGCTGCCGGAGGCGCGCAGGCTGCTGACCCGCTCGAGCGCCGAGCAGACGCGTCCGGACACGGCCGGACAGGAGCGGATAGCGACCAGCCTGGTGGAGGCGCTCGGGCACTTCGGAGTGCAGGCGAAGGTGATCGGGACGGTCGCCGGTCCCCACATAACCCGCTATGAGCTGCGGCTCGCGCCGGGCACGAAGGTCGGCAAGGTGGCCCAGCTCAAAGACGACCTCGCGTACGCGCTGGCGGCGACCGACATCCGCATCCTCGCGCCGATCCCGGGCAAGCAGGCGGTGGGCGTCGAGGTGCCCAACGCCCACCGGCGGATCGTGAGGCTCGGCGACGTCTTCCAGGAGCCCCCGAAGGACTGGTCGCCGCTGACGGTGTGGCTCGGCAAGGACGTGGCCGGCAAGGCGATCGGCGCGGACCTGGCCAAGATGCCCCACATCCTGGTGGCGGGAACCACCGGGGCGGGCAAGTCGGGGGCGATCAACGCGATGCTCTCGAGCGTGCTGCTACGGGCGACTCCGCACGAGGTTCGCCTCGTGCTCGTCGACCCCAAGCAGGTGGAGCTCAACCACTACGAGTCGATCCCGCATCTGCTCACGCCGGTGATCACGAGCCCGCGGATGGCCGCCAACGCGCTGCAGAATCTCGTCAAGGAGATGGAGCAGCGTTACGGGATCATGTCGCTGGCCCGCACACGCGGCCTGGTAGAGCTCAACGCGGCCCGAGCCAAGCGGGGCGAAGCCCCGCTCCCATACATACTCTGCGTGATCGACGAGCTTGCCGATCTGATGATGGTGGCGCCGGCAGACGTCGAGGACTCGATCATCCGCCTTGCGCAGAAGGCGCGGGCGGTGGGCATCCACCTGGTGCTCGCCACCCAGAGCCCGCGCGTGGACGTGATCACGGGCATGATCAAGGCGAACGTGCCCTCGCGGATCGCGTTCTCGGTCTCCTCGCAGACGGACTCCCGGGTGATCCTCGACCAGAACGGGGCGGAGTCGCTGCTGGGGCAGGGCGACATGCTCTTCAGCCCGGTTGGCAGCTCGCGCCTGCAGCGCATCCAGGGCGCCTACATCGACGAGGCCCAGATCGCCAAGCTGACCGACCTGTGGCGGCGCCAGGGCGAGCCTGAGCTGCGCGAGGAGCTGCTCGAGGAGGTCGAGCCCGAGACGCCGGAGGGCGCCCCGGACGAGTTCGACCCGGACGAGGACCCCCTGCTCACGGATGCGATCAGGCTGGTGGCGGAAATGCAGACGGCTTCGACCTCGATGCTCCAGCGCCGCCTGCGCCTGGGCTACACCCGGGCCGGGCGGATGATCGACATGCTCGAGCGCCGGGGGGTGATCTCGGGCTATGAGGGGTCCAAGCCCAGGCAGGTGCTGATCGCCGAGGCCGACCTGCCGCGGGTGCTCGCCGGGTTGGAATCCCGACCCGCCGAGTCTGCGGCGAGCGTCAACGACTAGCCTCTTGGGTTGATATGCCCGAGATTGGAGCAACGCTGCGCGAGGCGCGCATGCGCGCCCACATCGACGTGTCGGAGATCGAGGCCAAGACGAAGATCCGGGCCAAGTACCTGCGCGCGCTGGAGAACGAAGAGTGGGGCCTGCTGCCGGGGCCGACATTCGTCAAGAGCTTCCTGCGCACATACGCCCAGGCGCTGGAGCTGGACGCCAAGGCGCTGCTCGAGGAGTACCGCCTGCACCACGAGGGCCCGAGCGAGTCTGCGCTGGAGCCGATCGTCTCCACGCCCCACGGCCAGAGGCGCGCGAGGGGTCGGGCGGGGCCCGGTGAAAGCCGGTCTCCCGGCGGCCCGTCGCGAGGATACGCGGTGGCCGTGGGCGTCATCGGTGCGGTGATCGTGCTGCTGGTCGTTCTGCTCCTCACCAGCGGTGGCTCCCCATCGAGCACGACCACGACCTCATCAGGTGCGAGCGCGCACGCCCGCAGCTCGCGCTCGGCCGGGCACGACCGCACGACGCGCACGGCGCCCGGCGGCGCGAGCGCTCCGTCGGACATAGTCGCGCTGTCGCTGCGGGCCAGCGCCGTGGTGTACGTGTGCCTGATCGGCGAACACGGGCGCAAGCTGATCCCGGGGATCGAGCTGCAGCCCGGCGAAGCCAGCGCGACCTACCACGCCAAGCGCTTTGCGATCACGCTCGGGAACAGCTCGGTGACGATGTTCATCGACGGCCGGCCGCGCACGGTGGCGCCCTCCAGCCAGGCGATCGGCTACTCGCTGACGAAGGCCCGGGGCCGCCGGCCGCTCGCTGCCGGTGAACTGCCGACCTGCCAGTGAGAACCCGTGCTGGAATAGTGGTCACCGGCACGGAGGTGCTGAGCGGCCGGGTCAGCGATCGCAACGGACCATGGCTGGCCGATCGGCTGGCCGAGCTGGGCGTCGAGCTCTCCTACACGACGATCGTGGGCGACCGTCCCGAGGACATCGAGGCGGCGCTGCGCTTCATGGCCGAGCGGGGGATGAGCATCGTGGTGACCAGCGGCGGCCTCGGTCCGACCGCCGACGACCTCACCGCCGAGGTGGTCGGCCGCTTCCAGGGGCGCGAGATGGTGCTCGACGACGCGTTGCGGGGAAGGATCGCCGAGATCGTGGAGCCGTTGCTCAAACGCTGGCCGAACCTCGATCCCGAGGCGATCGATCAGGCCAACCGCAAGCAGGCGACGATCCCCAGGGGGGCAGCGGTGCTCGAGCCCGTGGGAACGGCCCCTGGCCTGGTCGTCCCGCCGGGCGGAGATGCCCCAGCGGGCGAGGGGCCGACCGTCGTCGTGCTGCCGGGTCCCCCGCGCGAGCTGCAGCCGATGTGGCGCGAGGCGGTGCGCAGCGGGGCGCTGCGCGCGGCTCTGGCCGGGGCGACGGTCTACCGCCAGCGGACGCTGCGCCTGTTCGGCATCCCCGAGTCGGAGATCGCGGAGACGCTGCGGGTGGCCGAACGGGAGGGGGTGGCGCTCGGGGAGCTCGAGGTCACGACCTGCCTGAAACGGGGGGAGGTGGAGATCGTGACGCGCTATGAACCGGACGCCGAGGGCGTGTACGACGCGTTCGAGCGGGTGGTCTCCGAGCGCCATGCGGACACGCTGTTCTCCGACGATGGCAGCACGGTCGACGAGCAGGTCGCGGCGATGTTGAGGGGGTCCCGCCCGCCGTCATCACGGCGACCGCGGAGCGTGGCCACGGCCGAGTCGTGCACGGGCGGCCTGCTGGCGGCGCGGCTGACCGAGCTCCCGGGCTCCTCCGAGTACGTCCGGGGCGCGATCGTGGCGTACTCCAACGAGGTCAAGATCACCCAGGCGGGCGTGGCGGGCGAGCTGATCGAGCGTCACGGGGCGGTCTCGGCGGAGGTCGCCGAGGCGCTCGCCGAGGGCGCCCGCTCGCGACTGGGCGCCGACGTCGGCGTGGGGGTCACCGGCGTGGCCGGCCCGGGTGGCGGCAGCCCGGAGAAGCCCGTGGGCCTCGTGTGGCTGAGCGTCGTGGCCGACGGGCGTCAGACCCTGACGCGCTCGGTCAACCTGCCCGGAGGCCGGGCGGACGTGCGCGACCGGGCGACGACCGTGGCGATGCACCTGATCCGTCGCCTGCTCATTGCGTCCTGACCCCGCTCACTCGGCGCTCAGCGGCGCACGTCGAACGCCCGTTCGCGACGTGGCCCGTAGCGGTAGATCGAGAAATGGTCGTCGAAGCTGGCGACGCTCGTGACGCCCAAGCGCTCCATGGCGGCGAAGCTGGTGCGATCGACGATCGAGAAGTCCTGGTCGGGGAATGCTTCGCCGATTCGCCACGCGGCGTCGAGATCGCCCGGAAGGACCGACTCGATCACGGCCACGCCACTGCGTAGGGTCGCCCAGAAGCGCTCGGCGGCGGAATACCCTCCGCGGGCGCGGATGAGTCGCCAGGACGTCACGAGCACGTGATCGGTCGTCACGATGCGATCGGCCTCGCCCAGCAGTTCGCTCGCCCGCTTATGCCAGCGGTCCCGTGAGTCGGCGGTCGCATAGAAGGCCGAGGTGTCGACGAACAGCGTCAACGATCGGCCCGCCCGGTCTCGCGTAGGTGCTCCTCCAGGGCGGCTTCGTCGAGATACTTCTCGACATTGCTCGAAACGTCGGACACGCCCGAGTCGAACAGGCCGAAGATGGCACTGATGTCGCCCTTGGGCTCCTCGCCGAGATCCCGGTCGAGCGTCCTGCGCACGTATTCGGCAAAGGAGATGCCCAGATCGGCGGCGCGGCGCTTGGCACGTCGATGCGCGTCTGCGTCCAGCGTGATCTGCGTCCGTACCACCATTGTGGCACCATCGTACCATCATCCAGGTTCGCCCGTCCGGGTGCGTCGTCGATCGGCCGGCTGGCGCTAGCATCGTGGTCGGGGATGTCCCGCGGCGCCACAGCCCGGCTGTTCGCAGCGCTCGACCCTCCCGCGGAGGTGCGCGAGGAGCTGGCCGCATGGGCGCGCGCGGTGGCCGCGGGCTGGAGCTCGGGCACCGCCCGGCGCCCGCAACGGCCGGTGCGCGTGCTGGACGCTCGCTCGCTGCATCTGACGATCTGCTTCCTGGGCGCCCGTCCGGTGGCCGAGATCGAGCCCCTGGCCGCGGCGCTGGGATCGTGCACGGCGCCTGTCGGTGAGCTGAGCGTGGGAGCGCCGCTGCGGCTGCCCCCGAGGCGCCCGCGTGCGCTCGCGGTCGAGATCCACGACCGCGACGGGGAGCTCGCAAGCCTGCAGCGGGACGTGAGCGACGCGCTCGCCGGCGCGAGCTCCTGGGAGCCCGAGCAACGGCGCTTCCGCGCTCACATCACGCTCGCGCGCATGCGCGCGGACACGACCACGGTGCGCGAGACCACGGTGCGCGAGCGGCGATCGGCGGGCGAGCCGCCTCCGCTTCCACCCACGCCCCAACTGCGCTTCACGCCCGGGTCGATTGTCCTCTACCGCTCGTGGCTCGACCCGGCGGGCGCCACGTATGAGGTGCTCGCCACCTGCGATCTACCGTTGGCCGGCGCGGGGGACGCGCTCGCCGCTCATTCCGAGGCTTCTCCGTCCGAGGCGACGTCGCACGCGAGCGCAGAGCCGTCGCCCGCTACGACCGGGGTCGACCCGTCCGGACAGCTCGGTTCGGAGCTGTCGTCGCATTCGAAGGAGCCGCCGGGGGAAACCGGGGCCGTGCCGTCTTCGCAGACGGCCGGTGTTTGGCCTTCGCTCTGGTTTTCTGTGGAGGCGCCGGGCGCATTCGGCGGGTTCTTCTGAGCGCCCGTCTTCTTGCGATGGAGCCTTCTGCGCCGCCTCGCCTTGGCCTTGGCCCTGGCTTTCGTCTGGGCGTCGGTCTTGGTGGCGGCGGTTGACGGCGCGCACCCGCGGACGGCGTGCTCGGGCTGGACGGAGGAGGAGGAGGTCGGGCAGCCCGGCTTGTGCGCCTGGGCCAGCGTCTGGGAGGGCAGCGCGACCAACGCGGCGAGCGCGAGGAGCAGGCCGAGAACGGCGGTGAGGCGGATGCGCGGGCGGATGTGCATGGGATCTCCGAGGGCTCTCCGAGGGTGACGGTTGGCCTGACGTGCCTGTCATCGCCCACACCGGAAGCATGCGAGAGCGCGCTGACGGTTTCTGGACAAAGAAAGGGACGAGCGCCGGTGCGCGCTCCGCCGGCCGCTCGCAGGATGGGGATGCGAACGGCTGTTCCGTCCGGAGCGCCCTCTAGCTTTGCTCGCTCATTTCGAACGGAGGAGTCAGAGCCATGCCCGTGACCGACCAGGAGAAGGCCGCCAAGGCGCGTGACGCCGCGCTTCAGGGCGCGCTCACGCAGATAGAGCGCGAGTTCGGCAAGGGCACGGTCATGCGCATGGGCGACGAGGGCGCCCAGGTGCGCTGCGACGCGATTCCCACCGGAGCCCTTTCGCTCGATCTGGCGCTGGGCATCGGTGGCGTCCCCCGTGGGCGCATCGTCGAGGTCTTCGGCCCTGAGTCCTCGGGCAAGACGACGATGATCTACCACGTGCTCGCCGAGGCCCAGAAGCTGGGTGGGGTGTGCGCGTTCATCGACGCCGAGCACGCGATGGACCCTCTGTACGCGAGAGAGATCGGCGTGGACATCGACGAGCTGCTCGTCTCTCAGCCCGACTACGGCGAGCAGGCGCTGGAGATAGCGGACATGCTCGTGCGCTCGGGCGCCGTGGACGTGGTTGCGATCGACTCGGTGGCCGCGCTCACCCCGCGCGTGGAGCTCGAGGGCCAGATGGGCGACCAGACGGTTGGAGCGCAGGCGCGCATGATGTCCCAGGCGATGCGCAAGCTCGCGGGCAACCTCAACCGCACGCAGACGCTCTGCATCCTCACCAACCAGATCCGCGAAAAGGTCGGCGTGATGTTCGGCTCGCCGGAGACTCAGCCGGGTGGCCGTGCGCTGAAGTTCTACGCCTCCCAGCGCCTTGACATCCGACGCATCGAGACGCTCAAGGACGGCACCGAGGCGGTCGGCAACAGGGTTCGCGTGAAGGTCGTCAAGAACAAGGTTGCCGCGCCGTTCCGTCAGGCTGAGTTCGACATCGAGTTCGGCAAGGGCATCTCGACGGCCGGCTGCCTGATCGACCTGGGCCTGGAGCACAACATCGTCTCGAAGTCCGGTTCGTTCTTCTCCTACGGCAACGACCGTCTGGGCCAGGGGCGCGGCAACGCCAAGACCCACCTGGAGGAAAACCCCGAGGTGGCAAAGGAGATCGAAGAGAAGATCTACGCGGCGCTCGGCCTCGGCCGGGATCTCGTGACGCCGATCGACCGCGATAAGGAGGTACCGCCGCCGTTGGTGAGCGAACCGGTTGCGGTAGCAGCCGCCTGAACCGCGCCGCCGCGGTTAACCTGGGAGGGATGAAGCGCTATCACCTGACCACCTTCGGCTGCCAGATGAACGAGCACGACTCCGAGCGGATGAAGGGCATGCTCGAGTCGCTCGGCTACGGAGAGGCGGCAGAGCGGGCGGACGCGGAGCTGATCCTGTTCAACACGTGCTCGATTCGGGAGACGGCGGACCGCCGGTTCATCGCTCACCTGGGCGAGGCCAAGCGGCTCAAGCGCGAGCGGCCCGAGCGGATCGTGGGCGTGGGGGGCTGCTGGGCGCAGTCGGTCAAGGAGGAGGTCTTCGAGCGCTTTCCGTTCGTTGACGTGGCGTTCGGGCCGGGACAGGTGCACAAGCTGGCCGAGTTCCTGACGAGCGACTCGCTGACCGCCCAGGGGTACTTCGAGTTCGAGGGCTTCACCGGGCATCTTCCCGCGCGGCGGACGCGTCCGTTCCAAGCATGGCTGCAGATCAGTGTGGGATGCAACTGCGCGTGCTCGTACTGCATCGTCCCCTCGACGCGGGGGCGCGAGGTCAGCCGCCCGCCGCAGGAGCTCGTGGCGGAGGTTCGGGCGATGGTCGCCGAGGGGGTCAAAGAGGTGACCCTGCTCGGCCAGAATGTGAACTCCTACGGCCGTGACCTGCCCGCGCTGCGAGCGCGCTCGGGGATGCGCCCTGAGCGAATCGGCTTCGCGGGCCTGCTGAGAGAGCTCGACGGGATCGACGGCCTCGAGCGCATCCGCTACACGAGCCCCCACCCGAAGGACATGCGCGAGGAGGTGATCCGCGCCCATGCGGAGCTTGCCAGCGTGTGCGAGCACATCCACCTGCCCCTGCAGTCGGGCTCGAGCCGCATCCTGAAGGCGATGCGGCGTACCTACGACCGCGAGCGCTACCTGGATCGCGTGGCGATGATCCGCGAGCACGTGCCCGACGCGGCGCTGACGACGGACGTCATCGTCGGCTTCCCGGGGGAGACCGAGGAGGACTTCGAGGAGACCCTCGAGGTCGTCGAGCAGGTTGCCTACGACGGTGCTTTCACTTTCATCTTCTCACCCCGCCGCGGTACCGAGGCGGCTGGCATCGCCGCGGGGACGGTGCCTCACCCGGTCAAGGTGGCGCGCATGCAACGGCTCATCGAGGTCGTCCAGCGCAAGGCGCGCGAGCGCGCCCAGCGCTTCGTCGGACGTACTGTGGAGGTCCTCGTGGAGGGCCCTTCGCGCACGGACCCCGAGCGGCTGCGGGGGCGCACGCGCCACAACAAGGCGGTGAACTTCAGCGGTCTGTCGCGGCCGGGGGAGCTGACCGAGGTCGAGATCCTCACGGCGAGCAGTCAGACGCTCTCCGGCGAGGAGCGACTGCTGGCGAGGATCGCAAGCTCCACCCACCTCTGAGCGCCTTGGGCGGGTGCACCGCCTATTTTGAAAGAGGTTCTAAGGCAGCGGAGCTGCTTTCCCGTCCGCCGGCCCGGTTACGCTGGCACAGCACGACAGACAGCCATGATCGCCCGGCGCCTCCGCAAGGAGGCGTTGCGCGTTTTCGGGGCCAAATAGGCTTCAGCAGTGCTCGCACTGCACCGCCGGGCAGCTCGTCCGCCGGCTATGCGAACATATGTTCGTGCGATGGAGCAAGAGCTTCAGCGCGTGCCTGTCGATCCCGACGCTCGACGAGAAGGCATGGCGGGCGACCGAGCCGCACACGCCGAGTCCCCGTGCCCGCCTGGAGGCGGTGGCGGAGCTCAACCGAGCGGGGATTCCGACGGGCGTGCTGATCGCGCCGTTGATGCCGGGGATCAACGATGCGCCCCACCAGGTGGAGCCGCTGCTCGATCTGGCGGCGCAGGCGGGGGCGACCAGGAGAGCCTGTCTTGACAACATGCTCCCAGCATGCCATAGGCATGCTATCGTCATGTCATGAGCGCGATCCAGATCAAGAATGTGCCCCCCGAGCTGCACGAGCGCCTGCGCGAGCGCGCGCGGCGGGAGGGAAGGAACCTGAGCGACTATGCGTTGGGGGTGCTCGAGCGCGATCTTGCGGTGCCGAGCACGCGCGAATGGCTCTCCCGCCTGAAGCAGGACGAGCCCGTGCGTGGCGTGAGCTCTGAGGAGATCGTGGAGTTGATCCATGGCGGACGGGCTGAACGCGATGAGCGGATCCTCAGTGGGCTCTCCGGTGGTGATTGACGCATCGGCGCTCCTGGAGCTGTTGCTGCAGAGCGTCACGGGGCAGCGGGTCGAGCGAGCCATCGGCGATGCGGAGCTCCTCGCGCCGGATGTCGTCAATCCGGAGATCGCCCAGGGCCTGCGTGGGCTGGAGCGCGGCGGCAAGCTGACGAGCGCTCGCGCGTCGCGGGCCATGGCGAGGCTCGCCGAAAGCGGGATCTCGCGCGTGCCCACGAGAATGCTCCTGCGGGAGATCTGGTCTTTGCGATCCAATCTCTCCGCATACGATGCCTGCTACGTGGCACTGGCCCGTGCACTGGACTGTCCATTGGTGACGGTGGATCGGCCGCTGACGCGGGCCCAAGGACTCGGTGTCACGCTGATCTGCGTTTGAGGCGATTCGTCTGGGCTCAGCGCTTCTCCCGAAGGGCCTGTTCGTAGGTCCGCGCGATCTCCTCGGAGCCCAAACGTCGCGCTGCTGCGGACGCCAGATCGGGGGCGAGCGTCCACAGGAGCGCACCGGCGCGCAGAAACGGCGAGGTGACCTCGGCCTCGGGCCGGTTGTGCTCGATCACGCGGATGACCGCCGCGCCGACGTCTTGGGGGCTGCGGGTGCTGACGCCGAAGGGGAGCTTGGCTCCCGACTCGGCGAACAGGCCGGCGTCGCGGATGAAGCCGGGCAGCACGCAGGAGACCCCTACGCCGGTGCCGTGCAGATCGATGCGCAGGGCCCCGGCGAGACCGCGCAGGCCGAACTTGGTGGCGTGGTAGAGCGGGTTCCCGGGCGCGGCGGCCCGGCCGCCGGTCGAGGAGATGAACACGATGTGCCCGCGGCCCCGGGCGAGCATGCCGGGCAGCAGAGCGTGGGTCAGGGCGACGGGGGCGCGAAGGTTGACGTCGAGCACACGGTCGACCTCCTGAATTCTCAGGCGCTCCAGCCGCGCCGCGCCGGGCAGGGCGGCGTTGGCGATCAGGATGTCCACCGGGCCCGCCTGCTCGGTCAGACGCTGGACGTCCTCGGCCGAGCTGAGGTCGGCGGCCAGCGCCCGCGCGTTCAGCTCGCCGGCCAGATGGTCGAGCACGTCGGTTCGCCGTCCGCTGAGAATCAGCCGGGCGCCCCGGCGGTGAAGCGCGCGTGCGATCGCCTCGCCGAGGCCGCCGGTGGCGCCTGTGAGCAGCACTGTGGACCCGGCGATCTGCACGTGCTGCGAGCCTATGCCAATGCGGATGATCGCGCTGTTCGGGCCCACCGGGGTCGGCAAGACCGCCATCGCGGTCGCCCTCGCCGAGCGGATGCGCGCCGGCGGTGAGCATCCGGTGGCGGTGTCGGCGGATGCGCTGCAGGTGTACGCCGGCCTGGAGATCCTCGCGGGCGTGGCCTCGCCGAGCGAGCGGGCGGCGCTCGAGCATCGCCTGATCTCGTTCCTGCCGATCGACGCCACGTTCAGCGTCGGTGAGTACGCGGAGCTCGCCCACGCGGAGATCGACGGGCTGCTCGCGTCGGGCAGCAGCCCGATCGTGGTCGGCGGCACCGGCCTGTATCTGCGGGCGGCCCTCACCGACCTCGACCTGAGACCGCCGCCGCCGGCGGGCGCGCGCGAGCGCCTGACCGCCGAGCTCGAACGCGAGGGCGCGCCGGCGCTGCACGCCAGGCTGGCCGAGCGGGCAGCCTGGGCGGCCGAGACGATCGATCCCAACGACCGCCAGCGGGTGATGCGCGCGCTGGAGCTCCTCGAGGCAGGCGAGCTCGAGCCGCCCGAGGGGCCCTCGCAGCTGTGGAGCGAGGAGCTGCGCCATCCGACCCTGCTGGTGGGTTTGACAATGGAGCGGGAGGCGCTGTACGCGGCGATCGACGCACGGGTGGAGGCGATGGTGGCGGCGGGCGCGCGCGAGGAGGTGCGCCGCGCCCACGCCGCCGGCGCCTCGCAGACGGCGCGCAAGGCGCTCGGCTTCGACGAGCTGCTGACGGGGGACGTCGAGACGATGAAGCGGCGCACGCGCAACTACGCCCGGCGCCAGATCACCTGGATGCGCAAGCTCGCCGGCGTGCACGCGATCGACGTGAGCGGCCGCGACCCGGTGGCTGTCGCCCGCGAGATCCACCGGGCCACCCATGAACCCGAGGGCGCCCTAGACTCTCGCGCCTGATGGCCCCGATCAGGTTCGAGAAGTGGCAGGCGCTCGGCAACGACTATCTGATCCTCGAGCGGGACGAGCTCCCGTTCGAGCTCACGCCCGCGCGCGTGCGCAAGCTGTGCGAAGGCCATTTCGGCGTGTTCGCCGACGGCGTGCTGCTGCTCTGCCGACCGGCCGACCCGGCGAATGTGGCCGACCTGCGCATCTTCAACCCCGACGGCTCGGAGGCCGAGCTGTCGGGCAACGGGGCGCGCGAGGCGGTCATGTACCTGCGCCGCCGCGGCTGGACCGATCGGGAGACTTTCACCATCCACACGGCCGCCGGTCAGATCCGCCCGACGATCACCGGGCCGGACACCTGCACCGTGGACATGGGCAGGGCGAGCCTCGGCTCGCCCGATTTCCCGGCCGGGCCGCCCGATGGCCTGGGCACGGTCGTCTCCGGCGGGCGCGAGTGGAGCTTTCGCCACGTCTGGATCGGCAACCCGCAGTGCGCCATCCACGTCGCCTCGGAGGCTGATCTGGCGTCCCTCGACCTGCCGGCGATCGGCCCGGCGATCGAAGGCGACGGGCAGTTCCCGAACCGGACGAACGTGTCGTGGTACGCCGAGCTGGACGGTGGCTCGCCGAGGCCGAGCCAACCTGCTGAGCCGGGTTCCCCGGCGCCCAGCGCCCGCATCCGCGCGCGGATCTTCGAGCGCGGGGTGGGGGAGACGCTGTCGTCGGGCACCGGGGCGACGGGCGCGGCGGTTGCCCACGTCGAGCGCTCGCGCGCCGCCCGCTCGAACCGAGCTGAGGCGCGCGTGACGGTGCTGCTCGACGGCGGCGAGCTGGAGGTGGAGGTGGGAGAGGACCTGCACATCAACCTGACAGGCTGGGCCAGGCCCGTGTTCGAGGGTCGCCTCAGCGAGGACTTCGAAAAGGAGCTGCATGAGACCGAGTAAGAACCTGGAGCGCATTCCGCCATACGCGTTTGCCCAGCTGGAGCGCAAGATCGCACAGAAGCGGGCGGCGGGGGTGGATGTGATCAGCCTGGGCATCGGCGACCCCGACCGCCCGACGCCGGCGCTGATCGTGGAGGCGATGCGGGAGGCGGTCACCGAGCCGGAAACCCACCGGTACCCGTCGAACCGCGGACGGACGGACTTCCGAGAAGCGGTGGGCGACTTCTACGAGCGCCGCTTCGACGTAAAGCTCGACCCCGAGCGGGAGATCATCCCGGCGATCGGCGCCAAGGAGGCGATCTTCAACCTCAACCTCGCGTTCCTCGACCCCAGTGACTACGCGCTGGCGGCCGACCCCGGCTATCCGGTGTACACGGGCGGGCCGTGGCTGGCGGGCGCGGAGCCGGTGCTGATGGCGCTCGAGCCCGAGCGCGGCTTCGTCCCGGACCTGGGGGCGATCGAGGAGGAGGTGGCGGGCAGGGCGAAGCTGATGTTCCTGAACTACCCCAACAACCCGACCGGCGCGGTCGTGCCCGAGGGGTTCTTCGAGCGGGTGGTCGAGTTCGCGCGCGCGTACGACATCCTGGTGGTCCACGACAACGCGTACTCGGAGATCGTCTTCGACGGCTACCGCGCGCCCTCGTTCCTGGCCACGCCGGGGGCCAAGGAGGTGGGGATCGAGGTGTTCTCGCTGTCGAAGGGCTACAACATGACCGGCTGGCGCTGCGCGGTCCTGGTGGGAAACGCGGAGGCGCTCGAGGTGTACTGGCGGCTGAAGACGAACATCGACTCCGGCCTGTTCGAGGCGGTCCAGCTGGCGGGCGTCGCGGCGCTCTCCCCGGAGGCCGACGTGGAGGTGGCCTCGATGAACGAGCTCTACCGCCGCCGGCGCGATCTGGTCTGCGAGGCGCTGCGGGGCATCGGGGTGGACGTGCGCCCGCCGCACGGCACGATCTACGTGTGGGCGCCCGTCCCGGAGGGCTTTACGAGCTCGGAGGCATACTGCGAGCACGTACTCGAGCGGGCCGGCGTGGTGCTCTCGCCCGGCGCGATCTACGGCCCGGCCGGCGAGGGCTGGTTCCGGATCTCGCTGACCACGCCCGACGAGCGGCTGCTCGAGGCGGTGCAGCGGCTGGGCGCGCTCGGAGGCTGACCCTTTCGGGAGACACATACGCCCACGGTCCCTCCAGCCGGAGTGGCACCGGTCATCGTCCCTGCCGGCGTCTCGGGAGGCCCTAGACTTGGACGTCGATGGATTCGAGCCGCAACGGCACCGAGCCCGCCCAGCGCGCCGCCCAGCGCGCGTTCTGCATCGCGGCGCTGGCGGAGGGGGATGACCTGGCCGAGCTCGGCGAGCTGCTGCGCACGGCCGGCGTGGCGGTGGTGGGGGAGCTGGTTCAGCGCCGCGAGCAGCCCCATCCGAACACGTACCTCGGGCCGGGCAAGGTGGCCGAGGCGACGGCCCAGGCGTTGGCGTGCGACGCGAACGTGATCGCCTGCGACGACGAGTTGACGGCCCGTCAGGAGCGCAACCTCGAGGAGGCGCTGGGAATGCCGGTGGTGGATCGCACGGCGGTGATCCTCGACATCTTCGCCTCCCACGCCGGGAGCGCCGCGGGCAAGCTCCAGGTCGAGCTCGCCCAGCTCGAGTACAACCTCGCGCGCATGCGCGGGCTGTGGAGCCACCTCGAGCGCCTCGGCGGCGGCATCGGCACGAGGGGTCCGGGGGAGACGCAGATCGAGACCGATCGCCGCCTCGCGCGCGACCGCATCGCGGCGCTGCGCAGGCGCCTCGAGCACGTGAAGGGAACACGGGCGGTGCAGCGCGCCGAGCGCGAGCGGGCGGCGCTGCCGACGATCGCTCTGGTCGGCTACACCAACGCGGGCAAGTCGACCCTGCTGAACGCGCTCACCGGCGCCGAGGTGGGGGTGCGCGACCGTCTCTTCCACACGCTCGACCCGACCACGCGCACGCTCAAGCTGGCCGGCAGGCCATATCTGCTTACGGACACGGTCGGTTTCATCAGCAAGCTCCCGCACCAGCTCATCGACGCGTTCGGGGCGACCCTCGAGGAGACCACGCCGCGCGGAGCTGCTCGCCCACGTGCTCGACGGCTCGGCTGGGGAGGAGCAGCGAGAGGTGATGCAGCGCGCGGTGGAGGAGACCCTGGTGAGATCGGCGCGGGCGAGCGCCCGCGCGTGCTCGTCCTCAACAAGATCGACCTGCTGGACGAGCAGGAGCGCGACGAGCTACGGCTGAGGCACCCCGACGCGGTGCTCGTCAGCGGCGCGACGGGGCGAGGGCCTGCAGGCGCTCGGCGAGCGCCTGCAGGCGGATCTGGCGCACATGCTCCGCCCGGTCCATCTGCTGGTCCCGTACGCCGACGGGGGGAGCCTCGCGGAGCTGCACGAGCTCGCCGGCGAGGTCACCCGCGAGGACACGCCCGAGGGAGTGCGCGTGGACGCGCTCCTGCCGGCGCGACTGGCCGGGCGCTTCGCCCGCTTCGCGATCGCCTAGCGCTCGTCGCCGCTGCCCGAGAGCACGCCCCGGCGCTGGCGCGAGAGGAGCTTCTCGAGGTTGGCCTGGGCGATGTCCTCGAGCTCGAGTCCGAGCTCGCTGGCGAGCTGCGAGACGTACCAGAGCACGTCGCCGAGCTCCTTGGCCATCGCCGCTCGGCGCTCGCCGGTGACCTCGCCGCCGTCGTCTCGGATGGCCTTCTTGGCGTGCTCGGCCACCTCGCCCGCCTCGCCGGCGAGGCCGAGCGCGGGGTAGGCCAGCCACGCCTCGCGCGGGTACTCGGCGGTGCGGCGCGAGAGCCGCTGGTACTCGGAGAGCTCCACCGCGCGATCGTATGCCGGCGCGCCGCGTGCCGTCGCGCACGACCGTGGAGTTTGCGGACGCGGCTACACACCAGCGGCGCGGCGCGCGCTCAGGTGTGCCTCGGCCTCGAGGCGGTCGTCGAGCGGGGCGAGCGCGTCCTGCGCGACGCCGAGCGCGCGGGCGATCAGCCAGTCGGCGAACCACACGTTCTTGGGGAGCAGCGGGCCGTGGAGGTAGGTGCCGATGGTGCTGGCGCTCCTCGCGCCCTCCATGCCGCTGCGCCCGTCGTTGCCGTGGCCCTCCAGGACGCGCCCGAGCGGCTTCTGGTCGGCGCCCAGGCGGGTGCGCCCGCCGTGGTTCTCGAAGCCGGCGAGCACGCCCGTGCCCCCCGGCCCGGCGGGATCCCCGAGGGACACCTCGATGGCGACGTTGCCGATCAGGCGCGGCCCGTCCTCGCGGACGGTCTCGACGTCGAGCAGTCCGACCCCCGGGATCGACTCCTCGCCGAGCGTGTAGGAGCGACCGAGCAGCTGGTAGCCGCCGCAGACGCCGAGCACGATCGCACCGCGCGCGGCGGCCGCGTGCAACCCCGCGCGCTTGGTGTCGATCAGATCCTCGGCGCACAGGCGCTGGTCGCGATCCTGTCCGCCGCCGAGGTAGAAGATGTCGTGGGCGTCGGGGTCCAGGCGCTCGCCCAGCCCGCTGGAGGCCAGCTCGAAGCCGATCCCTCGCCAGATGCAGCGGCGCTGCAGCACGAGCAGGTTGCCCCGGTCGGCGTAGATGTTCATCAGGTCCGGATACAGCGCGCACACACGCAGCGCGCGGGGGGGAGGCGCGGTGAGGCCCGCCCGGTCAGGCACGCAGGATCACCACCGCGCTGCCGACGTGATCCTCGGTGGCTGCGACGCTCCGCGCGGGTTCGGGGGTCAATCCGGCGGCGGCCCCCTCGCGCTCGAGCTGGGCTGCGCTCAGACGGTCGAGCTCGACCACGTCGTGCTCGCGCAGCGCGTGCACCGATGCGACGGCCTGCCCGGCCGGCAGGAGCGTGCGCTCGCGCTCGATGCGGATGCTGTGCCGGCGCACCTGCACGCGCGTGGCGCGGCTGATGTAGAGCGTGGCGTCCAAGCGGGCGATCTCCTGCGAGGGGCCGGCGTCTCCGGCGGAGCAGTCGAACGGATCGAGCTCGGTGACGATCGCGCACGCGAGCAGGCCCGCGGGGCGCAGGTGGGCCCGGGCGCGGCGCAGGAACGCTTCGCGCCCGGTCCGGCCGCCCAGCAGCTGGACGGTCTGCATCGGCACCACGCACAGCCCGAAGTGGTGGTGGCGCAGCTCGAACGTGCGGGCGTCGCCGGCGAACGCCTGGACGGTCGTCCCGGCGATCCGCTGCTTCAGCGCGCCCAGCAGCTCGGGGTCCAGCTCGAGCGCGCTCACGCGGTGACCGGCACGGGCGAGGTCGAGCGTCACCCTGCCGGTGCCCGCGCCGACGTCGAGGATCGGATCGGCCAAGCCCGTCTGTGCCGATCCGGCCAGCTCCCGCCACAGCGGCAGATCGGCGCGGTAGCGCCCGCACTCCAGATCGTGCCAGACGACCTCCTGGGCACCGTCGCCGGACTGCGGCGATCGGCCGCTGTGCCCGTGTGGGGACGCTAGGACCACGTGCTGCTCGCCTCGCCTCGCGCCACGAGCAGCTCTCGCAGGGAGAGCATCGCGGTATAGGTCGGCAGCGCGTACAACGGCGCGTGCGTGTCCGGACGGTCGGCGGCGGCCTCGCGCAGCGCAACCGCCAGATCGGGCTGCACCCGGATGCGCTTCTCGGCGATCCCCGCGTACTTCAGGCGGGTGGCCAGCTCGGCCGCCCTGGACCCGCTGCAGGTGGCCAGCCGGATCCGCCCGGCGAGCAGCTCGAAGTCGGCATCCCAGATCCAGGACACGTCGCGTCCGTCGGCGATGCGATCGTTGAGAACGGCCAGCAGGTCGTGCTCGCCCGGCTCGAGGGCGAGCGTGCGCAGCACCTCATTGGCACCGGCCGGGTTCTTGACGAGCATGATCTGAAGCTCGCGGGCGGCGCCCGAGGTGGAGACGCTCACAACCTCGGCTCGGCCGAATGCGGCTCTGGTGCTTCTCAGGCCGGCGAGGATGTCCGTCAGCGGAACCTCCAGGGTGCTCGCCAGGGCGGCAGCGGCGAGCGCGTTGTAGACGTTGTAGAGGCCGGGCAGCGCGAGCGAGACCTCGGCCTCGCCGGCGGGTGTGCGCAGCGTGAACCGGGCGCCACGCACGCCCTGCAGCGTCACGTTCGTGGCGGTCACGCTCGGGCCGGGTCGGGTCTGCCCGCAGCTCGGGCAGTGGTAGTGGCCGAGGTGTCCGAGATAGATCGCATCGAAGATGTAGGGGGCGCCGCAGCGGCGGCAGTGCTTGGCGTCGGCGGCGTGCGCCATTCCCGCCAGATCCAGCGAGTCGTCGTGGACCCCGAAGTACACGGCGTCGGGGTGCTCGCGGCCGAGATCGGCGACCAGCGGATCGTCGGCGTTCAGGACGAGCCGCGCGGCGCCCTCGCCGAGCACCCGCTCCCAGCTCTCGGCGATGGTCTCCAGCTCGCCGTAGCGGTCGAGCTGGTCGCGGAACAGGTTCGCCAGCAGGATCGCGCGCGGGCGCAGCTGGGCGGCCACCGAGGCGAGCCACAGCTCGTCGACCTCGAACAGCCCCAGCTCGCCGTCGATCCCACCTCGTGGACGGGCGGCGGCGAGCAGCGTCGTGGCGATTCCCCCGGCCATGTTGGCGCCGGCCTGGTTGTGCACCAGCGCCACGCCGGCGCGCTCGAAGATGGCGGCGGCCATGGCCGCCGTGGTCGTCTTGCCGTTGGTGGCCGACACGAGCAGGCTGCCGCGCTCCAGGCGTGCGCCGAGCTCGCCGATCGCTCCGGCGTCGAGGCGCATCAGAACCTTCCCCGGCGCGCTCGTGGCCCCGCCTCCGCGCAGACGCGAGAGCGCGCCGACGGCCCGCGCGAGCGCGAGCTTGGGTGCGAGCATCGTGGCCATCAGCCGCCCGCCGCGAACGCCGAGTCCGAGCCCTGCTCGGCGGGGGTGAGCACCGTGACGGCGCCGGGCAGCGCGCGGACGCGCAGCGGCAGCGCGCCGATCGGGTCGCCGTCGGCGTACATCGTGAACGGACGGTCGGCCGCGAGCGAGATCTCACGCGCGCGAAAGACATGCACGCACGGCTCGCGCACGTGCGTCCCGTTGAAGACCTTGGGGAGGACCTTCGTCAGGAACGCCAGCTTGCCGACGCTCTCGAGCACCACGATCTCGAGCAGTCCGTCGTCGAGCATTGCCGCGGGCGCCGCGCGCATCCCGCCGCCATAGGTCTTCGAGTTGGCCGCGCCGACCGAGTAGCCGGTGAAGCTGTGGCGCTCGCCCGGCGGGTCGAGCTCGAGCTCGAAGCGGGCGGGTCGCCAGGACAGGAGCGCTCGCAGTGCCCCGTAGGAATACACGAGTCCGCCGAGCCACGCGGGAGCCTCGTTGGCGATGCGGTTCGCGTCGCTGTCGAAGCCGGCCGAGGCGATTCCCACGAAGGCCTGTCCGCCCGCGCCGGGCCGCTCGTCGGTGACCAGCCCGAGATCGATCGCCCGCGGCACCCCGTGGGCGATCGTGGCGCATGCGGCCACGGGGTCCTCGGGAATGCCGAGCACGCGCGCCAGATCGTTGCCCCGGCCTCCGGGCAGCACGCCCAGGATCGCGCCCGGCACCTCGCGCAGGACGTCGGCGAGGACGCCGATCATGCCGTCGCCGCTGAGCGCGACGACGGTCTCGCCGCGGCTCGCGGCCTCGGCGCCGAGCTCGCGGGCATGGGCGAGGTCGCGCGTGTCCACCCGCCGCACGGTCAATCGGTGGGAACGCAGTCCGTCCTCGACGGCCGGCGCGAGGCGTCCCGCCTTGCCGCCGCCGGCGGCGGGGTTCACTACCAGGCAGACGGGTGCGGGCACCGGGCTCGTCAGGAGGAGCCGGCGCGCGCGGCCGCCTTTGCGCGGTCGCGCCGGCGCCTGCCGATGGCGGCGATGACGCCGAGCACGGCGATCACGAGGAACAGCCCGAGCAGGATCCCCGGCGCCAACCCGAGCCCCCCGAACGGGAGCGAGATGAGCTCGATGACTCCGAGTCCGAGCGCGAGCAGCACGAGGATGAGGGCGACGATCAGCAGCACGCCGCGAATGCGCGCGAGGGTGCCGGCGGAGCCGGGGGGGATGAGCAGGCCCATCGCGCGCAGGGCGAGCATCTGCCGGCCGCTGGGGGGCGTCTGTCCAAGGCGCTCGACGGCGTCCTTGAGGTCGCCGGCGCGGCGTTCGGCGAGCGCCAGCGAGGCGTCGGCCATCCGCCGCAGCTGCATCCGCTCCTGCGGGCGGGCGGCGGCGATGGCGCGCTGGAAGTAGCCGCGCGCGGCCTCCGCGTCGAAGCGCTCGGCGGCGCGACCGCCCAGAATCGCAAGGGCGGCGGACTTGTATTTGGTCTCAGCCTCGAGCTCCTCGTCGGAGCGCTGCTCGAGGGCCTGGATCGCCTCGAGGGCGCCGCGCTGCTCAATCCGGATCTGGCGTTGCTTGGGGGGCATGGATCGCCATTCTATGGCCTTGGAAACTTCGCTTCGCGCGGGCGTCCGCCGGCTCGCTGTTTGCCCCCTCTGACCGAGTCCTCGCAGACGGTATGCTCGCCACGTGTGGAGTCCCGTCCCCGCATCCCCGGCTCGCCGCGCCGCCGCCTTCACGGCGTGCGTGGTCCTGCTGCTGGCGCTCGTCGCCGGCGCGGACGCACCGGGCGCCTTCTCAGCAGGAGTGACGGGAGGGAACTCGTTCAACGAACTCACCGAAGGCGCGTCCGAAGCGACGACTCCGACACCGACCACGCCGACGACGCCGACCGAAACGACCGCCAAACAAGAATCGACCTCGAACTCGCAGACGGTCATCCTGGCGGCGACGGGGGTGGCGATCGTGCTGCTCGTGGGGATCGCGTTCGTGATCGTGCGCGACGCGCGCAGGGTCGCCCCGGCGGGGGACCTCGAAATGGTCGAAGCGGCATCTGCGCGCGACGTTGCCATCAGAGCGCGCAAGCGCCGGGCGAAAGCCAAGGCCGCCCGTCAGCAGCGCAAGCGAAACCGCTAGCGCATCGCTCGCGAAACCCGCCGGGTGCTCCGGACGGTCGTGCGAACGCGCAGGGGAGCGGGGGGCGAGGGGGAGCCGTGGGGGCCGCGGCGGGGCGTGCGCGGTCGTGGCATCCGGGGGTGGGGGTCGAGCGGGCCGCCGGGGAGCGCCCGCGATCCGCCGTCCTCTTCGGATGAGTCCGAGGCGTCGGGGGACCGCATGGCATTGTCGTCGCGAAACGGGATCCATAGCATCAGGCCGGCGAGCGGCAGCTTGATCAAGGCGAAGAGCAGCAGGATCCAAACCCACAGCGGCATCTTGCACGCGATGCTACTACTGCGGTGTGGAATCGCAAGAGGGGGCCGAGCTGAAGAGCCTGAGCGAGGAGATCGTGGCCTGCCGGCGCTGTCCGCGCCTGGTGGTTTGGCGAGAGCGGATCGCCCGCGAGCGACGGGCGGCCTTCGCCGGGGAGGAGTACTGGGGGCGAGCGCTTCCGGGCTTCGGAGATCCCGCCGCGCGGGTGCTCGTGTTCGGGCTCGCCCCGGCGGCCCATGGCGCCAACCGCACGGGGCGGATGTTCACGGGCGACCGTTCGGGAGACTTCCTGTTCGCGGCGCTGTCGCGGGCCGGCTTCGCCAACCAGCCGACGTCCAGCAGTCGCGACGACGGTCTGGTGCTGAGGGACATCTGGATCACGGCGGCCGTGCGCTGTGCGCCGCCGGCCAACCGTCCGACGCCGGCTGAGCGCGACGCGTGCCTGCCATGGAGCGTCCGCGAGGCGGCACTCCTTGGCAACGCACGGGTGTTGCTGTGCCTGGGCGGGTTTGCGTGGGACGCCGCCCTGCGCCTGACGACGGCGCTCGCTGGCCCCGGAGCGTCCTTGCCGAGGCCCCGGCCCCGTTTCGGGCACGGCGCGGAGCTCGCCGGCGAGCGCTACACGCTGATCGGCTGCTATCACCCAAGCCAGCAGAACACGTTCACGGGCAGGCTGACCGAGCGGATGATCGACACGGTGCTGCGCCGCGCGGCGCAGCTCGCCGGGCAAGCGCACTAGGATGGATGCAATGAGGAGCGTGATCGCAGCGACATTTGCAGTGGTGGCGGGGCTGCTGGCGGCGAATATGCTCGGCGTCGCCTCCGCGGAAGCCCCGACGACCACCACGACTACGACGTCGGCCACCACCGCGCCGGTCCCGCCGCGCACGGTCAGCGTGCAGGGTGTCGCGAGCGTGCCGATCGGCCAGAGCGCAAACGCGTCCACCGCGACGGCCGTCTACCGCGAAGGCATGGCCGCCGCGGAGGCAGACGGGCAGAACAAGGCCGAATTCATGACCGGCAAGGCGGGGGCGGCGCTCGGGAGCGTGCAGAGCATCACAGAAGGCGGCGGCTACATCCAATGCACCGCCAACGAAGAATCGGTCAACGCGGAATACCAGGGCGAACAGCCGGACTTCGGCTCGCCGCCGTCGGTCCTGCCGGTCGGGGTGCGCGAGGGCGCGGCGACCGCGACACCCCCGCCGGGGACTCCCAAACCGGCGGTCAAGCACCGCAAGAAGCGCAGGGCCCCCTCGGCGAAACGGGCCGCGGTGACGACGTGCAGGCTGACGGCGGACGTCTCGTTGACGTACGCAATCGCCTGATCGTCTCTCGATTGGGCCAGCGAG
This sequence comes from uncultured Solirubrobacteraceae bacterium, assembly GCA_963849425.1. Lineage (GTDB taxonomy): Bacteria > Actinomycetota > Thermoleophilia > Solirubrobacterales > Solirubrobacteraceae > Palsa-744. The sequence goes on along the minus strand of CAWKHK010000006.1, from coordinate 2,040,682 downwards.
GGGCTTGCCGGTATGCCACTTGGTGCGGGCCTGCGACCCGCGCTCTAACCTGAGCGTCCGTGACCTACACCACCGCCGACGGCAGACAGCAGCTGCTCGACACCCTCGCGAAGGCCACCGAGGCTCTCGGGCTGGCCTTGGCATCGTTGACGGAGGCGTATGAGCTGCTGGATGAGAGCAGCGCCGAGCGGCTCGAGCGGGGGCTATTCCGGCCGGTGCAGCTCGCGTATGGCCGGGCAAGGCGCACGCACGCCGACTTCGCCGCGCGCCACGGTCTGTCCGGACGCACGTTCGAGCCGTCCGTGCCGGGCGCGCCGTCCATGGGGGTCAAAGGCTTTCTCGACAGCGCGGTGCAGGCCGTGGGGCAAGCGAACGGCATGCTGGCGACGCTGCAGGATTCGCTGCTCCCGGTCGAGGTTGGAGACGCGCAGGTGCGAGCCGGCCTCGAGGAGGTCCGCTCGCTGATCGATGGCCTCGGCGCGCGTGCGCGCGAACTCACGCGCACGATCGGACGCTGAGACGATAGGACGCCAGGGCAGCGATCAGGAGACAGGCGCGCCGTTCGCTGTGAGCGCCACCTCGATGTTGCCGCGCGTGGCGTTCGAGTACGGGCAGACCTGATGTGCGGCGCGGACCAGATCGACGGCGGTCGCCTCCTCGGCGATCCCCGGCAACGTCACGTTGAGCACGACCGAGAGCAGAAAGCCGCCCTTGCCATCGGGAGACAGCGATACCTCGGAATCGATCGCGGCGTCTCCGGTCTCGGCCTTGGCGCGGCGGGCGACCACGCCCAGCGCTCCCTCGAAGCAGGCGGCATAGCCGACCGCGAAGAGCTCCTCGGGGTTGGTGGCGCCGCCGGGTCCGCCCATCTCCGCGGGAAGACGCAGGTCGACCTCGAGCGCGCCGTCGCTGCTGCGTCCGTGTCCTTCGGCTCGCCCGCCGGTGACGTGCGCCTTGGCTGTGTAGAGCGTGTTTGCCATCGCCTGCCTCTCGATCGACTTCCGGTGCGACTCGCGGCAGATGCTAGAGCACCATTGGTGAGATGATTCCGGCGCGCTCTCCGAGCGCGACTGCGCGCTGCTGTGGTCGCCCTACGTGACTCTGCTCTCGCGGGACCTTCGCAAGCGATCGGCCCAATGGAGACACGATCTTGATCGTTCTGTATGACGCAGACTGTGGTTTTTGTCGCTGGGCGATGGCTTGGGCGGTGAGGCGCGACCATCACCATCTGCTCGTGCCGGTGCCGATTCAGTCGCCGCTCGGTTGCGAACTGCTGGGGGACGTCGTCCCAGGCGAGCGTCTCCGCTCGGCTCATGTCGTCCACGACAACGGCTGCCGTCGCTCGGGAGGTGGCGGCGCTGCGGACGTGCTGGGCGCGTTGCCGTCAACGCGGATGCTTGGTCGACTGACCCGCCGCTTGCCGCGGACTACCGCCTTGCTGTATGGCGTGGTGGCAGCGCGACGAAAGGGCTTCGGGCGGCTCGTCGGCAAGGAGGCTCGACGGCGTGCCGATGACCTGCTCGCAACCACGAGCGCGACCACCGCAGCGGAGCTCAAGTCCGGTCGCGATCACAGACCTGACGAGCTGGGGGTACGGTGACGTTGTCGGCCTCCCGCTCGTGCGCCATGCGGGCATTCCAGGCCCGTTCGATCTGTCGCATGAGCGCTGGGTAGACAACCCAGTACCGGAACGGCTTGATGAGCGCCATGTATGCCGCGCCGAACTCGCCACGCGGCTTGACGTACACACCCATCTGGCCTCGATAGAGGCCCTCGCCCTGCTCGACCCAGGCCAGGTGCATGACGGCGTGAACAGTTCGGTTGGAAAGCTCAGCCGCCCACTCCACATCGGTCCGGTACAGGGGCAGGAAGCCATATGAGCTGAGATCCGGCCCGCCCGTCGCCGTGTCGCGCAGATCCTCGGGGAGCCGCGCGCCCAACGTCGCTTGGGTGTCGTTCGGGATGGCGAGTGGGCGCCGCGTGTCATCCCACCCGAACAATCTGCCGAGACGAAAGCGAATGCTGAACAGGGCGCGGGTCGCACGTGACCCCCCGTTAGCCGGATCGAGGGACGCCATCACCTCGAGCAAGGTCGCAAAGTCCTCGGCGCCGCCTTGCGCCGGTAGCGCCCAGACATCCTCGAGCCTGAAGTCGGGTGCGATCTCGCGGATCCGACAGACGTGGGATTCGTGCTCGCTATTGGAAAGCCTCATGCCGGTCTCGAGTTCGTGCGGCACCACACGAACTCGTGTCCGAACAACGTAACATACATGCATGAATGTAGGAATGCGAGCCCACATCGGCGGCGTGGACATGATGGAGGGAGCGCGCCGGTGCTCGAGCGCAAGGCGAAGCTCCGGGTATAGTGAGGTGAGAGGCATGCCTCTCGGCACATCGATATTCCTCATCGCAGTCGGCGCGATCCTGCGCTACGCGGTGACGGCTACCGTCTCGGGCATCGACATCACCACAGTTGGGCTGATCCTCATGATCGTCGGGATCGTCGGCCTGGTCATCTCGGTCCTCTACATGTTCGCCTGGAGTCCCCGTCGGGGGCGGGTGGTGCGTGATCGCGTGATCGAGCGCGAACCCGAGGACCCCAACCGGCCCTACTGACGCCCTCGGGGAGCCGGGCTGCCATAGCCGAGCGGCACGACCGCTTCCTGCTTCCGCGTGACTACGAGCGTCAAGAGTGTCCTCCGGGTGGGAGCCTGACACCACTGACCAGCGCGTTCATGTAACTCCACCCGGCAGCGCCAAAGCCTCGTTCACATCACCTGCAGAGACGATCGATCTGGCGGGCTACAGCGAGCAACGACGGGCTTGGTTCTCCTCGGTGAGAGCTTCGCGCAGGGCCTGCTGGAAGGAGATGGGTTGGATGTCGAACAGTTCCATGCCGGATGGGTCGGTGACGGTCGTGTCGGTGGAGAGGCCCTCGATCAGTGGTCTCGCGACGCCTGCGTCGACGGGTGTGATGAGCCCGATCCAGTGGGAGGAGAGCCATGGTGTCAGTAGCGGTACGGGGATGCGTGGGCGGCGGTGTAGTCCGAGCGCGTCGGCCATCCGGTCGAGCATCTCACCGTATGTGAGTATTTCGGGCGACCCGATCTGGATCTCGCGGGAGCGCGTCTCGGGTATCCCGGGAGCCTTGATGAGGTAGCGCAGCACGTCGCCGATGGCGATCGCCTGGGTGGGTGTGGCAAGCCACGAGGGTGCGAGCATCACCGGCAGGCGCTCGACCAGCGAGCGCAGCGTTCGGTAGCTCTCCGATCCGGCTCCCACCACCATGCCGGCGCGAAACCAGATCAGGGGCGGTCCCTGATCGCGCAGGATTTCTCCGACGTGCAGCCGCGAGCGTAGGTGCTGGGATGCGGGGCGGTCGCCGAGGCCGCCGAGGTAGACGGTCTGCTCGATGCCTGTGGCGGTCGCGAAGCGGGCGAAGTTGGAGGCGGCGAGGGCGTCGCGCTGCTCGTAGTCGGAGTCGCCGCCGCGACCCATCGAGTGGACGAGATAGTAGGCCGTCGTGTAGCCGTCGCCGATTGCGCTGAGGGAGCTTGGGTCGAGCATGTCGGCGCGGTGCACCTTGATGGCTGGATCGAAGCCGATCCGGCTGGGGTCGCGTGCGATGCACCCAACCGGAACGCCCTGCGCGTGAAGCTCGCGCACCAGTCGGCTTCCTATGTAGCCGGAGGCTCCGGTGACGAGCGCGCGGACCATGCTCAGGAAGCCAGCGCCCGCGGCGTCTCGTATGCGCTCGTGGGGCCGGCGTACCGGTGCCACCCTGGCTTGGCGAGCGTCATCTGCATGACGCCGATCCGCCGCTCGGCGAACCCGGCCTCGCAGTAGGCGAGGTACATTCGCCACAGCCGCCGGAAGCGCTCGTCGTAGCCGAGATCCTCAAGGCGGACGGTCGCGGCCTCGAAGTTGGCGCGCCAGCGCCGCAGCGTCTCGGCGTAGTGCGGTGTCAGATCCTTGAGCCCGATGGCTCGCATGTCGGTGTGCTGAGCGACGCAGCGCGCGATCACCGCGAGCGAGGGCAGGCAGCCGCCCGGGAAGATGTGGGTGCGGATGAAGCTCCGCGAGGCCTTCTCGACCTCGTAGGCACGATCGTCGATGGTGATCGCCTGCAGCTGCATCCTTCCGTGAGCGGCGAGCAGGTTGGAGCAGCGCGCGAAGAATGTGCCGAAGTCGCGATACCCGACGGCCTCGACCATCTCGATGCTGACGAGCTTCTCGTAGCGTCCGCGCAGGTCGCGGTAATCCTCGCACAGCACCGTGACTCGATCGGCGACCCCGGCCGCCCGCACCCATTCACGGGCGTGCTCGTACTGCTCGCGCGAGATCGTGGTGGTCGTTACCCGACAGCCCCTTGTTCGTGCGGCGTAGACGGCGAACCCGCCCCATCCCGTGCCGATCTCCAAGACGTGGTCGCCGGCTCGCAGATCGAGCTCGCGACACACCAGCTCGAGCTTCGCTTTGGATGCCTGCGCGAGCGTCATCCCCTGGCGGGGGAAGTACGCCGAGGAGTACATCATCGTCTCGTCGAGCATCAACGCGAACAGCTCGTTCCCGAGGTCGTAGTGGGCCGCGATGCCGCGGCGGCTGCGCGCGTGTGTGTTGCGTGCGCGGAGACCCCGCGCGGCCTGCAGCGGGACCCGTGCCGGCGCGAGGAGGCGACGCCACTCATCGAGGCTCCTCGCGTTGCGAGCCGCCACGCGTACCACGGCCGTCAGATCCGGGGACTCCCAGAAGCCCTGCACGTATGCCTCGGCCATCCCGCGGCTGCCTTGCAGCAATCTCGGCCACAGGTGTGGCGAGCGAACCTGTACCGTCGCCTGCGGGCTGCCGTGGCCCAGCACCAGCCGGCGCTTGCCCTCCACGATGGTCAGCTGGCCTGAGCGTAGACGCGCCAGCAGGCCAAGCGCGATGCCTCGCGCGACGTGCTGGGCCACCGTCATGCTGGGTCCTCGGGACGGGGGTACAGCGGCACGCCCTTGAGCTTCAGCGCGAGCGCGTGTCCATAGATGAGCGCGAGCACGCGCAGTGTCGCCGCCGGGTAGCGCGCGGTGATACGAGACAGACCGCGGTTGCTCAGCGGCGCGCGACGCAGCGCGAGCGTCGCGTCGAACGCGAGCTCTCCAAGCTCGTGGCTCTCGATGTGAACCGACAACGTTGCGCCAGGTGCGACCGCGCGCATGGTGTAGCGCTGCTCCATCCCCATGAACGGGGATACGTGCAGCGCCTTCGCGAGGCTGGCGGCCAGCACCGGGCCTTCGCCGCTGCGCTCGAGCACATAGGAATGCCGTGCCCCCCACGGCGTGCTGGTCACCTCCGCCACCACCGCGTCGAGCTGCTCCTGAGGGGTGAAGCAGTAGTAGAAGCTGACCGGGTTGAAGCAGTGCCCGAACGTGCGCAGGTGCGTGAGCAGACGAATCGGGCCCGCGGGGGCGCTGCCCGTCCGGCGCTCCACGAGCGCACGCACGGCGTCCACGAGTCCGATATGGGGATCGCCGAGGTAGTCGCTTCGGCGGAACCGCACCAGCCCGGGGTGGCCAGCGATGAGCCGGCCGGCCAGCAGACCATCGAGCTCCTCCAGATCGAGATACACGAGCGCGATGCGGTGGCGCAGCTCGTGGGCGCGCACCGCGAAGCGGCGGTGGCGGATCGTGCCCTCATAGATCGCGCTGACGGTCATATCCGTACCGGGTCGGTCCGCTGCAAGGTGAGCTCGCCCACCACCCGCTGCGCGCTGTTGAGGCCGTCCTCGTGAAAACCCCATCCCCAATAGGCGCCGCAGTAGTGCGTGCGATTGCGCCCGCTGATCTCGTGGCGGCGAGCCTGCGCGGCGACGCCCCCGGGGGTGTAGACGGGGTGCGCGTACCGCGTCTTGCAGATGATCCGCTCCGGGTCGATCGCCTCAGTGCGGTTGAGCGTTACGCAGAACTCACGGTCGGAGCGCAACAACTGCAGACGGTTCAAGTGGTAGGTCACCGTGCAACGCCCTGGTGCACCGTCGCCGAGATGGAAGTTCCAGCTCGCCCACGCACGCCGACGTCGCGGAAGCAGCGAACGATCGGCGTGGAGGACCACCTCGTTCTGCTGATAGGGAATCGCCCCCAGCAGCTCGCGCTCACGCTCGCCCGGATCGGACAGCAGCGCGAGCGCCTGGTCGGAGTGCGTCGCGATCACGACCGCGTCGAAGCGCTCCGGCTCACAGCCGCGCGATGACACCATGACGTGACCGGGATGACGAGATATCCCGGTCACCGGTGTCGAGAGCCTGAGACGCTCGCGCCAGGGCCGTATGAGCGCCTGCACATACCTGCACGATCCACCGGTGATGGTCCACCAGCGTGGCCGGTCGCGGAATCCCAGCATCCCGTGGTTCCCGAAGAACTCGACCATGAAACGCGCCGGGAACGACCACATCTGCGCCGGGTCCGCCGACCACACAGCCGACGCCTGCGGAACGATCAGCCGCTCCACGAACATACGTGAATAGCGCCCCTGTGAAAGCCAGTCTCCCAGCGGCGGGTCCTCCTCGGAGGCGAGCAGCCGACGAGCGTCCCGATTGAAGCGGACCAGATCGGCGACCATCCGGTGAAAGGAGAGCGTGATCACGTGGCCGCGGTTCGCGAACAGGCCGTTTGGCGAGGCTCCGTTGTACTCGAAGTCCACGCCGTCGCTCACACTGAAGCTCATCTGCGACGGCTGCGTCGACACACGAAGCTCACCCAGCAAGCGTTCGAACCCGGGATAATTACGGTCGTTGAAGACGACGAAGCCCGTGTCGAGATCATAGGCTCCGGTGTCTGTCTCGACATGCACCGTGTTGGCGTGCCCTCCCGCCCGGTCGGCCGCCTCGAATACGACCAGCTCGTGATGGCGGTGCAGCACATGCGCGCATACGAGCCCGGAGACTCCTCCACCGACGATCGCGATCCTCATGCGTGTCCTACGGTAACAAACGTTTCCAGAGTCATTTACATAGCACTATTCCATCTACGGGGCAGAAGACGGACGGGGAGAGGCAGTCGATGCGTCATGCTTGCCGTGTGCGGGCGGGAAGGCCGTGCTTCTCACCGGTGGGACCTCGGGTCTCGGCCTCGCCGCCGCCGAGGGCTTCGCGCGTCTCGGCGCCACGGTCCGGCTGGCGGTTCGCAGCGAGCAGCGCGGCGAGCGAGCGCGCGCGCAGATCGTGGCACGGTCAAGTTCGCTGGGGGATGTAAGACGACACGGATATGAAACCGCTTAACGACACCGAAATGAAACCGTCGCCGCGACAGGCAAATGAAACCGCGGCGGTTTGGCACGGTCGAGGGCCGACGCGGGTTCGAGCTTCAACGCTGAAGGATGGTGGCGGAGCGGGCGTTTAGCCTAGAGCGCGCCTGTCGGTACTCGCGTTGGTGGGTGTCCGCGAGGATCTGGTCGACGAGGTCGAGGATCTCGCGGTGGACGGTGGGTTCGAGGATCAGCACGAGCTGATCATCGCGTTGGCCGGCGCCGAGCAGCTCGAGGTTCTTCGAGCGCGTCGCTGACGCGTGGTGCCGGCCCGAGCTGGGAGAGCTCGCGGCGGCTCAGGCGCTTGGCGAGAAGCTCGTCGACGATCGTGTGGGCGATCGGGGTGGCGAGCACGCGTAGTGTGGATAGCCCTCCGGGGCTCAGGCCCGCGAGCCGGATGGCCTCTATCGCGTCCTGCGTCGAGAGGAAGAGCGTCGCCCCTTCCCTGTAGGTTAGGCCAAGGTTAGGCCACGTCAATAAGCAGGCTGTCAAGGGGCCCGAGGAGTCCCATTGAGCGGCGCGAGACGCCGGGGAGCTCCTGAGCTCCACATCGCCAGCAGGGGCTGGCGACGGCGTCTCCTCGACCTGTCGAGCCGCGAAAGCCAGTGTAGCTGCTAGGATCGGCGTATGACGCTACAGTCGCAGACCTATGAGGTTGGAGTGCGTGAGCTTCACGATCGGCTGAGCGAGCATCTGGAGCACGTTCATGGTGGCGCCGAGGTGGTCGTGACGCGCCGCGGCCAGCCGATCGCCCGGCTGTCTGCCGTCGGTGCTGCCGATCCGCTCGATGATTTGGTTAGGCGCGGCCTTGTGACGCCGCCGACCGGGCAGCGCAGCGTGCGTCCGGCGAAGGTCAAAGCCAGCGGGTCGGTGTCAGAGCTAGTCGCAGAGCAACGTCGCTGATCCTCTACTTCGACACCTCGGCACTCGTCAAGCTCATCGTCGCCGAGGAAGGCTCGAGCGTTGCCGACGAACTGTGGACGAGCTCGAACCCCGCCGCGTCGAGCATCCTCTCCTACCCCGAGGGCCGCGCGGCTCTTGGCGCGGCACGCCGCGCTGGACGCCTCACCCCGGCCGCCCACAAGAGCGCGCTGGCCGAGTTCGAGTCGATCCAGGGGAAACTCTCGCGGATAGCCGTGGACGCGCAACTCGCACGCGACGCCGGGGATCTCGCCGAACGGTTCGCCCTGCGCAGCTACGACGCTGTTCATCTGGCGAGCGCCCTTTCAGCCGGCGGACCGGTCGCGCTCGTCACTTGGGATGCCGACATGCGAAGCGCGGCCGAACAAAACGGCTGCGCGATCGCACCGATCAACTGACCAAAGATGATCGCCGAAACCCCGCTTGCCCTTTGCGCCTCGGTCTTACGGCCCGCGACTACCGTTCCCAACTACGCCTCATATTCGCAACTAGCGCGAGCGGCAACACGCCAACGTGCTCGGCGTCCGCGCTCTCATGGCTTGAGGACCACTGACCCCAGGCTCGGTGACTCGGTTTCATTGTGGTGTCGTTAAGCGGTTTCATTTCGATGTCGTCTTACATGGGAGGCAGCGTGTCCGCGCGGTTAGTTGACATAACATGCATTATCGAGCATTGGATCTACGTTGAGCATCGCCGACTCGAAATTGCGGCGTCTCATTCATATGAGACCGGGAATCTCACTCATGTGAGACGGCGCTGGGCGTACAGCGTCTCATTTATGTGAGACTGGCATCGGTGAGACGTCGCATGTGGCTCGCGCGCGCCGGCACGAGCCCGCTCGAGGCGACGATCGAGAGCTACAAGCGCGAGCCGCTCCTCGACGGCAAGGCGCCCGCGCCGTCAACGATGGCCGGTGCATGGCGTGCCTCTCGCACTTCTATCGGCCCTCCTGCCCGGTCGTCAGGTGGGCTTGTGCGCCAGGAAAACGTAGCGGTTGAGACTGAGGAAGTAGTTGGGGCCGAGTTCGGTTAGGTCTTGCGCCCATGCTGTGGCTTCGGCCTCGCTCACGCCGTTGCGATCGGGTACGAACGTGGCGATCAGCTCAAGCATTCCGGCGCTGTAGGTGTTCGGGTCATAGCCGGCGTTGAACAACGGCACGATTTGGCGGTCGGTGACTTCCAGTCCAGCATCGCGCAGCAGCCGTGTGAGCGTACGCGGCAGGTGAGGGTGAACGAGGTGCTCCTCCCACGCGGCGAGCACCCGGTCCATGCGCTCGTTGTCGCTCGAAGCCCATACGATCGAGTCCCAGTCGGTGTCAAGCACGAGCGCCCGGCCTCCCGGTCGCAGCACCCGCCCTAGCTCAAGCAGCGCGGCGGGAACATCATCGACGTACTCGTAGACCTGTGTGCAGACTGCGACGTCGAAGCTCGCGTCCGCATAGGGGAGCGTGTGCGCGCCAGCTTCTTGGTACTCGATCGGGCCGCTGCCGGCTGGTGGTCTGCGCGCCCTGGCGAGGGCAAGCATGCTCTCGCTGACGTCCACCCCGCAGATCCGCCCGCCGGTCCCAACAGCAACGGCCATTTCGCACGCGAGTAGACCAGGACCCGAGCCGATGTCGATCGCGCGCTCGCCGGGCTGGAGCGCGAGTGCCCGCAGAATCGTTTGGCGCTGCTCGATGACATCGGGCGTGGTGTAGATCCTCTCTACGCGCCGCGAGGCGTCCTCGTCGAATTGCAGTGTGGCGCTCATATCTCGCCTTCGGTTGGTGAATGGCTCACTCTTAGGGAACGCCAGCGAGCCAGCGCAGGCGCTGCTCGGTGGTTGTGCCCTGCCGAATCAGCAGCACGCACTTCGTCGCTTTCCTCCCGCTCGGGGCGGGTCCGGTGACCGGGCAACTCAGTGGACGGCGTCGGCCCAGTCGCGCAGACGGTCCGAGAACTGTGGTGTGGCTGCGCTTACCTCGACGACGACGTCGGCCGGGACGTTCGCCTTACGGGCGGCGGCGAGGATCGCGTCGGGTGACGGCGCCTCGTAGAGGCAATAGGTGCGTCGCCGGTCGGCGCTCAGGAACGAGAAGAGCCAGCGGACTCCCTCGTCGCTGTTGATCTCCTCGATCAGCTCGACGTCGTCGTCGGTGAGGTCGAGCTGATCGGCGAAGCTGCGCTCGATCACGTACAGGGCCATCGGCTAATCGTAGCTGGGATTTCCGCTCATCGCGGGGCGAGCCCGTGGTGGTGGGCGTAGGACGCGGCCTCGGTGCGGTTCGCGCAATCGGTCTTGCGCAGGATGCTCCGGATGTGGTTGGCCGCGGTGTGTTCGCTGATCGTCAGCTCTTCGCCGATCGCGCGGTTGCTGAGCCCGGTGGCGACCAGCTTCAGGATTTGCGCCTCGCGCGGGGACAGCCCGCCTGGGAGACCGCCGTCTGGTGCTGGCACGCCGAGCAGGCGGATCTTTCCGAGTAGTCCTTCCATGCCGATCTGCTCGGCCAGGCCGGCGGCCTCACCGAGTAGGGCCTGCGCGCGGTCGCGCACTCCTGGCCCCCGTCGAAGCAGGAAGCGCCCGTACTCGTAGCCCGTGTGAGCCAGCCAAGTCGACGCTCCCATCCGCTTGTTCTGCTCCATGGCCCGCTCGAAGTGCTCCTCGGCTAGCCCCGGTTCCCCCAGCGTCGCGGCGAGCATCCCCAGATAGCGATCGGCGGCTCCGTAGCACGCAACCAGGTGACTGATCATGACTGTGGTCCCCGCAAGCGGCTCCAGCTCGGGATAGACGATTGCCGCCATCGCCTCGTCGCCCAGCGCAGCGCAGGCGTCGGTCAGGTAGGTGAGCGACGCCACCCACAGCGATGCCTGGAAGCCGTCGATGCCTTCGGCTGCAATCCTCGAGAGCTCTCGCCTCGCCTCGCTCTGCATGCCCAACTCGGCGAGCACGGCGACGAGCCCGGGATGCCATGGCCCCTCTCGGTCGCCTTGGGCGGCGAGGATCCTGATCACCGGCGCGAGCTCTGCCAGCCGCCCCTGCTCGCGGCGAACACCGAACATCTGGATGCCGTGGGTGCCCGATGCGTCGGGACCGGTCAGTAGCCGGCCCCAATCGTGCGAGCGGCCCGCCATCGCCTCTGCGTCCGCGAGATTCCCGTCACAGAGAGCGATCGCTGACCCGTAGTGCTCGGCTATGTGGTTCATGACTGGCTGCGCTGTGCGCTCGGCCATCTCGCGCAGGACGACGATCTCTGCCCTGGCGGACTCGAGGTCGCCTAGCGCGACGAAGGTCGGTACGCGCCAGGCCATCGCCTCCGCGTTGGTCTCGGCGTCCCCCAATTCCTGTGCCAGGTCCCTCGCCTCGGTTAGCATCGAGAGGATCTCCTCCAGCGGGGTTGTGCCGCGCGCCCAGTAGGAGCGAACCAGCACCTTCGCGAGCCCCGCGCGGTCGTCATGTCGCCTGGCCAGCGCGACGGCGTTTTCGCGAACGAGCGCCCCACGCTCGCGTTCCCCCTCGAAGTCGAGCGCTCGCGCGAGTCCCGCCAGTAGGCCGATTCGCAGCTCCTCGCTGTTGTCATCTACCGCCGCGAGCGCCTCTTCGAGCAGCTCGACCGCATCCCGTATCGCTACCACGGGGCGCCAGGTGGCGTCCTCGTAGCCGATCGCCGCTCGGGCGAGCAGCTCGGGGCTGTCCAGCGAACGGGCAATCGCGGCCGCTGATGCGAAGGACTTCAGCGCATCGGTCGCCTTGCCCGCCCGATGGCTGACCGAGCCGAGCTCGAGCAGGGCGTTGGCGCGCTCGCGCTCGCCCTCGATTCCGATCTCGATTGCCGTGCGCAGCCGCATTGCGGCATCGTCGAAGGCCAGGGCGGCTCTCGCCGCGCGCGCCGCGCGCAGGTTGTAGTCGATCGCCCGCTCGGCCCCGCCGAACGGGGCGGCCGCGCCGAAGTGATGCGCGAGGTCCGCGAGGGCGCGGTCCGAGCGCGAGCCGGCGCTCTCCAGGGCTTCCCCGACGCGCAGATGCAGCTCGGCCCGCCGCAACCGCGAGAGCCGGTCATAAAGCGCCCGTCGCACGATCTCGTGGGTGAAGCGGCAGGCCAGCCGCGGCGAGGAGAGCTCCTCGATCATTCCGCTGCCGATCGCCTCCTCGAGAACGGCGAGCAGCTCGGACTCGGCAAGTCCAGCGGCGCAGCGAACCGGCTCCAACTCGAACTCCGGCCCGGCCACGGCAGCGAGCTCGAGCAGGTCTGTGGTCCTCGGGGCCAGGCGCGATAGCCGCTGGCTGACCACCTCGCGGACGCTTTCGGGTGTGCCGAGCTCGGTCAGTGGGCGGGTCACCCTGACCTGCCCGGAGGTGACCTCGACGATCCCCGTCTCAACCAGGGCGCGCCAGAGCTCGCAGACGAGAAAGGCGTTGCCCCCGGTGAGATCGCGGATCGTGGTTGCAAGCTCGCGTAGCTCGGGGTCGGGGTCGCTTCCGGCGGCACGACTGACCAGATCAGCGATCTCCGCACCAGAGAGCCCTTCCAGACGCATGCGCACGACGTCGTCGGCGCGGCGCAGGTCGGCAAGCGTCTCTGAGAGCTCTACCGGCACGTCGGCCTCGCTGTCGCGGAAGGTTGCGAGGATCAGCAGGCGGGCGCTCCATGCGGAGCGCGCCAGGTGGCGCAGGAGCAGAAGCGTCGCCCTGTCCGCCCAATGCCCGTCCTCGAGTACAAGCAGTATCGGTCTTCCGCGGCTGACGTTCGCGAGCAGGTCGGCAACCGACGTGTGGAGGCGATGGCGCTCGGTGTCGGGATCGGCCTCAACCGGCCTCGGCAGCTCACCGACCTGGGCGGGCAGAACGGGCAGCAGCCGGGTCAGCTCGCCGCCGCCTGCGCCGAGCGCGGCGCGCAGCTCCGCCACCTCGGTTACGCGCACTAGGCGTTCGAGTGCCTCGACGAAAGGCCCGTAGGGCGTGCGCACCACTGCGTCGCAGGCACCGTAGAGAACAAGCGCCCCTTCGATTGCGGCTTGGCTGGCGAACTCGCGCGCTAGGCGGCTCTTGCCGGCGCCCGGCTCACCCGCGAGCAGCACCATGCGGCGCCGCTCGCCTTTGGCTCGCGGCATCAGCGTCCGGAGCTTCTCAAGCTCGGCCACGCGCCCGACGAACGGGGATGTCGAGGTCGAGCGAAGGGGGCCCGGAAGGTCCGAGAGCTCCGCGTCCATGCAAAGACACTAGTCAGTCTTGACCATGCCGCCTGGGATCGATGGAGGCTGGCGGCACTCGAATTGGGTCAGGTCAGGTCATCACAGGGGGACACGAGTGCCCTAGGTTCGACCGAGACGAGTTGAGACGACCGGCCAGGGAGGAACGCATGAGCACCACCAACGCTTTGATACAGACGGCCCGCAGCGGGATGCCTGGATTCCAGGGACGGCTTACAGCCCCCGAGGACCCCGGCTACGACGAAGCTCGCAAGGTCTACAACGCGATGATCGACCGGCGGCCTGCCCTGATCGCAGCTTGCGCTGACTCCGGCGACGTCGCGAAGGTCGTCTCGTTCGCTGGCAACCACGAGCTTTTGCTGGCCGTGCGCGGCGGCGGCCATAACGGCGGCGGGCTGGGAACGTGCGACGACGGTGTGGTTCTCGACCTCTCGGGCCTGAAGGGGGTCGCGGTGGATCCCGGCGCGCGGACGGCGAGGGTCGGCGGTGGTTGCACCTGGGGCGAAGTGGACGCCGCGACCAACGAGCACGGCCTGGCGACGCCGAGCGGGATCATCTCGAGCACCGGCGTCGGTGGTCTCACGCTGGGTGGCGGCCTCGGGCATCTGACCCGCAAGTGCGGTCTCACGATCGACAACCTGCTCGAGGCCGAGGTCGTGCTGGCGAGCGGCGAGACGGTTCGTGCCGCCGCGGACGAGCACCCCGACCTCTACTGGGCGATCCGGGGCGGTGGCGGTAACTTCGGCGTCGTCACCTCCTTTCTGTTCAGGCTGCATGAGGTGGGAACCGTCGTCGCCGGCCCCACCTTCTGGCCGGTCGAGCTGGGCGCTGAGGTGCTGAAGGCCTACCGAGACTTCCTACCAAACGCTCCACGCGAGCTGAACGGCTTCTTCGCCTTCCTATCGGTCCCGCCGGAGCCCCCTTACCCCGAGGAGCTCCATCTGCGCAAGGTCTGCGGGGTCGTCTGGTGCTATGTCGGCGGCCCCGAGAACGCCGCGGCGGCGATGGCCCCGTTGCTGGATGCGTTGCCGGAGCCCTTGTTGCATGGGCCACAGCCTATGCCCCACGCCGCGTTCCAGGGCGCCTTTGACTCTGTTTACCCCGCCGGCGACCAGTGGTACTGGCGCGCCGATTTCGTCAAGGAGATCCCCGACGCCGCGGTGGAGGCGCACGCCATGTTCGGCGCTGAGATGCCGACGTGGCAGTCGACGATGCACCTGTACCCGATCGATGGAGCCGCCCACGATGTCGGCCCGTCCGACACCCCGTGGAGCTATCGCGACGCGGTCTGGGGCTCGGTCTTCGCCGGTGTCGATCACGATCCCGCCAACGCGGAGGTCATCCGCCGCTGGTGCGTGGATTACTTCGAGGCGCTCCACCCCTACTCCGCCGGCGGCGCCTATGTGAACATGATGATGGACGAGGGCCAGGAGCGGGTACGGGCGAGCTACCGCGACAACTACGATCGTCTGGCGCAGATCAAGAGCATCTACGACCCGGACAACCTCTTCCGGGTGAACCAGAACATCCAGCCACAGGCGTAGGGATCAGCGCGGCCAATGGAGCAATTTGATGTGATCGTGGTCGGGGCGCGCTGTGCGGGGTCGCCGCTGGCGGCGTTGCTCGCCCGGTCCGGCGTGCGCGTTGCTGTGGTGGAGCAAGCCACATTTCCATGCGACACCCTCTCGACGCACTTCATTCACGCGCAGGCGCTGGCGTTCCTTGACCGCCTGGGAGTGATGGAGAAGATCCGCGCGACCGGTGCGCCACTCGTCGGCCACTTTGACGTGCGCCAAGAGGACCTCGAGTTTGTCACCCTGATTCCCCAGCGCCCGGGTGACGTCGGCGGTGCGGCGTCGGTGCGGCGCACTCTCCTCGATTCGATCCTGGCGCAGGCTGCCGCGGAGGCGGGCGCCGATGTGCGTATGGCCAGCAAGGTGACGGGCCTAGTGGAGGATCGCGGTCGGGTTGCCGGCGTGCGGGTCACACACAACGGCTCGGAGATGACCCTGCAGGCGCGGCTGGTGGTCGGCGCCGACGGTCGCAACTCCACGATCGCGAGCCTCGTCGGGGCTCGCAAGTACAACCTCACCCCGAACGAGCGCTTCGCCTACTGGTCATTCTTCGAGGGCGCCGATCCGGGCCCCGATCCCGCGTTCGTCCATCATCGCTGGGGCGAGCGACTCGTGTTCGCGACGCCGGCCGACAGCGGGCTGTATCAGGCCGGTGTCATTGCCGGTCTGAGTGAGCTCCCTCGTTTCCGGGAAGACCTGGAGGGCAGCTTCACGGAGTACATATACAGCTGTCGGCCGGTCGCGCAGGCGCTCGAGGGCGCGCGCCGCGTGGGAAAGCTCTTCGGGATGCTGCGCTGGGAGGGGTTCTTCCGAGAGGCCTGTGGCCCTGGGTGGGTGCTGGCTGGAGACGCCGGCCACTTCAAGGATCCTACGCCCGGCCAGGGAATCCAGGACGCGTTCCGCCAGGTCGACGCGCTTGCGCCGGCGATCGCCGGCGCCCTGGGTGGCTCGGCGAAGGACATGGACACCGCGCTGGCGGACTGGGGTCGCTGGCGCGACAGGGATGCCGCCGGGCACCACTGGCTCGCGACCGATATGGGCAAGGCGGGAGCGGTACCCGCTGTGCTGCCCGAGATGCAGAGGCGGCTGCTCGAGCAAGGCAAGATCGACATCGTCATCGATCTGTTCACTCACCGCTCAGGGCCCTCGCAGGTTATAACCCCACAGCGCCTGCTGGGCGCCACCGGCCGGCTGCTCGTGCGACCGGGATGTGAGCGACTGAACCTGATGCGCGAGGTCGGCGCGCTCATCAGGACGGATGTCCACAGAAAGCGTCTCAACCGGCGCCCGGCATACGTGGCGGCCGCTGCCTGCACCGACGCGGGACCAACAGAGGTGCAAGACAGCGCGATGCGCTGACGCTCGGCGGCCCGATCACGATGCCCCTCTACATGGACCGCCACGATCTCCCGGACGCGACCGCTGCGGACCTCTCAGCTGCCCACATGCGCGATCTCGAGGTTCAGGACGGATTCGGCGTGCGCTTCATCACCTACTGGTTCGAAGAGGGGGCGGGGAGTGGCTTTTGCCTGGTCGAGGGCCCCGACGAGAAGGCCGTTGAGGCCGCCCATCGGGCAGCCCATGGGATGGTTCCATCGAACGTCATTGAAATTGATCAGGCCGTGGTGCGTGGCTTCTTCGGCCGGCTCAATACCCATCCTCCTGGCGAGCCATACACAGAAAGCGCATTCCGGGCCATCCTCTTCACCGACATGGTCGACTCCACTCGTCTGACCCAGCAATTGGGAGACCGTGCAGCGATGAGGTTTCTACGGGCACACGACTCAGTCGTGCGCGCCGCCCTGGCACGCTTCGGCGGTAGCGAGGTCAAGCACACCGGCGACGGGATCATGGCTGCGTTCACCTCGGCCTTCCAGGCGGTCTCCGCGGCGATGCAAATCCAGCGGGTGCTCCGGGAGCGTGCCGAACCGGCGCAGGGGCAACTGCACGTGCGAGTCGGGGTGGCGGCCGGGGAGCCAGTCACCGAGCAAAACGATCTCTTTGGCGCAGCAGTGCAGCAGGCCGCGCGGTTGTGCGCGTGGGCTCAGCCGGATTGCATCGTTGTTTCCTCCGGGGTGCAG
This sequence comes from uncultured Solirubrobacteraceae bacterium, assembly GCA_963849425.1. Classification (GTDB taxonomy): domain Bacteria; phylum Actinomycetota; class Thermoleophilia; order Solirubrobacterales; family Solirubrobacteraceae; genus Palsa-744. The sequence goes on along the minus strand of CAWKHK010000006.1, from coordinate 2,023,639 downwards.
GATCTCTGTCGCGGCAAGGGCATCCGGTTTTCCGACGGCGGTCCCATCGACGTGAAGGGCTTCGACGAGCCCATCGGGCACTTCGAGGTCGAGTGGCGGTGATTGAGCGCCGGCGCTTCGCGTCCGGCGAAGCGCCCTGAACAGCATCCACACACGAGGAGGAGCCACCATGAAGGCCATCACGCTTGAGGAGTTGCCAGTCGCAATCGAAGACGGTGACGTTCAGGTCCGCCTGCGCGACGAGGACGGTCTGTCCGTCGGGTTCGTGCGTCTGCCAGCCGGCGCCGACCTGCGCCCCGCCACCAAGGGCCTACCGAACGACCTGTGCCCTTGCCCCCACTGGGGCTACATGATCAAGGGCCGCGTACGCATGCACACACTGGACGGGCATCAGGACTTCGCCGCCGGCGAAGCGTTCTACTGGGCTCCCGGCCATGCTCCCGAGGCGCTCGAGGACTCTGAGTACGTCGACTTCTCACCGACCGAGCAGTTCACGCCCGTGATCGAGCACATCACCTCCGGAGGCAGCGCATCGACGTGATCGGGACGCTGGCAGCGCTTCGGAGTGGTTTTCTTATGCGGTGGCGAGTACGGACACGAAAGACACATCGGTGGGCTACGAGGTGTTGTCCATCGGTCTCCTCGGGGTGTTCTCGATCAGCGCCGGCGACAGGGTCATCGCCGACGAGGCCTGGCGGCTGCGCAAGGCAAAGACGCTGATCAAGCTGCTCGCGCTCGCGCCCGAGCGCCGCCTCCACGTCGAGCAGGCGGCCGAGCTGCTGTGGGCGGGGCGGGACCCGGACTCCGCCCGCAACAACCTCCATCAGGCGATATTCGCGGCCCGGCGCGCGCTCGACTCGATCGGGCTGGACGGCAGCCGCTACCTGGAGTTGCGCGAAGAACTGATCCTGCTCAGCCCCGAGGACCCGGTCCGGATCGACGCGGTCGCCTTCGAAGAGCTCGCCGCCGCGGTGCGCGAGCAGGGCGAGCCCGGCGCCTATCGCTCGGCCCTCGAGGGCTTCGACGCCGAGCTGCTGCCGGCGGACCGCTACGAGGACTGGAGCCGGGAGCGGCGCGATTGCCTCGACCAGCTCCGCCTCGCCCTGGAGGCCGAGCTGGCCGAGCTGGAGCAGGAGTCCGACCCGCACCGGGCGGATGCCAGCCGGCCCGAGCTGCCTTCACAGCTGACGAGCTTCGTCGGCCGCGAACGGGAGCTGGCCGAGGCCGCGACGCTGCTGCGCGACGCGAGGCTCCTCACCCTGACCGGAGCCGGCGGCTGCGGCAAGACCCGGCTGGCGCTGCAGCTCGCCGGGCAGCGGCGGGAGGACTTTGCCGATTGGGTCTGTCCCGTAGAGCTGGCGGCGCTCGGAGAGCCCGAGCTTGTGGGCCCGGCGATCGCTCAGGCGCTGGACACCCGACTGGCCTCCGACCGGGCGCCGGAGATCGCCCTCGCCGGGCACATCGGCGATCGCCGGCTTCTGCTCCTGCTCGACAATTGCGAGCACCTGGTCGAGACGGTCGCGCGTCTCGCCGAGGCTCTGCTCAACCGCTGCCCGAACCTGACCGTGCTAGCGACCAGCCGCGAGCCACTGCGCATTCCAGGCGAGGTGACCTGGCGCGTCCCCTCGCTCTCCCTCCCCAGGCTGGTTCCCGGAGCGCCAGCGAAGGAGGCGCTAGAGGCGGAGTCGGTGCGGCTGTTCGCCACCCGGGCCGCGCAGGCCGCGCCCGGATTCGAGCTCGGCGGCGACAACGCGGACGCCGTCGCCTTCCTCTGCCACCGCCTCGACGGCATGCCGCTGGCGATCGAGCTGGCGGCGGCGCGCGTGAGTATCCTCACGCCAGCTCAGATCGTCGAGCGCCTCGACAACTCGCTCGACCTGCTCTCAACCGGGCCCCGCACGGCGATGACGCGGCAGCAGACCCTGCGGGCGACTCTCGCCTGGAGCTTCGACCTGCTCGAGGCCGACGAGCAGATCCTCGTGCGACGCCTTGCGGTGTTTGCCGGCGGCTTCGGGCTGGAGGCGGCTGAGGACGTGGGCGCCGAGGACCCGCTGCGGCGCAGCGAGGCCGTCGCCGTGCTCGGCCGGCTGATCGACAAGTCGCTGGTTCATGTCGAGGAGGGAGCCGAGGACCGTCGCTACCGGCTGCTGGAGACCGTGCGCCAGTACGCCGCGGAGCGTCTCGAGGAGGCGGGAGAGCGCTCCGCTTTCGAGCGGCGCCACCGCGACTGGTACGTCGCGCTGGCCGAGAGCGACCCGACGCCGGCCGGCGAGCTGCCGGCCCGGACCACGCTGCGGGGCCTCGATCGGGAGCGCGACAACCTCCGTGCCGCTCTGGCCTCGGCGCTGGTCGCCGATCCCCAGGCGGCACTGCGTCTTGCCGTTGCCCTCTGGCGCTTCTGGCTGATGCGCGGCTACCTCGCCGAGGGGTACCGCTGGCTCACCGCCGCCCTGATCGCGGCACCCGAGTCGACAGCGGTACGCGCCCGCGCCCTGCTCGCCACCTGCGTGATCGGGCTGCGCCGCGGCGTCCCCGTGCATATCCAGGAGTTCGCGGCCGAGAGCGTGGCGATCTTCCGCGAGCTCGAGGACCGGGCCGGGATGTTCGACGCGGTCGAGATCTCGGCGGCCTACCGGGCGATCGTCAGTCCCGCGCAAGACGTCGAGCTGCTCGTGCGCGAACACGAGGCGCTGGTCGCCGACGACGTGCCAGCCGCCCGGCCGCCGATGTGGGCGGCGCACACGCGCGGCATCGCCGCCTGGTTGCGGCGCGAATACGGCCCCGCACGGGAGCAGCTGGAAACCGCGCTGGAGCACGCCGGCGCTCTCAGCGCCGAGCCGCGCCCGGCGCTCTGGCCGCTCAGCTACGCAACGATCTCGGTCGAGCCCGAGACCGGCTACCCGCTCTTCCTGCACGAGGACACCGGCCTCATCGCCCGCCGCGTCGGCGGCGCCGCGGCCGCCGCTTACATCCTCGTCAACCTCGCCGCGGTGGATCGCGCCGAGGCAGACTTCACCCACGCGGAAAAGCTGATCGAGGACAGCCTCGCCCGCTTCCAGCAGCTCGGCGACCAGCAGGGCGAGGCCTTCGCGCTCAACGCATTCGGCAACCTCGCCCGCTCCAGCGGCGACTTCGAACGGGGCCGGGCGCTGCTCGAGCGCAGCCTCGCCCTGCGGCAGGACATCGGCGACCGTCGCGGCGCCGGGATCACCCTCGGCTGCCTGGCGATGCTCCTGGCCCGCTCCGGCGACGCGGACGGCGCCCGCATCTCGGCCGGGCAGAGCCGGACCTGGTTCGCCGAAAACGACGACCTGATCGGCATCGGCGCCGCCGAGCTGAGCCTGGCGTGCGTGGCGCTCTGCGCCGTCGATCGCGCCGATGCCCGGGCTCACCTCGAGGCCGCCGCCTCGGTCTTCGCAGGGATCGAGACAACCCACCAGGAGGGATGGGCGCTGGCGGTGCTGGCGGCGATCTGCGCGGAAGACGGCGAGGCGGCGACGGGGCGCCGCTGGCTGGACCGAGCGAACCGGCACTTCGAGCTGCTCGGCGCCCGCGCCGGCATCGCCTACTGCCGGGAACTGGAGGCTAAAGACGCTGCAAAGTAAGTGCTAAGAGGCGGACCGTAGCCTCGCCGAGCGTCGTCGAAACGCGACGGCAAACAACCGACTGAGGAGGAGGCCGGCATGGCTACGCAAGGGGTGCTTGGAGCGGCAACGCTGAAGGAGTTCGAGGACGGGCTGCACGGAGAACTGATCCAGCCCGGCGACAGTGCCTACGACGAGGCTCGTTCGATCTGGAACGGCGCCCATGACGCCCACCCGGCGGTGATCGCCCGCTGCGCCGGCTCATCCGACGTGCGCCACGCAATCGGCTTCGCGCGCAGCGAGGGGCTCGACGTCGCCGTGCGCGGCGGCAGCCACAGCATTCCCGGCTTCTCCACCGTCGAGGGTGGGATCGTCATCGACCTCTCGCCGATGAAGGGCATCACAGTGGATGTGAGCGGCCGCACCGCCACCGCCGAGGGCGGCGTCACGTGGGGGGAGTTCGACGCCGCCACCCAGGAGCACGGCCTCGCCACCACCGGGGGCTTGGTCACGACCACTGGCGTCGCCGGTTTCACGTTGGGCGGCGGGATCGGCTGGCTCAAGCGCAAGCACGGCCTAGCCTGCGACAACCTGCACTCGGCCGAGGTGGTCACCGCCGACGGACAGATCCTCACCGCGAGCGAGACCGAGAACCCCGACCTCTTCTGGGGTCTGCGCGGCGGCGGAGGCAATTTCGGCGTCGTCACCTCCTTCGAGTTCGATCTGCACCCGGTCGGCCCGACCGTGGCCGCCGGCCCGGTCTTCTACCCGGGCGACCGCGCCAAGGAGGTGATGCGCTTCTACCGGGAGTTCACACGTGACCTGCCCGACGAGCTGACCACCCTGGTCAATCTGGTCACCGCGCCACCCGCCCCCTTCCTGCCCGAGGACTGGCACGGCAAGAAGCTCGTCGGCCTGGTCGGCTGCTACTCCGGCGACCCCGAGGAGGGGATGAAAGCGCTGCAGCCGATCCGCGACCTGGGCGACCCCGTCGCCGACCTGGTCGGCCCGATGCCCTACCTACAGATGCAGAGCCTGCTCGACGCGCTCTGGCCGAAGGGCACCCAGGCCTACATGAAGGCGGGCTACTTCCGCGAGCTCGACGACCACGCGATCGAGACGATGGCCCGCTTCCATCAGAACGCGACCTCCCCGTCCTCGGAGATCCACATCCACCACTACGGCGGCGCGATCGCCCGCGTCGGCGAGGACGAGACCGCCTGCGGCGAACGCGAGGCGCCGTTCGTGCTCAACACGATCGCCGCCACCCACGAGACGACCGGACTCGAGACCCACATCGACTGGGCCCAGCGTTTCTATGCCGAGATCGAGCCGTCGCTGACCGGCGGCGCCTACATCAACTTCCTCTCCTCCGAGGGCGAGGATCGGGTGCAGGCGGCCTACGGGACCGAGAAGTTCGCCCGGCTTCGCGCGCTCAAGGACCGCTACGACCCGACCAACCTGTTCCATCTGAACCAGAACATCCCGCCGTCGAAGGCGGGCTGAGCCGAGCCGAGCTGACCTCAGCCAGGCACTCCCGCACGGCGCCGCTCGGCCACATCGGTGGGACGCCGCAATCCGGCATCTCATTCATCTGAGACCGGAAGCTCACTCATGTGAGACCGCTTGTCTAATCCGTCTGAGACTGCCTGGTGCCGGCAAAATCTCATCCATGTGAGACTGCCGGTGCGCGACCGTCGCTTCTGTCGACTTCGGGTGCGCGATGCCAGGCGCAGCTTGTACGCCGGATCAAACTCAGCGCCGATGCCCTGCGAGGCGCCGGTGATGCTCGCGACCTTCTGCGGCTCGGGCATCGTCATTCCCAAGTCACTCGACGAGGTAGGTCTCGTAGATCACGCTGCCGGCTTGGCGGCCGCCGACGCTGATGAAGATGCCCTTGTTCAGGCAGACGAGTCGAGGAGCTGCGGTTTCGATCTGGGTTGAGGTGCGGAAGGTGTACTCGCTGGCGTCGACGTCCTCACCCCGCGCGAGACGTGCGAGGACCTCGGCGCTACCGTGGCGCACACTGCGTGATTGGACGTAGAGCAGCTCGCCGGTGTCGGTCTGCAGGGTGTAGCGGATGTCGCCGAGTGCGGTGCCGTCGGGCAGGACGATCTGCCAGTCGGCGCTGGCGCCCGGGAGCAGCTTGCCGTTGAGCTCAGGACCGGTGAATGTCCCGCCCGTCTGAGGCACGATCCGCCGGTGGCCCTGCGCGACCTCGCCGAGATCCAGCGGTGCTCCGAGGGACGCCTCCAGGCGGTAGACCTGGGTTAGGCGAGGCTCGGGAAGGTGATCATTGCTCATTGATGGCTCCTAGTAGCGGCTACGGAGACCGTCGCCTCGGGTACCGGATCGTTGGGATGGGGCTCGAGCTGGGTGACCGTGATGTTCATCCAGTCGTAGAGGGGGAGAGCGCCGAGTAGATCGGCGAGCTGCGCTTTGCTGTCAGCGCGGTACAGGCCAAGGGCCTTGGTCTCGCCGGGCGCCGCGGGAGGCTTCCACAGCCGGAGAAGATGCCCTTCGCCCACCAGCCTTGCCGCGGCTGATGCCTCGGCACTGTTACGGGCCTCGACCTCTCTCGCCGGAGCCCCGTCCGGAACGTTGACCTCTCAACCAGGAACTCCATGTCGGCTCTCCTCTCTCAGGCGGCGGATTCCACGGCAGCTGTGCACGACGTCGCGCAGGTCCCTCCGTCACGAAGGCAGGTCCGTCCCGGCCTGCTCAGCCACCATGTACGAGGCGTACCAGGCGTGCCAGTCGTCGTCTTGGCCCGATCGGTGCAAGAGGTGCGAGCTCGCGGTGCGCTTCTCGTGCTCACGGTGGGCGGCCTCGGCACGCCCAAGCGCACCCTCCAGGTCCGCGGTGGATACGTAGCCTGTCTCACCGGCGTTTATCCGGCCGGGGAGCCGAGTCGTTACCTCCTGGACCAGGTACGTATTGCCATCGGGATCGTCGAAGTAGAAGAACGACCCGTAGCTGGCGCGCTCGGGGTCGGGGCCCGGCTGCCGTGCCTCGACCGGGAACGGCGGGCCGTGCCAAATGTCACTCACCTCGATGCCATGGCGGACGAGCTCGTTACGCGCCGCCTCGATGTCGGAGACGATTACCCCAGCCCCGGATGCGCCAGGCGCGGCTGTGGTGAGTCCTTTGCCGAACGTGATCGAGGCGCCCGAGCCCGGGGGTGTGAACTGAACGATGCGAAGGCCCTCCAGCGGGGCGACGTCGTCGTCGAGCCTCCAACCCAGCTGTGCGTAGAACTGCTTGGATCGGTCGACGTCGGACACGGGGATGATCTGGACCTCGAGCTTCATGTCGACTTTCCCGAGGCTCGCGTTGCCGCTCGGGTTGTGCACTTCGGTGGCGCCCATGTCTGCCTCCTGGGGTTGTTCAGGAAGACCTCGCTTTGGTCTTCGTGTTGGTGAGGCCATGAAGCGTGATCTCCGCGCCTGCCCGTCGCGCCCGGCGAAGGCCCCGGTCAAGCCCCGGGGGGTGCCGAGTCCCGTGGTCACGGGGGCACAGGCGCGAGCTTGTCCCTACGCTCCGCGGGTGGTAATTTCGACTGCGGTTTCAGCGCGGCGGCTGCTTGGCCGGCGCAGCGAGTGCGCGGCGTTGGATGAGCTGGTGGCGAGCGTGCGGAATGGGCCGAGCCGCGTGCTGGTGCTGCGCGGGGAAGCCGGGGTCGGCAAGAGCGCGTTGTTGGAGTATCTGGTGCAGCACTCGTCCGGGTGCGGCGTTGCCAGGGCGATCGGCGTCGAGTTGGAGATGGAGCTCGCGTACGCGGGGTTGCAGCAGCTGTGTGTGCCGCTCCTGGCTCGCCTGGAGCGCCTTCCCGGTCCGCAACGCGACGCGCTTGGCGCCGCGTTCGGTTTGCGCGACGGCGACGCGCCGGACCGGTTCATCGTCGGCCTCGCGGTTTTGAGTCTGCTGTCAGACGTCGCGGAAGAGCGACCGCTTGTCTGCATTGTGGACGACGCACAGTGGCTCGACGCGGCCTCGGCACAGGCGCTGGCGTTCGTAGCACGCCGCTTGGGGGCGGAGTCGGTCGGGCTGGTCTTCGCCGTGCGCGAGCCGTGCGGCGAGCGGCATTGTGAGGGGTTCCCGGAGCTCGCCGTGGGCGGGCTAGACGACCGCGATGCGCTCGAGCTACTCGGGACAGCCGTGGCTGGCCCACTCGACGAGCGGGTGCGCGATCGGATCGTGGCCGAGACGCGCGGCAATCCGCTGGCGCTGCTCGAGCTGCCACGTGGCCGGACGCTCGCCGAGCTCGCGGGCGGGTTCGGGCTGTCCGACGGCCTGGCGTTGTCCGGGCGGATCGAGCAGAGCTTCACAGAGCGGTTGGCGCCGCTACCGCCGCCTACACGACTGCTGCTTCTCGTCGCGGCGGCCGAGCCGATGGGGGATCCGCTGCTGGTATGGCGGGCTGCCGCGGAGCTCGGCATCGGGCCGGCCGGCGGCCGCGCCGGCCGCCGGCGTGGGACTGGTCGATTTCGGCGCGCAGGTGCGCTTCGGCCATCCGCTTGTCCGTTCGGCGGTCAAGGCCGCGGCAACGCCGGAGGAGCGCCAGCGCGTCCATCGCGCTCTTGCCGATGCCACCGATGCTGATGTCGATCCGGATCGTCGCGCCTGGCACCTTGCGCACGCGACAGCCGGGCTCGACGAGGACGTCGCCGCCGCGCTGGAGCGCTCGGCAGGACGAGCGCGGGCGCGCGGTGGCCTGGCGGCGGGGGCTGCGTTTCACGAGCGCGCTGCTGAACTCACGCCTGATCCGAAGCGCCGGGCGCAGCGTGCGCTGCTCGCCGCACAGGGCAAGCAACAGGCCGGCGCGAACGACACGGCGCTGCGGCTGCTGGCGGTCGCGCGGGCGGGGCCGCTGGACGAGCTCGAGCAAGCGCGCGCCCAGCTGTTGCACGCGCAGGTCACCTTCGCGATGACGCGGGGCCGCGACGCTCCCCCCTGCTGCTCGAGGCGGCCAGGCGGCTCGAGCCACTGGAGCCCGGGCTCGCGCGCGAGACTTGCCTCGAGGCGTTCGCGGCCGCGCTCTCCGCCGACCGCCTGGCGCATGGAGGCGCTGCGCGCGAGGTCGCCGCGGCCGTGCTGGCCGCAGACTGGGAGCCCTCTACCCGGGCCTGCGATCTGCTGCTGGACGGACTCGCCCTCCTCACCCACGAGGGCTACGTTGCGGGGGCGCCGGCGTTGAAGGTCGCGCTGCGCGCGTTCCGTGAGGAGCCGCTCTCCGAGGAGGACGAGCTGCGCTGGCTATGGCTGGCCGCCCGCATCGCCCGGGCGCTGGCCGATGATGAGGCCTGGGATGAGCTCACCGCGCGCCATCTTGAGCTCGCACTCCGCACCGGCGCGTTCTCGCTCCTGCCCGTCGCACTCACCGACCGCGTGGTCCTCGAGCTGATCTCCGGGAGGATCGGGGTGGCCACATCGCTGGCCGCCGAGACGGAGGCAGTCGTCGAGTCCACCGGCAGTCACCTCGCCCAGCGCAGCTCGATCACGCTGGCCAACTGGCGCGGACGGGACGACGAGGCGCTGGGGCTCATCGAGGCACGCCAGCAGGACGTGCTGCGACGCGGCGAGGGTCTCTGGGTCGTTGCCAACGAGTGGGGCAGCGCGCAGCGCTACAACGCGCTCGGCCGCTACGACGACGCCCTGGCCGCGGCCGAGCGGGCCGCCGAGGACCCGCGCGGGCTGGGGCCGTCGATCTGGGTGCTGGCGGAGCTGATCGAGGCTGCCGTGCGCGGCGGCCAGGTGGAGCGCGCGATCGGTCCGCTCGCCCAGCTCGCCGAGCTGTCACACGCCGCCGGGACCGACTGGGCGCTCGGGACCCACGCGCGCGCGGCGGCTATGCTTGCCGAGGGAGCCGCCGCTGAGCGGCTCTACAGAGAAGCGATCCAACGACTATCCCGTATCCACACCCGCGGATCCCAGACGCTGGCCCGCGCGCACCTCCTGTACGGCGAGTGGCTGCGCCGCCAGCACCGCCGCGTAGACGCTCGCGACCAGCTACGAACAGCTCACACGATGCTCGCGGACATGGGCGCCGAGGCGTTCGCCGAACGCGCCCGTCGCGAGCTGCAAGCCACCGGCGAGACGGTGCGCAAGCGCACAGTTGAGACGCTCGACGAGCTGACACCGCAGGAGGCGCAAGTCGCGCGCCTAGCCGCCGACGGGCAGACGAACCCCGAGATCGGCGCCCAGCTCTTCCTCAGCCCGCGCACAGTAGAGTGGCACCTGAGCAAGGTGTTCGGCAAGCTCGGGATCAGCTCCCGCAAGGAACTCCGCTCGGCGCTGTCTGACATCGGCGCAAACGTCGTATCCGCCTGACAGCCAATGCTCCGCGTCCGCGAGCGCGGCGGTGGCGTGACCATCCTGCCAAACGCGCCCCGAGAACGCGATGCTCCCACGCCGACGTCGAGCCAGGCCCACTCGAGCCGCCGCCGAAGCCGCTCGCCGGTTCATATGAGACTGGCTCGACAGCCGAACTTGGCTCCCGGCTCCACGGCTGTCACCCGCAGCCCGCCAGCGCGTCCTCTTCGGTGACGGAGAACTCGATCTTGGCGTCGTGCGCCGTTGGGCCGACGCCCTGGTGGACGGCGGGAGCCTTGCTCTGATCTCGTACTTCGGGCTCGACGATCCCCGCAGCGCCGACGATCAGCTGGCGCTGCGTGCCGCCATGACGACGATCGCGCCCGAACTTGCCGCTGATCGGTCTACCTACCGCGACCTGACCTTCCACCAGCGGCTTGGACGGCCGATCCGCTCTAGCCCAGTCGCCTGCCTCGTAGTGGCACGGCGCCAGCCCCGCACCTAACCAGCTTGCGTACTCCTATGTTGGCCGCGGGCGCGATCCGGGCGCCCGTCCGCAGCGGCCGTCGCGGGCGGGCACGGGATCTCTCAACTGGCGCGCTCGGCGGCGCGGTCCCGGACATCGGCCTTTTCCTTGAGGGTCATCGCTCCCGGATGACCGGGGCCGGGCCAGGGAGTGAGCAGCAGGAGAAGGCGTGAATCTGCGAGGGCTTTGACCTCGTGACGCTCCTGGAGCGCGAACTGCACCAGCATCCCGGGCTCGGCATCAATCGCCTGACCGGTGTAGCCGGTGATTCTCACCGCACCGTCGATAACCGTGATCCACGCCCCCTCGTGGACCTGGTGGTCCTGAAGCATCTCGCCCGCTGGAAGGTCGAGCACGATCGCGCGTCCCTGCTCAGTCGAGCAGAGTATCTCCGGGTGATGCGGTCTCCACGCAAGGCGTCTGAGATCCCAATCGTCCATTCAGGCAAACCAGTCTTGCAGAGCTCACTGAAGCCCGCGGCGCAGCACGCTGGCAAGCACGGCCACGTTGATGTCCGCTCGCCTGGGAGGTCTACACGCGAGGCGCCGGTAGGCGCCGGTGTGCCGCGCGCCGCGGAACTCCTCCAGGGCGACGCGGAGATAGCCGAGCGAGCGGACGCGCTCACGGCGTCCCACTCATCTGGAGATCGGCATCTCACTGATCTGAGACAGGCTGCTCTGAAGAGCCTGGCTCGATGCCACGTTTGGTCGGATCGGCGCTGCGCGCCTCGCGTCGCGCGACCGTGGTCAGGGCCTCGATGTCCTCGATGTCGCTTGGTCTTCCCGCCGTCTGCTTCATCCGGATGAGGTCGTCCACGCCAACTATGTGTATGGGAATTCCGTCGAGGTCGATGCTCAGCGCGCGTGTACGCATCCCGGCGTACGCGGTGGCGCCGGGGACTTCGTTCAGGATGTGCAGCTCTCCGTGTAGGGTGGTGAGCGGCGGCACGACCGGGGCGAGGTGGATCTGCTCTGCGGTGGGGGTCGGGGCATTCCCTCCGAACTCGACCGGGTGGGCGTCGAGAGCCACAAGTGCGGCTGCCAGTCGCTCGAGGTTCTCTGGATCGGGTGCGGGCGTGACGTCGAGATCCTTGGTCGTTCGCCGACGTCCATGCACCTGTGCGGCAACCCCACCGATCACCAGATAGTCCACACCGTGTTCAGCGAGCACCCGAAACAACTCTCGCAGGTCCAGCGGGCGCTCGGGAGCGTCGCTCACGACCGTCCGCATCGCGTTGCCGGATGGCCGGCCTTTCGCGCCTGTGCGCCCGTGATCTCCAGTTTGGTGGCAACCAGATTCCACGATGCCGCCTCGCGCAGTCGTTCGCGCACGGTAAGCCGCGGAACGTCACCATCCGCCTCGACCAGCGGCACGGCTTCGAGCTCGAGACGCTCGCCGAGCACCATCAGCAGGTGGGTGAGCCGCTCGAGCGTCGGCGACTCAACGCCACGCTCGATACGGCTGATCGCGTCCTGACTGGTCCTCGCACGCAGCGACAGACGTCGCTGGCTGATGCCATGTCGTGCTCTTGCTTGGCGCAGCAGTACCGACGTGCTCTTGCTACACCGCATACGGTGTCAAAATAGCAGGGGTCAGGGATCTTGTCGGGCCGCCGCTAGGTGACGGTCGCGTCGCGTGCGAGTAGGAGCATCCCGATGGGCTTGCCCAGGATGGGGCTGCGGCCCAAGACCACAGCATGCTTGCCGCACGGCTCGACGCCGTAGGCGTCGAGCAACCGAACTATCGCCCCAGGCGTGCACGAGACGAACCCCGGCTCGCCGAAGGCCATCGCCGCGAAGGAGGGCATCGTGACGCCGTCGACTTCCTTCGCGGGCGCGATCGCCTCGAACGCCGCGCGCTCGTCGATCTGCTTGGGCACCGGATGCTGCAGCCGGATCCCGTGCACGCCAGGATCGGACGAAAGCGCCGCGATGACCTCGACCAGCTCTGCGGTTGTGCTCGTCTCCGGGAGTGGCGCGTGGCGAGATGCGATGCCTGCTTGCTCGCATCGGTTTCGCTTCATCCTGACGTAGGTGACCGAGCCGGGGTCCTCGCCCACCAGCACAGTCGCGAGGCAGGGCTTACCGCCGGTCCGCTCCGTGGAGGCCGCCGCGTGCTCAGCGCTGCGATTGACGATCGTACGCGCCAACTGAGCGCCATCCATCAAGCTCGCAGCGGGTTTGTCTGCTCGTTCGCTTCCGGGCGTGGTCATGCTGGCGCGGGACCATAACGCCTGCTCGCGACGCCGCGGATCGCTCGCGGGCGGTTCACGGCGCGCTCTGATCGACAGCACGGCCATCGCTGCGTAGGGTGTGCGGCATGCCGATCGATCATCGAGCTGCCGAGAACTTCATCTGGTCCGCCGCCCGCCTGGTGGACCGCCACCGCTACAGCATGCTGTTTGCCGAGGGCCCGGCCGGGCCGGTCGTCGAGGCGCTCCGTGGCTATCGCAACCCGGACGGCGGCTTCGGCCACGCGCTGGAGCCCGACCTGCGCTGCCCGACCAGTCAGCCGGCGCCGACGCTTTACGCCCTCGAGATGCTCAACGAGGCCGGCGCCGCAGACGGCGAGTTGGCCCGCGACGCGCGCGGCTGGATCGCGCAGGTCGCCGATCCAGACGGCGGCATCCCGGCTGTGTTGCCCGGCTTCGAGGACTATCCGCACGCGCCCTGGTTCCAGCCCGGGCCCGGATCGGTTCTCACGCTCGCGCTGGCCGGGACCCTGCACGCCGGCGGCGTGACGGGCGACGCGTGGCTTGACCGCGCCACGGACTGGTGCTGGCGTTCGATTGAGGCGGCCGAGCGGCCAGGCGGGTACTGGCTGAAGTTCGCCTGCGCGTTCCTCGATGCGGTTCCCGACGAGCAGCGCGCCGGTGCGGCGATCGAGTCGCTCGGCGCCCGCGTCGACACCTCCGTGGTCGCGCCCGTAGGCGGCGTCGAGGGAGAGGCGCTGCGCCCGCTCGACCTCTCCCCCCGCCCGGGCAGCAGGTCACGTGGCCTGTTCAGCGAGGAGCGGATCGCGGCTCACCTCGACGCCGTCGAGTTCGAGCAGCAGCAAGACGGCGGCTGGATGTTCGACTGGCGGGCCTGGTCGCCGGCGCAGACGACCGACTGGCGCGGCAATGTCACCCTCCGCGCGTTGATCTGGCTGCGCGACAACGGACGGCTCTGAGGCCCCGCTCCGGCGAGCGGACGCGCTCGCCCGAGGGCTCGACCCGCAGCCCTGCCCCGTCTGTGCTTTACGGCACGCCGGCCAGGCTGCCAGGCGTCGCGCTTGGCTTCCCCGTGCTTCTCCATCTTGAGCGGGCGGGCGCTGTGCTTGCCGTGGTGTCCATCTTTGCGTACATGACCTCACTCGGCCATCTGCCCAGCCAGTTCGGCAACGTCATCGGGTATCCCGTGGCCGACCGGCAGCATGAGCTTGAGCAAATTGACTGCAGAGCTCGACCGGCGGATCGAGCGACGCCTCGTCCCACTGGAGGAAGGCAAGCGAGCAAGCGACGCAGTGCTGCCCGTCGTCACGGAGCAGCTCACCGCACTCGATCGCCGCGTCGATGCTGTCGAGACCAAGCCGCCGCAATGACTACACTCGATTCTATGGCGACACACGCAGAGCCATCCCCCCTTGAGCGACTGCAGTCGTTGGTTCACGAGCAGGCTGGCCCGGCGAGCGAGTGGCGCGCCAAGCTTCCGACTCTGCGCGCCCAGTCTTCTGCCACTTTGGTCGTGCTGGAAGAGCTTGCGCGCACGCCGCCGACTGCTCCGCGGCCCGAGCGCGAATATGCCGCCGTCGTGCTTGCCGCTCCTACCAAGGAATGGGCGGAGGATGTTGCGGCTCGGCTACGCAACGCCCTCCCGTACGGGGCCCAGGTCGATCTTGGTGCTCTCGGAGATGGCCTAAGAGATGGCCAGCCGCTGACCGGCTTCACGGTTCGCTCTCAGGTGTCAATGCCAGGAGTACGCGGAGCGCAGGCGACCGAGCAGGTGCGCGCAGCGCTCGCGAACATGGAGGGCCTTGAGATCGACTACAGCGAGCCACTCGATCTCGTGGTCGTGTCGCCCAGCGGCTGATGCAGCCCGGCTCTGGCGCGAACGTCGCCACTCAAAGAGTTCGCCACTTGCGAGCCGCATCAAACCGATATCTACGGTGGGGCCATTATCAACGCGAGCAGGGCCGCGCTCAGGCGGCGATCCAAGGCCCGTGCCAGCCGCCGAGATGCGCGGTGAGCCGCTCGGCCTCTTGCGGTCCCCACGTGCCCTGGGCGTACGCTTGCACCGGCGGCGGGGCGTCGAGCAGGGGCTGCACGATCCGCCAGCATTCCTCGACACTGTCCTCCCGCGTGAAGTGCGTGCTGTCGCCGATCAGCGCCGCATGCAGCAGCACCTCATACGGCGTTGCCCCCTCACCGCCCTCCTGGGCGAACTCCATGTCGAGCTCGATCAGCTGGGCGCCCGCCTTGTCGGCGCGCTGCGCGTCGAGCATGATCCTCACGCCGGTCGTGGGGTCCAGCTTGACGACGAGCTGGCTCGGCTCCGGGCGACGGTGTGAGCTCGTGATGAACCCCAGCCGTGGCGGGCGCTTGAACAGCAGGCGTAGCTCGGTCTGGGTGACCGGCAGCCGCTTGCCCGTGCGGATGAAGAATGGCACGCCGCTCCAGCGCCAGTTGTCGACCTCCAGGCGCAGCGCCGCGAAGGTCTCCGCGCTCGAGCCCTCTGCCACGCCTTCGATGTCCCGGTAGCCCTCGTACTGTCCGCGCACGTACTGTGCCGGGTCGGCGTCGCCGGTGGCACGGAAGACCGCGAGCTTGGCGTCCTTGATCGTGTCCGGATCGTTGCCCGACGGCGGCTCCATCGCGGCCGCGGCGAGGAGCTGCAGCAGGTGGTTGACGACCACGTCGCGCAGCGCGCCCACGGGGTCGTAGAAGTGGCCACGATCCTCGACGCCGAACTCCTCGGCCATCGTGATCTGCACGCAGGCCAGGTAGTTGCGGTTCCAGACCGGCTCGAGCATCGTGTTGGCGAAGCGCAGGTAGAGGATCTCCTCGAGTCCCATCTTCCCGAGGAAGTGGTCGATGCGATACAGCTGGCGCTCCTGCAGATGCCGGTGCAGATCGGCCGACAACGCCCGTGCGGAGGCGAGGTCGTGACCGAAGGGCTTCTCCACCACGACGCGTCCGCCCGCGATCACCTTCGCCTCGGAGAGCCCCTCCACGACCGTCCCGAACAGCGACGGCGGGACCTCGAGGTAGAAGACGCGGCTGCGCGCATCGCCGATCGCGCCGGCGAGACGGCCGTAGGTGTCCTTGTCCTTGAAGTCGCCGCTCACATACGAGAGCCGCGCGGCGAAGCGCTCGAAGACCTGCGCGTCGATCGACTCGCCCGCCGCCTCGATCGATTCGCGGGCGTGCTCGCGCAGCCGCTCGACGGTCCAGTCCTCGACGGCCACGCCGACGATGGGGCAGGCGAGCAGTCCCCTGCGCTCCAGCCGGTAGAGAGAACGCAACGTCATCTTCTTGGCGAGGTCTCCGGTGATGCCGAAGATGACCAGCACGTCGGCCTGCTGCTGCTTGCTCTCGCTGCTCATCGTTGACTCCTGACTCGCGGTTGCTGTGGATACTCGCTCAATCGACGAGCAGGCGCACGATCGCAAAGATGCCGACCGTCACGACGATCGCCCGCAGCGCGTCCGGCGGCAGGCGACGTCCGTAGCGGGCTCCCAGCTGCGCGCCTGCGATCGACGAGCAGGCGATGATCCCGGCCGGGGCCCAGTCGACGTGGGCGGCGAACACGAAGTACACGCCGGCCACGCCGTTGGTCAAGCCCGCGAGCACGTTCTTCAGGGCGTTCGTCCGCTGCAGGTCCTGCGCCAGCGCCACGCCGAGGATCGCCAGCAGCAGGATCCCCTGGGCCGCGCCGAAATAGCCGCCGTAGACGCCGGTCACATAGACCGCCAGGGACGTCAGGACGCTGCCCCGGCGCTCGAGGTCGATCTGATGCTCGAGGAGCCACACGCTCAGCCGTGGCTGGAGCACCGTCAGCACGAGCGCCCCGGCGATGAACACAGGCACGATCGCCTTGAACGCCGAGGCCGGCAGCACGAGCAGCAGCACCGCCCCCGTGATGCCCCCCGCAAGCGACATCGTCCCCAATCGCACTGCCCGCCCGGCCTGTCCGGCCAGCTCGCGCCGGTAGCCGACCGCGCCGGAGACCGACCCCGGCACGAGGCCGATCGTGTTCGAGACGTTGGCCGTCACCGGCGGATAGCCGAACGCGAGCAGCACCGGGAAGGTGATCAGCGTCCCGCTGCCGACCAGTGTGTTGATCGAGCCGGCGGCCAGCCCGGCGAGAGCGATCGCGACGATCTCGCCGAGGCTCAACTGGGATCGTCGCCGTTAGGCGGGGTGCTCGGCATGGGCGAGATGGGCGGACGCCTCTAGGGTTGGGGCATGGACGTGGAGAAGGCTATCCGCACGCGCCGCACGCACAAGGCGTTCACGGCCCTGGCGCTCGACGCGGAGGTGCTCGACGGGCTGTTCGATCTGGCGCGATGGGCGCCCAACCACCACCTCACCAACCCGTGGCGCTTCCGTGTGCTCGGCCTGCACACGCGCGAGCGCCTGATGGTCTTGGCGGAGTCAGAGCAGCCCGGCTCGGCCGTCAAGCTGCAGCGCGCACCGACGCTGGTCGCGGTCACGGCGAGCCTGACCGGCGATGGCGTCCAGGACCGCGAGGACCTGCTGGCCACGGCGGTCGCCGCCTACCTCGTCCTGCTCGGCGCACACGCCCGTGGCCTGGCCGGCTACTGGCGTACGGTGGCGATACTCGAGGATCCTCGTGGACGCGAGATCCTCGGCCTCGAGCCGCAGGAGACCCCCGTCGGAGTGCTCTACCTCGGCCAGGCCGTGCAGGAGCAGCGCGTGCCCGAGCGGGCGCCCGTCGAGCACATCGCGAGCTACCTCGACTGATGAGCGCGCTGCGTGAGGCCGCCGGAACCCTGTGGCCGCCCCGGGTGACCGGCACGGGCCGCTCCCCCCGATGATGGTCGCGCTCACGTTCGTGACCGGCGTGGTCGATGCCGCGAGCTATCTGAAGCTCGGGCACGTGTTCGTGGCGAACATGACCGGCAACGTCGTGTTCCTCGGCTTCGCCCTGGCCGGCGCAGGTGGCCTGTCGATCTCCGCCTCGCTGCTCGCCCTCGCCTCGTTTCTCGCCGGCGCGCTCGCCGGCGGCCGGCTCGGCGCGCGCATCCCCGATCATCGCGGCCATCTGCTGCGCGCCGTGAGCGCCGTGCAACTCTCGCTGTTCGCGGTCGCGCTTGTGATTGGGCTGCTCGCGGTCGAACCCCTGCACGAGGGCATTCGCTACGCCCTGCTCGTCGTGCTGGCCCTCGCAATGGGCATGCAGAACGCCACGGCCCAGCGGCTGCGTCGAGCTGCCGATCGAAACGGCTCAGCCCGTCTTCGGGATGCTCTCCATCGGAGACATCGTCGAGGTCGGCTCAGCCGCCGTCTCAGCGCACCCGCGGCACGCTGCTATTGAACCGTGAGCGTCCCTTCCATGCCCGCCATCCGGTGGCCGGGAACCGAGCAGAAGAACTTGTAGGTACCGGGCTTGAGGTTCAGCGTGAGGGTCTTCGAGCCGCCCTGGAACGTCGGGATCGCGCCGAGGATCTTGCCGGATGAGGATTCGACCGTCACGTTGTGACCCAGCGGGGACATGTTGGTCAGGGCGATCGACACGTTGCCCGTTTTGGCGGTGAGCGAGGTGGTGCTGTATTTGAGCTGACCTTCGGCGTTCGCCGCGAGGCTGAGCGTCTGTCCGCCGCTCGCGGGGGCCGGGGTCGAGGACGACGCCGTGGAGCTCGACGTGGTCGCCGGCGTGGACGCAGATGAGCTGGTGGTGCTCGAGGAGCTGCCGCAGCCCGCCAGCGCGAGCAGGCCGACGGCCATGGTCATCGCCGCAAGCCTGGGCGCCGAACACGTCTTTGCTCTACCTGTCGCTTGGAAGCACACGAGTCAGATCCTCCATCGGTTGGGGCCATCGGCCTGTAGGACACCGCCCGGTCGGGATCCTTCCCGATCTGCGCGATCGGCGAGCGCTGGTTGCCGCGGTCCAGGATACGCCGCCGCCCGCTGTCGTGGCGGCGGGCGAGCTCACTGCGACGCCGTCGTGGTTTGTGCGAGCCCGCCCAGCGGCGGCAGCTCGACATAGTGATACTGGCCGCCGCGCAGCAGCGAGGCTCCGGCCGCGATCAGGCAGGCGAGGATCGCGAACAGGAACGCCTCGTGCAGTCCCGTGGAAAACGGGGCGGAGATCAGGTGCGGGAAGAACGAGCGGCCCGTGAGCGTCGCGCGGTTGGCGGCCGACAGCGAGCCGAGCACGTGCGCCCCGACGAGGTGTTCGACCGGGTTGTAGCCGAGGAAGGCCGCGAACAGCACCGACACCGGCGGCGTGTGCGCGGCGCCGCTCGCCGCGGCCGCCGAGACCCCGTGCGCCTGCAGCCCTGAGGACAGCGTGTGCGGCAGATCAGAGGCGAGACCGAGGATCATCAGCGTGAAGAACACGCCGATCGAGAGCACCTGGGCGGAGTTCTGGAAGGTCTGGTTCATCCCCCCGCCGGCCCCCCGGTGCTGCGGCGGCAGGCTGTTCATCACCGCCGCGCGGTTGGGCGAGGCGAACATGCCCATCGAGACGCCGACCATCCCCAGCACGAGCGCGAACAGCCAGAAAGGGAAGTCGATCGGCAGCAGCGTCAGCAGGAAGAAGCTGAGAGCCGAGCCGAGCATCCCCCCCGTCGCGAACCAGCGAGCCCCGAAGCGGTCTGAAAGGTATCCGGAGGTCGGCCCGGCGACGAGCATTCCGAGCGTCAGCGGCAGCATGTAGATGCCCGCCCGCAGCGGCGTCTCGGTGAAGTTCACGCCGTGCAGCGGCAGCCAGATGCCCTGCAGCCAGATGATCAGCATGAACATCAGCCCACCCCGCGCGATCGCCGAGAGGAACGTCGAGAGCGTCCCGATCGTGAACGCCCGGATGCGAAACAGCGGCAGGCGGAACATCGGCTCGGCGACCCGCGTCTCGACCACGGCGAACGCGGCCAGGAAGGCCACGCCGGCGCCCAGCAGCCCGAGCACGCGCGGGCTGCCCCAGCCCGTCGCGTGGCTCCCGTACGGTCGGATGCCGTAGGTGACCGACACCATGATCAGGATCAGCCCGAGCGCGAACGTGATGTTCCCCCACCAGTCCACGCGCGCGCGTCGTGGCGTGCTGCGCTCCTCGAGCTTCAGATACGCCCACACGGTGCCGAACAGTCCCACCGGCACGGAGATCAGGAACACGAGCCGCCAGTCGATCGGTGCCAAGAGGCCGCCGAGCACGAGTCCGACGAACATGCCGCTGACGCCCACGATGTTGTTGATGCCGAGCGCCATCCCTCTCTGGTTGGTCGGGAAGGCGTCGGTGATGATCGCCGCGGCGTTCGCCAGCAGGAATGCCGCCCCGATGCCCTGCACGACGCGGAAGGCGATCAGGTAGGTGGCGCCGGCGCGTCCGTTCAGCCAGTCCACGGTCAGGATGAGCGAGGCGATCGTGTAGATGACGAAGCCGAGGTTGTACATCTTCACCCGGCCGTACATGTCCCCCAGGCGCCCGAGGCTCACGATCAGCACGCTCGTCACGACCAGGAAGCCCAGGATCATCCACAGCAGGTAGAAGCTGTTGGCCGCAACCAGGGGATCGAGGTGGATGCCGCGGAAGATGTCCGGCATCGCGATCAGCGTGATCGAGCCGTCCAGCGTCGCCAGCAGCACCCCGAGGGTGACGTTCGACAGCGCGATCCACTTGTAGCGATCCGACACGGTGGCCGGATTCGGGATGCGAGCGCTTCCGTTCGTATGTGCTTGGATGCCCACGCCGCGACCCACTCAATCATCTTCTCGCTCTCCCATGGTGCGGTCCTGGGCGCCTGGACCGCGAAGGGACCAAGTCGATCGGCGACCTGAGCAGCGGGTGCCGATGCGGGCCGTCGTCCTGCTTCGTCGCCTGGCCGAGGACTGACGGGCCTCGCTCTTTCAGTATTCGTAGCCGGGCGTGGTCGACGTCGGCGTGCTCGGCATGCTCGGCGGAGTGCTCGGGGCCGGCGGTGCGGTGGAGCCGGCGCTCGTGGAGGCGCCGATCACATGCCAGGTGCCGCCGAAGCTCTTGAGTCCCTGGCCGTTGGCTTGGCCGCTCGCGTGGTCCTCGGAGAAGCGGTAGAGGGGAAGGCCGCCGAGGGTGACCTGCAGCGTCCCGTTGCTGCGGTGCAGGATCCCGAGGCGCCCGTGGACTCCCGAACCGTCCCTGAGCTTGGTCGAGCTCGACGAGACTGTGAGTGGCGGCCAGAGCTTCAAGCATGCGCTGCTCTTGCACAGCAGGTGACCCGCGGTCTCCGGACTCAGGGCATACAGCGTCCGGCCCTGCGAGCTGACCACCACCTGCTCGCCGAGCTTGGCGTTGAAGGCCGAGTCGAGCGTCATGGACGACGCCGCGAGCGCGATCGCGGCGAGCGACGCTGCGAACGCCAGCGTCGCCACGGCCACCGCCAACCTGAGGATCGTGGGACCTCCGCGCTGCCGGCCTTGCTCGATCTGCTGCTTGGCTGGGTCGATCATGGGTCTTCCTTTCGCTGGTGGTGGGCCATCTCATAGACGCCGCTGAGCGTCGCATCCTTCCTGTCCCATGCGCCGCCTCCTCAGTGCAGCAGGCGCAGCGTGTTTTCGCCGTCGTCCACGAAATACACGCCGTTGGCGCCCGGGGCGACGGCGAGTCCAAACAGCGAGCCGGCCCCGACCTTCGGATCGGCCGGTTGGGCCAGGAGCTGGCGGCCGCCGGGCGTGGTCTCGACGATGTTGCCGTCGCCCGCGTTCGTCGTGAGGATGTCGCCGTTGGGCGCCAGCGCGAGTCCGAGCGGTTCCTCGAGGCGCCCTCCTTCGGAGACCGTGATCCCACCGGCCCTCGCCGGCGTGCTCCGGGTCATCGCCTGCGGGATGGCGGTGATGCGATTGGCGAGCGTGTCGGCGAGATACAGCGTGCCGCTCGGAGCGAGCGCAACGCCGGTCGGGCCGACCACCAGGGCTGCCGGGGAGTCGCGCCAGGGAATGCCGTTCGCGATCACCTGCTGGCCCAGGACCCTCGGGGGCTGCCCGGGAGCGGATTGCAGGCGGATGCGCACCACGGTCGAGTTCTTGATCGTGTGGGTGCCCTTCGCCGTGCCGCCGTTGAGCACGGTGCTGAGGAACAGCGTGCTCATCGAGCCATGGCTGACGGCGGTCATGTCCCAAGGGCCGGCGATCTGGCTCCCGGCGATCGTCTCGATCGCGGTGCCGCTGCTGTCGAGCACTATCAGGCAGCCAGCCTGGGCGGTGGCGGACTTGCCGTTGGTCGTGGGCAGGCTCCCCACGACCACGTAGCCGCCCGGCAGCACACTCAGAGCCGTCGTCAGGCCCACGCCTCCGGGGCAGCTGCCCGGGAGCGACTTCGCGTGCACCGTCGCGAACAGGGAGCTCTTGCCCGCGGTGGTGATCTGGTCGATCGTCGTGCCGGTCCCCTGATCGTTGGCCTTGTCGTTGAAATTGCTCACCAGCAGCTCGCCCGCGTGCAGCTTGCCGATGCTGCTCGGAACGAGCACGAGGCCGTATGGGTTCACGTCGCCGTTGGACGGTTCGGTCGAACCGAGGGTGCTCACGGTGCGCAGCGGGGCGATGAATGCGCTCGGCGGCGCGGGGACCGTCGTCGGGCTCGACGGGGTGCTGGAGCTCGTCGAAGTGCCGCAGCCCGCGAGGGCGAACACGGCGACGGCGAGCGGGACGAGTGAGAGTCTGGGCACGTGGAGCATCTCCTGGCGGTTGGCATCGAAGGACATGGTGCGTCCTTGGAGGACTCCGGAGCAGCTGGAATGCTTCCCGGCGAGGCTGTTCGGCTTGGGGCCAGGGGTTTACGGCTCGGTGTGCACGACCATGGATCCGGCCGGCGTCCGTCGAGAGCCGCCGGGAGCAGAAGGCCTTCACGGGCTATGATCGTCCCGTGCTGGAGCTGTTTTTTGGGTATCTCGAAGCCGTTGTGCTGTTCTTCCAAGAGCCGCTCGTGAGGGCTTCTCGACGCCTTCGCATCACGTTCCATAGATGGCACGCGTCGTCTCGCTGAAGCTCCCCGTCACCGTACCGCTGTCAAAGTCTGGGATTACAGGACGGTGCTTGCGCTGTTGATTTGCTCGAGTGAGCTGGCTCATTCGGCGCAAATCGATAGGCCGAGCCCCGAGTTCGGACGCTAAAGACGCCTGCCACCGTCGCTGACGCCTCGACACCGACCGCAGGCGGCGGATGGTCAGTCGCCTGATGGCACGACCCGCCACTGGAAACACTCGATGAAGTCGTCGAAGCATGACTTGCAGATCTAGTGATAGTCGGCGCCGTGCTCGTACTCAGCAGTAGTCGTGTAGCCCTCAACGAGAGTATCCGGGTCCTCAGCCACCCCCTGGCGATGAGCCTCCGAGAGATCGGGGTCCATGAACCTCGCCCAGCAGAACGCGCAGTGGTTGTGGTGCAGAGCTACGACCGTGCCCGTGGTGTTGTTGATCTGCTCGCGTCTACTTGACACCCGGCCGTATACATACAAAGGAGCACCGGACTATCTCGGTCCAGTATCTTTCCGGTCACGGTCCCGAGCGCGGATAACTTTAGACACGGGCCCTATACAGATAAGAGCTACCCATACACACAACAAAATTATCCCCGGCGCTCCCCCCCAACCGTCGTGACCATGCGCACCCGGCTGTTCGGCGTCGACTGCGAACGCCGCGACCGCGATTCCCGCCCCGAGACAGATGGCGACGCCTCCAATGCGCCGGACGGTTCGATTACTCATACCTTGTGTTCCTTGCTCACTCGCGCCTCCCAACAGCCAGAACAGACCCTGACCGATCAGGAGAACAGCGAAGACGCTCGCGCCGACTTCCCAAATATGCTGAGCCATAAAGGCGAGCACCATCTTCAGACCTCAATCCATCGTTAGAAAGGAATCACTTCTGTGTACGAGGCTCCCGCTCCGGCCTCGGCCCCGATGCCGGCTGAAACACCTGCGGTACCACCAGCCACAACCGTATTGCATGATCCGCCCGGACCAAAGAACGCACCCGCGTAGCCACCGACTCCAGCTTGTGCACCACCTCCAACGTTTGCGAACGGCCCACCGTGTTCCTCTGGCGTTTGAGCATTACTGCCACCTGCCCCTGCGTGGATATTTGCACCGAAACCTGGGCCCCGAGAAGCCGCACCTGAAATCGCCACCCCTTCGCCACCGGGCGTACTGACGTAGCAGACATTTCCTTCCACACTAAAAAATCCAAACCTCACCGTGCCACCAACGCAAATCTGAACGGCTCGGCCACTGGGATCACCAAACTGCAGTGGGTTATCGCCCACATACGTGTAAGGCGACCGTGTAAGCCACACGAGCGGATCGACGCTCAAGAACTGCGCCGTCGCTGGATCGTAGGCCCGCGCCCGCAGGTAGATGAGTCCGGTGTCGGGGCTTGTGTATTGGGCGTCGTAGCCGAGCGGCGTCGTGGCGGTGCCGGTGGAGCCGGTCTTGTTGCCGTAGGAGTCATACGTGAACGTGGCTTCTTTGGCCCCGGTGGAGCTGGTCAGAAGCCGCGTGGAGCCCTGCTGGTCGTGGTGCAAGTAGAGCGTGGTCCCTGTGCTGTTGTTGATTTGCTCGACGGGCATTTCACTGGGACCATAGATGAAGCTGTAGACGCAGCCATTGACGGCGGCTCATTCGGCGCAAATCGATAGGCCGAGCCGTCTGAAGGCGCTGTTGACAGCGCGTAGCTCGTGGTCGGCGCTCAGAGACGCGGCATTTGCTCGGCCCAGCTGGTCGGCTACGAATAGCCGCGCTGATTCGTCAGCCACGCTTGCCGCCGACGTCATTGCCCGATACAGGCGTTCGAGCTGACCAAATCCAGGCGGCCGAGGGATCTGCATTAGCGCGGTGGCCTCCGAGGCCGTGGCGGCATTCGTTGCTCCGGCAAGTTGCGCTTCGTGCTCACGCGATCCGCGTGCCCTCCGACCAATCTGCGCGATCTCGGCGTTGTAACGCTTGCATATCGTGTTCGCCTGAGCGCGGTACGTGCGTGCAGTGACGACCGTTGCCAAAGTCGGAGCCCGTGATCGAGTACTCGCCGAACGCTGGTCGCCACAGCCGTCGAGTGCGCCTACGCATAGGGCAACTACCGCTATCATCATCCACCAGCGTGGGAGCCCTGCTCGCGTGACGGCTACGCGCATCGCTCTCCGAATGTTGTGAGCGGCGAGCCGTCCGGTGCCTCGATGTGGCTTCTTGCCGCGCCGATAGCAGCACCAACCGCGGCGAGAATAGCCGCGATCCCACCAAAGAGTCGAAATCGCCCCATCATTAGGTCTCGATATTCAGAGCGAGAAATGTACCGCACGATATGTCCGTAGCGAGTCGTGACGTAGTGACCGTCACGCACTAGTGGTGTTTCAAGCGCGACATGATCGCCAAGCGCAATGACTGCTGCGCCCCAGACGATGCAGACGATGACGAAAATGCGCCAGACGCGCGGCATGCGCGGCCACACCATCTGGACGCCGACGCGAACCGTGCGACGTCCGACAACCTGCGTATAGCGAACAAGCGAGTATCCAAAAGTGGCAATCGCCAGCGGGACAATAATCCATGTCAAGAGCCCGGAGTATCCGAGGTATACCTCAAGGCTTACTGTCGCCAGCCCCAATGCCGCGATGGCCGATGATATCGCGACCATCGCCTCGGCCCTGTCCCAGGCCATGCGCTGTCTAAAGGCCGGTCGCAATGGTTTCCGTTTCTGATACGCCGCCATACT
The DNA here is from genome assembly GCA_963849425.1 of uncultured Solirubrobacteraceae bacterium. Classification (GTDB taxonomy): domain Bacteria; phylum Actinomycetota; class Thermoleophilia; order Solirubrobacterales; family Solirubrobacteraceae; genus Palsa-744. The sequence continues at coordinate 1,998,322 of CAWKHK010000006.1, read as the reverse complement.
GATCAACGCCGGCCCCAACGCCTAGTGAGACTTCGCCTCCAGTGACCCGGTTCCCGCACGCGTCGGCACCGCCAAAGAACGTGTCTCCAGACACCCCGCCGCCAGCATGAATCGATCCACCCAGATGCAGAAACGGCCCACCGAGTTCTGCAATATGTTCCGCAGTTGAAGTCTGCAGCCCTATTCCGGCCGACGCGCCCGCCCCAGAGGCGACACCACCATTTATTGTCGCGGTGGCGCCGATTTCTCCCGACGAGCTAACTTGTCCGCACACGCCCCCGCCAACTCGGATGCCAAGTGCGATTTCCCCGCTCACACAGACCCCAACCGTGACGCGCCCGCTCGGATCGCGTTGGTTCAATGGATTGTCAAGCGAATAGTTGTACGGCGCCCAGGTGCGTGCCAGGAGCGGGTCCACGCTGAGGAACTGCGCGGTGGCCGGGTCGTAGGTGCGTGCCCTCAGATAGATGAGTCCGGTGTCGGGGCTGGTGTATTGGGCGTCATACCCAAGCGGTGTTGTGCTGCTGCCGGTCGAGCCGGTCTTGTTGCCGTAAGCATCGAACGTCGTACTCCCGGTGACGGTGCCAGTCGAGGTTGTCAGCAACCGCGTCGAGCCCTGCTGGTCGTGGTGCAAGTAGAGCGTGGTCCCTGTGCTGTTGTTGATTTGCTCGACGGGCATGCCGTTCGGACCGTAGACGATGCTGTAGGTGCCGTTGCTGAGAATCAACGGAAGTTCTACTTCGGCGGTGTCCCACGCGAGATAGCTGGTCGTGCCGGAGATCGTTTCGCTGGCGCGTAGTCCGTCGCCGTTGTATGCGTAGGTATCTTCGATCTTCGCGGTTTCGCCTTCTTTCGGGCGTTCGACTGATATGAGGTTGCCGGCCTCGTCGTACCCGTAGGTGGTCGCCGGCCCCGTTTCGGGAGTGGTTTTGGTGCGCTCGCCGAGTTCGTCGTAGGCGTATTTTGCGCCTGTCCCTTTTTCGATCTCGTCGCCTTCGTTGTAGGTGTTGGTGCTTGACCCCTCCTTGGTCGGGTTGTTGGCGGCGTCGTATTTGTATTCGGTGCTGCCGCCTTTGGTGAGGCGGTGGTTTTCGTCGTAGGTGTTTTCTGTGACTTCCGTGCCGGGGACACCTTTCGCGGTGGTCTTTTTGACCTGGCCGTCGTTGTCGCGCGTGTAGATGAGTGACGCTAGCGTTTCCGTGCTTTTCTTCATTTTGACTTCGCTCATCTGGTCCGCGTCATTGTAGGCGTCGGTGTCTTCGTCTTTGGTGGCGCTCGGGAAGGCTGTCGTCGCCAGGTCGGAGTCGGGGTCGTACGTGAATTTGGTGATGTTCGAGGACCAGTCGGTGACTTTTTCGAGGCGCTCGTCTTTGTCGTAGGCTCGCGTCACGCTTTTTTCGTTCGGGTATGTGATCTTGGTCTGCCCGTTCGCGAGGTTGTATTCGTACTTGCTGACCTGTTTGTGCCCGTTTTCGCTTTCAGTCATCCGATCCAGCTGATCGTAGGTGTAGGTGCTCGTTCCGGTTCCGTCGGTCATCTTCGTGCGGTCGCCGTCTTTGTTGTATTCGTATTTGACCGTCGGCGTTTTCCCGTCCGAGTAGCTGACTTCGGGGAGCCGGTTCGCTGGATCGTAGGTGTACGTGGTGGTGCGTTTCGCGGGGTCGGTGAGCTTCGTGAGGTTCCCCGCCGCATCGTATTCCTTGACCGTCTTGTGGCCTAGCGGGTTGACGGCTTCGGTGACCTCCTCCAGCAGGTTGCGCACGTATTTCGTCGTGTGTTTGTTGCCGTCGATCTGCGCGGTGACGCTGCCGTCTGCGTCGTATTCGGTTTCCGTGACCGTGCCGTTGGCTTCTTTCGTCGTGATAGGCTCGTTGTCGTTGTCGTAGGTGTATGTCGTTTTGTGCGAGTTGCCGTCCGTGGCCGTTTCGAGGTTCCCGTCCTTGTCGTACGTGTATTTCGTGGTGTGCCCCAGCGGGTCGGTGACCTTCAGCGCGCGGCCCTGGGCGTCACGTTCGACTTTCGTCGTGAACGATTCCGGTTTGCCGCCGCTGAGGTTTCCCCGCGGGCTGACTGTCGCGGTCTCCTGCGAGTCTTCGTTGTATTCCCACGTCCGCCTGTCGCCTTCAGGGTCCGTTTCGCCCTTGCGAGCCCCGTAGGAGTCGTATTCATATTTCCACGTGTGTTCCAGCGGGTCGGTCATGCTTTCCACATCGCCGGCGCTGTCGTATTTGTACGTCGTCTTCTGCGTCGTGCTGCCCGGCGCCGGCCGTTCGATCACTTCGGGGTTGCCGTGGGCGTCCCGTTTGATCGTCGTGGTCTCCCCTCCGGGAGTCGTTTCCGTTTCGACATCGTGTTCGCTGTCGTATCTCCATTTCGTTTCATCGCCGTCAGCGTTCTTTTCGCTCGTCCGGTTGCCGGATGCGTCATAGCCGTATTCCGTCTTGTGTTTGTCCGGGTCGGTGACGGCCAGCAGCTCATCCGCCCCGTTGTATTCGTCGGTGCTCGTCGCCGCGATGGACGTGCCCGAGGCGTGCGTCACGCTCGTAGGTGAGCCGTATTCGTTGAACTGCTCAACCGTGGTCGCCCCGTTCGGTTCGGTGATCGTCGTTTCGCTGCCATGTTCCGTCGGAACATATTTCCAGCTGCGTTTGCGGGACATAGGATCCGTTTGCGAGACGACCTGGTGTTCGGTGTTGTATTCGATGCTGGTCGTGTGTTCACGCCCGTCTGTCTGCGATGTCAGCTCGTGTTCGGAGTTGTATTTGTACTTCCAACTCGGTTTTTCTTCGCCCGGGAGCGTCACGCTCGCCAGGTTCCCCGATTCATACGTGTACTTGACCGTGTGGCCCATGGGGTCTTTCGCGCTTTCCACCTGGCCTTCGGAGTTGTAGGCGTAGGTGAATTTGCGGCCTGCGGAGTCGGTGACGGTTTCTAGCTGGCTTTTCGAGTTGTAGCCCATGGTCAGCGTGTTGCCATCGCGGTCAGTCTCGCTCACCAACTTACCACTCGGGTATTCAAAGCGCATCGAAGTATGATCGGGTGTGGTGTAAATAAAATCCCATCCTTCTTCACCCAACGTCGCCTGCACGAGAGCCGAGGGCGCCACCCATTTTGACCCATTCCACCTAAACGTCACCGTACTCCCGTTGTCCTGGTAGATGGCCACTTCTTGTTCAGCCCGAACTTCCATGTGCGCGCTGTAGGACCCGGTCCAGCCGAACCCAAACGGCCCCGCCATGGTCTGTTTCACCGCCGGGAGCGAGTTGTACGTCAGCCCCAACTGCAACGCCGGGCCACGGCCGCCAACTGAGAGAGCGGTCTGCGTCAGGGTCTCATCTCCCGTCGCGCAATTCACGGGTTTACCGACATGGCAACCGGACCGCCCCGGCTCGCCAGCATTGCCGGCGCCAAGCAGTTCCCCTTCGCTTTCGCTGACTCGCTGTTCTTCAACTTTTTTCGACGGAAACATCGCTTCAATTCGTTCCCGGCCCCCCAAGCTTTCGCTGATCCTCTCAACAGCACCTTCGGTTAGCGACGGCGGCTTACTAGGAAGCGTCGGACCTGGCACTTCAGGGAGCGCCGGGAACCCCTCTTCTTCGTTCAACGCTTTGATTTCGTTCGTGACGACATTAGGCGCAGGAATCCCCACCGGCCCACATTCAGTACCCGCTTCGGAGCTCACTTTGCATTCAGGCGGCGACTCGTGAGCATACTGCCGCAAAGTAGAGACCGCACCGTAAAGTTCGGAAACCCAATGCTCTGTGTATTCAGTGATCGAGAATCCGAATGGAATATGGGCATCGCCATTATAGCACGCGTAGCCATAATAGCCACCACACGGGTCGCCTTTTTCAAATTTCGATTCAAGCGTCGTCTCATCGTAGTTGCCTTCGCTATCCCAGCAGTAGAGAAACAGTCCCCTCGGCAACGGATAGCTGCTCAGCGAAAGCCACGACGCTTTATGGTCGTACAGAGAACACCGCACGTTATCGACTTCCTGTTTTTCCGCGACTTCGCGTTCTATGCTGCTGATGTTCCACGCCGTAGTGCGAAAACGCTGCTCAAGACCATTACCAATATAGGCACCCAAGGTCACCCGTTCCGGCGCCAACCCAACATTTCCAAATGCGCTCGCACCCACATCTTTTGGCAACGTGCCCGCATCCTCACCAGCAAGATCAAGCGCATTCTGCGCTTCGCCACTGATCGCCGTGCCTTCTTCCCGAGCGCGCTGAACACCTTCCTGAGCAGCTTCAGCAGTCATCCTCGGAACATTTTCAACCGGCGTTTCCCCAGCGACCTCCTGCGCAGCACAATGTTCCACCACCCCCATACACTCCCCAACCGACTGCACCTCTTTACGCCACACCCCCCATTCCCTCGCCGTCCAGCTCTTGAGCACTTCCCCCCACCGGTCTTGAGATAGTGCGTCCCGCCTTCGGTGCTCCACACATCCGCAGCCGAAGCAGGCGCTGCCCCAACCATCAACACCCCAACAAGAGCACACACCACGACGACCAGGAAGGAGGCGAGAAGCGCAGGGACCCAAACCGGACCTGCCTTCGAGAAATCCGCATCCCGCAGCACCGAACCGGCTCGTCCAAACATCGCGCCCTTTCCGTAGATGTGTTCCCGCCACTGCCCCTCAGCGCGACCGCAGCTCCGGGAGCCACGCCGCAGCGGGCACCATAACCCAACCAGCGCGACGACACTAGTCTGCGGAACAAAAGATTCACCCGCACATTGCGGACTTCCCCAAGAGGTGCAAGACCAGCGGCGCAGTTCGACGTGAGCCCCTGCGGAGACAAGGAGCCTTGTGCCATCTCACGGCCAGGCGAGGCCGAGCGCTCGCACAGTGGTGCTGAGCTTCATGATCAGCCGACACGGGTCTGTCGGCGAGGGCTGGAAGTCGTGGGCACGGTAGAAGCCCGCTGCATTGCCGTCCACCGCGTCGACCACCACAACGCGCCCGCCAGCTGAGCGAGCGGCCGTGACGATTGTAATCAGGGCGTAAACCAGCAGCTCGGAGCCGAGCCCTTGGCCGTGCATCTCCTTACGTAGGGCCAGCTTGGCGAGGAGGATCGCGGGGATGCGCCGTGGAGCCCCGCGGCGGACACTCCTCAGTGGGGAGGCGTCCCGCTCGACTAGATGAGGGGCGATAGCGAAGTAGCCGGCGACAGCGCCAGTAGCGTCCTCGACGAGCAGATATGTACGAGTGCCCTGCCCTGCGGCATTTCGGGCATGTTGCCGTAGCCATTCGGTGAGGGCATCGTGCCCGCAATCGAAGGCGTCGAGGTCGTGGCCGGCGGCAAGCGGCTCGACCCCGTAGCTCACGTTGACTTGATCCGCCTGCGCCGCGCGACCGCGTTGGCCGCCCTTGCAAGTCCAGGGGCGTCCTCTGGCTCATCGAGAGATGCCACGAGCCGGTCGAAGTAAGCGGCCGAGACTACCGTCGATGCCCGCTCCCGCACGAGAATGTCGGCTCGATCCAGCGCTGCAAGAACAACAAACGACGACACCGACTCGCCGGCCAGCACTGCCGCTTGCTCGATCTGCTTGCGCTCCGTTGATGTGAGTCGCGCCTCTAGGCGCTCTGCCTTGATGGCCACACGATCCTCCTTAGCTAGCTACGTACAAGTGTACGAAGCCACTATGCGCGCGTCAAGTACGCCGAAGCGCGCCCGGCCTACGGCTCGGTATGGACGACCACGTCGGCGAGGTCCTGCAGGCGCAGACGCAGCTCCTCCTCGAGCTCGCCGGCCAGCCGGTGGGCGTCGCTCAGGGATCTGCCGCCGCCCACGTTCAGGGTGAGGAACAGGATCCGGCCGGCGTCGGTGGAGAGCAGGCTCATGCGCCGTGGCCCCGAGCCGGTCCGCTCGCGCACGAGCCGCTCGATCTCGCGCTCGGCGTGGAGGTCCGCGCTGCGGTCGGAGGGTCGCTCGGCGAGCGTGCGCTCGAGCGGCTCCAGGTGGGTCTGCACGTCGGCCACGCCGGGCCGCGAGCGGATCGCCCGCTCGATCCGCTCGGCGATCTCGTGCGCGCTTCGGAGGTCGAGATCGGCTGGGAACTTCAGGTGCAGCGACACGCTCGCTCCGCCCTCCTGCTCGAAGATCGTGATGTCGTGTGCCTCGTTCACCAGCGGCTCGGCCAGGGCGATCGAGAGCACCCGCTCGCGCAGGTCCAAACCGCGGCGGCGTGGCTCCACGTGCACGACCACGTCGCTGCCCGGCAGCGCATCCTCGACCGCCTCCTCGATCAGGGTCGCGGCGCGGTGGCCCTCCACGACGGCCTGTCCCGGCGGGACGTTCACCACGACGTCGGCGAAGTACCGCCCGGCGGACTCCCGCAGCCGCAGCCGGCTCAACTCGATGTCCGCTCCGAGGCCCGCTATCGCCCGCTCGGCGGCCGCCCGCGCTTGCGCCGGCGTGGCGTCCATGAGCACGTTCGCGTTCTCGGCGATCAGCCGCAGGGCGGCCGCGAAGATGATCGCAGCGACGATCAGCGCGGCGATCGAGTCGCCCTGGGCGAGGCCCGCGTGCACGGCGAGCAGCCCGGCGAGCACCGCCACAGAGCCCGCCATGTCGCCGGCGAAGTGCAGGGCGTTGGAGCGCAGGGCGGGGCTGTCATAGCGCCGGGCGGTTCGCAGGGACACGGTCGTCCGGCTGAAATCCACGACCAGCGCCACCGCTATCACCGCGAACTGGTACCAGTGGATGCCCGGGGCGCCGGCTCCGCCGCTGAGACGGGCGATCGCCTCGACGCCCACGAGCACGCCGCCGCCCAGCAAAATCGCCGCCTCGCCCAGCGCCCCGAGGTTCTCAGCACGGCGGTGGCCGTACGGGTGCTCTGGGTCGGCCGGCCGGCCGCCGAGGCGCACGGCGAAGAAGGTGAGCACCGCCGCGATCACGTCGCCACTGGACTCGATCCCGCTGGAGATCAGCGCCAGGCTGCCGCTCAGCCCCCCGACGCCCAGCTTGAGGATCACGAGCAGGCTGGCCGCGGCGATCGACACGAGGGTCGTGTCTCGCTGCGTGAGCACGTGACGTCGCTCGGTGGCCTGCGCCATCGCTAGAGACTAGGTTCCAGCCGCGCGGTGCGTATCGTGAGCGAGGAATGGCTCACGCTCACGTCGGGCACTCACATGGCGCTCGCGCCGACACCGGGCGCGGGCGGCTGACCGTGGCGCTCGGCCTGATCGTCGGCTTCATGGCCGTCGAGGTGGCGGCCGGCGTGATCGCCCATTCTCTGGCCCTGCTCTCAGACGCCGGGCACATGCTCACCGACGCCGGCGCCATCGGCTTCTCGGTGCTGGCCCTGCGCCTGGCCGCGCGCCCGGCGGCCGGCGCGATGACCTTCGGCTTCAGGCGCGTGGAGATCCTCTCCGCGCAGGCCAACGGCGTGACCCTGCTGATCCTGGCGGCGTTCATCGCCTACGACGCGGTCCGGCGCCTGTTCGATCCGCCCCACGTCCGGGGCGACGTGATCCTCGTGGTCGCCCTGGCCGGCATCCTCGTCAACCTCGCCGCCGTGTGGACGCTGTCGGGCGCCGACCGCGAGAGCCTGAACGTTGAGGGCAGCTACCGGCACATCCTCACCGACCTGTACGGCTTCATCGGCACGGCGATCGCCGCGGCGGTCATCCTGCTCACCGGCTTTCAGCGGGCTGACCCGATCGTCTCGGTGCTCATCGCCGGGTTGATGGTGCGCTCGGGCTGCTCGCTCGTGAAGGCCTCCGGGCGCGTGTTCCTCGAGGCGGCGCCCGAGGGCCTGGACCCGCAGGCGATCGGTCGGGCGCTCGTCGCCCAGCCGGGGGTGGTCGAGGTGCACGACCTGCACGTGTGGGAGGTCACCAGCGGCTTTCCGGCGCTCTCGGCGCACGTGCTCGTCGGCGCCGAGCAGGACTGCCATGTGGCGCGCCGGGACATGGAGGCGCTGCTGCACGAGCGCTTTCGGCTGGACCACACGACCCTCCAGGTCGACCATGCGGGGGGCGGCCTGCTCGACATCGCCGCCCCGGCCCCACGCCGTGAGGCCGCGCACAGGCCGTCTCGCCGCATCCCTTAAGGTCAGTCGATGCGGATCCTGGTGGGGGTGCTCGGCGGCCTGCTGGTGGTGGCGATGTTGCTGGAGATCTTCGTCGCCTTCCTGCTGCCCAGGCGCGTCAAGCGCGACCCGAAGCTGGTGCGCACGGTGTTCGCCTACGGGTGGCGCCCCTGGCGGCGAATCGCCCGCGCGCTGCCGTTTCAGGCGCGGGACACGATGCTCGGCATGTACGGTCCGCTCGGGCTGGTCCTCAACCTGGTCCTGTGGGTGGCGATGCTCATGCTCGGATACGCCTGCATGCTGTGGGCGGACGGTTCGCACCTGGGGGCGCTGCCGGGCTCGCCGGGCGTGGTGGCCTTCGGCAACGACCTGTACTTCGCGGCGGCGACGATGACGACCGACGGGCCCGCGGGGCTCGCGGCGCACACGACCTTCGCGCGAGCCATCCAGGTGATCGACGCGGGCAGCGGCTTGGCGGTGCTGGCGATCGTGATCGGCTATCTGCCCTCGCTGTATCAGGCCTTCTCCAGCCGCGAGGCGACCGTCTCGCAGCTGGACGCCCGCGCGGGCTCTCCGCCGAGCGCCGGTCGCCTGATCCTGCGCTCGGCCGCCCACGGCGGTTGGCCGGCGCTCGCCGAGTACTTGAGCGGCTGGGAGATGTGGGCGTCGGAGCTGATGGAGACCCACCTCGCATATCCGGTGCTGGCGTACTTCCGCTCCCAGCACATCAACCAGAACTGGCTGTCGGCGATGTGCACGGTGCTGGACACGTGCGTGCTGACGATCGCGTGCGCCCCCAGCGGCACGGTCGACTCGGCCCGCTTCACGTTCGCGATCGCCCGCCACGCGGTCGTGGACCTGAGCTACAGCTTCCATGCCGGTCCCACCGATCCCGCGAGCGACCGGCTGCCGCAGGCCGACCTGTACGAGCTGCTGGGGCGGCTGCGTGAGGCGGGGATCGAGCCGGCGACCGACGCCGAGCACGTGCTCGAGCGGGTGACGCGGATGCGGGCGCTGTACGAGCCCTACATCAACGCCCTGGCCCTGCGCCTAGAGCTCACGCTGCCGGCGTGGCTCGCCCCAGAGTCGCCGTCGGACAACTGGCGTACGACCGAGTGGCATTAGTTGAAAGCTAAACCAGCCTCGCAAACCGGCGCCGCGGCCCCCACACTCCTGGGCAGCGCCGTCCGTGGAGGCACACGCCACGCGGTTTCACCGCACGCCCAGCCTTCTCCTCTCCAAAGGGCGCCGCGGTTGAGCGTCACGGCGGCCCCGTCAGGCGGCGTGCGGTTTGACGGCGCGGACGAGGTCGGAGATGACGTCATCGATGCGTTGTCCGCGTTCGGTGGCGATGCGCTGCAGGAGGCTGGCGTCCTCGCCTTCGACGTTGACGACGATCGTAACTTTGGCGCCGGAGCCGGCCTGCACGACCTGGACGTCGCGGGGATCCATCGTGCGGACGAACTCGTCGAAGTCGCCGGGCTGGGGGTCGGGGTCTGTCCAGGGGTCTTTGGGCATGGCTTAGGCCTAAGGGATTCTACGACGTTCCTCAGGTGTGGCGGGCCAGCCGGTCACGATCAGCCAGGTGGTGGGGTCCTTGGTTCGTTCGACTATGAGCGTCAGAGCGCGCCCGCCGTTGGTATGGCCAGTCACGATCCGGCGAGTCTCGAGCTTGCGGCTACTGTGACGCCGCCGTCCGGTGTTGCGCCGGATCACGTATCGGTTGTCAATCATCTCCTCGGTCTCATCCACAGAGATCCCACGCGCGGCGAGCTTCTCGACCGCGGCGATGGTCGCACGCAGCTCGTAGATCACGTCCCGGCGACGGGAGCCACGACGGCTCATACCCGTTAGTCCACGGCTGTGGGTTGAGAGGTCATGCCAAGCAATTCGCGGGTCAGAACGGGCCGTTATACAGGAGGACACGACGATCGGGGTAACGGGGTGCAAGGCGACCAAGCCAAGCCGAAGACAAGGACGCACCCCGGCCCGTCCGGGCTGCGTGATCGTCCGACCATGTCTCTCCGGCCGGTGGCTGGCCGGCTGCTAGCCCGCCTGGCCGCGCGGGCGGATCAGCACCTCGTTGACCGCGACGTTGGGCGGCTGGCCGATCGCGTAGAGGATTGCCCCGGCGATGTCCTCGGCGGCGAGTGGGGTGACGCCGGCGAAGCGCTTGGCCATCTGCTCGAGCACCTCGGGGCGGTTATGTCCGGGAAGCTCGGTCGCCACGGCGCCCGGCTCGATCAAGGTCACGCGCACGCCCAGCTCGACGCCCTCCTGGCGCAGGGACTCGGAGAACGCGCCCACGCCGAACTTGGTTAGGTTGTACACGCCCGAGCCCTGCCTGGCGATCCGTCCGGCGACCGAGCTGACGTTGACGATGTGGCCGGAGCCCTGCGCGTGCATGAGCGGCAGGGCGGCATGCGAGCAGTAGAGAACGCCGAAGACGTTCGTGTGGATCATCCGTCGCCACTCCTCCGTCGGGGCGTTCTCGATCGGGCCCAGCAGCATCACGCCGGCGTTGTTGACGAGCACGTCCAGGCGACCGAGCTCAGAGTGGGCGCGCTGCACGAACGCGCTCGCCTGGTCCTCCTCGCCGACGTCGGCGGTCACGGCGATCGCGCGGCCGCCCTCCCCTGCGATCCGCTCGGCGAGCTCCTGGATGCGGTCGGTGCGGCGAGCGGCCAGCGCAACGGCGGCCCCCGCGCGTGCGCAGGCGAGCGCGGTGGCCTCGCCGATGCCCGAGGACGCGCCGGTCACGGCGACCACTTGGCCAGACAGGTCGATGCTCATTCGCCGAGCTTAGCTTGCAGACCTCAGCCAGCCTGGCCGGTGGCCGATACATGCTTGCGCGAGTTGCGCGAGCGCCGATCCTTTCCAGCCGCCTGCGGGTTTGGGATGCTAATTGCGCGGGCACCCACTTCGTGAGAGCGGGAAGGTCCGCGCGCGGCAGGCGTCGAACGAGGTCAGAGGAACCCCCAATCATAGAAGCAATAGCACCCTCACCCAGGATAATTGACAAGACAACTACTTCGGCGTATAATTCCGACTCCAAGCATCGGATTAGAAGGACGCCCATGTCAGATTCCCCCACAAGCCCAACGACCACACTAGATCCGCCCCCCGCCGTCCAGGACGGCGACACCGACGTGGAGACCGTTACAGACGGTACGTCGGTGGCTGCCTCCGAGCGGCTGGACAGCCCGATCGAGCGCCTCGACCTGACCACCTCCGACACGTTCATCCCAGAGGCGGTCGATCAGCTGCTCGCGCACTCACGCCGCTACCCCCTGCTCACCCCGGCCCAGGAGATCGACCTCGCCCAGCGGATCGAGCGCGGCGACCTGCACGCCAAGGAACTGCTCGTCAACTCCAACCTGCGCCTCGTCGCCTCGAACGCCCGGCGCTACCAGAACCAGGGCCTGCCGCTCGGCGACCTCGTCCAGGAGGGCATGCTCGGCCTGATCCGCGCCAGCGAGAAGTTCGACTGGCGCAAGGGCTTTCGCTTCTCCACCTACGCAACCCTGTGGATTCGCCAGGCGATCCAGCGTGGCCTGGAGAACTCCGGACGCACCATCCGCCTACCCGTCCACGTCGCCCAGCGCTCCCGCAAGGTCGGGCGCGTCGAGCGCGAGCTGTCGGTGCGGCTGGGGCGCGAGCCCACGGTCGAGGAGCTCTCGCAGGAGACCGGGCTGCCGATCGACCAGGTGGAAGAGGTGCGCCACCAGCGGGCGGCCCTCGTCAGCCTCGATCAGCAGATCGGCGAAGACGGCGACACCGCGCTCGGCGACCTGCTCCCCTCCGACGTCGAGGCGCCGGAGGAGGCCGCCTGGGACAACGAGCGCGAGCGGATCGTCCACCGGGCGATCTCCCAGCTGCCAGAAACCGAGCGCAAGGTGCTCACGCTGCGCTTCGGCACCGGCCGCGAGGAGCCACAGACGCTGACCGCGATCGGCAAGCGGCTCGGATTCTCCGCGGAGCGGGCCTCCCAGCTCGAGCAGCGGGCGCTGAAGAAGCTCGCCGAGTCGCCGGAGCTGGCGGCTCTGCGCGAGGCCGCGTAAAGACGTGTTCTAAGCTCCCTCCCGTTGGCCGCAAACCGGCGGGAGGGAGGCTTAGATGTCCAGCAAGTCGCTTTGGGAGCGCATCGTCGCGCTGACGATCGCCGTCGGCGAACGGGCGCTGGCACCGGTGGAGCGATTCATCGGGCGCCGCTCGCTCGTCGACGACGCGACGTTCTTCCCCCTCGGGCGTTTCCCCTGGGTCGAGCACGTCGAGAAGGACTGGATGGTCATCCGCGAGGAGGTCGAGCGGCTGCTCGAGGATCACGCCGCCCTGCCCAACTTCCAGGACATCTCCAAGGACCAGATCGAGATCACCGACGACGACCGCTGGAAGACGTTCTTCCTGTACGGCTACGGCTTCGAGGCCAAGCTCGGCGTGGAGATGTGCCCCCGCACCGCCGCGCTCGTGCGCGAGATCCCGGGCATGACGACCGCGATGATCTCGATCCTCTCCCCGCGCAAGCACATCCTCGACCACCGCGGCCCGTACAAGGGCGTGCTGCGCTACCACCTCGGGCTGGTCGTCCCGGAGGACGCCGAGGCGTGCCGCATCCGTGTCGGCGAGGAGGTCCGTCACTGGCAGGAGGGCCGGAGCATGGTCTTCGACGATACGTTCAACCACGAGGTCTGGAACGACACCGACGAGACGCGCGTGGTGCTGTTCGTGGACGTGCTGCGCCCCCTCCCCTTCCCCGAGTCGCTGATCAACCGGGCGATCGTCAAGGCGATCGGCTTCTCTCCGTTCGTGCTCGACGCCAAGCGCAACCAGGAGGCATGGGAACGGCGCTTCCTGGAGCGCCGGCGCGCCCAGACGCCCGAGACGTCCAGCCCGGTCCTCTGAGGCTCGGCCGGCTCCTCGGCGCGTGGCGCCAGCAGGTAGGCGATCGTGGCGAGAGCGAAGACGGCGCCGCCGTCGAGCAGGATGGACAGGAGGCCGCTGGCCAACAGGTAGCCCTTGCCGCCGAACGCACTGCCCAGCCCGGTGGCTTCAAGCTCCTTCGCCGTCGTGTACACGTGCAGTCCGACCACCCCGAGCCCGGCGCCGATGAGCCCGCACACGGCGAAGAACGCGATCCCACCGAGGGCCCCATGCGCGATCCCTGGCAGCCATTGACTGGCTGCTAGCACGCCTCCACCGAAGCACGCGATGAAGATCAGGCTGGTAACGACCACGCGTCCATTCTGCCCGCGCCGGCGGACGCGACCGATCAGAAGCTGCGAACTGTCACGACTGCTGAGGGTCGCCCCGAACGCGAGCCTTCTGTTCCAGGAGTTGCTCCATGTCTCGAGCAGTGGTGTGATGACCGCTGCGGCCGAGGTCTGCGAAGGCCAGCTCGCGCGGCTGGGTCTGGGCCAAGCCGAGGTGTTGCGCCAGTGCTGCGCGCGTCACCTCGGACGCAGATGCGTGTCGCCTCTGCGCCTCACGATTGAGGGCCTGCGCAAGATCGTCGGGTAGAGATACTGTGGTGCGCTTCATAACTGCATACTCGCATCACGAGCGTGACAGCCCGGCGCGCTCAAACGCCCGAGACGTCCAGCCCGGTGCCCTGAAGCAGCGCGTTGGCCTTGGCGTTCAGGATCGTGAACTCCCCGGTGACGATCAGAACCCCCAGCACGATCATCACTGCACCTCCCACCCCGATGATCACGGGAAAGTGGCGCTTGACCACAGTCAGCGCACTGGTCATCCGCTCGAAGGCGAGCGCGATGAGCAGGAAGGGGATGGCGAGGCCGGCGGAGTAGAAGGCGAGCAGCAGCGCGCCGTGGGCGGCGGAGCTGGAGATGGCGGCCTGGGTGAGGATCGCCCCGAGCGTGATGCTCGTGCAGGGCGTCCAGGCTATGGCGAAGGCGGCGCCGGCGACGAGCGGGCCGCCGCGCCCGGCCAGTCGCAGCAGTGACTCGGAATGCCACTGGCGGTTGAACATGCGGATGAACGGCGTGGAGAGGAACGCGACGCCCATCAGCACGATCAGGATCCCGCCGACGCGCTCGAGTGCCTGTTTGTGGGTGTTGAGTGTCGAGCCGATCACAGTGGCGCTCATTCCGAGCAGGATGAAGATCGCGGAGAAGCTCGCGATGAAAAGGAGGCTGGGGACGAGCACGCGCCGCGCACCGACGCCGTCCTCGAGGTCGGCGGGCGTCACCCCGATCACCGTCGATAGATAGCCGGGCACGAGGGGCAGCACGCAAGGTGAGAGGAAGGACACGAGCCCTGCGGCGAGCGCGAGCGGGATGCCGACCCCCGTGGCGGTGTCGGACGCGCTGGCGAGTATCGGCTGCAGGCTGCTCATGGCTGGCGTTCGTAGATAGGATCGCGCATCGCCGCGCGTAGTTCTGCCACCTCATGCTCGAGGCGGGTAACGCGCTCCTGCAAGCCGTCCAGCTCCCGCGGCTCGTCGCTCGGCACCGACGCTTCGCGCTCGAAGCTCTCCTCGTTCTCACCCTGAAGCAACTGCGCATAGCGCTCCTCCTTGTGCCCTGGCCGACGCTCCAGGCGGACGACGAGGTCTCGCTCGATCAGGCGACCAAGCGTGTCGTGAACGTCGCTCAGACCGGCGAAGGAGTGCATCCGCTCGCCGCGCTGCTTGAGCTCGCCGGGGGTCTGGGGGCCGCGGAGCATCAGCACGCTCATGACGGCCTGCTCGGCGCCGTCCATGGGCAGAGCCTCGGCCAGCAGATGGCGGTACTTGGCGGCGCGGCTGCCGGCGCCGCTGGCCAGGCGGGTGAAGCCGCGCCGCTCGAGACGGTGCAGGGCGTCGCGGAGGACCGCGTCGTCGTAGTCGACGACCGGGTGGCGGTTGGTGGACTGGTTGCAGGCGAGCCGCAGGGCGTTGAGCGACAGCGGGTAGGCGTCGGGGGTGGTGCGCTGCTTCTCGAGCAGGCAGCCGAGCACCCGTGTCTCCGCGGTGGACAGTTCCATCGCCGTTAAGCCTACGGTCTAAAGTCAGCTCGGTGAGCGCCCAGCCCTTCAGCGGGGGACATGGCGGCGGCGAGGGCCGCCGCTCGCAGCGATCGGAGCTTCGCCCCGAGGACGTGCCCGACCGGCACGTGTCGCTGCGGAGGATCGGCAGGCTGTTCATCCCCTACCGCGTGCGCCTCGGCCTGCTGCTCGGCCTGATCGTCCTCGGATCGGTCCTGAGCGTGGCCTCGCCGTTCCTGCTGCGGGAAGCCGTGGACAAGGGGATCGTCGAGCACAAGCTGACGCTGCTGTCGTGGCTGGTCGGCGGGATGGTGGCGTTGGCGGTGATCAATGGGGTGATCGGCGTGGCGCAGACGTGGATCTCGAACCAGGTCGGCCAGCGCGTGATGCACGACCTGCGGGCGGCCGTGTACACGCACCTGCAGCGGATGTCGCTGGCGTTCTTCACGCGCACCCGCTCGGGGGAGGTGCAGGCGCGGATCGCCTATGACATCGGCGGGATCGACGACGTGGTCACCAGCACGGCCACCTCGACGGTCTCGACGGTGGCGACGGTCACGGCGACGATCGTGGCGATGTTCGCCCTGAGTTGGCAGCTGACGGTGTTCTCGCTGGTCCTGCTGCCGTTCTTCGTGTGGCTGACGCGCCGCGTGGGAAACGAGCGCCGGCGCATCCAGTCGGTGCGCCAGGGGCGTCTGGCGGACATGTCGACGCTGGTGGAGGAGTCGCTGTCGGTGTCGGGCATCCTGCTGGGCAAGACGATGGGCCGCTCTAGCGAGCTGGTCGAGCGCTTCTCCTCGGAGTCGAGCGATCTGGCCGACCTGGAGGTGCGCGCGCGGATGGCGGGGCGCTGGCGGATGGCGTCGGTGCAGATGAGCTTCGCGATCATGCCGGCGGCGGTGTATTGGTTCGCCGGCTACAGCATCGCCCACGGCCACGACCTGATCTCGATCGGCACGGTGGTGGCGTTCACG
The DNA here is from genome assembly GCA_963849425.1 of uncultured Solirubrobacteraceae bacterium. Lineage (GTDB taxonomy): Bacteria > Actinomycetota > Thermoleophilia > Solirubrobacterales > Solirubrobacteraceae > Palsa-744. The sequence goes on along the minus strand of CAWKHK010000006.1, from coordinate 1,982,324 downwards.
ACGCTGCAGACGCGCCTGCTGTTCCCGATGCAGCAGCTGCTGTCGGTGGGCCTGGAAGTGCAGACGTCGCTGGCGCTGTTCGGGCGCATCTTCGAGTACCTGGATCTGCCGGTGGACATCGTCGAACGGCCGGACGCGCGCCCGCTGGGCGACGTGCGCGGCGACGTGGAGCTCGAGGACGTGTGGTTCCGCTACGCGCCCGAGGCGCCGTGGACGCTGGAGGAGATCGCCGCGGAGATCCCGGCGGGGACGCGCACGGCGCTGGTCGGCGAGACGGGGTCGGGCAAGACGACCCTGGCCTATCTCGTCGCGCGCCTGTACGAGGCCCAGCGGGGCTGTGTGAGCATCGACGGGGTGGACATCCGCGACATGACCCTCGCCTCGCTGGCGGCGACCGTCGGCCTGGTCTCCCAGGAGACCTACCTGTTCCACGCTTCGATCCGCGAGAACCTGCGCTTTGCGTGTCCGGAGGCGAGCGACGGGGAGATCGAAGGGGCGGCCAAGGCGGCCCAGATCCACGAGCTGATCTCATCGCTGCCGGAGGGATATGACACTCCGGTGGGCGAGCGCGGCTATCGCTTCTCGGGAGGGGAGAAGCAGCGGATGGCGATCGCGCGCACGATCCTGCGTAATCCGCCGGTGCTGATTCTCGACGAGGCGACCTCTGCCCTGGACACGGAGACCGAGCGGGCGGTCCAGCAGGCGCTGGACGAGCTCTCGAGGGGGCGGACGACGATCGCGATCGCGCACCGGCTCTCGACGATCAGGGACGCCGACCAGATCCTGGTGCTCGACTACGGGCACATCGTCGAACGCGGCACCCACGACGAGCTTGTGCGGATGGGCGGACGCTATGTGGCGTTGCTCAGCGGGGCCGCCGGCGCGGACGGGCCCGTCTCGGCAGCTCGCGTATAACCATGGCTATCGCTGGCCGTGGAGACGGTCAGCGACTCCCGGCGTCTCTACGCGACGGCGTCGATGTTCAGGCGCACGTAGTCGACGACGACGGGGCTGCCGAGCGCAGCGAGCACGTCGTCCATGAACGGCTCGCGCAGCTCGGCCGGCAGCTGCTGGACGTGGGGGCCGAGGACGATCGTGGAGAGGAACTCCCGCGGTTGCTCGGGCTCGCGTGGCGCGGGTGTCAGCCGGCACTCGGCTGAGGTGAAGCCGGCGGCGAGCAGGCGCTCGTGGGTGAGGAGCGGGTCGGCGTAGTTCCACGGCGGCTGCCAGCCGGCGAAGTGCCGGGCGTAGGGTTCGCGCGAGAGCACCGCGTTGGCGGTCCCGCGCAGGACGTCGATGTTGCCCTCTCCCCCGCACTGCGCGACCAGGCGCCCGCCACGGCGCAGGGCGGCGCGCAGGCGGAGGAAGAGCCTCTCATGGTCTGCGATCCAGTGGAAGGTGGCGGTCGAGAGGATCGCGTCGACCGGCTCCTCCAGCTCGAGCTCGAGCAGGTCGAGAACGCGGATGTCAGCCTCCGGCCCGAGTCGCCCGCGGGCGGCCTCGACCATCGATGCGGACGCGTCCACGGCGATCGCCCGGCCCCGGGGCAGCCGCTCGATCAGCGCCTGGGTGATCCGTCCGGAGCCGCAGCCGGCGTCGAGCACGGTCTCGTCGCCGTCCAGCTCCAACCGGCCGAGAACCTCCAACCCGAGGGCCTCCATCGTCTGGGATATGCGGTCGTAGCTGTGCCCGTCCCACGTGCGTACTGGCATACGACTGTACGTTATCACGAATTATTGCTATGATGATGAGGCGGGGCAGCGTTGTGTCCGCGCTCGGGCGGGCGGCTCGACATCCGTCCTAGGAGGCGTGTTCGCCGAGCCCGAGCAGCGCTTTGGAGAGCTGCCCTCCCTGCCAGGCGATGGGCGATCGGCCGGGATCCTCGACGAGCAGCCGCGCCCCGGGGATGGCCTGGGCATAGCGCTGGCCGACGGCGAGCGGGTGGCTGGGGTCGGCCTGGTCGCGGCTGGCGATCACGAGGGTGGGCGCGGAGATGCCCCGGAGCTCATCCATCCGCTCGAAGGGACGCGAGCGGGGCACGGCTTCGAGGGCGTCGGCGACGGCGAGCGGGTGCTCGTGGGCGGAGAGGCGCTGGCGGACGACCGTTTCGACGGTCTCGCGCCAGCGCTCGGGGACGCCGTCGAAGCGGTAGGCGGCGAGAAAGCCCTCCACCCCGTCCTCGCGCAGGCCGCGTGCGAGGGCGTCCCAGCCGGCGTGCTCGCCATCGCTGCCGCCGTGGGCGTCGGGGTCGTAGGCGGGGGTGATGAGCGCGAGGGCGGCCACGCGCTCGGGATGCTCGAGGGCTAGGCGCACGACCGTGTGGGCGCCCATCGAGGCGCCGGCGAGGAGCGCGCGCTGTATGCCCAGCGAGTCGAGGACCGCGAGCAGGTCGACAGCGAGATCCTGATCGTAGCCGTAGGCGCGCGGGTCGGGTGCGGGCGTCGAGTGGCCGTGGCCGCGGGCGTCGTAGGCGATGACGCGCCGGCCGGAGCGCTCGAGCAGCCGCGAGCCCATGACGACGTAGCGACGGCTGGCGGTGAGCCCGTGCAGCAGGACAACCGCCGGTCCGGCCCCGGCCTCCTCGCCGGCGATCGTGACTCCGTCGTCGCTGTGGATGCTCAGCGGGAGCGGGCCAACGACCGTCTGCGACGGCGGCGCTGCCGGCTGATCCCCGATCGGTCGGTCAGGCATGCGTGGCGGCGTGCGCCGCCAACAGCTCGGCGGAGCGCTCGGGGCGCTCCCAGAAGAAGAGGTGGCCGACGTCGTCGAAGAGCTGAAGCTCGGCGCCGGGGATCAGCCCGGCGATCATCTCGCCGTTGGGCACAGGGAGGATTTGGTCGACGGTGCCGTGGATGACGAGCGTGGGCAGGGCGATCTCGCCGAGGCGGGCGGAGGTGTCGTGCTGGGCGATGGCGTGAGTCTGCTGGACGATCACCTCGATGGCGACGCGCCGGCGTATGCCGATCTCCCGGAAGCGCTCCCAGGCGGCTTCCTCGGCGGCGAAGGCCGGTGAGACGTTGGCCTCCCAGTAGGCGCGGATCACGCGCTCGCGGTCCCCCGAGGCGAGGGCCTCGGCGATGCGCTGCTGGAGCTCGGGACTGGGCAGGGCGCTGCCGGGGCCGCCGCAATAGGTGCAGCCAAGGGCGAGCGTGCGGATTCGCTCGGGCTCGGCGAGGGCGAGCTCCTGGGCGACCATGCCCCCCATGGAGATGCCGAGGACGTGGGCGGAGTCGATCTCCAGGGCGCTCAGCAGCCCGCCGGCGTCAAGGGCCATCTGGCCGATCGTGATCGGCCCGTCCAGGCGGCTGCTGGCGCCGACGCCGCGGTGGTCGTAGACGATCGTCTGGAAGTCGCGCTGCAGGTCGGCCAGGAACGTTGGGTCCCAATGCGAGTAGGTGCCAGCGCGACCCATGAGCAAGAGCAGCGGCGGGCCGGATCCTCCACGCTCGCAGTCGAGCTGAATCTCCCCCACCTGCACGATGGTCATGCTCCGATCCTATACCGGCAGCGCGAGCTGGTCGGCCGGGTCTCCCCCACCGCCTGCACCCCGCGCGCCACTCGCTCCCCGCCCGGCGTCGTGCCCGCCGGCCGGCTCGGACGGGTCGGCGTGGAGGTTGAGCCCGGCGACGCGCACGCCGAGCAGCCGCACGGGCCGAGGCGGCGAGTAGTCGCCCAGCAGCCGCAGGGCGACGGCGCTGACGAGCTCGGCCTCGCAGGTGGGCTCGGCGACGGTGTGGGCGCGGGTGACGGTGGTGAAGTCGTCGAGGCGGATCTTGATTCCGATTGTGCGCCCCCGGCGCTCGTGCGCGGCGAGGCCGGCGCAGAGCTCCTCGGCCATCAGGGAGATGTGCTCGCGCATCTGCGCGGGGTCGCTGATGTCGCTGTCGAACGTCCGCTCGCGCGACTCGGAGACGACCTTGCGGGGGGCGCCGACCTGACCGTCGTGCTCGAAGCGCGCCCGCCGGCCCAGCTCGCGCCCGAGGTTGGGCCCGAAGCGCTCGACGAGCATCCGCTCGGGCGCGGCGCCCACGGCGGCGAGCGTGGTCAGCCCGAGCTCGGCCAGGCGCGCGGCGGTCTTCGGCCCGATGCCGGGAACGAGGCCGGGCGGGGAGGCGGCGAAGCGCGTACAGGCCTGCTGGCGGCTGAGGACGACGAAACCGGCGGGCTTCTCGGCGTCGGAGGCGACCTTGGCGACGAGCTTGTTCGGTCCGATGCCGACCGAGCACGTCAGTTGCAGCTGAGCGTGGATCTCGGTGAGGAGCCGGCGCATGGCGGCGCGGGGCGAGTACAGCCCGTCGACGTCGAGGTAGGCCTCGTCCAGCCCGACGACCTCGACGCGCTCGACGTGCGCGCGCACGATCCCCATCATCCGCGCGGAGATCTCGCGATAGGTGGTGAAGTCGGGCGCCAGGAAGACGGCGTCCGGGCACAGCCGCCGCGCACGGGATGCGGGCATGGCCGAGCCGACGCCATAGCGCCGCGCCTCGTAGCTCGCGGTCGTCACAACGGCGCGCGGACCCGTGCCGGAGACGACGACGGGCTTGCCGCGCAGCTCGGGATGGCGTCGCAGCTCGATCGAGACATAGAAGGCGTCGGCGTCGAGGTGGGCGACGCGCAGTGCGGACTCTGCGGCAGACACGACCGTCCGAATCTAGCGCCCGTCCCGGCGGGCCTGCCGCGGTCGTTGCCAGGCCGAGTGGTGGGAGGGGCGGCCGTCTGGTCGGATAAACGTCTGCTGTCGGCCGTTATTCCAAGAGCCGGTACGGTACCCGAGTGGCCGGTCCCCTTGAGAAGGACACGTGTCGAGACTATGTCGTCCCGCACCTTGAAGCATCCGGGTGGGCAGGGCGTGTGCTCGAGCAATACCCGGTGACCGACGGCAAGATCGTTCCTGTCCCCCGTCGCGAACCGCGAGGGCGCGACCACCGCCGCGATCGGCCTCTTCGTGCCGACTACCTGCTCGAGATCCAGCCCGGCGTCCCTGTCGCGGTCGTGGAGGCCAAGCGCGAATACAAGCTACCTGGCGACGGGTTGCAGCAGGCGATGCGATACGCACAGATGCTGGACCTCCCGTTCGCCTATGGCACAAACGGCAAGGGCATAGTCGAGCATGACCATGACACCGGAATCGAGCGAGACCTCGCGGCGTTTCCCGATCCGGATGAGCTCTGGCGGCGCTATCGGAAGTGGAAGGGCATCGTCGACGACACCGCCGCAGACACCCTGCTGCTGCCGTTCAACAGGGACCTACGACTGCCCGATGGGCGGGTGAAGGAGCCGCGCTACTACCAGCAGGTCGCCATCGAGCGCGCGCTGCACGCAGTCCTGAGCGAACGCCGGAATCGCATCCTTCTTACGCTGGCAACGGGCACCGGCAAGACCTTTCCTTGCCCTCCAGATCATCTGGAAGCTCTGGTCGAGCGGCAGGCGGAGACCGCAAGCCGCGGATCCTCTACCTGGCGGACCGCAACATCCTCGTCGATCAGCCGATCGCCCGGGAGTTCCGGCCGGTGTTCGGCGACGCCGTGTGGAAGATTCGCGGCGAGGCGAAGACCGGGCGAGAGATCTACTTCGCTCTCTACCAGACGCTCGCCGACAGCGGCGAGGCACTCGGCGTATTTCGGACTATCCGCATGACTACTTCGACCTGATAGTCGTGGACGAGTGCCACCGGGGAAGCGCGCGCGACGAGTCTGACTGGCACGCCATCCTCGAGCACTTCTCCCCCGCCGTTCAGATCGGGATGACAGCGACGCCAAAGCGCGACGCGAACGTCGATACCTACCGCTACTTCGGCGATCCGATCTACACATACACGCTCGCGCAGGGCATCGCCGACGGGTTCCTCGCGCCATATCGCGTGCGACGCGTGGTCCTCAGCCCCCGATGCCCACGGCTGGTCGCCTGAGCCCGGACAGCTCGATCGGTTCGGCCGTGAGATCCCCGAAGACCTTTATGAGACGCGCGACTTTGAGCGGGTGGTCTCGCTGCTGACTCGCACAGAGGCAGCCGCACGACATCTCTCTGAATACATGCGAAGCACGGATCGAATGGCAAAGACGATCGTGTTCTGCGTGGACTCAGAGCACGCCGCCCAGATGCGCCAGGCGCTCAACAACGAGAACGCGGACCTCGCCCGACAGCATCCCGATTACGTCGTGCGCATTGTCTCCGACGAGGGCGACACGGGACGAGAACACCTGGGCGACTTCGCCGATCCAGAGCGCGAAACGCCGGTGATCGCGACCACGGCGCAACTTCTGTCGACTGGCGTCGACGTGCCCACGGTGCGCAACATCGTGCTGTTCAAGCCGATTGGATCGATCGTCGAGTTCAAGCAGATCATTGGCCGTGGCACGCGCCTGTACCCGGATGAGGACAAGCTGACGTTCGAGATCATCGACTACTCCGGAGCTACGCACCTCTTCGAGGACCCTGAGTTCGACGGACCTCCCGAGGCGCCGCCGCTGGTTGAAGAGATCGACCTCGATGGCAACGCAGTCGGCATCAGTGAGGTAGCGGAACCTGAGCCGGCCTACGGCGAATCAGGCGATGGCGGGGTCGATCCGGACGAGCTCGAAGAAGTGGGCGCGCGGAAGTTCTACGTCGATGACGGGCCAGCGGCGTATGTGGCCGCCGAAGGTTTCTATCTGCCAGATCCGCAGAGCGGACGCCTGCGGCTCGTCGAGTACAGCGACTACCCCGCAGACGAGGTGCGACGCTTGTACCTATCTCCCCGGGAGCTACGGGACGCGTGGCGCACCAAGCATGGCCGCGAGGAGGTCACGGCGGCCCTGGCGGGGACGGGCGTATCGCTGGAGGAGGCAGCCGATCGCCTGGAGCTCACCGACATGGACGCTGTGGATCTCCTCGTTCACGTCGCGTGGAACGGGCCGATGATCACGAGGGGTCAACGTGTGAGGCGCCTGAGCGGCGAGCACCGCCAGTTCTTCGAGGACTTCGTGCCAGAGGCTCGAGCGGTGCTCGAGGATCTGCTGGACAAGTACGCCGAGCACGGCATCTCGCAGCTCGATGACCTCCGCGTGTTGGAAGTGCCACCACTCGACCGTTATGGCAGCGTCGTGGACATCGCAAGTCGATTGGGCGGCAGGAGCGGCTCCGATCGGCTATCTCCGGGATGGAGGACATGCTCTACGCAGCATGATCCTGTATCGAAATGATAGTTTCACGTAGCAGCTCGGCGTCAAACTATCATTTTGATATAGTTTCGCGTCGTGCCGCTTGATCGCCAAGACCTACGCCGGCGCCTCGCTGCCCTCGCGGGGGAGCAGTCCGGCTATTTCACCGCCGCTCAGGCACTGTCCGTCGGCTACTCCTACTCGGCGCAGAAGTTCCACGCCGACCGGGGCAACTGGCTGAGAGTGGACCGCGGTCTGTTCCGTCTGCCTGAGTGGCCCGTCGGGGAGCATGAGGATCTGATCAGATGGTCGCTGTGGAGCGGAGGCCGAGCGGTTGTGTCCCACGAGACCGCGCTGGCCGTTCATGACCTTGGCGACGCTAACCCAGCCGCCATCCACCTAACGGTCCCGCAACATTTTCGTTCCCGGCCACCTGACGGCATTCGTCTTCACCGCGGCGATCTGCCCGAGGATGACATCTGGCTTTACGAGGGATGCGGGATCACCACTCCGGTGCGCACGTTGCTGGACGTCGCCGCCGGCACCCTGGATCTCGATCAGCTCGGCTACGCGATGCAACAGGCGTGTGAAAGCACCCCCACCATCAGGGACGCCCTGGTCGCGCGCGCCGAGGACCTCGGGCCGCGTGCCGCGCTGCGAATCGAGCGTGCACTCCGGCTCGTCGCCCAACTGTGAACTACGAGACTCCCGCCGCATTCCGGATGGCGCTGGAGGCCCGCCTCGCGTCTACCTCCAGAGATGTAGGAGTCGACCTCAACCGGCTGCGCAGACGCGCGGTGTTCGAACGGATGTTGGTCAGGCTCGATACGGCGCAGCACGGCGGCTGGGTGTTGAAGGGTGGGATGGCGCTCGAGGTGCGCTGGCGCGATCGCGCGCGGACTACCCGCGATATGGATCTTGCGATCCGCAACCCCTCGCTGGACCCAGGAGCACTGCGAGCCGTGCTTGTAGGGGCTCTCGAACGCGATCCACATGGTGATTGGTTCCACTTCGGGGTGGGCTGGGCTCGAGAGCTGACCGCGGACGCCGCCGGACGGCCAGGCTGGCGCTTCCCGGTCGAGGCGTGACTCGCCGGACGAGCCTTCGCCCAGGTAAGCGTCGACATTGTCGCGCGACCTGAGGAGATTGGCGGCACCGAGCGCATCGCTCTCCCGGGACTTCTTGCTTTTGCCGGCATCCCAGATGGCAGCGTCGAGGTCGTGGATCGCGACCAGCACTTTGCTGAGAAGCTGCACGCGTTGACTCAGACCTACGGCGACCGACCCAACACGCGGACCAGAGACCTCGTCGACCTGACGATGCTGATCGAGGACGGCCTACGACCGACACGCGAGCTCCTCACACGTGTCGACCACGTGTTCGCTGTACGGGACGGAACTCAGCCACCCGCCGACCTCCCCGATCCACCACAACAGTGGGCCACGTCCTACAGCACGCTTGCCGGCAGCCTGGATGTCGAAGCCAAGACGCTCGACCGTGCCATGAACGACCTGCGCGCCTTCTGGGCGTGTGTCCGCTCAACCGAGGAGAACTGAATGCCCAAGCGCAGCAAGCCGACGCCGCCAACGACACCGCAGGCCAAGCTGAGCGGCGTGATCAAGGCCGTGCGCGACACGATGCGCAAGGACGCAGGCCTGAACGGCGACCTCGACCGAATCCCTCAGCTCGCCTGGCTGCTGTTCCTCAAGGCGTTCGACGGGCTGGAGGAACGACGGGAGATCGTCGACGGAGCGGCGTATCGGTCTGCGATCGCGGAGCCCTATCGCTGGCGAGATTGGGCGGCGGACGCAGTGGACGGCCGCACCGGCGAGACCTTGATCGAGTTTGTGAACGGCGAGCTGCTGCCATACTTGCGCGGCCTCGCTGGCACCGGCCCAGATGACCCACGGGACGTCCTCGCGGCGGTGTTCAAGGAGACGTTCAACCGGATGCTCTCCGGCTACCTGCTCCGCGACGTCCTCAACAAGATCGACGAGGTCAACTTCGCCTCCTCTGACGACATCTACACGATGGCCCATCTCTACGAGTCGATGCTCAGAGACATGCGGGATGCGGCCGGCGACTCAGGCGAGTTCTACACTCCACGCCCTGTGATTCGCTTTATGGTCGAGCAGGTCGCGCCGGCCCTCGGCGAGCGCGTCCTCGACCCTGCGTGCGGGACCGGCGGCTTTCTCGTTGAGACGCTCGAGCATCTCAGGCCAACGCTGAGTAGTGTCGAGGAGGTTCGAGCGCTCGAAGGTGATCTTCGTGGTATCGAGAAGAAGCCCCTCCCCTACCTCCTAGGAATGATGAATCTCCTGCTGCATGAGGTTCAGCAGCCGCACCTCATTCGTGGGAATGCTCTCGCCCGCCCGGTCACAGAGATTCGCAAGAGAGACCGAGTCGATGTAGTACTGACCAACCCGCCGTTCGGCGGCGAGGAGGAGAAGGCGATCCAGGCGAACTTTCCCGAGGCGACACGGACCGCCGAGACTGCGTGGTTGTTTCTTCAACTCGTGCAGCGAATGCTCGACACAGGCGGCCGTTGCGGGATCGTCGTGCCCAACGGCGTTCTGTTTGGGGGCGGAGTTGGCGCGAAGATCAAGGAGCGCCTGCTCGCCGAATGTGACCTTCACACCGTAGTCCGGCTGCCTCAGGGCGTCTTCGCTCCTTACACGACCATTCCTACGAACATGCTGTTCTTCGACAAGACCGGCCGGACCAAAGGCGTTTGGTTCTACGAACTGCCTCCGCCCGAGGGCCGCAAGGGCTACGCGAAGACCCGGCCCCTCCGCTTCGAGGAGTTCTCTGACTGCCAGGCCTGGTGGGGCGGTGCGCCCCGGGCTGGCCGCAAAAAGACCGATAGCGCCTGGCATGTCTCGATAGCTGATATCGAGGCGAGTGACTACAACCTCGACATACGCAGTCCCAATCGCCCGGGTGATCTGACCCACCGCGCTCCCGGCGAGCTCGTAGCTGAGTTGATGGAGGGCGAGGAAGAGATTATGCGTATTCTCTGCGAAATCGATCAAGAGCTAGCGACGTGACAGGCAAGTTCAGCTACGCACGCGTCGGGGAGGTGCTGAAGCTTGAGCGTCGAGTCGTCTCGATCGATCCCCTAGCGAGCTACCAACTCGTCGGCGTGTATTCGTTTGGCAATGGCATCTTTCACCGCGAGCCAACCCTGGGTGCTGACTTGGGGGATTACCGATTCTCTCTGGTAAAGAAGGATGACCTCGTCCTCAGCAACATTCAGGCGTGGGAGGGTGCAATTGCCGTTGCTGGTGCGCAGGACGATGGCTGTATCGGGACGCATCGGTTTCTGACTTACGTGCCTGTCGACGATCGCGTTGCCACGAGCTATCTCCGCTACTTTTTTCTCAGCGAGCGAGGCCTAGATCTCATTCGCACGGCATCTCCCGGAAGCATCGTGCGCAATCGCACGCTAGGTATCAGAGCATTTGAGTCGCTTGAGATTCCGCTACCACCGATCGAGCTCCAGTGCGAGATAGCTGCTCAACTCGACGTGCTTCGTTCCAAGACGCTCGCTGTTCAAACGAGACGGTCTGGGATTGAGGAAAAACTTGCAGCCATGATGACCGCGCTCGTCACCCGGGGTGATCTATCCGACGGCCAGAAGACCCAGGCTGGTTGGTTGCACCGCGCGCTGGGAGAACTCATGCGCCCATCCCAGAGGGTTGAGGCTGTAAGTCCCAACGCCAGCTTCCGGATTGCCGGCATCTATAGCTTTGGACGGGGACTGATTGACCGAGGCGCCATTCGCGGGAGCGAGACACGGTACCGATCGTTGGCACCGCTCGAGACGGATGACGTGGTCGTCAGCCGGCTCGGTGGCTGGGAGGGCGCTGTCGCGGTAGTAGGAAGCGCGTTCGCAGGTGCCTACGTCTCACCTGAGTATCCAGTATTTACTCCGAATCGAGATCTCCTCAACCCCGATTACTTCAAGGGGATCGCGATGTCGCGATGGCTGTGGGAAGCGATCGGGGGTGCGACTCGTGGCAGCATGGCGAGGCGCAAGCGCATAAAAGCTGAGCAGTTCCTAGAGGTCGAGATTTGGCTGCCGCCCGTTGCCGAGCAAGACCGAATCGCGGTCTTGATACATAAGGTGCTTGCTGCTGGAAGGGCGCTGGAGCACGGACGCGCCCTCATGTCGGCTTTGGATCCTGCTGTCCTCAATGCAGCGTTTGTGCATCTCGGGTAGAGACGGCCCGCCACTCGTCGTCGGCGACGATCACATGGTCGAAGAAGCGCAGTCCGACCGTCCTCGCAGCGGTGACAAGCTCAACAGTGGCGCGAAGATCTGCCTCGCTTGGCGTCGGATCCCCCGAGGGATGGTTGTGCGCGACGGCAAACGCACGCCCATCATGGCGCAACACCGCATTGAGAATGTCGCGGACCGGAAACAACGAACGGTCGATCGCACCGTCCGTGATCACAACCGTCCGGCGCACGCGGTTCGCGCCGTCGCAGACGAGCACAACCACGCGCTCTCGGCGAAGCCCCGCCAGTTCCGGGCTGACCTTGCGCGCCACATCCGCGGCACTGCGGAGGGTGACGACGGTATCGGCTGAGCGGCCCGCAAGTCGCCCAAGCCGAAAGGCGGCAATCAGCGCTGCTGCCTTGGCTGCCCCTACGCCGGAGCGTTGCGCGAGCTCCTCGGGCCGCGCGACGGCCATCGCCGGGAGACCGCCGTACTCGCAGAGCAGCGATTCGGCGAGGTCGAGCGCGCTCTCCCCGCAGCGCCCGTGCCTCAGAACCAGCGCCAGCAGCTCCCGCTCGCTCAAAGCGTCTGCGCCGCAGCGCAGCAATCGCTCACGCGGGCGATCGTGGGTGGGAATGCTGGCGAGCGGGTGGGCCACGGCGTCACGGTAGGCGGTGACTGCGATGGAATCTCACGGTTTCACGGCGACCAATGCATGTATGACGCATGACATCATTTACGAATGGGAGCTCTCCTCCAGATCTACGATGGCCCTGACGACGTGCATCGGAAGCTGAAGGCGCGGGCGTCGATGGCCGGAGTTTCGCTCTCGGAGTATGTGCGCGCAGCGCTCGGGCGTTCGACGGCTCGGCCTACGCCGCAGGAGCTGGCTGCGCGGATCGCGGCTCGTGGCGCGGTGAGCCTGGACGATCCGACCGAGCTGGCGCTCCGTGACATCCGCGATCACGGCGCGCGCTGTGCGCCGAGGCCCCGAAGCACGCGACGGTCGACGTGATCGAGCTCAACGTCACTTGATGGCCGCTGGCCGGACGAATCACTACTGTGACTCGGCTATGTGCTGGCTGATTGCGATACGCGCCCCGACCCCCGTGTCTCCTCCGCGACGGTGGAAGCGATGACAGAGCACTACGACCCGGACGAGCGGGACTGCCGGCTGCAGGTCGAGCTCGATGTCGGGGACACCGCCCGCTCGCTCGATGGCCTCCTCGGGCGTCTGCGCGGACCGGGGATCGACCGGCAGATCGAGGAGCGGGTGTCGCACGATGTGGTGATCACCCACGACGGCAAGCTGCTGTTCGCCTACGCCGCGGACGAAGCGACGCTCCGGACGGCGAGGAGCGCGATCGAAGATGTCCTGCGCGGCGATGGAGTGCGGGCGAGCATGCGGGTGAGCCATTGGGATGAACGTTGTGACGCGTGGCGGCAGACGGATCCGCCGCCGGCGGCGGAGGAGCAGGGGGCCGAAGGCGCCGACGAACGAGACGCGGAGACGATCGAGACGCGGATGCTGGTGGCCAGCTCGGGCAAGATGGTCCGAGCCGAACTCGAGCAGTCGATGCTGAGCTGGGCCGACGAATTGGGGATCACGTGCGAGATCGTCGAGCACCCGCACCTGCTCACGTCGCAGGTGGGCTTCACGGTCACCGGCCCGAAGCGCAAGCTCGACGAGTTCTCGCAGGGCCTGACCGCCGAGGAGCAGGCGACCATCCGCACCGAGCGGGCTGTGATGCTGAGCCCGCTGTAGAGGGTAGGCTGAATGGGACGCATCTTCTGACTCCTCGCAGCCGCAGGTTCAGGTGGCGATCTCGTTGCGGATGTAGGTGGCCAGCAGAGGATCGTCGATCTCCCATCGTCCTGTCTGCTGTGCGCGGTGGACGATGCTCGAGCGTTGCAGGTGCCTGAGCGCACGGCTGGCGGCCTGTGACTCGATGCCGTGGTACGCGGGCAATCCGTTGGCAAGGTTGCCGGCGATGCGCAGCGCGGCAGCGCCCGATCGGCCCATGCGCCGGATCGTGTCCACCGCGTCGACGTGGCGGGCACGCTCAGCCTGCAACGCGCTCCGCCAGCCGCTGAGAACAAGCCCGACGTCGATCGTGTGGGTGTCGACCTCGATCGACGCGAGGTGGACCTGCTGGGCGATCAGCATGATCGCGCGAGGATGAAGCTCACCGAGCTCGATCATTCGATTGAGGGCGCTCTCGTCCACCGTGCAGCCGTCCTCGGCGAAGCGCTCGGGGAGCCCCACGCGCCATTCGTCGGCGAGGATCGGCGTCAGCTTCATGAATCCACCGAAGCCGTAGAAGGCGCGCTGACGGTTTGTGAACAGGTCACGCATCATGTGCTCCATGCTCCCGGCGAACAGCGCCGTGACCCGCTCGGAGCCGTGGAGCGTCTCGCGCAAGAATCTCATCAGACGATCCGGATCGCCATAGGCGTTGCCGCTGTCGGCGATCTCCTGCAGCTCGTCGATGAAGAAGACCAGCCGCTTGCCGTCCCGCTCGGCGATGCGCTGCGGAAGTTCGAGCGCCATCCGCAGCGCTCGCTCCGGATCACGGGCGCTGTAGCCGGGGTGGATGGCCAGCTCGACGGCGTCACCGAGGTCGGCCTGAGCCTTCATTGCGAGGGTGAGCGTGGCGCCCTTGGCCACGGTGGCGCCTGTCTCGCGGATCTTCTCGATCAGCTTGTGCATCGGCCCGCGGTTGGCGAGGGTCTCCTGCGCGATCGCCTCCGCAAGCGTCGCGGCGTTCGTGTATTTGAAGAGGCTGACGGAGACCGTGTAGAAGCGCTTGGCGCGCAGTACGCCGACCGCCGCCTCGCACACGCTGCTCTTACCCGTGCGCCTGGGCGCGGCGAGGACGCGATGTGTGCCGCCTGAGAGCTGCAGTACGAGCTCCTCGACATCGCCTCGACGGCCTATCATCCGGCTGAGCGGGACCGGCGCATCGGAAGGAAACAGGTCGCGACTAGAAATCCGCATCTATGGCAATTATGTCATATGCCCATGACGTAAACGTCATGCCAGTCTGCCGGCCCTCTCCGGCGTGACTCCACTCGTCAAGCCCAGCCTCCGGTAATCTGGGGGACGAGGATATGGACCTGACCTTCAGCCCACAGGAGACGGCCTTCCGGGACGAGCTGCGCGGATGGCTGGCGGAGAACAGGCCCGAGGCCAAGCCGGCGGCGGACGCGGGCGAGGACGCGCAGTTCGCCTACCGCCGCGAGTGGCAGCGGCGGTTGTACGACGCGGGCTGGGCGGCGCCGGCGTGGCCGACTGAGTACGGCGGGCGCGGGGCGAGCCAGAGCGAGTCGGCGATCTACTTCGAAGAGCTGGGGCGCGCACGGGTGCCGTTCGCGGCGAACACCCTGGGCCTGCTGCTGGGCGGCCCGACGCTGATGGTGTGGGGCACACGAGAGCAGAAGGAGCGCTACCTCCCCCCGATCCTCTCGGCGGAGGAGATCTGGTGTCAGGGCTTCTCCGAGCCGGACGCCGGCTCGGATCTGGCAGCGCTGAAAACACGAGCGGTCAAGGACGGCGATGAATGGGTGGTGAGCGGCCAGAAGGTGTGGACGAGCGGGGCGCAGTACTCGAAGTGGTGCATGCTGGTTGCGCGGACGGACTCGGAGGTGGCGAAGCACAAGGGCCTGACGTACTTCCTGATGGACATGGACCAGGAGGCCGTGCAGGTTCGTCCGCTGCGTCAGATCACGGGCGAGGCGGAGTTCAACGAGCTGTTCATCGAGGAGGCGCGGATCCCGGACGCGAACGTGGTGGGCGGGGTGGGCAACGGCTGGAAGGTGGCGCTGACGACGCTGATGAACGAGCGGGCGGGCCTGGGCTTCGCGCTGCAGATCCGCCTGCGCCAGCTGCTGGACGACCTGATCGCGGTGGCCGCCAAGAAGGGCCTGCTCGAGGCGGCGGGTGGGAATCTCATAGCGGACGCGATCGCGGATCTGCACATGCGCTGCGAGTCGATCCGGCTGCTGGCGTGGAAGGGCCTGACGGACGCCGAGCGCTACGGCCAGCCCGGGCCGGAGGGCTCGCTGGTGAAGTGGCTGTGGTCGGATACCAACCAGCGCCTGACCCAGCTCGCGGTGGACATCGTCGGCCCGGAGGCGCTGACGGCGGGGACGCAGTGGAGCTATGAGCTGCTGCGCGCGCGGGGCAACACGATCGAGGGGGGCACGACGGAGGTGCTCAAGAACATCGTCGCCGAGCGGGTGCTCGGTCTCCCCCGCCTCAAGGTCGCCGCATGAACACGCATGGCTGCGCCGGATCGGCGTCCTCGGTCGCTCGCGTGCACAGCACGCCACGCTCCCTGCGTCCTCGCCCGGCTTGCCCTGCGTGTCCATGCGAGGGTTTTGACTTTTATGGGCTTCGCCCTTCGGGCTCCGCCGGAGGGGTGGCGTAGCTGATGGACTTCGGTCTGACAGACGACCAGCGGGACATCCAGCGCACGGCCCGCGAGCTGCTGGGCGAGCGCTCGACGTTCGCGCGGGTGCGCGAAACGATCGAATCCCACCCGCCCGCGGGCACGACCGACGAGGCTCTGTGGGGCGAGCTGTGCGAGCTGGGCTGGCCGGGCATCGCGATCTCGGAGACCTACGGGGGCCAGGGTCTGGGCACGATCGAGCTGTCGATCCTGTGCGAGGAGCTCGGTCGGTCGCTGGCGCCGGTTCCGTTCCTGGGGAGCGCGATGGCGGCGTGCGTGATCGAGCAGGCGGGCACGGGCGAGCAGCGCGAGCGCTGGCTGCCGGGGCTGGCATCGGGTGAGACGATCGGGGCGCTGGCGAGCGCGGTGGACGGCACGGCGGAGCTGGTGGTGAGCGGCGCGGAGGCGGGGGTGATCGTGCTGGTCGAAGACGACGGCTCGGGCCGGCTGGTGACGCCCGGCGAGGCCGACGTGACCCCGATCCAGGCGATCGACCCGACGCGTTCGGCGGCGCGGGTGGAGTCCGATCGCACCCACCCCGACGCCAGCGAGGCGCTCGAGCACGGCTGCCCGGGCTTGGGCCGGGCGCTGGTGGCGGTCAGCTCGGAGCTCGTGGGCGTGTGCGAGCGCTCGCTGGAGATGACCGTGGAGTACGTCAAGGACCGCAAGCAGTTCGGCGTGCCGGTGGGCGCCTACCAGGCGGTGTCCCACCGCTGCGCGCAGATGCTGCTGGACACCGAGAGGGCGCGCTCGACGACGGCGTTCGCGGCATGGAGCGCGGACGCGGACCCCGAGCGTTTGGCGGAGGCGGCGGCGATGGCCAAGGCGAGCGCTTCGCAGGCCGGCCGCGAGGTGACCGCCAGCGCGATCCAGGCCCACGGGGGCATCGGCTTCACATGGGAGGCGGACGTGCACTGGCTGTACAAGCGGGCGCAGCTCGACGCGGCGCTGCTGGGCGGGGCGGGGCGTCACCGCGCCCGCCTGTCGGGCATTCTCGCGGACAGGCTCGGCGCCTCGGCCGCGGCCTGAGGCTCTCCCCCGCCGCCGACTAACCGCTAGATTGGCCTGGTGGCTGGATCGTTGTCCAGAGGCGGCAATCCGCTCGACGAGCGGGGCGCCGACCGGGAGGGAGCGCGATGCCGAGGGTAGAGACCGTGCAGGGAGCCGTCGAGGCGGACGAACTGGGGTTGGTGCTGGTGCACGAGCACGTCCGCTTCCGAGACGAGGCGGTGGCGGCCGAGTGGCCCGGCCGCTACGACGAGCAGGCCGAGCTGGACGCGGCACTGGAGGCGGTGGGAGCGGCTAAGTCCAGGGGCGTGGAGACGATCGTCGACCCGACCGCGATGTTCGGCGGGCGCGACGTGCGCTTCATGCGCCGGGTGGCCGATCAGAGCGGCGTGCGGATCGTGGCGTGCACGGGCATCTACAGCTACGACTATCTCCCCCACTACTTCGCCAACCGGGACGTCGACGCGATGGCCGAGCACTTCGTCTCTGACATCGAGGGGGGCATCCAGGGGACGGACATCAAGGCGGCGTTCCTGAAGTGCGCGGCAGACGCGGCGGGGGTGACAGAGAACGTCGAGAAGATCCACCGGGCGGTCGCCCGAGCGAGCGTGCAGACGGGCGCATCGATCATGGCCCACTCGATGCCCGCTGTTGCGACCGGTCCCCGCCAGATCGAGATCTTCGAGGAGGAGGGCGTGGACATGGCGCGCGTGCAGATCGCCCACTGTGGCGACAGCGAGGACGTCGGGTACATCGAGCGGTTGATCGACAGGGGCGTGTACGTCGGACTCGACCGCTATGGCCTGGAGATGTTCATGCCGATCGACAAGCGCAACGCGACGGCGGCCGAGCTGCTGCGCCGCGGGCACGCAGAGCGCCTGATGATCTCCCAGGACTACTGCGCGACGATCGACTGGTTCCCGCCGGAGACCGAGCCGATATTCGAGGCCAACGGGGCGATCCGCAACTGGTCGATGACGCTGGTCTTCGACGAGGTCGTACCGGCGCTGCGCGAGCTCGGGGCGATGGACGACGAGTCCTACCGGACGATCTTCGTAGAGAACCCGCGGCGCTGGCTGACCGCCTGAGCCGGCGCGGGCGAGGTCGGCCGTCCGGCATCGGCGGGAACCGGCTCAGCCCGGAGCGATGAGCAGCCCGGGTCCCTCCGCGTCGAGGTCGCCGGCCTTGTTGACGGCCGGGTTGGCCGGCTGGGCGGAGAGCCGCCCCGCGGGCAGCGTCCCGCACAGCGCGAGCGCATCCTCCGCGCCGAGTCGCGGATCGAGCCATGCCCGCCGGGCGTCGCGGTCGGCGAGGATCACGGGCATGCGATCGTGGATGGCCGCGGCCACGCGATTGGGGGCCGAGTCGCAGGTGAGCAGGGTGACGCTCTCGATCCACTCGCCGCCAACGTGGGCGGGCGTCCAGAGGGAGGCGAACGCGAACGGGATGCCGCCGTCGAGCTGGAAGAAGAACGGCTGGCGGGGCTCGCCCCGCTTCTCGGGCTTCAGCCACTCGAAGTAGCCGTCGGCGAGCTGTAGCGCGCGACGCGAGGCCTTGGGGATCAGCGAGCGGTAGGCGGGCTTCGATGCGACCGTCTCCATCCGCGCGTTGATCATCTTGGCCGAGCCCTTGAGGTCCTTGGCCCACGGCGGCACCAGTCCCCAGCGCAGCAGCCGTGCCTCGGGCTCGCCGGTGGGCGCGACGATCGCGAGCACCTCTTCGGTCGGTGCGATGTTGAAGCGCCGCGTGCCCGCATCGGCCGAGATCGGCACGCGGAAGCGGGCGTTCAGTTCTTCGACGCCCGCCGTGTTGGTGTAGCGCCCGCACACCCCGGATCAGGGCGCGAGGCGGACGGGGAGCAGCTTGAGCTGGTTGATGAACGGTGATTCGACGTACGCGGGGGTGCCTGCGATCCGCATGTTGGGGTAGCGCTTGAGCGTCTCCTCGAAGAGGATCTTCAGCTCCAGGCGGGCGAGCGCGGTGCCGAGGCAGAAGTGGCGCCCGCCGGCGCCGAAAGCCTGGTGCTCGGGGTTGCGGCGCACGTCGAAGCGGTGGGGGTCCTCGTAGCGCGTCTCGTCGCGGTTGGAGGACACGTACCACATGACCACCTTGTCCCCCTCGCGAATCCGCTGTCCGTGCAGCTCGGTGTCGCAGGTGGCCGTCCGGCGGAAGTGGGCGAAGGCGGGGAACATCCGCAGCGACTCCTCAACGGCGCCGGGGATGAGCGAGGGATCCTCGACCAGCAGCGCAAGCTGCTCGGGGTCTTCCATCAGCGCGCGCATGCCGCTGGCGTAGGTGGCCTTTGTGCTGTCGTTGCCCGCGGCGACGAGCAGGAAGAAGCCCATCACGATCTCGTGCTCCTCGAGCTTGCCCCCGTCGACCTCGGAATGCACGAGCACGCTGGTGAGATCGTCGGTCGGGTTCTCCTGGCGCTCGGCGATCAGCCGCCGGCAGCGCTCGAAGATCTCGGGGATGTCCCGTTGCATGACCCCGTCGACCCCCTCGGGGTTCAGGTCCGGGTCGCCGGCGCCGAGCGTGGAGTTCATCAGGCCGGCCCACACCTCGTCGTCCTCCTTGGGGATGCCCATGAAGCTGCCGATCACGCGGGCGACCGCCGGCTGGGCGACGTCGGTGACTAGGTCGCAGGTGTCGCGTCCGGAGAGCTGGTCGAGGACGTCCACGACGATCGCCCGGATCGCGTCCTCGTGGGCGGCGATCCGCTTGGGCGTGAAGCCGGCCTGGAAGAGGGCCTTGATGCGGTCGTGCTTGGGCGGGTCCATCCCGATGAACATCGCGCGGGTGAGCTCGAGGGGGAAGACTTCGGAGACCGCGGTGACTCCTCCGACTTCCGAGGAGTACGTGCGCCAGTCGCGGCTGACCGCGTGGATGTCCTCGGCGGTGGTCGCCGACCAGTAGCCCGCCTCGTTCGGATACTCGACGATGCGGGCGGTTCTGTGCACCGGGCACTCCCTGCGCAGCTGGGCGAACAGCTCGTGCGGCGGACCCTCCAGCCACAGCTCGCGCTCGCCCACCTCCACGCTCTCAAGATCGTTGCCAACCGCCGCCATCGGGACCTCCGTGATCGTCTCGCAGGATGCTCGCCCCGATCATACTGGCTGGCTGGCCAGTATGGACTGTAGGCCGCACGAGGCCGTGTCTAGCGGCCGGGCCCAGCTCGTACGGGCGCTCATCCGGCCCCGCCCACGCCGGGGCTCGAGCTCGCGCCACGGCGCTCCATGTCGCGGAGCGAGCGCCCGGCGAACACGAGCATGCCGGCGAGATGCGCTTGGACTGTTTCCAGGCTGTGTCCGCCGGGATAGACGGCGCTTGCGGCATCGGCTCCGGCGCCGCGCAGCGCGGCGGCGAACGGCGGGTCCTCTTCCGGGTTGGCGATGTGGTCGGATTCGCCTCCGTAGACGAAGGCGTGCAGCCCCAGGCGCGAGAAGATCGGCCGGTCGGCGTGCAGGTCGCCTTCGAGGCCGTTGAAGAAGCCGATCCAGCTCTCCACCACCCCGAAGCGGTAGGGGTTGGCGAGCGCGGCGTTCATGGCGCCGTATCCGCCCATCGAGTCGCCGGCGATCGCGCGGGCGTCGCGGGCGGGGATGGTGGGCAGCATCCGGTCGACTATCTGCTGCGCTTCGAGGACGTAGCTTTCGTAGCGCAGCGCTCCCTCGTTGCGCCAGTTGTTCGATCCGGGGCCGCCCTGGATCATTACGGCGATGAGCGGGGCAATGGCGTGACGGGCGATCAGCCGATCGAGCTCGCCCTGAAGCCCTACCTGTAGGAACGCGGTGTCTGACTGGTCGTTGCCGGTCAGCAGGTAGAGCACGGGGTAGTGCCCGACGGTCTGGGCGTAGCCGGCGGGCAGGTAGACCAGGAACGACCCGCTGCCGTGCAGGGCGGCCGAGTGGTAGCTGGCGGAGTCGATCGAGCTCCCCGCGGCGTCTGCTCTGACGAGTGTGAGCGTCGGCAGGGCCTCTGCGGGCGAGACGGCGAAGATGGGCGCGGGCAGCGCGGTGGCGGTCGATCGGCCGTTCCAGACCTCGGCGAGCCGCTGGAGGTCGAGCTGCCCGTGCAGGGCGAGCGCGGCGGAGACGGCGGCCAGGGCGCTGAGCAGGGTCCCGATGAGGAGCCTGCGCGCCCGCCCGGGACGGTACGCGGCGGGCTCGGCGGCCACGGCGCTCGCGGGCTCCAGGCGAGGCGGAAAGGCGGGCACCCAGGACGGGGGCAGAACCTCCACGGCGACGCCGCCCTGGCCGGGCCAGCTCCAGTCGCCCAGACTCTCCAACCACACCTGCGTGCGGGTTGCCTTCGCTACGGACATTGAGCAGATTGAAGGAAGCGGGGCGGCGAAAGCCAACCCCTGCACGCAGGCGCCCAAACCGCACAAACGCGCCCAAAGCTACGCTCCACGGGGCTATCGGCCGAGCCGGTCAGCTCGTGCTCCAGACCTCGCCGGTGCTGCCGAACCCGAGCGCCTGCTTGGTGGCTTCGGTGAGGTCGAATTCGCGCCCGGCGACGTACGGCCCACGGTCGACCACCGGCACCCGCACCGAGCGCCCGCCGTAGCGGAGCGTCACGAGCGTGCCGCAGGGAAGCGTCTTGTTGGCGACGCCCAGCGTGGCACTGGTCAGCGATCCGCCGCAGGCCATCTCGCCCCCTCCTCCATACCACGATGCCTCGGCGAGGCGGTAGCTGCTCATCCGGCCGAGCCGGCGGTGGGAGCCGAGCTCGAGGGCGTTGCCGGCGAAGCGTAGACGCACCCACTCGCTGCCGAGCCGGCGCGGCAGGTAGCTCAGGCGGAAGCGTCCGCGGGCGCCGGTGCGCGCGCTTGCGAGCGTGCGCCAGCGGTGGCCGGCAAGCTGTTGCAGCGTGATCACCCGTCCTGGTGCTCCGGAGTGGTGGTCTTCGAGCAGCGTTCCGGTGACCGTGGCGCGGTGGTGCTCGAGGACGTTGAGCCGGGCGCCGCTCACCTTCAGGGACGTGCGCGCCGTCGTGACGATGGTCTCCGGCAGGCTGGATACGAGCCCGCTCGGGGCCATGGCCTGTGCAGGCTGCGCGGGCGTCGCAGGGGCGTACATGCGATTAGAACCTCCTTGTGGTTCGCCTGCGGGGTTAGCTGTCGGGCTCACGCCCGGGTGCGCACGCGAACGGGACGCGTGTCAACCGGGCGTTACGACCGCATTAGCGGCCGATTCGCCCCATCCAGACCGCTTGACGCGATCCGGCAGTGGGTCCCCCGCTCGTCCCCATCCACGGAGACGATTCGGCAAGTCGAACAGTTGTTCGCGATTTTAGAGGGTCCCCGGCCCGGTTATGTGTGATGGGCGACACATACGGGCAGCGACTGCATAAGCGGCGAATGTTCACACGCCCGCTGAGCCCGACTTGCGAGCGCCCGCTGAGGTTCACTCCAGACGCCTGCTCGGGGCGAGCACCGGATCTGGTCGGCAACGAGGTGAGCGCTTCCGCAACGCCTAGTGGAAACGAGCGTAAACCGATCGCCGGTCGGCGTGCTCGGAAGTCGTGCGTGCGACGCGAGGTCGCCTACGCAGGCGGGTGCGGATGCCGTGACGGTCCTCGGCTACGCTCGTCCGGAGGCCAGCAGGACCAGGTTCGGAGATCTCACCGCTTCGCCACCTCCGGTCGCCTCCCGGATCGCCTCGGTTATGGCGGCCCAGGTCTCGTCTTGCACCTCCTGCGGGTGCGGAGCGATCATCGCGGTGATCGGCGGGGCGATCTCCTTGATGAAGGTGGTGAACTCTTCGGGCGACTGCCACTCGAAAATGACCTCGGCCTCCTCCACCTCCACATCGGAGAAGCCGGCCGCTTCCAGCAGGCCGCCCAGCGCCTGCGGTGTCGGACGCGAGAGCGGACCGGGTGTTCCCGGCGGCGGGGGCGGGACTTGGAGGCGCTGCATCGCGGTACGCATGGGAATCGCGAGGAACGGGACACGATCCGGCGATCCCCACGAGCTGATCGCCATCCGCCCGCCGCGCTTGAGGAAGCTACGGATACGCGCCGCGGCGGCCTCCGCGTCGGGCTCGAAGATAATCCCCCAGCGTGAGAGCGCCGCGTCGAAGCTGGACTCGGGGAAGTCCAGGGATGCCGCATCCGACTGAACGAACTCGATGTTTTCGAGCCCGCTGGCAGCGGCGCGCTCGCGGCCGAAAGCGATCATCTCGGCAGAGATATCGGTAGCCAGCACGGCGCCCTCGGCCCCAGCCGCCCTGGCTGCGGTCAGCGACGGCTCCCCATAGCCGGCGGCCACGTCCAACACTCGGCTGCTGGGCTCGACGCCGGCCATCTCGACCAGGCGCTCGCTGATTCCACTCGCCGCGCGGTCGATCAGCTCCGACCATCTGCGCCAGCCGGTCGCAGCGCTGTTCCACTGACGCCGCTGTCCGTCTCGAAACTCGACGGCATCAATTGTCTTGGACTCCATGGTCACCTCCCAGTCGGGCACTTCACAGTACACCTTCTGAGCCCAGGCCCAGGCGCGGATGGGCCGGTCTGAGGGACCGTCCGCGCAAATGGCTCGAAGCTCCGCTCGGCACCGTTTCCGCGTGATAGGAGTCGTCTCGCCCGACGCTCCGAGGCGGAGCTCCTACGATGAGGGGAAGATGGAGAACGAGAAAGCCGTCAGACCTGGTGATTAGACCGGCATTGCCGGGCGACCGCACCGGCGTGGTGGCGACGGTCGCGGCAGCCTTCGCCCAGGACCCGGGGTGGGCGTTTATCCTCGGCGAGGAGTACGAGGCACTGGTAGCTCATTTCGTCGGGGCGGTGTTCGATATAAGGGTTGCCTCCCACAACGTGTGGATCACTGATGACCTAGCCGCGGTCGCGATGTGGGACTCCCCTGGCAAGAGCGATGCCGAGCCAGCGCACGCCGAAGGCGTGTGGGCGCATTACCGGGCAACTGCCGGCGAGGACGCGTTCGAACGCTTGGCGCTCTACAACGGCGCCGTTGGCGCCGCCTCACCAGCAGAGCCCCACTGGTATCTCGGCGTCCTAGCAACGCACCCGCAGCGTCAGCGCGAGGGACTCGCGA
This sequence comes from uncultured Solirubrobacteraceae bacterium, assembly GCA_963849425.1. Lineage (GTDB taxonomy): Bacteria > Actinomycetota > Thermoleophilia > Solirubrobacterales > Solirubrobacteraceae > Palsa-744. The sequence continues at coordinate 1,958,450 of CAWKHK010000006.1, read as the reverse complement.
CCGGGGTGCTGACCCCCACCCTCGACGAGGCCGACCAACTCGGGCTCGCATGCTGTCTCGAGACATCGACTGCGGACAATCGACGCTTCTACGAACGCCGTGGCTTCACCCAGGCAACGGAGATCCTCCTCCCTGGCGGCCCTCCGACATGGTGGCTACGCAGACCCCCAACGCGGTGAACGATCACGGCCGCGAGCGTCTCGGCAGTGCCGGGCAGGCGTCTGCTTTCCCATGGCGAAAGCGGGCGTGCTCGGATCCTCGGCCGGAACTATCGACAATCGTCTTGCGATAGCGCGCCAAGCATGTAGGCGGGTACGCGTGCTCGCGGCGTGATCGACGCCTCACGCGGAACCTGCACGCGGAGTAGGCTGCGCTGTGCCGTCTGATTTCGACCGATCCCATACCGATGACAGGGGGACCCGATGAGCACGCAAACGACCATCGATAGCGACGAGCTTTTCATCGGGGGTGAGTGGATCGAGCCGCAGGGCTCGGGTCGCATATCAGTGCTCGCCGCGAGCACTGAGGAGCCCGTCGGGTCGGTGCCGGACGGGACGAACGCCGACATAGACGCCGCGGTGCGGGCGGCACGTGAGGCATTCGATGATCCGAGCGGTTGGTCGTCGTGGTCGAGCGAGGATCGCGCGCAGGTGCTCGAGCGGCTCGCCGCGGCGCTGGGAAGTCGCGGCGAGGAGATCGCACACCGCGTCTCACTGCAGAACGGCATGCCGATCTCATTCGCGCTGCAGGTCGAGGCCGTCTTTCCGCCCGTGCTGGCGCAGTATTACGCCGGCCTGATCTGTCAGACCGCACTGCAGGAAGAGCGCCAGGGATTGCTCGGCGGCACCATTCACGTGCTGCGCAAGCCCGTTGGCGTCGTCGGGGCGATCGTGCCGTGGAACTACCCGCAAACCCTCGCGATGTTCAAGCTCGCGCCGCTGCTCGCTGCAGGTTGCACGGTCGTCATGAAGCCGAGCCCGGAGACCGTACTCGACAGCCTGTTGCTCGCCGACGCCATCATCGAGGCCGGCCTGCCGCCCGGCGTGGTGAACCTCGTGCCCGCCGGCCGTGAGGTGGGTGCGTACCTGGTCGAACACCCGGGCGTCGACAAGATCACGTTCACGGGGTCGAGCGCGTCGGGTCGCACGATTGCCCGGCGCTGTGGCGAGCTGCTGCGCCCGGTCACGTTGGAGCTCGGCGGCAAGTCCGCTGCGATCGTGCTCGACGACGCCGACCTCGCCGGCGCCACCGAAGCCCTGTTCGGTGCGACGATGGCGAACAACGGACAGACGTGCAACATAGGAACCAGGGTGCTCGCGCCCCGCGCTCGCTATGACGAGGTCCTCGAAGTCTTCAGCGGCCTCGCGAACGCGCTCGTGGTCGGCAACTCGCTCGACCCGGCCACCCAGGTCGGTCCGGTGGCGAGCGCTCGCCAGCGCGAGCGGATAGAGGGCTACATCGAGAAGGGCCGCGCGGAGGGCGGACGGATCGTCGCCGGTGGCGGTCGCCCGCCGGAGCAGGAGCGCGGCTGGTTCGTACAGCCGACGATCTTCGCCGACGTGGACAACAGCGACACGATCGCACGCGAGGAGATCTTCGGACCCGTGCTCGCGGTGATCCCCTACGACGGCGTCGATCAGGCCGTGGCGATCGCGAACGACTCGGAATTCGGGCTCGGCGGCAGCGTTTGGAGCCGCGACCCCGAGCGCGCGCAGGATGTTGCGCGGCGCGTGCAGACCGGCAGCATCGGCATCAACCACTACATGCTGGACCCCGCCGCCCCGTTCGGCGGAGTCAAGGCGAGCGGTATCGGGCGCGAGCTGGGACCCGAGGGCTTGGACGCGTACCTGCAGCTGCAGTCGATCTATGAGGCTGCGCCACAGACGGCCGACGCACCGTAATCAGCCCTGGCTCGCTGTGGCTGGCGTCGAATCGGCGTTTCGGCCTACCGAGCTCCCGGTCCGCCCGGCGGATCGCCCGTCACCAGGTCAATCGCGTGTTCATCGACAGAGCAAGGTTAGACCGATCGCGTCCACGCGGCGGCTGTTGGGCATGATTCAGCTCGCTCGGATCAAGATCGCTCGGATCATCAACCACGGGGAGGGCTCGCCAGATGGCGCTCGACGCAAGCAAGATCGGGAAGGTCGTGGCAGAACAGATGGAGGCCCTCGAAGGGCGCTTCGGCGACGATTGTCACATCGGCGATGTCTGCACCATCGTCGAGATCCTCGGACCGCATGGCTCGTCGGTAGCGGTCCGGCCTGGTGAGGACGTCCGCCCCCACGGGCTGATCGGGCTGCTGCGCATGGCCGAGCGCATGGCGCTTGGCGACGTGCGCGGGGAGCCGGCCGAGGACGATTGACAGCCGACATCCGGGTAGCTACCCGCCACGGTCGCGAGCCGCGGAAACCACGCGACCCGGCAGCGCCTCAGCCCGCGGCGTAGCGCACGTGTTCTCCCTCGATCTCGGTCACCGAAAAGGGATAGTGCCTGCCATTCACCGTTGCCTCGCACGTGAACGTCAGCCCGGCCTGCTGGAGCACTTCGGCCGGGCAGCTCACCGTCGAGCGCAGATGCCTCTGCCGGGCGATCGACGCTTGTATGGCACGCTCGATGTTCGCGATATTTTTCAGCACCACCAGCGCCGTCCGGTTTTCATAGCGGACGTACCCGTTGCCGTTGGTCTCGGTGACCGTCACCGGATAGGTGCCCACGGCCAGGTGGGCCTGGCATACGAATACGCGGCCCGCCTTTCGAGGCACCTTGGACGGACATGCGACCGTGGTGTACAGGCCGCGCTCCTTGAGGATCGAGTTCGCGACCGCGCGCTCGACCCGGACGGTGTTCAACGTCGCCGTGCCGCTCGACCCACAGGCTGAGATGCTCGAGATCGCCACCAGAGTCGCGCCGTAGCCAAGTGAACGCCTCACGCGGGACACCGCCATCTGAGCGTCATAGCGGCAGATACGTGGAGGCCACCGAGCCTGTGCTTTCGGTCGTGGTCAACTTCCACTTCTTGCCCGCCGGACATATGAAGTCGATCTCCGATTTTTCTTTGCTGACAGTGCTGGTCAATTCGAGTTTCAGGATCGAGGAGCCGCCGACGAACACTTCCACAACGGAGGCCGTCGTTTTGCCCGTGCTCACGCTCAACACCACATACACGGGTTCCGTCGCCGACGGTTCTTCTTCTTTGTTGATCGTCCGTTCCGTCGCAGCTCCGTAGGAGCCCACTTCAAAGTTCTTCCCGGCTTTTCCTTCTTTTCCTTCTTTTCCTTCGGCCCCCGTAGCGCCTTTTTCGCCAGTCGCTCCGGCTGCGCCTTTGGCGCCTTCTTTGCCGGTAGCGCCTTCTTTGCCCGTCGCGCCGGTCGCGCCTTTTTCGCCGGTCGCTCCGGCTGCGCCTTTGGCGCCTTCTTTGCCGGTAGCGCCTTCTTTGCCCGTCGCGCCGGTCGCGCCTTTTTCGCCGGTCGCTCCGACTGCGCCTTTGGCGCCTTCTTTGCCCGTCGCGCCGGTTGCGCCGGTCGCTCCCGTTGCGCCTTTGGTGCCTTCTTTGCCGGTAGCGCCTTCTTTGCCCGTCGCGCCTGTTTCGCCTTTTTCACCCTGAGCCCCGGTCGCCCCCGTCGCCCCGGTTTCGCCCGTTACGCCCTGTGGGCCGGTCGCCCCCGTCGCGCCCGTTTCGCCTCTTTCGCCCTGCGGGCCTGTCGCGCCCTGGGGTCCCGTAGAGCCCGCAGGCCCTTCCTTGCCTTCCGGGCCAGCTGCCCCGGTTTCGCCGCTCACGCCCTGTGGGCCCGTCGCCCCCTGAGGTCCTGTGGCGCCCGTGGCGCCTGTTTCGCCTCTTTCGCCCTGTAGGCCGGTCGCACCCTGAGGTCCTGTGGCGCCCTGTGGGCCGGTCGCCCCCGTCGCGCCCGTTTCGCCTCTTTCGCCCTGAGGTCCTGTCGCGCCCTGGGGTCCCGTCGGGCCCGCAGGCCCTTCCTTGCCTTCCGGGCCAGCTGCCCCGGTTTCGCCGCTCACGCCCTGTAGGCCCGTCGCTCCCGTTGCGCCTTGCTTGCCTTCGGGCCCCATCGCGCCCGTTTCGCCTTGAGGTCCTGTGGCGCCCGTGGCGCCTGTTTTGCCTCTTTCGCCCTGTGGGCCGGTCGCACCCTGAGGTCCTGTGGCGCCCTGTGGGCCGGTCGCCCCCGCCGCCCCAGTTTCGCCCTTTTCGCCCCGGGGTCCCGTCGCGCCTTGAGGTCCCGTCGGGCCCGCAGGCCCTTCCTTGCCTTCCGGGCCTGCAACGCCGGCTTCGCCTTTGATGCCCTGTTCGCCCTGAGGGCCCACCGGACCGCTCGCGCCCGTCTGACCTTCGGGGCCGCTCGCGCCTTCGGGACCTTTGGCGCCTTCAGAGCCAGATTGGCCCTTTTCGCCCGCGGGACCCTGATGGCCCGTCGGCCCGGTCGGGCCCGGTGGTCCTTCCGGTCCCTCGGCGCCCGTCGCGCCCTTCGGTCCCGCTTTGCCCGTCGCGCCCTTCGGTCCCGGTTTGCCTGCCGGGCCTGCCGCCCCGGTGTCGCCCTCGACACCCTGCGCGCCTGCCGGCCCCGGGAGTCCCTGGGCTCCGGCCGCACGAGCCGGCTGGGATCGGCCGAGCAAGGCTGCGCCGACCGGCCTGCCTGCTCCGGTCGCACTTGCCCTCAGCACGCCCGAACCGGCGAAAGGCGTCGTGCGATGTGCGGGCCTCGCCGCGGTGGTCAGGTCTCGGTCGGCGAGCAGAGCCCCGCTACCCAGCGAAGAGATGAGCGCGAGGGCAATGGCCACCGAGCGGTGGGCTAGCAAAGACAACATGTCGGGCCTCAAGCGATCGTTATCGCCACGTCGCGAGCTGTTCCCCGCTCGCGACGCGTACGAATCGACTTTCCGCCCGAAAGCTTTAGACCTGGTGGTCGGCTGGCGCTGTCAACGTGCTCGCGCCCCGTCTCGGCGATCCCCCGCAGGCGCCCGGCTTGCTCGTGTCGTTGACGCGGAGGGCCACAACAGGGAGAATCGAGGCGAATGGCAAACCCCGACCGCCTGACGGCACTCGACTCGACGTTCCTGCATCTCGAGGATCACTCGACTGCGCACATGCACGTCGCCTCGGTGATGATCTTCGAGGGTAAGGCGCCGACGCCGCAGGAGCTTGTCGAGCACATTGTCAGCCGTCTCGACCTCGTGCCGCGCTACCGCCAGCGTCTGTCCTTCGTGCCCCTCGGCCAGGGTCGGCCGGTGTGGGCGGACGACCCCCACTTCAACCCCTACTACCACATCCGCCACACCGCGCTGCCCAAGCCCGCGGATGACGCCGCGCTGAAGCGCCTTGCCGGCCGCCTGTTCTCCCAGCGCCTCGATCGCTCCAAGCCGCTGTGGGAGATCTGGCTGGTCCAGAACATGTCCGGCGGGCGCTTTGCGCTGATCGCCAAGACCCACCACGCGCTCGTCGACGGGATCTCCGGCGTGGACATCACCACGGTCCTGTTCGACACCGAGCGCGAACCTGCCGCGCCCACCGGTGGGCGGTCTTCCCGTCAATCCTGGAGCGCCAAACCGCTGCCCGGCCCAGCCAAGCTGCTCGGCGAGGCGCTGCTCGAGCGCACGACCGTTCCCGCCGAGATGCTCCGTGGCGGGCGGGCGCTGCTGCGCGGGCCGCGGAAAGCGCTCTCGCAGGTCAAGGACGGCCTGGGCAACATCGGAGCCACCATGCTCACCGGGATCACCGCCCCGGCGCCCCACAGCCTGTTCAACGTCGATATCGGCCCGCACCGCCGCTACACCTTCCTGGATGCCGACCTGTCCGCCTTCAAAGCCATCAAGGACTCTCTCGGTGGAACCCTCAACGATGTCGTGCTGGCGTCCGTCAGCCTCGCGCTCGGCCGCTACCTGCGCAGGCACGGCACCGACACCGAGGGGCTCGTGCTGAAGGCCATGATCCCCGTCTCCGTGCGTACCAAGGCCCAGCGAGGCGGGGCACCGCGGCGGCAGGCCGTGGTCGGCAACCAGGTTGCCGCCATGTGGGCGCCCATCCCCGTCGGCGTCGAGGATCCCGCCGAGTGCCTGCACAACCTCGCCGCCGCGATGGAGGACCTGAAGAAGTCCGGCCAGGCCGTCGGGGCGCAGGTGCTCACCAACCTCGCCGGGTTCGCCCCGCCGACGATCCTCAGCCAGGCCGCTCGCCTGCAGGCGCGCCAGCCGTTCTTCAACCTGGTCGTCACCAACGTGCCCGGACCGCAGTTTCCGCTGTATCTACTCGGGCGACGCCTGCAGGTCCTCTACCCAGTCGTTCCGCTCGCCCAGCGCCAGGCGCTCGGCATCGCCGTGATGAGCTATGACGGACACCTCGGGTTCGGGCTCCTCGGCGACTACGACGCGCTCCCCGATCTCGATGCCATCGCGCTCGACCTCAAGTGGGCGCTCGCCGCCCTTTCGCGCGCCGCCGGCGTGCGCACCCGCAGTCCCAGGCCCCCGCGGAAGGCTGCCGCCGGCCGCAATAACGGCGGCCGCGCCTCCGCCGGCCAGCCCTCGAACAGCCGAGGCTCGGCCGGCAAGCCCGCCAGCGCCGCCTGAGGTGCGCCTGGCCCTTTGCCAGATGAACGCCACCGTCGGCGACATCGCCGGCAACGCCGAGCGCATCCGCGCGGGGCTGCGCGCGGCCCGGCAGGCAGACGCCGAGCTCGTCCTGTTCCCCGAGCTCGCCCTCACCGGCTACCCGCCCGAGGACCTGCTCCTCAAGGAGCACTTCCTCGCCGATGCCCGATCCGCTCTGCACGCGCTCGCCGCCGACGCCCACGGCCTTCTCGCCGTCGTCGGCTTTCCCGAGCGCGCCGAGGACGTCTACAACGCGGCCGCCGTGCTCGCCGAAGGATCCGTTCATGCGATCTACCGCAAGGTCTACCTGCCCAACTACGGCGTCTTCGACGAGCAGCGCTACTTCCAGGCCGGCCCCGCCGGTGCGGTCATCGACATCGGCGCCCAGCGGATCGGCCTGACCGTCTGCGAGGACATCTGGGAGCCCGGTCCGCCCGCGAGCGAGGAGGCCCTCGCGGGCGCCACGTTGATCGCCAACATCTCCGCCTCCCCCTACCACGCCGGCAAGGGAGCCGAGCGCGAGCGGATGTTCGCCCAGCGCGCTCGCGAGAACATCGCCTGCGTCGCCTTCTGCGGCCTTGTCGGCGGCCAGGACGAGCTCGTCTTCGACGGGCATTCCTGCGTCCTTGACCACACCGGCGCCACGATCGCGCGCGCCGCACAGTTCCAAGAGGAGCTGCTCGTCTGCGACGTCGACCTCCGGGCGGCCTCCGCCGCGCGCCTGCGAGACCCCAGCCAGCGTCCGGCCGCGCGGCGTCCGGGGCGACAGACCGCGATCCTCCCCCCTCTCCCCGCCGCCGCCGGCGCCACGCCCGCTCCCGGTACGCTGGCCGCGCCGCTCGCGCCCGCCGAGGCCGAGGTCTACGGCGCCCTCGCACTCGGGCTGCGCGACTACGTCCACAAGAACGGCTTTCAGCAGGTCGTGCTCGGCCTCTCCGGTGGCATCGACTCCGCCCTCGTCGCCTGCCTCGCCGTCGACGCGTTGGGCGCAGACAGCGTCAGCGCCACCATCATGCCCTCGCCCTACTCCTCCACCTCCACCCAGGACGACGCCCGCGCGCTCGCCGCCGCGCTCGGGATGCGCGCGCACGAGCTGCCGATCGAGGCGGTCATGGATGCCTACCGGGACACCCTACACGTCCAGTTCGCCGGACACGACCCCGACCTGACCGAGGAGAACCTGCAGGCGCGCATCCGCGGCAACCTGCTGATGGCGCTCTCCAACAAGTTTGGCTGGCTCGTGCTCACCACCGGGAACAAGTCGGAGATGTCCGTCGGCTATACGACCCTCTACGGCGATCTCGCAGGCGGCTTCGCGGTCATCAAGGACGTTCCCAAGACGCTCGTCTACCGGCTGTGCGAGTGGCGCAACTCTCCCGCCGGCGCATCCACACGGCGGCCCTCCCCGGGCGTCGCACCGAAGGTGCAGAGCCCCATCCCAAACACGATCATCGCGCGTGCTCCCTCGGCCGAGCTGCGCCACGACCAGCGCGATGAGGACTCGCTGCCCCCCTACGAGCTGCTCGACCGCATCCTGCACGGCTACATCGAGCTCGACCACAGCCGCGAGCAGCTGATCGCCGCCGGGCTTCCCGAGGCCGAGGTCGATCGCACGATCCGGCTCGTCGACCTCGCCGAGTACAAGCGCCGTCAGGCCCCGCCCGGCATCAAGATCACCGCCCGCGCGTTCGGCCGCGACCGCCGCATGCCGATCACCAACCGCTACCGCGGATAGCCCGCCCGACCCGTGCCCGCCCGACCCGTGCGTCTCGCCGCCCTATCGCTCGCCGGCCTGTGCGCGCTTGCGCTCGCCGCCTGCGGCGACACGCTCCAGGTCCAGCCGATCCCCCACAACATCCTCGAGAGCCTGATCGTCGCGCCCCAGCCGGTGTACTGGCTGGGAGGCACCTTCGAAGGCCTCCCCGTCACCGAAGCCTCGCACGACCCCGGCGGCGCCTACACGATCGGATACGGCAACTGCGTGGAAGGCGGACAGGCGACCTGCGTGCCGCCGCTGCGCGTGATCACCTCCCCCGACAACAGCTTCCTGCCCGGTGGCGCGCTCGCCCACACCGTCGCCACCTTCAGGGGCATTCCCGCCGTCGTCGCCCGGGGAGGGCTCACGATCGAGATCCCCACCGGCGCCGTCGTCGTCGACGTCCACGCCAAGAATGCCCGCCTGGCCGATCTCGCCGCGCGGACGCTCGTCCCGATTAACGCACCCGGCGCCCCCGAAGCCGCCCTGCCCCCGCGCCTGCCCGCCAGCGCGTTCGCCATAACCCCTTTGCCCTCGCAGGTCCCCTCGCCTCCGCGCCAGCCCGGATAGGGCTCTGAGCTCAGGGCCTCGGGCGCACGGCGATTGTCATCCGCGTCATCGCGCACGTCCGGTCGGCGTCGTCGCTGAAACGCACGTCCCACACCCACGTCGTGCGGCCGCGGTGCACGCGCGTGGCCAGAGCGTGGACCATGCCGTCGGTGATCGGCCGCATGAAGCTCGTGTTGTTGGACAGCCCCATCGCCGTCTCCCCCTGCCCGATCACCGTTATCGCGGTGGCCAGAGAGGCCATCGACTCGGCCATCGACGCGTACACGCCGCCGTGGAGGAGGCCGGCCGGCTGCTTGAGCTCGTCGCGAACCGCCAGATCGGCGCGAACCTCGGTTTCCGAGCACGACAGCAACTCCAGGCCGTACAGGCGATCGAAGCCCTGCAGCACTCCGTTGATCTGCTCGGCGCTCGGTAGGGGCATTCCGGCGCCACGATAGCTTAGGATCAGCCGCTTGGACGAGCTTCCACCCGACCAGCGCGCAGCGCTCTCGCTGCTCCTGCGCCAGCGCAAGCGCTACGGCGAGGTGGCCGCTCTGCTCGGGATCCCGGAGCGTGCCGTCCACGACCGCGCGCACGCCGCCCTCGCCGTGCTCGCCCCCCGCCTCGCGCGCGGGCTCACCGCCGAGCGCCGCCAGCAGATCGGCGACTACCTGCTCGGCCAGGAGGAGGCCTCCGAGCGCATGCTCACCCGCGCCTACCTGGCCGGATCCGAGGAGGGCCGTGTCTGGGCGCAGGCCATCGCCGCCGAGCTCGCGCCGCTGGCGAGCACCCCGCTGCCCGACATCCCCACCGGCGCCGGGCCCACCGGCGCGAGCGCCCCCGGGCCCGGGCGTGGCGCACGCTCCGCCCAGCCGCTTTCCCCGAGCACCGCAGCGGGCGTGATCGAAGCGCCCTCCTCGAGCTCGCTTCCCAGCTCCCGGCTCGGCGGCGCGCTGCTGCTCGCCGCGATCCTCGTCGCGATCGTCGTCGCCGTCATCCTGCTATCCGGCGGCAGCGGCAGCTCCCACAAGCAAAAGACCACCGTCGCCTCCACGTCGAGCACCGCCGGCAGCACTGCCGCGACCACCCCCGCCGTGACCCAGCGGCTGACCATCAAATCCCCCAACCCCCGCAGCAGGAGCATCGGCGTCGTCGAGATCCTCACCGAATCCGGCAAACGCGCCTTCTACATCGCCGCCGAACACCTCCCGCCCTCCAAGGGGTTCTTCTACGCCATCTGGCTGTACAACTCGCCGAGCAGCAGCCTGCCGCTAAGCAAGAGCCCTCCCGTGGGCTCCAACGAGCGTCTCGCCGGCGGCGCCCTGCTGCCGGCCACCGCCGGCGAATACCGCGAAATCCTGCTCACGCGCGAGACCAGCGAACACCCCGCGCACCCCGGCCACGTGATCCTTCGCGGCCCCTTCAGCCTCGGCGGGAGCTGACCTTCGCGCCGGCGGCCGGCCGGCGTGCGATCACAGCCCGAGCTTGCCGGGGTTCATGATCCCGCTCGGGTCGAGCTCGGACTTCAGCGCCCGCAGCGCCGCGATGGCGCCCTCGCCCACCTCCCGCGCCATCCACCGCCCGTGATCGCGGCCGACCGCATGGTGGTGGGTGATCGTGCCGCCGCCGTCGAGGATCGCCCGGCTGGCCGCGTCCTTGACCGTCCGCCATTGCCCGATCTCGTCGTCCTCGATCTGGCGGGCGATGAACGTGAAGTACAGCGACGCGCCCGTCTCATACAGGTGCGAGACGTGGCACATCACGAGACCGTCCGTGCCACACGCGCTCAATGCCCCGGCGATCGCCCGCGCGAGCTCGCCGTGGAGCCTGCGGAGGTTCGACCACTGCGTGGCCGTCTCCAACGTCTCGACCATCACCCCGTGGGTGAGCAGCTCATCGCGCAGGTACGGAGCCGAGAAGCGAGCCTTCGACCACGCCTCCCCCGGTGAGCGCCCGACCGCCAGGCCGCCGTGTCCGCGCGTCAGCCGCAGTGCCCGCCCGCGCCTGAAAGCCACCTCTTCGCGAGAGCCCTCGAAGCCGAGGATCGCCAGGCAGCCCCCAGCGTATCCGCGCATGCCCAGGTACGCCCGTCCGAGGCGTCCCTTGATCCCTCCGGTGCCCGCGAGCGCCAGCGACATGCGCGTCTCCTGCTCGTCGGAGAGACGGGCCACATCTGGGCAGGCGTGCTCCTGCGCCAACGCGCGCAGGGCATCCACCCCGGCCGCGAAGTCTTCGAAGAACACACCCTCGTAGATCCGCTCCTCGGGCGCCCGGCGCACCCGCAGCGACAGCTCGCCGATCACGCCCAGCGTCCCCTCCGAGCCGACCAGCAGCTGGCGCAGCCCGGGTCCGGCCGCCGTCGCGGGCACGGCCGCCAGATCGATGTCCGCCGTCGGGGCCGCCAGGCGCAGGCCCAGAACCATCTTCTCGATCGCCCCGTAGCCGCTCGAGGCCTGCCCCGCCGACCTCGTCGCCGCGCAGCCGCCGAGCGAGACGTACTCGTAGGACTGCGGGAAGTGCCCGAGGGTGAGCCCGCGCGCCGCGAGATGGCGCTCGAGCGCCGGAGCTCTCATGCCCGCCTGCACGCGCACCGCCAGCGACTCCTCGTCGAGCGCCAACACCGACCCCATCCGCCCCATGTCCAGCGCCAGCACGCCGCCGTGCTCGCCTCGCAACGGAGCCACGCCGCCGACCACGCTCGTGCCCCCGCCGAACGGCACCACCGCCAGCGAGGCCCGCGCGCACACCTCGAGCACCGCACGCAGCTGATCGTGGTCGGTCGGGTGCAGCACCGCGTCGGGCGCGCCCTCCGGCTCCCCTGAGCGCATGCGCACGAGGTCCGGGTAGCCCTTGCCCGCCGCGTGGCCCACCCGTTCTGCGCGATCCTCGCGAACCCCGTCCGCGCCGAGGATCCTCCGCAACTCGGCCAGAGTCGAGGCCGGCACGCTCGACGGTGGAAGCCGCACGCGGCCGAGCGCCACCGGCGGGCGCGGGCGGCGCCCGATGCCCACCGTCTCCCTCAGGAAGCCCACGGCGTGTTGCGGGAGCCCCGGCGCCTGGTCCGGATCGCCCCAACCCCACCAGCGCATGCTCGGCGGCTCAGCCACTGATCCGCTGCAGCCCGTCGAGCGCCTGGTCGATCGTCGACAGCGCCGCCCGGCGCACCATGTAGCCGCCGAGGCGCGGGAACAGCCCGTTGAGCGCCTGTCGCAGCTCGATCGTCACCTCGGTTGCCGGTCCGAGGCGACCCTGCCCCCCGTCCGTCCCGGACGGCAGCGCGGCGCTCGCCTCGACACCCACCAGACGCAGCTCGGTCTCGGCCGACTTGATCACCCGCGCGAACGGCGTGCCGGCGACCAGCTGCTCCCATGTCAGCGACCGCTGACGCTCGTCCGCCTCGACCAGCTGGAAATCGGCACGCACCACTTTCCCCTTCTTGGTCATCATCACCTCGGTGAACGCAGCGCCCTCGACATCCTCCACGCGCGTCACCCGCGGCCACCAGCGGGGCAGGTGATGGGGGTCGCTGACGAGCTCCCACAGCTCCTCCACGGATGCTGCGATCGTGCGGCTGTGTCGCGCTGTCGGCATCAGGGCTCGTGGGCGGTCGGCATCAGGACTCGTAGGTCAGCAGGGCGTGGACCTCGTGCGGGGACAGACGCCCGCGCCCGTTCAGGAACGCTAGCTCGATCAGGAAGCCGCAGCCGACAACCTCGCCGCCGAGCTGCTCGACCAGCTCGCAGAGGGCCGCCGCCGTACCCCCGGTGGCCAGCAGGTCGTCGTGCACGAGCACCCGCCTGCCGCTGTCCACCGCATCGGTGTGCAGCTCGAGCGCTCCGTCCCCGTACTCCAGCATGTATTCCGCGCTGACCGTCTCGTAGGGGAGCTTGCCGGGCTTGCGCGCGAGCACGAACCCCGCGCCGAGCTCGAGCGCGAGCGCCGGACCGAGCAGGAAGCCGCGGGCCTCGGCGGCCACCACGCAGTCGACCCGCAGCGGACGGGCGTACTCGGCCAGCGCCCTCACCGAGTCGGCGAGCGCCTGCGCGTTGGCGAGCAGCGGCGTGATGTCCTTGAAGCCGACGCTCGGCCTGGGAAAGTCGGGTATCTCGCGGATCAGCGAGCGCAGGTCCGCGCAGTTCATCGGACACAGTGCCCTGACGCCTGAGGACCAAGCAGATCAAGGACGCAGCGAGCGTGGCGTGCTGTGCACGCGAGCGACCGAGGACGCAGAGATGCGCAGGTCATCGGGCGTCAGCGGACGATCTTGCGGAGGTCGCGGATGAGCAGCAGGTGCTTGAGGTGGGTGGCGACCGCGGCGAGGTTCTCGAGCGCTTCCACCGCCTCCTTGCGCCGCTGCGGATTGCGCGAGCGCAATGCCGGTGCAAGGATCTGCTGGAGCAGGTTCGCCTCGCGGTCGGCCGAGGAGCGGAACACCCGCAGGTTGCGCCCACCGACCCCGTAGCGGGCGAGCTCGGCCACGGCCGCGATGATCTCGCGCTCGGTCTCGTCGAAATAGCGCACGCCCCCCCGCATCTCCCCCTTGACCACGCCGAACTCTTCGAGCTCGCGCACCAGCTTGGCCTCCGCCTTGGTCTCCTCCAGCACGTCCTCCATCGAGTACAGCGCTCCGGCGGGCTCGCCCACGCTGACGCTCGCCCGCCAGCTGCGCATCCCCTCGCGCGCCGGGCGACCGGGCACGGGGGGCGCGTCGCCCGCGCGTCCCGCTGCGAGCTCCTGGCGGATGACCCGCAGCGGCAGGAACTCGTCCCGCTGCATCCGCAGGATCGTCCGCAGTCGCGCGACGTCGCCCTGGGTGTACAGGCGGTAGCCGCCAGGAGTCCGCCGCGGCGTGAGCAGCTTCTGGTCCTCGAGGTAGCGGATCTTGGAGATCGAGACGTCCGGGAACTCCTGCGCGAGCGCCTTGCACACCGCCCCGATCGTCAGCGATTTCTTGCGCTGTACGAGCTCCCCCGCGCTCGCCGGGTCCTCGCCCTCGATCGGCACCTCGAGCTGCACCGGCGGTATCGCATCGGTACTGGGCGTACGGACGGCCATCAGCGGGCGTGGAAGGTCAGCTTGTACTTGCCGATCTGCACCTCATCGCCCTCCTCCAGGCGCTGAGACTCGATCCGCGAGCGATTGACGTAGGTCCCGTTCAGCGATCCGCAGTCGTCGAGGTACCACTGCTCGCCCCGGTTGATCAGCAGGGCGTGATCGCGCGAGACGGTCACGTCGTCGAGGAAGATCTCCGAGTCCGGTCGCCGGCCGATGCTCATGCGCTCCCCGTTGACCGCGAAGCTCTCGCCCACACGGCCTCCGCCAGCGCGGATCACCAGCGCTGGCCCGCGCGCGGTGACCTCCTCCAGCTCGACGGGCACGAGCTCCCCCGTCTCGTCGATCACGTACGTGGCGGTCACCGGCTCGCTGTTGCCCTCCTCGCGCGCAAGCAGCGCGCCGCAGCGCTGGCAGTAGTTGGCGCCCTCGCCGTTGACGAAGCCGCACTCGGTGCAGTGCAGGGCCATGAGCGCTCGGCTCTCGCCTAGACGGTCCGCCGGCGCCTCACGCCGAGGCGTTCGGCTGAGGGTCGCCCGCGTTCGGCTGAGGGTCGCCGGAGGAGGATCCGCCCGCCAGGATGTCGGTCAGCTGCTGGACGTCCTCGCCGGTGATCATGAGCTCGCCGCCGTCGTGCTTGTGGCGCAGGCGGTTGACCAGCTCGGCACGGAGGATGTCGATCTTGCCGTGCAGGATGCGCCGCTTGTAGGAGATCTCGGTCTCCTCCTCGGTCAGCTGGCGGATCACGTCTTTGAGTTCGACGTCCGCCAGCGACCCAAGATCGGGGAAAGTCTCGTCCATCGTGGTCTCTCCTCTCCTCTCGCGCTTGAGCCGACACCGCGCCACCCACAGAATCCAAGCGCCCGCCGACCAGACGGGCCAGTATATCCCACAAGGTAAAGCTGAGCTTGAGACTACAGGGGGGCCTGTGCGCGCAGCTGGCCGAGCCCCGATCGCGCGTACAGCACTGTCGCGAGGAGCGCGAGGGTCAGGCCGACGTACAGCAGCACCTCGGCGAAGCCGCCGAGTCCGGCCATGGCGAAGAAGAACGACCCCATCACCGGCGCGACGGACAGACGGCCGGGCCAGTTGATGCGCAGCTCGGCCCCGCGCGCGAGGCCGTAGCGCCCGAGCGCCAGCATCAGCAGCTCGCGGGCCGCCAGGACCGCCAGAGCCCAGCGGGGGAGCAGGTCGAAGCGCCAGCTGACGATCACGCCCGAGATCACCAGCAGGCGGTCGGTGATCGGGTCCATCAGGGCGCCCAGGCGGCTGTACTGCCGGGTCACGCGCGCGGCGATGCCGTCGGCGTAGTCGCCCCAACCGATAACCGCGAACAGGCTCGACTGCACCGCCCCCACGCCGTCGGCGCTGGAGAGCGCGACGATCAGGAACACCGGGATCAGGACCAGACGGACGAAGCCGATCGTGTTGGGGACCGTCCACGGCCGCAGCGGCTGGCCGGCCTGCGTCTGCGGCGGGGGCGGGCCGGAGCGGTCGAGTCCGAGCAGGCGCCTGAGCGTCAGGCGCGGCGCGCGCTCTAGGGGAGGCTCCGCCACAGCTCATTCACCGCGCGCACCAGCACCTCGCCGTCTCCGCTCAGGGGGATCCCCGCGGCCTGCCGGCGTCCTCGGCGTATCTGCACCTCGATCTCCCCCAACTCGAGCGTGCGGCGCCCGACGGTCAGGCGCAATGGGCAACCGAGCAGCTCGGCGTCGGCGAACTTCTCTCCGGGAGAGAGATCGCGCTCGTCGTAGATGACCTGCACCCCGCCCTGGGAGAGCGTCGCGTAGAGGGCATCGGCTGCGTCGCGCTCGGGGGTTCCCGGCTTGCCGATCGCCACCAGGTGCACCGCGAAGGGGGCGAGGGCCTTGGGCCAGGAGATGCCGTGCTCGTCGGCGTACTGCTCCACGGCCGCCGCCACGATCCGCGCGGGGCCGATGCCGTAGGAGGCCATCCAGATCGGCGCTTCGGCTCCGGTCTCGTCGAGGAAGCTCGCGCCGAGCGGGACCGAGTAGCGGGTGCCCAGCTTGAAGATGTTGCCCACCTCGATCGCCGGCTCGATCCTCAGACGCTCGCCGTTCCTGGAGTACTCCCCCCGCCTTCTCCACGTCCGGGCTCTTCTCGGCGACCTCCAGGTTCGCGGCGTAGCCGTCGCCGAGGGCGATCTCGTCCTCCCCGGCCGGGCATGGAGCCATGTACTCGTGCGCGCCGACGCCGCCCATCATCCCCACCTCGCCCTCAACGCGGTAGAAGCGCAGGCCGGTCCGCTCGAAGATCCGGTCGTAGGCGCGGACGTGCAGCGCGTAGTTCTCCTCCATCCCCGCCTGGTCGCGGTCGAAGCTGTAGGAGTCCTTCATCACGAACTCGCGCGTACGCAGCACGCCGGCGCGCGGGCGGGGCTCGTCGCGCTCCTTGACCTGGAAGTGGTAGACGATCAGCGGCAGGTCGCGATAGGAACGCACGGCCTGGGCGACGTGAAAGGTGACCGCCTCCTCGTGGGTCATCGCGAGCACCAGCTCCGAGCCCTTGCGATCGGTCAGCTTGAACAGCTCGTCGATCTCGATCCTGCCCGTCTTGCGCCACGGCTCGGCCGGCTGGAGCACCGGCATGAGCATCTCCTGGGCGCCGATTTCGTCCATCTCCTCGCGGACGATCGCCACGACGCGCTGGTGCACGCGCCAGCCGGCGGGCAGCCACGTCCACATTCCGGCGCCCATCTGGCGGATCAGCCCCGCGCGGACCATCAGCTTGTGCGAGATCGCCTCCGCGTCCGCCGGCGGCTGCTTCTCGGTTGGCAGCAGATACTCGGAGAGGCGGGGCATCGGCTCAACCGGTCCCGAGCAGGGCGGCCTCGACCTCGCGCAGGCGCTCGGTGTCCCCGCGCAGCCCGAACCTCGCGTCGTTGTAGAGAAACGACTCGCCCAGGCGGACGATCGCGTAGGCGAGCGTGGCAGGTGCGATCGGCGTGGCGAACCTGCCGGCCTCGATCTCGGTCTCGATCATCTCCTGCACCAGCGCCACCACCCGCGGCTGCACGAGTCCTCCGCTCGAGGTCAGGATCCGCAGCGCGCGCTCCTGCTCCTGGGCCACCCACACGCCGAGCCCCTTGGTGGCCGCGAGGTTGCGGTTGAAGCGGTCGAAGCACTCCAGCAGCCCCCGGGCGCCCGTGCCCGTCGACTCGCTGCGGATCAACGCCAGCCTGCGCTCGGCGAGCTCGGCGAGCATTTCGCCGAGCAGCTCCTCGCGCGTTCCAAACCAGCGGTGCATCGTGGCCCGGGCCAGGCCGAGCTCCCTGGCGATCCCCTGCATGTCCACGCGCTCCCCCTCGAGGAAGCGTTCGATCGCGAGCCCCAGCACGTCCTCCCGGGTGGCGGCCGCAGGGCGCCCGGGACGGCCGGCGGGGCGGGTGTTCGGGCGAGTGGGAATCCCATCCATAACCAGAGCATATGGGGCCTTTGATAGAACAGCTCTCATCCGCTGACCAGCGACCCGAACTTCGACAAGGAGCCCTCATGGCCTACACCGTCCCGCCGCTCCCCTACGCATACGACGCGCTCGAGCCACACATCGACAAGGCGACCATGGAATTCCACCATGACAAGCACCACCAGGCCTACGTCGATAAGGCCAACGCCGCCCTTGCGGGCACGCCGCTCGCCGACACGCCGATCGAGGACGTGCTGGCCGACCTCGGCAAGGTGCCCGAGGACAAGCGCACGGCCGTGCGCAACAACGGAGGCGGCCACTACAACCACAGCCTCTTCTGGGAGAGCATGAGCGCGGGCGGGGGCGGCGTACCAGGCGGCGAGCTCGCAGCGGCGATCGACGGCGCCTTCGGCTCCTTCGATGACTTCAAGACCAAGCTGAAGGAAACGGGTGTCAACCAGTTCGGCTCGGGCTGGTCATGGCTCGTGCGCGACGGCTCGAGCCTCGCGATCCTCGGCACGCCCAACCAGGACAGCCCCCTCTCGGCGGGCAAGACGCCGCTGCTCGGCGTCGACGTCTGGGAGCACTCCTACTACCTGAAGTACCAGAATCGCCGCCCGGACTACATCGACGCCTGGTGGAACGTGGTCGACTGGGGCAAGGTGGCCGAGCGCTTCAGCGCGTAAAGCGTCGACCGGCCACGGGCGATACGGCCTCGTCGATGGCGGGGCCGGCCGCGGCCGGCGCAACCGGGTTGGCGCCGCTGAGCATCGACGCGAGCACCGCGCCGGCGCTCGCGTCCTGCTTTGCCGCGGCAGCTTCGAGCGCGGCGATCCGCTCGGGGGTCATGGCGGTCGCGTCCTCGTTCGCGGCGAGCCAGGCGCGCGCCGCGGCCGCCTCGTGCTCGTCGCGCTGGACCGTCTTGCCGGCGGCGTAGTAGCGGTCGATCTCCTTGAAGAGCTCCTCGACGAGCTGGTCGGTGGGCACCTTCTTGAGCGGCTCGCCCTTGGAGTAGATCATGCCCATGTCCTTGGCCCCGGTGATCCCGAAGTCGGCGTGGCGCGCCTCGCCGATCCCGTTGACCGCGCAGCCGAGCACCGAGACCTCGATCGGGTCCTCGTAGGCTTCCAGGCGCCGCTCGACCTCGGCGACGACGGTGTCCATGTCGAACTGCAGCCGCCCGCAGGTGGGGCAGGCGATCAGGTCGGGCCCGCGCTCGCGCAGCTTGAGCGCCTTGAGGATCTCCCAGGCGACCTTGACCTCCTCCTCGGCGTGGAAGGTCGACAGCGAGATCCTGATCGTGTCGCCGATGCCGTCGGCGAGCAGGGTGCCGAGCCCGACGGCCGACTTCAGCGAGCCCGACCACTTGGTGCCGGCCTCGGTGACGCCGAGGTGCAGCGGGTAGGGGATCTTCTCCGCGAGCATGCGGTTGGAGGCGATCGTGTTCGGCACGGAGGTCGACTTCATCGAGACCTTGAAGTTCTCGAAGTCGAGGCTCTCCATCAGCGCCACCGTCTCGATCGCGGCGGTGACGAGCGCCTCGACGGGGTTGTCGTACTCGAGCTGGCGCAGGTGCTTGGGCAGCGAGCCCGAGTTGACGCCGACGCGCAGCGGCGTGCCGCGCTGCTTGGCCAGGGCGATGACCTCGGCGACCTTCTCCGGGCCGCCGATGTTCCCGGGGTTCAGGCGCACGCAGTGGGCGCCCGCCTCGATCGCCTTCAGCGCGAGCGTGTGGTTGAAGTGGATGTCGGCGATGATCGGGATCGGCGAGGACGCGACGATCGTCTTGAGCGCCTCGACGTCCTGCTCGCGGGGGACGGCCACGCGCACGATGTCCGCGCCGGCCTCGGCGACCGTCCTGATCTGGTCCATCGTCGCCGTCAGGTTCGCGGTCTCGGTCTTGGTCATCGTCTGCACCGCCACGGGCGCCCCTGCTCCGATGGGAACGGAGCCGACGTGGATCTGGTGCTTGGAGGCCATAGGCTGATTCTACGATGCCCGACGTCTACGCCACGGCGCACGGCCCGCTCGCTCGGATCGCCTCTCCCCTGGCCGTCCGCGCACGCGCACGCCGCCACGCGCGCTTCTTCGTGCTCACGCGGCTGGTCGAGGGCGCGCGGGTGCTCGACGTCGGCTGCGGGCGGATCGGCCTGCGCGCGCTCGAGCCCGATCTGGACATAACCGGCGTCGACCTCGCCGAGCGCCCCGACTACCCGGGGCCGTTCGTCCGCGCGGACGCGGCCGCCGGGCTGCCGTTCGCCGATCGCGAGTTCGACCTCGTGTACTGCTCGAGCGTGATCGAGCACGTCCCGCGAGCGCGCCGGACGGCGTTCGCCGCGGAGATCCGCCGCGTGGGCAGGGGCTGGTTCGTGCAGACCCCCGCCTTCTCGTTCCCGGTCGAGCCGCACGCGCTGCTGCCGGCGGCGCACTGGCTCCCGCCAGCGCTGCGCAGGCCCTACTGGCGCCTGGGGGCCGCGGGAGGCTGGGAGGAGATCTCGCTGCTGCGCCGGGCCGAGATGGAGGAGTTGTTCGGTGCCCCCGCGCTGGGCGAGCGCCTCGGGCCGCTGGTCAAGAGCTGGGTGTGCGTCAACCGGTCAGACGGCTGATGTCGTTGCTGACGCCGTTTATCACGAGGAACAGCAGCAGCAGGATGCCGACCGAGCTGAAGCGGTACATCGTGGCGAGGGAGACCCGGCGCCCCCGGAGCTTCTCGGCGAGCGACCACATCACGTGCCCACCGTCGAGCGGCAGGAACGGGAAGAGGTTGATGACCGCGAGGATCAGCGAGAGGAAGCCGAGGAACACCAGCGCGTAGCCGGCCCCCGCGACGACCGTTTCATGGGCGTCCTGGGTTATGCCCACGATGCTCGAGACCTGTTTGCGGACCTTCGAGCTGGTGAGCGCGTGGAGGAAGCCGGTGAGGGTCTGGGTGGTGACGTGCCACATCTCGCTGACCGAGGCCCCGGCGGCGGCCAGCGGGCCGAACGGCTTGGGAGCGCCGAAGGCGAAGCCGATGAGCATGCGCTTGGCTTCCGCGTTGTAGCGAGGGAAGACCGACCGCCGGATCACATGGCCGGAGCGCTCGAGGGTCAGCTGCACGGGCGTGGCCGCCCGACAGCCGTCGACGAGCTTGCCGGCGCAGCGGTGAGCGGTGATCCGCCGTCTCGCCGATCCGATCGTGGCGGCTTGTCCGTCGACTGCGAGGATCTTGTCGCCAGGGCGCAGGACGCCGCCGGCCGGCTTGTTTTTTTCGACGGCCAACACCGAAGCGTTCGTCACGATCGTCTGAACCGACGGGTCGAGGTTGCCGAGGGCGAGCGCCCCGTTGAGGTTCCCGCTGAAGAGGACGGCCCAGAACAGCAGGAAGGCGATCGCGATGTTCACGCCCGGCCCCGCCAGGATCACGACGATCCGCTTCCACGGCGCCTGGGTGTAGTAGGCGCGCCTTGCCACCTCCGGGTCGAGGTCCCCGATCTCCTCGGGGTTCATGCCCGTGATCTTCACGTAGCCGCCCGCGGGGATCGCGCCGATCGCATACTCGGTCTCCCCGCGCCGCACGCGAAACAGGGTCGGCGGGAAGAACAGCGAGAAGCGCTCGACGCGCATGCCGACGGCCTTGGCGACGGTGAAGTGACCGAGCTCGTGCAGGACGATCAAGAGGACGATTCCGAGGATTGTCAGGACCCAGCTCACGGGCTCAGTCTGACAGCCTCCCCCGCGAGCACCCGCGCCCGCCGGTCGGCCTCGTAGAGCGACTCGAAGGAGAGCACCGGCTCGCTGCCCAGCCCCGAGAGCGTGCGCTCGATCACCGCTGGGATCTCCAGGAAGCGCAGCCGCCCGGCCAGGAACGCGTGGACGGCGATCTCGTTGGAGGCGTTGAGCACGCACGGCGCGGTGCCCCCCTCGCGCGCGGCTTCGCCGGCCAGTCGCAGGCAGGGGAAGGCGTCGAGGTCGACCGCCTCGAAGCTCAGCTCACCGACCGCCTGGAGGTCGAGCGGCTCGATCCCCAGGGGCACGCTCTCGCCCCCGTGCAGGGCGTAGGAGATCGCGATCCGCATGTCCGGCGGACCGAGATGGGCGAGCATCGCCCCGTCGGCCAGCTGCACCAGGCCGTGGACGAGCGACTGCGGATGGACGACCACGTCGATCCGCTCGTAGGGAGTGCCGAACAGGTGGTGGGCCTCCATCAGCTCGAGGCCCTTGTTCATCAGCGTGGCCGAGTCGATCGTGATCTTCCCGCCCATCGTCCACGTGGGATGGGCAAGCGCCTGCTCGACCGTAACCTCCTGAAGCTCCTCGCGCCGGCGCCCGCGGAAGGGGCCGCCGCTGGCGGTGATCGTCAGGCGCTGCACCGCTCCCGGCGGCTGCCCGGCGAGCAGCTGGTGCAGGGCCGTGTGCTCGGAGTCCACGGGCACGATCCGGGCGCCGGTGGCCTCGGCCAGAGCGCTCACCAGCTCGCCGCCCACGACCAGCGACTCCTTGTTGGCGAGCGCCAGATCGATGCCCTCGCCGAGGGCGGCCACGGTCGGCCCGAGGCCGGCGGAACCGACGAGGGCGTTGAGCACGAGCTCCGCGCCGGACTCGACCACGAGCTGGACGAGTCCCTCGGCGCCGCCGAGGACCTGCCCGTCGGTCCACGCCTCCGAGGCCCGCGCCGCCGCGTGCTCGTCGGCGAGCGCGATCCGGGAGACGCCCGTTGCGCGCGCCTGTTCGACGAGCTCCTCCCAGGAGCGCTCGGCCGAGAGACCGACGAGCTCGAGCTCCTCGCTGCCCGCGCACACGTCGAGGGCCTGCGTGCCGATCGAGCCGGTCGAGCCGAGGATCAGCAGGCGCCTGCGCATGCGCCGATCATACGTACGGTCGGCCTGTGGTCGCAGGCCTCAGACGTACGCCGCCCAGATGTAGTACCCGACGACGGCCGCGAACAGGACCGCGTCCAGACGGTCGAGAGCGCCGCCGTGGGGGCCGAACAGGCCGCCGGAGTCCTTGGTTGAGGCCTCGCGCTTGACGAAGGACTCGAACAGGTCGCCGATCGGCGCGGCCAGGGCGACGCCGAGCCCGAGCACGAGCGCGTGGGTGCCCGGCAGCCATTCCTGGTAGCGCCCGGCGATCCACACGCCCAGGATCGAGCACAGCATCCCGATCGCCAGGCCCTCGACGGTCTTGTTGGGCGAGATGCTCGGCGCGAGCGGGCGCCGGCCGAACACGCTCCCCCCGAGATAGGCGCCGGTGTCGCCGAGGAACACGCCGACCAGCACGTCGATGACGATCCCCAGGCCGTGGGGCAGGCCGCGCAGGAGCACCGCGTGAGCGAGCGCAAACCCGATCCAGTAGATGCCGAGCAGCGTGACCGCCATCCCCCCCACGCTCGGCCTGGGGCCCAGCAGGGTCAGCGCGAACAGCACCGGCACCGCGGCCACGGCCACGAGCAGCACCTGGAACTGGTCGCCGTAGAGCGCGGCCAGCAGCAGGCCGCCCAGCGCCAGGAAGCCGGCCAGGCGCGCGGGTCGCGCCCGCGCGTACATCGAGTAAAGCTCGTGCATGCACACGCACCCCAGGGCGAACAGCCCGAGGGCGAACA
This sequence comes from uncultured Solirubrobacteraceae bacterium, assembly GCA_963849425.1. Classification (GTDB taxonomy): domain Bacteria; phylum Actinomycetota; class Thermoleophilia; order Solirubrobacterales; family Solirubrobacteraceae; genus Palsa-744. The sequence goes on along the minus strand of CAWKHK010000006.1, from coordinate 1,935,495 downwards.
CCAGACCCCCCTCGATCACCAGAAACAGCGCGACGGCGAGCGCCGGGATCGCGGCCAGCGTGCGCGCGCCGAGCTCCGAGCGCCCTTCGCGGCCACCGCCCCGTCGGGCCATCATCGTCCGCCGAAGCGGCGCCTGCGCTCGGCGTACTCGGCCAGCGACTGCTCGAGGGCCTCGCGGGTGAAGTCCGGCCACAGCTCCTCGCGGAACACCAGCTCCGAGTAGGCCGACTGCCACAACAGGTAGTTGGACAGGCGCCGCTCGCCGCTCGTGCGGATGATCAGATCGGGATCGTGCATCTCCGGCGCGTACAGGCACGCACGGAACTCCTCCTCGGTGGTTCCCTCATAGCGGCGGGCCGCGTCGAGGATCTCCGCGCGCCCGCCGTAGTTGAAGGCCACGAACAGGGTGATCCGCCGGTTCTCCTCGGTCAGCGATTCCGCCCAGCTCATCTGCGTGCGCAGCTGCTCGCTGATGCCCTCGCGGCGGCCGATGAAGCGCATGCGCACGCCCTCGCTGTGGAGCTCCGGGGTCTCGCCGGCGATCCGCCGGGAGAACATCTCCATCAGTCCCTGCACCTCCTCGACCGGGCGCGACCAGTTCTCGGTCGAGAACGAGTACACGGTGAGCTCTTCGATGCCCAGCTCGGCCGCGTCGCGCAGCCGCGCCTTGACGGTGTCCGCCCCCGCGCTGTGACCGTCGTTCACCGGCAGGCCGTGTGCGCGCGCCCAGCGGCCGTTGCCGTCGGTGATGATCGCCACGTACCGCGCCGCGACGGGTTCCCCGGCGGCGGGCATCAGACTGCGAGGATCTCCTCTTCCTTGGCCTTCAGGCCACTGTCCAGATCTCCGATGCGCCCGTCGGTGAGCTTCTGCAGCTCCACCTCGGCGCGGTGCTCGTCGTCGGAGGAGGCCTCGCCTTCGGCCTTCAGCTCGCGCAGCTGCTGCATCGTGTCCCGGCGCACGTTGCGGATCGCCACGCGCCCGTCCTCGGCCAGGTTGCGCACGACCTTGACCAGCTCGCGGCGGCGCTCTTCGGTCAGCTCGGGGACCACGAGGCGTATGAGGTTGCCGTCGTTGGACGGGTTCAGGCCCACGTCGGACTCGTTGATCGCCTTCTCGATCGCCTTGATCGAGGACTTGTCGTAGGCCTGGACGGTGACCAGCCGGGCTTCGGGCACCGAGATCGTGGCCAGCTGGTTCAGGGGCGTGGACGCGCCGTAGTAGTCGACGAGCACGCGATCCAGCAGCGACGGGCTCGCCCGACCGGTGCGCACGGTCGAGAACTCGTGGTGCGCGGACTCGACCGACTTGACCATCCGCTCGGCCGCATCCTTCAGCAGTTCGTCGATCAGGCCCTCAGCCGCCATCGCCATCTCCTCCGGAGGTTGTGACGAGCGTTCCGACGCGCTCGCCTGAGATTATCCGCGCAAGGCTCGTGTCGTCGTCCATGTTGAACACATTCAGCGGCATGCCGTTGTCCATGCACAGCGCCAGGGCCGTTGAGTCCATCACCCGCAGGCGACGCTCGATCGCCTCCATGTGCGTGATCTGCGGGATGAACCTGGCGCTCGGGTCGATCGCGGGATCGGCCGTGTAGACGCCTTGCACGCCGTTCTTGGCCATCAGGATGATCTCCGCGTGGATCTCGGCCGCCCGCAGCGCAGCGGCGGTGTCGGTCGTAAAGAACGGGTTGCCGGTGCCGGCCGCGAAGATCACCACCCGCCCCTTCTCCAGGTGGCGCATCGCGCGGCGGCGGATGTAGGGCTCGGCCACCTCGGCCACACCGAGCGCCGACTGCACGCGGGTGTCGGTGTCCATCTTCTCGAGCGCGTCCTGCAGCGGCAGGGCGTTGAGCACGGTGGCGAGCATCCCCATGTAGTCGGCGGTCGCCCGGTCCATGCCCGCGGCGGCGCCCTTCATGCCACGGTAGATGTTCCCGGCGCCGACCACGATCGCGACCTGCACACCCTGGTCGCGCACCGCGGTCAGCTGCCGCGCGACCGCCACCACGCGCTCCGGGTCGGTCCCGTAGTCGAGATCGCCCATCAGCGCCTCGCCGGAGAGCTTCAGCAGGATGCGTTTGAAGGCAGGGGCCATCAGTCGGAAGAGCCTATACCCGCCGCACCGGCTACTGGCCGATGGCGAAGCGGGCAAAGCGGCGTATGACGACGTTCTCACCGGTGGTGGCGGTCAGCTCGTCACGTAGCTGCTGGACTGTCTTGCCCTCGAACTTCGGGTTGTGCATCTCCTGCTCGAGCAGGACGATCGTGGCCAGCCACGAGTCGAGCTTGCCCGAGACGATTTTCTCCCGCACGTTCTCGGGCTTGTCCGCCGCCTCCTGCTCGTAGATGCGCGCCTCTGTGTTGCGCTGCTCGGCTGGGACGTCCTCGCGGCTGACGTATTTGACCGTCGGGGTGGCGGCGATCTGCATCGCAACCTCACGCGCGAAGGTCACGAAGTCATCGTTCTTGGCGACGAAATCGGTGTTGCAGTCGACCTCGATCAGCACGCCGACCTTGGAGCCGGCGTGCACGTAGGCCTGCACCGTGCCCTCAGTGGCCGCGCGCTCGCCGAGATCCTGGATCTTCTTTCCCTGCTTGACCCGCAGGATCTCGATCGCCTTCTCGATGTTCCCCTGGGCCTCGGTGAGGGCTTTCTTGCAGTCCATCATCCCCGCGCCCGTCCGCTCGCGCAGGGCCTTTACGTCTTTCGCTGCGATCTCGACCGTGTTCATGGTGAGCTCGTCTCCGCGTTCGCTTGGTCTGTCGTCTCTGACGCCTGGGCATCCTCGACGCTCCCCTCCTGCGTCTCCTCGGCGTTGGCCTCGGGCTCGGCGGGCGCCTCCGCAGCCTTCGCCTCGGGCTCGGCGGGCGCCTCGGCGGGCGTCTCCTCGGCCTTCGTCTCGGGTTCGGCGGGTTCGGCTGGCGCCGGGGTCTGGGCGGCCTCGGCCGCAGGCGCCGAAGTCTCGGCGGCCTCAGCGACGGGCTCCGGCACGGCAACCACCGGCTCCTGAGCGGGCTCGGCTGGGGGTGGGGCCACTGGTGGCGCGGCGGGCACGGGCGTCGCGGCAAGGGCGGGCGGTGTCGGTGTCGGCACCGGCCCCTGAGCTGCCGGTGGTGTGGCAGGCGCCTGAGCTGCGGCGGCTGCCGCGCGGGCGGCCGCCTCGCGGGCAGCGCTCTCCTCGGCGTCTTTCTTGGCCTGTTCCTCGGCCTCCCGCTTGGCCTGTTCCTCGGCTTCGCGGCGCGCACGGGCCTCGGCCTCGACGCGCGCTTTCTCTTCGGCCTCGTTGCGCGCGCGTTCCTCCTCGGCGCGGAAGATCGAGCGCCCCTCCGAGACCACCTGACCGATCGCCTGGGTGATCAGGGAGCACGAGCGGATCGCGTCGTCGTTGCCGGGGATCACGAAGTCGATCCCGTCGGGGTCGCAGTTGGTGTCGACCAGGCCGATGATCGGGATGCGCAGGCGGCGAGCCTCTTTGACGGCGATCTCCTCGGTCTTCAAGTCGATGACGAACATCGCGTCGGGCACCCGCTGCATGTTCTTGACGCCGCCGAGGTTCGCCCGCAGCTTCTCCAGGTCGGCCTGGGCGGCCATCCGCTCGCGGGTGGGCAGCAGCGCGAGCTGGCCCTCGGCCTCGAAGCGTTCGAGGTCGTGCAACCGGCGGATCCGCTGGTTGATCGTCTGGAAGTTGGTCAGCAGACCACCGAGCCAGCGGTGGTTGACGAACGGCATGTCGGCCGCCTCGGCGACCTCGCGCACGGTGTCCCGGGCCTGCTTCTTGGTACCGACGAACAGGACTGTGCCGCCACGATGGGCGAGCGCGCTGGCGAACTCCTGCGCCTGGACGAGCGCCGAGGAGGTCTTGAGGAGATCGATGATGTAGATGCCGCCGCGCTCACCATGGATGAAGCGGCGCATCTTGGGGTTCCAGCGGCGCGTCTGGTGGCCGAAGTGGACGCCGGCCTCCAGCAGCTCCGCAATGCCGACGTCGGCCACGGGCTACTCCCTTGTGTATGTACGTTGTAGAAGTTCCGCGCGAACGGAGCGGACCCGAGGGCAGCGCCTGTGGCGTCGTCCTCGGGCAGGGCCGCGATCCGTCACCGCACGGGTCGAAGTTCCGGTTTGGATGTCAGGATAGCCGTTCGGCTCGGGCCAGCGCGTCCCGGAGATCGGCGGGGAGCGGCGAGCCGACGTCGATGCGCTCACCGCCGAGTGGATGGTCGAATGACAGACGGGTGGCGTGCAGGAACTGGCGCTCGAGGCCCAGCAGGCCCGCGGTGCCGTACTCGGGATCGCCGGCCACGGGGTGGCCGATCGCCCGCAGGTGCACACGGATCTGGTGCGTGCGCCCGGTCTCCAGGCGCAGGCGCAGGAGCGTCGTGCCAACGAGCGCCCGCTCGAGCGTGAAGTGCGTGCGGGCCTCCCTCGGAGCCGAGCCGCCGACGGCCATGCGCGTGCGCACGCGCGGGTCGCGCCCGATCGGCGCCTCGATCGTCCCCGTGCGCGCGGGCGGGCGACCCTCGACCAGCGCGAGGTACTCGCGTTCGATCAGCCTGGCCGCCAGGGCTGCCTGCAGCCGGCGGTGAGCCTCATCCGAGCGTGCCACCACGAGCAGACCCGAGGTGTCGCGGTCCAGGCGGTGCACGATCCCGGCGCGCTCCGCCTCTCCGCCCGCCAGCAGTGGGGCCAGCAGCTGCGCGAGCGTGTCCTCGCGGTGACCCCGCGCCGGGTGCACGACCACGCCGGGCGCCTTGTCGATCACGATCAGGTGCTCGTCCTGGAAGGCGATCGTGAAGGGCGCGCCGGCGGGCTGGCCGGCGCTCATGGATCGGTGCGGCGCGACCGGTCGAGCAGCAGGAACAGGATCAGGATCCCCAGCGTGATCGAGCTGTCGGCCAGGTTGAACGGGGGCCAGCCGAGGGGCAGCTTGATGAAGTCGGTCACCGCGCCGTCGCGCAGGCGGTCCAGGATGTTGCCGAGCGCCCCGCCCACGAGCATGCCGGTCGGCAGCCAGATCAGGCGCTGGGCGGAGTGGAGCGCGAAGTACACCAGCAGGGCCAGGACGGCGAGCGCGATGAGGATCGTGATGCCGGCGTGGCTTCCGGGAAAGAGCCCGAAGGCCACGCCGTGGTTGCGCGTGTCGACGAGCTGCAAGCCGGGCAGCAGCTTGCGTTGTTCTCCCGGGAGGATCGAATGCCTGACGGCGCTCTTGCTGAGCTGGTCGAGCCCGAGGACCGCGAGAACGACGGCGAGGGCCAGCAGCCAGGCGCGCATCCGCCCGCTCAGCCGTGGATTATGTGTTCGACCACCAGGTTGTTGATGATCGAGAGGGTGAAGATCGCCAGGATCGGGCTGAAGTCGAACCCGCCGAACGAGGGGATCAGGCGGCGAAAGAGCCGCAGGAAGGGCTCGCAGATGTCCCGCAGGAAGCCGAGCACGACATCCGTGGCACGTGAGTAGGGCGGGCGCACGCCGACCGAGAACAGCAGGTTGATGACGATGTAGAGGATGATCAACAGCGTGTACACGTAGATCAGCGTCGAGAGGAAGTCCGCGATCTGCGTGCGGGCGCTGGCGAGGATCATGGGCGGGCGTCTCCGAGGACCGCGTCCAGCGCGTCGCTGAACGCGGCGCGCAGGCCGGCGCGCTCCAGCGCGTCCACCCCCCGCGCGGTCAGGCCTCCCGGGGAGCTGACCTCGCGCCGCACCGCCACAGTGTCGTAGGCGCGCCGGCGCAGCAACTCGGCGGTGCCGGCGAGCGTCTGTACGACCAGCTCGGCTCCCTGGGCGGCGGGAATGCCCCTGCGCACGCCCGCGTCGACCTGCGCCTCGGCGACGAGGGCGACATACGCCGGAGCGCAGGACATCAGGCCCATGGCCACGTCGAGGAGGCCGTCGTCGAGCACCACCAGCGCGCCCAGCTCGGCGAACAGCCCGCCCACGGCGCTGTCCAGCGCCGGGTCCTGCTCGGGCCCGGCGGCCTGCACGACCGCACCCTGACGCACCTCGACGGGCAGCGAGGGGATGAAGCGATAGACCGCCCTGCCGGGATAGGCCTGGCGGAGCGCGTCGAGCGGGGTCGCCGCGAGGATCGAGGCGACGGCAGCCGGATGCGGCGCGAGCTCCCGTGCCACCGCGTCAAGCTGGGCGGGCTTGTGGCAGAGCACCACGAGGTCGGCACGCTCGGCGACCTCGGCGTTGCTCGCCAGCGCCTCGCCCCCAACCTCGGCGGCCACGTCGCGGGCGCGCTCGGCGATCGGGTCGGCGCACAGCAGCGGCCGACCCCATCCCCGCGCCAGCGCACGGGCCATGTTGCCGCAACCGATCAGACCGACTTGCATTGACGATGCAGGCTACCGGTCGGCCTCAGGACTGATTGAAGAAGCCCTTCTCGATGAGTCTCGCGCGCTCCTCGGCGGAGATCTCGACGTTGCGCGGGGTGAGCATGAACACCTTGTCGGCGATCCTCTGCATGCCGCCGTTCAGGGCGTAGGTGAGCCCTGAGGCGAAGTCGATCAGGCGCTTTGACAGGTCGGTTTCCGAGCCCTGGAGGTTGAGGATCACGGGGATCGAGTCCTTGAACTTGTCTGCTATCTGCTGGGCGTCGTTGAAGGACTTGGGAACGACCAGGTGGACCTGCACGTCGCCGTTGCCGCGACTGCCCACCGGCTTGAGCACGGTCGCCGAGCGTGCCCGCCCGCCGCGCGGCGCAGGTGCGGCCTCCCCGTCGTCCTCGGGGTAGATGTCGTCGAACTCGTCACGGCGGCGGCGCAGGCGGCGGACGTTCGGACGCTCGCGGTAGCGGTCCTCGATCTCGGCCTCCGGCGGGACGTCCTCGTCGTAGTCGTCGTGGTACTCCTCGGCGAGGCCGAAGTAAACGAGCGCGCTGTGCCAGGAGTCGCGGAAAGCCATCGGTGTATGTGCGTGTTCGCCCGGCGAACCGGTTTCCCTGCTGATGCTAGTCATTCACAGCCCGCGGAGTCCGGTCGCCAGGGTTCCGGATGGTACAGCTTCGTGCCGATGCGCACGATCGTGGCGCCCTCTTCGACGGCCACGACGTAGTCCTGGGATGTGCCCATCGACAGGTGCTCGAGGCCGCGCTCGTCCGCCAGAGCGCGCAATGCGGCAAACCAGGGACGACTCTCCTGGGGGTCGGGTGATTGCGGCGGCATGGTCATCAACCCGGCGACCGGCAGTGTCGAGCCGGCGATGAACGCGTCCAGATGCGCGGGGGCGATGCCCGCCTTGCCCGGCTCTGCGGCCACGTTGACCTCGATCAGGATGCGCAGGTCCGGGCGGGCCAGGTCGCGATGACGCTCCAGCTCGCGCAGCGCCGAGTCGGAGGCCACCGAGTGGATCAGGCGCACGTGCGGCACGATCAGGCGCACCCGCCGGCTCTGCAGCCGGCCGATGAAGTCCCACTCGAACAGCGGCCCGTGGGCGGCCGCCTTCTGCTGGAGGTCCTGGGCGCGATTCTCGCCGACCAGGCGCACGCCTGCCTGCGCGAGCGCAGGCAGGTCCTCGCTCGCCACGTACTTGGTCGCCGCCAGCACCTCGACCGGGCCACGGCCACCCGTCTGTCGATCGACCGTCGAGCGGGCGCCTGCGGCCGCGATCTCCGCGTGGACGCGGTCGAGGTTGGCGCGCACGACCTCCGCCCGCAGCCCGGCGATCAGCTCAACCATGCCACCCCGGCCTGGCGCCCCGCGCGAGCGCCTTCGCGCCGGTGGGAGAAGAACCGCCGGTCGCAGATCGTGCACGCCGGCACGTCGGACACACGCGCCACGCCCGCCGCGAGCAGCCGATCGTGGGCGATCGCCCGCAGGTCGATGCGCCCGTCCTGGCCATGGGCGCCGCCGAACGCCTCGTGCACCTCCGGGCCGACCTCATAGCAGCAGACCCCCGCGCCGGGGCCGACGACGGCCACGATCTCATCCTCCTGCCCCAGCTCGCCCAGCGCCCGCACCCCCTCCTCGAGCACGCCCGCGGCAAGCCCGCGCCAGCCCGCGTGGAGCATCGCGACCGCGCCCGCGCAACCGAGCGCGACCGGCAGACAGTCGGCGCTCAGCACCATCGTCCCCACGCCGTGCAGGGCGGTGGCCTGGCCGTCGGAGTGCTCATCGAGGTCACCCTGGCCGCCGCCCGCCGGGATGCCGGCCGTGCCGGCGCGGTGATCACCGGGCATGACCGTGATCCGCCGCACGACGCTGCCGTGCACCTGGTGTCCGCGGGCGAGCCGATCCACGCCGATCAGCTCGCGCAGCCGCTCACGGGCGCGGTTCCCATGCTCGGCGCCCTGACCGCCCACGCTCGACATGTTGCCGTGCGAGCGATCGGTGAACAGCGCCCGGCCGCCGCCTGGCAGCGGCACGTGCCGGCCGCCCTGCCGGCGGTCGACTCGTGAGCGGCCGGCGCCGGTCATCCGATCGGCTCCAGCGCGGCGCGCAGCTCGGCCTCGCCTCCGGCGCCGAGCTCGCCGTCGAGCTTGCGGGCGAGCGCCCGCGCGAGACGCTCGCCGATCTGCGGCCCCGGCGGGATGCCCGCGGCGATCAGGTCATCGCCGGTGATATCCAGGCGCACGTGGCGCAGGCGCTCGAACCACTGCTCGGCCTCGTCGCCGCCGCCGGTGACCTCCTCGCCCAGCGCTCCCCCGAGCGCGACCGCCTCGAGCGTGTGGGCGGACAGCGCCTCGTACAGCTCCGAGGGTCGGGCGGCGAGCGCCATCTCCCTGACCAGCGAGGGAGCCACGAGGGCGCTGCGCATCGCTCGTTCGCGCTCGCCGGCCGGGAACTCCAGGCCATCCAGGAGCTCGAAGATGACCGGCTCGGGATCCTCGTCCGGATCGACCGCCAGAGGAATCAACAGCGAGGCCGTCAGCAGCAGGTCTCTCCGCCCGTCGGCCGGGAGCAGGGCCAGCGCACGCCGCGCCAGGCGCTCGTCGAAGCGAAGCCTCGGATGGAGCGCCGAGAGGACGCCCAGCTCGCCGATGGCGTCGAGCGGGGCCACCGGATCGGCCTCGGCGAGCGCCAGGCGCAACTCGGCCCCGACACGCGCGCCGGAGACCGTGGCCAGGGCGCCGGCGGCGAGCGCCTCAGCGGCCAGCTCGGCGGTCCGATCCTCCGGGCGAAAGCCCAGACGGGCGCTGTAGCGGGCGAGGCGGAGCAAACGCGTGGGGTCGTCGAGGAAGCTGCGGTCATGCAGAGCTCGCAGCCGTCCGGCGGAGAGATCCTCGAGCGCGTGCTCGACGGCGAGCGGACGGGCCGGCCGCGTGCCGTCGAGCGGGACGGCGATCGCGTTGATCGTGAAGTCCCGGCGGCGGAGGTCCTCCTCGCTCGTCCCCGGGCGCACCCGCGGCAGCGCCCCGGGCGCCGGATAGGACTCGGCGCGCCGCTGGGCGATGTCTACCCGGCCGCCCTCCCAGGAGACGACGGCCGTGCCGAAGCGCTCGTGGACGGTGGCGGTCGGACGCGGCGCGTCCTCGACACCGACCGCCGCGCCGGCGAGCAGGGAGGCGAGCTCCTCGGCGAGCGCACCGGCGTCGCCGGCGAGCACCACGTCGAGCTCCCTGGGCGCCCGGCCGAGCATCAGGTCGCGCACGGCGCCCCCGACGAGCATGATCTCCTCTCCCCTCTCCCGGCCCAGCCGCAGCAGCTCCGGGCCTCCCGGCTGTCCCTGCAGCGCGTCGAGCACCCCCCCCCGGTCCATCAGCCGACGCGAACCGGTATCCCCGCCGCTGCCAGATGGGCCTTGGCCTCGGCGACCGAGTGGCGCCCGTAGTGGAAGATGGAGGCGCACAGGACGGCGTCGGCGCCCGCCTGGAGCGCCTGAACGAGGTGCTCGAGCTCGCCCGCGCCACCCGAGGCGATCACGGGCACGCTCACGGCCTCGCTCACGGCGGTGGTCAGCGCCAGATCATAGCCGTGGCTGGTGCCGTCGCGGTCCATGCTCGTCAGCAGGATCTCCCCGGCTCCCCGCTGCACGGCCTCGCCGGCCCACTGGACCACGTCGCGGCCAGTGGGCGTGCGACCGCCCGCGAGATATGCCTGCCAGCCGCCTGGGCCGTGCGCCTGGGGGGGGACGCTCTGCCCATTTGCGAGCGGTGTATCGCCACGGTGATAGGGAGGCTCCGCAGGACGACCAACCGGCGCTCGCCGAGCCCGTGCGTCGATCGCGAGCACGACACACTGGGCGCCGAACACGCCGGCCAGATCGTCGAGCAGCTGCGGGCGTTCGAGCGCGGCCGAGTTGACCGACACCTTGTCGGCGCCCGCGTCGAGCACCGCCTGGGCGTCTTGGACCGAGCGGATGCCGCCGCCGATGGTGAACGGCACGAACACCTCGTCGGCCGCGCTGCGGGCCAGCCTGGCGATCGTGTCACGCTTCTCGTGGGTGGCGGTGATGTCGAGGAAGACCACCTCATCGGCGCCCTCGCGGTCGTAGTGGGCAGCCAGCTCGACCGGGTCGCCGGCGTCGCGGATGTCCACGAATTCCACGCCCTTGACCACGCGGCCGGCGTCGACGTCCAGGCAGGGGATCACGCGCTTGAAATGCACCCGCCCACGGTAGCGATCGGGTGGGCGTCGGCTCGGCCTGCCGATCGACCGCGAGTCGCCCAGGGGCCTGCCGATCGATCAGGCGAGCGTCGCCTTGGCTTCGGCGACGGTGAAGCGCTTCTCGTACAGGGCGGTGCCGACGATCACGCCGGCGAGCGCGTCGAGCGAAAGCTCGTTGCGCAGGTCGGCGAGCGCCTGGAGATCGCTGAGCCGGCCGACGCCGCCGGAGAAGATCACGCTGCCGCCCTCGGCCGCCGTCGCCACCGACGTGACCTCGTCGCGGTTGGGACCGTCGAGCATGCCATCGTGGTCGACGTTCGTGAAGACGAAATTGCGCACGCCGCGGTCACGGAGAGCGTCAAAAGCTACGTGGGCCTGCACGTCGGTCCCCTGTAGCCAGCCATGCGTCACCACCTCACCCCCGCGCACGTCGACGCCGACGAGGATGCGTTCGGGACCGTGTGTAGCCAGGCACTCTCGGAGCACGGTAGGATCGAACATCGCGACGGTGCCGAGGATCACGCGGGCGGCGCCCGCCGCGAGCGCGTCGTCCACCGCCCGGGCGGAGCGCAGCCCTCCGCCGTACTGCACCGGGACACCCGACTCGCTAGCGATACGCCGAAGCTGATCTAGGTTGACCGGTTCTCCTGCCTTGGCGCCGTCGAGGTCGACCACGTGCAGGTACCCGGCGCCGGCTTCGACCCAGCCGCGGGCGGCCGACAGCGGGTCCTCGTCGTAGACCTTCTTGGCGTCGAAGTCGCCCTTGACGAGGCGGACGGCGTTGCCGCCGAGGATGTCGATCGCCGGGTAGAGCCTCACCGAGCGACGGGGGGGCTGACAGCCCGAAGGGCTGCGTCGGCCGCGATGCAGATGCGGGCGAAGTTGGCGAGCAGACGCAGGCCGTCCTGAGATGACTTCTCGGGGTGGAACTGGACGCCGTAGAAGGAGCCGCGCTGCACGGCGCTGACGAACGGCGCGCCATAGACGGCGGTGCCCAGCACGTCCTGCTCGTCGGTTGGGGTCGGCGCGAAGGAGTGGACGTGGTAGAAGGCGCAGCGCTGGGGCAGGCCCTCGACCAGCGGCGAGCCGGAGGGTCTGAAGTCGACCTCGTTCCAGCCGATGTGGGGGAGCTTCAAGGGGGCGGCCTGCAGGGCGCGAACCTCGCCGGCGAGGATCCCCAGGCCGCCCGCCCCGCCGAGCTCGGTGGAGGAGTCGAAGGCCAGCTGCATTCCCAGGCAGACGCCGAGCACGGGCGTGCCGGAGCGCACGCGCTCGCGCAGCAGCTCGTCGAGTCCGAGCTCGCGCAGCCGTCCCATCGCGCGCGGGAACGCGCCGACGCCGGGGACGACCAGGCCGGCGGCGCGGCGCAACTGCTCCGGGTCGCTGCTGATGCTCGCGCGGGCGCCGATGTGCTCGAGCGCCTTCTCGACCGAGCGGCGGTTGCCCATGCCGTAGTCGACGACGGCGATCTCGACCGGCTCCTCGACGGTGAGGCGCGACTGCGTTGCGGGGGCGCTCATCGGCTCAGCGTTCCCTTCGTGCTCGGTATCCCGCTCTCGGTGGGGTCGATCGCGACCGCCTCGCGCAGCGCCCGGGCGAACGCCTTGAACGCCGCCTCGATCATGTGGTGGGCGTTGGTGCCCGACTCGACGCGCAGGTGCAGGGTGAGCTTGGCGGCGTTGGCGAGCGCCCGGAAGAACTCCTCGGTCAGCTCGTGCTCGAAGCCGCCGGTGGCCCCGGGCGGCAGCTCGGCCTCGAACAGCGTGAACGGCCGCCCGGAGATGTCCAGCGCGCAGCTCGCCCGCGCCTCGTCCATGGGCACGGTGGCCGAGCCGTAGCGGGCGATGCCCGTGCGGTCGCCGAGCGCGCTGTCGAGCGCCTGCCCGAGCACGATCGCGGTGTCCTCGGCGGTGTGGTGGGCGCCGGTCTGCAGGTCGCCGCTGACGCTCGCGTCGAGGTCCATCCGGCCGTGGCGAGCGAGCAGGTCGAGCATGTGGTCGAGGAAGCCGACGCCGGTGTCGCGGGCGCCGGCGCCGGTCCCTTCGAGGGTCAGCGTCAGGCGCACGTCGGTCTCGCCGGTCCTGCGCTCGATGGTGGCCGTGCGGGTCATCGATCCCCATTCTCGCGCACGCGCGCCTCCATCGATTCGGCGTGCACGTCAAAGCCCTCCGCGCGGGCGATCGGGGCGCCGGCGGCGGCGAGCTTACCGGCGGCCCGGCCGATCCGGACCTCGGCCATCCGGCGCCGGAAGTGGCGCGGGGAGAGCGTCGAGGCGAAGCGCGCGGCGCCGGAGGTGGGCAGGACGTGGTTGGAGCCGGCCACGTAGTCGCCGAACGCGGTGGCGCTCTCGACTCCCACGAACAGGCATCCGGCCGAACGGACGATCGGGGCGAGCGCCTCGACGTCCGCGCCGATCAGCTGCAGGTGCTCTGGAGCGAAGGCGTTGGCGAACGCGATGGCCTCGCGCGGGCCGCTGACCTGGACGATGGCGAAGGCGGCTTCGCCGACCGTCGGTCTTTCAACGACCATTTTTTGAAGTGTTGCGGGCAGCGCGTCGCAGACCGCTTGCGAGTGTGAGACAGCGGCGACGAGGCTGCCCTCGCCGTGCTCGGCCTGGGCGAGCATGTCGAGCGCGGCCAACCGGAGGTCCTGCTCGTCGGCGTCCTCTCCGAGCGCGACGAGCAGGTCGCTGGGGCCGGCGAAGCCGTCGATCCCGACGATCGTCGAGAGCTGGTGCTTGGCCTCCTGCACGTACAGGTTGCCGGGACCGACGATCACGTCGACGGGCTGCACCGTCTCGGTGCCGTGGGCCAGGGCGGCGATCGCCTGCGCGCCGCCCATGCGGTAAACGCGCTGAACGCCGCACAGCCGGCAGGTGCCGAGGATCACAGGGTCCACCTGTCCATTCACGCCCGGGGGAGCGCAGACGGCGACATCGACGACGCCCGCGGAGCGGGCCATCACCACACCCATCACAACGGTGCTCGGGTAGGTGGCGCGGCCGCCGGGCACATACACCGCGGCGGAGAGCACCGGCACCTCGCGCAGGAGGACCCGCTGACCCTGGGCAAGCTCCACGGCGGTGTCCCCGCCGACGCCGGCCTCGGCGACGAGGGCGACGTTCTTGATGGCCACCTGCAGCCCGGCCACGAGCTCAAGGGGGAGCTCCTTGATCGCCTGGTCGAGCTCCTCGGCCGGCACGCGCAGCGCTCGCGGCCGGGCGCCGGCGGTGTCGAAGCGCCGCGTGTAGTCGGCGATCGCCTCATCGCCCTCGAGGCGCACCCGCTCGATGATCTCGCGCACATCCCCTGCCACCGATGCGCCGTCGGGGACCAGCGAGCGCACGCGGGCGGCCGCGGCCGCCGGGCCCCCCAGGCGCACGAGCTCCTGGACGTCGATGCGCTCGATTCGCATGTCAGGCGCCGTTGGCGGCGGCGCGGCCGCGGGGCATCGCCGGCAGCTCGCGCAGCTGCCCCAGCAGATCGTCGATCTGCCTGGCCTTCAGCTTGTGGGCGACCGGGTTGGCGATCAGGCGGGCGGTGCACACGACGATCTCCTCACGTACCACCAGGTTGTTCTCGCGGAGGGTGGTGCCCGTGGCGGTCAGGTCGACGATCGCCTCGACCATGGCGGTAAGCGGCGCGAGCTCGACCGAGCCCTTGACCTCGACGATCTCGGCCTGCCTGCCCGTCTCCTCCAGATGCCGGGCGGCGATCCGCGGGTACTTGGTGGCCACGCGCATCACCCCCAGGCGCCGCAGCGCCTCCAGCGCCGGGTCCGGGCCGGCCTTGCTCGCGAGCACCATCGTGCAGCGCCCGTAGCCGAGGTCGAGCAGCTCGTACACCTCTCGCCCGCCCTCGCCCGGATCGAATGCTCGCCCACCCTGCTCCAACAGCACGTCCTTGCCGGTGACGCCCAGATCGGCGGCCCCGGCCTCGACGTAGGTGGGCACGTCGGAGGGACGCATGGTGATCACGCCGATGTCCTCGAACAGCAGCTTGCGGTCGTTGGAGCGCAGCTCGGCGGTGTCCAGCCCGAGGCTCCCGAGCATCTCGACGGTGCCGTCGAACAGCGAGCCACGGGGCACGGCGATGGTGAGGCCGTTGATCGGGCTCACCGGGTCGCCTCTCCGGCCCTGGCCGCCTGAGCGCCGTCGAGCGGCGGCGTTGAGGCGCCGGCGCGCGCGAGCAGCGCGCCGGTTCCCCGCTCCTCCCCGGCGAGGGCGATGTGCAGGCGGTCGACGCCCAGCGCAAAGCCGACCGCGGGCAGGCTGCGCCCGAAGCGCCCGACCAGCTCGTCGTAGCGCCCGCCTCCGCCGATCGGCGCGCCGAGGGCGGGGTCGTACACGTCGAACACCGCGCCGGTGTAGTAGCCGATGTTGCGTACGAGCCCGAGGTCGAAGATCACGCGCTCGGCGACGCCCGGCTCGAGCAGCTCGTGGACGCCGCGCAGGCCGGTGACGGCCTGCGCGGCCTGCTCGGGCGTGTCGGCGAGCACGTCCGGCCCGCCGCGGCGCTGGGGCACCTCGAGCAGCAGCTGGGCGGCCTCGCCCGAGAGCCCCGATTCGGCGAGAGCGCGTTCGAGGCCGACGAAGTCGCGCAGCACGAGCGCCTCGAGCAGCCCGGGCCGGGCGTCCCGGGGAACCTGGAGGCTGGCCATCAGGGCGGGGAACAGCGAGGCGTCGCCGAGCCCGATCCGGTAGTCCTTCAGCCCGGTCGCGTCGAGGGCGTGGCAGAGCACGGTCAGCGCCTCGGCGGTGCCCTGAGGAGCGGGCGAGCCGACCAGCTCGATTCCCGCCTGCAACAGCTCGCGCGGCTGTCCGCGCTGAGGTCGGACGCCGCGGTAGCAGTGGGCGAAGTAGCAGAAGCGCAGGGGCGGCTCGCTGGAGGCGTAGCGCGTGGCGACCACGCGGGCGATCGGCACGGTCATGTCCGAGCGCAGCACGAGCACGGCGCCGGACTCGTCGAACACGCGGTAGGCGGGCCGAGCTTCGGCCATGTCGGCCCGGGCGAGCACCGACTCGTACTCGAGCGCCGGCGTGTACACCTCCCCGTAGCCGTGGCGCTCGAACACGCCGCGCAACGTGTCCGTGATCGCGCGCACCTCGCGCGTCTCGTCCGGGAGCACGTCGCGCGTGCCGCTGGGAATGGGGTGGATCATGAAGACCCGAGGTTACGCGTGAACGGGCTCCGTGGCCACGCGCTCGATGTGGGCGCCCAGATCGCGCAGGCGCTCGTCGATGCGCTCGTAGCCACGGTCGATCTGACGGATGTTGCCGATCTCGCTGCGTCCCTCGGCGCACAGCGCCGCCAGCAGCATCGCCATGCCGGCGCGAATGTCCGGCGACTCCACCCGCTCGCCGCGCAGCCGCCGCGGGCCGGTGACGATCGCTCGGTGCGGGTCGCACATGACGATGTCCGCCCCCATCAGGATCAGCTTGTCGGTGAAGATCAACCGGTTCTCGAACATCCACTCGTGCACCAGGATCGACCCCTCGGCCTGCGTTGCCAGAGCCACGGCGATCGAGGTCAAATCGGCGGGGAAGGCCGGCCAGGGACCGTCCTGGATCTTGCTCTTGTACTCCCCCACGTCGGCCTGCACGACGAGCTTCTGGGCGCCGGGGACGAGCACGTCGTTGCCGTCCAGCTCGGAGCGCAGGCCCAGGCGCTCGAACACCAGGCGGATCATCCGCAGGTCGCCGGGAACGGTGTCCTTGATGCGCAGCTCTCCGCCGGTGACCCCGGCGAGCGCCATGAAACTTCCGATCTCGATGTGGTCGGGGGCGACGTCGTGCTCGCAGCCGTGCAGGCGCTCGGCGCCGTTGACGGTGATCAGGTTCGAGCCGATGCCCTGGATGTCGGCGCCCATCTTGACGAGCATCCGGGCGAGGTCCTGGACGTGGGGCTCGCAGGCGGCGTTGCCGATCACAGTCGTCCCGGGCGTCAGGGCGGCGGCCATCAGCGCGTTCTCGCTGGCCATCACAGACGGCTCGTCCATGAACACGTCGGTCGGACGCAGCCCCTTGGGGGCGTTGAGCACGATCTCGCCGTTGCACTCGACGGTGGCGCCCATCGCGCGGAAGGCGTCCAGGTGGGGGTCCAGGCGCCGGCGGCCGATCACATCGCCGCCGGGCGGCGGCATGATCGCGCGGTGGAACCGGGCGAGCAGCGGGCCGGCCAGCAGGAACGAGGCTCTGATCAGCTCTGCCAGATCACGTTCGATCTCGACGTCGTGCACGCCGGCCGCGCAGAGGACGACCTCGTTGGGTCCGCGCCAGCCCACCTGCACGCCGATCGCGCGGAGGATCTCGAGCATCGCGTCCACGTCGCGGATGCGCGGAACGTTGCGGACGGTCACCTCGTCCTCGGTGAGAACGCTCGAGGCGAGGATCGGCAGGGCGCCGTTCTTGTTCCCGGCCGGAATCATCGTGCCGGAAAGCGGGGCCCCGCCTTCGATGACGAACTTCTCCATGAGCTGTGGGCGTCGCCTTCGGCCCAGGATGGGCCCACCGGTCTGACGCCTGGCAAGCGTAACAGCCATCTGGACAGTCCAGTTCGCGTCGGCGACCAATCGCCCTGCCTGCGCAGTGGATCTCCGTGCGGTTCGTACCCAACCGGCGCACGGCGGCCGCGGGGATGCAACTTCCGTTGCAGTCCGATCCGCGGATATCGGCTCTGCGGAGCCATTCTTCGACGACACGGCCAACGCGCACGTACGTTCGTCCCGGTTCCGTCCGCCGTGGTGCATAGCTTGCGAACACATGTTCCCTTCCCCGCGGACATCAAGGCTTGCGCAGCGCGCGCTCGGTGCGACGCGCCTCGCCCGCTCATTCCTGTTGCTCGAGGACGACTGCGACGTCGACTGGGAGGTCGACCAGGACGAGCCGGCGGAGCTGGACCACCCGCACCGGGCGCCGCTGCGCAGAGGGGCCGTGGGCGAGCGTCTGTCGCATCGGCGCCCCGGCCAGCTCCAGCCTCGCCCGCAGGCCTGCCTCTGCGATCGCCGGTGCCCGGCAGACGCCCGTCGGACGGCAGGGCGTCCGCGAGCCGACGGTTATAACTCGCAGCTGAACGTCCAGCTGCTCGCGTCTCCGAGCGGTACGCCCGCGTCGCCCCAACGACGACGGGCCGCCCTGTTGGCGGCCCGCGCATCTAAGAAACCGGCGGCGTCCTACTCTCCCAGGCCCTTGCGAGCCAAGTACCATCGGCGCTGAGGGGCTTAACTGCTCTGTTCGGAATGGGAAGAGGTGTTTCCCCCTCGCTAAAGCCACCGGAAAAAGGCGAGAGACCACGCCTCGCGGTCCTTCAAAACTGCACAGCGCCACAAACGCGTATCAAAGAAATCCGTCAAGCCCTCGACCCATTAGTACCGGTCTCCTTCAAGCGTTACCGCTCTTCCAGATCCGGCCTATCAACCTGGTGGTCTACCAGGGGTCTTACTCCCTCTAGGGGATGGGAGAGTTCATCTCGAGGCCGGCTTCCCGCTTAGATGCTTTCAGCGGTTATCCGATCCACACGTAGCTAGCCTGCAATGCCCTTGGCAGGACAACAGATACACCAGAGGTGCGTTCATCCCGGTCCTCTCGTACTAGGGACAAATCCTCTCAACTCTCCAACGCCCACGGCAGATAGGGACCGACAGTTTTGTTACTCACACGCACCCCAACGGGCACGCGCGGGCCAGGACATTTCTGCCTGACTCTGCATGTCGCCATGCAGCTCGGACTATATCTTCACGAAGGCATCACTCCTCGTGTTCGGCATATAGTCTCTGAGGATTCTGGATTGCTACCGATGACCTCGATCCAACGCACGCTCCTATATCGACCACCGCCGTTCATCGACAGTGCCGCTTCTAGAAGCCTGGAGAATCCTCCAGGTGTGCGATGGATACCAACAGCCATCGCTCTCACAATCGCCGCGAACTTCTCAAGTCCCTCTGCTTCGAGGACAAGAGCGGCAACCGCTCGAAGAGGGGAATCACATGCCTGACGAGGTCCGCTCGTCGTCGAACGACGTAGACCAAGGCACGATCCTTCCTTCCATTGGACTTGATGTATCCGCACCCGTCGAACCGCTCGCGGATCAATTCAAGTACCTGACTCCCTTCACCGTTCTGGCTGACATGGAACTCAGGAACTAGTTGATAGCCGCTACGGCACGTTGGATTACGGTTGACGGCGACTGCAAAGCAGCCCTCTCCGTCTACATAGCCCGAGATGTAGCTATCCAGCCTTTCCTGCTGATTGTCCGCACCCGACACATTTTCACGGTACCGCCCACTTAGGACGGAACTCGTAGTGCGGGATACTCGGAGTTTCCAGCATATAGCCGAATTTATAGACAGCAACGGAATTTACTGTCTCACGACGTTCTGAACCCAGCTCGCGTACCGCTTTAATGGGCGAACAGCCCAACCCTTGGGAGCAACTCCACCCCCAGGATGCGACGAGCCGACATCGAGGTGCCAAACCGGGCCGTCGATGTGGACTCTTGGGCCCGATAAGCCTGTTATCCCCGGAGTACCTTTTATCCGTTGAGCGACGGCACTTCCACTTGCTACCGCCGGATCACTAAGACCTGCTTTCGCACCTGCTCGACTTGTCAGTCTCGCAGTCAAGCTCCCTTACTACCTTTACGCTCTACACACGATTTCCGACCGTGATGAGGGAACCTTTGTGCGCCTCCGTTACATTTTGGGAGGCGACCGCCCCAGTCAAACTACCCACCTGGAACTGTCCAGCGCCCGGATTCACGGCGCGCTGTTAGAAATCCAATACACCAAGGGTGGTATCTAAAGGTTGGCTCCACGCCGGCCGCAACCAGCGCTTCAAAGCCTCCCACCTATCCTGAGCGAGATGCACCGAACTCCAATACCAAGTTGTAGTAAAGGTTCACGGGGTCTTTCCGTCTAGCCGCGGGTACTCGGCATCTTCACCGAGACTGCAATTTCACCGAGCTCCTCGTTGAGACAGCGCTGAAGTCGTTACGCCATTCGTGCAGGTCGGAACTTACCCGACAAGGAATTTCGCTACCTTAGGACCGTTATAGTTACGGCCGCCGTTTACCGGGGCTTAGCTTCGCTGCTTCGAACCGAAGTCCTGACAACTCCACGTAACCTTCCGGCACCGGGCAGGCGTCAGCCCCTATACGTCGTCTTTCGACTTAGCAGAGACCTGTGTTTTTGGTAAACAGTCGCTTCAGCCAATTCACTGCGGCCCTCTCGGGCTCCACTCGCGAAGAGCTTCACCCTACTAGGGCGCCCCTTATCCCGAAGTTACGGGGCGATTTTGCCGAGTTCCTTAACGAGGGTTATCTCGATCACCTTAGTATTCTCTACTTGCCCACCTGTGTCGGTTTTGGTACGGGCACGCGCTTCCTCCCTAGAGGATTTTCTTGGAGGTATGGCGTCGGGGACTCGCCGGCTTAACGCCAGCTGGCATCGCACCTCGGGTTATGCAGCCCCGCATTTAACTAGGGCCACCCCTACATGCTTACCCCAGGATGACCATCACCTGGGTTCCCTTAGCCTTCCTCGTCCCCCCATCGGTCAAACGGAAGCGACGTGGTACAGGAATATCAACCTGTTGGCCATCGACTACGCCTTTCGGCCTCGCCTTAGGTCCCGACTAACCCTGAGCAGACGAACTTTACTCAGGAATCCTTGGGCAATCGGTGGAGGGGATTCTCACCCCTCTTTCGTTACTAATGCCGGCATTCTCACTTCCCACGCCTCCACGGCTGGCTTACGCCGCCGCTTTACTGGCGTGGGAACGCTCTCCTACCGCGCGATCGACCCGAAGGTCTCACGCACCCGCAGCTTCGGTGACTAGCTTGAGCCCCGTTACATTGTCCGCGCTCGAACACTTGACCAGTGAGCTGTTACGCACTCTTTCAAGGGTGGCTGCCTCTAAGCCAACCTCCTGGTTGTCTATGCACTCGAACATCGTTTCCCACTTAGCTAGTACTTGGGGACCTTAGCTGGCGGTCTGGGCTGTTTCCCTTTTGACGCTGAAGTTTATCCCCCAGCAACTGACTCCCGGAGTACACGTGATTGGTCTTCGGAGTTTGCCTGAAGTCGGTAACCTGGTAGGGCCCCTAATCCAAACAGTGCTCTACGGCCAACACGCAATTTATCCGAGGCTATACCTAAATATATTTCGGAGAGAACCAGATATCACTGAGCTTGATTAGCCTTTCACTCCGACCCACAGGTCATCCGCCCAGTTTTCAACCTAGGTCGGTTCGGCCCTCCACGAGGTCTTACCCCCGCTTCAGCCTGCCCATGGGTAGCTCGCTCAGTTTCGGGTATACCGCCTACGACTATGGCGCCCTATTAGGACTCGCTTTCGCTACGGCTCCGCTCATCGCTTAACCTTGCCGCAGACGAGTAACTCGCCGGCTCGTTATGCAAAAAGCACGCGGTCACAGGACAAGCCTGCTCCCACCGCTTGTAGGCACGCGGTTTCAGGTACTATTTCACTCCCCTTCCGGGGTACTTTTCACCTTTCCCTCACGGTACTAGTCCGCTATCGGTCACCAAGGAGTACTTAGCCTTGGAGGGTGGTCCCCCCAGGTTCAGTCCGCGTTTCACGGGTGCGGACTTACTCAGGAACGTCTGACAGGAGATCATGCAGTTTCGTCTACGGGACGATTGCCCTCTATGGTGCGCGGTTCCACACGCTTCGACTACCACACAATTTTGTAACTCCTGCCGAGCCGGACACGACTCGGAACAAACGCCCTACAACCCCTGACAGACAACGCATGTCCGCTTACATCTGTCAGGTTTGGGCTGATCCCCTTTCGCTCGCCACTACTCAGGGAGTCTCTGTTGATTTTCTTTCCTCGGGGTACTGAGATGTTTCACTTCCCCCGCTTGTCTTCTCCCGGTCTATGTGTTCAACCGGGGATAACGCCGCATTACCAGCGCTGGGTTTCCCCATTCGGGCATCCACGGGTCAAAGGCTATTCAGCGCCTAACCGTGGCTTATCGCAGCCGTTCACGCCCTTCATCGACTCTTGGTGCCAAGGCATCCACCGTGTGCCCTTACTATCTTGACGGTGATCTGGCCCAACACGACCCGATACCCATTACTGGGCATAAGGTCTTGCGGGCCCGGTGATACCCGTTATTCAGCCGCCGCTTATCGATGGCGGCTGATGTGGCTTCTGTGCAGTTTTCAAGGACCGTGGAGAGGCGTATAACGCCGGCCGGTTGCCGCGCATTTGGCTCACGCCCATATATCGGCGTGCTCCCGCGACGACCGGCGGACGCCGGTCTCTCAAAACTCAACAGCATGCTGGGGTTGCTTGCGGCCGGTTGCCGTTCGAGCCCCCAAGTAGCAAGGGGACGCGCGGCGCGCGGCCATCCAGCCAGGTTCGGTCGACGTGCTAGGCCCGATCCGCTTTGACATCGCCATGCCTCAAGGGCTGGCGACCGCACGGGCCGTCCGAAGACGAACCCAGGATCGGGGCACCGCTAGGTGCTCCCTAGAAAGGAGGTGATCCAGCCGCAGCTTCCGCTACGGCTACCTTGTTACGACTTCACCCCAGTCACGAGCCCCACCTTCGACGGCTCCCTCCCTTGCGGGTTAGGCCACCGGCTTCGGGTGTTGCTCACTCCCGTGGTGTGACGGGCGGTGTGTACAAGGCCCGGGAACGTATTCACCGCGGCAATGCTGATCCGCGATTACTAGCAACTCCGCCTTCATGCAGGCGAATTTCAGCCTGCAATCCGAACCGAGACGCACTTTAAGGGATTCGCTCCACCTCGCGGTATCGCAGCCCTCTGTATGCGCCAATGTAGCACGTGTGTAGCCCTGGACATAAGGGGCATGATGACTTGACGTCATCCCCACCTTCCTCCGGTTTGTCACCGGCAGTCTCGCATGAGTCCCCAACTAAATGCTGGCAACATGCGACGGGGGTTGCGCTCGTTGCGGGACTTAACCCAACATCTCACGACACGAGCTGACGACAGCCATGCACCACCTGTGAAAGTGCCCCGAAGGGAAGGTGTGTTTCCACACCGGTCACTCACATGTCAAGCCCAGGTAAGGTTCTTCGCGTCGCGTCGAATTAAACCACATGCTCCGCTGCTTGTGCGGGCCCCCGTCAATTCCTTTGAGTTTTAGCCTTGCGGCCGTACTCCCCAGGCGGGCAACTTAATGCGTTAGCTTCGACACGGGGGGAGTCGACACCCCCCACATCTAGTTGCCATCGTTTACAGCGTGGACTACCAGGGTATCTAATCCTGTTTGCTCCCCACGCTTTCGCGTCTCAGCGTCAGTCACGTCCCAGCGAGCTGCCTTCGCCATTGGTGTTCCTCCTGATATCTGCGCATTTCACCGCTACACCAGGAATTCCACTCGCCCCTTCCGGACTCTAGCCCGACAGTATCCACCGGCATTCCAGGGTTGAGCCCTGGACTTTCACAGCGGACTAATCGGGCCGCCTACACGCTCTTTACGCCCAATAATTCCGGACAACGCTTGCACCCTACGTATTACCGCGGCTGCTGGCACGTAGTTAGCCGGTGCTTCTTGTGAAGGTACCGTCACTCCGTCCGGCTATTCACCGGAGAAGCTTCGTCCCAACTGAAAGGGGTTTACAACCCGAAAGCCTTCTTCCCCCACGCGGCGTTGCTGCGTCACGCTTTCGCGCATTGCGCAAGATTCCCCACTGCTGCCTCCCGTAGGAGTCTGGGCCGTGTCTCAGTCCCAGTGTGGCTGATCGTCCTCTCAGACCAGCTACCCATCGAAGCCTTGGTGAGCCGTTACCTCACCAACAAGCTAATGGGCCGCGGGCCCATCTCGATGCGGAGGCCGAAGCTTCCTTTCCCCTTGCGGGCACATCCGGTATTAGCCCGAGTTTCCTCGGGTTGTCCCGGTCATCGAGGCAGGTGACCCACGTGTTACTCACCCGTTCGCGGCTTTGCCCCAGGGCAAGCCCTGGTTCGTCGCTCCACTTGCATGTGTTAAGCACGCCGCCAGCGTTCGTCCTGAGCCAGGATCAAACTCTCCGTGAAGAACTTCACGAAAAGCTGTCATGGAGTTGCCGGTCGCCGCCTGACGACGAATCGCCCTGCGAGCGCCCGGACGGCCGGAACCTATACACCGTGGTCCCGAACCATGACGGGGTACTGCTCTACTTGACTCTTTGTCCGCCACCGGACGCGTTGGCCGATCAAGGATCGGTCGCTCCCGCTGACGGGTCGAACCTGGACGCACACCACGATCGCGAGTTGCGATCGCAGATGCGCATGCTGTTGAGTTTTCAAAGACCGCCAAGCCTCGCCGAAAGGGTTTCCTTCTGGGGAGACCGATCAGACCCAGCGCCCAGGGGCGCCTGCGGGCCGACCGGGGAGTATAGCGCGATGGGGCCATCCCCCGCAAGCAGCCCGCGCTGCCCCGCTCGCTCGGCCACGCCTTCTCGTAGATACCATGGCACACGTGACACACAACGAGGATGTCCTACCCGCCCCATCGCGCCCGGCTCAACGGGCCCGCAGCCGCCGAAAGCGCCGACGGCCGACCCTCAACACCTGCCCGTCCGCCCGCTCGACGGGCACATCGTGCTCCCCGGCGCGCAGCGCCGCATCCCCCAGCGTAACTCCCCCCTGATCGATCAACCGGCGGGCCTCCGAGCGCGAGATCCCGAACTCCCGGGCGATCAGACCGGGTAGGTGCACGAGGCCGTCCTCGCCGTCAAGGCTCGCGTCCTCGATCTCCTCGGGCGCCTCACGCGCAACGAACACCCGGTCGAAGTGGGCCTCGGCGGCAACCGCGTCCGCGGGCGTGCGCAGCCAGCCGACGAGCTCGCGCGCGAGCTCCCGCTTGGCGTCCCGCGGAGCGCCGGCCGGCGCTTCCCGTCCGAGCAGCAGCCGGTAGTAGTCGTCCATGGCCTCGTCCGGGATGGCCATCGTCTTGCCGTATACCTCCTGCGGCGGGTCGGTGATCGCGATGTGGTTGCCGAGCGACTTGGACATCTTGCGGGCGCCGTCGGTGCCGACGAGGATGGGCATTGTGAGGATGGCCTGCCCGGTCTGACCGTAGGCGCGCTGGACGTCGCGCCCGAGCAACAGGTTGAACTTCTGGTCGGTCCCCCCGAGCTCGACGTCGGCGCGGACGGCCACCGAGTCATAGCCCTGGAGCAGCGGGTAGAGGAGCTCGAGCATGGAGATGGGCTCGCGAGCGGCGAGGCGTTTGGCGAAGTCGTCGCGCTCGAGCAGCTGGGCGGCGGTGGTCGTGCGCAGCAGGCCGAGCAGCTCGATCATGGGCATGTCGAGCCACTCGCTGTTGCGGCGGACCTCGAGGCGCGCGGGATCGGGGTCGAGGATCTTCAGCGCCTGCTCCTGGAAGGTCGCGGCGTTCGTGTCGATCTCGGCCGCGGAGAGCATGGGACGCAGGCTGGAGCGTCCGGAGGGGTCGCCGACGCGGGCGGTGTAGTCGCCGACGATCAGCACGACCCGATGGCCAGCGTCCTGGAACTCGCGCATCTTGCCGAGGACGACGGCGTGGCCGAGGTGGATGTCCGGCGCGGTCGGGTCGATCCCGAGCTTGACGCGAAGCGGCCGGCCCTCGACGGCGGCGAGGCGGAGCTTCTCGGCGAGCGCTCCCGAGGGGAGGCTGTCGACGGCGTTGCGGGCGAGGGCGTCGGCCTGCTCGCCGGCGAGCCGGGCGGCGTTCTGATCGGCCGCGGGGCCCACAGCCGGGACGGCTGGGTCGGGGTTCGCCATGAGAGGCCAATGCTAGACTCTCGCTCCCTGTGGAGCTCGCCGCATTGCCCGAGCCCGCCGCGCGGGCGCGGTCCACTGGCCGGCCGCGCTTGAAGAGGCTGCGTCTGCTGCTGATCCTCTTCGCGGTGCTGCTGCTGGGCCTCATCTCGTTCGTGTTCGGCATCTTTGTGTCGATCGCCTCGGACCTGCCGTCGCTGACGAGGTTCTCGCAGTTCAAGGACGAGCAGAGCTCGATCCTCACCGACGACCTCGGCCACCAGATCGGCGTGCTCAGCCAGCAGAACCGCGTGATCGTGACCCCCGAACAGATCCCCCAGATGGTGAAGGAGGCGGTGATCTCGATCGAGGACAAGCGCTTCGAGACCAACAGCGGGATCGACATCCGCGGGATCGCCCGGGCGTTCGTCGCCGACATCCGCCACAAAGGCGGCGTCCAGGGAGCCTCCACGATCGAGCAGCAGTTCATCAAGAACGCGCTCCAGGCCCAGTCGCACCGCACGATCTTCGAGAAGCTCCGCGAGGCGGCGCTCGCCTACCAGCTCTCGCACAAGTGGTCGAAGGAAAAGATCATCACGGCGTACCTCAACACGATCTACTTCGGCAACGGCGCGTACGGCATCGAGGCGGCCGCCCAGACGTACTTCGGGCATGAAGTCAACCACCTCGGCTGCGGCACCGTGGGCCATCAGCTGTGCGTGCAGCAGCTGCAGCCGTGGGAGGCGGCGCTGCTCGCTGGGATCATCCAATCGCCCAGCGAATACGACCCCGCGACCGACCCCGCGGCGGCCAAGGACCGCCGGGACGTCGTCCTGCTGCAGATGCTCGACCAGGGCTATCTGACCAAGCTGGTGTACGAAGAAAGCGTCAAGCAGGCGGTCCCGTCGGCCAGAGAGATCCAGGCGCCGAAGGAGCAGACCGTCGAAGGGGTCGACGTCGGCTATTTCACGAGCTGGGTGCAGCAGCAGGTAATCGAACGCTACGGAGCTCCCCGCGCGTTCGACGGCGGCCTGAAGATCAGGACGACGCTCGATCTCGGCCTGCAGCACGCGGCCGAACAGGCGGTCGACAACTACCTGGCCTATCCGGAAGGCCCGACCGCGTCGCTCGTGGCGATCGAAAACTCGACCGGGGAGGTGCGCGCGATGGTCGGCGGGCGCAACTACGACGAAAGCCCGTTCAATCTGGCCACCGAGGGCGAGCGCCAGCCGGGCTCGTCGTTCAAGGCGTTCGATCTGGCGGGCGCCCTGGAGGACGGCATCTCCCCGGACTCGGTGTGGACGTCAAAGGAGAAGGTGTTCATCGTGCCGAACACCCGCGGCTCGGAAAAGTTCGTGGTGCACAACGACGAAGGCAACTACACGGGCGAGGACACGCTGACCGGCGCGACGGCCTACTCGGACAACTCGATCTACGCAGAAGTGGGCCTGAAGGTCACCACCAGGCGAATCGCGCTGCTGGCTCACAAGATGGGGATCACGACCCCGCTGTCGACCAACCCGGCGATGACGATCGGCGGGTTGACGGTCGGCGTGACGCCACTGGACATGGCTCACGCATACGAGACGATCGCCCATAACGGGCGGCGGGTCAGCGGGACGATGGCCAGCGACGAAGCGCCGGTGGGAATTCAGGAAGTCGAAGGAGGAGCTTCGCTCCCGGATGGGTCGCGTCGTGACGTCAACCGAGTGGCGAGCAAACAGGTGCTCCCACCCGAAACAGCCCAGACGGAGACCACGATGCTCGAAACGGTCCTCCAGTACGGCACCGGCAAAGCGGCGGCGATCGGGCAGTTCGCGGCGGGCAAGACGGGCACGACGTCCAACTACGGCGACGCGTGGTTCGTGGGCTGGGACTCCAAGTACACGGTCGCGGTGTGGGTGGGCTACCCGAACAAGCTGATTCCGATGACCACCGACTTCCAGGGCGGCCCGGTCCTCGGGGGTACCTTCCCGGCGCTGATCTGGCACGACTTCATGACCTCGGGGCTGCAGATCGACAAGGAACGAGCTGAACAGGCGAGCTCTCACAAGCACACGACCAGCGAAGGCGCGACGTCGAGCACGGGCAGCTCGGAAACGAGCGCGCCGTCCTCGACGGGCACCACGTCTGGTGGGGCAACGCCGCCGGCGGGCACGGGCGGGGCGGGCAAGGGTAATCAGAAGCCCGCCACGCCAGGCAGCGCGGGCAGCGAAGCGCCGAGCGCGACTCCGGGCGCGCCGAGCCCCGAACGCGCTCCGGTCGGACCCTCGACGCCGGCGCCCGCTCACGAAGCGCCGAGCACGCCGGCACCAGAATCCTCGCCACCGGCGACGCCTTCCTCGCCGTCGCCGACCGGCGGTGTCAGCCCGGGCGGTTAGCCGGCCGCGGGCGGTCGCGGGCGCGAGACATGCTCGCTGCCGGCGAGACAGAACCGCCACGGCAGCTCGACCGCGCGGCTGATGCCGATCCTCGTGCCGGCCACGACGGGCGGCACGAGCCACTCCCCGCGGCGCGGGCCGATGCGGACCGCCCCGTTTGCGAGATCGCCGCCGTTGTCGCTCAGCTCGACCCCGAGCGCCTGGGTGAGCTTGCCGGGCCCAGAGCACAGCTCCCGCTCACGCGTGGCGCCATTGCGGCCCAAGCCGCGACGGGCCCGCATCCGCTCGATCCCGGCCACGGGGTGCAGCGCCCGGATGAGAACGGCCGCGCCGACGCCCTCGGGCTCGCAGACGGCGTTGAGCAGCGCGTGGATGCCGTAGGAGCGGTACACGTACGCCCGGCCGGGCTCGCCGAACAGGGTCCGGGTGCGGGGCGTGAGCCCGACGAAGGCGTGACAGGCGGGCTCGCTCTCGTGGTAGGCCTCGGTCTCGACGATCACGCCGGCAGCGTCCCCGTGCTCGACCGTGCAGCCGATCAGCTCGCGGGCGACCTCGAGCACGGGCCGGAGGTAGAAGTCAGGCGGAAGGGCTTGCATCGAGCACGGTGTGAGCAAGGGCGAGCTGCTCGCGCACGCGGGCCAGCGAGGTGCCACCCTCGGACACCTTGGACTCCAGCCAGGAGCGCTGGGCGAGGACGTCGTGGTACGCGCCGGAGTGCGCGGCGAGCGTCTGACTGTGCTCGGCCAGCTGGTCGGGTGTGAGCTCGGACAGAGAGGAGCCGCCGTCCAGGGCGCTGCGGACGAGACCGGCGACCACACCGTGGGCCTCGCGGAAGGGCACACCAAGGCGCACGAGCAGGTCGGCGACGTCGGTCGCGGCGATCAGCTCGTCGGCAGCGGCCGCGCGCAGAGGCTCGCGGTGAAAGCGCACTCCGGCGACCATGCCGGTGGCCGCGGCGAGCGTCAGCTCGAGCGTGTCGACGGCGTCGAACATGTGCTCCTTGTCCTCCTGCAGATCCTTGTTGTAGGTGAGCGGCAGCGCGTGCATCACCCCGTGGAAGGCAGCCAGGTGCCCAACCACGCGGGGAGCCTTGGCGCGCATCAGCTCGGCGGCGTCGGGGTTCTTCTTCTGGGGCATGATCGACGAGCCCGAGCTCCAGGAGTCGGGCAGCTCGCAGAAGCCGAACTCGGCGCTCGAGAACAGCACGAGCTCGGCGCCCAGCCGCGAGAGGTGCGTGGAGCAGGTGGCGGCGGCATTCAGGTAGTCGAGGATGAAGTCCCGTCCGGAGACCGCGTCGATCGAGTTGGCGGCCACGTCGTGGAAGCCGAGCTCGCGGGCGACCTGGTGGCGATCGGTGTCGAAGTTGACCCCGGCCAGAGCGCCGGCGCCGAGCGGCAGACTTCCGGACTGACACTCGGCGAACGCGAACCGCGAGCGGTCGCGGGCGAGCATCCAGAAGTAGGCGAGCAGGTGGTGGCCGAGATACACCGGCTGGGCGCGCTGCAGATGGGTGTAGCCGGGCATCGGCCAGTCGATGTGCTCCTCGGCTCGCGCCAGCAGCGTGCTCATCAGCCCGGCGATCGCCTCCTGGGCGCCGGCGGCGGACTCGCGGGTGTACATGGCCAGGTCGGTGACCACCTGGTCGTTGCGCGAGCGGGCGGTGTGCAGCCGGCCGCCGACCGCTCCGGCGATCTCGGTCAGGCGCCGCTCGATCGCCATGTGGATGTCCTCGTCGTCCGGCGCGAACGGGAAGCGCTCCTCGCGCAGCTCCCGCTCGACCTCCTCCAGGCCGCCCAGCAGCGCGTCACGGTCCTCGGTGGCGATGATCCCGCGGTCGGCGAGCATCCTGGAGTGCGCTCGCGACTGCGCGATGTCGTGCGGCCACAGACGCCGATCGAAGCCGATCGAGGCGTTCAGCCGGTGGAAGTCCAGGTGCTGCGGTTCTTGGAAGCGGGACACGGGCGCTCAGTCTGACAGCAAGGACCGCAGCTCCTCACAGACGCGTGCGACCTGTCCCTCGCTCATCTCGGGGAAGAAGGGCAGCGCCAGGGCCTGGGCGGCGGCGTCCTCGCAGACGGGGAATTCCCCGGGGCGATGCCCAAACCGCTCGCGGTAGAAGCTCATCAGGTGGATCGCCGGCAGGTAGGGCTTGCTCTGGATTCCGGCGGCAGCGAGGGCACGTACGGTCGCGTCCCGATCGACGCCGTGCGGGAGCTGCACGACGAACACGAACCACCCGCGCACGTTTCCCTCGGAGTCTGCGCACGGCAACTCTAGGCCATCGATCCCAGCCAGGGCTTCCCGGTAGAGCCCCGCGACCCGCGCACGCCCCGCCAGCATGCTCTCCAGCCGTCCCAACTGGGCGATCCCGAGCGCACAGGCGATGTCCGACAGCCGGTAGTTGAACCCCAGCCGATCATGATCGAGCCACCCCATGTCCGGCGCCCGCCCCTGGTTGCGCTCGGAGTCGATCCGCTCCTTCATCGCGGCCTCGCCCAGCGTGACCATCCCCCCCTCGCCGGTGGTGAGCTGCTTGTTGGCATAGAACCCGAACACCGCCGGGTTCCCCCTCCCCCCCACGGGAATCCCGTCGGCGTGCCTCGCGCCGAGCGCCTCGCAAGCGTCCTCGACGATTCCGAGCCCGTGCCGCTCGGAGATGGCCTCGAAGGCGGGCATGTCAGCCGGGTACCCGAAGATGTGGACCGGCAGGATCGTGCGGGTGCGCTCGGTGATGGACGCCTCGGCTGCGGCCGGGTCGAGGTTGAGGGTCACAGGGTCGATGTCCGCGAACACCGGCCGCGCCCGCTCGTAAAGCGCGGCGTTGGCCGAAGCGACGAACGAGAACGGGCTGGTGATCACCTCATCCCCCTCCCCCACGCCGACCGCCCGCAGGGCCAGATGCAGCCCGGCCGTACCGCTGCTGACGGCGCTCGCCAGCGGAGCCCCCACGCGCGTCGAAAACAGCCGCTCGAACTCAACCAGACGCGGCCCGAGCGAGAGCTGGCCCGAGCGCAGCACCTCGATCACCGCCCGCTCCTCCGCCTCACCCAGCACCGGCCGGGCGAGCGGAATCGCCCCCTGCTGCGCCACTACACCCCGCCGGGCGAGCGCAGGGCCGACTCGGGGGCGTGCCGCCTGCCCGGCTGCATTCCGTACTCGAGCGAGTCCACGAGCGCATCCCAGGACGCCGCGATGAGGTTCTCCGAGACGCCGATCGAGCCCCACACGTCGTGCCCGTCGGAGGCGTCGATCAGCACCCTCGTGACCGCCCCGGTGCCGTTGCTCTCGTCGAGGATCCGCACCTTGAAGTTCACCAGGTCGATGTCGCGCAGGTGCGGGTGGATCTCGCCGATGGCCTCGCGCAGGGCCTTGTCCAGCGCGTGCACCGGTCCGTTGCCCTCGGTCGTGCGCACGTAGCGCTCGCCCCCGAGCCAGATCTTGATCGTGGCCTCCGTCTCGACCTTGCCGTCGGCACGCTTCTCGACGAGCACCCGCCAGGACTCCAGGCGGAACAGCGGCTCGTAGACGCCTGCCTCCTTGCGCATCAGCAGCTCGAAGGACCCGTCGGCGGCCTCGAGCTGAAAGCCCTTGTGCTCGAGATCCTTGACGCGCTGGAGGACCCGTTGGGCGAACTCCTCGTCGGGCGGGAGTCCCGCCTGCCGGGCCTTCTCCACGATCGTGCCCCTACCGGAGAGCTCTGAGATGAGCACGTCGCGGCTGTTGCCCACCACCGCCGGGTCGATGTGCTCGAAGGTCTGGGAGTCCGCGCGCACGCCCGCGGCGTGCAGGCCGGCCTTGTGCGCGAAGGCGTGCTTGCCGACATACGGCTGCGCGGGGTCGGGCGAGCGGTTGAGCAGCTCGTCCACGAGGTGCGCGGTCTCGGTGAGGCGCGCGAGGCGCTCGGGAGGCAGAAGCTCGACGCCCATCTTCAGCTGCAGGTCGGCGATTATGGTCACGAGGTTGGCGTTGCCGGTGCGCTCGCCGATGCCGTTGATCGTGCCCTGCACCTGGGTCGCCCCCGCTTCGACCGCCGTCAGCGTGTTGGCGACCGCGCAGCCGGAGTCGTCGTGGGTGTGGATGCCCAGCGGGAAGCCCGGGAGCGCTTCGGCGACCACGGCGAGCGCCGTGCGGATCTGCGGCGGCAGCGAGCCGCCGTTGGTGTCGCACAGGACAACCCGCTCGGCGCCCGCGCCGGCGCTGGCGCGCAGGCAGTCCAGCGAATAGGCGGGGTCGAGGGCGAAACCGTCGAAGAAGTGCTCGGCGTCGAGCAGCACGCGCTTGCCGGCGGCGACGAGGAAGGCAACCGAGTCGGCGATCATCGCGAGGTTCTCCTCGCGCGAGACGCGCACGACCTTCTCGACGTGCAGCACCGAGGCCTTGCCGACGACCGTGCAGGCGGGTGCGAAGCACTCGGCGAGCACCCGCAGCCCCTCGTCCTCCTCGGCCTTCGCGTCGCGCCTGCGGGTCATGCCGAACGCGACGACCTCGGCGCTGTGCAGGTTCTCCCGGGCGAGCAGTCCGAACAGCTCCCGCTCCTTGGGGTTGGACGCCGGGAAGCCCGCCTCGACCATGTGCACGCCGAGCTCGTCGAGGGCGTGGACGACGCGCACCTTCTCCTCGGCCGTGAGGGTCAGGCCGCCGCCGCCCATCCCGTCGCGCAGGGTGGCGTCGTATAGCTGTATGTCGGGCACCCGGCTCCCAGCTCGCTCAGGACGGCTGCGAGCCGACCACCGACTGCGCCGGCGTCGAGGCGGCTGATCCATTCGGCGCGGGCGCCTCGCCGGCGGGAGTCTCCAGGTCGGCGGCCTGCACAACGTCGAGCCACTCGCGATAGCGCTCCGAGCGCCCGTGGATGGCGTCGTCGAAGGCGGCCTGGAGCACGCGCGTAACCTCGCCCGGTTCGCCCGTGCCGACCTTGTGGTTGTCGACCTCGCGCACCGGCACCAGCTCGGCGGCGGTGCCCGACATGAAGACCTCGTCGGCGAGGTACATCTCGGCGCGGGCGACGTTGCGCTCGAGCACCTTGTAGCCGAGGTCCTGCGCGATCTGGATGACCGAGCGACGGGTGATGCCGTCGAGGATCGAGTTGTGCTGCCCGGGCGTTGCGATCTCGCCGTCGCGCACGATGTAGATGTTCTCGCCCGTGCCCTCGCACACGTGGCCGTGGTCGTCGAGCAGGATCGCCTCTTCGTAGCCGGCCTTCACCGACTCGACCTTGGCGAGCACGTTGTTGAGGTACTGGCCCGAGGCCTTCGCGTGCGGTATCAGCGAGTCGGGGCTGATGCGCCGCCACGAGGAGGTCATCGCGCGCACGCCCTTGCGCATGCCCTCAACGCCCAGGTAGGTGCCCCACTCCCAGCAGGCGATCGTCACGTCGACCGGGGCGTCCAGCGGGTTCAGGCCCATCGTGCCGTAGCCGCGGTTGACGAGCGGGCGGATGTAGCACGAGCGCAGCCCGTTGCGCGCCACGAGCTCGAGCGTCGCCGCGCGCAGCTGCTCGTCGGAGAATGGCAGCGGCATGTAGAACAGCTCGGCCGAGCGGCGCAGTCGCTCGATGTGCTCGGCGTTGCGGAACACCGCGGGGCCGAGCATCGTGTCGTAGCAGCGCACGCCCTCGAACACGCCCGTGCCGTAGTGCAGCCCGTGGGTCAGGACGTGGACCTTGGCGTCCTCCCAGGCGACAAAATCTCCGTTCATCCAGATGAGGTCGGTGGGCTCCACGATCATGCCGCTCCTATTCGATGTTGTCGAGCACTGCCTGCGTGGCCTGCGCGGTGCCCGCCTGCCCTCCCAGATCGACGGTGCGCAGGCCCGCATCGAGCGCGCCTTCAACAGCCGATTCTACAGCCGCGGCCTCGCTTTCCAAGCCCAGGCCGTGCCTCAGCATCATCGCCGCCGAGAGGAACATCGCCAGCGGGTTGGCAACGCCCTGCCCGGCGATGTCGGGCGCGGAGCCGTGGACGGGCTCGAACAGGCCGGGTGAGCCCCCGCCCGGCGAGCGGCCATGCGCGCCGCCGCCGCCCAACGACGCGCTGGGGAGCATGCCGATCGAGCCGGTGAGCATGGCGGCCTCGTCGGAGAGGATGTCTCCGAACATGTTCTCGGTGAGGATCACGTCGAAGCGCCGTGGCGCGGAGACGAGCTGCATGGCGGCGTTGTCGACGAGCACGTGCTCGAGCTGGACGTGGGGGAACTCGCGGGAGTGCAGGGCGCTGACGACCTCGCGCCACAGCCGGGAGGTCTCGAGCACGTTGGCCTTGTCGACGCTCGTGACGACCAGCGAGCGGCGCGATGCTGCGTCCTCGGTCGCTCGCGTGCCAAGCACGCCACTCTCCCTGCGTCCTTGCCTCGCTTGCTCGCCGGTCGCCACGAGGGCTTCGTGCCTGGCGAGGGCCGCCTGAAACGCCACACGGGCGATCTGCTCGATCTCCTCGGTGGTGTATGAGCAGACGTCCGAGGCGGCGGTGGCGGTGCGGGTCTTCTGACCGAAATAGATGCCGCCGGTGAGCTCGCGCACGACCAGCAGGTCGGTGCCCTCGATCCGCTCACGCCGCAGCGGCGAGGCGTCATACAGCGCGGGCGGCGGCTTGACCGGGCGCAGGTTCGCATACAGGCCGAGCCCCTTGCGCAGGCCGAGCAGCCCCTGCTCGGGCCGCGGCTTGGCCGGATCGGTCGTGTCCCACCTCGGGCTGCCGACGGCCGCCAGCAACACGGCGTCGGAGCGCTTGCACGCCGCGAGCACCTCGTCGGTGAGGGCGATGCCGTGCGCGTCGATCGCGGCGCCGCCGAAGAGGTGCTCCTCGAACTCGAAGTCGCCGAGCGTTCGCAGCAGCTCGAGCGCCGGCGCCATGATCTCGGGACCGATGCCGTCTCCGGGGAGGGTGACGATGTGGTGGGCCATGCTGGCGACAGTTTGACGTCGACACGCGGTACACCGGTGGTACACTCGCCCAATGGCGACGTCTCACCCGCGTATACAGGTCACCGAGGACCCGGAGCTCGCCCGCGCGTTGCGCGCGGCGGCGCCGCACCTGCCCGCCGGGCTCCCGCGTTCGCAGCAGGTGCGCGAGCTTGCGCTCGCCGGAGCTCGCCACCTCGCCGAGGGGCCCCAGGGCGACGAGGAGCGCCGGACGCGGCTCGCGCGGCTGGTCGGATACTTCGAGCGCCCGGATACCGCTCCCTGGGGATGGGACGAGTTGCGGGAGGGCAAGCGCCGTGCCTGGCCCGTCGGCTGACAGCAGCTCGTGGGGGGTCTGGGCGCTCGTGGTAGACACCTCCGCCTGGTCTCGCGCCGCTCATCCCGGCGTGCGCGAGCGTTTCCGGGAAGCGCTGGTTGCGGATCGGTTGCGGGTCTCGCCTGCTGCACGCTTGGAGATTCTTCGCACGGCCCGCGACGGCGGGCAGTTCGATGAGCTCGCGGCGAACCTGTCGGCGCTCAGAGAGGCTCCCCTCACGGGCTCCGTCTCGCGTGCCGCCGAAAGCGCCATGCGCACGCTGGCCCACCGCTCTGCGGGCACACAGCGACTGCCGATCGTCGACTATCTCCTGGCGGCCGCCGCCCAGGAGACGGGCGCCGCTGTACTCCACTACGACCATGACTACGACCTGCTCGCCGAAACGATGACGTTCGAGTCCATCTGGCTCGCTCCACCTGGCTCGCTTGCGTAGCGGCCCGCGTTGAGTTCAGTCCGGGAAGCCGACGGGAACGGCCATGCAGGCGCTACAGCGCGGTGGTCACCGGACCGGAGCGCTCGCGCTCGCGCTCGTAAGCGGCGATCTCGTCGCCCTCTTTGAGCGTGAGCGCGATGTCGTCCAGACCGCCGAGCAGGCGGTGGCGGATCTCGTGGTCGATGGCAAACGCGACCTGCTCCCCGGCGAAACGGACCTCCTGGGCCTCCAGGTCGATCTCGCCGTGGCCCGCGCGGGCCAGGGCCTGGCAGTCCTCGGCGCCGAGCACGACGGGCAGCAGCCCGATCTTGGTGCAGTTCGAGTAGAAGATGTCGGCGAAGGACGGCGCGACGATCGCCCGGAAGCCGTAGTCCTGCAGGCCCCAGGGAGCATGCTCGCGCGAGGAGCCGCAGCCGAAGTTCTCGCCGGCCACGAGGATCGGGTTGGCGGGCAGCTCCCACCCGGGCTCCTTGGCCCAGTCATAGAAGAGGAACTGGCCGAAGCCGCTGCGCTCGACGCGCTTGAGGAACTGCTTGGGCATGATCTGGTCGGTGTCCACATCGGCTCGGTCGAGGTGGCTGACCGGCCCTGAGATGACGCTTATCGGGTCCACTGTCAGCTCCAATCCCTGATGTCGACGAAGTGGCCCTCGATGGCGGCCGCGGCGGCCATCTGCGGCGAGACGAGGTGCGTGCGTCCGCCGCGGCCCTGGCGTCCCTCGAAGTTGCGGTTGGAGGTCGAAGCGCAGCGCTCGCCTGGCGCGAGGATGTCGGGATTCATGCCCAGGCACATCGAGCAGCCCGCTACGCGCCAGTCGAAGCCGGCGTCGCGGAATACGCGGTCGAGCCCCTCGGCCTCTGCCTGCGCCTTGACCTGCTGGGAACCGGGCACGACCATCGCGTTGACCGAGGGCGCGACCTTCTTGCCGGCGACCACGGTGGCGGCGGCGCGCAGGTCGCCGATGCGCGAGTTGGTGCACGAGCCGATGAACACGCGGTCGATTGCGATCTCCTCGATCGGGGTGCCGGCCTCGAGCGCCATATAGGCAAGCGCCCGCTCGGTGGCCTCGCGGTCGGCCGGGGTGTCGAACTCGTCGGGCGAGGGTACGCGGTCGGTTACCGCGCGCACCATGCCCGGGTTGGTGCCCCAGGTGACCTGTGGAGTGATGGCGGTGGCATCGATGGCGATCTCGCGATCGAAGCTCGCCCCCTCCTCGGTGGGCAGCGCGGCCCAGACCTCGATCGCGGCGTCGAGCTCGGGACCCTTCGGCGCCCCGGGGCGCTCCTGATCGCCAAACCACGCGAAGGTGGCCTCGTCCGGCGCGATCATCCCGGCGCGCCCGCCGCCCTCGATGGTCATATTGCAGACGGTCATGCGCCCTTCCATCGAGAGCGCTTCGATGGCCGGCCCGGCGTACTCGACGGCGTGGCCTGTCATCCCACCGACGCCGAGCTCGCCGAGCGTGGCCAGGATCAGGTCCTTCGCGGTCACGCCGAAGCCGAGCGCGCCCTCGTAGGCGACGCGCATCGAGCGGGGCTTGCTCTGGACCATGCACTGCGTGGCCAGCACGTGCTCCACCTCGCTCGTGCCGATCCCGAACGCGAGCGCGCCGAAGGCGCCGTGGGTGGAGGTGTGCGAGTCGCCGCAGACGATCGTCATGCCCGGCTGGGTCACGCCCAGCTCGGGGCCGATCACGTGCACGATCCCCTGGCGGTCTGAGCCGAGCGAGTACACGGGCACGCCGAACTCCCGGCAGTTGCGCTCGAGCGTTTCCACCTGCACGCGCGAGAGCTTGTCCTTGATGCGCGCGGCCACGGGCGTGCCGTCGGTGGGGGTGTTGTGGTCGGCGGTCGCGAGCGTGCGGTCGGGGCGGCGCACCGTGCGCCCCGACAGGCGCAGCCCGTCGAAGGCCTGCGGGCTGGTGACCTCGTGGACGAGGTGCAGGTCGATGTAGAGCAGGCCGCCCGCCACCTCGTGGGCCTCCCAGATCTTCTCGAACAGCGTCTTTGGCATCTAGCTCCTCCTCAGTCCGGCGGAGACGACCGCCAGGAAGACGGCGTCGGCGTCGGTCGGGTTCTCGAAATGGTGGGGCAGGTCCGCGTCGAAGGTGACGCAGTCGCCTTGACCCAGCACATAGCTCTGCCCGTCGCAGACGAGCACCACCGAGCCCCTCTCCACGACCGCGGTCTCGCGACTGCCTGGCTCGTGCATCGGCGGGTCGTCGGCTGCGCCGGTGGCCCCGCCGGGGGCGAGCGTGTGACGGGACAGCTCCGCGCGCTGGCCGGGCTGCGAGGAGGTGAGCGTCTCGAAGCTGTGGCCGCGCCGCTTGTTGGCGCCGCGGGTGCGATCGCCTGCACGCACGATCGTGACCGCGCCGGTCTCGTCAAGACGCAGCAGCTGCGAGAGCCGCAGCTCGAGGCCGGCGGCGATGCGCGCGGCGACTGTGAGCGTGGGGCTCGTCTCCCCCCGCTCGACCTGGGAGAGCATCGGCGCGCTGACGCCGCTGCGCTCTGACAGGTCGCGCAGCGACAGCCCCGCGGACTCGCGCAGCGCCTTCACGCGCGCGCCGATGACAGCCGGCGAGAGAGCCGAGGCGCTCTCGATCGGTGCGTCCGAGACTGTCGCTTCAGTGGCCATACAAATGTACGTTATCACAGACGCTTATCGCCGGCCGAGAGTCTTGTCCCAAGCGATTGCCACCCTGGTCGTATGACTTCGACTCGCCGATCGAGACCGAGCGGACGGCCGCCGCGGTATGCGGCGCTACCCTTTTCGGCATGAGCACGCATGCCGTCGCGACGACCGCAGAGGAGCTGCTCAAGCTGCCCACGGGCGAGGGCAAGGTGTACGAGCTCATCGAAGGACAGCTGCACGTGATGTGTGCAGCAGGCTTCGAGCATGGTCGCGTCGCGATGACGGCTGGACGCCTGCTGGGCAACCACGTACACGCGACGGGCAGCGGGGTGACGCTGGGCGCGGAGGCGGGGTTCATCCTGGCGCGCGCTCCCGACACCGTGCGGGCGCCCGACGCCGCGTTCGTGTCGCACGCGCGCGCGGATGCG
Source organism: uncultured Solirubrobacteraceae bacterium (assembly GCA_963849425.1). Taxonomy (GTDB): domain Bacteria; phylum Actinomycetota; class Thermoleophilia; order Solirubrobacterales; family Solirubrobacteraceae; genus Palsa-744. Next base: position 1,897,117 of record CAWKHK010000006.1, on the reverse strand, counting down.
GTCGGCACGACGTTCGGCTACTGGCCGGGCGGCGCGCCGGATCTCGCGATCGAGGTGGTGTCTCCTGACAACAGCCGGCCATACATGCGCGCGAAGGCGCTGAACTGGCTGGACGGTGGCGCGATCGCAGTAGTCGTACTGGACCCCCGCACACGCTCCGCGACCGTGTACCGCGCAGGCGAGAACATAGGCACGTTCAGCGACGGCGAGCTGGACCTGAGCGATGCGGTGCCGGGGTGGCGGGTCGCGGTGGCCGACTTCTTCGCCTGACTCGCGCCCGACGGCCACGCCGCGACCCCGCCGGGGCGGCGGGGCTCCAGACAAGTCCCATCAAAACAAGCTCAGCCCGCTGCGGTCTCCGGCAACCCGATCGCATCATCCGCACGCGAGCGCGCCACCGCGACCGACAGCGCCCGCACGTACGCGCGCGCGGCGGCGTCGATGATGTCCGTGGAGACGCCCTGCCCGGCCCCGGTGAAGCCGCCGAGCTCGACTACTACCGACACCTCGCCGAGGGCGTCCTGGCCCTCGGTGACAGCCCCGATCACGAACTCGCTGAGATTGGGTGCCTGGCCGGTCGCAGCGTTGATCGCCTCGAACACCGCATCGATCGGGCCGTCCCCCGTGAACGAGCCCGTCGCCGAGCCGCCCTCCGGGAGCGTCACCGACACCTTCGCGTGAGGCGAGCGCTGCGAGTGGTCCTCGACCTCGAACCACTCGAGGGCATAGCCGGAGATCTCCTCGCGCAGCTCGTCGGTGACGAGCGCCTCGAGGTCCATGGCCGTCACCTGCTTCTTGCGGTCGGCGATCTCCTTGAAGCGCTTGAACGCCGTGATCAACGCCGCGCCGTCCAGCTCGAAGCCCATCTCTGCGAGCGCCTGGCTCAGCGCGTGACGGCCCGAGTGCTTGCCCAGCACGATCGAGTTGCTGCGCAGGCCGACCGTCGTGGCGTCCATGATCTCGTACGTCGTGCGCTCCTTCAGCACGCCGTCCTGGTGGATGCCCGCCTCGTGCGCGAACGCGTTGCGCCCGACGATCGCCTTGTTCGGCTGCACCGGGTAGCCGGTCAGACGCGAGACGAGGCGGCTCGTGCGCGCGATCTCCGTCGTCTCCGCCCCGCTCCACAGCCCCAGGCTCGGCTCGCGTGTGCGCAGCAGCATCACGATCTCCTCCAGCGACGCGTTGCCAGCGCGCTCGCCGATCCCGTTGATCGCACACTCGACCTGCCTGCATCCCGCTTCCAGGCCCGCCAGCGAGTTCGCCACGGCCAGACCCAGGTCATCGTGGCAGTGCACCGACACGACCACCTCACGCAGACCGGGCACCAGCCGGTAGAGCTCCTCGAACATAGCCGCGTACTCGCGCGGCATCGTGTAGCCGACCGTGTCCGGTATGTTGATCGTGCTCGCGCCCTCCTCCAGCGCGATCTGGATCACCTCGGCCATGTACTCCACGTCCGAGCGCGAGCCGTCCTCCGGCGAGAACTCCACGTCGTCGGTGTACTCGCGCGCCTGCGCCACCGCCGCTCGCACCTGGCCCTTGACGTCCTCCCGCGTCGTCTGCAGCTTGCGCTCGATGTGGATGTCGCTGGTCGCGATGAACGTATGAATCCGCGGGCGCTCGGAATCCCTGACCGCGTTCCATGCCGCCTCGATGTCCTGGTGGCTGGTTCGCGACAGACCGCAGATAACCGGGCCTTCCACCTCGCGCGCGATCGCCTGCACCGACTCGAAGTCCCCGGGAGAGGTGATCGGGAAGCCCGCCTCGATCACGTCCACGCCAAGGCGCGCGAGCTGGTGGGCGATCTTGAGCTTTTCCTGCCTGTTCAACGAGATCCCCGGCGACTGCTCCCCGTCGCGCAGGGTCGTATCGAAGATCTTCACGCGGTTCGCGTCATTGCGTGACATCTACGGTCAGGCTAGCACCGGGCGTTCAGGGCGTGAGCACGACCTTGCCGATGTTCCGCCGCTCGGTGATCATGCTCTGCGCCGCTCCGGCCTCCTCGAAGCTGAACGTCCCCGCCACGACCGGCTCGATCGTGGCGTCCTGGAGCATCTCCTGCAGCGGCGCGATCCACGGCTGCAATGTCCCGCGGTCCTTCCACAGGCTGAGCATGTTCAGCCCGATCACCGCCTTGGATTCGGACATCTGCTTGATCATGTTGAAGCGCGGCATCCGCACGACCGTACGCAGCGCTGTCACGAGGTTGCGCCGCTGCCCGGTCACGAGCGCCGAGGCGCCGAACGCGACCAGCCGTCCGCCGGCCCGCAGCAGCGTGTAGTCGCGGCGGAAGCTCTTGCCGCCGACCGCGTCCATGATCAGGTCGAACTTCGGCAGTCCGCGCTCCCAGCCGGAGCTCGTGTAGTCGAGCGCATGGTCGACCCCGAGCTCCCTGATGCGGGCGTGCTTACCCGGCGAGGCCGTTCCATACACTTCCGCGCCGGCGCGCTTGGCGATCTGCGTCGCCGCGATGCCCACGCCCCCGCCGGCGGAGTGGATCAGCACGCGCTCGCCCGCCCGCAGGCTGCCGTAGCCGATCAGCCCGGTCCAGGCGGTTGCGTAGTTGATCGGGATCGCCGCGCCCTGCTCGAAGGTGAGACCGTCGGGCAGCGGCGCGCAGTCACCCGCGGGCACGACCACCTGCGAGGAGTACCCGCCGAACATCGTCCCCGCGAGCACCCGCTGGCCCTGAACCGGGCTGTGCACCCCTTCGCCCACCTCGACGATCGTGCCGGCGACCTCGTAGCCGACCACACACGGGGTCTTGGGCGCGTCCGGGTAGAGGCCCATCCGCGCCATCACATCGGCGAAGTTGATCCCCGCCGCCGCCACCTCGATCCGCACCTCGCCCGGTCCCAGCTCCGGGTCGGGGCGCTCCTGCACCCGCAGCACCCCCGGCCCGCCGTGCTTGGTGATGACAACCGCCCGCATCGCGCGAGACTACTCGATTGGGCGACGCCGCTGAGACGGTCGAGGGTCGAGCGAGGCAAGGACGCAGAGAGCGAAGTGTGCTTTGCACACGAGCGACCGAGGACGCAGCATCGCGAAGGCCATCGATCGTCTCAGCCGAGATCCACCGACCAGCCGTTCACAAACCCGTCCGAGGCGACGATCTCCTGCAAGACCGCATCGGGCACCGGCGCGTCCGTTGTGACAACCATCGCCGCCAGACGTCTGTCCTCGCCGGGGTGGGCCGCCTGGCCGCCGAACGGAGAATCCGGGGTGTGCCCGACGGCCGCCGAGGAGATGTTGATGGCGTGGGCGCCGAAGATCGTGCCAACGCGGCCGATCATTCCCGGCAGGTCCTCGTAGCGGAAGACGGTCACGTTTCTCTCCAGCTCGATCGTCAAGCGCCTGCCCTGGACCTCGACGAGGTGCGGGACGCCGTTGGGGCCGATGCCCGTGCCGGCGACCGCGACGCGCTCCGAGCCAGCGGTCACGGTCACCCGGATCAGCTCGTTGAAGTCCTGTGCCTCCGAGACAGACTTCTCCTCGAAGACGATGCCCCGCTGCTGGGCCATCGTCGGGGCGTTGACCAGGTTCACCTGCTCCTCGGTCCGTCCCTGCAGCGCGCCGACGATCACCGCGAGCCCGAGCAGGCGCGTGTCGAAGTCGGCGATCCTGCCCAGGAAGGCCGCCTCGATACGCTCCACCGAGCTGCCCTCCGCGAGCTCCATCGCCAGGCGCCCGAGCTGCTTGGCCAGCGGCAGGAACGGTCCGAGCATCTCCATGTCCTCGGCGCCGACCGCCGGGATGTTGACGGCCGTCGCAACGACTCCGCCGGTCAGCGCGGCGACGACCTGCTCGGCGCTCTGGTATCCCGCGCGGTCGGTCGCCTCGGCGGTCGAGGCCCCCAGGTGCGGGGTGGCGACCACGTTGGCATAGCCGAACAGCGGGTGCTCGGTCATCGGCTCGCTCTCGTACACGTCGAGCGCCGCCCCGGCGACCTTGCCCGAATCCAGCGCGTCCTCGAGCGCCTGCTCGTCGATCAAGCCACCGCGGGCGACGTTCAGCAGGCGCACCCCATCGCGCATTCCGGCGAAGGCGGCGGCGTCGATGAAGCCTTCGGTCTCCGGGGTCTTCGGCAAATGGATGGTGATGAAGTCCGACTGCGCGTATACGTCCTCTGCGCCGTCGGCCTTCTCGACCCCCAGCTCGCGGTAGCGCTCGGCGCTGACGAACGGGTCGAAGGCGAGCACGCGCATGCCGAAGCCGCGCGCGCGCTGCGCCACGAGCTGGCCGATACGCCCGAACCCGACGATCCCGAGCGTCTTCTCGTACAGCTCGACGCCCGAGAACTTCGAGCGCTCCCATTTGCCGCCCATCAGCGAGACGTACGCCTGCGGAATGTTGCGCGCGAGCGCCAGCAGCAGCGCCATCGTGTGCTCGGCCGCCGTCACCACGTTCGACTCGGGCGCATTGGCCACGATGATCCCGCGCTCGGTCGCAGCCTCCACGTCGACGTTGTCGACGCCCACGCCCGCCCGTCCGATCACCCGCAGGCTGCCCGCACGGGCAATCAGCTCGGCGGTCAGCTTCGTCGCCGAGCGGATCACGATCCCGTCGTAGGAGCCGATGCGCTCGGCGAGCTGCTCGTCGTCCCAGTCGATTCCCAGCTCGACGTCGAAGTGCTCGCGCAGCAGCGCGATGCCCGAGTCCCCGATCTTCTCCTTCACGAGGACCCTCGGGCGATCACTCATGCGAATCACCCTCACCGACATGAGCACGTAGGGCAAGCTGGACAAGGACGCAGGGAGCGTGGCGTGCTTCGCACGCGAGCGACCGAGGACGACGGCCAGCGCCGCCATACGTGCTCATGCGAGCCTCTCGACGAGCCAGTCGATGCAGGATGTCAGCGCCTGCACGTCGGAGGTCTCGACCGCCGGGAACATGCCGACCCGCAGCTGGTTGCGACCCAGCTTGCGGTACGGCTCGACGTCCACGATGCCGTTCGCCCGCAGCGTCTTTGCCACCGCCGCGGCGTCGAGGGACTCGTCGAAGTCGATCGTCCCGACGACCAGCGAGCGCTTCGCCGGATCGGCCACGAACGGGGTGGTGTACGCGGTGCTCTCGGCCCACCCGTAGAGGTGCTCGGAGGACGCCCGCGTGCGCGCCACGCACCAGTCCAGGCCACCCCCGTCGAGCATCCAGCGGATCTGGTCGGCGAGCAGGAACAGGGTGGCCACCGCAGGGGTGTTGTACGTCTGGTCCTTGACCGAGTTATCGAGCGCCGTGTGCAGCGAGAGGAACTCCGGAATCCAGCGATCGGAGGCATGCAGGGCCGCGATCCGCTCCTGGGCAGCGGGGCTGAGCAGCGCGACCCACAGGCCGCCGTCGGCGGCGAAGCTCTTCTGCGGGGCGAAGTAGTAGGCGTCCGCCTGGGTCAGATCGACCGGCAGGCCGCCCGCACCGGAGGTCGCGTCGATCGCCACAAGCGCCCCGTCGGTCCCGGCCGGCCGCGAGACCGGCGCCATCACCCCGGTCGAGGTCTCGTTGTGCGCCCACGCGAGCAGGTCCGCGCCGCCGTCCACGGCGGCCGCTCCCACCGATGCGGGGTCCGGGGCGTCCCCGACATCGGCCGCGACGACGATCGGCTCCGCCAGGAACGGCGCGCCGGCCGTCACCGTGGCGAACTTCTGCGAGAACTCCCCGAAGCTCAGATGCAGGGAGCGACGCTCGATCAGCCCGAACGCGGCGGCGTCCCAGAAGGCCGTCGCCCCGCCGTTGCCGAGCGCCACCTCATAGCCCGCGGGCGCGGCGAACAGCTCGCGCAGGCCCGCCCGAATCTCGCCGACCAGCGCCTTGACGGGCTTCTGTCGGTGCGAGGTGCCCATCACGGCGGCGCCGTCGGCGGCCAGGCGCGCGAGCGCCTCGGGTCGCACCTTCGAGGGCCCGCAGCCGAAGCGCCCGTCGAGTGGCTTGAGCTCGTCGGGGATGACCAATCGTGTTTCCTGCTCGGTGGCGCTGGAAGGCATATCGGGCTCCTCGCTGTCGGACCTCGAAAGCTGTCGATGATCGGAGGTTGCCCAGGCGCGCGGCGGTGCTGCCTCGTCGCTTCCCGGTGGTCGATTCCACCTCAGCGCCAGTCGCGACGACGAACGCGAGTGTAGCGAACGGCGCTCGCCGCTGGCCGGATCGCCCGGGCCCGGCTCCTGCCGCTCGCGGCGCGATCCATCATCAGGTCAGCCATGCCAGAGGACCTCTCGCTCGATCGCCGTCGCCGTCCAGCCTGCGGGAAGGCGCGCGGCCGCAACACCCGCCGAGGGCTCGGCGGCGAGCAGGCAGAACTCGGGGGCCGGGCCGAAGACCAGATGGCGCCGCCAGAGGCTCGCGCCACGCGGGCTCATGCCATCGCCGAGCAGCTCGCCCAGCCCGCGCCGTGGCGCGCCGGGCGGACGTGCGACCCATACCGCCAGGGTGGCCTGCCCGAGCGAGTCCCCGTCGAGCTCACCCTCGAGCAGGCCGTAGAGGCCGCCGGCGCCGCTCCCGAAGCGGCGGGCCACCTCGTCGTGGCTGCTGCGATGCCCGAGTCCGACCGCCGCCTCGTTGAGAACCCCGAGCGCCGTGAAGTCCTCGAGCAGATACCAGTCCTCGTACACCCCCCCTCCCCCGGCGAACTTCCCGGCCCGCTCCTGCGCCGGCGCCGCCAGCCAGGGCGCCGCACCGAGCTTGAACGCCACCGAGGCGCGCATGCCCACAGGCGGCGTCCGCGCCAGCGAGCGGTGAAACGCCATATGGGCCTGCTCGTAGGCCTCCGCCGCGGAGTCCTCGCGCGGGCGGTGCCAGAACAGATACGCGAGGATGGGAGTCCGCCCGCCCTCGGCCCTCAAAACGAGGGCTTGATCCAGTCCATGTGCGAGCGCAGCTCGCCGCCCACGTGCTCCACCTGGGTGTCGGCCTGCTCGGCGCGCATGCGCTTGAAGTTCTCCTGACCCGCGCGGTTCTCTGCAATCCACTCCCGCGCGAAGTCGCCCGACTGGATCTCCTTGAGGATCTGGCGCATGCTCGCCCGTGTCTCGTCGGTGATCACGCGCTTGCCGCGGGTGTAGTCGCCGTACTCGGCGGTGTTCGAGATCGAGAAGCGCATGCCTGACAGGCCCTTCTCGTACATCAGGTCCGCGATCAGCTTGAGCTCGTGCAGACACTCGAAGTACGCCATCTCCGGGTCATAGCCGGCCTCGACCAGGGTCTCGAAGCCCGCCTGGACGAGCTCGGAGGCGCCACCGCAGAGCACCGCCTGCTCGCCGAACAGGTCCGTCTCGGTCTCGTCCTTGAACGTCGTCTCGATCACCCCGCCGCGCGTACAGCCGATGCCCTTGGCGTAGGCCAGAGCCAGCGCCCGCGCGTTGCCGGTCGCGTCCTGGGCGACCGCGATCAGGCCCGGGACACCGCTGCCTTCGGCGTACTGGCGGCGGACCAGGTGTCCCGGTCCCTTCGGCGCGACCATCCCCACGTCCACGCCGGCCGGCGGTGTCACCTCCTCGTAGTGGATCGAGAAGCCGTGGCCGAACAGCAGCATGTTGCCCTCGGCGATGCCGTCGCTGATCTCCTGCACCCACACCTGGCGGTGGAGCTCGTCGGGGAGCAGGATCATCACGAGATCGCCGCGGCTGGCCGCCTCGACGACCGGCAGCACCTCGAGGCCCTGCTCGCGCGCCTTGCCCACCGACGGCGAGTCGGGGCGCAGGCCGACGACGACGTTCACCCCCGAGTCCTTCAGGTTGAGGGCGTGGGCATGGCCCTGGGAGCCATAGCCGATGATCGCCACGGTCTTGCCGTCGAGGAGATGAAGATTTGCGTCGTCGTCGTAGATCATTCGCCGCAGGCTATCCAACGGGAGGCTCAGGCGCTCGCGGATGCGACAAGCGTCCGCCCGGGAATCTCGAGCGTCCCGTCCGCGGCGGTGTGGGGCGCGAAGCGCGCCGACAGACTCGACTGGATCTCGGCGATCTCGGGCGCCGGGCGGGCGAGGACCGTGTCGTGGAAGTCACGGGAGAGATCGAGCGTGGTCTCCCACAGCTCGTGAAAATCCGAATGGCGGCGGGTCAGCTCGATCGTCTCGATGCGAATCTCGGCAAACCCGGCCTGCTCGAGCAGCTCGGCGATCATGCCCGGCCGGCCCAGCGCGAACGGCCCCGGCTGCAGGCGCGCCGATCCGTCCGGCGGTGAGGCGAGACCCCGCTCGATCAACTCCTGCGCCGGCAACAGCGCCCACGCGTTGTGCTCGATCTCGGCCCACGCAGCGAGGGCAAGCCGGCCGCCGGATGTGAGCACACGGCGCGTCTCGCTCAGCGCCGCCGCGGGGTCGGCCATCAGCATGTAGCCCCAGCGGCACAGAACGGCATCGACGCTCGCCACCGGCAGGTCGATCCATTCGGCGTTCAGCACCTGGAACTCGATGTTGCTCCGCCCGAGCGCCGCCGCCCGCGCACGAGCCCCCTCGAGCATCGCCTCGGCTTGATCTGAGACGATCACGCCGCCGAGCGGCGCGACCAGCTCGGCCGCCAGCATTCCCGTCTCGCCGAGGCCCGCGGCCAGCTCGAGCACGCGCTCGCCCGGACGCGGAGCGACCGCGTCGAGCATCCACTGCGACACCGGGGCGGCGAGCTCGCGCAACAGCCCCTGGCGGCGAACCCAGCCCGAAGCCGCATCTTCCCAGTTCTCGAGGCTCGACGTGCGATGGGCGTTGGCATCGAAGCTCACCGCAGCTCCCTGCGCAGCAGCTTGCCCGAGGATGTGCGCGGCAGCGGCTCCGCCCTCGTGACCAGGTGCTTGGGGACCTTGTAGGGGGCCAGCGCACGGGCGCAATGTGCGCGCAGAGCCTCGACGTCGAGAACCCTGCCGGGGCGCGGCAACACGAACGCCGTCACCGCCTCGCCCCATTGCGGGTCGCTGCGTCCGAGGACCGCGGCCTCCAGCACGTCGGGGTGGGCCTCGAGCACGGCCTCGACCTCGGCGGGCGCCACGTTCTCACCGCCGCTCACGATCGTGTCGGTCTTGCGGCTGCTCACGCGCAGGTTGCCCTGCTCGTCGAGGCTGCCCAGATCGCCGCTGTGAAGCCAACCGTCGGCGGCGAGCGAGGCGGGTGCGACGGTCGGCCCTTGAACGAGGATCTCGCCGTCTGAGGCGATGCGCACGCGAGTGCAGAACAGCGGCGGCCCGGCCTGCACAGATCGTGGCGAGTCTGCGTCGAGCGTCGCCACGGGCGTGGTGGTGACCTGCGAGCAGGCCTCGGTCAGCCCGTAGGTCAGGCTGACTGGTACGCCCGCCGCGTGCGCGCGCCCCACGAGCGCCGCCGGCACTGGGCCGCCGCCGGTCAATGCGCAGCGCAGCGCCGGGGGCCGCTCGAGGCCGGCGTCCAGCAGGCGGTCGAGCGTCGTGGCGACGAGGCTCACGAGCGTCACCTCCTGCGCGTTCAGGGCGTGCAGCACGCGCTCGGTCTCGAAGCGCTCGTGGACGACCGCCGCGGTCCCGTAGATCGCCGAGCGCACCAGTATCGACAGGCCGCCGACATGGGAGAGCGGCAGCGCACACAGCCAGCGCTCGCCGGGGTCCAGGCCGAGCGCCACGGCCGAGCCGAGAGCGCTCCACAGCAGGTTGCCGTAGGTGAGCTGCACCGGACGGGGCGCGGAGGTCGTGCCGGAGGTGTGGATCACCACGGCCGTCGCGTCGAGGTCATGGCCCTCCGTCGTGAAGACCGCCGGGCCGGGCGGCACTGCGGCGGCCGTTGTCGGCTCGTGGGTCTCCCCCGCCTCTACCAGCGGACCGTCCACGATCATCTCGACCCCGTCTGCGATCCGGGCGCGCTCGTCCGGTGAGAGCCGCAGGTCGATTGGAACGGCCACCGCGCCGAGCAGTAGGCAGGCGTGCAGGGCCTCGGCGAAGGACAGACCGGCAGGCAGGGCGATGGCGACCCGCGTCCCGGGGACCGCGCCGCGCGCGGCCAGCTCGGCCGCTGCGCTGCGCGCCGCGGCATACAGTTGCGCGTAGGAGCAGCCGCCCTCAGGCGTCTGGATCGCCGTGTGCGCGGGCCGCGCCCCCGCCGCGCGAGCCAGCCATCCTTCGACCACCATGGCTCACAGGCTAGCCTTCGGGCCATGCCCACCACCTGGATCCCCGCAGCCCGGCTCGGGCCGGACGAGCTCAGCGACATCCGCTACGAGAAGTCCGGGGCTCCGGAGCAGGGGATCGCGAAGATCACGATCGCCCGCCCGGAGGTGAGAAACGCGTTTCGCCCCCGTACCGTGATCGAGATCTCCCGCGCGCTGGAGGACGCCCGCGAGGACACGAACATCGGAGTGATCGTGCTCACCGGCGAGGGGTCCGACGCGTTCTGCTCGGGCGGCGATCAGCGTGTGCGCGGAGACTCGGGCTACCTGGACGACGATCAGATGGAGTCTCCACCCACGCGGGCCAACGTGGGGCGCTTCCACGTGACCGACCTGCATGTGCAGATCCGGCGCATGCCCAAGCCGGTCGTGGCGATGGTCGCTGGATACGCGATCGGCGGCGGGCACGTGCTGCACCTGGTCTGCGATCTGACGATCGCGGCCGAGAACGCCCGCTTCGGGCAGGTCGGTCCGAGGGTCGGCTCCTTCGACGGAGGCTTCGGCGCCGGCCTGCTGGCGAACCTGGTGGGGTCGAAGAAGGCCAAGGAGATCTGGTTTCTGTGCAGGCAGTACTCCGCCTCAGAAGCCCTCGAGATGGGCCTGGTCAACACGGTCGTGCCGTTGGAGCGCCTTGAGGAGGAGACGGTTGGGTGGTGCCGGGAGATGCTCGCCCTCTCGCCGTTTGCCCTGCGACTGTTGAAGGCGAGCTTCAACGCCGTCGAGGACGGCCTCTCCGGGGTGCAGCAGCTGGCCCACGACGCGAACCTGCTGTTCTACGGAAGCGAGGAGGCGCAGGAGGGACGCAACGCATACAGGGAGAAGCGCGAGCCCGACTTCTCGCGCTTCCCCAAGCGGGCCTAGTGTCCCGAGTCGGACTAACGTGAGCGCGAACCGGTGAGCGCCGTTCGCATCTGGGTGATGGCCGCCCGTGTGCGCACGCTGCCGGCGGCGCTCGCGCCGGTGCTCGTGGGAACCTCGCTCGCGCTCGGGGCGGGGCATTTTCACCCGCTCGCGTTCGTGGCGGCGCTGCTCGGCGCGGTGTTCATCCAAGTGGGGACCAACCTGTCCAACGACTACTCGGATGCGCGCCGGGGCGCCGACACCGAGGATCGGCTGGGACCCGTGCGGGTCACCGCGGGCGGCCTCGTGCCACCCAGCCAGGTGCTGCTCGCGACATACGTCACGTTCGGGCTGGCCGTCGCCTGCGGCGCCTACCTGGTGGCGGTGGCCGGACCCGAGCTGCTGGCCGTGGGCGCTGCCTCGATCCTCGCCGGCGTGCTCTACACGGGCGGTCCGCGGCCGTATGGGTATGAGGGGCTGGGCGAGGTGTTCGTGTTCCTGTTCTTCGGCGTCGTGGCCGTGGCGGGCTCGTACTTCGTGCAGGTTCAGGAGTTTCCCTGGCAGGCGTTCGTCTGCGCGGTGCCGGTGGGCCTGCTGGCGAGCGCGATCCTGATCGTCAACAACGTCCGCGACCTCGAGACCGACCGGCGTGCGGGCAAGCGCACGCTGGCGGTGCGTTTGGGACGGACGCGAACGCGCGCGCTGTACACGGCAATGGCGGCCTTCGCCTTCGTGAGCGCGCCGCTGCCGTGGGTGTTCGGATCGATGACCGCCTGGCTGCTGCTCCCATGGGCCGCGGCTCCACTCGCGCTCAGGCTCGTGCGGGTGGTGCGCACGCGCACGGACGGTCCGACGCTCAACGGCGCTCTGGCGGGCACCGGCGCGCTGCAGCTCCTCTTCTGCCTGCTGTATGCCGCGGGCATCCTCGCCAGTGGCGGTATCGGGCGGTGAAGCTCGAGTTCGAGCGGCAGACGCTGAAGCTGGCCAGTCCATTGCAGAGCTCCCACGGGACCGTGCGCGAGAGGGATCTCCTGATAGTGAAGCTCACCGGGCCGGACGGCGTCGAGGGCTGCGGCGAGGCGGCGCCGCTCGAGAGCTACGACGGGGTGAGCGCCGGCAGGGTGCAGCACGCGCTCGAACGCTACAAGGAGGTGCTCGCCGAGTCGAGCGACATGGACGGCGCCCAACTGATCGATGCGTGCCGGCGCGCAGAGGATCTGCCGCAGGCGATCGCGGCGATCGACATGGCGCTGTGGGACTGCGCCGGGCGGCGCGAGGGCAAGCCGGTCGCGGCCCTGTTGAGCGACGATCCCGCCACGGCGGTCCCGGTGAACGCGACCCTCTCGGCGCTCGACCGCGCGGGCGTGGCCGCGCAGGCCGCGACGGCCGTCCAGGACGGATTCGGCTGCCTGAAGCTCAAGGTGGGAGTGGGCGACGACGCCGGCCGGGTGGCGGCTGCGCGTGCGGCCGCCGGCCCGCGGGTGGCGCTGCGGCTCGACGCGAACGGCGCCTGGGGCGTCGATGAGGCGGTCAGGGCGATCGACGCGCTCTCCCCCGCCGGCCTCGAGCTGATCGAGGAGCCCACCCACGGTCTCCACGCGGTCCGTGAAGTGCGCGAGCGGGTGGCGGTCAGGGTCGCGATCGACGAGACCGCGGCCGAGCACGGGGCACTCGGAGCAGGGGTCGCCGACGCCGTCTGCCTGAAGATCTCCAGGTGCGGCGGGATCGGCGGGCTGGTGGCGGCAGCGACGCTCGTGCGCGCCTCCGGCGCCGAGGTCTATCTGGCATCCACGCTCGACGGCCCGCTCGGGGTCGCCGCGGCCGTGCACGCCGCCGCCGCTCTGGCCTCGCGTGGGCCGATGCCGCACTGCGGCCTGGCGACCCTGGAGATGTTCGAAGGCCTCGACAATCCGCTGCCGGTGCGCGAGGGCAGGATCCAGGTGCCCCCCGGGGCGGGGTTGGGGGTCAGCCCGGCATAGCCCCGGGCCTGCAGCGCAGGTTCAGCACCCGGCTCACGGCATCCGGGTTCTCCAGCGCCAACCCGTGACCGCCGGGCGCGAGAACCAGCTCAGCGTCCGCCAGCAACCCCACCATCCGCTCACCGAGCGCGCGAAACTTGGGGTCGCGCTCGCCCACGAGCACGGTGACGGGCATCCTCAGCTCACCGAGGCGGTCCCACAGGGGCTCCATCTCACCCGTGCCGATGCCGCGGAGCGCCGCGGCGAGCGCCTCGGGGCGGTTGCGGCGCTGGTCCTCGCGCGCCAGGCGACCCACCTCGGGCGGCTCCCCGGCGAACAGCGGCTGAGTGCGCCAGCGCTCGATGAAGTCCTCGAACGGCCCGGATTCCAGCTCGTCGGCCAGGCGGCGGTCGGCCAGGCGTCTTGCCGCTCGCTCGGCCGGATCCTCGATCCCCGCGGTGCAGGACACGAGCACAAGCCGCTGCACGCGCTCGGGATCGGCCAGCGCCACGTGCAACGCGACGCGCCCGCCCAGCGAATAGCCGCACAGCGTGAAGCGCTCAGGAGCTCTGGCCAGCACGTGATCGACGCAGACTGGGAACGTGATCGGGCGCTTGCAGCCCGCGGCCTGGCCGTGGCCGGGGAGATCGAGTGCCAGCACTCGATAGCGTTCACTCTCCAGCCGCGCGGCCACGCCGTCCCAGGCACGGTGAGTGCCACTGAACCCGTGCAGCAGGACGACGCTCTCCGGCACGAAATCCATCCTATGGCTCCCGCTACGGCTACATACATGCTGCTGAGAGCGTTCGTGGACGAGCTCGCGCGTTGCGGGATGCGCGCTGCGTGCACCTCGCCGGGCTCGCGCAGCGCTCCGCTGGTGCTCTCGATGGCAGCGGAGCCGCGCGTGCGCTGCTTCTCGCACATCGACGAGCGCTGCGCGGGGTTCTTCGCACTCGGCCTGGCAAAGGCATCAGGGCTGCCCGTGGCTGTCGCGTGCACGTCCGGGACGGCCGCCGCAGAGCTGCTGCCCGCGGCGATCGAGGCTCACGAGGCGCGTGTCCCGCTGCTGCTGCTGAGCGCCGACCGGCCGCCTGAGCTGCGCGAGAACGGGGCCGGGCAGGCGATCGACCAGCTGAAGCTATTCGGGAGCGCCGCCAAGTGGTTCTTCGAGGTCGACGTCCAGGGCGCCGAGGCCGAGCACCTACGCTGGATGCGGACGCTCGCCTGCCGCGCTTACTGGACGGCGCTCGAGGGTCGTCCTGGCGTCGTGCACCTGAACTTTCCACTGCGCGAGCCGCTGGTCACCGACGAGGAGCTTCCGGAGGACGCGACCGGCCGCGAGCACGACCGGCCGTACATTCGCCGCACTCCCGCCCCCATCGCCGGGGGCACCGGCGCGGCGGCGTTGGGCGAGCTCGTGTGGCGTTCCCGGCGCGGCGTTGTGGTGGCCGGCCGCTACGAGCGACAGACCGAGCTCGGCCAGGCGGCGGCCGCGTTCGCCGCCGCCGCCGGCTGGCCGCTGCTGGCGGACCCGCTCTCGGGGGCCCGCCGCGGCGGGTCCGCGATCGCCCACTACGACGCGCTGCTGCGCGAGCCGACGTTCGCGGGGCCGCTCGCACCCGACCTGATTCTGCGCGTGGGCGACCTGCCGGTGTCCAAGCCCCTGCGGACATGGCTGGCGGGGCTCGACGGCGTACGCCAAGTGGCCATCGATCCGGACGGCGCGTGGCAGGACCCGGCGTCGGTCCTTGCGGATGCGCTGGCCCTCGAGCCGGCCGAGACGCTGCGGGAGCTGGCCAGGGCTGTGGTACAGCCCTCCGGACCGCGAGCTCTCGCCGATGAGGACTGGCTGGCGGGCTGGCGCAGCGCCGACGAGCGTGCCGCCGAGGCGATCGACGGGGTGCTCGGGGACGGCACGATCTCAGAGCCGGCGGTGGCGGCCGAGCTGGGTGCGCTGCTACCCGCGGAGGCCACCCTGTTCGTCGCCTCCTCGATGCCCGTGCGCGACATCGAGGCCTTCTGGCCGGTCCGCGCGGACCCTCCGCGCGTCCTCTGCAACCGCGGCGCCAACGGCATCGACGGCACCGTCTCCTCGGCCTTCGGCGTGGCGGCCCAGGACGCCGGACACCTCGGCGGTCGGCTACGGCCCGGTCGCGTCAACCCGGTCGTGCTGTTGATCGGCGACGTGGCGCTCACGTACGACCTCGGTGGCCTGCTCGCCGCGGGGCGACTTGGACTGAAGCTCACAATCGTGCTGATCGACAATGGTGGGGGCGGGATCTTCGACTTCCTGCCTGTCTCCCGCGCGAGCGCGGCGCGCCAGCACGATGCGCGCGAGCGTCGATCGCCCCCGGGCGCGGCCGAGAAGGCAGAGAACATCTACACACGCCACATCGCCACCCCCACGGGCCTCGACTTCGCCGAGGCCGCCGCGCTGTACGGCCTGGTGCACGAGCGCGTCACGACGATCTCCGAGCTGCGCAGCGCGATGGAGCGCGCGCTCTCGCTACAGGCCCGGTCTACGATCGTGCACATGAGCACCGACCGCGCGGCCAACGTGGAGCTCCACGGCCGCGTCTGGAGCGCGGTGTCGCAGGCGCTCGGCTCAGCGCCTGGCTAACCGAAACCTGGTAGGAGTGTCGGGCTCAGCTCGTCAGAAGCGGGAGCAGGGCCTGCAACTTGACCTCCGTCTCGGCGAGCTCGCTGGCCGGATCCGAGTCGCGTACGATCCCGTTTCCGGCGTAGCAGCGGGCGACGCTGCCGCGCAGCAGCGCGCAGCGGAGGGCCACGCAGAACTCCCCGTCGCCGGCCGCGTCGGTCCAGCCGACGGGACCGGAGTACCACCCGCGGTCGAGTCCCTCGAGCGCCGGGATCAGCGGGGCGGCTGGTCCCATCGGCTCGCCACCGACGGCGGGCGTCGGGTGCATCAGCCCGGCCAGCTCGAGCGCCTCCATGGGCGCGGCCAGCTGCGCCCGGATCGGGGTGGCGAGGTGCTGGATGTTGGCGATCCTGACGAGCTCGGGCTCGGGTGCGGCTGTGACCCAGATGGCGTGGGGATGGAGCATGCGCTCGATCCGCCGGGCGACGATCGCATGCTCCTCGCGGCGGCTCTCGTCGCGCAGCATCTGCTCGCCGAGATGGTCGTCGACGGCCGGGTCGGCGCTGCGGCGCGTGGACCCGGCGAGCGCGAGCGTGCTCACACGGTGGCCTTCGCGGCGGACGAGCAGCTCGGGGCTGGCCGCGACGAGCGTCGCGTCTGCGCGCCCGACGCAGAAGACGAAGCACGAGGGAAACTCCTCGCGCAGCACGCCGAAGACCGCGGCCGGGTCATACGCAAGCGGCGCGTGCACGTTCACTTCGCGGGCGAGCACGATCTTCTTGAGCTTCCCCGAGCGGATCAGCTCGACGCCGCGGGCGACCGCGCCTTCGTAGTGCTCCGGCGGCATCGCGCTGGCCACCTGGAAGCGCCCGGCCGGCGCCGGATCGAGCAGCGGGAGCGCGCGCATGCGCAGCTCCGCCAGGCGCTGCTCCAAGCGCGCGAGCAGATCCTCGGGAACGTCGTCGGGCGATGCGAGCGCGGAGAGCGTCATGCGCACGACCGGGCCGGCGCGACCGGGCCGCGACCGGGCCGGCGCCGCTCGCCGACCGCCGACCGGGTTGACGCCGTCGGTGCGCTCCCGGCCGAGCTGCCGGCGCACGAGGGCGACCTCGGGAACGGTGAGCGAGGCGGGCTGAAAGCCCTGCCAGTGCGGTGAGCTTCCGCCGTCGGGGGCGAACGCGAAGCCGCCCACCGCCACCGGCCCTTCGCCCGCCGGGTCGTCGGCCTGGTCGGACACCGCCGCAGCCGAGAGCTCCCGCCAGCGGTCGGCAATCGTTGCGAAGCGCTCGGGACCTCTGGCGTGCAGGCTCAGCGCCTCGCCCAGCCCGCCCAGCGCCCGGTGGCCGCGATCGGGCTGCTCGAAGACGAACCACTGCTCGCCCGCCCGACGCGAGGCGCAGACCACCGCCGAGGGGTCCACGTCCTCGTCCAGCGCCAATGACATCGACGCCAGGACCTCGCTGCCACCGCGGCGCGCGCGCCTGACCGCCAAGACCAGCCGCGCGAGTAGCCGCTCTTTGTCGGTGTCGTCCAGCGAGAACGGGGAGCGAGAGCGAGTGTCCAGCAACAATTACGTCTCGCTGCGACCTCGCGAGATGGCGATCTCGCCTGTGCGCATCATCTCGATCAACCCGAACGGCCGGACCATCGTCTCGAACGCCTCGATCTTGTCGGTCGTGCCGGTCACCTCGATGATGATCGCCCGTTTGGTCACGTCGACCACCTTGCCGCGAAAGATCTCCGCGATCTGCATCAGCTCGCCGCGCTGCACGCCGTCGGCGGTGACCTTGAACAGGGCCAGCTCCCGCGCGACCGTGTCGGCGGGCTCGAGGTCGCGGATCTTGAGCACGTTGACCAGCTTGTGCAGCTGCTTGGTCACCTGGTCGATCGGGTGCAGCGCCCCGTCGACGGTGAGGGTCACACGCGAGATCTGCACGTCCTCGGTCGGGCCGACCGTGAGCGTGGAGATGTTGAAGCCGCGCCTGGCGAACAGGCCGGCGATCCGCGTGAGCACGCCGGACTTGTTTTCCACGAGGATCGACAGCACGTGCTTGCGGCCGGTGCGCATGTTGGTCGCGGCGTGCAACTCCTCGAGGCTGAGCGGCTCCTTGGTTCCCGGTTCTCCCATGACGCTCACCCCACCATCTCGCGCGCCGCTTGACCCGCCGGGATCATTGGGTAGGTGTTCTCCTCACGGGTGACTCGCACATCGACGAGCACCGGCCCCTCGGTGGCGATCGCGCGCTTGCAGTCCTCGACGAGCGTGGTCTTGTCCTGGAAGCGCATGCCGGTCACGCCATAGGCCTCGGCGAGCTTGACGAAGTCGGGGAACTCGCCCATGTCCACGTGGCTGTATTTGCCGTCCCAGAAGAGCTCCTGCCACTGGCGGACCATGCCGAGATAGCCGTTGTTCATGATGAACACCTTGATCGGGATCTTGTTCTGGGCGCAGGTTGCAAGCTCCTGCGCGTTCATCTGCACCGATCCGTCCCCGGCGATGCAGCAGACCACCCGGTCGGGGCAGCCGACCGCCGCGCCCATCGCCGCGGGCAACCCGAAGCCCATGGTTCCCAGGCCGCCCGAGTTGATCCACCGGCGGGGCTTGGGGAAATCGTAGTGCTGGGCCGCCCACATCTGGTGCTGACCGACGTCGCTGGTGACGATCGCCTCGCCGCCGGTCGCCTCGTGCAGCGCCTGGATCATGTACTGCGGCTTGATCTCCGCGTCTGCGCTGTCCTCGTACGCGAGCGGGTACTTGGTTTTCCAGCCCTCGATCCTGGTCCACCATCCCTGCAGGCGCTGGGGGTCGGCGCCGATCGCGCGGTACTCGACGGCCAGCTTCCCGAGCACGTGCTTGGCGTCGCCGACGATCGGGATGTGGGCGGGAACGTTCTTGGAGATCTCGGCGGGGTCGACGTCGATGTGGATGAACTTGGCCCGCGGGGCAAACTCGGAGAGCTTGCCGGTGATGCGGTCGTCAAAGCGCGCGCCCACCGCACAGATCAGGTCCGCCTCGTCCATCGCGTAGTTGGCCGCGCGCGTGCCGTGCATGCCGAGCATCCCCAGCCACTGGGGATGCCGTTCCCCGCCCACCCGAGCCGGAAACGCGCCGAGGCCCATCAGCGTGCACGTCACGGGGAAGCGGTCGGCGGTGGCGAACTCGATCAGCTCGTCAGCCGCGTTGGCGTTGACCACGCCACCCCCGGCGTAGATCACCGGGCGCTGGGAGGCGGCGAGCGCCTTGGCTGCCTGGCGGATCTGCTTCTGGTTGCCCTCGACCTTCGGCTGGTAGCCGGGCAGGCGCACGTCTGAGACTGGCTCGTAGTCGATCTCCGCGCGGGAGAGGTCTTGGGGGATGTCGACCAGCACCGGCCCGGGTCGCCCGGTGCGGGCGATGTGAAAGGCCTCGTGGATCGCCCGGGGGAGCTCCTGGGGGTGCTGGATCATGAACGAGTGCTTGACCACCGGCATCGTGATGCCGATCGTGTCGGCCTCCTGAAAGCCGTCGGTGCCGAGCAGCTCGGTGCGGACCTGGCCGGTGATGAAGACCACCGGCACGGAGTCCATCATCGCATCGCAGATCGGGGTGATCAGGTTGGTCGCCCCCGGACCGCTCGTGGCGAACGCGACACCGACCTTGCCCGTGGCCTTGGCGTAGCCCTCGGCGGCGTGCCCGCCGCCGGCCTCGTGGCGGACGAGGATGTGGCGGATGCCGCCGCTCACGAAGGCGTCGTAGGTGGGGAGGTTGGCGCCGCCGGGGAGGCCGAAGACGACGTCCACGCCCTCCGCCTTCAGACATTCCATCAACGCATCCACTGCGCGCATCTCGTCGCCTCCCTTCCTTTATCTCGGGGCAAAAAACCAGTGTACCAGCGGGTTTTCGTGCCGCCCCTCAGGGATCGTGGCCGCTCTTGACGGTCGCTGGCCAAGCCAGGCAAGGACGCAGGAAGCGTGGCGTGCTACGCACGCGAGCGACCGAGGACGCAGCCTGGCGCAGCGCCAGCGGCCGTCAAGAGGAGCCGATGCCGACGCCGATGGCCAACACGATCAGGCCGCCGACGGTAACGACGAGCAGCGATGAGCGCAGCGAGACGTCGAGGAAGCGGTTGCGGATCCAGGCGATGGCGAACAGCTCGATGGCGACGACGATCCCGGCGACGATCAGCGCCTTGTGGACGTCGGAGATGAGAAAGGGCAGCGTGTGGAAGATGCCGCCGAGCGTGGTCATCCCGCCGGTGATCGCGCCGCGGACGACGGCCGAGCCGCGGCCGGTCTCCTCGCCGGTGTCCGACAGGGCCTCCGACCAGCCCATGCTCACGCCGGCGCCGAGGGCGGTGGAGAAGCCGACGAGCAGCGCGGTGTGCGAGCTCGAGGCGATCGCCGCGGCGAAGATCGGGGCCAGCGAGGAGACGGTGCCGTCGATCATGCCCACGAGCGCCGGCTGGACCACTCGCAGGACGAACTCCGGCTCGTCCTTGAAACCCGCACGATGAATCCAGCGGGCTATGAGCGAGTCGCCGGCCTGGGCGGCGGGCTTTGCCTCGGTGGCCATGTACACCACAGCCTATGCCAGAGATCGGCTTAGGGCAGCCGAAATCGAGTTAGGCAAGCCTTACTCGCGGGCGCGCAACGAGGGCAGCCGCGACGGCACTCAGGGGGCCGAGGCGGTGGGTGCTCGCTCCCAGGATTCGGGCGCGATGGCGACGTCGGGAAACTCGAGCTCGGCTCCGCAGCAGGTGCAGAGAGCGTCGTAGAGCTTGGTCACGCGCCCGCACTGCGGGCACTCGCGGCGCAGCTCGTCGCGCTCGAAGCGGTAGGCGATGGCGGCGATCAGGCCGAGAAAGGGCACGGCCCCGGAGATCAGGAACCAGAGCACGAACGAGCTGCCCTTGAGCTTGCCGACGATCCCGCCTGAGATGCCGAAGCAGACGGCGATGATCACGTAGGCCATGGGCGGGTGGATCTCCTACAACAGCACGCGCAGCGCCCAGACGACGGCCACCACGGCGACGATGAAGACCAGGGTGCTGAGGAGGAACGAGACGATGTGGATGATCAGGCCGATCAGCAGCCAGGCGGCGACGAGGAATATCAGCGCCGCGACGACCGTCCGGCCGAACGACCTGTGGGATGTCTCCTCGTTCATATCGATCAGTTTAACCGTAGCGCGGCCGGACAGGAAGCGCTACCCTGCCCGGCCGCACCCCGGAGGAGCACCGGCCGAGGGAAGCCGGTACGAGGTGAACCGCCTGTGTTGCTGGCGAACGGTTCATGGGATGTATCTTGGCTCCAGAAGCCGCTCGTGCCTTTGGCCGACGGTCCAAAATGTGACGCTCGGCGGTCCTCGAAGTGATGAGGATCTTGATGAGGGCGCGCTCGGGGCGCGCCTGCGGGTCAGCGCGGTCAGACCCCGAGCTGCTCGGCGATCAGGCGGGAGACCTCGGTCCCGTCGGCGCGGCCGTTGGTCTCGCGCATGACGTGCCCGACGATCGGCCCGATCGCCTTGGCGTTGCCCTGGCGCACGCGCTCGGCGGCGTCGGCGTTGGCGGCGAGGGCGGCGGCGACGATCGCTGCGAGCCTATCGCCGCCATCCATGGCGGCGAGCCCCTCGGCCTCGACGATGGCCTTCGGGTCGCCTCCGTCGGCCACCAGCCTGTCGAGCACCTGCCGTCCGGCGCCGACGCTGACACGCTTGGTGGCCACGAGCCCGACGAGCGCGGCGAGCGCGGCGGGGCGCACCCGGGAAGCGCCCGGGTCCCCGCCCGCCGTCCCCTCCTCCAGGCGCGGAAGCAGCTCGCCGGCGAGCCAGTTGGCGAGCGCCTGGGCCGCGGGCGCCGGATCGACCGGGGCGGCGAGCGCGGCCTCGAAGTAGTCGCCGAGCTCGCCGCGGAAGGCGATCAGCTGCGCGCTCTCGGCGCTCAGGCCAACCTCGCGCCGCAGGCGCTCGGCGCGGTCGGCGGGCAGCTCGGACATGGCCGCTCGTGCGCGGTCGATCGTCTCCTGGTCGATCGCCACGGGCAGCAGGTCGGGCTCGGGGAAGTAGCGGTAGTCGTGCGCCTCCTCCTTGGATCGCAGCGAGCTGATGGCGCTGGAGGCCGGGTCGAAGTGCAGCGTCTCCTGGATGACCTGCCCGCCCCCTTGCAGGATCTTCTCCTGGCGCGCGATCTCGGCCCTGATGCCACGCTCGATGAAACGGAAGGAGTTCATGTTCTTCAGCTCGGTCTTCACGCCGAACGCGTCTGTCCCGCTGGGGCGCAGGGAGATGTTGGCGTCGCAGCGCAGCGAGCCCTCCTCCATGTTCACGTCGCTGACGCCCAGCTGGCGCAGGGTGCCGCGCAGCAGCTTGAGCCAGTCGCCGGCCTGCTCGGGCGAGCGCAGGTCGGGCTCGGTGACGATCTCGGCCAGCGGCGTGCCGCCCCTGTTGAAGTCGACGATGCTGGCGTCCGAGCCGTGGATGCGTCCGCTCGAGCCGACGTGGATCAGCTTGGCGGCGTCCTCCTCGAGGTGCACCCGGTGGATGCGCACCTCCCCTAGCCTGCCGCCGCGGCACAAAGGCTCGTCGTACTGGGAGATCTGGTAGCCCTTGGGGAGGTCGGGATAGAAGTAGTTCTTGCGGTGGAAGATCGAGCGCGGCGCGAGCTCCGAGCCGAGGGCGAGGCCGATCATCAGGCCGAAGTGAACGGCGCGGGCGTTGGCCACGGGCAGGCTGCCGGGAAGGCCCAGGCAGACTGGGCAGGTGCGCGTGTTGGGTGGCTCCCCGAAGGAGAGCTGACAGCCGCAGAACATCTTGGTGGCGGTCGCGAGCTGCACGTGGATCTCGAGGCCGATCACCGGCTCGAAGGTCACACCGCCACTGTTGGCCGAGTCGCGGGCGTCCGGGCGCTCGGCATCAGACACGGGCGGCGCTCCCGTCGAAGCCGATCGCCCGCTCGAGTGCGTGGGCGATCTCGAGCAGGCGGTTCTCGCTGAAGGCCGGGCCGGCGATCTGCAGGCCCACGGGCAGCCCGTCGCTGAGCCCGCAGGGGATCGAGATGGCGGGCAATCCGGCGAGGGACATTGGCACGGTGCAGTAGTCGCCCAGGTACATCGACAGGGGGTCGGCGGTCTTCTCCCCCAGCTCGAAGGCCACAGTCGGGTAGGTCGGGGTGAGGATGAACTCGACCTCCGCGAAGGCAGCCGCGAAATCCTCGGCGATCTTCGTGCGCACGCGCTGGGCGCGGGCGTAGTAGGCGTCGTAGTAGCCGGATGAGAGCGCGTAGGTGCCGAGCATGATGCGCCGCTTGACCTCGGCGCCGAACCCGTCATGGCGCGTGCGGGTGTACATGTCCAGCAGCCCCTCGGCGTCGTCGGCGCGCATGCCGTAGCGGACGCCGTCGAAGCGAGCGAGGTTGGAGGAGGCCTCGGCGGGAGCGAGCACGTAGTAGGCGGACAGCGCATGGGGGGCGTGCGGCAGGTGAACCTCTTGTATCTTCGCGCCGAGATCCTCGGCGCGGGCGAGCGTCGCCTGGAAGGCATCGAGGACGCCCGCTTCGATGCCCTCGCCGGTGAGCTCAGCGGGCACGCCGAGCCGCAGGCCGTCGAAGCGCTCGGCGCTGGGCAGCGCGATCTCGTGGGGAAACTCGAGCGAGGTGGCGTCGCAGGGGTCCCGGCCGACCATCTGGCCCAGCATCAGGGCGGCGTCGCGCACGTCGCGCGTGAGCGGCCCGGCCTGGTCGAGCGAGGAGGCGAAGGCGATCATCCCGTACCTGGAGACGGCGCCGTAGGTGGGCTTCAGCCCGACGATGCCGCACAGGGCGGCGGGCTGGCGGATCGATCCTCCGGTGTCGGTGCCGAGCGCCCACGGCGTCAGGCCGGCGGCGACGGCGGCGGCGCTGCCACCCGAGGACCCGCCGGGCACGCGCCGGCGATCCCACGGGTTGCGCACCGGCCCAAACGCGGAGTTCTCGTTGGAGGAGCCCATGGCGAACTCGTCCTGGTTGGTCTTCGCGAGCAGGCTCGCCCCCGAACTGCACAGACGGGAGACGGCGGTCGCGGTATACGGTGGCCGATAGCCCTCGAGGATCCGCGACCCCGACTGGCTCGGCACCCCCTCGGTGCAGAACAGGTCCTTGACGGCCAGAGGGACGCCGCCGAGCGGTGCCGGCGCGTGCTCGCCGGGAACCTCCTCGGCGACCCAGGTGAAGCAGTTCAACCCATCCTCGCCGGCCGCGCGGTCGGCGGCGGCGCGCTCGCGGTAGGCGTCGAACAGCTCCCGCGCGGACAGCGACCCCGCGGCGATCGCGGCAGCGCCGGCGGCAGCCGAGAGGTCGAGCATGTTCGTCGCGCTCATGTCTGCGGGCTGGGCACGAGGAAGCCCTCGTCGCTGACGGCGGGGGCCTGGGCGAGGGCGCCCTCCCGCGGCAGGCACGGACGCGGCTCGTCGGGGCGCAGCGCGCCTGTGACGTCGAGAACGTGCGATGTCGGCTGCACGTCCTGAAGGTCGAGCTCGCCGATCCTGGCCACGTGGTCGAGCACCGCCGAAAGCTCACGGGCCATCGGCTCGATCTCATCCTCGCCGAGCGCCAGGCGGGCGAGGCGGGCGACGTGCAGAACCTCTTCGCGTCCGATCACAGTGGCGGCATTCTACGGCGCGCCCGGCACGCGCCGCAGAGCCACGAGCGCGGGCCAGGGCCGCGGGCTAGGACTGCGGCGGGTCCTCGGCAGGCTCTGCCCCCGATGCCGCGGCGGGCGGCGGTATCGGCGGTGGCGCCCCGGCGGCGGTGGCAGGGGGCGGAATCGGTGGACCGCCCGGCGGCGGCGTCGCCACGGTAGCCGTCTGCTCGACAGTCCCCTCAGAGCCCCCGCCCGCGCCGCCCGCGGAGTCCTTGGCGGCGAGGAGCCCACTGAAGGCGCCACTGGCGGCGCCACTGGCCTGCTCGCGAACGTCCGCAAGCGAGGTGCCTTCGTCCTGCATGGCCAGATACCCGCCGTAGGTGATGATCGCGGCGGCGATCAGGCCGAGCCAGATCCCGATCTTGATGCCGACCGAGGCGTGGAAGCCCCCGAAGCTGGCGCTCGCGGTGGGGTGATGGATGATGCGATAGAGGATGAAAACCGTCGACAACGCCCCGAGCCCAGCCACAACCACGCCGGGTTGCACGGGGATCTCCAGCTTGCGCTGGCTGGCGACGAGCGCCACCGATCCGAGCGCCACGATGATCGTGAGCAGCCAGATCCAACGGCTGTTGGTGAAGACGTCCCAGCCACTCTTGCTGACGTTGACGTTGACCCCAGCGAATCCGCTTACGTTGGAGCTCACTCCGTACCACTTGAAGAAGAACATGAATACGAACAGTGCGATGGCGCCTATGCCGATGATCCGATCGGCGCGGCGCAGACGGCTGATGTCGAAGCTCATTGCGCTAGTTCCCCCGTGAGTCGGCGATGAATGCGCCCTCGCCCGGCGGGCGTCCTGCCCGGAGCCGGAACGAGATTGCAACCGTGATCACAAGGTTCCGCGCGGGGCGGCTCAATCCTTCTCGTCAGGGCGCGGGGCGGCGATCGGGCGCGGCCGGCGGATACAGCGAGGTGCGTTCGTCGCGCAGCGCCTGCCAGGCGCCGAGGAGGATAGCGAGCGCTCCGGCGAGCGCCAGCCATACGCCCACGCACACGGAGGTTGCGTGGTCGGGACGCTCGAGTACCCTGACGACGGCGGCGATCACGGCGATCAGGCCGAGCAGCACGCCCCACACGGCCGTGGATACCGGCAGCGCGGTGCTGCGCTCGGTGAGCGCGCTTACGACCAGCGCGAGCCCGGCGCAGGCCGCGGCCATCAGCAGGACGACCGCCGGCCCGAACGTTTCCCAGGCGGTGAGCGTGCCGGCTGGGCCTTCGTAGGAGCGCTCGAACAGCGAGACGATCACGCAGGCGGCGCCGATCAGCGCGAGCAGCTCGCCGACACGAAATTGTCTGGGCTTCATCTGGGTCCCCCTCCGGAGCGCGTCATCGAGCTCATCTCATATCGCATCCGGGCCGACCTCGGAGAGCATCGTCTGGAGGTTGTCCCGGTAGCGGGCTGCCTGGAGGGTGTTGCGCAGCAGGAACGCGATCGTCATCGGTCCGACGCCTCCGGGAACCGGGGTGATCGCAGAGGCGAGCTCGACCGCGGCGTCGAAGTCGACGTCGCCGACGAGGCCGCTGGCGTTGCCGGCCTGCTCGGGGGTGAGCCGGTTCATGCCCACGTCGATCACCACGGCCCCGGGCTTGACGAAGTCGCGCTCGAGCAGCCGTGGACGCCCGACGGCCGCGATCAGGATGTCCGCGCGGGCGCACACCTCGCGCAGTTCGCGGGTGCGCGAGTGACAGACGGTGACGGTTGCGTTCTCGGCGAGCAGCAGCTGGGCCATCGGCTTGCCGAACAGGTTGGAGCGCCCGACGATCACCGCTTCGGCCCCTTCGATCTGGACGGCGGAGTCGGCGAGCAGCTCCATCACGCCCAGCGGCGTGCAGGGCCGCAGTCCCTGGCGTCCCAGCGAGAGCAGCCCGGCGTTGACGGGCGTGAGGCCGTCGACATCCTTCTCGGGGACGATCATGGCGGTCAGCTGCGACCCGTCCAGGTGCTCGGGGACGGGCAGCTGCAGCAGCACTCCGTCGACCGCGCGATCGGCGTTCAGGCGCTGGAGCTCCTCGGCCGCCTCCTCGAAGGACGCCTCGGCGGGCAGGCGCCGGTCGAACGGGAGCATCCCGACCTCGCGGCAGGCTCGTTGCTTGGCGCCGACGTACACGGCGGAGGCGGGATCCTCACCGACGAGCACGGTCGCCAACCCGGGTGCGCGACCGGCATCCCGCGTGAAGGACTCGACCTCGCGTGCCACCTCGGCCCGGACGCGCGCGGCGATGGCCTTGCCGTCGATGATCGTCGCGCTCATCCCGGAGATGCTATGCCCTCGAGCGAGAACCAAAAAACACACGCCTCAGCGGCGAGTGACGGGCGCGTACTCGGCCATCAGCTTGCGCTCGGACCCGTCGCCGGCGAAGCGCACGACGATCACCCCGTCGGGCTCGACGCCCGTGACGACGCCGTCGCCGAAGGCGGCGTGAACGATGTCCTCGCCGAGGCGAAACTGGCTGGCCTGCACCTGAGGCTCGCGCACGCGCCGCGCCACGATCGTCTCGGCGCCCGTCGCGGGTCTCGCCCACGAGCTCTGGCCACCGTCACCGGCGCCGACCGTGACGCTCGGACGGCCCCAGCCTACGCCCCCGGACAGGCCCCCGGGCCGGAAGGCGCTCTGCTGCCGGCCGATCTCCGATCGGTCATCCAGCAGATCTCCCGGGATCTCATCCAGGAAGCGAGAGGGCAGGCCGAAGGTCTGTGCGCCGAACACCGCCCGACGGCGCGCGTAGGTCAGGTACAGCTGGCGCATCGCCCTGGTGATGCCGACGTAGAACAGGCGCCGCTCCTCCTCCAGGCCGCCCTCGTCGACCGCGCGCGAATGCGGGAAGACGCCGTCCTCGCAGCCGGCGATGAACACGATCGGGTACTCGAGGCCCTTGGCGTTGTGGAGGGTCATCAGCGTCACCAGCCCCGCCTCGTCGTCGCGAGAGTCCGTGTCGGCGACGAGCGCGATCTCCTGCAGGTAGGCGGCGAGCGTGTCCTGCCCCTCGGGCGCCTGGGCGTCGAACGTGCGCGCGCCCTCGACCAGCTGTTCGAGGTTCTCGTTGCGCCCCTGCGCCTCGATCGTGCGCTCGGCCTCCAACGCCTCGGTGTAGCCAGTCTGCGACAGCAGTGCCTCCAACAGTTCGGCGATCGGCCCGCCGGCCTTGACGCGCAACTCATCCATCGTGTCCATGAAACGGCCCAGCGCCTTGACCGCCGCGGCGCCCAGTCCCGGGATCTGCTCTGGCTGCGCGGCGGCCTCCCACACCGGGACGTCCAGCGATGTGGTGTAGGCGAGCACCCGGCCCAGCGACGTCTGACCGATGCCGCGCCGCGGCGAGTTGACCACGCGCGTGAAGCTCACGACGTCGGCTGGGTTAGCGATCAGCGACAGGTAGGCGATCGCGTCCTTGATCTCCGCGCGTTCGAAGAACTTGGCGCCGCCGATCACCTGGTAGGCGATGTCCGCGCGCGTGAGCGTTTCCTCGAGCACTCGCGACAGGGCGTTCGTGCGGTAGAGCACCGCGATCTCCGAGCGTGAGGCGCCGTCGTCGAGCAGGCGCTGGATCTCGCCCACTACGAAGCGCGCCTCGGCGTACTCGTCGTCGAGCGCCCGCAGCTGGATCTGCTCGCCCTGCCCCAACTCGCTCCACAGACGCTTGGAGATGCCGCCGCGGTTGTTGGCGATCACCGCGTTGGCCGCGCGCAGGATCGTCTCGGTCGAGCGGTAGTTCTGCTCAAGCTTGACCACGCGCGCGTCCGGGAAGTCTTCCGCGAAATCGAGGATATTGCGGATGTCCGCCTGCCTGAAGCTGTAGATCGACTGTGCGTCATCGCCAACCACGGCCAGATTGCGATGCCCGACGGGACCGCTGTAGGTCGGACGGTCGTCGGGCTGCTCGCCGCCGCGCTTTGGTGGGCGGCCGCCGCCGACGAGCAGCTGCAACAGCCTGTACTGCGCGTGGTTAGTGTCCTGGTACTCGTCGACGAGCACGTGGCGAAACGTGTTGCGGTAGCGCTCGCGCACCTCCTCGAACAGCTCGAGCAGGTTCACGACCCGGAACAGCAGGTCGTCGAAGTCCATCGCGTTCATGCGGTGCAGGTCGCGCTCGTAGATGTCGTACACGTCGGCGATCATCTCCTCGAACGGCGAACCCACCGCCTGGCGATAGTCGGCGGCGGCGATCAGGCGATTCTTGGCGGCCGAGATCTGGTTCTGGATCGCCGCCGGGGTGTAGCGCTTGGAGTCGACGCCCACGGCGTCGGCGGAGCGCTTGGTCAGGCGGCGCGCGTCGGCCTGGTCGTAGATGGTGAACTGGCGCGTGTAGCCCAGGCGCTCGGCCTCGGCGCGCAGGATGCGTGCGCAGGCCGCGTGGAAGGTCATCAGCCACATCGCGCGCGTGCCGTGGCCGAGGAGGCGCTCGACCCGCTCGCGCATCTCCTTGGCGGCCTTGTTGGTGAAGGTGATCGCCAGGATCTCCCCCGCCTGCGCCTGGTCGGTGTAGATCAGGAAGGCGATGCGGTGGGCGAGCACCCGCGTCTTGCCGCTGCCGGCGCCGGCGAGGATCAGCAGCGGGCCCTCGCCGTGGGTGACCGCCTCCCGCTGGGGCTCGTTCAGGCTCTCCAGCAGCTCCTGGAGATGCGCGGCGTGCGGGTTCTCGGACATCGGATACCCAGCATAGATGCGCGCTCGGGCGGGACGAGCGACCGTCAGCCGCCGGCGGGGTTGGGGCCCTTGACGGTGCGCAGCGGCCTGACCTCGGCCACGGTCTCGGGCTCTGCGTCGGAGAGCTCGCCGACGATCCGTTCGAGGGCGCCGATGCGGCTGGAGAGCGCCTGGATCGCCTCGGCGATCGGGTCGGGCAGGTGGATCCAGTCGGCGTCGGGCCCCTCGATGCTGCGGCCCTCGACGCGCACCACGTGCCCGGGGTTGCCGACGACGGTGGAGTTGGCGGGCACGTCGGTGATCACGACGCTGTTCGCGCCGATCTTCGCGCCGTGGCCGATCGTGATCGGCCCGAGCAGCTTGGCTCCCGAGCCGATGGTCACGTTGTCCTGGACGGTCGGATGGCGCTTGCCGGCCGCGAAGCCGGTCCCTCCGAGCGTCACGCCCTGATAGAGGGTCACGTCGTCTCCGATGTCCGCCGTCTCCCCGATCACCACCCCCGAGCCATGGTCGATGAACAGGCCCGCGCCGATCCTCGCGGCGGGATGTATCTCCACGCCGGTCAGCGCGCGTGTGGCCATCGAGATCAGACGGGGCACGAACGGGACCTCGGCCTGCTGGAGCGCATGG
Organism: uncultured Solirubrobacteraceae bacterium; assembly: GCA_963849425.1. Lineage (GTDB taxonomy): Bacteria > Actinomycetota > Thermoleophilia > Solirubrobacterales > Solirubrobacteraceae > Palsa-744. Next base: position 1,867,680 of record CAWKHK010000006.1, on the reverse strand, counting down.
GCGACCCGGTAGGCCAGCAGGGCGTGGATCCCCGGCCACGCGGCGAGGATCTCGCCGGGGGCGACCCCCCGCGCGGCCGGATCGCGGTCGCGCGCGGCGATCACGTCGCGACGGACCTCCCGTACGACCCGCGCGACGGTGTCGAAACCGGGCATGGCAAAAGGGTAGCGGGCAAATCAGAGAAGTTGCCCGCGCAACCGAATTCTTTACCGCGCGCGACCCGCAGGCGCCCCCAAAGGGGCGCTCATCAAAATAATGAATCCTCAACAAGCGTTTGAGGCCGCACGGTGGCTGTCCGCGTGCTGTGGTGGCACGTGGACAGACGCCGGGTGGGCTCAGGGGGCGAAGAAGGCTTGGGAGATGTAGCGCTCGCCGGAGTCGGGCATGATCACGACTATCCGCTTCCCCTTGGACTCGGGGCGGGCGCCAACCTGAAGGGCCGCCCACAGCGCCGCGCCGCAGGAGATGCCGGCGAGCACCCCGGCGCGTTTGGCGCACCGCCAGGCGGTCTGGATGGCGTCGTCGTCTGAGACCGTCAGCACCTCGTCGAGCAGCTCGCGATTGAGGACCGGCGGCACGAACCCGGCGCCGATGCCCTGGATGCGGTGCGGCCCGGGCAGGGAGCCGGAGAGGACGGCCGAGCCTCGCGGCTCGACCGCGACGACCCGCAACCCAGGGTTGGCGTGCTCGCGCAGATACTCGCCCGTACCGGTGATCGTGCCCCCCGTCCCGACGCCCGCTACGAGCACGTCGACGCGGCCGTCGAGGGCGCGCTCGATCTCGGGCCCGGTGGTCCGCCGGTGCACCTCCGGGTTGGCGGGGTTGGAGAACTGGTCGGGCAGGAACACGTCGGCCGCCCGCGCCATCGCGCGGGCGGCCTCGACGGCCTCGCCCATCCCGCCGAGCGACTCGGTGATCTCCACGCGCGCGCCGTACAGCCGCAGCAGGCTCTCGCGCTCGCGGCTCATGCCCTGCGGCAGCGTGAGCACCAGGTCATAGCCCTTGGCGGCGCACACGAACGCGAGCGCGATCCCGGTGTTGCCGCTGGTCGCCTCCACGATCGTCGTGCGGCCCGGCTCGATCCTGCCTTCCGACTCGGCCGCCTCGATCATCGCCACGCCGATGCGGTCCTTGACGCTCCCCCCGGGTTGAACGACTCCAGCTTGGCGTACAGCTCGACGCCGCTCTCCGCCGCCGGCGTGCCTTCGAGCATGCCTGGGAGCCCCACTAGCGGGGTGTCGCCCACAAGCTCGGCAATGTTGATCGGGATTTGGGCCATCCGCCCTCGACAATAGTGCAGAGGACCCGCCCGCCTCAGTGCCCGCGGGCTATCTCCCGGGCGCCTGCTTCGATTCGTGGGCCTTGTGAACCGGGAGGCGAGCAACCGCGAGGTGAACGATTGCGCTCTGCGCTCTCGCCGGCGGTGGTGAGACCTCGAGGATCACCAATTTGGCGCTCAGGCGGCCGTGACCTGCGCCGAGCAGCACACGCCCGGCGGCGTCGAGCCTCACCGTGACGGTCCTGCTCGCGCCGGGCGCGATCGAGAAGGACCCGGCGGCGATCGTCCTGGTCTCCGAGCGCAGCTTGCCCCGCTTGGCCTTCACCTTTACCTTGACCTTGATCGTCAGCTTGCCGGCGCACCTGCCCACGCCCGGCGTGCCCCTCCAGCTCAGCCTGAGCGTGCCCCGGCTGTGGCTCTTCACGGCGATGCTCCTGCTCAGTAGCGACACCCCGCAGGTGGGGCTGGCGAACGGGCCGAACGCGAGCACGACGTCCTCCGCGCCGATGGCCGTGCCGCCGGTGTTGGCGCCGGCGGTCGAACCGGTGCCGGTCGATCCGCCGCCGGACGGCCCACTGCCGGATGGCCCGCCGCCGGATGGCCCGCCGCCGGACGGCCCACTGCCGGATGCCGGCACGAAGCTCCACGCCGCGCCGACTCCACCGTCGTCGATCGGGCCGCCGACGATCATGTGCTGCGCATCGGCGGAGAGGGCGACGCTCGCGCCGAACTGGCCTTCGCCTTCCTCGTCTTGCGCCGCGAGCTCTTCCTGCTCGCTCCACCCCGAGGCCGAGTGGGTGAACACCAGTGCCCGCCCGGCCCCCTGACCGAGCCTGGGACTGCCGATCAGCGCGGTGTTGCCGTCGGCCGACAGCCCGAGGCTGTAGCCGAATGCCGATTTGCCGGGTTCACCGCCGGGCGTCAGCTTGGGTCCCTGCGTCCACTGCTCCGAGGACGAGCGCGCGTACACCCAGGCCGCGCCGGTGCCTTCGTGATCCCCGCGGGCTCCAACCAGCGCGGTGTCGCCTTCAGCGGAAAGCGCGACGCTGTAGCCGAAGTGACCTTCGCCGAGCTCTTCCGCGCCGCCCGTGAGCACCGGGCCCTGCTGCGCCCACGACGAGCCGGAGCCCGTGCGCGCGAACACCCACGCGGCGCCCGCATTTTCGGTCTGCGTCGCGGTCGCTCCGGTGGGTCCGCGGTCGGTGGGCCCGCCGATCAGCGCCGTCGAGCCGTCCTTGGACAGCGCGACGCTCAGGCCAAAGTGGGCTTCGCTGCTTTCTTCGCCGCCCGTGAGCCGTTCGCCCGTGCTCCAGGCCGAGCTTTCGGCGCTCGGCCGGGTGAAGACCCAGGCCACGCCCGCGGCGTCGCGCTCGGCGGGAGCGCCGACCAGCGCCGTGTGGCCGTCGGCGGACAGCGCGACGCTCTTGCCAAAGCGGCCTCCCGGCGCGAGCACCGGAGCCGTGAGCGTCTTGGTTTCCGTCCAGGTCGTGGTGCCGGCGGCACGGCTGAAAACCCGCGCGACGCCCGCGGCGCCGTCGGCACGGGGCGAACCGACCAGCGCGGTGTCGCCGTCGGCGGAGAGCGCCAAGCTGCGGCCAAAGCCGCAGCCTTCGATTTCTTCCTGCACTTCCTGCCCGCACTTTTCGGTCGTTTCCGGACCGGCGGCTTCGCCGCCCACGAGTTCGGTCTGCTGCCAGGTTTCACCCGAGCGCGTGAACACCCATGCCGCGCCGATGCCTTCATCGTCTTTCGGCGCCCCGATCAGGATGGTGCTGGCGTCTTCGGACACCGCCACGCTGTATCCGAACAGGCGCTTGGCGTCTCCTCCGGTCGCAGTCAGCTTGGTGCCCTGCTGGACCAGGGCCGTCTGTCCCGGGCTCAACGCCTGAAAGCCGCCGCTCGAGGCGCCGATGCGGTATGCCGGGTCGGCGGCGGCGATCGCGCCCGAGACCGCGCCCTGTGCGGCCAGCGGCAGGCTCGACAGCATCGCCGCGAGCAGCGCAGCTCGCCATCGGAGCGGGACTCGCCCCGGAGGGGTCGTGCGATCGTTCATCGAGTGTTCCGTCGCATGCTTGCTGAAAGACCGGCCGGCCTCGGCATTGGCAACCCTCCGTAGTCGCTTGTCTGTTTGCAGCGAGACCGTCCACATACCCGCGCGGCCACCCCCTCGGTGACACCTGACGACCGGTGTCGCAGGCACAGGCTACAGGCGCTCAACGGTAAGTCAAGCCGGCGGTCGAGCCTCACGCGAATCCTGGCCAGGTGGCCAACGGATCGCGGCCGTTTCGGTCAGATGTGGTACATGCTCGCGCCCGCCTCGCGCGCCTCGCGCTCCATCACATCGGCGATCGTGATCTCGCCGAGCACCCCTCGTGCGGCCCCGGCGGCCTCGGCGAACACGCCCTGGGCGTCGCGCCCGAGGGGGCCGTCGAGCAGCTCGACGATCTCGAGCACGCTGATCGTCGCGGGCTCCCGGGCGAAGCTGTAGCCCCCCTTGACGCCGCGTTGGGAGCTGATGACCCCGGCACGCCTGAGCACCGCGAAGAGCTGCTCGAGGAACTGCACCGGCACACCCCGCTTGCGCGCCAGCTCGCCGATCGGCACGGGGCCCGAACCCCCACTGCGGCCGAGCTCGGCCAGCGCGAGGACCGCATAGGGAGACTTGCTGGTGATCGAAATCACCAGTCGATGCTACGCAACAAGCCCGTAGGACGGCCGCTGGGCCGCCGAGCGGCCCGTCCTACAGCCAGCCGCGCTCGGTGGCGATCAACACCGCCTGCGCGCGATCGACGGCGCCGAGCTTGCGATAGATGTTGTGCAGGTGCGTGCGGACCGTGCTGGTCGACAGCGTGAGCTCATGGGCGATCTGCTTGTAGACCTTGCCCTCGGCGAGGCGTTGCAGGACGCCGAGCTCGCGCCCGGACAGCGGGCAGGGGTCGACGTGACGCTGGCGCTGGCTGGTCGAGCTCGGCAGTTCGTACATGACCCGTCTGAGCTCCTCCGGTCCAAGTCCGACGCAGCGGGCGGTTTGGAGCATCTCGGTTGGCGAGACCCGGCCACCCTGCTCGTAGTGGGCGAGCATGTCCGCCAGACGAATGAACGCTGCCTCACCCTCGGCTTCAGGATTATGATGACGCTCGACGGGGGTGGCGATCGACGTGGGAAGACCCCAACGGCGGATCAGCACACCGCCCACGAGCGCGTGGTCGACGCCGAGCTCGCGGCGCTCCTGGTGGATGCGCTCCTCGGGCGTCCTTGCGCCCCGGTGGACCTGCGAGGGGTAGCCCGGATAGGCGTGGAGCAGCACCAGCTTGCCGACGTCGTGCAGGAGGCTCGTGACGGTCAGACGGTCGCGATTCTCATAGCCGACCTCCGCGGCGAGGCGGTCGGCGGCGTGCTGGGTGGCCAGGGCGTGCAGGCGGAAGCGCTCGGGCGCGGCGTCCCACACGCTCGCGCGCTCGAAGAAGTCGAAGGTGCGCACGCGGCTGGCCACCGCCTGGACCGTCTGGGGGCTCAGCAGCTCGACGGCTCCGACCGCGGTGTCCACGCGTCCGCGGCCGTCTCCCGCTCGGTTTGCCAGGCGCAGCACGGCGATGATCAGGGCGACGTCGGACTCGACCGCGGAGACGACGTCCGCGGTTGCCACGTGGTCCTTTGAGATCACCGCCAGCAGGCGGTCGCGCGACTCGGCGAGCGCAGGGAAGGCCTCGAGCGCTTCGAAAGCCATTGTCAGACGGCGGCCGTGACCCTCGTTCTGGTGGCGCGCGGCAGTGGGCGCCGGGGACGCCGCGGGCACGCTCGAACGCGCCTCGGCCTTAGCCGGGCGGCGTGCGTTTCCCTCTTTGAGCTTCTTGACTGCGGTCGGCTTCTTGCCTGCGACGGTTGCCTGCATGCGTGTTCGAACCCCTTCCTTGGGTTTCTCCGGCGATCCGCGCCGGCGAGTCCGTGTTGCGAACCTATCGGCATCCGTGGGGAATCGGTTGAGGGGTATTTTCCTGCGCCCAACCTCCGATCGGCCTCAGGGCAGGCGCCGGTCAGCCGGAGCGCAGCGCCCTGTCGACTCGTCGCAGGGTCTCCTCCCGGCCGAGCGTCGCCACGCTCTCGAAGATCCCCGGCGAGACGGTGGCGCCGCATATTGCGACGCGCAGGGGCTGGTAGACGTCGCGCGGCTTTGCCGCGCGACGCTCGAGCACCGCCGCCAGAGCCACCTCCACCGCCGCCTCATCGAAGGCGGAGGTCTCGGCGAGCGCGGCGCGGACGTCGGCGAGCGCGGCACGGCCGTCAGCGTTCAACCAGCGCTCGCGCGCCTTCGGATCCTCGACCGGGCCGTCGATCAGGGCGCCAGCCAGAGGCCAGAAATCAGCGAGTGTGTGGATCTTCTCCTGGCTGATCCTGGCCAGGTCCTCGAGCCCCTCCCGGCCGGTGAACTGCTTCAGGCGGCGTGTCAGCTCGGCGACAGGCAGCTGGCGAATGTAGAGGCCGTTGAGCCACTTGAGCTTGACCTCGTCGAAGCGCGCCGGGTTGCGGCTCACGCGCTCGAGCGTGAAGCGCTCGATCAGCTCCTCGGTGGAGAGGACGGTCGTGTCGTCGCCCGCCCCCCAGCCGAGCAGCGCGAGGTAGTTGCGAACCGCCTCCGGGAGATATCCCGCGTCGCGCAGCTCCTGCACCGAGGCCGCGCCGTGGCGCTTTGAGAGCTTCTTGCCGTCCGGGCCGTGCAGCAGCGGCAGGTGCGCGTACAGCGGCGGCGGGGTGTGTGGACCGAATCCGGCCGCGGCGGCGGCTTCGAGTACGAGCAGCTGCTTGGGGGTGTTCGACAGGTGATCCTCGCCGCGGACCACGTGGGTGATGCCGGCGTCGAGGTCGTCGATGGCGACGGCGAAGTTGTACAGGACCGACCCGTCGGCGCGGGCGATCACGGGATCGTCGAGGTGGACGTGCTCGAAGCGCGTCTCACCGCGGATGATGTCGCTGATGACCGTCGCGCCCTCATCGGGCACGCGCAGGCGGACCGCACCGTCTTTCTGATTGCCACCCCGCCCCTGGCCCCGGAACCCACGGTCGGCTCCATATAGCTCCTTGAAGGCCTTGACGTCCGCCGCCGTAGCGCTCGAGCGGTAGGCGGCCCCGGTCTCCAGCAGCGCCTCCAACGCCTCGCGATGGCGCTCGAAGCGCTCTGTCTGGAGGATCGGCCCCTCATCCCAGTCGAGCTCGAGCCAGCGCAGCGCGTCGAGGATCTGCTCGACGTTCTCGGGCGTCGAGCGCTCGCGGTCGGTGTCCTCGATGCGCAGCACGAGCTCCCCACCTTCGTGACGAGCGAGCAGCCAGTTGAACAGCGCGGTGCGCGCGCCGCCGATGTGCAGCGCTCCCGTTGGCGATGGTGCGAAGCGAACCCTCATAATGCCGCTCGCATGCTAATCGGAGCGCACGTCTCGCCCGCTGGCGGCCTGCCGAAGGCGATCGAACGGGGCGTGCAGCGCGGCTGCCGGGCGATCCAGATCTTCAACCAGTCTCCGCGGATGTGGAAACCGACTGCCTACCGCGAGCAGGACTTCGCGGCGTTCAGGCAGGCCATGGCTGTCAGCCCGATCGATGCCGTGCTGATCCACGCCGTCTACCTGCTCAACTGCGCGAGCGATGACCCGGACATCCGCAAGAAGTCCCTGAACTCCCTGATCCACTCGCTGCGCGTCGGTCAGGAGATCGGCGCGAGCGGCGTGATCCTGCATCCGGGCTCCGCCAAGACGGGCGATGTGGCAAGTGCGATCGCGCGTGCCGGCGAGACGATCGCCGAGGCGCTGGCCGAGAGCGAGGGGTGCACCCTGCATCTGGAGAACACGGCCGGCGCCGGCGGAACGCTGGGACGCTCGATCGATGAGCTCGCCGCTCTGCTCGAGGCCTGCGGCGGCGATCGGCGTCTCCGACTGTGCCTGGATTCCTGCCATCTGTTCGCCTCCGGCTATGACATCCGCACCCCGTCGGGCATGGACGGCGCGGTCGGCGAGGTCTCCAAGAAGCTCGGCGCCAAGCGGGTGGGCTCGCTGCACCTGAACGACTCTCAGACGCCGCTCGGCTCAAACCGCGACCGCCACGCCAACATCGGTGCGGGCGAGCTTGGCGAGGACGGCTGTGCGGCCTTCCTCTCGGTCCCGGCCTTCGCCGGCCTGCCGTGCGTGCTCGAGACCCCCGGCGAGGAGCGCGAGGGTCCCGGGGCAGAGGAAGTCGCGCTGGCCGTGGCGCTGCGCGAGCGGGGCATCGCCACGCGCGGGCGCGGCTAGCCTTCGGCTAACCTGCTCCGGCGCTCGCCACCGGTGCGAGCGCCGGAGCGAGAGCGTGTTCGAGCTCGGCCCGCAGCGTCGGGGTGTGGCGCACGCGGTACTCCTTGCCCAGGCGCAGCCGGCGCGTGCCTGAGCTCGTGAGCATGTCGATGAGCACCTCCGCCGGACCCGGAAAGTCCTCGATCATCTGCTTGAGATCGTCGATCGCACTCGCCGAGAGCTCCGCCGCGCTCAACCGCAGATGCACCGGCTGGGCGATCGCCGTGGCGTGCCGAGCAGCCGCGTCGGCCTGTGTCTGGGCCTGCTGGATCTCCTCCTCGGAGGGCGAGAAGGTCTCGACGCTCTGGACCACCAGACATGTCTTGCCCGCTTCCTTATGGTCGACGCGGCCCTTCACGATCACGATCTCGTCGACCGCCAGCGCCGCCTCGTGCTCCGCCAGCGCCTTGCCGAAGACCAGCATCTCCACCGCACCGCCGAGATCGTCGAGCGTCGCGAACATCATGTGATCGCCGTTGCGGGTCCGGATGCGCTTGGCCTCGGTGATGATCCCCCCGACCGTCACCCAGTCCTTGTCACGGCGATCCTCCAGGGCCGAGATCGGGCAGTCGACCCGCGCCCGCAGGGCCTCGCGCAGCGGCTTCAGCGGATGCGCGGAGACGAACAGCCCGATCGCTTCCTTCTCCGCTGCGAGCAGCCCGGCCTGCTCGAACTCCTCGCTCGGTATCGGCGGATGCACCGGCGCGGCGAACGCACTGCCGACCGAATCCCCGGGGGCCGGCGCACCGTCGTCCGCGCCGGCTTCCTGCAAATCGAAGATCGAGCCCTGGCCAATCTGCGCGTCCTGCTGAACCTGTTGGCCTTTGGCCTGCGCCTTCTCGAGCACTTCGAGCATGCCCTTGCGGGTCGCTCCGGTCGAGCCGAGCGCGCCACACTTGACGAGTGCCTCGATCGCCTTCTTGTTGACGGTGCGGCTGTCGACACGCTCGCAGAAGTCCCAGATCGAGGTGAACTCGCGGGCGGGCTGGGATCCTTCCCGTGCCCGTTTGATCGCCTCGACCGCCTGATAGCCCACGCCCTTGACGGCGTCCAGGCCAAAGCGGATGTTGCCCTCCACCACGGTGAACTCGTGGTCTGAGAGGTTCACGTCCGGGGGCAGGATCTCGATGCCCATCTCCTCGCAGCGGGCGACGAAGAACGGCACCTTGTCCTTGGTCGACATCACCGAGGAGATCAGTGCGGCCATGTACTCGGCGGTGTGGTTGGCCTTCAGCCAGGCGGTGCGGTATGCGATCAGCCCGTAGCAGGCGGCGTGGGACTTGTTGAACGAGTAGTCGGCCGACTTCTCGTTGCTCTGCCACAGGAACTCGATCACCTCGGGCTTGGTGCCCGACGCGCGGCAGCCCTCGACGAACTCGGGCTTCAGCGCTGCCATCGCGGCGCGGTTCTTCTTGCCGATCGCCTTGCGCAGGTCGTCGGCCTTCGCACCGGAGAAGCCGGCGAGCTCCTTGGAGATTCGCATCGCCTGCTCCTGGTAGAGGATCACGCCGTTGGAGGACTCGAGGATCGCGCGCAGGCGCTCGTCCGGATAGGAGATCGCCTGCGGATTGTGCTTGCCCTTGGCGTAAACCGGGATCTGGTCCATGGCGCCGGGACGGTAGAGCGCATTGAGCGCCACCAGGTCGTTGAACTCGTCGGGGCGCACCTTCTTGAGCGCATCGCGCATGCCCTCGGACTCGAACTGAAAGACTCCCGTAGAGTCCCCGCGGGCGAGCATCTCATACGTGCGCTGGTCATCGAGCGGCAGCGTCGTCATGTCGGGCCGCTCCCCGCTGGAGCGCTCGATGATGTCCAGCGCGTCCTCGATCACATCGAGGTTGCGCAGCCCGAGGAAGTCCATCTTCAGGATGCCGATTTCCTCAATCGGCTTCATCGAGAACTGGGTGACGGTGCGGAACGTCCGCTCGCCGTCCTCACCGGTGCCGGCGTCGGCGAGCTGGAGGGGAACGATGTCCGTCAGCGGCCGGTCGGCGATCACCACGGCGGCCGCGTGGATGGAGGAGTTGCGCACGATCCCCTCGAGGCCCTGGGCGACGTCGACGATCCGCTTCGCCTGCGGGTCCTCGTCGCAGGCCTTGCGCAGCGGCTGCCCGGCCTTCAGGCAATCCTCGAAGGAAGGCGAGCGGCCCATGATCGGGTCGGGGATCAGCTTGGCCAACCGGTCGCCCGCGCCATAGTCGAAGCCCAGCACCCGCGCCGCGTCGCGCGTGGCCGCGCGGGGAAACATCTTGCCGAAGGTGACGATCTGCGCGACGGACTCGCGCCCGTACTTCTCGGTCACGTAGCGCATCACGCGCTCGCGCCCGCGCACGGAGAAGTCGATGTCGATGTCCGGCATCGACACTCGCTCGGGGTTCAGGAAGCGCTCGAACAGCAGGTCGTAGCTCAGCGGGTCCACGTCGGTGATCGCCAGGCAGTAGGAGACGATCGACCCGGCGGCCGAACCGCGTCCGGGACCTACCGCGATGCCGTTCTCCTTGGCGAACTTGACGAAGTCCCAGACGATCAGGAAGTACGCATTGAAGCCCATCCGGTCGATCACGTCGAGCTCCATCTCCATGCGCGCCATGGCCTCGGCCGGGGGAGGGTCGCCGTAGCGCAGGCGCAGGCCCTCCTGCACGCGCTCGCGCAGGTACTCGCGCTCACCGCTGCCGTCGGGGGTCTGGTAGCTGGGGATCAGCTGCTTGCCGAGCTTGAGCTCCACCGAGCAGCGCTCGGCGATCTCCAGCGTCGTGGCGATCGCCTCTGGCCACTGCGCGAACGCATCGACCATTTCCTGGCTGTCGCGCAGGTAGAACTCGTTGGTGTCGAACGTCAGCTTGGGCGCGGCGATCGTGCTCTTGGTCTGTACGCACAGCAGCGCCGTGTGGTGTTCGTAGTCCTCGCGGCGCAGGTAGTGCACGTCGCCGGTGCCGACCAGGCTGCCACCGAGCTCCCGGGCGATCCGCACGATCCCCTCATTGCACTTCTCCTGAGGGTCCAGACCGTTCTTCTGCACCTCGAAGTAGACGTTCTCCGAGCCGTATACGCCAAGCAGCTCCTCGACATGCGCGCGAGCGTCCTCGGGACGATCCTCGAGCAGGCGCTGACAGAAGCGCGAGGCCAGGCAGCCGGTGAGGGCAATCACCCCATCGGAGTAGCGCTCCAGCTGGGCGAGGTCCACGGTCGGCTTGCCGCGCTGCAGGCCCTCGAGAAACCCTGCCGAGGACAGCTTGACGAGGTTGCGGTAGCCCGCGTCGTTGGACGCGAGGAGCGTCAGGTGGTTGCGCTCGGTCCGGCTCGCCGAGCTCGCCGCGTGGTCGTCCACGAAGTAGATCTCGCAGCCGAGGATCGGCTTGACGCCGTGCTTCTTGCACGCCCGGTAGAGCTCCACCGCGCCGTTCATCACGCCGTGGTCGGTCAGACCGAGCGCCGGCTGGCCGAACTGCGCGGCGCGCTCGGCCAGGGCATCGATCTTGCAGGCGCCGTCGAGCAGCGAGTACTCCGAGTGCACGTGGAGATGGGCGCAGGAGGGACTCTTCACTGAGGAATCATGCTAGGCGTCCGGGCGGCGGATGCTCAGCGACCGCGTCGCTGTTTGCGCCTTATCCGCCAGCGTGTGATCAGGGACATGCTGTGCTTGTGCACCGGCCGGGCGGGCGGGCGCTCCGGGGAGCGCTGCTCGACGGCGGGAGCCGCCTGCGCCCGCGCGCGCAGCCGCTCCACGGCGATCGCCAGCGCGTCGGCCATCTCGACGCCACGAGCTTCCGGCACGAGGACCGGGGCGGGAGGCCTCGCGGCCTCGGGGCCTGCGAGCAGCCGCTCGAGGATGCCCTTGATCTCGCCGATCACACCCTCCATCTGGCGATGGCCGTGACGCATGCCCTCGAGCAGCCGCTCGGAGCGTTCACGGGCCATGCGCTCGCGCTCGAGCCCGAGCTGCATCTCGGCGGCGCGGCCCTCGAGCTCGCCGAGCCGTGACCGCGATTGCTCCTCCGCGCGCCGCTCCTCCGCGCGCTCGGCCGCGGCAGCCTGTCCAGCCTCGGCCAGCTGGCGCTGGAGGTCCTCGAGCCGGCGGGCGAGCTCGTAGGCGTCCTCCTCGCTCGCGTCCAGGCGCGCGCTCAACCGCTCGATCTCCACGCGGCTCTCGCCGTCCAGGCCCGTGAGCCGCTCCTCGGTTTCAACGCGCAGCTGCTGCTCGGCGTACTCGCGCTGCTTGACGCGCCGCAACTCGTGCTCGCGCTCGAGTGCCAGGACCTTCTCGGCCTCGAGCAGCTCGGCCAGCCCCCGGCGCTCTTCCTCGGCCTCGCGCAGGCGCTGTTGCAGGCTGGCCACGTGGCGTTCGAGCGTCTGCACCGTGGCTTCCGCCGCCTCCGCACGCAGCGTAAGCGCGGCCTCTCCGCTCTCCGCCGCGCGCCGGGCACGGCGTTCGGCCAGCAGGTCGCCCTCGGTCCGCCGAGCACCCGGCTCTCCGCCGGTCGTCTCGTTTCCCTCTGCCATCACGATCAACGCCAAGGTACGGGGCGCGCCGGACGGCCTCGGCGCCAGAGAGCGGGCGCGCTCAGCTCGTCGGGCGTCTGACTGCCGCGGCCGCCGCCGTGAGCGCAGCGCAGGCGAGCACCCCGCCGAGCGCGAGCGTGCGGGCGGAGGGAAGCCTGCGCCGCAGGTACCACTTGCCGCCATGCCACACCGCGTAGCCGAGGAGCCGGTAGCCGTTGCCGTTCATCTCTGCCCCATGCTACCCGCAGGCCCTATTCGTTACGCAGGCGCCAGGCCATGCGCGACTGCAGCGACCACAGCTCGATGAAGCCCGGCGAGGCCGCCTGGGAGAACAGGCCGCCGGACTCGGCGAACGACGCGAGGCTCGCGTCGTACACCGCGTTGGGTGAGGAGCGCGTGAGCACGCGCGCGCTGCCCTTGTAGAGCTTCAGGGCGATCGTCCCGCTCACCTGCTGGTTGACCCGCTCCATGTATGCGTCCAGATCGCCGCGCAGCGGCTCCCACCAGAGTCCCGCGTAGACGAGGTAGGCCCACTGCCGATCGAGCTGGGGCTTGAACTGGTTCTGGTGGATCGTGCAGACGAGCCGCTCTAGCTCCTGGTGGGCCGTCAGGATGAGCGCGGCGGCCGGCGCCTCGTAGATGTCGCGCACCTTCAGCCCGACGATGCGGTCCTCGATGTGGTCGACGATCCCCACGCCATGGCGCGCGCCGATCTCCGCGGCGCGTTCGATCAGCTCGACCAGCCCCATGCGCTCCCCGTTCAGCGCCACGGGAACCCCCTGCTCGAAGCCCAGCTCGATCCGCTCAGGCTCGTCGGGCGCCTCCTCGGGGCGGGTGACGAGCTGGAAGACGTCGTCCTCGGGCGCGTGCTCGAGATCCTCGATCCAGCGTCCCTCCGAGGAGCGCCCCCACAGGTTGTCGTCGATCGAGTACGGGGCTTGCGCCTCCGTGCTCTGGCTGGCGTGGGACTTGATCGGTATGCCGTGCTCGCGCGCGTAGGCGATCTCCTCCTCGCGGCCCATCTGCCACGAGCGCACCGGCGCTATCACCTTCAGCTCCGGCCCCAGCGTGGCGACCGTCGCCTCGATTCGCACCTGGTCGTTGCCCTTGCCGGTGCAGCCGTGGGCGATCGTGTCGCACCCGCTCCTGCGCGCGTACTCGACGGCGAGCTTGGCGATCAGCGGGCGTCCGAGCGCAGTGAACAACGGGTAGCCGCCGCCATAGAGCGCGTTGGCCCTGATTGCCGGAGCGACGTACTCGCGCGCGAACTCCTCGCGGGCGTCGACCACGTGGCACTCGAGCGCGCCCAGCGCCAGGGCCTTGCCCTCGATCACCTCGTAGTCCTCGCCGGGCTGGCCGAGGTTGACCGTCAAGCAGACCACCTCCGTGTCGTAGGAGTCCTGGATCCACTTGAGCATCACGCTCGTGTCCAGCCCGCCGGAGTACAGCAACAGGACGCGGTGCACCTGCTCGGGGTCCGCCTCGTAGGAGGCCGTCCGCGTCGTCGCCATGCGTTGTTCGCTGCTCACGGGCGGGAAAGGCTACTGAAGGGCGCGCGTTCCATCAGCGGGTACAGGGGCGGGTCCGCGCTGAAGCCGAGCCGCGAGTACAGGCCCTGGGCGTCGGCGGTGTGCAGCAGCCAACGCAGCCTCGACCCGAGCGCGTCCTCCCCGCCGTCGAGAACCTCGCGCACGAGCTCCAGCCCGAGTCCGCGACGGCGGTGCTCGGCGAGCACGTAGACATCGGCCAGGTAGGCGAGCAGGGCGCCGTCGGAGACGGCCCTGGCGAAGCCGACCTGCTCGGTGCCGCGGTAGAGGCCGACGACCCGGCTCGAACCATGGATCGCGCGCTCGAGCACATCTCGCGTACGGCCCCGGCCCCAGTAGGACTCCTCGCTGATGAACGCGTGCACGGCGTCCACGTCGATCCGCGCGGGGTCGTCGTCCAGCTCGTAGCCGTCCCCGAGCCCACGCCGCACGCCCTCAACCCTCCACCGCGACCGTGAGCCGCCGCAGGGCGTCGTCCACCTCGGCCTCGCCGATCGTCAGCGGCGGCAGCAGGCGCAGCGTGCTCGGCCCGGTGGCGTTCACGATCAGGCGCTGCTCGAGCAGCGCGCGGCGGACGACCGCGGGCGCCGGGACGTCCAGCTCGCACGCGAGCATCAGCCCGCGACCGCGCACGGAGACGACGTGCGGCAGGCGCTGCAGGCCGGCGAGCAGCCGCTGGCCGAGCTCGCGCACACGCGCGAGGAGCGCTGGATCGTCGGTCACCTCGAGCGCCGCCAGGGCGGCGCTCGCCACCACCGGCCCGCCGGCGAAGGTGGAGCCGTGATCGCCCGCCTGCAGGACGTCGGCCAGCCGCTCCCCGGTGATGAGCGCACCGATCGGCAGGCCCCCGCCGAGGGCCTTGGCAACCGTCATGGCGTCCGGGCGGACGCCCGCATGCTCGTACGCCCACAGCGTGCCCGTGCGCCCCATCCCACACTGGACCTCGTCGTACACCAGCGCCGCGCCGTGCTCGTCGCAGGCCGCGCGCGCGGCCCGCAGGAGCTCCTGGGAGAGCACGTGCACCCCGGTCTCCCCCTGGATCGGCTCGACGAGCACCGCCGCGGTCTGCCCGTCGACCGCCGCCCGCAGCGCGTCCGGGTCGGCGGCCACCGCGCGGAAGCCCGGGACCAGCGGGGCGAACGGGGCCTGCTTGGACTCCTGCGGCGTCGCCGACAGGGCGCCGTAGGTGCGCCCGTGAAAGGCGCCGTGGAGGACCACCACATCGCCCCCCGCGCGGGCCTTGCGGACGAGCTTGATCGCCGCCTCGCTGGCCTCCGCGCCCGAGTTGCAGAAGAACACCTTCCCCCCCAGACTCGACTCCGACAGGCGCCTGGCCAGGCGCATCGCCGGCTCGGTGTAGTACAGGTTGCTCGTGTGCATGAGCCGACCGACCTGCTCGCGCACGGCCTGCACCACACGCGGGTGGCAGTGGCCGATGTTGGTCACCGAGATCCCGCACAGGAAGTCCAGGTACTCGTTGCCCTCGACATCCCACAGGCGCGGGCCCTCGCCGCGCACGAACTCGACCGGCTGGCGCGCATACGAGCCGATCACGCTCGTGCGCTCGAGCTCCTGGAGCTCCGCGAGGCTCATGGAGCAGCCTCTATCTTCGTGCCGATCCCTTCATCGGTGAAGAGCTCGAGCAGCAGCGAGTGGGCGAGGCGGCCGTCGAGGATGTGCGCGGCGGTCACGCCGCCGTTGATCGCCTCCACGCACGCTTCCAGCTTGGGGCGCATCCCCCCATCCAGCGCCGGGAGGCCCTCCAGCACCTGCGTTGCGGTCGCCTGCCCGATCAGGCTCGCCGGGTCGGCGGGGTCGGCCAGCCAGCCGGGGACGTCGGTGAGGAAGATCAGCTTGATCGCGCCGAGCGCCGCGGCCACCGCGCCGGCGGCCTCGTCGGCGTTGACGTTGTAGGAGCGCCCGTCGCGGTCGGCGCCGACCGAGGCGATCACGGGGATGTAGTCGCTCGCGACGTGCTCGATCACGCCAGCGTTCACGCGCTCGATGCGCCCGACGAAGCCGATGTCCTCGCCGCCCGGGGCCGCCCGGCGGGACACGCGAAAGAGCGAGCCGTCATCGCCACACAGGCCGACCGCGGGCTGGCCGTGGCGGCTGAGGCGCAGCACGATCTCCTTGTTGACCTTGCCGACGAGCACCATCTTGGCCACCTCGACCGTGTCCGCGTCGGACACGCGCAGGCCGCCGATGAACTCCACGGGCAGTCCCAGCCGCTGCATGTAGGCGGTGATGTCCGGACCGCCCCCGTGCACGACGATCGGGTTCAGCCCGACGTACTTCAGCAGCACCACGTCGCGGGCGAAGTCCTCGCGCAGGAGGGGGTCGTCCATCGCGGCGCCGCCGTACTTGATGACCACGGTCTTGGAGTGAAACTCCCGGATGTACGGAAGCGCCTCGAGCAGGGTGCCGATGTCACGCATGGGCATAGAGCTCCGATCTCGGATTGAGACCCACGGGTTCGCAGGGCAAGCTGGACAAGGACGCAGAGAGCGTGGCGTGCTGTGCACACGAGCGACCGAGGACGCAGTCCAGCGCCGCCGTGCGAGACCGTGGGGTCATGTGGTGTAGTCGGCGTTGAGTGTCACGTACTCGTGGGAGAGGTCGGAGAAGAACACCTCGGTTTCGACGCGGATCGAATCCCGCCCACCCAGGACGATCTCGTATTCGACTTCCTTGGCCTGCAGGGCGCTCGCGAGCG
Organism: uncultured Solirubrobacteraceae bacterium; assembly: GCA_963849425.1. Taxonomy (GTDB): domain Bacteria; phylum Actinomycetota; class Thermoleophilia; order Solirubrobacterales; family Solirubrobacteraceae; genus Palsa-744. The sequence continues at coordinate 1,851,324 of CAWKHK010000006.1, read as the reverse complement.
CGTCCCGGTCGTAGGCGATCGCGGCGCCCGCCGCGCAGACGGGGATGCCCTCCAGAGCGATGTCCACCGCCAGCGGTGCGGTTCCGGGCAAGGCCCCGCCGACGGCCTGGGGAATCCGCCCCCAGTTTGGGTCTCCGCTGTGCAATGCGGCCTTCACCAGCGGAGAGTTCGCCACCCCGCGCGCCGCCGCCTCGGCGCTCGGAAGATGCCCGCCCCGCACGAGCACCCGCGCGATCCGGGCGGCGCCCTCGCCGTCCGCCACCATCAGGATCGCGAGCTGGCGCAGGAGCGCGTCGAGGGCCTCGCCGAAGCGCAGCTCGTCCTCGCTCTCGGGGGCGATCCGCACGCCGCTTGCCCCCGAGCACATCAGGATCGCGGTGTCGTTGGTGGAGAGCTGACCGTCGACCGAGCAGCGGTCGAACGAGCGCTTGACCGTGACCCCGAGCAACAGATCGGCGCTCGCCGGCTGCAGCTCGGCGTCGGTCTGGATGAAGCAGAACATCGTCGCGAAGCGCGGCGAGATCATCCCGGCGCCCTTGCACTGTGCGCTCAGCCGCACCGAGCCGCCGGGCAGCTCGACCTCCAGGCAGGCGCGCTTCTCGAAGGCGTCGGTCGTCTGGATCGCCTGCTGGAAGTCCCCGTCGCCCTCGGGGCGCAGCTGCCGTTGAGCGGCGATGAGGCCCCGCAGGACGGCGTCCACCGGCAGGTGGTGGCTGATTCCGCCGGTCGAGGCGAGCGCGACGGCCCCCTCCTCGACGCCGACGGCCGCGGCCGCAGCCCCCTGCGTCTTGGCGGCGTCGTCGAGCCCGCGGCCACCGGTCAGCGCGTTCGCGCACCCGGAGTTCGCGAGGATCGCGCGCAGCCGATCCAGCCGGCAGCGCTCTCGGGTGATGAGCACGGGCGCGGCGGGCGTCCCGGTGGCGGTGAAGCGAGCGGCGCTGACGGGGTTCTCCGCGTCGCACACGAGCAGCGCGAGGTCCGGCCGTCCGCTGGGCTTGATCCCGCACGCCACCCCGGCGGCGCGGAAGCCGGCGGGCAGACCGGACTCCGGCCCCAGATCGCGTACATGCGCGGGGGGATCAACCCAGCGCGAGTGGAAGAACGGCCGTGGGGGTCCCTGCGCCGGGCGATCGCCGAACACGTCCTTGCCGGCGCTCATACCAGTCCCTCGGTCTCGGGCCGTCCGAACATCAGGTTGAGGTTCTGCACCGCCTGTGAGGAGGTGCCCTTCCAGAGGTTGTCGATCGCCGAGAACACGAGCACCTTGCCCGTGTGCCCGTCGGTGGCGGCGAAGATCCGGCAGTAGTTTGTCTCCCGCACCTCGCGCACGCCCGGCGGCTGCCCGACCACCTCCACGAACGGCTCGTCGTCGTAGGCCTCGGCGAACAGCTCGCGCAACTCCTCCGCTGCAACCGTGCGTGTGGGCGTCACGTAGCAGCTGACTATCTCACCCTGGTCGAGCGGGACGAGGTGGGCCTGGAACTGCACCCTGAGATCGGGGTGGGCGGGGTCCAGATCCTCCAGCTGCTCCTCTATCTCCGGGCCATGGCGGTGGGCGGCGACGTTGTAGGGCAGGATGTTCTCGCCCGCCATCGACAGGTGGGTAGTCTCGTCGAACGCCCGTCCCGCGCCGGAGATGCCCTGCTTGGCGTCGATCACGACGTCGGCGAGCAGCCCCGCGCGCGCCAGCGGCGCCAGGCCGAGCAGCGAGGCCGTCGGATAGCAGCCGGGGTTGGCGACGATCGCCGCGCTCGCGATCCGCTCGCGGTGCAGCTCGGTCAGCCCGTAGACCGCCTCGAGGAGCAGGTCGGGCCGGGGATGAGCGCCGTACCACCGCTCATACGTGGGCAGTGAGCGCAGGCGAAAGTCCGCGCTGAGATCGACGACGCGGGCGCCCAGCTCGCGCAGCGCACCGACCGTGGGGGCGGCCGCGGCGTGTGGGTAGGCGACGACCGCCGCGTCGGGCGCGGCGCCGGCTGCACCTCCGTTTGCCAGCCGCTCGAGGTCGAGCTGCTCGATCGCGAGGGGCACGCGGTAGCGAGGGTAGAGATCGTCCAGTCGCCTGCCGAGCTCCGAGCGCCCGGTCACCGCCGTCAGCTCGAAGCCGGGGTGGCGCCAGAGCAGGTGGGCGGCCAGGGCGCCCGTGAAGCCGGTCGCGCCCGCGACGATCACCCGCGGCGCGCCCGGCGCGAAGCGCTGCGCTGAGGCCCCGCACCCTGAAGGGCGACGGCTAGCCACGCAGCTCGCCCCCCAGCTCCTTCAGCGCGGCGACGATCCGCTCCCGCAGCGGCGCGACGTCCGCGTCTGTGAGCGTCCGCTCGGGCGAGCGGAAGGACAGCGCCAGCGCCAGCGAGCGCCTGCCCTCGCCGACCTGCTCGCCGGTGTAGACGTCGAAGATCGACACGTCCTCGAGCGTCTTGCCGGCGGCCGCGCGCACGCGCTCCAGCACCAGGGCCGCCGGCACCTCGCCCGGCAGCGTGACCGCGAGATCCTGGCGCAGCGACGGGACCGATGCGAACGCCTCGAAGGAGATCACCGCCGGCGCGGCCTCGGCGAGCTTGCCGACATCGATCGCGAACGCCGCCGTCCGCGGGAGATCCCAGCTCTCGGCCACGAGCGGGTGCAGCTCGCCGAGGAAGCCCAGCCGCACGGGCTGGCCCCCGCTTTCGCCGGCGCCGGCCCCACCGCCGCCGGCGAGCACCGCGGCACTGCGGCCCGGATGCAGGAACGGCCAGCTCCCCGGCTCCACCGTCCAGTCGACGTGGAAGCGCTTGAGCAGCGCACCGAGCAGCGCCTTGGCGGCGAAGAAGTCCGCCCGTCCCTCCCCGCCGCGCCATGAGCGCGGCGCGAGGCTGCCGCTCAGCAGCACGCCGAGCCCATGGTGCTCATGCGCCGGAGCCTCACCGCTCGAGGCGCGGTAGACCGTCCCCGACTCAAAGATCGCCACGTCCGGGCCGTTGCGGGAGACGTTGTGGCGCGCGGCCTCCAGCAGCGAGCCGAGCAGCGTCGGGCGCATGATCGACTGGGCGTCCGACAGCGGATTCTCCAGCGCGATCACCCGGCGCAGTTCGTGGTCGCTCGGCAGGCGCAGACGGTCCAGGAGCGCCGGATCGGCGAAGCTCCAGCCGACGATCTCGTACAGGCCGCGGGCGACCATCGCGTCCTCGGCCGCCCGGCGGACTCGCTGGGCGTGGGTGAGCATGCCCGCCGCGCCGCGCCGCGCGGGCAGCGTCGCGGGCAGGCGCTCGAGACCGTCGATCCGGGCGACCTCCTCGATCAGGTCCACCTCGCGGGTCACGTCCTCGCGCCGCAGCGCCGGCACGGTGACCTCGAGGCCGTCCGCAACCGGCTGCGTGGCGAAGTCGAGGGCGTTCAGGATCTCCGTCTGTCGCTCGAGCGCGATCGGCAGACCGAGGATCGAGCTCACGCGCGACTCGCGCAGGCGCAGCTTCTTCGATTCGGACGCCACCCACCCCTCCCCGCCGCCCGCGTCGATCGTGCCCGGCTTGACCCTCGCCCCGCACAGCTCGACCATCAGCCTGCTCGCGACCGCCTGCGCGTGCATGCACTGCTCCGGCTGGAGCCCCTTCTCGAAGCGCCCGGAGGCCTCGCTGCGCAGCCCGAGCGCCGAGGAGGTGCGGTGGATGTTCGGGCCGCTCCAGGTGGCGACCTCGAGCAGCACCCGCGTGGTCTGCGGGGCGACCTCCGAGCGCGTGCCGCCCATCAGCCCGGCGATCGACGTGGGACCCTCGGCGTCGTCGATCACGACCATCTCGCCGTCGAGCGTGCGCGTCTGACCGTCGAGCGTCTGCACCTGCTCGCCGTCGTGTGCCCGCCTGACGGTCAGGCGTCCGCCCGCGACACGATCGAGGTCGAACGCGTGCAGCGGCTGCCCGCTCAACAGCATCGCGTAGTTGGTGATGTCGACCGCGTTGTTGATCGGGCGCTGTCCGGCGGCGCTCAGCCTCGCCTTCAGCCACGGCGGCGAGGGCGCGATCGTGACGTTCTCGAACACCCGGGCGGTGAAGCGGGGGCACAGGTCGGGACACTCGACGAGCACCTCCACTCCCGCCAGGGCGCCGGCCGAGCCTGGGTCCTCGCTCCAGGGCGCCGCCGCCAGGGACGCCCCGCTGGCGGCGTGCAGCTCGCGCGCCACTCCGTAGACGCCCAGGCAATCCGGCCGGTTGGGCGTGATCTCCAGCTCGAGCACCTCGACGGCGATCGGCAGCACCTCCGCCAGCGGCGTGCCGGGCGCGAGCTCAGCGTCACCCTGAAGGGCACAGGCGAGCATCTGGCCGTCCAGCACGAGGATGCCCTCGCGGGTGGGTGGGCCCCCATCAATCTCCAGCTCGCTCTCGGACAGGATCATCCCTTCGGAGATCACGCCCCGCAGCTTGGCCTGCTCGAGCTCGGTGCCATCCGGCATCACCGCTCCCGGGCGCGCCACCGCCACGGTCTGCCCGGCGGCCACGTTGGGGGCGCCGCAGACGATCGTCGCCGGCTCCTCCTCGCCCAGGTCGACCGTGCAGACCTTCAGCCGGTCGGCGTCCGGGTGCTGATCGGCGGCGAGCACCCGCCCGACCACGAAGTTCGCGCTCGAGCGGACGCCGTGATGGCGAACCGCCTCGACCTTCGTGCCGGTCATCGTCAACCGCTCCTCGATCCCGTGCACGTCCAGGTCCGGATCGCAGTACTCGCGCAGCCATGGCAGCGGCACCCTCATCCTGCACCCCCATGGCGGCGCCGGATCGGCGTCCTCAGTCGCTCGCGTGCGAAGCACGCCACGCTCCTTGCGTCCTTGCCCGGCTTGCCCTGGGTGCACAGGAACATCAGAACTGCTCCAAGAACCTGAGATCGTTTTCGTAGTAGAGGCGCAGGTCGGGGACGCCGTGCTTGAGCATCGCGATCCGCTCGACCCCCATCCCCCACGCGAACCCCTGGACCTTCTCCGGGTCATAGCCCGGAGCGTTCAGCTCGGTGGTGGGGACGTATGAGTAGACGTTGGGGTCGACCTCGCCCGCCCCGAGCACCTCCAGCCAGCCCTCGCCCTTGCACAGGTGGCAACGCGAGCCGTCCTTCAAGAAGCCCTTCCCGTCACAGTGAAAGCAGGAGACGTCGATCTCAACGCTTGGCTCGGTGAAGGGGAAGAAGTGCGGGCGCAGGCGCACGTCGCGCTGCTCGCCGAACATCTCTCGTGCGAACACCAGCAGCGTTCCCTTGAGGTCGGCGAGCGTGATGTCCTCATCGACGGCCAGGCCCTCGATCTGGTGAAACTGCGGGGTGTGCGTGGCGTCGGAGTCGGGCCTGTAGACACGGCCGGGAATCACCACGTAGAGCGGCGGCGGATGGGCCTCCATCGCGCGCACCTGCATGGGAGAGGTGTGAGTGCGCAGGACCAGCTCCTCCTCGGCGCCCGGCGAGTCCGCCGAGCAGGCGAGGTAGAACGTGTCGGTGCGCGCCCGCGCGGGATGGGTGGGGCTGTGGTTGAGCGCGTCGAAGTTGTAGTGAACGCTCTCCACCTCCGGCCCCTCCATGACGGTGAAGCCGAGCCCTAGGAAGATGTCTTCGAGCTCCCGCCTCGTGGAGGTGAGGACGTGCAGGCGGCCGAGCGACTGCGGCGGCCCGCCCGGCAGCGTTACGTCCACCCTGTCCTCCCGCAGGCGAGCCTCGAGCTCGGCGCCGGCGAGCTCGGAGGAGCGTCCGTCGATCAGCCCCTCGAGCGCCTGCCTGGCCTGGTTGGCGGCCTTGCCCACCGCCCCGCGCTCGGCCGGGTCCAGGCCGGCGAGGCCGCGCAGCATCCGCGGCAGCTCGGCCTTGCGCCCGAGGTAGCGCACGCGCAGATCCTGCAGCGCCTCGCTCGAGGCAGCCGCCGAGATCGAGCCCTCGGCCTCCGCGCGCAGCTGCTCGATGCGATCGATCACGCCGGGACCCTAGATGGTCGACGGGTCGTCATCTCATACAGCGCCACGGTCGCCGCCATCGCCGCGTTCAGCGACTCCGAGGCGATCGGTATCCGCGCCGAGCGCTCGCACGCATCCACCACGTCCGCCGGCAGGCCCTCGCGCTCAGCCCCCACGAGCAGCGTGAGCGCCTCGCCGCCCTCGCCGCCCGGACCCCGCAGCGGCTCGCCGGCGCCGGCGATCAGCGCGACGCGCTCACCCGGCAGCTCGGCCACGTCGGCCACCCGGGCGAGCGCCACCGCGAAGATCGCGCCCATGCTCGCCCGCACGGCCTTGGGCGAGTGGGGATCGGCGCAGCCCGGTCCGAGCGCCACGCAGGAGGCGCCGAAGGCCTCGGCCGAGCGCACCACCGTGCCGAGGTTGCCCGGATCGGCCACGCCGTGCAGGTACACGCACAGCGGCCCCACCGCCGGCCCCCAGCGCTGCTCGTAGACCGCGATCACGCGCGTGCCCGAGCCGAGCGTCGAGACGGCCGCGAGCGCGGAGCGCTCGACATCATGAAAATCGTCGTTGCCGAGATCCGATCCGGCCAGCCGGTAGCCCTCGAGCGCGGGCGCACCGGCGCGCTCGGCCGCGAGGATGAGGTCCTCGCCCTCGGCCAGGAACCGGCCGCTGCGCGCCCGCCCGCGCTTGCTCTGCAGGCGTCTGAGCGCCTTCAGGCGGGGATTCTGGGGGGATGCGATCTCGGTCATTGCTGTGCTCTGTAGATGCTCCTGCGGCCTTGGATACGAAAAGGGCGCCGTCCTTTTCAGGAGCGACGCCCGGGAGGCTGTCCGATGTCGGTTGCCGGGATGCTCAGGCAGCCGACGCCTCGCGGGCGACCTCGGCGATACGTCGAAACGCGTCGGCGTCCCGCACGGCTATGTCCGCGAGCACCTTCCGGTCGAGCTCGACCCCGGCCAGCGTCAGGCCGTGCATGAACTGGGAGTAGCTCATGCCGTTGACCCGCGCGGCGGCGTTGATGCGGGTGATCCACAGCCTGCGGAAGTCGCGCTTGCGGTTGCGCCGGTCGCGGTAGGCGTACGCGTCGGCCTTCAGCAGCGCCTCCTTGGCGCGCTTGTAGTTCGAGTGGGCCTCCCCGCGAAAGCCCTTGGTCCGCTCGAGCGTCGCCCGGCGCTTCTTGCGGGCGCTCACCGAGCGCTTGACCCTGGTCACTTGCCCACCCCCAGCATCCGCTTGATCCGCGGCACCTCGGCGTCGTTGATGATCGCCGGACGGCCCAGCGCGCGCTTCTTCTTCGGCGACTTCTTCTCGAGGATGTGGCTCGTGAAGGGGTGCCTGCCGCGCACCTTGCCGGTGGCGGTCACTTTGAAGCGCTTCTTCGCGCCGGAGTGGGTCTTCATCTTGGGCATGACCGAGCGCTCGATTATGACACGGGCTAGCCCGCGACCGCCTCGTCGCCGTCGGCGACCGGCGACTGCTCGGCGGTGGGCTCGACCTCGGCCGAGCCCACCCGCTCCTCGCCGGCGGCGCCCACGGGCTCCTCCCCGGCATCATCCGGCGGCGCGTCGTTGTCCTCGCCGACGCTCTCGGCCTCGGCGATCTCCGGGGCGTGCGGAGCCTCGATGGCGGCCGCGGCCACGTCGCCGACGTGGGGGCCGTCGTGGAGGCCGTCGTGGATCGCCTCGGCGGTGCCGTCCGCGGAGATCCTCCCCGCGAGCACGGCTTTCGAGGGAGCCATCATCATCGTCATGTTGCGCCCTTCCTGCATTGGGCGCTGCTCGACCACACCCAGCTCGGAGAGCTCTTCGGCGAGGCGGTCGAGGATGGCCGTGCCGCGCTCGGGGTGGGTGACCTCGCGCCCGCGGAACATGATCGTGACCTTGACCTTGTCCTTGTGCTTGAGGAAGCGCTCGACGTGGTGCTTCTTGGTGTCGTAGTCGTGCTCGGCGATCTTCGGGCGGAACTTGATCTCGCGAATGGTGATCTGTTGCTGGTGCTTGCGCGCCTGCTTGAGCTTCTGGGCCTGCTCGTACTTGTACTTGGAGTAGTCGAGCACACGGCACACCGGCGGCCGCGCCTCGGGAGCGACCTCGACGAGGTCCAGGTCGCGCTCCTGGGCGAAGCTGAGGGCATCGGGCGTCTTGAGCACGCCGATCTGGTTGCCCTCGTCGTCGATCAGCCGCACCTCGGGCACGCGGATGCGCTCGTTGATCCTGGTCGTGTCCCGCTCAGGCGGGCGCCGGTCGAACCTACGGGGAACCGGCACTAGCTGTGGTATCCGTGCGTCAAACGAGTGCTACGCGTGGCGCTCTGAGGATTTCGCGGGCTTCAATGTGGGCGAGTATAGCTCGCCGGCGAGCCGATCTGTGAACTCTTTGAGCGTGACGCTGCCCGTATCCCCGCCGCGATGCCCGCCTGCCTGCTTGTGCCCCTCAGGGTGCGCCCCCTTGGGTGTGCCCGTACGGATACGGGTGCGGACGGAGACCGCCTGCTCCTGCCGCTCGCGCTCCCCGACCACCAGCATGTAAGGGATCCTGCGGAGCTCGGCCTCGCGGATCTTGCGCCCGATCGACTCGCTGCGGGAGTCGAGCTCGACACGCACGGCGGCCTCGCGGAGGCCGTCTCTGACCGTGCCCGCGTACTCGACGAAGCGGTCTGAGACCGGCAGGACGATCGCCTGGACGGGCGCCAGCCACAGCGGGAGCTCGCCTGCGTAATGCTCGAGCATGATCCCGATGAAGCGCTCGTAGGAGCCGAACATCGCACGGTGGATCATCACCGGCGTGTGCTCCTGGTTATCCGCGCCGGTGTACCCCAGGCCGAACCGCGCGGGCATCGAGTAGTCGAGCTGCACCGTCCCCAGCTGCCAGGAGCGTCCCAGCGAATCGGTCATGTGCACGTCGATCTTCGGCCCGTAGAAGGCGCCGTCGCCGGGGTTCAGCTCATACGCGAGCCCGAGCTCCTCGAGCGTGCTCGTCAGCTTCTGCTCGGCCCGGTCCCACATCTCATCGCTCCCGACCCGCTGCTCGGGGCGCGTGGAGAGCTCAAGGCGCACGTCGAAGTCGAACAGGGCGTACGTGGCGAAGGCCATCTCCAGGCAGCCCCTGACCTCCTCCTGCACCTGCTCCTCGGTGCAGAAGATGTGCGCGTCGTCCTGGGCGAAGTGACGGACGCGGAGCAGCCCGTGGAGCACGCCGGAGGCCTCGTTACGGTGCAGCAGCCCGGGCTCGAAATAGCGAACCGGCAGGTCGCGGTAGGAGTGGCGGCGGGTGGCGAACAGGTGGCAGTGACCGGGACAGTTCATGGGCTTCACGCCCATCTCCCGCTCCTCGACCTGGACGGTGAACATGTTCTCCCGGTACTTCCCCCAGTGCCCGGAGGTCTTCCACAGCTCGGCGTCGTAGATCTGCGGGGTCTTGACCTCGCTGTAGCCCCGCTCCCGTCCCATCTCGCGCGAGAGGCCGAGCAGCGCGTTGAACACGCTCGTGCCCGCCCCGGTCCAGAAGGCGGCGCCGGGCGAGACGTCCGAGAAGCTGAACAGCCCGAGCTCGCGGCCGAGCTTGCGATGGTCGCGGGCCTTGGCCTGCTCGATCCGCTCGAGGTGCTCCTCGAGGGCGGCCTTGGAGAAGAAGGCGGTTCCGTAGATCCGCGTGAGCATCGTCCTGGTTGAGTCCCCCCGCCAGTACGCGCCGGCGACAGAGCTCAGCCGGAAGGCGGCGACGGTCTTGGTGGTGGGGGCGTGGGGGCCGCGGCAGAGGTCGGTGAACGGGCCGTTGGTGTACAGCGAGACCGTCTCCAGCGGGTTGGCCGGATCGGCGTTCGCGAGCAGGTCGTCGATCAGCTCGACCTTGTAGTCCTGGCGCTCAGCGAGGAAGCGCTCGCGCGCCTGGGCGACCGGCACGTCTGCGCGTTGGAACGCCTCGGCGGCCTCGACGTGCGCCCGCATCCCTGCTTCGATCCCCGGGAAGTCGGCCTCGGAGATGGAGACGCCGTCGGGGAACTGAAAGTCGTAGTAGAAGCCGTCCTCGATCGGCGGGCCGATTGAGATCTTGACCCCATCGTAGAGCTCCATGACCGCCGCGGCGAGCACGTGGGCGGCGTCGTGGCGGATCAGCTCGAGCGCCTGCCGGCCGCTCTTGGAGGTGAGAATCGACACGCGGGCGCCGTCGGGGAGCGGGCGCGCGAGGTCGCGAACCTCGGCCTCTTCCCCGGCCTCCGGGTGGCCGACCTCGACGGCGAGCGCGGCGCGGGCGAGACCGGGCCCGATCGCGGCGGCGGCGTCGGCGCCGGTGGCGCCGTCGGGCAGCCCGAGAGCCTTGCCATCGGGGAGTGTGACCGTGACCGCCATCGCAGCGCCCCAGGCTACCCGCCGGAGATGGGCGCCGCGGGTCCGGATGCGGGTCATGTCGATGAATGCAGACTATCGTCTGCATCTGCGATGATCGCGCGATGACGAACTACGGGCAGCCATCGATCTCGATCACCCTGTCTCCCACACAGGTCGACCAGGTGGTTCGAGCAGCCTCGGGGGGGCGCACACCGAGCATCTCGACGCTGATCTCCAACGCTCTCGCATCGTCGTCTGCCGGTGGACACACGGCGCTCGAGTCGAGCGACCCGCGGCTGTCGCGATCGCTGCTGCGAGGACTGTCGGTCCTCGCCCGCTTCGGCCACGTCGGCGAGGAGCGCGGGATCGTCGATCTGGCCGGCGACCTCGAGATGAGCCCGAGCACGGCCCATCGTTACGCCTGCACCCTGGTCGAGCTGGGGCTGCTCGAGCGCTGTCCCAGGACGCGCAAGTATCGGCTGCCCGCCGGCTAGACGATCGGTGGAGCGCGCCGGTCCGCGTCGTTCGGCCGTGCGCGCGGGCAGAGAGTGGTCGGCACCGGTGCGAGTCCTTGCGCCCGATGCCGACCGGCCAGCGCCTTCTGTGGGGATGGCGTGACAGCAGCACGATACCAGCAGCCAGCTGACTGGATCTTGCTACTGGCGACATTTACTGTTTCTTATTGTGTCGGCCCCGGCGCAGACAGACTCGGCCCTCGCGGCCGTTCTGCGCCGCCTGCGCATCGAGCGTGGCGACACGCAGGAGGATGTGGCCCACCGCGCGGACCTGACAGTAGCGGCGTTCGCGCGGATCGAGCGCGGGCACGCGAACCCCACGTGGACGACCGTAAGGCGGATCGCGGCGGCCCTCGAGGTCAGCCTCGCGGCACTCGGCGAGGCCGTCGAACGCGCGCACTAAGCCTCGGGCGATGCCGGGCGCGACTGGGCCCATCGCCGGTGCCGCAGAGCAGCGAACCGGAGACGCTGGCGAGGTTGCGCCTACCTGACCGCCCCTCCGGATGCGCTCAGGGCATCCCATGCGCCGCCGAACTCCTTGACGCCTACGTAGGAGGTTTCTCTCGGTCCGCTGGCGCCGCTGTAGAGATACAGGGGATGTCCGGCATACGTGACCTGCTTCGCGCCGCCCGGGATCGCGATCCAGGAGAGCAGCGAAGCACGTACGCCCGGACCGGCGCTCGGCCTGCCGCTCGTTCTGAGCGCCGGCCAGAGGGAAGGGCATCCGCTGAACTTCACGCAGGTGTCCTGGTTGGCAGGGTCCCTGGCGAACTCATACAGGGTGTGACCCGAGGAGGTGGTGAGGATGCTCCCGAGGCGAGTGTGACCTAGCTCGACGGTGGCTGCGCCGGCGGCGCGCGCGCTCGGCCCGGCGCCTTGAGCGCTCGCGACCGCAGAGATCCCGGCGGCGCTCGCCCAGACGGCGATCAGCAGGACGGGTATTCGGTGCATTTTGCTCCTCCAAGCCTCGACGGTGGGGTTTGGGATGCGTGTGGATCCTCAACTACTCAGATGCCGCGATGCGGCCCAACCTTCCCGGGGCAAAGGGTCTGGTGCGGGCACCATGGGCGAGCTTCGGGCTCCGGGCGATATGCGACAGGGCGTGGGCGCTCTGTCGAACTTGACATTCCGGGCGGTATGCGACAAGATACCGCCCGGTATGCGAAATGATCTCGCCGGCCTGCCTCCGGGTCCCCGTCTCCCCGGCGCCGTTCAGACCGCGATCTGGTTTCGTCGGGCCCAGTGGATGTTGGACACCTGCCAGGCGCGATTCGGCGACATGTTCACACTGAGGATCGCCAACGAAGGCACATGGGTGGTGACGTCCAACCCGGATGCGGTCAAGCAGGTGTTCACCGGCGATCCCCGCCTGCTGCACGCGGGTGAGGCCAACCGCATCCTGCTGCCGGTGCTCGGCCCGAACTCGGTGCTGCTGCTCGACGACGAGCAGCACCTGAGCCAGCGCAAGCTGATGCTGCCGTCCTTCCACGGCGAGCGGATGAAGCGCTACGGCGAGCTGATGTCGGAGGTCGCCCGGGCGGAGATCGAGCGCTGGCCGCTCGGCGAGCCGTATCCGCTGCGCCCCCGGATGCAGGCGATGACGCTCGAGATCATCCTGCGCGCGGTGTTCGGCGTGTCAGAGGGTCCACGGCTGGAGCGCCTGCGCAAGGAGCTCCGCCGCCTGCTCGACATATCGACCAAACCGCTCTATGGCGCCGCACTGATGGCGCTGGGGCCACAGCGGGTCGGGCGGGTCGGTGCGTTCCGCCGCGACCTCGAGCGCGTCGAGGGGCCGATCTACGAGGAGATCGCCGAGCGCCGGGAGGCGGGCGACCTGAGCGAGCGCGAGGACATCATGTCGCTGCTGCTACAGGCCACGCACGAGGACGGCAGCCCGATGAGCGACAGGGAGTTGCGCGACGAGCTGATGACGCTGCTGGTGGCCGGTCACGAGACGACAGCCAACGCGCTGTCATGGGCGGTCGAGCGACTCTGCCGCCACCCCGCGAAGCTCGAGCGCCTGAGCGATGAGGTGCGCGCGGGCGAGAACGGCTACGTCGAGGCGGTCGTCAAAGAGACGCTGCGGCTGCGTCCGGTGCTCTCGATCGTCCTGCGCCGGCTCATGGAGCCGATGGAGATCGGCGGGCGCGAGCTGCCTGCCGGCGTCTCGATCGTCCCCTCGATCCACCTGGTCCACAGACGTGCCGACATCTACCCGCAGCCAAATGAGTTCCGTCCCGAGCGCTTCCTCGAGTCCGAGGGTGGCCGCGCGCCGGGGACCTACACCTGGATTCCGTTCGGCGGCGGTGTACGCCGCTGCCTGGGCGCGGCGTTCGCCCAGTTCGAGATGGAGGTCGTGCTGGGCGAGCTGGTTCGCAGGCGCACGCTGACCCCGTCGCGGGCCGGCTCCGAGCGCGTGTACCGCCGGGCGATCACCGAGACGCCACGCCGTGACGCCGAGGTGCTGCTCGGCATTCGCCCCGCCGACATGCCCGCGCCCGCGCCGGTGGTGGAGGTCGAGGGAGCGCTCGCTTGAGCGCCGCCGGCGTGCTGGGTGGCGCGGGTGCCACGCGGGCCGAACGGCAGGTGGCAACCCGCGCGGCGCTGCTGCGATCGGCGTCTCACTCGATCTGCGAGCACGGCATGCAGGGCGCGTCGATCGACCGGATAGCCGCGGAGGCCGGCTACACGAAGGGCGCGTTCTACGCGAACTTCGCGAGCAAGGAGGAACTGTTCCTGACCATCCTCGACGAGAAGTTCGCCGCCGAGCTCGAGCGTTTGGAGGCGATCGTGGAGAGCTCGGGCAGTCCCGCCGAACAGGCCCGCAGGGCGGCCGAGGATTTCCTCGGCTACGTGGACAGCGACCCCGAGTGGCCGAGGCTGTACCAGGAGTTCGCGACCCACGCGGCCCGCAACGACGCGTTCCGCACCGAGTTCGCAGCGCGCCGGCGCACCTTGCGCGACCGCGTGGCCGAGGTGTTCGCGCGCTGGGCGCAGGCCCTTCAGATCGAGCCCGTCCTCCCCCATGCGGATGTCGCGGCGATGACCTCGTTCATGGCCGACGGTTTTCTGCTCGCCCGGATCATCGACCCGGCGCTCGACGACGGCCTGTACGCGACGATGTCCGAAGTCTTCTTGCGCGGGCTGGAGGCGATGGCCGGGGACGCCCAGAGCCCGGAGACCCGATAGCGATGGCCTCGCGCCGCCAAGCGCGTGGATGAGATGGGCGGTTTGCCTTCAGGAGCCGGACTCGGCCTCCACCGCCGAGCCCAGCTCCCCCATCCCCACGCTGAGTGCCCGCGCGATCGAGCGGACGGTCGCCCACGCCGGGGCCGCCTGGGCGAGCTCGATCCTCGAAAGGCTGCCGGCAGTTATCCCCGCATAGAACGCGAGAGCTTCCTGGGTCATCCCGCGGTCGTTGCGCAGGCGACGCAACACCGTCGCGAGGGCAGGGTCCGGGCCCGGCGCGTATGGCATGGGCGCAACATCGCAGCCCACCTGCGTTCAGGTCCATGGACCATGGCACTAGTAGTTCACGCCTAGGCGCCCACTCCGTGTAGGCTTCCGCTCAATGGGATGCTTCGCTCCTGTCGCGCAGGTGAGCTTGATGTGCGAGCGGCGCCTGGGAATCGCGGGCGGCGAGCGATGAAGGCGGACTTCGGCCTGGCGCTCCGCAACGCACGTAAGCAGCGAAACATGTCCCAGGACCAGTTCGCCGAGGCCACAGGCCTGCACCGAACCCACATCTCGCTCATAGAGCGCGGACTGCGGGAGCCCAATCTCGAGACCCTCGTGAAGCTCAGCCGCGGCCTCGGCGTGGCACCGGCCGAGATGATCCAATGGCACTCGACCGGGGGCAGGCGACGGCGGTAGACCGTTGGGGGGGTTGGACGTGTGGGCCGGGCACCAGAGCTGGGAGATGGCTTCGTTGCACTGGGCCCGGGATACTTTGCCGGTGATCGCGTTCGTGACCGCCGGCACCGGCTTCCTGCTCGCCGTCCTGTGGTTCGATCTGATGTTCGACGTGCAGGCGATCGGACACACCGCGAGCGAGCTGCCCGGCGATGTGCTCGCCTCGATCTCCGGCTACTACGCGCGCGTGACGACGGCCGCCCGGCCGATGAACAGGCTCATCGCCTCGGTGATGCTGGCGACGCTCGCATGCATCGTCGCCGAGATCTTCGACGCCGACACACCAGGCTGGGTCGCGTGGGCCTCGCTCGTCCTGGCCGCCGGTGCGGTCCTGACGGCGGGACTGCGCACGGTTCCGAGCGCCGTGCGCCTCGGCGCTCACCGCGATGGTCCCGACCAGCAGAGCGCGCTCGCGAGATCCATCCTGCGCCAGCATCTGGCGTGCTTCGCGGCGATCGTGGCCGTGCTGGTGCTTCAGCTGGCGTCCACCTGATCGCTGCGATGAGTAGGCGCCGACGGTTCGCGCTCTCGCGCGTTCCACGTGCTTGGGTGCCCGCGTGGGTTACATTGCCCCGACCGTGAACTGGGCGCATGCCGTGGTCTGCTCGTCTGTCTGGTGGGCGCGCACCGTCGAGCGCGAGCTGCTCCCCTGGGGCCTCGCCGGAGCGGACCTCGGTGACGACGTCCTCGAGATCGGCCCAGGATTCGGCGCCACGACCCGCGTGCTCAGCCGCCGGCCCGGCTCGCTGACCGTCGTTGAGCTCGCGGAGAGCTACTGCAAGCGGCTGCGGCGCAAGCTCGATGAAGACGTCGACGTGGTGCAGGCAGACGCAACGGCGATGCCGTTCGCCGACGGTCGTTTCTCGGGCGTGGTGTGCTTCACGATGCTTCACCACGTGCCATCCCAGGAGCTGCAGAACCGCCTCCTGAGCGAGGTGTCAAGAGTTCTGCGACCCGGCGGGGTGTTCGCGGGCACCGACAGCCTGGGTACGGGGCGAGCGTTCAAGCTGCTGCATCTCCGCGACACGCTCGTTCCGGTTATCCCTGATGAGCTGCCCCAGCGCATGGAACGCGCCGGCCTCAGCGATCCCCGTGTCGATACCGGCGGACGCTCATTTCGCTTTCGGGCGCGCAAGCCGCTCTGAAGCATCGTGCCCACTGCTCGCAACCTGCTGAACCTGAAGGCCGTCGAGAAGGGCTATGGAAGCCGGTCGGTGCTGCGCGATATCACGCTCGGAGTGTCTGCGGGCGAGCGCATCGGCTTGGTGGGCCAGAACGGAAACGGCAAGTCGACCCTCCTGCGGCTGATCGCCGGCGTGGAGCCGCCGGACGCCGGCGCGATCACTCGGACGGGCGATCTCGACGTGGCATTGCTCGGGCAGCGGGACGAGCTCGACGAGCAGCGAACGATCCGCGAGCTGCTCATCGGCGGGCGGGCCGATCACGAATGGGCCGGAGACACCGAATTTCGAGGCGTGCTCGACGGTCTCATGGGTGGCGTGGCCCTGCGGCTGTTCGCTGAGGGCATCGACACGCCCATCGCGGGCCTGTCCGGTGGGGAGCGCCGTCGCGTGGCGCTCGCCCGCCTGTTGCTCGACGCGCCGGAGCTGCTGCTGCTGGATGAGCCGACCAACCACCTGGACGTCGAAGGCGTCGACTGGCTGGCCGGCCACCTGGTCGGGCGACGCGGCTCGATGCTCGTCGTCACCCACGACCGCTGGTTCCTCGATGCGGTGTGCACGTCGACGTGGGAGGTCTCCGACGGAGCGGTCCACCAATACGACGGAGGCTATGCGGCGTATGTTCTCGCACGGGCAGAGCGCGACCGCCAGGCCTCCGCACGCGCGGACCGACGCCAACAGCTCGTGCGCAAGGAGCTCGCGTGGCTGCGGCGCGGGCCGCCGGCGCGAACCTCCAAGCCGAAGTTCCGCATCGAGGCGGCAAACGCATTGATCGCGGAGGAGCCGCAGGCGCGCGACCGTGCCGAGCTGCTGCGCTTCGCCACCTCACGCCTGGGCAACAAGGTGCTGGACGCGGTGGACGTTTCGCTCACGCTCGGCTCCAGGGAGGTGCTTCATGGCGTGACGTTGCGTCTCGGGCCGGGGGACCGCATAGCGATCGTGGGGGTCAACGGGTCGGGCAAGACCTCGCTGGTCGGGCTCCTCGCCGGTGAGCTCCAACCGAGCTCAGGCACGGTCGAACGGGGCTCGACGGTCCGGGTGGCGTATCTCTCACAGGACACCACGGGTCTCACGGGAGAGCTGAGTGTGCTCGAGGCGCTGGAGCAGGTGCGCGGCCATGCGGTTCTCAGCGACGGCCAGGAGATGACCGCGGCGCTGCTGTGCGACCGCTTCGGCTTTCGCGGCGAGAAGGCTCGCACGCTGGTGGGCGAGCTCTCCGGCGGAGAGCTCCGGCGACTGGCGCTGATGCGCCTGCTGATGGCAGAGCCGAACGTCCTGCTCCTGGACGAGCCCACCAACGACCTCGACATCGACACCCTCACGTCACTGGAGGACCTGCTCGACAGCTGGCCCGGCACCCTTGTGGTGGTAAGCCATGACCGCTACTTCGTGGAGCGGGTGTGCGACAACGTCCACGCCCTCACCGCCGAGGGCGCGATCCGCCACCTCCCGGGAGGTATCGACCAATACATAGAGCACCGCCGGGGACTCGAGCAGCAACGGGCCGCTCGCCCGCCGCTGGAGGAGGGCGTACCCGCGGGAGCGCGGATACGCGCGGCACGCAAGCAGACACAGCGCGCCGAACGAGAGCTCGAGCGAGTGGAAGAGGCGATCGAGCGGCTCGCCGAGCACGAGCGGACGCTGATCGAGCGGATGGCGACGAACGCCAGCGACCATACCCGGCTCGCGTCGCTCCAGTCAGAGCTGGAGGAGGTGCTCGCCGAACGCGAAGAGCTGGAGACGACCTGGTTCGAGGCATCGGAGGCACTCGAGACCCGAGACGGGCGGCAACCCGGCTCCCCGTCTTCGATCCGCCGATCGTGACGATGGTACGGTGGTCGAATGATCATCTCGACGATGAACGACCTCCCGGGCTATGAGATCGAAGAGGTCTTTGGCGAGGTGTTCGGACTCACGGTCCGCTCGCGCAACCTCGGCTCCCAGATCGGCGCGGCGCTGAAGTCGCTCGTCGGGGGCGAGCTGAAGGGCATGACGAAGATGCTCGCGGCGGGACGCCAGGACGCCACCACCAGGCTGGTGGAAGAGGCGGAGGCGAAGGGCGCGAACGCAGTCATCGCATTTCGCTTCGACACCTCCGAGCTCGGCTCGATCTGGACGGAGATCTGCGCCTATGGAACTGCGGTCAAGGCGGGCAAGACCGCGGTGGAGGCGCCGCCACGATCGACACCGGCGTGACCGGTGAAGGATTCCGTTCGCAAGCGTTACGCAGAGCAGCTCGACGGGCTGCGGGCGCTCGGTGCGCTTGTCGTGATGATGTGGGCCGTCGAGCTCATCAACGCGCTCGACAGCTACCGACTCGACAGCGACGGGATCGTCCCGCGAAACCTCTCCCACCTCGACGGGATCGTGTTTGCGCCATTCCTGCACGCGAGCTTCTCACACCTGATTTCGAACACGCTTCCGTTTGTCGTCCTTGGCTTCGCGATCGCACTCGCCGGGGCTGGACGCCTGCTGCTCGTGAGCTTGATCGCGGCGCTCGTCAGTGGGGCCGGGACATGGCTTACGGCACCGGGTGGAACCGTGACGGTCGGCGCCAGCGGCGTGATCTTCGGCTACGCGACCTACCTCATCAGCCGCGGACTGTTCAATCGCCAGATAGCCGAGGTCGGGCTGGGCATCGTCGTTCTGCTCCTCTTCGGCGGCGCCCTCATCTCCGACCTCATCCCCCACACCGGCATCTCATGGGAGGCGCACCTGTTCGGTGGGATCGGCGGAGTGCTCGCCGCGGCGGCGCTCTCGCGGCCGGCGCGCGGCCGGCCGAGCGCGGCCGGTGTCACGGGGCTGCCGGCGCCGCTGCGAAACTGATCGTGGCTGTCGCGTTCTCCCACATCAAGGCGGCGAGGCAGCGGCCGTCGCTCACACAGGGGCGAGGCTTTGAGCCGCCAGGAACTCGCGGATGTAGCGATTGACGAGCTCGGGGTGTTGCTCGGCGATCCAATGCGTCCCGTCTTCTACCGGCCGGAACGTCAGGTTGCGAACGAAGTGCTCGAGGCCGGCATGGGAGGCGGGCCTGACGTACGGGTCTGCCTCTGGGTAGATGACCATCGTCGGGACATCGACGTACAGTGGCGCCACATCCGGGGTGTAGTTGCCGCGGCCCGGGGTACCGTCCCGATCCGGCGGGGCGATCCCCTCGACCTCATACCAGAGCAGCGCCGACTCGATCGCCCGCGGAACATGCCATGAGCGCCGGTACGCTTCGCGATCCCCTCGGAGAAGAAGGGGCCTGCTCGAGCGCGGCGAAGTCGTTGGCGGCGATCGCCTCTCTGCGGCGCTCCTCGACCCATCGGCCATCGTGCCCGGTCAGGAAGCCACGGCGGGTGACATTCATAGCAATTTGGGAGGCGATCCAGGCACGCTCCCATTCCTGCCGTGCGACCCCCGACTCAGCGTCGTGGATCGCTCGTGCACCAACCTCCACGTCGACCTTCGCGTCGTCATCGAGCCGGAGACGCAACGGCCCGTCTGCGGGAGCGATTCACGTCCGATCACGGAGCGGAGCTTCGAGAGCAGAGCGCGCACTGCCTGACCCCACGCCGCGGGGAGCTCTTCTCCCCAGATCGCCGTCGCGAGCTCCTCCCGCAGCTGCAGCGCGGTGCCGGTTACAGACGAGTCACGCGAACGCAATCAGGCCCTGGGCACCAGGCAGCTGACCCGTCAACTCGGCTCCTTCGGATCTCACGACGAGACGTCCACAGATCTGCACGACCACATCAGCGAACATACCGACACGGCAAAGCGAATCGTTTGTGAGTGCGGCTACATCGTCCCCGGCGAGGATGACGAGCAGGTCGTGGAGCTGGGGCGCAAGCACATGGCGGCCAACCATCCCGCAATCGCGGCGGCGATCACTGCCGAGGAGCTGCTGGATATGGCCGCGAGACGCTAATCCGTGGCTATCCAGGCGAGTGTGTACGTTTCGCCCATGAGCGACGGGACGCTCGCACGGAACTACGGCAATGTCTTCAACGAGGTTTCGCTCGAGTACGACCGCAACCGCCCGACCTACCCCGATGCGCTCGTCGACCAAGCATGCGAGGTGGCAGGTATCACGGATGGCGACCGAGTGCTCGAGGTCGGGTGCGGGACCGGCCAGCTGACGCGCAGCCTCCTTGCGCGAGGGCTGTGCGTGACGGCACTGGAGCCGGGAGATCAACTGATCCGCATCGCCGAGGAGAACGTGAAAGACGCGGGCGATGTGGAGTTCGTCCACGCGCGGCTCGAGGACATCCAGCTGCCCCGCGAGAGCTACGAGGCGGTGTTCTCGGCGTCCGCGATCCACTGGGTTGACCCTGATCTGAGCTGGCGGAAGATCGCCGACGCGCTCGCTCCCAACGGGACGGTCGCGCTAATCCAGTACGTCGGCCTTCAGGAGCAGCGCAGCGCCGATGATCAGGAGGCTCTACTGTCGGCCCTGCGCAGGCACGCGTGGGAGATCGCCGCAACCTGGCCCACCTACCGGGACCTCGATTGCACGATTGCGGGCGTGCAGGAGCGCCGTCGCAACGTCGCGGACGCTTGGAGCTGGCTGGGGAGCTACAACATAGGACGTGACTACGCCGCCGATCTCTTCGAGGATCTACAACTCGCAACCGTGCCAACCTTGGCCGAGCACACGGCCGGCGAGCTGGGCGCCCTGCTCGGCACGATGTCATTCTGGGCACGACTCTCACCCGAGCAGCGCGACGCCCTCGTGAGCGAGAATCACGCTCTCCAGGAGCGCCTGGGGCGACCGATCCGGGCAAGCACCCTCGCCGTACTTGTCACGGCGCGACGCAGTGCCCCCGCGCGTCAACATTGAGGACGGCTAGTACCGCGTCAACAAACGTTCGCCCGGTCGATGATGCGTTGCAGCTCGGCCTCGCAGGTGTTGCGGTTGCGCCAGCTGATGTAGCGGCGGATCATCCGGCCTTGCTCGGCGTGGGAGTTGTGGTCGGTGCCGTCGAGCGCGAAGTAGCGCAGGCCGGTGAACTGTGGCTCGATCCGGGTCAGCCAGCTCGCGTTCGTCGGGACGTAGGCCAGCTCGAGGTTGTTGGCGGCGGCGTACACGCCGACCCGCTGGTCGAGTTTCGTAGTCAGGTGCGGTGAGAAGTTGTCCAGCACGACCGCGATCCGCACCGCCGGCGGGTGTAGTGAGCGGACGTAGCGCAGGAAGGTCAAGAACTCGCCACGGCGCTTGCGCGGCTTGACGTGGCCGTAGAGCTTGTTCGCTTTGAGATCGAACGCGGCGAACAGGTGCCTGACTCCTTGCGTGCGGTGAAAGGTCGCCCGCATCCGTCGGCGCGGTTCGGTTTCGCTGTCGTGATCGCCGCGGTGGCGGCTGGAGCGTCGCGCCCATTGCCGACCGGGACGGGGCTGGAGATTCAGCGGCCCGAACTCGTCCAGGCAGATCACCTCGGTCGGGTCCTTGAGGCCAGGATCCCGTGTGCCATCAGCGATCTCATACAGCTCGAGCACCAGGTTCTTCTTCGGCTCGAACTCCGGATCGGTGGACTCCTTCCAGATCTTTATCCGTTGAAAGGAGACGCCGTCCGCGTCGAGCAGCTTGCGCAGGCCCTCGTGGCTGATGTCCTCTACCACCCCCTCTGCGACCAAGAACTCGGCGAGCTTGGTCAAGCTCCACGTCGAGAACGGAAGTGATCGGCCGGGCGCGAAAGCGCGATCCGCTTGATCTCGGCACGCCGCGCCTCGGAGTACTTCGGCGGACGACCACCCCGATAGCGCGGGTACAGCGACTCGAACCCATCAGCATTGAAATTGTGGATCACATCCCGCGCGCGATCAGCACTGGTGAACGCGACCCATGCAATCTGCGCCGGGTCCATTCCCTGCGCGAAGAGCAGAACCATCTGCGCCCGACGCCAAGTCACCACCAATCCTGAACTGCGCCGCACGACCCGCAACAGCCGGTTGCCCTCGTCATTACTGATCGCCCGCACCCGCACCGACTCGGCCACTTGCTCCTCCTCGCGTCGTTGCGAGCAGGATTCGCGCTACATAACAACGCACCTGCCGATCACGAGGCAGACATTGGCCGATGCGGTACTAGCCGGAAGTTTTTGAGGGTTTGAGGCCCGATCGCCTGTGGTTGCGGGGATCGGGCCTTTTTTGGGTAGGTTGATGTAGACACTAACAATGGGTTTTTCCGTCCGATGGGTATGGCATGATGTGGCTATGTCAAAGAGAACGGGTGCGGTGCATGTCGCGACTACTCGTCGCCACTACAAGGGCAAGGTCTATGAGAGCACGCTGCTGCGGCGCTCCTACCGTGTGGACGGCAAGGTCCGCAACGAAACGGTCGGCAACCTCTCGCACCTGCCGCCGGCGGTGATCGAGGGGATCCGCGCGATGCTCGCCGGCAAGACACTCCTGAGCCTCGACGAGGAGTTCGAGATCGAGCGCTCGCGGGGGCACGGTCACGTCGCCGGGGTGCTGGGTGTGTTGCGTGCGCTTGACCTGGAGCGGCTGATCAGCCGCGAGCGTTGCCGTGAGCGTGACCTGGTGGTAGCGATGATCTGCCAGCGTGTGATCGGCCCGGGCTCAAAGCTCTCGGCGACACGTTGCTTTGGGCAGAGCACACTCTCTGAGGAGCTCGATCTCGGTGAGGTGAAAGAGGCCGAGCTGCTGTCCGCGATGGACTGGCTCTACGAGCGCCAGGAGCGGATCGAGAAGGCACTCGCCCGCCGGCATCTGGCCGGGGAGGACTTCGTGCTCTATGACCTGTCATCGAGCTATGTGGAGGGGCGCTGCTGTCCGCTGGCGAAGCTCGGCCACTCGCGTGACGGGCGCAAAGGCAAGCTGCAAGTCAACTACGGTCTGATCTGCTCCCCGGAGGGCCGGCCCGTGGCTGTTCACTGCTTCGACGGTTCAACGACCGACTCAAAGACGCTGCCCGACGCGCTTGCGACGGTCACCGAGCGCTTCGGGGTGAAGGATGCTGTGCTCGTCGGTGACCGCGGGATGATCACCCAAGCGCACGCCCAGACATTCAAGGAAAACGGTGTGGGTTTCATCAGCGCGCTGAAGGCGGCGCAGATCCGCACACTCGTGAACGCCGGTGACATCCAGCTCTCTTTGTTCGATGAAACGAACCTCGCGGAGATCTCATCAGAGAAGTTCCCCGGCGAGCGCCTCGTCGTCTGCCGCAACCCCGCGGTCGCCGCGGAGCGAGCCAGGAAGCGTTTGGAGTTGCTTGCCGCGACCGAAGCGGAACTCCAGAAGGTCAAACGGATGGTCGAGGGTCCGCGCGGCTCCCTGCGCGAAGCCCAGGCGGGGGAGATCGGGACCCGCGCCGGCAAGATCGTCAACAAGTACAAGGTCTCAAAGCACTTCGAGCTCAAGGTCGATGACGGCGCGTTCTCCTTCGAGCGCAAGCAGGCACAGATCGAGGCGGAAGCCGCGCTGGACGGGCTCTACGTGATCCGCACCACCTGCACGGCCGAGCAGCTCTCAAGCCAAGCCGCGGTCCGTGCCTACAAGCAGCTGAAGATGGCCGAGCGCGCGTTCAAAACGATGAAGGACACCCTCGAGGTCCGTCCCATCCACCACCATCTCGAGACCAGGGTACGCGCGCACATCTTCCTCTGCATGCTCGCCTACTACGTCACCTTCGAGCTCGCCCAACGCCTCACCCCCCTGCTCTTCACCGACCAGACGCCACTCGCTCCCGCAGACCCCGTCGCGCCAGCGCGACGCTCAAAAGCGGCCAAGGCCAAGGCCGCCAGCGCCGCGACGGAGGACGGGTACCCCGCCTCCAGCCTGCCCGACCTCCTCGCCGAACTCGCCACCATCACCCGCAACACGATCCGCCTCGGGCAGGCCGAGCACACCTACACGCGCCTAGCCAAGCCCACGCCGCTACAGGCCAGAGCACTCGAACTACTCGACATCAAGCTCGCCGCGTAGACAGAACCCGCCCGCCCCCAGCACACCCAAACCCGGCCAGACCGCGGGATTCGCCACCCCAGCCGCAAAAACTTCCGACTAGCTCACGATCCTTCAGATGTTGTCTGTCGCAGAAGCCACCGAGAAGATCTGCAGGAAGCCCGAGACGGTCCGCCGCTGGATTCGATCCGGGCGCTTGCCGGCGCGACGCGTGGCAGCCTGCCACCGGCGGGGCTTCGCGCGACTTCGCGGACACGAACTGGTGGCACTCCCGCTCATGCTCACGTGAGCGTCGACGAACGCCCACTCCGCGGCGTCGCCCGATTCAAAGTCTGACGAGCCGACGGACACTGGCCCGTCGGCGATAGTCCACCTCATCGTCTGCGTGTAGGTCAGGGCCGGTCGCTAGGTGTCTTGCCGACGTCCGTCGATCTCGGAGCTGACGCTGTCGCGCACCAGGCGACTCGTCCGACAGGCCATTGCCAGGGCCGCGACCCAGCCGATTAGCGTCCATCCGAGGAAGAAGTTGATCACCGCCACGCTGCCCTGGTTGGTGACCTTCCGAGCGACGGCGACGATTGTCGGCAAGAAGTAGGCGCCGATTGCAATGACGACTAGGAAGACGGCGGCTCCTCCGCCGCCACTTGAGCTGGCTAGCACGTTGATCCTTTCGGTGTGGGATATAGCCCGGCTCGTTATCGGCACGCCCGACAAGGAACCCAAGACCCAGCATGATCCCATTCATTCGATCTGCCGGCGACCGATCCGTCGTTCAGATCCGCGAGCTGGCCGCCTCGACGGCACCGAGCTGCCCCGTCGATCAGGCTGCCGCGGCCGGGATAGGCGAGGATCGGAGATCGATGGACGCGCGCAACGGGTCACTTGCGGAATGGTTCACGCGGATTGCTAGCGGGCAGTTCAGGGCTCATGATATGCTTCATGATCATGAAGACAGCCAAGATAACGCGTGGGGGACAGATCTCAATCCCGTCCAGCATCCGCCGTCGATGGAATACCTCGACGCTCGCGCTCGAGGATCTCGGAGATCGGGTTGTGCTCAAACCTGCGCCCGATGATCCTATTGCCGCGGCGCGTGGTGCCCTGGCTGACGAGCTGTCGATGAGCAGCGGACAACTGCGCGAGGCCGCTCGAGAGGCCGAGGCGGTCGCCGAGCGCCGTCGGCACGCAGCCAAGTGAGCGTCCTGCTAGACGCCTTCGCGCTGATTGCGCTGCTGGCGGAAGAGCCGGCGGCAGATGAGGTGGAGGCGTTGCTGCGTGGAGGCGAAGCTGCGATCACGGCGGTCAACCTCGCCGAGGCGCTCGATGTCCTCCAACGCATACAAGGGATTTCCCGGGAGCGTCTTCAGGAACTGACAATGCCGTTGGTTGGGGACCGGATGAGGCTTGTACCGATCGATGAGCGGATCGCCCGCGATGCCGCTGATATTCGCGCACGGCGCTACCACCGAATCCGCGCCCCCGTGTCGCTCGCGGACTGCATCCTCCTAGCCGCAACGGGAGAGTCCGACGCACTCGCTACAGCCGACGGAGCTCTGATCCGCGTTGCCAAAGCCGAGAAGGTGCAGGTCAGGACGCTACCTCGCTGACTGCTCGTCCGCACCTCACCTGCGCCCCGAGGGCGCTGAGCCTGCCTCGATGCGTATTGGCCGCCGCCGACCAATGCCTATTATGCGACCGACTGGAGAGCCGATCGAAGGCCTCACGCCCTCGAACCCCCGTGTTGAGCAAATTATAGGACCACCGGAGTACCACGAGCTTGAACCCAGAAACGCCCTGCAACTCAATACTTTTCGGTAGCCGTTCAGTTGGGTTGGGGGACATAATCCGGGCGCGTCGAATTCCTGTGCGTGGAGTGTGTTGAGGCTGAGGCGATCTACGGGCAGGGCCGCGAGGTGGTGGTGGAGGTGCTGTTGGCTCTTTCGGCCCAGAATGAGCGGCTTGCGTCGCAGGTCGAGGTGCTGACCGCGAGGGTTGCGCGCCAGGGCGAGCGGATCGCACAGTTGGAGCGGCGGCTGAGTCGCAGCTCGCGTAACTCCTCCAGCCCGCCGAGTGTCGATCCGCCGAACAAGAAGCCCAAGCGTGGGAAGGACCCTTCCGGGCGTTCGCAGGGCGCCCAGACCGGGCATGAGGGTCATGGCCGTGAGCTGCTGGCGCTCTCGGCCGTGGATGAGGTCATCGAGTACTGGCCTGAGCGCTGTGAATGCGGTCACACGTTCGCCGCAGGGGAGCTGCTCGTGGTCGGCGAGCCGCTTCGCCACCAGGTCGAGGAGCTGCCCGTCATCTCCGCGCAGGTGATCGAGCATCGCGCTCAGCGGGTTCGCTGCCCTGGCTGCGGTGCGCACACGCGGGCCGAGATCCCGAGCGATATCGCCGCGAGCGCGTTCGGGCCGCGCTTCCAGGCGGCCGTGGCGGCGCTATCGGTGCGCAACCGTGTCAGTCGCCGCGACGTGGTTGAGCTCTGCGAAGAGCTCTTCGGCGCGCGCGTCTGCGCCGGTACCGTCGACGCGATCCTCACACGCATCTCCGACGCCCTCGATGACCCCTATGAGGATCTGCTCGGCCGCGTGCGCTGTAGCGAGAGCTTGAACATGGACGAGACGGGGTGGCGCTTGAAAGGTACTCAGCGCGCACTGTGGGGAATGTTCACCGCTCGCCACGCCGTCTTCGCGGTCGCCGCCGGCCGCCACGAGGAGCACGCCAAACGGCTGCTGGAAGGACACACGGGGATCGTGACCTCAGACCGCTGGTGGGCCTACAACCACCTCCCACTCTCACGCCGCCAGCTCTGCTGGAGCCACCTCCAGCGCGACTTCCAAGCCCACGCCGAAGGCCTGGCCGCCGAGAAAGAGTTCGGCGAGCACGGCCTCGCCCTGTCCGAGCGTGTCTTCTGGGCGTTCGAGGTCTTCCAGCACACCAGCGATCGACGCGAGCTGAAGCGCACGATCCGCTGCCTGCAACGCGAGTACAAGCCGGTCATCCGCCGCTACGCCGCCAAACGAGCACGCAACAAGCGCTGTCGCGGCATGGCGCGCAACCTCCTGAAGGCCTGGCCCGCGCTCTGGACGTTCGCCAGCCACGACGGCGTGACGCCGACCAACAACCACGCCGAGCGCTCGCTACGCAGCGCCGTCATCTACCGCAAGCTCTGCCTGGGCAGCCAATCCGAGAGCGGCGAGCGACCCATCGAGCGCCTCCTATCCACCCATACCACCCGCCGACTACAACACCGCTCCCTGTTCGCCTACCTCACCGACACGCTCACAGCCCACGCCCGCGGCGACCCAGCTCCCATACTCACCTGACCCACACGGCGCTCACGGACCGAACGCTTACACTTTTCGGTAGTGGGCGATACTCGTTGGAAGGGTGCGAAACTTCGCTTGCTAGAGCCGATCGCGAGATGAGCTGCGAACGTCGGCGTACGCTGCGCCTAAAAGCCCGGCGCAAACCGAACGGCGCCGCAGTCGGGTCCGGGACAGGGGCTATCCTTGGAAGCCATGGCATCCACGGCAGACACGAAAACCACGGAGCTGTCGGAGATGCTGGCTCGCCTCGAAGATCAGGTGCGCCGGATGCACGCCGATCTCGACAGCAGACTCGACGCCATCGCCTCGTCGCTGGAAGCCCGTGGCGCCGACGAGGAGGCCGAAGCACTGGCAGCCGAGCGCGTCAGAAGCGGCGCCGCCGAGCGTACCCAGGACGGCACCCAAGCTCTCGCGGAACTCGGCATCCATACGCACTGAGTCCATGAGCGCGGAGGCAGGCGTCCCCGTCACCTTCGCAGAGGGGGTCCGCGATGACGTAGCAAGTCTCATCGCAAACGCGAGTGGCAAGGCCGGCGCCTCCGAGTTGAAAGCCCTCAAGAATCGCATTGCCGAGCTGCTCGTCGAATGTAAGGCCAACCCCTACTTCGGTGAACTCATGGGCGCTGGTCGGCATCCTGAGCTGGCCGACTGCCGCCGAGTCAGGTTCGACATCCCCACCCACCCAGGCGAGCCGCGCTTCCGTCTCATCTACCGCAACGAGCCATCCGACGACCGGGTGACAGCCGCACATGTAGCGACTGCAGACAACTGTCATGGGCGATCCTGGTTGGAAGGGTGCGAAACTTGGCTCGCTGGAGCGGCATTTCGGGATCGTCTGCGAACGTTGACGTACGTAGCAGCGCGCACCGCCAGCGGCACGAGAGTGGCCGTGTCCGCTCGCCCAAGACTTGACGCGTAGCGCGTTGGAGGGGGTCCGCACCCACGCCTACAATCCTCCAGATGCTGTCCGTCGCCGAAGCCGCCGAGAAGATCGGCAGGAACCCTGAGACCATCCGCCGCTGGATTCGATCCGGGCGTTTGCCGGCGCGACGCGTCGGCCGACACCATGAGATCGAGGCAGGTGATCTCCGCCAATTCGAAGACGAGCTATTTCCGATGGCAGAGCTGCCCGACGAGTGGAAGGTCGGCGACGACGGCTCACCGGCACCGAACTGGGTAGCCGCACTGCATCGCTCCCGCAGCGGCCACTAGTCCCGGATGCTCGTGGTTGACGCGTCCGTGGCCGTGGCAGCCTGCCACACGCCCGTGGGCTTCGCGCGCCTTCGCGGACACGAACTGGTCGCACCCCAGCTTATGCTCGTCGAGGCAAGCTCGGTACTGCACGAGATGACCTGGCGCAAAGAGATCTCCGCGCAGCGCGCCAAGACAATGCTCGACCGCGTACTCAAAGCGCCCGTTCAGATCCAAACGCCCGACGGTTTGATCAAGGCAGCCTGGCGCGTCGCGGACGACCTCGGCTGGGCCAAGACGTACGACGCGCAATACGTGGCGCTCGCGCAAATGCTCGCATGCAAGCTGGTGAGCGTTGACGAGCGCCTACTTTGTGGTGTCGCCCGGCTCAACATCGCCGTGCGACCACGCGACCTGTGACAGCTGCCCGCCCGGCATCTGGCGCGACCCGATGCCGACAACTGTCATGGGCGATACTGGGCTCGAACCAGTGACCTCCGCCTTGTCGAATCGACCTGGGACGCGAACAACATGGCACTACGAGGCAGAACCCCCGTATTCATGCGGATTTCAAGCTGCCGGTCGATCCTGGTTCGCGGGTAGTCCATCGTCGTTTGTGGGCAGAATGTGGGCAGGATTGTGGGATACGGAGCGATCATGCAAGCTGCCTCGCGCGCCCGCCGCGGCAGAAGGCTATAAACGTCCACGGCTTCGGCGACGCTACGGGCCATCCGCAGCGCCCCGTAACTTCGATCCGTGGCGACGGACGCTCCCAGCACGACCGACCCTGACGGCCGCATCGTCGTATTCGACGCCGGCACTCGCCAGCACCTTGCGCTTGGCCGTCCCGAGCTCGTGGACGAGGTTGACGTCATCCTCGGGACGGTCGCTCATCCCGATCATCGTGTCGAGGATGCGATCCCCGGCCGCGAGCACTTCTATCGCCGCGACCTCGATCCGCGACGCTGGCTGCGCGTCGTCGTAGACTTCAACGATGAGCCAGCGTGGGTCGTGACCGCCTTGGTCCAGAACAACCCGCCACGGGGCTATAAGCAATGAACATCACCATCGCCGGCATTTCCTTCGATCACCACCACTATGACGAGCGCGGCGACGTGCTTTATCTCAACGTCGGCGAGCCGCGTCCAGCGGCGCGGGGACTGGAGACACCCGACGGCCATGCGATCCACTACGACGAGTCGGGCGTCGTCATCGGCATCACACTCCTCAACGTCCGACGTACGCTCGAACGGGACGGTCAGCTCACGCTGAGTCTCCCACCGGAGCATTTGGCCGCCGACGAGCTGCAGCCGATACTTGCCGCCGCCTGACCATTCCCCAGAGCGCGGATCGCTATGCGGACGCCGCGCACATGCTGCAGCGCGTTGAGCGCTGCTAGCGAACGCCAGCGACGTCTAGTCGACGCAGCAGAAGCGACGCAAGGGCGAGGTAGTCCAGGGCCTCGTCCGGGGTGTCGCCAATGTCGATCTCATGACCTCTGGGGTTACGGATTCCGGCAGCTGCCCCGGCGAAGATGGACTTGTAGCCGCGCTGTTCATCGATCTCGGAGTCGGTCACCAGCGCGTTGAGCTTGACCTTGGCATTGTGCTCATTGAACGCCTCCATCATTAGGGAGTAACCGGTTTTGCCCCGCAAGGAGCTGATGCGCGTGATCTCCTTCTCGATGAACTTGAAGGCCTCAAATACTGACTGCTCGCAGTGGCCATCGTCGAATAGCTTCCGGACCTTGCTCGGTAGATCGCGGTGGAGGTTCCGCGCCTCGAACGGGTGTGGTTCCTCGTACTCGGTGCTGATGGGCACGACACCCGAGATTTCGTCTGGTTCTTCATCGATAGACCGAGCGATGCGCTCGAACCGGTCTAGCGCTCTGCTCACGACATCAGGTGCTTCTTGATGCTCGCGAAGATGGCGTCGTACGTGTCGTCGTCTCCACTAGCTGGCAGATTAACCTCGATGCGGACGGTCAGTGCCACGTCTTGCCCCGTCGAGGTGTCCCCCTTGCGACTGGCGCCAGCACTGCCGCCGCTAAGAGGCCGATCCTCGTCCTTCTTCGGCACCGTCCTTGTGTTTACCTTCGCCTTGGTGTCCGCGCCGCCTGTCGCAGCGACAGTTTTCTTGGTCGCTCTACCCCGGGTGGACGGGAGCTCGCCGTGGCCTGCGAGCGCCGCGAGAGTTTGAAACGTTGACGCCTGTCGCTGGCCCACTAGGTCTGAGGTCTTGTCGGCAGCTCGGAACCAGTGGGTGAGATCGCCCCTCTCCGCGCTCAAAGCGCTGTCACCCATCTCGTCGAACACCTGCGAGTAGGCACTGCGCAGAGCGCCCTCGAGTCCGGACTTGAAGGAGTCGTCGTTGCCGTAGAGGTAAGCGGTATTCGCCTCTACGCGAGCCCCGTCCTCGTCAATGAGACCGAGGAAACGTAGGATCGAGATGACGTACGACTCGTTGGCGGGAGCGATGTCGAACCGCTGCAGATATCCTGCGTCGACCTTCGGGGGGAACCCCTTGCGAAGCTGCGCGACCGCCGCGATGAC
The DNA here is from genome assembly GCA_963849425.1 of uncultured Solirubrobacteraceae bacterium. Classification (GTDB taxonomy): domain Bacteria; phylum Actinomycetota; class Thermoleophilia; order Solirubrobacterales; family Solirubrobacteraceae; genus Palsa-744. The sequence continues at coordinate 1,820,512 of CAWKHK010000006.1, read as the reverse complement.
CGCCGTCTGTCCGGAGATGTAGGGGTAGTTCGCCACGACTATCGCCTCCTCAGTTGAGTGCTGGTGAGACTACCCGTGCCCCCGACAGCAGCATAGTTCCGCTCCGTAGGACCTATACAAAGGTCTCGGCGTCGTGGCCCTCGTGAGGCCGGCGTTTACGCTTCTTGCCGCACGAGCAGGACACCCGAGCGCCGCGTTGCAAGCTGCTCAGGAGCATGCTGAGCATTCGACTTTCTTCCCGCACCGGGGAAGGACGTCCACGAACGTGCTGAATGACTGTCCGTAGCTGACCGGGCTACAGTCTCCGCGGCATCGAAGGTGCGCCCTTCCGTGCTACGGCCGGGCGGGCGTTGGCGCGCTCGTCCCCCGGTGCGCGCCGGGTCGCGCCGGCCCTCATCCTTGTCAGCGCCGTCGCATCCTGACGAGTGGAGCCATATGGGCAAAGTGTGGGCAAAACGGCGAAAATGTGCCCAAGCCGACTCCTGATCCGTCACACTGACGCAAAGAAAAACCCCGCGTTTGCGGGGGCCTTTCCGAGATGGGCGATACTGGGCTCGAACCAGTGACCTCCGCCTTGTCGAGGCGGCGCTCTCCCAGCTGAGCTAATCGCCCTGGGAACGGCCTGCAAGGGTATCAACGCCCAGGAACGGCGATCGCGTTGGCCCTCCCCTCGTCGCGCCCGAGCGCTGTCCAAGGGCACGGCGACGCGCTGCACCGCTGCGACAAGCACGCAAGACCTGGGCGCGCCGGGTGGGGCCTCCCAGCAGCGCCCAGGTCTCCGCGTGGACTCAGGGCACCGGCACCACCTGCCCTTCGCCGCCTTGGGCTTCGCCGGCGGCGCCCCGGTGGCCGTATGGCGAGCGGCGAGCGTACGGCGACCCCGATTCGGATCCACCTTCAGACTGAACCCGACTCTGGGTTGCCGAGGCATAGGAGACGCCGTTGCCGGCCTCGATCGTCTTGACCGCCTCAGCGACGGTGTTGGAGGAGATGGCGAAGCCCACGCCCGTGCTGCCCGGCTGAGAGCCGGCGACGCTCGCGGCGTCATTGGCGATCTGCGAGTTCACGCCGACCACTTCGCCGTCTTCGTTGAGCAGGGGCCCGCCGGAGTTGCCCGGGTTTAGCGCCGCATCCGTCTGGATCGCACCGGTGATCTTGGCGCCGTCAGGAGCAGATATTTCACGGCCGAGCGCCGAGACGATGCCGCGCGTGAGCGTCTCTTCCAAACCGTAAGGGTTGCCGATCGCATACACCGGGCCACCGACCTGGAGGGCGCTCGAGCTGACGAGCTTCAGCGGCTTGAGGCCGAGACCGGAGGGGTCCACGCGAATCAGCGCGAGGTCGCTGTTGGCTTCTTCGCCGACCAGCCTCGCCGGACGGGTCGTGCCGGAGGCGCCGCCGACGTTGACCGTCATGCTGCTCGCACCCTGGATCACGTGGTCGTTCGTCAGGATCAAGCCTTCTTCGTTGAGCACGATCCCGGTTCCGCTGTCCTCTCCCCCGGCGGTGACCGCCTTGATCGAGACCACCCCGGATGAATCACCCCGATAGATCTGGGTTGCCGTGAGTCCCGTCGAGGCGATCTCGCGGGGCGTGCTCGACGAGCCGCCCTGCGCCGCCGCGGCGGCCGTGCCCACTGCGGGCGTCGAGCTGCGGGCGCCGGCTCCCGAGAGGAGCAGCGCTGCGCTCGCAGCAGCAGCTCCGAGGAGGGCTGCCAGCAGCATGGGTATGAGTGGGCGCTTCATGAACCACCTCCGGGTCTATTGGGGATGGTCCATCGTGAGCGCCTTCTCTGTACGACCGCTAACAATGCCCAAAAGCACCGCTAACGGAGGGGAAAATGATTCATAACCGGATCCGAAGGATCGGATAAGGCGCGGGTCGCGCCGGCCTACTCGTCCCGGGGCTCGTCGCTCGACTGTGCGCTGAGCTCTTCGGCCCTGATGATGAACGCGGTCAGGCGGACGCCCAGGCCGTGGGCGAGAGCGAGCAGCAGCTCGAAGTCCGGGTCCAGCCGGCCTTCCTCGAGCTGGCAGATACGCGCCCCCTCGATGCCGGTTGCCTCGGCGAGCTGCTGGACGCCGAGGCCGCTCTGCTCGCGGGTTTGTCGAATCGCCTGCCCGAGGATACGCAGCTCCTGCTCTTCTGGTTGGGCCTTCGCCAAGGAAAATCCCCCAAATTGGGCGACGACAACTGTCTGAAGACAGGTTAGCCCATATATGGCCTAACGGCGCGGCCGGGCGATCAGTAAAGCTCCTGCCCCATGCCGCCCCAGAGAAAGTCCAAACCACGTAGTCCCGATCATGCAGCGCTCGGACAAGCGATCGAGCTCTACATCGTCGAGGAGGCGAACATGACCCACGAGACCGTCGCTGACGACAGCGGCCTGAGCGTCAAACAGGTCGGGACACTCGTCAGAGGTCAGAGCAACCCGACGTATCTGACGCTGCTCAAGCTCTGTCGAGGCCTCCACGTACGGCCCGGGGAGTTGATGACCCGCACGGATGAACTGCGAGAAAAACGCTTTCGCCGCTAGCTGACGTGCCCAGGGACGTTCAGAACGTGGTGTAGGTAGGTCCGGGCCTGCCGAGAGGCTGTGGGTGTTGACGCTCACTGACCTCAAGGGAGGCACGCGCTGACGGGTGATCGTACCCGGCGCTCCCGCAGAGCCGGCTGGGAGTACGTGCACTCGATCGTCGATGACTGCAGCCGCCTGGCGTACTCAGAGATCCACGACGACGAGAAGGCCCCAACCGTCACCGCGTTCACCCGCCGCGCACTGGACTGGTTCCTCGACCATGGGATCGTCGCCGAGCGGCTGATGACCGACAACGCGTTCACCTACATCCACAACAAGACCCTCCGCGAGCTGCTCTACCGCCGCGCGATCCGTCACCTCCGCACCCGGCCCTACACGCCCCCTACCAACGGGAAGGTCGAGCGCTACCAGCAGACCCTGCAACGCGAGTGGGCCTACGCCCTGCAATACGCCTCAAGCGACGCCCGCCGAGCATCGCTGCCACACTGGCTCTGCCACTACAACGAGAAGCGCACCCACAGCGCCCTCGCCAACCGCCCACCCATCACACGCGTTCGGGAGGCCACCGGGCACAACACCTAGCTCCCGACTGAGGCTGCCGGAGAGCGAGAGGCGACGACCGGAATCGAACCGGTGTAGACGGCTTTGCAGGCCGCTGCGTAGCCACTCCGCCACGTCGCCGTGAAGCCTCCCTAGAGTACCGGGCCGGCCACGATCGGTCGGGCCTGTCGGCCGCTCGGCCACCCGTCACGCGTGTTCGACGCCCGCCAGAGCGCGTGCGAGGGATGATTCGCTCTGCGGGCCCCGCAGGACGGCCTGGATGCGGCCATGGGCATCGAGGACGAAGCTGGTCGGCAGGACGGTCAGGCGGTATCGGTTGCCGACCGTTCCTTCGGAGTCGCGCACATTGGGGAAGCTCCAGGAGTAGCGCCGGATGAACGCCCGGGCGCCCGGGAGGGCGTCGCTCCAGTCGACCCCGACGATCCGACCGCGTCCGGTGGCGCTCCGCGAGAAGCGCTCGAGCGCCGGGGCCTCCCGGGCGCACGGCCCGCACCAGCTGGCCCAGAAGACCACGAGCGCCGGTCGACCGCGGGCACCGGCCAGCAGCTCGGCGAGCGTGATCGGCGCTCCGGCGAGGCGTTCCCGTGGGAGCGCCGGGGCCTCCCGGCCGCTGTTGGCGGAGCGATCGCTGGCGAGCCCGAAGATCGCCAGCACGACCACCGCCGCCGCCATCAGCGTCCAGAGAACCAGTTTCCGCCGGGCCATCGCCGCGAGGATCAGCGTGCGGCCAGGAGGGGCACGTCGTGGGCTATTTCCGAGGGCTGGAAGCTCGCCGCATACAGCGTCAGCCGCTTGCCCGAGGCGGTGACCCCGTAGATGAGTCCGGTGTGGTTGATGAACTGGGGCTGGCCGGCGTCGCGTTCGGAGCCCACCCCCCACGCCTTCCACACGCGCGCCAGATCGGCGGCCGTGCCGATCAGGTACTGCATCCGACCGGTCATCTCGTGGCGGGCCAGGAACGCCGCGACCGCCTTCGGGGTATCCCCGCGGGGGTCCACCGAGACGGCGATGATCTGCGCTTTGGAGGCGACCTCCGGACCCATCAGGTTCTGGGCCACCCGCAGGTTGGAGGCGATCAGGGGGCAGATGTCCGGGCAATTGGTGTACAGAAACGTCACCAGCACGGCCTTACCCCTGTAGGAGTCGATGTTGACCGGCTGGCCGAGGTAGTTGTGCAGCGCCAGCGGGGGAGCCGCCCGGGCCGGCGAGAGCAGGCCCTCGGCGTCGAAGCTCGCCGCTCGGGCCTGCGCGCGTTTGGCCTGGGCGCCCGAGGAGCCACCGACCGTGAGCAGGGCCACGCCGCCCGCCACCACCACCAGCACGGCGAGCGCAAGCAGTACGCGGAGGTCCAGGCCGTTCTTGCGGATCACGAAAGCGAACTTATCAGCGGCGCCGCCCGCACAAGGCCGGTTTCGTCGGCAAGAAAGGTTGCAGACCTTCCCCTGTGATGCATCTTGCAGCGAGATCTGTTAGGTTGCCGCCCGTTCGTGCCGAATCTCGACCCCAAGGGGTCCGGGAGCGGGGGACCCAATGCAGCCGAGAGGCTGCGGGGGCGAATCGCCACCAGGTGTGGCGTAGCGTAGTGGTTTACGCGAGCCCGACAGCTAACCCCGTAGGCGCCAAGCAACAGAAGGAGAAAGGACGCCTCGCATGTCGGCATCGCCGCGTGATCTTGCTGCTGTGGACCCCTGGAATGCTTCGCTTGAACGCTCGCGCGCCCGCCGCGCTCGAGCGAGCCGCGGTCGCATGAGCCGCAGCCACAGCCCGTCATTGTCGGCTCTGCTGGCCGCCGGCACGAGCCCGAGCCGGCCACGGGATCTGGCCGACGAGGAGCCCTGGCACCTGTCCCTCGGCCGCTCGCGCGCCCGCCGACGCGCCGCCGAGCTGCAGTTCGTGCCGGCGAGCACGCGAGCCAAGCGGGCGTCGTTGGGAGCCCTCGTGGCGTTCACCGTGGGACCCACCGCGAGCATCGCATCGGGACAGACGACGATCAACGACGGCTCCCCCAACCCCGAACCGGCGACCACCACCGAACACGGCATCGTGCTGAGCGTCGGCAGCGAAGGCCGCCAGGTGCAGTTGCTCCAGCAGGCCCTCGGCGGCATCAAAGTCGACGGAATCTTCGGTGCGGAAACCGAAGAAGCCGTACGGAGCTTCCAGGCGAGCAAGGGCCTGAGCGTGGACGGTGTCGTCGGACCCCTGACGAGCGCGGCACTGCGTGGCAGCACCACGGCGTTCGCCGCGGACGTCACCACGGTGATCCCCGGAGAAAGCTCCTCCCTGTCCTCCACCGGCACGGCTGCCCCGGCCGCCGCCGCTCCGGCGCAGGCTCCGCAGGCGAGCGCCGCCGGCGCAGGCCAGAGCGAGGAATCCTCGACCGCGGCCAGCGCCCCGTCCAGCCAGCCGGAAGCGCCCTCGATCCAATCCACCGAAAAGAGCCCGGCCGAACAGAGCCCCACCGAAAAGAGCCCCGCCGGGGCGGTCAAGCAACTGCAGAGCTCCCTGCATTTGACGGTCGACGGGGAATTCGGCCCCGAGACCGAGGCCGCGGTGCGCCGCCTGCAGGCCCGCCACGGTCTCACCGTCGACGGCGTGGTCGGCCCGGCGACCTGGAGCCTCGTGGGCATCCACGCCCAGGAAACGCTGACGCCGCCTCCGTCTGCTCTCCCGCAGCCCAAGGCCCAGCCGCAGAGCCCAGCCGCGACTCCAGTGGCCGACACCGGCGAACCGTCGAGCTCCGCCGCCGCTCCCGAAAGCGCCCCGCCGCCGGCTGGCGGCGAAACCGGCGGCAGCGCGGTGGCGCGCCTGCAGAAGGTGCTCAAGCTCGCGCCCGATGGGGAATTCGGTCCCACGACCGAGGCCGCTGTCCAGAGGCTGCAGGCCCGCCATGGGCTGACGCCCGACGGAGTGGTCGGTCCGGCCACATGGGCGGTGCTCGGCATCCACACCGAGGAAACCCTCACCCCACCGCCGTCGGCACGCGTCTCCCCCACGCCCGTCGGCGCTGCCCCCGGCGGCGAATCCTCGACCAACAGCGCCGGAGGCGGAGCGGGCGAAGAATCGAGCGTCGTCGCCCGGGTGATCGCCGCGGGAGATGAAATCGCGACCCGCCCCTACGTATGGGGAGGCGGGCACGGCTCGTTCGAATCGGCCGGGTACGACTGCTCGGGCTCGGTCTCCTACGCCCTCCACGGCGCCGGCCTGCTCAGCTCGCCCGAGGACTCCACCGGCCTCGAGTCATATGGCGAACCCGGACCGGGCAGGGACATCACGATCTACGCCAACGCCGAACACGCGTTTATGGTGGTCGACGGCAAACGCTTCGACACGGTTGCCCTCCAGGAAACCGGCTCGCGGTGGTCGGACAGCATGACCTCCACCGCCGGCTTCGTCGCCCGCCACCCCGCCGGGCTCTAGCAGTTCGGGGGCGTGCATGCACGCCCCCGTGCAGGGCCGCATGCGGCCCTGCTGACACGCCGCATGCGGCGTGTCCACCGGCAGGCGCATGCGCCTGCCGGCGCCCCGCACATGTGCGGGGCGAACGACGAACGAGGACGCCGCCCGAGCGTCCCATCCCAAGCGCGGTCTAGCTTGCTCCGCTTCGTCTCACAAGAGCGGCGAGAGGAGCTCAGACCATGCTTGCGCGTGCCCACGCGTTCACGATCGACGGACTTCAGACGCGGCACGTCAGCGTCGAGGTGGACGTCCGCGCGGGACTGCCCGCGTTCGCGATCGTCGGCCTCGCCGATGCGGCCGTGCGCGAGGCGCGTGAGCGCATCCGGGCGGCGATCGGCAACTCGGGCTTCGAGTTTCCCGCTAGGCGCATCACCGCCAATCTCGCCCCCGGGGACGTGCCCAAGGCGGGTCCCGGCCTGGACCTCGCGCTCGCGTGTGCCCTGCTCGCAGCCAGCGAGCAGCTCCCGCGTGAGGGGCTGGAGGACGTGGCCCTGTTCGGAGAGCTGTCCCTCGACGGCGAGGTGCGACCGTCTCACGGCACCCTGGCGGTATCTCAGGCCACACGGCGGGCGGGCCTGAGAAAGCTGGTGCTGGCCGGCGCCCGGGCCCGCGAGGCGGCGCTGGTGGGGGGCCTCGATGTGACGGTGGTCGGCAACCTGAGCAGCGCGGTGCGCGTGCTCAAGGGAGGCGCCGGGGACCCGCTGCCCCCGGCGAGGCACGGGCCGAGGCTGCCCCCGAGCTCGAGCGCCGTCGCGCAGGGCGATCTCAGTGAAGTGCGGGGCCAGCGCCACGCGGTCGAGGCCCTCGTGATCGCCGCGGCCGGTGGACACAACTGTCTGCTCAGCGGGCCACCGGGAACGGGCAAGACGATGCTCGCTCAGCGGATCCCAACGATCCTGCCGCCGCTCAGCGCCAGGGAGGCGATCGAGGTGACTCGCATCCGGAGCCTCATGGGGACGAGCGTGGACGGGCTCGCGAAAGCCCGGCCGTTCCGTGCGCCCCACCATTCGATCACGGCCGCGGGCCTCGTCGGCGGCGCAAAGCGCGGCTGGGTGGGAGAGGTCGTGCTGGCACACAACGGGGTGCTGTTCCTGGACGAGCTCTCGGAGTTCGCCCGCGCGACGCTCGAGGCGCTGCGCCAGCCGCTCGAGGATGGACGGGTGGCGATCGTCAGGGCGCGCCACTCGGCGGTCCACCCCACCCGGTTCATGCTGCTGGCGGCCACCAACCCGTGCCCGTGCGGGTACGCGGGCGAGGGCGAGCGCTGTCAGTGCAGCGAAGGCCAGATGGCCCGTCACCGCCGCCGGCTCAGCGGGCCGCTGCTCGACCGGATCGATCTGCTCGTCAACCTCCACCGGGACGGCGCTCGGGATCCCCAACCGGGGACGCAGACGAGCTCTGGACAGGCCCGCGAACGGGTCCTGGGCGCTCGCGAGCGTCAGACGGCACGGCTCGGTGGAGAGGGGATCTCGGTGAACGCCCACATGGGCGTGAGCATGCTGGCGGAGCACGTGAGGCTCGATGAGAAGGGCGCCGAGATGATGAACGGGGCCCGCGAAAAGTGTCTGCTGAGCGCGCGTGGCGAGCATCGGGCGCTGCGCGTGGCGAGGACGATCGCCGATCTCGCCGGCAGCGAGCGGGTGCGCGCCCAGGACATCGGTGCGGCGCTTGCGCTGCGGACCGAGGCGAGCTTGACCGGCAACCGGATCGCATGACCCGGGTCGCGCGAGGCGAGCTCCCCGGCGCGTGTGCAAGCTGCCTGCGCCGCAGCTGGCTGCTGTCGGCCCTGAGCCCAGCGCTCGAGTACCGCTCGCGCGACCGTGGGCGGCTGATCGAGCTGGTGGCGCTCGGCGACGACGATCTGCTGTCAGCCCTCGCGGGCAGGCGCAGGGACGAGCTGAGAGCCCAGTACGAGGCGTTCGATCCAGATGAGCTTCGCCGGGACCGCCGTGCTCAGTCGCTTTGCCACCATCGCCGTGGCTACCCGCGGGCGTTGAATTGCGCGGCCGGGCCACGGATGCTGAACGTGGCGGGAGGCACGGAGCGGCTCTGCGGGCTGACCGCCGGACCCGTTGTGGCGATCCTCGGGAGCAGAAGGGCGAGCGACTACGGGATCGAGATGGCGCGAAGCCTCGGGCGTGGCCTGGCCGCGAGCGGGGTGACGGTGACGGGGAGCCTCGTGGACGGGATCGCGGTCGCGGCGCATGCGGGCGCGCTCGAGGCGAGGGCGGGGACGGTGGCGGTGATGGGCGGGGGTCTCGCGGTGGCCTGTCCAGCGAGGAGGCGCTCGCTGTACGGGCGCCTGATGGACACCGGCTGCGCCGTCTCGGAGCTGCCGTGCGACTGCCCCGGGCGGCGGTGGGGAGGGCTGGCGAGCGAGCGGACCGTCGTGGGGCTGGCTCGACTGAGCGTCGTGGTCGAGGCCGAGGACACAGCCGAGGATCTGGCGGCAGCGAGGATCGCAGAAGCCCTCGGTGGGATCGTGGCGGCGATCCCCGGTCGCGTTACCTCACCGCTGTCCCGGGGCACCCATGCCCTGCTGATGAACGGGGCGCATCTGCTGAGGGGGCCGGAGGACGCACTGGAGCTGTTGTTTGATGTCGGGGACCCGCCCCCGCCCCCGCCCCCGCGCTCGCCGGCAGCCGGGGCTCAGCACGCCCGGCTCGAGGGAAGGCTGAAGACGGTGCTCGAGCGTGTCGGCGCGGGCGCCGACACCCCGGAGAAGCTGACCAGCCGGGGAGCGGATCCCGGCGAGCTGCTGCTGGCGCTGAGCGAGCTGGAGCTGATGGGCCTGCTGCGGCGAGGGGACGGCGGGCGCTACGTGCCCAGCGCCTCGCCCTCCTGTGGAATGGAAGCGGATGAAGGGATTCGAACCCTCGACCTTCGCCATGGCAAGGCGACGCTCTAGCCAGCTGAGCTACATCCGCACGGCCCGGTCATTCTAGCCCTCGGTGGCGGCGTGCGTCCAGCGGCCGGCTCACAACGGCCGCCGGGCGCGTACCTGGTAGACGGCGGTGATGCCTTCCTCGAAGCCATATCGCGCCGAGCGTAGGTACAGCCGCCATACACGCAGGCGCTCGGGGCCGGCCAGCGCCTCGGCCTGCTCGAGATGCTCGTCGAGCCGCTGCGTCCAGTGGCGCAGCGTAACCGCGTAGTCCTCCCTGAAGCCCTCCACGTGCTCGCTGTGGAAGCCGGCCCGCTCGAGCGCGAGCTGCACGCGAGAGAGCGGCAGGGGCTCACCGTCGGGAAAGACATAGCGGGTCGAGAACAGGTCCTCGAGCGGCGTTGCCGCCGGGTCCAGCGCGGCGATCGCATGGTTCAGGAGCAGCCCGCCGGGCCGCAGCAGCGCGAACAGCGTGCTCGCGTACACGTCGATCTGAGCGTCACCGACGTGCTCGGCCATGCCGATGCTCGCGATCGCGTCGAACGAGGACGGCACCAATCGACGGTAGTCGGCCACACGGATCTCCACCAGCTCGCTCATGCCCGCCTCGCGTACGCGCTCCCGGGCGCTCTGCGCCTGGGGCTCGGACAGCGTGATGCCCGTGACGGCGACCCCGTACTCGCGCGCGGCGTGAATGGCGAAGCTGCCCCACCCGCAACCGACGTCCAGCACTCGCATGCCCGGCTTCAGCTCGAGCTTGGTCGCGATCACCTCGAGCTTCGTGCGCTGGGCCTCCTCCAGCGTGTTTGCCCCGCGAGAGAAGATCGCGCAGCTGTAGGTCATCGACTCGTCCAGGAACAGGGCGAAGAAATCGTTGCCCACGTCGTAGTGGTAGCGAACGGCGGCAGCGTCGCGCTCGACGGTGTGGCGCTCACCGCGAAGGATCAGCTCGAGGCTGGGCCGGCGTGGTATCCCGCCGGGCAGAGCGGCCGCCGCGATCGCCAGGCCCAGGCGTACACGATCGGCGTGGCCGATCTCCGGCGGCTCCCACTCGTCGAGCACGACCAGCGCCCTGTCGAGGTCATCGACCGCCAGCGAGCCGTCCACGTAGGCGCGCCCGAGCCCCAGGGTTCCCGGCGCCGACAGGAAGTGCGAGAGCGCCGAAGGCCGTCGCACGATGAAGCTGGGGGCGTCGCTCACGGTCGCGGCGACCGCGCCGCCGTCCCAGAAGCGCACGTGGAACGGCCGCGAGGGGAACACGCGACGGAGCTCTCGGCCGAGGGGACCGCTCATGCGGATGAGCGCCATGGGCGTACGATCGCACACGCGCTAGCCTTGCCGGCATGCGCTTTCTCGGCAGGGACAAGGCCGTCATGGTCGATCCGGCCACGGCGTTGCCCGGCCGTGCACAACCCATCGCCGTTCCCGCGCGCCACGAGGTTCTCGGAACCCCGCTGAAGGGTCCGTTCCCCGACGGCATCGACACGGCGATCTTCGGCATGGGCTGCTTCTGGGGCGCCGAGCGCCTGTTCTGGCAGGCCGACGGCGTCTACAGCACAGCCGTCGGCTATGCCGGCGGGATCACGCCCAACCCGACCTACGAGGAGCTCTGCAGCGGGCAGACCGGGCACGCGGAGGTGGTCCTTGTCGCTTTCGACGCCGCCCGCACGAGCTATGAGGAGATGCTCAAGATCTTCTGGGAGGGCCACGACCCGACGCAGGGCATGCGCCAGGGCAACGATCGCGGCACGCAGTATCGCTCGGCCGTCCTGTGGCAGCAGGAGACCCAGCGCGCCGCCGCGGAGTGCTCGCTGAGCGCTTACCAGGAGATGCTCACGGCGGCCGGCCACGGAACGATCACGACCGAGCTCGCGCGGGTGGACTCCGCCCACCCGTTCTACTACGCCGAGGACTACCACCAGCAGTATCTCGCCAAGAACCCCGCGGGCTACTGCGGTCTCGGCGGCACCGGCGTGTCCTGCCCCGTGGGCATCGCCGGGTAGCCGGTCCGGGCGAAGGCTCGCCCAGGCCAGCAGAACCCCTCCGGCGCGTCTACGGCCCCACCAAAACGGGGCCGTAGACGCTGCAAACGACGAGGCCGGCGCGCACATGGGGTGCACGCGCCCGCTTCGCTTGGTGCCTCCCTGCCTATGCACCCGCTCCCGCGCCCGCCGGCGTGGCACCCGGCTGCCACGGCGGAGCGTGCGGGCCGCCGAGCGTCGCGACGTCCGAGGGGTAGACCTCGTTGCCGTGGATCGCGTGATCGCCGATCTCCAGCTCCTCGTCGGAGAGCCGCAGCGGTATGAAGATGCCGACCAGCTTCAGGATGATGAACGTGGCGATCGCCGTGTACGCGATCACCCACACGGCTGTCTCCGCCTGCCAGCGCAGCAGCGTCCAGCCGCCGCCGAGCAGCAGCCCGGTCTTACCCGGAAGATTGCCCGCGCCTTTCACCCCGATGTACTCGACGATCGCGGGATCGGCCAGGAGCCCGACGAGCAGACCCCCGGCGAGACCGGCGATACCGTGGGTGAAGATCACCCCCAGGGTATCGTCGACGTTCCTGAATGGGCGCACCCGGCTGAGGTAGCGGATCGCCATCCACACGATCGTCGCATCGACGATTCCGATGATGATCGACCCCCAGCCGTTGACGAAACCGGCCGCCGGGGTGATACCCACCAGGCCCGTGATCATGCCGTTGACCGCGCCGATCATCGACGGCTTGTCCCGGTAGATGTAGTCCCAGGCGATCCACACCATCATCGCCACCGCGGTGCACAGGTTGGTGTTGATGACCGCCGCCGAGGCGTCCGCGCCGGCGTAGTAGGAGTCCCCGCCGTTGAACCCGTTCCACCCGAGCCACAGCAGACCGGCGCCCACCGCCAGCATCAGCAGGTTGTTCGGAGCGTCGACCTCTCGATCTCGTTGCAGCCGCGGACCGATCACCGCCGCAAACACGAATCCCGAGACCCCGGCGGACAGATGGATCACGTATCCACCGGAGTAGTCCAGGGCGCCGTGCGCGGCGAAGTAGCCGCCGCCCCAGATCAGGAACGCGTTGACCGCGTACACGAACGTGATCCACAGCGCCACGTACGGGATCCACGCCTTGAAGTTGACCCGCCCGAGCACCGAGCCGAGCGCCAGGATCGGGGTGATCGCGGCGAACACGAACTGGAAGTACACGAGCGATGCCTCGGGGAAGTGGAACGGCGGGACTTCAGTGATCGACGGGATGATCGCCTGGGCCTCCTCGCCGGTGTGGCTGAGCACGCTGCCCGGTTCACCGAGGAACGTCCCCAGGAAGCCTTTCGTCCCGAAGATGCCCGAGCCGCTGTGCGCGATCGGACTGCCGAAGCCCATCTTGAAGGCCCACAGGCACCAGACGATCAGCGTCACGCAGAACGCCACGAACGTGAGCATCATGGCGTTGACCGACCAGCGCTTCTGCATGACGCCGCCGTACAGAACCGCGAGACCCGGGAGGCTCATCAGCCCCACGAACGTCGCCGCGGTCATCTGCCACGCGTTGTCCCCTGCGTTCAGCCAACTTGGGTATGCCAGCCAGGTCATGTGCCTCCGTTCCTACCGTTTGTAGTTCGGTCGTCTCCGACCGCACACGCGGTCGGAGACGCACCTATTGCAGTCCGGGTATGAAATCCGGCCGGCCGATCCGCGGGTAGGGACAACGTGGCCAACACTTGGCCCACGGCTTTCGACATTTGTCTAGGAACGTGTCGCGACGGGCCACGTCTGCCCGACGCCGAGCGAGGCTGGCGTTACGGCGCGCGCGGGGTGCGTGGCGCATACGGAAAGCCCGCCCGGAGACAGGCGGCGCGCAGTTCAGCCGCAACGCTCCTGTATGCGCCCCGCGTAGCGCACACCGTTCTTGCCTGTGCGCCACAGGCATGCTCGGTCGCTCCGCCGAGCGTAGACGCGAACGTGACTTCGATGCAGTCCTTGCGCGCAGGAGCACCGCTGCTCAGCGCGTAGACCCCGAGCCCGATCGCCGCCCAGACCACGCAGGCGAGCAGGGCGGCGACTACTGCCTTCTCACGTCGTCCCCAGCGCAGCGGCTCGGACAGCCGGCGGGACTGTTCCTGCATGATCATGGCGCTTGGGGGGAGGCTACTCGGCGGGCTGGAAGGAGAGCGCCGCCGAGTTGATGCAGTAGCGCTGGCCGCTCGGACCGGGACCGTCGTCGAAGACGTGGCCGAGGTGCCCGCCGCACGCGCGGCACACGACCTCCGTGCGGCGCATCAACAGGCCGTTGTCCGGGCGCAGCTCGACCGCCTCGGCGACCGCCGGCTCGGTGAAGCTGGGCCAGCCGGTGCCCGACTCGAACTTGGTGTCCGCCGTGAACAGCACCGCCGAGCAGGCCGCGCAACGGTAGTCGCCGGAGGCCTTGTTGTAGACGTACTCGCCCGTGAACGGCGGCTCGGTGCCCGCCTTGCGCAGCACGTCGTACTGGGCGGGCGTCAACTGCTCGCGCCACTCCTGCTCTGTCTTCAGGACCTTGGCGTCGCTCGAATACATCGCCAAACGTTCTAGCAGGCTCACCGGCCGTGGCGCCCACGATCCTGCCTCGCGCTTCCACATCCAGCCTCGCCCCTCCCGTGCCTGCGGACGCCGCTGCTATAGTGATCTTTACGTTCACGTCAGCTTCCGAACGAAAGGCAACGGGCTAGGTTTGACGGTCACAGCACCCAGGCAGAAGCCACAGATCCCGATGGGGTCTCGCTTCGGCGTCGCGGCCGGGCACGAGCACTACCGCTGGTGGGCCCTCTCGTGCACGAGCCTGGGGATGCTGCTCGCGGCGACCAACTCCGGCACGCTGATCATCGCCCTGCCCGATCTCGAGCGCTCGCTGCACACGAGCCTGCTCGCGCTGGTGTGGGTCATCCTCGCCTACCTGATCGCCGCCACTGTCCTCGTGCTGATGGCCGGGCGCCTGAGCGACCTGTTCGGGCGCAAGCGCGCCTACGTCTGGGGGTTCCTGGTGTTCGCCCTCGCATCGCTCGGAGCCGGCTTCTCGCCGGATGCGACCGTGCTGATCCTGTGGCGGATCCTGCAGGGCATCGGCTCGGCCTTCCTGTTCGCCAACGCCGCCGCGCTGGTCACCGACGCCTTCCCAAAGGAGCAGCTGGGACTCGCGATGGGCGCGAACACGATGGTCGCGGCGATCGGGCTGGTGCTCGGTCCGGTGCTGGGTGGAGCGCTGGTGGCGATCTCCTGGCATTGGGTGTTCTGGTTCAACGTTCCCTTCGCGCTTGCCGGGGCGGCCTGGGGGGCGCTGGTTCTGCGCGAGCTGGCCAAACGGGACTCGGTTCGCGGCTACGACGTGCTCGGCACGGGCACCTTCGTGCTCGGGCTGACCGGCCTCGTGTTCGGGGTCTCCCGCGGCGGCTTGAGCGGCTGGAACGACAGCCTGGTCATCGGCGGCCTGGCCGCCGCCGCGGTCCTGCTCCCGCTGTGGGTGGCCATCGAGCGCCGTTCGCGCGCCCCGATGCTCGACTTGAAGATCTTCCGCAACCGCCTGTTCGCCGCGGCGAGCGGTGCGGCCTTCATCAACGGCCTCGCGCGCTTCGCCCTGATGTTCCTGTTCGTCTTCTACTTCCAGGGGGCGCAGGGCGACTCGCCGATCGCGGCGGGCATCAGGCTGATTCCGCTCGCGCTCGGAATGCTGATCGCCTCGCCGATCGCGGGGGTCTACGCCGACCGCCACGGCTCGCGGGCGCTGGCGGCGATCGGCATGCTCGTGACCGCCGCCGGCCTGGCCGGGATGACCACGCTCCAGGTCCACACCGCCTACTGGCAGAGTGGCCTGTGGCTGTTCGTCGTGGGCGTCGGCTCGGGAATGTTCAACAGCCCCAACACCGCCGCCATGATGGGCGTGGTGCCGGCATATCGCCGCGGTGTAGCGGCGGGCGCCCGGACGCTGCTACAGAACACCGGCGCGGTGCTCTCGATCGCTTTCGTGCTGGCCATCGTCACCTCGGCCGTGCCCAAAGCGACGCTGTTCGCGATCTTCTCCGGCCTGACCAAAGGGCTCTCCGCGCAGAAGCTCGCGCCGTTCATCGCCAACATGCACGTCGCCCTGTGGGTGCTGAGCGCGACTTCCCTGGTGGGCGCGGTCGTGTGCGTGCTGCGCCCCGCGCACGTCAGCGCGGTCCGCCCGGCCGTCGACCCGGTCCCGTCATGAGCGGGCCGCCGAGTGAGAGTCTCCGGATCGGCGACGTCGCCCGGTTGCTGGGGACCACGCCGCGGACGATTCGCTACTACGAGGAGATCGGCCTGCTGCCGGAGGCGCCCGCGAGACCGTCCGGCCAGCACCGCCTGTACACGCAGGAGGAGGTCGAGCGGATCCAGGAGGTCATGCGCCTGAAGAGTCTGCTCGGGGTGACGCTGGAGGAGCTCAGGACGCTGCTGACCGCCGAGGAGGCGCGGGCGGAGGTGCGCGCCCAGCTGCGTCGTGACGATGTCGACGCCCACCGCCGCCGCGAGCTTCTCGCCGAGGCTCTCGGCCACATCGACCGTCAGCTCGAGCTGGTCCGCCACCGGGCCGCAGAGCTCGCGAAGCTCGAGCACGAGCTTGGTGAGACGCACAGGCGCGTCAAGCGCAAGATCCACGCGCTGGATCTGAGCGACGAGCGCCAGGAGGTGGCGGTCCCATGAGCAGCATCGAGATCGCGCCGAGCCCGCCGGGCGTGCCCGGCGCGGTCATCGACCCCACGCGCGTGAGCGGCGAGGAGCTCACCTTCGCGGGCGCCGGCGGCAGCGAGATCGACGGCTACCTCGCCCGGCCGGACGCCCGTCTGTCCCACCCCAGCCATGCCGGCATGGTGGTGATCCACGAGGCGATGGGCCTGAACGATCACATCCGCGATGTCTGCAACCGCTTTGCGAACCTCGGCTACGCGGCGCTCGGCGTCGACCTGTACACGCGCGAAGGCGGGCCCCCACCGATGGACGACCGGCAGGCGATGATGGCCCGCCTGTTCTCGATGTCCGATCAGACCGTGCTCGGAGACCTCGAGGGCGCCACCGACTTCCTGCGCTCGCTCGACGGCGTGAGCGGTCGGGTCGGCTGCATCGGCTTCTGCATGGGCGGCCGCTACACCCTGCTGTTCGCCTGCGCGAGCGACCGCCTCAACGCGGCGGTCGACTGCTGGGGCGGGTTCATCGACAAGGCCACCCCGGAAGAGCGCTCGACGCCCGCGCGTCCCGCCCCCCCGCTCGATCTGGCAGAGCGATTGAGCTGTCCGCTGCTGGCGGCGATCGGCGCCGAGGATCAGAACCCCTCGCCGGAGATCGCAGCGCAATTGCGCGAGCGCGCCGGAAACAGCGGACAGGAAGTGAAAGTGGGCGTCTACGAGGGCGCCGGACACGCCTTCTTGGCCGACTATCGCCCCACATACCGGCCGCAGGCCGCGGCGAAGCTGTGGGCGGAGATCGTCCCGTTCCTCGCACGCCATCTGCAGGGGGCCTGAGCGATGGAGCGCAGGTGGTGAGCCCCGACGGCCGTGCCGGTGGCGATCTTCATGCCGCCACCCGACACAACGGTGGTCAGCGTGGAGGACCGCTGCGGCGATCACCCGCCCGACCGCGGCTCGTGGCCCGGGCACGCGAGCACCGGCAGCCGCGGATAGCGCGGATAGGCAGGATCCGAGCGCGAGCGCAAGCAGAGGGAGAAGACCGAGCCGCGGGTGTTGGGCACCTCCTGCTGATGGGAGCACGTGTCGCACAGCCCGGCTCGTGCGGGCGATCGCGGTTGAGATCCGGGCTGCTCGGCCATGGATGAAGCTTAGGAGCGGCCTCACAACCGGCCGGCCGGAGCGACGGCCTACCGTCCGCCTGCAATAATCGTTGACCGTACAACTATGACCACCTTCTACCGACTGCTCGGATTCCTGGGCCCCTACAAGCGCGGGTTGGGCATCTCCTGGGCGCTGGCGAGCCTGGCGATGGTGATGACCGTCGCGCTGCCCGAGCTGACCGGGCGGGCGGTCCAAGCGATCACGAAGGGGGCCGTGAGCGTGCACGGACATGCCGGCGGACCGCGCGCCCACGATCGCCACACGCTGCTGGTGCTCTCGCTGGTGATCCTCGCCGTCGTGCTGGCACGCTGGGGGTTCATGTTCTGGCGTCGTATCATCGCCGGGCGCGTCTCGTTGGCGGTCGAATACGACCTGCGCGAGCGGATGTACGGGCAGCTGCAGCGCCTGGAGCTCGGCTTCTTCGATCACCAGCAGACAGGGCAGCTGATGTCGCGCGCGACCGTCGATCTCGCGGCGGTGCGCTTCTTCCTCGGCTACGGCCTGGTGTTCATCCTGCAGTCCATCCTGACGATCGCGCTCGCGGGTGTCGTGATGATCGCCATCAACCCAGGGCTCGGGCTGATCGCGCTCGTGCCGGTGCCCTTCGTCGTCGTCATCTCCTACCGCTACGGCCGCCGCGCCCGCCCGGCGATCCAGGAGACCCAGCAGCGGATCGCGGAGCTCACGGCGGACGCCGAGGAGAACATCTCCGGGGTGCGCGTCGTGAAGGCGTTCGCCCGCGAGAGCCGCCAGCTGACGCGCTTCCGGGACACCGTCGGGCGCGTGTTCGACCAGGCGATGGTCGCCACGCGCCTGGAAGCGAGGTACAACCCCGTGATCGGCTTCCTGCCCCAGCTCGGCCTCGCGGCGGTCCTGCTGCTGGGCGGCGAGTCTGTCATCCATGCGCACCTCACCCTCGGCCAGTTCACCGCCTTCTACCTGTACGTGAACATGCTGATCACACCGATGCGCTCGCTCGGCGTGACCCTCAACCTCGCCCAGCGGGCCACCGCCTCCGGCGCGCGGATCTTCCAGCTGCTCGACCGCGAGCCCCACCTCGCCGATGCCCCCCACGCGCCCGAGCTGCCCGCCGGCAACGGGCACGTGCAGCTGCGCGACGTGACCCTGCGCTATGAGGACCCGCACGACGAGCTCGGTGCGAGCGCGCTCGTCGAGGCGGTTCAGACCGCGCCGCAGAGTGGGCGCGCGGTGCTGCGCGACATCGACCTGGACGTTCCCGCCGGGCGCACGGTTGCGCTCGTGGGACCGACGGGCTCCGGCAAGACCAGCCTCGTGGCGCTGATCTCACGGCTGTATGACCCGGTCGGAGGGGCGGTGCTGCTCGATGGAGCAGACGTGCGCGAGGTCTCGGTGCGCTCGGTGCGCGGCGCCGTGGCGGTGGTGAGCGACGATCCGTTCTTGTTCTCAGCGAGCGTCGCGGAGAACATCGCCTATGCCCGGGCTGGCGGGCCTCCAATCCCGCGCGCGGAGATCGAACAGGCCGCGGGCCACTCGCAGGCGCACGAGTTCATCTCGCGCCTGCCACAGGGCTACGACACACAGGTCGGCGAGCGCGGCGTCACGCTCTCGGGCGGACAGCGCCAGCGCCTGGCGATCGCGCGGGCGCTCGTGGCCAACCCACGCGTGCTGATCCTCGACGACGCGACCTCCTCCGTCGACGCCTCCACCGAGCAGAGCATCAAGCTCGCGCTTGCCGAGGCGATGGCCGGGCGCACGACGTTCGTGATCGCGCACCGCCTCTCGACGATCGAACTGGCCGACCAGATCGTGGTGCTCGAGCACGGGCGCATCGTCGCCCAGGGCAGCCACGAGGAGCTGCTGGGCAAGTCCGAGCTCTACCGCGAGATCGTGGCCGGCACGTCCTCGGATGCGGACGCCCACGCCTCCGAGGAGCTGCTCGCAGCCAACGCCGGCAGCGAACCGAACGCAGGGGGACGTCTGTGAGCGCGCGCGGCACGATGGGCGGCGGCCTTGGCGGCGGGCGCGGCGGCGGGCGCGGCGGTCTCGGACCGGGGCTCGCACGCGGCGGGCAGGGCTGGGCCGGTGAGCGCCCCAGCCGCGGCAGCCGCGGTCGCAACCTGCGTGGGCTGCTGGAGCTGCTGCGCCCCTACCGCCTGCGCACGACCGCAATGCTGATCGCGCTGATCCTCGGCACCGCCGCATCGCTGGCGCCGCCGCTGCTCGCCAAGCTCGCGATCGACTCGGGCATCAAGCAGCACGACGTCCACACGCTGGCGCTCGTCGTGCTCGCGTTCCTGCTCTCGGCGGTGCTCGTTTGGGTGGCGACCTACGCGCAGACCTACCTCGTGGGCTGGGTCGGCCAGCGGGCGCTGGCCGACCTGCGCATCCGGATCTTCAAGCACCTGCAGAGCCAGCCGATCGGCTTCTATGAGAGCCGGCCCGCGGGCGTGCTGATCTCGCGCATGACCAACGACGTCGAGGCGCTGGAAAGCCTCGTGACCGACTCGGTGGTGACGCTGTTCCAGTCCGGCCTGACGCTGATCGGCGCAATCGGCGTGCTGCTCTACCTCGACGTCAATCTGGCGCTGCTGACGTTCTGCGTCGTCCCCTTCGTAGCCGGCGCGAGCATCTGGTTCCGGCTGATCTCCACAGGCGCCTTCCGACGCACACGGGAGACGATCGGCTCGATCACCGGCTACCTGCAGGAGACGCTGTCGGGCATCCGAGTGGTGCGCAGCTTCGGGCAGGAGCCCGCCCACGAGGCGCGCTTCGCTGAGCTCAACGAGGACAACCGAGAGGCCAACATGGTCACGGTGCGCCTCAACGCCGCGTACTTCCCGGCGGTGGAAATGCTCTCCGGGATCGCCCTCGCGCTGATCGTGCTCTACGGCGGCTACCAGGCGATCGACGGGCACATCACGGTCGGCACGATCGTCGCCTTCGTCGCCACGCTGTCGTTCCTGTTCGAACCGATCCAGCAGCTCTCCCAGCTCTACACCACCTATCAGTCGGGCATGGCGGCTCTCGAGAAGATCTTCCAGCTGCTGGACGTCCGTCCGACCCTCGAAGACGCCCCGAACGCGCCCGCGATCGGCCCGATCCGCGGCGAGGTCCGCTTCGAGGACGTGTCCTTCGCCTATCGCCCCCGCTCGAAGCGGCGCGAACGCGGTACCGCCCCGGCGACCCAGGACGGCAACGGAGCCGGGCCGCCGACCGTGGAGGAGCAGGAGGAGGTGCTGGCGCTCGAGCACATCGACCTGAGCGTGCCGGCCGGACAGACGATCGCGCTCGTTGGGGCCACCGGCGCGGGCAAGTCGACGATGGCCAAGCTCGCCGCCCGCTTCTACGACCCCACCCGCGGGCGGGTGCTGGTCGACGAGCACGATCTGCGCGGGGTCTCCAGCCACTCGTTGCGCTCGCAGATGGGGATCGTCCCGCAGGAGGCGTTCCTGTTCTCGGGCACCGTCCGCGAGAACATCGCCTTCGGCCGGCCCGACGCCCAGGAGAGCCAGGTCCACGCGGCGGCTGCCGCCGTCGGGGCCGAGGAGTTCATCTCAGAGCTCCCCCAGGGCTATGACACCGAGGTCGGCGAGCGCGGCGCGCAGCTCTCCGCCGGGCAGCGCCAGCTGATCGCCTTCGCCCGCGCCCTGATCGCCGACCCGCGGATCCTGATACTCGACGAGGCCACCTCCAACGTCGACCTCCACACCGAGGGGCGGATCGAAGCCGCCATGCGCCGCCTGCTCGCCGGGCGCACCTCGATCGTGATCGCCCATCGCCTCTCCACGATCCGCCAGGCCGGGCGCATCGTCGTGCTCGAGCACGGCCGCATCGCCGAGCAGGGAACCCACGACGAGCTCATCGCCGCCGAGGGCCGCTACTTCGAGCTCTACCGCGACTGGGCCTCGCGGGCCGCCGCCTGAGCGCCGCGTCGCGTGAAGCGTCAAGGAGATCGTCCGCGCGAGCGGGACGACCGTCCGTCCACTTCATAGACGAAACTTTTTGGGCGTGATGGCATCAAAGGCATGCAACCGCTTCGATTTGATCCGCTTCCTGAACCTCCTCGACTCTAAAATCCCCGTCGTCGAGGACCAAAGGATCGTCGCGGTCAGCGACAACCTCTCCACCCGCCGTACCAAGAGGTCACTGACTGGCTGGAAGCACCCGCGCTGGAGTTTCCAGTTCGTCCCGACCCACGCCAGCTGGCTGAAGTCGGTCGGAAGGCGACCAGGATGGCAGTCTACGACAAGGCGGCGACAGACGAGCCCTCGGCCTGCCGCGGCTCCTGCACAGCCCAATGTTGCCGCAGCCTCAGACCGCGCACTCCGCTGCGGCTCTGCCGCGTGTCCTACCGGCCAGCGCGCTCGGCGAGCCGCTGCAAGGTTGAGATACCCTGCTCTGCCTGTTGGCGGAGCGCTGGGATCTCGCTGCGTGCCGCCGCGGTTGCCTGGCGGAGCGCTGGGATCTCACGTATAGCCTGCTCACGTGCCGCGCGCCCGCGCGCCACGTTGCCATCAGTCGATAGCGGGCCGGTCGATGCGGAGTCCTGTGAGGCTCGGAAGTTCATCTGCGCTCCTCAGTGTAGGAGATCCTAAGGTGGGTCCGCAAGTCCGAGAACAGCCTCGATGAGCTCAAGACGCGCTCATGAACTTCGTCGATGGCCTCAGCGGCCTTGAGCAGCCCCTCGTGAGCTTCAACAGTGGCGGCTGATGCCTTGACCTCATCTGCGTACTCGATGTTCCCAAACTTGATGGGAAATTTGTTGTGAAGCGCCCGCCAGCCGATCAGAAGGATGACCCCGGCCGCCCCGAGCAGAGCACCAGCGCGCTCGACGTAGAACAGTTCGCGCCAGCCAAGAGACGCCCCCGGAAGATGCCCCGGGGTGCTAGACGCTGCGCTCCACGCAATCGCAGCCGCGACCGCGGCGAGCAACACGGCTATGCGGACCGCGCGTAGCCTGTTTCGACGGAGGCGCCACCAGCCGACAGAAAGGCCTACATAGTCGCGTACGCGAACACGGAGCTTCTTCATCAGGCCCAGATTTCGACCCTCAGCCGCCGAGTCCCTGCCCACCGTCAGCCCGCCTGGCCCAAATCCTGGCCCGAGCACCCCCCCCCAGGAACGCGAAACGCCCCGTGTTCACGGGGCGCAGGCATACTCCGGGACAGGGACTCGAACCCCAATCTCCCGGACCAGAACCGGGCGTCACTGCCAATTGGACTATCCCGGACAGTGTCTCGCGTAGAGAATAGCCAATCGCCCGGTCGGTCCTCGGCCGCGAAAGGGAACGTCCGTTCGCGTCCCCGCAGGGGCTCGCCGAGCGGCGCTTTAGAGCGCGGCGGCGTGCCCGTTGGGGGCGAAATAGTTGGAGATCGCCTCCTCCAGGCCCGGGTCGAGCACGAGCAGCACCTCGTCGCCCGCTTCGATCACGGTGTCCGGCTTGGGCACGAATCCCGATCCGTCGCGCAGCACCGAGATGATCAAGCTGCCTTCCGGCAGGGCTATGTCCGAGACCCTTTCACCGACCGTCGGGGCGTCGTCGGCGACCTCGAGCTCGATGATCTCCAGGCGCTCCTCTTCGAGCGCCAGCAGGTGCACGAGCCCGTAGCGCGGAACCTCGTGCTCGATCAGGCGCAGGATCAGGTCGGTCGCCGACACCGCCGGCATGATGCCCAGCAGCCTGAAGTGGTCGTGGTTGCGGGGGTTGTTCACCCGGGCGATGATCCGGTCGCACAGGTACTTCTCCTTGGCGACCTGGCAGACGAGGATGTTGTCCTCATCGTCGCCGGTCACCGCGATCACCAGGTCCGCGCGCTGGATGCCCGCCCGCTCGAGCACCCACAGCTCGGTCGCGTCGCCGTACTGCACCGCGTGCTCGAACTCGTCCTCCATCGTCAGGTAGCGCTCGCGCGAGGACTCGATCAGCGTGACCTCGTGGTCCTTGCTGATCAGCTCGCGTGCGAGGTTGCGCCCGACCTTGCCGGCGCCGACGATGATCGCGTACACCGGCTAGACCGCGGGCTCGAGCGCGCGCTGGAACATCTCGATCGCGTGCTTTGTCGGGGATATGGTGTGCAGTCCCTGCTCGCCGTACCAGCCGGCCCGCGCCGGGTCCATCACCCGCACGATCACCTTCTCCACGCCGAAGCGCTTCTGGGCGATCTGGGCAATCACCAGGTTGGTGTTGTCGCCGGCCGTCGAGGCGATGAACACGTCGGCGCGTTCGATTCCCGCCTCGACCAAGGCGTCCACCTCCAGCGCCGTCCCCACCGTGAACTGCCCCTGCGCGTCCTCCCAGCTCTTGCTCTGGCCCGCGTCCAGGCGCTCGTGGGAGAGAGGGTCTCCGTCGAGCACCGACACTTCATGGCCGGCCGCCAGCGCGGACTTGGCGACAGCCGAGCCGACACGTCCGGCACCCACGATCAGGACGAACATGGTTCGGAGATTAGACGATCGAGGCGTCGGCCCGGCCGGCTCGCCGGGCGGCCCTGCGCGCGGCCTCCCCGGCGGGAGCCGCGGTTACGATCACCCGGCAGTCGGCCTTGCCGATCACGTACTTGGTGACCTCTCCGACGGGCCCCTCGAGGCCACCGCGTCCACCCAGGCGCGCGCCGCCGCGGATCAGCGACGGCTCCTCGGCACCGAGCACGATCGCCTCCACCCCGCGCCGGCGTGCCTCGTCGACGATCGCATATCCCGCCCGGCGCGTGCGCACGGTGGCCGTCGCCACCTGTACGCCGTTGTACTCCTCCCCGACCGCCTTGGCCCGTGCGAGCATCTGACGGGCGTGCTTGATCTGAGCCTCCGGCAGGCTCGCATCCAGCGGCAGCGACATCGGCATCACGAAGAACCACAGCGCCTCGATCGTCGCCGTGTCGATCGCCGCCTCGTCGGTCGGCTCGCCGGCGACCAGGAGCGCGGCGGTCTGCACGATGTCATCGTCGAGCTCGGTCCCGAACAGCGGCACCAGGATCGAGCCGTACTCGCGCTCGCGCGGCTGCTCGGCACGCAGCATCTGCGGCGAGACCGTCACCCTCCGCAAGAGGGGCGCTTCGTCGGCCCGCCGGTAGAGGACGTACAGCGCGATCCCGATGGCCATCCATCCGAGGCCCACGTAGCGCGCGGTTTCGTGGACGACCATCACGGCCACCCAGCCGCCTGCCGAGGCGAGCGCGCCGAAGACCGCCGGCAGGGGCAGATCGCCGCCGCGCACCCGGATCGACAGCGGTATCCGGTAGGGGCGGTCGCGGTCGGGCTCGGAGTAGCGCAGGCGGCAGATCGACAGGTGCGCGATCGTGAACGCGAGCATCGCCCCGAAGGCGTAGATGCCGACCAGGAAGTCGAGGTTCTCGGGCACGACCAGGCCGGCGGCGATCACGCCCGCGAGGACGATCAGCACATATGGCGTGGAGCGCTGGGGGTGCAGCCGCCCGAGGCCGCTGGGAATCTGGCGGTTGGTCGACAACGAGTACGCCAGACGCGAGAGGCCGAGCATCGCCGAGTTGGCCGCCGCGACCAGGGTGACCGCGGCCAGAGCCGCCACCAGGTATGTCAGGGTCTTGCCCAGCCAGTGTGGATGCACCTGCCCAACGATTCCGATCATCGGCGCGTTCAGGTAGCGGCTCGCGAGCTCTGTGTGACCGTCGTGCACCGGCAGCGCGGTCACCGCCACCAGCGCGATGCCCACGTACAGGAACGCAACGGTCGCCGTCATGCTCGCCACGAAGCGCTTGAGGCCGCTGCGGCTGATCCGCACCTCTCCCGCCAGCCCGGACGCCGACTCCAGGCTGGTGAACGAGATCGCCGCGACCGTAACCGCGAAGATCAGATGAGGCCATGTCGGCGCGCTACCCAGGTGGATCGGCCCCGTCAGGGTGCGCGGGTTGAAGAACAGCGCGAGCCCGAGCACCACGATGAACCCCTGCAGGGCCAGATCGCCGGCCACCAGCATGCCCACCCGCCGTGCGCGCCGCCCGCCGAAGCCGCGGATGTTGCTCAGCACCACCAGCGCGATGAACGCCAGCGCGAGCCCCAGGGCCTCGCCGCGGTTGCCGAACGGGCTCCAGAACGTCTTCAGGTACTGCGTCGCCGAGAACGCCGTGACCGCGATCAGGATCACGTAGTCCAGCAGGATCGCCCACCCGGCGATGAAGCTGACGAGCTCGTTGAACGCGTAGCGGGCGAACACCGTCGAGCCCGCCCGATCCTGGTGAAGCGAGGCGCCCTCAACGTAGGTCATCGCCGTCAGCCCGAACAGCATCGCCGCGATCAGGAACACCAGCGGGGTGAGCCCCAGGGCGTGGCCGGCGATCACCCCGAGGGAGAAGTAGATCGCGCTCGCCAGCGAGGAGTAGACGATCGTGAACAGGATCGGGGAGCCGATGCTGCGGCGCGCGATCACCCGCGAGCGCGTCTCCGGCGCCCCCCTCCGCCCATCCCTGCCGTCCGCTGCGCCGGGCGTGCTCATGTCCCCCGGCCCCGCCTCAGCTCTAGGTAGGCGCGCCCGCCGCCCGCCGCGACGAACAGCAGCCCCAGCAGCAGCCGCGGGGAGATCACGCCGCCGTTTCCGCCCACGGCCTGGACGATCAGCGCCACGCCGATCGCCGCCATCGCCAGGCAGAACACGAACGTGGCCGTGCGGTGCGCTCCTCGCCCGGTCATCTCACGCTGAGCTTAGGCGCTTGTCGCCGTGATCTCAGGTAATGAGCGGGATGATCAGGATGGCCACGATGTTGGCCACCTTGATCATCGGGTTGATCGCGGGGCCGGCCGTGTCCTTGAACGGGTCGCCGACCGTGTCCCCGGTCACCGAAGCCGCGTGGGCGTCCGAGCCCTTGCCGCCGAAGGAGCCGTCCTCGATCAGCTTCTTCGCGTTGTCCCACGCTCCACCGCCCGCGGTCATCAGGACGGCGAAGAAGAAGCCCACGACGATCACCCCGATCAGCAGGCCGCCGAGCGCCTGCTGATCGATCAGCCCGACGATCAGCGTCAGCCCGATCGGCAGCAGCGAGGGCAGGATCATCTCGCGCTGGGCGGTCTTGGTGACGATGTCCACGCACGTCGCGTAGTCCGGCTCTTCGGTGTAGTCCATGATCCCCGGGTGCTCGCGGAACTGGCGGCGCACCTCCTCGACGACCGCGCCGCCGGCGCGCCCGACGGCCTCGATCGAGAGCGAGGCGAACAGGCACACCATCAGCCCGCCGACGAGCAGGCCGATGAGCACGGGCGGTTCGTTGATCCCGAAGGAGATCATGTGCCCGAGCTTGTTTTCGAGTTCTTTCTGGAACCCCGCGAACAGCACGACCGCGGCGAGCACCGCCGAGCCGATCGCGTAGCCCTTGGTGACCGCCTTGGTCGTGTTGCCGACGGCGTCCAGGCGATCGGTGACCTTGCGCACCTCCTCGGGCAGGTCGGCCATCTCGGCGATGCCGCCGGCGTTGTCGGTGATCGGGCCGAAGGCGTCGAGCGCGACGATCAGGCCGGTCAGGGAGAGCAGCCCCATGACCGCGACGCCGATTCCGTAGATGCCGGTGACCCCTCCCCCGGCGAGCTTCCAGGCACCGAGGATGCCGAGCACGATCACGAGCGCAGGCAGGGCGGTCGCCTGCAGGCCCGAGCCGAAACCCTGGATGATGTTCGTCGCGTGACCGGTGATCGACGCTTTGGCCGTCTTCTTGACCGGCGAGAAGCGGGTCGAGGTATAATATTCGGTTATTCCGAATAGCAGCGCCGTGACGGCGATGCCGATCAACGAGCACAGGTACAGGTGGCTCCAGCTCGGCGTGTTTACCGAGCTGCCGACGTCCTTGAAGGTCAGGTTTCGCATCAGCCAGTAGGTGATCGGCGCGAACGCCGCCGCGGCGATCACACCGGAGACGACCAGCCCCTGCAACAGCGCGCGCTCGACGTTGCCGGAGCTCGAGCGCACCGCGAAGGTGCCGATGATCGAGGCGATGATCGCCACTCCGCCGATGACCAGCGGGTAGAGGGCGACCCGTGTGGCCTCGTGGAAGGTGAGCACGCCGAGCAGGATCACCGCTACGGCGGTGACCGCGTAGGTCTCGAACAGGTCGGCGGCCATGCCGGCGCAATCGCCGACGTTGTCGCCGACGTTGTCCGCGATCGTGGCGGGGTTGCGGGGGTCGTCCTCGGGGATGCCCGCCTCGACCTTGCCGACGAGATCGGCGCCGACGTCGGCGGCCTTCGTGAAGATGCCACCGCCGAGCCTGGCGAACACCGATATCAGCGAGCCGCCGAAGCCGAGGCCGACGAGCGCGTCCACCGCCGTCTTGGGGCTGTCGTTGAAGAAGGCGGTCAGCGCGCCGTAGTAGCCCGAGACGCCCAACAGCGCGAGCCCGACCACCAGCAGCCCGGTGATCGCGCCGCCGCGGAAGGCGACCCGCAGGGCCGGGGTGACCCCGCCCTGCGCGGCCTCTGCTACGCGTGCGTTGGCGCGGACCGAGACGTTCATGCCGATGTAGCCGGTGGAGCCCGACAGGATGCCGCCGATTGCGAAGCCGCCGGCGACCGCGATGTTCTGGATGAAGATCAGCGCGACGAACAGGACGACCCCGACACCGGCGATCGTCGTGTACTGGCGGTTCAGGTACGCGCGAGCCCCCTGCTGGACGGCCAGCGAGATGCTCTGCATCTTCTCGTTGCCAGGCGACAGGGCCAGCAGCGAGCGTGTGGTCACCAAGCCGTACACCACGGCACAGGCGGCGCATACGAGGGCGACGACGACCCCATGGTTCGTCAGAAAGCTGCTCAACAGAAATCCTCCGCGGTCTGATTTGCGTGCCGCGCGAGGATGTTCGCGCGCACGTTCTGCACCCGGCTTCGCTCAGCAACGAGCATTCGGCGGGTGCAAACGCGGCGGGAGTCTATCGTGCCGGCCGCCGGAAGGCCGTCTGCACGATCTCAGCCCCCGGGCACCCATAGCCTGCCGCTCGACTCTGCCGGCCCCGGGCGCCTGCCCGACGGCGGCCCCTGATCGCCACCCGCGGACCCTCCCGGCCCAGGCGATCCGCCCCCTGGCGGCGCTCCGCCACCCTCGCCTGCACCGCCCTCCCCCGGGACCTGCCCCCCGCCGGCCGGCGCATCGCCCTGGCCGCCGGCCGCGCCGGCCCGGACCTCGCGTGCGTAGGCAATCTGCAGCTGCGAGAGCGCGTCACGCAGCGGCCCGAGGTCTGGGCCGATCCTGCGCTCGAGGATGCCCAGCAGCGCCCGTACGCCGTCGATCGCGTCGCGCACCTGCTCGAGGTCGCGCTCGGCCTCCAGGCGGCGCGCGCCGAGGTTCAGCAGGGACACGGCCGCCTGGGCCATCATGTCCGTGGTCGTGATGCGACTCAGCTCCGCTTCGTAGGCCTTGCGAAGCTCCTCCTCGCTCGGCCCTCCGTTCAGACCCTCCGCGGGACCGGCCGTGGGACCGCCGGGCCGAGCTCCAGTTGGATCTGCGCTCAAACCGTCACCTCCTCTGGATATGTCGCTCTGGTCTCGCCGACGGACGCCGCGAAGACCTCCTGGGGCGTTGCCCCCGACTCGATCAGCCGCCGCTGGCGCTGGGCCCCGTTGCGCTCGGGGAATGCGAGATCGATGCCGAGCTCGGCGCGAATCGGTGCCGTCCACGCGCCCAGTCGCTCGATCGCGGCTCGTGCGGGGTACTCCTCGGCGAGCTCCAGGTCGATCAGCCGCCCGTCCAGGCCAAAGCGGATCGCCCGCCACATGTTCTCCTCGATCAGCCGCGGCGGCGGGTGCTCGAAGGGGACCCGTTCGTCCACGTCGCGCATCGCCTGGGCGATGCAGGCGACCATCAGGGCGGCGAGCGCGTCTGACTCCTGGGCGGTCGCCTGGACGTCGCAGATGCGCACCTCGACGGTGCCGAAGCTGAAATGCGGCCGGACCGACCACCACACCTGGGTGAACTCGACGATCGAGTTCGTCCGCTGCAGGAACTCGATGTACTCCCGGTAGGCCGGCCAGCCGCCGAACGCATCGGGGACCCCGCAGCGGGGAAAGCTCTTGGTGAAGCTCTGTGTGCGGGCCGAGTGAAGCCCGCTGTCGCGGCCGTCCAAGAAGGGCGAGTTGGCGGAGATCGCCAGCAGCTGCGGCAGCACCGGGCGCAGGCGATCGCATACGCGCACGGCCCGGTCGAGATCGCGGACGCCCAGGTGCACGTGCAGGCTGAAGGTGTTGTTGCGCCAGGCGACGTACTTCAGCCCCTCCTCCACGCGGCGGTAGTGCTCGGTGTCGATGATCGGCTGCTCGCGGTAGTCGGCCCACGGGTGGGTTCCGGTCGCGCCCAGCGCGACCCCCTCTGCGGCGGCCAGCTCGAACAGCCGCCTGCGACGATCGCGCTGACGGGCCAGCGCGTCGTGCAGATCGGCGCCGGTGCCCGAGATGATCTCGATCTCCGCGGCGATCAACTCGCCGGTGATGCTCGGCCCGAGGACCGGATCGCTGTCGGCCGCCGCGCGCAGCTGCTCGAAGCGCTGCAGCAGGTCAAGGGTCTCGGGGTCGAGGATCGCGAACTCCTCCTCCACGCCGACCGTCAGGTCGCGGGCTTCGGCGAACGTGTCAACCGTTCGGTCTAGATCAAGGCTGGTCATCTCGTTTGGGGCTGCGATCGGAGGGCCTTGGCTTTCCAGTGTGACGCGGGAGGAAGCGGAGAGGGCTCTCAGGTGAGGTAGAAGTACAGCGCGTACAGCAGATCGACGGCCGGGCTGGAGGTGTGGACGGTGACCTCGGGCGGAACGTCCAGCAGCGACTCGGAGTAGTTGAAGATGATCTTGACGCCGGACTCGACGAGCTCGTCGGCGAGCCCTTGGGCGGCGTGGCTGGGCACGGCGAGGACGCCCACGACGATGTCCTCGTCCTCGACCGTCTGTCGCAGCTCGCGGATGTCGCTGACCAGTTGATTGCCCACCCTGGTACCCACCTTGGCCTCGTCGACGTCGAAGATCGAGACCACGCGAAAGCCGTGATCGGCGAAGATTTCCGAGGAGGCGATCGCCTTGCCGAGGTGCCCGGCGCCGATCAGCGCGATGTTGTGCTGGCCGGCCGTGCGCAGGATCTTGCGGATCTGGGAGACGAGCGCCTCGACGTTGTAGCCGACCCCGCGCTTGCCGAACTTCCCGAAGCCGGACAGGTCGCGACGGATCTGGGTGGAGTTGACGTGGGTGTAGTCGGAGAGCTCCTGCGAGGAGATCGTCTCCTTGCCCATCTTCTTGGCCTGGGTGAGCACCTGCAGGTAGCGCGACAGGCGAGCGGCCACGCCGAGCGAAAGCCGCTCGACCGGGGAGGCGGCGCCGTCCCGCGACGCCTCGACCGCGGACGGGCGGGACGTCATCCCTTCTCGGTAGCTCATCGCCGTGACTCTAGACGCTCGCGCACGACTGCCTCCTGGACGAAGTACTCGCACAGCTCTTCCCCGTCGAGGGCGATGACGGGTATCCGCTCGAAATACGCGCGGTGCAGAGACTCATCGGCGGTGATGTCGCGCTCCTCCAGGGCGAAGTCGAGCTCTTGCTGCAGGCGGCGCAGCGCGACGATCGCCTCCACGCACAGGTGACAGCCGGGCTTGGTGTAGACCGTCAGGACGCTCATCGCGAGCGTTCCCCGGTTGCGTAGGCGTCGAGCTCCAGGTACTGGGGGTAGGGCAGCTGCCGGGAGAACCGAGCGGCGCTCGCGATCATCGCGGCGTTGTCGGTGCACAGCGCCGGCGGCGGGATGTGCACGGTGGCGTCCAGTCCCTGCAGGCGCCGGCGCAGCTCGCCGTTGGCGGCCACGCCGCCGCCGAGGGCCAGCCGGTCGATCCCGCTGCGCTCGAGCGCCTGCTCGGCCCGCAGCATCAGCGTATCGATGATCGCGGCCTGGTATGAGGCCGCGAGGTCGGCGGCGCGAGCGGCGGCGTCGGCGGCGGGGAGCTCGCGGAGCTTGTACAGCAGTGCGGTCTTCAGGCCGGCGAAGGAGAAGTCGAGGCTCTGTTGAAACGCGGAGTGGTTGGCGCCCCGCCCTCCCCGCGAGCGCTCGGAGCGAGATCCCGGGAAGGAGAACGCGTGCGGATCGCCGCCGGCGGCCAGCCGCTCCAGGGCTGCCCCGCCCGGATAGCCGAGCCCGAGCATCCGCGCTCCCTTGTCGAATGCCTCGCCGGCGGCGTCGTCCAGCGTGCGGCCGAGCACCTCGAAGCCATCGTGGCGCTCCACGTGGGCGAGCAGCGTGTGCCCGCCACTGGCGATCAGGCACAGGAACGGCGGCTCGAACGCCTCGCCGTCCTGGCCGTTGGCCAGGAAGTTGGCCGCGACGTGCCCCTGCAGGTGATCGACGGGCGCGAACGGCAGCTCCCTGGCGGCGGCGAGCGCCTTGGCGCTCGACAGGCCGACGAGAAGGGCGCCCACGAGGCCCGGCCCCTGCGTGGCCGCGAGGAGGTCGACCCGATCGAGCGTCGTTTGCGCCTCCGCCAGTGCCCGCTCGACGATCGCGTTGACCAGCTCGAGGTGGTGGCGGGAGGCGATCTCGGGCACGACCCCGCCGAAACGGGCGTGGGCCTGCTGCGAGGAGATCACGTTGGCGCGCAACGATCCAGCGGAGTCTAGGACGGCCGCGCACGTGTCGTCGCAACTCGTCTCCAGGGCCAGGATCGTCATATCCGGGCGTGTCGTGCGTCGCGCGGCAGGCTCATATCAAGCCGGGGTTGGGCACGTCATCGAGCGAGCCCTCGAGCGTGGCGGGCGTGCGCCACATCACCAGCGCGTCCTCGCCGTTGTCCTGGTAGTAGCGGCGGCGCATCCCGGCCGCGCGGAAGCCCTCTCGCTCGTACAGGTGGATGGCGACCGCGTTGGAGCGCCGCACCTCCAGGGTGAAGCGGGCATCGGGGTCGTCGACCCGCGCGTAGAGCTCGGCGAGCATCGCCGAGGCCAGCCCCATGCGCTGGCAGTCGACGTCGACGGCCACGTTCATCACGTGCCAGACGGTGTCGTAGCGCGAGCAGATCAGGTAGCCGACCAGTCGCTCCCGGTGCTCGAATATGTCGCTCGCCGCCAGGCATATCCCCGACTGCTTGGAGAGCTCGAGCACGAACATCGCCAGCGACCAGGGGGTCGGGAACACGCGCCGCTCGATCGCGATCACCTGCGGCAGGTCGGGATAGCTGAGCGAGCGGATCTCAACCGACGGCGGGCGATCCAGGCGGTGCTCGGATGTCGAGCGCCAGCTCATCGACCGGCGCCCGTACCCGCGCCGGCGCCGATGCCCCTGCCGGCGCCCATGCCTGCACCGCCGCCGATACCCCTGCCTGCACCGCCGCCCGTACCCGCGCCGAGGCCCTCGATGGCAAGCTCGGCGTCCGGGCGACGGCAGTAGTCGGGCAGGACGCCCTCGCGGCCGACCGCAGCCGCCGGCATGCGCGCTCCGAGCTCGCAGATCGCCGCGGCGCTGACGCGGTGAAGCGGCGAGGAGTCCGGCGGAGCCGGTATCCCGGCGGTCTGCAGGTGGGCGGCGAAGCGCACGGCGCCGTCACCCAGCGCCAGCCAGCGCCACGCACGTCCGCCGCCCGCGGCGTCGGCCTGCGCCACGAGATCCCCGAGCGCCTCTGGCGCGAGCGCCCGCGCGGCGGCCAGCTCGCGCGGCTCGTCTGCCTCGCCCCGCTCGTAGGCCGCGGCGAACACCTCCCCCCGGCGGGCGTCGATCACCGCGAGGATCGCATCGGGCCTCGACTGGTCGGTACGCAGCCCGTCGGCGTAGCGAGCGTCGGCGGCGTCAGGGGCGGCGAGCCCCGCCAGCGCGAGCGCCCGCAGGCTCGAGACTCCGACGAGCTCGGCGGCCAGCGACTGGGCGAGTCCGCGGGCGGTGGCGACCCCGACGCGCAGGCCGGTGAAGGTCCCCGGACCGACGCCCACGGCTATCCGGTCGAGAGCGCTCCAGGCGAGACCGTCCTGCTCGAGCAGCCGGCCGGCCATGGCGAGCAGGCGGGTGGCGTGCCCAGGGTGCTCGCCGGGCGGCGGGTCGTCGCGCGCCTGGGCGGTGCGCCCGTCTGTCCGCCGCAGCGCGACGGCGCTGGCATGCGTGGAGGTGTCCAGGCCAAGCACGATCATCGCCGCCCATCCTCCCCCACGAGCTCCTCGAGGAGCCGCCCACGCTCGTGCACCTCGACGCGCCGGCGGTCGCCGCCGCGATGGCTGAGGGTGACGCTCAGGCAGGCGCCGGCGAGCTCGCGCTCGGCGTCCTCGGGCCACTCCACGAAGGCGATCCGCCCGGGCCCCAGGTAGTCGGCCAGCAGCGCGGGGTCCTCGTCCCGGAGACCGACCAGACGGTAGAGATCGAGATGCGAGACAGTCAGCTCGCCTGTCCGCCCGGCGAGCCCGGGGATGCCCTCGGGGATGCGACCCTTGTAGCGGTGGCCGATGCTGAAGGTGGGGCTGGTGATGGGATCGGTCACCCCGAGCGCGCGTGCGGCGCCGCGGACGAGCGTGGTCTTGCCGGAGCCGAGCTCGCCGCGAACGAGCACGATGTCGCCGTCGCCGAGGACGCGTGCAAGCTCGCTGCCAAGCGATTCGGTCTCGGCGGGACCGGTGGTTTCGACGCTGCGCACGGCCACCCCGGAGACTCTAGCTACTTCCTGCGGAAAAAGGGGGCTTGTTCCGTCCGGCCTGACGGCCAGAATGTCCTGCAAATGAGCGGGTTTCTGGTCGAAAGGGGTCGGTATGTTGACGTTGTCTGCGGGGCAGGCGGAGTGCTTGTGGGACGAGGCGTTGCCGGTCGAGGTCAAGGAGCTGCCGCGGGATCTGGCGGCGCTGGATCGGCTGCTCTCAGACCCTCGGTTGCTTGGCCCGATCGTGGAGCGTTTTCGCCAAGAGGGGTCGGAGTCGGGCCGGGCGGTGTTGACGGATGGTCGCCCGACGATCGCGATGGAGAGCTTCGTTCGCTTGATGGTGCTCAAGGCGCGCTACCGGTGGGGGTATCGAACGCTTGTGGCGGAGGTCTCGGACTCGATTCACTTGCGGCGGTTCTGTCGGATCTCGTTGAGCGAGCGGGTGCCGGACGAGTCGACGGTCAGAAAGCTCACCAGGCGGGTCGGCCCGGAGACGGTGTCGGAGTTGACGCGCACATTGATCGTGAAGGCCACGCGCGAGAAGCGCTTTCGTGCTCGTGCGGTGCGGATCGACTCGACCGTGGTCGAGGCGGATGTGAAGTACCCGACGGACGCGGGCCTTGCTGCGCACGGGGTGCGGGCGTTGGCGCGGGAGGGCCGGCGGCTCGCCAAGCTCATCGGCGAGCAGAAGCGGCGGGTGCGGGATCGCTCACAAGCGATGGGCCGCCGGCTGCGGGGGATCACCCGAACGATCCGGGCTCGCTCGGGGGAGGCGAAGGCGCAGGTGCTGAAGTTGACCGGCCAGACCGGCGATCTGTTGGAGTGCTCGGTCAAGGAGGCACGCAAGCTCGCTGCCCTCGCCAGGCGCAAGGCGCGTGGCCGTGGCGCACAGGCGAAGCTGAAGACCGCCGCCACGCTCGAGCAGCTCGCAGACCGGTGCGAGAAGGTCGCCTCGCAGATCACGAAGCGTGTGAAGGGCGAGCCGATCACAGACCGGATCGTGTCGCTCACGGACCCGGATGCCCGCCCGATCCGCAAGGGCAAGCTGGGCAAGCCGAACGAGTTTGGGTATGTCACCCAGCTGGCGGAGGTGACCGAGAACACCAAGCGCGGGGCGCGGGGGCTGATCCTGCCGGCATCGACCGCGCCTGGGAACCCTGTCGAGAACACGCTGCTGCCCGACACAGTCGCGGAGCTCAAACGACTCGGGGTCTCCCCACGCGAGGTAGCCCTCGACGGCGGCTTCCAGACCGGCCCGACCAGCCAGGCGCTGGCAGAGCTCGAGCCAGAAAAAGTGTTCATCTCCGGCCGCCAAGAACCCGGCTCCAGACGCACCAACCGCAGGCTCAAGCGCTACCGAACCGGCGCAGAGGGTCGGATCAGCCACCTCAAGCGCCGCTACGGCCTGGACCGAAGCCGCCTGAAGGGCCACGAAGGCCAGCGGATCTGGACCGAGTGGGCGATCCTCGCCTATGACGCCGACACCCTCGCCATCCGAGCCCGGTGAAACACTCCAAACGCTCCTGACCAGAGCACCACTCAATCACGAACGGCCGCGCCCTCAACAAGCGCGGCCGTTCGTCATCCCAAAGAGTTTTTCCGCAGGAAGTAGCTAGTGTCCCGAGTCACAAATTCGATGGCGTTTCCCGTCGCCTGCCCGCGCCTGACGCCCGCCGTCGTCGGCCCACGTGCTACCGGCACGCAGACCGACGCCATCGAACGTCAGACCACGACCATCCATCCGGCAAACCCTCACCGAATTTCCGACTCGGGACACTAGAGCCTGTGCGGCGGCGGTCGCAGCGGTCGCCGATTAAAGAAGACCGGCCCGCGGGGGTATGGGACGCGGACCGGTCGTTACTGCTGGAGGGATGGAGACAGAACCATTATCGGCAGCGTAAGCGGCTGCCTTTAGGACCTGGCCGAGAAAGTTCGACATATTCTCCAGAATCCCTGCGTTGCAGGCAAATCGTCTTTGGACGCCGTCCAGAAAGTGTCTAGAACAGCCCGAGCTGATCGACCTCGGAGTTCTTTCGAGGAGGCTCCGCCGCCGGGGCCGGCTCCGCCCCGATCGGCTGCTCGGGCTCGGGGATCTCGAGCGGCTGCTCGGGCGGCCCGAGGGCGAGCAGCTCCGGCAGCCGCGCGAAGTCCTCGCGCAGCGTCTCGAGCATGCGCGGCGTGTACAGGGCGGCCGCCGGGTGGTAGATCGGGTACAGGCGCACCGCCCGCCGGCCCAGCGTCAGGACCTCCGGCTGCCCGTGCAGGCGGCTGATTCCCGTGGGATCGCCGCGCAGCAGCTTGGTCGAGAAGTTCCCGAGCGTGCAGATCACCGCCGGCTGGATCAGCTCGACCTTGCGCCGCAGGTATCCCTGGCAGTTGTCGATCTCGATCGGCAGCGGATCGCGGTTGTCGGGGGGCCGGCACATGAGCGTGTTGGCGATGAACACGTCCTCGCGCCGCAGTCCGATCTCCTCGAGCAGCGTGTTCAGCAGCTTGCCCGCCCGACCGACGAACGGCACCCCCTGCTCGTCCTCGCTGGCGCCCGGCGCCTCACCTACGAACATCAGCTCGGCGTCGGCGTTGCCCGCGCCGAAGACGACCGTCTTGCGGGTGGCGGCCAGCTCGGCGCAGCGCACGCAGGCGCGTGCCTGCGCGAGCACCTCCTTGAGGGCCTCGCGCCGCTCGGCGGCCGACGGCTCGCTCGCGCCTGCTGACACCGCCCGCATGCTAATGATCTCGCCATGGGCCCATTCTCTGAGCGCACCGTCAATGCGCCTTTCGCGGGCGTCGTGGTCGCGCTCCCGCATGAGCGCGAGGATCGGGTCGGGGCGGGCGCGGCGCTGGTGGTGCTCGAAGCGATGAAGATGGAGCACGAGGTCCTGGCGGAGACCGACGCGGTGATCGCGAGTCTGTCGGTGGCCGTGGGCGATGCCGTGGAGGAGGGCCAGCTGCTGATGACGCTTGCCCCGGGCGTCAACGGCGGCGCGGGGGTGACCCCTGCTGCCGAGCAACGGCCGGGCGGCGAGCGCGCGGACATGAGGGCGGTGCGCGAGCGCCACGAGATCGGCCTGGACGCAGCCCGCCCGGAGGCGGTGGCCAGGCGCCGCGAGCGAGGGCGGCGGACCGCGCGGGAGAACCTCTCGGAGCTGCTCGACCCGGATACGTTCGTCGAGTACGGGCCGTTGCTGTTCGCAGCCCAGGAGGGCCGGCGCGCGCGCGAGGAGCTGATCGCGCGCACCCCCGCCGACGGCCTGGTCGGGGGCGTGGGCGAGGTGGAGGGGCGTCCGTGCGTGGCGATGTCCTACGACTACACGGTCCTGGCGGGCACGCAGGGCATGCGCAATCACGCCAAGAAGGACCGCCTGTTCGAGCTCGCCGAGCGGCGCAGGCTGCCGGTGGTGCTGTTCGCCGAGGGCGGCGGTGGGCGCCCGGGCGACGTCGACATGCCGATCGTCGCCGGCCTGGACTGCCGCGCGTTCGCGCTGTTCGCCCGCCTGAGCGGGCTCGTGCCGCTCGTGGGCGTGGCCTCCGGCTACTGCTTCGCGGGCAACGCCGCCCTGCTCGGGTGCTGCGACGTGGTGATCGCGACCGAGGACGCGAGCATCGGGATGGGCGGCCCGGCGATGATCGAGGGCGGCGGTCTCGGGGTCCACGACCCGCAGGACGTGGGCCCGATCGACGTGCAGTCGGCAAACGGCGTGGTCGACCTGCGCGCGGCCGACGACGCCGAGGCGGTGGCGCTGGCCAAGCTCTACCTGTCCTACTTCCGTGGCAATGCTCAGGCAGGCACGGTGCCCGATCAGGAGCTGCTGCGCGAGCTGATCCCCGAGCGGCGCAAGCAGATCTACGAGGTGCGCCGGGTCGTGCAGGGGCTGTTCGACGAGGGCTCGGTGCTCGAGCTGCGCCGCGGGTTCGCGGCGGGGATGCTGACGGCGCTCGCCCGCGTGGACGGCCGGCCGCTCGGCGTGGTGGCCAACGATCCCACGCACCTTGGGGGAGCGATCGACGCGGACGGCGCGGACAAGGCCGCGCGCTTCCTGCAGCTGTGCGACGCGTTCGAGCTGCCCGTGCTGTTCCTATGCGACACGCCCGGCTTCATGGTCGGCCCGGCGGCCGAGCAGACGGCGACCGTCCGCCACTTCGCGCGGATGTTCCTCGGCGGCGCCAACGTGACGGTGCCGACCGGGACGATCGTGCTGCGCAAGGGCTACGGGCTCGGTGCCCAGGCGATGGCCGGCGGGGGCTTCAAGGAGCCGCGGTTCACCGTCGCCTGGCCGACGTCCGAGTTCGGCGGCATGGGTCTCGAGGGCGCGGTGCGGCTGGGCATGCGCCGCGAGCTCGACGCGATCGCGGACCCCGAGGAGCGCGAGCGGGTCTTCGAGCAGCTGGTGGCAGCCGCGTATGAGCGCGGCCGCGGGCTGAACATGGCGGCCTACGGCGAGATCGACGACGTGATCGACCCGGCCGACTCGCGGCGCTGGATCGCGACGCTGTTCGACGAGCACAGCGGCGAGTGGTGGCGGCGCGCGGGCAAGAAGCGCCCGCACGTGGACGCCTGGTGAGACGCGCTGGCGAGCGCCATCTGTGAGGCTGCGCACACAGCGGTATTTCGCCGTCATGTGAGGGAAAATCGCGTATCATCGATTGTTGTCAGGCCGTCATCGACCCGCTCGAGGTGGACCCGACGCAGCACCCGTCTGACATCTGAAGTCGCGCCGGTATCCGCAGGGAACTGGACCGAAGCCGATGAGATCCCACCACCGAACCTCGCTCTGCGCATGAGAACCGTGCGCGCCGTGACCGAACTGCGCCGCACGCTGGCGCCGGGCCGCCGCGAGGGCCTGACGATCGGCCTGGTGGCGACCATGGGCGCGCTGCACGAGGGCCACCTGTCGCTCGTCCGCCACGCGCGCGAGCACTGCGATCGGGTCGTCGTCTCCCTGTTCGTCAACCCGGCGCAGTTCAACGAGCGCGCTGACCTAGAGCGCTATCCGCGCCACGAGGCCGGCGACGTCGCCCTCGCCGAGGCGGCCGGTGCGGACGTCCTGTTCGCACCGTCGGTCGAGGAGGTCTATCCGCCGGCGTTCGCCACGACCGTCGAGGTGCTCGGCGTCACCGAGCGCCTCGAGGGGGCCTCGCGGGGCAGCGAGCACTTCCGCGGGGTGGCCACCGTGGTGACCAAGCTGCTGTGCATGGCGATGCCCGACGTCGCGTACTTCGGCCAGAAGGACGCCCAGCAGGTGGTGGTCATCCGCCGCCTGGTCGAGGATCTGAACCTGCCGGTTCGGATCGAGACGCTGCCGACCGTGCGCGAGCCGGACGGCCTGGCGATGTCCAGCCGCAACGCCCTGCTCACAGCGGGCGAGCGCGCCCGGGCGCTGGCGTTGCCCGCGGCCCTGGAGGCCGCGGGCAACCTTGCCTCCAGGGGCGAGCGCTCTGCCCAAGCGCTGCTCGGCGCCGCCCGCGAGGCGATGCGCCCGATGGGCGTCGAGCCCGAGTACGTGGCGCTCGTCGAGCCCGACACGCTCGAGCCGATCGACACGCTGGCCGGTGAGGCCCTGCTGGCGCTCGCCGCACGGATCGGGGAGGTTCGGCTGATCGACAACGCGATCTTGCAGCCCGCCGGCGCGCGGGCCATCAGTCAACCGCTCCCAGGAAAGGCCACCACATGCAGCGCGTGATGCTGAAGTCCAAGATCCACCGGGCTACGGTCACCGATTGCGACCTGCATTACGTCGGGTCGATCACCATCGATCCCGACCTGCTGGAGGCCGCCGACGTCCTCGAGCACGAGCAGGTCCATGTCGTGGACGTCGACAACGGCGCCCGCTTTGAGACCTACACGATCGCCGGACGGCGGGGCTCGGGCGAGATGTGCGTCAACGGCGCCGCCGCCCGCCTGGTCCACCGCGGCGACACGATCATCGTCATCTCCTACGGCTCCTACGACGAGGCCGACCTGGAGCGATACGAGCCTCGGGTGGTCCACGTGGAGGCCGACACCAACCGCATCATCACCGTCGACGACGAGGTGGCGACCCTGCTCTCGTGAGAGAGCGAGCGTCAACCGACCGTCAGAGAGGAAGCGCCATGTCCAGCCGCCCCAACGATCCCGCCCTCCGGGCCGCGTCCGCCCAGACCCGGCTCGAGCACATCCCACCCGCCCAGCGCCTGCCGATGACCCTGCCGCTGCTGATCGAGAAGAAGCGGCTCGGCGACCCGATCGTGATGGTCACTGCCTATGACTACCCGAGCGCGCGAGCGGCCGAGACGGCGGGCGTGGACCTCGTGCTCGTGGGCGACTCCGCCGCCACGACCGTGCTCGGCTACAACGCCACCACCCCGGTCGTGCTCGAGGACATGCTCGTGCTCGCCCGCGCGGTGCGCCGCGGACTGAGGACGCCGCTGCTGATCGGCGACCTGCCGTTCGGTTCCTACGAGATCTCTGACGAGCAGGCCATCGCCACGGCGTTGCGCATGGTCAAGGAGGCTGGTTGCGAGGCGGTCAAGCTCGAGGGCGGCGGCGCGGCACCGGCCAGCCGCGCGCGGGCGATCGTCGGCGCGGGCATCCCGGTCATGGGGCATGTCGGACTGACTCCGCAGACCTCGACCGCGCTGGGCGGCTGGAAGGCGCAGGGTCGCACCGCCCGAGCGGCGGCGCGAATCGCCGCCGAGGCGCTCGCGCTGCAGGAGGCCGGGTGCTTCGCCCTCGTCTTCGAGGCGATCCCGAGCGCCGTCAGCGAGGAGCTGATGGCGCTGGTGGAGATACCCGTGATCGGCATCGGCGCGGGACCCGCGACCGACGGCCAGGTGCTCGTCTTCCACGACCTGCTCGGCATCCGCGACGGGCTCGGTCCGCGGTTCGTCAAGCGCTACGCCAACCTCCAGCAGGAGATGAACGACGGCGTGAGCGCCTACGCCGAGGACGTGCGCGCGCGCCGCTACCCGGCTCCCGAGCACACCTACTCGATCGCCGCCGGGGAGCTCGCAGAGCTGCACGAGCAGCTCGAGCTCGCAGGTCGCCGGCCACCGGCCTGAGCAGCCCGTCGGCGGCATTCTTCACACGCTTCCTGCTCGCCGCCCGAGCCGGGCCTCACCGAGCCGGCCTCAGCAGGCGATCGCGAGCACGCAGCTGTGCCCGCCGGTTTCCGTGGGCCCCGTCGTGGTGGTGCCGGACGGACCCGAGCCACCCGGCGGGGGCGCTTCCGCGGGGGTCGACGTGGTCCCCGAGCCGCTCGTCGAGGTGCCCGAGCCGCTGCCCGTGGACGTGCCCGATTCGCCGCTCGGGGGGCTGGCCGGGGGCGCCGTGGTCGTCGGTGCGCCGCTCGGCGGCGTGCTCGCCGGCGCAGAGGCGTGCGGTGTGGGGTGGCGGGTAGAGGTGTGCCTGCTCGCGCGGTGTCGCGCGTCCCTGTGAGACGCAGGCGCCGGGGTGCTCGGCTGGGCACCGCTTCCGGCGACCGCGAGCGCGGCAGCGGCGGTGGGCGATCCGCTGCTCGGCGCGATCCGGCCGCGCTCCCGCGCCTTCCCACGGTGGACCGTCGTGAGCACATGAGCGTCTGAGCGTCCAATCCTACGCGCGGCGCTCCCGGCGGCGTTTGACACGGTGCTCGCCCCCAGCGAGAGAACGCGACCGTCGGGGGCGATGCTCCCGGCGAGCGGGACCGCGACGATCGCGCAGAGCACGGTCAGGGCGAGGGCCCAGCGGACGCGACGCGCAACCGTCGGACGGGTCGGGGAGGACCCCGCGTGGGGTGCGGCGGCGAGGTGGGTCGGGGAGGAGCCAGTCCGGTGGGCCGCGGCGGTGAGGTGACTCCAGTCGGCCCCGACGAGGTCGGCGGCGCGAGCGATCGTTGTGTGTCGCAGCCAGGCCAGCGCCACGATCGGCCCGAGCGCGCGGTAGGAGAGTCCCGCCTCCTCCATCGCCGCGCGGCTCAGCCTGCACGTCTCGCAGCCGGCCACGTGCGCCTGAACCCAGTCGAGCTCCTCGCCGGAGCTGCCCTGGGCGTCCTGCAGGCGTGCGAGCGTGGGCAGCGCGCGCTCGCAGTCGGGGGAGGATGCGGCGAGCGACTCGAGCGCACCGCCGCGTAGGAGGTCGCGCAGCCTGATCCGCGCGCGCGAGATCAGCTGCGCGACGGCGTTGCCGTTCAGGCCCACGATCTCGCCGATCTGCTCGTAGGAGAGCTGCTCGAGCTCCCTCAGCGCGAGGACCTCGCGCTGGCGCGCGGGCAGCGCGGCGTTGGCCGCGCGCACCTGATCGCGCGTGGCGGCCAGAAGCGCCGCCCGCTCGGGGTCCAGGGCGAGCTCGCCGGGCTCCGAGCCGGACGGCTCGAGTCGCTCGAGCTGCTCGCCGACCGGCTCGACGCGGCGCCTTGACTCGATCGCGTCGTAGCACGCGTTGCGCGCCGCGGCGAGCGCGTAGGCGGCGAAGTTCAGCTCCCGCCCGTTCAGGGCGGGCAGGCGCCGCAGCAGTCGCATGAACGTCTCCTGGGTCGCTTCCGCGGCCTCGTCCTCGCTGCGGAGCATCCGCAGGCAGAAGCCGAACACGCGGCGCTCGTGGCGGTCGTAGAGCTCGGCGAACGCGTCGCCGTCGCCGGCGACCGCGAGCCTCGCGAGCTCGCAGTCGTCGGGCGTGGTCCTGCGGCTTGCGGTTGACGTGGCCATGGTCGGCTGCTCACGGCGATTCTCCCATACGCCCTGCGCCTGGACAAGCGATCGCGATTGCTCTGGACATCTGGTCATCTCCTCTGCTCGACCGCACGCAGCGGGCGTGGGTGTGGACGTGCCGTCAGGTGAAACGGGCAACCGCGCCTTTCCTTACGCGAGCGCCGTGCCTCTTACGCGAGCACCGTGCCTTTCAGGAGAGCGCCGCGAGCGCGGTCGGACGCGTCCGGATTTTTTTCTGGGCGAGCGTAAGGAACGACGGGACGGTCGGTTGAGGGAGCACAACGCACAAACGGGCAGCCGCCCGAAACGACCACAGGAGGCTCTCAGATGTCCAAAATCCACTCACAGCTCCCCTCGATCGCAACCGCGATCGCGCTCCTCGCCCTGCTCGCCGTCGGCCCGGCCACGGCCGGCGCGCACACGACGCCGGCTCGCGGAACCCGTCACGCCCACAACGCGTCCAACCGCCACGGGCGCAAAGCCGGCGCCCGCGGCAAGAGCGGTCCGACGGGCCCCCAGGGCATGACCGGCCTGACTGGCCCACAGGGTCCGGCGGGCGCCACCGGCGCACAGGGGCCGAAGGGCGACACCGGCGCGACCGGCCCGCAGGGTCCCGGAGCGATCGAGTACACATACAACTCGACCGCGCCGGCGGCCACCGAGCAGAACACGCCGCTCGGGACCGCGGGACCGTTCAGGCTGACCGCCAGCTGCGTCCAGCTCGGCCCGAGCCTGATAGAGGTCGTGCTCGGCGCGACCAACGCGAACGACGTGCAACTCGACTACGTGCGTACCGCCACCAACGAGGGCAGCCCGGTGGAAACCTGGTTCAACAGCTTCACCCAGAACCAGACGGCAACGCCGAGCGACCTGTTCGGCGTGGCGAGCACGTCGGCCGGCACGAAGGAAAGCTACGCGCAAGGACACCTGACGGTGACCGCCCCCGTGCACGGACAGCTCGAAATCTTCGCGTACGTCAGCGAGGCGAGCAACCTCTGCCACCTCTCCACCGTCTGGATCCCAGCGTCCTGACCCAGACCGGTCCTTCCAGCCGCCCCGAGCGCGCCTCGGCGGGGCGGCTGGACCCGGCGCCCACGAACCCTCGGGGCCGGCGGGGCAGGTGGCCCACACCGATCGTCTACGGCTCGTCGGGGCCGGCGAGCGGCTCGCCCCAGCGCTCCCGGAAGGCGAACTCGGACACCGGGCGTCGGGCGAGCCGCTCGGGCCACGGATCGGCGCGGTAGCCGACACCGACGTGCGCGGCGATGGCTACCTCGTCGGGGATGCCGAGCAGGCGCTTGACATCGGCCTCGGCGGGCACGAGCAGCGTGGTGAGCGCCGCGCCGAGGCCTTCCGCGCGCAGGCCCAGCAGCAGGTTCTGCACGAAGGGGTACACGGATGCGCCGCCGACGATGCTCTGGCGCGGCAGGTGAGCGTCGGTCACGGCCAGGTCGTCCAGGCGAACCCCGACGAGGAGGTGCACCGGCACCTCGTCCAGACGTTCGGCGTACTCGTCGGCGCGCCGTATCATCCGCACCCGCGCGGGGGCCACACCCACGGGCTCGGCCACCGCCCGCGCACCGCCGGTGCGCTCGAAGTAGGCGCGCCATTGCGGCAGGTAGAGGTCGCGTAGAGCCGTCCGCGTCTCTCTATCCTCGACGACCACCACCCGCCAGCCCTGCCGGTTGCCGCCACTGGGGGCGAAGCGGGCGCTGTCGAGGACGCGCGCTACGACCTCACGCGGCACGGGGTCGGGCTTAAAGCGACGGGTGCTCGGCGCGCAGCGCATGGCCTCGAACAGGTCCACGTGTCGGAGCCTAGCTTGCGGGGGAGCGCTCCAGAGCCGACCTCGAGTCCCACTATACTGCTGGCATTGACATCAATGACAGCAAATTAAGGAGTGCTGATGGCGACGCTGACCATTCGAGGGCTCGATGATGACACCAAGGCCCGCCTACGCGTGAGCGCCGCGCGTCACGGGCGTTCGATGGAGGCCGAGGTGCGAAGTATCCTCGAAGAAGCGCTACCCTCCCAGCAGGCGTTGGGCGGTCTCGGTAGTCGCATCCACGCCCGCTTCGCCGACCTTGGTGGCATGGAGTTCAATCCGCCCATCCGGAGTGAGATGCCGCGGGCAGCGACTCTGCAAGCGTGATCCTCCTCGACACCAACGTCCTCTCCGAGCTCATCCGTCGCGAGCCCGATGAAGGGGTGACGCAGTGGCTGGATTCTCTCGACGCCGCCGCGATCGCGACCACCGCTATCACCGCCGCCGAGCTGCTGTACGGTGTCGCC
Organism: uncultured Solirubrobacteraceae bacterium; assembly: GCA_963849425.1. Lineage (GTDB taxonomy): Bacteria > Actinomycetota > Thermoleophilia > Solirubrobacterales > Solirubrobacteraceae > Palsa-744. The sequence continues at coordinate 1,775,726 of CAWKHK010000006.1, read as the reverse complement.
CGGCTGCCGACGGGGCGGCGCAGGGAGCAACTGAGCAAGGCGATCGATGGGCTGATCGAGGAAGACCTCGGCGGTCGCGTCGAGCCGTTCGACGTGACCGCCGCCGCCCACTATGCAGCTCTTGTCAGCGATCGCGACAAAGTCGGTCGTCCCATCGGCGTCGCCGACGCGCAGATAGCGGCGATCTGCCGCAAGCTTGGGGCAACGCTCGCCACACGCAACACCAGTGACTTCACTGACACAGGGATCGAGCTTCTCGACCCCTGGCAGCTGTGATGAGCGAGGCGCGGAGGGTCAGCTGCAGCGGCTCGCTGTCGGACGCGGGCTCGCTGAGCGCGTGCTCACCAAAGCGCAGCTCAAGGATGCCGTGCAACGCGTCGATCACGTTCTCGCGCCCCTCCGGCAATGTCGCTAGTGGTGTGTAAGTGAAATAAGTGGTGGTTGGCGGTATGATGAGTTATGCGCGCTCCCACCCCTCCCCTGAAGGTCACCGCGCCTCAGCGCGAAGTGCTTGAGACGTTGTCGCGGTCACAGACCGCGGCGCACCGTGATGTGCAGCGAGCCAAGGCGCTGTTGATGGCGTCAGACGGTTTCGCGACGACGCGGATCGCGAAGGAGCTGGGGGTGTCCCCAGCGACGGTCACCAGATGGCGTGGGTGCTTTGAGCGCGACGGCCTGAAGGCGTCGGTGAAGGTTGCGCCGGGACGGGGGCGTAAGCCGTCGATCGCGCCGGAGAAGGTGCAGGAGATCGTTCACGCGACGCTGCATGAGACGCCGCCGGGTGAGACGCATTGGAGCTGTCGGTCGATGGCCCGGGCGCACGGGGTCTCGCACGCCACGGTCCAGAAGATCTGGGCCGCTCGCGGGCTCAAGCCCCACCGGGTCCAGACGTTCAAGCTGTCCAACGACCCGCGGTTTGAGGAGAAGCTCGCTGACGTCGTCGGCCTGTATCTGAACCCGCCCGAGCGCGCGATCGTCCTCAGCATGGACGAGAAGTCGCAGATCCAAGCCCTGGACCGCACCCAGCCGTCGCTACCGATCAAGCCCGGCAGGGCCGGAACGATGACCCACGACTACAAGCGCAACGGCACCACGACCCTGTTCGCCGCGCTGAATGTCCTGACCGATCGGTGATCGGGCAGTGCCTGCCACGTCATCGCCACACCGAGTTTCTGACGTTCCTGCGCACGATCGACCGCCACGTGCCCAACGGCCTGCAGATCCATCTGATCCTCGATAACTACGCGACGCACAAGCACCCCAACGTCACGGCCTGGCTCGCCAAGCACCCCCGCTTTCACCTGCACTTCACGCCAACCTCCAGCAGCTGGCTGAACATGATCGAGGGGTTCTTCGCGCAGCTCACCAACAAAGCAATCCGCCGCGGCGTGTTCGCTTCGGTCCCCGACCTGATCGCAGCGATCGACGCCTACCTCGCCGCGACCAACACGAACCCCACGCCGTTTACCTGGACCAAGACCGCCGACCAGATCGTGGAGAAAGTCCAACGCGGACGCGTGACACTCAACGCAATCACCAACTAAAACGCTGACGCACCACTAGCGGCCGTGTCTCGGCTTGGGACCCAGCACGACCGCTACGGCAGTGCCTTGGGCAAGCTTCGTCCCGCGCTTGTAGCCCTGTGCGGTCACCACGAGAACACCATCGTGACCACGAGGGTGAGTAACCTTGCCCAGCCGGCAACGCGCTTTGCGCAAGGACTTGCTCGCGACAGCGAGCGAGTCGTGCGCCAGGGAGGGAACGACACACTGCATTTCTGAGGCTTCCTTGGCCTGCTGTTCCCGTTCGGCGACTTCCTGAGCGGCGCGCGGGGCAGCTGCGGCACGCTGAGCTTCTTCTTCCTTGGTCTTCTGCTGATGTTCGGTTTCTTCGGCCGCATGTCGCGCCGCGGCTTCGTGTTCTTGAGTTTCGCGTTCAGATGCCTGTTTGAGAACTTCTTCAGTGTTCTTTTCGTTGAATTCTTTGAACCCCGTGGAAGACGCGGCCGCAGGAGACGACGCCACTGCTGAGAGAGCCAGCACCAGAACGAGAATCATCGCCAGCCTCAGACGCATGTCAGCATTCTTAAACTTGCCCATCGGGTGCGCAATGGGCGTCTCTCACTACAGCGATCGTTCCAGCGTGTGAGCTGAGCCGCTACAGCGCAGCGAGCGGTGCGTGCACCAGCGCCCCGCCCACACGACCGCTGAGCGTGAGCCGGCGCAGCGTCAGCTCGCCGGCGAGGCGACCGCGAACCGTCAGACGAGCGGTGATCGCCAGAGGGCTCGTCGCGTCGCGTGCCGCGCGGATGGTGCCGCTGAGCGCCACGCCGGGCACGTCGGTCATGCCGTGCAGGGCGAGTCCGTCGGGCTGTCGCGTCCAGTAGCCGCCGCGCAGCCCTCCGCCGGAGACGCTCGTCTGTCCGAAGAGATCCTCGAGCGTGATCATGGCGGCAGCGGCGACCTGACCGGACAGACGCGAGCTGGAGGCGGCGGCAGGCACCTCGCCAAGCGATGGCGGCGGCAGCGGGAGTGCCTGGGCTTCGCTCGAGCCAGGGCACGACGGGGGCGCCTGGCCGGTGGCGAGGAACTCGATCATCGCTTTCCTGGCACAGCCCGTGTGGTCGGTGCTGACGGTCGAGTGCCCGACGCCCGGGACCCTCAGCAGCTGCGCGTCGCTGTAGCCGGCCGCGATCGTGAGGTCCTGTTCGTAGGGCGTGCGCAGGTCATCCACGCCGGAGAGGATCAGCGTGGGGGTCGCCGAGGGGCCGGTCGGGGAGGGCGGCGCGGGCGGCGTCGCGGGCCAGTCGGCGCACAGGGAAAGCGCAGAGGAGGCGGCCACTGTGGCCTGGGCGAATGGCGCGGTGCTCCCGGCGGGCAGCGAGGCGAGCCAGCCGCGGAGGGTCGCGGCCCGCCCGGCCACAGGCGAGTCCGGCGACCACGGCAGTTCGTTCTCCACGCAGTAGGTGGCCGCGAACAGCGCGATGGAGATCGCCGAGTCGACCTCGGGCGCTTGCGCCGCAAAGGACTCCCCACCGGGCAAGCCGGGCGCACGGACCGCCACGGCCGGCGGGGTCCCGGCGGGTGGGGAGCTGAAGCCGCTGCCCGGGGCTTCGGCCTGTAGGGCGTGCGTCAACCGCGCCAGCGGCACGGCGTCGCCATCGGCGGCCGCGGTGATCGCGGCAGGCGCCAGCTCGCGCGTTCCCTGCGAGAGATCGAGCCCGGAGAGCAGGCGCAGGACCCCGGCTTCGGTCACGCTCGCCGGCCGCAGCCGCCCGCGAGCGTCGTAGATCCTCGTGCGCAGGGGGTGACGGTGCAGTGCCGCCACCACGCGCGTGAGGTCGGCGTAGACGTCGCGGGAGAACGAGCGGCAGGCGCCAGCGCCGCAGATGCCTTCGTCGAGCACCCTCCGCAGTGCACGCAGACGCTGCGCGTCGAGCGCATCGGCTCCCGCACGCGGCGTGGGCGAGTCGAGCACCATGCGCGCCACGCCCTGCGGGTACTGGCGCGCATACATGCCTGCGACGCGCCCGCCGTAGGAGACGGCGAACAGGGACAGCGGCGTGCCGCCGAGCGCTTGGCGCAGCGAGTTGAGGTCTTCGACGGATTCCTGGCTCGTGTAGAACGCGCGCGTGGGACCGAGCGCGGCGCCGCACGCGCCCAGGTAGGACGTGAGCCCACCCTTGGGCGACCCGCCCACTTCCGGGCACTGCAGGCCCTGCGACTGACCGGTCCCGCGCTGGTCGAACGCCACCAGTTCGAAGCCACGCAGCGCGGCTTCGCGTGCGAGCGGCGCTAGCAGCGCCTCGAACGGCCCCAGCGCCGGCTGGCCGGGTCCACCCGCCAGCAGGACGATCGCACCCACGCGCGGCGCGCTCGACGGGACCCGCTGAACGGCCAGCGCGATGCTCCCGACGGCCGGGTCGGCCCGATCGAACGGCACATCCAACGTGGCGCACTGAAGCCCGGATGCAGGGACTACGACCTGCGTGGGATGGCACGCCGCGAACGCCAGCGAGCCAGCCTGCGCGCGGGCGGGCGTCGCGATCGACAGCACCGCGCAGACGCACACGAGCAAGCCCACCAGCCGGGCGCTCGCGCTCACAGCGCCGCGACTCCCCACACCGCCGCGAGCTTCTTTTCGGCGACGGTTCCCGCCGCACCCAGCCGACGGCCGATCTGTGCTTCGAGGCGCTCGATGCGCCCGGAGGTCTGCCTTTGCGCCGGCGTCTCGTATGGTCTGAGCAGGCGCATGATCGCCGTTTCGCGGAATTCTTCGGACGGCCCCGTGACCGATAGAGAGTCGATCGCGTGCACGCGATCGAGGAACCCCGTCGCGCTCTGCGGCGACGCTGCATAGTCAGCTGCCTTCCATGCGGCGATGTCGACGCACACATTGGGCAGCGCAAGCGTCGCGAGGGCGCGTTCTTCAGCGGCCTCGGCGCGCACGAGCCGCGTGAGCCTGTGATTGCTCCACCTGAGATGTTCGATCGTGTGCGCCTGGCGCAGCGCTAGCGGGCGCTCGAGCGCCGTACCGGCAAAAAAAGCCGTCATGCTCGCCTCTTCGCCGAGTTCTCCAAACGCCGTGTCCCGGGGAGCGTACGTCAGGACAGACGGACATTCACCGCCAAGCTCACCCGCGTGCGCTTCAATCGCGGCGACCCTCACCCCCACCTCGGCGTAGAAGCTGCGCACATACGCATCGCCCGCGCTCAGGTACACGCGCGTCGCAGCGGCATCGTCAGTGTGGACGGATGCGAGGGCGTGCGCCGGCAAGCACACGCACGCCGCACACGCGAGCCCGGCGATCAGCCTCCTCACTGCCGGCACCTCGACAGCGAAGTCGGGCTGGGGTTGTAGCCGGTCGTCTGCTCATATGTCGTTTTCGGCTTATTCATAGTGGGTTGAGAACACAGTCGTGTAGCTGTACAGACCTCATCTTTGGGAGACACGTCCGCTGGTCCACACCCCAGCCTTGCCGGTGCCGGCCACCACAGCAGCCGGCGTTGCGGCCGCCAGCACCAGGGAGCATCGTAATCACTGGCACCCAAGCTTCAAGTGCTTGAGTTCTTTGCTTATGTAGCTTGTCAAGTCGGCGACTTCGCTGCGTGGGGGCGGCGCGGGAATTGCGTGGACTGCATTTCACCGCCAGCCACGAGTATTTCGCCGGGCTGCTCGTCGTCTTGGCAGCCATGGCGTCGGCTTGCTCGCCCGCACGCTCATGCGCAACGCTGGGCGCACTCGCTGCGATTGCCTGCCCGGCGCCCGCACAGTACACAACAGCTTCGAGGTGCGTACTGATCACCGTATCGTTGTATGCGACGATCAACCAACTCTGCCGGGTACTATGCCGCACGGCCGCCGTCTCCCTGGCAGCTCAATCGGCGTTCTGCCTCGCGGCGCAAGCGCAATTCGCTGACGGCAAAGGCACTGACGCTCACCACTACAACAGGCACGGCGACGGCAAACGGTATATCTGCTATGAAATGAAGCAGCGCGACCGCCATGACACCAAGCAGCAGCCATAGAGGTCTTAGCTTCGGTAGCTGGACACGTTCCTCGTCGGACCACGGTGGCGGCGTAGGCAAAAGCCGTCGCTCGATGGTGGTTGACACAATGCCCGCAAGACCGCCCCCCGCTGCTATCGCTACGATACTAGGCAACCCGAGCACATACATAGTGAAGACAAAGACACTGAGTATCACTATGGTCACCGCCGCGCGACTGCCCTGAATCAGCCTTCGTCGCTGATAGTTAGTCATCCGGTTCATTGTTCCCGCGTCACAGACGTTCAACTATCATTACGATGCTCCCTCCTATGAAACATCCGGCCGTTGCCCCCGCCTCAGTCGCGAGTCCCGCCGACGAGCTCGCCGCGAAGGTCCCACCCACAACACCCCCAACGATACATCCGACGACCCCACCCGACACTGCAAGCCTACCAGTGCGCGTACCACTCGGCGCGCTATTAGTAACTCCGCACCCTTGTAGGAGAGGATCGCTGCACAGATCACGCCCAGGCAGTCCTGCCCCACAAGAATTGGAGTGCGGGTTATCTCCGTGCGAACATGGCGCTGCGGCTACCGCAATTGGATCCGAGCCTTCTTCTTCGATGCCGCCTCCTTCGGTGATGCCTGTGGCGGCGATGGTTTCTGAGAGGCTGGGGCCGCCCATTGCGTAGGCCTGTTCCCATGGGGCCTCGGTGGAGGCGAATTGGGCTGCTGCGGCGGCCTGGGCTGCTTGGGCTGCGGCGGCTGCCGCGGCGCGGGCGGCTGCTTCTTCGGCTGCCTGGCGCTGTTCTGCTTCGATGCGGTGGGCTGTCGCCGCTTCTGCCAGCTGGTCGGCGACACCGTTGTTGTATGCAACGGCCCATGCCGGCATACCGTCCGCGCCACTCGGGTCCGAGCTGTTGACTGGGTCACCGAAAACGTAGGCGTACGCGTCGGCGGAACCGCCCGCTACGGGGTCGGGCTGCAGGTAGCGCCCGAGCTGGGGAACGTAGGAGCGGACGCCCATCGCGATGACACCGCTGGGGAATTCGGTCGGCTGCTGTTCCCCGCCGAGCCACGAGTATTTCGCCGGGCTGCTCGTCGTCGGCACGTCGTACTCGCTGGCATCCGTCGTTGAGAGCAGTTTCGTTTCGGTTTCCGACAGGGCAGCCGTCGCGATGATGTCGCCGTGGAGGCCGGTCAGCTGCAGCACAGGCGCTGCCCCGTTGTTCTGCATAGCCGAAAGGCTACCAGTGATGCGGTAGCTTTGCGTCTTCGTCCCGTTCGGGAGACACATACTCCAGTTCACCCCCCAGCCCTGCCGGCGCCGGTCACCACAGCAGCCGGCATCACGACCACCAGCACCGGTCGCTGAGTTGGGTCATGCAGTATCTCCCGTGACTTATAAAGTCCCGTCAGATAGTGCATGACCCTCACATCGGCTCGAAACACCCACAGAGCAGACCCAGAGCCAAAGGGTGTCGTGCCTTCACCGGAACCTTCTTCACCGCTCATCTCGCGAGGACAATCACCGCCACAGGCGAAACAATTCGAGAAACGTGTCCACGATGGTGCCGCGCGCCGTTCTCGGCTTCGGCAGACCAAATCTTAAGAGACTACAGAGCGCCGAGTAGATGCGTAACCGCGCCCCCCCGTGCCGGGTTCGCCCATTTCCTACTCTCCTGCGCACAGGCCTCCGGCTGGCGCTACGCCGTTTTCTTACCGTTTTCGACTGCGACATCATGATTTATCACGGGGTGAATCATACTTCTTTGCACGAGCCATGTGCGCTAGCCGTCGCCCTAGCACATACGACAGTCGCCCAGCCCCGGCCGCGAGTACGCCCAGTACGACCACCGTCGGCCAAAAAAAACGACCATGCGTTCGCCCTGACGCAATGGCAATGACTACTGCCACGCACGTATAGATGGCAAATGCCGCAAGTAGTAAAATGACAATCGTTCTGCCCATTCGGCCGCTCATAGTTGGCCTCGTCACAGCCGTCGTAGCGAGATATTCCCGATCAAGCCAACGAAAGCGTGAAGGCTACGCGCTACCACAGTTCGGGACCGCCTCCCAGATTTCATATGCACATTTGAAGATGCCGACTGTTTCTTTCACCACTTCCACAAATTCTTTCCAGTTCCCCTTGGGGAAGCATTTCCCTGCTTGACCCTTATTATCGCCCGCCTTCTTGAGGCACTGTTCCTGCTGTGGCGTAGTGTGGCATCCGCCCGAGCAGTCCTCAAGATTGGCGAACCGGCCTCCTCCGCCTTCTTCTTCGATGCCGCCTCCTTCGGTGATGCCTGTGGCGGCGATGGTTTCTGAGAGGCTGGGGCCGCCCATTGCGTAGGCCTGTTCCCATGGGGCCTCGGTGGAGGCGAATTGGGCTGCTGCGGCGGCCTGGGCTGCTTGGGCTGCGGCGGCTGCCGCGGCGCGGGCGGCTGCTTCTTCGGCTGCCTGGCGTTGTTCTGCTTCGATGCGGCGGGCTGTCGCCGCTTCTGCCAGCTGGTCGGCGACACCGTTGTTGTATGCAACGGCCCATGCCGGCATACCGTCCGCGCCACTCGGGTCCGAGCTGTTGACTGGGTCACCGAAAACGTAGGCGTACGCGTCCGCGGAACCGCCAGCTACGGGGTCGGGCTGCAGGTAGCGCCCGAGCTGCGGGACATAGGAGCGCGCGCCCATCGCGATGACACCGCTGGGGAATTCGGTCGGCTGCTGTTCCCCGCCGAGCCACGAGTATTTGGCCGGGGTGCTCGTCGTCGGCACGCCGTACTCGCTGGCATCCGTCGTTGAGAGCAGTTTTGTTTCCGTTTCCGACAGGGCAGCGGTCGCGATGATGTCGCCGTGGAGGCCGGTCAGCTGCAGCACAGGCGCTGCCCCGTTGTTCTGCATAGCCGAAAGGCTACCAGTGATGCCGGGGATGTTCCGGGTCCAGTTGCCTGATGTTGTTTCTGTCGTCCAGGCGGGGGCGTCGCCGGCGGCGGCGTAGTGGTCGATGATGTCCTGGGCGGTTTTGCCGGTGGCGACGGTTTCGCGGGTGCGTCCGGTGGGGTCGAGGTTGTAGCCGATCGTCTCGCCGTTCTGTGTCTGACTCGCGAGCTGGTCGTCGGTGTAGTAGGCGCTCGTCAGTTCCGAGCCTCCGGCGTCGGCTGCGGGGAGCGCGGTGATGTTCCCGTATTCGCTGTATTTCGTGCCGGTATCGGTGAGGCGGTCGGCGAGATCGTAGGTGTGTTTTGCGATGGTGCCGCCTTCGCTGGCGCATTCGCCTTTGGCGTTCGGTTCCCGCGTCGTCAGGCTCGTGCGGTTCGTGTCTTCTTCGTAAGCGTACACACGGGTCGTGCAGCCTTTGCCGACGGGTGTGTTCTGGACCTGGGTGAGGCGTCCCGCCGCGTCGTAGGTGTAGGCCTGGTGTGAGAGGGTGCTCGTCTGTTCCAGCCACTGCCCGTGGATCGACGGGACGACCGTGTCCGTGAACCACTTGCATTTCTCTGTGCAGTGCGTCATCTTGACGTATTCGCTTATTCGGGAGACACGTACTCCAGTTTCCCCCTCCAGCGTTGCCGGCGCCGGTCACCACAGTAGTCGGCATCGTGGCTGCCAGCACCGGCTCGTTGTAGTGGCCATGCAGTATCTACCGTGACTCGTGAAGTCTCGCTAGATACTGCATGTCCTCACATAGACTCGCGCCATCACAAGCGTTCTGAGAGCCATTGCGTTACCGCTCGATGAAGAGAACGCAGCTACCGATACAGCCTTCACGCTCTCCACCGCAGACTTCGAACCACCAGCACGAGCGCAAGTAGCGCGAGCTCCAAAAGACGACCGTGCCTCTGCCGGTGAGAGCCTGCTCGAAACCACCAGCATCGAGGTACACGTTGAGCGCTATCCCCGACAACAGCGACCCGTGTACTCGTAGAGCAGACACGCAAGCCCTCCATAGATGGCGAGCTCGGGAAGCACGCCCAGCGGATACTCGGTGTGGACCAACCCAAACATCACACCGATCATCACGCTAGCGGGAAGCACCGCGAAACGGTTGCGAAAACATCGATACAGCAGGCCGCGAAAGAACACCTCCACGATTACGGGAGTCACGACCGCGGCGATGCCAGTGAGCACGATCGCGGCCGTGCTCTTATCCGAGATACCGGCGAACGGATTAGAGACAGGGCCCAGCGCGAGCGCCGATCCCCAGACACCGTCAAAGACACTGGACGCGACGAGCACGAGCAGCGCGAGACCAACCGAACGTGTAGCAGGAGAGCTCCGCAGACCCAAGTCGGCCGCACGCAGCACACCAGCTCGGTACAGAGGAACCAGCGACAGGAGCCACGCCCCGTCTAGACACAGGGCGCCCGCACCACTCGACAGATGAAGCCCGAGTAGCCCGGCTCCCAAGGCAACCGAACCCACAACAATCCACGACGCGCCATACGCGAGCAGCGCATAGCGCACCGACCATTCAAGCCTCACTCGTCACATGCCTAACGCCGCCACCTACGCCGACGCTCGAACGCGACATACAACCACGACGTCGCGTTCGACAGCACATTCCACACCATCTCCGCAAAGGTCATCTAAACCCCACCCGATTCAGCCGCACTATCAACCTATAGGCTCAGGATATGGGAATGTGTTTGGTCCATAGCCAGGTGCCGGCTGGTTACCAATATCGGGCCATTCAAACTTAAAACAAACGTCAATAATAGGTATGGTCAAATAACCAGGAGGACAAGATTTCTTCGCTCACCCGATGCTCAACGCCTACGGCGACGTCTACGCTCACACGCCAGATACCACGGCCTAATCACTAGTTCACGCAGTACCTCCAACACCAATTCAAAAACATTGCTCACACGCCTCCCCGCCTTCCAATGTCGCTGTCCTACGGCCCCACAGGCACGGGCTCAGGGTACGGTCCATAACTAGGCGCCGGCGACGGACCAGACGGCCATTCAAATGAGATACACAAATGTACCAACGGTATTTCACTATAATTAGGCGGACACTTTTTCTTCGCTTCGGGCGTGCCGCCTTGCCCGCCTCCCCCGTGGTGGCAAGGTTTATTTTCGTACATGGCGCCACACTTCTCTCCCGGACCGCGCCCGCCGTAGATGATAAATCCGGACCCGCCTCCTCCGCCTTCTCCTTCCATGCCGCCTCCTTCGGTGATGCCTGTGGCGGCGATGGTTTCTGAGAGGCTGGGGCCGCCCATTGCGTAGGCCTGTTCCCATGGGGCCTCGGTGGAGGCGAATTGGGCTGCTGCGGCGGCCTGGGCTGCTTGGGCGGCGGCGGCTGCCGCAGAGCGCGCAGTGGCTTCTTCAGCCGCTTCGCGCTGTTCTTCTTCTATGTGGCGGGCCGTTGCCACTTCCGCCAGTTGGTCGGCAACTCCGTTGTTGTGTGAGCCACGCCACGACAAACTAACCCCGCAGCGATGAATACACCGATAAACCACGGCGCCCACCACAAGCGAATCCCGGCTAGCGCTTTCTTGCTTGGACTTCTTGCTTGACCTGCGCAGCCAAGGCGTCGGCTTGCTCGACCGCACGCTCATGCGAAACGCTGGGCGCACTCGCTGCGACGGCCTGTATTCGAGCGCCACGGACGTGCCGAGCGCGTCGCAGGCGCAGGTCGCGTTCATACTATTGGGATAGCACTCGGTGAGTATGTTACCGTCAAAGTCATATGTGGCCGTGAACTCCATGCCTTTGTGGGAGGAGTCCACCAGTTTCGTGAGCAGCCCGGTGCCTTCGCTGTAGCTCTGCGTACCCTTACCGGCGTTTGCTTTGATCCAATCACTTACCACCCACAGCGCACTCTGTGATCGGCAGACGCTCCGCAACCAGCTACTTCTCCGTAGTGCGAGACGCAAGGCGACCAAAACCATAATGCCGCTAAAACCCGCCATTGCCGCATCAAAGTAGAGCGCACTGTCAGAAACGACAATAACATCCAGATGGGCATCTACGATCATCACGGGCGCCCCCACATTATGGCAGCGATGACAGCATCGATAATTCTTTTCAGGGCTCTCCTTGTCTCTGATCGCCGTGAAGACCACAGTCCAACCCCGAACGCAATTGCGAGTGTCGTCGCGACAATGCCCACAGCCACTTCGTCTATGGCGACCAACCATAGGCCAAGGCCCAACATCGCGACCGTCGCGACGACTCCACCTTGCCAAATCCCTTCGCGAAGTATATATCTGGTGCGGGACTTTGGGTGCATAGCCACTATTTCGCGTCCATCTAATCGGGCTTATCGGCAGATATGGGAGGCGCAGGCGCACATAGACCAAATATGCACATGTTGCCGTTCCCCGGTGCCTTCACCTTCCCTCTGTGACAATGGCCATAGTTGTCTTCATATTCACCAAAGAAACAATGTTCATGGGGCGGAGGATCACACGATTTTTTACTGTGGCACCCGTCTATAGCGAGATAGATGCCGTGCGACCCGTATTCTTCTTCTTCGATGCCGCCTCCTTCGGTGATGCCTGTGGCGGCGATGGTTTCTGAGAGGCTGGGGCCGCCCATTGCGTAGGCCTGTTCCCATGGGGCCTCGGTGGAGGCGAATTGGGCTGCTGCGGCGGCCTGGGCTGCTTGGGCTGCGGCGGCTGCCGCGGCGCGGGCGGCTGCTTCTTCGGCTGCCTGGCGCTGTTCTGCTTCGATGCGGTGGGCTGTCGCCGCTTCTGCCAGCTGGTCGGCGACACCGTTGTTGTATGCAACGGCCCATGCCGGCATACCGTCCGCGCCACTCGGGTCCGAGCTGTTGACTGGGTCACCGAAAACGTAGGCGTACGCGTCGGCGGAACCGCCCGCTACGGGGTCGGGCTGCAGGTAGCGCCCGAGCTGGGGAACGTAGGAGCGGACGCCCATCGCGATGACACCGCTGGGGAATTCGGTCGGCTGCTGTTCCCCGCCGAGCCACGAGTATTTCGCCGGGCTGCTCGTCGTCGGCACGTCGTACTCGCTGGCATCCGTCGTTGAGAGCAGTTTCGTTTCGGTTTCCGACAGGGCAGCCGTCGCGATGATGTCGCCGTGGAGGCCGGTGAGCTGCAGCACAGGCGCTGCCCCGTTGTTCTGCATAGCCGAAAGGCTACCAGTGATGCGGTAGCTTTGCGTCTTCGTCCCGTTCGGGAGACACATACTCCAGTTCACCCCCCAGCCCTGCCGGCGCCGGTCACCACAGCAGCCGGCATCACGACCACCAGCACCGGTCGCTGAGCAAGGGCATGCACTATCTCCCGTGACTCAGTAAGTCCCGTCAGATAGTAGCGCCTTCTTGCTTGGAATTCTCGTGTGACCTGCACAGCCACGGCGTCGACTTGCTCGGATTCCACGTTCGGGCTATGATCGTCGCGGTATGTGATGCTTCAAGGCGATCGGAGCGACTGCCCCCTTCCCTTTCTTGTTCCTCAAGGTAGCCATCGAAGAAGTATCTCCCACCATCTCGGTTTTCTTGTTGGATCACCAGTTCGGGCTATGAAAGCCAGCAACCACTCGCGTCGAGATTTTAGCCACGACCTCACGAACCAGACGACCTCCGTTCGATATGAGCATGGTGGTGCACTTGCGGAGATACGAGCAAACCAAGGCTAACCAGGGTCCCAAGCAGGGCGATTGGGCTACCGCCTTCCCATGCGTACGAAATGACCACGATGCCGGTGAACACGGCGAGGAGCACCCAGGCCCAACGTCGTCGCAACATCAAGGCGATAAGCAAGATCGCGAACACTGCCGTAGCGACGGGCTCCCTGGAGTGTCGCTGTTCCCAAAAGCGTGCGTGTACAGCGGCATATAGGAAGGGCGCACTTGTTATAGCTATATATGCGGCAAGGACAAGTCTCGTAGCGCGGTCCTCGTTTCCCGCGCCCATCCCATTACCTCCACGCAGTGTGGCAGAACTCGACATAGTTGTCATATGTTCCCACAATTTGCCACGAATGGGGGTCTAACAATTTCAAAGATACATTTGCCAATACCGACTATTTCTTTGACCACTCCCACCGCTTCTTCGATGTTCCCCTTCTGGCCAGGGAAGCATTTCCCTGCTTGCGACTTATTATCGCCCGCCTTCTCGAGGCACTGTTCCTGCTGTGGCGTAGTGTGGCATCCGCCCGAGCAGTCCTCAAGATTGGCGAACCGGCCTCCTCCGCCTTCTCCTTCCATGCCGCCTCCTTCGGTGATGCCTGTGGCGGCGATGGTTTCTGAGATGCTGGGGCCGCCCATTGCGTAGGCCTGTTCCCATGGGGCCTCGGTGGAGGCGAATTGGGCTGCTGCGGCGGCCTGGGCTGCCTGGGCGGCGGCGGCTGCCGCGGCGCGGGCGGCTGCTTCTTCGGCTGCCTCGCGTTGTTCTGCTTCGATGCGGCGGGCTGTCGCTGCTTCTGTCAGCTGGTGGGCGACATGGTTGTTGTATGCAACGGCCCATGCCGGCATACCGTCCGCGCCACTCGGGTCCGAGCTGTTGACTGGGTCACCGAAAACGTAGGCGTACGCGTCCGCGGAACCGCCAGGCACGGGGTCCGGCTGCAGATACCGGCCAAGCTGCGGAACGTGGGAGCGGGCGCCCATCGCGATCACACCAGACGGGAGTTCGGTCGGCTGCATTTCACCGCCAGCCACGAGTATTTAGCCGGGCTGCTCGTCGTCTTGGCAGCCATGGCGTCGGCTTGCTCGCCCGCACGCTCATGCGCAACGCTGGGCGCACTCGCTGCGATTGCCTGCCCGGCGCCCGCACAGTACACAACAGCTTCGAGGTGCGTACTGATCACCGTATCGTTGTATGCGACGATCAACCAACTCTGCCGGGTACTATGCCGCACGGCCGCCGTCTCCCTGGCAGCTCAATCGGCGTTCTGCCTCGCGGCGCAAGCGCAATTCGCTGACGGCAAAGGCACTGACGCTCACCACTACAACAGGCACGGCGACGGCAAACGGTATATCTGCTATGAAATGAAGCAGCGCGACCGCCATGACACCAAGCAGCAGCCATAGAGGTCTTAGCTTCGGTAGCTGGACACGTTCCTCGTCGGACCACGGTGGCGGCGTAGGCAAAAGCCGTCGCTCGATGGTGGTTGACACAATGCCCGCAAGACCGCCCCCCGCTGCTATCGCTACGATACTAGGCAACCCGAGCACATACATAGTGAAGACAAAGACACTGAGTATCACTATGGTCACCGCCGCGCGACTGCCCTGAATCAGCCTTCGTCGCTGATAGTTAGTCATCCGGTTCATTGTTCCCGCGTCACAGACGTTCAACTATCATTACGATGCTCCCTCCTATGAAACATCCGGCCGTTGCCCCCGCCTCAGTCGCGAGTCCCGCCGACGAGCTCGCCGCGAAGGTCCCACCCACAACACCCCCAACGATACATCCGACGACCCCACCCGACACTGCAAGCCTACCAGTGCGCGTACCACTCGGCGCGCTATTAGTAACTCCGCACCCTTGTAGGAGAGGATCGCTGCACAGATCACGCCCAGGCAGTCCTGCCCCACAAGAATTGGAGTGCGGGTTATCTCCGTGCGAACATGGCGCTGCGGCTACCGCAATTGGATCCGAGCCTTCTTCTTGAACACATTCCAACGACCGCCAAATCAGCCGACGGCAATTCTCGGCTACGCTCGCGTCGAGGAAATCACTCCTGGGCAGTCAACAGCAACGAATCTAGCTTTGCGACCGCATCAGTTCTCGCAATGTCCCCCCGCCACCGCCAGCTGCGAGACCAACCCCGATCGCATGGAGGTGGCCGCTAGCAGTTGTTGCAACCAGAAGCACACCAACACATGCCAGCAACAAGAAGAGCGCAATGCGCGCAATCGGAGGTACGCGACCGAGCTTGCTCATTAATGAGGATCTTCCGAGCAAGCATAACCAACCCCAGCACCCACCCATGGGTTCCAGATACCAACAAGACCCCCGAGTACGGCGCACTCCGCATTCTTCCCAGGTTCAGTAGACCCCCGTTCTTTGCATTCACTGGCACGTCCACCCTCGCAAGGGTTACGATGCCCCCCTCCTTTGGCCCCTTTTTCGCTGCAGTTCTCAGGATGGCCGTGAGGACCCGTGCAATTACCAGCTCCGCTTCCGCTGTCTGTAATGAAGTGCAGGTCGTCGCCTCCGCCGTAGCTGCCTTCTTCTTGACTATTACGGAGCGACAGCTTCCCACATCCGATGGCCTCGTCGTATGCATATCTCATAGCGACAGTCCAGCAACCCCAGGCGGTTCAACGTGTATATACAAAGGCGCCAATGGCGATCATCACGCCGAGCCCGATCAATGGCCAGGCACTGGCCCCACGCTTCCTCACGCTCTTGATGATAGCCAACCCCATGAAAAGGACGAAAGCGATTGCCAAGGCCACCGGATCAGAGCTAGGATGGGTGAGGCCATCGGTTACTGAAAAGTTCACTATGACAGCGACAATGGCTGCACCATAAAGCAAGGTCTCAACTGGCCCATGCAAATCTAGACCCTCTTTAAGGTGTTTCAACCTTGACCTTTGGTCACTTTTCTCAACCACTTCGTACAACTTTGCCCGCAGTATATCCGGCACAATAGGCGCTAGCCACAAACCCAGGTGGAGACTCGAATACACCTGGGATAAAGTCCAATATGCCCATGATCGCACAGGCCGTGTCGGTGCCATTACCGCCTCCGCTGCCGTGTTGGCAGGGTTTGCCATACATAGAGCCACATTTCTCAGGTCCTCTACCACCATCAATAAGCCCAGGAGGCACACCTCCTCCGCCGTAGCTGCCTTCTTCTTCATTACCTTATCAATGGTGGCGCGACGACGTACGTCTAATCCCAATCGCCACGATCCCGGCCCCGAGACCAATCACCGCCCGTAGAATACTACCCTGCCAGCTAACGCTAGTAATGAAGTGAAAAAACAGCACCAACGCCACCGCGCACACGGCGGCTATCCCCCAATCGCGCGGGTTCATTCTTTACAGGCCTCTTTACCGGCTACAGTTCCGGCAGCAGCACCCACCGTACTGCCTCCCAACCCCCCGGGGGAGCCGAAGATACCACCAATCGCTCCCCCAACAAATTCACACCATTCTTGCCCTTCTCCACGTTTAGACGGCCGGGGCTCATGACATTTTCTATGATTTGTTGAGTTGCTGCCGCATGTGGCTCCCGGGCCTCCCTTGTCTGTGATGAAGTGCATGTCGTCGCCTCCTCCATCTCCACCGTAGCTGCCACCTCCTTCTTCTTCTTGCCCTGTTTCCGCGGCGTATTCTGCCGCCCATCCTTCTGAGCCTCCCAGCGGCTCTTCTGGGCCGCCGGCCTGGCTCGCCGCAGCAGCCCGGCTGGCGGCTTCGATCGCTTCCATCGCTTTACGAGACGCTTCTTCCTCGGCGGCTTTTTCTCGCGCGGCTGCCGCTTCCACCACTTCGGCCGTATGCCGCGAATGGAATTCCTTGAACCACGTCGCGAACTCTCCGCTTGGATCCGATTCGCCGACCGGGTCACCAAAGACATAAGCGTAGGCGTTTGCCGAGCCGCCAGCCACCGGGTCGGTCTGCAGGAAGCGCCCCAGCTGGGGCACGTAGGAGCGCGCGCCCATCGCTACCACGCCCGACGGCAGTTCGGTTGAGAGCTCATCCGCCCCAAGCCACGAGTACTTGGGCGGGGTGGTCGTGGTCGGCACTCCATACTCGCTGGTGTCCTGCGTCGACAGCAATTTCGTTTCCGTTTCGCTCAAGGCCGCGGTAGCGATGATATCACCGTGGAGGTCCGTGAGCTGGAGCACCGGCGCCGCGCCGTTGAGCTCGATCGCCGCAAGCCCACCGCCGATGCCCTGGATGTCCCGGGTCCAGTTGCCTGACGGCGTTTCTATCGTCCACGCCGGAGAATCGCCATCGCCAGCGAAGTGGTCGATGACGTCCTTGCTCGTTTTGCCCGTAGACACCGTTTCCCTCGTCCGGCCGCCCGGATCGAGGTTGTAGCCGATCGTCTCCCCGTTCTGGGTCTGACTTTGAAGCTGGTTGTCGACGTAGTAGGCGCTCGTCAGTTCCGAGCCGCCGGCATCAGCCGCAGGCAACGCAGTGATGTTGCCAAACGTGCTGTAGCCGGCCCCGGTGTCGTGCAGGCGGTCGGCTTCGTCGTAGGTGTGTTTTTCAACGGCGCCACCGGTCGTCGGGCATTCACCTTTCGCGCCCGGTTCACGCGTCGTGAGGCTCGTGCGGTTCGTGTCCGCTTCATACGCGTACACCCGGGTCGTACAGCCTTTCCCGGCGGGCGTGTTCTGCACCTGAGTGAGCCGCCCCGCGGCGTCGTAGGTGTAGCTCTGGCTGGACAGCGTGCTCGTCTGCGAGAGCCACTGCCCGTGGATTGAGGGACTGACGCTGTCGCTGAACCACGTGCATTTTTCCGTGCAGTGCGTCGTCTTGACGTATTCCAGATGGGTCGGCCCGCCAGTCGCGTTGTAGGTGTAGCTGGCGTTCATGCCGTTGGGGTAGCCCGCGGTGAGCAGATTGCCTTCGATGTCGTAGGCGCCCGTGAAGGTGCCCGCCGCGGAGTCCACGAGCTTCGTCAGATCGCCGGTCGTGGAGTCGTACGTGTAGGTCTGAGTGCCCTTCCCGTCGTTGATTTTTTCGGCGCGCCCGTCGATGTCGTAGGTGTACGTCGATGTGTTTTCGTCGGCATCGGTGTAGGACGTCATCTCGCCGAGCGTGTTCTCGACGCCCTTGATCGTCTTTTTGCCTTCGGTGGTCTGCTTTTCCCGTGCCCCCGTGCTCGTGTTGTATTCGTCGGTGACCGTTGGCAGCGCGGTGCCGACGGTCGAGGCGATCGCACTGGTTTTCAGGCGTCCGGCCGCGTCGTAGGTCGCGGTCTTGGTCCGTGTGGTAGAGCCGACGGCTTCGGTGGTCTTTTCCGGCTCGTCCCAGACGTTGTATGTGGCGGTCGTGACGGGCAGGTTTGGTATCCCGCTTGTTTCGGGCTGTTTCGCCGGCTGGGTCTGGCACGGCAGACCGGCCCATTCGGCGTGTTCCCCGCAACCCGGGTATTTGGCGTTCGCAGCAGTCGTGTAGTAGATCGTCTGCTCGTCATGGGCGCTGGTGGAACCGGTGCTCGCCGGCATCCGGGTTTCCGTCACGTCACCGGTTGCGGCTTCATAGAGAGTCGTGTGGACGAGTTTCAGCCCGCTGGGGTCAGTCGTGACGGACGTCGGCTCACGTAGTTTCCACCCGAGGTTTTCCTGGCCCGCGTATGCCGTCGTGGTGGTGCGCACTTCTTCTTCTTTGCCCGAGTATTGCGCTCCATTGGTCAGCTTCGTAACCAGGTCATACGGCCCTCCTTCGGTGGGCGCGCCTTCGTCGTAGCTGTACTGCTCGTGGTCGCGCGCCTGGACTTCGGCGCCGCTCGCGAGCTTGACGGCGTGTTGCGGTCCGAGCGTGCTTTGCAGCTCGGTTCCTTCGCCGTTGTAAGTGTTCTCCGTGTCCAGCAGTTTCGAGACTTCTGCCGATTTGCTGCCTTCTTTCAATGCCGCTTGGCGGTTGTCTGACTTGAGCGTCCGTACGACGTCGTCGGTCGTGTTGTATTCGGTGGTGGAGATGCCGCCTCCCGGGCTCACCGTGTTGACCGTGCGTCCTTTGCTGTCCAGATAAAGGATGCTGGCACGTCTGTAGTCTTTGGCGGGCCAGCCCATGGGCTCATCGGGGGGGAACACGGCTGTTGCTTCGACAGGATCGTCGGTCTGCCCCCACCCTTCGACTTCTTTGGCGCCCATGGCCTCGGGCGCACCTGTGCCTGAAGTCGGGACGCGGTACTCGATCGTCGTGAGGGCGCTTGTTCCGGGGTTAGGCGGTTCGGGTGGCGGCTCATTTTCGGACACCGTCGGGATCGTGAACTCCTGTATCCGGTTGTTTCCCGTGTCGGCGACCCACAAGTGCCCGCTCGAGTCGACGGCGATGCCCGTCGGAGATTCGAACTGGCCGTTGCCCGTTCCAAACGTGCCGAATTGCATCAGATATTTCCCTTCCGAGGAGAACCCTTGCACGCGATCGTCGCCCAGGTCCGTGACCCACACGTGGTCTTCCGCATCGACAGCGACGCTCGATGGGATGAAAAACTGGCCGTTGCCTATGCCTTCTTCGCCGAATTGTCCCAGATACATCCCTTCCGAGGTGAACTCCTCGACGCGGAAATTGTTCAGATCCACGACCCACACGTGTTTTTTGGAGTCCACAGCAATGCCCAATGGGCCCTTGAACTGGCCGTCGCCTGTACCTTCTGTGCCGAATTTCCTGATCAACGTGCCTTTAGAGGAGAACTCTTCGACATGCTCGTTTTCGGTGTCTGTGATCCACACGTGGCCTTCGGGGTCGACGGCGATGCCATACGGGTTCTCGAATTGGTGTTCGCCCGGGCCATACGTCCCCCACTGGGTGATGTATTCGCCCGTGGCGGAAAACTCCTGGACGCGCGCGTTCGACTCGTCCAGGACCCACACATGCCCTTCGGGATCGACCGCGATGCCGTCGGGGTTCTTGAACTGGCCGTTGCCGGAGCCGAACGCACCGAACTTCCTGATGAATTCGCCTTTCGAGGAGAACTCCTCGACGCGGCTATTTTTGGTGTCCGCCACCCATACGTTTCCGCTGGAGTCCACAGCCACGCCCTCCGGCGACTTGAGTTGACCGTTCCCTTCGCCTTTGGCGCCGAACTGCGAGGTGTAATACGGATCCGTCCCAGACGGTTTCACGGCTTTCGCGGTGGCGGCGGTCACCGCGAGTGACGATCCGTCGGCGTTCGTCGGGTACACTTCCACCTTCAGCGTATCGTTCACGTCTCTTTGCAGCGGTACGTACGTCTGATTCGTCGCGCCGCTTATCGGTGCGCATTCGCCCCCGGTCGAGTTGCAGTCCTGCCACTGGTAGGCGTAGCTCAACGGGCTGTTGCTCCAGGTGCCATTGCTGACGCTGAGCTTCGCGCCTTCGGTCGGTTCCGCCGTCGACAGCGCCGGAACCACAGTGTTCGCCGGCGCGATCCCGTTCCCAAAGGCGGTGGCGGCGCTCGGACGGGTCGTCGCGAGGAGCCGTCCGGTTCGGGCGTCGCCGGCCACCGTCCCATACGTGAGCAGCACCGGCTGTTGCCCGGGCGGAGTGACCGCGGTTGACGTGACCGGCGGGATCGTAGCCGTAGGTGGTCTTCAACGCCGGTGAGATTTGCGGATTCCACTCAGCGCGCAGCTTCCCCTCTTTGTCGTACTGATATTGCGCCACCGCCTTGGTGACCATTTTGCCCGCTGAGGGTTCCCACGCGGTGAAGGTGATTTCCTTCAGCCGCCCGTTGTATTCTCCCCATTCGCTCTGCCCATCCCCGGTCGCCGTCGTTTTCGTCGCGTACACGAACCCGAGCGCGCGACATCCCTTGACCAGTTCGGGAGCGCACGACGACACGCCGGCCGGCTTCGGAGCCAAGACCTGGGTGGGCTCGGTGATCGAGCCCACCGTCTGGTAGCTCACCGTCGTGGCGTTCAGGCCGTTGGCCTGTTCATGGCGCGTCGGCAGCCAGAGGTTGCCCCCGCCACCGCTCGACAGCGTGAATGTCGTGACGTTCCCGGCGTCGTCCTTGAGGACGAACTGAATTTTGCCTTCGACGGTTTTTTCGCTCAAGAGGAGACCGGCGTCGGCTTTCGGCGCCGTGAATTCACCACCGCCCTTGCTGGCGAACACCGCCTGCAGGCCTACGCTGTTCGTGAGCAGCATGTCTCCATCGGGCAGCTTCGTCAAGTTCACGGTAGAGCTGAGGCTGAGCAGCCACTGGGGTCCCAATGGCCCTTCGGCGCCTTCGCTCAAGTGAAGCGAGCCATACGTGCGGCTGACCGAGAGGGTGGCGCCAGGGGCACCGACGGACACATCGGTGGAGTTCAGCGTGAGCTCTCCCGACTGCGGATCGAGCCGGCCCGGCCCGAGCGCGATCGGGGTCGTCGGGCGCCCGACGTACATCGTGAATTTTTCGCTCGCGACATTTCCCGCGCGATCGGTCGCGACCACGGTCACTTCGTGCTGCCCGGTCGCGAATTCCGTACCGGTCACAGCCCATTCGCCGGTCGCGGCGCACGGACCGGGCGTGCACGAGCCGCTCGCGCTTCCGACCTGTTTCCCGTCTACCCTCAGGACGAGCGATTCCACGCCCGAGCTCGGTACCGAGCCCGACCCGTCTTTGGCCGTCGCCTTCAAGTGATACACGCCATCGCCGATTTCCTTGTTCGGCGGGAGACCGGACAGCGTGATCGCGTAGGGAGGCGTGCCATCGACTTTGACCACGGCAGAGACGGTGGAGGAAAGCCCAACCGCATCCTTCACGTTGAATTCGACTTTGTCTTCCCCATCGGGCAGCGGATGTTCGTAGTAGCCGCAACCGCCGTCGCACCACTGGTAGTAGGTCGCCTTCAGATCGTTCCCGCTGCTGCACTGGACACATTTGCCGGAGGTGCTCTTGTTCCACCCGGACGAGCCGGGCGAGCTCCACCCATATTCGCTCACCCCGATCCCCGGGTCGCTTCCCGAGGCTTCGAATGCACCCCTCCCCGGCCCGAGCCATCCTTTCGTGTAGAGCACGTTCGGTTGTGATTTTGGTTCTCCCGGCAGTTCGGAAATTTCCGCGGAGCTCGCGTTGAACGCGGTGGACGGCCCCTGTTCCTGAAGGATGTAAACCGAGGCTTTGGACATGGCCGTAGTGAAACTCTGGCCGCCTTCTCGCGTTTTCGTGACTGCCTGTTCGAAATACGCGACGTTTCCCGGACCCGATTCGACTTTTCCCGTCGCGCACCCCGATTCGCTGCACAGTTCGGTTCTCGTCGTGCCATAGCTGGACCCGAGCGACGCAGACCTTTCGATGGTGCCCGGAGGTCGAACGATATCCAACAGGTTTTCCAGCTGCGTGCCCGTGACTGAGGACGAGGTTTCCGAAACGAACTCGTAGATGTGGGATTTTCCATGCGTTTCATAACCCCACAAGCCAGATTCGCCGGTTTCGGCTGTCGTGGTGGTGTCTTCGAGCACACCTTTGTTCATGGACATGTGCAAGCCCAGGCTGTGTTCGGCTTCCCAATTGCTGGTGTTCCCCCCTTCCCCGTTTTCGAGTGTCGCGTCCACCACCGTAGGATCTACCTCGATTGGATAGCGGTAGTTCCCAGCCTGATCGACACTCAAGACGACCGTCTGCCCCGACACGCTCATCGACACCGGCACCGCGACGCCTTCGGCGTCGTGCGCAGTCGGTGCCGGCACCGCGGCGATCACAGCCCCTTCATCGACGACGCTCACCGCACCCGAGCCTTCCTTGGCTGCCACCAAGCTCGCACCCGCAGGCAACCCGACTCGGAAGGACAACTGGCTCGGACTGTCGACTGACCGCAGCAATGCGTCCTCCTCGAAGCCGCTCGCCAGCGGCTTGACCACCGTGTCTGAGTCGGTCTGAGTGTTCGCATACAACACCGTCGCGCCGTCAATCGCGCCTTCCGATCCGCCCAGCGCCGAGCCGTCTTCGCCCACCGGGGTGAGCGAGACTCCAACGCTCGGCAACTGCACACCGTCCGCGAGCTGCTTCGGTATCCGCACGACCACGGCCGATCGCACAGGCTGAAAAACGCCTCCCGCTTCGGCAAGGCTGAGATCCAACGGCTCACGAGATCCGGGTGAAGTTTCGAGCGCGAGCGGTTCCCTCGACGCAATCACACCATGCTTGCCGGCGCCGAGATCGACCTGCGCCGAGTTATCGGTCGGATACGCCACGATCTGCTGCCCGGCGGGCAGCGGCGGCAGAGTGCCGGCCGGATTTCCGATCGCTTCTGGAAACACTTCCCCAGCCAGCTTTGCAGCCTGTTCTGAATTCAGGTTCTCATACTTGGTCCGCGACTCTTCGCGCACAGCCACCGCTTCCGGATTCTCGAGCTTTGCTTCGCGTTCAGCCAGAGACTGCTGGGCTTCATTCGGCGAAGCCGCGGTCACGAGCGGCGCGGACGACAATGATGCAGACCCAGCCGAAGACGAGGGTTTCGAAGAGGAGGGTTCGCCAGCGAGGGTGACGCCAGGGGCGAGCACGAAGCTCGCCAATGCCACTGCAGTGCACGCTGCGATCTTCATGCTTAACCCCCATGTGGTCCGCTCGGCAGTGGTTTTGGTTTTACCCGACGGTGGGTCTCGTCACAGGGCCCGCCGCGGTCTCCAGGACCATAACGTGCGGACCTGTATGCCAGCTACCAGCGTTTTCTACTTTTTAGGACAGAGTTAGTTGGGCCATGGGTGCATGGGATGCGAGCGCTCTGGACATGGAAGGTCGTGGCGTATGTGGTTAGCGGACGAATGGCCGAGCCGATCTCCCAAGCCACCCAGACTCTCGGTGAACGCATCCGCGCGCACCGCGAAGAGCTCGGCCTCAGCCAGGAGGCGCTCGCGTACGAGAGCGGGGTCCACTGGACCTTCCTCGGCCAGGTCGAGCGAGGCCAGCGCAACCTCAACCTGCACAACCTGCTCAAGCTCGCCGCCGGCCTCGACGTCGACCCGGCCGAGCTCGTCAGAGGACTGCTGCCACCCGAGGAGTAAGGCGCCGTTAGCCTGGATTGTCGGCGAGGTTAGGGAACCCGCTAGTGGTGTGTCCGTGAAGTTCGTGGGTTGTTGGGGGGGTGTGGTGGTTTGTGGCGAACTCGTTGTGGGTGGGTCAGCGATGATGGGGGTTCGGTATGCCTGCGTTGGCGAAGCACATCGAGATTGGCGCGGAGGATCGAGCGGAGCTCGAACGGGTCGTTCGCTCCAGCACCGCGGAGGTGCGGATGGTCGAGCGCGCCCAGATCGTGCTGCATGCTGCTGAGGGTCACTCGGCCGCGCGGATCGGGCGTTTGTTGGGGTGTTCGACGAACACGGCGCAGAAGTGGCGGGGGCGCTATGAGCAGGATGGGATCTGCGGGCTCAGCGACCTGCCGCGCTCTGGTAAACCACTCGTGTATTCCCAGGCGGATAGGGCGAGGCTGATCGCGAAGGCTTGCACGTGTCCGCCGGAGACGCCGGAGGGTGCCCAGCAGGAACGCTGGACCTACGAGCAGCTGGGGGCGGCAGTCGGGATGTCGGGCTCCCATGCGCACGCGATCCTCTCCCGTGCCGACGTCAAGCCCCACCGGACTGACTACTGGATCATGAGCGACTTCTCCCAGCCCGAGTTCGAGGAGCGCCTGAAAGAGGTCTGCGGTCTCTACGTGAATCCGCCGGAGAACGTGCTGGTCGTCTCGATCGACGAAAAGACCGGCATCCAGGCCAAGGCGCCGACCAAGCCCGATGTCCTGCCCGCTCCCGGACGACCGACACGGCGCGAGCACGAATATGAGCGCAACGGCACGCAGTGCCTGTTCGCCTGCCTGAAAGTGCAAGAAGGCGACGTGCTCGCGATGCCATCCAAGACCCGCAACCGCTTCGACCTGATCCGCTTCCTGAACCGGCTCGACAAAGACATCCCCGTCGTTGAGGGCCAGCAGATCATCGCCGTCAGCGACAACCTCTCCACCCGCGGCACCCAAGAGGTACAGGACTGGCTAGCAGACCACCCCCGCTGGAGCTTCCAGTTCACCCCCACCCACGCCTCGTGGCTGAACCAGATCGAGATCTCCTTCTCGATCCTCTACCGCCGGCTGCTCAAGCACGGCATCTTCTTCAGCGAGGAAGACCTCGCCGAGCAAATGCTCGCGTTCATCGAGACCTACAACCAAACCGCCAAACCATTCAAACGGACCTACACCGGCAAGGACCTCGAAGCATAACCAACGAACTTCACGGATGAACCACTAGCCACCGTTCCTCTGCACGCGACTGATCACCCGCGCGGGGACGCCGGCGGCGATCGAGAACGGCTCGACGTCGTGGGTGACCACGCTGTTGGCGCCGATCACGCAGCGCTGCCCGATCGTCACGCCGCTGGTGACGACCACGCCCGCGCCGAGCCAGCAGTTATCGCCGATCCGCGTCGGCCCCTTGCTCTGGAAGCCCTGCCAGGTGATCGGCTTGTCCGGATCCTCGAAGCGGTGGGATGCGTCCGATACGAAGCAGCCGTTGGCGAGCATGCAGTGCTCGCCGATCTCCACGAGAGCCTGCGCGGCCACCATCACCCCCATGTTCAGGAACGTTCCCGCGCCGATCCGCACCCGAGCGTCGCCGGGCGCGGTGATCCACACCCCCGGCTCCAGCAGCACGCCCGCCCCGATCTCCAGACGACCCTCCCGCAGGGCCTCGAGCACGTTGCCGTGCACCGGCCAGCGTAGGAACGCCTCGCGGCGCATCAGCTCCCAGTGGATTCGCGCGCGGTTCCAGGGCAGCGAGTTGCGCTCATACCAGCGCCACTTCTGCGCCCACAGCCGGGCCCTACGGGCGGTCGCGCTCACGGAACGCCCCATACGAGCACGCAGGGCAAGCCGGGCAAATATGAAATGCCCCGCCCGCCCGGCGTGGCGTCATCGCTCATGGCCTAAGCGGTGACCTTGGGCCGCCGCTTGCGCGTGGCGCCCTTGGCGGGCTTGGAGCCCGCGCGCCTGACCGTCGGGGTGAGCATCTCGGCGAGGAACATGCCCGTGTGGGAGGCCGGCTCGGCGGCTACCTCCTCGGGGGTGCCCACGGCGATCGCCATCCCCCCCTCCTCGCCCCCCTCGGGCCCCATGTCGATCAGCCGGTCGGCGCACTTGATGACGTCCAGGTTGTGCTCGATCACGACCACGCTGTTGCCCGCGTCGACCAGGCGCTGGAGCACCTCGAGCAGCCGCTGGACGTCCGCGAAGTGCAGCCCGGTGGTGGGCTCGTCGAGGATGTACAGCGTCCTGCCGGTGGCCACCTTCGAGAGCTCGGTCGCGAGCTTCACGCGCTGGGCCTCGCCACCGGAGAGCGTGGTCGCCGGCTGGCCCAGGCGGACGTAGCCGAGGCCGACCGCGTGCAGGGTCTCCAAGCGGCGGCGGACCTTGGGGATGTGCTCGAAGAACACCAGCGCCTCCTCGATCGGCATGTCGAGCACGTCGGCGATGCTCTTGCCCTTGAAGCGCACCTCGAGCGTCTCGCGGTTGTAGCGCTTGCCGTGGCACTGCTCGCACGGCACGTACACGTCGGGCAAAAAGTGCATCTCGATCTTGATCTGGCCGTCCCCGCGGCACACCTCGCAGCGTCCGCCCTTGACGTTGAAGCTGAAGCGCCCCGGCTTGTACCCGCGCGCGCGGGCCTCCTGGGTCTTTGAGAAGAGGTCGCGGATCACGTCGAAGAGGCCCGTGTAGGTCGCCGGGTTCGAGCGCGGGGTGCGCCCGATCGGGGACTGGTCGACCGCGATGATCTTGTCGAGCTGCTCCAGGCCGTGGATCGCACGGTGGGAGCCGGGGCGCTTGCGGGCGCGGTGCAGGCGGCCGGCCACAGACTTGAACAGCACCTCGTTGACGAGCGTCGACTTGCCCGACCCCGACACGCCGGTGACGCACGTGAGGACGCCGAGCGGCACGTGCACGTCGATGTCGCGCAGGTTGTGCTGGCTCGCCCCGAGGATCTCCACGTAGCCGCTGGGCGTGCGCCGGCGCGCGGGCGTCTCGATCGTGCGGGCGCCCGAGAGGAACTGCCCGGTCAGCGACTCCCCCACGCGCTGGACCTCCGTTGCGGTCCCCTGCGCGACGATCCGCCCGCCGTGCTCGCCCGCCCCCGGCCCGAGATCCACGAGGTGGTCGGCCGCGCGCATCGTCTGCTCGTCGTGCTCGACCACGATCACCGTGTTGCCGAGGTCGCGCAGGCGCTCGAGCGTCCCGATCAGCTTGGAGTTGTCGCGCTGGTGAAGCCCGATCGAGGGCTCGTCGAGGATGTACAGGACCCCGACCAGCGACGATCCGATCTGGGTGGCCAGGCGGATGCGCTGGGCCTCCCCGCCGGAGAGCGTCGCGGCGGCGCGGTCCATCGACAGGTAGCCGATGCCGACGTTCTCCAGGAAGCGCAGCCGCTCTGAGATCTCGCGCAGGATCAGCCGCGCGACATGCCGGTCGGTCTCCGAGAGCTCGACCTCCTCCAGCCACTGCAGGGCCCGCCGCGCGGACAGCGCGCAGAAGTCCTCGATCCGCGTCCCCCCCACGAGCACCGCACGGGACTCGGCGCGCAGCCGCGCCCCGCCGCACACCGGGCACGCCCGCAGCGACATGTACTCCTCGATCTTCTCCCGCGTCCACTCCGAGTCGGTCTCCCGGTAGCGGCGTTCGAGGTTGCGCACGATCCCCTCGAAGCGCGTCGCGTACGAGCGCCGCCGCCCGTAGCGGTTGCGGTAGGTCACCTGCACCGGCTCGCCGTCCGTCCCGTACAGGAACAGGCTGCGCTCCTCCTCGGGCAGATCCTCCCACGGCACGTCGAGGTCCACGCCGTACTGGGCGGCGATCGCCTCGGTCATCTGCTCGTAGTAGTTGGACGTGCTGGCCGCCCACGGCGCGATCGCCCCCTCGCCGATCGACAGCGACGGGTCGGGCACGACCAGCTCGGGGTCGATCTCCATCTGCGAGCCGAGCCCCGTGCAGCGGTCGCAGGCGCCGTGGGGGGAGTTAAACGAGAAGATCCGCGGCTCGAGCTCCACCAGCGAAGGACCGTGCTCAGGGCAGGCGAAGCGCTCGGAGAACGTGAACACCGAGCCCGGCTCGGGCGCCATCCCCGGGAGGATCTGGCTCGCCGCCGCGCGGGCGCCCTTCGCACCCTTGGCCCCCTTCGCCGCGGGTTGGGCGCGCTCTCGATCCTCACCCACCTGCCCCCCGGCGGAGGCCGAACGGCCGGAGCCCATCATCTCGACCTCCACCAGGCCTTCGGCCAGGCCGACCGCCGTCTCGATCGAGTCCGCGAGTCGCTTGCGCACGTCGTGGCGCATCACCAGCCGGTCGACCACCACCGAGATGTCGTGCTTGTAGCGCTTGTCGAGCACGATCGACTCCTCGAGCATGCGCACGCGATCGTCGATCTTCACCCGCGCGAACCCGTCTGCCCGCAGCTGCTCGAGCAGCTTGCCGTACTCCCCCTTGCGCCCTCTCACCACCGGGGCGAGCACCATGAAACGGGTGCCCTCCGCGAGCTCCATCGCCTGGTCGATGATCTGCTCGGCCGACTGGCCCACGATCGGGCGGCCGCAGATCGGGCAGTGGGGCTTGCCCACCCGCGCCCACAGCAGGCGCAGGTAGTCGTAGATCTCGGTCACCGTCCCGACCGTCGAGCGCGGGTTGCGCGAGGTCGTCTTCTGATCGATCGAGATCGCCGGCGAGAGACCCTCGATCGAGTCCACGTCCGGCTTGTCCATCTGACCGAGGAACTGTCTGGCGTACGCCGACAGCGACTCCACGTACCGTCGCTGCCCCTCCGCGTAGATCGTGTCGAACGCCAGGCTCGACTTGCCCGATCCCGACAGCCCCGTGATCACCACGAGCGCGTCCCGCGGCAGCGCCAGCGAGATGTCCTTGAGGTTGTGCTCCCTTGCTCCAGAGACCACGATCTGATTGCTCTGCGGCATCCACCGTCCATGATACGCAAGCGAACAGATGTTCGGTCATCTGGGGTTGTAGGATCTTCAGGTATGAATTCATGCTAGATTGGTAGGATATGCGCACCACGGTCTCCGAGAAGGGTCAGATCACGGTCCCCAAGCGGCTGCGTGAGCAACTCGGCATACGCGCTGGAGACCAACTCGAGCTGACCGAGGACAGCGGACGACTGGTGGCCAGGAAGGCCGTGCCAAGCGATCCGGTTGCAAGCGCCTACGGCATCCTGAACACGCGAGAGAGCACCGACGAGACGATCCGCGCGCTGCGCGGACGCCCGACGCCGTGTGATCACAGCCGTCGACACGAGCGTGCTGCTCGACATCTTCGGCGCCGACGCGGAGTTCGGTCCCCGTTCGGCCGATGTTCTGCGCACATGCCTGGCCGAGGGCAGTCTTCTCGCTTGTGAGGTCGTGTGGGCGGAGACAGGCGCATCCTTCGCCTCCTCCGCCGATGCCACCGCTGCATTCGTAAGCCTGCGAGTCGATTTCTCGCCGCTCGACGCGAGGATGGCAATCTCCGCCGGCGCGATCTGGCGTGATTACCGCGAGGCCGGCGGTACCCGCAAGCGGGTCGTCGCGGACTTCCTCATCGGCGCCCACGCGCTCGCCCGTGCCCAGCGCCTGCTCACCCGCGATCGAGGGTTCTACCGGCGGTACTTCCGCGGGCTCACAATCCTCGATCCTGCGCAGGCAGCACAGCGACGAGCTCAGCCCCGAGCTAACCCTCGATCGCCGCGTACACCTCGTCGATGAGCTTCACGCGGTCGGGCAGCTGGAAGTTCTCGGCGAGGTAGCGCTCGGTCTCCTCACGCGATTCGCCGTTCAGGGCCATGTTCAGCGCGATCAGGCGAGCGCCGTCGATGTCCCCGCCGCCGGCCGCTCCGCCCGCCTGCTCCTCGCGTTCCACCGGCGGGGCCACCGCGGCGATCGGCTGCTGCAGGGAAAGCTCCGGAGTGGCCTGCGTGGCCATCGCCTCGTCCAGCTCGGCCTCGAACTCGAACACGGTCGGCGCGGGCTCGTCCGTCGCCACGGCCGCGGGTCGGGTCGACGCGGGTGGGTGGGCCTGCGCATCCTCGCCGCGCCCCGAGGCCGCATCGTAGAGCTCGCCCATGCTCATCTCGACAGAGGCCAGATCGCCGGCCAGCCGGCCGGCGCCCGCGCGCAGGCTCTCCACGAGCGCAGTCACCTCGCCGTCCATCGCGCCGACGCGCTCGAGCAGGATCGCGGCGATCCGGGCGACCGCCGCGACGTGCCCGCGCGCCTTGGCCACGGCTTCCTCGCGGGTCCGCTCGGCGTCCAAGTCGGCGTCTTCGCGCACCTTCTGGGCGTCCCCGAGCGCCTGGCGCTCGATTTCGCCAGCCGCCGTCTCGGCGGCCTCGAGGATGCTCTGCACCTGCGAGCCTGCCGTCGAGGCGAGCGAGATGTCGCCGCTGCCGTTGACCGCCACACGCTCCAGTTCCTCGAACTCCACGGCCAGGGCCTGCAGATGCCCGTCGACCGCCGTCGTGTCGTATCCGCGCCGGCTGATCGGGAAGTCCTTGCGTTCGATTGCCTGGCGATCGAAGTCCATCGCGCGCATCCTAGGCGATGTCGCCGCCGGAGGCATCTCCAGCCGCAGCCTGCTCCACGGGCGCCTCCACGGCCTGGATCTCCCGCAGGTCGCGACGCAGCTCGCGCAGCTCGTCGCGGAGCTGGGCGGCGTACTCAAAGCGCAGCTCCTCGGCCGCCGCGACCATCTCCTCCTCGAGCTCCACGACCATCCGCTCGAGCTCGTTTCTCGGCATCCCACCCGCCCCCTCGGCCGCGTTGCCGCGCTTGGCGGTACGGCGTTTGCGCCCGCGCGGCACCTTGGACTCAGCCTGCAGGAACTCGGCGATGTCGGAGATGCCCTTGACGATCGTCGCGGCGGTGATCCCGTGGCGCTCGTTGTAGGCGAGCTGGATCTCGCGGCGGCGGTCGGTCTCCGAGATCGCCGCCTTCATCGCCCGCGTCTCCTTGTCTGCATACATCAGGACGGTGCCCTCGATGTTGCGCGCCGCGCGGCCGATCGTCTGGATCAGCGAGGTCTCCCCGCGCAGGAAGCCCTCCTTGTCGGCGTCCAGGATCGCCACCAGCGACACCTCCGGCAGGTCCAGCCCCTCGCGCAGCAGGTTCACGCCCACGAGCACGTCGTACTCCCCCAGGCGCAGGTCGCGGATGATCTGGATGCGTTCGAGGGTGTCGATCTCCGAGTGCAGGTAGCGGGTCTTGAAGCCCATCTCCAGCAGGTATTGCGAGAGGTCCTCGCTCATCTTCTTGGTCAGCGTGGTCACCAGCACCCGCTCGTTGCGATCGACCCGCCCCCGGACCTCGTTCATCAGGTCGTCGATCTGGTTCTTGGTCTCGCGCACCTCGACCACCGGGTCCACGATCCCCGTCGGGCGCACGATCTGCTCGACCACGCGCGTGGACTGCGTGCGCTCGTATTCGCCCGGCGTGGCCGACACGAACAGCAGCTGCGGGGTGATCGACAGGAACTCGGCGAACGTCTGCGGGCGGTTGTCCATCGCCGAGGGAAGCCGGAAACCGTAGTCCACGAGCGTCTGCTTGCGCGAGCGGTCGCCCTCGTACATACCCCCGATCTGGGGCACGGTCTGGTGAGACTCGTCGATGAGGCAGATGAAGTCCTTGGGGAAGTAGTCGATCAGGCAGTACGGCCGATCGCCCGGATTGCGCCCGTCGAGGATCCGCGAGTAGTTCTCGATCCCCGAGCAGAATCCCACCTCGCGCAGCATCTCCATGTCGTACTGCGTGCGCTGGCGCAGGCGGTGGGACTCGAGCTGCTTGCCTTCGGACTCCAACTGCTCGCAGCGCTCGCCCAGCTCCCGCCCGATCTCGGCCACGCCGTCCTCGATCGTCCCCTCCTTGACGTTGTAGTGCGTAGCCGGCCAGATCGCCACGTGCTCCAGGTCGTCGACGAGCAGCTCGCCGGTCAACGGGTCGAAGTGCTGCAGGCGCTCGACTTCCTCGCCGAACATACGCGCCCGGAACGCCGTCTCGGCATACGCGGGAAACACCTCAAGCGTCTCCCCCCGCACGCGGAAGGTCCCCCGCGAAAGCACGCTGTCGTTGCGCGTGTACTGGATCGAGACGAGTTTCCGCAGCAGCTTGTCGCGGTCGATCTCCTCGCCCCGCCTGAGGATCTGCATGTTCATCTCATACGTCTCCGGCGAGCCCAGCCCGTAGATGCACGACACCGACGCGACGACGATCACGTCCCTGCGGGCGAACACCGCGGCGGTGGCCGCGTGGCGCAGGCGGTCGACCTCCTGGTTGATCGCCGAGTCCTTCTCGATGTACAGGTCCCTGCTGGGGACGTATGCCTCGGGCTGGTAGTAGTCGTAGTAGGAGACGAAGTACTCGACGGCGTTGTCCGGGAAGAACGTCCGAAACTCGTTGCAAAGCTGCGCGGCCAGAGTCTTGTTGTGGGCGATCACCAGCGTCGGGCGCTGTACGGCCTCGATCACCCCCGCCATCGTCATCGTCTTGCCCGTGCCGGTCGCCCCGAGCAGCGTCTGGAAGCGTTCGTTCTGCTCGATGCCTTCGGCGATCGCCTCGATCGCCCGGGGCTGGTCGGCCGTCGGCGTGAATACCGAGTCGAGCTTGAAGTCGGGCATCGTGTCTACCGTAGCGAGCCCGTCAACCGAGCTCGCGGAGCGCCCCTTTCAGGAGAGCCCCAGCTGCCTGGGGTACGTGGCGCGGTAGGCGCGCTGCGCGTTCAGCACCCGGTGCACGTATTCGCGGGTCTCGGGGAACGGGATCGACGCCTCGCTCAGGGTCCCGCCCTCGGCGCGGGCGTGCGCCACCCATTCGTCGACGTTCGTCAGACCGGCGTTGTACGCGGCGATCGCGAGCATCTCGTCGCCTTCGTAATGGTCGAGCAGATAGCGCAGGTAGTAGCTGCCGTATGCCACGTTCACGCTCGGCGTGGCCAGGTCGCCGGCGGTGAAGCTGCTGCCGCCCGAGAGGTGGGCCAGGTAGTAGGCGGTGGAGGGAAGGATCTGCATCAGCCCCTGTGCGCCGGCGGGGGACGGACGCGGGTCGAACTTGGACTCGGCGTAGATCACCGCGGCGACCAGCGCCGGATCCAGGTGCTTGGCGGCCGCCTGTTCGCGGATGATGTTCGCGTCGCCGAGCGGCAGCGCGAGGTTGCGGGCGGCCTGCTGCAACTCGGAGGCGACGACGCCCACGCACAGCAGCGCCGCTGCGATGGCCACGATCGTGCCAAGGCGCCGGCTCATCGACCCAGCTTGTCAAGCACCGCCGACAGCTCCAGCTCGAGCTGCTCCTCGCTGCCGTCGTTGCGCACCGTGAAGGTTGCCCGGCGCGCCTTCTCCTCCTGTCCGATCTGGCGCGCGGAGCGCTCGTCAGCGAGCGCGTGCCCTCTGCGCCGCGCCCGCTCGTCCCGTGTCGCCTCATCGGCGATCACGGCGATGGTCGCGTCATAGAGCTTCTCCAATCCGGCCTCGAACAGCAGCGGCACCTCCACGACCGCCGCACGCGGCGCGGGCCTCTGGGCGCGCACCCGCTCGAGCCACTCGGCGACCCGGGCGCCCACCAGCGGCCAGACCACGCCCTCCAGCCACGTCCTGTCCCCCGGGCGGGCGAATGCCCGCTGCGCCACCGCCGCGCGATCGACCACTCCGCCGGGAGCCACCTCGGCACCCCAGCGCTCGACCACCGCCTCGCGCAACTGCCGTCCCTGGTAGAGCTCGTGCACTACCGCATCGCTCGAGAGCACCTCCGCGCCCAGGCGCTCGAGCGCCGCCAGGGCCGTCGACTTTCCAGACCCCATGCCGCCGGTCAGTCCCACGAAGGGCACCTCCGGCTCCACCTCCGCCGCGCCGCCCAGGCCGGCTCAGCCCTGCTGGGAGGACTCGGCGGCGAGCTCTGCGTCGTCAGCCTCGAGCGCCTGTGCGCCCTGCTCGACATCGGCCTCGACGACGGGCTCGGGCTCGGGCTCGGGCTCGGGCTCGGGGGCAGCTTCAGCCTTGGGCTCGCCGGCGGCCTTGGGCTCGGCGGCAACCTCGGGGTCGGCGGCAACCTCAGCGTCCACGGCGGGCTCAGCCACGGCCTCGACCACATCTGCCGGCGTCGCCTCGGGCTGAGGCTGGGTGACGAGATCAGCCTCCGCGACCTCCGCGGCAGGCTCGTCCGCAACCGCGACCTCCGCGGCGGGCTCGGCGGCAACCTCGGCCTCGGCTGCAGACTCGGCCTCAACCTCGACCTCGGCCTCCGCGGGCTCAGCGTCGCCGTCCGTCTCGACGGTCTCCACCTCGCCCTGCGCGGCGGCGGGCTCGGGTTCGCCCGGGCGGGACACGGGCAGGATCTGGTCCTCGACCCGCTTGGCCGACAGCGACAGGCGCCGGCGCTCGGAGTCGATCTCGAGGATCTTCACGCGGATCTCATCGCCCGGGTGGACGATCTCGCGCGGGCTCTCGACATGGTGGGGAGCAAGCTCTGAGATGTGCACGAGGCCCTCAACACCGTCGAGGATCTCGACGAATGCGCCGAAGGTGACCACCTTGGTGACCTTGCCGGCAAGCTCGTCATTGACGTTGTATGTGTCGACGATCCGCTGCCAGGGGTCCTCCTGGGTCTGCTTGAGGCCAAGCGAGATGCGCTGGCGGTCGCGGTCGATGTCGAGCACCTTGACCTTGACGGTGTCTCCGATTGCGAGGATCTCGCCCGGGTGGTTGACGTGCGACCAGGACAGCTCGGAGATGTGAATCAGGCCGTCGATGCCGTCCAGGTCCACGAACGCGCCGAAGTCGACGATGTTGGATATCTGGCCCTCTACGACCAAGCCGGGCTGCAGGCGGTCGAGGATCTGCTGGCGAACCTCCTTGCGCTCCTCCTCGAGCACCGCGCGGCGCGAGAGGACGACGTTGTTGCGCGAGCGGTTCAGCTCGATGACCTTGGTCTCGATCTTCGTGCCCATGTACTCGTCCAGGTTCGGCACGCGGCGGATGTCGACCAGCGACGCGGGCAGGAAGCCGCGCACCCCGAGATCGATGATGAGCCCGCCCTTGACGACCTCGATGACCGTGCCCTCGACCGGCTCGCCGGACTCCGCCGCGGTTTCGATGCGCCGCCAGGCCTTCTCGAAGCGGGCGCGCTTCTTGGACATGATCAGGCGACCGTCCTGGTCCTCCTTGGTCATGACGATCGCGTCGACCTCCTCGCCGAGGTGAACCTCGTCCTTGGGATCGACGGCCTTGCGGATCGACAGCTCGTTGGCCGGGATGACGCCCTCGGACTTGTAGCCGATGTCGACCAGGACCTCGTCCTTGTCGATGCGCACCACGTGCCCGGTGACCACCTCGCCCTCCTCGATCGCCCTGAACGTGGCGTCGTAGTTGGGGACTATCTGTCCATCGACCTCGAGCAACAGCCCGTTCGACCCCTCCACGACGCGGGCCTGAGGATTCTCCATCACCGTTTGCACTGGCCGAAGCGTAGCGCAGCCGTATCATTGCCGGTCAGATGCCTGTTCGAGCGACGAAGCGCGGAGAGCAGCGCACGCGCTTGGAGCGCGATTGCGACGTGCTCGTGTGCGGGGCGAGCTTCGCCGGTCTGTCCGTCGCACGGGAGCTCGCGGGCTCGGGCGCACGGGTGCTCGTGATCGATCGCTACGAGCTGGGAGAGCGACAGACCTCTGCCTGCGCGATGCCGACGGCATGGCTGGCGGCCATGGAGCTGGGCGGCACCCTGCGCCAGAGCTTCCGCGAGCTGGTCGTCCACACTCCCTTCCACACCTCGCGCTGGCCGCTGCCGTGGTCGTTCTCCACGTTCGACTACCGCGAGCTCTGCGCCGAGATGTGGGAGCAGGCGCACCCCGGTCCGGAGCTCGAGCTCGAGACGGCCACGGTCACCGGCCGCGACGGGTTCACCGTGCACACCGATCGCGGCGAGCTGCGGGCGCCGTTGATCGTCGACGCGCTCGGCTGGCGGCGGGTGCTGTCCAACGGCGCTCCCATCCGGCCCCCGAACGCCCGCATGTCACGCGGCCTGGAGGTCCATCCGGAGGGTCGCGGCGAGGAGATGCAGCTGTGGCTCGACCCGAGCTGCATCCGCGCCGGCTACGGCTGGAGCTTTCCCGCGCGCGATGAGCTGCGTGTCGGCGTGGGCTCCTTCTGGCCCTCCCACCACGTCAAGGAGCCGACGGTCAGGCTCGCGGGCGAGCTGGGCCTACCGCCGGACGGCTACCAGGGCAACTGGATCCCCCATCAGCTGCGCGAGGCGACCGAGGATGGGATCTTCCTGGCCGGCGACTCGGCCGGGCACTGTCTCCCGCTGACCGCCGAGGGCATCCGCACGGCCCTGTACTTCGGCCTGGCCTGCGGACGGGAGCTGCGCGCGGTGCTGGACGGGCAGCGCACGCGCGAGCAGGCGCTCGCGCGCTATGGAGCCTTCTCGGATTCCCACGCCCGCAAATACCGCTGGCTGTTGAACGTCCAGCGGGCCGTCGGCCAGCTCACACCGAGCCGCGCCATGACCGCCGTCGTCCGCGGATTCGAGAGCCGCCGGGTGACGAAATGGGCGTTCGAGCATTACCTGGCCATCGCCCCGCCGTCGTTCGTCGAGGCGGGACTGCTCCACAGGCCCCGGCGGAGGAAGTCGCTGGCAGCGGCCGTGGCCTCCTGAGGGCTCAGCACAGTCACAGTGCAAGCACGTCGAGTCCGGGCACGCGCTCGAACTCACGTGCGTTCGTCGTCGCTATCGCCATGCCATGGGCGAGCGCCGTGGCGGCGATCCAGAGGTCGTGCGTGCCAATGACTTCACCCGCGGCTTCGAGCTCCGCCGATACCTCCGCATGGATCCGCGCCACCTCCAGGGTGGCGGGGAGGGTCTCCAATTCGGCGAGCACCTGCTCGACGAAGGCCTGACGCCGCGTCCGACGAGCGCGGTCGCCGGCTCGATGAACGCCGTGCAGCAGCTCGCTCACCGTGATCACGCTGATCGAGTGCTCATCGTCCTCGGGGACCCGCGCGAGCGCTCCTCCGTCACGCTCGGCATCGATGAGAACCGAAGTATCGATCAGCCAGCCGGCCACTTGTTTACGGGAGGCCCAACGCTCTGGCGCACCTCCCGCACATCTTGGGCGAAGTCCTCGTCGATGGCGGGCAGGCCGCCGATGAACGTCCGCCAAGCCTCGCCCTTGAGTCTCCGTGGCCGCGACGGCCGGCGCAGCTCGGCGACGGGCGCACCGTTGCGCACAATCTCGATCTCCTCGCCCGCGCCTACGCGGTTGATGACCGCCGAGAAGTTCCTTGCGACCTCAGTTGCGCTCATTCGGACCATGACCACAGTTTATCAGAGAAATCAGATCGAATCTGCCGCCGGACCACCCCACCCCCCGGGGGTGATCTCCAGGTAACACATGTCCACGCGCATCAGATCCATGGAGCGCTCGAAGAGCTCGCGGCCGAGTCCGTAGCGGGTCGCGAGCGCGCGCTCGGCGATGGGCTCCTCATCGAGCGCGAGCACCCGCGCGCTGGCCTCGAAGGGCGCGCCGAGCGGCTTGCCCCGCGAGGTGCAGGGAGCGACGAGCATGCGTGGGTCGCGCGCGAGGCGCTTGATCTTGCCCGAGCCTCTCTCCGAGCGCACATACAGAGCTCCACCCGCATGCGCCGCCCATACGGGCGTCGGCACGGCCCTGCCGTCGCGCCGGTAGGTCACGAGCAGCGCGCGTTTGCACCCGATGACCTCCTCCAGGGCGCCCGTGCGAGGCGCCTCGGCGATCCGGCGAGCGCCCCGGGGAGCGTTCCGGGCGGCCAGGCGAGCCAGGGGCAGCGCGGCGGGGAGCCGCCTGCCGGGCACCGCCCGCACACCACGACGGTCAATGGGAGGGGGCGTGGCAGTCGATGGGAGCTGGTCGGGCATGATCTCCTCTCCTCTTCAAAGCTCGTCGAGGACCTCGGCCAACCTGCGGATGCCCTCTTCGATCGCCGGCTCCGACAGGTTTGCGTATCCCAGCACGAGCGCATCGGTCTCGGGGGGAGCCTCGACCTGGTGGACCGCCAGCGGATACACCCCCAGCGAACGCTCGGCGGCAAGCGTGAGCAGGCGCTGCACGTCCACCTGCCGAGGCAGTCGAACGAGCGCGTGCAGGCCGGCGGAGATGCCGCCGATACGCGCGGCCGGCAGATCCCTGGCGACGGCTGCGATGAGTGCGTCGCGGCGGTCGCGGTTGCGCCGCCGTGCCTTGCGCAGATGGCGATCGTATGCGGCCGTGTCGAGCAGCCGCGCGAGCGCGAGCTGCTCGATGGTGGGAGAGCCGAGGTCGTCGAGGAGCTTGGCCTCGAGGACGCTGCCGAGCAGCCACGCCGGCACCACCAGCCAGGCGAGCCGTAGCCCCGGAGCGAGCGTCTTGGAGGCGGTCCCGAGATAGGCGACGCGTTCGGGCGCCAGGCCCTGGAGGGCTCCCAGGGGCGCACGGTCGTAGCGAAACTCGGCGTCGTAATCGTCCTCGATGACCAGCCCGCCGGCGCGGGCCCATTGGATCAGCGCGCCGCGACGCCCGGGCGAGAGCACCACCCCCGTGGGGCACTGGTGCGCCGGCGTGGCAAGGACCGCGGGTGCGCTCAGAGTGCCCACATCGAGACCCTCCTCGTCGACGGGCGCACTGTGCACCTGAAGCCCGGCGTAGGCGAGCACGGCGCGGTGCGGGGGCAAACCCGGGTCCTCCACGGCGATCGCCTCGACCCCGCGGCGCACGAGCGCCCGCCCGAGCAGGGCGAGGCCCTGGGTGGCGCCCGCGCAGATCACGATCGAATCCGGCTCGGCGACCACGCCGCGCACGCGCCTCAGGTAGGCGACCAGCCCGCGACGCAGCTCCAGCGCCCCCCGAACCTCCGGGTAGGCGAACACGCTGGGCGGCGCCGAGCGCAGCACGTCGCGCAGGGCGCGCGACCACAGCGCCCGCGGAAACGAGGCCAGGTCGGGAGCGCCGGGGAAGAAGTCGAAGAGCGCCACCGGGGGCTGTGGGCGCGAGGAGACGCCGTCGGCCACGCCGGCGGTGTCCGCGACATACGTGCCCGCCCCTCGACGCGCCACCAGGTAGCCCTCGGCGAGCAGCTGGGCGTAGGCCTCGACGACCAGCCGGCGGGAGACCGCGAGATCGTCGGCCAGCGCGCGCGAGGACGGCAGGCGGATGCCGGCCTGCAGCGTCCCGTCGCGTACCAGCTCGCGCAGGCGGTCCTCGAGCTGCGCACGACGCCTGCCGCCGCGAAGTTGGATCAGCAGCTCGGGGCCATAACTGGTACCCTTTTCCATCACTTGACTGGTCATTGTTTGGGCACCACCATCGGGGTAGGGTAGCGCCATGTCGACCGTCCGTGTGGGTTTGATCGCCTTCGCCGCCTATCACTTCGTGATCGCCGCGCTGATGGTCCTCATGCCCCACGTGTTCTTCACCGACATCGGTCCGTTCGGCGTGCGGAACGACCACTACCTGCGCGACACCGCGACTTACAACGCGGCCTTCGGCGTCGCGCTCGTGATCGCCTACAGGCGGGTGCAGTGGCGTACTCCGATCCTGTGCTGCGTGGCGCTCCAGTTCGTGCTCCACGCGATCAACCATCTGGCGGACATCGGTGCGGCCCATCCGTACTGGCTAGGCCCGGCAGACTTCATATCCCTCGCGCTCGCCAGCCTCGCGTTGGTGTGGCTGGCGCGCGAGTCAATGCGACCCCTGGAGGTCCAGCGATGACCAGAATCGACAGTGTTCCCGCTCGCGCTGCCGGCCCGCTCGTGCGGCTCATCTACCGGCTCTCGCGACGCCGGCTGGGCCGCGACGTCGACCCTGTCGCCGTCTACGCGCACGCGCCCGGGCTGTTGATCGGCTACGGGTGCTTCGAGCAGGCGACCGGCAAGCAAAGGCATGTCGATGAGCGCCTGAAGGTGCTCGCCGAGACGCGGGCGGCGGCGTTGGTCAACTGTGAGTTCTGCTGCGACATCGCCTCGTCGCTGGCACTCGAAGCGGGAGTCACCGAGCAGCAGCTGCTCGCGCTGCCGCGCTACCGCGAGAGCCTCGAGTTCAGCGAGCTCGAGCGGCTGGTGCTCGACTACGCGAGCGCGATGAGCGGCACGCCGACGGGCGTGACCGACGAGCTGTTCGCGGCCATGCGCGAGCACTTCGACGAGCGCCAGATGGTCGAGCTGACCAACGTGATCGCCCTGGAGAACATGCGCGCGCGTTTCAACAGCGCCTTCGACATGACGCCCGCGGGCTTCAGCGAGGGACTGGTCTGCGTTGTGCCCGAGCGAGCGCCCGACACCGCCTCCGAGTCCGAGGCGATCGCCTCGGCGTGAGGGCCTTCCTCGTGGGACCAGGCTCTTCCTCGCGGGCCTACTACTACTAGGCGGGACGTTCGCGGAACGGATTCTGGACGCGGACAGAGCCGATGAGCTGACCGTCGTTCAGGTCCTCTGAGAGCAGGCGCTCGCAACCGCCTGCTCCGGCGGAGGCGACGATCAGGGCGTCCCAGTAGGAGATCTGTGCCGATCGGCTGGTCTGGATCGCAGCTCTGACGAGCGCGGGGTCGAGCGGGACGACCCGCAGCAGGCTGAGCCAGTCGACCGCCTGCGCGGCCGTGGCAGTATCGAGTGGCCGTTTGAGCTTGCGAGTGACGACGACGTAGAACTCGCTCAGCACCTGCGCACTGAGCACGAGCTCGCCCGGCTTGGCCCGCTCGAGGAGATCCTTGGCGCGCTGTGTCTTTACGGGTTCGTCGTGGTCGAAGAGATAGACGAGGACGTTGGTGTCCAGAAACGCCCTGTCAACGCTCATACAACTCCTCGCGCGTCCACGTGCGTCCGTCCGGGCCACTGCCTGCGTCGCCGCGCTTGGCCAAGTCGAGGACGGCTCTGATGGCGTCCTGCGTCTTGGCTTGACCGGCGAGCCCTTCGAGATACTCGCGGACGAGCGCGTTCACCGACGTGTCTTGTTCGAGGGCCCGGATTCGCGCCCGCTTCAGCAGCTCGTCGTCGATTGTAAGGGTCAGGTTGGTCATCAGTGCTCCACAGATCCAGTGTAGCACGGAATGTATCTGACCTATTGGCAATCAGCGGCGCACCACCAGGACCACCCCGGCCACGAGCAACACGAGCCCCACGATGCGCGGGGCGTCGATGTGCTGCTTGGCCAGGCCGAGCAGGCCGAAGCGGTCGATCGCGACCGAGATGGCGAGCTGTCCGGCGATGACCACGGCGGTCAGGCCGCTCGCCCCGAGCGTGCGCACGGCGACCAACGCGACCGTCACGTACACCGCGCCGAGCAGGCCGCCGACGAGCGCCCACCAGGGCGCCCGGCCGAACTTGCCAAGATCGCCGAGCCCGCCGTGGGCGAACGCGGCGATCACGAGCAGCACGGCCGTCCCGATCGCAAACGAGAACATGGCCGCCTGTACGCTCCCCACGCTCTTGCCCAGCCGCGAGTTGATCGGCGCCTGCATGCCCACCAGGCAGCCGGCGCCCACACCAACCAGCACCGCCAGCCCGCGGCTCATCGCGCCCACCGCCGCCACTTGCTCACTTGGCCTCGATCACTCACTTCGCCTCCATCCAGTTGCGCCCGACGCCGATGTCGACGGCCATCGGCGGCTCACGCGGCTCCCACACACCGACCATCTCCCGCTCGATCAGCTCGCGTGCGGCCGCGACGTCATCGGGCGGCCCTTCGAAGAGCAGCTCGTCGTGGATCGTCAGCAGCAGGCGCGTCTGCAGCTCGGACTCCGCGAGCGCTCGGTGGCACCGGACCATCGCGAGCTTGATGACGTCCGCGGCGGTGCCCTGGATGACCGTGTTGACGGCCAGGCGCTCGCCGAGCATCCGCACCTGGTAGTTGCGGGCGCGCAGCTCCGGGATCTGGCGCCGGCGACCCCAGAGCGTCTTGACATAGCCCTCCTGCTTGGCCTGCTCGATCGTCGCGGCCATGAACGCGGCCACCCGCGGGAAGCGCTCGAGATAGGCGTCGATGAACTCCTTGGCCTCCTCGCGCGGGATGTTCAGGCGGTCGGCCAGGCCGAAGTCAGAGAGACCGTAGACGATGCCGTAGTTGATCATCTTGGCCTTGGAGCGCATCCCCGGATCGATGTCATTCCCGGCCACGGCGAAGACCTGGGAGGCGGTCGCCGTGTGCACGTCCTCGCCGCGCCTGAAGATCTCCTTCAGGGCCGGCTCGTCGGCCGCGTGGGCGAGCACACGCAACTCGATCTGGGAGTAGTCGGCCGAGATCAGGCTCGCCCTCAGCTCGGCCTCGAAGCAACCGCGGATCTCGCGGCCGAGCGGCGTGCGGATCGGGACGTTCTGCATGTTCGGGTTGGTGCTCGACAGCCGGCCGGTCTGCGCGACCGCCTGCAGGAACGTGGTGTGGATTCGCGAGCCCTCGTCGACCAGCGCCGGCAGGACGTCCAGGTAGGTCTTGATCAGCGTCGAGAGCTCCCGCCAGCGCTCGATCTTGGGGATGATCTCGTGCTCGCAGCGAATCGCCTGCAGCACGCGCGCGTCGGTTGAGAAGCCGGTCTTGCCGCGGCGCTTGCGCGACAGGCCGAGCTTCTCGAAGAGGACCTCCCCGAGCTGCTGGGGCGAGGCGATCAGGAACTCGGTCCCGGCGAGGGCGAATATCTCGCGTTCGAGCGTGTCGATCTCCTGGCGCACGCGCTCGGTTATCTCGGCCAAACGCTCGAGGTTCAGGCGCACACCGAGCTTCTCCATGTCGCGCAGGACGGCCACCAGCGGCAGCTCGACCTCGTCCATCAGCGCCTGCAGACCCCGCTCGGCGATCTGCTCGCGCTGCCAGTCGGCCAGCGCGCCCAGCAGGACCGCGTCGCCCGCCAGCGGGTCCTCCAGGTCGCTGGCGAGGCCCCGCTCCTCACACAGCTCCGCGAAGGGATAGCCACGCCGCGCCGGCTCGAGCAGATAGGCGCCGAGCAGCGTGTCGTGGGTGAGTCCCGGCGGCACCATGCCCAGAGCCTTGGCGTCGTGTGCGACCACCGGCCGCTTCAGGCAGGCCGCGGCCACCTCCTCTCCTCCGGCGCAGTCCCCGGCCCAGACCTGCCCGTCGACGGCGACGGCAAAGCGCCACGGAGCGCCCTCGGCAAACAGCGCGCCCTCGGGAGCCTCGTTCGCGCGCGCCACCACGTGGAGCTCGCTCTGCGCGCCGCCGAGGCCCGCGATGTCCTGCGGCGAGCCGGAGCGCAGACGCGCCGTGAGCGTGACCTGGGCAGATGGCGCGGGCGCCGCCACCTCGGGATCGCCGAGCGCCTCCTCCAGGCGGCGAAGCGGGTCGCGCAACTCGTACTCGCGGAAGACCTCTCTGACGCGCGAGCGGTCGGGCTCGCGGGCGGCCTCGACGGCGATGTCGAAGTCGACGTCCAGGTCGCGCTGCACCGTGGCCAGCCGCTTGGACACACGGGCACCTTCGGCGTGCTCGATCAGGTTCTGTTTGCGCTTTGCCCCTTTGACGTCATCGACGCGGGCGAGCACCTCCTCGAGCGATCCGAAACTCTGAATGAGCTCGCTGGCGGTCTTGTCGCCGATGCCGGGAATGCCGGGAATGTTGTCGGAGGTGTCCCCCTTGAGACCGTAGAAGTCGGGGATCAGCTCGGGCGGAATGCCATAGCGGTCGATCACGGCCTGACGGTCGTAGATCTTCGTGTCGGTGATGCCCCGCGCGGTGGCCATGACATTGACCAGGCCGGCCGGGTCGATCAGCTGGAAGACATCGCGGTCGCCGGTCACGATCGTCACCGGCACCGGCGGTCTGGTCTTACAGAGCCCGCTCGGCGAGCGAGGCGATCACATCGTCGGCCTCATAGCCCTCCACCCGCACGTTGCGGTAGCCGAAGGCCTCGACCAGCGGTTCCATGGCAGGCCACTGCTGCTTGAGCAGATCCGGGCGCGAGCGACGCTGGGCCTTGTACTCGGCGAACAGCTCGGTGCGTCCCGAGGTGCCCGCGTCCCACGCGACGACCGTGGGACAGACGCCGTACTCGGTCACGATCTTGACGAGCATCGAGGCGAACCCGAAGATCGCGTTGGTCGGCACGCCGGTTGAGGTCGAGATCGACTCGGGCAGCGCGTAGAACGCGCGGTAGACGAGGCTCGGGCCATCGATCAGGAACAGTCGCCGCTTGGCGTTCACGACCGAGCACTCTACGAGCCGGGCCACGCGATCGCATACCTCCTAACATCCGGTGCCGCCAACGACCGAGGAGTCCTCCCAGTGAGCGCAACCCCAAGCGCGCAATACCGTCTCACGATCCGCGTCAAGCTCGCGGATTCCCAGGGCATCCTCGGCCTCCTCACGAGCGCGATCGGCGAGGCCGGCGGCCTGGTCGGGGCGGTCGACGTGGTCGAGACCGACGCGAACCACAGCCTGCGCGACATCGTCGTCGACGCCTACGGACAGGACCACTGGCGGGAGATCCTGGCCGCGATCGACACCGTGGCGGGCGCCGAGGTCATCGACACCACCGACCGCACCTTCC
The DNA here is from genome assembly GCA_963849425.1 of uncultured Solirubrobacteraceae bacterium. Lineage (GTDB taxonomy): Bacteria > Actinomycetota > Thermoleophilia > Solirubrobacterales > Solirubrobacteraceae > Palsa-744. Next base: position 1,731,163 of record CAWKHK010000006.1, on the reverse strand, counting down.
TGCTGCACGTCGGGGGCAAGATCGAACAGCACAACAAGCATCCGCTGAAGACGCGCGACGATCTCTCGATGGCCTACACCCCGGGCGTCGCACGCGTGTGCCTGGCGATCGCCGAGGACGAGGACAAGGCGTTCCAGTACACGATCAAGCGCAACACCGTGGCGGTCGTCTCCGACGGCACCGCGGTGCTCGGGCTGGGCGACATCGGACCGCGCGCGGCGATGCCCGTGATGGAGGGCAAGTGCTGCCTGTTCAAGGAGTTCGGCGGCGTCGACGCGTTCCCCATCTGCCTGCAGAGCACCGATCCCCAGGAGATCGTGCGAACGGTGAAGCTGATCGCGCCGGCGTTCGGCGGGATCAACCTCGAGGACATCTCGGCGCCGCGCTGTTTCGAGATCGAGGAGCAGTTGCAGCAACAGCTCGACATCCCCGTCTTCCACGACGACCAGCACGGCACCGCGGTGGTCGTGATGGCGGCGCTGCTGAACGCCGTCAAGCTGACCGGCCGGAACCTGGAGGACCTGAACGTGCTGATCATCGGCCTCGGCGCCGCGGGGATCGCGGTGGCGAAGATCCTGCGCGCGGCGGGCGTCCGTCACATCATCGGAGCGGACTCCCGCGGGACGCTGCACGTCCAGCGCGAGGACTACCTGTACGAGACGATGAACGCGGCCAAGCGCTGGTTCGCGGAGGTCACCAACCCGGACTGCCGCTCGGGCGCGCCGGCTGAGGTGATCGACGGCATGGACCTGTTGATCGGGGTCTCCGGAGCACGGGCGATGCCGCCCGAGGCGCTCGCGCGGATGGGCAAGGACGCGATGGTCTTCGCGATGGCCAACCCCAACCCCGAGGTCAATCCGGAGGAGGCCGCCCCGTACGTGCGGATCATGGCGACGGGACGCTCGGACTATCCCAACCAGATCAACAACGTGCTGTGCTTCCCGGGAATCTTCCGCGGCGCGCTGGACGTGCGCGCGCCGGCGATCACCGAGGAGATGAAGATGGCAGCAGCCCATGCGATCGCGACGATCGTGGACGACAGCGAGCTGCGCGAGGACTACATCATCCCCTCGGTCTTCAACCGCGAGGTCGCCCCGGCGGTGGCTGCGGCCGTCGCCGAGCAGGCGCGGGCGGCAGGCGAGGCCCTCGCCGGCCAGGAGGTCGGCTTCGCCCAGGGCGACACCATCACCGGCATGGCCGCGGGCGCCCAGGCCGGCGACGGGCGCGTGTGAGCCCGGGGAGCCCGGCGCCGTGCGGGTGACGATCACCGGCGCCACGGGGTTGATAGGACGCGGGCTGACAGAGAGCCTGCGGGCGGGCGGTCATGAGGTGACGATCCTGACGCGCGATCCAGAGCGCGCGCGCTCAGCGCTGCGCGCGGGCGGGTCGACTCCCGCGCAGGCGCTGCGCTGGGAGCTCGGCGGCGAGCCGGCGCCCGTCGATGCGCTCTCGGGACGCGACGCGGTGGTGCATCTGGCGGGTGAGAACGTCGCCCAGCGCTGGACGGCGAAGGCCAAGCGGGCGATCCGCGAGAGCCGCTTGACCGGCACCCGCAACCTCCTCGAGGGCATCGCCCGCGCGGAGCCCCGTCCGGGCACGCTGATCAGCGCCTCGGCGATCGGCTACTACGGTCCCCACGGCGAGGAGCCCCTCGACGAGGACGCGCCGCCCGGGAGCGACTTCCTGGCACAGGTGTGCGCGGAGTGGGAGGCCGCGGCGCAGGATGCCTGCGAGCTGGGTCTGCGCGTCGTGCAGGTGCGCACCGGCGTGGTCCTCGATCGAGCGGGTGGGGCGCTCGGGAAGATGCTGCCCCCGTTCAGGATGGGCGTGGGTGGTCCCGTGGCCGGCGGGCGTCAGTACATCTCCTGGATCCACAAGGATGACGTGATCGGGATGATCACCGCGGCGCTCCAGGACGAGCGCTGGCGCGGCCCGATCAACGCGACCGCGCCGGAACCGGTCTGCAATCGCGGCTTCTCGCGCACGCTCGGCCGCGTGCTGGGTCGGCCCGCGCTGTTGCCCGTGCCGGGGCTCGCGATGCACCTGCTCTACGGTGAGATGGCCAAGATCGTGACCACGGGCGCACGGGTCGTGCCCGCCAAACCGCTGGTGCTCGGCTACCAGTTCCAGTACCCGCGACTCGAGCAGGCGCTGCGCGCGGCGATCGCCGCCGAATAGGAGCCCAGGCGCTCAGACCGGCGCGGGCACGCGCTCGGGCAACCGCCGCTCGGGCGGGTTCTCGGTCTCGATGATCACCCTGCAGGGGCGCTTGGCGAGCAGGTACGTGGCGGTCGGGCCGATTCGCTTCTCGCCCGCGGGCGCGTGGATGGTCGACCAGTAGATGACGTCCGAGCCCACCCGTTCGGCTTCCTCGACCAGGGCCGAGCCCGGGTTGCGCGTGCGGATCAGCCCGGTGTGGATCTTGATTCCCGCCCTCCGCGCCTGGATGCGCGCGCTCTCGAGCACCGAGCGACCGTGCGCCTCCTCCTCCTCCAGGCCGGACTCCAGCGAGAGCTGACTGGGCACGGGCAGGACGTAGATGGCATAGACGACCCCTTCCTCGCCGATCAGCTTGGCGGCGCTGGCCAGCGCCGAGGCGCTGACGTCATCGCCGAAGATCGGCACGAGCGCGGTCTTGTACTCGAGCTCCTCGAAGTCGGCGGGGCGCTCGGCACGGGGGATGCGGTAGGACTTGCGGGGATCGAGGCCCTGGCGCTTGCGGTAGTAGAAGTAGCCGGCCATCCCGACGATCATCCAGGGGATGCCGACGATGCGGGCCTCGGTGTGCAGCACGGTGACGGCGACCCACGCGGCCGCCGTGCCGATGCCCCCGATCACGGCTGTCATCGGGATCGTGTGGCCGCCCACCCGCATACCCCACGGCGTTTTGTATGGCCGCTCGCGGTCGGGATCCTTCACCCGCAGCGCCACGATGGCGGCGTGCGCGGTGGTGAAGGACAGCATCGCCCCGAACGAGTAGAGGTTGCCGAGCACTTCGGTGTTGCCGTAGATGATCAGGGTGCTGGCGAGCATCGAGAAGAACACGAGCGTGAACCAGGGGGTGCGGTACCTGGAGTGCAGCCGCGAGAACAGCTGCGGCAGCTGGCGGTGTTCGGACAGCGACCAGGACAGGCGCGAAATCCCGATCATGCCCGGCGTTGGTGGCGATGAACAGGATCGTGGCCGCCAGGATGCCCGACGTAGTAGCGCGCGAGTTTGAGAACGGTCCCGTGCAGGCCCAGCCGGGAGATGATCCCGAGCACGGGGTCGTTTTCGAAGAACTTGCCGAGCTCAGTGGCGTAGCCCGGCGTGTTGAACGTCTCGTGCAGCGCCGGGCTGTAGCCGACGCCGTGGTGGACGATCGGCAGCGCCGAGAGGGCGACGACGGAGATGCCCGCATAGACCCCCAGGACGGCCAGGACAACGAGGTTGACGGCCTTGGGCACCTGCACGCCGGGATCCCGCGACTCCTCGGCCATGTTGGCGACGGTCTCGATGCCCGTGTAGGCGAGCATCGCCAGAGACAGGGCGAAGATCAGTTCCCTCCAGCTGGGCACGTTTCCGAGGTGCACCTGGTGGATCAGCAGCGAGGGATTCAGCACGAGCACGGCGCCGACGCAGACGAGCAGGATCTGGGTGCTCAGATCCAGGATCGCAAGGACGAAGTTGAGCTTCGCGGACTCGCCCAGGCCGCGGATGTTCAGGGCGGCGAGCAGGACCACCACGATCAGCCCGCCGAAGATGTCGTCGGGGTTGTGGTTGAGCGCGCCGAGTCCGGGGAACGCGCTCAGGTAGTGGGGCACGAAGAACGCCGAGATGGCGATCGTGAGGATGTAGTCGAGGCTGAGCGCCCAGCCGGCGAAGAAGGAGACGACGTCGTTGAAGGCGTGGCGCGCGAAGGACGAGGAGCCGCCGGCTTCGGGGAACATCGAGGCGCCCTCGGCGTAGGTTTTTGCCGTGAGGGCGAACAGCCCTCCGGCGAACACGAATACGAGCGGGGTCAGGCCGAGCGCGTGGGCGGCGACGAGTCCGAGGGCGTAGTAGATCGAGGAGCCGACGTTGCCGTAGGCGGTCGCGAACATTCCGGAGACGCCGACGGACTTGCGCAGCCCGTGTTCTGAGAGGCGTGCCATCGGCCGTGGAGCGTACAGGTGCCCGTCCGCCGGCGGGATGCAAAATCCCATTCATCACGACTGCCCGAGCAGGAACGCGCCGTATGATCCCGACGGGCTGGGGGCGCGGGCTCCAATCAACCCAGGTCATGGATATGGAAACGGCACGACGCGGAAACTACGACTCGGGAGAGGACTTCGTCCTCGAATACGGCGAGCTTCGCTTCACGTTCAACGAGGACGACTTCGCCGAGCGCTGCGAGCAGGCGGCGCTGAAGCTCGGCTTCGTCGGCGGGCGCCTGGGCGACGAGGAGCTCGAAGACCTCGTCAACCTGGCTGTCAACGGCGAGATCCTCGACCCGGCCTCGGGGCTGGGCGAACACGTCAACGACTGCTGGCCCGAGCTGGTGGGACCGGCCGAGCGCTCGCTGGTGCACTGGCTGCGCCGCCTCGTCTTCCGGGGCGCCTGGCTGGACCAGCGCGTCAACGAGGGCGAGCTCGGGGTCGCATTCGACGAACAGAGCGGCAGCTTCGTCTACGTGCAGTCAGCCGATCCGCGCTCGGCCACCGGTGGCGAGCCGATCGAGCTGGCGCCCGAGCCCTCCTGGGGCCGCGTCGCCTACAGACGCTAGCTGGCCGGCGCGCTGCCGTCTGTTGCGTAGTTACGCTGCCTCGACCGCCGTCCTTCGCGCCTTGGTGATCGCCTCGGCGCCATCGTCTCCGACGAGCAGCTCGGGCTTGAGCGTGCCGCTGGCGAGGAGGTCGAGGATCGGTTGGCGGCCGGTCGAGGTGAGCGCTGCGTCGAGCGCGATCACCGTGGTCTCGCCGCCGAGCGGCTGGGTGGCGGTCGCGATCGACGGTCAGCGAGCCGCCGTCGCGCAGGTTGCGGGCGGCGGCGAGCGCCTTGCGGGCGGCGTGCGGATGCAGGCCGTCGAGGCTGTCGATCAGCACGAGCGCGTCGCCGCCGCGCGAGGCCACCCGCTTGGCGGCATCGATGGCGCGCTCGACCGCCTGGTCCTGAGAGTCGGCGGAGGCCGCGAAGTTGAGCGCCGCCGCGGGCGCCACCGGCCCGTCCTGCCACTGGACGATCTCCTCGGGCCTCGCGCCGGCGAGCACGAGGCTCACCTCGAGAGCTCCTCGTGACCGTGAACGGCGTCCAGCAGCCGGCGCAGCGTCTCGGTCTTGCCGGCGTGGCGGGCTCCCACGATCACCGCGCGCGAGCCGCGTCCGAGCGGCGTGAGCCACTCGATCGCCTCGAGCGTCGGGTCCTGGGAGTCCAGCGCGAGCCGCTCGCTCGGCCAGGCCACGGGCAGGTCCTCGTAGCGGGAGCCGTCCGAGACGGCGTCGGCAGACACGCCGTTGATCGTGTCGATGCGGACCAGCGACGGGTAGCGCTCGGAGCGGCGGGGCGTGCGCACCGGCCCGGTCACCCGGTCGCCGGAGACGAGCTCGCAGCGGCGCACCTGGGCGGCGGAGATGTAGACGTCCTCATCGGAGGGCTCGGGCGGTGAGACGCGCAGGAAGGCCGAGCCGTTGCCGAGCAGCTCGACCACGCCCGCGGCGATGCGACCGACGGCGTCGCCGGTTGGCTCCGCACCCTCAGCCTGCCCGCTGTCATCCCGACTGCCTGCCGATCGGCCGCCGCGCTCGCCGCCGGCTTCGTCCTCTGCGGGCGCTTTCGCCGAGGAGCCCGAGCGGCGCGAGCGCAGGGAGCGGCGCCTGCGGGGACGGCTGTCGCGCTCCTCAGCGGCGTCGCTGTCGGCGCTGGCATCGGCGCCGGCGCCGGCGCCGTCGTCGGCCTCGGTCTCGGTCTCGGCGGTAGAGCCGGACGGCTCGCCGAGGATCGCGTCGATCAGATCGGCCTTGCGCAGGCGCCTGAAGCCATCGAGGCCGAGCTGGTCGGCGATCGCGTGCAGGTCGGCGAGGGGGCTTGCCTCCAGCTCGGAGCGCTCGAGTACGGCCATCGGGTGTTCCTTCCTTCGTGGTGGATGGGCGGTTGGCGTCCCGCCGCGTTGGACAGCGGCCGGCACCCCTGAACGGTCCAGCCTAGCGACTCGCCCGGCTCGATCGTCTGACGCACGAGTCGACGGGGAGCTACTCGCCGGCGAGCCGGTCGTAGCGCATTTCCTCGGGGAGAGTCAGATCCCTGCTCGGTTGAGCGCGGCCTTCGCCCGGGGCTCGGCCTGTCTGCGATCGCTCGCCTGCGAGCGCCGCGCGCACGGCGAGGAAGTCGGCGGCGGCGGCGACGTCGTGGACGCGGAAGATGTGCGCGCCGGGCTCCACGCCGTGGGCGAGCGCGGCGAGCGTGCCGGCGAGCCGCTCGCGCGGCGGGCGGCCGGTGAGCGCGCCGATGAAGTCCTTGCGCGAGACCGCCATCAGCAGCGGGCGTCCGAGCTCGTGCAGGCGCTCGAGCTCGCCGAGCAGGCGGATCGTCTGGGCGGGCGTCTTGGCGAAGTCCGGGCCCGGGTCGAGGATCAGCTGCTCGCCGATCCACGCCCACGGACGTTGCGAGCGCCATGCGCTCTGTCAGGAATGCGAGCACCTCGCCGGTGACGTCGTCGTAGAGATCCGGGTCCTGCAGGCGTTCTCGGGGCGCTGCGCGGGTGTGCATGACCACGAGCGCGGCGCCCGTCTGCGCGCACACCTCGGCCAGCGCGGGATCGCGCAGGCCGCTGACGTCGTTGACGATGCTCGCCCCGGCGGCGATCGCGGCGCGGGCGACGGCCGGCTTGTAGGTGTCGACCGACACGATCGCCCCGAGCTCGCCGGCCACGACGCTCGACGAGCGGCACGACGCGCTCGATCTCCTCGGCCACCGCGACGGGCGGGCGACCGGTGGACGCGGACTCGCCGCCGATGTCCAGGATGTCCGCGCCCGCGGCGAGCAGCTCGCCGGCGAGCTGCAGCTGGGCCTCGAGGCTCGAGTAGCAGCCCGCCGTCGCTGAAGGAGTCCGGCGAGGCGTTGACGATGCCCATCAGCCAGAGGCCGCGCCCGCCCGGGGGCCGAGCTCGATCAGGCGATCGAGCGGCGCGGCAGGCGACAGGCCGGGGAGCGTTGCGACGGCATCCCCTCCTCGCGGGCCTCGTCGGAGAATCGTTCCAGCTCGAGGGCGAGCCGCCCGGCGTCCCAGCCCAGCTCCCGGGCGAGTGTCTCGGCCACCCGCTGCACCGGCGCGCTCGAGACCGCCGGGCGGCGCGTCGGTCGGCTCGTGGACGAGCTCGCGGGCGGCGAGCAGCCCGAGGCGGGTGCGGCGCAGCAGCACGTCGCCGATGCTGCGCGCCTGCTCGCGGCGAGCCGCCAGGACGACCTCGGCGAGCAGGTCGGGCAGGCCGGGGACGATCGGCTGGGCCAGCTCGGGGCTGGGCGGACTCCCATCCCGGGCCAGCGCGAGCACGTCGTGGGCGGCGTGGCCGTAGCGCGAGGCGAGCGCCGGGTAGGGATCGGGTCCCACCCGCCGACGCCCTCCACGCGCGGCAGCTCCTCCACGGCGATCGCCTGCCCGAGCGGGATCTCGTGGGTGCGGCAGGGCGCGTCGCGGGCGTCGCGCTCGACGAGCCGGTCGACGGTCATCTTGGCCATCCGCCGCCAGGTCGTGAGCTTGCCGCCGGTGATCGTGATCATCCCCGAGGAGGTCTCGTACAGCTCGGCCTTGCGCGAGATGTCGACCGACTTCTTCGGGTCGCCGGTGGAGATCAGCGGCCGCACGCCGGCGAACGCGCCGGTCAGCTGCTCCGGGCCCGAGCTCGGTGCCGAAGAACGCGTTGACGGCGTCCAGCAGGTAGTCGATGTCCTCGCCGGAGGGCCTGATGTGCTCGAGCGGGCCCTCGTAGTCGTTGTCGGTGGTGCCCACCAGCGCTGTGGCCGAGCCACGGCAGCGCGAAGATCGAGCGCCCGCCCCCGGCGGGCACGATCGCGCCGCCGAGCAGCGGCAGGTCCTCGTGACTGAGCGTGATGTGCGTGCCGCGGCTCGGGCGGATGCGCGGCAGCTCCGCCTCGTCGTGGAGCTCCTGCGGGCGCAGCTCGTCGGCCCACACGCCGGTCGCGTTGACGACGTTCGCGGCGCGCACCTCGAAGCGCTCGCCGCTCTCGCCGTCGAGCGCCTGCACGCCGCGCGCGCGGCCGTCCTGCTCGAGCAGGCCGGTGACCTCGCAGCCGGTTGGCGCAGACCGCGCCGAAGCGCTCGGCCTCGCCGAGCACGGTCAGCACGAGGCGCACGTCGTCGGTCTGGCAGTCGTAGAACAGGTAGCCGCTGGTCGGCTCGCGGGCGGCGAGCGCGGGCAGCAGCTCGATCACCTCCTCGCCGGAGATCACGCGGTGGCGCTCGGGGCTCCAGGACTCGGCCTCACCGCGGCGGGAGCGCCGGCGGGAGCGCTCGACGCGACATCACGTCGTAGAGGTTCAGGCCCACGCCCACCAGCCGTCCGGGCGGGCGCCGTCGAACGCGGGCACGACGAGCGGCAGCGGGCGGACCAGGTGCGGCGCGAGCGCGACCATCAGCTGGCGCTCGAGCAGCGCCTCGCGCACGAGCCCGAGGTCGAAGTTCTGCAGGTAGCGCAGGCCTCCGTGGACGAGCTTGCTCGAGCGGCTGGAGGTCCCGGAGGCGAAGTCGGCGCGCTCGAGCAGCGCCACGCTGTAGCCGCGCGTGGCCGCGTCGAGGGCGACGCCCGCGCCGGTGATGCCGCCGCCGACGACGACGACGTCGAACTCGTCGTCCGCGAGCGCGGCGAGGGCCTGGCTGCGCTCGATCACGGAGCAGTCTCGCAGAGCGACGGCGTGCTCGGATCGGCAGGCTAGATGCTGTGGCGAGCTCGGCGGTGATCTCGCTGACGGCCGACTTGGCGTCGCCGAACAGCATCGCGGTCTTGGGGTCGTAGTAGAGCTCGTTTTCGATGCCGGCGAAGCCGGGGTTCATCGAGCGCTTGATCACGATCACCGAATGGCTGTCGGCGACCTCGAGGATCGGCATGCCGTAGATCGGCGAGGAGGGCGTGTTCTTGGCGGCCGGGTTGGTGACGTCGTTGGCGCCGATCACCAGCGAGACGTCGGTGCGCTGGAACTCGGGGTTGGCGTCGTCCATCTCCTTGAGCTGGTCGTACGGCACGTCGGCCTCGGCGAGCAGCACGTTCATGTGGCCGGGCATGCGCCCGGCGACCGGGTGGATCGCGTAGCTGACCTCGACCTGGCGCTTCTCGAGCTCCTTGGTCAGCTCGCGCACGGCGTGCTGGGCCTGGGCGACGGCCATGCCGTAGCCGGGGACGATCACGACGCGGTTGGCGTAGGCGAGCTGGATCGCGGCGTCGGCGGCGCTCGTGGAGCGCACCGTGCCCGCGTGCTCGCCGGCGCCGCTGGCGCCCTCGACGGCGCCTCCCCCGCCGAAGCCGCCGGCGACGATCGCGGGGATCGAGCGGTTCATGGCGACGGCCATGAGGTTCGTGAGGATCGAGCCGGAGGCGCCGACGATCATCCCGGCGACGATCAGCGCGGGGTTGTTCAGCGCGATCCCGGTCGCCGCCGCGGAGAGGCCGGTGAAGGCGTTCAGCAGCGAGATCACGACCGGCATGTCGGCGCCGCCGATCGGCAGCACGACGGCGTTGCCGAGCAGCGCGGCGCAGACGAGCATGCCGATGAAGATCGCCTGGGAGTGCGTCGCCCGCGGCGATGTCCACGCCGGCGGCGACGGCGAGGATCAGCAGCACGAGGTTGACGATCTGCTGGGCCGAGCCGAGCGCTGATCGGGCGGCCGGGGATGATTTCCTGGAGCTTGCCGAAGGCGATGTTGGAGCCCCAGAAGGAGACCGAGCCGACGATCGCGGCGAACAGCGAGAAGATCGCGATGTAGGTGGCGGTCGCCGATGTAGCCGTGGGTGAGACGGAACTCCGACCAGGAGATCAGGAACACCGCGCCGCCGCCGACGCCGTTGAACAGCGCGACCATCTGCGGCATCGCGGTCATCTTCACCTGGCGCGCGGCGGGCACGCCGACGGCCGTGCCGAGCGCGACGCCGAGCACGATCAGCCCCCAGTTGCCCTCATTGCGGCTCAGCAGCGTGGCGATCACCGCGATGACCATGCCGACGGCGGCGATGCGGTTGCCGCGCACGGCGGTCGTGGGGCCGGAGAGGCCGCGCAGCCCCTGGATGAACAGGGCGAAGGCGACGATGTAGAGGACGTCGAGGAAGCTCTGGGCCTGCAGGAACGTGGTGGCGAGCGGGATGGCGGTCACTGGGGGGGCACCCCATCATCGTGTTTCTCTTTCTCATCTTGTTTCTCTTTTTGATGAGCCGGGACCGTCCCGCCCCCCGGGCGTGGGTCGCGACTTGAACATCTCGAGCATCCGGTCGGTGACGAGGAAGCCGCCGACGACGTTGATCGTGCCGAAGGCGATGGCGATCACGAGGATGACCTTGTTGAAGGCGCCGTTGCCGGACAGGCCCACGATCAAGAGGCCCCCGAGCAGGACGATGCCGTGGATCGCGTTGGTGCCGGACATCAGCGGCGTGTGCAGCGTGTTCGGCACCTTGGAGATGACCACGAAGCCGATGAAGCCGGCCAGCACGAGGATCGCGAGGTTGGTCGTGAGGACGCTCGCGAGGATCATTGCGGCCTCCTCCACCGCCGCTCTTGGCGCCCGGGTTGACGATCTCGCCATCGCGCACGACGCAGGCGCCCTTGACGATCTCGTCGTCGAAGTCGAGCTTGAGCGCGCCGTCCTCGCCGACGAACAGCTCGAGCAGCGCGAGCACGTTGCGGGCGAACAGCTGCGAGGAGTGCTCGGCCATGCTCGCGGGCAGGTTCAGCGGCGAGACGATCTTGACGTCGTGGCGGACGACCGTCTCGCCCGGCTCGGTCAGCTCGCAGTTGCCCCCGGCCTCGCCGGCGAGATCGACGATCACCGAGCCCGGCTTCATCCCTTCGACCGCCTCGGCGGTGACGAGCCTCGGCGCCGGGCGGCCGGGCACGAGCGCGGTGGTGATGACGACGTCGAAGCCCTTGATCGCGTCGGTCAGCGCCTGCTGCTGGCGGGCGCGCTCCTCGTCGGTGAGCTCGCGCGCGTAGCCGCCCTCGCCGCTCGCCTCCAGCCCGAGGTCGAGCCACTGGCGCGCCGAGCGATTGCACCTGCTCGGCGACCTCCGGGCGCACGTCGTAGCCGGTCGTGCGCGCGCCGAGGCGCTTGGCGGTCGCGAGCGCCTGCAGGCCGGCCACGCCGACGCCGAGGACGAGCACCTTCGCCGGCGGGATCGTGCCCGCGGCGGTCATCAGCATCGGGTAGAAGCGGCCCATCTCCTCGGCGCCGAGCAGCGCCGCGCGGTAGCCGGCGACGTTGCTCTGCGAGGACAGCGCGTCCATCGACTGGGCGCGCGAGATGCGGGGAATCGCCTCCATCGCGAAGGCCGTCGCCCTTCGCCTCGGCCAGCGCGCGCGTGGTCTGCGGGCTGGTCAGCGGAGCGAGGAAGCCGATCAGGATCGAGCCGGCGCCGAGACCGCGGATCGCCTGGGGATCGGGCGGGGCGATCGTGACCACGACGTCCGAGCGCCAGACCTCGGCGGCGTCCTCGGTGATCTGGGCGCCGGCCGTCGGCGAAGGCGGCGTCGCTGAGCAGCGCGTCGGCGCCGGCGCCGCTCTGGACGAGCACGTCGAGGCCTCTGGCCTTGAGCTTGGCCACGACCTCTGGCACGAGCGCCACCCGGTGCTCGCCAGCCGCGGTCTCCTTCGGTACTCCGATCCGCATAGAGGTGCGAGAACGTATCCCATCGCACGGATGAGCGGCCCCCCGGTGTGCGACACTCGATGGGCCGTGACCGTGAACCTGACCCGCATCTACACCAAGCTCGGGGACGGCGGGGAGACGCATCTCGGAGACATGAGCAGGGTGTCCAAGCTGCACCCCCGAGTGGAGGCCTACGGCACGGTCGACGAGCTCAACGCGACGATCGGCGTGGCCCTGCTTGCAGCCGGGACTCCCCGACGAGCTCGCGGCGTGGCTGCGACGTATACAGAACGACCTGCTCGACGTCGGCGCCGACCTGTCGGTGCCGGCGCCGCCAGATCGAGCCCTCCTCCGGGGAGGACGAACGCGGGCGCCTGCGCGTGGGGCCCGACTACACGGGATGGCTGGAGCGGGCGTGCGATGAGGTCAACGCCAGGCTCGAGCCGCTGCGCTCGTTCGTGATCCCCGGCGGCAGCCCCGCGTCAGCGCATCTGCACGTCTGCCGGACGGTCTGCCGGCGCGCCGAGCGCCGCACGATCGCCGTGGGCGCAGAGGTCAACCCGGAGGTTGTGCGCTATCTGAACCGGCTGTCGGACCTGCTGTTCATCCTCAGCCGGGCGGCCAACGACGAGCCGGGCTCGGGTGAGCGATCTGAGCCGCTGTGGGACCCCGGCGCGCACGCCGCTCCGGCTGAGTCGGCGCAGCGGCGCTCGGCGGCGCGCAGGGCGGCCACCGCCAGCGCCATCCACAGGCTCGCCACCAGATAGCCGCCGACCACGTCGCTGGGCATGTGCCAGGCGAGGATCAGCAGCCAGCAGCCGACGGCCGCGGCGAACAGGCCGCCGATGACGGCCGTCACCGCGGCGCAGGCGCGGGGGCGTGACCAGCACCGCGCACAGCGCGAGCGTGAGCGCGGCGGTCGAGTGGCCGCTCGGCCAGGAAGCGGACCCGATGTGCACGGCGCCGACCTGGACGTGGGGGTGGGCGAGCAGGGGCTTGAGCGTCTCGGCGCTCAGCGGGGCGAGCCCCATGACGGCTGCGACTGCCAGAGCTGCCCGCGGGCGCTCACGGGCGAGGGCCACGAGCACGAGCACGGCGCCCCAGGCGACGAACAGCAGGGGGTCGAGCAGATGGAGCAGGACTTCGCCCACCGCATCCAGGCGGGGACGGCTGAGCAGGGTGAAGTCGTGGAGGGCAAGCGCATCCCGGACCTGGGCGGCGGGCACGTGCTCGGCGATGCCCCATACGAGCCACAGACCGAGCAGGCACAGCCCGGCGACGCCCAGAGGGCCGGCGGGGCCCGCTCGCGGCGTACGGGCGGCCGTCCGCCCCCTGGGCATGGCGCCCGCGGTGTAGGCGGCTCCGGAGACGTTCACAAGCCAAGGGTACGACAGAGGCTAAAGAAGCCCTGAATGCTCAGCCGAGCATCGGCGCGAGCAGCGTGGCGAGAAAAGCGCCCATCGCCTTGACGAATCCGGCGACGCTCGCCACAGACGCCGCCGATCGCGGCGCGGTCGATCGCGGCGCGGTCGACCGACGCGTGGCAGATCGACGCGCGGCAGACCGACGCGCGGTCGATCGCGACCCCTGCGCCCGCGCGAGGACCGGCGCGATGGGAAAGGGCCTTTCGGCGAGCGCAGTCAGGGCCTGGGCGGTCACCCAGACAGGGCTCTGGGAGCTGGTGCGCGAGTAGCGCACGCTTCCGTCGGGGGCGATCAGGGTCTCGAGGTAGCCGAGCGGCGAGCGGCTGCCTTCCCGCGTGACCGTGCTCACGTCGCGCCCGGCCGCCACGAGACCCTGGATCGCCCAGGCGGTCGATTGGGCATTGGACGCCCCGCCGGGCTCCTGCGGATAACCCCCGTCGGGGTTCTGGGCGTGGACGAGGAAGGCACTCGCGCGAGCGAGCACCGGCCCGCTGCGGACACCGGCCTGGGCGAGGGCCTGCAGCGCGGCGGCGGTGTCGTCGACGTCGCTGCCGCCCCCGCGGGTGGCGAAGCCGAAGCCGCCGTCCCGGTCCTGCTGCTTGGCCAGCCAGCCGGCGGCGCCGGTCACGATCGAATCGTGCGCGTGGTAGCCGGCGGCGCGCAACGCGAAGACCGCGAAGGCGGTCAGGTTGCTCAGGTGAGAGAACGAGCCGTCGCGGTCGCGGAATCCGAGCAGCCTCTTCACCGGATCGCCGCCGGGCAGCGAGCGCACGGACACCCCGCAGGCGTGCAGCGCGAGGATCGTGCGCTCGAGATCGCCGGCGCCTTCGAGGCTCGACGCTTCGCCGCGCAGGGCGTCGAGCACGGTGTGCCCGGCGCTGCGAACGCTCAGTGGATCGCGTCCGGCGGCCGCGAGGCCCATGGCCGCCCAGGCCGAGTACAGCTCGCTGCTCGCCTGCCCCCGCGCGCCGCCGAAGCCGCCGTCGGCGTTCTGGGCGCCGGCCAGGAAGGCGATCTCGCGGGAGACGTCCAGGCGGGCGAGCGTGGCGGCGGATGCCCGGCTGGCAGCGAAGGCCACAGTGCCGGAGCGCTGAGCGCCCGTGCCCGTGTTCTCGGCACGGGCGGCACGCGGACCGGTCAGCAGCAGGGCACCGGCCAGCAGGACCAGACCAACCGACCCGGCGGGTCGCAGCGGATGCCCGACCCTCCCCCCTTCGATCTCATCGGCTTGGCCGTCCGCAGCGGGCGCCTGCGCCCACGTGACGTCCATGCGCAGGCGCATCCTGGCGAGCACACGGGCCAGATCGGGGGCGAACGCGAGACCGAAGAGAAAGCTCGCGACCGTGTCCGTGATGTCGTAGGAGAGTCCCTGACTCGCCACTGCCAGGAAGGCGGCCGGGGTGTGGCTCGCGCCGAGCGTCCAGGTGTACAGGTTCATGACCTCCTTGGCCAGGAACGCGCACACGGCGCAGGCCAGAGCCAGTGGCAGACGGCCCAGGCGACGGCGGCTGAGCCGTCCGACGGCGGCGCCCGCGAGACCGACCATGCCCCACGCCGCCATCTGCCATGGCGTGTAGGGGCCCTGACCGAGCATGAAGTTGGAAACCAGCATCCCGAGCGCGCCGACGGTAAATCCGGGAAGGGGCCCGAGCGCGTAGCCGACCACCAGCGTCATGGCGGTGATCGGCTTGACGTCGGGGAGTGCCACAAATGCGTCACGCCCAAGCGCGGCCAGCGCCGCCATGACCGCCACGACCGCCGCCATGCGGGCCGAGGGGCGTCTGCGCTCATAGGCGAGCCAGCCCCCGGCCAGCACGAGGCCGACGATGAGAAACGACGCAAGCGGCCAGCTCATCGTGGGACTCCGGGAGCGATGGCCGTGGCCGGCGGCCCGAGGAGCTCGTGATCGCCGGAGACAGTCGAGATCGTCGGGTGCACAGTGGGCATCGCCGGCCGCGTGCGCAGAAGCTCGGCGCCGTGCTCGGGCAGCAGCGCCCCACCCGCGCCTCCGAGAATACGGGCGGTCTCGGTGGCGAAGTACCAGCCCCCCGCAAGCAGCTCGGAAGCCGTACCATCGGCGATCACCCGCCCATCGGCGAGCAGGATCGCGCGATCGGCGCAGGCGGCGGCGAACTCGGGGTCGTGGGTGGCGACGATCACGGCCTGCCCCCGCGCCGAGCGCCGGCGCAGCTCTGTGGCCAGCTCGGCCTTGGCCTGGCGGTCCATACCCCGTGTGGGCTCGTCGAGCGCGAGCACCGCCGGCGGCGCAGCGGCGTCGCCGGCGCCCGTGTCGGTGACGATGGCCAGCGCCAGGCGCTGGCGCTCCCCCCCGGAGAGATCGCGCGGGTTGCGCTCTGCCATCCTCTCGAGCCCCGCCGCCCGGAGAGCCTGCGAGGAGGTCTCGTCGGCGACGCGCTCGTGGATGAAATAGTCACCCGGGTTCTGCAGTAGCAGGGCGACCCTCCCACCGCTCTCGATCCGTCCCCGCGTCGGCTCCAACAGGCCCGCGGCGTGCCTCAGCAGCGTCGACTTGCCCGCACCGTTGCGTCCCATCAGAGCGATGCTCTCGCCGGGTGCCACGCTCAGCGTGACGCCGCGCAGGATCGCCGGACCGTCGCGCAACTCGTGCCACACGCCGCTCAGCCAAAGCGCAGCCGCGCGCCTGTCCGCCCGGCGCGCCCTCGCATTCGCCGGACCGCGGCCGGATGGCGCCGGCTGGTCATCCTCGGGCAGCAGGCCATGCTTGCGCAGCGTCATTCGAGCCTGCCTCACACCAGCGGGCGCCGGGTGAAGGTTGGCGAGCGAGAACAGCTTGGCGGCCGGTGTCTGCAGCGCCGGCGCGTGCTGAGCTGCCCACTGCAAGAAGACCTCCGGAGCGCCGTCACAGCCAACGCGTCCCCGCTGGAGGGCAATCACGCGATCGGCGGCCGACAGACAGCGCTCGAGGCGGTGCTCGGCCAGCACGATCGTCGTCTCCCACTCCTGGTTGAGCCTGCGCAGGAGCCCGATCAGCTCGTCTCCGGCGACCGGATCGAGTTGCGAGGTGGGCTCGTCGAGCAGCACCAGCCTGGGCCTGCCGGCGAGCGCCGCGCCGAGGGCCACGCGCTGCTTCTCGCCTCCTGAGAGATCGCGCGTGGAGCGATCCAACAGCGAGTCGATGCCGAGCGCGAGCGCCACCTCCTCCACGCCGCGGGCGACCGCGCCGGCGCCGTGGCCCCGGCTCTCCAGCGCGAGCGCGAGCTCGGCGCGCACAGTGCTCATCACCAGCTGGGTCTCGGGATCCTGGAAGAGGACTCCGGCGAACGCCCCCAGACGGGCGGGACCGTGCTCGCGGGTGTTCAGCCCAGCGAGCGTGACCTGACCCGCGAAATGCCCACCGTGGAAGTGCGGTACGAGACCGCAGGCCGCGCGCAGCAGCGTCGACTTGCCATGGCCGGAGAGACCGGCGAGCAGGCAGAACTCTCCCGGTCGGATATCGATGCTGACCTCGTTCAGGGCGGTGGTCTCAGCTCCCGGGTAGCTGTAGGTGACGCGGTCGAATGCCAGCAGCGGCTGAGTCATACCTCGATCCCCCTGCGATCGGCGAACGGCAGCAGGATGGCGAGGATGACCGCCGCACACAAGGCGATCGCGCTCGCACCCATGGCAGCGTGCACTTCCGGGTACGCGCCGAAGCTGACCGCCCCGGTCAGCCTGCCGAGGACAGCGAGGCCGACGATTGCGAGGGCGGAGGCGAGGAAGGCGAAGTCGTGGCGCGAGAAGGGGCGTGAGAGGCGCGGTGCGCGACGCGCGGTGGCGAAGCCGCGGACCTCGAGCGTGGCGGCCACATCCATGGCCCGATCCAGAGAACCACCGATCACCGCTCGCAGCAGCGCCACCCGGCCGCGGGCACCGCGCGGTGGACCGTGCGGCCGCGTCCTCTGAGCCTCGGCGAGTCGTTGAGCGTCAGCGGCCAGCACCGGAACCATGCGCGTGGCCAGCGACGCCGTGAGCGCGGAGCGGAATGACAGTCTGCGGAGGATCCGCAACATCTCGTCGGGATCGACCACCAGACTCGCGAGGGTCGTGATGAGGATCAGGAGCATCACCTTCACGGCGATCACGGCACCGTAGACAACGGCCTCGAGGGTCAAATCGCCCTGACCGAACGGACCGAGGTTGCCGAGCCGGGCGAACACTGTCAGACCTTCGCGGGAGACGAGCACGTTCACCAGGACGATCGGCAGCCACACGATCGCGGCCGTGCGCATCGAGCTCGCAAGCAGACGGCCGACACCCGCTCCCACCCCGGCGCAGAGAACGCCCGCAAGCAGCGCGAGCAGGGCCAGCGGGTGAAAGAGGATGAGCGTCGCCGAGGAGAGAGCGGACACCCACAGCGCTGCCACGCCGGCGCGCGTCGCGTGCAGCGGACTGGGCAGCCGGCGGTAGCAGAGGCGTGTTCCCATCATCGGCTTCACGGGCTCACCTCCGGCACGGCGACCGACCCCGTGGAGAGAGCGGCCACCGCGAAGTGATCCTGGAGGATGGTCTGCCGAAAGGCGCGGGCGGCGAGATCGACGCCGGCGCCATCGGTGCCGGCGACCACCCAGACGGGCGCGGATTCGCCGTTGCGCGTGGCCGCGACGAGCCCGGCGCCGGCGCGCAGGGTGCGCACCGGCCGGCCGTTCTGGTCGAGCAGCGTGAGCGTCCGCCCGTCGGCGGAGAAGCGCGCGTAGACGCCGCTGGCGCGCGGTCCGCTCTCGATCGTGTGGACGGTCAGATCGCCCCCCACGCTCGTCCACGGTCCGACCATCAGGCGCAGCGTTTCCGGCTCGCCGCTGCTGCCGATCGCGGCGATCGCCGCGGGCACCCCGAGCGCCCGCAGCCGCGCGGTCACGGTCCGGCAGGCGAAGCCGGAGACGGCCGCGCATTCGATCCGCACGGGCAGCCGCTTGCCTTCGAGGCCGTTCAGGAACGGCTCGGGGAAGGACCCGACGACGGCGGGTACGTCCTCGGTCTGACTCCAGTCGTGCCGGTCCCACCAGATGTGATCGCCGGGATCGACATTGGTGGCGGCCGCGCCCTTGGTGGCCTCGACGCCGTTGACGTAGTAGAACCAGTCGACCGGCTCCCCGGCTTGGCGACCTCCGGAGAGACCCTGGATGCTCTGGACGAAGCCGCCGCCGAATCGCGTGCTGACGGCGTCGTTGCGCATCAGCAGGCTCATCACGGTCTCCTGGCCGACGACCTTCGGGGCACCGGCCCGGCGCAGGACGCGGGCGCCGAAGTCGCGGGTGACGAGCAGTTGGACCGCTGTGGGGGCCGAGCCGGCGCCAAGGCCGCAGCCGCCGAGCGAGAGGACGCAGAGCGCAGCGGCCAGACTCAGGCGACACGCGGCGCGTGCGCTTGCAGCTCGGGATGAGGCGGTCTGGGCCGTCGCTCTCACCTCACCACGATCGTCTCCGGAAACGACGGCACGAGACCTCGGCGAGTGGCGCTCACCCGGTAGGCGCCGGGTTCGGATGGCGCGATCAGCTTCGCCCGCCCGCTGCTCCCGGTCGAGGCGAAGTCCGAGCCGAGCGTGACAATCGCCCCCGCGACCGGCACCCCGCGACCTTCGTTTTCATAGCCGGTCACGGTCACGCTCAGCGGGCGCCCGGCGGACACCGTGGATGCGGACGGCGCCACTTCGAGCGTGCGCTGGCAGCCGCCTCCGGAGGCCTCGCACCAGAACCAGAGCACGCGCTCGCCGGCGCGCAACCGCCGGCCGTCCCCCATCGGGCCACTCGGATCGGCCGCGCCGGTCGTGCCGGAGGCGTCGTCGACCTTGTACTCCCAGCCGTTCTGTCCGCTGTTGGACTCGCCCGCCAGCGAGTCCACGAACAGCTCGGCCGAGCTCGCCGGGGAGGCGCCGCAGCGACCGTAGTCGCGCAGCGCGAATCCCGGCCCCCCGGCCCGCCGCAACGCCGCCAGAACGGCCAGCGGAGTCGCGGGGGCGACCGCGCAGCGGCGACCGCCGACCGACGCGGTGGCGGCGGTCGCGGTGACCGTGCGCGCCGAAGAGATCACCGCCCCGGAGGAGCCGACGATCATGCTCTGGACGCTCGGCGCAGCCGCCGAGAGGCGAGCCGGCAGAGCGTCCACGGATACGGCCACGACCAGCGTGACCACGACCGCGCCCGGCACGACAGACGAGAGGGGCCTAACGGACATAGAACACGATCCTCGACGTTCCCCGGGCGAGCGTCGTGTGATCGCCCGCGGCGTCG
This sequence comes from uncultured Solirubrobacteraceae bacterium, assembly GCA_963849425.1. Lineage (GTDB taxonomy): Bacteria > Actinomycetota > Thermoleophilia > Solirubrobacterales > Solirubrobacteraceae > Palsa-744. Next base: position 1,711,669 of record CAWKHK010000006.1, on the reverse strand, counting down.
GTGGCCTGGACGTCGAGCACGTAGCGCCCGGGCGCGAGCGCGAAGGGCAGCAGGTAGGAATAGGAGCCATCGCTTGAGACCTTGAAGAAGCTGCCATGACCACAGCGCGCGGAGACGAAGCGCTCCCTCGTGCCGTCATAGGCGTGGCAGCGTCCCTTGTACTCACGGCGCAGCTCAAGGCTGACCGACGAGACCACGCTGTGGGCAAGAATGCCGCCCGAGAGCACCCGCGGTGCCTGCCCGCGGCCGTAGACGTGGCCCTCGATCAGTCCGTTCGTGTGCGCCACCAGCGCGTACGGACCGGTGTAGGACTGCAATCCCGCCACGCTTCCGCCGGCGCTCGCGCGGCTGCTCGTAGAGGTGCTCGAGCCGGTCGTGGAAGCGCGTGTGGTGCCACAGGTGCCGTCATTGCCCTGGTGAACGCAGATCTTGTCCTCCACACGAACTGTTTCCGGCGCACTCACCGCCAAGCTCGCCGTTCCGGGTTCGGTGAACACGAGCGTGGCATGCCCGCTGGAGTCGGTCGTGGCGACGATCGCGCCTCCCGTGACCGTCGCGCCGGCTACCGCCGAGGCGACCCCACTTGCGCTGTACTTCTGCACGGTCACCGAGACCGGCACATCGACGTCGGCGGTGGCCGGCGCTTCGATGCCCAGCGGGTTCGGACATTCCTTGCCTTCTTCGTAATGGCAGGGGAAGAGCAGCACCTGATCGCCGGGCTGCATTTCCGCGCCGCAGACACCATGTTCTTCTTCGGCCTTGTCGTTGATCCAAAGGTCCCAGAAGGAGCTGCCTTCGAACGGATAGCTCTCGCCCTCGATCGTTTCGACGGAATAGCCGAGACCCACGAACTTTCCTTCCTTGACTTCCCCGGGATACCATCTGCCCGCCCAGCTTCCCGCCGTCGCGAGCTGCAGCGCGCCTGCCGCGCTGGTGCCCGGGCAGGCGTCTTCGGGCTTGCCGTCCTTGACTACCGGTTCTGTGGTGGTCGTCACCTGGGTCGCCGGGAGCTTGGTTTCGCTCAGCCCCTCCACCCTGACGGTGACGGTCGCCGGGCCGGCCGCAAGGGCCGTCGACGCGAAGGCGCACAGCGAAAGGCACGAGGCGCAGAGCGCCAGAGGTATACGACGAGATGAGAGCATGGAGCCAACCCCTTTCCACGAGGGCTTGTGGGCTTCGGTCGGAGGCAGGTCTCCTGGCTTCCGGGCCTACCCCTCCGTGCCTTCCCAGCCCGCCGGAGGCGGATCGGTGGCTGCGCGCCTCTACGGCGTGCAACGGTGGGCATCCCCGGTCACAGTGGCGGGTCCGCGCCGGACTCTCACCGGCTTCCCTTCACCACCGACCGTATGAACGCCGGATCGTACTCCACCGACCGACCGAGATGTGCCGCGAGGAATTGGCGGGCGTGCTCGGCGCCAGGGGACGGTCCGGCCGCGCGCCGTCCAGCTCAAACCCCGACGGCGCCCAGGTCGGCGTCGAGGTCGGCGAGGGCCGCCCGCTGGGACTCGTCCAGCACGACCGCGCCGGCGAGCAGGCGCCGCGCGTGATCCAGGTCGTCCGAGCGCCCGAACGTGAGCGCGGCCTTGACGGCGCCGTCCTTGAGGTACCAGTTGGTGAACGACCCGTCGTCGATCGACCCGCGCACGATCTCGGTGTCCCATGCATAGGCCGGGCCGACGTACTCCAGCTCACCCCAGTCGCCCAGCACGGAGTAGAAGTAGGGCACCTCCTCGTGGGCCACGTCCCCGCCGAGCATGTTCAGGGCGGCGGTCTTGCCGTGGTTGAACGCCACGTCCCAGTGCTCGATCCGCATCGCGGCGCCGCCGTGGACGACCGACTCGTACTCGCAGATGTCCCCCGCGGCGAACACCCCCGCGACCGAGCTCTCGAGGCGCGATGAGCAGCGCACGCCGCCGCGCTCGCCGATCTCCAGGCCGGCCCTCTGCGCGAGCTGCACGTCGGGGGTCACGCCCGCGCCCACGACGACCGCATCCGCGGCCAGTTCCAGGCCGGCCCGCGTGACGACCCTGCCGACCCGGCCGCTCTTCGCCCCGTCCCCTTCGAAGCGCTCGAGCTCGTCGCCGCCGTGCACCCTCACGCCGTGCCCTTCGAGCAGCTCCTGGACGAAGCGTCCCACGCGCGCGCCAAAGCCCCGTTCGAGCGTGGCCTGCTCCTGCATGACGATCGTGCAGCTCTTGCCCATCAGCGTCAGCGAAGCCGCGACCTCGCAGCCGATGTAGGAGCCGCCGATCAGCACGACCTCCTCGGCGTCCTCGACCCCCTCGCGGATCGCGTCGGCGTTGCCGAGCGTGCGCAGGTAGTGGATCTGCTCCAGATCGCACCCCTCGACGTTCAGCCTGCGCACGTTGGCGCCGGTCGCGATCAGGGCCTTCTCGAAGGCGATCTCCTGCTTGGTCGAGAGCTTGGCCGTGCGCGAGGGCAGGTCGAGCCCGGTGACGCTCGTGCGGGTCAACAGCTCGATGTCCTGTTCGGCCCACCACTCGTTCGGGCGGAACAGCGGCTCCTCGCGGCTCTCCTTCCCGCGCAGGTAGCCCTTGGAGCAGTCGGGCCGGTTGTACGGGGGGTCGGGCTCGCGCCCCACCAGCAGCACCTCGCCCTCGGCGCCCTGATCGCGCAGCCAGCGCGCGCAGTTCGCCGACGCCAAGCCGCCGCCGATCAGCAGGTAGTCGACCATCCGCTCCGCCATCGGTTGCCACCTTACAGCCCCGGCGGGTGGCGGACAGACCAGTGCGCCCAGGTGGGGATGTGGTCGAGGACGCGCCACCGCGGCCCGTCTTCGTCTTGGTTGGGACCGACGTCCGTGCCGGCGTGACTCGTATCCAGGCGCAAGCCGGCGATGACCACGAAAACGTGCGGAGTCGGGCTCGCCGTGGCGTAGATGGTCACCCATCGTCCGGGTCCCGGTTCCCCCCAGCTCACGTAGTCCTGTGCCAGGGGGTTGTCTTTGACGATTTCAGAGATCGGACGCACACCGGCGCGGTAGAGCACATAGTTGAGGGTGCTCGAACAGTCCTCTTCGGTCGCTCCCCGCGGATCGGGATGGCCGCCCGGGCCGTAGGGCAGTTCCTGCAGCTCGTTGCCCGCGACGACCATCGCCTGCACGCTCGCCGGAACACCCGCTGGGACCAGCGCGAGGTGTCCGTCTCCGGGCGCGAGCTCGGCGCGTTCGCCGGCGATGAACCGGACGGGCGTCGTGCTCTCGCCCTCGAGGGCGGTGTCCGCCCCTTCCCCGCCGGCCCCGCCTTCCGCGTCTCCGCCTTCTCCGCCACCGGGCGCCTGCCCGGTGGACACGCCCGGCGCGGTGGGCGCGCCGCGATACTTCGCCGCCCAGCCTTCGACCGCTTGCACGTACCAGCTCGCGTGGTTGTACGCGAAGATCGCCTGGCGGTAGTCGCCGGGGGCACCTGAGGCATGGAGGTAGTCGGCGGCTGAGTAGATCGCATCGGCCGGATCCCATCGATCGACCACGCCGTCGCCGTCACCGTCCACGCCGTACTTCGCCCAGGTGGAGGCCAGGAACTGCATCGGACCGCCCGCTCCCGCGGCATTCACCGCGCCCTCCAGGGCGCAGGACGGATCGGGATCGCGCCCGTGGTCGCACTCGACCTTGCCGATCCCGGCAAGGATCGCCCAGTCCAAGCCATAGCGTTGGGCGGCTTGCTCGTACAGGCGCAGATACTGCGGCGGAATTTCGCTCCGTGCCAGGGCCGACGCCCCGTCAGCGCCGGCGCCGAGAGCTTCGCTGCCGGGACTCGCAGGCGACATGCCACCGAGGGCCGCGGCGAGCGCCGCGAGGATCAGGAACCCGCTGAGCACGAGCGCGGCCGCACCGACGGCGATCGCCCGGCGCTTCAACGCCGGTCCCTGCCCAGCTGACGTTTGCGCCGCGCGGCGACCTCGTGCGCATCGCGCATCACGCTGGAGCGATCGGAGGCCGGCCCGCGCTCCGCACGCCCGGCCTCCCTCCAGGAGTCGAGCTTCGAGCGCTCCCTGCGCGACGCCGGCATGCTGTGCCCGCCGTCACGCATCCGCTGCTGGAGGGCGCTGTCGAGCGTCTTCTCAGCCCGGCGCTGCTCACGGCGCCCCAAGCGCACCGTCTCCCCGCTCGCGGACAGATTGCCTGCGGTCTCGTCGAGCTCCTTGCGAAGGGCCAGCTCGCGGTCGATCTCCAGGCGCGCCGCACGTCGGGCACGGGGATCCAGGCGTTCGTACTCCCCGCGCCCATATCCCACCAGACCGGCCAGCGCCGCGTAGTCACGCCGTTCACCGTCGCCCGGGCCGCTCTCCGACCGATCGCGCAGCCGGTTGCTCGCCGGCAGCGCCGCCTGGGCCTGCAGGAAGCGATCCTGCTGCTCGAGCCGCTCGCGCGTGTACACGTCGCCTCCCGCGCGCAGCGACTGCTCGCCGTCGCCGGTTACCCGACGCGCCGTGTTCAGGGCCTCCTGGTCGCGCTCGATCTCGCCCTCGATGCGCGCTCCGCGGTGAGCGAGCTCGGCCGCGCGCCGCCGCTCGCCGACAGACAGCGCCTTGCCGCGCTCGCGCCGAACGCGTTCGAGCTGCATGCGCTTCCCCGACAGGCGCCGCTGGATCTCGGGCGCAGCCTGCGCCCGCGCGCTCGCCTCGCGATGCTCGTGCTCGAGCGTGCGCCTCGCCTGCTCCTGCATTCCCACCTTCGCCCGCTCGAGTCCGGCCTGCGCCAGCTTTTGGCGCTCCTCGACGCTCGGCGCCTGCCTTCTCAGCCTGCTCTTCACGGCGCGCACCGCGCCGATCGCTCTGCGCGGGGGAGCCAACGCGTCGCCCACACGGCGGGTGAGCGACCGCGGGTTGCCGTTGGTCTGCCGTCCGACAGCGCCCTCGGCGACGCCGAGCGCCTGGTGACGGCGGGCGAACGCGCCCCACACGAACGCCGACATCAACAGCCACTGCGTCCACCAGCCGAGCGCCTGCAGGCTGGCCAGGATCGCGAGGACCCCAAGCACGACCCCCAGCAGGAACGAGAACAAGAGCTTCGAGACGATCGCCCCCAACAGCTGAGCCACCCATTTGCGAAAGACGGCCCGACCGCTGTCGCCGAGCGCCGGCGCCAGCACCATCCCGGGAGCCAGGAGGAGATAGAGCAGGCTGAAGATCGCCGCTCCCAGCAGCCGTAGGGCGATGAAGCCCAGCAGCATCATCATCCCCAGGACGCCAGCCACGATCAGCAGCAACCCTCCGACACGCGACCAGGTCTGTGCGGCCGTACGGAACTCCGCCTGTGCCGCCGTCGGTCCACGGCAGCCCGTCGCGTCGCTGCTCTGACAGATCGTCCGCAGCAGCGAGCCGGGTGCGTTGATCGAGTTGCGCGCCGGCCCGTTTGGCGCCAGCGCCAGGAAGATCGCGCCGTTGCTACGGGCGTCGCGGAGAAGCTCGGAGCTGCGTTCGAGCGCCGCCGCCTGCGCACTTCCCGGAGCCGCACATGTCGAAAACACCTCCAAGCTCGACTTGCAGCCAATCCACGCCAGATCGCCGGTGGCTATCTTCAGGGCGGCCGCGTGCAGGCGCGGATCCAGGCGTGCTGGGTCCCGACACCAGCCCACGTCGCCGAACTCCAGGTAGCACCAGGGGGCTTCGATCACAGCGGCGAAGACCGTGTCCATGCTCTCCCCCAGGACACGCCCGGGCCCAGCCGGCGTGCCGCGGGCCGCAACCGCGAGGGTGCCCAGGCTCGCGCGATTGGCCCATTCGCCGAGCGCGCCGACCGTTCCCGTTGGGTCGGCGATCACCCACATCCCCCCGGCGATCATCGCGAGCATCACCAGCGCCTGGCCAACCGTCTCGGCGACGCGACGCCTGATCAGTCCGTTGTAGAGCGCGAGGATCGACCCGATCGCGAGGACTGTCGCGAGCCAGGGATCCGTGACGGTCGCCTGCGCGTTCCGCAGGCCGCTGCCGACGCCGCCCGCCGCCCGACTGTCCAGGACGTCGACCGTGAAGCACCACTCGAGCATCACCACCAGGGCATGCACCGCCCAAACCAGCGCCATCCACACGGGCGTCACGAACAGGTCCTCCACGATGCTCGAGAAGGCACCCGGGCCGAGCCCGAGCACGCCTGTGTCGATGTGCACGTCGATCCCGTAGTTGCCCGTCGGAGCCGGTGCCGCCACGAACCCCGACGTCGCGCAGTCGCGCCTGCCGGCGCCCGACAGTTCGCCACCTCCGAGCGCTCCCTTGCACAGCGGGCTGGCGAGACCGTTGCTGACCAGTGGGTCGGCTTCTCCCGCGGGTGAGCCGGCGCCGTCTTCTTCCCCGCCGCCCGCGCCGGCCTGAACTGAGGAGCCCGACGTGAGGGGAGGGGCGCTCGGAGCCCTCTGTGCGCCGGCGCCCGGCGATCTGGGCGACGGCGGCGAACCGGCGGCGTGAGGAGAATCCGCGGCGGTGTGAGGAATATCCGCGGTGGCGTGAGGAGAATCCGCGGCGGCGGCAAGCGCGAGGGTTGGCCGGTCGCCGGCCATCGTCCAGGCGACGCTCGCGAGCAGCGCCAGCGCCATCGGCGCCGTCCGCCTCCTCAGGCGCTCACCCAATTCGGGGGGTGGTCGAGAAGGCACGCAGCAGCGACGGCAGAACCACGTCGACCTGGATCGCCTCCACCCGCCCACTGTGGTCGCGAAACAGGCAGCGTCCGGCGTCCATCTCGAGCAGGCTCGCCCGCATCCTTCGGTCCTCCGGATCGAGCCCGAGCAGGGCGAGCGCGCGCCCGGCCTCGGCCTCCGAGCGCATCCCGAAGACGAACGTCGCCCCCACCAGATTCTCGAGCGACTCCCGTTCGCCCACGAGCGTGTCGGTGACCAGCTGCGTGCTGATGATCGGCACGGCCAGCTCCGAGCGGCCCATCCGCTGCAGCGACGCGAGCAGCGTCCGGCCAACGGGATCCCCGAGCAGCCTCCACCCCTCGTCGAATGAGAACAGCTTCAACCGCTCGCGCTCGGCGCTCATCAGATGCATCGCGAACATCGCGATCAGGCGGACGATCTGCTCCCCCACCCGCTCGGCCTGCGAGTACTCCGAGCGCCGCATGCCCGGCTGCGGGCCGGGCAGGTCGCGTATCGGCAGGTAGGTCACCTGACGGTGCCCGACAGGCGCCAGCTTCACGGCGGGGTCCGCGAACCCGAGCTGGGTGAGTCCCGAGCGGGCGTAGACCTCGAGCGTCCTTCCGACCTGTGCCTCCGTCTCGGTCCCGTCCTTCAGGGCACGGACCACCTCGAGGCAGGTGGCCTCGCGGGAGCTCCTGATCACGCGATCGACCGCCCCGAGCACCGCCGTCTCCCACGCCGGCTCGGCCCTTTCCGGCAGCAGATCGCGCAGGAACGAAACCGCGGCGTCCTGGCGTAGATGGGCGGGCGCCACCCTCAGCGGATCGAGCACACCGCGCAGGGCGGGGTCTGGGCGCAGCGTCACACATTCCGCATGCGCAGCCACGTCCTCCAGGAGATGGAAGCGGTGATCGCCCTTCGGGTCGCAGTCGACGACCCTCGCGCCGAGCAGGAACGCCTCGTACTTGAGCTTCTGGGCGAGCGTCGTCTTGCCCGATCCGAGCGCTCCCACGCTGAGGATCGTGGTGTTGCGGTCGCTGTCCGACCCCTCCCTCAGGTTGAACCTCACCGGCTGCCTGGACCCGGACAGAGTGTGCCCCAGGTAGAACCCACTGCTCGAGCCGGCCGCGTGGGTGGCCGTCGGCATCATCGCAGCGACCTGCTCTGCGGTGAGCGTGTCGTCGTAGCCGGCAACCCTCGTGCGCTGGGCGGGCAGATGCTGGAGAAACAGCTGGAGCTGATCGCCGAGCGGCCGGTGCAGGCGGATCTCCCCGTAAGCCCGCCTGCACATCTCCACCCGTTCCTCCAGCTCCTCCTCTCCGGTCGCCGCGACCGCTATCGCCAGCGTCGCGCGCAGCAGCGGTGGCCTGCTCGACGCCTGCAGATAGGCCAGCAGGTCTCTCGCCTCCTGGGTGCGCTCGTAGCCCAGGTCCGAGACTCCCTGCTCGCCGTCGGACTCCGCCCGCACGATCTGGTCGGCGTCCTGTATCCGCCTGCGGGCGATCCTGAGAGCAAGCTCGTTGGGTAGATAGCGCGCGTTCAGCGACAGATCGATGCCGAACGGCAGGCTCTCGGGCGGCGCGAACATCAGCTCTGCGCGCGTACCGGGAAATTGCGTGCGTTCTGGCAGCGCTCCCAGGACCAACTGCGCCTGCCAGCTCGTGCCGAGCTCGGACTCGATTCTCAGCGCGCGGCCGCGATGCTCGACGTAGCCGTCCATCCAGCGCATCACATCCCCCTCCAGTGGTGCCAAGACCGCCTCCCCATTACGCTCGAACACGAGCGCCCGCGGCTCGTGCAGGCCATCGACGAGCGGTTCCCCCAGGCCACGGCAGAACGCTCTGCGCACCAGCCACTGCAGCTCCACGCCACGGGCCTCGCGGACGGGCAGCGTCTCGGCGAGACGCGCGTGCGCCTGGTCGGCGCGCACGCGCGCACGCTCGAGCTCTGAGACGCTCAGCAAGCGCCGGTCGCGCAGCGACAGCGTCCGCCCGAGCGCTCGCCACCACTCCCGTGGATGCTGCTCGGCGGCCCTGGAGACGTATGAGGCGACGTCGCGCTCGGGGTCGCGCAGGCTCACCAGCAGGAACACCGCCGGCCGCGCCTCCCCGATACCGCCAAGGCGCTGAAGGTGCTCCTCCACGTACCTGGTGCGAGCGCGGAGGTGCATCTGCGGTGAGCCGGAGGCCGCGTCGCGCCGGCCTATCAGCGCCTGGGCGTAGCCCTCGAGCTGCCAGCGTCCGCACACGCGCAGGATCTGTACGTCCGCCTCGATCGCCTCCAAAGCACCGAACAGAGCGAAGAAGCGGGCACGCTTGCCCTCCTCGCTCAGCCACGCATATGAGGCGACCTCGACCGCGAAGGCGGCCCAACCGTCGCCCGGGCCCTGGGCGAACACGCAGTTGCCGTACACGAACGCGATCGGCGCCCTCACCGCTTGGCCTCGGCCCCGCGGCCTGTCGATCGCACGAGCAGTCGCATTCCCGGCCCGAGTGAAATGACCTGGGCTCGCTCCAGCGCTCGGGAGCCGGGCCGCTCCCGCACGACCAGCTCGGGTCGCCGACCCCGCCGCGCGAGTCCCGTCGCTTCGCGCTCGATCACGCCCCCGGTGCGCTCGTGCTCGACCGTGACCAGCACCGCGCCCGGCCCCGTGTAGCGCATGCGGCGCATGCCCCCGTCGGAGCCGTCGGGGAGCATCAGTATCTCGTCCGGATACCAGCGCCCTCGTGTGGTCGCGTATCGACACGCCCCCGCGCTCCCGCGCGGTCGCAGCCGGTGGCGCAGGAGCGCCTGCGCAGCCAGGTGGAAAGGACGACCCTCGATGTGGATCACGCTCAGCACCGTCGCGCTCGCGCCGGGAAGAGCCAGAACTCGTACGTACCAGGGCAGTGCGCTCGCGATCGACGTGAGCACCGGCAGGCCTCCGGCGATCAGGCTGAGGGCGGTCAGGGCAAGGAAATACACGATCCCGCGCACCGGCACTCCGCCCGGGTTCAGCCGCAACCGGTCGACGCGGTAGATGCGCCGCTCCAGGTCGAAGACCCTCCTGAAAGAACGGATCTCGGTCACTGCGACCCGAACAACGACGTGACCGTGTCGCGCAACAGGCTCACACCTGCCGGAGTGGCCAGCAGTACGGAGACGATTCCGACGGCGAACACTCCCGCGGCCTCCTTGAAGTCGCGGCGAAACGCCAGGACGGTCGCTGCAACGGCGAATGCAAGACCGATCAAGCTCATCGCCACCGCGCGCCCGGTGCTCCCGGCCTTCGCCGCCGCGGATTCCAGCGAGCTTGCACCCGGTTCTCGCGTGGTCGCCTGCTGGGCACCGGCGGGAGCTGGCGCCTCCACGGCCGCCCGAGCCGCCGCAGGCGTCGAGGCGATGCACACGCAAGCAAGCAGCGCGGTCGCGGGACGGCAGAAACGGTGCATCTTCATTGGGGCTCCTTCGCTCGGATCTCTATGAGTCGGGGTTCATCTGCACGGCCGAGACCTCCCAGCGGCCCTGCTCCCGGGCCACGTCCAGTTCGTAGGCGAGCGTGTACTGGACGCCACGGCCGTCCTGCGCCTGCACGATCGCGAGCACCGCACCACCGTCGGGCGCCCAGTCCAGCCGCTGCACCGACACAAGGTTCAAGGCGAGAGCCGGCAACGAGACGTGGGCGTCGTTCGTGAGGTCGGCCGCCAGATCCCCATCGGAGGCCGCGAGGTAGTTGCGCAACGCACGCTCGACGACCGTCGCGAGTCCCGGATCCGCCACTTCGCGCAGGGGTCCGACGGTCTTCGCCGGAGCAGCGGCCGGGGCGCCCACGAAGGCCGGGTAGCCCGCGAGCGCCAGGCTGCCGTCGGCGGTGCGCATGACGCTCACCGTCAGGTAGACCATGCCGGCGGTATCCGTCTGCGCGGCAACCGTGTAGACGTGCTCGCCCGCAACGGGCTCTCGTTCCTGTACCACTTCGACCCATTCGACCCGCTGCTGTCCACTCGGCGGAAGCTCCAGCCCGGCGGCGGATTCCATCCCCGGTCCGATGAAGGACTGGAGCGCTCGCGCACTGGCCTGTGGTTCGGCGGCGCTCCAGGTCAGGTAGCGGCGCGTGAACAGCGCCGCGTAGCCTTCGGCCGCCCGGTCGAGCGATATCGGCGCCGGCACGGCGGCCGCCGGCACCGCGGCCCGGGGCGGAAACACCGCGAATCTGACGCTCGCCGACAGACCCGCGAGCGACAGTGCGCAGAGCAGGTAGCGGGGCAGTTCGTGCCCAAGGCGAATCCGCCACAGCGGGCGTCTGTCGATCGTCACGGTCGCGTACGATGCGCCGTCGAGCATCGCGTCCCGCTTCACCGCTCGAAACCGAACTCTGGGTGCCCCGCCAACTTGGGGAGCGAGGGAGCGCTCGCCGCGACGCGCGCGACGCTCGTGGTCGCGGCCGTGGCCGTGGCCGTGGCCGTGGCCACCGTGGACACCTCGATCGGGACCTCCGCGTGCAAAGGCGCCTGTGCGAGCTCATGGGGGAGCGCAACGGCGCCGTGCACATTGCGATCCACGGTCCAGCGACGGCCCCGCGACACGCCCAGGGATGTGCCGCGATTCACCGTCGGGCGAGCTCGCCAGATCCGCGCATGGGAGAACCCCGAAGAGATCAGCAGCCCCGCCGCTGCCCGCAGGCCACCACCGATCCGCCTGCCCGTGCCCGTGGGCGGAGCCAGGCCGTTCAGGGCGATCAGACCGCCCACAGCGCCCACCGCCCCGAACAGCATCGCCGCACTGACCAACCGGCGCGCTCGCCCGGCTCCTGCGGTGGCGGCCGGTGCCTCCCATGCCTGCTCATGGCCTGCCGCCGCGAGAAACTCGTCCTCGTCGTATACGCGGTACACCTCCCGTGGTGCCCGTCGCGGGAGTGTCATCGCAGTGCCACCTCGACCGATCGGAGGTCCGGGGAGCCGATGCAGGCAGCGGCCACGCGGGCGACCGGAAGCCGGAGAGGGGAGAACTCCGGATCCCGGCCGCTTGCGCGCGGATGGGCATCACCGAGCCGTCGTCCGTTCAACCGACCGCCGGCGTCCCAGGGGACGCGCCTATGAGTGGGGGGAGTTTTCATAAGCAGGTCCCTATCTCCCCTTCCGACACCTCGGCCGCGGACGGGACATCCGGCTCATCGATTTCCATCAGCGACCGCAGGCGGGCACGCGCGCGTTGGGCCACCTTGCGGTACTTCTCCGTCGACCAGCCAAAGCGACTGCAGAACGCCTCCCGGCAGCCTCCGTCGAGTGCCAGCTGGTATGCCAGGACCAGTCGCTGATCGGGTGTCAGCTCTCGCGCCAAGCGCTCTACCCGGCGCAGCTCGTGGCGCAGCATGACCAGCTTCTCCACCTCCGCGCGAACGTCCACGATCGCGAGCTCCTGCTCGCCGTCGGCCCCGAGCGAGACCGCGGTCTCGAGCGCCGCCTGCATCGGACTGCGCCCGGCCAGAGCCCGCCGCCGATCCCTGACCCGCGACAGAAAGCGAAGCTCGAGGGCGTTCGCCAGATGCGCCAGGTCGGCGAACGTCCCTCCTCGCCCCACATGCGCCACCAGCTCGAGCGTCGCCTGGCCGTAGCAGTCCTCGAGATCCTCCGCTCGCAGCCGGTGGCGATGCACGCGCAGCAGCACCTCGCGCTTGGCGCGCGCCACCACCGCGACCTCCTCGGCCGGATCGCCGGACCGCCCCGCCCCTGCGAGCGGCCAGCCGGCGCCCACTGCTCGTCTTTGAAGCTCGTATCGGGTAGACACATAGGGATGTCGAGCCCGATCGCCCGCAGACCCCCCTCCCAATTCACTGCGCACGCTCAGCGCTCGACGGCGCGCGAGCCCTGCCGGTCGACGTCCGATGAGCCTCACCGACCGCCTGCACGCGCTCGACCTGCGCCAGCAGCGAAGCCCGCGAGTCGGCTTCCTCGCCGCCGTGGTCAAGAAGTTCGGCGACGACCAGGCCGGGCAGCTCGCCGCTCTGATCGCCTACTACGGCTTCGTTTCGCTGTTCCCGCTGCTGCTCGTGCTCGTCACCGTGCTCGGCTTCGTGCTCCAGGGCGACCCCGGCGAGCAGAAGCGGATCCTCGACGGCGCCCTCGGGCAGTTCCCGATCATCAGCGACCGAACTCAAGTTGAAATCGCTCACCGGCAGCGGCGTCGGTCTGACCGTCGGCGTGATCGGCTCGCTGCTCGCCGGCATGGGCATCACCGGCGCCACCCAGAATGCGTTCAACCGGATCTGGGGCGTCCCGTTCAAGCACCGTCCCAACTTCGTCGACGCGCACCTGCGCGGGCTGGGGATGCTCGCGATCCTCGGGACGCTGTCCATCGTCTCCACCACCGCCGCCGGGTTCGTCGGCTCCTCGAGCCACGCCGCGCTGGACGTCGCTCGCCGGGATCCTGGTGGCGTTCGTGTTCAACCTCGCGCTGTTCATGACCGCCTTCAAGCTGCTCACAGCGCATCGACGTGCCGTGGCGCGATCTGCTCCCCGGCGTGATCGTCGCCGCCGTCTTCTGGCAGCTGCTGCAGCACCTCGGCGGCTTCTACATCGACCACGAGCTCAGGCACACCGGACCGCTCTACGGCGTCTTCGCGCTCGTTCTCGGGCTGCTCGCTTGGCTGTACCTCGGGGCCCAGCTGACGATCTTCGCCGCCGAGATCAACGTCGTGCGCTACCACCGTCTGTGGCCGCGCAGCTTCTTCTCCGATCCGCTGCTCGACGCCGACCGGCGCGCGCTGACCTCCTCCGCCGAGGTCGAGGAGCGCGTGCAAGAGGAGAACGTCGAGGTCGAGCTTCGACGGGGCCGAGTAGACCGGCCGAGGCTCGTCCAACCCGCGACGCGGCCGGTGATACCACGCCGAATTCGGGGACCAGGCGTCCTTGCATCCCCCAATCAAGGGCCTAATTTGGGCTCTGCGACGGCGTTTCAGGCATGGGCTCGAAAGTCCTTGCACATGCAACCACTGCGCGCTATACTAACTACACTTTCGTAAGCTCATATGGAGCGATTACCTATGTCATCTCCCGCAGAGAAGCCCACCATCCAGCCCTCCGAGCCCGCGCCGCGCCTGCGGCTGATCCCGCTCGACGACACCGTCGTCTTCCCCAACATGGGCATCACGCTCACCGTCGACGTCGGCGATGACGAGCGCGTCGTGCTCGTGCCCCGCCACGAGAACGAGTTCCTCGAGGTCGGCACGATCGCCGAGGTCTCCGAGCAGATCCGCCTGCCCGGCGGCGGGCGCGCAGTGGCCATCTCCGGCCAGCACCGCGCGCTGATCGGCGCCGCCCAGACCGGACCGAGCGGCGAGCTGCGCGTCGAGGTCGACGAGCGCCCCGACGAGGTGCCCGTCGACAAACGCACCCGCGAGCTCGAGCGCGAGTACCGCGCCACCGTCGAGGAGATCCTCGAGCTGCGCGGCGACGACGGCCGCATCGCCGCCTTCCTGCGCGCGATCGCCGAGCCCGGCGCGCTCGCCGACTCCGCCGGCTACTCCCCCAACATCTCCTACGAGCAGAAGGTCGAGCTGCTGCGCACGCTCGACGTCACCGAGCGCCTCGAGCTGGCCGTCAAGCTGCAGCGCGAGAGCCTCGCCGAGCTGCAGGTGCGCAAGCGCATCCGCGAGGACGTCCAGGAGGGCGCCGAGAAGCAGCAGCGCGAGTACTTCCTGCGCAAGCAGATGGACTCCATCCGCAAGGAGCTCGGCGAGGACGACGCATCGGTCGCCGACGAGTACCGCACCAAGATCGAGGACGCCGACATGCCCGACGAGGTCAAGGAGCAGGCCCTCAAGGAGCTCGCCCGCCTGGAGCGCATGGGCGAGCAGACCGGCGAGTCCAGCATGATCCGCACCTACCTCGACTGGCTGATCGCCGTGCCCTGGGGCAAGCGCTCCGAGGAGCACCTCGACCCGGTCGCCGCGCGCGCCGTGCTCGACGCCGACCACGCCGGCCTCGAGGACGTCAAGGACCGCGTCACCGAGTACCTCGCCGTGCGCAAGCTGCGCCAGGAGCGCGGAATCGAGGCCGACCCCAAGTCCGGCGCGATCCTCACCCTGATCGGCCCGCCCGGCACCGGCAAGACCTCGATCGGCGAGTCGATCGCCCGTGCCACCGGACGCGAGTTCGTGCGCATGTCGCTCGGCGGCGTGCGCGACGAGGCCGAGATCCGCGGGCACCGGCGCACCTACATCGGCGCGCTCCCGGGACGTCTTGTCAGGGCGCTGCGGGACGCGGGCACGATGAACCCCGTGATCCTGCTCGACGAGGTCGACAAGGTCGGCGCCGACTGGCGCGGAGACCCCTCCGCGGCGCTGCTCGAGGTCCTCGACCCCGCGCAGAACCACTCCTTCCGCGACCACTACCTCGACGTCGAGCTCGACCTCAGCCAGGTCATGTTCCTCGCCACCGCCAACGTCGCCGACACGATCCCCGGCCCGCTGCTCGACCGCATGGAGGTCATCCGCTTCGACGGCTACACCTCCGAGGAGAAGCTCGCCATCGCCAAGGGCTACCTGTGGCCGCGCCAGCGCGACCGCAACGGCCTGCGCGAGGACGAGGTCGAGGTCTCAGACGACGTGCTGCGCACGATCATCTCCGAGTACACCCGCGAGGCCGGCGTGCGCAACCTCGAGCGCAACCTCGGCACCGTGCTGCGCAAGACGGCCACCCGAATCGCCTCCAGCGAGTCGGGCGCCAGCGAGGCCGACAAGACAAAGGCGAAGGCCAAGGCAGCCAAGACGCCCGTCAAGATCGAGCTGGAGGCCGTCCGCGACGCGCTCGGGCGCCAGAAGTTCTTCCAGGAGTCAGCCGCCCGCACCGCCACGCCCGGCGTCGCGACCGGCCTCGCCGTGACCGGCGCCGGCGGAGACGTGCTGTTCGTCGAGGCCACCGCCATGAAGGGCGGTAGCTCGGGCGGCAACGCGCTGGTGCTCACCGGCCAGCTCGGCGACGTCATGAAGGAGTCGGCCAAGATCGCCCTCTCCTACGTTCGCGGCCACGCCGACGAGCTCGGCATCGACGAGAGCGCCTTCGAGAACCGCGAGTTCCACGTCCACGTGCCCGCCGGAGCGATCCCCAAGGACGGCCCGAGCGCCGGCGTGACGATGGTCACCGCCCTAGCCTCGCTGCTGTCCGGGCGACCCGTCAAGCACACCGTCGGCATGACCGGAGAGGTCACGCTGCAGGGCCGCGTGCTGCCGATCGGCGGGCTCAAGCAGAAGGCGCTCGCCGCCCACGCCGCCGGCCTCACCGACGTGATCCTCCCCGAGCGCAACCGCGGCGACCTCGACGAGATCCCCGAGGAGGTCCGCGACCAGATGACCTTCCACCCGGTGATGACCGTCCAGGAGGTCCTCGACCGCGCACTGGAGCCCGCACGCGATGTCGCGCATCTCTCGTAGGTGCCAGCCCGTTCCCATGGAGGTCCGCGAGACAGCGGACCTCCTGGAGCGGCGCTGGCAGCTCTCCATCCTCTACGCCGCCCTCACCGGCGCGCTGCGCTTCAACGAGTTCGCCGACGCCGTCGCCGGCATCTCACCCAGGATGCTCTCCGAGCGCCTGCGCGACCTCGAGGCAGCCGGTCTCGTCGAGCGCACCGTCATCCCCTCCAGCCCGCCCACCGTCGAGTACCGGCTCACCGCCCGCGGACGCAAGCTCGGCCCGATCATCGACGCCATGCGCGCCTACGCGCGCGAGCCCGTCTGAGGGACGACCCCCTCGACCCTGACGCCACCGACAAGCTGGCCGCCCGCGCAGTCCTTCGCCCGCACTCCCCGACCGGGTGGGTTGCGGATGCCCACCACCCCGGCCAGGCCCCCTCCGGCGACGAGCGCCGCGGCGATCGCCAGGCCGAGATGGAAGCTGTGCAGCGAAGCCTGTTCGGCGGCCACACTCAGAGCATGGGCCTGGGTCGGGGGAAGTCCGTGCACGTCGGGACGCCCGAGCGGCAGCCGCTTGGCCGCCCTGACCGCCGCGCGTGCGGCCGGCCCGAGCGCTGCCGGCCCACCAGTTGCAGACCCGCCAGCAGCGGACCCGCCAGCGGCGCTCCCGGCGAGGCTCCGGTCGAGCGTCGAGGCGAACGAGCCGGCGACGGCGGCGCCGACGGCGGCGGTGCCCAGCAGCCCGGCGACGCGGGCGATCGCGTTGTTGACTCCCGAGGCGATCCCGGCCTGGTCCTCGGCTCCGGCGAGCACGGCGGCGGTGAGCGGCGCGACGGTCATCGACAGCCCGAGGGCGAACACGAGCAGCCCCGGAAGCACGTCGGAGAGGTAGTGGACGCGAACGCCGATGCGCTGGAACAGCAGCAGCCCGCCGGCCGCCACGAGCGGCCCGGCGCCCATGAAGAGGCGCGGGCCGAAGCGGTCGGCGAGCGCGCCGAAGCGCCGGGAGAGAACGAACATGACGATGGTCACCGGCAGCGTCGCCAGGCCGCTCTGCAGCGGCGTGTAGCCGCCGATCTGCTGCAGGAACAGGACGAGGAAGAAGAACAGGATCGCGAGGCCGGCGTACATCGAGAACGTCTCGATGTTGCCCGCGGAGAAGTTGCGCCGGCGAAACAGCCCGAGCGGGAGCATCGGGTCGCGCGTGCGGGACTCATAGGCGGTGAACGCCCCCAGCAGCGCCACGCCCGCGATCAGCGGCACGGTGACCGCGGGGCTCGACCATCCGAGCCGCGGCTGCTCGATCAGCGCGAAGACCGGTCCGCCGAGGCCCGCGGCGCACAGCGCGGCACCGGGAAGATCGACGCGGCGGGCGTCCCGGGCGCGCGCGGGCGCCCGGGGGATCTCGAGCAGGATCAGCGCGACGCAGGCGATCACGAACGGGACGTTGATCAGGAAGATCCAGCGCCAGGATGCGAGCGCGAGCAGCTCGCCGCCGGCCAGCGGGCCGAGCACGGCGGCGATCGCCCCCCAGGCGGTCCAGCTGCCGATGGCGGCCCCGCGCTCGGACTCATCGAAGGTGTTGACGATCACCGCCAGAGAGCTCGGCACGAGCAGCGCGCCGGCGATGCCCTGCACGGCGCGCGCGGCCACCAGCGCGCCGATCGTGGGAGCGATCGCGCAGGCCAGCGAGGCGACACCGAAGCCGGCGACGCCGAGAGCGAACACGCGCCGCTCTCCGTACAGGTCGCCGAGCGAGCCGCCGATCAGGATCAGCGATCCGAGCGTCAGCAGGTAGCCGTTGAGGACCCACTGCTGCGCGGCCAGGCCACCGCCGAGCGCGCGCTGGATCGTCGGCAGCGCGACGTTCACCACGGTGCCGTCGAGCAGCACGATGCCCGAGCCGATGATGCAGGCGATCAGGGTCAGACGCTTGGTTCTCGCGTCGGCGCCCGCTGGTATGGCGTCGGCGCCCGCTGGTATGGCGTCGGTGCCCGCTGGCGTGTCGTCAGCGGAATCGGGCGTGGCGTCTGCGCTGGCTGGCGTGGCGTCGGCGCGATCGGGCATGGCGGCTCCGTTCAGGCCGGTCGTCGCAGGGCGTCCCCGTCGAGCTGCCCGACCGCCGTGTAGCCGCTGAGGGCGAGCGTCAGGTCGAGCTCGGCCAGCAGACACCGCAGCACCTGCTCGACCCCCGTCTGACCATCGAGCGCGAGGCCCCACACGTACGGGCGTCCCAGGCACACGGCGTTGGCGCCTAGGGCGAGGGCCTTGAAGACGTCCGCTCCGGTGCGGATGCCGCTGTCGAAGAGGACCGGCAACTCGGCCCCGACCGCCTCGCGGACGGCGGGCAGCGCGTCGAGTGCGGCGATCGACCCGTCGATCTGGCGGCCGCCGTGGTTGGAGACGATCAGGCCGTCGACGCCCGCGGCCACCGCGCGCCGCGCGTCGTCCGGGTGGAGGATGCCCTTCAGGAGGATCGGCAGGGTGCTCTGCTCTCGCAGCCACGCCAGATCGGCCCATGTGACGGTCGGGTTGGCGAACTGGTAAGCCCAGTGGCCGACCGCCGCGCCGGGGTCCTCCTCGGGAGTCCGCTCGAGCGCCGCCCGGAAGACGGGGTCGCTGAAGTAGTTGGCCACGCCCTCGCCTTTGAGGAACGGCAGGTAGGCGTTCTGCAGATCGCGCGGGCGCCAGCCGAGCATCCAGGTGTCGAGCGTCACCACGATCGCTTCATAGCCGGAGCCGGCGGCGCGATCGACGAAGCTGGCGGCCAGCTCGCGGTCCTTGGGCCAGTAGAGCTGATACCAGCGCGGGGCGTCTGCGACCTCGCGGGCTACCTCCTCGATCGTGTGCGAGGCGGCAGTGCTGAGGATGAACGGCAGGCCCAGCGAGGCGGCCGCGCGCCCGACGGCCAGCTCGGCTTGCGGATGGACGATCGACTGGACGCCGACCGGGGCGAGCATCACGGGCGCGGGCATGACGGTCCCGAGGACCGAGCAGCGCAGATCGCGCTCGGAGACGTCCCGCAGCATGCGCGGCACGATCTCCCGCCGCGCGAACGCCTCCAGGTTGGCCCGCACGGTCAGCTCCGCGCCGGCTCCCCCGGCGACGTAGCCGAACGCCTCCGGGCTCATCGCCTGGCGCGCACGTTCCTCCAGCCCGCCCGCCAGCAGCGGCAGCGCCGGGGTCTCGCCGGCAAGCCCCCGGCCGTAGATCTCGTACTGGAAGTTCGCGAAGGGCTGCTCCTGAAGCGCCTCCTCGCCATCGCTCATGGCTAGACCCTAGCGGCGACCGCGCCGCTCAGCTCGGAGGCCATCGCCCGGACTATAGTGTGAGCACCGAGCGAGGGAGGGGTCATGGCGGTGACGGTTGGGGTGCTCAATGACACGCGACGGCGGACGCTGGAGGCGATCTGCGACACGTTCGCGCCGCCGTTGGAGAACGACGAGCGGGACGAGGTCCTGCGCGACTTCTACCTGCGCTGCGCCTCGGACCTCGGCGTGGCCGGACAGATCGAGGGCCTGCTCGCACAGACCTCGATGCCCGAGGAGATCGAGGCGCTCGGCCAGCTGCTCGACGCGTTCGCTGCCCAGGATTTCGCGAGCCTGGCACTGGACGCCCGCACGGAGCTCGTGCACGCCCTCGCCGCCTCGGGCCCGGAGGCCAAGCTCGGAGTGCGCCGGCTGCGCGCGCTGACGTTGTTCTTCTTCTACGCCCTGCCCGACCAGGCCGGCCATAACGACAACTGGGAGGCCCTCGGTTATCCCGGTCCGCTCTCCGCGCCCCCCTCCCCCGAGCAGGCGCCGAAGACGATCCCGATCGAGCCGCTCGCGGGCGACTCGGCGACGCTCACGGCGGAGGTGTGCGTGATCGGATCGGGCGCCGGCGGCGGGGTGATCGCGGCGGAGCTCGCGCGCGGCGGACGCTCGGTGGTCGTGCTCGAGATGGGCCGGTACCGCAACGAGTCCGACTTCAAGCAGCTCGAGCTTCCGGGCTCCCTCGAGCTGTACCTCGGCGGCGGGCTGATGTCCTCGGAGGACGGGTCGATCTCGATCCTCGCCGGCTCGACCCTCGGCGGCGGGACGGTGGTCAATTACATGAACTGCATCCGCACGCCCGGGCCGATCCGCGAGGAGTGGGCGGCGATGGGTATTCAGGGCATCGACGAGCCGGGGTACGAGCGCCACATCGACAGCGTCTGGAAGCGGCTGTCGGTCAACGACGGGGCGACCACGCAGAACGGCACCCACCGCAAGCTGATCGACGCCTGCGAGAGCCTCGGCTACCCGCACCGGGCCCTGACCCGCAACGCGGATGCCTCCTGCGAGGACTCGCGGGTCTGCGGCTACTGCTTCACGGGCTGCCAGAACGGATGCAAGCAGTCGACGATGAAGACCTTCCTGCAGGACGCCGCCGACGCGGGCGCCCGGTTCGTGGTCGGCGCACGCGCCGAGCGGATCCTCGTGCGGGACGGCCGCGCGGTGGGCGTGCAGGCGACGGTCACCCACGAGGACGGCACGAGCACGGCGCTGAGTGTCGACGCGCCGACCGTCGTGGTGGCGGGCGGAGCGATCGAGTCGCCGGCGCTGCTGCTGCGCTCGGGCATCGGCGGGCCGGCCGCCGGCAGGCATCTGCGCCTGCATCCGGCGTCGATCGTGGTCGGCGTCTACGAGCAGCCGATCGAAGGCTGGAACGGGCAGCTCCAGTCCGCCCTCTCGGATCGGTTCGAGCACTGTGAGGAGGAGTACGGCTTCCTGATCGAGGCCGCCGGCGTGGCGCCGGCGAGCCTGTCGATGCTCCTCCCGTGGATGGACGGGCGCCAGCACAAGCAGATGCTCGCGCGCGCGTTCCGCTTCGCCGCGCCGTTCATCAGCGTCGCCCGCGACCACGGCGAGGGACGGGTCGTGCTCGACGAGCACGGGCGGGCGGTCACGCAATGGTCCTTCGCGGACGAGACCGACGCGCGTTTGTTCCGCCGGGCGATGGTCGAGCTGGCAAACCTGCACAGGGCGGCCGGCGCCAGGGAGATCGTCACGACCTTCCAGCCGGAGATCGCCTGGCGCGAGGGCGAGGACTTCGACGCGTTCCTGGCCGAAATCGAGACCGGCTCGCTGCAGGCCAACGACCTCGCCGCGTTCACCGCCCACCAGATGGGCTCGTGCAGGATGGGCGCGGACGCCTCGGACTCGGTGGCCGACGGACGCGGCGAGCTGCACGACACGGCCGGCGTGTGGATCGGCGACGGGTCGGCGTTCCCGACCGCCCCGGGGGTCAACCCGATGATCTCGATCATGTCGCTGGCCCACCGCACGGCGGGCAACATCCTCGCCGGCTCCTAACCTTCGCCTCGGGCTCAGCGAGGCTCGGCGGCGCGTTCGTCGCGGCTCATCAGCGCGAGCGCCACGGTCAGCCCGGCCGAGCGTCGCACGGTGGCGATCCGCCGCCCCGCCTGGACGCCCGCCCGCGCCTCCCCGGCATGGGGAGCGAGCAGCCGCACGGTCCGATCGAGGTCCTCGACCAGCAGTGCCAGCCCCCAGAAACGCGCGGGGCGATCCGGTCCGCCCGCGCGCGCCACGACCTCATCGGGCTCCTGGACGAGCTCGAGGATCTCGGCGCCCAGCCGGAAGAACGCCTGGCGGGGGGCTCCCGCGGGGGTCGGCTCCTCGCGCACGCGGCGCAGGTCGAGCCCGGCCGCCTGCAGGGCGGCGACGCTGCGCTGGAAGTCGGGCGAGAAGGCGACGACGTGGTCGATGGCGAGGACGCCGTTGGGATGCGCGGGCGCCGCGACGGGCGCGGGCTGCTCGGAGGTCGATGTGGGCAGCCCGTCCAGCTCGGCGCTCGCGATGTCGCGCAGCGACCACCCGACGATGCCGCTGCCGGCACGCGGTCCGGCGAGTCGCAGGCGTACGCCGGCGAGCTGGCAGCAACCGTCCGCGACGGCAAAGCCGAGGGCCGCCCAGCGTGCGGGCTCGTCGGCGAGTGTGAGCTCGTCGATGGTCGGCTTGGAAGTCGTGTTCATCTGCCGGGGCTCGCGCACGGGACGCACGCAAGGGAAGCGCGGAAGGAGGCCTCCAGGCTACACGCATGCAGCGATCGCTCGCGGGCGCCGGCAGCCTTCGGCCGGTGAGGCGAAGGGGTGGTAATGTCGCAACGAGCCAACACGATGAGGAGACCGACATGACGACTGCGACCGAGCACGATGTTCGCGTGCGGGAGAAGATCTACATCGGCGGCGAGTGGGTGGCACCCGGCGGAACGGGCGTGCTCGAGGTGATCAACGCGACCACCGAGCAGGTGATGGGCTCGGTCCCGGAGGGAACGGTCGAGGACGTGGACGCGGCCGTCGCGGCTGCCCGCGCGGCGTTCGAGAGCTGGTCGCAGACCTCCGTGCAGGAGCGGGCAGACTGGATGCGGCGCATCGCCGAGTCCCTCGGCGCGCGGATGGAGGAGATCGCGGAGCTGATCGCCCAGGAGGTTGGGATGCCAGTGAAGCTCTCGAGCATCATCCAGGCGGGCCTGCCGACCGCGACGTTCGGCTCGATGCCCCAGCTGCTGGGCGAGCTGGAGTGGGAGGAGAGGGTCGGCAACTCGCTGATCGTCCGCGAGCCGGTGGGCGTGGTGGGCGCGATCACCCCCTGGAACTATCCGCTGCACCAGATCGCCGCGAAGGTCGCCCCGGCGCTGGCGGCCGGCTGCACGGTGGTCCTGAAGCCCTCCCAGGTCGCCCCCCTGAACGCGATGCTGCTCGCCGACGTGATCGACGAGGTCGGTCTGCCCGCGGGCGTCTTCAACCTCGTCACCGGCCGAGGCTCGGTCATCGGCGAGGCGCTCGCGCTGCACCCGGACGTGGACGCGATCTCCTTCACGGGGTCGACCGCCGCGGGGCGCCGGGTCAGCGAAGCGGCCGCGGGCACGATCAAGCGCGTCGCGCTCGAGCTGGGCGGCAAGTCGCCGAACATCATCCTCGAGGACGCCGACCTCCAGCAGGCGATCAAGGACGGCGTGGCGAAGTGCTTCCTGAACTCCGGGCAGACGTGCAGCGCCCTGACGAGGATGCTCGTGCCGCGATCCCGTCTGTCCGAGACCGAGCAGATCGCTGCTGCGGTCGCCGAGCAGTTCAAGCCTGGGGACCCGTTCGAGTCCGGCACCATGCTCGGCCCGCTCGTCTCGGACTCACAGCGCAAGATCGTCCGCGACTACATCGCCAAGGGCAGCGATGAGGGAGCCAAGCTCCTGACCGGGGGCGTCGAGCCGCCGGAGGGCCTCGAGCAGGGCTACTTCGTGGCGCCGACCGTCTTCTCGGAGGTCACGCCGGAGATGACGATCGCCCAGGAGGAGATCTTCGGACCGGTCCTCGTGCTGATGCCATACGAGGACGAGGAGGACGCCGTGCGGATCGCAAACGACTCGATCTACGGCCTCGCCGGGGGTGTCTGGTCGGGAGATCGCCGAGCACGCCAAGCGGGTCGCCCGGCGCATCCGCACCGGACAGGTCGAGATCAACGGCGGCGCCTTCAACCCGCTGGCTCCGTTCGGCGGCTACAAGCAGTCCGGCTACGGGCGCGAGCTCGGGCGTTTCGGGCTCGAGGAGTTCCTGCAGGTGAAGTCGCTGCAGCTGTAGCGGGATACGCCGAAGAGCCTCACCTGACGACCTGCATGCGTTCGAGCGTCGCGGCCCCGGGGATGATTGGCGCGGCTTCGTGGCCGAGCCACTGCTCCAGCAGCGAGCAGTACAGGCCGCGGAAGTCGGCGGTCGCGCGCACGTTGCCGAGCGCGTCGAGGCCGCTGGCAAGGCCCGGCCACTCGCCGATCATCGCTGCCGGCGGCGCGCGTGCCCATCACGAACGCGCAGCCGGCGGCGCCGTGGTCGGTGCCGCCGGAGGCGTTCTCCTGCGGGCGGCGGCCGAACTCCGACCAGACGAGCGTCAGCACGCGGTCGGCCAGGCCGCGCGCTTCGAGGTCGCGCTGGAAGGCGTAGAGGGTCTGGGCGGCCTCGTCGAGGCCGGACCCGAGCGGCGGCGAGCTGGTTGTCGTGGGTGTCGAACACCGATTCGGTCGAGACGCTCACGCAGCGCAGCGGCAGCCCCGCCCCGAGCAGCTGCGCGATCGCGGCCATGCGCGCGGGGAACTCGTCGTCGGTGTTGGCGGAGCTCGGATAGCCGGCGGGCAGCGCCGGTGTCGCTTCGCCGGACTTCGGCTGGAAGGGCAGCAGCTGGCGGCGCAGCGTGCTCGACATCAGCGCGGCCTGCCCGGACTGCGCCATGGCGGGGTCGCCGGAGCGTGCGCCGACCTGGCCGAGCGCGTCGAAGCAGTCGTACATGGCCGTCTGCGGCGGCCCCCAGACGCCCGTTGCGCATAGAACGAGTAGGAGGACGGCAGTGTCGATCGTCGCGACCGGCATGCTGCGCGGTCGCGAGCGCCGGCTGCAGCGACTCGTCGAGGCACAGGCCCTGCAGCGGGTTGTCGGCGGCGCCGACGAGGTCGAGGTAGCGGCCCATCCAGCCGGTCAGCAGGTCGGCCTGGGTGGCGCCGACCTCCCAGAAGTGGCGGCTGGTGAAGTGCGACTGGTTGGGATCGGTGTAGCCGACGGCCGGCAGCACGCTGACCTTGCCCTCGCCGTGGAGCTGCGGCGAGCGGCGCGGCGAGCGGGTGCCAGTGCAGGCGCGGATCCTCGGTGAAGACGGGGCCCGGCGTCCTCGGGCGAGCCCGAGCGTCGGCGCGGTACTGGGGGTAGAGCGGGTCGCCGGCGGGATAGAGCACCGACATCGAGTCGATGCCGCCCTGCAGGTAGACGCTGACGAGCACCGGCGGGCTTCGGTCGCTTCGGCCGCGAGCGCGATGCCTTCCTCGAAGCCGCGACGGGTCGAGCAGGCTGCCCGGCGCCGTAGACCGACAGCGCGAGGCCGGCCGAGGCGAGCAGGAAGCCGCGCCGCGAGAGGCCGGTGCCGGCTGGCACCGGCATCCCCGGCTCGATCGCCGGCAGGCCCGCGCCGGCCTGCGCGCACGCCGCGGCGCAGCAGCTCGGCGCGGTTGAAGTCGCTGGCAGGCGCAGGAGCGAAGCGGCGGCGGGCTCATCTCAGCACGTCTGGTAGTCGGGGCTGGCGGCGACGAGCGCGCGCAGGGCGTTGAGCGCGAGCGCCGGGTACTGCTCGCGCTCCCAGTCGGCTGTGGCGGCGTCGATCGGCGGCGGACTGCGCGTAGGCGACGCAGCGCGCCGCGGGTCTGCGCGCTGATCAGTCGGCTCGCCCCAGAAGGCGATCGCCTGCTTGGTCAGCGCCGCTGGGGTCGGCGTTGAGCTTCGCCTTCTTGGCGTCGCGCGACCCGAGCGCCCGCTTGTCGTCGATCATCTGGCGAGTCAGAGGTTGAAGCGGGCGAGCCAGGTGCCGGTGTTCAGCCAGCGGCGTTGCTTCCCAGCCGGCGACGTTGGGCGGATAGAACGGCATCTGCCCGACGAGGCTCGACTCCCAGGCCCAGGCGTCGGTGTCGATGTAGCGGCCGATCGCCCGCAGCATCCCGGCGATCTGCACGATCGGCGGCTTGACCATGCGCGGGCCGGCGTGGATCAGCGGGTGCATCAGCATCGCCTCGACGACCGGGCGGATCTGCTTGGCCGCGCGGAGACGTACAGCGCGCTCGGCGGCGCGCTCGTCGGCGCGCGAGCAGCGGCTCGGGCGAGAAGTAGGACCACAGCTTCGTGACGAAGTAGGCGCGGGTGGTCGGGGTGGCTCGAGCACGAGCCGCAGGCTGTCGCGCCAGCCGAAGCGCCCGCGGTTGCCGTAGATCACCTTGACGCCGTCGTCGTGCAGCGTGGGGTCGAAGTGGAAGTCTTCCGGCTGGCCGGTCGCCTGGTTCCAGCTGTTCGTCCAGCCGGTCAGCGCGCGAGCGTGTTCGCGCACGTCGCGCTCGGTGTAGCCGTCGCCGGCCCCGAGCGTGAACAGCTCCTGCATCTCGCGCGCGTAGTTCTCGTTGGGCGCGTCCTTGGTGCTGCCCGACGCCGCGAGAGCCAGATCAGCATCGCCGGGTCGATCGTCATCGCGGTCGAGCATCTGCGGGAAGCTCGCCAGGCACAGCCGCGCGCTGGGTCCGGTTCTGGTCGATCATCAGCCGCTGCGAGTTGACGCCCTCGTTGCTGGTCGCGAACCAGTCGTGCCAGGTCAGCGTCATGCGCTCGACCAGCGGCGCGCGCGAGCGCACCATGCGGTCGAGCCACCACAGCACGTCGTTGCCCCAGACGTCGTAC
The DNA here is from genome assembly GCA_963849425.1 of uncultured Solirubrobacteraceae bacterium. GTDB lineage: Bacteria > Actinomycetota > Thermoleophilia > Solirubrobacterales > Solirubrobacteraceae > Palsa-744. Next base: position 1,685,451 of record CAWKHK010000006.1, on the reverse strand, counting down.
GGGGCGATCGGCTGGCCGTTCTGGAGCGTCGGCGGCGGGCCCGACGAGCGCGCGGCTCGGCGGGGCGCGTCAGCGACAGGACGGCGCCCCGCAGCCCGTGCGCGGCGAGCGCCGCGGCCTGCCCCGGCCGCGGGCCGAAGCCCGCGCGCCAGAGCAGCCGCTCGGCCTGCTCGGCTCCGAAGCGTCCGGAGTACACCGGCAGGGCGCCGTGGGGGGATGAGGAGCCGCGACCGCGCTGAGAGGCCGGGCGCGCGCCGCGACCGCGTGAGCGGGTCGTCTGGGCGTGGGGCATCGCGGGCGTATTCGGCACAACGCGCGCCGGACTTGATAGGAGATTCGTCTACCTCCGCAGGCGAGCGATGAAGGCAAGCCGGCGGAACGCCCCGACAGGATTCCGCGTCAGCCGACGTCGTCGCTGTGGCGCAGGATCCAGCACAGGACGCTCATCGGAACGCCTGGATCCCGGTGAGCGCGCCGCCGACGACGAGCGCGTGGACGTCGGCGGTGCCCTCGTAGGTGACGACCGACTCGAGGTTGTTCATGTGGCGGATGACCGGGTACTCGAGCGTGATGCCGTTGGCGCCGAGCACCTGCCGCGCGGTGCGGGCGACGTCGAGGGCGGCGTTGACGTTGCCGAGCTTGCCCATGCTGACGTGCTCGGGGAGCAGGCGTGCCGTCGTCCTTCAGCCGCCCGAGATGCAGGGCGAGCAGCGTGGCGCGGTTGACCTCGAGCGCCATCTCGGCGAGCTTCTGCTGCTGGATCTGGGTGGCGGCGATCGGGCGTCCGAACGCGATCCGCTCCTTGCTGTAGTCGAGCGCCGCCTCGAAGCACGCGCGCGCGGCGCCGACGGCGCCCCAGACGATCCCGTAGCGCGCCTCGTTCAGGCACGACAGCGGGCCGCGCAGCGAGGTCGCCTCGGGCAGCATCGCCTCGGCCGGGCAGGCGCACGTCGTCGAGCAGCAGCTCGGAGGTGACCGAGGCGCGCAGCGAGAGCTTGCGGTGGATGTCCTGGGTGGTGAAGCCCTGGGTGTCCCGCGGGCACGAGGAAGCCGCGGACGCCCTCGTCGGTGTCGGCCCACACGACGGCGACGTCGGCGATCGAGCCGTTGGTGATCCACATCTTCTGCCCGTGCAGGATCCAGTCGTCGCCGTCGCGCCGCGCGCGCGTGCGCATCGAGCCGGGATCGGAGCCGGCGTCGGGCTCGGTCAGGCCGAAGCAGCCGATCGCCTCGCCGGCGGCCATCCGCGGCAGCCACTGCTGCTTCTGCTCCTCGCGAGCCCCAGCGCTAGATCGCGAACATCGCGAGCGACCCCTGCACCGAGACGAGCGATGCGCAGGCCGCTGTCGCCGGCCTCGAGCTCCAGGCAGGCGAGGCCGTAGGCGGTCGCGCTGGCGCCGGCGCAGCCGTAGCCCTCGAGGTGCATCCCGAGCACGCCGAGCTTGCCGAGCTGCGGGCGCGAGCTCGCTGGTCGGGATGCGCGCCTCCTCGAACCAGTCGCCGACGTGCGGCAGCACCGGTCGCGCACGAACGCGCGGACCGTGTCGCGGATGTCGCGCTCCTCGTCGGAGAGCAGGTGATCGATGCCGAGGAAGTCCCTGGGATTGACCGCCGCGGGCGTAGCTGCGGTGCTCGCCATGCTGTCAGCGGCCGCCCGCGACCGCCATCTGCTCGTCGCTGTAGCTCTCGCCGCGCTCGGCCTTCTCGACCAGCGAGGCCGGCGGCTCGAAGCGCTCGCCGTACTTGTCGGCCAGCTCGCGGGCGCGGGCGACGAAGCCCGCGGCCGCGCCACTGGGGTGCTCGGCCGGACTCGATAGCCGTTGATGTACTGCAGCACGCCGCCGGTCCAGCCGGGGAAGCCGATCCCGAAGATCGAGCCGATGTTGGCGTCGGCGACCGACTCGATCACGCCCTCGTCGAGGCACTTGACCGCCTCGAGCGACTCGATGAACAGCATCCGCTCCTCGAGGTCCTTGAGCGAGAGCGGCGACGGGTCCTCGACGCGGCGGGAACGCCTCCCGCAGGCCCGGCCACAGGCCGGTGCGCTTGCCGTCCTCGTAGTCGTAGAAGCCCGGCCCGTCGAGCCTGCCGCCGGCCGGTCGAACTCGTCCAGCATGCGGTCGATCACGACCTGCCGAGGGATGCCCGTCCCAGCCGCTGCCGCCGTCGGCCTCGACGGCCGCCTTGGTGGCGTCGCGGATCTTGCGCATCGAGCTTGAGGTTGAGCTCGTCGGAGAGCTGCAGCACCGGCGCCGGGTAGCCGGCCTGCGAGGAGGCCTGCTCGATCGACGGCGCGGGGACGCCCTCGAGCAGCATCGCGATGCCCTCGTTGATGAACGTGCCGATCACGCGGCTGGTGAAGAAGCCGCGGCTGTCGTTGACGACGATCGGCGTCTTCTTGATCTGCTTGGCGACGTCGAGCGCGCGGTAGAGCGTCTCCTCGCTGGTCTTCTCGCCCTTGATGATCTCCAGCAGCGGCATCTTGTCCACCGGGCTGAAGAAGTGCAGGCCGATGAAGTCCTCCGGGCGCGTGACGCCCTCGGCCAGGCCGGTGATCGGCAGCGTCGAGGTGTTGGAGCCGAGCAGCGCGTCGGGTCGGCGCAGGTGCGGCTCGATCTCGGCGAACACCTGCGCCTTGACCGCCGGGTCCTCGAACACGGCCTCGATCACCAGCTCGGCGCCGGCGGCGTCGCCGGGTCGTCGGTCGGCGTGATCCGCGCCAGCAGCTCGTCGGCCTGCTCCTGGCGTCGAGCGTCCCGCGCGCGACGGCCTTCTCGACCAGCTTCTCCGAGTAGGCCTTGCCGCGCTCGGCCGCCTCGAGCGAGACGTCCTTGAGCACGACCTCGATCCCGGCCTTGGCGCACACGTAGGCGATCGCCGCGCCCATCATCCCGGCGCCGAGCACGACGACCTTGCTCGGCCTTGAACGGCTCGATCCCCTCGGGGCGGCCGCGGTCGCCGCTGACCTGCTGCAGGTCGAAGAAGAACGCCTGGATCATGTTCTTGGCCACCTGGCCGGTGACCAGGTCGACGAAGTAGCGGCCCTCGATCTCGATGGCGTTGTCGAAGTCGACCTGGGCGCCCTCGACGGCGGCCGCCATGATGTGGTGCGGCGCCGGGTAGTTGGCGCCCTTGATCTGCTTGCGCAGGTTGGCCGGGAAGGCCGGCAGGTTCTGCGCCAGCGACGGGCGTCGACGGGGTGCCGCCGGGGATCTTGTAGCCCTGTCAGCGTCCCACGGCTGCTGACGCCTCGCGGGTTGGCCGCGATCCACTGCCTTGGCGGCGGGGATCAGCTCCTCGCGCGTGGCGACGATCTCGTCGACGATGCCCGATCTCCTTGGCCTTCTGCCGGGCGCAGCCGCTGGCCCTGCAGCAGCAGCTGCATCAGCGCGTTGACGATCCCGAGCATCCGCACCGTGCGGATCGACGCCGCCGGCGCCCGGGCAGCAGCCCGAGCTGGACCTCGGGGAAGCCGAGCTGCGACCTTGGGGTCGTCGACGACGATCCGGTGGTGGCAGGCCAGCGCGATCTCGAGGCCGCCGCCGAGCGCGGCGCCGTTGATCGCCGCCACGACCGGCCTGCCGAGCGTCTCCAGGCGGCGCAGCTGCGCCTTGCCCTCGCGGACGAAGCTCGGCGATCTCGTCGGCAGTCCTCCGGGGTCGCCGGCTTGAGGTCGTTGAGGTCGCCGCCGGCGAAGAACGTCTTCTTGGCCGAGGTGATGACCACGCCGGTGATCTCGTCCTTCTCGGCCTCCAGGCGGTCGACCGTCGCGGCCATCGAGGCGGCGTAGGCGGCGTTCATCGTGTTGGCCGACTGGTTGGGGTCGTCCAGCGTGAGGACGACGATGCCGTCGTCGTCCTTGTCCCAGCGGATCGTGGTGCTCTCGCTCATCGGTCTCTCTCGGTCTTGATGGTCAGGCTCGGGCGGGCGCTAGACGCGCTCGACGACCGTGGCGATGCCCATGCCGCCGCCGACGCACAGCGTGGCCAGGCCGTAGCGCCCGTCCTGGCGCTCGAGCTCGTCGATCAGCGTGCCGAGGATCATGCCGCCGGTCGCGCCGAGCGGGTGGCCCATGGCGATCGCGCCGCCGTTGACGTTGACCTTGTCCATGTCGAGGCCCATGTCCCTGACGAAGCGCAGCACGACGGCGGCGAACGCCTCGTTGATCTCGACCAGGTCGAGGTCGTCGACCGTCAGGCCGGCCTTGGCCAGCGCCTTGCGGCTGGCGGGCGCGGGGCCGGTGAGCATGATCGTCGGGTCGGCGCCCGGACACCGCGGTGGCGAGGATCGCGCGCCCGGGCGTCGAGGCCGAGCTCGTCGCCGGTCTTCTCGTTGCCGATCGCCACGCAGCGATGCGCCGTCGACGATGCCCGAGGAGTTGCCGGGCGTGTGGACGTGGTCGATCTTCTCGATCCAGTGGTACTTCTGCAGCGCGACCGCGTCGAAGCCGCCCATCTCGCCGATCGCGGCGAACGACGGCTTCAGAGCTCGCCGAGCGTCTCGACGGTCGTGCCGGGGCGGATGAACTCGTCGTGGTCGAGCACGACGTGGTCGTTGATGTCGAGCACCGGGATCACCGAGTCCGCGAAGCGGCCCTCGGCCTGCGCGGCCGCGGCGCGCTCCTGCGAGCGGGCGGCGTAGGCGTCGACGTCTTCGCGGCTGAACTCCTCGATCGTGGCGATCAGGTCGGCGCTGATGCCCTGCGGGACGAACGAGGTGTCGTAGTTGGTCTCCGGGTCCATCGCCCAGGCGCCGCCGTCGGAGCCCATCGGCACGCGCGACATCGACTCGACGCCGCCGGCGAACACGAGGTCCTCCCAGCCCGAGGCGACCTTCTGGGCGGCGATGTTGACCGCCTCCAGGCCCGAGGCGCAGAAGCGGTTGAGCTGCACGCCGGCGACCGTGTCGGGCAGGCCGGCCTTGATCGCGGCCGTCTTGGCGATGTCGGCGCCCTGGTCGCCGATCGGCGAGACGCAGCCGAGCACCACGTCGTCGATCCGCGTTGGGGTCGAGTTCGGCGTTGCGGCTCGAGCATCTCGTGCATCAGGCCGACGACGAGATCGACCGGCTTGGTGCGCGTGCAGCGAGCCGTTGACCTTGCCCTTGCCCCGTGGCGTGCGGATCGCGTCGAAGACCAGCGCTTCGGTCGCTGCCATCGGTCAGACCTCCTGTGTCGTCGAACCTCCGGCTCTGGGCGCCGGGTCCGGGTGAAAAGTCGCCGCAACGCTACACCTCGGACGCCGAGATCGTGCAGGAGCCGACCGACCAGCCGTGGGGCACGCGGGACTTCGCCGTGCGTGACCCGTCCGGCAACATGGTGCGCATCGACGAGCAGCCCGCCGCGTGATCGTCGTCTGAGCTGCCCGGCCGACGACGGGCCGGGGACTTCTCATTCTCCGGTGAGGTCGCGTCGGGTGAACACCCAGATCGCGGCGAGCCCTGTTGCGATGGCGATCGCGAGCATCGCGGCGGCTCCGCCTGCTTGGAAGGGCTGGGCTGGCACGAGCCCGATGTGGGCGAAGGGCGTCAGGTGCACCAGCCATCTCGGCGCTCCGAGCAGCGCACCGACGAGATCCCATAGGAACGCGACCGTGACGAGCCCGTAGGCGATCCCGGCGCTCGCGCGGGGCGCGATCGCATAGGCGAGCGCCGCGAGCCCGAGGAACAGGAGTGCGGTGGGCAGGCAGTTTGCGCCGGCCTCGAGCAGCTTCGCGAGTGAGATTTCCACGCCGCCCGACGCGGCGCCCACCCAGGCGAGCAGCCCTACCGCGAGCGAGAGCGCGGCTGCGGCCACCGTCGCCAGTACAAGTCGGCCGACAAGCCAGCCACGGCGACCGACGGGCAGCGCAAGCAGCGTCTCGAGCTGCTGGTCGGCTTCCTCGCGCCTGGCAGCACCGATCTGTGCACACGCGAACAGGCTGATGGCCAGGACGAAGAAGATGAACGTGAAGCCGAGATAGCCGCTGGGCGTCGCGATCGAGCCGGTGCCGAGCTTCCCGAGCTCGCGATCGAGGCTCTTGGAGATGCCAGCCGATGAGCTGCTCTTTGCCACGACGCCGAGGATGTACGCGAACGCGCCGACGCCGCCGAGCCACACGAGCAGGCTCGTGCGCTCTGAACGAAGCGCCTGGGCGCTGGGTGAAGAGAGCAACGAGAGGCGTGGAGGGGCGCTGTCACGTGCCTGCAGCAGCCCGCTGCCGATGTCACGCCGTGCGCCGATCCGCGCAGCGAGGACGAGCAGCAGCGCGGTTGCTGCGATCGGCAGGATCATCACGAGCGGCTGTGCACCGGCGAACGGACGCAGCTGCTCCGCCCACCCCAGCGGTGTGGCCCAGCGCAGCCAGCCGACACCACTCGCGGTATCGGCAATCACTCGCAACACGAAGAACACGCTCACGACCGCGCCACCCAGCTCCAGCGCCATCCGGCGCGTCGGTGCGAGCTGGCTCGCGAGCGCACCGACGCCCACGCACACCGGCACGATCGAGGTGGTTGCCATGGCGAGGTATGCCGATCCGCCCGGTGACAGCCCGCCCGCGACAAAGCCGACGGTCTCAGCGAGCCACAGGATCAGTACGCCGATCGTAATCGCGGTAAGGGACCCGAGATACGCCGAGCGCCGCCCGACGGCGCCGGCGAGCACGAGCTCTACCCGCCCGGAGTCCTCCTCAGCTCGCATCGCCCTCACGGCGGCGAGCAGACCGAAGATCGCGGCAAAGATCGCCAGCGTGCCGCCAACGCGCCAAGCGGCGTAGCCGCTGACCGTCAGCAGGTCGTGCGGCTCGCCGTAGAACAGGCGAACCGCCTTGTTGTCGGCGAATGCGCGAGCGAACGCGAGGCGACTCGCGAGCGTCTTGTAGCCATCGCGGTAGGCGACCGGCTGGAGGTAGGCGTAGAGCCCGAACAGGTAGCCGAAGGCGATCGTGCGGACCCGTGCGTCCCGCAACGCCCGTCGCGCCAGCACGCGTGTGGCACCGAGCTCGACGCCGGACCTGACCCTGAACCCATGCGGCACCGCGATCGGTGCCCTAGTCACGGGCACGGTCCTTGGAGCCGTCGTAGTGGTGCAGGAATATCTCCTCGAGCGAAGGCTCACGGCTCGTGAGCGTCGCGACGGGATACTCGGCGAGCGCGGCGATCAGCGGGCCGATGCTCCCCGAGACCTCGAAGCGAAGCGCGTTTGGGCCGGCGCTCTGCACTTGTATTCCCGCGAGTGGCGGGAGGGTCGGCGCGGGGCCTGTGAACGTGACCTCGACTGTCTGTGCGGCGAGGTGGCGGAGGTCCGCGAGCGTTCCCTCATCAACGAGCCTTCCATCTCTGAGTATTCCCACGCGGTCGCACAGCGCCTCGACCTCGCTGAGGATGTGCGAGGACAGGAAGACCGTCTGCCCGCGCTCCTTTGCTTCCTCGACGCACTCGCGGAAGGCGACCTCCATCAGCGGGTCAAGACCGCTCGTGGGCTCGTCGAGCAGCAGCAACTCAGCGCGCGTGGCGAGCGCCGCGATCAGCTGAACCTTCTGGCGGTTGCCCTTCGAGAGCGCCCGGATCTTCTTGCGCAGGTCGAGCTGGAAGCGCGCCACAAGAGTGTCTCGATAGGCGAGATCGGTGCCGCCGTGCAGCCGCGCGAGGAACTCCAGCGTCTCGGCGCCAGTCATCGCCGGCCACAGAAACGGCTCGCCGGCGACATAGGCGACGCGCCTATGGGCGCTCACCGCCTCGCTCCAGGCGTCGAGGCCGAACAGCTCTGCGCGCCCGCTGCTCGGGCGGTGCAGCCCCAGCACCAGCCGGATCGTCGTCGTCTTGCCGGACCCGTTCGGCCCCAGGTAGCCGTAGACCTCCCCCTCGTTGACGGTCAGGTCCAGCGCGTCGAGCGCCACGGTGTCGCCGTAGCGCTTCGTGAGCCTCTCCGCGTGAATCGCCGCTGTCACGAGGGTTCCTCGCGTATGCAGAGCGTCATGGGTGCAGGCTACTGCCGGCAAGCGGGCGAGCATCGGCTCCCGCCGCATCCACCGTCCGGGGAAGGCCGCAGAGCCTGGGACATAGCGTCTCGGTGGCGATGGCGTCTCATACCGGCCTCATACGGACCTCATCCGTGTTCACAACGCGGAGCGAGGACCTTCTCAAGGGACAAGTCACTCCGACAAAAGGATGTACAGAAAATGGACAGGAAGACATTGAAGAGGCTGCTCGGCTCATTCACCGTGGTTGGCGTTGCGGCCGCCATGGCCGGGCTCGGCACATTTGCGACGTTCACGAGCTCGACCTCTGCCAGTCACACGATCTCCTCGGGTACGGTTTCGATCGCGCTCGGAGCTACGGGCGCATCGACCAACCGCCTTACGGTCGGTGCCTCCAACGTAGTGCCGGGCGACACGATTCAGCGCGCGGTGGATCTCATCAACAACGGCGGCGCGAGCGCGGACAACCTGTCGTCGATCGTGCTGAGCACAACCGCGTCGCCGAGCTCGCTGCTGGACACCGAAGCGACCAGTGGCCTGCAGATGGTCATCGAAAAGTGCTCGGTGCCGTGGACGGAGGCGGGTACAGCCCCGGCCTACACCTACACGTGCAGCGGCACCACCTCCACGGTGCTCGCCTCACGCGCGGTGATCGGCTCGAACATGGCGCTGACGAACCTGTCGTCGCTGAGCACCGGCTCGACGGACCATCTGCGCGTGACTCTGACGCTGCCGACGGCCGCGCCGAACACGATGCAGGACTGACCTCGACGATCTCCTACAACTTCGTCGGCACCCAGCGTGTCGCCGGAAACAAGTAGGAGACCTCAAATGACCACGCTGAGGATTCCAGCAGAGTAGCCTTGGCAGGTCAGCTCACCTCGCCGGGCACGGACGGTCGCACAGGCCGTCCGTGCCGGCTGGGTGTGGACCCAGCGCGCACTGCTCGCGCTGGGCGTGATCTTCTTCGTCACGATCGCCGTCCTTCCCCGTCTGGGGCTCTACCGGCCCGTGACCGTGCTCTCGGGCGGGAGTGTCATAGGAACTGTGTAGGCAAGAGCGAAGGAGATCGCTATGCCTACTACTACGCAGGATCACATTGAGGTTCAGGAGTTGGTGTTTCCCGCCGCCGGGGAGCGGAGGGAGCCCGTAGGGCGACCGGAGAGGACCGGCGGCGGCGCGCCCGCGATGGACCCCCCGTCGCTCTCGCCCGAGCTGGTCGATGAGGCCGTCGATCGTGCCGGTGGCCGCCGTCGTATGCGGCAAGCTCTAAGGATGCCGTCTGATCGAGAGATCAGCGACGAGCTGATCGACGAGCTGCTCGCCGGCGCGAGCACGGAGGAGGAGATCGCTGGGCCCGGCGGGCTGCTCGCCGATCTGACCAAGCGTCTCGTAGAGCGCGCGATGGAGGTCGAGCTGACCGGCCATCTTGGTTATGAGCCGCACCGGGAGCCGTCAGGCGGCGCGGAGAACCAGCGCAACGGCACCTCGTCGAAGACGCTGATCACTGAGCACGGGAAGGTCGCGATCGACGCTCCCCGCGACCGTGACGGCAGCTTCCGGCCACAGATCGTCAAGAAGCGCCAGCGCCGCTTCGTTGGGTTCGACGAGAAGATCCTCGCGCTCTACAGCCGCGGGCTCTCGACGCGCGACATCGAAGCGCACCTGGCCGAGATCTATGGCGTGAAAATCAGCCGTGATCTCATCTCGCGCGTCACGGACGCGGTCATGGACGACGTGCGCGACTGGGCCAAGCGGCCACTGGAGGACATCTACCCGATCGTGTTCCTGGACTGCATGGTGCTGAAGATCCGTGAGGGCGGCACGGTGCAGCGCCGCGCGCTCTACCTCGCGCTCGGGGTCACGCTCGACGGTGACCGTGACGTGCTCGGCATGTGGTTCCAGGAGACCGAGGGCGCGAAGTTCTGGATGCAGGTACTCACCGATCTGAAGCAGCGCGGCGTCCAGGACATCCTGATCGCATGTGTCGACGGGCTGAGCGGGTTTCCCGAGGCGATCGAGGCGATCTTCCCCAAGACCACGGTGCAAACATGCATTGTTCACCTCATCAGGGCGAGTCTGAAGTACGTGCCTCGCCGCGAGCGCGAGCAGGTCGCCCGCGACCTGAAGCCGATCTACACCGCCATCGATGCCGACCACGCCCAAGCCGAACTCGAGGCATTCGACGAGAAGTGGGGCCAACAGTTCCCGGTCATCACCCAGGCGTGGCTGAACGCGTGGGAGCACGTGACACCGTTCCTCGCGTTCCCCGACGAGGTGCGCCGCGTGATCTACACCACGAATGCGATCGAGGCGCTCAACCGCCAGCTACGCAAGGCGATCAAGACGAAGGGAAGCTTCCCCAACGAGGACGCCGCCCGCAAGCTCGTCTACCTCGCCCTACAAAACGCCGTCCCGCAATGGACAAAAACCCGTAGCTGGACAACCGCGCTACTCGCGTTCAAGATCCACTTCGGAGACCGCGTCCCCGACACCGCAAACTAACCGTCACCGATTGACACGCACGAAGTCACTGTTACAATTAACCTAGAAATCAGCCTACACAGTTAATCTGACGCCCTCTCATGCGCCCGACCTTTTCCCCCGGGGACATGGTGATAGTGACTCCGGAGTCGGTCAGCTCCGTGCGCGTGGGCCAGGTGATCTCCTACCAAGTGCCGACGGGGATACACCAGGTCGAGACGCATCGCATCGTGAAGATCCTCCAGGGCGGCGCGCATCCAGTGATCCAGACCCAGGGCGACGCCAACAACTGGCCGGACCCTTGGACCGCGAAGCTCGAAGGTAGGACGGCGTGGCGCATGAGGGCTGTCGTCCCCCATCTCGGCTACGTCGTGAACTGGCTGCGTTCCAGCACGCTGCAGACGGCCGCAATGTACTTCGCGCCGGCGCTGGTGGCGCTGCTGGTCCTCTTGGAGATCTGGGGGCTCGCAGGCGACAGGCGCGATCGGCCGGACCCGCGAGCACATGCTGGGCACGCCGGCCCCCGGCTCGAACCCGTGGGCGAGCATCCCTGACGGCCATGCACGCTGCACGGAGAGACATATCCGTCGCGGTCGCCGCGCTCTCGGCGGCTGTGCTGCTGGCGAGTGCACAGGTCGGTCAGTGACGAGGCTTGGAACGAGAGGTGTCATCTCGATTGCGGAGTTGTGGTTGAGGCACATACGTCGTCTAGGACATCGGTTAGTGCCTGAATGCGTGGTAGGTGCTGGCGCGTGAGCGCCTCGAGTTGTACTTCTCCAGCAGCGGTGAGCTTCAGATGGAGCTGGCGATGGTCAGTCGTGTCTCGGGCGCGTTCGATCAAGCCGGCAGTCTCTGCGCGTTGGGCAAGCTCGACGGCGCTGTGGTGGCGGATGTGCAGCGCCTCGGCCGCATCGCTGATCGTTGGTCCTTGTTCGGAGATGTGGCCGCGCACGACGAGCAGGAGCTGGTGCAGAGCTGAGGTGAGTCCGGCTGTTCTTGCGCTTTCTTCGCTCCATCGTGTGAAGGCTCGTAGCTCGCTGCGGAATGCGAGCAGGCGGCGGTAGTCGGAGTCCCGCAGTGAATGGCTAGCCGCTGTTGGGGTCATGGTGCTGGCTCGCGGACAGCCCGGAGTCTGGCGAGGCTCGTGGTCGCCTTGAGGGGGCGCAGGGGACGCTCGCGGTGGCGCTCCTCGATCAGGAGGCGCTCGTGTGCCTTGAGCAGGTCGAACTGGCTGACCATGCCGAGGAGTCGCGGCGGCTCTCGGTCATCGATGACAGGGAGCACGGTGTGGCCGGTGGCGACCATCCTGTCCGCTGTTTCGCGCAGTGTCTCACTGGGCCTTGCGACGAGTGGGCTGCGTGCCGTGGCGCCGGCGGTGGATGTGCTGCTCTGCGGGGCGCGAATGTCGGAGAGCGGGAGCACTCCGAGGAGGCGCTCGTCGTTGTCGAGCACCGGGTAGAGGCGTTGGCGGCGTAGCTCGGAGCCCTCGGGGAGGTGCTCGTAGAGCTCTGCGACGGTTGAGTCTGGAGCGACCGTGAGAACGTCGGTTTGCATCACGTCGCGGACGAGCAGCGCGTGCAGCGGGTCGACTTCGTACTCGCGGGTGACGTGGTAGCCGCGGCGGGCGATCTTCTCGGTGAGGATCGAGCGTCGCATTGTCAGGACGCTGATGAGGTGCGCGATCGTACAGGCGGCGAGGAGTGGCAGGAGCGCTCCGATGTCGTGGGTCAGCTCGAGTGCGAAGACGATGCTGGTGAAGGGCGAGCGCATCACGCCTGCCATTGCGGCGGCCATGCCGATCATGGCCCACGTTCCCTCGCTGGCGCCCGGCAGGACGGCGCCGAGTAGACCGCCGAGGGCGGCTCCGAGCATCAGCAGTGGTGCGAGGATGCCGCCGCTGGTGTTGGAGCCGAGCGCGGTTGCCCAGATCGTGAGCTTGACGATGAGCAGTATGACGAGGGTTCTGAGTGCGAGCGTACCGGCGAGCTCGGCGCCGATCGTGTTGTAGCCAACGCCGAGCGCGCGGGGTTCGATCAGCCCGCCGATGCCGACTACCAGGCCGCCGATCGCAGGCCACCAGGACCAGTGCAGCGGCAGGCGTCCGAACAGATCCTCGGCGCCGTAGACGCAGCGGGTCATCACCCATGCCAGGCCGCCGCACGCTAGGCCGATGAGCAGCGCGCCGGCCGAGACGGAGGGCGCCAGGGTGGCGTGGGCGCTGACGGCGAACAGCGGCGCCTTGTGGAGGAGGCCGGCGTTGGCGAGGGCTTCTCGGGTTGCCTCGGCTGCGCAGGCGGCGAGCGCGACGGGGATCATTGAGCGTGGGCGCCACTCGAACAGGAGCAGCTCGACCGCGAGTAGCACTGCTGCGACGGGTGTGCCGAACACGGCGGTCATGCCGGCGGCGGCTCCGGCGACGAGTAGGCAACGTCGCTCGGCGGCGGTGAGGTGCAGCAGCTGGCCGAGGATGCTGCCGGTGGCGCCGCCGGTGACGATGATCGGACCCTCGGCGCCGAACGGGCCTCCTGTGCCGATGCTCACTGCGCTTGAGATGGGCTTGAGCACGGCGAGGCGTGGCTCCATGCGGCTGCCGCGCAGGAGGATGGTTTCCATCGCCTCTGGGATGCCGTGGCCGCGGATGCGCTCAGAGCCGTAGCGAGCCATCAATCCCACGATGAGCCCGCCGGCGACCGGGACGAGCACGCTGAGCGGCCCGAGGACGCTGGTGTCTGGTGGGCCGAGCGTGGTCGAGATGGTGCCGGTGTAGGCGAGGTGCGTGATGAGCGCGATCAAGTCGAGCAGCGCGAGCGCGAGCAGCGCGACCACTGCACCGAGCGGTATGGCGCCGGCGAGCAGCGTGAGCACTCGTGGTGTGGTCGTGAAGTCCCCTAGCAGGCGCTCACTGCCGTGTGATCTTTGGTCGGGTGGGACTACGGCGTCGCTGGGGAACTGTTCTGTTGGGTTGGTGGCGCTCACGCAACGCGACTATATCGGGAGCCGATATGGTTTCTGTGGTCGCTGGGAGGCATGGCGAGTTGCCGACCTGCCGCCCACCGGAACGGCTTTGGTCTGAGCCGGTGGGCGGCGTTGGCAGCATCTGGACGGTAGAAAGGACAATCTGCAGGTATGGGTGGGCGGTTGAGCGAGGCGGTGCTGTGAGCAATCTGTGGCGAGCGGTGCTCTTTTTGCACTTGCTGGCGATGGCGTTCTTTGTCGGCGGCCAGCTAGTTTTGGCGGCTGCGGTAGTGCCGGTCGCCCGGCAAAGCGGTGACTTGACGCAGGTGCGTCGGGTCGCGCGCCGTTTCGGTTGGGGCACGCTGGTCGCGATCACGGTGCTGGCCGCGACGGGCAGCGCATTGGCTAGCCACTATCACCTGTGGGCGGAGGGCGAGCTGCATGTGAAGCTCGCGCTGGTCGGCGTGGTGTGCGTGCTGGTCGTCTGGCATCTGAAGCGCCCGACTATGCACGTGCTGGAGGCGGCGATCTTCCTGGTGTCGCTGGTCATCGTCTGGCTGGGCCTTAGCCTCGCCCAGGGCTAGCGTGGCGGCTAGACGTGGGGATCGTCGCTGGGCGGAGCGTCAGCGGCGAGCTCCGCATCGCAGAAGGAGAGGATCTCGTTCATCCCGCTGAGCTCGAACAGGCGCTGCACATTCGCTGGGCCGGGGATGATCCGCAGCTCCTGGCCTCGTGCGACGCACCGTTCATGGCCTCCCATGAGCGCACGTAGGCCGCTTGAGTCGATGAACGTGAGGTTTCTGAGGTCGACGACTATGCGCTGTGCTTCGCATGAGGCAGCGTCTGCGAGGGCCGCTTCGATGTTGGGGGCGCCCAGGAGGTCCGCTTCGCCGTTCAGGGCGATGATGTGTACCTCCGGTGTACTCGTCAGCTCGATGGTCAGGTAGGGGTGCTGACTGGTCACCTTCGTCCTCTATTTGGGAAGCGCGTTGTCTGCGTAATATAAGCGGAGCGGACGCGGATGGGGCCCTTGCCGTAGTTGAGCTCGAAGACCGCATCGAGCGTGTCCGAGAGTGTGGTCCCGAGGGCACTGTCGTCGGCTTCGGTTTGTGGTCGGGGAGCTTCTTTGGCCATGATGGGCAGTAGTGGTTGCTGGGTAAGTCTACTGCCCGTCCAGCTACGTTCCGCCGAGATCGGGGCGGCTTCGGAACCTGTGGTCAGGCGGAGGTAGTTCGGCCGCTTGCAGGGTGCGCTGCGGCCTGTCCCGGCGGATGCTTGGCGGCCTCTTGCCGTGCCTCTGGGAGGCTTGGGTGGATGGCGATCGCTTCGGACAGACCAACGATCGTGGCGAGGCGCTTTAGCTGTGAGGTGTCGGGGATCACGAGGATCAGCTTGGCGCGGCGGTGGTCGAGGCGGTCGCTGAGGCGTAGCAGCATGTCGATGCCTGCGCTATCGAAGTAGCGTGTCTCGCTGAGGTCGATGATGAGGCTTGAGGCGTCGGGGCCGAGCGCATCGGCAAGTTGCTGTTGGGTGACAGTGGCGTTGGCGGCGTCGATATCTTCGTGGATGTGCGCGATCGGCACTCCGTCGATCCGTTCGATGTTGAATGGGCTCATGCTTGGTGGGAGAGCTGCTTGGTGATGGTCACGACGGTTCCGTGTTGGTCGCTGTCGATCTTCACGTCGTCGGCGAGCGAGCGCATGATCTCGAGCCCCCGGCCGCCGCTTTGTGGTCGGGTCGTGCGCCATCGACCGCTATCGCGGACGGCAATCGTTGCCTGTCGGCCGGCGTGTTCGCAGCGCACGGTGAAGGTGGCTTCACGGGCGCCGTAGGCGTGCTCGATGGCGTTGGTGGCGGCCTCGGAGGCAGAGAGGGTGATGTCGAACAGCTCGTCCTCGGTGGCACCGAAAGCTCGCAGCCAGCGGCCGAGTGTGTTGCGCAGGGCGCCGAGCACGTTGGGGCGTGCTGGGAGGGTCATTTCGAGCGTATCTGCGAGCGGCATCGTCTCGATCGCCAAGAGGGCCACGTCATCTTCGAGCAGGGTCTCGTCTAGCAGCGTGCGGTACACGCGGTCGGCGAGCGAGGAGTCGCTGCGACTGGCTGCCGTCTCGGCGGCGGCGAGGAGTCGGTCGAAGCCTTGGTCGATGGGCTCGTCGCGGCGCTCGATCAGCCCGTCGGTGTAGAGCAGCAGGCCGCTGCCGCTGGGAAACGGGTAGCGGAAGGCGTGGTAGTCGTGTCCGACGCGCACGCCGACAGGCAGCCCGTGCTTCTGCTCGAGCAGTTGAGCGTGGCCGTCGGGCTTGATCAGCAGTGGCGGCAGGTGGCCGGCGATGACCGCTTCGAGTTCTTCGGCTTCGGGGTCGAGTTCGAGGATCGCGAGGGTGGCTCCGCGGTTGCTGCCCACGGAGACGAGTAGGCCGTTGAGCATCGAGACGACCTCGGTGAGCTTGTGTCCTTGCATCATGTAGGCGCGCAGGCTCGCGCGGATTTCAGCCATCACGGAGGCGGCGAGCACCCCGCGGCCGACGACATCGCCGATCACGAACGCGAGGCGGCCGTTATCGAGTTGGAAGACGTCGTACCAGTCGCCGCCGATCTTGATGCCAGAGCCAGCGGGCAGGTACTTGGCGCTGAAGCGCATACCGGGTATCTGTGGCAGCGCATCGGGCAGCAGCGATCGCTGCATGATCGCGGTAACAGAGCGCTGCTCAGATAGGCGTGCGTTGTCGATTGCCAGCGCAGCGCGGTCAGCGGCGAGCTGCAGCAGCATCACGTCGTCCTCCTCGAAGGCACGCTTGACGAGCGTGCCGATGTGCATCACGCCGATGACGTGGCCTTGGACGTGGATGGGCACGCCGAGCATCGAACGGATGCCCCGCTGTCGGAGGATCGGGTTTACGACATCGGCATGGTCGAGATCCTCGATGATGATCGGACGCCCCTGGGCGGCGACGCGACCAGCGAAACCACGGGCAAGCGGTATCTGCACGCCCTGGCGGACCTCCTCCTCCAGTCCTCGTGCGGCGCGTGCGACGAGGACCCCGCGATCCTCGTCGAGCAGCAGCACCGCAGCGGTGTCGACTTCCAGGGCGCTGCGTATGCGCTCCAGAAGCTCGGAAAGCATGTCCTCCAGGGACATGTAGCCGAGCGCGGAGTCGGTGATGCTCAGCAGATGGCTACGACGACTCTCAGAGACGGAGGAGCTGAGCGCGGAGTTTCCGTTACCGGCGTGGTGCCCCTTGTCCGCCTGCGTTTCGAGCCGCTGGGTCTCCACGGCCCATTTATACCCGTATTTGGCCGCATGGCCCTGCGGCGGCGAGTTGTGCAGGCGGGCATTTCATAGCCGGCGTGAGGACCAGAGGATCGCGCTGAGGATCACCGAGACGAGCGCGATCACCAGGCCGGTGATCCAGCCGGCGACTTTTTGTGAGGAGAGGATTGCGCCGAGCGCGACACCGATCCCGATAACGCCGCCAGTGGCGATCACGCGAACGAATGCGGACTCCAGCGGGGGGCGCTGGCGCCGGTCGGGCAGCATCGAGACGTCTGTCAGCGCGTTCTCGCCGCGATCTTGTGTTCTCTCGCCGTGGCCTGCCATGCGGGCGGGGTTCTTAGCGTGTTGCCTTTTTGACGGCGCTGCGTGCTTTGCCGGCGGCGTCCTGGGCTTTGCCCTTGAGCTCCTCGCCGGCGCCGCGGGCCTCGGTGCCCGGTTTGCCGGCGGCTCGCCCGGCTTGCTGCTTGGCGCGGCCTTTGAGCTCTTTGGCTTTGCCTTGCGCTCGTTGCGTTCGGTCGCCCATTGTCTCCTCCTTTGCTTTTGGTTGCTTTGATTGGTCTTTACCCAGCTAGGAGGGCCGCTGAACAAGGGGGGCGATGCATGTGCCGGCGCGCAGTCGAGCCCCCGGCTCGGTCGGCTGTGTGTCATGCGGGGGTTGGCTCCCCGATGCGTTCGCGTAGCTTGGCGAGTGTGGAGCGCAGCAGTCGTGAGACCTGCATCTGGGAGATGCCGAGCTGTTCGCCGATCTGCGATTGGGTGAGCTCGTGGACGAAGCGCAGCTCTAGCCCCGACCTTGCATTAAGCAGTCGCGGCCCCGGGTTCCGGGGCCGCTGAACTGTCCGCCCGAGCTGGGATTCTGGGGTTGTCGAAGCCTTGGAATCGAGCTTGGGAGGATCACCTTGAAGGTGACACGCAATGGGCGCAATTTCACGGTAGATGTCCTGCCGGACGGAGAGGGGCTGGTGTCGCACGCGGGCAGCACTTTGCTGGCCCGGGTTGCCGAGAAGACGGGGCTGGCACGGGCGCTATCGCGCGAGTTGGCGGGCCTGAAGCAGCGACAGTCCGGACATGATCAAGGCCGCGTGATCTGTGACCTGGCGGTGATGCTCGGCGACGGCGGCGACTGCCTGGCAGACCTCGGGGCACTTGGCGATCAGCGAGCGCTGTTCGGCGATGTCGCCTCGGCCTCGACGGCGTTCAGGCTGATCGATCGGATCGCCAGCGACCCGGTGGGCCTGGAGCGCCTGCGCGGCGCTCACGCGCAAGCGCGGGCGTGCGTGTGGAAGCTCACCGGCGCCCCGGAGCATCTGACGATCGACCTGGACGCCACGCTGATCGGCAGTCATTCCGAGAAGGAGGGCGCGGCGGGGAACTTCAAGGGTGGCTACGGGTTTCACCCGATGCTCGCCTACGCGGATGAGACCGGCGAGTCCCTCGCCGGCGAGCTGCGGCCGGGAAACGCCGGCGCGAACACCGCCGCCGATCAGATCGCGGTGGCCGAGCAGGCGATCGCGCAGATCCCGGTCGAGCACATCGAGAACATCGAGCTGCTGCTGCGCGTCGACTGCGCCGGCTCAAGCCACGAGCTGCTGGACTGGTGCCGCGATGGGCAGATCGAGTTCTCCGTCGGCTATGAACTGAACGAGGGAGTGCGCGCCGCGATCGCGCAAATCCCCGACAGCGACTGGGTTTCCGCGCTCAATCAGGACGGCGGCCCGCGCCCCAACGGGCAGGTCTGTGAGATCACCGCCAGCCTCGATTTGGCGGGCTGGCCGACTGGGTCGCGGGTGATCGTGCGCCGCGAGCGCGCACACCCCGGCGCGCAGCTCTCCTTCACCGACCACGACGGGCATCGCTTCCAGGCGATCCTCACAGACCAGCCCGGTCTGGTCGCCCAGCTCGAGCGCGATCACCGCGGTCGCGCACGCGTCGAGGATCACATCCGCAACGACAAGGACACCGGGATGCGCAACCTGCCGTTTCGCGACTTCGAGCACAACCGCGTCTGGCTCGAGCTCGTGCGGATCGCCCACGACCTCATCGTGTGGACCCAGCGCCTGCTGCTCAGCGGCGAGCTCGCCAGAGCAGAGCCCAAGCGCCTGCGCTACCGCATCCTGCACGTCGCCGCCCGCCTCTCATTCCACGCCCGCACAGCGACGCTGCGAATACAAGCAAACTGGCCTTGGGCCAGCGAGCTCACCGCCGCGTTCGGGCGCCTCAGAACGCTCCCGACGCCTCCGGTCTGACCCCCGCCGCCGGCCCCCAGACGACCCACTCACCTCCGGCGCGACGCGCCCCGCGAAGCCTGTCCGCACTGGCCGCCAAGGCGCCGCCAGCGCCGTCGGGCGCACCGCGGCACGCGCAAGCCGATCCTCCGCGACGGCCTCAGCCGCCCCCGCCGCTCACCATCCGGCCAGATATTCACATCACAGAGCTTCGTGCATGATCCGGGCTAGCAGGCGTTGCTCGCGTTTGGTCAGGCCGGTGAGCGCATCTTCGATCAGCAGGCCTGTCTCGACGTGCTCGTAGCCGCTGTCGTGCTCGCCGAGGGTTGAGACGAGCGGGGCGTCATCGTCCTCGCCGTCCTGCACGGGCGCGTCCAGGGAGCTGGCGGTGTAGGCGTAGGCGACCTGCAGCGCCTCAACTACGTCCTCGTTGGAGAGCTCAAGGTAGAGGGCGAGCTGCTGGACGGTTGGTGATCTGCCGTGTTCGCGTGAGAGCAGCTCGATGGCGTCTTGGACGGCCTTGGAGCGCTGTTGGGCGCCGCGGGCGACGTGGACGGCCCAGGAGCTGTCGCGGAAGTAGCGGCGTAGCTCGCCGAGTATTGTGGGGATCGCGAATGCCTCGAAGGGACGGCCGCGGTCGGGGTCGAACCTGTCGATCGCCTTGACGAGCGCGAGGTTCGCTACCTGCGTGAGGTCCTCGTATGGGAGTGAGGAGTTCCAGTAGCGACGTGCGACCTTGCGGGCGAGCGGCATGTAGTGCACGGTCAGCGTCTCGCGGGCCGCCCGATCCCCGCGGCTGGCTTCGCGGAACAGTAGGGCGGTGGAATGCTGGCGAGTGCTGCTCCGCCGCGGTGTTGGGATGGTGTGGGTGGCTGACATCGCGAGGCTGGTTGGCTCCTGCTGTCGTGCTGAGTTATGCGCAGGCTACCCTCGCGCTTTTATGTGTAAACGGCCTATATGTCACGCAGCGCTGGCAGCAACTCGTTTGCGGCCCAGGTGAGAAACGCGCTTTGGGTTTCTCCGCCGATTTGCACGAGCGCGATCTCCTCGAATCCCGCGTCGATGAACTGCTTGATCTTCTCGACGTGTTCATCGAGGTCAGGCCCGCAAGCGATCTGTTCGGCGACCTGCTCGGGCGTCACCAGCTCGGTCGCGCTCTGGAAGGAATCTGGGTTGGGCAGGTCGGCGTTGACCTTCCAGCCGAGGCCGAACCAACGAAACTGGTCGTGGGCGCGCTCGATCGCGGTGTCGCGGTCGGCGTCGTAGCAGAGGGCGATCTGCCCGACGCGGGGCTTGCCGTCTCCGCCGGCGGCGTCGAACATCTCCACGAGCTGTGGCTTGGGCTCTGTGGCGACCAGCAGGTCGGCCTTGGCGCCGGCGAGCCGGCAGGAGTCCTCGCCTGAGACGGCAACGCCGATCGGTATTCGCTGCTCGGGTCGGTCCCACAGCTGCGCGGAGTCGACTTGGAAGTGCTCGCCGTGGTAGTTGACGGTGCCTTTTTGGTCGAACAGTGCGGCGATGATATCGAGCGCCTCAGAGAGCATTTGGTGGCGCTCTGCGACCGCGGGCCAGCGCTTGCCGACAATGTGCTCGTTGAGGCTCTCCCCTGCGCCGAGGCCGAGACGGAAGCGGTTGCGGGAGAGGATCTGGATGGTGGCCGCCTTCTGTGCCACGACGGCGGGGTGGTAGCGCAGCGTCGGGCAGGTCACGAAACTCATCAGCGGTATCCACTCGGTGACTTGTGAGGCCGCACCGAGCACCGCCCAGGCGTAAGGCGAGTGTCCTTGTGAAGCGAGCCAGGGTTGGTAGTGGTCTGAGATGACCGAGAAGTCAAATCCGGCTTGCTCGGCGCCTTGGATGTCGCGCACGAGCGCGTCGGGTGGAGACTGCTCGCACATCATCGTGTAGCCGAAGCGTGCCATCTCCCTGCCAATACCCCGAGGTGGTCTTAGCCAAGCTTCCGGGACGCCCGGCCCTAGTTTTGGCGGTTGCGGCGTTTGGTGAACGGCGCGCGCAGGTCCTGCTCGTGGAAAGGCCCGCTCGTGTCGTTTCGGCGGCGTATCGGTATAGAGCCACCGCGAAGATCTGCCGCACGACCCCGCTCAGCGCGACGAGGGCGACGAACACTGCGGCCGCGAGCGCGAACACGCCGATGCGCCCCGCAGGGGCATGGCGGGTCGCAGCGATTCCGATGACGAAGACGACCAGCAGCGGGATCATCAGGACGATCGTCCGATCACGTTGCCGCCGATGCCCTCCCCCCAGCGCTGCTTGACGAGGGCTGTGGAGCGTTTCAGGGCGTGTGGAGCGCTGCCGCCTTCGAGCGCGAGAATCGGGATCGCGAACAGGCTCGCGATTGACCACGCCAGCCCGACGAGGCGCGCGACGATCGCGCCGGCGAGCGGCAGCCGCCGGGCGAGCTGCTCGAGCACGACGCCGAAGATCGTGGCGAACAGTGCCCACACCGCGAGCTGCCCTACCCGGCTGGCCGGGACCGCGAGTGCCTGGCCGAGGGAGAGTCGTCGTCCTTGCAGTCCTGCGGCTGCGGCAGCAGCGATCGCGGTGTTGAAGAACGTGCTCACGAACATCAGTGGGTAGGCGAGGATCAGCGCGACGATGGCCACGCGGCCGTCGACGAGGTGGCGGTGCCCGTGCGCGCTGCTGCTGCCGATGCCGGCGACGCCGAAGATAACGGCGACGCCGACTGCTCCCACGAGCGTGGAGAGGATCGCGAGCAGCAAGGATCACGCGATCCTCACGGACAACCTGCCAGGACGCCTTGGTCAGTCGCCAAGAGCGGGCGATTCGTCCTTCTCTTTGCTCTGGGGCTGATGTGGCGTTCATCACCAGCGTCCGTACCAGCGCCTACGTCCGCCGCCGACGGGCGCACCGCCGATGAAGAACCCGATCAGCCACAGCAGTATCGCTATCACCAATACGATCCAGAGCAGATGGACGGCGAACCCGAGGCCGCCGAAGATCGCAAGGATCAATATCAACGCAAGTAGTGCCACCATCGTTTTTGTGCCTCCTAGAAGTTGAGTGTCGCTTGATGATGTCGCTTGATCTACCCCGCCGATCGGAGCGGCTAACCCCGCGGGCCCTGTCTCCCACCGTGGGTGTGTGCGGACTGCTTTAGCGTCTGCGTCTCGCCCTGCGGACAATGAATCCGGTAATCGCGAGTGCGAGCGCGATTACCCAGGCAATCCAGGTTTTATGGCCGTGTGAAAACAGCACCCCACCAAGATGCAGGATTGAGGCTCCACACCACAATTAATCCTTCTCCCTTATGTAGCGAGGAGTTAGTCCGCGTGGGCGGTGGCGCCAGCCTGGGCTGTTTGGTGACGGCCCTCTGCGAACTCCTCGACGATCTTCGCGCAGAACGCTGGCAGGTCGTCCGGCTTGCGGCTCGAGACGAGTCCTTGGTCGACAACCACTTCCTCGTCGACCCATTCCCCGCCAGCGTTGCGGATGTCGGTTTGCAGGGATGGCCAGGAGGTGAGCTTGCGCCCGCGCATGAGGTCTGCCTCCACGAGTGTCCAGGGGCCGTGGCAGATGACTCCGACTGGCTTGCCCGCAGCGAAGATCTGCTGCACGAACTGGATGGCGCGCTCGTCGGTGCGCAGCTGGTCGGGGTTGGCCACGCCGCCGGGGAGCACCAGCGCGTCGTATTCGTCGGGGTCGGCGTCCTCGAGGGCCTGATCGACGGTGTATGTCGAGCTCTTGTCGAGGTGGGTGAACGCCTGGATCTCGCCGCTTTCGGGGGCGATCAGCCTGGGCGTGGCGCCTGCGTCTTTGACGGCCTTCCAGGGCTCTGTGAGCTCGACCTCCTCGACGCCCTCTTGTGCGGTGAGAAAGGCCACTGTCTTTCCGGTTAGCTGGGTGGATGCCATTTCGCTGCTGCCTCCCTCTGTTTCGTTGGCGAGCTTTTCGGTCTGTCGGTCGTCTACCCCTGTCCCCTGGGTGGCAAACGAGCCAGTAAGGGCCGTGGCCTGGTGTTTTTCACAGCTTGTCCTCGGCTGCGCGGTAGGCGACCTGCAGGAAGTCCGAGATGGTGTGTGCGACGAATACGGAGCTGATGAGGCGCGTGAGGCGTGGGGCGCCGATAAGTCCGAGCGTGAGAGCGGTGGCTACCCATTGGGCGAGGCAGTAGGGGCACACCAGGAGCTCTCCGACGGCGAGGTGTAGACCGTGGCCGTAGGGTTCCTCCTCGACCTCGCCCTGCCCGCTTGACTCTTGGTAGCGGGTGAAGGGCGCGCGGATGAAGCTCGTCACCTTGTCCTTGGCGAGCAGCCGGCTGAGCTTGTGGGTGGCGATGCCGACGAGCAGCAGGTCGCCGGTCGTGGGTCGCTCGGGCAGCTGGTGGTGACGGGCGCGCAGCGCGATCAGGCCGCCAGCCAGGCCGGTGGTGTACGCGCCGATGAGGATGGCGTAGGAGCCGAGCGGGCGCTCTTGGCCGGGAGCGTAATGCGAGGAAAGCGAGCCGAGTGGCGTCTTGCTGGGGCTGCCGGCATGGCTGTCGGTGGCACGCTCGGGCATCGTCTAGCTGTTGCTCTTTTTGGCGCCCTTGCGTCCTGCGGCGGCCTTCTGCGCTTTGGTGCCGCCTTGGGTGCTGGCTTTGCGTTTTGTGCCTGAGCCTGAGCTCTTGCCGCCTCGTTTGGATGAGCCTGGGCTGTTGGCGATCTTTGCTGCGCGTTCCTTGCTCATGCCCTTTTCGCGGAGTCCTTCGTACTGTTTGTCGTTCTTAACGCTGGGGCCGTGATCTTTGGCCATCGCTGGTCCTCCTCGGGTTTGTGGATACCGCTGCATCTACCCGCTCGCCGCACCGGCAAAAGCGAGGAGGAGGCTGCTAGCGGTGTTGGTGCTCGGCGGCGAAGCTGCGGAAGGTCTGGGTCATCTGCTCGTCGGTGTCGGGCTCCTCGTCCTCCGCGTCGTGCCGTGGGGGGTGCGTCGGGTGCGGTGTCCGTGTTGGCTTGAAGGACCGCGCTCTCAAGGAAGTGACGCAGCTCGGCCTCGCTGCCGTGCTGGACGCCTGAGACCTTGATCGCCTTTTTGGTGAGGCTGACCTTTCCCCAGCCGCTGTGCGGCGTGTCCAGCAGTGCGAGCACGTCCTCGAAACGCGCCTTCCATGCCTTCGAGGACGCGCCGGCCAACTGCACGGTGAGCGCGCCGTCATCGATCTCGGCGGACCCCCACTCGATTTGTCGTCGCTCGGCGGCCATGAGCGTGACCTACCCGTCGTGCCGGGGTTTGACACGCGAGGCGGGGCGCTCACTGGTCGGTGTCGTCGATCTCCCAGGCGACGGCGCGTGTCCACGCTCCGCCGCAGCCTTCAAGCAGGACGGGGAAGGCGGTGAAGAAACAGCGGCGGCCAGCGAGCTCGTCGGGGATGTTGAGCTCCTCGATGATGACCTTGCCGGCGCCGAGCAGCGCGACGTGGGCGGGTTCGCCCTTCTCGGGTCCGCCCCAGCCGCCGATGCTGAGCGCGTCGATCCCGACGGCGGAGATGCCGTGCTCGAGCAGGAGCCGGGCGCCCTCACCGCCCAGGTAGGGCCAGCGCTTGAGGTACTCCTCGCTTACTGCCCGTTTGGCTCCCCAGCCGGTGACGAGCACGGCAATGTCTCCGTGTTGGAGCTGATCGAGGGTGCCGTCGAGGATGTCGGGGCTGATCGGCTCGCCTGCTTTGACGCGCTCGCGCAAGTCGAGGAACACGGCGGGCGCGGCGAATGCGGTGAGCGGCACCTGCTCGATCGTGGGGGCGCTGTCGTCGAAGTGGTAGGGCACGTCGACATGGGTGCCGGTGTGCGTGTTCAGCGTGAGTGTCTCGGCGTTGAATCCCTCGGCTTCGCGGCGGTAGTTGTGGGTGAGGTTCGGCGGGTCATACTCAGCCCAGGCGGGACCGTCGTGGAAGATGGGCTGGCTGAGGTCCCAGATGCGGTCGGTGCGGATCAGGAGGCTCATACGCGACTCTCGACGGGTCGTGTGCTGGCGGGGTCGATCCGCTTTGCGCCCAGGCGCTCGGCGAGGCGAGATGCGAGGGCCATGATCGTGAGCGCGGGGTTAGCTGACCCTTGGGTTGGCATGACGCTGCCGTCGCAGACGAACAGGTTGGGTATTTCCCAGGCGCGGTGGTCTCGGTCGATGACGCCTGTCTCGGGTTTGTCTGACATTGGGCAGCCGCCGACGAGGTGGGCGTAGCGGTCGATCGTGAGGATGTCCTGCGCTTCGGCGGCGTGGAGGATTTCGTGGAGCTTGTTCTTGGCGTAGGCAATGTTCGCTCGGTCGTTCTCGCACTGCGTGTAGTCCAGGCGCGCGACGGGCATCCCGTTACGGTCGGTCTGCTCGGCGAGCGTGACGCGGTTCTCCGCTCTGGGCAGGAGCTCTGAGAGGCAGCCGATCGTGTACCAGTGGTTGTAGTCGCGCATGTACTCTCTGAGCGACTGCCCCCAGTGTCCGTCGGCGAGCACGTGCTCGGCCCAGCCGATCGGCAAAGGGCCTACCGTCTGGATCGAGAAGCCGCGGGCGAATCCGCGTCCGGGGTCGGTCTCATAGAACTGCTCGGAGTTGATCTCCGGCGGGGGCGCCTTGTACATCCGCATCTCCTCGGGGAAGCGTCCGGCGACCTGGGGTGCGCCCTGCACCATGATCCCGCGTCCCACGAGGTCGTTCTCGTTGGCGAGACCGTTGGGGAACCGGCTGCTGGTGGAGTGCAGCAGCAGCCGTGGCGTCTCGATCGAGTAGCCGGCAACCGCGATCGCATCTGCTGCTTGGAAGCTCTCCTCGCCGTCGTGGAAGTAGGTGACGCCTGTGCAGCGCCCTGACTCGTCGGTCTCGATCTGCGTGACCATGCAGTCGGCGCGCACCTCGACGCCGTGCTCCAGCGCGTCGGGGATGTGGGTGACGAGCGGGGATGCCTTGGCGCCGACCTTGCAGCCTTGTAGGCAGAAGCCTCGGTAGATGCAGTGCGGGCGGTGCCCGAAGCTGCCGTTGGCGATTCCGACTGGGCCGACGCGCATCTCGATCCCCAGGCGCCTGGCTCCCTCCCACGCCTTCAGCGCGCCGGCGCCGACGGGGTGCGGGCCGTGCGGATAGTCGTGGGGGTCGCCCCAGGGCCAGAATTCGCCGGCGACGGGCAGCTCGCGCTCTAGGCGCTCGTAGTGGGGCTTGAGATCCTCGTAGGTGATGGGCCAGTCGGCGGCTACGCCGTCGCGGGTGTAGACCTCGAAGTCTGAGGGGTGAAAGCGCGGCGTGAACCCGGCGTAGTGGATCATCGAGCCGCCGACGCCGCGGCCGCAGTTGTTCTTGCCGAGCTCCACGGGATCATCGCCGCCGATGATGCGCTCCTCCGTCCAATACAGCGGGTGCGCGCCGGCCTCGTCTGAGACCCAATCCTCGTCGGGGTCCCAGAAGGGCCCGGCCTCGAGTACGAGCACGCGCCAGCCTTTGCGGGCGAGTCGTTGCGCGAGCGTTGCGCCGCCTGCTCCCCCACCGACGATCAGCATGTCGACCGCCTCGTCGGGGCTGTAGCGGCGCATACGCTCGCGCCCTGGCACACCTCGCCGGTGTGGATCGAGCAAGAACGCGGAGTCGTTCTCGGGTGGGCGCACTGCGCCCTTCAGAGCGACACGTAGACGGTCTCTCACTCAAGGCCCCGTTCGCGCACATCGTGCACGGGGTCGAGCGCGAACTCTGGTGGGGCCTCCCAGTGCTCGCGTTGCCCGGCGCCGAGCCGTGCGTACCCGCGTGGGTAGGCGGGGCCGCCGAAGCCGATCTCATTCCACGCCCAGGGGTGTGAGTAGAACGCGCCGAGCACGCCGCGCATCACCACTCCCCACGCCTTCGTGACGGGCAGATCCCAGTCGAGCTTGCCTTCGGAGAACTGCTGGACGATCTCGTGCTGGGTCTCGGAGCTGGCGGCGGCGAACCCGTCGTCTGAGCCATGCTCGCGGGCGCTGTCGTCGAGGTTGGCCGCGACCTGCTGCCAGGTCTCGGGGTCAGGCGGCATGTCGTGGTGGCGAAACCCGTCCAGCCGGCCGGCGTGGAGCTTCGCGTCGACCATCTCGAGCACGGGGATGCGCGGCTCTGCGTCCTGGCCGGTCACGACATCACAGAACGCTCCCAGCGTGTGTGCCTCCTGTTCGGTGAAGAAGCGGATCGGCGGGACGTTCGCTACCCGGTCGAGCACGACTCCGCGCGTCTTCGCGTCCCAATGGGAGGCGGCGCTCAGCACGTCGTAGTCGGGGTAGCGCCCGCGCATCTGCGGCGTGGTGCCCTTGCGCTGGTGTGGGAGCCCTGCGGGCGGCCCCGGCGTGGTGTCGCCGCCCTGCTTGGGGAGATGCCCGGCGGAGGAGCTCGGTGCCTGCGCCATTGCCCTCAGCGCTCCCGCTCGGCGAGCGCCGCCGCGAGGCCCATGCCGCCGACGAGAGCGAGCGAGCCGGGCGCGAGCAGCGGCGGCCCCATGACGATGTTGTAGAGCGGCTCTGAGAACCCGCCGGGCCGCTTGCGCACGCCTTGTATGTGGGTGTAGACGCCGATCAGTCCGTCCAGGCAGTACAGGGCAGACACAGCGGGCAGCACGGTCCTCGCGGCTCGCTTGGAGCCCACGCCTGCGAGTCCGGCGGCGGTGAGCAGCGGTGAGAGCGCGACGGGGGTCCACATCCACTTATCGCCGAAGGAGCCGCGGAAGTGCTCGAAGTAGATCTCCAGGCCGAGCGGCAGCGCGCTTGCGGCGGTCGCGGCGGCGAGGGTGCGCTGCGCGCGTCCGCGGCGCAGGTTTCCCAGCAGGCGCTTGGCACTCATCGTCCTGGGAGGAACTCGGGCAGCTTCTGACGCAGCGCTTGGGCGATGATCCGCCGGCTGCCGGGGTCTCCGTGCAGGATCGCTGAGGCGAACGAGCGGGCTTGCTCGATCGTGATGTGCGGCGGCAGCGGCGGCACTTCGGGGTCACAGCACACCTCGAGCACAGTCGGCCGGTCGGCGGCGAGCGCCTGATCCCAGCACTCGCCGATCGCTTCGGGGTCGTCGGTGCGGATGCCGTTCAGCCCGATCATTTCCGCCCACCGCGCGTAGGGCACGTCGGGTAGTTCCTGGGACTCGACGAACTTGGGGTCGCCGGACATCGCGCGCTGCTCCCAGGTGACCTGGTTGAGGTCGCGGTTGTTGAGCACGAGCACGATCAGCCGCTGGTCTGACCAGCGCTCCCGGTACTTGGCGATCGTGATCAGCTCCGCGAGCCCGTTCATCTGCATCGCCCCGTCGCCGACGAGCGCGATGACAGGCCGGTCGGGGTGCGCGAACTTCGCGGCGATCGCATATGGCACGCCCGGTCCCATCGTCGCGAGGGTGCCTGAGAGGGTGGCCATCATGCCGGCGCGTAGCCGCACGTCGCGGGCGTACCAGTTGGCAGCCGAGCCGGAGTCGGAGGTGAGGATCGCGCCGTCGGGTAGGCGCTTTGAGAGCTCGTGGAAGATCAGCTGCGGGTTCACGGGCTTGGCGGGCTCGTGAGCGCGCTTCTCGATGACCTGCCACCACTCGCTAATGTTCTTTTCGATCTTCTCCCGCCAGCCGCGGTCGTCCTTGCGCTCGAGCAACGGCAGGAGCGCTTTGAGGGTGAGCGCGCTGTCGCCGACGAGGTTTACCTCCATTGGGTAGCGGATGCCGAGCATCCTGCC
Source organism: uncultured Solirubrobacteraceae bacterium (assembly GCA_963849425.1). Lineage (GTDB taxonomy): Bacteria > Actinomycetota > Thermoleophilia > Solirubrobacterales > Solirubrobacteraceae > Palsa-744. Next base: position 1,656,884 of record CAWKHK010000006.1, on the reverse strand, counting down.
GTCCAGGTCGATCTGCACGCCGCGGGCCTGGCCCTCCTCGGGCAGGAACTCCGAGTAGGGGAAGCTGGAGCCGACCATCAGCAGCGTGTCGCAGTCCTGCATCATGTCCCAGCTGGGGCGTGTGCCCAGCAAGCCGATTGATCCGGTGACGAACGGCAGGTCGTCGGGTACGGCGGCCTTGCCGAGCAGCGCCTTGGCGACCCCGGCGCCGAGCGTGTCGGCGACCTCGATCACCTCTTGGGTGGCGTGTAGCGCGCCGGCGCCGACGAGCATCGCTACGCGCTCGCCCGCGTTGAGCGCCTCGGCGGCGTGCCGCAGTTGCTCGTCGTTGGGCGTGACGTTCGGGGGTGTGTAGCCGGGGCCGGAGTGAACGGTGCCGTGGGCGTGCGGTGGTGTCGGCACGGCTGGTTCCATCTGCAGGTCGTTGGGGACGATCACGCAGGTGACGGTGCGCTCGGAGAGCGCGATCCGCATCGCGCGGTCGATCAGGTGACGGATCTGGCCGGGCTCGGTTGCCATCTGGACGTACTCGTGCGCGACGTCCTTGTAGAGGGTGGTGAGGTCGACCTCCTGCTGATAGTTGCCGCCCAGGCCGAGCCTGGCCTGCTGACCGATGATCGCGACGACCGGCTGGTGGTCGAGCTTCGCGTCGTAGAGGCCATTGAGCAGGTGAATCGCGCCGGGACCGGAGGTGGCGAGGCACACGCCGGCTTCACCTGTGAACTTGGCGTGCGCGCACGCCATGAAGGCGGCCATCTCCTCGTGGCGCACCTGAATGAACTCTGGGCAGTCATCTGCGCGGCCGAAGGCGCCCATGATGCCGTTGATGCCGTCGCCGGGATAGCCGTAGATGCGTTTCACTCCCCACTCGTTCGCTAGCCGGTTGAGCAGGTGGTCGGCGACGGTCTCGCTCATGGCGCTCCCTTTCGGTCGGCGTGGGTGAAGCGCGGGGTCGTGTCGTTCTCGGCGCTCATGCTCTGCCTCCTACCCTTGTGCTGGCGCCGCAAAACTCCGTCGCGATGCGTGAGCCTTCGTGCGTTGACGGTGCTCGATGAGCGGTGGGCGTTCCTCGAGGGTTACGTGGCGTGTCTCCATCAGCTCGGAGGTGCTGGTGGGTGGCAGGATGATTGAGCTGCAGGCGTTGCTGTCGGCGAACTCCGGCCCAAGGAAGCGGGTTTGGGCGGCGAGGAGCACGGCGTAGGCCATCGCTGAGAGGTCGCGCAGCGGCTGGTGGCGGTTTTGCCGTTGACCGAGGTCGACTTGGGCGAGCGCGTCCAGCCCGCAGGTTCGCCAGCTGTCGATCAGCATTGCTATCTCGACGCCGTAGCCGGCGGCGAACGGAATCTGTTCGAGCAGCGCCCGGCGCCCGGCGGTCTCCCCCGCGAGCGGCTGGTCGAACACGGCGAGCTGCGGGGCGTGGAGGTTGAGCAGCGGCCTTGCCATCAGCTCGGTGACGCGCCCGCCGCCGTCGGCGAGCACGGTGTCGCCGTTGCGGAACGGGCGACGGAAGGTGCCCTTGACGAGCTGTATGTCGGGGTCGCAGATCAGCGGGCCGAGGAGCCCGAGGAGGAATCCCTCATGGAAGTCCTCCGTGTCTGTGTCGGCGAACGCGACGATTTCGCTGCTGGTGGCGGCGAGCCCTCGCCACATCGCGTCGCCCTTGCCTTGTGAGGGTCCGTAGTCGGCCAGCAGCTCATCCTCTTGGGCGACGTGGAGCCCGGCTTGGCGGGCGATCGCGACGGTCTCGTCCTGGGAGCCGGCGTCGATGACGAGCACCTCGTCGAGCAGACCGGCGTCTTTGAGCCTGGCGGCGGTGCGAGCGATCGGGTCGATCGTTGGTGCGACTTCGCAGGCTGGCAGCAGGAGAGCGATGGTGTTCTGCTTGACGGCGAGCAGATGGTCGAGTGGGAACTCGCTGGCGTTGTAGGAGCGGCGGGCTCGCCAGTCTGCGCGCGTGAGGTCTTGCGCGAGGCCGCGTGGAGCGCGCCCGTCGGTGCGAGCGGAGGTCCTCACCCGGACGTGGCGGGGGCGGTGGATGGCGATGCCTTGCCTGGTGAGCGCGTGGGCGAGCGCCTCGTCCTCGAGCGCTGCGCGTACGGGCAGTCCGCCGCAGCGCTCATACGCGGCGGCGGTCAGCGCGAGCGATGCGCCGGAGAAGTGCGGGTGCTCGACGAGCGCGCCGCCTGTGGTCTGCTGGACGGCGAGCGCGAGCCGCATGGTGGCGCCCAGTTCGCGCACGGCGAGGGCGTGCGGGTCGAGCGTGTCTCGCTCTGTGGGATCGAGCTCGATGAGTCCTCCGATCGCAGCGGCGCCCGACCGCGAGAGGGCAAGTTGCGCTGAGAGCCAGTCGCCGGCGACGGTCGTGTCGGCGTCGCTGCTTGCGATCAGCCCATCGGGTCGTTTGAGGCTCATGAGTCGTCGGCAGGCGATGTCCATGCCCAGGCGCCGGGCGCGTCCGACGCCTTGGGGATGCGGAAGGGTCACGGTGTGGATGGCGAGCTGCTCGTGCAGCCGGGCGGTCTGCTGGATGACTCCGAGCGTGTGATCGCGGCAGCCGTCGAGGATCGCGATTACCTCGTAGCTGTTGGCGGACATGTCGTGCTGGCTGGCGAGCGCGTGCAGGCAGGCGGCGATCCGGGGTGCCTCGTCGCGGGCCGGGATGACGACGACTGCGTGGAGGTTGGGGTGCGGCGGTGCGAGCTCGAGGGGCACCGGCGTCCCGTGGAGGTCTAGCGGGTGCTCGTTCATGGTGGGCTTCCCCCGGCGGCGATGAGCTGTTGTGCTTGTTCGTAGTCCTCGTCGCGATCGTGGGTTAGTGCACCGACGAGCTTGTCGTGGTGCGAGTACCACACGGTGAATGCGCCGTCGGGGTGCTCGTCGAGTCTGCATTGGTCGTGGCCGTCGCCCCAGGCTGTGTACTTGAGGGTGTGCTGGCCGATGGTCGACCAGAAGCCGGGCACGTCTTGCCAGTGCGTGTTCTGGCCGGCGAGTACGCGCCCGGCGATCTCGCCTTGGCCGAGCGCGTCGCCCCAGTGTTCTACGCGCAGTCGTCGTCCTGCGCTGCGGTTGTGGGCGTAGGCGACGTCGCCGACAGCGAGCACCCGGTCGTGTGCGCGCATCTGCGCGTCGGTGAGGATCGCTCCCTTGACGATCGTAAGGCCCGCTTGCTCGGCTAGCTCGCTGCGGGGCTGAACCCCCATGCCGAGCACCACGTTGTCGGCCTCGATTGGGTCGCCGTGGTTGAGCGCGACGATGCGGCCGTTGTGCACGGCGGAGACCTTCACGCCCATCTGTAGCGTCACGCCGAGGTCCGCTAGCCAACGTGTGATGCGCTCGGCGGCCTCGGCGCCGAGGCGCTGCTGCTGCGGCGCTGGTTCTTGGCCGACGAGTGTCACCTGGGCGCCGCGCTGCGCGAGCGATGCGGCTAGCTCGCAGCCGATGAAGCCGGTGCCGAGCACGATGGTATGGGTGCCTGGCTTGGCTTGTGAGGCGATACGTTCGCTGTCGGGTCGCTCGCGCATCGTCTGTACCCGCGGGTCGTCCAGGCCGGGGAGGTCGGGGCGGGATGGTTCGGCGCCGGTGGCGAGCACGATCGCGTCGGCTCTGAGCGCGTATCCGTCGGCGTGAACGGCGCCTGTGCTGGGGTCGATGGCTGTGACTTCGTAGCCGAGGCGCAGCTGGATGTCGTGCTCGTCAAACCAGCTGGGCTCCTCGATGGGTAGCTCGCTGGCGTCGAGCTCGCCGCGCAGGAACTCCTTGGTCAGCGGTGGCCGGCTGTAGGGGATGAGGGTCTCCTTGCCGAGCATCGTGACCTCCGCCGCGCCGCCTGCTTCGCGGTAGGCGCGGGCGGTTGCCAGGCCGGCGGGGCCGGCGCCGACGATCACGATCCGCCGTGGGCTCATCGACCGTCGAAGCGGTCGAGCCTGTACTGCTCTTGGCGTGCGTCAAGCGCGTGCCAGCGGGCAAGCTCCCGAGCGAGCCGGTCGTGCAGCTCATCGCCGGTCAGCGGCTCGTCACGCCCAATGCCGCACCAGCTGACAGTGAGCACGCTCACACCAAAGCTGAGCTGTGTCTTGATCCAGCCGATCGCGTCCGCGAGCGCCGGCGGCTGCAGGTAGTAGAGGACCTCTGAGCAGACGATCAGATCCCAGGAGCCAGGCGGAGTTTCCTGGGGAAAGCTGGCGCGCAGCAGATCGACGTTGCTGACACTTTGCAGGTTGCGGCGGGCGAGCTCCAGGGCGCTGAGGGAGAAGTCAATCGCGACGACGTGCTGGCAGCGCGCGGCGAGCTGACCGGTGAACACGCCGATCGAGCAGCCAACCTCCAGGGCCAGGCCGTGGGTTTGTTTCGGCAGCGCTGCGAGCGTCGCCGCGTACTTTTCTTGCTCGTAGCTGCTGGTGCGGTAGCCCCAGGGGTCGGGGCTTTGCTGGTAGAGACGCTCGAAGCGCGCGAGGTCGGCGGTGGCGCTCATGCTCCCTCCGTGGTGAGCGTGTGCGTGCCGAGCTTTGCGATCTTGGGGTCCAGCCGATGCTGCAGGAGGAACAGGTCGAGGTCGCGGCGGGCGCGGTCTAGGGTGCTCGCGCCGATCAGTGCCCGTGACCCGCAGACCTGTGCAGCCTGGGTGGAGATCAGTCGGGCGGCATCTGTGAGGACGATGCGGCATTCCAGGGCGAGCACGGCCGGGTCGAGCTCGGGTCGCGGATCATCTGGCTGGTTGAGGCTGTGAGTGGTGTGCGCGAGCCAGCGGTCGATCGTGCTTTGCGCGACGCGCATCCTGCCGAGCACGTGGGCTTGTACCGCGTCGGTTCGGTCGGGGTCGAGCGCGCCGATGGTCTCGCGCATGATGCTGTCGGCGAGCCCGGCCCAGGTGGCGGAGGTGCGGATGCCGTCGCGGGAGAAGTAGGGCTCGCGTGATAGCTCGCCGGGGCCGCCGAGGACCGCGAGGATGGGCGTGTCGTGGAACTCGACGCGGTGGCTCTCTGAGGCGCGCAGCCCGGATGCTTGATACCAGCCGCGGTCGATGCTGATCTGGCTGCTGGTGGTGTCGAGGTAGACGAGGCGGCGGGAGCCGTCGTGGTCTGCGGCGAGGATGAGCGCGCGCTGAACGCCGCCGGCGCCCGAGCAGAAGGTCTTGACGCCGCGCAGCACCGGCTGTCCGTTGGTGTGCTCGAGCCGGGCGGGTGGCCCCTCGCCGGCGGCTGGGTCTGCGCCCCATACGCCGAGCAGCAGCTCGCCTTCCTGTATCTGGGTGAGCTCGGTGGAGCGCAGCGGCTCGGGGGCGGTGAGGGTCAGCCGCTCGATGCCGTTGAGGTGTCCGTCGAGGATGCGCGCGGTCGAGGCGTCGGCGGCGGCCACTGCCCGCACGAGCCGCGCTTCGCCCGCCAGTCCATCGGGCGGGGGTGTGAGTGCACCGGCGGCGAGAAGGTCGGCGAAGTTCTCTGTGGGGAACCGTGGTTGGCGATCGAGCCCGGCGGCGCGTTGGGCGATGCGCGCGAGCGCGTCCTTGAGTCGTGCGGTGGAGGCTCGCGGGGGTAGCTGTTGGACGCTCACGCTGGCACCTCGATCGCTGGCGGGCTGATCGCTGGGTGTTGCATCGGGACGAGCGCGAGACCGTCGGCGCGGGCGGCAGCGGCGAGCGCTGGTAGCAGCGCAATGGTGTTCTGGCAGCCGGCACGTAGTGCTCCGGGCCCGATTGCGTCGTGCATCAACACTGCCCCGCCGTCGGCGAGCTGGCCTTGGGCGTCGGCGAGCATATGCTGTGGATGATCGCCGCGCCAGTCGTGCGTGTCGATCGACCAGCTCACGAGCTGCAGGCCGACCTGTGTGGCTACTCGAACGCTCGCGTCGGTGCAGATTCCCCACGGTGCCCGCCAGAGCTGCGGGCGCACGTCCACTGTGGCTAGGGCGTCAAGCGCCATTTCGGTGTCGAGCTGTAGCTCTGCTTCGGTGAGCGCGGTGTGGCGGATGTGGCGGTCACAGTGCAGCTGGATCTCGTGGCCGGCGGCCAGCACTGTGCGGGCGAGGTCGGGATGGGCGCGTACTCGTTCGCCAACCATGAAGAACGTCGCCGTGACTTCGCAGCGGGCGAGCTGCTCCAGCACGCGCGGCGTCCACGTCTCGTCGGGGCCATCGTCGAAGGTGAAGCTCAGGGCGTGTCGTGGCTGTGCCTGGGCGCTCTCATCTGTGGTGGCCAGGCCAGTGGCAGTCGTGCTGCTCACGACTGGTCTTGGTACTCGCGCAGGAACCCCTCGAACAGGCGGCGGTGGCCCTCCTCGTCGTGGAGGATCGCGATCACCATGTCGTTGGTGACGGGATCGGTCTCCTCGGTCGCCTCGATGATCTCGTTGTAGAAGTCGATCGCGCCGGTCTCTGCCTCGATCACGCCGTTGATGACGTGCACGATGTCCGTTTGATGCTCGGGCGGCTGCAGGTAGGACTGTTCGGCTGCGAAGTCCATCGAGCCGGGGACGATCCCGTAGAGCTCCTTGATGCGGTTGGCGAACTGGGTGGCGTGCCCGAGCTCCTCTTGGATGTCCTCGCGCAGGGACTTGATGATCTCCTGGGCGCGCACGCCGTCGGGGTTCACCGAACCGGCGAGGTAGCTCATCACGGTCTCGATCTCCATCCAGTACGCCTTGGTGAGCATCTCCACGATCCGCTCGCGCTCCTCACGGGCGTCCTCGGCGAGAATGCCGTTGCTGCTCTTTGTTGCTGACATGGCGGCCTCCGGTTGCTGACTGGTTTCGGTAGTCGCTTACCCCGTCGCGGCCGGATGCAACCGGCGGGGAAGCGCCACGGTTGGGCGGAAGGCCGACTGGTGCGGTGGGTCAGGTCGAGTGGCGTTCCTCGAGCCAGTGGTCGAGGTCCTCGTTGCTCATCAGCTCGAGGTGCAAGCTCGTGGGTTTGGCTGGGTGCAGGAGCCGCAACGCGATTCGCCATAGCGCGTCGGTGGCCATCTCACTAATCCTTTCCTACGCGCCCGGATCGAGGCGATCGAGGCTGCCTTTGAGAGCTACCCGATCGTGCCGGCGCGAATCGCGTGGAGCTGGGCCGGGCTGCCCGCGGCTGTGGTGGTTGTATTCATAGAGCACCGGGTATGGCCGGGATGATGTTTGGAGGGGTGAGATCGCACGCTTGAGGCGTAGTAACTGTGCGGCGCCGGGCATTGTGCGCCGGCGACGCAGCCGTGGCTTTGAGTACCTCGACCCCGACGGAAGGCGTGTCGACGATCCCGAGGTGCTGGAGCGGATCGCGGAGCTCGTGATCCCCCCGGCGTGGCGGGAGGTGTGGGTGTGCATGGACCCGCTTGGGCACCTGCAAGCTACCGGGGTCGACGCCGCGGGCCGCAAGCAGTACCTCTACCACGAGCGTTGGCGGGCTCACCGCGACCGACGCAAGTTCGACTCGATGATCGCCTTCGGTGCGGCGCTACCACGGCTGCGTCGTCGTGTGGCTCGCGACCTGCAGCTCCCCAACGGCGAGCGGCAGGTCGCGGGTGGGCAGTTGACCGAGCAGCGGGTGTTGGCGTTGGCGGTCCGGCTGCTTGATCTGGGGTTCTTCCGTATCGGCTCTGAGGACTACGCGGAGCGCAACGAGTCCTATGGGTTGACGACGATGCTGCGCGAGCACGTGACCGTCGAGGAGCGTGAGGTGATCTTCGATTTCCCGGCGAAGTCCGGGCAGCGGCGGGTGCAGGCGATCGCCGACCCCGAGGCGCTGGTGATGGTCGGGGCCCTCAAGCGGCGGCGCACCGGCTCGCAGCTGCTGGCCTACCGCGCGAGCAACGGCTGGAGGGACCTGACCGCCGAGGAGGTGAACGCCTACCTGAAGCAGTGCTTGGGTGGGGAGTTCACCGCCAAGGACTTTCGTACCTGGAACGCGACGGTGCTCGCAGCGGTCGCGCTGGCAGGCGCAGCGGAGGTGAAAGGAAAAGCCGCGCGTGAGCGGGAGGTCAAACAGGCGATCAAGACGGATGCCGCGTATTTGGGTAATACGCCCGCGGTGTGTCGTGCGTCATATGTGGACCCGAGGGTGATCGACCGTTTTCAGGCTGGGGTGACGATCGCTGAGGCAATCGGTCGCGCTGGCCCGGATCTTGGCAAAGCGAGAGTCCGTGCTCGCGTCGAGAAGGCGGTACTGGAGTTGCTCGCGGATGCCAGCGACAGTGCCTGAACCGTTCGCGTACGCCAGTGAGCGAGATGCTCACGATCTGGATGGCTTGCCCCGCAGGACTGTCTCCTCGAGTGAGGAGAGCAGCTCAGCAACCGACTCGTAGACATCGATGGCGCCTGCTTCGCACAACTCTTCTTTTGAGAAGCCGCCGGTCATCACCGCGAGCGTTTGCACGCCGGCGCGCTGGGCTGCTTGGACGTCCCAGGGTGTGTCGCCGATCATCACCGCCTGCTCCGGTTGCGCGTCCGCGCATTCCAGGGCAGCGTTCACGAGGTCGGGCTGGGGCTTGGTCGCTTGCACGTCGCTGGCGCTCGTCCATCCGTCGGCGAGCTGGCGCGCGCCGAGCAGGTCGATGTAGTGCTCGATCTCGGGCTTCTTGGCGGAGCTTGCGAGGATGACCGTGTGGCCACGATCGCGTAGGTCGCTGAGTAGCTCGCTGGCTTGGCTGACCGCTTCGACTTCGCCGATCATTTCGCTATAGCGCTCGCTCTCGCGTGAGCGGATCTGATCGCCGAGCCTGTGCTCCACGTCAGCGTCGGTGAGCTTCTCGACTAGCTGGTCGCCGCCCATGCCGATGTGACGGTGAAGGCGCCAGATCGGGAGGATGGTCCCGTGGTCGCGGAACGCGCGATACCAGGCAAGCGCGTGCTGGTAGTTGGTGTCGACGAGTGTCCCGTCGACATCGAGGATCACCACGGTCATCGCTGCACGATGGCGGCGAGGAGCGCTAGGCGCAGCACGAAGCGGTTGCTGCCGCTCAGCGCCTCTTTGAGGGAAGTCCATCGTGCCCGCTTGCTCATCTTGGTGGCTGCATACCCGCGTCCGTCCGATGCGAATCGCACCGGACGGGTGGTGCGGTTACGGTTGGCGGGACGGGCGGTTGGGTAGATGCGCGGTGTGTGTCGCCGGCGTTTGATGGAGGAATGATGGGATCTGTGGTGGTGGCGGTGACGGGCGCGAGCTCGGGTGTTGGGCGCGCGACCGCGCAGGCGTTCGCGCGTGAGGGTGCGACGGTCGGGCTGATCGCCCGCGGCCAGGAAGCCTTGGCCGCTACGGCGTCTGAGGTGCAGTCGCTGGGCGGGCGCCCGGTGGTGTTGGAGTGCAACGTCGCTGACCCGCAGGCGCTTGAGACGGCAGCGGGCATCCTGGAGGAGCATGGCGAGATTGGGGTGTGGGTGAACAATGCGATGGCGAGCGTGTTCGCCCCCACGTGGGAGATCACCGTGGATGAGTTCCGCAGGGTCACTGAGGTCACGTATCTCGGGGTGGTGTATGGGACGTTGTGTGCGCTTTCGCGGATGCGCTCGCGGGATCGTGGTGTGATCGTGCAGGTCGGCTCGGCGCTGGCCTATCGCGGCATCCCTTTGCAGAGCCCTTACTGTGCGTGCAAGCACGCGATCCAGGGGTTCACCGAGTCGCTGCGTTGCGAGCTGATGCACGAGGGCAGCGGGGTCCGGGTGACGATGGTGCAGTTGCCGGCGATGAACACGCCGCAGTTCGACACGGTGCGTACACGGCTCCCCCGGCACCCGCAGCCGGTGCCACCGATCTATCAGCCGGAGGTCGCCGCGCGGGCGATCGTGGCCGCCGCCAACGAGCCGGCGCGGCGAGAGTGGTGGGTCGGCGCGTCGACGGCTCTCACGTTGCTCGGCAATGCGCTCGCTCCCGGCGTCGGCGACCGCTATCTGGCGAGGACGGGGTTTGACGCCCAGCAGACCGATGAGCCTGTGCAGGCGGGGCGGCCGGACAACTTGTTTGCGCCGCTTCCGGGGGAGCGCTCAGCGCACGGCGACTTCGATAAGCAGGCCAAGCCGCGCAGCGTGCAGTGGGAGCTCACGCGCCACCGGCGGCTGGTTGGCGCCGGCGCTGTGGTCGCGGCGGGGCTTGTGGGGATTGGCGCGATGCGGCGGGGGCGATGAGCAAGCAGGCGCCGGCGATTGGCTCATATGGGCTGATCGGGGACTGTCACAGCGCCGCGCTGGTTTCGGCTGAGGGTTCGATCGACTGGTGCTGTCTGCCGCGTTTCGATAGCGGGAGCTGCTTCGGACGGCTGCTTGACCGTGAGCGCGGAGGATTCTGCACGGTAGGCGTGGAGGACGAGGCGAGCTGGCGGAGCGTGAGCTATATCGAGGACACGCTGGTGCTCGAGAGCCTCCTTGAAGGGCCGCAGGGGACTGTCCGAGTGAGGGATTTCTTTGCGATGCGCGAGCACGGGGCGCTCGAGCCGCATCGTGAGCTGGTGCGGATCGTGGAGTGCGAGCGCGGCAGCGCGGAGGTGCGCTTCGAGATGGCACCCCGGTTTGACTACGGGGCGGTGCGGCCGTGGCTGCGTCGCGCCGCGGTAGACGTGTTCACGGCGATCGGCGGCGACGACGGGCTCTTGGTTTGGAGCGACGGCGAGCTGCGCGTCGAGGAGGAAGCGATCGTCGCGGGCGGCAAGATCCATGCCGGGGAGCAGCTGCGACTGTTGATCCGGTTCGTGCGCCCGCATCTGCTTGAGCGAGAGCAGAGCGCGTTGGATGCCGGGAAGGTGGACGAGCGTCTTGAGGAGACCGTGCAGTGGTGGCGCGCTTGGCGTGAGCGGTTGAGCAAGGACGGCCCCGATCACGATGCGGTCGTGCGTTCGGCGTTGACGCTGAAGGCGCTGACCTACGCGCCGACCGGGGCGATCGTGGCTGCCCCCACGACCTCGCTGCCGGAGACGTTGGGCGGCGAGCGCAACTGGGATTACCGCTTCAGCTGGGTGCGGGACTCGACGCTGACGGCGCACGCGCTGGCGGAGCTTGGCTGCGAGCGTGAGGCCCGGCGGTTTCGCCATTTCATCGTGCGCACCAGCGCCGGGCACGCCGAGGACCTGCAGATTCTGTTCGGGATCGGTGGTGAGCGACGCATCTCTGAGGAATGCCTGGAGTTGGAGGGCTACCGTGGCTCGCAGCCGGTACGGGTCGGTAACGAAGCTGCCGGTCAGCTGCAGTTGGACGCCTTCGGCGAGATCCTCAATCTGGCGTGGCGGTGGCATCGCCGTGGGCACTCCCCTGACGATGACGAATGGCGGTTCTTCTCAGAGCTAGTCGACACTGCGGTTGAGCGGTGGTCTGAGCCCGACCGGGGGATCTGGGAGTGGCGGGGTGAGCCGCGGCATTTCGTTCACTCCAAGGCGTGCTGTTGGGCGGCGGTGGACAGCGGCCTGCGGCTGGCTGAGGAGTGCGCGCGCACGGCGCCGACGCGGCGCTGGGAGAAAGCGCGCAAAGAGATGCGCGAGGCGATCGAGACGCGCGGCTATGACTCTGAGCGTGGCGTGTTCGTGCAGTGCTTTGACGAGCCGGCGTTGGACGCCGCGCTGCTTTTGCTGCCGGTCGTGGGGTTCGTAGAGTTCGATGATGAGCGGATGCTCCGCACCGCTGACGCGGTGCGCGCGGAGCTTGATGCGGACGGGTTTCTCTACCGCTACCGCCAGGACGATGGGCTGCCCGGCCAGGAGGGCGCGTTCCTTGCCTGCTCGTTCTGGCTGGCTGAGTGCTACGCCCGCCAGGGCAGGTTGCCGGAGGCGCGGGAGGTGTTCGACCGGACGATGGGCGCCGCCAGCCCGCTCGGCTTGTTCTCAGAGCAGGTCGATCCCGCCAGCGGGGAGCTGCTGGGCAACTATCCGCAGACGCTTACGCACCTCTCGCATGTCGCCGCGGTCGTCGCGCTCGCGCAGGCGGAGCCGCGAGCAACGACGGTTTGAGCAACGCCGGTTTGGGTATGTGACTGGCATGGAATTTGGAGGCATTTTCATTCTCGTGCTGGTGCTGATCGTGGTTGGCGTGCTCGGCGGCGGGCTGTATGCGTTGAGCATGTGGCTGCGCGGCAAAAAGCTGGCGCCCGAGAGCGATGAGATCGAGGGCGGCCGGGATGAGGGTCCGCGGCCCGAGCACGTCGAGGTCGAGAACGAGCAGAACGCTCGTTTCGTCGGCACTCGCTGAACGAGACACGATCGCGGGTCGGGCCGGTGAGCAGCGCAGACGCCGAGAGCCACGCGGAGCATCCGGCCCGCGGGGCGAAGCCCGTTGTCGAGCAGCTCACGGCGAGGACGTTCACAGTGCCGACGGACGCGCCGGAGGCCGATGGCACGCTTAGCTGGGATACGACGACGATCGTAGTCGTGGAAGCCCGCTCAGCTGGACATACCGGCGTTGGCTATAGCTACGCGGCGGGCGCGGCAGCCGCGCTGGTCTCAGAGCTCCTTGGCGAGGCGGTTGTTGGCGGGGATGCGCTTTCGCCGTCGGCGGCGTGGGCAGCGATGCGTCGTGCGGTGCGCAACATCGGCTATCCGGGGGTGGCCTCGAGCGGGATCTCGGCCGTAGATGTCGCGCTCTGGGACCTGAAGGCAAGGTTGCTTGGGGTCGCGTTGAGCACTCTGCTGGGTCGGGTCCGCGAGCGGGTGCCGGTGTATGGCAGCGGCGGGTTCACCACCTACACCCCGGAGCAGATGCAGCGCCAGCTCACTGGCTGGGTGGCACAGGGAATCGGCGCGGTGAAGATGAAGGTGGGCTCAGAGCCTGACCGTGATCCTGAGCGCGTTCGACATGCCCGCAGCGTGATCGGCGATGGGGTCGAGTTGTTCGTGGACGCGAATGGCGCTTACTCGCGTAAGCAGGCGCTGGCGCTCGCCGAGACGTTCGCGCGAGAGGCTCGGGTGTCGTGGTTTGAGGAGCCGGTCTCCTCCGATGACCTCGAGGGACTCAGATTGCTGCGAGACCGCGCCCCTGCGGGGATGGAGGTCGCTGGAGGCGAGTACGGCTATGACCTTTTCTACTTCCGGCGGATGCTCGACGCCGGCGCGGTCGACGTGCTGCAGGCAGACGTGACGCGCTGCGGCGGCATCACCCAGCTGCTGCAGGTGGGTGCACTGTGCGCCGCTCGTGGCTTGCGGCTCTCTGCGCACACGAGCCCGGCGCTGCACACGCACGTGTGCGCGGCGATCGAGCCGCTTGCGCACGTCGAGTATTTCCACGACCACGCCCACATCGAGGAGCTGCTGTTCGACGGCGCCCCGCCGCTGCGCGACGGCGGGCTCTGGCCGGACCCGACAGTCCCTGGGATGGGGCTGTCGTTGCGTGAGGGCGAGGCGGAGCGCTACGAGCACTGATGCCGAACACGGCGCACGCCTACGAGCACGTGGAGGGGATCTACCTGCCGATCGCCGTGTTCGTGTTCGTGCTCGTGCTCGGCACGCTGCTGGTGCTGCTGATCGCAGGCGCGAGACGCAGGACGCCGGGGCGGCGCTCGCAGGCGCTCGTGCTGGAGACGGCGTATGCGTGCGTCCTGGCGGCCGTGGTGGCTTTCTTGTTGTGGGTGACGTTCACTGCGGAGACGCCGATCGATCGCACGGCCGCTCATCCTGGGGTGCGGATCAAGGTGATCGCCGCGCAGTGGAGCTGGCGCTTCATCTACTCGGACGGCGTGAGCATCGCCGATGTCGATACATGGCATCCGACGCCGGCGTATGTGCCGACGGGCAGCGAGGTTGAATTCGTGGGTAGCTCTGAGGATGTGATTCACGGCTTCTGGGTGCCCGGTCTTCATTACCAGCGGCAGTTCGTGCCGGGCTACACGACGCGCTTTGATCTCATGTTCGGAACGCCCGACTATTACGGCGGTGAGTGCTCGGTGCTCTGTGGAGAGGATCACAGCGAGATGCACTTCGCCATCCGGGCAGTCAGCCCGCAGCGCTTCGGAGTGTGGCTCGCGCACGAAGCCGCCCGGCAGGGAGTGTCTTCGTGAACGCGGTTGCGGTGCCTGCCCGTGCGGCGTCGCGCACGTTCGCCTCGAGTGACCACAAGCGGATCGCCGGCGCGGCCTGCATGGTCGCGCTCGTGTTCTTCCTGGCGGGTGGGCTGTTGGCGTTGTTGATGCGAAGCCAGCTCGCGGCGGACGGCGGCGTGGTCTCCCAGCAGACCTACAACGAACTTTTCACGATGCACGGCTCGACGATGGTCTACCTCGTGATCGTGCCGGTCGCGCTCGCGGTCGGCGTGTACTTCGTCCCCTTGCAGGTCGGGGCGGCCGAGATCGCAGGGCCGCGCGTGGCGCTGGCCGGGCTGTGGATGCTGTTGTGCGGCGGCGTGAGCATGTGGTCGGGGTTTCTGACCAGCGGCGGCGCGGCGGCGGCCTCCTGGTGGGGGTTCGACCCGCTCTCAGATTCGATCCACTCCCCTGGCAGCGGCATGGAACTGTGGATCTTCGGGGTGATGCTGGCGACCCTCGGGCAGATCCTGTGGGCGGGCTGCATCCTGTCGACCGCGCTTCGCCGGCGTGCGCCGGGGATGACGCTGATGCGGATGCCGGTGTTCACCTGGACGATGGTCGTGACCTGCGTGATGGTTGTGTTCGGGTTCCCCGCGCTGCTGCTCGCCCTCGGGTTGCTGTGGGCGCAACGGCACTTCGGGGATGTGCTCGTCGGCGGCGCCGGCGCGGTGGACTACCAGGCGCTGTTCTGGTTCTACGGCCACCCAGTTGTGTATGTAATGTTCTTCCCGTTCGTGGGGATGGTCGGCGAGGTGCTGGCCACGTTCTCATCCCGGCGGTTCTTCGGCTACTCGGCGTTCGTGGTCGCGCTGCTCGCTTTCGCTGGCTTGTCGATGACGGTGTGGGCGCACCACATGTACACGTTCGGGGTGCTCTCGAACAAGTATTTCGCGCTGACCTCGACCGCTTTGATCGTCCCGGCGGGTGTGGAGTATTTCGATTTCCTAGCGACGCTGTGGCGCGGCACCCTGCGTTTCACCACCTCGTTCTTGTTCGCCCTCGGCTTCCTCGTGCAGTTCCTCGTTGGTGGGTTGACGGGGGTGATCCTTGCCTCGCCGCCGTTGGATTACGGGCTGAACATGTCGTATTTCGTGGTGGCGCATTTTCACTACACGATCTTCGCGGGCAGCGCGTTCGGCTTGTTCGCCGGCATCTACTACTGGTTTCCTAAGATCACCGGGGCGATGCTGCGCGAGCGTCTCGGCAAGCTGCACTTCGTGCTGATGGTAATCGGGACGAACGTGACCTTTTTCCCGATGTTCATCCTGGGTGCTGAGGGCATGACGCGGCGGATCGCGCGCTACCCCGCCTCGACGGGCTGGCAGGGGCTGAACGTTCTGGAGACCGCCGGGTCGGTCGTGATCGCGCTGTCGGTGCTGGTGTTCATGTGGAACATGCTGGTCTCGTTGCGTGACCGGCGCGAGGCTGGAGATGATCCTTGGGGGGCGCAGACGCTCGAGTGGGCGACGAGCTCGCCGCCACCCCGCCACAACGTTCACGAGCTGCCGCCGATCCGCAGCTACGCGCCCCTTTTGGATCTGCGCGAGGCGCACGAGGAGGTGGTCGTGTGAGACGCGCCGCTGTCGTGCTGCTCCTCTGGGGGTTGTGGCTGGCGGTGCTGACCGGCGTGCAGGCCGTGTTCGCCCCGAAACTGATCCAGTTCGCGATCCCGGCGGTGGCCAGCGCAGCGTGTGTTCTCGTCGGGCTTGTGGTGTGGGCGCTCGACATCCGCCAGGGGCAGGTTGACGGGCCGCGGCTGATCACCGACAGCTCCGTCGCTACGATCGCGCTGGTCGTCGGGGTTGCCGTGGCGCTCATCGGCGCCGGGTTCGGGCTGTGGCTGATCTTGATCGGCGTCGGCATCACGGCGCTCGGCCTCGGCGGCGTGGTGCGTGAGCAGCGCGAGCGCTCGCAGGCGCTGCGCAGGGAAGGCTTGCGGTGAGCGCGCAGCCACCCACGCTCGGCCGTCTGCTGGGTACGTGGACCTTGGACCCCGTGCTGCTCTGTGTGTTGGGGATGACGGCCGGACTTTACGTGTGGGGCATGTGCCGCGCCTCCTCGCCCTGGCCGATCTGGCGAGCGGTTTCATTTCTGGCGGGGCTGGGGGTCCTGGCGCTCGCGTTGATGTCGGGGATCGACCAGTACGCGGATGAGCTGCTGTCGGTGCATGTGATCGAGCATCTGCTGCTGATCCTTCTCGCACCGATGCTGCTGTTGTGGGGTGCGCCGGTGCGCCTGGCGCTGAGCGCCTCCACGCCGGCTGCTCGACGCGCGCTGGCAGTGGTTCTGCGAAGCCGCCCGATGCGCTTGTTGACAAGGCCGGCGTGCGGGTTCGCGTTGTTCACGATTGTGGTGCTCACCACGCATTTGACGGGTGTCTATGAAGCGGCGCTACGCGATCAGACACTCCATGCGCTCGAGCACGCCGCCTACTTCTGGACGGGCACGCTGTTCTTGCTGCCGCTGCTCGCGGCCGACCCGATTCCGCGCCCGCCTGGTGCGATCGCGAGGTTCTCGTGGCTGATGGCCGCGATGCTCGTGATGTCGATTCCTGCCGGCGTGTTCCTGTTCGATGAGCAGGTCCGCTACCCGTTCTATTTGGCGCCGGCGCGGGCCCTGCACGTCTCGGCGCTGGCGGACCAGCAGACAGCTGGGGTGCTGATGCTGGTGGCCGGCGGCGTGGTGATGGGTGTGCTGGCGATCGTGATCGCGATGAGCGCGATGCTCGCTGAGGAGCGCCGCCAGCAGCGCCGCGACCGCTACGCCGACCGGGGCACCGGGCTGCCGGTGCGGGAGCTGGCGGGTCGATGAGACGCCGGCTGATGATGATGGTGGCGCTTGTGTGCGGCGCGCTCGCGCTGACTGACTTCGCCGCTCACTGGGACGCCAGCGCAACCCCCTCGCCCACTTCCACTGCTGCTCCTTCTGGGCTGGTGGCGCAGGGTCACGCGCTATTCGATTCCTCCTGCGCGTCATGCCACGGTCTGAGTGCGCAGGGCATCAGTGGCCGCGCCCCGAGCCTGGATGGCGTCGGTGCGCTGGCGGCGGACTTCTACCTGCAGACCGGGCGGATGCCGCTGCCAAACCCGAAGGCGCAGCCGCTGCGGACAAGCCCCGCATTTCCGCAGAGCAAGATCAAGGCGCTCGTCGCCTACGTCGGATCGTTCGGCGGGCCTGACATCCCAACAGTGCAGCCGAGCCGAGGATCGCTCGCGGAAGGGCAGCGCCTGTTCGGACTGGACTGCGCGGGCTGCCACACCATCCAGGGTCAGGGCGGGATCGTGACCGGCGCGATCGTCCCTGCGCTGAATCAGGCGACACCGAGACAGATCGGCGAGGCGGTACGGATCGGCCCGTATGTGATGCCTCGCTTCGGCGAAGGCGAGCTCACCGACACGGAGGTGAACTCACTCGCGCGCTACATCCAGAGCATCCAGCACCCGAAGAACTTGGGCGGCTGGGGCATTGGTCGGATCGGCCCAATCCCCGAGGGGATGGTCGCGTGGCTGCTGGCCGCCGCCGCGCTGTTGTTGATCGCCAGGCTGCTCGGCGAGCGCACAAGCGAGCAGCCCGAACATCCACCGCAGACAGGGAGCAGCGCGTGAGCCGGGCCTGGAAGGCGATCGTGATGTTCGTGCTGTGGCGCACCGGAGGGCTGCGCTCCCGCCGCCAGGGGCAACCCGAGGTGGACCCGTCTGTGCGGCACACAGGCGCACCCGCATGGGCGGAGCTATTGGTCGTGGCTGTGCTGCTGCTGGTGGCGGTCGCAGCGCTCGCGTTCGTCGCCTTGTTCGTGCTCGATCCGAACACGCAGCTGCTGGGTCTCGCACTCGGCGCGGCGCTCGCTTTGCTGGCTTGTGCGCTCGTGCTCGCAGGCCGCTGGCTGGTGCCACAAGAGACGAAGGTCGAGCAGCGCCCCCGACTGGCCGACCCAGACGCCGCTCGTGAGGTCATCGAGCAGGCCGCCGAGGGTGTGGAGGGCATCACTCGCCGGCGGCTTCTCGCCAGCGCCGCCGGGGTCGCAGGCGCCGGGCTGACGGCGGCGGTGGTGATTCCCGTGGCGGCGCTCGGCCCTGGTCTGGAGGAGCAGCTGCGACGCACACCCTGGCGGGCAGGGCGCGCGCTCGTGGACGAGCAGGGCAACCCGATGCTCGCGGCCCACATCATCCAACGGAGCTTTCAGACCGCGTTCCCGCAGGGCGCGGGCACCGCCGCCGAAGACGGTGGTCAGGAGGACCTGGGCTCCCCCGTCGTGGTGGTGCGCGTTAACCCCGCGACGCTGCGGCTGCCCGCCGAGCGCGCCGGCTGGGCACCGCAGGGCATCCTTGCCTACTCGAAGATCTGCACCCATGCCGCGTGCGCGATCTCGCTGTTTCGAGACCCGCTCAGCCCATCCACCGAGTCCAAGGGGCCAGCGCTGGTGTGCCCCTGCCACTACTCCACGTTCGACGTACTGGACGGTGGCAGCGTCGAGTTCGGACCCGCAGGCAGGCCGCTGCCGCAGCTGCCGCTGACTATCGACAGCGCCGGTGTGCTGCGCGCTGCTGGGCCGATGTCGGGGCCTGTCGGCCCGTCCTGGTGGGGAGACCCATCGTGAGCCACACCGCCAAGGACCGGCCGGTGGACGCGGTGGTGTTCGTGGATGAGCGGCTGGGCGCAGCGCGTGGGATGCGGTGGCTGATGGATTACGTGTTCCCTGACCACTGGAGCTTCCTGCTGGGCGAGATCGCCCTGTACTCGTTCGTGATGCTGGTCCTCACGGGCACGTTTTTGGCGCTGTTCTTCGATCCGGACACGACGCAGACCGTCTACCACGGCAGCTACCAGGCATTGCAGGGCCAGAGCGCCTCAGACGCTTACGCCTCCACGCTGCACATCTCCTTCGACGTGTCGGGCGGGCTGCTCGCCCGGCAGGTTCACCATTGGGCGGCGCTGGTGTTCGTCGCGGCGATCACCCTCCATCTGCTGCGGATCGTGTTCACCGGCGCGTTTCGTAAGCCCCGCGACATCAACTACTTCATCGGCGTCACCCTGTTGGCGCTCGCGATCTTGGAGGGCTTCGCTGGCTACTCGCTCCCCGACGATCTGCTCTCGGGGATGGGGTTGGCGATCGCGTGGGCAGTCGCGATGTCGCTCCCTTTGATCGGCGGCCCGTTCGCAACGGCATTGTGGGGCGGCAGGTTCCCTGGGTCGACCGCGTTCGAGTCGCGGCTGTTCATCGCGCACGTGTTCCTGCTACCGGCGATCATCGGTGGCCTGATCGCGGTGCACTTGGCGATCATCATGCGCCAGCGCCACAGCCAGTTCCCCGGCCCCGGCCGCCGCGAGGACAACGTGGTGGGCACCCCGATGTGGCCTGGGTACGCCCTGCGGTCGCTGGGTTTGTTCGCGGCGGTCGCCGCGGTGCTGGTGCTGATGGGCGGCCTGATCCAGATCAACCCGGTGTGGCTGTGGGGCCCCTATCACCCCGATATCGGCACGAACGGCGCGCAGCCGGACTGGTATCTGGGATGGCTGATCGGCGCGCTGCGACTGATGCCGAACCTGGAGATCCACGCCTTCGGACACACGCTCGTACCAAACCCGTTTTTTGGCGGGGTGTTGTTTCCCGGCATCGTGTTCGGGCTGTTGTATGCGCTGCCGTGGCTTGACCGGCGCTTCATCTCAAAGGACTACGCGCGTCACGATCTGCTTGAGCGTCCGCGCGATAATCCGCGGCGCAGCGCGCTTGGCGCTGCGGTGCTCTCGGCGGTGGCGGTGGTGTTCGCGGCGGGCTCGGCCGACCGTCTGTTCTTCCAGTTCGGGTTTGGCTATGAAGGCGCGGTGTGGTTCTTCCGCGGCGCGTTCCTAGTCGTGCCGGTCATCGCCTATGCGGTAACGAAACGGGTGTGCGCGGGACTCGCGCGAGAGCAGGCGCATCCGTTGCGGGGCTGGAGTGGCCACATCGTTGTCCGCAACCGCAGCGGGGGCTTTGACGCTGACGCCGAAGCTATCGAGCTTGATACGGCCGAGCGCTCCAGATGAACGCAATCTCCAGCTGCTCGTGCAGCGGTTGCGTGCGCCGTGTCTAACGTTCGCTCTGCTGCTGGTCTTTGATGGCGGCGCGCATGATCAGGCAGGCCCGGTGCGCCTCGCTGCGCAGACCGGCTCTTGAGATCATCGGCCCCGCGACGGGCGTCGGGGCTCTGAGTAGCCGGCGCGCTGCTTCGGAGAGGCTGGTGAGCTGTGGCCCCGGTGCGCCGCGCCAGCCTGGTGGGCGAGGGGTTGGCGCGGATGTGGCATGGGTGCTCATGCTGTGGTTGAGATGAGTGTTGAGGCGTCGCTGTTGAAGTGCGGCAGGATCTCGTTGGCGTAGGTCTGGAAGAAGCGTTCTTGGTCGGGGCCGATCTGCTGGATGTAGAGCTCGTCGAACCCGGCGTCGCGGTAGCGACGGATCGCCTGCAGGTGCAGGTCGAGGTCGGGGCCGCACGGGACCGCTTCGGCCACCATGTCCTCGCTTACGAGCTCCGATGCCTGCTCGAAGTGTGCTGGGGTCGGCAGGATCTGCGCCAGCTCGCCAGGTAGCTGCTCGTTGGGCCACAGCCGGTGCGCGGTGACGCGTGCTTGGTGCTCGTCAGAGGCCCAGCAGACCTTCATGCCGCCCGCGACAGGCCCCTTTCCGCCAGCGTCGCGGAACCGTTTGACTTCTTCCTCCTCGGGCTGGACGGTGCAGTAGCCATCGCCTATCCTGGCGGCGAGGCTGGTGGCCTTGGGACCGAACCCGGAGATGAGGATCGGCGGTGTCTGCTCGGGCAGGTCATAGATGCGGGCGTTCTCTACGTGGTATTGGTGTCCGTGGTGGCTTTGCATCCCGCCCTGCCAGAGGGTGCGGATGACCTGCACGGCCTCCTCGAGCATCTCTAGGCGCTCGTTGGCCGCCGGCCAGTGGTCGCCGAGGATGTGCTCGTTGAGCGCCTCG
The DNA here is from genome assembly GCA_963849425.1 of uncultured Solirubrobacteraceae bacterium. GTDB lineage: Bacteria > Actinomycetota > Thermoleophilia > Solirubrobacterales > Solirubrobacteraceae > Palsa-744. Next base: position 1,635,964 of record CAWKHK010000006.1, on the reverse strand, counting down.
CCGCTGCCGAGGCCGAGCGCGAAGCGTCCCTCCAGCAGCACCGCGCAGGTCGCGGCGGCCTGTGCGATCACGGCAGGGTGGATGCGGACGGTGGGGCACGTCACTGCGGTTGTGACCTTCATCGTGGAGGTCGCCTGCGCGAGCGCGCCGATGGTTGACCAGACGAAGCCGCTGTGTCCCTGCTCGTCGTTCCAGGGGTGGTAGTGGTCTGAGATCCACAGCCCTTGGAAGCCAGCGTCCTCGGCCATGCGCGCCTGCGCGATGAGCTCGCGGGGGCCGAACTCCTCACTCGACAAGAAATAGCCGATCCTCACCTCATGGTCTCCTTGATCGTCGCGTTCGCGGCTTTTCTACCCCACAGCGGCGCGACTCAATCGTTCCGTAGCGTCTGAGCGCTGCGACTCGTGCAGTTCTTCTGGGAACGGATGAGCGCAGCGTCAGGAGGGTCATCGTGACGCCCCGCGAATAGACATTGATGGCCGACGCTCCCGAGGGCGTGGTGCTTGAGCGCAGCCGTGACCTGGCGGGCCGGCGGCACCATCCCTACTACCGCAGACTGTTGCTGTGCGCGATCGCCGTCTTGCCGGTGCTAGCGCTGCTTGGCGTGTTCGGCCAGAAGCCGAGCACGAGCTCGGCTGACACTCGCGCCGCGAGCCTGAGCGTCACGGCACCGACTCGGCTGCGCAGCGGATTGATCTTCCAGGTGAAGGTCAGGGTGATGGCCCACCGTCAGATCAAGAAGCCCGAAATCGTCTTCGACGAAGGATGGTGGGAATCGATGAGCGTCAACTCGATCGAGCCCGAACCGACAGAATCGAGCTCCAAGAACGGGCGAGTCGTCCTGTCATACGGCAAGCTGGAACCGGGCGAATCGTTGACCAGCTGGATCTACTTCCAGGTGAACCCCACGAACGTCGGCAAGCGCCGCGAGGACGTTCAGCTCGATGACGGCGAAACCCCGCTCGTGAGCATCCATCGCTCGCTGACGATCTTCCCTTAGCTCATGGACCTCGTAATCCGCGCTACCGTCGTCTTCTTCTTCATCTTCCTGGTGACTCGCGTGGTCGGCCGCCGTCAACTCTCAGACCTTGAGCCATTCGACTTCATCCTGCTCGTGGTGTTGGGTGATCTCGTCCAGCAGGGCATCACGCAAAGTGATCAGTCGGTGACGGGGACGCTGATTGTGATCTCCACGATCGCGCTCCTCTCGGTCGCGGTGAGCTGGATCTCCTTTCGCTCTCCCCGCGCACGGCTGATCGCCGAGGGGGAGCCGATCGTGCTCGTGCAGGACGGCCGGCCGATCGAGCGCAACATGCGACGAGAGCGCATCACGCTCGCAGACATCCAAGAGGAGGCCCGCCAAGCACAGATCGTCTCAATCGGCGACATACAGTGGGCGATCCTTGAGAACGACGGGAAGATCAGCTGCATCCCCCGCCACGACTGACCGCAGACAGGGAGAGTAATGACCGACGGTCCTCAGTCACCACACGCCGATCGCGAGGATGCCCCCAGCGGCTCCGAGCGCCGGGAGACGGACCTCGAACGACTAGATCGCAATCTGGAGGAGCTGACCGGCGAGCTGCGCGTGGTCGTCACGGGCGTACAGGTGCTCTTTGCCTTTCTCTTGACCGTGCCGTTCAACACCGGGTTCGCGCATGTCGGGGACTTCGAGCGCACCGTGTATTTCGTGACATTGGTGTTGGCGGCGCTCGCAGCGGTCTGCACGATCGCGCCGTCTGCTGAGCACCGCTTTCTTTTCCGTCACGACGACAAGCGCCACATCGTGTTCAACTCAAACCGCGTGGTGATCGCGGGCCTGGTGTGCTTGGCGCTCGCGATGTGTGGCTGTCTGCTGCTTGTCACGACCAAGTTGTTTGGTGTGAGCGCGGGTGTGGTGACGGCGGCGCTGGGCGCTGTCCCGTTTGTGCTGCTGTGGTTCGTGCTGCCGCTGAGGAGGTTGCGCCTGCTCGACGAGCGCGACCCGACTCGAGGTCGGTAGCGCGTCGGCGGCTTCGCCGCATGGCTAGTGAGCGAGTGGCTTGACCGTTTTCAGAACAGGGTGTCGGCGTCGGTGATCTTCGCTCGCATGTTGGTTTTCATCATTTGTAGAGCAGCGTCAGCGAGGTGCTCGTGAATGTGCGCCACGGCGTCGCGGGGGACGATGACTTGGAAGTGACGGACGTAGGCGTCTAGGGCGGAGTAGAGGACGCACTGCTCGGCGACTTGGCCGGTCAGGATCAGCCGCTCGATCCCTTGGTTTCTCAGTAGGTACTCCAGGGAGGTTTCGTAGAAGATCGAGTGCCGTGCCTTAGTGATGAACGCTGCCCCTGGCGGCGGCAGAATGGGCTCAACGAGGGCACCGTGTGCTCCCGCCAGTGCTTGCTCGCAGAGCTCGGCGGGACCTGCGCTCCAGTCGTCATAGTTGTCGTTGACGGAGACGATCGGGGCGTCTTGTTCGCGCGCTCGCGCGATCAGCGCCTGCATGACGGGCAGCACCTCCTCGACGGAGTCCCTCAGCGTGTCGGCGTCGTCGTGCTCGTAGCGGTTGAGCATGTCGATGACGATCAGCGCGGTATCTACTGCCATCGGCCTGCCCTCAGCGTTTGGCGGGGGTACGTTTCGCTTTGGCTTTATTCGTAGCGGCTCGCTTGGGGCGTGCCCTGGTGGTTGCTTTGCGGCGTTGCGCGGGCGGGATCTCGGCTTGTACGACGGCTTTGGTGAGGACCGGGATCTGGCGCTCGAGGAAGCTAGCCATGCTTTGCTCCTCACGGCGGATCGCGCGTGCGAGCTTGGCGGTTTGGGTGTCGCCGAGCGTTTCGGCGAGGGTCTCGATCGCGGTGTAGGTCGCGATCTCCTCGTGCTCGTCGGCGTACTCGCTCTTGGCGTTCTTGAGCATCTTCTCCTGCTCGCCGGTGCCGCGGATGGCGTGCAACGGCCCCTTCGCGGCGGCTACGGCGCGACCGGCGATCTCGACTGCGGCGCCAGCGCCTTTGGCGATCGGGTCCAGGCCCTCGATCGGCACTGTCTGCGGGGTGCCGCCGAGCTGCTTCACCCGTTTCTCCAGCTCGCGGGCGTGACGCTTGGTCTCTGTCAGGTGCTGGCGCAGGCGCTTCTTGTAGGGCGCTCGCGTGGTCATGCCGATATGTGCTTGGAGTGCGGTCTCGAGCTCCTTCTCCTTGCCGTATGCCTCGTTGAGGTACTGCACGAGCTTGCTGTCTCGCGCGCTCAGCTCAGCCATCCTGCCCTCCTTGTGTCGTGGGTTCGGAACGTGTGTATGAGCACTGACGCTGGGTCGGTACTGGTGGTTTTGCCCGTTTCGCGCCGTGGGAAAACGATGCGGCTGTGGGCTCGGCGGCTGGCTGGAGCTCGGCGAGCAGCGGGGAGTGATCGGATAGCCCCGCCCTGCGCAGTGGATGCAGGTAGCGGCAGCTCGTGGCCTGCCACGGCCCGGATATGAGCAGATGGTCGAGCCGGTATCCGCCCCCCCAGCGCGGCCATTCCCAACTGAGCTCGCGCTGCTGGTAGCCATGCAGCTGCCGGTAGGCGTCGTGGAACCCGTAAGCATGAAGCCCCTGGATGAGCGCCAGCTCGGCGCGGTCCCATGCCTCGCCGCGATCGGGACGCAGACGGCCGTACTGGTCGCGTGCGAAGGTCCAGATCGTCCCGTCGGCGTGCTCCTTTCGCGGGGTGTTCAGATCGCCGCAGAGCACGCGCAACCGCTGCGGCGCTGGGTTGGCCAAGTGCGCGAAGACCGCTTCGTGGGTGCGTGTCTTCGCGAACTCTGGCTTGGGACTGGTGGGCGAGTGAACATTGACGATTTCGCTGCCGTCCTGCAGACACGCGGCGAGCACTCGCTCAGGCCAGGGAACGCCGGGCACGGGGATCTCGTGGAGCGGCTCACGCGCAGCGGTGAGCACCCGCAGTGGACGGAAACGCTCACGCGAGTCGGGTGCTGCGAGGGTGTGGTACCCGGCAGCTTGCAGGCGCTCGCTCCAAGCGCTCAGCGTCGAGGGTGCTAGCTCCTGAAGGCAGATCACGTCAGCGGCAAGCGCGAGCAGCAGCGTGGCCTGCTCGGACAGGCGCCTGACCCGGCTGGCGAGATTCCAGGTGACTAGCTGCACTGTGCGGGCTGAGTAGAAGATGCTCCTGCTCCTACCCGCAGTCGCGGAGCCACCGCCTCACGAACTCCGAGACAGTCTCGTCGTTTGACGGGCAGACCCGCATAAACGCTTCGCGCTCGGCCAGCCGCGCCTCCTGGAGGGTGCGGAAGGTACCGACCTCGCACGGAGCGCGCACGCCATCTTTCGCTTCCGGCATCCCGGCGCTGGCTGCTACCGAGTGGTGCCCATCCTGCTACCGAGCTGCTACCGCCTCGCGGGCATCTGAGCCCATCGTCACCGAGCGACGGTTCGCACTTTTCGCAGGTGCTAGGCCAGAAACTGCCTGCAATTGGGCGATTTGTGAGGCTCGCGCCCGCCTTGTTCGCATTTCTTCGTATTTGGACTTTTTAGTCGGGGAGACAGGATTTGAACCTGCGACCGCCCGGCCCCCAGCCGGGTGCGCTACCAGACTGCGCCACTCCCCGTGGCTTCCAGGCTTCCTCGATTCTACGGACACCGCCAGCAACCTGCGACCCGCACCCCGTCCGGGGGTCGGAAGAACATATGTTCGTGCATGCGATTCCCGACCCCACGAGAACCCGCGGGGCGCTGCGGCCAGGTCAAACCGACGTCCGACTTCGCCTGGCGTCGGAAGGCACCCGGACCGCAGCCGGCAGCCGTGCTCGATGAGATCGCCACGTGTGACGTCGTTTGTGCAAACTGTCATCGTCGACGAACCGCCCGGCGGGCAGGTTTCGCACGCGCGGTGGTAGCTCAACGGTAGAGCCTCGCCCTTCCAAGGCGATGATGCGGGTTCGATTCCCGTCCGCCGCTTCATCCGCTTCGACCGCTCCCCTCCCCCTACCGCCGCTTCTCGCTGGGCACCCCCCCCGACTCGTCCGCCAGGCCCGGCGGCGGCCACGGTCCTGCCCAGTTGTCGCGCCCGCCGTCCAGTGTGACCGTCGAGCCGTTCAGCGCACGCCCCAACGGGGAGGCGAGCAGCGCGATGAGCCACGCGTGCTCTGCCGGGTCGCCGAGGCGCTGGAGGGGCACCGAGCGGGCCGTTCCTGCGCGCACGGACGCCGGGTACTTGGCCAGTACCTCCGTGTCGAAGTGGCCCGCGGCCACCGCGATGACGGCCACGCCATCCGACTCCCACCGCTCGGCCAGCTCGCGCGTGAGCGCCTCGACCGTCGCCCGCGCCGCGCCCGAGTGGGCCATGCCCGGCATCCCGTGGTGGGGCGAGAGCGTCACGTTCACGATCGTCCCGCCAACCGGCTGCCCGCCCGCCGGATGCCGGCCCCCCGCCGTCTGTGCGCCCCGCCCCCGTTGGGCGCCCGCCTCCGCGAACGCCAGATCGAACGCCGCCTCGGCCATGTTCAGCATCCCCTCGACGTTCAGCGACCAGACCGCCCGCCAGCCCTTCGCGACGATCAGCTCGGCCGGCGTGAAGTACTGGCCACCGGCGTTGTTCACCAGCAGGTCCAGGTGTCCGTGGCGCTCGATCGCACCGCGCACCAGCCGCCGCGCGTCCGCCCGCTCGCGCACGTCCCCGGCCACCCAGTCGACCGCGCCCGCCGGCGCGGTCGTCCCGATCTCCGTGGCCGCCTGCTCGAGCACCTCCGTGCGCCGGCCGGCGATGGTCACGCTCGCGCCGCACCTGGCCAGCTCGAGGGCCGTCGCCTTCCCCAGTCCCGTCCCTCCGCCGGTGACCAGCACCACCTGGCCGTCGAGCAGCCCGGGCGCGAAGATCTCCGATTGGCCGCTCGCGCCGTCCATGGCGAGCGATCATAGGCGGTCCGTCTCCGAGTCCGACTAGGGTTTGTTCGTGCCCTACAGGCCGCTGGTCTTCGTGTCCGGACTGACGTTCGGGGACTACCTGTTGTGGAACTGGTCGCTGAACGGCAACCGCGACTTGCTCGCGCTTGTCTCCGGACTGACCCTTCCTCCGCTCCTCGTCGCGTGCCTGTGGCTGCTCGCGCTGAGCATCGGCCGGTTGATCGCCCGCACGACCCGCCGTCCGGCCGCGCGTTCAGGCACGTTCCCGGGCACCAGGCGCACCGGCGGGACACCTGACGCCGAGCGCCGGGCGGCCACCGGCGCGGACCCGATGGAGGAGGGCCCCTCGAGGGCTTCCCCCGCCGGCACACCCCCCGGCAAGATCGCCGCCTGAGCGCGCCTCCAGGCCCGTGAGCGACCGCGCCATGCGCCTGCTTCCCCGCTCCAAGCGCCTGCGCGCCGGTCTGGGCGGGCTCGTCCTCGTGCTGATCGCCGCCGCGATCGGCGGCTACGTGTACGAGCGCCACCGGACGGGCAACGTCTACCACCCCCACGCCCGCTTCATCCCCCAGAAGACGCCCACGCTGCCCACCCACGGCCCCGAGCGCTTCGCCTGGCCGCTGTACGGCTACGACAAGGACCACACACGCTTCTTCCCCGCCGCCGCCAGCCTGCATCCTCCGTTCGATCGGCTGTGGGCGCACAGCGAGCACTCGCTGCTCGAGTTCCCGCCGGTGATCTACGGCGAGGACATCTTCCAGCTGGCCGACGACGCCACGCTCATCGCCACCAACAAGAACAGCGGCCGCGCGTTCTGGACGCAACGTCTCGGCCAGCTGTCCGCCTCCGCTCCTGCTGTCACCGCGAACACCGTCTATGCCACCATCCTCTCCAGCGGCCATCCCGACAGCCCCGGGCGGATCGTCGCGCTCAACTCCGCCACCGGGGCGATCCGCTGGTTTCGCTCCCTGCCCAGCCCCAGCGAGTCCTCCCCGATGCTGGACCACGGCCGCCTGTTCTTCGGTACCCAGAGCGGGGTCGTGTATGCGCTCGACGCCCGTAGCGGCCACGTGATCTGGATCTACCAGGCCCCCGGCGCGGTCAAGGCCAGCCCAACTCTGTCCGATGGGATGCTCTACTTCGGCGACTACTCCGGGCACGTCCAGGCGATCTCCGAGCGGACCGGAGAGCGGATCTGGATCAGCGGCTCCGGGGGGGCGCTGCTCGGCAGCGGCACCTTCTACTCGACCGCCGCCGTGGTCTACGGCCGCGTCTTCCTGGGCAACACAGACGGGCGCATATACGCCTATGACGCGTTCACCGGCAGCCTGGACTGGGCGGTGCAGACCGGCGCCTACGTCTACGCCTCCCCCGCGGTAACCAACGCCCCCGGCCTCGGCCCGACCGTGTACCTGGGCTCCTACGACGGCACCTTCTACGCCATCGACGCCCGTTCGGGGCAGATCAGCTGGCGGTTCGACGCCCACGGGCGGATCTCCGGCTCGGCCACGATCATCGGCCGGACCGTCTACTTCGCCGACCTCGGCGAACACCGCACCTACGGCCTCGGCATCTCCACCGGCCGGGTGCTCTTCCAGATGGACACCGGCGCCTTCGACCCGGTCATCAGCGACGGCCGGCACATCTACCTGACCGGCACCACCGGCCTGTACGCGCTCGCCCCGCGCTGACCCCAGCGCTACCCCCGTGTGTCGAGCACGTGGGCGAGCAGGTTGCGGGTGATCGCCACGACGCGCCGGTCGGGAGCGCGGGGCGCATCCGGCGAGGCCTGGGGGACCGGCGAGAGACCGTACTCCCAGCCGAGGGTGCCAGTCGCGAACACCACCGCGCCGGAGGGCGCGGTGTACAGCGTGGTCTCGGCCAGCCGCCCGCGGGCCGGCGAGGGCTCGTCGGCCTCCGAGCCGCAGGGGACGTTCGAGCCCGTGCCGATCGACTGTGTCCCCGACGGCGTCGCCGGTGTGCGTTCGTCGAGCTCGTAGCCGACGATCCCGGGGATGCTCGTCGTCGCGGTCACGCCCGTGCCGGCGAACAGCCAGCTCGGGCGCAGGCTCGGCGACGGCCTCCAGGGGTAGTAGCGGTAGACCGGCGGTCCCGGCACCGCCACGCGCGGGGTGATGCAACCGTCGTATGCGCTGCCCGTCAGCCCGGCCCCGCCGCCGGGGAACAGCCCCGTGGGCTCGGCGCGATCGGGGTCGCGGGCGGCGAACTCCTTGTACGCGACGATCCTGTGGTCGGGCTCGCCCGTCTGACTGGAGGCGGCGGTGGCCGCCGCGAAGCGCACCCGCCAGGCCAGCGTGTCGGAGCTGATGAAGATCAGGCTGGTCCCCCGGTCGCGGGCCGTGGCGAACGCGCGCTCGTCGCCCGCCGACCAGTACTCCGAGTGCCCCACGTCCATTACCGCCCGCGGGTGGGTGGGTCCCAAAACCTGCGCGGGGTGGGCGTCGATCGACTCGATCGTCGTGTAGCCCACCGGATAGCCGTAGCGCTCCAGGAAGCGGACGATTGCCACGTCCCGGATGAAGAACTGCCCGGCGCCGGTCTGACTTTCGTAGGGCCGGTCGTAGGAGACCTCCACGCCCTGGTTGGTCCCCGTGACGCCCACGCGTCTGCTCCCGCCCGGGTACAGGCTGTCGCCGCCCCAAGCGTTGTATGCCTCGTAGGTGGCCGTCGGTATCTCCACGAGCAGCCGTGGTGCCCGGGCCGGGCGCAGGACGAACAGGCAGTCGCTCTGTGCGCCCGTGGACGCGTGCAGCTTGACGATGTACACCCCGCTGGCAAGCGCGGTCGGGGTCGGGAAGACGAGCGTGGCGTGCCAGTCGCACTCGGTCAGGCCGGTGGCGAAGCGGTGGGTGCACGGCGGCTGCCTGCGAACCGGCAGCCGGGCGCTCTGCAGGACCAGCCTTCCGCCCTTCCCCCCGTACCAGCCCATGCGGTAGACCTGCAGCGTGACCGTGTGGGCGCCCGGGGCGTTCACGTACACGCTCTCGGTCTGCCCCGGCGCGAGCGCCTGCGCCGAGACGTAGCCCTCGATCGCGCCACGGGAGGCGCCGCCGATGTCATACGCCGGGCCGGGAAGCCGCCAGGCGCTCGTGCCCGCGGCGTGGTTCTCCGCGGCGATCGACGGCGGCTGGCCGGTGCTCCGCACCAGCCAGCGGTAGGACGGGGCCGGCGGGGCAAGCGCCCTGGAGCCCGCCCCGCCCGCGCCCGCGCCCGCGTGCGCCGGCGGGGGCGATCCCGAGGCGAGGGCCCCGCTGCACGATGCGCCCCCGCCGAACGCACGCGCCAGCGAGAAGCGCGCGGTCACGGTCGCCGTCCCGGAAGAGCCCAGCCTCACGGACGTCCAGCCGCCGGACCCCTGCCCGACGCAGCCGCTGCCCCGAGTGAGGGTCAGGTAGCGGCTGTAGCGCACCCGCACCAGGAACGCGCCCGGCCCGGACGCGAGCAGCGTGAACGAGTCGTGCCCGAGCGCGGTCAGCGACCCCGGGCCGGACACGAGCGGGGTGGGCGAGAGCACCCGATAGATGCGCCAGTGCCTGCTCGCGAAGACCTCCCGCAGGTAGGGCAGGCCGCGGCGGATGAGGCGCCCCTCCTGGGCGCTCGAGGGATCGAGCGGGGTGTCCGGCAGGGCGACGTAGGCGATCGCCTGCTCGTGCAGCCAGCGCTCGTAAGCAGCCGCGCTCAGGCCCGGGGTGAGCAGGACCTGGTCGTAGCGGCTGTCGAGCTGCTTCTCCCAGCCGCGCGCCAGCGAGACGCTCGGGGCGAGCAGCGCGGCCTCCCAGTGCGAGCGCGTGAGCGGCACCTCCACGCGCACCGGCTGGCCCGGAGGGGCCTCGACCCGGGCGAGGAAGCGCTCGACCGGGTCGTAGTAGGAGGCGCTCGTCGATTCGTTGCCGGCGACCGCCAGAGTTTCGCGGACCGGGCCCCATAGGACCCACAGCCCGATCGCGCCCAGCGCCACGACGCTCGCGAGGTTCAGGCCCGGGCTCCCCTGTCGTGCCCCCAGGCTCCCACTCCCCACCCCCGGGCTCCCCTGCCCCCCTCCCGGGTTCCCCCGCCCCGCTCCCGAGCGCGGTCGCCGCTGTCGTGCGGGAGGGCTCAGGCGCGCGCACAGCAGCAGCGGCCCGGCGAGCAGCACGCCGTAGCGCTCGACGTTGCTGCCCATCTGGGAATGGACGAGCAGGCAGGCGAGACACGCCAGCAGGTAGAGCAGGCCCCCCACGCGCAGCAGCCGCGCCCCCGTTGGCAGCGCCCACAGGAACGCCACGACCACAACGGCGGTGGCGAGGAACGACAGGATCGGGTAGGGCTCGACGCCGCCTTCTCCGAACATCACCGCGAGCGCCAGCAGGACCGCGGCGACGGGGGGCGCAGGCGCGAGCGCCACCCTGAGCGAGCGCTGGACGATCGCGCAGGTGAGCCCGGCGAGGGCGAGGAGCACGCCGGCCACGGGGCTGGCAGCCGCGCACAGCGCCGCCAGGAGCACCGCAAGGAGCGTCCGCCGGCGGACGAGCGCGAGGCCGGCGGCGAGCGCGAAGGAGACCCCCAGGGCGAACGCGAGGCGCCCCGACCACACGTCTCCGACCGCGGCCAGCGCGAACCAGGCGACGCCCCAACGGGCCGAGGAGCCGTAGAGCGAGCGGACCAGACGGTCGAACAGGACGACCGAGGCGAGCACCGACAGCGCCCCCAGCAGGCGTACCCCGAGCAGCGCGCCGAGCGGCGGGAACAGCAGGCTGTAGCCGGGCAGGTGGTGGCCGGCGTACCAGTGCTCATCCCACACGGCGAAGCCGATCTGGCGGAAGAGCTCCACGCGGTAGACCGCCGCGGCCAGGTCGGGGGTGCGCGGATCGAGGAGCAGCCAAACCACGACGAGCACGGCGGCTGCCAACAGCGGCGCAAGGCGCCGCCCGGCGGTGAGAAGATCGTCCGGGGTCCGGTGTGCTACCCCACCGGACCCCGGCACATCCGCCACTGAATCGGCGGATCCGTACCCATATGAACCGGTGAGCACGCGGGAAGTAGCTGTGGCCCTGATCGGCACGCCAGGATAATGACGGCGATGAACGGCGGGAGAATCGATGAGGCCGTCCGCCGGACGGCCCGGATGGGTATCGGGCTGGCCGTGCTGTGCGCGGTTCTGGCCGCCGGCGGCTGTGCGACGGGCCATCCGCGTCCGATCGCCGCGAGCGATCTGGCGGAAGCGCAGACGTTCCCCTACTACGAGGTGTACTGGGTCGGCCCGAGCTTCGACGGCCACCCTCTGGCCGCCGCGGACGGGCTCAGGGGGTACATCGCCACGGTCGGCGACAGCGTGTACTACGGCGACTGCGTGCAGAGCAAGGGCATCTTCGGCGGCGGCAGCTGCCTGCTGCCACTGCAGGTCACCACGGTGGTGTACGCGCTGCACTCCAACGCCGCGCTCGGCCCGCAGCGCAACATGCTCGTGCGCGGGGTGCCGGCGACGGTCTACGACGAAGGCCGCTCGATCGAGCTGTACACCGGCAGGGTGGCGATCGACATCTTCTCGGACGCCTTCTCCCACGCCTTCCAGGCGGCCGGCGAGCTGCTGCCGCTTAACGCCCCCGGCTCGGCCGGCGGGAACCTGCCGCCGCCGGTCTACTGTCCGGGCCTGTCGGGGTCGATGGACCCGCGGCTGACCCGGGCGATGGAAGGCCTGCCCGGCCACCCCTGCCAGCGGGCGGCCGCGGCGGTGACGGTCGCCAAGGAGCTCTCGGGCTAGCGCCGCCCCGGACGGGCGCGATCGTGGACGGGCGCTGCCCCGGACGGGCGCTATCCCTGGACGGCGGGCGTGACCGGCTTGCCGATCTCTCGCCGCAGGCTGAGGAAGGCCAGCGAGCCGATCGCCGCGGGCACCCACAGCGATATCGCGCGGTAGATCACCACGGCCGCCAGCACCTGATAGGCCGGGCGCACCCCGAATAGCAGCAGCATTCCCACGAGGCCGCCTTCGACAGCGACGAAGCCCCCGGGGATGGGGAGCGAGTTGGCGAGCATGCCCACCAGATAGGCCATCGCGACCGCCCAGAACGAGGGCGCGTTGCCGAAGCTGGCCAGGCAGGCGTACAGCACGAGGTTGTCCAGCAGCCAGTAGGCGACCGCGCCGGAGAGCCTCCAGTCGTGTTTGCGGATCAGCGTCAGAGCGTCGGCCACGCCGCCGCTCAACGCGGTCAGCGCGACCCCCTTGCGGCCGTGCTCCAGGCGCCGGCGCCAGGCCTCGCGGCCCGCCCAGCGAGCCAGCCAGATGGTGCCCGCGATCGTTCCCAGCGCCGCCGCGGCCGGCAGCAGCGTGATGAGCGCTTTGCGGGAGCCCGGCAGCAGGCCCAGCCACATTGGCAGCCCGATGACGAGCACCGCGCCCACGTTCACGGCGCTGGTGAGCACGAAGATCAGCACCGAGCGCTTGGCGATCCGCTCGACTGAGAGGCCCTTGCTGCGCAGCACCCATGCCCCCAGCGCGATCCCCGCCAGACCGCTGACCGACACGACCGAGTTCATCGCCAGCTCGGCCAGGGACAGGCGCGAGACCAGGCCTCGCCCGAGCCTGCTGAACACCAGGTCGAACAGCACCATGTAGCCGACGCACGAGAGTGCCTCCAGGACGATCCCCGCTACCACCCACGAGGGGCTGGCGTCGGTGATGCGGTCGGCCGCCGAGCGCAGGCCGGGGATTCCGGTCAACAGGCCGGCGAGGAGCGCGAAGAAGACGGCCAGGCTGACGATGCTGTTGCGCAGCGTCCGCGTTTGTCCGGCCATCGCCGCGGCGGGGTCCTCGGCGGCGCTCCCGTCGGAGACGGCGTCTTCGGCAGCGTCTTCGGCGGCAGCCTTCTCGGACGTGGCCTCGCGCTCGGCCATCGTCTCCTCGTGCGCGATTCTTCGCATTCTCTTCGCCTTCCATTACCCGCATGCCCGTCGAACACGTCACGCTAGCCTCAGCGGTGCATCCTCCAAGCGACCGCGTCCAACGACCGTAGCGGGCGAAGCGGGCGCACGAGGTTCGACCATGACCGAGCAAGCACGCATACTGCTCGTCGACGACGAGCCGGCCGTCCAGAGCGCGCTGCTGCGCGCTCTGACCCTCGAGCACTACCGGGTTGCCCAGGCGACCGACGGGCGCGAGGCGCTGGAGCGGCTCGGCACCGCGCCATTCGAGGCCGTGATCCTCGACGTCTCGATGCCCCACGTGGACGGCCTGGAGGTGTGCAGGCGTCTGCGCGAGGGCGGCGACAGGACGCCCGTGCTGATGCTCACCGCGCGCGAGAAGGTCGACGACCGCGTCGCCGGCCTGGACGCCGGCGCCGACGACTACCTGGTCAAGCCGTTCGCTCTGCGCGAGCTCCTGGCCCGTGTCCGCGCGCTGTTGCGCCGGGCGGGCGAGGGGGACGAGCAGGGCGAGGACGTGCTCGCCTTCGAGGACCTGCGCCTGGACCGCCTCGCGCACGAGGCCTGGCGGGGCGAGCGGCTGCTACAGCTCACACGCACCGAGTTCCTGCTGCTGGAAATGTTCCTCCGCCACCCGCGCCAGGTGCTGACGCGCTCGGCGATCTTCGAGGGAGTGTGGGGATATGACTTCGGGTCGACGTCCAACTCGCTGGGCGTGTACATGGGCTACCTGCGGCGCAAGACCGAGGTCGGCGAGGAGCCGCGCCTGCTGCACACGGTCCGCGGCGTCGGGTACGTGCTGCGCGGGGCATCGTGAGCTTCCGCCGCCGGATCGCCCTCTCCTCGGCCGCGGCGGTCGCGATCGCGGTGGTGCTGGCGTCGATCCTGACCTACGTCCTGACCTCCCATCAGCTCTCGAACCAGGTCGACTCCCAACTGCGCAACCGCGGGCAGGGCGTCAGCCTGCTCGTGCGCGTCCTGGACGCCCACGGCCGCCTGACGCGCCGCCTGAGTGCCCGCGAGCGGCTTCGACTCGCCGCCCTCGGCGAGCTGCCGCCACCGGCCAGGCCCGCCAACCCCAGCAGCCCCGTCAAGCCTGCCCAGGGAGCTCCCGCCGAGAAGACGCCCGCCAAATCGACGAGTTCGCCGGGCACGGTCAACCTGTTCGGCAGGCTGCCGCCCAGTCCCGGGCAGGTGCGCGGCTATCAGCAGGTGGTGGCCTCCGGCGGAGCGATCCTCGCCCGCTCGGCGCCGTCGGTCTCGCTGCCGGTGGAAGCCCGCACACGGGCTCTGGCGGCACACGGCGGCCAGCCCTTCTTCCGCGACGCTCACGTCCACGGGATCCACCTGCGCGTGCTCGCCGAGCCGCTGGGCAGCGGGCGGGCCGTCCAGTTCGCCGAGCCGCTCACCGAAGTCGACGGCCTGCTCGGCCGGCTGCGCCTGATCCTGGCGCTCCTGGACGTCGGCGGCATCGCGCTCGCGGCGCTGCTCGGCCGCCTGGTGGCCGGAGCCGCCGTACAGCCGCTCCGGCGCCTGACCGAGGCCACCGAGCACGTCGCCCGCACGCGCGACCTCAGCGGGCGCATCGAGCCCTCGGGTGGCGACGAGCTGGGGCGTCTGTCGAGCAGCTTCAACGCGATGTTCGACGCGCTCGGGCGCTCGATGAGCGCGCTCGACGCTTCCGTTCACGCCCAGCGACAGCTCGTCGCGGACGCCTCCCACGAGCTGCGCACACCGGTCACCAGCCTGCGCACGAACATCGAGATCCTCCAGCAGCAGGGCCCGGCGATGGACCCAGCGGAGCACGCCAGGATGCTCCACGACGTGGTCGAGCAGATCGAGGAGCTGACGCTGCTGATGAACGACCTGATCGAACTCGCCCGCGGCGAGGAGCCACGGGCGGACGTCGAGGAGGTGCGCCTCGACGTGATTCTCGCCGAGGCGCTCGAGCGCGCGCGCCGCCGCGCACCGGCCACGCCGCTGCAGGCCCGGCTCGAGCCGACGATCCTCGCCGGCGTGCCCGCGCGCCTGGAGCGGGCGGTGAGCAACCTGATCGACAATGCAATCAAGTACAGCCCGCCGGGCGAGCCCGTGGAGATCGAGCTGGTAGCCGGCGGGCGATCGCACGGATCGTCGGTCGGTGGCGAGCTGACCGTGCGCGACCACGGCCCCGGGATCTCCCCCGAGGATCTGCCGCACATCTTCGACCGCTTCTACCGCGGCGCCGAGGCGCGTGGGCGCCCTGGCTCGGGACTTGGGCTGGCGATCGTACGCCAGGTGGTAGACCAGCAGGGCGGAAGCATCGCCGCCGAGGCCGCCCCTGGAGGCGGGGCCCTGCTGCGGCTGCACCTGCCCTCCGCCGAGGCCGTGGGCTCCGCCGCCGGAAGGGTGGACCACGCCTCCGGGGCCGCAGGCCACTCCGGCGGAGCCGGGGACGGCGGGGCGGAGCCCGCGAACGGCCGCGGCGAGCCCGCCCGGGCGCCCGGGGCGCGCTACTCGCCGGCGTGAATCCCGCGCTCGCGAAAGCCCGCCGGCGAGACCCCGTAGCGGCGGCGAAACGCCCTTGCGAAGTGCTGCGTCTGACGGTAGCCGACCAGGCGGGCGACGTCGCCGACCGGGATCGAGCGCTGCTCTGCCAGCAGATCGGCTGCCGCGGCCATCCGCCGCCCGCGCAGATCCTCGCGGAAGGTGGTCTCACCGAACTGCTCGTAGGCCCGCTGCACCTGGCGAGGAGAGCTCGCGATCGCCCCGGCAACCATCGCGAGGGTGAGCTCCATGCGGTAGTGGCGCGCGACCACCACCCGCGCGAGCAGGTACAGGCGCCGGCGCGAGGAGTTCGTCTGCGGACGCCGGACCGAGGAGGTCCTCTGCGGGTGCACATATCCCACTCCGACGTCTTCCATGCTGCGGGACGCCCCGCGCAAAGCGCCCAGCGCCAACAACCCGCCAGAACCCGCCTCAGCGCGCGTAGCGCAGGGCGATGCGCTCGGCGGCCCCGCGGTAGGAGCCGCCGAACAGCAGCGCGTGGACGAGCAGTGGAAGCAGTTGGTAGAGCTCGATTCGCTCCGCCCAGCCCTCGGCCAGCGGGGCGATCTCCTGGTAGGCGGCGAGCACCCGCTTGGAGGGCACGCCGAACAGGCGGAGCATCGCCAGATCGATCTCCCGGTGCCCCCCGTAGGCCGAGGGGTCGATCAGCCACGGGCGCCCGTCGGCCCCGCCCATGACGTTGCCCGACCACAGGTCGCCGTGCAGGCGCGACGGCGGCTCGGTCGGACCGCACAGCTCGGGCAGTCGCTCGCACACCCGCTCGATCGCCTCGATCCCGCCGCTGGACAGCGCCCGGCGCTCGCGCGCGATCCGGGCCAGCGGGAGCAACCGCCGTTCGGCGTAGAACCCCGGCCAGTCGGCCGCCGGCTGGTTTCCAAGGCGCAGGGAGCCGAAGCCCGCGGGCGCCGGCGCAGCGGACGCGCCCCGCCGTGTACCGGAGCGCTCGGGCGCAGGCGAGTCGGCTGGCGCGCCGCCCGCGGGGGCGAGACCGAAGCACGGCGCGCCCGCCAGATGCGTAGCCGCGAGGCCCCTACCGAGCTCCTCGGCGCCGGCGTCCTCCATGCGCCCGGAGCCTGCGCCAGGGATCCACTCGAGCGCGAGGTGGCTCTCGCCGACCTCGATCACGGCCGGAGTGCGCACCGCCCCGGGCTCGGCCAGCCAGCGCAGACCGGCCGCCTCGGCCGCGTACTCGCCGCAGGCGGCGTCCGGGCGGGTCTTGACGAACGCCTCGCGGCCGTCCGGGAGACGAACCCGGTAGGCCTCGTTGATGTCCCCGCCGCCAACCCGCTCGAGGACGCTCGCCCCGGCCGGCAGCGTCACGGGAGACGGCCAGCGCGGATCTGCTCGAGCAGGCCCGCGCAGGCGGCGTGCACGAGGTCGAGAACCTCCTCGAAGCCGCCGTCAGCCCCGTAGTAGGGGTCGGGGACGTCCAGATCCTCCGCGCCGGCGCTCGCCGGGTCGAACTCGCGCAGCAGCCTCACCTTTCCGCGCTCCTCCTCGCCGCCCGACAGACGCCTGAGCTCGCGCATGTTCGAGCTGTCCATCGCGACCACGAGATCGAAATCATCGAAATCCTCGCGCCGTACCTGCCGGGCGCGGCCTTCCAGGACGATCCCGCGGTCGGACGCGGCCGCGGCGGCCCGCCGGTCGGGCGGGCTGCCCACGTGCCAGGCGCCGGTCCCGGCGGAGTCGAGCTCGATGCTCTCCTGCATGCCCGCGCCGGCCACGAGGGCGCGCATCGCGCCCTCGGCGGACGGCGAGCGGCAGATGTTGCCCAGGCACACGAACAGCACCCTGAAGGGCACCCCCCGTTGCGGGGGGCGGGCAGGCACGCGCATCGCAGGCTGATCCGCTCGCTGGCCTGACACCGCGCGAGTCCCACGGGCGCCGGAGGCGCCCACCTAATCCTCTCCCAGCTCGAGCACCGCGAGGAACGCCTCCTGGGGCACCTCCACGCGGCCGACCTGCTTCATCCGCTTCTTGCCCTCCTTCTGCTTCTCCAGGAGCTTTTTCTTGCGCGTGATGTCCCCGCCGTAGCAGCCGGCGATGACGTCCTTGCGAAACGCCTTGACGGTCTCCCGGGCGATCACGTGCGCGCCGATGGCCGCCTGGATCGGGACGTCGTACTGCTGGCGGGGGATGCGCTTGCGCAGCTTCTCGGTCAGCGTGCGGCCCATCTCATAGGCCTTCTCGCGGTGGACGACCATCGACAGCGCGTCCACCGTGTCCCCGGCGAGCAGCACGTCGAGCTTGACCAGGTCCGAGGGCTTCATCCCGCTCACCTCGTAGTCCAGCGAGGCGTAGCCGCGCGTGCGCGACTTGAGCTGGTCGAAGAAGTCCAGGACGATTTCGGCGAGCGGCAGCTCGTAGGTCATCTGCACCCGCTCGGGGGACAGGTAGTGCATGGCGCTGTGCTCCCCCCGGCGCTCCTGGCAGAGGCCCATGACGGCGCCGACGAACTCTTTGGGGGCGATCACCGACGCGGTTATGAACGGCTCGCGGATCTCCTCGATCGTGCCCGGGTCGGGCATGTCGGAGGGGTTATGTACCTCGAGCTCCTGGCCGTTCGTGAGCGTCACGTCGAACTCCACCGAGGGCATCGTGGCGAGCAGCTCCAGGTCGTACTCCCGCTCCAGACGCTCGCGCACGATGTCCATGTGCAGCAGTCCGAGAAAGCCGCAGCGGAAGCCGAAGCCGAGCGCGTCGGAGGTCTCCGGCTCCCACGACAGGGCGGCGTCGTTGAGGACGAGCTTCTCGAGCGCGTCGCGCAGGTCGGGGTAGTCGTCGGAGTCGATCGGGAAGAGGCCGCAGAAGACCATCGGCTTGACCTCCCGGTAGCCGGGCAGCGCCTCGGTGGCCTCCCGCGGGTGGGCTCTCGATCCGTCCCGACCCCCACCCGGCGGGTGGGACCCCGATCCGGCCTTCGCGCGGCTGGTCAGGGTGTCTCCGACGCGCAGCAGCGTGACGTCCTTCAGGCCGGTGATCAGGTAGCCGACCTCGCCCGCGGCGAGCTGGTCGGTGGGCATCATCTGCGGGCTGAAGAAGCCGATGTCGTCGATGTCCGCCTGCGTCCCGGTGGCCATCGCCCGGATCGCCTCGCCCTTGCGGAACACGCCGTCGACGACCCGGATGTAGGCGATCACCCCCCGGTACTGGTCGAACTCGGAGTCGAAGATCAGCGCGCGGGAAGGTCCATCCGGATCGCCCGAGGGAGGCGGGACTCGAGCGATCAGCTCCTCGAGCACCTCCCCCACGCCCTCGCCGGTCTTGCCGCTGATCTTGAGGATCCCCTCGGGCGGCTCGCCGATCAGCTCGCTGACTTCGCCGGCCACCCGCTCGGGCTCGGCGCCGGGGAGGTCGATCTTGTTCAGGCAGGGAATCAGCTCGAGGCCGGACTCGACGGCCAGATAGGTGTTGGCCACGGTCTGCGCCTCCACCCCCTGGGCGGCGTCGACCACGAGCAGGGCGCCCTCGCAAGCGGCCAGCGAGCGCGAGACCTCGTAGGTGAAGTCCACATGGCCCGGCGTGTCGATCAGGTGCAGTTGGTAGGTCTGCCCGTCCCGGGCGGTGTAGAAGACGCGCACGGCCTGGGCCTTGATCGTGATGCCCCGCTCGCGCTCGAGGTCCATCGAGTCGAGCACCTGGGCGCGCATCTCGCGCGCTGACACCGTGTGGGTCAGCTCGAGGATGCGGTCGGCCAGGGTCGACTTGCCGTGGTCGATGTGGGCGATGATCGAGAAGTTGCGGATGTGGGACTGGTCCATGGGCTCAGCTACAGCGTAGATGGCGCGCGCGGCGGCGCCAGCCACGGGGGCGTGCCCGCCACGGGAGCGCCCCAGACGCGCTAGCGTTGATGGTCCGGCGGATCGCCAACTCGACGCGGATCCCTTGGGATCCAACCGCGGCAACGCGCCGGCTTTCGAGCCGGCGGCCAGTCCAGGTGTCGGGAGTGTCACGCCGCCCAGGCAAGACACACAGTCCTGGGACGTAAGTAGTAAGCGGCGATCTATGATCGGGTGCAAGCCGGGTGGGCCTTGGCTCACCCGGCCTCTGCTCGCCTCGGAGGCCTTCGCCGGCCCCGGAGGGCCTTCGTGCGGTCGCAGCCCTGCGGCCGGCGCTCTCGGCCTATGGCCGCCCGAGGCGCGCGCGGATCAGGCGGTTGACCTCGTGGGCCTCGGGGATGCGCATGATCAGCACCGCGCGGATGTACACGAACAGGCCGGCGGCCCCAGCGCCGCCCACACTGAGGATCTGGGCGGGCAGCGAGCCGCCGAGCAGCTCGTCGAGCAGCTTCCACACGACCCACGAGACGCCGGCGAGCAGCGCCGAGGCGACTGCGATCCGCGCGGTGATCATCATCGTCTGGGCGCCCTCCAAGCGACCGTCCAGGCCGGCGCGCAAACGATGGAGCTGGAGCCCGGCCATGACCATGTTGGCGACGATCGTGCCCATGATCAGCCCCGCGATCCCCAGTGGCTTGTACAGCGCGATGCTGACGACGACGTCCACGACGATGTTCATCGCCGACAGCCGGGTCGGGATCCAGGGTCGCTGCACCGCGAAGAACGTCCGCGTGAGCAGCAGGTTGAGACCGCCGAAGGGCAGGCTGAAGGCGAACCAGAACAGCGCGATCGAGACGAGGTGAGTGGATTCGGCGTTGAACTCGCCGCGCTGGAACAGCAGCCGGACGATCGGCGTGGGGAGCACGATCATGAATGCCGCCGCCGGGATCAGCATGAGGTTGATCTGGCGCATGCCAGTGCCCACGGTGCGGCGCATCGCGCCCGGGTCGCGGCTGGAGGCCATGCGGCTGAGCGTCGGGAACAGGACCGTGGCCACCGCCACGCTGAACATCCCCTGCGGGAGCATGTACACGCGAAACGCGTTGTCGATCGCGCGCGGCGCGTGTTCGGAGACGAGGCTGCCGAAGGCCGAGTTGATCAGCTGGTCGAGGTTGACGATCCCCAGGCCGATCGTCACGGGCATCATCAGCATGAACACCTGCTTGATGCGCGGGTCGTGCCAGTCGATATGCAGGCGCAGGCGGAAGTCGATCCGCCCGAGCGCACCGAACGCGAGTAGCAGCTGCACGCCGGTCGCCGCGAGGATGCCGATCGCGTAGGCGTAGATCTTGTCCGTGCCGTGGAAGTGGGGCGCGAGCACGACGAGCAGCACGATGATCACGCCGTTCCACACCGCCGGCGAGATGGCCGGGATCGTGAAGTGATCGAAAGACTGCAGGATCCCCACGAGCAGGCCGTTGAGGCCGAGCAGCAGGATCACCGGGAACAGGACCTGTGAGAGCCCGACGGTCAGGATGTTCAGCTCGTGGCTGAACTTCGGGCCGATGAACAGCGGCATGATCACACCAGCGGCGAGGATGAAGAAGGCGGTGATCGCCCCGAGCCCGATCAGAAGGATCCAGAACAGCGTCGAGGCCAGCCCCACCGCGTCCCTGCGCCGCCCCTTCTGCAGCAGGTCGGTGAACACCGGGACGAACGCAGCGGACAGCGCCGACTGGGCGAACAGGTTGGCCACCAGGTTCGGAACCAGGGAGGCGATCGTGTAGGCGGAGGCGAAGCCGGTCGTGCCGAAGTAGCTCGCGAAGACGATTTCCCGCCCCAATCCCACGATCCGCGAGATGCCCGTGGCGATCGAGAAGATCGCGGTGTTGCGCGCCACGCTCCCGGGACCCGAGCCCCGCCCGCCCGCTGGCGGTTGCGGCCCCTCGGCGGCTGCTTCTGCGGAGGCGGACAAGGCCGCTATAGTACGGCGCGCCGCGCAGGGTAGTTTTCGCGTGCCCAGCGACCTTCAGCTATGGCCAACATCCACTCCCAGAAGAAGCGGATCCTGCGCTCCGAGCGCGAGCGTCTGGAGAACCGCCGCTACACCTCGACGATCAAGACGTACTTCCGCCGCCTTGAGACACTCGTCGGCGACGGCGGCGAGGAGTCGGCCCTCGAGAGCGCCCACCGCGAGCTCGTCAGCACCATCGACAAGGCGGTCAAGCGCGGAGCCATGCACAAGAACACCGGCGCACGCAAGAAGTCCCGAGCGGCCCACCTTCGCGCCGGATCCTCCTCTAGCTCGTAATCGCCGCGATCGCCTGAAGGGCCAGCGTGTCCTCGTCCAGGCCGGCGAGCGCCGTGCGTCTGTCCGGCAATGGCGCCCCCCCGCGCGAGTCGAGCTCGAGGTCGGCCAGCGCGCCGAGCGCCTGGCGCAGTCGGTCGGGGTCGGCGCGGCCGGCGTCCGCCACGAAGCGCTCGGCAGCCTTGGCGGGCATGCGCAGCCCGCGCTTGATCTCCGCGACCGGCTCGCCGCAGCGCAGGCGCAAGGTGATCGCGAGGGCGTCGCGCAGCCGCTGGGCCATCAAGTAGGTCAGGCCGGACAGGCGCTCGCCCTGCTGGCGCAGGCGCAGGTAGGACAGGGTCGCCTCGCGCCCGTCCGCTCCGACGAGCGCGTCGGCCAGGCCATAGGCGCGCCACTCCGCCGAGTGGGCGGCCCGCCGCTCGATGTCCTGCACGCCGACCTGCCCCCCGGAGCCCGTCGCCGCGTCGCCCGCGTCGAGGGGGTCTCCCTCCACTTCCAGGGCGAGCTTCTCGAGCTCGCGCAGGAGCCGCTGCTGGCGTTCGCCCACCTGCGAGACCAGCGCCTTGGCGGCAGCCGGGTCCAGCGAGAGGCCGATACGCGCACCCTGCTCGCGCACCCACTTGGCCAGCTCCCACGGCTTGACGGTCATCTGCGCCACCACCTGCCCCCCGGCCCGCTTGACCGCCTCGTGCAGCGCGGGAGCGGCCTTGGCACGCGACTCCTCGCGCGCGAACAGCGCGAGGGTCGTCTCCGGCGGCATCACGCTCATCGCCGCCAGCAGGTGCTTCTCGATGTCCGTCTGTCGCCAGCGCTCGACGCCTTCCACCATGATCACCCGACGCCCGATCGCCAGGGTCATCTTCGTGAGCGCCTCGGCCACGCCCGCGGGGCTCGCAGCGTCCCCTTCGAGCAGCTCGACGCTGCCGCCGCCCCCGTCCGTGCCTTCCGCCAGCGCCCGCAGGCCCGCCCGGCGCTCGGACACCGCTCCGTGATCGTCCCCGTGAATCAGATAGGCGGGCTTCAGCTCGGGCATCAGCGCACGACCAAATTAACCAGCTTGCCGGGCACGACGATCTCCTTGACGATCTCCCTGCCGTCGACGTGCGCCCTGACGTTCGGCGCGGCCCTGCAAAGCTCCTTCAGCTCGTGTGCGGGCGCCTCGGCGCTCGCCTGCACACGGTCGCGGACCTTTCCGTTGACCTGGCACACCAGCTCGTAGACGTCGCTCTCGAGCATCGCCTCCTCGGCCTGCGGCCACCGCTGCTCCCACACGCGCTCGCCGGTCAGGCGCTCGTAGATGTCGGCGCACACGTGCGGGGCGAACGGGAACAGCAGCGAGGCGGCCGTGGCGAGGGCGAAGCGCAGCGTCTCGACCTCGGCGGTCTCGCGCAGCCGCGAGCATTCGTTGAGCAGCTCCATGACCGCGGCTATCGCCGTGTTGAACGCGAACCGGCGCAGGTCGCCGCCGACCTTCTCGATCGCCCAGTGCGTCTTGCGCAGCAGCGCGAGATCCTCTCCCTCCGCCGCTGCCGGCCCCGCCGGTTCGGCCGGCGGCGCACCCGCGCGCTCGGCCGTCTCGGCCGACAGACGCCACAGCCTGCCGAGGAAGCGGTGCACTCCCTCGACGCCCTCGTCCGACCAGTCGGCGTCCTGGTCGGGGGGGCCGACGAACAGGATGTAGCAGCGGGCGGTGTCCGCGCCCAACCGCTCGACGATAGCCGCGGGCGAGACCACGTTGCCCCTGGACTTGCTCATCTTCGAGCCGTCCTTGGTGACCATGCCCTGGGTGAACAGCGCCTGGAAGGGCTCCTGGAAGTCGAGGTGGCCGAGGTCGGCGAGCGCCTTGCAGAAGAAGCGCGCGTACATCAGGTGCAGGATCGCGTGCTCCACCCCGCCGATGTACTGGTCGACGGGCATCCACTCGCGCAGCGCCGCCGGATCCCAGGCGGCGCTGTCGTTGCTCGCGTCGCAGTAGCGCAGGAAATACCACGAGGAGTCGACGAACGTGTCCATCGTGTCGGTCTCCCTGCGCGCGCTGCCGCCGCACTCGGGGCACGTGGTGCTCACCCAGTCCTCGGCTGCGGCCAGAGGCGAGCGGCCCTTCGGCGTGTAGTCGTCGATCTCCGGCAGCTCCACCGGGAGGCGCTCGTCGGGGACGGGCACCATTCCGCAGCTCTCGCAGTACACGATCGGGATCGGGCAGCCCCAGTAGCGCTGGCGGGACACCAGCCAGTCGCGCAGGCGGTAGTTGACCGACGCGTGGCCCTTGCCTTCGCGGTCGAGCCAGGCGACGATCGCTGTGAGCGCCTGGCGGTTGTTCATGCCGTCGAAGTCCCGGCGGGAGCTCACGAGCACGCCGTCGCCGGTGTACGGCAGCTCACCGTCCCCCGCCGCCCCCGGCGGCCCATCAACGGAATCCTCGGCCGGGGCTTCGATCACGCGCCGGATCGGCAGCCCGAACGCACGGGCAAACGCATGATCGCGCTCGTCGTGCCCGGGCACCGCCATGATCGCGCCGGTGCCGTACTCCATCAGCACGTAGTCGGCCACGTACATCGGCAACTGCTCGCCGTTGACCGGGTTGGTGACCGTCCGCCCGAGCGCCACGCCCGTCTTCGGCTTCTCGGCGTTGCCACGCTCCTCGTTGGTCTCGGTCAGCGCGTGGGCGACGTACTCGCGCACCGCCCGCTCGTGCTCGGTCCCCTGCGCCAGGCGCATCACGTCGGGGTGCTCGGGTGCCATCACGAAGAACGTCGCCCCGAACAGCGTGTCCGGACGGGTGGTGAACACGGGGTAGTCGATCGGGTGGGCGGGATCCAAGTCCTCGCAGCGGAACGTCACCTCGGCGCCCTCGCTGCGTCCGATCCAGTTGCGCTGCATGGTCTTCACGTGCTCCGGCCAGTCGATCGTCTCGAGGTCGCCGAGCAGGCGCTCGGCATAGTCGGTGATCCGCAGGAACCACTGCTCGAGCTGGCGGACCTCGACGAGCGCCCCGCAGCGCTCGCAGTGTCCCTCGGCGTCCACCTGCTCGTTGGCGAGCACCGTCTGGTCGTTGGGGCACCACTTGACCGCCGCCTGCTTGCGGTAGGCGAGACCCGCGCGGAACAGCTCGAGGAAGATCCACTGCGTCCAGCGGTAGTAGCTCGGTTCGGAGGTGGCCAGCTCGCGGGACCAGTCGATCGAGATCCCCCACGAGCGGAACTGGCGCTGGAAGGAGGCGATCGACTCGGCCGTCGAGTCGCGCGGGTGCACGCCCGTCTTGATCGCGTGGTTCTCGGCCGGCAGCCCGAAGGAGTCATAGCCCATCGGGTGCAGCACCCGCCGTCCCAGGCGCCGGTGGAAGTGGGCGATCGCGTCGCCCACCGAGTACACCTTCAGGTGGCCGATGTGGGGCTCGCCGCTCGGGTACGGCAGCATCTCCAGGACGTACGAATTAGATGCCCGCCCACCCGCCTGCCCGCCCGCCCTCGTCGCGCCTGCGCGCCCGTCCGCCCTCCCCTCCGCCCCAACGTCGTTGGCGACCTCCCAGGTATGCTCCGCGGCCCACAGCGCCTGCCAGCGCGGCTCGATCTCCTGGGGGTCATAGCGGTGATCTGGCATCGGGATCGCAGATTAGCGGGCGCCTGCGATGGCCCACGGTGGGCGGCTCACCCGGACGTGCGGAGCTCCTCGACCCCCAGCCCCCCTTCGAAGCGGCTCCTGGCGCGGAGCAGCTCGACGATCGCCGCGGGGGCCTTCTGCGGCGAACCGGCGTCGAACGGGGGCTGCGGGTCGTACTCGATCCCCAGCTGGATCGCCTGGGCGACGGCTTCCCCGGCCACCTCGGCGGCGAGCGCGAGCGCCATGTCGATCCCCGCGGACACGCCCGCGGCGGTCACGATCTTGCCGTCGAAGACGACCCGCTCGGAGACCGGCTGCGCGCCCAGGCGGCCCAGCTCCTCGAGCGCCAGCCAGTGCGAGGTCGCACGCCTGCCATCGAGCAGGCCGGCGGCGGCGAGGATCAGCGAGCCGGTGCACACGGAGGTCGTCCACGTGCTCGTCCCATCCGCCTCGCGCAGCCAGTCGAGCACCGATCCGCCTGCCCGCGCGGCGACCTCGCCGGGTCCGCCCGGGACGAGCACGATGTCGGGCTGCCCCGCCTGCTCGAGCGAACGCCCGGCGATCACGGTGAGCATTCCGTTGTCCGTGCGAACCGGCCCCGGCTCGGCGGCGACGAACGCGAGGTCGGCCCCGGGCAGGCGACTGAGCACCTCGTACGGTCCGATCGCGTCGAGCGCCGTGAACCTGTCGTAGAGGACGATTGCGATGTTCATGTCACTGTCTCCTTACCGGTGGGGGCTACTGGTGTGAGGGCGTGGGACTACTGGTGGGGGCGTGGAAGCGGCGGCGGTACTCGGCGGGTGGCACCTCGAGCGTGCGGATGAAGGTTCGGCGCATGGTCTCTGCGGTGCCAAAGCCGCACGCGGCGGCCACGGCCGCGACCGGCTCGGCCGTCTCCTCCAGGCGCCGGCGGGCGGCCTCCAGGCGCACGCGCTCGACATAGCGGGCCGGGGTCATCCCGGTCTCCGAGCGGAACACCCGAGCGAAATGGCGAGGGCTCATGTTCGCCCGGGCGGCCATCGCCTCGACGGAGTGGTCCTCGGCGACGTTCTCCAGCAGCGATCGCTGCATCTCACGCAGCGGCTTGCGCTCGGGCTGCTGGGCGACAAGCGTGGCGCTGAACTGGGATTGGCCGCCCGGACGGCGCAGGAACAGCACGAGATGACGGGCTATCACCAGGGCGGCGTCGCGGTCGAGGTCCTCCTCGACGAGCGCCAGCGCGAGGTCCATCCCGGCGGTGACCCCGGCGGAGGTCCAGATCGGGCCGTCGCGTACGAAGATCGGCTCGGGATCGACGTGCACCTGCGGATGCGCTCGCCGCAGCTCCTCCGCGGCCGCCCAGTGAGTGGTCGCCCGGCGGCCGTCCAGCAGCCCGGCGCGGGCGAGCAGGAAGGCGCCCGTGCACACCGAGGCCGTGCGCCTGGCCGTCGCCGCGGTGCGAACGATCCAGTCGAGGAGCACCCGATCGTCGGCAGCCGCAATGTGGCCGTATCCTCCGGCCACGATCAAAGTGTCGATCTGCCGCGGCGCGTCCCCCACCGACGCATGAGGCGTGATCGTCAGCCCGCTGGAGCTCACCAGCGGGGCGCCGTCGCCGCTGATGACCCGCACCTCGTATCCGCGCTCGCCGCGACCGCCCGCCTCGACCAGGCGGTGGGCGCCGGCGAACACCTCCAGCGGTCCGGCCACATCGAGGCTCTGCACGCCCGGGTAGGCGAGGATCGCGATCTGGCGTGGGATTCGAGCACCGCTCATGGCTCGATCATCCCCCACCCACGATCTGTCCGCAAGGACATATTTCCCATGATTCCTGCCATCCAGGTTGTGCGTTCCGGGAGGAAGCGGAGCGCTCGGCGGGCGCCTACCGGCAGGGTGCGGACGGAGGTCCGCACCGGGGTCTACGATGCCTTACGTGGAGCAGCCTGAGTACGACGAGGTCGAGTACGACGACGCGCAGGACCCATACGACGAGGATCCCGACGCGCTGAGCGCCGCGCCGGGTCGGGTGGCCAGCATCGTGGCGGCCGCCGAAGCCGCTGCGGCAGACCTGCGCGAGCAGGCCGAGACGCGCAGCAGGGAGCGCATCGCCGAGGCCGACCGAGCCGCCGACCTGCGCGTGAGCGCAGCCGAAGAAGAGGCCGAGGAGCTCCTGTCCACAGCCCGCTCGGAGGCTGAGAGCACCCGCAGCGAGACCCTCGAGACTGCCACGAAGCTGCAGGCCGAGGCGGAGCGCGCACGCGACGATGCCGCGCGGACGCTTGCCGAGGCGCGCCAGGAGGCCACACAGACGCTCACCGGAGCCCGCGAGGAGGCAGCCAAAACGCTCACGGACGCCCGGGAGGAGGCCGGCCAAACACTCACCCAGTCGCGTCAGGAGGCCGAGAGCACACTGGCCGAGGCACGCACAGAGGCCGAGCGGCTGCTCACCGATGCCGGCGAGGAGTCCGAGCGCGTCCGGGCCGACGCCCGCAAGGAGTCCGAGCAGGTTCGCGCGGCGGCCGAGGAGGAGTCCGAGCGGCTCCTGGGCAACGCGCACGAGGAAGCCGACCGGCTTGCACTGCAGACGCGCGAGGAGACCGACCGGCTGATCGCGGCCCGCGGCGAGGAGCTGACCAGGCTCCAGAGCGAGGCCGATGAGCAGGCGGGCGAGATCAAGGCGAAGGCGCGCTCGGAAGCCCGCGAGATCACCAGCGAGGCCCATGTCGTCGCCCACGAGGTCCTCGGCGAGGGCACCGAGGTCTCGCGCAACCTGCGCGAGCTCGCGGTCTCGCTGCACAACAACGCCGAGCGCCTCCTGCGGGACGTGCGCCTGACGCACGGCGGCATGACCGCCCGCCTCGACCAGGTCGCCCCCGACGCGGGCGAACAGCCCACGGCGAACAAGGGCAAGCGCCGCAAGCAAGGGCACGGCGACGAGGGATCCGGCGAGGATCTCGACGTGCCGGAGTTCTTGCCCCGGAGTTGAGCCGGTCGGCGGGCGCGGTCGGATCTGGGCTTCGGTTCGGAGCGGGTTTCCGATGCTGCGAAGAAGGCTTCCCGGGCGATAGGATGAGATCACACGGGGCTATAGCTCAGCTGGGAGAGCGCTTGCATGGCATGCAAGAGGTCGTCGGTTCGAGCCCGACTAGCTCCATTTTTCTGATCGGCAAACAAACCGTTGCAGCACCATTCAGGCTGTACCGCCGTCAGAGTTCCGAGGTCTCACAGCAACGCCGAGCCGTGCAACTCCACGGAGCAGGCGCTCATCGACGCTCACAAGCCGACAGTCGAGCATCCTTGCCAGAGCGATGTACTGCGCGTCATAGGTCTTCGCCCAGCCGAGTTCATCAGCCACACGCCAAGCCTCCCGAATCAGGCCGGACGGCGTGCGGACCTTAACCGGAGCCTTGAGCAGGCGATCGAGCATGATTTCGGCGCGAGGCTTGGTGATCTCTTCTCGCCATGCCATCTCATGCAGCACCGAACTCGTCTCGACAGGCATGAGCTGTGGCGCGACCAGCTCGTGGCCTCGTAGGTTCGCGAAGCCCATCGGCGTATGGCACGCAGCAACTGCCACGGACGCATCGACGACGAGCATTGCCGTCAGTGGCCGCTACGCGACCGATGCAACGCGGCAACCCAGTTGGGCGCTGGTTTTCCGTCATCCCCAACCTGCCAATCATCGGGCAGCTCAGCCATCGGGAACAGCTCATCCTCAATCGAGCGCAGGTCCTGATCCTCGATCGCATGACGGTGCCCGACACCTTCGCTGCGGGCTGTGCGATCAGGTGAGCGTTATCAGCGTGGCATCGAGGCCTGGGATACGGCCAAAGTGGCGCATGTTGGCAGTGCCGACCCGCCAACCTGCCGACATCGCGGTGGCGGCAACGATGCGGTCGTGCGCTCCGACATCGGCGCCAGATGAGGCGAGGCCCGCCCAGAGCCCCGCGTGGACCCGTGCGACAAGCAGGTCAAAGGAGATCACGGGGAATGCGTTCAATACCGCCTCGACGAACGCCTCACGTCGGGCACGATGCTCCTCCGTAGCTCTGTGAACTCCGTGCAGCAGCTCCGACGCCGTGATCGCTGCTATCGCGACCTGGTCATCCGCGCCAAGGCGATCCTCCAGGCGCTCACCGACAGTCTGCATCGCACGCTCGGCAGCCAACGTACGCGTGGCCCGCTCGAACTCGACGAATACCGTAGTGTCTAGGACCGTGCCCATGGATCGGATGGCGCTGCGCCTACCGAATCGAGCACTAGTTCCATGTCCGCAGCGAACGCTGGGTCGGGGGCCGCAGCATTCGCGAGCAGAGCAAGCGCGTCTCCCAAACGTCGCCCCTGGCGTACCGACACAGCACGCCGGTGATCGTCTGGATGGACGATCACAAACGCTGGGCGCTCCCGGTTGAGGACAACCACCTCCTCATGGTGCGCCACCGCCTCGCGGGCTCGGCGAGGGATTCGTACTTCGTCTGCCTTGACTGTTGTCATGACCATATCTTAGCAAGTCCGTACGAAAACGTGCGTAATCGTACGGTTACGTATCCCTCCGCGATGAATGTCAGGCGACCCGTGCGACCGGACCCGCGATCAGCACAGGGTTTGTGCACAGCCAAGCTTCGCCCACTTTCTTGGCGGCGCGAACCTGCTAGTTGCAAACTCGCCAGGGGTCCGAACCTGTTGGCATCCTCGCGGCATGGATGCTCCTGGACCCCGCTACCGCGACCGCGAGGAGTCGCGCTTTTATCAGGCTGGCGGCCACTCGCCCGAGCAGACCTGGCACGCTCTCGGAGATGAACTGAGCCGCGTCCTGGGCGACGCGCAGCGAGCATTCTGGCGCGTCCCTCTGCAGATGAACCCGGAGCGCGTCCGCTGGTGGCACGGAGCGATCTTCGCCCACCACTTTCCGCATGACGGTGGACGCTTCCGCCGCGACCGAGCCTTCTTCGGCGTGATGATCCCAAATGGCGGGATGCGACAACTGGAGGGCGCAGCACCCGAGGCGATCCGTCGTGAACTCCAGACAGTCTGCTCGTCGTTCAACCGATACACAGACGCGCTCGGCGACCCGGATACGACGGGTGTTCTCGACCGCACGTGGGCTGTGGCTGCCCTCTATGCGGGCATCTTGCGAGTGCATCCGTTCGCGGACGGCAACCATCGCGTGAGCTTCGTCGCGCTCTCCGCAGCGCTTTGGTCATTCGGTCTGCCCAACGTCGAGTTCGAGGACGATGCGGACACGATCGCTCACGACGATGCGCTCGTTCCCGCTCTGGAATCCAAGAATGGGAGCATCGAGCCCTTCGCGCAGCTGCTGGCTGCTCTCATCCAGCGCTCGATAGAGTCCCAGGCATGAGCTACGCTGAGTGCATGGGCGGCAGCTTCCCCAAGCTCGATCGACCGCATACCGTCCGCAACGGACGTCTCGTGGAGGCCACACCAGAGGTCAACCGCGAAGTCGCCGAAAGCGCGATGCTGCTCTCCCAGGGCGCCCGCCGCGCGATCGAGATGAAGCAAGAGGCACAGGCAGCCTCCGTCGCGCCTGGCACAGCCAGCCAAGCCGCCTGACGCGCCAGCCGAGGCGACATCAGCCGACCCCGACCGCCGGCGCCGCCATCAGCGCATGGTTTGCGCACAGCCAAGTTTCGCCCATTTTTCTTGTCGGCAAACAAACTAGGCGTGCCGACGCTGTTGGTGTGGTCTCAGAGCTCGTCGATGGCGCGGTGCAGGTCACGACGGTCGATGACTCGCGCTACCAGGTAACGCGCGTCGGGCTCGTCGGCGAGCTCGCGGTAGAGCACGCGGTGCTCACCGACGCGCAGGCGACGCCAAGGAGCGCGTCCTGCCACCGGCTTGACGTCAAGGTTCGCGGCATCGGTCTCCAGCGCCTGGAATGCCGTCTGCACCCGCTTGCGGGCCTGTCGGTCCAAGCCCTTCAGGTCGCGGATCGCGCTGGGAGCGAGCTTAATCTTGCTCGGAGTGCCGGTCATCTACGACCCGGCTTCCTGTGCGTGGGCGCTATTGCTCAGCGTCTTGCCCATCAAGCTCCGCGAACACATCAGCAGCGGAGCGCGCTTCACCATGTGCATGAGCCTGATCGGCGGCTGCCATGTCCTCGGCGAAGCTCGGGACCTTCGAGAGCAGGTAGTCCTCAAGATCCTGCGCGTCGATAGGCACCAGCGCAGCGATAGGCTTGCCGTGTCGAGTGACGAGGGCGGTGTGCTTGGAATCGGCTACGTCAGCGACGACGCCACTTGTGTTGCGCTGTAGATCACGGATGCTGATGGTGCTCATCGGCTGCCCTCGGCCTTCCCAGGAAATGTCCGACAAGTATACGTACAATACGTGCCGGCGTCAAGTCTCCTTACCAGGTTTACGGTGGAGATCGCAGCTCCCCCAGGGATCGCGTTCGCAGCGGTCTCAGCACCTGGCTTGTCGTGAAGGTAGGCTGGTGCAGATGCCTCTCGCCGCAACGGTGTTTCTTCGAAGACGCGAGAACTGAGCGGATGAGCACCTTCACGTTCCGCGGCCACGAGGTCTTCTACCGGCGCGAAGGCACCGGCGTGCCGATGGTCTTCCTTCACAACGGCGGCACCTCGCATCGAACATGGGAGCCGCTGATCGAGCGTTATGCCCCCGACTACGACGTGATCGCGCCGGACATGCTTGGGTTCGGCCGCTCTGGGCATCCGAAGATCGACTACTCGCTCGACCTCTACGTCGAGATGCTCGGAGCGCTGCTGGACGAGCTCGACCTGGGCAAGGTAACTCTCGTTGGGAACTGCATGGGCGCGGCGACGGTGCTGCGCTATGCGGCGCAGCACCCCGAGCGGGTGCAGGCCGTCGTGGCGGTCAACGTCCTCACCGACCGGACGGCCGCGGGCGGCGCCCTGCGCCCGTTGCTGTGGATCTCACGCCGCAGCCGCCGCGCGGCGGACGCGCTCGCGGCACTGAGCGCGCGGATCCCGACGCCGCGGCCGATCGCGGCGGCAAGCGCGCGAAGGATGCTGCTCACCCAGCCCGACCGCGTCTCGCCCGAGCTGCTGGACCACCTGCGCGACGCCAACCGTGACCCCGATCAGATGCGGGTGCTACTCAGCCTGGCCGAGAACGCTGAGAGCTTCGCCGGGCTGGAACGAAAGCCCGAGGGCGTGTCGGTGTGCGTCATCTGGGGCAAGGACAACAAGGTTCTGAAGGCCAGCGACGGCGCCAAGCTCTGCGCCGCGCTTGAACCCGACCGCGAAGTGGTCATTCCGGACGCCGGGCACCTCGTGATACTTGAGCGCCCCGGTGAGGTCGCCGCCGCGATCGACGCCTTTCTCGCCGAGCATTCCGGCGCGCGCGTGGCAGCTGCATGAAAGCACTCTGAATCCGGCTTCGTATTGAACGACCGCTGGTTGCAACATGCATGTACTCATGTCATCTGCGATGACGCCGGCGCCGCCAGCGCACGGGCGTTCAACCCAGGCCGAGCGAAGCGCCCGCTCGCGCAGCGCATTGCTCGAGTCGGCCGCGAGGGGGCTGTCGCGCTACGGCTATGGCAACCTCGTGCTTGAGGAGGTGGCGCGTGAGGCCGGCTATACGCGCGGCGCCCTGTATCACCAGTTCAAGAACAAGGAGGATCTGGCGCTGGCGGTGATCGAGTGGGTCCACGAGAACTGGACGCGCGAGGTGGGCGAGGTGGCCGCCCAGCAGACCGACCCGGTCGCCGAGCTGTTGGCGCTGGCGCGCGGTCACGCCGTCTTCTGCCGGCGTGACATCGCCCGCGTCGTGATGGCACTGAGGATTGAGTTCAGCGGTCAGGACCACCCGGTGGGACGCGAGATCGAGCGGATCTCCGAGAGCCTGCTCGAGCGCTGCACCCGCCTCATCGGCGCGGGGCGCGGACTGGGAAGCATCCCAGCCGGCCCGCCGGCCACAGCCGTCGCGCTCGCCTTCATGGGCGCCTTGGAGGGCACGGTCATCGGACTCGCCGGGCAGGCCCCGCACGACAAGCTGCTGGCCGCACGCGCCGTTGCAGGCGTGCTCGGGCTGGACGGCCGTCGTGTGGAGGAGACACCGGATGGCTGAGACCCCGGTGCGGCCTGTGGCTGATTACAACACCGCCACGTGCGGCGGGAGCTCTCCCAGGTGAAGCCTGGAAACAACGGTTCCATTGATCGTCGCGTTTCGTTACGTTCGACACCTTCGGGTTTGACGAACGGATCTCAGGCCTAATCCGGAATGGATCTCAGTCGAACGCGGAGATACACGTCGATGAGAAAGGGATGTTCCATGTCTGATCGTTCGCTGTCGCCCGCGCGGATGACCGCGCGTCTGAAGAGTTGGCCGTTCGTGCCTCACAGGATTCGCCCGGTGCTGTGCATCGCCGCGCTGCTCGCCGCGATCACGGCGCTGGCGGGTACGCCGTCACTGGCCGGCGCCGCGCCATCGTATGTGTCGCTGGGCGACTCCTACACCTCCGGGCCGTTCATCTTGCCGTTTGCGTCCGGGGCGCCCCTGGATTGTTTGCAATCGGCACGCAACTACCCACACCTGACGGCCTCGGCCCTGGCGCTGTCGCTGCACGACGTCAGTTGCTCGGGAGCGACCACCGAAAACCTGACGACGACCGCCCAGTATTCCGACCAGCCGCCGCAGTTCGACACGCTGAGCTCGTCCACCCAGGTCGTATCGGTGGGAATCGGCGGCAACGACAAAGGCCTGTTCCTGAACACGCTGATCGTGTGTGGTGCCGAGGATCTGGTGTTCCCCTTCGGGACGCCGTGCAAGGACACCTACGGTCACAAGCTCGCCGAAGAGATCGCCGAAGACGGACCGGTAATCGGGGCGGCGGTCAATCGGATCCACGTCATCTCGCCCGCGGCCAAGGTGTTCGTGGTGGGCTACCCGGACATCCTCCCCCAGAGCGGCAACTGCTGGCCGACCGTGCCCCTGACCAGCGGTGATGTGGCCTATCTGAACGGGGTCGAGAAGGAACTGAACTCGATGCTCAGCAGCGAGGCCGGCTCCAACGGCGCGAGCTACGTCGACACCTACACCCCGAGCATCGGCCACGACGCTTGCAAGTCCCTGAACGTCCGCTACGTCGAACCGGTGCTGCCCGAATCGGACGCGTTCTCCGTGCACCCGAATGAAAGGGGCATGGAAGCGGACGCATCGGAGGTCGAGGCGGCGATGCGCGCGAAGGGCATCTCCTAGCCTGATCCGAGTCTCCTAGGGGGTCGAGCTCCGCCAAGAAGGCGGCTCGGCCCCCGGAGGCCGGCCCTACTCCACGGCTACGTGATGCCCGGCGGCGGCCGGGTGCAGCGCGTGAAGCAGGCCGGAGGCCTCGGCGATCAGGGCGGGGCGATGCGCACGGGCGAGCTTGCCGGCCGGGCGCAGCGTGAGCGTGGCCTGCCGCCGGCGAACGTCGATCGACCAGGTGCCGGCTACGAGGCCGTCGAGCAGGATGGTCGGGCGGATCTGGAGGTTGGCCTTCTGGTAGACGACGTCGCGCAGCGCGGGCGGCAGGATCCGCTGGCGGCGCTTGGCTACGTAGGCGAGCAGCGTGCTGTCGAAGGCGCCGAGCAGGCGCGGCGGGGCGGGTGTGCGTGGATCGGGCCTGGGAGCGTCGGGAAGGTCGTAGAGCGTGCGTCCGTGCTCGTCCTCGAAGCGCAGGAGACTGGCGCCGAGATCCCCCTCGAGCAGCTGACGCACGGGCGGCGTGCGCCAGCCGGCCCAACCGGCTACGTCCTCGGCGGCTGCCGGGCCGAAGGCGCGCAGGTGGCGGATCGCGACCGCGGCGAGCGCCTCGTGGATCGCCGGCGCGCGATCGCTGCCCGGCGGGATCGGCGCGGCCAGGTGCTCGACCGGCGTCGTGGCTGCCCAGGCGCCGTGACGGGGCACGCGCGCGAGCGCACTCCAGCGGTAGATCGGAGCCCACTTCAACGAGCGCTGGGCCTCGACCTCGCGCGGGTCGATCGCGTCGGGGTGCCCGGTGACCCACGCTTCGGCAAAGTCGCGGATCTCCTCGCTTGTGCGTGACTCGCGGGCGGCGAACGCGAGCAGCGCGGCGCGCAGCCGGTCCATCTCCGGCGTGGTCTGCTCGATCGCGCGGTGCCATCTGCCCGTCCCTCCATCCTCCGAGACGACGGCATAGGCGGGGTGATCGCGCGCGCTGACGAGGTGCAACGTGCCACGGATCCCGATTCCCCAGAGCAGCTCCCGGGCGGCGAGGGCGGCGTAGAGCTCCTCGGGGGCGAACGAGGACATCCGCGTCCACAGCCCGACCGGCAGTGCGCCCCAGGCCTGGCCCTGCATCGCCCCGATCGCCTCGACCACTTCGAGCAGGGGCCGATCGAAGCGCTCGAGCAGCCCCTGGCGGGCGAGCAGGGCGCGGCCGAGCGCGCGATCGGAGAGTCGCTCGGGCGCGTTCATGTGCCGAGCCAGCGTACAGGCAGCGGCGCCGGTCATCATCCATGAATGGTCCAGCTCGCGGTCAAGGTGCTGCTCGCCCCCACGTTCGTGGTCGGTGCGTCGCTGGCAGCCCGCCGCTACGGCCCGCGGGTGGGCGGGCTGATAGGCGGGCTGCCGATCGTGGCCGGCCCGATCCTGCTGGTGTATGCGCTGGCCCACGGACGGGCGTTCGCGGCCGGGGCGGCCGCCGGGACGCTGCTCGGCGTGGTCTCGCTGGCGGCGTTCGTGGTCGTGTACGGCCGCCTGGCCGGCCGCCTGTTCTGGGGGGCGAGCATGCTCGCCGGCTGGCTCACGTTCGCGGTCGCGACGGTCGTGTTCAGCGTGCTGGCGGTGCCGGCCGGCGTGGCGTTGGGGCTGGCGGGCGTGGGCCTGCTGATCGCGCTCGCATGGCTGCCGCGGCCGGTCGGTGATCAGCTCTCCCATGCCCCTGCGCCCGCCTGGGATCTGCCGTTGCGGGCGGCCTGCGCGCTCGCCCTCGTGCTGGCGTTGACGGCGGTGGCGGGCTGGCTGGGTCCACAGCTCAGCGGGCTGCTGGCACCGTTCCCGGTGATCACCACGGTGCTCGCCACGTTCACCCACGCCCAGCGGGGCACCGACGAGCTGCTGTGGCTGCTGCGGGGGATGCTCAGCGGCTTCGGCGCGTTCACGCTGTTCTGCTTCACGCTGGCGGTGTCGCTGCACACGCTGGGCATCGCGAGCGCGTTCGCGCTGGCGAGCGGTCTGTCGCTGCTCGCGCAAGCGGCGATGCTGAGGGCGACTCAGCTGGGCACGCTCTCGCGCGCGAGCTGATGGCGGATGCGGTCGCGCAGCTCGGCGAAGTGCGTGGCCTCGTAGACGATCAGGGCGCTGAGCAGCGCGGCGAGCGCGCCGAGGGTCGCCAGGGACGGCGGCTTGAACTCGGCCTCGGCGAGCAGCAGGGCGACGAGGACGCCTGAGCAGAGCAGACGCTGGCGGTTGAGCGTGTGGAGGTTGCGCCACCTGAACGCGACGTGGGCCAACAGGTACAGGGCCCCGCCGCCGAGCATCGCAGCGGCTGGCACGAAGCCGAGCGGCGCGCTGATGTGGCCGAGCGTCTTTTTGAGCCCGAGGGCGACGAGGGCGACGCCGGCGACCATCGGGAAGTGCAAGTAGGAGTAGGCGTCGCGGGCGACGTCGTTGCGTTCACGGCCCTCCCTGGCTTTGGCGAGCCGGCGTGCGGCGACGATGGCGACGACGTCGAAGTACAGCCACCACATGGCGGCGGCGACGACGATGCCGAGCACGGCGGCGATCACCACGCCGGCATCCACCCCGGCGGTCGTGCCGGCGCCGATCGCGACGATCGACTCGCCCAGCGCGATGATGATGATCGCCCCGTGGCGCTCGGCGAAGTGGCCCGGGACGAGCTTCCAGCCGTCGGCGCCGAACATGAGGGGTGCGCCCACGTCCAGCAGCAGGGCGAGCCCCCACAGGCCGAGCTGGGGGACGCCGCTGGTGAAGGCGGCGGCCACGAGCAGCCCAACGCCGACGGCCGTGCTGGCCGCCAGGCCGACCACCGAGCGGCGCAGGGCTGGATCCTCGCGGCTGGCGAGCATGAACAGGGCGATGTGGGCGGTGCGCACGACCGCATAGGCGCAGGCGAACAGGAGCGCATCGGCGCCGAACGTCCGCGGCACGCACAGCGCGGCGACGAGCAGGGCGGCCATGGCGGCGAACATCACCAGCCGCACCGACCCCTCCTCAGGGTCGACCACGCTGGTCAGCCAGGCGTAGCCGGCCCACGACCACCACAGGACACCGAGCACGAGCAGCCCCTTGAGCACGCCCTCGGAGGTGGGCGTGCGAGCCATCAGGGCGGTGCACTGCGTCAGGGCGAGCACGAACACGAGGTCGAAGAACAGCTCCAGCGAGGTGACCTGCTCGCCCTCGCGAAGCACGGCGGTCAAGCGCGGGAGGCGATTCTGGGCGCCTGTGCTCACGTGCCGACGGCGCGCGCGGGGGCCTCGCCCCAGAGCTGCTCCAGGCGGTAGAACTCGCGTGTGTCGGGCGTGAAGATGTGAACGACGACGTCCAGGCAGTCGATCAGGATCCAGCCGGCGTCGGGCGATCCCTCGACGCGGCGGGGCATCAGGCCGTGCTCGCGCTTGAGCCCCTTGAGGATGCCGTCGTGGATGGCCTTGGCCTGGCGGCTGGTGTTGCCCGAGCAGACGACGAAGTAGTCGGTGTATCCGAGCACCCCCCGCAGGTCGAGCTCGACGAGGTCGACGGCCTTCTTGTCGGCTGCGTAGCGGGCGATCTCGGCGAGCAGCTCCTCGGGAGCGATCGACTGCCCTCGGGCGCCGGCGACCATCATCGTGTCTCCCGCTGGTACAGGCGGTGCTCGGCGATGTAGCGGGCGACGGCCGGGCCGACGATCTCTTCGATGGGCTCTCCGCGGGCGGCGCACAGGCGGGCCATCGAGGAGGAGGCCTCGACCGGTGCCATCTCCAGGAAGCTGACGTTCTCGCTGCCGAGGCCGGCGACGGCCTCGCTCACCTGCCGGCGATCTGAGCCGCTGCGCCCGGCGACGGCCAGCTGGGCCAGCCCGAGCAGCTCGCGCGGCTGGCGCCAGGATGCGAGCGTGCTCGCGATGTCGGCTCCCACGATGAACGTCAAGCGGGCGTCCGGGTGGCTGGCATGGATGGCGTTCAAGGTATCCACGGTATAGGACGGTCCGCCGCGTTCGATCTCGAGCGGGCACGCGGACAGCCGGTGACTGCCTTCGACCAGCAGCTGGCACATGCGCAGGCGATGCTGTGGACCGGGATCCCACCCGCCGTGGCCGCCGGGCTTGTGCGGGGGGGTGCCTGCGGGCATCAGCAGCAGACGCTCCAACCCGAGCTGGTCGCGAGCGTGGCGGGCGACGGCGAGGTGCCCGAGATGGGGCGGGTTGAAGGTCCCGCCGAGGATGCCGAGCGAGCGCAGGCCGGCGAACGCCAGAGGCTGGTCAAGCGCGGACGTGCCCGTGACCCTCGATGAGGTACTTGAACGTGCACAGCTCACGCAGACCGATCGGCCCGCGCGCGTGGAGCTTCTGCGTGGAGTTGCCGATCTCGGCCCCCATCCCGAACTCCCCTCCGTCGGTGAAGCGGGTGGAGGCGTTGACGTACACGCAGGCGGCGTCGACGCCGAGCTGGAAGGCCCGCGCGGCGGCGGTGTCGCGGGTGAGGATCGCCTCGGAGTGCCCGCTGCCATAGCGCCCTATGTGCTCGATCGCCTCGCCCACCGAGTCGAGAACCCTGACGGCGAGGATCGGCGCGAGGTACTCAGTGGCCCAGTCCTCCTCTGTGGCGTCCTGAATGATGAGATCGGGCGCCCGCCTGTCGGCGGCGCCCGGCGTGGCCGCGTGGTGCTTCGCAAGGATGCGAGTGCGCTCGTCGGCGCGGACGAGCACCCCGGCGGCTGCGAGCGCGTGAAGCATGCGCGGGAGGAAGTCGGCGGCAACGGCCTCGTGCACGAGCAGCGTCTCGGCGGCGTTGCACACACCTGGACGCTGGGTCTTGGCATTGATGACGATCGCCTCGGCCTGGTCGAGATCGGCGGAGGCGTCGACGTAGACGTGGCAGTTGCCCGACGCGGCGTAGATCACGGGCACGGTGGCGACTGTCTGCAGCGCGGCCTTCAGCCCCTCGCCGCCGCGGGGGATGATGAGATCGACGGCGTCCCTCTGGGTGGCGAGCTCGGCGAGCTCTTCGCGTCCGCCGCCGGCGACGAGGCCGACGCAGCCGTCGGGCAGCCCGGCGGCGACGGCGGCCTCGGAGGCGATGTGGGCGAGCACGGCGTTGGAGTGAACCGCCGAGGAGGACCCGCGCAGCACGATCGCGTTACCAGACTTCAGGCACAGTGCGGCGGCGTCGATGGTGACGTTGGGGCGCGCCTCGTAGACGACGGCGATGACCCCCAGCGGTACGCGCACCTTGCGCACGTCGAGGCCGTTGGGCAGGCGGTGCCCGTCGATGACCTCGCCGACGGGATCGGCGAGCGCGGCGATCTGGCGCACGGCGGCGGCGATCCCGGCAAGACGATCTGCGTCGAGGCGCAGGCGGTCGAGCAGCGCATCGCCGATGTCGGCCTCGGCTCCGGCGTGCATGTCGAGCTCGTTCGCGGCGAGCACCTCATCGCCGCGAGCGAGCAGCGCCGCGGCGATGGCCTCCAGCCCGGCGTCCTTGACG
Source organism: uncultured Solirubrobacteraceae bacterium (assembly GCA_963849425.1). GTDB lineage: Bacteria > Actinomycetota > Thermoleophilia > Solirubrobacterales > Solirubrobacteraceae > Palsa-744. The sequence goes on along the minus strand of CAWKHK010000006.1, from coordinate 1,596,294 downwards.
CGGGTGTCGAGCTGGGCGAGGACGCGCGCTGCGCGCTTGGCCACGTGGCAGGTGTCGGCGACGGTTGCGGTGGCTGTGACCATAGGCCTAAAGAGTAGAGCGCTCGTTAATCGACCACGAGGTAGTCGCGGTGCACGGCCTCGTCGGTGGCGCGCGGCAGGATCTCGCGCACGGCGGCGGACTTCAGGCCGATCACCCGCCGCAGCTCGGGCGCTGAGTAGTTGCAGATTCCCTTGGCGAGAACCGGGCCGGGGGCGGGGCCGCCGGCGGGTGCGGCGGCGATCTCGACGGCGTCGCCGGCGTCGAACTCGCCGATGACCTCGACCACGCCGACGGGCAGCAGGCTGGCGCTGCCATCGCGCACGGCCCGCACGGCGCCGGGGTCGATCAGCAGCGTCCCGCGCGAGGGCTTGGCGTACTTCAGCCACAGCTTGAAGGAGCTGTAGCGGGCCTGTCGGGCGGCGAAGCGCGTGCCCTCGTGCTCGCCGGCGAGCACGGCCTCCAGGGCGCCCTCTCGCAGGCCGTTGCAGATCACGGTGGGGATCCCGGCGGCGCTGGCCATGTCGGCTGCGACGACCTTCGAGCGCATGCCGCCCGATCCGAGCGGGGAGGTGGTGTGCCCGATCTTCGAGCTCCTCCAGGGCAGCGAAGTCGTCGACCTGGCTGACGATCTGGGCATTCGGGTGAAGGCGCGGATCGGCGTCGAAGAGCCCGTCGATGTCGGTCAGCAGGATCAATTGGTGGGCGCCGACGAGCACGGCGACCTGGGCGGCGAGGAAGTCGTTGTCTCCGAAGGAGATCTCGTCGGTGGCGGTGGTGTCGTTCTCGTTGATCACGGGCAACACCCGCCAGTCGAGCAGCGTGGTGAGCGTCTGTCGGGCGTTCAGGTAGTGGGTGCGGGCGCTCATGTCGAAGAACGTCAGCAGCACCTGGGCGCTGGTGACGCCGCGCTCGCGCAGCAGCTCGTCGTAGATGCGGTAGAGCTTGCCCTGCCCGACGGCGCTGGCGGCCTGCAGATCGCCGATCGTGGTGGGACGGGCGGGCAGGCCCATCACGCGCATCCCCCGGGCGATGGCGCCGCTGGTGACGACGATCACCTCCCCCCCGTCGGTGTGCACACGGGCGAGCAGCTGGCACACCCGTGCGAGCACCTCCAGGCGCGGCTCGCCGCCGCTGTCGGCGACGACGCTGGAACCGAGCTTCACCACCAGGCGGGTCATCGGCAGGGAGCGTAGACGCTTGCTATCGCTTTGGCCCGTCCCGCGCCGTCGGCGAGATCTAGGACACGCTGCCGGGGTCGAGCTCGAACGTGACGCCGGCGATCTCGATCTCGTCGCCCGGCTGAAACCCCTCGCTCTCGAGTGCCTTGAGCACGCCGATCCTGCGCAGCCTGCCCTCGAAGTAGCCCATGGCGTCCTCGTTCTCCATGTCATAGCGCGCGAGCAGCCGCTCGATGCCACTGCCGCGCACGGCGAACGATCGCGGCCCGAGCCGCTCGACGCGAAAGCCCGATCCGCCGGGGCGGAAGACCATGTGCTCGGCGAGCTCCTGGACCTCGGCCGGGCGTTCCCGGTCGGGGAGCTCGGCGCCCTGGGGCGCGACGCCGCGCAGCAGGGCGGCGGCGAGCTCTTCGATCCCCTCGCGCGTGGCGCTCGAGGTTATGATCACGGGTATCTCGGAGCCGAGGCGCCGCCGCCACCGCTCGGCCTCCCGGCTCGCCTGCTCGGCGGTGACGAGGTCGGCCTTGGAGAGGGCGAGCACCCGTGGCAACCGTGCCAGGCGCTCGTCGTGCGCGGCGAGCTCGCGCTCGATCGTCGCGTGATTGGCCGCCATGTCCGCCTCGGCGCCCGTGGATAGCTCGGGGGCGATGTCCAGCACGTGCACCAGCAGGCGCGTGCGCTCGACGTGGGCGAGGAAGTCGTGTCCGAGGCCCGCGCCCCCGCTGGCGCCTTCGATCAGGCCGGGGATGTCCGCGACGATCAGCTGGCGCTCGGCAGCCTCCTGGCCTGTGCCCTTTGGGTATGCCCCGAACGGGGTATCGAGCACCCCGAGGACGGGCGAGAGCGTGGTGAAGGGATAGCCGGCCACCTTCGGCGCGGCCCGCGTGAGGCGGGAGAGGAGCGAGGACTTGCCGGCGTTGGGCAGGCCGACGAGGCCGACGTCGGCGAGCAGCTTGAGCCGCAGCTCGAGCCAGCCTTCCTCGCCCGGCAGCCCACGCTCGGCGAAGCGCGGCGCCTGACGGGTGGAGGTGGCAAAGCGCTTGTTGCCCTTGCCGCCGCCACCGCCCCGCGCGACCGTTGCGCTCTGCCCGTGGGCGAGCAGCTCCCAGCGGCGTCCGGTCAAGTCCTCGCCCTCGTCTTGCGCGGCCGCGATCTCGGTCCCGGGCGGCACCTTGATCGTCAGGGTCTCACCGTCGGCCCCGTGGCGCTGCGCGCCCTCGCCGTGACCGCCCCGTTCGGCGCGATAGTGGCTGCGGCGGCGGAAGCTCTGCAGGTCGCGCAGAGAGTCGTCGCAGAGCACCACCACGTGTCCCCCGCCCCCGCCGTCTCCCCCGTCGGGGCCGCCGCGCGGCACGTGCGCTTCGCGGCGAAAGCTCATGCAGCCGTCCCCACCGCCGCCTGCCTGCACATGGATCCTCGCGCGGTCGTGAAGCATGCCGACCATCGTGACAGCAGCGGACCGCCGCGGGCGAGATGGGCGCTCAGGCGTGTGGCACGGGCTCGCCGGGGGGCTCTCAGCCCGCGTCGGCCCCGGGGAGGACGTTCACGACGCGCCCGCGGCGGCCGGTCGTGAACTGCACGGTCCCGGCCGCGCGTGCGTACAGCGTGTCGTCCTTGCCGATGCCCACGCCGGCGCCCGGCTTGAAGCGGGTGCCGCGCTGGCGCACGATGATCTCTCCGCCGGTCACGCTCTGGCCGGCGAACGTCTTGACCCCCAGGCGCTGAGCGTTTGAGTCGCGACCGTTGCGGCTCGAACCGAGCCCCTTCTTATGAGCCATCCGAAACCGTCTCCTTGCTCGCCTTGGCGGCCGCTTTGGCTTTGCCGGCTGTGATCTCGGTGACCTCGATCTGGGTCAGATCCTGACGGTGTCCGGTGCGTCGCTTGTAGCCGCGCTTGGGCTTGAACTTGAACACCCGCAGCTTCTCGCCCCGCACGTGGGCGATCACCTTGGCGGTGACCTTCACGTCCTTCAGGCCGGCCTTGTCGAAGACCGCCTCCTCGGAGCGGTAGAGGATCGGCTCGAGCGCCACGTCCCCGCCCTCGGCCACGCCGAGGCGCTCCACGAGCAGCCTCTGGCCCCGCTCGACGCGGTATTGCTTGCCGCCGGTCTTCACGATCGCGTACATGTCTGTGTCGGTCTCGATTCCTCTGATGTGGGAAACGCCGTCGCCCGCCGTTTTCACGGACGGCCGCTGACTACTCCGGGCTCGCCTTGGCCTTGGCAGCCGAACGGCGCCGTCCGCCCCTGCGGCCACGACGCCGAGGTTTGGATTGTAGGCCATCCTCGGCGCCCTCGTCCGGCCGCTCCGCCGAACTTGGGAGCGCGCCCGCCGCGACGTCCTCCTCCTCGGGCTCGGAGTCGATGCCCGCGGGAGGCTCGCCGAGACCGGCTTCCCGACGCGTCTCGGCGTCCTCGCTGTCAGCCGGCGCCCGGCGCCGACGGGCTCGCGGCTCGCTGCGCTCGGATGCTCCGTCGCGGGCGGAGGAGGCGCTCGAGCGGCGCCTGCCGCGCCCGTTTCCGCGCGTGCCGGCGGCCGGACGGGCGGGCGGGGCTACCACCTCTCCGGACTCGTCGAGCAGCAGCGCGCTGGCGGCGGTGCGTCCCACCTGGTCGATGCGCACCATTCGCTTCTCGCCGACATGAGTGGCCGCGCCGGCGATCGAGATGATGTAGCCGTCGATTTTGGCCACCGCGTCGTCCACGTCGTACATGTGCGGCTCGACGATCTCGACGAGCACCTCGTCGCCCGAGCGGAACGGCAGCGCACGCGCCTCGACCTCCTCGCGCGTCCCCACGAAGGTGATCGCGAAGTGGTCCAATGCCAGTCCTTCGGAGCCCTCGAACAAGAACGACTTGCCGGTCTGCGCCTCCAGGGCGTGGAGTACGCGCGAGCTGTGGCCGGTGAACTGGGTGCTCACGCGCGGATTGGCCTGGACGAGGAACGCCTCGTCGTCGGGATGCTCGACCGCCACGTCGCGCAGGCGGCGCTCGAACTCGATCGCGATGGTCTCCTCGGAGCGGATCACGCCCTCGCCCTCACAGGTGGGACATGGGCGGCTCATGATCTCGCGCACACCCTCGGTCACGTTCTGGCGGGTCATCTCCACCAGGCCGAGCTTTGAGATCTCGGCGGTGAAGGTCTTCGTGCGATCCTCGTCGAGGGTCTTTCGCAGCGTCTTCATGACCGCGTCGCGGTTGCGCGCGCGGGCCATGTCGATGAAGTCGATCACGATGATCCCGCCGATGTCGCGCAGCCGCAGCTGGTTGACCACCTCCTCGGCCGCCTCGAGGTTCGTCTTGGTGATCGTGTCCTCGAGGCCGGCGCCCTTGCCGCGGCCGATGAAGCTGCCGGAGTTCACGTCGATCACCGTCAGCGCCTCGGCGTAGTCGACGATCAGATAGCCCCCGCTGGGGAGGTCGACGCGGCGCGAGAGCACACCTTTGATCGCCTTGTCCACGCCATATGCCTCGAACAGCGGCTCCTTCTGCTCCCACAGCTCCACCCGCTCGACCAGCTCGGGGGCCGTACGCGTAAAGAACGAGACCAGCCGGTGGAACTGCTGCTCGTCGTCCACTATCGCTCGTTCGAAGTGGGCGGAGAAGATGTCGCGCACGACGCGCACCGACAGATCTGCCTCCTGGAAGACGAGATCCGGGGCGGCGGTCTCCTCGACCCTCTTGACGAGCACCTCATGCAGCTTGTGCAGGTACTTGAGCTCGCGTTCGAAGTCCTCGCGCTTGGCGCCGTGGGCGGCCGTCCGGACGATGACCCCGCCGCCGTCGAGCTTTAGGCCGGTGGTCTGCCGGCGCAGACGTTCGCGCTCCTTGTCCTCCAGGCGGCGTGAGACTCCCACGCCCTCGCCAGTGGGTGCGTACACCATGTAGCGCCCGGCGATCGTCAGCTCCATGGACAGACGCGCGCCCTTCGTCTTGAGCGGATCCTTGACCACCTGCACGACGATCTCCTGGCCGGGCGCGAGCAGGTCTGAGATCTTGCGGGCGCTGGCGCCGCCGCCCCGACCGCGCTTTGGCGTCTCCACCCCGGGCAGCACGATCTCGTCGACGTGCAGGAAGCCGTTCTTCTCGAGGCCGATATCGACGAACGCGGCCTCCAGCCCGGGCAGTACGTTGTCGACCTTGCCCTTGTAGATGTTGCCGACGATCGAGCGTCCGCCGCGGCGCTCTATGTAGAGCTCAGCGACGCGATACCCGGCCTGCGGCGCGCTGTTCGCGCTCTTGCCGGCCGATCTTTGATCGGCCGATCTACGACCGGTCGCTTTCGCCGGCGCGGCGCCGGCGCTTCGCGAGTTCGAGGACGAGCGCGAGGCGGCGGGCGTTCCGCTCGCCTCCAGAAGCGCCACGCGCGTCTCCGCGCGATCGACGCTGACAAGCACTTGCTTTTTCAATTTGATCCAGTCTTTTGGTGTTGGAGCGCGCCAAGCGAGGGAATCGGCGCCAGATCGACCGGCGCCGGATCGGCGAGCGTCGGCTCGCGCCCCGCACGGCAGCCAGGCGCGGCGCCTGGGTGGGCTGACGATCTGGTGGGGAAAGCTCGGCGGACATTGGTGTCTAGTAGCGCAGGACGCGGTCCTTCAGCGCCGCTGATGCGCGCGCCTGCACGTAAATCGATTGCAACAGGCCCACGGCCAACAAGGTGGTGATCACCGACGAGCCCCCGTAGCTCATGAGCGGAAGCGTAACGCCGGTTATGGGCATGATCCCAATAGTCATCCCTACGTTGACGAAGACCTGGAACATGAGCATAGCCGCTACACCGGCGGCGACGAGCGAGCCGAACAGATCCTTGGCCATCACCAGGATGCGCAGCGCCCGCGATATCAGCAGGGCGTACAGCAGCAGGACGAGTCCTGCGCCCACGAACCCGTACTGCTCGCCGACCGCCGCGAAGACGAAGTCCGTGTCGTCCTCGGGCACGAAGTTCAGCCGCGTCTGACTCGCGTTGACCCCGCGTCCGGTCTTCTGCCCGGAGCCGATCGCGATCTTGGACTCCTGCTGTTGGTAGCCTTCCTTCTCGGGGTTGGAGGAGGGGTGCAGGAAGGCGGTCAGACGGGCCACCTGGTAGGGCTTGAGCAGGTTGACGCCCGCCGCTGGGGCGGCGACGAGCACGAACGTGGCGGACACCGCGACGAGCGCCGCGAGCGCCCCCAGGTGCCGCCAGGACGCGCCCGCGACGAACAGGAGCATGTAGGCGATCACCATGTAGACCATGCCCGAGCCGAGGTCCGGCTGGACGATCACGAACATGGCCGGCACGAGCGCCGCGATCATCACCCGGATGGTCGTCTCTCGCTCGCGCAGCGCTCTCGAACGGTCGACGATCAGGGCGGCCAGCGCGAGGGTCAGGAGCACCTTGCCGATCTCCGAGCCCTGGAAGGAGAACAGCGGGAAGTTGATCGCCCGCTGCGAGCCCTGGGCGGAATGCCCGAGGCCGAGCACCGCGACGATGCTGAGCATCAGGGCGGCGTAGATGGCGAGCTTGAACCTGCGCAGGAGCGAGTAGTCGATCCGCGAGAGCGCGAGCATGAACACGAAGCCCACCGCCAGGTAGACCGTCTGTCGATCGACGTAGTAGTGGGGATGGCCCGGCACGACTTTCTGGGTCACCGAGCCGAGCGTGAGGACCGAGCAGATGCCCAGGCCGATGACGGCGAGCGCGAGCAGCGGGTCCAGCGGCAGGCGCAGCGTGCGTGGCTGGGTAACGGCGCCCGCCTCTTCGGAGGCCATGATCGGGCTGTCGAGTGATGCGGGCATCGGATCAGTGGTCGGGGTTGGAGCCGCTGACGAGCTTCAACGGCTGGTGGAACCACTGGGAGGCCATCAGGCGCGCGACGGGCGCGGCGGCCTGGTCGCCGAAGCCACCCTGTTCGATCGTCACCGCGATTACGATCGGCCGCTTGGGATCGGGCAGGAAGCACATGTACCACGCCTGTTCGACCTGGCCGGCCCGTTCGGCGGTACCCGTCTTGCCGTAGACCGGGCGCTGCGCCTGGTTCCAGCCGCTCCAGACGTCCGCCGAGGTCCCGCCGGGCTCGGAGGTGGCGTCGTGGATCCCTTCCATCACCCGGCTCAGGTTGGAGTAGTCGAAGTGCATCTGGCGCTTGGGTGCGAAGCTGAGCTGCTGCACGAGCGCCCCGTTGCCTTCCTCGATCGCCATCCCCAGGTGCGGAGTGACGACCGTGCCGTTCCCGCCATTGATGTAGGCGTTGGCGAGCGTCGAGTAGGCCACGGCCATCTGCAACGGGTCGGTCTGCAGATCGCCCTGACCGACTGCCAGATCCATGTTGTCCCCGACGCTCCACGGCCTGATTTCGGCGACGTAGCCACAGCTCGATTTCGGGTGGTGGCGTTCGCAGCGTTCCTGCAGCTTGTTGCGCTGCGCCCGCCACGCTGCGTCCGGCACGACGCCTTCGGCTTCACTCGGCAGGTCGACCCCCGAAGGCTGGCCGATTCCCAGCCGTTTGGCCATTGCCTGGATCACGTTGCCGTGACTGTTGTCGCTCTCCCCGACGGTGAAGAAGTAGGTGTCCGAGGAGACCTTGAGCGCTTCCACCAGCCCGACCGAACCGTAGTCGGCGTGCCCGGCGTTGCAGAATTTCTCGCCGCCGAGGGCTTCGATGCACTGGCCGCCTCCGAGGCCCTCTTCGGGGTTGAGCAGGCCCGCTTCGAGGCTGGCCATCGCGGTGATCGGCTTGAACGTCGAGCCAGTCGGATAGGCGCCTTCGGTCGCGCGATCGGCCAATGGGGCGGGTGCATTGGCGCCTTCGCCGCCTTCGCCCACGTCCTCGATCGACTTTAGTTCCCGCTCGGTCAGCGGTTTGGCGAAGCGATTCGGGTCGAAGCTCGGGTAGGAGCCGAGCGCGAGGATCTGGCCATTGCGGGGGTCCATCGCCAGAAAGGCGCCGCCGTTGCCGGGGTTGCCGAGGGCGTGCGCGAGTTCCATCCCGTGGCGCAGCGCCACTTCTCCCTCCCGTTGCAACCCCAGATCGAGCGTCACCTTGAGGCTGTGGCCGGCCAGCGGAGCAGTCGAGCGCAGGTCGCTCGGCTCGGGGTAGCCGGCCGCGTTGACCTGCACGCGCTGGACACCCGGCTGTCCGCGCAGGTAGCGGTCGTAGTAGTACTCGAGTCCGCTCTGGCCGATCACGGTGCCCTGCTGCACCCCACGGAAGACGGACGTCTTGAGCTCCGGCTCGGAGATCTGCCCGACATAGCCGAGCGCCTGTGCGGCCATTTCTCCATACGGATAGGAGCGGATCGAGACCGGCTGCTGGGTGACGCCCGGGAATTCGCTCTCGCGCTCGCCTAGCACCGTGAGCACGCCGGGCCCGGCGTCGGTCTTGATCGTCACCGGCGCGTAGGGCACGGCGGCGCGTCCCTTGACCACGAGCGCCTCGATGTCCTGCGCCCTCAGCCCGAGCAGCGCCCCGAGCCGTTTGTAGAGCTCCAGGCGCAGGCGGCCGGTGGGCGGCAGCGCGGAGGGCACGATCTGCACGGCGTTGGTCACCCGGCTGGTGACGATCGGCTGGCCTTCGCGGTCGAAGATCTGCCCCCGCGGGGCCGCGATCGGCAGGTCACGCACGCTGTTGGCGTCGGCCTGCTGGACGTACTGTTCGCCCGAGAGGATCTGCAGGTACCACAGGCGGAAGAAGATCACCCCGAATATGGCCATCGCCACGCCGCCGATGATCGCCACGCGCAGCGCCAGCTGCGGCGAGACCGGAACGCGTGGATCACGCGGCCGTACAGGCTCGATCGCGCTCATGGTCTGGACAGGGGGCTGAGACCGCCCGTCGTGTAGGCCCGACGTCGCCTGCGCCGGCGCGGGTCGACGGGCAGGGCGCCCTCGAGGACACGGCGCACCAGCGCCCACATCGGCAGCGCGACGATCGTGTTGACGAGAACCCCGAGCACGATCTGGCGCAGCAGTTCGAGGCTCACGGGGGCATCCACGCCGAGCATGAACTCGATCAGCGAATAGCCCACCAGCGACGCCGTCGAGGCGGTCGCGCCGACGAGCAATGGCGTGAGCGCGGCCTGGGGATCGCGCAGTTCGCGCAGGCGCCCGGACCAGTAGCCGATGAGCGTGAACATCAGCGAGTTGACCCCCAGGGTCTGCACCAGCGCGAGGTCGACGAGCAGGCCGACCGCGAAGCCGCTCGCCGCCCCGAGCGTAGAGCCGCACAGCAGGCCCACGAAGGCGACGAGCAGGGGCGAGAGGTCCACGTTGACGCCGAACACCGGGACCTCCGAGACCACCCCGATCTGGAAGAACACGACGACGATCGCGAATGCCGTCACGCGCGCTATCAGCGACGCGGAGCCGCCCGAGCCCGTCATTCCCCGACCCCCGTCGAGGCCAGCTGTTCGCCCGCCGCGCCGGAGGGCCCGCTGCTCTGGCCGGGCGGCAGGCTGGCCGCGAGGGTGCCGAGGTTCGCCGCGCGGCTGCCCGGGACCGCGGTCAGAACCTGCACCACGTCGAGGGCGTGCAGGTTGGCCATCGGGCGCACGTTGACCGACTTGTAGGCGCTTTCTTCGTTCACCGACGTCACCTGTCCGATCAGGATCCCAGGCGGATACAGCGAGTCGTCCGGGCTCGAGACGGTGCCCGAGGTGACGACGTATTCGCCGGCGACCGCCGAGGCGTTGGCCGGCAGGTACTGCAGCAGCAGGTCGTTAGGATCTCCCACCTTGGGCTGGACGATCCCGGTCGCGTTGCTCGTGCCGATCCTCGCCGAGACGCCCATCGTGCTGTCGGTGATCAGGTCGACCTGGGCTCCGTCGGAGGCCACCTGGGCGACCTTGCCGACAAGGCCTTCGCCGTTGATCACCGGGTCATTGACCCGCACTCCCGCGGAGGTCCCGGCGTCGATCGTGACGGTCGAGTACCAGATGTTCGGCGACTTGCCCACGACGGTCGCGGTCACCGGGTGGTAATCGCCGACCCCGAGTCGATCGAGGTGATAGACCTTCAACAGCTCGTCGTAGGTTCGCTGTTCGGCCTCATCGGCGACCAGTTCGCGGCGCAGTTTGTCAACCTGCTTGAGCAGCTGGTTGCGCTGGCTTTTGGCGTGCAGCGTGTCGCCGACCCAGCCGAACAGGTCCCGCACGGGCTTCAGCGCCTTGTTGGCGCCGTCCTGGAGCGGCGAGACGACTGTCAAGAAGCCACGCTGCACCGCATGCAGGCGTCCACTTGGAGCCTCGCCGAAGTAGGCGGTCAGCAGCAGCAGGGAGAGCAGGACGAGCAACGCTAGGACCGCTCGTCGACGTCGGACCGTCTTGTCGTACACCGATGTTTACACCTTCCGAAGCGTTCAGGGCACAGAGTACCCAGGGCGCGGGCGGCCTGTCACAGACGCTACCTGCGGCGCCGGTTGCGCGAGGTGCGGTTGGAGCGGTGAATCGCCTCGAACTCCTCGAGCGAGCGCCCGGAGCCGACCGCCACACACGTCAGCGGCGACTCGGCCAGGTGCGCGGGCATCTGGGTCTCCTCGCGCAGCCGCTCGTCGAGACCCTGCAGCAGCGAGCCGCCGCCCGCGAGCATGATGCCTCGGTCCATGATGTCCGAGGCCAGCTCCGGGGGGGTGCGGTCGAGGGTCTCCTTGACCGCGTCGATGATCTGGTTGAGCGGCTCCGTGAGCGCCTGGCGGATCTCCTCGCTGGTCAGCACGACCGTCTTGGGCAACCCGGCGACCATGTCGCGCCCGCGGATCTCCGCCTGGAGCTCCTCGGCCATCGGGCAGGCCGAGCCGATCTCGAGCTTGAGCTCCTCGGCGGTCTGCTGGCCGATGAGCAGCTTGTACTCCTTCTTTGCGTAGTTGATGATCGCCTCGTCCATCTCATCGCCCCCTACGCGGATGGACTGCGAGACGACGATCCCGCCGAGCGAGATCACGGCCACCTCGGAGGTCCCGCCGCCGATGTCCACCACCATCGAGCCGGTCGGCTCGCCGACCGGCAGGCCGGCTCCGATCGCCGCCGCCATCGGCTCCTCGATCAGGTAGGCCGTGCGCGCGCCGGCCGACAGGCACGCCTCCTCGACAGCGCGCTTCTCCACCCCGGTGACGCCGGATGGCACGCACACGACGACCCGCGGGTGCGCCCAGCGGTTCTGATGGACCTTCTGGATGAAGTGCCTGAGCATCTGCTCGGTCACGTCGAAGTCGGCGATCACGCCGTCCTTCAGCGGCCGGATCGCCTGGATCGTGCCGGGCGTGCGCCCGAGCATACGCTTGGCCTCGATGCCCACCGCGTGAACTTCGCCGGTGCGCGAGTCGATCGCCACGACGCTTGGCTCCGAGAGCACGATCCCCCGCCCGCGCACGTACACGAGCGTGTTCGCCGTTCCCAGGTCGACCGCCATGTCGCGGCCGCCGAAACCTGTCAGATAGCTGAAGATGCCCATATAAAGAGAGAGGGCACGCTTGGATCCGGTCTGCGTCGCTACCGATCGCAGATCGGCCGGCGGCGGTTCGGCGGCGCAGCGCTCGTCGGGGGCGCACCCGTCGGGCAGTGTAGCGAACGTCCGCCCGCGCCCGCCACGCATGCCAGCGCTTTTGCAGGCCAAACGTCCTTTCTCGACGAGCGAGCCGGGATGGCCACGGCCGGCCTCGCCGAGGCGCCGCAGGCGCCATCATCGACCGCCCAACAGCTCCGGGTAGACCTCGAGCAGGGTCGACAGTGGCAGGCCGACGACATTCTCCACCTCGCCGTCCACCGCCACCGCCAGCGCGGCGCCGGCCCCTTGGATGGCGTAGCCGCCCGAGCGTCCCTGCCACTCCCCCGTGCCCACGTACCAGTCGAGCAGATCGGCGTCCAGGGCTCGAAAGCTCACGCGCGTGCGCGCCAGCGCCGTGCGCTCCTCGTCGCCGAGGAGCACGGCCAATCCGCTGAGCACCTCGTGCGTACGCCCGCCGAGAGCCCTCAGCGTCTCGCGGGCGGCGAGCGCATCGGGCGGCTTGCCGTAGATGACGCCATCGAGCACCACGATTGTGTCGCAGCCGAGCACCGCCTCCGGCGCGCCCTCGCGGCGCGCCGCACGGGCCTTGCGCAGCGCGTTCTCGACCGCCACCTGCGCGGGGTTCTCACCCTGCTCGAGCTCGCTCGTCTCGGTAGCCCTGACAGTGAACGGGACGTCCAGGCGTTCGAGCAGGGCCCTGCGCTGGGGCGAGCCCGATGCGAGGACCAGGTGTGGGCTCGCGGGCGACGATTACATGCCCTCGAAGAACAGGGCAGCCTCGCGCGCCGCCGACTCGGGCGAGTCCGAGCCGTGGACCATGTTCGCGCCCATCTCGATCGCCCAGACCCCGCGGATGCTGCCCGGCGCCGCCTCGAGCGGGTTGGTCGCTCCGATCATCTGGCGGGCCGCCCTCACCGCGTCGGTGCCCTCGAGCACCATCGCAACGATCGGCCCGGAGGTGATGAAGTCGACCAGCTCGCCGAAGAACGGGCGCTCGGCGTGCTCTGCGTAGTGGCGTTCGGCGAGATCGCGCTCCACGGTCATGTGCCGCAGCGCCACGATCGTCAGTCCCTTGCGCTCGAAGCGCGCGATTATCTCGCCTGTCAGTCCCCGCGCGAAGGCGTCGGGCTTTACGAGGATCAGCGTTCGGTCCATGGCTTCCTTTGCTCGGGGTTTGGGGCGCTTTCAGGAGCTTTCAGGAGGTCGGACGCGGGCGCGGACCCGGACGGGCGGCCCGGCCGGTGCCACGGGGCCTGACAGCCGATTCTGAGGCCGCGACCGGCGCCACCTCACTCTCCTCGCGCTCTCCGGCCAGTGGCCGCTCGAGGTCGGTCTGACCGATCTCCAAGCGCTCGCCCTCGATCGCCGGCGTGCTGCGGCGGCGACGCGTGCGGGGCCCGGCGATGCCCGGAACGTCCGCCTCGCAGTACGGGCAGATCGTCCACGCCTGATCCAGAGGCCGCGAGCAGTTGACGCAGCGCTCCTTGAGCTTGCGCAGGCAGCTCGGACAGCGGACGAAGTCGCGCTCTACCCGGTAGTCACAGTGGGGGCACAGCGCCTGGTCGAGCTGGTGCAGGCGCGCCTCCGCCGCCTGGATCTCCAGTTCGCGCTCGTGCACGTCCTCGAGGTACTCCGGGGGACGCAGGACCATGTAGACGATCGTGCCCACGAACGGAAACAGCGAGGCCGCGGTCGCGCAACCGATCAGCATCGGATCGATGATCCGCCTGCGCGCGTCCGCGTAGGTCCAGTAGATCAGCGAGAGGTACAGGACCGCCACGAACAGAATCAGCAGGTCGACGGCCAGGTTCAAGCCGCTGCTTTCGATTCCGAAATATGCGAGCGGGAGCATCGGCCGGCTGAGTTTAGAGAAACAACCGGCCGAATCCATAGCCAGCGGCGAAGAACACGAGGATCACCAGCGCCACGATCAACGCCACCGCGCCGATCATCGTGAGCACCGACGGGCCCTCTTGGTTCATCTGTCCGAGCTCCCCGAGCGCTCGAGCTGCAGTGGCGGGCCTGCCTCCGAGACGCGCTGGCCGAGCTTCGATCGCTCACCGAGCAGGTCTCCCACCAGGTACACCGAGCCGGTCGCCAGCACCGTGCCGTGCCGCTCGCGAGCCCAGCTCCGTGCCTGCGCCAGAGCCCGGGAGGGTCGCGGCTCGCATGCGCTTGCCTGGAAGCCGATCTGGCGCGCAAGCGACTGCAATGCCGCCGGTGACAGCGCCCGGCTGCTCGGTGGCGCCGTAAACCAGGCCCGCTCGCAGACCGGCAGCAGGGCTGCGAGCATCGCCGCGGAGTCCTTGTCCTCGAGCACCCCCAGCACGAGCGCCACCGGTCCGCGGCCGCCGAGCAGCTCCGGCAGCGCCTCAACGAGCGCCACCGCCGCGTCGGGGTTGTGCGCGCCGTCGAGCACCGTCGGCGGATCCTCCCCCAGCAGCTGCAGGCGCCCGGGCACCTCCGCGGAGGCGCCCGCTTCGGCCACCGCCTCCTCGTTCACCGCGATCCCGGCCATCCGTAGATACGACTCCGCCGCGGCCCGCGCGAGCGCGAAGTTCCGCCGCTGGAAAGCCCCCCGCGCGAGCAGCGCGATTGTCTCCTGCTCGGGCCGCGCCCGCACGATCGAGGCCTCCTGCTCACGCGCCACACGCTCGGCCACCGCCAGCGCGTCGGCCGCCAGATCCTCACCGAGTACGAGCGTGCCGCGCGGGCGCACGACCGCCAGCTTCTCCTCTGCGATGTCCTTCACCGTCGGCCCCAGCCAGCGGGTGTGCTCGAGTCCGACGTTCGTCAGCACGCTCACCCGCGCGTCGATCACGCTGGTCGCGTCGTAGCGTCCGCCGAGACCCGCCTCGATCACCGCCACCTCCACGCCCTGCTCAGCCATCTCCCACAGACCCGCCGCGGTCAGCAGTTCGAACTGGGTGACGTGATCGTCCTCCGCCAGGGTGCGGTTGACGCGATCCGCCGCCCAGGCCGCCCGCGCCACCGCCGCGGCGAACGCCTCGGCCTCCAGCTCGCGCTCGCCCACCTGCACACGCTCGCGATAGGACACCAGATGCGGCGAGGTGTACGCACCGGTCCGCAAGCCATGGCGCTGCAGGATCGCCGCGGCCATCCGCGTAGTCGAGGTCTTCCCGTTGGTGCCCACGACGTGGATTGCGTCGAAGCTCCGCTCCGGGGAGCCCAGCACGGCCATCATCCGCCGCATCCTGTCGAGCCCGAAGCGCATCCCGAACAGCTCCAGCGAGCGCAGCTGGCGCTCCGCCCGCGCCTCGCTCCAGCCCGAGATCTCGCTGCCGCGCTCTGAGCTGTTCGTGTTCATGTGCGTCGCGCCTGCCGGAGGGCCCGCTCGGAGCTTTAGTGTCCCGAGTCGGAAATTCGGTGAGGGTTTGCCGGATGGATGGTCGTGATCCGACGTTCGATGGCGTCGGTCTGCGTGCCGGTAGCACGTGGGCCGACGACGGCGGGCGTCAGGCGCGGGCAGACGACGGGAAACGCCATCGAATTTGTGACTCGGGACACTAGGCGTCGGCGTGCTTGCGCAGGTAGTCGATGAACATCGGACGCAGCGCCTCTCCCAGCTCGCCCTTGCCGCTTTTCAGGGCGTCGTAGATCAGCCCTTTGGAAGACTGGATGTCGTACTGGCCCTCGCCCGCATCGCCGCTGAGCGCCTCCGCCGCCGGGATCACTTTCAGCAGCGACCAGAAGAACCTGACGTCCATGTGCTTCTCCGCGCGATGCACAGCCCGATCGTGAAGCTCCTCCGTCGAGAGCCTGTCGAGCTCGTCCATCGTCCCCGCCTGCATCAGCGGCGCTTGCGACGGCCCCGGCCGCCGCGCGCGAGCGCCAGCAACTCGCCGCCGATTCCCTTCACGTCCAGCTTGCCCGACAGCCGCCGCAGCTCCCTGCGCTCCTTCGGCCGCAGGTTCCCCGGACGTCCCTGGGACTCGCGCACCAGGCGCGACAGACGGGCACGATCCTTCTCCGAGAGCGCCCTCCAGCGCTTACCGACCGCGAGGGCGAGTTGCAGCAGCGCAGCCCACGGCAGGGCCTTGACCCGATCGCGCTTGGAACCCGAGCCGGTTGAGGATCTGGACACAGTCGCGATGGTAGCGGGGCGAGAGGCCGGAACGCACCGTCCGAGTTGTCTTGCTTTTTGCGCACCGTCCGCCTACATATCTACACGGTAGATACCATGAAGCACACCACGCGCGCCGTGAGACATGGGACACGCTCCCAGGTCAGGCAGACTCCTCGCGCAGAGAGGCGTCTTCGGCGTCTTCGGGTGCGGCTTCTGTGACGAGCGTCGGCGTGAGGCCCTTTTCGACCGTCTCCTTGGTCACCACGCACTTCTTGACGTCACGGCGGGAGGGCAATTCGAACTGCACGTCCAAGAGGATTTCCTCGATGATCGAGCGCAGCCCCCGCGCCCCGGTTTCGCGTTCGAGACCCTTCTCGGCGACCGCGACGAGCGAGTCCTCGGCGAATACCAGCTCGATCCCGTCGAAGGCGAAGAAGCGCTGGAACTGCTTCACCAGCGCGTTGCGCGGCTCAACGAGGATCGACACCAGATCCTCGCGCGTGAGCTGGTGCACGGCGCTCATCACCGGCAGGCGTCCGATGAACTCGGGGATCAGTCCGTACTCGATCAGGTCCTCGGGCAGGCACTGCTCGAACACTTCACCCGTGTCGCGCTCGGCCTTGGCCTCGATCGCAGCCGCAAAGCCCACGCCTTTGTGGCCTATGCGCCGCTCGATCACCTTGTCGAGGTTGGCGAACGCGCCGCCGCAGATGAACAGCACGTTGGTCGTGTCGATCGTCAGGAACTCCTGGTGGGGATGCTTGCGCCCACCCTGCGGCGGCACCGAGGCCTGCGTGCCCTCGAGGATCTTCAAGAGCGCCTGCTGGACGCCCTCGCCGGAGACGTCTCGTGTGATCGACGGATTGTCGGCCTTGCGCGCGATCTTGTCGACCTCGTCGATGTAGATGATTCCCGTCTCGGCCTTCTTGACGTCGTAGTCGGCCGCCTGGATGAGCTTGAGCAGGATGTTCTCGACGTCCTCGCCGACGTAGCCCGCCTCGGTCAGCGCGGTCGCATCGGCGATCGCAAACGGCACGTTCAGGATTCGCGCGAGCGTCTGGGCGAGCAGCGTCTTGCCGCAACCGGTCGGCCCGAGGAGCAGGATGTTCGACTTCTGCAGCTCGATGTCCGAGTCCCCGGACATGATCATCTGAACGCGCTTGTAGTGGTTGTAGACGGCCACCGACAGCGTGCGCTTGGATGGATCCTGCCCGACGACGTACTCGTCCAGGACCTCGTAGATCTCGCGCGGCTTGGGCAGGTTCTCGATATCGAACGCCGGCGGGGCGGAGAGCTCCTCGTCGATGATCTCGTTGCAGAGGTCGATGCACTCGTCGCAGATGTACACGCCCGGGCCGGCGATCAGCTTCTTGACCTGCCGCTGGGACTTGCCGCAGAAGCTGCAGAGGAGCTGCTCGTTGGAATCTGTGGGTCTGGCCATATCCGTTTACCGCTCTTCCCTGTTGCTCCCCGCAAAGGCGTTCGCTGAGCAAGCGAGGCACGGACGCAGCGAGCGTGGCGTGCTTGGCACGCGAGCGAGCGAGGACACAGCCTCGCGCCGCTCAGCGGGCGCCTTTTAATGCTCGGAGATCACACGATCGATGATTCCATACTCCTTGGCCTCATCCGAGCTCATGAAGTAGTCCCGCTCGGTATCCTTGCGCACCTGCTCGAGCTCTTTGTGGGTGTGCTTGGCAATGATCTCGTCCAGTCGCCTGCGCACGTCGATGATCTCTTTGGCGTGGATCTCGATGTCGGTTGCCTGACCCTGGAAGCTCGAGGACACCTGGTGGATCAGGATCTTGGCGTTGGGGAGCGCCATGCGCTTGCCCTCGGCCCCCCCGGCCAGCAGCAGCGCGCCCATCGACATCGCGATGCCCACGCAGATCGTCTGCACGTCGGGCTTGATGAACTGCATCGTGTCGTAGATCGCGAGGCCCGCATAGACCGATCCGCCGGGCGAGTTGATGTACAGCGAGACGTCCTTCTCGGGGTCCTCGGACTCGAGGTGCAGCAGCTGGGCGACGATCAGGTTGGCGATCTGATCGTCCACGGGGGTGCCGAGAAAGATGATCCGCTCGTTGAGCAGGCGACTGTAGATGTCGAACGCTCGCTCACCGCGCGAGGTCTGCTCGACGACCATTGGGACAAGTGGGCTCATAGTCCTCGCCTTTGTTTCACCTTGACGACCGGATTCCTCTAGAGGCTAGCTGGCTGATGTCTGATCGGTCGGCGTCCACAGGCGCCCGGCCGGCTGCACCGCCGCCTCACCCGCGCCGGCGGAGCCGCTCGCATGCTTCTCGGGCGTCCACAGCTGCTCGCGTGCCTGCGCGCGAGCCATGGGGATCGGCTTGGCGCTCGCGGCGACCAGATCGATGGCCTTGCGCACGGCGAGCTCCTCACGCAGCTCCTCCAGGCGTCCCGCCGAGCGCAGATCCTCGATCAGCTTCTCCGGCGCCACGCCCTCTCGCTCGGCGGTCGGCGTCACCGCCTCGATCAGCTCCTCCTCGATGCAGCCGATCCCCTCAGCCTCCACCAGGGCCGTGAGCACTGCCTCCCGGCGCAGCGCCAGATCTGCCTCGGGCTCCATCTCGACGAGGATCTCGGCTTCCTGGCGCCCAACGATCTGCAGGTATGCCTCGCGCGAGATTCCCCGGTGGGAGAGCGAATGCAGCATCCTCTCCCACATCTCGCGAGCTCGCGCGCCGACGAGCTCCGGGGTGGTCGCCACGCTCGCACGCGCCACCGCGGCATCGAGCGCGGCCTGGCGAAACTCGCTCTCGATGCGCCGCTCCTCGATGTCGGTCAGCCGTGCGCGGATGTCCTCGCGCAGCCCCTGCACGTCGTCGAAGCCGGCGTCCACCGCAAAGTCCTCGTCGACCTCCGGGAGCTGCTTGAGCTTGACCTCCTTGACGGTCACCTCGAATGAGGCTGCCCGCCCGGCGAGATCGGCGTTGCCGTAGTCGCTCGGGAAGGACACCTCGACGGTGCGCTGCTCGCCTGCGCTCGCCCCCACCAGGCCCTCCTCGAAGCCGGGGATCAGGTTTCCGCCGCCGAGCTCGATCAGCTGGTCGCGGCCTTCGCCGCCAGCGAAGGGCACCCAGTTCGTCGTCTCACCCGTGGCGTCCGTGGCCGCCAGCGAGCCGACGTAGTCGACCACGACGAAATCGCCGATCGCGGCTGCCCGCTCGGTGCTCGCCAGCCTGGACAGACGCTCGCGCATCGCCTCGACCTCCTCGTCGATCTGCTCATCGGCGAGCTCCGGCTCGCGGCGTCCCACCTCCAGTCCCCGGTAGTCACCGAGCTCGGCCTTGGGGAGCACGCCGATCTCGATCGAGAACTCGAGTGCCTGGCCGTGGGGCGGCAGCTCCCCGAGATCTAGGAGCGGATCGCCCACGGGAACGATGCCGGCGGTCTCGATCGCGTCTGAGTACCAGCTCGAGAGCGTGTCGCGCACGGCCTGCTCGAGCACGGCCTCACGGCCGATGCGCTGGATGACCAGCGGGGCGGGCACCTTCCCGCGCCGAAAGCCCGGCAGCTTCAGCTCGCGCCCGAGCTGCTGGGCCTTGCGCTCCAGGCGCCCCTCCAGCTCTCCCGCCGGTACCTGCACCTGCAGCCGTACGCGCGAGTCCCCGAGCTCGGTGACGGTTGTCTTGACGGCTACTGGCACCTCCGCCACGATACCGTGCCGCAACGTGAGGCTCCGACACAGCATCCCCCCACACAGGCGCGCAGAGGCGTGGCTGTGGACCGGTCCGGTGGGCCACCTCGTGGGCGGCGCCGTGGACCTCGTGCAAGTGCTCTCCCGTCACCTGCTGGCGCGCCTGACGCGTGCGTGGGGCCCGGGTGCTCGCTGGTAGAGACCCGGGCCGCCCGGCCACACAATGCACAGAGGGCCCTGCTCGCTAGGCGCTCACCACGGCGGGCGTCCTCGAGAACTGCAACCTCACGCCACGGGGCAGCACGAGGACCGAGCAGGTGGAGATCTCGATCAGGTGCGTCGCGGAGGAGCTGAGCGAGATCCGTCCCGGCTCGGCCTCCGGGCGCGAGTCGATCACGAGCAGGTCGGTCTGCTCGTTGGCCACCGGCCCGACCGTCGCGCCGAGGGCTGCGGCCAGCGACTCGGCGGTCTTGCGGGCACCGCCCTCGCCGTCGCCGACCGCGACGATCCTCTCGATACCAGCGCCGCTGGCGCTCTCAGCCAGGTCCACCGGCGCGATCGCGATCGCCGAGCGTCCGCCTTCGAGCAGACGCTCGGCGGAGTTACCGATCGAGACGCTGCCCTTGGCGGTGTGGGAGTCCGAGCAGAAGGCGAGCACGTCCGCGCCCTCCCCCGCGGCGAGTGCGGCGAGGCCCTCCGGGGTCGAGCGGTCGGTGACGACGTGCAGGTGCGCGTTGGAGTCTCCGAGCATCTCGACCCCGCCCTCGAGCAGCCCGTGCGCCTGGCGCTGGGCGACCTTCTCGCTGTCTGAGTCGGGCTCGTGGGAGTGACGCACGTATGCGAGCGAAACCTCCGCACCGGCTCGGCCGAATAGACGGCCGAGGGCGATCGCGTCGTCCTCGTTGGCGGTCCCGTCGTAGGAGACGATGAGCTTGACTGGCATGGCTCTGCTCCTGTCTTGTGCTTGTGGAATACGGAAGTCGTGTGAGCGGAAAGGACGAGTGGGATTTCGTCTGATCTTGGCACCTTCCTGCCATCAGTTCCAGTGATTCTTTTGATGCCTGCGATAAGATTTCCTTATGCTGAACGTGGCCCGTCTGAAGCTGCTGAAGGAGGTCGCCTACCGCGGCTCCTTCTCGGCCGCCGCCGAGGCGCTCTCCTACACCCAGTCGGCGGTCTCCCAGCAGATCGCCACGCTCGAGGCCGAGACCGGGATGGCGCTGCTCGAGCGCCATCCCCGCGGCGTCAGCCTGACCGCCGCCGGGCAGACGCTGCTCGGGCACGCCGAGGGAATCCTCGCGCGCCTGGAGGCGGCCGAAGGGGCGCTGGCGGAGATCGCCGGCCTGCGCGGCGGGCGTCTGCGGATGGCCTCGTTCCCGACCGCCGGAGGAACGCTCATGCCACTCGCGATCGCAACCTTTCGCACCTCCTACCCGGACGTCGAGCTGACGCTGGCCGAGGGCGAGCCCGAGGAGATCGTCCCGCGCCTGCGTGCCGGCGAGCTGGATCTCGCGCTGCTGTTCGAGTTCGCCGGTGAGAGCCTGCTGGAAGAGGACATGACGCGCATCGAGCTGCTCGATGACCCGATGTACCTCGCGCTGCCTCGCGAGCACCCCCTGGCGAGACGGGGGAAGCTGCGTCTCGAGGACCTGCAACACGCGGCCTGGGTTCAGACCTCCAGCTCCAGCCCGTGCGCGCGGCACGTCGTGCGCAGCTGTCACGCCGCCGGCTTCGAGCCGAACGTCTCCTTCGAGAGCGACGATTACCAGACAGTCCAGGGCCTGGTAGCGGCGGGAGTGGGCGTCGCCCTGATCCCCGAGCTAGCCCTGTCGGTCGTACGCGAGGACATCGCCATCCGCGCGCTCTCCCCCGCCCCGCCGGTGCGCCGGGTGATCGCTGCGGCCCAGGCCGGCGCCCGCCTCGTCCCGGCCACGCCAACGATGCTGAGCGTGCTCGGGCAGGCCGCCCGGCGCTACGAAAAGCAGAGAGGGCGCCCGGTCGGCTAGCCGACCGCCCGTCGCAAGAGAGGGCGCCGACGACCGGCATCCGACGCCGCGGCGGGTCTCTGGTGGCATCCGGGAGCCTTGGCATCTTTGGGTGCTCTCCATCTCGAAAGGTCGTGCCAAATGAGTGTCCTGCTGCTGATTCTCGGAGTCCTTCTCGGTGCCGCATGCGCGGCGGCGTTTCAGCGCCGCGGCCGGCGCGAGCAGGAGCGCCAGCGCCTGCGCGAGGAGCTGAAGGCGATCTCGTTGGACGTGCTCCAGCAGACCGGCGACTCGCTGGCCCAGCGCCTCGAGCAGGCGCGCCATGCCGAGCAGGAGCGCGCCTCCGGCGAGATGGCCAGGCGGACCGAGGAGATCAAGGGACTCGTCGGCCCGGTAGCCGAGAAGCTGGGCAGGATGGAGGGCGAGATCGGGCGCCTCGAGCGCGAGCGCAGGCAGGCTCAGGGAGAGCTCGCGCAGATGGTTCGCCACCTGGGCGAGGGCGTGGGCACGCTCCGTCAGGAGACCGGCAACCTCGTCTCGGCGCTCAAGCGCCCGTCCACCCGCGGATCCTGGGGCGAGATCCAGCTGCGCAACGTGGTCGAGATGGCCGGGATGGTCTCACACTGCGACTTCATCGAGCAGAGCACGATCAGCACCGGCGAGGGGACGCTGCGACCCGACATGCTCGTGCGCCTGCCCGGCGGCAAGCTGGTCGTGGTCGACTCCAAGGTTCCGCTCGACGCATACCTGTCCGCGCTCGAGGCCTCGTCGGAGGAGGATCGCGACCTGCATGGCGCGCGCCATGCCCGGCAGACGCGCGAGCACATCGTCAAGCTCGCCTCCAAGGGCTACCAGCGGCAGTTCGACTCCACGCCGGAGTTCGTCGTGATGTTCGTGCCCTCCGACGGGATCTACCAAGCTGCCCTCGCGGCCGATCCGGCCCTGATCGAGTACGGCGTCCAGCAGCAGGTCCTGATGGCCACGCCCACGACCCTGATCGGCCTGCTGTGGGCGGTTCACTACGGCTGGCGCCAGGAGCTGATCGCAGAGTCCGCGCGCGAGATCGCAGAGTCCGCGAGGGAGCTGCACCGCCGCCTCGGCCGCTTCGTCGAGCCGCTCGCCAAGGTCGGTCGCCAGCTCGACTCGGCCGTGTCCGCGTACAACGACGCGGTCGGCTCCTTCGACCATCGCGTGGTGCCACAGGTGCGGCGCATCGAGCAGGCCGGCGCGGCCTCCGGGCGCGAGGTGCTCGCGCCCGGCGCAGTCGAGACCACCGCGCGGGCGATCACCGCCCAAACGGGATTCGTGCGCAGCGAGCCCTCGCCGATACGGGCGACCAAGACGCAGGGGCTTCCGCTCGCGGAGAGGATTTCCACCGACGCTTGAGAACCTCTTTGAAAGGGGTTCTGAGCGCCAGGACGATCAGCGCGAGCGCCACGGGTACCGTGGCCGGTAGCTCGTCGAGGAGGAAGAACAGCAGATCGAAGGCGAGCGCCACCAGTGCCGTCAGCCGCGCAGCGCGCAGCTGGATCGAGCGTCCGGCCGTGGCCGCCACCAACCCCCCGAGCACACCGGCGACGAACAGATCTCCGTAGCCCATCACGGCCGAGCCGAACACCGCGCTTTGAAGCCGCGGGAGGCCGGCCGCGGGGTGCGCGGCGTTGAGCGCGTTGTTGGGTCGCTGCAGCAGATCTGAGACGACCAGGATGCTGTCGGCCACTGCCATCGCCACGATCCCGGCGGCCAGCCAGCGGGGGGGAGTGACGGCGGCGAGCAGCACGCCAAGCGCCGCGCAGCTCAGCGCGCTGAGAATCAGCGCAGCCGTCTGTCCCGCGATGCCACCGCGATCCACCCACGCCAGCGCAAAGAGCGGTAGCACGAGCAGCGCCCTGCTCGGACGAGGACGGTGGGCGTCCCAAACAAGCCATCCGAGAGCGAGCGCGGCGAGCACGGGCACGGCGCCGAGCGCAAGGTAGGTGAGCCCTCGAGCGCTCGCTTGTTCGGCGCTGCGCGCAATCAGCACGAAGGCAATCACCGACAGCGGTGGGATAGCCGCCCAGCGCCGGCCGCGCATGCGTCCTGACCACGGCGCGAGCAGAACGCCCGGGAGGGCCACCAGGGCACCCTGGAAGACAGACAGCAAGGCGATGGACATCCAGAAGGGCAGCACTGCCGATCAACATAGAGGGGGGCGAATCCGGGCGTGGCGATCTTCTGGAAACAGGTTCTTCAGTGGCCGAGCTGAACGGTCTTGATGACCAGCAGCAGTACGGCCACCACCAGATACCCACGCAGCACGAGCATCCCCGCCTTGCGTCCGGGCGACCAGACGGGACGCTCGAGCAGGGCCAGAGGAGGCATCGTCCACGTGCTCCGCTTCTCCCTGGGGACCTTGGCAAGCTCGACCCTCGCCGCCGGCCGGTTGCGGATCGCGTACCCGGCCATCCCCACGAAGGCCGCCAGGAGGACGAGCGAGAGATACCCGAACAGGTGTGTCACATTGACGCTCGGGAACATCGTGCTCGCCATCAGGATCAGGGAGAGCTCGACCAGGATGCCGATGATCACGCTCGCGACGGCGTTCAGCCACGGAGGGTTCGACCACGGGCCGAGCACCTCGCGGTCGTTGCACAGCAGCAGCAGGAACACGGTCGCGCTGGGCAGCAGCACCCCCGCCAGCGCCTGCACCGAGGTCGTGATCAGGCCGAGCGGAGCTCCGGGGATGAGCACGATGCCGGCGGCGGCCGTCACCATCATCGTGAAACTCGCGTAGAAGAGCTTCGCATCCAGCGGACCGCGGTTGAGCGAGTGCTTGGCCCCGAACACGTCGCCGAAGGCGTAGGAGGTGGCGAGCGTCACCGCCGCCGCGCCGATCAGGGACGCATTCAGCAGTACGATCGCAAAGAACGTTCCGGCGCTCGAGCCGAGCTCGCGACCCAGCTCCTTGGCGACCGTGCCCGCGTCGGAGAACTGGCCGAAGTACGGCGTCCGGGCGAACGCAAACGCGCTCACGGCAATCAGCGCGCCGGCGCCGATCACGACGACGAAGGCCCCGATGACCGTATCCGCGCGCTCGTAGTTGATCCAGCGCGGTGTGATGCGCTTGTCGATGATGTTCGACTGCTGGAAGAACAGCTGCCAGGGAGCGACGGTCGTGCCGACGATCGCGATAATCAGGAGCACCGCCGTGGAGTTGGCCCCACCAGAGATCGTGGGGATGAGGCTGTGATGGACGATGTCCCCCACATGCGGATGAGCGAGGACCAGCAGCGGGATGACCAGGAAGTTGGCCACTACGAACACGTACATGAACCGCTCCCAGCTGCGAAAGCTGCCCGTCGATGTGATCGCCACCAGCGCCGCCGCGGCGATCGGCACAGCCAGATACTTGCTGACCCCGAAATAGCTGAGCGCCAGGCTCACCCCGATGAACTCGGTGACGATCGTCAGGAAGTTCAGCAAGAACAGATCGCCGACCGAGAATGCGCCCCAGAACTTGCCGAAGCGCTCGAAGATCAGACGCGCGTGGCCGACCCCCGTGACCGCCCCCAGGCGGATCACCATCTCCTGGTTGACGACCAACACCGGTATCAGCAGCAGCAGGACCCAGAGCAGGCTGGTCCCGTAGTTCTGTCCCGCCTGGGCGTAGGTGGAAACCCCGCCCGCATCGTTGTCCCCGACCATCACGATCAGGCCCGGCCCCATGATCGCCAGCAGCGCCATCGCCCGCGAGCGCCAACCGAGGCGCTCGCCGCCGTCGCTCATCCTGATCGTCCCCAGGGCGCCGCGAATGTCGCCGATGTGCGCCTCGTCGAGGACCGGGGGCACGCCCTCGAGCCGCTGCGTAGCGGGCGCCAGCGTAGTCTGCTCGTCGGCCATCTCGGGTGTGCCTCCTTTCCTGCTGCTCGGAAACCGCGCGTCACGTCTTCGGCGGCGCACGCCGACGCGGAGGGAGTCCCGGGAGCGAAACTGCTAGGCCAGGAGGGACGAGTGCGCCAAGCGTGCGGCCGGCTGGGTACTTCGTGGCTGTTCTCGATCCATGCCGGCCTCCTTTCTACGCGCCGTCTGCGGGCTCATCCAGCGCTCAGCCTAGCAACGGTCGAACGCTCACGAACGGTCAGTCGCTGGCGACCCCGAAGCGCCGCCGCCAGCCCGTCGGCAGCGTGAGCTCGAGCACGTCATCGACGGTCACCACGCCCACCATGCGCTCGTGCTCGTCCACGACCGGCAGCATCACGAGGTTGTAGTCGGTCATCGTCCGCGCCACCTCCGGGACCTCCGCGCCGGTCTCCACGGACACGGGCTCGTTCTCGGCGATCTCCTGCAGGGGAGTTTGCGGATCGGCGCGCAGCAGGGTCACCACGAGCGCCGAGCCGGACAACCCGCCTTCGCTGTCGAGCAGGTACACCGTCGTGAGGGTGCCCGGCGCGAGATCGCTGTCGCGGACCCGTTCGATCGCCCGGGCGACCGAGTCCGCGGCCCCGAGGCCGATGAAGTCGGGGCTCATCAGCCCACCTGCGGTCGACGGGTTGTAGCCGAGCAGGGCTTCGATGCGGTGACGATGGGAGGGGGGCAGCAGCGCGAGGATCCGTCCCCGCCTGTCCTGGTCGATCTCGACGATCAGATCGGCCGCATCGTCGGCGGCCATGCGCGCGACCACAGCCGCGACCTGCGCGTCCGGGCGCTCACGGATGAACTCCAGCTGATGATGCTCGTCGAGCTCCTCGAAGACATCGGCCTCGAGCTCGCGATCCTGCCCGACCGCCTCGATGATCTCCTCGCCCTCATCGTGGGAGGCGGCCTCCACCAGATCGGCTATCTCGGCGGGGTGCAGGTTGGCCAGCTTGCGATGGGAGAAGCGCAACCGCGCGCTGGGCACGTGGCCCACGAACGGCTCGAGCTCCGCCCAGTCGAGAAACGGCCGATCGCTCACGATCCCCCGTAGACGGCGCGGCAGCAACCGGCGCAGCCGGGCGGGCGCGCTGTGATCGACGCCCACCACGCGCCACCAGCCCTCGATGCAGGCTAGCTCGATCTCGTGCGCAATGACCAGGCGCGGCGGGTCGGCCTCGACGGCCACGAGCTTGCGGCCGAGCACGTCCGCTCCCAGCAGCACCTCGCCGACCCTCCGCTCGAAGCGCCCGAGGCTGAGCTTCTCGCCGGACAGGCGCACGGCTCCCGGCTCGAGCGCCGCGATGCGATCGGCCGGCACGAACAGCTCGCGACCCCCGATCCTCGCCTTCAGGCCCGTCACGGGCGGATAGCCGCCGTCGGCCAAGCGCACGATCAGGTCTTCCACGCGGCCGAGACGCTCGCCCGCCCGGTCCAGCAACGGGCTGCGCAGAACTGACGAGAGGTGCACTACCGGTTGTGGCAAACCGTGGTGAACGTTACCCCTCGGCGCGGAGGAGCAAGGAGGCGCCAATCGCCCCGCCGAGATCGCCGAGCGCCGCGACGTGGACGTGCGGAGGCCGAGAATCGGCGAACAGGTGCGGCTGCATCGCTTCGGAGATCCGCTTGACGTAAGGATGACCGAGCCTCACGCCCAGGCCGCCACCGATGATCACGCCCTCCACGTCGAGCAGGTTGACCGCCGAGGCGATACCGGCGCCGAGCGCCTTGACCGCCCGGTCGATCATGTGGCTGGCCAGCTTGTCGCCGTGATCGAGCGCCCGCGCCCAGATGCCGCTCGTCAGCCGCGTGCGCTCCCGCTCCTTCATCAGCTTGAACAGATCTGTCTTGCGGCCCTTCTCGACCAGGCTCGAGACGTGCTCTTCCATCGCCGAGCGGCCCGCGTAGGCCTCCATGCAGCCGAGCCGTCCGCACGTACAGCGCGCACCGCCGATCTCGACGACCATGTGCCCGATCTCGCCGGCCCCGCCGCGTCCCGTCCACGGCCTGCCGTCGAGGATCAGCCCGCCGCCCACCCCGGTCCCCCAGAACACGCCGAGCAGCGAGCCGTAGAGCCGGCCGGCCCCGAGCTTGAACTCTGCGTCGGTGGCGACCTGGACGTCGTTGCCCACCCTCACCGGGCAGCCGAGCGCCCCTTCGAGCGTGGCGGCCAACGGGAACCTGCCTTCCCATCCGGGCAGGTTGCGCGCGCTCGTCACCTCCCCACCTTCGATCGTCCCCGGGGACCCCACCCCCACCCCGACCAGCGCCTTTGGGTCCAGCTCGGCGGCCTTGGCGGCGTCGCGCAGCGCCGCCTCCATCTCCGCTGCCACGCCCGGGGGGCCGCCGCTCGTGGGAGTGGGCCGGCGAGCCGAGCCGAGCACGTTGTGATCCTCGTCGAGGATCGCCGCTTGAATCTTGGTGCCGCCGAGATCGATCCCGCCGCAGGTGCGCATCGAGCGGGATCATGGCAGACCCGCCCGCGGCTTCCGGCGGGCGCCCGGCCAAAGCAGGCAACGTCTGTCTTGAGACGAATTTAGCCCTGCTTGCAGCCTTTCTTCGCCGCCTCTTACGGACCGGCCCGAGTATCTAGCTGAACGACATGACCAAACGCACCAGAGCATCCTGGCTCGTCTACGCACTGGGGGCTCTCTGCGCCGGTGCGATCGTGGCCGCCGTCCTCGTCGTGGGACCGGCATCGGGCAGCCAGGCGACCGTGACCCGCGCGGCGACCGTCGCGCAGGGCGTCGTCCAATCGACGGTGTCCGGTAGCGGGACGCTCCAGCCGGCGAGCAAAGTCGGCGTCAACTTCGCCACCGGCGGAACGCTCACCGGGCTGCTCGTGAGCGTCGGCGAACACGTCGAAAGCGGCCGGCTGCTGGCCGAAATCAGCCCGACCGGCGCCGAATCGAGCTTGCGCTCGGCCGAGATGAGCCTGTCCAACGAGCAGGCCGCCTATCAGGCGGCCGTAGAAGGTCTCACGCCGGTCGAGTTGCGCGAGGACGACATCAGTGCCGCGCAGTCGCGCGCCTCCGTCGTATCCGCGAAGCAGTCGCTCGCGCAGGCACGGGAAACCGCCAAGTCCGATGAAGCCGCTTCTCTGGCGTCGGTCGCCCAGGACGAAGTCGCGCTCAAGCGAACCGAACAGTCGGTCGCCCTGGAAGCCACCAGCGAGCAGGACGCGGTCAACCAGGCCATGAGTCAGCTCGGCTCCGATGAAAAGGTGCTCACCGAAGCCAAGCTCCAGCTCGAAGAAGCGAAGTCCCAGAGAGAAGCCGAAAAAGGCAAGTCCCCGCCGAGCGAAGCGAAGATCAGCGCGGCTGAATCGAGGGTCAACTCGGCCGAATCCGCGCTCAAGTCCGACGAAGCGAAGGTGAGATCCGACGGCTACTCGATCACCACCGGGCAGAACGGTCAGGCAGCCTCGGCGGTCAAGGGCCAGCAGTCGATCGACAGCGCTCGCAATGCCGTGGCCAACGCCAAGCAGACGATGGTCGTCACCAAGCTCAAGGACCGACAGACGATCGCCCAGGCAAAGATCAGCGTCGCGACCGCCGAACAGTCGCTCCAGGCCACCCTGGCCGCCAATGAAGCGAAGGCCGCGCCGCCGACGAGGTCGACCGTGGTAAGCGCCGAAAACAGCGTCAAGAGCGCACGGCTGACGGTCGAAAACGCCCAGCGAACGCTGTCGGAGACAAAGCTCTACGCCCCCACCGAAGGTGTCGTCGCGTCGATCAAGAGCTCGGTCGGCGAAGCCGTCTCGGGCACGGGCTCATCGGCATCCGGCGAAGCGAGCACCGGTAGTGGCACGAGCAGCCCCAGCGCGACCCGCGGCGCCACGAGCGAAACCAGCGGCGCGACCGGCGCCAGCGCCACCGGCGGCGCCACGGGAAGCACCAGCGGGACCGGCACAGGCAGCAGCGCCACCCGCGGCAGCGGTTCCAGCGCGGGCTCTCCCGCAGCCGGAGGCAAAGCCGGCAGTGGGACCAGCGGCACCGGAGCCGGGGCCAGAGAAACCGGCGGCAGCGGGACCGGGGGTAGCGGCGCGAGCGCAGTCGGCAGCCCGACGAGCGGCGCAACGACCACCAGCGACAGCAGCGGCGGCACCTTCCACGACATCGCTGTCACGAGCGGCAGCGGCGCGAGCACGAGCAGCGAAAGCAGCAGCAGCAGCAGCAGCAGCAGCAGCGGCAGCGGCAGTTCGTTCATCGAACTGGTCGACGTGCACGGCTATCAGCTGGTGGTGCCGCTGAGCGAGTCTGAAATCGCCAACGTCCATGTCGGACAGATCGCGACCGTGACCGTCGAAGCGCTCGAAGGGCGCAAGTTCGCGGCGCATGTCGTGAGCCTGCCGGTTCTCTCGACCAGCAACAGCGGGGTCGTGAGCTACGACGTCACCTTCCAGCTCGACCAGGTGGAAGCCGGCCTGAGGCCCGGCATGAGCGCGACCGCCGAAGTGGTGGTCAAGCAGGCCGAAGGCATCAACGTCCCGACCAGCGCGATCTCCGCCGGCAGCGTCACCGTGATCCGCAACGGCATACAGGCGCATCAGCGGGTTGTCACCGGTCTGACCGGCAACAGCACGACGCTCATCCTCAGCGGGCTGAAAGCAGGAGAAACGATCGTCCTGCCCGTCGCGAGCAGCACGGCCACGAGCGGCGCGAGCCTGACCTCCAAACTGGGCGGTCGCCTCGGTGGCGGCGGGCTCGGCGGAGGCGGTCTCGGGGGCGGGGGCGGCGGGGCGTTCTTCAGGGGCGGTGGCGGCTAGTGGTCCGCTCACGCCTACCGCGTGCCCGGCCGCTGGTGGAGCGCGCGAGCCCCAGGGACGCCTCGGCGGCGCACGGCCGGCGCTCTCGCCATCCGGTGATCGAGGTGCACGAGGTCGGCAAGGTCTTCGACCTCGGCCAGATCCGGGTGCGCGCGTTGCGCAATGTCTCTCTGCGCATCGACACCGGCGACCTGGTGGCGATCATGGGCAGCTCGGGCAGCGGCAAGAGCACGTTGATGAACATCCTCGGGTGCCTGGACATTCCCACCAGCGGGCGCTACCTGATAGATGGCGTGGACGTCAGCGAGATGGACGAGGACGATCTCGCCGACCTGCGCAACCGCAAGATCGGCTTCGTCTTTCAGAGCTTCAACCTCGTCGCGCGCACCAGCGCCCTGATGAACGTCGAGCTGCCGCTCGCCTACGCCGGGCTGCGTGGGGCCGAGCGCAGACAGCGCGCCGAACGCGCTTTGAGCTCGGTGGGGATGGCCCACCGCCTCGACCACCAGCCCGCCGAGCTCTCCGGGGGCCAGCAGCAGCGAGTCGCCGTAGCGCGGGCGCTTGTGACCAACCCGTCGCTGATTCTCGCCGATGAGCCGACCGGCAACCTGGACTCGCACTCCACGGAGGACGTCCTACGGATCTTCGCCCAGCTCAACGAAGAAGGACGGACAGTCGTTCTGATCACGCACGAGCCGGACGTCGCCGAACAGACCAAGCGCGTCATCCGCCTCAGTGACGGCGAGGTCGTCGAGGATCGTCGCTCACTCGGCGTACACGACCCCCCACCGGCGCTCCACAGCCAGAAGTCGGCCCACCATCGCCACGCCAACGCCAGTGCCCACACGGACGCCCACGCCGACGCGGGAGCGGCGGAGGGGCAGCCGTGATCGGGGCGGGCGGGATCGAATCCCTGCGCATCGCGTGGAGCGGGATAACCGCGAACAAGCTCCGCTCGGGCCTGACGATCCTCGGCATGACGATCGGCGTCGCCTCGGTGATCGTCTTGATCGCCGTCGGCAACGGCTCATCCAGGGCGGTCCAGTCGCGCATCCAGAGCCTCGGCACGAACGTGCTGGTCGTTCAGTCCAGCGGGGGCTTTCGGGGCGGCGCGCGGGCGAGCACCACGGCGAGCGTGTCGCTGAGCAGGGCCGATGCCGAAGCGCTGCAGAACCACGGCCAGGCCCCGGACGTCAAGAGCGCCTCACCGGTGGTCAACGCCACGAGCGTGAAACTCGTGTACGGCAGCTCGAGCTATGAACCGTCGTCGTTCGTGGGCACCATTCCCGCGTACGTCAGCGCCCACAGCTACAAGGTCGCAGAAGGCAGCGCCTTCACCTCCGAAGACGTGAGCAAGCACAGGCGCGTGGCGCTGATCGGCCAGGAAGTCCTGCAGGAACTGTTCGCGGGGGTCAGCCCGGTGGGGCAGAACATGAAGGTCAACGGGAGCAACTATGAAGTGGTCGGCGTCCTGGCCAAAAAGGGATCAAATGGCGCCACCAACGAGGACGACGTGGTGATGGCGCCGATCACCACCGTGCAGGACTCGCTCACCGGAGTCGGCCCGATTGCCTCGATCACCGTCCAGGCCAAGTCCGAATCGGCGCTGAACGCCGCAGAAGCGGAGGTCACGCAGATCCTCGAGGAACGCCACAAAGTCAAGAACACCGCCGAACCGGGCTTCAGCGTGCTCAACCAGGGCTCGCTGCTGGAAACCTCGAGCTCCACCAGCAGCGTGTTCACCACGCTGCTGGGCGAGGTCGCCGCGATCTCCCTGCTCGTCGGCGGCATCGGCGTGATGAACATCATGCTCGTCAGCGTCACCGAGCGCACGCGCGAGATCGGGATTCGCAAGGCGATCGGTGCGAGGCGCAGCGACATCCTCACCCAGTTCCTGACCGAGGCCGTGCTCGTATCGATCTTCGGCGGCCTCACCGGCGTGGCGGTCGGGGTGATCGGCAGCCAGTTCGAAATAGCCGGAGTGCATCCCGAAGTCGCCACGTATTCGATCTTCCTCGCCTTCGGTGCCGCCCTGGCCTCGGGCCTGTTCTTCGGCACCTACCCAGCCACCCGCGCAGCCGCGCTCAGGCCGATCGAGGCGCTTCGCTTTGAGTGAGCCACCTTCCCCCCAAGAGGAGCCCGTAATGCCCCATGAGGAACCCGAGGAAAACGTCTGTCTCGAGGAGCCCGAGGAGCTGCCGCGCCGACCACGCCGGCGCCTGCTCGGCGCGGGCGGGAATCCGATCGCGCTCGCGCTGTTCGGGGCGCTGTTGATCGCCTGCGGTTTCATCGGCGGTGTGCTCGTCGAGAAGGGCGAAACGTCCTCCGGCTCCGCCACCGGCTCCGTCGCGAGCCCCGCGTCACGCTTTCGTGCCCTGCGCGGCGGCACGTCGGGGGCGGGCACGAGCGCCAACGCGGGCGCCGCCGGCGGATCGCCAGGCTCGAGCAGTGGCTTCACCCGGCCCACCGCCGGGACCGTCGCATACCTCGCCGGGAGCACGCTGTACGTGACCAACTCCGAAGGCAACACCGTCAAGGTCACGACCTCGCCGGGCACGACCGTGAGCAAGACGGTCAAAGCGAGCCTCAAAGGCATCCACCCCGGCGAAACGGTGACCGTCACGGGCGAAACCGGCCCGGGCGGAGCGCTCAGCGCCGAAGCGATCAGCGTCGGCTCGAGCGCCGGCGGTGGTCTGCTAGCGCTGTTCGGCGGTGGGTCCAGCGCCGGCGGCAGCTCGGGCCGCGGCTCCGGCAGCGGCCCGGGCGCCAGCGGGTCAGGCAGCGGTGGCGCTTCGCCGCTGTTCGGGAGCGGCTGAGCAAGGATGCACGACCAAGAAGATGGGGTAAACCCACCACCACAACCGGTATCTTGCGGACCGCGCTCGCCGGGAGGCGCCGTGTGTGTCCGACAGCACGATCATCGATAAGGAGCTAAATGCCTCACGTCAAGACCAAGAGAACTAAATCGACGGCCGCGGCCACAGTCGTCCTCCTGCTGGCCGGCCTCCTGCTGGCGGCGTGCGGAAGCTCGTCGAACAGCTCATCCTCGACGGGCACGACCGCCAGCGCCTCGACATCGACCTCGGGGGCCACCAAGGGCCCCGGAGCAAGCCGTTTCGCGACGCTTCGCGAATGCCTGCGGAAGAATGGCATCACGCTGCCCAAACGCGCTCCGGGCCAGAAACGCCGGCCCGGCGCCGGCGGCCTTCTTAGTGGAGGAACCGGCGGCCCCCTGTTGCCGAAGGGCGTGACACGCGCGCAGTATCAAGCGGTCCTGGAAAAATGCGGCGGCCCCGCATTCGCCGGGCGCGCTACCCGCACGAACAACCCCGTCTTCAAACAGGCGCTCGCGAAGTTCGCCGCGTGCATGCGCGAAAACGGCATCAAACTGCCGGAACCGAACACCTCTGGCAAAGGGCCTGTGTTCAATACCGGCGCCGTCAGCACGACCGGTACGAAGTTCAAGTCGGCCGAGGCCAAGTGCTCCGCCAGCCTCCGGGGCGCCTTCCGCGGTGCGCCCGGCGCGGGAGCGAGGCCGGGCGCGGCGCCACCCGGCTAGCGGCGGCGCTTCGGGTCGGGCATGGCCGAGGAGCTTGGCTTGGCGGCGATCGCAGGGACCGGGAGCGCCGCCACGCGCTGCATCAGCCGGTTCCACTGAGCGGCGCTCAGAGGGCTGGTGGTCACCAGCGGCGAGGGCGCCGTCCGTCCCGAGTGCGCCGAATGAGCCACGGTTCCGATCGCGGGCGCCTTCACCGTGGCGATCGCGGCGGCAGGACGGAAGTCGAGATGGATGCGGTTCCAGAACGCAGCCTCGTCATGCGTGCTCGCCGAGCCGGGGTAGCGCATGAGACTGACGATTTCATAGGGCACGAATTCTCCGGGGAGCGTCAGCAGCGTGCGGATCGTGAGGTCCGTGATCGTCCCCGGCCCCTGGTGGTTGGCGATCGAGATGCCGTTAATCGCGGAAATGTCCACCGCATCGCCCCCGTAGGCCGCGGACAGGGCGCCCGAGGATCCGTACTCGCCCTGGCCGCAGCGCAGGGCGCTCACGGTGGGACTGAGCCCGCTGCGCGACAGGAACGCGAGCACGGCCAGCACGCGCCTGTTGACAGCACCCGAGGCTATGTCGTGGCGCCCACACGCGTAGATCGTGATCCTGGGATCCGACAACACCGAACGCTCAAGTTGAGCCTTAGACAAGAGGAATACGTCGCTCGCCGTCGCGCCAAGCAACGCGTTGGTCGCCGTTGCTCCCTGCGGGTGCAGCGCCGCCTGCAGTTGCGCCCAGTTGGCCAGAATCGGGCCGGGGTCGATCGTGCTCGGGTCGCCCGCAGGGCGAATCGCGAAGCGCAGGTGACCGTCTCGGTCGCCCTGCGGCACCAGCACGTGGCCGAGCACGGTGCCGGTCGATACGACCGATCCGCGACGCAGGGGCAGGCGCTGGGCAGCGCTGCTTTGTCGGGCCTCTCTGTCAGCGCTCGCGGCAGCGGCGGCGCGCGCGTCTGGATTGCCGGGATGAGCGAACAAGCGGACCTTGCTCGCAACCGGCGGAGGCCCTTCTTCGGAGCCCGCCGCCGGGGCCTGCCCGGCGTTTGCTGTGGCGGCCGGCGGCCGCTGGAGCGGTGCCGCCACTTTGAGGGTCAGCGGCGACTGGCTCCCGGCGCTGGCGGGCAGCGACGGCGCCGGTGCACGGGTGCTCGCTGCTTCGATCACCGGCGACTTCACCGACGACGCCGGCGCGTTCGACACCGAGTACGTGTGGGCGATCTTGCCGAGACCGGCGTAGGTGAACAGGTCGCCGTAGATGTCCCGCAGAACCAGGTACCTGCCGAGTTGTGGCGAGCTGCCCAGCTCGACGATACGCCCGTCCTGTACGGCGACCACCGAGGCCGTCGGAGAGCTCGTCAGGTCGATGAGCTGCAGACCCTGCCCGCCAGAGGCGCCGGCGCTCGATGTCGCAGCAGCCGCGGCGGCTCTGGGCGATGGGGGCAACGACGACCCTGGTGCAGCTGCTGGCGCATCGGCAGCGCTGGAGGATCCAGAAGCGCCCGCCGGCGTGCCCGCGGCCTGGCCAGGAACCGCGGTGGCGTTGGCGGTCGCGCTGGAGCTCGACGCAGACGGCGGGGCGGCGGGGAGCGGTCCCCACGCTACCTGCTTGCCGGTCAGGGGAGACGACCGTCGATCAGGCCCGTGAGCGTCGCGATCACGCCCTTCGGGTAGGTGGAGATCAGCTTCGCCCGCAGGAGCACCGATTCGGCGTATTCATCGGAGTGGTTGTAGGCGAGGATCGCCGCGCGAAGATCGGTCGCGGCTCCGGCGGCCCGTAGATACCTGGCGGCGGCGAAGATCGCATCGACCGGGTTGTAAGGGTCCGCATAGCCCGCGTTCAGGGCGTCCACGCCGTATTGCAGCCACGTGGTGGGCATGAACTGCATCCATCCCACGGCGCCCGCGGTAGACACCGACAAGTCGGTCCCGTAGTTGGTCTCGATTTCGTTGATCGCCGCCAGGATCTGCCACGGCACCCCGTACTGGACCGCTGCCGCCTTGTAAACGGGCAACAGGAACAGCGGGATGCGGTAGAAGCCCAGCGCCTGGTTGGACGCTTCAGAGGAGGCTAGGATGGCCGCAAGCGCCCCGGCTTCGGCCACCGACTGCGGCGATCCGGCCACGTTGTTCGGGCCCGATTCCTTCTTCGTCTTGCTCGGCTTGGTCTGTCCCGCGGTCTTGGTGGCGGTCAGGCTGGGGGTGGCCTGACCGCTGGGGGTGGCCTTCTGCTTGCGCTGGAGCACCACCGTAGGCGCTTCCGCCGGCGACGGCGACGGGGTGGTCGGGTGCGGCGAGGTGGTGGTAGCCGTGGGCGTGGTGCCGGTCGTGCCCGTGGTTTCAGCCGGCGTGCTCGTCGCCGGCGTGGTCGAGGCGGTGCTCGACGGCTGGCTGGTGCCGGCTTCCTGGGCGCTGGCGCTTGGAGCGGGCGCCACGGCCGGCGGCGAGGAGGCTTCGGGAGACACCGGCGTGTTCGCGCCGAGCGCGCCGCTGGCCAGAGGTCCTCCCAGGCCCGCCGCGGTCAGCCCTCCGCCGGCGACAGCCGAGAGCAACGCGCGCCACGCGCGGCTGCGGGCGCTTAGAGGCGACATGCGGTGAAATCGATCATCTCGGGGTCATCCCATCGTTGTGGTCGGCGCAACCTAACCCACAATCGCGGGGTACGCCCACAGGGAGTGATATCGGCAGGCAACCACGAATCCGTAAAGGATTCGTAATCGCGCGGGCAAGATATCGATCGAGAACGTTCCATTGAAGTCAGAGCGACCGGACGCTAGCGATCCCAAAGGCGGAACCGCCACCCTTGGCCAAATTGCCCGGTTTCCGGGAGTTCTCGTGGCCCAACGGTCGAGCCGGCGCGGCCGGTCGGGCACGAGTCGAGCGTGACACCGGGACGACCGAGCACCGCCTGCGTGTTCGGGGGCGAGGCGAGTACTCCTGCTCGGGAGCCCGACCGCAGAGCGCGCCAAAGCGATAACCTGCGTGCATGGAAGCCATCCTCTCAGTGCTCCAGGTCGCCTTCTCGGTGATCCTGATTTTCCTGGTGCTGATGCACTCGGGTAAGGACTCCGGCCTCTCGGGGGCCTTCGGAGTGGGCAGCGGCGCGGGCCCGCTGGGCGGGGGATCGTTGGTGGAGCGCAACCTCAACCGGTGGACGATCGCCTTCGCGGTCTTGTTCTTCTTGAACGCCTTCATCCTGCTCAAGTCCTCCTGAGGACCTGAGCTACTCCTCGGCGGTGCCGGCGGCGCTCGCCGGCCCGGTCTCCTGCGACCCGCGCGCTGTATCGGGCACGGAGCCCTCCAGCCGCTCGAGGCGATCCAGGATCTCGATGGCCTCGCCGCGCAATTCGCCGTCGATCGCACGATAGTCCTCTCGGGAGAGCTTGCCCGTGCGGAAGTCGAGCTCGGCGTCGCGAATCTCGCGGTACTTGGCCGCGCGCGCCGACTCGAGCTCCTCGCGCTCGACATCCGTCCCCGGTCCAGAACGCTCGCGCGGCGGCGAGGATGCGCTCGGCGCGGGCGCGGGGCCATCGCGGCGGCGCTCGGCGGCGCGCAGCGGCGCACCGATCACCAGGATGACCGCGCCGAGCAGGGCCACGACGAGGATCGCCACAAGCAGGCTCACACGGTCAGGATCGCAAGAGCCTTGCGGTCAGGCACGCGACAGACCGCGCACGGCACGAGCCCGAAGGCGCAGGGCGACCCTTCGGCGCAGGGCATAGGCAGCCAACCAGCCCGCCGGCCAGATCGCGATCAGGCCTCCTCCGAAGCCGATCAGCCCACCAATCCAGATCCACATCACCATCGGGGAGACGAGGAGGTTGAACTGTGCCGGGGGCGGATGTTTGAGATATTCGCGCGCCAGATAGGCGATCCCCACGAGCGCCTCTTCCGGCGGCAGCGTCCGGTTGCCGGCCTTGATGATCCGTTGCAGCGCCGGGGATTCGATGTCCGGGTCGATCGCGGTCCATACGTTGCGAGTCAGGCTCGCGTCCATGGCCACGTGGCTAACCGGCTGCCCGCCGAGCAGGCTGCCGACCGTGCCCTGGCCGGCTTCCTCGGAGGCGTAGAAGCCCTCGCTCGGGTAGAGCGTGGCGACATGGTGTCCGTGCTTGGTGACGTCCAGAACCGCTCCGAGGCTGAGCGTCGAGCCGGTGTGGGCAGCGTCGTACTTGGGCGTGATCGTCGCCGTGGACCGCACGTAGCGAATGTCGTAGGAGCCCACGCTGGCCGACTGACCCGGCGAGAGGCCAAGTTGGGAGGCGTGCTGGAAGGATGAGGAGGCGGCCACCCCGACGAACAGGACGGCCATGCCGATATGGACGATGTAGCCGCCGTAGCGGCGGCGGTTGCGCCGCACCAGCGCGACGAGCGCCAGCGGTGCAGGCTCGCCCACCATCGCCCGCCGCGCGCGCGCGCCGCGGAAGAACTCCTGTCCGATGCTGCCGAACACGAACCCCGCGCAGCAGAACATGGCGGTCGCAAACGGCTTCTGCGTCGGATGGACGAGCCCCGAAGCGCCCAGCACCAGCAGGGTGAGCAGCGCGAGCGCCACGGGCGCCCGGAAGTTGCGCCGGGCGTTGGCGAGAGTCGCGCGTCGCCAGGCGATCACCGGCCCGATGCCGCTGAGCAGGACCAGGATCAGCGCCAGCGGGACCGTGTAGCGATCGAACCAGGGCGGCCCGACGAGCGATTCCTGGCCGGTGAGCGCCGCGGAGATCAGCGGGAAGTAGGTTCCCCACAGAATCACGAAGCACAATCCCACGAGCACCACGTTGTTGGCGAGGAAGATCGACTCGCGGGAGAGCAGGGAGTCCAGACGGTGCTCTGAGCGCAGCATCTCGCGGCGTGAGACCACGAGGTAGATGGACGCGGCGATCAGCGCGGCGATCAGCGCCACGAACGGCACGCCGAGCGTATGTCCGCCGAAGGCGTGGATCGAGTCGAGAATCCCGCTGCGCACGAGGAATGTGCCCATGATCGCCAGCGTCCCGGTGGCCAGCACCAGCGAAACGTTCCACACCTTCAGCATTCCTCGCTTCTCCTGGATCATCAGCGAATGCAGGAACGCCGTGCCGGTCAGCCACGGCATCAGCGAGGCGTTCTCGACGGCGTCCCAGCCCCAATAGCCGCCCCAGCCGAGCTCCGAGTAGGACCACAGGGCACCCAACAGGATGCCCGCGCCCAGGAACAGCCAGGCCGCGAAGGCGAAGCGCCGAATCGCTTTGATCCAGTCGGCGTCGACCCTGCGCGCCAGCAGCGCCCCCATGCCGAATGCCAGCGGGATTGTGCACAGCGTGTAACCCGAGTACAGCATCGGCGGGTGGATCATCATCGTGGGGAAGCGCAGCAGCGGATCGAGCCCGACGCCTTCCGCCGGCGCGAGCCTGGTGGTGGCGAAGGGATTGGCGTAGAACACCATCAGCGATACGAAGAACGCGCCGAATCCGAGCAGGATCGACGTCGCGTACGCGGCCACATCGCGCATCCGCCTGCGCGTGAGAAACAGCGCGAGGCTCGACCACAGCGACAGCAGCCACGCCCACAACAGCAGCGAGCCTTCCTGGGAGGACCACACCGCCGCTGCCCTGTAGAGCAGCGGCGTGGTGCGGCTCGAGGTGTCGGCGACAGTGTTGAACGCGAAGTTGTTGCCCAGGAAGGCCACCTCGAGCACGGCAAGAGCGACCGTCAGGATTCCCGCCAGCGCGTACACCGAGCGCCTGCCGGACTGCGAGAACTCCACCCGGCCGCTGCGCACCCCGTATAGCGACGCGCCGATGCCGTACAGGCACACCAGCAGCGCCAGCAGCAAGCAGGCGAACCCCAGACTGGCCATCAGCGCCTACGATCCGGGTCGATCGTGTCCACCGTCCGGAGCGCCACCTATGCGTTCTGGTTCTCGCTCGCGGGAGCGGTCTTGTACTTGGATGGGCACTTCGTGATCAACGAGTTGCGTTCGCCGACGAACCGCCCGCCCTGCTTCTCGACGGTCACGATCACCTCACGACCTTCGCGGAAGGGGTCCGGCACGGTTCCCGTGTAGGCGAGCGCGATCGCCGTTCCCCCGACACGATCCTCGACGCTGAAGTCAAGCACCGCGCCTTCGCGATGGACAGAGCCCTTGACGACGGTGCCGGTGAGCTGGTAGCTGCGACCTGGCTGGGCCTGGCGCACCAGCTGGCTGGGGCTCAGGGCCGGGCTGGCAGCGCTGAAGCTCGTGTAGATCAGCGCGCTTGCCAGCAGTACAGCCGCGCTCAACGCCACAACCAGACGCACCGTTCGCTTGCGCGCGGGGTTCATCGCCAGCAAGTATCTCAAACGCTCCTTTCCGCCGTGCCGGCCTCGCAGCGTCATCGTCCTCGCCCGGCTGCGGCGGCGGCCCAGCGGGCAGCGAGGACGCCACTTCGAGGAAATCGCGCTTGCAGGCCGAAACCTTTGGGCGTGGCTGACGTCTTAAGGGGTGAGCAACGATGAGACCGAGCATCCCCCACCCCCTCGCCCAGCGCCAACGGCCGCGGCCGCGCCGCGACCGGCCCACGGTCCAGCCGCCCGCTCACCGGCAGTCCGACCCGGCGCTCCAGCGCGCACGCGAGGCCGGAGGCCCGGTCGACCGCGCCTCTTACGCGTGCCAATGCGGCTACATGTTCCTCGCCCCGGTCTCCACCACGGTCGACTGTCCCCATTGCCACGCCACCCAGGTCTGGTAGCGCCCGAGCATCGGAGGAGACATAGCTCGACCTTCTGAGCGCCACCCCTTGCTTTTCCTCATATTCTTGATATATTCACTGTGCAATGCCTGGAACGCACGCCTCAGAACCCATCGAAGCGGACGGGTCGTGTGGCTGCACCACCGGGCGATGTGTCAGTACCTGACAGCTCTCATCCCCTCCGTCGGGGGAGGCCCCACGCCTCCTCGGACATCCCCTCTCGGCTGGTCGGGTCTTCAGGCCCGACCAGCCGACCCCAACGTCCGCTGCCGAGCCGAACCCAGGAAGGGAGATCCCCATGGCCAAGATCATCGTGACCACAGACAAGGCCGGGCACGACGCCGCCCCGGTATTTCTCGAGGAGAGCGTCCACCCGGTGCATCTCAGCACCGAGCACGCCGCCAGGCAGCTCATCGAGCGCCTCACCTGGGCACTCGACGATGCCGAGGAGCGCGTGCTGCCCAGCGTTACTTGATGTGCATCCCTGAGATCGCGC
Organism: uncultured Solirubrobacteraceae bacterium; assembly: GCA_963849425.1. GTDB lineage: Bacteria > Actinomycetota > Thermoleophilia > Solirubrobacterales > Solirubrobacteraceae > Palsa-744. The sequence goes on along the minus strand of CAWKHK010000006.1, from coordinate 1,555,457 downwards.
GTGCGATCACGAGCTGCTGGATCTCGGCGGTGCCGGGGCCCTTCGAGTTCGATCCGGCCTGTCCCGGTTTCGAGATCGGGTCGGTGCAACTGGCGGTAGCCATTACAATCGAGCTATGACCACCAAGGAGCGCCTGCACAGGCTCGTGGATGAGCTCTCGGAGCAAGAGGCAGGCGAGACCCTTCGGCTCATGGCCGCGAGACGGCAGGGCGCAAACGTCGACGGGTGGGGCGATCTGGACGCTACGACAGACAAGACCACCGCCCGGATCACGCGAGACCTCGCCGAGGAGGAACGCAAGGCCGGACTCACGCCCTGGCGACCGTGACCCCAACATGAGGGGAAGTGTGGTGGCACGAGCCACCCGAGGACGAGCCCAGACCCTTCGCGACGAGCTGCTGAGACAGCTATGCGGGCTCCGCCACAAGAGGTTCTCGGCGATTTCGCTGCCTCCCGCAGTCGTAGCTGACGCGAACTACTTGATGTGCATGCCGCTGATCGCGCGAGCGATCACCAGCTGCTGGATCTCGGCGGTTCCCTCGAAGATGTCGTAGATCTTCGCGTCGCGGTGCCAGCGCTCGACGGGGAACTCGCGCGTGTAGCCGTTGCCGCCGAGGATCTGGATCGCGCGCTCGGTCACCCACACGGCGACCTCGCCGGACTTCAGCTTGCTCATCGATCCCTCGGCGTTCTCGAATTTGACGCCGCTGCGACCCATCCAGGAGGCGCGCCAGACGAGCAGCCGCGCGGCGTCGATCTCCATCTTCATCCGCGCCAGAGTGAAGGCGATCGCCTGGTTCTCGATGATCTTGCGGCCGAACTGCTCGCGCTCCTTGGCGTACTCGAGCGAGTACTCATAGGCGGCGCGGGCGATGCCGAGCGCTTGGGAACCCACGGTGGGGCGCGATGACTCGAACGTCTGCATCGCCGCTTGTGAGTTGCCTTTCTTGCCCTCGCGCACGCGGGCGAGGCGCTCGTCGAGCTTCTCCTTGCCGCCGAGCACGTAGCCGGCGGGGACACGGCAGTCGTCGAGGAAGACGTCGGCGGTGTGCGAGGCGCGCAGGCCGTGCTTTGAGACCTTGGTGCCCTGGGAGATGCCCCTGGCTTCGCCCATCGGCACGACGAATGCGGCGTGGCCTTTGGAGCCGAGCTCGCGGTCGACCGTGGCGACGATCACGTGGATGTCGGAGATGCCGCCGTTGGTGGCCCACGCCTTCTGGCCATTGAGCACCCACTCGCCGGCGGCCTCGTCGAACTTGGCGGTGGTGCGCAGCGCGCTGACGTCGGAGCCAGCGTTGGGCTCGGAGGCGCAGAACGCGGCGACCTTGAGGTCCTCCTGGGTACCGAAGCAGCGGGGAATCCACTCGCCGATCTGCTCGCCCGAGCCCTGCCCGAAGATCGCGGCGACGGCCAGCGCGGTGCCCATGATCGACATGCCGATGCCGGCGTCTCCCCAGAACAGCTCCTCGTTGACGATCGGCAGGGTCAGACCGGTTGGGTCGGCGAAGAACTGGGCAAGGCCCTCGAAGCCGTACAGGCCGATCTTCGCGGCCTCCTGGAGGATCGGCCAGGGCGTTTGCTCCTTCTCATCCCACTCGTGCGCGGCCGGGCGGACAACGTCCGCGGCGAATCCGTGTACCCAGTCGCGGATGTCCTTCTGGTCCTGGGTCAGTTCCAGCGAGAACGTGACGTCCTGGCCGGCCGCGCCCGCGATCGCCTCGACAGCCGCCTCGGCGGCCTCCGTGGCCTCGCTGGCCGTGGGACTCGCAACGGGCGAAACGGCTGAGGGTGAAGCTGACATCGAGGGATCTCCTTTGCGATCACATACATACTCGGGAGGAAATGCGTGCAGCTCGGGCGGAACGGACCTCGAGCGAGGTGTTCCCGCGCGCATAAGAAGATACCCGACCGGCGGACATCTCTGTGTGAGGATCCGCACTCCGTGCCTGGAACCTATGGCGGCGGCCTACACGATCGCGAGCTCGGCGTGGCTAGCGGGTCTGCCAGGCTTCCTCGTGACGCGTCAGCGCCAACACCTCCTCAGGCAGGTCCCCGGCCGCGACCTGGGCGACGGTCACGTGCTCGAGCACTTGGCGCAGGTTGGCCCGCAGCGCGATCCAGACCTGCTTCAGGGACTCGGCCGAGCCCACGTACTGGAGCTCCTCGGGACGCTGCCCGCGCACGCCCACGAGCGGGCCCTCGACAGCCCTGATGATCTGGGCGAGGTTGACCTCCTCGGGCGGTTGAGCCAGCCAGTAGCCGCCCTCCGGCCCGCGCTGGCTGCGGACGATGCCGGAGGAGCGCAGCTGCGTGAGGATGTTCTCCAGGAAGGAGACGGGGATGCTCTGGGCTTGGGCAACCTCGTCGACCTTGCGCGGCGAATCCTGGCTGCTGCCGGCGAGCTCCACGATCGCCCGCACGGCGTAATCGGCCTTGGCGGTGACGTGCATGCGTTGATTCTCACGCATTCCTCGGCGAACCGCCGCGCTCAGGCCGAAGTTAGGCAACCCTAACCCTGTGCTACCGTCCCCGTGTCATCCCGACCGCAGAGATCGGATTTACTGAGTTGAGCTCCCGCGGGTTTCCCATCCTCAGCGTGCTCCTGGTGTCCCTCGGGCTGCTGCTGAGCGCCTGTGGCAGCTCCTCGAACGGACGGTCGATCACCCTGTACAACGGCCAGCACGAACAGACGACGGCCGCGCTGGTGGCGGCGTTTGAGAAGCAGACGGGCATCAAGGTCGACGTGCGCACGGGCGATGAGGCCGAACTGGGCAACCAGATCATGCAGGAGGGATCGAGCTCGCCGGCGGACGTTTTCTACACCGAGAACACGCCCGTGCTCGAAGCCCTGCGCGAGCGGAGCCTGCTCGCCCCGGTCTCAACGTCCACGCTGGCAGCGGTCCCCAGCCGCTACGACTCCGCGCAGGGCGCCTGGGTGGGCATCTCCGCGCGCGTGTCCGCGCTGGTCTACAACACCTCGCAGATCGTGCCATCGCAGGCCCCCAACTCGATCCTCGAACTGGCCGACCCGAAGTGGAAGGGCAAGCTCGGCTTCGCCCCCTCCGAGACGGACTTCCAACCGCTGATCACCTCGATCGTCAAGCTCGACGGCGTGGCGGCCGCCGAAAGGTGGCTGAAGGGCCTGCAGGCCAACGGCAGGATCTACCCCGGCAACGAGACCGTGGTGGCACAGGTGAACAACGGCGAGAGCGCGGTCGGACCGATCAACGCCTACTACTGGTACCGGCTGCGCGACGAGGTCGGCCAAGGCGCCATCCACTCGGCCCTGCAGTACTACGCACCGGACGACCCCGGCGATCTCATCGACGTCTCGGGCGCGGCCGTGCTGAGGTCGAGCTCGCACCGGTCACAGGCGCAGGAGCTCCTCGCGTTCCTGGTGAGCAGGATCGGTCAGGAGACGCTCGCCCGCAGCCACAGCTACGAGTATCCGCTGCGCCCCGGCGTGAGCGCGCCGCCGGGTCTGCGTCCGCTCGCCCAGCTGAAGCCCGCGCCGCTGACCCCGGCGCAGCTCGGTGACGGCAGCCAGGCCCTCGCGCTGGAGCAGAAGCTCGGATTGCTGTAGGGGACGACCGTGAGCACGCTCGCATCCACCAAGCCCACGCCGAGCGCTTGGACGCAAGCGTGGTCCGGTCGCAGGCGCTGGCCGCTGGTGAGCGCCGGCGGCGCGGCGGTCGCCGCCGGGCTGGTGCTGCTGCCGCTCGTCTTCCTGATCGTCGAGGCCCAGCGGTCGGGCTGGAGCGCAGCTCAGCGCCTGCTGCTGCGCCACTCGGTTGCCCTGCTGCTGTGGAACACAGTTCGCCTGACCGTCGCCTGCACCGTCCTGTGTGCCGTGCTCGGGGTCGCAGCCGCGTGGTGCGTGGAGCGCAGCAGGCTGCCCGCCCACCGGCTGTGGGCGGTGGCGCTCGTGCTCCCGCTTGGCGTCCCCGACTTCGTCGTGGGCTACGGCTGGGTCTCGCTCGATCCCGGGCTGCACGGATACCTGGCCGCGGTGATGATCATGACGCTGTCGCTCTACCCCCTCGTCTACCTGCCCGTCGCCAGCGCGCTGGCCCGCTCCGACGCCGGCTTGGAGGAGGCCGCGCGCAGCCTCGGCCTGGGCCCGTGGCGGACGTTCTGGAAGGTCACGCTGCGCCAGATCCGGCCAGCCGTGCTCGGTGGCTGCCTGCTGGTGACGCTCGGTCTGCTCGCCGAGTACGGAGCGTTTGAAATCGTCCAATACCGAACGTTCACAGTGGAGATCTTCACCGAGTACAAGCTCGGATTCGACACGGTCGGCGCCTGCGTGCTGTCCCTCGTGCTGGTGGCGATGAGCGTGGCGGTCCTCGGCGGCGATCTGGCACTCGACGGCCGCGGGCGCTCCTGGCGTCCCGGGCCGGGCGCGCAGCGCATCGCCCCGAGGGTCGCTCTCGGGCGCTACACCGTGGCGGCGCTGACCGGGCTGGCCGTCCTGATCGGGCTCGCCCTCGGGGTGCCCGTGGCATCGCTCGTGTACTGGATGGTGCGCGGGAGCTCGACAACCCTGCCCTCCGCTTCGATCCTCGCCGCCCTTGGACACACGGCCGCGTACAGCGCGGCCGCGGCCGCGGCCGCGACGGCGCTGGCGGTGCCCGTGACCGCGCTCTCGCTCCGCCACCGCAACCGCCTGACGATCCTGATCGAGCGTCTCTCCTACCTGCCGATGGCGCTTCCCGGGCTGGTGATCGCGCTCGGGCTCGTGTCGTTCTCCGTGCGCTACGCGTTCGCGCTGTATCAGAGCGCGCTCGAGCTGATCGTCGCGTACGCGATCCTGTTCCTGCCGCTGGCCGTGGTCGGTGTGCGCTCGGCGATGGCTCAGGCCTCACCGCAACTCGAGGATGTCGCTCGCTCGCTCGGTTGCAGCCCGGCGAGGACCTGGCGGCGGGTGACGCTGCCCCTGATCGCCCCCGGCCTGGGGGCGGCGTTCGCGCTGGTGTTCATCTCCTCGGCAACCGAGCTGACGGCGACGCTCCTGCTGCGCCCGACCGGGGTGAATACGCTCGCCACCCAATTCTGGACGTACACCAGCGACTTCGCATACGGGGCCGCGGCGCCGGCTGCGGCGCTGATGGTGGCGATCTCGGCGGTGCCCGCCTACCTGCTGAGCCGGCGGATGGCCACGCTCGGACGTGGAGGTCGCGCACGATGAACCGGCTGGCGGTGAGCGAGCTGTGGAAGGGCTATCCCGAGACGGAGGTCCTCCGCGGCGTGAACCTCGAGGCGCCCCCGGGATCGCTGACCGCCGTACTCGGCCTCTCCGGGTGCGGCAAGACGACGCTGCTGCGAGTGATCGCGGGCTTCGAGCGGGCCGAGCGAGGCGCGGTGTCGCTCGCCGGAAGAACGCTCGACGACGGCCGCGCGTACGTCGCGCCCGAGAAGCGGAGCATCGGCTACGTACCCCAGGAGGGCGCCCTGTTTCCCCATCTCGACGTCCGGGAGAACGTCGGCTTCGGCCTCTCTCGCCAGCAACGGCGGGGGACCGCCGTGGCCGGGCTGCTGGAGATGGTCGGGATCGCGCCGCTCGCCAAGCGCCTGCCGCACGAGCTCTCCGGCGGCGAGCAGCAGCGCGTGGCGCTCGCGCGGGCGCTGGCGCGGCGCCCGCAGGCGCTGTTGCTGGACGAGCCTTTTTCCTCGCTTGACGCTTCACTGCGCACGCGCGTGCGCGAGGAGGTCCACGCGCTGCTGCGCGAGCAGGGGGTGACGACGGTGCTCGTCACCCACGACCAGGAGGAGGCCCTGTCGCTGGCCGACAGCGTGGCGGTGCTGCGCGACGGACGGATCATCCAGCAGGGGGCGCCCGCGGAGCTGTACGAGCGCCCGGCCGACGAGCGGCTCGCCCGCTTCCTCGGCGCCGTCAACCTGATCCACGCCGACTTCCATGACGGCATCGCAGAGACGCCCCTGGGTGCGCTCGAGCTGCGCACCGGTCCTTCCGCGCCCAGCCCGGGAGGCGGGATCGTGATGGTCCGCCCCGAGCAGCTCGATGTCGCGGCGCAGGGGCAGAGCGCCGGTGACGGACACGCTGTGGCGGGCGTCGAGGGACGGGTGGAGCACTGCCGCTACTACGGCCACGACGCGCTGCTGCACATCCGCAGGGAGGAGCCCGGGACCTCGGAGCTGCTGCTCGCACGCGTCCACGGCGAGCAGGCGCTCCCGGTGGGCACGCGGGTGAGTGTCGCCGCCCACGGGCCGGTCACACCCCTATAACCTACGCGTGGTTGTGACCCTCAGCTCGACATCTCGCTCGCGGGCGCTGATCGCGGCGACGGCGTTGGTCGGGCTCGCACTCTGCCTGCACGGCGGGCTGGGCGCGGCGGACCTGTTGTGCCTGGCGCCGGCTCTGGCGCTGGCCTCGCTGCTGTTCGTTCGCCGCTATCCGGGCGAGCGTGTGCTCATGCTTCTGACCGCCCGCAGCGGCCCCCGGCGGCCGCGCGCGGCCGTCTCGCTCCCCTCCCCTCCGCGGCCGGCCATGGGCGTGCCGCGTGGCGGGCTGCTGATGGCATTTGCGCTCGCAGTGCGCCCTCCGCCGCGCGTGCTACTCACGAGCTAGCCGCCTCTCGCGCAGCGGGATCGGTGGCCGCTCGCGCTGACAGCCGTCCGATCCACGCGAGAAAGCGAGAGTCATGCGTCGTCGTGTCCATCTGCTCGTCCTCGCGCTCGCCTGCGCAGCGCCGCTGGCGAGCGCCCCGGCTGCGCTCGCCCATGCGCAGCTGCTCGGCACATCGCCCGCGTCCGGCTCGACCGTGCCACGAGAGCCGGCCGAGGTCGTCTTCGAGTTCAACCAGAACGTAGGAGGGACGCTCGGCGCCGTTCGCGTGTACAACGCCCAGGGCGAAGAGGTGGACGACCTCGACGTCTCACACCCGCAAGGCCAGGAGCGCTGGATGGGCGTCGGCCTGAAGCCGGGCCTGCCCGACGGCACCTACACGGCCACCTACCGGGTGATCTCGGCCGACACGCACATCGTCTACGGCGGTCTCGTGTTCAACCTCGGGCACGCGGGCGCCGCGCCGAAGTTCACGGTGGCGAGCCTGATCGACAAGAACAAGAGCGGCGAGGCGACCGAGCTCGCGTTCGGCCTGGTCCGGGGGCTTGACTACCTGACGATCGCGCTGCTGGTCGGGGGACTCGCGTTCGTGCTCCTCGCGTGGCTGCCCGGCCTGGACGCCGTGAGGGGTCCGGAGCCGGAATGGCAGGCGGCCTCGCGGATGTTCGCCGGGCGCATGCGGCGGCTGCTGGGCATCGCGATCGGGCTCGGGATCGTGGTGAGCGTGCTCGGGATCCTGCTCCAGGGAGCCTCGGCCGCCGGGGTGTCGCTGTGGGCGTCCCTCAAAGGCTCGGTACTCCAGAACACGCTGGAAAGCCGCTTCGGGGAGGTGTGGGGGGGGCGGGCAATCGACTGGCTGGTGCTTGGGGCGCTGCTGGGCCCCGCCGCGAAGCTCGGGCGCAAGCGGGCACTGCTCGGCTCGATCGGGGTGTGCGCGGCGTACCTGGCGGCGACGCCGGCGCTGAGCGGCCACGCGAGCATCCAGAGCCCGACCGGCGTGTTCTTCCCGTCCGACGTCCTGCACGTGCTCGCGGCGAGCGTGTGGGTCGGAGGGATCGCCTGCCTGTTGCTCGCGCTGCCCGCGGCGACCCGGCAGCTCGAGCCCGCACAGCGCAGCCGGCTGCTGCTCGCCACGCTCGCGCGGTTCTCCCCGCTCGCGCTCGCCGCGGTGGTCGTGATCGCGGTCACGGGCGTCGTGCAGGCGTACATCGACGTGCGCAGCGTCCACGGCCTGCTGCACTCGACCTACGGCGCGCTGATCATCGCCAAGACCATCCTGCTGCTCGGGCTGATCTGCTTCGGTTGGGTCAACCGCCGGCGCGTCATCCCGGCCTTCCGGCGAATCGCAGCAGCCTCGCAGCCGCCCGGCGCAAGCGGAGTCTGGGCGCGTCGCACGATGCGCGGCGAGCTCGCACTGATGCTCGGCGTGTTCGGCGTGACCGCTGCATTGATCGGCTACGCGCCGCCGATCGACGCGGCCAGCGGACCGTTCTCGACCAACACGACGCTCGGTCCGGCCGAGCTCGAGATGACCGTCGAACCGGCCAAGGTGGGACTGAACACCGTCCACCTCTATCTCATCAACGCCGACACCGGCGCCCAGTTCACCGCCACCAGGGAACTGAGAGCCACCGCGAAGCTGCCCTCCAAGGGGATCGGGCCGCTGCCGCTGAGCGCGAATCTGGCAGGGCCCGGCCACTACATCCTCAGCTCCGCCGTGCTCAGCCCAGGCGGCACTTGGGACATCGAAATCACCGCCCGGATCTCTGAATTCGAAGAGTTCAGCCGCACGGTGGAGGTCCCGATCCAATGACCCCAAGACGCCAGCCATGTCGAGGTTGCCCACTACCAGGAGGACTCGAGAACATGAAAGCCAACAGGATCGCCGTGCTCGCGGCCGCCGCAGCGCTGATCGCCCCGGCAAGCGCGCAGGCGCACATCAGCCTGCACCCCAACACCATTCCGGCGGGCGCGTTCGCGACGCTGGACGTGCGCGTCCCGGGCGAGCAGGAAGGCGCATATGTGCAGGAGGTCGACGTGCTGTTCCCGGGCGGCTTCACCGGCGTCGACTATGAAAACGTGCCCGGCTGGACGGCCAGGGTCATCGAAACCAAGCTGGCGATCCCGATCAAAGAAGACGGCGAAACGATCGACACCGAGGTCTCGCAGATCGTCTGGGCCTGGACGGGTCCGTCAGGCAGGGTGAACGACAACCAGTTCGTCAACCTCCCGCTCTCGCTGGCGATCCCGGCAAGCGCCGCGGGAAAGGCACTGGAATTCAGGACCGTCCAGACCTACAGCAACGGGCAGGTCGTCCACTGGATCGACCCGTCGCTGTCGGCAGAACATCCCTCGCCGAGGATCAACGTCACGGCCAAAGGAGGCGTGGTCGAGGAAATCGCCGGGGATGAGGCGGGGCCTGCCGCAGGACAGACGGGTCCCGGACGGTCCGCAGCCGCTCCCGCGCCGGTTGCGATCAAGGCGAGCGCCGGCGCGAGCAAGGGCCTCGGCCTGGCCGCGCTGATCCTCGGCGCACTGGGCCTGCTGGTGGGGCTGACAGCGCTCGCGCGCTCGCGGCCGGGCGGCGTCTAGCATCTGCCCGATGCGCCGCCGCTGGAACTGGGACTTCGAGGAGGGGCGGGCGGCCGACGCCGCTCCGCTCTCCCCGCAGGCGCCGAGCACCGAGCACACGGCCCCAAAACCCGGCGGGGTGCGCTTCCGCCGTCGCAGGTTCGGCGCGGCCCTCGGTTTGGCAATTTTGGTGGCGGGGGTCGCGGTGGCGCTGTCGAGCTCACACGCTCACGGGTCGCGCTCCATATCGAGCGAGACCGCGGCGAAGCGCCGCCCGCGACGCCTGCGCGCCCGGCCACCCGCGGACTCGGCAGCCGAGGAGCGAGCGGCGGTCGCCGCGGTCCTTTCTTACACGCCGTTCGTCAAACAGGCAGGAGGCCGTGGAAAGGACATCGCGTTGACGTTCGACGACGGCCCCGGCCCGTACACGCCGGGCGTGCTCGACGTGTTGGAGCGCTACCACGTCCAGGCAACCTTCTTTGCGATCGGCGAGATGGAGCGCTACTTCAGCGCGTCGACGATCCGCGAGATCCACAACGGGGACGCGGTCGGCGATCACACCGAGACCCACCTGCCGTTGGCGTCCCTCTCGGCGCACGAGCAGCACGAAGAGCTCGTTGAACAGATCGCCAGGATCGAACTGCTCGGCGGGCCCCGCCCGACGCTGTTCCGCCCTCCCTACGGCTCATTCAACACGACCACGATCCGCGAGCTGCGGGCGCTGCACCTGCTGATGATCCTGTGGTCGATCGACACCGGCGACTATCTGCTGCCGGGCGTTTCCGTGATCGTCCAGCGCGCGCTCGCGGGCGCTCACCCGGGCGCGATCATCCTGATGCACGACGGTGGCGGCGATCGCTCGCAGACGATCGCCGCGCTGCCCACGATCATCCGCGAGCTGCGCGCGCGCGGCTTTCATCTGGTCACGATCCCCCGGCTGCTGCGCGACGATCCACCGCGGCACGGCCAGCCGCTGCCGCCGAGCCTGGCGGGCGACTGATGGACGTCCAGGACCGTCGCGCACGTCGCGATGAGCGCCTGCGGGCGATGCGCCGCCGCCGGAGGATCGGGCTGCTCGTGACGGCGATCGTGCTCGTGGTGGTCGTGGTCGCGTTGGCCGCCGGCAGCTCGGGTGGCGGGCATTCGCAGAGCGCGCGCAGCACGAGGCCCCGTTCGGAGCCTCTGCCGACGGATGCTCGAGGGCGCCGAGCACGGCCGGCGGGGAATACCGCAGGCACGGGCCCGGGCACCGAGCGCCCGGGGACCGATCCGGTCCCGATCCTCATGTACCACGTGATCGCCGCCGCACCCGCGGGAGCCCCGTTCCCGGGGCTGTATGTGACGCCCGGCGAATTTGCGGCGCAGATGCAGGCGCTGAAGGGCGCCGGGTGGCATGCGGTGACCCTCGACCAGGTCGAGGCCTACTGGCGCCGGGGCGTGGCGCTCGGTGCGGGAAAGCCGATCGTGCTCAGCTTCGACAACGGTTACCAGTCCCAGTACACGCAGGCCCTCCCGGTCCTGCACAGGCTCGGGTGGGTGGGCGATGAGAACCTCCAGCTAACCGGCCTGCCGCCCTCTCAGGGCGGCCTCGGAGACAACGAGATCCGGGGCCTGATCGCAGCGGGCTGGGAGCTCGACACCCAGGGGATCAGTCATGCCGATCTCATCACCCTGAACGCCGAACAGCTGCACTACCAGGTCGCGGACGCGCGCCGGATGCTCCAACAGCGCTACGGGCTTGCAGTGAACTGGTTCTGCTACCCCTCGGGCCACTATGACGCAACAGTCCTCGAGGCGGTCAAGTCGGCGGGTTACACCGGCTCGACGACGGTGATCCCCGGCTGGGCGCACCCGACAGACGACCCCTACCGCCTACATCGGTTGCGCGTGCTCGGCGGCACCGCCCCCAGCGAACTGTTGGAGCTGATCGCGAGCACTCGCGAAGATCCCCTGGCGCCCGCCTCCTACGGCGGCACATAGGCAGGTCCTTCTCAGTCGGAATCCGTCTGTCGCAGCGCATCCGTGAGGCGAGCTTCGGCGCGTTCGGCGCGGGTGCGCAGGCGGTGACACTCCACCTGGGTGTCGCGCAACCGCTCGGCGAGCTCGCGGTTGCGCTGCTGCATGCCGTTCAACTCGTGCTCGAGGTACGCACGGGCGTCTTCCATCAACATGATCTCCCTGCGCACGCGGGGACGGCTGAGGTGGAACTGCTCGGTGAACTCCTCGAACGTGTCCTCGGGACGCTCGCCCTCGAGGGCCACGACCAGCGGATGGTTGACAGGATCGCAGCGAACGCTGGCCCCCGGCCACCAAATGCGCGCGGCGGCGCGCTCTGTCTTGAGCCTCGGGCCGATCATTTCCTGAAACTCCTGCAGCAGATCGTCATCGGGGATCAGATAGATGCGGACCCCCGGTCCGACCACCGCGCGAACGTCGCTCGCCGCAAGCACGGGCTCGTGTCCCTCGACCGAGAGCGTGAGACCGACGATCGGACGGTCCCGGTCACCGAGGATGTCTGCGCTCAGGCGCTGCAGATCGTCCGCGGTCTGGATGACGACGTAGTCGGGATCAGACGGTTCGATCTGGAGAGGCACTGAATCATCGCTCCTCGGTGGTATCTGCAGGCTCTCGTCGTACACACCGATCACGCCAGCCTGTAGCGGCGCGTCGCGGGATCTCGTTCCAACAGGCCGACCGCTACGAGCGTTGAGACGTATCGGTGCGTGGTGCTCGGATTCATGTCCAGAAGGCGCGCGATTTCGGCATTCCCCAGGTAGCCGCCATCGGACGGGAAAGACGCGAGCATCAACAGGCCCGCGAGCAGCGACCGCGACAGCCGGCTGTCTTCGAGCTGGCGAGGCTCGCGCGCGAGGACCTCGCGGATGTCCTTCAACCCGGACAACAGCACAGACATGTTGCCGCCCTCGGCGGCGCCGCGGACGATCCGATCCACCTGTGCCCGCGAGAGCTCGATGAGAACCTTCTCCTCGCTCCCCTCGCGCCCGTACTGGGAAGCCCCGCCCTGTTGAGCCACGTTCGCCGGCTCCCCCTCGCCGTCGTGCTTCGGTCTCTCCGTGTCCACCGAGACCCTTCGCTGGGAAGTCTCGCTTTTGGACGCGGAGTGCACGCGGGAATAACCCTCAGACGCCGGACGCACCCACGTATGCCGGCTGATGTCCGCATCGATCCTCACGTCTGTACATCATGCCTGGCGCATGCCCTCCTGATAAGCCATGCCCTTGAATGTTCTACATCGTGACTGTCGCCTACGCCCGTCATCCCAATTATCGATAGGAGTTAGAAACGTTGCTTTTCGTCTGCGTTGATCGTGACTACGCTTGTACTTCCGATGGCAGCAAGACCGGGAATAGACAAACGTGCGATCGCCCACACCGGCCCCATGCAATCGGCGGTCCACTGGGCCCTTCTGGGGCTCGTGATCGAGCGACCCAGCTATGGCTATGAGCTGGCGCACAGATTCGAGCATGCGTACGCGGGCATGCTGCGCCTCAGCGGCGTCTCGTATGTGTATACGGCGCTTGACACGCTGCAGCGCAGAGGCATGATCGAAGAGATATCGGGAACGCGCACCGGCAGGCAACCGAGGCCGCGCTATCGGGCGACCACCGTGGGGGTATCCAGCTACAAGGAGCGACTCATAACCCAGATAGGCGAGGATTTTCGTCGCTCGCGGCTGTTCGCGCGACAACTCGCCGTCCTGGCGCACGAGCCGGACATGGCGCTGGAAATCATCGAGCGCTACGGCGAGGCCTGCCTGGATGAAGCGGGCGAGACGCCCGTCGCAGCGCCCTCCACCGCGCCGCTCGACACCGCATCCGGTCTTGCATCCCGACTGGTATCCGAGGAGGGTCGCCTGGCGATGGAAGCGAAGCTCCCCTGGGTCGAGTACGCCCGCCGCGAGTTCAAGGCCCTGGCCGCCGACAGGGTCCCGGGGCGATGAGCCTGCTCGAGTTCAGGCACGTAGCCAAGCGCTACGGCCGTGGCGCCAATCAGCGCGTGGCTTTGGCGGACGTGTCGCTGGAGGTCGAGGCCGGCGAGTTGGTGAGCGTGTGGGGCCTGCGACGCTCCGGCCGCTCGACGCTGCTGCGCATAGCGGCCGGGATCGAGGCTCCTGACGCCGGCGTGGTCTGCTTCGATGGCCGCGACCTGTCAGGGCGCTGCGGGGACATGCTGGGCTGCGGAATCGGCTACTGCCGCAAGACATTCCGGCCCAGCGAGGGAGGGCTGGTCCTCGATCATCTGACAATCGGCCAATACGCCAGGGGGGTATTGCCGTCGCTGGCGGTCAGCCGTGCCCGCGCCGCGCTCGCGTGTGCCGGAGTCGAACGCTGCTCGGAGCTCAGGCCGAGCGAACTCGACAGCGGGGAAGCCGTTCGCGTGGCGATCGCCCGCGCGCTCACGCTGCAGCCACGCCTGCTGCTGATCGACGAGCCCACGATTGGCGTCGATCTGCTCGCCCGAGATGAGATCCTCATGCTGCTGCAGTCACTCGCCCAGGAAGGCATCACGGTGCTGAGCAGCACCGGAGAGTCCACCGGCCTCTCGGGCGCTCGCGCGGTGACGCTGAGTGACGGTGAGCTGCATGGCAGACCGCCGCGCGAGCTCGCGCCGGTAGTGCGCCTTCGCCGTCCGGCGTGATGGTCGGGGAGCATCCGAGCAGGCTTCTCTCGGCGGCCTAGACGCGTGCTCGAGCTCGAGGGGGTGGTCAAGCACTACCGCGGAGCGAGCGAGAAGGTGCGTGCGGTCGACGGCGTGAGCATGGTCGTCCAGCCGGGCGAGATGGTCGCCTTGCAGGGGCCGAGCGGCTCGGGGAAGACCACCCTACTGTTGCTCATAGCTGCGCTGCTAAAGCCGGAGCACGGCGTGATTCGCTACGGCCGGCGCGATCTGTCGACGCTGTCCGAGCGCGAGGCCTGCGACTACCTGTTCGGTGAGGTCGGGTTCATCTACCAGCGCGACCATCTGATGCCTCGGGTCTCCGCGCTGGAGAACGCGTCGATCAAGCTGCTGCTCGGAGGGACCAGGCTGCGCGAGGCCCAGGCACGCACCATTCCATGGTTGGAGCGCGTCGGCCTTGGCGATCGCCTCGGGCACACCCCGGGGGAGCTCTCGGCCGGCGAGCGCCAGCGCGTCGCGATTGCGCGCGCCCTCGCCGGCAAGCCGAACTTGATCCTGGCTGACGAGCCGACTGGCAACCTGGACAGCATCCGCAGCAGGGAGATCGTCGTGCTGCTGCACTCGATCGCCCACGAGCGCGAGGCAGCCGTGCTGCTGGTAACCCACGACCCTGAGACGGCGAGGATCGCCGACCGGCGCTGCACCCTGCGCGACGGCAAGCTCAGCGAGGCTCACGTGCACCGCGACAACGGCAGCTCCGCGGCCGCTCCCAACGCCCCGCCGGCATCGGGATGAGCACCCGTGGCGCAGTGGAGCCTTCGCAACCGAGGGCGCTCATGCGCCCCGCGGTACTCGTGTACCTCTACCGCAGAAGACTGCGCGTACACGCGGTCCAAGAGCTGCTGGCGAGCCTCGGCGTCGCGATCGCGGTGGCGCTCGTGTTCGCCGTCACGGTCGCAAGCAGCAGCATCGCGGGCTCGGCTGCCCAGGTGGTTCACGCCGTCGTGGGTGCGGCAAACCTACAGCTGCGAGCACGCGACGACCACGGCTTCGACCAAGGTCTCCTCGCGCGCGTTCAGCATCTGCCGGGGGTCAGGCGGGCGGCACCGCTGCTCGAGCAGACAGCGACGATCGTCGCCCCGAACGGGCGCCATGCGGCGATCGACATCGCGGGAACCAGCATCGGTCTGTCAACTTTGGAGGGCCTGGCTCACACCCTGCCGATCGCTGCCCTCTCGACAGACGGGATCAGCGTCAGCCGGGCGACCGCCGATCAGCTTGGCATCGGGCACGCGGACGCGCAGGGGATAGACGAGGTGTCCTTGAGGCTGCGCGGACGAGCAGAGTCGCTTGCGGTCACAGCCGTGCTCGGAGAGGAAGCGGCCGGTGAGCTGTCGCAGGCCCGCGTGGCGGTCATGCCGCTGGAGCGCCTGCAGGCGCTCGCCGACCTGCCGGGGCGGATCACGCGCATCCTCGTCGAGACCGAGCCCGGTCGCGAAGCGACGGTGCACGCCGAGCTGGGAAGGCTCGCCGGGGCACGACTCACCGTCGCCAAGGCCGACGACGACGTCACGCTGCTGCGCCGAGCGCTGGGCCCGAGCGACCAGGCAAGCGCGATATTCGCCGCCATCAGTGTGTTCCTGGGCCTCCTGTTCGCCTTCAACGCGATGCTGCTGACCGTCCCCGAGCGACGCCAGGTGATCGCCGATCTGCGCCTGATCGGGACCAAGCGAAGCGCGATCGTGCAGATGGTGATCTTCCAGGCCCTCTGCCTGGGTCTCACCGCCTCGCTCGTGGGAATGCTCCTCGGATACGCGCTGTCGCTGGGAGTGTTCCGTCAATCGCCCGGCTACCTCACTCCGGCTTTCACGCTCGGCACCCACACGGTGATAGGCGTGGGGCCACTGCTGCTGTCGCTCCTCGGCGGCGTTATGGCGACGTGCCTCGCGTCGATGGTGCCGCTGCTCGATCTGCGTCGCGGCCGCGCCCTGGACGCCGTTTACCACGAGGAGGGGGTGCCGGGCAACGCGCTCGCCGGTCGCACCCAGCTGCGTCTGTCGCTGGCCGCCGTGAGCCTGCTGGGATTCACGACCGCGGTGCTGGCTCTCGCGCCATCGCTCGTGCTGATCGCCAGTGGCGTGCTCGCGCTGGCGACCGTCCTCATGGTTCCCCTGGTGTTCGCCGGCGTGCTGCGCGTCGGCGCGATGCTCGCGAGTCGCTGGCAGAGGCTGACCATTCTTCCCGTTGCCCTCACGTCGTTGCGGGCCACGACCCTGCGCTCGCTGGCGCTCGCCTCGACGGGAGCGGTTGCGCTGTTTGGAAGCGTTGCCCTGGGCGGCGCGCGCCACGATCTGTTGCGGGGGATCGCCAACTACGCCGCCAACTACGCCGGCAGCGCAGATATCTGGCTGCTGAATCCCTCGGACAATCAGGCGACCCTCGACTTCCCACCAGGCCGTCTGACCGAGGACATCGCCCGTTTGCCGGGGGCGGCAAGCGTGCACAGCTTCCAGGGAAGCTACCTCGACTTCGGCGCCCGACGCCTGTGGATCATCGCCTGGCCCCCGAACACCCACCCGAAGCTGTTGAACGGGCAGATCATCGACGGGGGGCTGACCACCGCAGTCGTCCGGCTGCAGGAAGGAGGATGGATCGCCGTATCAGCGCAGCTCGCCGCCGAACACCACGTGAGCGTCGGGGCCAGCCTGACGCTGCCCACGCCGACCGGCGATCTGCATTTCAGGATCGCCGCGACGACGACGAACTTCGGCTGGAGCCCCGGGGCGATCCTCATGGGAGCCGCCGACTACAGGCGTGCGTGGGGAATCTCGGCACCATCGGCTCTCGGCGTCGATCTCGTTCCTGGAGCCGATGTGCAGGGAGTGAGCGCTGCGATCGAGCGCCAGCTCGGTCCCGGCAACGGGCTCGAAGTCTTGACCAGGAAGGCACGTGAAGCCAAGATCGATGCCTCGGCGAACGAAGGGCTGAGCCAACTCGGTGAGATCTCGACGCTGCTGCTGCTGGCAGCCGTACTGGCCATGGCCGCGGCGCTGGGCTCGAGCATCTGGCAGCGGCGCATGTCGCTCGCGGGACTGAGATTGTCCGGTGTGAGACCCGCACGCCTGCGCCGCGTCTTGGTCACCGAATCGGTCCTGATGATGGGTGCCGGCTGTCTCACCGGCGCGCTCGCGGGGATCTACGGCGAGGTGGTGATCGACGCCTACCTCAAGCGGACGACCGGGTTTCCGGTGGCGAGCATCGATACGGGCTGGCATCCACTCGGAACCCTCGCGCTGGTGATCGTGATGGTGCTTGCGATCGAGGCCGTTCCAACCTGGTTGGCCGCGCGCGTTTCCCCGGCGCTCACACTCGATGACTGACTCACCCCTTCTGACATCGCGACGGCCGATACTGGACGGGCGGCCTCCAGGGCGCGCGAAGGCGGGATCGCCGTTCCGCGATCGCCGGCTCATGGCACGTGCGATCCTGGCGCTCCTGATCGCGAACGCGCGCTACTGGCTGGTGACCGCGCCCCTCGTCCGCGCACAGCTGAGGCGCTGGGCACGATGCGCCGCTGCAATCGGCGATCCTGTGCTCCGCGCGCTGGCGCTGGCGAAGCTCAGCGAAGAGCGCTTCAACGCCGAGGTCGCAGCCATGCTCGCCACGGTTGCGCCGCGCTCCCATCGCGCAAATGCGGTGACGGCGATCGTCGCGCTGGAGGTTCTCTACGACTACTTGGACGGTCTCACCGAGTCACCGGCGCAGGACGCGCTACGTGACGGTCGCCAGCTGTTTCTCGCCTTCAGGGATGCCGTCTCACCTTCGCGGGAGCCCGCGGACGATTACTACCGCTACCACCCCCGATCGGCCGACGGCGGCTATCTCGAAGCGCTGGTCACCGCGGTGAGGGGCGCATTCGCCCAGCTGCCAGCCGCAGGGACGATCGCGGATGTCGTGCAGCGAACCGCGGTGCGATGCGCCGAGGCGCAGACCCGTGAGCACGCTGCGCTGCGCGTGGGGAGAGAGCAACTCGAGGACTGGGCGAGCCGCGAGGCGAAAGGCACGGCACTCCAGCCACGAGAGTTTCTCGCGGGCGCCGAGGCGTCGGTGCTCGCGCTGCACGCCCTGATCGCCGCCGCCACCGACGAGCACATGACGCATCCAACTGCGCGGGGTATCGATGCCGTCTACCTGTCCATCTCCGCGCTGACCACGATGCTCGACAGCCTCATCGACCGCGAGCGCGACATCGGTGCGGGCAGGCCAGGCTACATACAGCAGTACGAGGATCGCGACCTGCTTGTGTGCGAGCTGGCTGCCGTGGCGGAGGATGCGGCTGAACGGGCACGTGAGCTGCCCAACGGAGCCCACCATGTCATGCTCCTGGTGGGCTCCGTGGCTTACTACACCTCCGCGCCGTCCGCGCGAGGCGAGTTCGCCGGCCCCGTCAAGAGGCGGATCGAGGGAGAGCTCCGACCGCTCATCACGCCGACGCTCGCCGTCATGCACATCTGGCGCTTTGCCAAGCGGCTCCGCTTGCGAGACCGGCGCATCCCGGAGACGAGCAGGGGCCAGCATCGCAAGGGCAACCATCGCAGGGCGTGGCGATGACCGATGGTCTCGAGGCGCGACCGCGCTCCTCGAGAGCGCGCTACGTCGCGATCATCACCGACGGCAACGGGCGCTGGGCGCGCGCGCACAATGTGTCTGTCAACGAGGGTTACCACGCCGGCGCGGACACACTGAAGGCGCGGCTGCGCGACGCCGTGGAGCTCGGCATCGAGCAGCTGACCGTGTACTCGTTCTCGACCGAGAACTGGTCGCGTCCGGTCGAGGAGGTACGCGAGCTGATCTCAGTCCTCGCCCAGCGGATTGCCAGCGAGGCGCTCGAACTGCACAGACACCAGGTGCGCATGCGTTTCATCGGCCGCCGTGAGGGCGTCGAGCCGGATCTCCTGGAAGCGATCACCAGAGCCGAAGCGCTCACCGCGAAGAACCGGCTGATCACGCTGTTCGTGGCCGTCAACTACGGCGGCCGTGCCGAGATCGTGGACGCGGCCAGGCGCCTGCGCGGCGACAGCGAGGATGACTTCCGGCGGTGCCTCTACGCACCGGACATGCAGGATCCGGATCTCGTCATCCGCACGGGCGGCGAGCGCAGGTTGTCGAACTTCCTGCTGTGGCAGTCGGCATATTCGGAGTTGGTGTTCAGCGACGAGTTGTGGCCGGACTTCACCCGCGAGGCGCTCGAGCGCGCCCTGGCGGAGTTCAGCATCCGGCGGCGGCGCTTCGGCGGGCGCTGATCCGATTCGGGCCGCTCAGCCGGTTGCCCAGCCGCAACAAACACCGGCTCGACGTGTTCTATAGGCATAAGAATATATTTATTGATATGGACGATCGGAATTGAGGTGGGACCGTCCAACGAGGAGGAGGAACATCCGATGCGTAAAGCATCCGTCTGCCTGTCGCTGCTGGGCCTGGTGGTTCTGTGCCAGCCGGTCTGTGCATCCGCGGCGCCAGCGGTGACGTTCAAAGCGGTGGCCGTTCCGATCCCGGGATTCCCCCACACGGGCAACATCCTCGGCGCCGGCACCGCCCTGAAGATCGAATACAGGATCTCGGGAACCGAATATGGCGGCTTTCCAGCGCCGTTGATCGGGGTCAACTTCTTCACCCCTGCAGGCAGCAGGATCAACACGAAGGGCTTTGCCACCTGCTCGCCGGCGGCGCTCGAAAAGACCGGTCCGAGCGCCTGCTCGCCCAAGTCCAAAATCACCATCGCGGGCGAAGCCGTGGGGGTGGTCGCCTTCGGCAGTGAACGCGTCGCTGAGAAGACGTCGGTGAAGGGCTTCTTCGCACCAGGAGGCGCCCTGCAGTTCTACACGCAGGGCAGCTCGCCAGTGGCGCTCGAATTCATCTCCCCGGGCCATTACGTCAACTCTGGCGGCTCCTACGCACAGAAGTTCATCACCGCGGTGCCGCTTGTCGAAACGGTGCCGGGCGCCCCGGACGCGTCGGTGCTGTCGGTCAAAGTGACCGTCGGCGCGGCATACAGGAAGGGAAAGAAGACGGTCTACTACGGCACCGAGCCGAAGAGGTGCCCCAAGGGCGGCTTTCCACTCAAGTCGGAACTGCTGTTCGCCGGCCTGGGCGGCCTGGCTCCGCAGACGGTGCCCGTCACCTACAGGGCCCCCTGCCCACGGAAGTAGGGGCGGGGGACGGCGGCGAGCTCATGGCCCACTCGGGCATGAGCTCGCCGGTGGACATTGGCGCCTTGCTTGCAATCCTAGGTTTACCTAATGGAACCCCGGGTGGCTGCCGATCTGTTGCGTTGAGATGCCAGCTCAACACTCGAGCGCGCAAGAGAACGGGATACGCGCGCCGCTCCCGCCGTCCGCCTTGCTGGAGCAGCCTCCGGAGGATCTCGCTCGGCTCGGTGAGGCGCTCAAGGCGCGAGCGGAGGACGTGCTGAGGGAAACGGTCACCCGCACGGCCGGATCGGGCGAGATCGTCGATGCGCTGGTTCAGGACAGCTTCGAACGAATCTGCACCGGGTCGACGCTCGCGGTGTCTCGCTGGATCGCCGGCGAGGGTCTCGAGGTCACCGCCGACGCCGCCCGGGAAATCTCGACGATCTTCGGGGAGCTCGCCGCCCACCGCGCGGCGTCGCTGAACGAGGTGACCCGACGCTGCCTGCTCTGGCGCAACGTGATGGCAGACGTCCTGCGCGAGAGCGCCGCTGATCTGGCGTCCGCTCCCGGCACGCTCTCCCAAGCCCTGAGCATGGTGCAGATGAGCCTCGAGCTCAGCCTGCTTCGCATCTGCGAGCACTTTGAGATCGAGCGCCAGCGCAAAGACGAAGAGCTGTCTCGCCGTGACGAGGAGCTGGCGTTCCTGGCGACGCACGACGCGCTGACGGGGCTGCCGAACCGCACGCTGATCCTGGATCGCGTCGAGCAGATGCTCGCACGCTCCGCTCGCAGACAGACGCCGGTGGCGGCGCTGTTCATCGACCTGGACAACTTCAAGAGCATCAACGACACGCTCGGTCACCCGGTCGGCGACGAGCTGTTGCGCGCGGTGGCCGCGAGGCTCCAAGGAGTCGTCCGCAACGCCGACGCGGTCGGGCGCCTGGGCGGAGACGAGTTCATCGTGATTTCAGAGGAGGTCTCCCTGGCGGCCGGGCCCGAGCTCATCGCCGAGCGCCTGCTCGAGGCGCTCGCGCACCCCTTCAAACTCGGTGTCGATGAGGAGACTCGTCTGACGATCACCGCGAGCATCGGGATCGCGGCGGGCGAGCAGACGTCCGCCGAGGAGCTTCTGCGCGATGCGGACATCGCGATGTACCGGGCGAAGTGGGACGGCAAGAACCGCTACACGGTGTTCGACACCGACATGCAGGACACCCTGCAGGCGCGCATGGAACTCGAGATGGACCTCCGCGAGGCGCTCGAGCGCGACGAGTTCTTCCTCGTCTACCAGCCGACCTTCGACCTCAGCGACATGAGCCCCAACGGCGTAGAGGCGCTGATCCGCTGGAACCATCCTGTTCGCGGTCTCGTCCAGCCGGACGCTTTCATCCCGCTACTCGAGGAGACAGGGATGATCGTGGAGATCGGCAAGTGGGTCCTCGAGCAGGCCTGCCGCCAGGGAGCCACGTGGCGAGCGGCCGGGCACAACATGGACATGGCGGTCAACGTCTCGGGACGCCAACTCGACACCGATCAGCTCGTGACGGACATCGAGGAAGCGCTCTCTGACAGCGGTCTGCAGCCGACGGCGCTGACGATCGAGATCACCGAGACGACGCTCATGCGCAACGCCGAGGAGACCGCTCGCCGGCTCACCGCGATCAAGCAGCTGGGCGTGCGCATCGCGATCGACGACTTCGGGACCGGCTATTCATCGCTCGCCCATCTGCAGCGGTTCCCGGTCGACGCGTTGAAGATCGACCGGTCGTTCATCGCCGGAATGCGGGAGAACAAGGAGGGCGAGACGCTGATCCACACCCTCGTGCAACTCGGCAAGGCGCTCGCGATCGAGACGTTCGCCGAGGGGATCGAGGAGCAGCACGAGCTCTCGCTGCTCCGCGACGAGAACTGTGACAGCGGACAGGGCTTCCTGTTCGCCCGTCCCCTCGACGTGGCCGCCACCGAGAAGCTCTTCGAGAAGTGGGCCGCCAGCGTCGCGCCAAGCTCGAGCGGCGCGATCGCCGCGCAGCGCTCACGCTAGGGCGATTCGCGCAGCTGTGCACGAGCGGACGGTCATCAGCGTCGCTGCGAGTCGAGAGCCAGGGCCACCCGGTCCTCCTGGGGTACTGCGCCGCGAGCTCCGTCCTCAGCACACATCGTGGCTCCCACCACGTGTCGCGTGACGCTTTGCGCGTCCGTAGCGGCGTGAGCGGAGGTCTTGCTCCAGCACTCCGGCAGCCACCCAGGTGGCGGCGTAGCGGTGAACGCTGCTTGGTGCGAGATCGAGCTGCCGGGCCACGTCGGCAAGCCGTCGCTTGCTGCCATTCGTGGGGAACGCGGCTAGAACGAGCAGCGCCTGCAGCAGGACGCGCGAGTGCTGAGGATTCTCCGATCCCAGCAACGCCCTGCGCAGAGTCTGCGGGTCGCTCAGACCGGCGAACAAGGAGGCCAACCCTGGCTCCTCAGACACCTTGTGCAGCACATGAGCGACTTGCGCGTCACTCAGCGTGATCGTAACTTCTCGAACCTCGATCATGCTCAGACGGTCGATCTCACGAGCACCGGGTTGCGAGTTCGGACAGGCGTGCTCATCGCGCGAGCGTGTATCGGCGCGTGCTCGGGTCACGCACCGCTAGACCAGCCGCCAACAGCGTCTGTAGGTAGCGGTGGGTGGTGCTCTTGGTCATGTCGAGCATCTCGGCCAGCTCGTTGACGCCGAGGAAGCTCCCGTCGACCGGCAGGCATGCCAGAACGGCCAGGCCAGACAGCAACGAGCTGGACAGTCGTGGGTTCTCATTCCGTTGGGCTGGCGTGAGCGACCGTACAGCGTCGAGCCTCGAGAGCAGAAAGGGGATGTTGCCGGCGTCCAGGGCTGCACGGAGTATCAGGCTGATCTGGTTCGAGGAGAGCTCGATACAGCCGCCGCGGCCGCTGCCGGGAGGGCTGGCCTGGTCGGGCGGGCGATCGGGGTGTGGGATGTTGGCGGCCTTGGTCACGACGGCGCGATGATGACCGCGGCGCACACATATGGATAGGGCTGCGCTTACTATTTAGTTCTAACTATCGATATTGAACCCTGTTCTCCTCGTGTTCTCCGATCGAGCCGGTGGATCCGGCCTTCCGCTCAGGCTGAGCGTTGGCCGTAGATGATGCGCCATGCCCGGAGGATCGGGAGCAGCAGCCGGGTGAGCGAGCCGCCTGCGTGTATCAAGCTGCAGGTGCCACCACGCAGCTGCACCGTTCTCGCGGTGCCCTTGGAGAGGTACATTGCGACCATCGCGGCGGCGATCACCGCGTGCCTGTGCCCGTTGCGCAGTGACCGCGCTTCGAGAAGCGAGCGTCGAACGAGTGCTTGGATGCTGCGTAGCGCACGTTCTTGGTCGGGGTAGTGGGCGATGTAGCGGTGATCTCCGGTCTCGATGTCTTCGGCTTGGTCGACGTAGCTGTCGAGCATCGTGGTTGTGGCCGAGAGCCAGGGGAAATACGCAGCGTAGGTGCGTGCGATCTCGCCCTCCGAGCAGGCCGGTTCGGCCGCGAGGGCGAGGAGGGCGTGGATCGTGAGCGGCGTGCTCGCGGCGCCAGACAGCTCCCACCAGCTCGCCCATCGCTGCCCGGGGTACTGGCCGGCAACCCATCGCTCGAGCTCAGCGTCGCGATGGGTCGGGTCGGGGTGGTGGTTGAGCGCGAGCACCTGCGCGCGCTTTGCCTCGCCGAGCGCGAGCTCGCGGACAAGTGGATACGAGGGCAGCGATTTGCAGCCGAGCCGGCAGGCTTCCACGAGGGAGCGCAGGTAGCCGCCGTCGTCGCGCCACGGATGGTGGCTGTAGTAATCGGAGATCGACCCGCTGGAGTCGATCGCCTCGCCGATTGCGAGGTGCAGGGCGCGCCCATCCGTGTGTCCATGGGCCGCGGCGCTCTCGCTCAGGTTGTCGAGGAGATCCCAGATCAGCTCGTAGGCCACGAGCAGCCGCAGGAGATCATAGTTGCGTCGACGGGGAAGAGTCCAGAACAGCGCTGCGCCGTGGATGTGTGTGCGCTTGTTATTCAACACGTAGAGCGCATCCGCGCGAATCGCCGGGTCGGGGATCCGCTGCGCATGGATGCGCCATCGCTCGATCTCCGTCGAGACGGTGCGCAGCCCCCAGAACAACTCGCGTATCGCCGCCTGCCCGAGCGCCCATAGCTGGCCAGGGCTCAGGGGCGATGGGTTACAAGGCCTAGAACATGGAATCGTTCTTATTTTTAAGGGGTTTGCTAGTTCGAAAGGCCCACCGCAGGACGCACGCGGGCGACGAAATATCCGGGGATCGCGGTAATGACGACCGCGACGGTTGTGACCAGTGCAAGGCTGCCCAGAGCAAGAACGATCCCAAAGGAGAACACGACGGGAAAGCCGGTGAGGCTCAGGATCGCGCGGCTTCCGAGGAGCTGCCCGTACAGGCCAAACACCGCGCCGACCGTGCAGCCCAAGCCGACGACCAGCACGCTCTCGAACAGGAGCGTACGCCACACCGCGAGGTCGCTGAACCCGTCGAGCTTCAACCGTGCCAGTCGTGGGCGTCGCTGCCAGATCATGCTCCCCATCGCCGCGGCCATCGCCAATACGGCCGCGACCAGCACGAGCGTGGAGATCTCGCTCAGCCGTTGTAGCCCTTGACGGCTGGCTGCCCGCTGCTCGTCTTCACGCTGCCCGGCGGTCCGGGCCTGCAATCCCGAGGCCGGACCGAGCGCCTCTTCGACCTCGCGGCGCACTGCGCGCGAGGAGGTTCCAGGCGTGGTCACGATCTCATAGGCGCTCGCGTCGTTGCTCTCCCATGCCTTCGCGTAGCTCTCGGCGTTGATGATGATCGCCCCGGGCGGCCACCCGACGTTCGTGCTCAACGCGGCGACGCGGAAGCTCATCGGTCGAGGGGAGGGCAGCGTGAACGACCCGCCGAGGTGGAGATGGTGCTGGCTCGCCACCGCCTTTGAGATCACAGCCCAGCCGCCTTCGCGGACCCGGCTGCTCGCCACTGCGAGGCTGCCCTGCACGAGCTGGTGAGGAAAGACCATCTCGCGCTGTGCGGTGGGCTGGGCGCTCACCCATACCCGACGATCGCCGAAGTCGAGGAAGCCGGCGCGGTACATCCAGACCGATTGGACGCCGGGGAGGCGCGCGAGCATCCCAGCCGCGCCCGGGGGAAACGGGGCGGTCGCGAGCAGGTTGCTGTTCCCTGGCGGGAAGGCCCACACCTCGGCCGGACTGCTCACATCGCGTGCGGATTGATCCAGGCCGCGCTGCAGGTCCGCATGTGCGCCCTGGATCGCGACGCTACCGAACACCGCCACGGCACCGGTCGCTGCAATCCCGACCGTCCGCGACCATGTCGAGCGCAACTCGGCGACCGCGACGAATGGTGCCCTGGCCCTCACACCTTCGGTAACCCGCTCCACGAGCAGGAGCATCGCGCGCACCAGACCGGGAAGCAGGAACAGCAGCGCACCGGTCAGGCTCATCGCTCCGACAACGGCGGCCTGAGGGGCGAAGACAAGAATCGCGGTCGTCGACGTCAGACACCCGAGACCTGCATAGAGGATGATCCGCGAGTCGCCGAGGGCGACTCGCTTGCGCTGCGTCGCGGCGGGCGGTCGCCCGGCAAAGATATCGCGAGAAGGCGTCAGCACGCCGACGCAAGCGGCGAGCATCCCGCCCGAGACGGCGAGCGCGATGCTCTGCCAAGTCACGATCCGCTGCGAGCCCACCGCGAAGGCGAACGACAGGTAGCCCGGGCTCGCATGGAATAGGCGCAGCGACAGCTCATCTCCAAGTCCCAGGCCGAGCAATGATGAGACCACGCCCAGGATCAAGGCGTCGAACAGCAAGACCTCGATGACAGTCCAAGGGCTATAGCCGTCGAGGCGCAGGTCCGCGATCAGCGACCGTCGGGCAGAGACGGTGAGCAGCATCGCATTGAACGCGAACAGAAACCCGACGAGCGCACTGATAGCGGCAAACAAGGCTGTCGATTGCTCCGTGGGCGCCGCCGCGCTGTCGAACAGCACGGCGTCGTAGTTCGCCGGCTCCACGTTCACGCGTCCTGCCGCGAGCCTCACCAACGCGGCTCGCACAACGCGATCCTGCCCCGCCTCCGGCTGCACGAAGATGCGGGAGATACGCCCGGTCATCCCCGCAAGCTGCTGGGCGTACGCGAGTGGCGCGAGTGCAACGGGACTGTTGGCCAGCGCACCGATGTTGACTTCCTGCAAAGTGATGCCGAGCAGAGCCGGCACCGTGCTCGCGCCGATCTGGAGTTTGATGACCTGCAACGCACTGGCTCCGATATGTTCGGCGACAGGCGCCGGGAGCGCGAGCGCGTGCTGGCGCGCGAGCAGCGAGGCGCTGAAGTGCCTCAGCAGCGTCCCGCCGAAGCGAACGAAGCGCGGGTCCGCGCCGATCAGATAGACCGGCTCGCTGCCGCTCGGGCCGAGCGCGTTCGCCTGGGCCTCGAGCACGGGCGCGGCCGAGCGAACTCCGGGGAGTCGCTGCACCTCGCCGAGCAGCCCTTCCGGGAACCCATTGGGGCCGCGAGCCTCGAGCTGGAGTCGCGACTGTCCGACGAGCCCGCTCGTCAGCTGCCCGACCGAACCATTGAGGCTCGTGTTCGCCACCTGGGAGGCGAACAGCAGCGCGACGCCGACAGCGATCCCGATGACGGCGAGGCCTTCCTGCACGAACCTGGAGCGCATGCGCACGCGGTACAGGTGGAGGATGCCCGCCGGCTTCATCCTGGCGCCACCGGCACTCGTCACTACAGGCTCGCCGGAGCGAGTCTGTCAGGCCGCTCGTCGGTGAGGCGTCCGTCGCGCAGCGTGTGGACGCGATCGGCGTATGACGCTGCCTCGGGGTCGTGGGTGACCAGCAGCACCGCGATCCCGCGCTCACGACAGAGCTCGCTCAACAGCGCGAGCACCTCCCGTCCCCGCTCGGTGTCCAGGCTGCCCGTCGGCTCATCGGCGAGCACGAGCTTCGGGTCATTCGAGAGCGCCCGCGCGATCATCACGCGCTGACGCTCCCCCATCGACAGCTGCTCTGCGCGATGGTCGATCCTCCCCTCGAGCCCGAGCCGGACAAGCAGCGGCTCGACACGCCGCCGGGCCTCCCGCACGCCGACAAACTCGCCCATCAGCTTCAGTGCGGCGTTGTCGAGCGCACTCGCGCCTGGGAGCAGCTCGAGCGACTGGCGAACGAACCCGAGGTCCTGCATGCGATAGCGCGCAGCCTCACGGGCGGAAAGCCCGGAGACCTCCCGCCCGCTGACGAGAACCGACCCGCTGTCGGGCCGCAGCACCGCAGCGGTCATCATCAGCAGTGTGGTCTTGCCCGACCCGCTCGGCCCGTACAACGCCACGAGCTCCCCTGCCGCGATCGACAACGACACGCCATCGACGGCGTTGACCGGCGCCGCGTCACCCACCGCGTAGCGCTTGACGAGCTCGCGCAGCTCCAGCACTTACGCGGACTGCTGCTTGCCGGGAAAGTCAATCACGTTGGCATGACCGTTCGGCGGCTCCCTGGACACTGTGAGGCGGCCGTGACTCAGCGAGCCGATCCGGTCGGCATAGGCAGCCTCGGGCACATCGGGGACGGTTATCAAAATGCCGAGACCTTCCTCATCGGCAGCCCGCCGCAACAGGCCCGTGACCTCCTCGCGCTGCAGCACGTTGAGATTCGCCGTCGGATCGTCTGCCACGAGAAGCTTTGGCTCCCGCACGAGGGCGTGGGCCAGCGCAACGAGGGTCCGCTCCCCGTCGGTCAGACTCTCCCAGCGCTCCCCGGCGCAATCCGCGACAGCGAGGCGCTTCAGCATCGCGGTTGCGCGCCGCCGGGCGTTGCGCGGAGAGTGCCTGCCGAGCAACGGCAAGGCCACATAGTCGATGGACGTCCGGAGCTCGCCGTTCCGCGGGCCCATGCGCTGTACCCAACCGATGCCCTGGTGAAGATGCGGCTCCCGGCCACGCGCCACGTTCGCCAGATCACGCCCGGCGAAGGACACACGGCCGTGTTCCGGTGCTTCCAGCCCCGCGGCGATCATCGCGAGCGTGGTCTTGCCAGCGCCTCGCTGACCCCATACAGCTACGAACTCCCCCGCGTGCACGTCCAACGAGACCTCCGCGAGCACAACCGTCTCGTGCGACCCGCGCCAGTAGCTCCTGCACACCCCCTCAAGCGACAGCAGCGGAGCCATCGACGACAACCTATCTCAGCCGCGGGCCGTCGGACTCGCCGAATATCTGCTGCATGACCTCCCGCACGTCGTGCAGCCACTGGATCCGCACCCGCAGCAGCCTCATTTCGGCATCCCGCTGCAGCAACGGGGCAGCCTCACGCCACGTCCGTGTGGTGCCGGGAGCGGGTGGCTGCATCGCGCCGGCGAGAATCCTCAGATCATCGACGCACTGCTGTTCCTGAGCCCACGTCTGCTCGATGAGCCGCGGCAGGAACTCCGGGCCGGCCACCTGGATCTTGAGATCCAGCTCCTGGCGCACGGGGCTCGGTGGAGTCGGCTTGAAGATCCAATCCCGGAAGAACTCCTCACCCTCGCGGGTCGGCTCGTAGATGACACGAGGCGCGCCTCGACTGGTCGCGCCGCCCTTCTCCCTGACGCTACGAACGTGACCGTCGCGCTCGAGCTGGTCGAGAGCGCTGTACACGCCCGAGGACTCCCACCCCCACGCCCCGCAACGCTCCTGAAGCCGCTTCGCCAACTGGTAGCCGTAGCCCGGACGCTCGATCACGAGCCCCAAGATCGCGTGCTTCGCGCTCATCGTCTCCCAGAATCCCCTGTTCGTGTAAAGCCAGCCACGTCAGCAGTCCTCGGACAGCATACCCGAGATCGTCACAGTTCGCCTCTCTCGACTAAGTCGGTCGAAAGGAACGGGCGGCAACGTCCGCGCTCATGCCATCGCCCGTCTCAGGGCCTCGACCGGCTCGGATCGATCCCGAGCCAAGCGCTCTCGGCGAGGGTCGGAAACACATATAGATGACTGCAGCGGATCCTCGTAGCCTTCGATCATGGCAAACGACCTCCGCGTGAGAGCTCACCAAAGCCCCCGGCCCCGGCCATGGCACCCTACGAGCCCTCCGGCCCGCACACGTGCAGCCGTGCTGCTCGTCGCGGCCATAGCGCTCGGCATCCTCAGCAACAGCGCACAGGGCGACCCCGACCATTCGGCCCGCGCCGCGCGAGCCTTGAAGGTCACCGACACGGCGCACCTGCACTACGCGCGAGAATCGGGGGCGATGCTGGTCGATGAAGGAGCCGCGACGGGAGACCTGCCCGGGACCCTGAGGATTCAATTCGAGGTGGGTGCCACGGTGACCGCGTCCTTCACCATCTACACCCGCAACGGATCGCTTGTCGGGCACGGCTCCGGTGTCTTGCACGAATCAGCCCATGCGCCCGGCCACTCCAGCGTGTATGTGAGCTTCGCTGGCAACATGGTGGTGACGCACGGCACGGGACGCTACGCGCACGCCCACGGTCAGGGCGGCTTCTACGGCGCGGTCGACCGCAAGACCTACGCCGCGACGATCCAGACAACCGGCACGCTCTCATACTGAAGCCGGCCTGGTAACGGCGACACAGCCCGTGCGTCGAGCCCGTCTCCTCCTCCCCCTCATGTTGATGCTGGCCCCGTCCATGGTCGCACCGGCGCAGGCGGGACAGTCGGTCAAGCTGGCTGTCGGGCTCACACCGGAGCGATTGGGATCAGGCACCACCATCGACTTCAGCTTCCGGATCGCCACGCCCCACGGCCGCGTCCCACCGCCGCTTACAGCGATCGACCTGCTCTACCCGGCCAACATCGGCTTGATCACCAGCGGCCTGGGCATCGACACCTGCGAACCGGCCGCCCTCGAAGCCCTCGGACCGGAAGGCTGTTCCCCGGACTCCCTCATGGGCTACGGCAGCGCGCTGGTCGAGATCCCCGCCGTGCCAGAAATCATCCAGGAGACTGGGCGAATCACAACCTGGATGGCCCCGATCCAAGACGGGCACCTCGGACTCCTCTTCTACGCCGAAGGCAACGAACCCGTCTCCGCGCAGCTCATCTTCACCAGCCGCGTGCTCGCATCCCCCACCCCATACGGGGGGCGCCTCGACACAAACATCCCCGTGATCGCAGGCCTGCCGGGAGCCCCCGACGCCGCCGTGGTTGAGATGAACTCGACCATCGGGCCGATGCACATCACCTACTACGAACGCTCCCACGGCAAGACGATCGCCTACCACCCCACCGGGCTGCGCCTACCCCACACATGCCCACACGGCGGCTTCCCCTTCGCCGCAACCTTCGCGTTCCTCGACGGCAGCCACACGAGCGCCCACACCACGGTGCCCTGCCCACCCAGCGGATAGCTGGCCTTGAGTTCGCCGCGCGTCTGGGCGGCGAACTCGTCTCGTTCGTCTCGGGCCCGATCGCGTTCTCGCTTGAAGCGCACGGCGATTCGCAAGAGGTTCTGGACTCGGTGATCGGCCTGGGGTCCCATCGCTTTCATTTCTAGCCGATCGTGCCGGCGAGTCATGCGGCTGAATACTGGTGCGCGCACCGGCTGAAGATCGAGCGATCTTCCGGCGATCCAAGGCCACGCATAGTGAAAAACGCCGGTTCCTTTCGCCGGACCGGGCTCGCAGTATCGACGCGTACATCTGGAACGCGGGCATCGCCTGCGTTCTCTCTATGAAAGCAAGACATAAAACACACCAAGGACGAGCTAAGAAAGTGGGATTCGTGATGAAACGCATCAAGATAGTCGGACTCGTGCTGCTCGCGATTTTCGCGATCTCCGCGACCGCAACGGCACTGGTCACGCCGGCAACGAGAACGGAGACGCGCCAGCTGGCACTGATCTTCGCGCTTACCGCCGCAGCAGGCTCCACTTGCCAGCTAGATATCAGTCAATGCAAGCAAAAACGAAACAGAGAGGTGAACAAACCCATGTTCGACCCGCTATCTAGCGAATTCACCTGCAACGAAATCATCGGCAAGAAAATTTCAAACGAACACAAAGTCCTTTTCGAAAATCGGCTCCTGCTCGAAAGCAAAATCCTCTTCGAATATTGGTCCATTTTTGAAAACGGAACCCCCTTCGATCATTTTTTGTTGCGCGAAAACTTGCTACATGGCGGAAAACGCCTGAACCGTACGAAAGGAACACAGCATGGAACTCGACTACGACGCGATTGTGAGGAAGGTGCTATATGCTAAGGGAGGCATACGTGAGGCGGTGGAACACCCCGATTTGAGGAGCCTCCTCGATGCTCCAGCCGTCGATCGGTGCCTCCGGTACCTGCTCAAGAGCAACCAGCGCGACAAGCGTCAGATACATGTCGTTCTGGAGCGGCTACGCGCGACGATGCTGCTCATCATCTTGGCGGCCATGCAGCTGGGAACCCCGGAGAGCATCCTCGAGGCGCTGCGACTGATGGCCACCCGGAACGTAGCCACGCGCGGCCTGTTTCGCCCCCAACGATTCCAGAAAGCCGGAGAAGCACGGAAACGGCCGATCACCGACAGCCGGTACTACGAGCGCGCCGGTTACGCCGCCGACATGCAGCGCAGGCTTACGCAAGAGCTCTACGATCTCGTCACCGATCGAGCGCGCCTGGACATCGCACTCGCTGAACACGGCGAAGAAGCCATTGCCAAATATCTCTAGCCCTGCAAGGTGGCTGCGCAGGGTTCAGCAGCGGCTCACCGGGACGTGGGATCTCGCCTCCGGCCCAACAAGCGGCGGACGGGGGTCGAACCCGCGACCTCGAGCTTGGGAAGCTCGCGCTCTACCAACTGAGCTACCGCCGCATGACGGCAGACATTATGCCTTGCCCGGTTAGTGTTGTTGGCCGTGAGAAGCCGAGCCCTGCCGATCCTCGCCACGCTGGCCGGCACCTGCGTGGTTGCGCTGCTCGTCTACGGCGTCTCGGCGCAGTCGCCCAACCGGACGCTCGACGAGCTCGTGGCGAGCGGGCAGCGCCCCCGGGCGCCCGACGCGACCCGCTCGATGCCGGTGCTCGGCGCGACCGGCGCGCGCTCGCTGGCATTGCTGCGCGGCAAGGTGGTGGTGCTCAACTTCTGGGCCTCGTGGTGCGAACCGTGCAAGCTCGAGGCGCCCCTGCTCGAGCGCGCCCAGGGCACACTCGAACGCCACGACGCCACGGTGCTCGGCGTCACCTACCTCGACGCCTCCCCCGATTCTCAGAGCTTCGTGCGCCACTACCACCTGAGCTACCCCAACCTGCGCGACAACAATGGCTCGTTCGCCCACTCCTACGGCACCGACCAACTGCCCGAGAGCTTCTTGATCGACCGCCGCGGCCACATCGTGGCCATCTCCAGGGGAGAGATCGGACAGGAATTCCTCAACCACGCCGTGACGCTCGCAGAGAGCTCGTGAGAGCAGAACAGGCCCACCGCCGCCGCGCCGGCCTGCCCGGCATCCTGGTTGCGCTGGCCGCGACCCTCGCGCTGTCGACCCCCTCCGGCGCCCTCGCGGCAGGCCCCTCGCCCCGCCCATCCCTGCCGACGATCGAGCGCCAGGTCATGTGCGTCACCTGCAAGATCCCCCTGAACGTCGCCGAATCGCCCCAGGCCCGGCGCGAGCGGGCTTTCATTCAGGGTCTGATCGACGAAGGCCGGAGCGAACCACAGATCAAGCGGGCGCTGGTCGCCCAGTACGGCCCCAGCGTGCTCGGGCTGCCGGGCACCCACGGCTTCGATCTGACCGCCTATCTCGTCCCGATCGCCGTCGTGCTGGCACTGCTCCTGATGCTCGCGCTGCTGCTGCCGCGCTGGCGCCGCCACGCCCACGCCCAGGCCGCAGGCAGCGCAACGGCAACGGCGCTCAACGCGGCGGACGCCGCCCGCCTGGACTCCGACCTCGCACGGTTCGAGCCATGATCCCGATCGCCGTCAGCGGGACGATCGTGATCGGCATCGTCGTCGTCGGCGCCCTCGCGATCCTGACGCTGCTGCTGCGAGCCGAGGACCGTGCAGACGCCGAGGAGAAGCGCGAGCAGGAGACGGCCGAAGGCCCCGACCGGGCCCCCTGAGCTCCCCGGGCCATCTGAGCTCCCGCTACATCTCCTCGGGGGCGGCCACCCCCAGCAGGTCCAGGCAGCGCGCAATCGTGCGCCTGCCGGCGATGCAGAGCGCTATGCGAAAGGACTCGACGGTCTCCGGCTGCGCGCCGACCACGCGGCAGTCTCGGTAGAAGGCGGTGAAGCTCTGGGCGAGCTCCAGGGCGTAGGCGGCGATCCGGTGGGGAGCCCGCCGGGCAGCCGTCTCGGCGATCTCCTGCGGAAACGCCAGGAGCTGCTCGATGAGAGCGCGCTCGGTCGCGTCCAGCGGCTCCCGCTCGGCGTCGAGAACCGCCGCCGGGGCCGCCAGCACGGGCTCGCGGCCTGCCTTGACGAGGATCGAGACGATGCGCGCGTGGGCGTACTGGACGTAGTAGACGGGGTTCTCGCTCGACTGCTCGCGAGCGAGGTCGAGGTCGAGGTCGACCGTCGTGTCGTGCGAGCGTGCCAACAGATACCAGCGCGCGGCGTCCACGCCGATCTCCGAGAGCAGACCCTCTAGCGTCACGAACTCCCCCGCACGCTTGGACATCTGCGCACGCTCGCCCGCACGCACCAGATGCACGAGCTGCATAATCAACAGCTCGAGGTGGTCGGGGTCGCCGCCGAGAGCCTGGTAGGCGGCCTTCATACGCTGCACGTAGCCGTGGTGGTCGGCTCCCCACACGTCGATCTGGCGGTCGAAGCCCCGCTCGCGCTTGTCCTGGTGGTAGGCGATGTCGGAGGCAAAATACGTGTGCTCGCCGCTGGAGCGCACGAGCACACGGTCCTTGTCGTCGCCGTAGTCGGTCGTGCGCAGCCACAGCGCGCCGTCGCTCCTGTACGTTCGTCCCTGCTCTTCGAGTATCGCGAGCGCGTGCGCGACCGGGCTCGGATCGCCCTCGTGCAGGGTGCTCTCGTAGGCCCAGCGGTCAAAGCCCCTCACGCCGAACGCCGCCAGCGTGTCCTGCATCTCGCCCACCATGATCGCCACCGCCGCACGGCCCAGCTCGGCCGGATCCATTTCCGCGGCATCCGCCAGCCTGGACACGAGCTCGAGGACGTACTCGCCCTTGTAGCCGTCCTCCGCCACCGGCTCCCCCCTGGCCAGAGCACGGACGGACTCGCCGAGCTTTCGCACCTGTGTACCCGCGTCGTTGACGTAGAACTCGCGCTCGACCTCGTGGCCATGGAACGTGAGCACGCGTGCGAGCGCATCGCCGTAGGCGGCGTTGCGGGCATGGCCGACGTGCATCGGGCCGGTCGGATTGGCCGAGACGAACTCGACGAGTATGCGTTCCGCCACTTGGGCCGCTCCAGCGCCAAATGCCTCGCCGGCGCCCAGTATGTCGCGGAGCGCGCCGGCCAGCCAGGAGTCGGCGAGAAAGAGGTTCAGGAAGCCCGGTCCCGCCACCTCATAGCGCTCCAGGCTCGCACCCAGCTGTCTCGTCAGCGCATCCCCGAGCCGCTCGGCCACCTCGCGCGGAGGCACGCCAAGGGCGGGTGCGAGCAACAGCGCGGCGTTCGTGGAATAGTCGCCGAACTGCACCCGTGGCGGACGCTCCAACGTGATCGCCCGCCGACCGGGGCCCGCCAGATCCTCGGCGGCCCCGAGCACGACCGCGCGCAGCTCCTCCAGCGGCGCTGGCGCCGCGGTCATGGGACCCGGGGATGGGGCCCGATCGACGTCGGGTGAGGGCTCGGTCATCGGTCTCGGTTCGGCGCTTGCGATACTAGCTACGTGAACGACCAAGACTCAGGCGCCGAGCGCCACATAAACATCCACCTTTCTCCCGAGATCATGGGGGGCGTATACGCAAACTTTGCGAACGTCAGCCACTCCGACTACGAGTTCACGGTCACCTTCGCGCGCGTCGACCACGAGGTCGAGTCCGAGGAGGTTCCGGGCGTGGTCGTCTCCCGCGTGAACCTCTCCCCGCGGTTCATGCGCGAGTTGATCGACGCGATGGAGGACAACTACTCCAAGTGGCTCGCCCGCGAAAGCATCAAGAACCTGCCCGAGTACGGCGGGTCGGAGGCGGGGTCGGAGGAGTAGCGGCGTCGGCGTGCCCGCAAGCGCCGGGCGAGCGCCCGGGGTTGGCCGCGCGCTTGCAGCGCGGCCGGACGTGGAACACCCGGAGAACGGCGGTGTTCATACCCTGCACGCATGAAGGTCGCGGTCATATCTGACATCCATGGCAACCGGCAAGCCTTCGAGGCGACGCTCGATGCGGTCGCGGCCAGCGACGCCGCCGAGCTGTGGTGCCTGGGCGACCTGGTCGGCTACGGCGCCGATCCGGACGCCTGCGTCGAGCTCGCCTGTCAGCACGCCGCGGTGTGCCTCGCCGGAAATCACGATCTGGCGGTCACCGGCGAGATCCCGCTGGATGACTTCTCCCGTGGCGCCAGCATGGCCGCGCAGTGGACACGCGAGGTGATCGCGCCCGAGAACCTCGCCTTTCTGAAGAGCCTGCGCCCGCAGGGCGAGGAGGACTCGGTGGGCCTCTACCATGCCAGCCCGCGCGACCCTGTCTGGGAGTACGTACTCTCGGCCCTGCTCGCCGAGCTGTGCCTGGACCGTCAGGATCATCGCATCTGCCTGATCGGCCACTCCCATGTGGCGCTGTCGTTCGTGCGCAGCGAGGGCGAGCTCGCTACCGGCGAACCCCGGCGCGAGGGCGCGCAGATCGACCTGACCGACGGAGAATGGCTGCTCAATCCCGGCAGTGTCGGGCAACCCCGCGACGGAGACCCGCGCGCGTCATGGCTACTGCTGGACCTCGACGGCATGGCCGCGTGCTTTCACCGCACCGCCTACGACGTTGCCGGAGCGGCCGGTGCGATCCGCGCGGCGCGCCTGCCGGACTCGCTCGCCGAGCGCCTGGAGTACGGTCAATGACCATGCCGACGCGCTCGCCATCGTCCGGTTCGCGGCATCCGAGCACGCTCGGGAGCCCTGCCCCGCGCGTTCTGCTGGCGTGCCTGCTCGGCGTGGTGGCAGCGTTGCCGGTCTCCTGCGGCAGCAGCTCGAGCGCCGGGCTGATCCCGACGGGCAACGCCGGGCCGCTGCAGAGCGACTTCGAAGCGGTCGCCCAGGCGGCCCAAAGCGGCGACGGGAGCTGCGGCGCGACCGAAACGGCGATCCTCAAGACCGAGCAGGACTTCGGCGCGCTTCCGGCAAGCATCGACAGCGGCCTGCGCAACACTTTGCACCAGGGCATCGCCAACCTGCGCAGCCGCGCGCTGGTCCTGTGCGCGCAGCCGCTCGTCCAGACCACGAGCACGAACACCTCTCCGAAAACCACCACCGCCACCACGCCCGCGACCACCCCGACGGTCACCCAGACGACGACCACACCCACCACGCCGACAACCCCTCCAACGACGACCACCACCCCCGGCCCGGGAGGTGGCACGCCCGCTCCTGGCGCAGGCGAAACCCCGCCGGGGGCCGGCAACGGGCAGGGAGGCGGCACGGGAGCAGGCGAAAGCGGTGCCGGCGCGGGGCGCGGCAACGGCAACGGCAACGGCGCGAACGGCGGCGGTGCGCCCGGCGGCGGTCCGGGCGAAGCCGGCGGCGGCGTGCACGAAGGGCCCAAATGAGCGACGTGGAGATCGCCGGGCGCTACCGTCTGGGGGGTCGCCTGGGCTATGGCGGCATGTCCACCGTCCATCTCGCCCTCGACCTGCGCCTCGAGCGCCAGGTCGCGGTCAAGCTCCTGGCCGAGCATCTCGCCGACGAACCGACGTTCGTCTCGCGCTTCCAGCGCGAGGCACAGGCGGCTGCGCGCCTGGTACACCCGAACATCGTGCAGGTCTTCGATTCCGGCCAGGACGAGCGCACGGGCCAGTACTTCATCGTCATGGAGTACATCGAAGGCGCCTCCTGTGCGGAGATCCTCCGCGATGACGGCTGGGTGGAGGTGGACGAGGCCCTGGCGATCATCGAGCAGGCGTGCGAGGGGCTGGACTACGCTCACCGCCACGGCGTGGTTCATCGCGACGTCAAGCCAGGCAACCTGCTGCGCGCCCGCGAAGGCGAGGTCAAGCTGGCCGACTTCGGCATCGCCAAGGCGACCGAGCAGTCGAGCATCACGCAGGTCGGCTCGGTCCTCGGAACCGCCGCCTACCTCGCGCCCGAGCAGGCTCGCGGCGAAGACGCCGGTCCCAGCGCCGATCTGTACGCCCTCGGGGTCGTCGCCTATCAGCTGATCTCCGGGCGCCTGCCCTACGAGGCGAGCTCGCTGACCGAGCTCGCACTCAAGCAGCAGCAGGAGGAGCCGCCGAAGCTCGACACGCTCGTCGCGGCCGTCACCCGCGAGCTGGCCGACGCGGTCGCGACCTCCCTCGCGCTCGACCCGCGCAACCGTTTCCAGACCGCCCGCGAGATGGGGCGGGCGATGGCCAACGGCGCCAGAGGCATAGCTCCCGGCAAGCGCCCGGCGGGAAAGCGCAGTGCTCCGGTCACGCACGCGACGAGCGTCCTCGCCGGTCCTCGCAACCGGGTTCTCGCCGACGACCGAGCGGGCTCGAGTGGAGCATCGCCCCCCACCCAGGCGCACGCACCGCGCCGTCCGCGTCCGGGACCGGCACGAGCGCCCGCACGCGCCGTCCAGGCGAGCGCAGCGGCCCCGGCCCGGCGCCGGCGACGAGGCAGGCGCCTGCTGCTGACACTGCTTGCCCTGCTCGTGATCGTCGTGGCGATTCTCGCGGCGATCGTGCTCACCGCCCCCGCCTCCACCAAGGTCGTTCTGCGCAACGTCGTCTACTCCGACGTTCAGCAGGCAACCTCCGCGCTGAAGCAGCTGGTCGCGGAAAACACCAAGTAAATTGCTCGCCTCGATCCTCGATGTCAAACACCTGGTCCAGGTGTTTGGCTACCCGTTGCTGTTCGTGATCGTCATGAGCGAGTCCGGCGGCCTGCCGGTGCCGGGCGAGACCGGCCTGATCGCGGCGGCGGTGCTCGCCAGCCAGGGAAAACTCAGGATCGAGCTCGTCATCGTGATCGCCGCCGCGGCAGCGATCGTCGGCGACAACATCGGCTATGCGATCGGGCGCAAGGGCGGGCGCTGGCTGCTGCAGCGACCCGGTGCCTTCCATCACCAGCGTCTGACCGTCCTCGAGACCGGAGAGCCGTTCTTCGAACGTCACGGCCCCAAGGCGGTGTTCTTCGGGCGCTTCGTGCTCGGCCTGCGCGTGTGGGCGTCCTGGCTGGCCGGCGCCACGCGCATGCGGTGGAGCTCGTTCGTCGTGTGGAACGCGCTCGGCGGTGTCTGCTGGGCCACAGCGATCGGCCTGATCGCCTATTTCCTTGGCCATTCGGCGGGCAATGTCGTCGAAGCCTTCGGCATCTACGGGCTGATCGCGGTGGTGGTGGCGATCGCCAGTGCCCTGTACCTGCACCGCCGCCACGGGCACCGCGAGCGAGGAAAGACCGACGACTAGGCTTGCGCCGGGCGGCTCAGCAGCCGTTGCAGGGAGCCATGCGCTCCCACATGTCCGCCAGGGTGCTCAGCTCGCTCTCGCTGAAATGCGAGAGGAAGTGCTCCCTGACGACCGCCAGATGCGTCACGCGGGCTTCTTCGAGCCGCTCGCGGCCGGACTCGGTCAGGCAGGCGTACGAGCCGCGCGCGTCGTGGGCGCACGAGCACCGCTCCAGCAGTCCGTCGCGCTCCAGGCGGTCAACCAGCCGCGTCAGGCCGCTGCGCGAGAGCTGCGCCTGCTCGGCGAGGTCGCACATGCGCATCCGCCCCTCACTGGCCTCCTGCAGGAGGTGGAGCACCTCGTATGAGCTCATCGGCAGGCGGTGTGCCTGCTCGAGCTCGGCGTCGAGCCGCTTGGCCAGGCAGGCGTGAGCTCGGAGCAGTCCGCGCCAGGCTCGCAGCTCCCCCAGCGTGAGGGTCTCCTGCTCGGGCGGGGCGATCTTGATAGCGGTCGCGGTTGACATTTGCTGTCCAGATGCGATGACCTACTCAACCGAACATAGCAGCGTCGAAACCGGCCGCGCGGGAGACGACACTCACCGCCTGCTGGCCTGATAGACCCACAGCATCAACAACGGCTGCACCGGCAGCCGCGCGTACAGCACCCAACGGGGGATGCGGCGGAAGCGCTCGGGCGCGCGCGCCATCTCCACGTTTGCCGGAAACACGGCCGCCAGCAGCGCGATCAAGCCCAGCCCTGACAGACGACGCGTCCACGGCAGCAGCACCCCCAGGCCGCCCGCGACCTCGGCCACGCCGCTGATCAGCACGAGCCGCTTGGCCTCGCGCTGCAATCCCCGCGGCACGATCTGTTCGTACGGGCGCGGCATCACGAAGTGGTTGACCCCTGCGCCGATGAAGAACCCGGACAACAGCCGTCGCGAGAGCATCTAGCGGCCCTCCATCAGCGAGCGTCCGGTCATCTGCGCCGGCTGCTGAATCCCGAGCACTGCAAGCACCGTCGGGGCCACGTCCGCGAGGATTCCGTCCCGCGCTCGCAGGCTGGCGGCCGGGCTCGTCAGGATCAGCGGCACGGGGTTCATCGAGTGGGCGGTGTTGGGGCTGCCGTCGGGCTCGAGCATGTGGTCGGCGTTGCCGTGGTCGGCGGTCACCACGCACGCCCCACCGCTCTCGTGGACAGCGGCCACGACCTCGCCCAGGCATCGATCGACGGTCTCGATGGCCGTGACCGCCGCCTCGATGACGCCGGTGTGGCCGACCATGTCGGCGTTGGCAAAGTTGATGATCCCAAACTGAAGCCCACCCTCCCGATCCCGATCGTCGCGCCAGGCGCCGACGAACGCCGCCGCGGCCTCCCGCGCGCTCATCTGCGGCTTGTGGTCGTATGTCGGCACGTCCCGCGGCGAGGCCACCAGCTCGCGTCGCTCGCCGCCCAGCGGCGCCTCATCGCCGCCGTTGAAGAAGTAGGTCACGTGCGGATACTTCTCGGTCTCTGCCACGTGCAGCTGGGTGGCGCCGGCCTGCGCGAGCACGATCGGCAGCGTGGTGGCGGGATGCTCGGGGGAGAAGACCACGGGATAGGACCAGTCCTCCTCGTAGCTGGTGAACGTGACGTAGCGCCCGATCGCCGGGGCTCCCCCACGTCCCGTCCAGCCGGGCAGATCCTCACCCCCCTCGCCACCTTCTCCGAAACCGGGCTCGGCGAGCGCGCGCGTCAGCTCGCGCATGCGATCGGGCCTGAAGTTGAACGCGATCACGCTGTCAGCGGGCCGGATCATCGCCTCCTTCGGCGACGACCCGGTCGCTCCGACGAGCGTCGGCTCGATGAACTCGTCGGTCTCCCCGCGCTTGTAAGCGTCGAGCACCGCCTCCTCGCCGCTGGGCGCCCGGTGTGGGGCGCGGCCGTGAACGAGCATGTCGTAGGCCCGCTGGATCCGATCCCAGCGCCGGTCGCGGTCCATCGCCCAGTAGCGTCCGAGCACCGACCCCACCCGCACCCCGGCCGTGCCATCGAGCTCCCTGAGGTAAGCGGAGGCGGCGTGCGGCAGCGTGTCCCGCCCGTCGGTGAACGCGTGTACGACCAGGTCGTTGACGGCCAGTGAGCGCCCGAGCCCGATGAGTGCCCGCAGGTGATCGAGCGAGGAATGCACCCCGCCGTCGGAGACCAACCCGAGCAGGTGGACCCGCTTGGCGCCTGCGAAGGCAGTCCGCAGGACCTCGTTCTGGGCGAGCGAGCCGTCGGCGCTCGCATCGTCGATGCGCATCAGATCCTGGCGCACGACCGCCCCGGCGCCGAGGTTCAGGTGTCCGACCTCGCTGTTGCCCATCTGCCCTTCCGGCAGCCCCACCGCGCGCCCGCAGGCCGTGAGGGTGGTGTGCGGATATGTCTCCCACAGCTCGTCGAACACGGGGGTCCGGGCGAGCGAGACGGCGTTGCCCGGACCGGGCTCCGCCATGCCCCAGCCGTCGAGGACGATCAGGCAGGCGCAGGGAGCGGGCAGGCTTTGGGGGCCTGCCGGGACGCTCATCGCGCGGCGGCAGCGACGATCGCCGCGAAGGACTCGGCCTCGAGCGAGGCTCCGCCGACGAGCGCGCCGTCGACGTCGGCCAGCTCGAGCAGCTCGCGCGCGTTGTCGAGGTTCACCGAGCCCCCGTAGAGGATCCTGACCTCCTGGGCGGCCTGACTGTCGCGGTCGCCGACAAGCGCTCTGATGAAAGCGATCGCCTCCTGCGCCTGCTCGGGCGTTGCCACCTTGCCGGTCCCGATCGCCCAGATCGGCTCGTATGCGATCACCACGTCGGCCAGCCGCTCGCTGGGAACGCCCCCGAGGTCGTCCCTGATCTGCTGGCGCAGCTTACGATCGGTGTCGTTGTTCTCGCGCTCCTCCTCGGTCTCCCCGACACAGAGGACCGGCACGAGACCGGCGGCGAGCGCGGCGGGGACCTTCAGCGCGAGCGCCTTGTCGGTCTCGCCACACATGGCTCGCCGCTCGGAATGCCCGAGCACGACGCCGCGGACGTCGAGCTCGCCGAGCATCGGCGCGGATATCTCCCCGGTGAACGGGCCCTCGGATTCGTGGTGCATGTTCTGGGCGTAGACCTCAACGCGCGAGCCCCTGGCGCTGTCGACCATCGCGCGCAGGTCGGTGAACGGCACGCAGATGGCGACGTCCACGGCGTCGATCGCTGAGACGCGGGGGAGCAGCGCCTGGATGTAATCCTCGGCCTGCTCCTCGGTCTTGTGCATCTTCCAGTTGCCGGCAATCAGCGGTGTGCGGGCCATCAGGTGCTCACTCCGGCGCCCTCGAGCGCCTGGACTCCGGGCAGCACGTGGCCCTCGACCAGCTCGAGCGTGGCGCCGCCGCCGGTCGAGAGATGGTCGACGGTGTCCTCCATCCCGAAGCGGGCAAGGGCGGCGGCCGAGTCGCCGCCACCGACGACGGTCAGACCCTTGGCTGCGGCAACGGCGTCGGCGACGGCCCGGGTGCCCGCGGCGAACGGCTCGAGCTCGAAGGCGCCCATCGGGCCGTTCCAGAAGACGGTTCCCGCGCGGGCGATCTCGCGGGCGTAGCGCTCGGCGGTCGCGGGGCCGATGTCCAGGCCCATCCAGCCCTTGGGCACCTCAACCCCGTTCAGGACGCGGTGCTCGGCGTCCTCGACCAGACGGTCGCCGATCACCAGGTCGTCGGGTGTCATCACCGAGGCCCGACCCGGCTTGAGCGCTTGCGCGAGCAGCGCGCGTGCGTGCTCGGTGTCCTCCTCGTCACACAACGACTCGCCGACCGCGTGGCCCTGGGCGCAGAGGAACGGGAAGCACATCGCCCCACCGATCATCAGCACGTCGGCGACCTCGAGAAAGCGGTCGATCACGCCGATCTTGTCGGCTACCTTGGACCCGCCGATGATCACGGTGAGCGGACGGGTCGGGTTCTCGAGGATCCCGTTGAGCGTCTTGACCTCGCGTTCGAGCAGCCGTCCGGCGGCGCATGGCAGCAGGTGCGCGACCCCCTCGGTGCTCGCGTGCGCACGGTGGGCCACGCCGAAGGCGTCATTGATGTAAAGCTCGGCCAGCTCGGCGAGGGCGCGGGCGAAGTCGCGGTCGTTGTGCGTCTCCCCGACGTCGAAGCGCAGGTTCTCCAGCACGAGCACCTCGCCGTCGCCGAGCTTGTCGGCGAGCGCCCGCACATCCTCGCCGA
Source organism: uncultured Solirubrobacteraceae bacterium (assembly GCA_963849425.1). Lineage (GTDB taxonomy): Bacteria > Actinomycetota > Thermoleophilia > Solirubrobacterales > Solirubrobacteraceae > Palsa-744. The sequence goes on along the minus strand of CAWKHK010000006.1, from coordinate 1,512,737 downwards.
CCACCGCAGGGGCGAGCGTGACGTTGGCGCCGGTCAGCTCCGACAGACGGGCGGCGACAGGGGCCATCGACAGGCTCTCGACGCGCTGCCCTTCGGGGCGCCCGAGGTGGGAGGCCAGCACCAGCCTGGCGCCGCGCTCGCGCAGCTCTTCGATCGTCTTCAGCGCGCCCACGATCCTGGTGTCGTCGGCGACGACCGGATTGCCGTCCGCGCCGGTGCCCAGGGGCACGTTGAAATCTACGCGCACGAGCACCCGTCGCCCGGATACGTCCAGGTCGTCGATGCTCCTCATCACAGGATCTTCTGCACCAGGTCCACGAGACGGTTGGAGTAGCCCCACTCGTTGTCATACCAGGCAACCACCTTGAGCATCGTCCCGTCGAGGACGGCTGTCAGCTGGGAGTCGACGATCGAGGAGTACGGCGAGGAGACGATGTCGCTGGAGACGATCGGATCGTCGGTGTACTGCATGATCCCCTCCAGCGGACCGCTCGCGGCGGCGGACTGCAGCGCGGCGTTGACCTCCTCGACGCTCGTCTGACGGACGCACTCGACCGTGAGGTCGACGACCGACCCGGTGGGCACGGGCGCGCGTACGGCGAAGCCGTGCAGCTTGCCCTGCAGCGCCGGGATGACCAGTCCGATCGCCTTGGCCGCCCCGGTCGAGGCGGGGATCAGGTTGATCGCGGCGGCGCGTGCCCGACGCAGGTCTTTGTGGGGAAGGTCCTGCAGGCGCTGATCGGCGGTGTAGGCGTGGATGGTGGTCATCAGGCCGTGCTTGATGCCGACGGTGTCGTGGAGCACCTTGGCGACGGGTGCCAGGCAGTTGGTCGTGCACGACGCGTTGGAGATCACGTCATGGGCCTCGCGGTCGTAGACCTCGTCGAAGTTCACGCCGAGTACCACGGTGGCGTCGGGGTTGGTGGCGGGCGCGGAGATGATCACCTTCTTGGCGCCCTGCTCGAGGTGCTTGGCGGCGCTGTCGCGATCGGTGAACAGTCCGGTCGACTCGATCACGACGTCGACCCCGAGATCGCCCCACGGGAGCGCCGCGGGGTCGCGCTCGGCCAAGACCTTGAGCTCCGCGCCGTCGACCTCGAGAGCCGACTCGCCGCGGGCGGCGACGGTTCCGGGGTAGGGACCGAGGATCGAGTCGTACTTGAGCAGGTGCGCGAGCGTGCGCGAGTCGGTCAGGTCGTTGACCGCCACCCACTCCACCTCCGAGCCGAGCGCGTCCTCCCTGGACATGGCGGCACGGAAGACGTTTCGGCCGATTCTGCCGAAGCCGTTGATCCCCACGCGTACTGGCATTCAGTGCCTCCTGAGCGAAAAATGAACGATGCCGGGTCTCCGGGAGCGCGCCCCGTCGCCCGGCGTCCCGGGGAGGCTATCAGCGGTCCGAGGTCGGCTTCTGCCGCTTGCGGCCCTTCTGGTCGGTGCGTCCCGTGCCGATGCACGCGCGGCAGACAACCCACCTGCCCTCCTGTGGAGGCGTCGCGCCGGCGGACCACCACGTCCAGCCGGAGCCGCTACAGGTCGAGCATTGGTCCTTCTCCGGGATCTGCCGGTCACCCTGGGTCACCCAGCGAGCCTACCTGGTCAGGAGCCCCCAGGGAACTTGTCGATGTCCCGGTGGGCGACAGCCACGTCCAGGTCGGGGTGCTCACGGTAGCGCTCGGCGAGGTGCTCGGCGATGGCGACCGAGCGGTGCCGGCCGCCGGTGCAACCGATGGCGATGACCAGGTGCGCCTTGCCCTCGGCGACGTACTGCGCGAGCAGGAAGTCGAGCAGTGCGTGCAGCCTGACGTAGAGCTCCTCCAGCCGCCCGTCGCGAGCGATGTAGTCGAGCACCCGCGCGTCCAGGCCGGTCAGCTCGCGCAGCTCGGGCTCGTAGTGGGGGTTGGCGAGGAAGCGAACGTCGAACGCCACGTCCTCCTCGCGCGGGGGGCCGTGCTTGAAACCGAAGCTCATGAACGTCACGGCCAGGCGGGCGGCCGGATGGCGCGGCAGGAACTCCTCGGCGATCTTCTCGCGCAGCGTGGCGGCGGACATGCCGGTGGTGTCGATCACGAGGTCCGCACGGCTGCGCAGCGGCTCGAGCAGGGCGCGCTCGGCGGCGACGCCGGCCGCGACGCTGCCCTCGGGCGCGAGCGGGTGGCGACGGCGAGTCTCCTTGTAGCGCGTTACGAGCGTCTGCTCGGCGGCCTCCAGGAACAGGACATGGTGGCTCAGGCCGAGCGCGTCGAGGTCGTCGACGACCGCCCGCAGCGCCTCGAAGTAGACGCCCCCGCGAACGTCGGAGACGACAGCGGAGCGCTCGACCTTGGAGCCCTTGTGGACGAACAGCTCGACCAGCGAGCGGATCATCTCGGGCGGCAGGTTGTCCACGCAGAAGTAGCCGGCATCCTCGAAGACGTTCATGGCGGTCGACTTGCCGGCGCCGGAGAACCCGGTGATCACGACGAGATCCTGCAGCCGCGACTCGACCACCGGCTTGGAGGACCTGCCACCGGCGGCTCGCAGCGGACGCAGGGTCCTGATCACTGCCATCGCCGTTGCATTGTGGCGCTCGGGACGGACAGGCGTGTCAGCCGGCCCGGTGAAGGAACCCATGAAGGTCGCGTCCGACCTTGGACGGCAGCCCGGGGACGGTCTGCAGTTCCTCGCTGGATGCCGCGACGATCGCCTCGGGCGAGCCAAAGTGCGCGAGCAGGGCGCGCTTTCGCGCGGGGCCGACGCCGGGCAGCTCGTCGAGCAGCGAACTGGTCATGGCTTTGTCGCGGCGCGTGCGGTGGTGGGTGACGGCGAAGCGGTGGGCCTCGTCGCGGACGCGCTGCAACAGCTGCAGCTCGGGCGTGGAGTGGTCGAGCACCAGCGGCGTGCGGCGTCCGGGCAGGAAGACCTCCTCGATGCGCTTGGCCAGCGACACGACTGCAACGCCGCGATCGCGGAAGCCGCGCAGCGGTCCCAGGCCGGCGGTCAGCTGGCCCTTGCCACCGTCGATCACGACGACGTTGGGCAGCGAAGCGAAGCTCTGGTCGAACGCGGGATCGTGCGGTGAGATGTCCGCCTGGTGCTCCCACTGGGCGAAGCGGCGGGAGAGCACCTCGGCCATCGAGGCGAAGTCGTCGGGGTGGGCGGGACCTCGAATCGTGCGGATGGTAAAGCGACGGTAGTCGGACTTCTTCGGGGCACCGCCCTCGAAGACGACCATCGAGGCGACGGTGTGGGTGCCGCCGAGGTTGGAGATGTCGAAGCACTCGATCCGGATCGGCGGGACGTCGAGGCCGAGAGCCTGCTGCAACCCTTCGAGCGCCTCGACCCGACCCTGCCGGCGTCGCTCGGAGCGCAGCTTCTCCTGATCCAGCGACAGACGGGCGTTGCGCTCGGCGAGCTCGAGGATACGGCGCTTCTCGCCACGCTCGGCGGCGCGCATCTCCACCGGGCCGCCGCGACGACTGGAGAGGGCGTCGGCGAGGGCTGTGCGCCCGGCGAGCTCGCGCTGGACGACGAGCAGCGCGGGGATCGAGGTCTGCCCCCCGTAATACTGGAGCATGAACTCCTCGGCCACCTCCGCCAGATCGCGCTCGGTCTCGTTGGTGAGGTAGAAGGTCTGCCGGTCGGAGAGCACGCCGTCGCGTACCTGGAAGACCTGGGCGTTGGCCTCGCGCCCGTCGGCAGCCACGGCGACGGCATCGAAGGTGCCGACGGATTCGCTGGTCACACGCCGGCGTTCCAGCAGCGAGCGCACGGCCTGCAGGCGATTGCGCTCGAGCGTCGCCTGCTCGAACTCCTCTTCGGCGGCCGCCTCGCGCATCCGCCTCTCCAGGTCTCGCTCGATCGCGGAGAAGCGCCCGGAGAGGAAGTCGATCACCCCGTCGATGCTCTTGCGGTAGTCCTCTCTGGAGACGTTGCCCACGCACGGCGCCTCGCAGCGCTTGATGTAGTAGTCCAGGCACGGGCTGCCGCTGCGCCGTCCCGGCTCAGCCCCTGTGCACGAACGGAACATGAACACCTTGGCGAGCACCTCGAGCGTGGCGCGCACCCGCTTGGCGTTGGAGTAAGGGCCGAAGTAGGCGCGGGCGGGGCGATGGCGCTCGCGCGTGAAGTACACACGCGGGTAGTCCTCGTCGAGAGAGATCGCGATGAAGGGGTAGGACTTGTCGTCCCGCAGGCGGATGTTGAAGCGCGGGCGGTACTGCTTGATGAAGCTCTGCTCGGCCAGCAGCGCCTCGGCCTCGGAGGCGACGACCACGCACTCGATGTGCTCGACGCTCGCGACCATCTCGGCGTGGCCGGGGCTGCTCGGCACCTGCGCCTTGGAGAAATGCGACGCCACCCGCTTGCGCACGGACTTGGCCTTCCCGACATACACCACCCGGCCCCGGCCGTCGCGGAACAGGTACACGCCGGGCTGGTCGGGCAGGCCGCGGCGCTGCTCGACCAGGCTCGCCTGCCCGTCCCCCTGCTCACTCGAGACCTCTGTGCTCGCCATCCGTTCGAGGATAGGAGGCGCAGGCATTGGTCTTCGACAGGTGATGCTAGACTCTAGCCTCATGAATCAAGATGCTGCGACAAGGGACTTCCGGCGCACGACGGTCGCCGCACGGCGCTCCTCGCTCGACACGCTGCAGGCCGAGGCCCGCAGACGTGGAGTGACATTGACGTCGGTCCTTGCCGAGGCCATCGACGAGAAGGCCCACGCCCTGCATGCCTCGCGCCGTCCCCGCGTCGGGATCGCACGATCCTCCGACGGCCTTTCGGCCGCGGAGCTGACAGCAGAGCCCGTAGCGCACCCGCCGTCGTAGATGCCGTTGGTTCTCGACACCGGCCCGCTGCTCGCGGCGCTGGACGCGGCCGACCCTGACCACGATCGCTGCGCGACGCTCGTGACCGAAACCCGCGAGGACCTGATCGTGCCGATTCTCGTACTCGCCGAGCTCGACTACTGGTGTCATCGGCGCCTCGGCGTCGATGCGTGGATCACCTTCATGGACGATGTACTGGCCGGGGTATACCGGTTGGAGAGCTCGACCACCGCCGATCTGAAACGCTGCCGCGAGCTGCAAAGCAGATACGCCGATCAGGCGCTTGGCGTGGTGGACGCCAGCGTGATGGCGCTCGTCGAGCGTCTCGACGAGGACAAGCTGGCCACTCTGGACCATCGGCACTTCGCAATGCTGCGCCCTGCGCACGTGCCTGCGTTGCAGCTGCTGCCTCAGTAAGCGCGGGCGCGGCGATACACCAGGAAGAGGGCGTAGACGACGCACGCGAGCAGCACCCACCAGGCGGGCTTGCCCACTTCGGAGGTCCACATGCGCGCGCGGGCGATGTAGACGAAGACGCCGAGCGCGACCGCTCCGTACAGCAGCCCCCTGTAGCGGTCGCCGAGGCTGTGCAGCGAGACGCGGTGTTCGCGATAGAGGTACAGCGCGAAGTAGCCGATGCCCGCGGCGAAGGCCACCCACAGCGCCGCGCCGAACGTGCTCGCCGCCCTGCCGCCGCCCGGAAGGAAGTACACGGCCATTGCGATCGCCACGACGATGGCGATGTTGCGCGCCGTCCTGACGTTGCTGTTCACAGGCAGAGCCTAGCTCCCGATCGAGCGTCAGTCGAGGAGCGCCTCGAGCCGCGCGTAGGCGTCCTCGACCGCCCGTCTGACGGCCGTGTGCCGCGCCTCGGACTTGGCGGACTCATACCGCGTGGCCCAGGCCGCCGGGTCGGCGAGCTCGTCCTCGAGCGCGCGCATGACAGCCTCGGCCGCTTCGACCGCCTGCTCGGCCTTCTCCTGATCGCTGATCCGGTTCTTCGACGGCCCCTTGGGCTTGGGCTTGGCCCGACCCTTGATGGCCGTGCCGGCGAGCTGCCGGCCGCTCTCCGGCGGGGGAGCGTCCCCGCCGGCCCGTCGGTTGCCCGCCTGCTGCGAAGCGTCGCCGTCGGCCCGTGGCCCGGACCCGTTGACGGGACCGAGGGGGCGTGGGCGCCGCCCGCGGGCGGCGGCAGGGGACCCGGATGCAAGCGCCCGGCGCTCGTCGCGCACGCGCACGTACTCGGGCCAGCCGCCGATGTAGCTGTGCAGCGAACCCTCCTCCACGGCGACCGTGCGGGTGCCCACCGCGTCGAGCAGCGCGCGGTCGTGGGAGACGAGCAGGACCGCCCCCGGGAAGGAGCGCAGCGCGTCCTCGAGGGCCTCGCGGCTCTCGATGTCCAGGTGGTTGGTGGGCTCGTCGAGGATCAGCACGTTGGGTGGGTGGGAATCCGATCCGACGAGCACCGCCAGCGACAGGCGCCGGCGCTCGCCGCCGGAGAGCCCGCTCAGCGGCTTTTCGGCCTCCTCGCCGGAGAACAGGAAGCGCCCCAACAGCGCCCGCGCCTTGCCCGGGCTCAGCCCGGACGCCCGCTGGGCGGCGTCCAGGACGCTCTGCTCGGGCGGGCCGCCGGCGCCGAGCTCGTCGGCGTGCTGTGAGAGATAGCCGACCTTCACGTTGTGGCCGGTGCTCAGCTTGCCCGCAGCCAGATCGCGCCGGCCGGCGAGCGTCTCGATCAGGGTGGTCTTGCCGGTTCCGTTCGGCCCCACCAGCGAGACGTGCTCGCCGCGTTCGAGCCACAGCTCGGCGTGGTCGAGGAGAATAATTGGGTCCCCACCCACCCCACCCACCCCACCGGTCGCCTCGGCGATCTCGATGCGCCCGTCGAGCAGCTCGAAGATCACACGGCCGGAGCGCTCGGGCGCGGAGAACGCGAACTCGAGGCCCTTGCCGTCCGCCGTATCGCGCTCGATCCGCTCCATCTTGGCCAGTTTCTTGACCCGCGACTGCGCCTGGCGGGCCTTGGTGGCCTTGTAGCGGAAGCGCTCGATGAACCGCTCCATCCGCTCGATCTCGGCCTTCTGCGCGTCGATCGCCTTGCCGAGCGCGATCTCGCGGGCGGCCTGCTCGCGGCGCCACCGATGCCAGGAGCCGGCGAAGAAGCGCGAACGGGTGGGTGGGCCTCCGTACAGCTCGAGCACCGCCGTGCCGACGGCCTCCAGGAACCAGCGGTCGTGCGCCACCAGCATCACGGCCGCATCGAGCTCGACGAGCGTCTGCTCGAGCCACTCCAGCGACTCGATGTCCAGGTGGTTGGTGGGCTCGTCGAGCAGGAGCACGTCGGCGGCCGTGGCGAGCGCGCGGGCGAGCGACGCGCGCGTGAGCTGACCGCCGGAGAAGGTGTCCAGGGCACGATCGAGGTCGGCCTCGGCGAACCCGAGGCCGTGGGCCATCGCGGCGGCTCGATTGCGCCACAGATAGCCGCCGCGCGCCTCCAGGAGGGCCTGCGCACGGCTGTAGCGCGCGAGCGTCGCCTCGTCGGTCTGCCCGCCCGCCATCTTCGCCTCCAGCCCGGCGAGCTCGGCCTCGATCTGCAGCTCCTCGGCGCACCCCGAGAGCAGGTACTCGCGCAGCGGTACACCGCGCTCGCGCGGCGGGCGCTGGTCGTGCAGCGCGATCCGCACCCCCTTCGCCACGCTCAGCTCGCCGCGGTCGATCGACGTCTCGCCGGCGAGCATCCGCAGCAGCGTGGTCTTGCCCGAGCCGTTGCGCCCGGCGATCGTCAGGCGTTCGCGGCGCTCGAGCTTGAACGACACGCCGCTCAGCAGGGGCTTGCCGGCCATGTCCTTGTGCATGTCCGAGGCGATCAGCAGGGCCATCGGCTGCTGATGGTAGGGGTCTGACCTGCTGGGCGGGCGGGCATCCATTGCCTCCGCTAGGATCCGAACCAGATGCGCAATCGTCTGCTGAGCAAGCTGATCCTGCTCGCGCTGCTGGTCTCGCTCGTGCTCGCGCCGGCCGCCCAGGCGTACAACGACGGACGCGGCTTCTACGGGGCGACCAACGACAAAGTGGTGACCGACGCGGGCTTCATCCTGATCGTGTTCTTCCCCGTGTTCGTGTTCACCATGAGCATGATCCAGCGGAGCCTGGACAAACGCAAGCAGGCGCGCAAAGCCGCGCACAAGGCGTATCTGGGCAATGCCCAGTGGCGCGGCGGCTGGTAGTAGCGGCGCGATGGCCGGCGCTGGACTTTGTCCTCAGTCGCTCGCGTGCTGAAGCACGCCACGCTCCTTGCGTCCGCGTCCAGCTTGGCCCTCGAGCCGCTACCCGCGCCTCTGTGGCCTGGGTTCTAGGTGAGGCGATGAGCGGCGCGCCCGAGGCGGTCCGCTATGAGCGCCGCGGCGCTGCCGCGCTGATCACGATCGACCGCGAGCACAGGCGCAACGCGGTCGACGGCCCGACCGCGGCGGCTCTGCACGAGGCCTATCTGCGCTTCGAGGCCGACGAGGACGCACGCGTGCTCGTGCTCACCGGAGCCGGCGGTGTCTCCTTCTGCGCCGGCGCCGATCTGAAGGCGACCGAGACGATGGTCGGGCGCCTGATGAGCGCAGAGGGGCCGATGGGATTCACGCGGCTGACGCCGTCCAAGCCGACGATCGCCGCGATCTCCGGGTTCGCCCTGGCAGGCGGCCTGGAGCTCGCGCTGTGGTGCGATCTGCGCATCGCCACCGAGGGCTCGACCCTGGGCTACCCCGAGCGCCGCTGGGGCGTGCCGCTGATCGACGGCGGGACCCAGCGCCTGCCCCGCATCGTCGGGCTCGGCCGTGCGCTGGACATGATTCTCACCGGACGCATGCTCGACGCCGCCGAGGCCCTTGCGATGGGCCTGCTGACCGAGGTCGTCCCCGCCGGGCGGCACCTCGAGCGCGCGCTCGCGCTGGCGGAGGGCCTGGCGGGCTTTCCCCAGCGCACGATGATCGCCGACCGCCGGGCGGCGATCGAGGGGCTCGGGATGACGCTCGCCGAGGGACTCGCTCTGGAGGCCAGGGCCGGCCCGGAGGTGTTCGACGACGGCGCGCGCGGCGCCGCGCGTTTCGCCGCGGGTGAGGGACGCGGAGGCGCGGGCGCGGGCGCGTAGGGATAGGCTGGTTGGCAATGGCCTACTTCGTGACAGGAGCGACCGGCTTCATCGGACGCCGTCTCATCGAGCGGCTGCTCGAGCAGCGCCAGGGCAAGGTCTACGTGCTCGTGCGCGAGAGCTCCAAGGGCCGGCTCGAGGATCTCCTCGAGCGCTGGAGCATCGTCGCGGGCGCCTCGGCGCCTGCGCGGATCCAGCCCGTGGTCGGAGACCTGCGCAGGCCGATGCTGGGTCTCGACAAGGAGCAGGTGGGCGAGCTGCGTGGAAAGGTCACCCACTTCTTCCATCTGGCCGCCGTCTACGACATGACCGCGCCGGCCGAGCGCAACACGGCGGTCAACGTCGGCGGCACCGCCCACGCAGTCGATCTGGCGCGGGCGGTGGACGCCAAACACCTGCACCACGTCTCCTCGATCGCGATCGCCGGGACCTACAAGGGAGTCTTCGAAGAGGACATGTTCGACGAGGGGCAGAAGCTCCCCTCGCCCTACCACCGCACGAAGTTCGAGTCCGAGCGGATCGTGCGCGAGCAGCCGTACGTGCCCTGGCGGGTGTACCGCCCGGGAATCGTCGTCGGGGACTCCAAGACAGGCGAGATGGACAAGGTCGACGGGCCCTACTACTTCTTCAAGGCGATCCAGCGGATGCGTCAGCTGTTCCCCGAGTGGATGCCCCTGGTCGGCCTGGACCTCGGGCACACGAACGTCGTGCCCGTGGACTGGGTGGCCGGCGCGCTCGAGCACATCGCCCACGAGCCCGACCTCGACGGCAAGGCGTTCCACCTCACCGATCCCCGCCCGCAGCGGGTGGACGAGCTGATCAACGAGCTCGCGAGCGCCGCCCACGCGCCGCGGTTCGCCGTGACGATCGACAAACGACTGACCGATCCGCTGCCGCGGTGGCCGCTGGCGCTCGCCGCGCAGCTGCCGCCGCTGCGCCAGATGCGCAAGCTGGCCCTGCGCGAGCTGGGCATCCCCGAGCAGGTGCTCGCGCACATGGAGCTCGTGCCGAGCTTCGACACCCGCGAAGCACGACGGGCGCTCGCGGGCTCTCCGCTTGAGCAGCCGCCGCCACTGAACGACTACCTGTCGCGCCTGTGGGACTACTGGGAGCGAGAGATGGACCCTGACCTCAGGCGGGGCCGCACGCTCAAGGAGGCGCTCGAGGGCAGGCACGTGATGATCACCGGCGCGTCATCGGGAATCGGAGCGGCGACCGCCGTGAAGGTCGCCGCCGCCGGCGGGGTTCCGCTGCTGGTGGCGCGCAACGTGGAGAAACTCGAGGAGGTGCGCGCGGAGATCGTGGCCGCCGGGGGCACCGCGTACGTGTACGCGGCGGACATCTCCGACATGGAGTCGATCGAACGGCTGCTCGAGCGGGTGCTCGCCGACCACCGCAACGTGGACATGCTCGTCAACAACGCCGGGCGCTCGATCCGCCGGTCGATCGCGCTCAGCTACGAGCGCTTCCACGACTTCGAACGCACCATCCAGCTCAACTACTTCGGGGCGGTCAAGCTGATCATCGGCCTGCTCCCGCACATGCGCGAGCGGGGCTCGGGGCACATCGTGAACGTCTCCTCGATCGGCGTCCAGACCAACCCGCCGCGCTTCTCCGCCTACGTGGCCTCGAAGGCGGCGCTCGACGCTTTCACGCGCGTGGTCACCTCGGAGGTGATCGGCGACGGCGTGACCTTCACGACGATCCACATGCCGCTCGTGCGCACGCCGATGATCGCCCCGACGAAGATGTACGACGCCTTCCCCACGCTCAGCCCGGACGAGGCCGCGGAGATGATCTGCGAGGCGCTGCGCAGCCGCCCCAAGGAGATGGGCACGCGCCTGGGCAGGTTCGGGGAAGTCGCCTACACGCTCTCCCCCGGCGCGGTCGACAGGCTCCTGCACCTGGCCTACCGCGTGTTCCCCGACTCGGCCGCGTCGAAGGGCCAGCACGACGTCGAGGAGCGGGCGTCCTTCGAGCAGATCGCCATGGCGACGTTGACCAGGGGCGTGCACTGGTAGCAGTGAACGGGGCTGCTGGGATGATGCAGACCGTGAGCGAGGCCCCGGTCATCGATCAGGCAGGCGAGCAGGACGCGGCGATCGAGGTTACGGCGCTGTGCAAGCGCTACGGCGAGTACGAGGCGGTGCGCGGCCTCGACATCACCGTGCGCCGCGGCGAGGTGTTTGGGCTGCTCGGGCCCAACGGCGCCGGCAAGACGACCACGGTGGAGATCCTCGAGGGCTACCGCACGCGCACCAGCGGCGAGGTCTCGGTGCTCGGCCACGATCCGGCCCACCGCTCGATCGAGCTGCGCCGGCGGATCGGGATCGTGCTGCAGTCGGGCGGCATCTACAGCCACATCACCCCGCGCGAGGCGCTCGCGCACTGGGCGAGCTTCTACCCCCGTCCCCGCGAGGTCGAGGAGGTGCTGGCGCTGGCCGGCCTGCGGGAGCAGGCCGACGTGCGTAGCCGCAAGCTCTCAGGCGGCCAGCTGCGGCGGCTGGACTTCGCGCTGGCGCTGGTCGGCGACCCCGAGCTGATCTTCCTCGACGAGCCCACCACCGGGTTCGACCCGGCCGCTCGCCATGCCGCCTGGGAGACCGTGCGCGGCCTGCGCGCGCTCGGCAAGACGATCCTGCTGACCACGCACTACCTCGACGAGGCCCAGGCGCTCGCCGACCGCGTGGCGATCGTCAAGGACGGACGCATCCTCGCGATCGGGCCGCCGCGGGAGCTCGGCGTCGGCGCTTCGCACTACCGCGTGGCCTACCGCAACGGCAGCGGCGAGCTGATCGAGCGCGAGACCGACGACCCGACGACGCTGCTGCACGAGCTGGCCGGCGAGGCGCTGGCCCGCGGGGAGCGCCTGGAGGAGCTGTCGGTGGGGCGCCCGACGCTCGAGGACGTCTATCTGGGATTGACCGCCGATGCCTGACGCGGCCGTCAACCCAGCCCCTGTGATGACACAAACCCTGGTACTCGCCTGGCGCCAGTACCGCCTGGAGCGCCACATGTTCTGGCGCAACCCGAGCGCGGCCTTCTTCAATTTCGTGCTCCCGCTGCTGTTCCTCACCGGCGGCGGGGTCATCCTCAGCGGCAACCAGCACGACCTCGACAAGCTGGTGCCGGCTATCGCGGGCATGAGCGTGATGTCCACTACGTTCACCGCGCTGGCCTACAACATCGTGTTCCTGCGCGAGCGCGGCGTGCTCAAGCGCATCCACGGGACGCCCCTGCCGAGCATCTCCTACTTCGGCGGCGTGGCCGCCAACGCGGTAACCAACACGGCGCTCCAGATCGTCATCGTCGTGCTCGCCGGACGAGCCTTCTTCGGCATCGGCTGGCCGCCCCAACTGGGCGCGTTGGTCGTGTTCGTGGTGGTCGGCGTGGTGAGCTTCGCCGCGCTCGGCGTGGCCTTCGCCCACGCGATCCCCAACTTCGAGTCCACCGCCGCCTACGTCAACGCGGTCTTCCTCCCGATCGTGTTCGTGTCCTTCTACGTGTTCGACACCAACAGCGCCCCCGGCTTCGTGCGCACGATCGCCGAAGCGCTTCCCCTCAAGCCCCTGATCGACGGACTGTCCGGGGCGATGGTCACGGGGTCGGGCCTGGGCGGGCATCTGGACGCGCTCGCCGTGATCGCCCTGTGGGGGGCCTTCGGGATCTCCCTCGCGGTCCGCGGCTTCTCGTGGGAGCAGTCGCGCACATGAGCGCGGCCTCGGCCGGGGCCGGCGAGCAGCGGGCGGTCGCCGAGAGCATCTTCCTCGCCGATGGCGAGCGCTTCGTGCCGACCGTCCACGCGCGCGGGCCGTGGGACCCGCGGGCGCTGCACGGCGGGGCCCCGGCGGCGCTGATCACTGCGGCGTTCGAGCGGATGGAGCCGGGCTCGGAGATGCCGATCGCCCGCCTGGGCTTCGAGCTGCTGCGGCCGGTCCCGTTCGCGCCGCTGTCGCTCTCCACGCGGATCGTGCGGCCCGGACGGCGCGTGCAGGAGCTGGCGGGCGAGCTGAGCTGCGAAGGGCAGCCGATCGCCCGCGCGAGCGCCCTGCGGGTGCAGGCGGTGCCAAGCGGCCTGCCGGCGGCGCCGCCTCCCTCCGCGCCCGCGCCGGACACGTGGGCGAGCGGGGAGATGCCGGGCCCCGAGGCCGGACGCCCGGTGCGCTTCGCGCTCGACCACTCCGACGAGGACAGCTTCGCGGCCAGCGCGATGGAGATGCGCTGGCTCGGCGCAGACCCGCGGGCGCCGGGCCCGGGACGGGTGTGGATGCGCCTGCGCCATCCCCTGCTCCCGGGCGAGGAGCTCACGCCGCTCGCGCGGCTGTGCGCCACCGCGGACTTCGGCAACGGGGTGAGCGCGGTGCTGCCGTTCGATCGCTTCCTGTTCATCAACGCCGACCTCACGATCCACCTGCAGCGCCAGCCACGGGGCGAGTGGATCGGCCTGGATGCCCGCACGCTCGTGCCGGGCGGCGGCAGCGGCCTGTCCGAGAGCGTGCTCCACGATCTCGACGGTCCGGTCGGCCGCGCCTTTCAGACGCTCGTCGTGCAGCCGCGCTGAGAATAGTTGCATGCGCCGCCCCAACAATAGTTGCGCAGTCGATAGTTGCATACGCAAGCATTGTTGCTACTGTCGGGGGTAGCCCTATCGGCGAGAAGTCAACCGACCTTTGCGACAAGGAGATCCAATGTCCACAGCCGAGTCCCCCACCACCACGCAGACTCCCCTTCCCACCGGAACCTGGAAGGTCGACCCCGTCCACTCGAGCGTCGAGTTCCAGGTCAAACACCTCGGCATCGCCAACGTCAAGGGCCAGTTCAAGGAGTTCGAGGGCACCGTCGAAGTGACCCCCGAGGCAGTCAAGGCCCACGGCAAAGCCGACGTCGCGAGCATCGACACCCGCGAGCCCCAGCGCGACGCCCATCTGCGCTCGCCCGACTTCTTCGACGCCGAGAACCACCCCGAGATCACGTTCTCCTCGACGGCCATCCACCCGATCGACGAGGACACGTTCGAGATCGAGGGCGACTTCACGATCCGCTCGATCACGCGGCCGCTGAAGCTCGTGGCGACGCTCGAGGGCACCGAGACCGACCCTCAGGGCAACGAGCGCGTGGGCCTCTCGGCGGTCGCCCAGATCAACCGCTCGGACTTCGACATGAAGTTCAACATGGCCCTCGGATCGGGCAACGTGGTGGTCGGCGACAAGGTCAAGATCCTGATCGACGTCTCGGCCGTCAAGGCCACCTGAGCGCCGGCTCCTCGAGGGTCGCGCCGGGCAACCACGGCGCGACCCTGCCGGCCGCCGGGAGGCGGCTCCATCAACACCTCGATCGCTCGGTGACGCTCAGCGCACGACGATGTCGCCCAGCGCCTCGTCGATCGCGCTGAGCGTATCCGCGCCGAGCTCGATCCCCGAGGCGGAGGCGTTCGCGCGAACCTGCTCGGGGCGGCTCGCGCCGACGATCGCCGAGGCGACGTTCGCCTGGCGCAGCACCCAGGCGAGCGCCAGCTGGACCATGCTCAGGCCCGCCTCCTCGGCGATCGGCACGAGCCTCTGGACGGCCTCGAGCACCTGCGGCTGGATGAGCTGGTCGATGAACGCGCTCATGCTCGCGCTCGCCGCCCGCGAGTCCACCGGCGGCGGCCGGCCCGGGCTGTACTTGCCCGTGAGCACGCCCTGCGCCAGCGGCGACCAGACGATCTGGGAGATGCCCTCGCGCTCGCACAGCGGGATCACCTCGGCCTCGGGCCCGCGCCAGAGCATCGAGTACTGCGGCTGGCTGGAGACCCAACGCTCGACGCCGGGCAGCGCCAGCGACTCGTCGATCTTCTCCACCGGCCACTCGCTGAAGCCGATGTGGCGTGCCTTGCCCGCGCGCACCACTTCGCCGAGCGCGGTCATCGTCTCCTCCAGGGGCGTTTGGTCGTCGTAGCGGTGGCACTGGTAGAGGTCGACGTAGTCGGTCTGGAGCCGGCGCAGCGAGGCGTCGATCTGCTTGTGGATCTGGGCCGCCGAGAGGCCGCGGTCGGTGTCCGACATCGAGAAAAACACCTTGGTCGCCAGCACGTATGAGGAACGCTCGCGCCCGCAGAGCACCTCGCCGAGCAGCGTCTCGGCGGCGCCGCGACCGTAGACGTTAGCCGTGTCGATGAAGTTGATCCCCGCGTCGAACGCCGCGTCCACGCACGCCCGCGCCTGCTCGGCGGCCACGCCCCCGGAGTACGTCAGCCACGAGCCGAGGCTGATCTCAGAGACCTCGATGCCGCTCGAGCCGAGGGTGCGGAAGTTCATGCTCCATGCAGACTACCCTGGAGGGCGATGGTCCCCATCGATCCTGCTCTGAGCATCCGCTCCGTGCAGCTCGCGGTGAGCGATCTGCCGCGGAGCGTCGACTTCTACGAACGCGTGCTCGGCCTGCCGCTGATCGTCGGTGAGAGCCACCGGGCACAGCTTGGCGCCGATCCGGCGCGCCCGGCGCTCGTGCTCGAGGACATTCCCGCCCCCACCCCGATCCCGGTTCAGGGCACCGGCCTCTACCACGTGGCCTGGCTTCACCCCTCGCGCGCATCGCTCGCTGCGAGCGTGCGCCGGGTCCTCGCCGCCCGCTGGCCGTTCGAGGGCGCCGCCGACCACGGCGTCTCCGAGGCCCTGTACCTGAGCGATCCGGACGGCCTGGGGATCGAGCTCTACGCCGATCGCCCACGCGAGCGCTGGCAGCGTCCCGCCGGCGGCCACGGCGTGGAGATGGTCACCCTGCCGCTGGACATCGAGGACCTGCTCGCCCAGTCCGCCGACGGGCCAACCCCCGCGGTGCCCGCGGGCACCGCCGTGGGGCACGTACACCTGAAGGTCGCAGACGTTCCCCGCACCGCCGCCTTCTATCGCGACGCGCTCGGCTTCGAGGAGCAGGCCCATCTCCCTTCCGCCGCATTCCTCGCGGCCGGCGGCTACCACCATCACGTCGGCCTGAACTCGTGGCAGAGCCGGAACGCCGACGCGGCCCCCAACAGCGCGCCCGGCCTGCGTCGCGTGGAGTTCGAGCTTCGCGACCCCGGCGCCCTGGACGTGCTCGAGCGCACGCTGGCCGACGGGCGGGACGGGCAGTCCGTCGCGCGAGGCGAGCTCGGCGAGCTGTCGGTGCGTGACCCCGACGGTCAGCTGCTGACGTTCACGAGCTCGTAGGGCGGATCGAGCGGCGCGCGAGATCCTCAGCGGCGCGGGGCTCGGCAGCTCAGGCGCTGGCCGCGCTCAGCCGCTCGAGCTCGGCGGCCGTGAGATCGAGCCCGGTCGACTCCAGCAGCTCGGCCAGCTGCTCGGGGGAGGTGGCGCTGGCGATCGGAGCGGCCACCGTGGGCTGGGCGGCCAGCCAGGCGAGTGCGACGGCGGCCACCGCGGTCTCGTGGGCGGCGGCGATCTCTCGCAGCACGTCGAGCACGGCGAAGCCCCGCTCGTTGAAATACCGCTCGCGCACGCCCGCCGCCCGAGGACCGTCCGGAGCGGGAGCGTCGCGGCGGTACTTGCCCGTGAGAAAGCCCCTCGCCAGCCCAAAATAGGGCACACAGGCAAGGCCGTGGCGCTCGCACACCTCCGCGAGCTCGCCCTCGTACTCGCTGCGCTCCACCAGGTTGTAGTGGGGCTGGAGCGCCACATATGAGGCCATGCCGTTCGCGCCCTCGCCGATCCGCAGCGCCTCCTCCAGACGCCTCGCGCTGTAGTTGGAGGCGGCCGCGTGGCGAATCTTGCCCTCCTGGATGAGCTCACCGAAGGCGCCGAGCGTCTCCTCCAGGGGGGTGTCGGGGTCGTCCTGGTGGGCGTAGTACACGTCCACGCAGCCGATCCCCAGCCGCCCCAGCGAGCCATCGATGCCCTCCCGGATCGTCGCCCCCGAGAGACCGTGGAGCTCCGGAGACATGCCGACCTTGGTGGCGATCACGAGCTCGTCCCGGTTGGCACGGGCTGCGATCCAGCGACCGACGATCTGCTCGGAGGAACCCGCTCCGTCCGGCCCGCGCCGTCCGTAGACGTCGGCCGTGTCGATGAAGTTGCCGCCAGACGCCACATACGCGTCGAGCACGGCGAACGAGCGCTCCTGGTCGATCGTCCAGCCGAACACGTTCCCGCCCAGGCAGAGCGGGAAGACGTTCAGATCGGTGTTTCCCAGGCGCCCGATGGGATCAGGGTACCCGCGGTGGACGCTCTCGTGCCGCTCAGCGGACCGCCGAGGCGCTGAAGACGTCCAGACCAACCGATTGAATGGAGAGCAATGCCAGTATTCGCCTCGAAGGCCGCGCCGTCATCAGAGAAGCTCAGGGGGGGCTACTATACGCCCGAGAAAATCGCCCACTTCCTGGCCGAATGGGTGAGCGATGCCGGGAACAAGCTCCTTGAGCCCAGTTGCGGAGACGGCGTGATCCTCAAGGCTCTTGAGCCTCACGGGAATCGCGTACTTGGAGTAGAGCTGGACGAGGCCGAGGCGTCGAAGGCACGACTTGCCGCTCCGGCGACACGAGTCGTTGTCGATGACTTCTTCGCTTGGTTCTCTGGCGCGCAGTGGGGCGCATGGGACGGAGCAGCTGGCAATCCGCCGTTCATTCGCTATGGGCACTGGACCGAACCGGCGCGAGAGCGGGCGTTCACAGTGATGCGAGAAGTCGGGCTCCGGCCAACCAAGCTCACGAACGCATGGGTGCCCTTCATCGTAGCGGGAGCCCTGGCGATACGAGACGGGGGGCGCCTCGGCATGGTTGTTCCGGCCGAGCTCATGCAGGTAAATTACGCAGCGGAACTCCGCGCGTTCCTCGTGGACCGCTTTTCGGACCTGACCGTGGTCACGTTCAAGCGACTCGTCTTCGATGGCATACTGCAAGAGGTTGTCCTGCTCCTCGGTACACGCGGAGAGGGACCAGCCAAGATTACGATCGTTGAGAGCTCCGATGTCGATGCCCTGCCGACCATGTCGTCGCTCGCGTCTCTACCGCGTGCCCCGACCCTGCGACATGAGACCGACAAGTGGACTAAGTATTTTCTCGGAATCGAGGGAATCGCCGCGTTGCGGTCGGTCCAAGACGAGAAGCAGCTCGTCCGCCTAGGTGAACTCGCAGACGTTGACGTTGGCATTGTCACCGGTCGCAACCGGTTCTTCGTCATGCGCCCATCGAGCGTGGCCGAGCGAGGGGTTCAACGACACATCGCGCCGTTGGTGAGTAGATCGGCGCACTTGCGCGGCGTACGTTTCGCGGAAGCCGATCTAGCGAGACTACGCGAGGATGACGCGCTTTGCGAGCTGCTAGCGCTGGACAACACGAGTGAACCCGCCACGGATGACGCGCTCGCGCAGTACATCGCGGCGGGTGAAAGCGAGGGAGTGCACGAAGGCTATAAGTGCTCGATCCGAAGGAATTGGTGGGTCGTCCCGTCGCAGTGGACACCGGATGCGTTCCTGTTCCGCCAGATTTACGACCATCCTCGCATCATCGCAAACCTCACTGGCGCCACTTCAACGGATACAATCCACCGTGTTCAAATGATCAACGGGTTGCCACCGGCGAAGCTCGCTGCAGCATCCATCAACTCGGCTACGTTTGCCTTCTCGGAGGTGATGGGGCGAAGCTATGGCGGAGGCGTTCTCGAGCTTGAGCCACGCGAGGCCGAGGCCCTCCCATTCCCCGATCCAACGCCGCTGACCGCGCGCGACGTAGATCACGTTGACCGTTTGCTACGTGAGGGCGCGCTTGAGGCCGCCCTCGACCATGTGGATGCGAAGCTCCTTGCCCGTCTAGACCCTGAGCTAATCGCCGATCTGCGCAGGGTATGGCAGCGGCTGAGGGACCGCCGCCTCGCGCGTGGACGCAAGTCGGGCTAGTGGGGCGGCGTTCCGGCGTAACGCGTTCGATACGCCTCCTCGATCTGCATTGAAAAGTTCTCAATTCGTAGCTTCGGGTGCGCTCCTGGGTCGGGGATCGACGTGGATACGTTACCCGTAGGCGGATCCCAAACGGCGAAGCACATAGCCTCGGCCACATGCGGGGGACCGTGTTCATCGGCACGTCCGCCCAGCCCGGCCAGACGCCAAGTGATCGGATCCAATGTGCTCCCCACGGCTGGCTCCGGGATGAGTACCAGAAACGCGACAACCGCCATCGGGAAGCGCGTGTGAACGGTCGCAGCCTCAGTCGCGAGATCGTTGACCATATTCTGCCAATTCTTGCCGACGCTCTTTCGATCGTTCAGTGTCTTGCTGTCGAACGCAAATCGGATTCCATCAGGTCTATATGCAACATCGAAGTTCTGCTTGCGAATTCCGCCAACGATCGTGACGGGAGCGGTCTCAACGCAGTCGGGATGCGGCGGATAGAGCTTGGTTGTCATCTTCCCGCTAGCTTTGACGATGCTGATACCGCCCAGCATTGCCGCTAGCGAGGTCGCGACGCATTGGTCGACCGCGCCGCCCAAGTCATTGGACGAGTAAGGAGACGTCCGACTCAGGGCATCTCCGTTCTTCGACCATTGCAGACCAAAGGGGGCGAGCAACGCGGCTCCGAGAGAGAGCGGAGGCATGTTGGCAAGTGGCGCCAAGACAGGAAGTATTCCATAGCTCAGCACTCGCAATGGAATTCCCTACCGCCGCCGCCCCCGCGCAAAGCTCTGCACCGGCGGAGCCACCGCACGCATGCTCGACCCGCCCGGCAGGAAGCGTTCGAGCGGCGCGAGCTCGCGCACGATCACGTTGACGACCGGGCGGATCTCCTCCCCCCGCTCGTCCAGCCCGGCCGGATCCCGCGTGCGCTCCAGACGGCCCCTGGCCAGCAGCAGCGGCTCTGCCCGGGCCAGCCGGCGGTGGCGCTCGTAGACGGCCTTGGAGACGATCAGGTTGATCGTGCCGAACTCGTCCTCGAACAGCAGGAACATCGTCCCCTTCGCCGTTCCCGGCCGCTGGCGGGCGATCACCAGCCCAGCCACCGCCACCTCCCCACCGGTGGGCAGCCGCAGGAGCTGGGCTGAGGTGACGAGCCTTGCGACGGTCAGCCGCGGGCGCAGGATGGCCAGCGCGTGCTCGCCGACGGTCACCCCGCTGGTGGCGTAGTCGGCGATCAGCCGCTGCCAGCGCCCGAGGGGACGCAGGCTCGGCGCCCGCGGCAACTCCATCGGCAGCGCCAGCTGGGTGCCCTCCCCGGCGGGCTCCTTTGCCGAACCACCAACGGTCTCTGCGGGCGCGGCCAGCCCCAGTTGCCACAGGGCCGCTCGCCTTCCCTGCCCGCCGAGCAGGCTGTCGCAGGCGCCCGACCAGGCCAGCTGTTCGAGGGTTCCGCGTTTCACTCCAACGCGTGCGGCGAGCTCGCCGAGGCTCCCGAATGGCCCACCCCGCTCGCGCTCGGCCACCAGGTCGTCCACCTCGACGGCCGTCACGTCCTTGATGTAGCCCAGGCCCATACGCACGCCCCCGTCCTGCACCGCGCACCTGGCCTGCGAGGCGTTCACGTCGAGCCCCAGCACCTCGATCCCCCTGTTTTCGGCCTCGTGGACGAGGCTGTCCGGGGCGTAGAAGCCCATCGGCTGCTCGTTCAGCAGCGCGCACAGGAACTCCGCGCCGTAATGGACCCGCAGCCACGTCGACTGGTAGGCGAGCAGGCCGAAGGCCGCGCTGTGCGCCTTGGGGAAGCCGAAGCCGGCGAAGCCCTCGACCATCTCCCACACCCGCTGGGCCGTCGCTCGATCTGCCTTCGCGTGGCACAGCGCCCCCGCGATGAAGCGCTCGCGGTGGCTCTGGATCATCTCGTGCGAGCGCTTGCGGCTCATCGCCCTGCGCAGCCCGTCCGCCTCCCCCGGGGTGAAGCCGGCGAAGGCTTCGGCCACCTGCATCACCTGGTCCTGGAAGATGATCGTGCCGAGCGTCTCTCTCAGGGCCGGCTCGAGCGAGGAGTGCTCGTAGGGGATCTCATAGGCGGGGTCCTCGCGCAGACGGCGGCGGCGCTCGATGTAGGGGTTGATGGCGCCCCCCTGGATCGGGCCGGGCCGCACGATCGCCACCTGGATGGTCAGGTCCTCGAGGTTCGCTGGGCGCGTGCGCAGCAGCGACTGCATCTGGGCGCGGCTCTCGATCTGAAAGACGCCGACCGTGTCCGCCGTGCGGATCGCCCTGAAGGTCTGCCGGTCGTCGAACGGGATCCTGGAGAGGTCTATGCGCTGACCGTGCACGCGAGCGATCTCCTCCACGCAGCGTTCCACCGCCGAGAGCATCCCCAGGCCCAGCAGGTCGATCTTCAGGAAGCCCGCATCCGCGCACGAGTCCTTGTCCCACTGGACCATCTGCCTGCCCTCCATCGCGGCCGGCACGACCGGGCAGCAGTCGATCAGCGGCCTGGTCGAGACGACCATCCCACCCGGGTGCTGAGACAGGTGGCGGGGCAGCCCGTGGGCCTGCTCGACCAGCTGCGCCAGCCAGCGCCAGCGGGTGGAGCGCCCCGATGGAGCGATGCTCTCAACGTCTGCACCCCACGGCTCCGCGCCACGGGCCATCCGCTCGATCTCGCCGGCGGGCAGGCCGAGAACCTTGCCCAGCTCGCGGATCGCCCCCCTCGCGCGGAAGGTGGGAAAGGCCGCGACCAGCGCCGCGCGATCGCGTCCGTAGCGCTCGTGCACGCGCGGGATCAGCCGCTCGCGGATGTCGCGCGGAAAGTCGAGGTCGATGTCCGGCAGCCCGCGCAGATCCTCGTGCAGGAAGCGTCCCAGCGCCAGATTGCCGGCGATCGGGTCGATATGCGAGAGGCCGGTCAGGTAGCAGACGATCGAGGAGACCGACGATCCCCGTCCGCGTCCCGGCGCCAGCAGCGCGCGCACCGAGTCCGCCCCGCGCACCTCCAGGGCGACTTCGCGCGCGAGCTCGAGCATGTCGTGGTGGAGCAGGAAGAAGCCGGCCAGCCCGAGCCGATCGATCACTCTCAGCTCCTGCTCGAGCCGTCCGCCGGCCTCGTGGACCGCCCGCCGCCCGGCGGACGGGTGGGCGGGGTCAGATCCGTAGCGCTCCTCCAGGCGCGCCCTGCACAGCTCGCTCAGGCGCCGCGAGGCGCCCTCGTCCTCGGCCCCCGGATAGCGGTAGCCGAGATCCTTGTTGAGATCGAACATCAGCCGCTCGGCCAGCGCCAGCGTCTCTCCGACCGCCTCGGGATGGTCGGCGAAGCGGCCGGCCATCGCCTGCGGCGTGCTCATCACGTGGCTGTTGTTGCCCCGGCGAAGCGGCTCGGAGGCGTCGAGCGTGGTGTGGTTGCGCAGCGCCACGAACGCGTCCTGCAGCTCGGCCCTGATGCGGGCGTGCGCGTGGACGTCGCCGGTGGCCACGCACCTGATCCCCAGCCGCCGGGCAACGGCGGCAAACGCGCGGTTGCGCGCGCGGTCGTGGCGGGCGTACGGGCGCTGCAGCTCCACATACAGGCCCTCCGGACCGAACGCGTTCAGCAGCCGCCGGGCCACCGGCTCGTCGCGGGCGCCACGACCGATCGCAGATCGACCGGCACAGCCGGTCAGGCAGACGAGACCCTCGGCATGGTCGATCACCTCCCCCACCCCCACCGACGCCTCGCCCAGCTCGCGCCGCCGGGAGCCAGCGCGGGTGTGAGCATGGGCGAGGGTGACGATCCGGCAGAGGTTGCTCCAGCCGCGCCCGTCGGCCACGAGCAGCGTGATGTGGCGCCCGCCGGCCAGGTCGATCTCCGCACCGTGGATCGCACGCACCCCATGGTCGACCGCGGCCTGGGCCAGCTCCATCGAGCCTGAGACCGAGTTGTGGTCGGTCAGCGCGAGCGCCGTGTGGCCGAGCTCGCCCGCGCGCTGCGCCAGCTCCTGCGGCAGCGATACGCCGTCCAGGAACGAGTACGCCGAGTGGCAGTGCAGCTCCACGTAGGGGGGCGTAGGCGGCTCCATCTCACACGCCCGCTACTAGGGAGCCTGGACGAACCAGGCGCCCCGGCCGACCCGCGCTCCAACGGTCAGGTCGTGGAAGACCACCAGGTTGCGCCCGCTGCTGCCCAGGAGCTCCCAGTAGCGGCGGCGCAGGGGCTCGGGGGTCCACCACCGGTCTTCCACCAGCCACGACTCGCGCAGCGACTCGACCGCTTCGCCGTTCACCTCGACCGGGAAGCCGGGGTGGGCGGGCTCCAATCGCACGCGCGCCGGCCGGGGTGGGCTCAGAAGGCGGCGGGTCATCGCTCGGAGACGGGCGCGAGCACCACCCGCCGCTCGGGCACGCGCGAGTCGGGGTCCACGCAGACGACCCGCAACAGGGCGTCCTGCCCGGCCACAGCGCGCACCTGGGCCATCGCTCCCCGCAGGCGCGCCGCGCGGGCGGCGCGGTGGGAGGAGCGATGGGCGGGGTCGTCATCCAGCAGCGCGCCCTGGTCGCTTGCGGGGGGACCGAAGCGCTCGACGGTCAACCTCAGCGCGCCCGCCGGCTCGGGGAGCGCCAGCAGGCGTACCGACAGCGCCAGCCAGATGCGCTCGGGATCGCAGAGCGCCTGACGGAAAACCACGCGCTCACGCCAACCGCCGCCGGCGATCAGGCGAGCTGAGAGGGCGAGCACGCGCAGCGTACGCCCACGGCGCTCGGGGCGTGCCAGCAGCCGGTTGACCAGCACTACCAGCACCCGCCCCAGCGCCGTGCCGGAGCTCGCGTCGCCGACCTCCATCGACTCCTCCAGGCGCTGCTCGACGCGGCGCACCCGCAAGGGACTGTCCTCGCCGCAGGCCAGCCTGTGGGCCAGCCCGCCGGCAGCGCCAAAGCGGTCGGTGAGCGCCGCCCGGCCCAGCCCCGCCAACTCGCCGAGCGTGCACACGCCGAAGCGCTGCAACGGCTCCAGCAAGGGCGCGGTCTCCTCCCGAAAGCCGAGCAGCCCGACCGGCCGGCCGGCGAGCCAGCGTCTGTCCTCTCCCTCCTCCAGCACGAGCGGACGGCGCAACCGGGTTGACGCTGTCGAGCGCACCGCCAGGGCCGCCGCCAGCGCGCAGAAGCGCGTCGGGCCGGCTCCCATCCGCGCGGTACGCCCTCCGGCTGGCAGGCGGACGGCGTGCTGGGCGGCGGCGATCGTCGCCGCGTCCGTGCCGTGGATCCCGCGCAACCCGGCGAGCTCGAAGTAGGCGAGCCCCGGGCGCGCCGGCTCCACGGCCGCGCCGATCGATTCCAGAGCGCCGATCGTCGCCTCCCACCGCTCGGCCACCTTCACGGGGTCGGGGGGTATGAGGATCAGATCGGGGCAGCGAGCGAGCGCCTCACCGAGGACCATCCCGGGAGCCACGCCACAGGCCTCGGCCGCGCCCGAGACCTCCCCCACACGCTGTTCTGACCGGTCCCCGCCCACCCGGGGAGCCACCGCCAGCGCCCTTCCCGCCAGCGCCTGCCGGACGCCCTGCAAGCGTTCTCCCGCGGCTACGACCAGCTCGAAACGAGGCAGATATACACACACGACCATACGAACACATGTTCGTATGCGGGGTCCTGGGCCGCAACAGTTAGACGTCTACATTAAGAACCTCTTTCAGCGCGTCGAAAGCGCTTCGAGCGAGCGCCGGTGAGGTACTCGGAGCCGACATCCGCCGTGTCAATCCATCGTCAGCGGGCCCTCGGCCGACCCGCTGAGGAACTGACGGACGAACGGGTTCTCCGAGGAGAACATCCTCTCGGCGTTGCCCGACTCGACGATCCGCCCTCGCCACAGCACCGCGATGTACTCGCCGATCTGCCGCGCCGAGGCGATGTTGTGGGTGACGACCAGGTAGGTGCCCTTGTGAATGGCGTGCATCTCCTGAATCAGCTCGCACAGCAGAGCCGTGCGTACCGGATCGAGGCCCGAGTCGGGCTCGTCGAAGATCACGATGTCGGGCTCCATGACCAGCGCCCGCGCGAACCCTGCGCGCTTGCGCATGCCGCCGGAGAGCTGGGAGGGCGCGTCGTCCATCGCGTCGGCCAGCCCGACGTCGGCCAGCCGCTCTGAGACGCGCTCTGCGATCTGCGCCTCGGAGAAGTCGGTGTGCTGGCGCAGCGGGAAGGCGACGTTGTCGAACACCGACATCGACCCGAACAGCGCGCCGTCCTGGAAGAGCACGCCGATCTTGCGGCGCAGGGCCAACAGGTTCGGCATCGTCAGCTGCGGAACCGACTGCCCGTGCACGAGGACGTCGCCCGAGTCGGGGAACATCAGCCCGATCAGGTGCTTGATCAGCACGCTCTTGCCGGTGCCCGAGGGACCCAGCACGACGGTGATCGTGTCATCCGGGAACGCGACGTTCAGCCCGTTGAGGACGGGCACCCCGCCGAGGCGCTTGTGCACGTCGATGCAGCGGATCGACCAGTTGCCCGTATCGGGGTCTCCGGCGAGGTCGAGCTCGCCGGAGTGGTACTGGAAGTCCTGGAAGTCGTCGGGCATCACTTGGGTGGGGTGGGGGTCGAATACACGACATGCGGGAACTGGCTCGTCTGTCCGTTGAACGTGAACGGCCCCTGCTGGTTGCACCCGGGCGCCGCGATGTCGTTGGAGCTTCCCGGCTTGTTGGCCACCTTGAACTGCTGAATCTGTTCGATGATTTCTTCGGAGATCGTTGCGTTGGCGGGACCGCTGACCGAGGGGACGGGGTTCGAGCAGGAGCTGCTGCTGAACACCGGCAGGCCGCTGCTGAGAGCGCTGAACGCGCCGGGTTGGAAGTAGGGGTTCGAGCGGTCGGTGCCGATCCGACTCGGATAGATCGCGAGGGTCTCCGGGCTGAGCACGGGCAACGCCCGCAGGTAGTGCTGCTGAGGACCATGGAGTTGGCCGCCGCTTTCGGTGCTGCCGTTCTGGCCGTGCGCCTCGGTGGCGGCGGTGATGTTGGCGAAGAACGCCTGCACCTCGGGCAGGTATTCGCCGAGGGACTGCAGGAACGGATCGAGGTTGTGCAGCACCGGCCTGAAGTTTTCGAGAACCGGGACCGTCAGGTTCAGCGCCTTCTTGAGGTCCGGCAGATCTGTCTTGGCGGAGGCCGTGAGCGGTCCCAGCGCGGTGAGGAAGCCGTTGAATTGGGGAACGAACGGCTTGGCCGCGTGCAGCAGCAGCGCGAGCTGGCGCTCGGTGGGCCGGAATTCGTCGAAATACGGGCTGGCGTCGGCGGCGAAGCGGTCGAGCTCTTTCTCGGCGACGCGCGCATTGCGCTCGAAGGCGGGCAGTTCGCGGAAGGCTTGCGCGAAGGCCTGGCTGCCTTCGGCGGCCGCCTTGAACGTGTGTTCGCCGTTCGTGATCAGCCCTTCGAGCTGGTGGTCGCGGCCGGCGAGCGCGTTGAAGACCACCCCGGTGTTGTGCACCAGCGCCCGCACCGCCCCTTCCTGTTCGTCGAGGACGCCCACCAGGCGATTGGTGTGTTCGACGAACGGTTCGAGCGTGGCGAAGAACGCGTTGATCTGTTCCCCGCGGCCGTTGATTCCTTCCGCGAGCGCCTGCTGCCAAATCTGGAAGTCGGCACGCGTCTTGGCATCGAACGCCGTGAGGATGTCGTCGAGGGTCACCGACGGTTCGATCTGGCTGTTGGGAAGCTGCTCCCCGTCGCGCAGGAACGGTCCGCTGTGGCCGCCACCCTCTGGGATCAGCTGCAGGTAGGTCTCGCCCAGCAGCGTCTTCTGGCGCAGGATCGCGTGCATGTTCGCGCGCAGCGGCGCGTACTGCCCGGCGATTTCGACCGTCACGTGAGTGCGGCCGTCGTTGCCCAGCTTCAGCGAGATGACGTGACCGACGTCCACCCCGCTGATGCGCACGTCCGACTGTTCGGCGAGGGCGAGCGTACGCGGGAAGGACGCCGTGAAGCGATAGCCCTTCGGCTTCAGCGGCAGCGGCCCGCCGAAGGACTCCCACAGGAACATCAGCAGCCCGAAGCAGCTCAGGACAAACAGGATGATCACCAGGATGTTGCCCAGCGTGGGGGCGCGCTTCTGCATCTCAGCGGCCCCCTGCCCCGGCGCCCGCCCTCGCGCCATGCGCGAGGGCGCCGTGCGCGAGCGCAGCCGAGCTGTGCCCGAAGACGGTCGAGCCCAGCCCCGAGAACGGCCCCTTGCTCGGCGCCTTCGTGTGTGCGCGCTCGACCGCTGCGGTGGTGGGTTTGAGGATCCCGTTGCTCTGGCATTCGGCCTTGGTCGGCGGCTTGAGCAGGCCGACCAGGAGGTTGACCGTCGGGTTGATTTCCGAGACGCCCTTGAACAGCGGCAGGATGCTGCAGTTGAAGTAGATGAGGGTGCGCCCGAGCGCGCCGTTGGCGTCGGCCGTGCTGACCACGCTGTTGAGGTCGTGGCTGCCCCAGTCGACGAAGAACAGGAAGCCGCCGCGGCTCGGGCCGGGGTTGTAGGCGAACTCGTTGAAGAGTTCGTTGAGCACCGAGAAGCTGACGGACAGGTTGGGCAGCGCTTCGCCGAACTGTTCTGTGGCGGGCCCCAGTTCGTTGACCACTGGCAGGATCTGGCGCGCGAACGGGCGGATCTCGGTCTTGAACACCGGCGTCGTCCGCAGCGCCAGGCGCCGTGTGGCTGCGTTGGCCGGTCCGAGAGCGCGCGCGAAGGGATCGAGCTTGTGCAGGGTCGGGCCGAGCACCTTGGTCGCAGTGGCGAGCTTGGCGAGGCCCGAGCCGGTCTTGTGCAGCGCCCCGGGCAGCAGCTGCAGCGTGCGCTGGAGGCTCGAGTCCTCCTTGGCGAAGGTCGCGAACACGGCGTTCGATGCGTCGACGAGCTGGGCGAGCTGCTTGTCCTTGCCCCCGATCGCTTCGATCAGCAGCCGGAAGTTGTGGATCGCGTGGGCGGTGTTCGCGTGGCGGGCTTCCAGTTCCTTGGCGATTTCCTGGACGAGGCGTGCGGTCGGGGTGAAGCGCTTGACGGCCGCCGCGAAGGCCGGCCCGTTGTTCTTGAACGCTTCGCCCGCTCCCGCCAGCAGCTCCTGCAGGTAGGCGCGCGTTTCGGTGTCCAGGCCGGCGAGGAATTCGTCGAAGTCGATGTTCGGGGCGGTCTGCGAAAGCGGGAGGATTTCGCCGCTGCGCAGTTTCCCGGCGGAGGGGTTGCCGGGGTTGACCTCGACGGTGATGTCCTCCAGCTGCGTCTTGGGGCGTAGGAGCAGCGTCGCGTTGCGGTAGATGTAGTGGGAGTACTTCGGCGTCACTTTCATCGTCACGATCGCCACGCCGTTGTGCAGTTCGACGCTCGCGATTTCCCCGATCTTCGCGCCCGCGATCGTAACCGCCTGCCCCTGGCCGGGAGTCACCGCCTGGGCCGTCTGGAACTCCGCCTTGAGCGTGAAGAATTCGCGGCCGAGCACGGGCACCCAGCCGGGCAGCTTGAGGTTCTCGTTGGCCAGGATGTAGCCGCCGACGAGCGCCGCGAGCAGGACCATCGTCATGACCGCGATGAACGACGAGCGGTAGCGGCGGATCTGGTCGCCGACGCTCAGCCCGCCTTCATGCGCCTTCTGCGCCTCGCTCGGGCTCATCCGCCGCTCCCGTCGGCCGGACCCTGCGACAACGGGCCGTTGAAGTTGGGCAGCGCCTGGGTGTAGCACGGGACGAGCGGCTCGTACGGCGGCTCTTCGGCCGGGTAGGCCGGGCGCGTGCCGAGCGGGGGCAGCGGTGAGCGCGCCAGCAGCCGCAGGCCCTGGATTTTGGTGTTGAGGACGGACACGGGCGCCGACAGCAGCGTCTGTCCGCTGTTGCCGGCGAGGAAGTGCGCCATCTCACCGTTGCCGTCGAAGCCCTGGCCGAGGCTGCCCAGACCCACCAGGCTGTACCAGAATTCCTTGTACGCTTCGACGCCCGAGGTGCTCGCGCCGTCCTGGAGCTTGGTGTTTCCGGCCGGGAAGAGCACGTTCGTGAGGCACTTGTTGAAGAGTTCGGTCTGCTTGAAGAGCGGCGTCTGTTCGCTCTGCAGCCGGGCCAGCGACGGGACGGCCGCGGCGAGGCCCTTAGCTACGCCTCCCAGTTCGGCGGGCGAGAGCGAGGCCTGCACCTGGGCGATCCACGGCAGCGCCGCCGCGACGGTCGCGTTGGTGTTCCTGAGCCCCGGGAGGATGTCGTGGGCGAAGGCCCGCGTGGGCGGGAACGCCGCGTCGAGGCCCGCCAGGCCGCGCTGGATGCTGAGCAGCGAGGACGGGAGCTCGGCGACCGTGGCCCGCAGCGGCGTCGACTGGTCGGCGAGGGCTTCGAAGAAGGTGTTGAAGTTGCCGATCAGTTCACCGAGCTGCTGCTCGTGGACGTTCAGCGCCGCGGTCACCCTGCCGATGCTCGCGACCAGTTTCGAGAGATCGTGTGGTTCGGTGCCGGTGATCGCCTGGTTGAGGACCGCGGTGGCCCGCAGCGACTTGGGCCCGCGCTGGTAGGACTTGTTGATCGCCTGGGCGGCGTCGATGCCGCGTACTTCGGGATCCTGTTCGGCGTTTTCGGCTGCATCGGGCTTGCGCGTCAGCCCGTCGCCGAAGCCGATCAGGAAGTTCTGCAGGTTGGCGCGTGTGTCCGTGTTCAGCGCGTCCAGCACCTGATCGAGCTGAACGGGGTCGGAGGTCTGGGTGATCGGGATCGTGTAACCGGAGGAGACGGTCTTGGCCGATGGGCTGCCGGGCTGGAGTTCGACGAAGTAGTTGCCTTCGAGGAACGTGCGCGGACGGATCTTGAGCGTCGCGTCGCGGTGGATCGGCAGGCCGCCCGATTCGATTTCCATCGTCACCAGGCCGGTACGCCCCTCGCGGACCAGGGAGCTCACCTTGCCGACGTTGACCCCCGCTATGCGCACCGGTGAGGACGGACGGATGTTGAGGGAGGTGGCGAACACGGCCTTCAGGCGGAAGCCGTGTTTGAACGGGATGTGCTTGGTGAAGCCGAAGTACACGCCCAGGGCGATGAGCACGAGGACGACCACCCCGAAGCGCACGGGGTTGGTCCGCTGCAGCTCGATCACCGGCGTCTCGTCGCGGCGGCGCCACCAGCGCATCCGGCTCATTTCTTCTTCCCCTTCGACCTGGCGGTCGTCCTTGTCGGCTTCGGCGCGGGCTTTGACAGACCCAGGGCCTTGAGCGTCGTGCTCGAATAGGTTTCCCCGAATAGGTTCTGTTCCCGGCCGGTCAGTTCGCGGTTGCTCGAGACGGCGCTCGCCGGCACGTTGCCGATCGTCGCTTTGCCTTCTATGTATGACTCGTTGCCCGCTTCGCACACCTGCGTCTGTCCGGGACCGGCCACGTTGGGGTACGGGTTCACGTGGACGTGGTCGTTGTCGATGATGATCGGGCTGTTGAAGCCGTGTTCGACCGACGGGCCGTTGGCCGGCGAGGACGAGGGGTAGCCCTCGTTGTTGGGTCCGTTCGGCGACAGCACAGCCGCGTCGCGGGCGAGCGTTCCGACGCCGACGTTCTCGGCCTGGAGGCTCGCGAGGTTGCGGAAGGCGAGCGTCAGGTAGTTGCAGTTGCCCTGCTCGGCAGCGAGGCCGGCGAGCAGCGGGTTGCCGATCTGGGCGGTCTGGGTGAAGTCTTCGAAGGCGAGCTCGATCACCGGGTTCTGCGCGAATTCGCCCAGCGCCCGCGAGGATTCGGCCAGGCGCGTGTTCAGGGCGGTGGCGGAGTTGAGGTTGACCGCGCCCACGGTGATCGCGTGCGCCAGCGGCGGCGCGACGGTCCGCAGGGCGCTCGCGCTCGGGCGCAGCAGCCGCATGAATTCTGTCCCCTTTTCCAGGAAGGGGATCTCGTAGGGCAGCGAGTGGATCGCCTGTTCGAGCGAGGCCGGCCCCTCCGCGGTCGCCCGTTCCAGCGAGGGGGCGACGCTCGCGAAGGCCGTGAAGAACGTGTCGAGATCGCTGTAGTAGTTGGCCTGGGCGTCGGCGACCGGGGCCGCCTGCGAGGCCGCCCGGTCGAGCGCGATGAAGATCTGGCGCAGGCCGGTGGCGGGCAGCGCGAGGTTGTGCAATGCCGGGATCGCGTTGACCACCAGCGGGCGCAGTTCGGCGATCGTGTTGTTGAGCCCCAGGCCCCGTCCGGCGAGGCCGTCGCCGAAGTTGTTGGTGTTCTGCTTGATCGCCGTCCTCGTCTTCTGACTGAACATATTGAAAAGTTCGTCTATGTCGACCGGTTCCCGGGTCTGTGCCACGGGGATCGTCGCCCCGGCCTTCAGCGACCCGCGCGAGCTGCCCTTTTCGAGCGCCAGGTACTTGAGCCCGATCGCCGAGATCGACTGCACGACCGCCCTGGTGTCGGCCGGGAGCGGTTCGAGCCCCTTTTCCAGCTTGAGGTGGGCGATCGCGGTGACGCGTCCGGTCCTCGGGTTCTGGTAGGCGCTCAGCGCTTCGACGACCCCGACCCGCGTGCCGCCGATGCGAACCTGGTTGGACGGCTGCAGCCCGGAGGCCTCGGGCAGCGCCACCTTGATGTCGTACGTGGGAACGAACGGCAGGCCGTTGTTGGCGTTGTAGGACAGGAACACCGCCACGACCACTATCAGCGTCGTGATCGCCCCGATCAGCAGCGGGCTCGCGGCCAGTGAGTTGCGCCGTCCCCGGTTCATGGCGTCTCCGTGGGGTCGCAGGTGAGCATTTCACCGTCGACGAACGGCGCGGAGCCGTCGGCGGCGGGCTGGGTCGCGGCTCCCGGACAGCGCCGCAGCTGTCCCGTCTTCAGGCCTTCGAGCGCCTGCTGGGGAGTCGCCGGGGTCAGCGCGTTGTTGGCCCCGACCTTGAAGTCCGGAAGAACGAGGTTGCCGCGCACGTAGTGGCCGTTGGCGTCGTAGTAGGCGCTGGTCTGTCCGAACGTGCGCAGCGTTCCCTCGAGGTCGGGGCTGTAGGGGCCGAGGAAGGCGGTGATCGGAACGGATTCCTTCTCGGCGGTGACCGTGGCCGGCGAGCTCGTGGTCAGCGCCGTGGCGAGCGCCGGCAGGGCCCTGACGAGGTCCGTCAGGTCGTTGTTGGGCCCGGGACGGCTGAACGCCCGGTGGAAGTTGCCCACCACCGGCGTGGCCGTGGTCAGCAGGGGGCGAAGCCGCTCCAGGAGCGTGGTCAGCGATTTGGTCGTGGGCTTGGATTCGTTGACGAATGTTTCCAGCACGCCGAATGTCGCGGGCAATTCGGCGAACGTGCGGTTGCCCTGATGCAGGGTGACGGGCAGTTGCTTGAGACCCTGGGCGAGAGCCGCCTGCTCGGAGCCGATCGCTTCGAAGGTCTTGTCCGTGTTTCCGATCAGGTCGCTCAGCGGTTCCGCGCGCGCGCCGATCGTCGTGACCGCCTTGGCGGTTTCCACGAGGAAGCTCGTGAACACCGGCTGGTCGCGCACGAGCTCGTCGAAGAAGTGGTTCGTGGCGGTCAGCGCCGGGCCGACGTATTCGACCGACCCGGCCAGGCCACGGCTCGCCCCCACGTACTGTTCGGCCGAGCCCTGGATGAATCCCTGCAGACCCTTGCGCGTCTTCGGGTTCAGCGTATTGAACAGCTGGTCGAGGTCGGTCACTTCGCGCGTGGCGCTCGCCGGCAGCGTCGCGCCACCGGCCAGCGCCGGCATGTTGTTGGGTCCGAGCGACAGCGCGATGTAGCGGTTGGCCACGCCCGCGAGCCCCGGGACCCTGACCTGGGCGACCGTGCCCTGGTGCAGCGGCGTCAGCGAGGAGTCGACGTGGATCGTGACTTCGGCTTTGAAATCGTGCGTGAGGACGATGTTGGTGACGCTCCCTACCGGCACGCCGCCGACCTGCACCTGGTCGCCCTTCACCAGCTGGTCGGCTTCGGCGAAGATCAGGCGGTAGGTCCCGCCCCCGCCGCCGGCGAACACGAGGTAGGCGATGGCCAGCACGACGATTGCCAGCGCCCCGACGGCGAGCGTCCGCCCGGCGTCGGAGCGCCGCGAGCGCGCGGGCAGGTCCGGCCCGGTGGGGGTTCCGGGAGGCGGCGGCGCGGCCGGCGGGCTGGGAGGGCTAGTCGTTGCCACCGGGTTCCCTTCCAGAGCTCGCACCGGAGTTGTCGGGGATCGCCGCCGGCGAAGGCGCGTCGGCGACCGTCGGGTCGGGGATCTCGCCCAGGCGGGCGATCAGCTCGATCCACTCGCTCGGCTTGAGCACGGTGTCGGCGATGGCCGCGCCGTGCGCGATCGCGGCGCCCGGCGGGCGGAAGGCGAGCTCGATCGCGTCGCGCGCGCTCGGTGAGGACAGCGCTCCGGCGACGCCCTGGTAGCTCATCAGGCTGAGGACTCGTCGCGGCCTGTTGACGCCCTGGAGCATCAGCAGCCTGCGGACGGTCGTGTCCGCGATCGAGCCGGGGCCCTGGTGGCCGGCGATCGGGATGCCGTTGACGGCCGTGATGTCGAGCGCCTCGCTGTCATCGCCCGCGGGGGTGTTGGACGCGGCCGCCGCCGTGTTCGAGCCGGCGCACCTCAGCCCGGACACCGCCGGCTTCAGGCCGGAAACCGACAGGTACTCGAGCGTGGCCAGAACGCGCCTGTCCACCTTCCCGGACTCGACCGCCCGGCGCCCGCATGCGCCGAGACGGATGCCCGGGTCGTGCAGCACCTGGGGCTCGAGCTGCTGCTTTGACTCCAGCAGCACCTGGCCGACGCTCGGCGAGGTTGCCAAGAACGGGTTCTCGCCCCTGGCCCTGAAGATCGAGGTGTTCTCCAGCGCGACCCATCCGTCGAGGATCGGCTTGGGGTCGATCAGCGGCGCGCCGGCGCCCGAGGGGCGGATCTGGAAGACGATGTGCGGCTCGCCTTCGCCACTCACCGGGGCGGCGTCCGCACCGACGTGGCCGAGGATCGTCCCGGCGATCACCTGCACGCCGGCCCGCAGCGGGTGCAGGTAGACGTCCTCGGAGCCTTCCCTGAAGGCGCGCACGCCGGACGGCCGCCGCTTGGGTCTCGCCGGGGCGGGGTGCGGAGCGGGTGAGCTCGATTCCAGGCCGGCGGCCGCGCCCAGCGCGAGACCCGAGACGACCGCGCCCGCGGATACCGGCGAGCGCGGCTGGGCGCCGGCTGTGGCCGGCGAGCTGGGGGCGCGTTCGGCGGGGGATCCGCTCTTGCCCGTCCCGGAGATCCGTGAGCTGAGAGCGCTGTGGAGGCGCGGCACGAGCACGGGGTACAGGGCGGCGACGTCTCCGAGCTGGGCGTAGGTGTAGGTGTTGCCGTAGGCGTCGCGCAGCGAGACGAACCTGCCGAGCGAGGGCGAGTCCCCGATCTGCACGATTTCGCCGTCCTGGACGGCGACCACCGGGGCGCCGGCCTGCGCGTAGATCGTGGTGCCGACGATCGCCTGCGAGGAGCCGGACCCGCTGGAAGTGACCGTTGGGAAGCCGTCGCTGAAGTGCGCGGCGGCGTGCACCGGGAAGCGGGCCTCGGTGAGACCGGTGATCGCGCCTAGCAGTTCCGGCGGCGTGCCCCCCAGCAGCTGGGCGCGCAGCATGACCGATTCGACGTACTCCTGGGAGTGGTTGTAGGAGTAGACAGCCGACTTGATGTGCGTCTCGCCCCCGGCGGCCCGCAGGTATCTGGCCGCGGCGAAGATCGCGTCCGCCGGGTTGTAGGGGTCCTTGTAGCCGTCGCCGTTGGCGTCCACCCCGTACTGCGCCCACTCGGTGGGCAGGAACTGCATCCAGCCCTCGGCTCCGGCGGTCGAGACGCTGAGGTCGCGCCCGTAGTCGGTCTCGATCTCGTTGATCGCCGCGAGCACCTGCCAGGGGATTCCGTAGGCCGTCCCGGCGGCCTGGAAGATCGGCAGCAGGAACGGGGGTATGGCGAAGCTTTCGATGAAGAAGCTCGGAACGCCGGCGATCAGCGATTCGAGTCCCTGGGGCAGCGACGGCGTGAGCGAGAGGGGCGAGGGCGGCAGCTGCTTGGCGCCGGCGCCCGTGCTGGAGGCGCCTTCGCCGGAGCCGGCCGGGGCGCCCGGAGATTCGGCTTCCCCGGTGCCCGGCTTGGCGGACGCGTGGCGCTTGATCGCCGATCCGCTCGGGGTACTCCCCTGCGAGAGCTGGCCGCGCACCTGCGGCGCCGCGCCGGCTTCCGGCGCGCCCGGGCTCGCGGGCGGCTGCCCCGGCGCTGTTTCTCCGGAAGTGCTCACAGCCGGCGCTTCGGGCGCGGGCGGCGGGGAGCTCGTTTCGGCGGGAGGCGCCACCGTGCTCGTCGTGCCTGCCGGTTCGCCGGCGAGGCTGCTCGCGGGCGCCGCCAGCGCAAGCACGCCGAGACCGGGGATCAGCAGCCGGCGAGTGAGTCGGGGGCGTGGATCGGTCATCGCGTCAGTTGCCGAGGAGGTAGTTGAGGAGCATCCCACCGGCTTCGGAGCCTTCGGCGGAGGGCGTGTAGTAGGTGGTGCCGGCCGTCGAGCCACCGACCGGCTGGGCGGTGGCCCCGCCCCCGAATCCGGCGGCGGCGAGTTCGCGCGGCGTCGGGACCGAGCCCGGATAGCGCGCGAGCGCCTGGGCGGGGGTCGCGCCCGAGAGGACGTCGAGCGTGCGGGCCATGACGAGGCTGGTGGTGCTCGGGTCGATCGACGCCGCGCTCGCGGACGCGCTCGCGGCAGCGCCTTCGGCCGCCCCTTCCTTGGCCGATGCGGCGGTCGTGTTGAACAGTTTCCCGCTGCAGCCCGAAACGGGCTTGATCGCGTATTTGATGCAGACGTTGGCGACGGTCTCGGTCCGCAGGAAGTGGCCGAGCGCGTCGTAGCCGTTGGCGGCGCCGGTCCCCAGGAAGACGAAGTCCATGAAGCGCTCCAGGCCGCCGCTGTCGCGCAGGCTGGAGAACAGCCCGGCGAGGTTAGCGGCGAACGGCTTGGCCGCCGTGCCCAGCGCCTGCAGGCGTTTGAGCAGCGGCTGGGTCGCCACGAGCGCCGGCCCGGACTGCTTGGCGGTCCTGCCGAGGTTTTCGAAGAATGTGATGTTGCTGTTGGAGAACGCGGGCAGGTTGGCGAAGACCCTGTCGATGGCGGGCGCGGCGACACCGAGTTCGGTGAACGTCGGGGTCGTCGCTTCGGCGAAGCGCCCGACGTGTTCGAGGTTGGGCCCGAGCCGTTCGAGAAACGGCGGGAACAGCGCCAGATTGCGCGCGAGGGCGCCGCGCTGCGCGGCGGTCGCCTGGGCAACGGTGTTGCTCTGGACGATGAAGTCGGCGACCCGCCCGCGGACCGCGGCGAACGGGGCGAGCGCCTTGTCGGAGTCGACCGCCAGTTTCGCCAGGACGTGGTTCTCGCCGGCGAGGATGGCCAGCACCCTGTCGAGTTCCTGGAGGGCGGGGTTGGCGCGCTTCAGGACTTCCCTGAGGTCGCTGCCGCGGCCGGACAGCCCGGCCCCGAGTTCGTTGAGGATGATCGTGAAGCGCTCGCGTTCGGGCAGGCGGTCGATGTCGCCGAGCAGGTCGACGTCGACCGGGCTGTGGGTGTTCTGCACGGGCAGCAGCAGTTCCCCCGCGCCTTCCTGACCCTTGGGGACCCGGCCGAGAGGCGGGGGCAGGGGCGTGCCTTCCACGCGCGGCTGGGTGGGCAGGCAGTCGACGTACTTCTCCCCGATCAGCGCCTGCGGCTTGACCGTGCAGCTCGCATCGGCGCGAAAATCCTGAAAGCCGGGGACTTCGATGTGCATGACGACCGCGGCCTTGGCCTGGGGCGTGGGAATGACCGACATGACGGTCCCGACCTTGACCCCGTCGACCTTCACGTTCTCGCCCGGGATCAGGTTGCCGGCGTCGTCGAAGATCGCGCGCACGCTGTAGGCGCCGCTGGAGCCTCCGGCGGCGGTGGCCAGCAGGACGATCGCCGCCAGCGCGGCCAGGCAGGCGGCTCCGGCGATACCGGCCGCCCATCCCCTGCGCCCAACGATCTCCTTCCTCACCCCAATCCTTCCTTGCCGTTCACAGCGAGCGGGCGACCCCATCGCCTCGATGGGGTCGCCCGTCCCAGCATTCCTCCGATGGAGCTTACGCCTCCGTGGGGGCGGACTCCTTGACGGTGTGTCCTCCTACTTCTTGGGGCACGGCACCTTGTATTCCACAGGGACCGTCTGCGGCGAGAGGCCACCGAGACCGGCGAACAGCAGTTCGGCCTTCACCGCGAAGCCGCCCTTCGGGCACTTCTTCGGGACGGTGCCGTAGTAGATGGTCTTGCCGTTCTTCTTGTACGCCGCGCCGACCTGGACGCTGATCCGCTCGGCCGACCCGTCGGGGGCGCCGGGCACGGTTTCGACGAGCGGGATTTCGGCCACGACCTCGTCGCCGAAGCCGCCGCCGGCGTTGGTGATGGTTCCCTTGGAGATGAGTTCGATCACGGTCGGCGTGTGGCCCGCGGCGTAGAACTCGAGGCCCCCGCCCGGCGCGAAGTACGGCTGGACTTCGAGTTCCTCGGGAACGCGTTCGCTGCCGAACGACACCACGCCGAGCGCGTGACCCACCGGACCGGCGTCGGACTTCTTCGGACACTTCCCGACTTTTTCAAGCGTGGCCAGCGGGCACGTCGGGAACCCCTGGGGGTGAAGGACGACGCCTTTGGGCAGGAAGTAGTTGACCCCGATGAGCGGCGGCGGGAAGCCTCCGCCGTATTCGGTGCCCGAGATCGTGAATTCGTTGAGCTCGGCCGCGCCGTGACCGAGGATGTAGCCCGTGCCCGGGAACCCCGGGATCGGGACGACCTTCGTTTTGAGCGTGACCGTTGGCGCCGCCGACGCGATGCCTGGCAGCGCGAGTAGGGCGAGCCCGAGAACGGCAAGACAGGTGGATGCTCTGCGCATCAGTTTTCTCCTCCGACTATTTTGATGGACAGGTCCGCCTCGATCCGGGTAGCTCCGGAGCCATGCCGGTCCGGCGACATCGAGATCCCCCTCGACTACCGGGGAACAGCGGTTTCTACACAAGACCTTATCCGTCTCAGACGATCGGGGCAACCGGCAAGCGGTGCAGGCCCGGCGGCCGGCATCGCAAACGATCGTCTGCATAACCTTCGAGTTCCCTGATCCTGAGTCGGCACCTGACCGTTAGGGTCAGCCGACGGAGAGCTCGAGCTGGTCGCCGTCGAAGCGCACGCCGACGGGCTCGAGGATGACCTGACGCGGGCCCTGCTCGACGCGCCCGGCGACGAGCGCCTGCAACCCCAGCTCGGCGGCGGTCGCGACGATCGCCTCGCCGGCGCCGGCGGCGCAGTAGAGGGCATATCCGGCTCCCATATTGAACGTCGAGTAGGCCGCGTGGGCATCGAGCCCGGCCTCGGCGGCGAGGAAGCCAAGCACCTCGGGCGTCTCGGGCAGCCGCTCGATGCGATAGCTGAGGGGCTTGGGCGGGCGCATCAGCTTGAGCAGGCCGTGGCCGGTGATGTGGCTGAGATAGGTGAGGGGGACGTCCTGCTCGAGCAGGACGGCGACGAGTGGCACGTACATGACCGACGGCGCGAGCAGCGCCTCCCCCAGCGTGGCACCGCTTGAAAGCTTTGTTGCATACCCGTCTCCCAGCCGGCCGGCGAGCAGCCGGGCGAGCGAGGCTCCGTTGGCGTGCAGCCCGCTGGAAGCGACGAGCACGATCTCATCGCCGGCGGCGAGCTCCTCGCCGAGGATCGGCGAGCGCCCGGCGGGTACCGCTCCGACGGCGGCGCCGGCCAGCTCGATCTCCCGCTCGTCGAGCATGCCGGGAAGCGAGGGCGACTCTCCCCCGCCCCACGCGCAGCCGGCGTCGGCGCACGCCCGGCGCCAGCCCTCGAGCAGCGCGGCGGCGCGCTCGCCGTGCCGGTACCAATCGGAGGCGCCGGTGGCGAAGTAGGCGTTGACGACGAGCGGGAGCGCGCCCACGCAGCAGAGGTCGTTGAGGATCGCTGCGACGGTGTCGTAGGCGACGTCGGCGAAGCGGTTGATCCCCTGCTCCTCGAGCACGTGGCGCGCGATCACCGACTTGGTGCCCAGCCCCTCGACGACCATCGCGAGCGTCTGCTCGCCGAGCTCGAACACGAACGCGGGCTCGCCCCGCGAGGCGTCGAGCGCGCGGCCGCCTCTGGCGGCGAGCAGCGGGGAGGTGGACAGCGCCTTGGCCATCGCCAGGCGCTTGCCGGCGTCCAGGGTGTCGTAGTCCACGCCGGCGGCGCGGTAGCTGGCGTGCGGGCCGCTCATCGGGGATGATCCGTCATAGGGGACGATCCTAAGCGACGAGGAGAACCGATGGACTTCGAGCCGAGCAATCGCTGCACCGAATTCAAGGAGCGCCTGACGGCGTTCATGGACGAGCACGTGTACGCGGCGGAGGAGGTGTACGAGCGCCAGATGCGCGACTCCGGCGATCCCCACTTCCAGCCGCCGATCATGGAGGAGCTGAAGGTCAGGGCGCGCGAGGCCGGGCTGTGGAACATGTTCCTGCCCGACGACTCCCTCGGGGCTGGGCTGTCGAACAGCGACTACGCCCCCCTGGCGGAGATCCTCGGACGCTCGCACGTCGCCTCGGAGGCGTGTAACTGCTCGGCACCGGACACGGGCAACATGGAGGTCCTCTACCAGTTCGCCACGCCCGAGCAGCGCGAGCGCTGGCTGATGCCGCTGCTCGACGGGGAGATCCGCTCGTCCTTCGCGATGACCGAGCCCGACGTGGCGTCATCGGACGCGACCAACATCGCCCTGCGGATCGAGCGAGAGGGCAGCGAGTACGTGCTGAACGGGCGCAAGTGGTGGATCTCCGGGGCCTACCACCCCAACTGCAGAATCATGATCGTGATGGGCAAGACGAGCGGCTGGGGACCCAACCCGCCCCCTCGCCACAAGCAGCAGAGCATGATCCTGGTGCCGATCGACACGCCCGGAGTGACGCTCGTGCGCGACCTGAGGGTGTTCGGCTACAACGACCAGGAGGGCCACGCGGAAATCGAGTTCGAGAACGTGCGGGTGCCGGCCTCGAACCTGATCGCGAACGAGGGCGACGGCTTCATGATCGCCCAGGCGCGCCTGGGCCCGGGACGCATCCACCACTGCATGCGGGCTATCGGCGTGGCCGAGCGGGCACTGGAGGCGATGTGCGCGCGGGCGGTCTCGCGGGTGACCTTCGGCCAGCCGCTGGCCACACGGGGCAACGTCCAGGACTGGATCGCGGACTCGCGCGTGGAAATCGAGATGGCACGCCTGCTGACCCTCAAGGCGGCCTGGATGATGGACACGGTCGGCAACCGCCAAGCCCGCACGGAGATCTCGGCGATCAAGATCGCCGCGCCGAACGTGGCGCTGAGGGTGCTCGACCGGGCGATCCAGCTGCACGGGGGCGGCGGGGTCTCGGACGACTTCTCGCTGGCCGCGGCATACGCGCACGTGCGCACGCTCCGTCTGGCAGACGGCCCGGACGAGGTCCACAAGCTCTCGATCGCCCGCCGCGAGCTGGCGCCGTACATCCCGCGCGAGCAGTAGACAGACGCCGGCAGTCGATTAACCGCACCAGATCGTACGCACCGCGCGGTGTGACAGGTCGAGAGTAGGACCCCTCCAGGGCGGGTATAGGAATGATGAGGCAGGCCCGGAGGCCTGCCCGCGGATGGCAGCGCTGGAAGACTCGCGGTCATCCCCGGCGATCGTTGAGGGAGGTGGAACATGAGCACCTGGATCTCGCGCGGATCGATTCTGACGGTGCTCTGTGCGATCGCCGCCATGGCGGCGCCGGCGGCAGAGGCCTCGTTCGGGGTCACCGAGAGCCATTTCGAAGCGGGGACGTGCAACGTCTCTTCGTGCACGTACTCGAGCCCCACGGGCGACTTCTACACCCAGGCGGCCGGCCATCCTCCCTACGGGATCACCTCGTTTGAACTGAACTCCAAAGGCGGCGACCCCGAAGGGACGCTCAAGCGAGTCAGGGTGGATATTCCACCGGGGCTGGCAGCCGATCCCGAGGCGCTCGAAAAATGTCCAATCGCTTCCTTCGAGGCCGGTCACTGTGCGAGCGAACACCCAAACTCACTGGTTGGCACCAACGAACTGACGGCATACGCGGAACCATCCGGGCTCTTCCTCGGTACAACCATTGAAAACAGCGCACCCGTGTACAACCTCGAACAGCCCCCCGGACTTCCTCTGGACTTCGGGATAGAAGTCTCGGCACCTCCGCTTCTCGATACGCACATCTTCCTCCAGGGCCATGTCGACACGGGCGGCGACTACCACGAGTACTTCGAAATCAACGAAATAACAAAAGAAGTAGTCGCCGAAGTGGGCCCGGTGAAAATCCCGACGCGACTCGCGGTGCTCAAGTCCAAGCTGATCTTCAAAGGTCAGGCGGGAGGGAACTTCCTCACGCTGCCGAGCGTGTGCTCGAGCAGCACCACCTCCTACCTCGAAGTCGAATCCTACGAAGGAGCGATCTCGAAGACGGAAACCCACACCCCCGTGGGTGTGGAAGGCTGCGAAAGCGTTCCGTTCAAGCCCACCGCAGCGCTGTACCCTGAAACCTCCGCGGCCGACCAGCCCGACGGCGCAACGACGGTGGTCAAGGTCCCTCAGTACGCCGGGGCGGGGGAAATCAACAGCTCGGACATCGACGACGGGCACATAACGCTGCCGGAAGGCATGACCCTCAACCCCTCGGCGGCGCACGGGCTGGAAGCGTGCGCCGCCCTCCCCTGTCCCGCTGCATCCAGAGTCGGATCGGTGACGATCGAAACCGACCTGCCCCCGAAAAGCCTGACGGGGGGCCTGTATCTGGGCGATCCGGGCGGAGGGCCGATCACCAAACCCCCGTTCACGGTGTATCTCGAAGCCACGAGCGTCTATGGCGTGACGGTGAAGCTCACCGGGACCGTCACCCCCAACCTGAGCACGGGCAGGCTAGAAGCGAGCTTCGACGGTAACCCGCAGCTCCCGTTCAGCGAACTGATCCTGAGCCTGAACGGCGGCCCGCGTGCGCCACTGGCCAATCCTCTGACGTGCGCCAGCACGTCCATCGAATCGTTCTTCACCCCCTACACCGGTACGGCCGCCTTCCTGAGCTCATCGCCGTTTTCGACCAACTCCTGCCCGTCCCCGGCCTTCGCGCTCGCCCAGAGCACGAAGAGCTCCTCGGGCACAGCCGGCGCGTACACCTCGTATACGTTCGACCTGACCCGGCCCACCGGCCAGCAGTACCTCTCCCAGCTTCAGACCGTGCTCCCCCCCGGTCTGGTCGGCTCGATCCCGTCGGTGCCCCTCTGCGGCGAACCCCAGGCGTCGCTCGGCACGTGCTCGTCGGCCAGCGAGATCGGCACCGCGACCGTGTCGGCCGGGGCGGGCTCCGAACCGTATTCGTTCTCCGGCCCGGTTTTCCTGACCGGCCGGTACAACGGCGCGCCATACGGCCTGTCGATTCCGGTGAACGCGGTCGCAGGCCCGTTCGACTTCGGCAAGGTGATCACGCGGGCGACGATCGGCGTCGACCCGTACAGCGGACGCGTGATCGCGACCAGCTCGCTGCCGAGGATCGTGGAAGGAGTGCCGCTGCGCCTGCAGGACATCAGCGTGGCGGTCACCCGCTCGAACTTCCTGTTCAACCCGACCAACTGCCAGGAAATGGCCACCAACTCGGTATTCACCTCGACGCTCGGCTCGATCCAGAACGCCTCGAGCCCGTTCCAGGTCTCGGGCTGCTCGGGTCTGACGTTCAAACCCTCGCTGTCCGCGTCCACCAACGCCAAGACATCCAAAACGGGCGGCGCGAGCCTACAGGTGAACCTCGTCCAGGGGGCGCACGAGGCGAACATCCGCTCGGTGGTGACCTCGCTGCCCAAGCAGCTCCCCTCGCGCCTTACGACCATCCAGAAAGCGTGCCCGGAAGCGACGTTCGCGGCCAACCCGCTCGGCTGCTCCAAGGAATCGGAAGTCGGGTCTGTGGCGGTCACCACGCCGGTGCTCCCGGGGGTGCTCGCCGGGCCGGCGTTCCTGGTCTCCCACGGCGGCGCCGCGTTCCCGAACCTGGACCTCGTGCTCGACGACGGTGGCGTGCGGGTGATCCTGGTCGGCAACACGACCATCAGGGGCGGGGTGACGACCGAGAGCTTCCCCTCGATCCCCGACGTGCCGGCGTCGAGCTTCGTGCTCACCCTGCCCACCGGTCCACATTCGGCGCTCGGGGCGGACGGCAGCCTGTGCGCCAAGCCCCTGGCCATGCCGACGATCATCACAGCCCAGAGCGGAGCGCAATTCAAGCAGAGCACCCCCATCTTGGTGGCCGGCTGCGGCGTGAGGATCGTGCGGCGCAGGGTCGTCCACCACACCCTGCT
The DNA here is from genome assembly GCA_963849425.1 of uncultured Solirubrobacteraceae bacterium. Classification (GTDB taxonomy): domain Bacteria; phylum Actinomycetota; class Thermoleophilia; order Solirubrobacterales; family Solirubrobacteraceae; genus Palsa-744. Next base: position 1,469,604 of record CAWKHK010000006.1, on the reverse strand, counting down.
GCTGACCGTCCAGACGATCGGCCCGGGCCGCGTGCGCGTCGCCGGCAAGAACCTGAAGACGGTGTCGCGCAGCCTGGGCAAGGGCACGACGGTGACCCTCAAGGTGCCGTTGGTCGGACGCGCGCTCACGGCGGTTCGCAGGCACCGCAGGCTCAGGTTGAGCATACGCGTCACCTTCGCTCCCCAGCAGAGGGGCCAGCCCGGCTCCTCTGCCTCGACCACGCTGACGATCAAGCGCTAGGACGTTGCTGGATCGCACGGTGGCGCCGCCAGTGCGCTCTCCCGGGCGGGCGTCTCGCCTGGATCGATCCGCTCGCGCCAGAGTGTGGCGAGTACGAAGGCCAGGGCCACGCTCGTGCAGCCCAGCGCGAACGCGCCGCCCGCGCGGTGTGCGTCGATGAGCGACCCCCCCAGGGCCGACCCGGCGGCCATGCCGGCGATCGTCGCCGCCCTGTGCCAGGTGAAGGCCTCGGTGGCCGTGCCCACCGGTGCGAGCGCTCCGACGAGTGAGAACTGGGAGGAGAACATCGGAGCCACGAACAGACCGGCGAGCGCGCTGAGCAGGAATCCCGCGGCGAGCGAGTGGACTGCGATCAGCGGCGCGGCCGCGAGGGCCATCGTCAACAGCATCGCGCGGTAGCGGAGTCCGATCGCGAGCCGCCAGCTCCTGGCGGAGTACAACAGGCCACCCGCCATGCTGCCAATGCTGAACAAGGCGAGCAGCGGGCCGGCGGACCATCGTGCACCCAGTTGCACGGCCAGCGCCGGCAGTCCCACCTCGACCGCTCCGATCACAACTCCCGCCAGCAACACCGTTGCGAGCAGCGCCCGCAGGCCCGGGCTGCCCAGCGCTCCTGCCCGTGAACGCTCCCGTGCGACCGCACGCCAGCCGCTCGAGAGCCTCGATCTGGCGAAGAACAGCGTCCCGCAGACTGTGATCCCGGCGCACAGCAGCACCGCTACGCCCGGCGAGATCAGTCCGGCCGTCGAGCCCACCAGCAGCGGGCCGAGCGTCCAGATGACCTCCTGTGTGGTCGCGTCGAGCGCATACGCGGTCTCCAGAGCGTCTCCGTCGCCGGCGATCTCAGACCACAGCGCGCGTATGCAGCCGGCAATCGGCGGCTGCAGGGCACCGGCGGATGCGGCCAGCGCAACGACGGCCGCCACCGGCACGCCCGACTGGGCGACGAGCACGAGCGCCACCAGCAGCGACGCCTGGCCGGCCGCCGTCGGCAGCAACACCCGGGTCTGCCCGATGCGATCCACGAGCGCGCCGAGCGGTGGGCCCGTGACGGCTCCCGCAAGCGTGAACGCGCCCACCGCCACCCCGGCCGCCAGGAACGAGCTCGTGCGCGCGTGGACGAACAGCAGGATCGCCAGGGAGAACATGCCCGAGGGCAGGCGTCCCACGACCGAGCTGATCAGCAGCCGGCTGAAGCCGGGCATCGACAGCAGAGCGCGGTAGCGGGCGATCACGTCGCGTGCGTGCGTATCGCGCTTGCGCTGCTCGGCTCGTCCGCCGTGGCGCGCTGCGGCTGCGCCGGTTGCAGCTCCTGCATGTCCGCGAGCTCGTCCAGCACGGCGATCAGCCTGTCGACTTCCGTGTCCGTGTTCGCCGCCGTCAGTTGCACGCGGAAGCCGACCTCCTCCCGTGGCACCAGCGGGTAGGCCGCCAGGGTGACGTACACGCCGCGGTCGAACAGCAGCTTTCCCACCTCGCCGATGCGCGTGTGGTCGCGCAGCGGGATCTCGACGATGGGCAGGCTCGAGCGGTTGGGCGTCGCAACCCCCAGGCGCTCCAGGCACTCGAGCACCCGGCACGTGAGCCGGTGGACCGTCTCGCGCAGCTGCTCGCCGCGCCGCTCGTTCACGTCGAAGCCCGCCAGAGTCGTTGCCAGCGAGGCGACCGGCGAGGGGCCCGAGTACAGGTACGGTGGCGCCGCCACCTTCAGCATCTCCTTGATCTCCGTCGGGCACGCGATGAACGACAGCAGCGACGAGTACGCCTTCGAGAAGCCGCCCACCAGGATCAGGCCGTCGTAGCTCTCATCGCAGTGGCGCACGATGCTGTTGCCCCGCGCCCCGTACACGCAGCGCTCCGCCGGGCCGCGCTCGCCGATCACACCAAAGCCGTGGGCGTCGTCGACGTACAGCAGCGCCCCGTGCGCGCGCGCCACCTGCGCGAACGCGCGCAGGTCGGGGGCGTTGCCGGTCATGCTGTTGACCCCGTCCATGCACACCAGCCGCGTGCCGCCCGGCCCCGTCCGCAGCAGCTCGTCCAGGTGCTGCGGGTCCTCGAAGCGGAAGCGCTTGACGCTCGCGCCCCGCGTCTTTGCCATCTGGCAGCCGTCGTAGATCGTCTTGTGCGACCGCGAGTCTAGGTAGATCGTCCCCGACCCCGCCAGCACTGGGATCACCGACATGTGGATGTGGGTGATCGTCGGCAGCACCAGCGAGTCCGGGCTGCCCAGCAGCGCCGTCAGGCGCTGCTCGATCTGCTCGTACAGCACCGGGCTGCCCAGCAGGCGCGACCAGCTCGGGTGGGTGCCCCAGGCGTCGAGGTACGCCGGCACCGCGTCGATGATCTCCCGGTCGAGGTCGAAGCCAAGGTAGTTGCACGACGCGAAGTCCGCCAGCCACTGCGAGCCCACACGGATCATCCGCCCGTCGATCTCCTCGATCACCGCGTCCATCATCGGATGCGAGCGTGTCAGCGCGGTCAGGTCACGCAGCGCCTCCGGCACGCACTCGTTTACGTTGCCGTGCCCGTTGCCGGCTCCGCTACCGTGCCCGTTGCCGTTTCCGCTTCTGCGCCCATTGCCGTTGCTGTACCCATTGCCGTTGCCGTGCCTGATGCCGTTGCTGTGCCTGTTGCCATTGCCGTTGCCGTTGCCGCTCGAGGACGGCCGGCTGACGCCGACAGACGCCTCGATCCGAGCGGGCTCGGTGGGGACCGGCTCGGCCCGCAGCAATCCCTCCAGCTCGGCCGCGGGCAGCGGGCGCGAGAGCGCGTAGCCCTGCACGAGCTCGCAGCGGTTGGCCACCAGCGAGCTCCACGTGGTGTGGTCCTCGATGCCCTCGGCGACCACGCGACTGCCGATGCTGTGCGCGAGCTGGATGGTCGCCTCGACGATCGCCGCGTCGACCGGGTCGGAGGTCATGCGCCCGACGAACGAGCGGTCGATCTTGACCTCGCCCACGGGCAGCGACTTCAGGTGGGTCAGCGAGGAGTAGCCGGTGCCGAAGTCGTCGAGCGACAGGCCGAGGCCGAGCTCGCCGAGCTGCGCGAGCACGTCGCCGATGCGCACGGGGTCCGCGAGCACCATGTTCTCGGTGACCTCCAACACGAGCGCTTCCGGCGGCAGGCCGTGCGCTTGAAGGGTCGCGGCGACCTCCACCGGAAACTGCGCGTCGAGCAGATCGGCGACGGTGGTGTTGACGGCAACGTGCAGGTCGAGGCCGGTGTCGCGCCAGAGCTTCACCTGGGTCAGCGCGAGCTCCAGCATCCTGCGCGTCAGCGCGCGGCCGAGCCCCGCCTGCTCGGCCACGGCGACGAATTGGTCAGGTGCGACCATCCCGCGCTCGGGGTGGCGCCAGCGCACGAGCGCCTCGACGCCGACGATCCTGCCGCTGCTGGCATCCGCCTTGGGCTGGAAGTGCGCCTCGATCTCGCCGTTCTCCAGCGCCCGCGAGAGCTCTCCGGCGAGCGTCAGGCGCTCGAGCGAGTGGTTGTCGCGCTCGCTCGCGTAGCACGCGCATCCGGATTGCGTGCTCTTGGCCTCGTACATCGCGACGTCCGCGTGCTGCATCAGCTGCTCGTCATCGTGCGCGTGCTCGGGGTACAGGGCGATCCCGATGCTCGCCGTCACCCGCAGGTTCACGCCCTTGATGGGGAACGGCCGGGCGATCGCCTCGAGCAGCTTTGCGGCCACCCGCTCGGCGTGCCCGGAGTCGCACGGACCGCACAGCAGCACGCCGAACTCGTCGCCGCCCAATCGTGCAGCCGTGTCGCCGGCGCGCAACACCGTCCGCAACCGCTCGCCCACCTGGCACAGCAGCTGGTCGCCGGCGTCGTGGCCGAGCGTGTCGTTGAGCTCCTTGAAGTGGTCGAGGTCGAACAGCAGCAGCGCCAAGCTCGTGTCGCTGGCCTGGCTGGCGATGATCTCGTCGTGCAAGCGTCGCAGGAAGTGACGGCGATTGGGCATCGAGGTGAGGTCGTCCGTGAGCGCCTGCCGCCTTGTTTCGGCGAGCGCCCGCACGTCGCGGAAGGCCAGGCCGGTGCGCGCGAACGCCGCGAGCGTCGTCGCCAGCGCCAGCGCCAGCGCCAGCGGGTCCAGCCGGCTGAAGTGGTCATAGATCAGCAGGCCGAGCGCGCTGAGCGTAAACGCCGCCGGGATCCCCAGCACCGCAGTGCTCGGCACGGTGTCGGCCTCCACCGCCGCTCCCGGCTGCCACGCGGCCAGCGCCAGCGCCAGCACGCCCACGTCATACGCGAGGTTCGTCGCGCTGCTCGGCGCCGATGCTCCGCCGGCCACCTGCAACGCGTACATGCAGTCGGCGGTCGCCAGCGCCAGGAAGCCCGCACCCAGCATCGCCCACATCCGGTCGAGGCGCCAGCCGCGCAGCGCCAGCACCCCAACGACCAGGGCGGCGAGCAGCAGATCGCAGATCGGGTAGGCCATCTCGGTGATGACCGCCGCGGTGTTGCCCGACACCGACGCGAGCACCGGGCGCAACACGATCGCCGCACCGATCGCCGCGACCCCGAGCCCGGCGATCAGGCCGTCCAGCCAGATCCTCGCCGGCACCCGCCGCTCGCGCACACGCGCGAGCCCGAGGATCCCGATGTAGCAGCACGGGTACAACGTCAGCCACATCCCGTCGCAGATCGACGGGATCGGCGGGTTGGGGAGGTGTTCGATCCACGCGGCCCACAGCACGTTGCCAAGGCCATAAATCGAGATGCCGAACGCGAAGATCATCCACGAGCGCCGCGCCTCGGTGGTTCGCACGGCCCGCCAGCACACGATCACCCCCACGAGAATGTAGATCGCCGAGGTGACCCAGTCGCGGATCGGCTGTTCGACGCCGCGACCCCCGACGCCGAACGCCGCATGGACGCCGGTCGCCGCCACGAGCGCGACCAGGAGGGCCGTGGCCATGCCCAGCAGGCGGCGCTCACGGGGATGCATCGGCGTGGATAGAGGCAGCACCTGGAATCGCATGGCGGCTATATCGGACGCCATCGGCCATTGGATTAATCCAACTCTCCAATCTTGCTGGCAAGGCACCGTTTATAAAAATCACCCGCTCGGCGTTTGAGGCTTGACCCCAGGCGCATAGCGACCGGCCAGCAGCCGATCCTTGGAAGGCCAAGACATCGCGTCAACGACAAGCCTGAAGCCCGAAAGCCCGATACAACCCCCACGCGCCAGCGCCTACGATCTCGATACAATTTCACTAGAATGTCGCGTTTCCAATGCCAAATCCTTGAATTTGTGTGAAAGGGTCGGGCGTGCGCGCCTCGACCAGCAGTGTCCAAACTCGTTGGACTCCACACACTGGGACCGCCGTCCCGTCATGACGAGCGATGCCGTCGGCGAGCGACCGGCATGCGGTCCCTTCCAGCGATGACGTCCAAGGCGCGCTGTACTGTTGCCGCGTGACGTTCAGAATCACCCTTCATTCAGGCTTCTCAGCCCCTGCCCAGGCGCTTGACCTGCTGTGGGAGCGACTTGACGCCAGCCGCCGCGAGGACGCCCGGTTTTCAAGAGTCGGCGCTGAAATCAGGGCCACGTGGAAGGAAGATGCGGAGATCTCGATGGAACGCGATCAGCGCGAGGAGATCGGGCGCCGTGCGGTCTTCGACATCGTCTCCGGCATCTGCGAGCGCGAACCAGAGCTCGAGTCCGATTGGTTCGCCGTCAGCACCCGTCGCTAGCCGAACGCGAGCGTACGCTCTGCACGTGTCGATCCCATGGCTGCCAAAGCGCCGCGCCGGGAAGGAACCGGCGGTATCGATCGGCGACCCCCGCCTCGATGATTGGGAGACGGTCGGCACTTTCGAGGAGCAGACCACGGCGCTGGCCTGGCGCGACCAGCTCCGGGGCATGGGCATCAACGCCAAGTGCGCCGCCGACCATCCGCTCGACCGCTTCGGCCGCGGCGACATCTACCTGGTCGTCCCGCCCGATCAGTGGTCGCGCGCGAACGAGATCGTCGAGAACCTCGACTGACGCAAGCGGCCGGGTCGTTCAGCCGGATACCAGCGGCGGGCCCGCAAAGAAGATCCACCAGATCACCAAGCCGATGACCGTGACGTACACGTTGACGATGACGATCCGCTCCAGAAGCGTGATCCCCACGCGTTGACTGACGTGGCCCTCCGCCTCGGCGCGCATGCTGCGCAGCCAGCTCGCCCGGCGTTCGGTGCGTGGCCGTTCGGTGAGCTCGTCGTAGATGTTGTTGAGCCACGCGAGCACCAGCGCCATCGCGAAGACCAGTACTGCGAGCACCACAACGACCACGCCCACCGCGGCCATGCTGAGAGTCTGCCGATCTGCGACCTGGGAGCCGACCCACAGCGCGGCTATCGGGCAGCCAGTCCAGATATTGGCCGTCACGAACGCGGTCGCACCCGCCATCGCCGCTCGCTTGAAAAGCTGCATACGCCTCCCGCCAGAGCATAGTTCAAGAAATCTCCCCTAATGTTGACAGCGCAAGCAGCCCACGCACGGGGAGTTCGAACCGCATGTCCACCGCAGCCGCGCCCCCGAGGAAGTCCTCCAGGCGAAGCCTCGAGGTGCTGGTCATCGGCGCCGGCTTCGGGGGGATCGCCGCCGCGATCGAGCTGCGCCGCCACGGCATCGTCGATATCAAGATCCTGGAGAAGGGATCGGACCTGGGCGGGACGTGGCTCTCCAACAGCTACCCCGGCGCCGCTTGCGACGTCCCGAGCCATCTCTACTCCTTCTCGTTCGCCCAGCGCCACGACTGGTCACGGCTGTGCTCGGTTCAGCCAGAGATCCACGGCTATCTCCACGACGTCGCCCGTACCTACGGCGTCGAGCAGCTGATCGAGACCGGCGTCACCGTCACCTCGTGCTCGTGGGATGAGCAGAGCTGTCGCTGGAGCGTGCGCACCGAACAGGGCCACGCCCGCGAGGCCGACGCCCTGATCCTCGCGACCGGCCAGCTGCACCAGCCCGCGCGGCCGGCGATCGAGGGCGCCGACACGTTCGCCGGCCACAGCTTCCACTCGGCCGAATGGGACCACGACTACGACCTGGCCGGCAAGCGGGTGGCGGTCGTCGGGACCGGCGCGAGCGCCGTGCAGCTCATCCCCGAGATCGCGCCCCTGCTCGAGCGTCTGACCGTCTTCCAGCGCACGGGCAACTGGTTCCTGCCGCGCAAGAACCGGCCCTACCCGCCCGCGGTCAGGATGGCGATCGAGCGCATCCCCGGGGTGCAGGCGCTGCGGCGCAAGTTCGTCTTCCAGTACACCGAGGCGCTCACCCTCGCCATCCGCCATCCCCGGACGATCGGACGCCTCGCCGGGGCGCGCTCGGCCGCGTTCATGCGCTCCCAGCTCGAGGACCCCCAGATCCGTGAGCAGGCCTGGCCGGACTACACGTTCGGCTGCAAGCGCATCCTGTTCAGCTCCTATTTCCTGCCGGTCCTCCAGCGGGCGAACGTCGAGCTGGTCACAGACGCCATCGCCAGCATGACCCCCGAGGGCATCCGCACGGCCGACGGGAAGCTGCACGAGCTCGACTGCGTCATCTGGGCGACCGGGTTCAAGACCACCGACTTCATGTTCCCGATCGAGATCGCCGGTCGCGAAGGGCGCCACCTGCGCGAGCAGTGGTCCGGTGGCGCGCACGCGCACCTCGGGATCTGCGTGCCCGGCTTCCCGAGCATGTTCGTCATGTACGGGCCCAACACCAACACCTCCGGCGGCTCGATCCTCGTCTACCTCGAGGCGCAGGCCGCCTACATACGCCAGGCCCTCATGCAGCTCGGCGCGCGCGGCGCCGGCGCGATCGAGATCCGCCCCGAGGTCGAGGCGACCAGCGACCGGGCGCTGCAGGCGCGCTTCGCCGGGACCGCCTGGACGCAGTGCGACTCCTGGTATCGCGACGAGCGCGGGCGGATCGTCACCAACTGGCCCGGCTACATGCGCGAGTACCTCGCGCAGACCGCCCGGCTCGATCCGGGCGAGTACCGCTTCGTGGCGCTGCCAAAGCCCAGACGCCGTCGTGAGCGCCTAGGGTGCCCGGAGAGAGCCGACCAATGTACGACTACATAATCGTGGGAGCCGGCTCCGCCGGCTGCGTGCTCGCCAACCGCCTCTCCGAGGACCCGTCGGTACGAGTCCTGCTGCTGGAGGCCGGCGGGAAGGACCGTTCGCTGAAAATCAAGATCCCGGCCGCGTTTCCCGAACAGTTCCATACGAAGCTCGACTGGGACTACGCGACCGAGCCCGAGCCGCACGTCGACGGCCGCTCGCTGTTCATCCCCCGCGGCAAGGTCCTCGGCGGGTCCAGCTCGATGAACGCCATGCTCTACGTCCGCGGGCGCCCGCTCGACTACGACGGCTGGGAGGCACAGGGGGCGCCCGGCTGGGGCTACGCCGACGTGCTGCCGTACTTCATCAAGGCCGAGGACAACGTCCGCGGCGCCTCCGAGCACCACGGCGCCGGAGGCCCCCTGCACGTCGAGGAGCAGCGCTCGCCGCGGCCGCTGAACCGCCGCTTGCTCGCAGCCAGCGAGGCCGCCGGAATTCCCCGCATCGTCGACTACAACGGGCCCGAGCAGGACGGCTGCTCGATGGCCCAGGTCACCCAGCGCGGCGGGCGGCGCTTCAGCGCCGCCGACGCCTATCTGCGTCCGGCGCTCGGGCGTCCCAACCTCGAGGTCCGGACGAAGGTCACCGTGCTCGGCGTCGAGCTCGACGGCGATCGCGCCGCCGGGGTGCGGCTGCGCAAGGGCCGCGGCAGCGTCGAGGTCGTTCGCGCCGAGCGCGAGGTGCTGCTGTCAGCCGGCGCCATCGGTTCGCCGCAGCTGCTGCTGCTCTCGGGGATCGGCCCGGCCGATGAGCTTCGCGCCGCCGGCGTGGAGGTCCGCCACGACCTGCCGGGCGTCGGGCGCAACCTCCAGGACCACCCGTTCGTGACCATGATCTGGGAGGTCTCAGACCAGCAGACGCTGTACGGCGCCGACGGCCCCAGATCGCTCGCCGAGTGGCTGCTGCGCAAATCGGGCAAGCTCAGCTCGACCGTCGCCGAGGTTCTCGCCTTCACCCGCACGCGCGGGGGGCTGCCCGCCGCGGACATCCAGTTCCACATGGGAGCCGCCTACTTCGAAGACCACGGCGCGGACACCTATGACGGTCACTGCATGGTCATCGCGCCGGTGCTCGTCTCGCCGCAGGCCCGCGGCCAGGTGTGGCTGCGCTCGGCCGACCCCACGGCGAAGCCGTGCATCATCACCAACACCCTGTCCGCGCCCGAGGACGTCGAGTCGATGATCGCGGGTATGCGCCTCGCGCGAGACATAGCCGCGCAGTCTCCGCTGCGCGAGATCGTCCTCAAGACCCTCAAGCCCGAGATCGACAGCATCGAACGGGAGGATCTCGAAGCGGACCTGCGGCGGCGGCTGATGCTCATCTACCACCCCGTCGGCACCGCCCGCATGAGCGACACCCATGCCGATGCCGTCGTCGACTCCCGCCTCTCGGTGCACGGCCTGGAGGGCCTGCGCGTGATCGACGCGTCGATCATGCCGCGGATCACCGGAGGCAACACCAACGCCCCCACGATCATGATCGCCGAGCGGGGAGCCGACCTGATCCGCGGTCTGTCATGACCCTCTCCATCAACCATCACCGCGAGGGAAGCGGCCCGCCGCTCGTCCTGCTGCACGGGATCGGCCACCATTGGCAGGGATGGCGGCCGATCATCGAGCGGGTGGCCGGCGAGTTCGAGGTCATCGCCTGCGACTCCCCCGGCTTCGGCCGCTCCGCGCCGCTGACCGCTGGCATCGAGCCCACCATCCCCGCCTACGCCGACGCGTTCGAGTGGTTCTTCGTCGAGCTCGGCCTCGAGCGCCCGCACGTCGCCGGCAACTCGATGGGCGGGGCGATCGCCCTCGAGCTGGCCCGCCGCCGCGCGGTCAGGTCGGTGAGCGCGTTCTCCCCGGCCGGCTTCTGGACGCCGCTCGAGCGGCGCTACTGCCAGATCTCGCTGGCAACGCTCGAGCGGACCCCGCGGGTCATCCGTCCGGCGGTCATGGCATTGACACGTACCCGTCCCGGACGGGCGGCGCTCTTCTCCCAGCTCTACCGCTACCCCCTGCGACTGCCCGTCGAGGAGGCGCTCTCGGCGCTCCAGGACGCGTGGGCCGCCCCCGCGTTCGCCGGCGCGCTGGCCGCCTTCAGCCAGTACCGCTTCGACGCCCCCGAGAAGCTGCGCCGCGTGCCCGTGACGATCGCCTGGGGCGAGCACGACCGCCTGCTTCTCTACGCCCGCCAGGCGCCGAGAGCCCGCGCGATGCTGCCGTGGGCCACCCACGTCACCCTCGGCACCGGGCACATCCCCTACTCCGATGACCCCGCCGCGGTCGCCGCGGTCATCCGCTCGCGCGCCCGCTCCGAGCAGGGTGCCCTCGCGGGGGCAGATTGAGTCAAGCCAGCTCGGGTAGCTGTATTTCTGTGATACTGTGATGCACAGTGCCGAATATCACCGTCTCCGTCCCCGACGATGTCTATCGTGCCGCACGGGTCCGCGCGGCCGAGCAGGGCAGCTCCGTCAGCGCGCTCGTCGCCGAGTACCTGCGCTCGCTCTCTGAGCGGGAGGCCGAGTTCGCGCGGCGCGAGGCTCAGCAGGTACGCATCCAGGAGCAGATCGACCGCTTCAGCGCCCGCGAACGTCTCGATCGCGAGGAGCTGCACAGGCGTGCGGTTCGTTGACACCAACGTCCTGCTCTACGCGATCTCGAGCGAGCCCGACGAGCGACAGAAGGCGACGCGAGCCAACGAGCTCCTCTCCTGCAGAGATCTCGGGCTGTCGGTTCAGGTGCTCCAGGAGTTCTACGTTCAGGCTACCCGCGACCGTCGAACAGGCCGCCTGACCGACGAGCAGGCCGCTGCGCTCGTCGACTCCTTCCGGCGCTTTCCCGTCCAAGCGACGACAGTTGGCGTGATGGTCGCCGCGATGTCCACGCGGCAGCGATTCGGGATCTCCTACTGGGATGCGGCGATCCTCGAGGCGGCTCGGACGCTGGGCTGCGAGCTCGTGCTCTCCGAGGATCTCAACGACGGCCAAGATTACGCCGGGGTGCGAGTGGAGAACCCGTTTGGCTGACGTTCAGACCGGGCCGGGCCTCCCGGTAAAGCGGGTATCGCAGTATCCGTGAATCTCTGGAGCGGCCTCGTCCACCAAGCTCACCTCACGACGCCTCGGAGATCACAAGCCTCAGCGCGCCGTCGTAGTTCTCCTGCTCGCGCAGGTGACCGTGCCGGGCATCCCAGTCGCCGGAGTGCAGAGCGGCGGCGAGCCGGTCGACCATGCGCTGCTCCACGTCCGGCTCGACCAGCGCCCACATCGATTGGGCGCCACGGACGGCCGGATCGAGGAGCATCTCGGGACGACGCCAGAACGCCTCGAAGAAGCCGTCCAGGCAGTCGCCCGGCGTCGGTATCCGCTCCACACGCGTGCGCCCGCCGAGTGCAGCGACGACATCGTCGATGGCCGGAAACCGCGGACGCTCCCTGATCAGCCCGTCGTGCAGGAACTCGTGCTGCCAGACGGGCAGATCGTCGAGCTCGAACGTGAAGACCACCACCGGCCCCCGCGACACCCGGCGAAGCTCGGCAAGGCCCGTCTCGGCGGGCTCCCAATGGTGGATCGTCACGCAGGCCATCGCCGCATCGACCGCACCGTCGTCGAAGGGGAGCGCCTCGGCGTGGGCGGCGATCGCCGGAGCGGCGTCCGGTGGTCTCTGGGCGCGCATGGTCGCGCTCGGCTCGACGGCGCACACCCAGCGGTCGCATGGCTCGTATGAGCCCGCGCCAGCACCGACGTTGAGTACCGTGCAAGCGTCGCCGAGCGCGGCATGTATCCGCGCGGCGATCCGAGGATCGGGACGCCGATGGCGCGCATATGTGCGCCCATGCCGCTCATAGTCGACGCGAGCAGTCACACATCGACCCTAACATTCCTCGCCACCGCGGGCGGGCGGGCCGTTGCCGCCGAGGTCTCTCAGCAGGACAGCTGGGCCATCGTCTGCGTCGCCTGCGAGCTGAGCTCGCCGGTGATGTCGCTCACTTCGGAGGCCGCCGGCGCGAGGACCGCCGGTTGAGGGCCAAAGTCGTAGAGGTCCATGGCCACGGTCTCCTCGAGCTTGCCCTGGGGGGTGCAGATCTGCAGTTCGGTGGACAAGCGCCGCACACGCTGTTCGGGATCGACCCACACGTCGATCGGGAGCGCGCTGCTACCGGTGATGCGCTGGAGCTCCCGGGCATATCCTTCGATCCCGGGCCGCAAGCTCGACGGGACCGTCGCCGCGTAGCGACTGAAGTCGACGAGCGCGTGGTAATGGGTGGTGCTCACGCCGCGGAGGCTTTCGCTGCCCAGGGTCGTCACCTGCCCGCTCGATTTGAGCATGCTGAGCATCTGTGTGGGACCGGCCGTGTCACCCCCGAGGGGTCCGCTGGACCCGAGTGAGTGGACGAACGTGTCGAGGTTGGCGCTGATCCAGGGCTTCCCGCCCGATAGCGCACCGGCCCCGGTCGGCATCTGTATGTACACGTATGGGTTCTTGATGATCTCCGAGACCGTCCTGCCGGCGACCTGGAGGTTCATCGTGCCTTCGACGGCTCGTTCGTTCAGCGAGCCTTCTCCGCTGATCGTGACGACCTGCGGCCCCACGCTCGCGGTGATGTCGAGGTCGAAGGCGAAGCCCGGCGCCTGGGTGGTGACGTACGCAGCCCGTGCCAGCGACCTGACCACCGGCGAGGCGCTGCGAGCGTCCCCTCCGTGCGTCGAGGTCGCCACACCAACCCCGGCGGCCACGATCAGCGCCACCGCAACTGCGACGACGAGGACTCCCCGGCTCGAGGCGGCGCTGTGTCCGCGCTTGGCCGGCGGCGGCGGACTCCCCCATGAGACCGCCGGGCCACCTCCGTAGGTCAGGGCTGACGTTGGCGCAGGCGCCACGTCCTCGGCGCCGGTCTCCTCTGGACACATGCGGGGCGTGTCGGTGCCACCGCGACCCGCCTTGACCGGAGGCCGCGATCGGTCGGCGATTGTTCGAGCATCACATCAAGTTTGGCGTATGCGGATCGGCGATGGCAGCCGGCCATACGACAAGCATCGTCGATACCGTAGCTTGGCTCCGTGCGACCAGTCGGCTTTGCGCAGCGCATTTCCGGTGTGCTGGTTCCCCTCGCAGTTGGTGCGCTCGTGGTGGCGGTGCTCTGGCCTTCTCGCGCACTCGCCGCTCGAAGCGATCTCGTGCCGGCGAGGGGATGACTCGAACATCTGTCCAGTTTTCGCCCCGCGAGGTCCGGTTACTTGAGATCACGTCGCAGCGCATGGACACTGCCGACTCGATCTACAAAACCGAAAGGGCAAACCCGTCGTGAGGCGGGGGCGCAAAGTCAGGGATCTCGACGAGACAGCCCGGCCGCCATGACACCTTATGGGAGGGCCGCCGTGCTCTTGCATCCGTCGCATCGAAGCTCCCGGACAGCCGTGCAGTCCGCCGACCGTGTGCAGCGTTTGCCGAGGGATCGGTTGCGAGAAGAGAGTGGGTTCACCCTCATCGAACTCCTCATGGTCATCCTGATCATCGGCATTCTCGCAGCGATCGCGATTCCGCTGTATCTGAGCTCGACGAGCGGGGCCGTGGATGCCCAGGCAAAGGCGCTCGTCCGCAGCGCCGAGAACGAGGCCGCCGCGATCGGGACCGATAACAACGGCAATTACGAAAAGGTCACGCCGGCCGAACTGCACAACGAGGAACCGGCCATACGCATCACGGCGAGCACGAGCGACGCCTACATCAGCGCCGCGGCTGGCAGCAAGACCAGCTCTGAATACTCGGTGACGGCCACGGCGACAAATGGAGACGAGCTCACGGTCAAGTACTCAGGCGGCGAAGTGACGCGGGAATGCCTCAGCCCGATCACCAAGAAAGGTTGCAAAGGCGGCGAAAAATCGAGCTGGTGAGATCGCGCTCAACGTCGCGAAAAATGGGAACGACGGGACGTTGGGCAGACCGGGCGATGCGTGCCTTCGACTGCAGCGCTCAACTCGACCATGCTCACGCCGAGTCCCTTGGCCAGGCGGCGGACCGTGCCCCAGCCCGGAGCCGCCTTGCCCTGCTCGATCCGCGCCAGCCCGCTGACGGTGACCCCGGAGCGGAACGCCAGAGCCTCGCGCGTAACCCCCCGCTCCTCTCGCATCCGGCGCACGGTGGCTGCGAGCGCCGGGTCGGGGGTCGAGGTCCTGGTCATACCGAGTATCCGATCCGCGCCGAAGGGGAACTCTTCGCGGGCCGCGTTGCCCGGAGCTCGCCAGGGCGCTCTACCACGAGTCGCGGTGTGGTGAGGGTTTACGCTCGACGGGCACCCACAGCCCCTCGAGCAGGTCGTCGATGGTGACGCTGAGACCGTTGGCTAGGATGTAGAGGGTGGTCAGCCGTGGCTCGACTTTTCCCTGCTCGATTTTGCCGATCTCGGTGCGATGCAGTTCGGTAGCGTCCGAGAGCTGTTCCTGCGAGCAGCGGGGTTTCTTGGCGATACGGACGCGGCGAACATTGGCTCCAAAGCCATCGAGGAAGCTGGCGAGCTCCTCCTTGTAGGCCTCCATCGTGCTCATCGCTGCACTCTTCCTGCCGCCAGAGAGGAATGCGACCGATGTCCATCTGCCGCTCCACTGAGTGGCAGATCCATATCTGCCACTTGATTGAGTGGCAGACGTTTGTCGGCGAATAGCAGACCGCTGTCTGCACTAGACGTTGGAGCCCGACCCTGATCCGTGATGCCCGTGGATCGAGCCAAGTTCATACGAACATATGTTCGCATAAACCGCCCTGCGCTGCCGCGGCGGCGGCTCGGTCAGTGCCCCGGAAGAGGTTCTGCTCCAGGACGATGACGAGACGATCTGGCCAATCGCGCTGCTCCACGAGCTGCTCGAGGCACGCCATCCACTCCTGGCGACCTTCCGCGCCGACACGAGGCACGACCGCATCGATGAGACCGGAACAGACCAACTTCCGGCTAGACCTCGCTGCGAGCGGCGCTCGCGCGCCGGTAGAGCATCTTGAGCAGCCGCCGCTCGGTTTGCGGTTCCACCTGACGCGAGAACCAGGCCGCCGTCAGCCCGATTTCGGCCGGGCCGCAGACGAAGCCGATGATGTCGTGGTATCCGACCAGCCCGCATCGATGAGCGCCTTTCTCACGTTCTTGTACTTCTTCTTCGGCATGAACATGACCGTAGCCATCGACTGCGATGGAACTCACGATCGGCAACGCCGGCCCGGACTCGCCCATCAGCCGGCATCCGCAACCTGCGACTCGCGGACAGTTGTCAGTGGAGAGGACCGTACGTAGCATCCCTTGCGGTGCCAACGCGCGCCCGAGCCCTTGCCGGTGGACGCGATCTTCCCTGCGTCTCGGAGTTCGTTGAGCACAAGCCGCACTGTCGCCGGACTTATGCCTGTGAGTGCCCTCTGGATGTCGCGCGTGCGAAATTCGACGGGTGCGTGGCGCAGGATGTGCTCGCGGACACGGTCCTGCTTGGAGCCGGTGTCGGTACCGGCGGCGGCGACGCGCTGCTCGAGATCCTCGTAGGCGCTATCTAGAATCTGGATCAGGAACGTCGTCCAAGGCCAGATCGTGTGCTCACCCGTGTGCCATTCACGCTGAGATTCGTAGAGGCTCTGGTAGTAGGCGTTCTTCGCCTCGAAGATGCGCTGCTCGACGCTCACATACCGCGCAACACCGTAGCCCGCGCCTAGCAGCTCGTAGGTGGTGAGCAGTCGGGCAAGGCGCCCGTTGCGACATTGACGTTCTCGATCGCGTTCGAGGCCGTTATCGAGGCGATCCGGGCATTCTCAGAGAGTGCCCGCAGCAGCTGAGGCACCTGGTCGGCGAACAGGCGTTCTTGGCCCTTTCCAGTATCGATCCTGGCGAGCTCGGCACCAAGCTCTCGGGGCTGGCTGCCAAAGATCCGGTCCAGGTCAACGAAGCTCCGCATGATGCTAATGATGGCATAGTAGTGCTAAAGAGATCGCCTATTAGCATCATTTTTGCGGCCCGGACGTATGGCATGCAGTTCGCAACACGATGAGACGGATAGTTCTGGAAGATGATCTGACGATGCTCATCGGCCCGGCCACGGACGGGGCGCTGCTTGAGATCGGCATCTCGACATAGAAAACGACGACCCAGTCGTAATCCACGCCCAGCGCGTTGCGATCGCGCGCTCCCCAAGCGTCAGGCCGCGACGCTCGGGGCGAGGACGTAGATGCGCGCCTTGTCCGGCCCGAGATCGAGCGCCGCATAGATCACGTCTGGATCTAGATCCAGATCACCGGGCCAAGTGATTGTGCCGGTCTGCTCATCAACCTTGACCTGCTCAAACAGAGCCGGGGCGCGCAGCGGCGAGAAAGCGGGGGTATCGAGCAGCGGCGTGATGTCCACGTCGCGGACCCTTGCCGTCGGCGAACACGATGCGGACCGTATGCTCGGGCCGCGCGATCACCCCAACCATCTCGGGGGCAATAGAAGGCTCCATCGCTATTGATCGTAGCGCCCGGTTGGGTGGAGATTGAGCTGGGCTGGGCGCGCCACGAGTCGGAGCAGCGCATCGCGGTGTCGCTCGCACCAGTTGCGGACGGTGGCAACCTTCGCCGGAGCGAGTTGGCCGTCGATGAGAGCGCCTGTATCGATCGAGATGCGCGCCATCTGGACGCCGGGACGGCCGACGCGTCCGCCGTGCACATGGATATGTGGAGGCGGGTGGTCGTTGAAGTAGAGCTTGACGACCAGACAATCGAAGCGACAGCAACGCCAGCCGCGTTTGACCTGGGTCGGCGTCCATGTTGAGCAATCTGTCAGCCGTCACTTCTCGTAGTGGTAGCGAGCCTGTAGCACCACGAGATCTTCGTCGAGGATCTGGTAGACGAGCCGGTGCTCCTCGGTGATGCGCCGCGACCAGGCACCAGAAATCCCATACTTGAGCGCCTCCGGCTTGCCGATCCCGCTCGTTGGATCGCGCAGCGCGTCACCAAGCAGACGGTTGATGCGCTTGACGAGCGCGCGATCCGTCCGCTGCCAATAGGTGTAGTCCTCCCAGCCCTGCGAGGTGAAGACGAGCCTCACGCCCGGTCGAGCGGATACTCAGCCGTTTCGCCGCGCTCCGCCGCCTCGGCGGCATCAAGCAGACGGCGCGCGTTCGCCGGCGCACGGAACAGATAGGCCGTCTCCTGCCAGGCAGCGTAATCGTCGGCCGACATAAGCACAGCGTTGCCGCGCTTGGACGTGATCTCAATCGGCGCTCGATCGTCGTTGACCTGCTCGATCAGCGGGAACAACGCCCGCCGCGCCTCGCTGGCGGTGATCGCCACTGCCATCCCCTTTCCTATGGTACAGAATATCGTACCAGACTTGAGGCCGGTCAAGGCACTTCCGGACCGATAGACCAGAGCCGTCGCGTTCCAGGACGACAGCTCAAGTAAGACCCATCAGGCCCGTCGACGTGAGCCCCGAGCGTCCTGATGGCTCGTTAAGGTCGAAGGCGTGCTCACACCTACTCAGGCCGCCCGTGCGCTGCTGAGGTATGCCCCAGAGGCCGCGCCGATCACGTGGCGGCAGCTCGCCGACTCGATTGGCGCACCGTCGCCGTCGGCCGCTCGTGTCCACGGCCGGCGCATGTACCTGGGCGATGGTCGTTGGGCGCGAGCATCGATGTACGAGTACACGCGCAAGGAGCAGCACCCCGAGTGGCCCGAGCCACTGCCGCTGGTGCGGGCTTCCCTCGAAGAGCTTCTCGTTGGGCGTCGTGTTCCAACGCCCCGGCCGGCGTCGGGGCCACTCTCGATCCGCCAAGCCCAGCCCGGCGACCGCTACCGAACATGGAGATACGGCCTGATGCGCCGCCGGCCCGGCGCCGAGCGTCGGCGGGAGACGGCAAGGATGCTCTCGGTGGGCGAGCCGGTACGGGTGCTAGTCGCCCACGAGGGTCGCCGGCTGGTCGGCTCGGCGGTCATCTACTTCGTAGACACCCGCAGCGAGGAGGACACCGATATCCACGAGATCGTCGGCCCGGGCTCCGTGGGGCCGATCTTCATGAAGGCCTCATATGACTGGGGCGGTCACGCAATCGTCATGGATTCTTTTTGGGTCGCGCCCGATCGCCGACGGGCAGGAATCGCGACGGCAATGGCCGATCGGGTCGCCGAGATCGGCCTGCCAGCGTGGGGCGAGTTCCGCGACCCGTGGTTCGCAGCGTTCTTCCTGGACCGCTGGCCACCGACGCGCTCGGTCCGCCGCGGCCAATACTGGCCGCTGTACGAGGCTAACCAGGACGCGTCCGAGTGCGCGGATGAGGAAATCCAAGAGCGCGCTGAGCTCAACGTGACGCTGTGGTTCAGCGACGCCGAGCTCACCGAGCTGACCGAAACCAGCGAGAGCGCCATCGAGTTGCTGGACGACGCAATGGACCCTGACGACGATGCCCGTGGCGATCTGGACGACGGCGGCTGGATGCTCGATATCCAGAACGCCGGCCTCGCCGCGGCGAACGGCGGCTGGCACCTCACCGGCCGCATGACCGTCACCTACCTCGCCGGGCCACTGCTCACGCGAGCGCGACTGGAGGCATACCTCCTCTTCCCCTTCGACGGCCAGCCAAGAATCGACACGCTCGAGCAGGTACTCGACACGACAGTCATCGCAGCGGTGAGACGCAGGCTCACCCGTGGCCGCGGCCACGTCCAGCACTGGCAGCTCTCGACATCCGCAACACAGAGTTGATCTAGCCTGCAGGCCACCATCAGGGATTCACGCGTCGCTCGTGGACTATCGAGCGCCACCTTGAGTTCTCGATCGCCGCCCACGCAGACGCTACATCTCAGCGATCGCTGATGCGTACGTGTATCGGGTTCGCACATCGAGTGTCAGTGGACGCGAAGGGAGGAAGGCCAAACCGTAAGGCCAGGGTTGAGGCTTTGCGCCGGGCGTTGGCAGGCAGCCAGTGATTCTTGGACCCAGACGCCAGAGCTGGAGCGCGAGCGAGGTTGCGGACGAGTAACCGCAGGTCAAGCGGCGTGCGAGCGAACTGGCGGCACATGAGCGACGGTCGCTGTGTCCACGAGGCGCTGCACGACGCTGAGGAATTCTGCGAGTTCTTCGAGATGCGGACAGCCGTCGATCGTTGCAGCTAGTCCCGCAGCCAAGTCCGAAAGTCCTATCTCATTTAGCTGTGTCGGAAGCTCTGCTCGCGAGAGCGGGAAACGGTGGGCAGCGAGCAACTGCCAACGTGCGACGAGGGTCAGTGCTGTGCGAACCTGCTCTACGGCGGCATCCTGGTCGCCACTCTGCACCATAGCCAAAGCGATCTTGAGCGACTTGATGGACTGGTCGGCCTTGCGGCTGACGTCAGGCCACAGTCCACGCTGTTCGATGAGTCGAAGACTTTCGTTCACGATCCCGTCATCGAAGATGACCCGGCCGAAGCGCAACGACCATTGCGTGAAGTCATCTCCTTCCTTGAGGCGAGTACGGACTAGGTCAGATGAAACGACATGAATGTCGAGATCAGCTGGGAGATCATCGTGTGGGATGGCCATGCCGATGACGTGGTAGTCCAGGTCGCTGATCGATGTGCGCGACCCTCGGGCAGTCGAACCAGTCAGCAGTAGCGCCTCCGCGCCCGTCTCGCGAGCGCGGAGGCACATAAGATCGTGCGCGACGCGCAACCGTGGCGGGACTAGGAGGCGAACCTCCGTGGCATCATCGCGCCGGATCACCGAGGCACCGGCGCCTGTGCTGGCTGGCCGGGCACTCATGACCCCGCCTCCGCGATGCCTACAGCCGTCTCGACGTCGGCTGCTACGTCCTCGAGGGATTGGCCTCCTAGATCTGGCTCCTCGCCCTCGTAGATCGCTTCCTTGCGCGCGTCATTGAGAGTCCGTAGTACCGGCCCAAAGTCGAACGAGATATGCCCTTCGTTGAATAGCGCCTCGGCTATCTTCACCTTCCTCCAGTGCTTTGGAGGGGTCGATACACCGCGCTGGTCTGCGATGGCTGCAATCGCTGCCTCAAGCGCCACGAACAGCCAGGTGACGGCCTCCGTATAGTCCTCCGTCTCCACAGCCGGCAGAGCACGGTCTAGATGCTCCCGCGCCAGCTGCTCCTTGGCCTTTTGGCGACATACCCTAATGCTACGCCTCCCTGCGGCCGGCCGCTGCGACTCGCAGAGCTGGTTTGAACGTCAGACCTAGTATCTGCCGAAATGGAGACGGTGGGTTCGACGAGTGCGAAATCCTGGCAGAGATTGGCTCTGGAATGCGGTATCGCGGGATCGTGTCGAATCCGGTTGCGTACGCTGTGCATACGTTGGACGCCGAGCTACTCCGTAGCCGGCTCCTCGTCGTCACGCTCGACTACTTCCCGCGCCCACTCAACCGCAGCAGCCGACCACCCAAGCGCCTGATCGCGGTCCAGTCGCGTGTCGTGACTGGCGCGTAACGCATCCGCACGCCGTAGGGCGACAGCTGATCGGCGTCCTCGAGCGCATCTGGAACCTCAAGGCCGTGCCCTCGACAAAGCTCGATCAGACCATCCAGGTCGTGCGTATACGGGAACTGCACGTCCGCAGACGCGAGCACGGCCTTCAGCGACTTCTCTACGGCTTGCTGCGCATGGAAGCCGAGGATCGCGTCAGCCACGCCCTCTACCGGCAGCAACGACCTCGCCGCGAAGTCATCGTCTCGCGCTAGGCCCAGCAGGACACGCGGAAGGTCGCCCGGCGCCATCAAGCCGCCATTGCGCGACCATCCGAAAGCGCCTCGTGAATCAAGCTGCCACGCACGTCGCGCCACCGCTCTGCTTCCATCTCGCTGACGACCACGATGTCCGCAAACAAGCCCAGCCCCCCGCAGCGTCCGGCGCAAGCGCACAGACTCAGCCACCACATCCTCAACCGCGGGCTCGATGACCAAGAAGTCGAGGTCGCTGCCCTGGCCGGCATCGCCGCGAGCGTGCGAGCCGAACAGGATCACCTGCGCATCCGGTGCCGCAGCAGACAGACGCCGCGCAGCCTCAGCTATGACTGGAAACGGCCACTTGCACTGGCCCCACCGCGGAACCCTGAACTGGCCCCACCCCGCGCTGGTTGTTGGTGTGTGTAGATGATCCCTGATCGACCCTGGTTATGGGGTCACGGCGAGCTCTCAGCGGAGCGATGCCCGGAGGGCGAGTACAGCTGAGAGCTTGCCGGCGGCTCATCGGGCGGTCCCGTTGCTTTTGCGTTGGATGCCGTGGCGGAAGCGCCATGACTCGGTGCCGGTCTCGATGATGTGGGCGCGGTGGGTGATGCGGTCGACGACGGCCTTCGCCAGGCGGGCGTCGGGGAACACTTTGGTCCACTCGCCGAACGGGAGGTTGGTTGTGACGATCAGCGACGCTCGCTCGTTTCGCTCGGAGATGACTCAGCCAGCGCCGCGATAGCGGCCTGGGAGACCTTGGGGTTATCCGTGAAGCGGAAGTCCTCCAGGCGCTTCATTACGGGGAAGCGTGCTTCGAGGAGGCGTCGGCGTTCGCGGCGTTCTGAGCGCTCTGCCATCTCTGCTTCAAGGAGCGCCGCGAGATAGGCGACCGGGGTCTGTTGCTCGCGTAGGGCCTCCTCGGCGAGCGACCGGAAGCGTCGGCGGACGGTCGGGAGCTTCAGCTCGATCGCGTGCGCCTCGATCAGCGCTTCCATCGCCTGGGTCTTCGCCGGCGCGCTCACAGGCTCACCACGCCCTGCAGCAGCTGGTCATAGTCACCGAGGCTCGGCTCGGGGCCACCGATCTCAGAGAGCCTCTGCGAGAGCTCGATGCCCGATGGCTGTGGGCGCTCAGAACGCCTGGCAAGCAGCGCCACCGCGCGGCCGTCGCTTGCACCGGAGGCCAGGGCGCCGCGGACGGCGAGCTCGACGCGTGCCGGTGTGAGCTCGCGGGCGAGCAGCAGCACGTCGACCATCTGCCGCGCGGCCTCTGAGGCGCCATAGCGTGCCTCGATCGCCGTCCACAGCTCGTCAAAGCAGGACGGCCATGCGCCCCGCTCACGCTCCTGGGCCAGCGGCAGCGAGGATCGCAGCGCACCCGGCTTTCGCCGCAACAGCTCGAGGTAATGGTCGAGCTTGCCGGCCACGCCATAGCGCCCCTGCAGCCGCTCGTGGACAGCGACCGGCTGGTGCTCTGAGAAGACCTCGATCTCGCGGGCGCCGATCTTCACGAGCACCTTCCTTCCGACGAGTGAGACCGGGACCGAGTAGCGGTTCTGGCGGACCGTGACCAGCGCCTTGGAGTCGACCCTCGGCGTCGAGGACTCCCGCGCGTCAAACGACTCTGCCGGCAACGCCCGCAGATATGCCATCTCCGCCGAGAGTGCTTCACCGACCGTCTGGGCGCGGCCGATGATCGTGCGCTTCAAATCTGAAATGCAGCCGGCGGCGATCAGCACGTTCAGCTCAGCGATGCTCTGGACCTCGGGCACCGGGACGAAATGCCGGCGGCGAAAGCGGCCCACCTCGCCCTCGACGCCGCCCTTTTCATGGGCGCCCTGCTCCCCAGGCTCACAGAACGAGGACGCGAACAGGTAATGCGAGCGCAACGCCACGAACCGGTCTGACTCAACACGCCGGCGACCCTTCAGGATCTTCATGACCGCCGCCTTCAGATTGTCATAGCGAACCGTCTGAAAGACCCCGCCAAACCAGTCAAACGCCGCGGCGTGGGCCTCGAGAAACGCCTGCTGAGTCTCGCGCGGGAAAGCCACCACGAAGCTCCCGCCCGAGTGACAGGCGCGCATATGGAAGATGAACACCTTGGTGGGGAGGCCTCTGAGGATCACGACCGCCTCGCCCCAGTCGACCTCGGCCTCGATGCCGGGGTCGTGCACGAGGGGAACCATCGCCGCCGGTGGCTCGCCGAGCTCCCGGCGCCGGTGGGCCACCCACTTGCGCACCGCGCGCTCTGAGACCTCCGCGCCATGCTCCTCGCCCAGGCGCTCCCACACACGGTGAGCGCTATGACGCTGCTTGCGCGGCGCGTCCAGATCCGCGATCAGCCACTCATCGATGAGCTCCCGGTACTCCCCGAGCTTCGGCGCCGGACGGCCCTCAGGCCGCTTGCGCGGCGAGAGCAGCGGCGATGCGAGCGCTTCCCGGACAGCGCGACGGTGGACTCCATGACGCGCTGCCAGGGCCCTAATCGACAGGCCCTCGCGATCGCGATCCCTTCTTATCTGCTCGAACGTCTCCACTCGTGATCCCATCCCTGTCTGCCGCCTCCCGTTCGAGCCACATGAGCCTCGAACAGTCCGCCGCGCGTCGGACAGGGTGGGCCCAAAACAAGGTTCCACAGTGGGGCCAAGTCAAAGTGCCGTTCCCAATGACCGCCTCATCGAACATGCCCATACCGTAGCGCCGCTGCAACGGCACTGGACAGCCATGCAACTACAAGATCAACTGCCGGCAAGCACCACTGCGCCCATCGGACCAGCGACCGCCCGGGACCGGCAGTCAGGATGCAGCGCGCCGGACGCTAGTCCCGTCCGCGAACGCAAAGCCCAAAATCCCTTCGCACCAGCGACCGGATATGGACGGGAGCGGCAGACATTCGAACCACGAAATCGACCGGTTCGACCTCCGGGCAAAACATGGAGAGGACCGTACGTTGCGCAAACCCCGTTGTCGTGCAGGCGGAGT
The DNA here is from genome assembly GCA_963849425.1 of uncultured Solirubrobacteraceae bacterium. Taxonomy (GTDB): domain Bacteria; phylum Actinomycetota; class Thermoleophilia; order Solirubrobacterales; family Solirubrobacteraceae; genus Palsa-744. The sequence continues at coordinate 1,445,623 of CAWKHK010000006.1, read as the reverse complement.
CGCTGAGCCTGGCATGAGTGGCGGCCGACATCCGGGCCGAGCCCGTCAAATAGAGTCGCTCTTGCCCCGGTTGCACTCAGCGCATAGGAGCTGGAGGTTCTGAAGCGTCGTTGCGCCGCCGTGGGCAACGGGCAGGATGTGGTCGTACTGGAGGTCGAAGGAGCCGCCGCACTCGACGCAGTGACCACCGTCACGCTCGAAGACAGCACGGCGCAGTTCGGTCGTGGGAGCAATGCGCGTGGGGCGGCCATTTTCCTCAGCTCGCATCAGGCTTCGCGCCGACTGCAACTTCTGCTCCAGGCGGCGCTTGCGCTGCAATACGAGGGCCTTGACGTCCTCGGCACCCAAGCTGTCGTCGTCCCAATAGAAGTCATCCAGGAACTGCCAGAGATTGCGCTTGCCATCGCGCCACACCTGCACGGGCTCCGTCGCCTGCGCTTGCTGAGCTCCTGCCACCTCAGCCTTCGACCAGCGCAGCTCCATGATCTTGCGCCCAGACTGCACTGCGTGGCGGCGACCCGAGAGCATCCGGCGAAGCGTCCAGGGCAGCTTAATCAGCTGCGCTTTGTTGTCGACACGAAGCATCCCAGAACCGTATCGGCATTCTGATCGCCCCCTTTGAGCCTGCGACAGACTGCCAAGCTCCACGTAGCCCCCGGCGATGACGGGTACGGCGGCTAGGCTTCGATGCCGTCATGAACGTCCCCGACCAGCCACTCTCCCACGAGGTTCTGGAGCGCGCACGCGCGTACGTGCGCGTCGATCAGCGGATCGTCGCGGCGCTGCCCGAGTTGGGCGAGGCGATCCGCTCGTTCGAGCCGGTCCCGGGTCCTGCCGGGGAGAGCGTCGCCGAATGGTTGGCCGAGCGCGCCCTGAACGAACCGCAGGAGGCGACCGTCCGAGTGCGGCTCAGCCACGGCAAGGTCACGGGGGTATATGCGCTGTGCGCCGCGCAGATCGCGCTCAGCCGCGAGGGACGCGCACAGCTCGGCGGCGTGCACTACCGCACCCAACCGGCGATCCTGCTCGCGCAATTCGCGCGCACCGCAGACACGCCTGGCATCGGCGACGAGATGCTGCGTCATGCCGACACCAGCGCGCGCCGCGCGCTGCTCTACGTCGGTGCGACCGCCCTCGTGGTTGACCCGTTCGACCAAGACACCGCCGTGATGTGGCAGCAGCGCTTCGGCTTTCAAGATTCCGAGCAGCCGGTGCCGGGCAACCCCCGGCTACGCCGGCAATGGCTCATCCTTCAGCAGTAGTCGGCGCCTTCGGCTTCCAACTCGGCCATCAACTGGTCGGCGCTCTCGTGAAACGCGCGCACGCGAGGATCGCGGCGCGAGCGCTCCAGATCCCGCTCGTCAATCACGATCACCGCTTGGTCGAGCACGTCGTGCAGCTTGTCCTTGTCGAGTGCTGTAGCCACGACCTCAGCGTACCGCAACACGACCGCGAAGTAGGCCTGGAGACGCGGCACGTAGAACGGACCTCGCCGCACGGGCGTCGGGGCGAACTCCTATTCGTTGGAGCTGAAGGGGCCAACGTAGTAGTGCCCGTGTTCGTGCGTGACCGTTGCTGTTATCTCCTCGTTGTGGTACGGCCCCGAGCGAATCCACAACCAGCTACACACGAACGTCGAGCCGCCTATCCGTCGGCATTTTGTGCCGAACGACGAGACCTCATTCAACGGGTATCGACCTTCTGCGTGGGCCGCGCTGACGAAGGCCTTCTTGGCCTGTCCCAGCGGGCTTGTTTCCTGCCTGTGTTCTTCGGCCCTTTCCTTCTTTTCTTCCGCTTCTCTCTTGGGCCGTTCTTTGCGGCGCCGCGCAGCTTCGTGCTCTCGCTTGAGCTTTTCACGCTTGCGGGTCGATGTGCACCAGGCAGCCGAGACGCTGCCAAACTGTCCGCTGCTCGTGATCGTCGGCCCGACCAGGCCGTGTGAGGTGACGACAAAGCTACCTGTGACACCGGGCGCGTCACACGACCAAGCTATCTGCACAACTTCTTCGGAGTTCGGCTCGTCAACATCTTCGACTTCTCCGGGGTGATCGACTTCCCATGAAGTGGATACCAGCGCTCTTGAGCCTTCGCTTATCGTGGCAGCGTCTTTCAGTGTCTTGGCCCCGAGCCCTTCTGCAAGTTCGTGTGGTAGTAGGGCGACCGATTCTTCGAGGGTGATGCACTTCTCCGCGCCCGTCGTCGTCACGCTTATCGTCGTATAGCCGGGATGACTCCATGTATGTCCAGGGTGCGCTACGGCAGTCGCCTGGACCGTTGCTGCTTCGAGCGCTTCGCTGTGCCCTACCGGACAAGAAGCCGACGCGGACGTGACGCTGGCGAACATCGTGACGACCATCGTCGCCACGAGGGCCAGGGACTTCATGTGGGCCACGCCGCGATAGCCGTGCGCAGAGGCGGGTATCGTCGTCCTTGAGCGCCGCACGATGGCGCAAGGGTAGCGCAGCACACACCGTCGAGACGGCAGCTCGATGGAGCGCTGTAGAGTGCCCCCGGGTGGCGCACGGATATCGCCTTCGCGTAGAGGATCAGGCTGGCGCAGCCTACATTCTGCGGCGTGTTGGCGCTCTGGCCGAGATCGAGCAGGCGGTTATCGCGCATTGCGCGGAGCACGCGCCTCAACCTCCGTACAGACCACAGGAGATCAAGAAGCGGTTGGCCCCGAGCTGGAGGCCAGAGGTGCGGGTGCCGCCCTTCGGGCCGCAGTACGACAATCTGCCGATCAACGACCGCTACGACCTGTGGAAGTCGTTCGAGCTTGACGGCGGCGCGCGGATCGGCGTGGCGATCGAGATGGAGCGATGGGAGGTCTGGACCGACCTGCTCAAGTTCCGGCGCGGAATCCAGCGCCATCAGATCGCCGTTGGCGTGATCCTGCACGACAATCCCGCAAACCTGTACTACGTCTTGAGCGAAGCGGCGATTGCTTGGAGGCGCAGCCGTCTCCAGTCCCTCGCCTTCCGGCGCGGCGAACACGACCGGTAGCGCGCTAAAAAGTGGCTCGGAGATGAGCCGCAGATGAGCCCAACGATCCGGTTGCCTGACCGTTGCAGCCTTGAAAGATTTCCTAAACCTTTGCCGTAGGCTGACCCATTTTGGCGGTCAAAAGCACTTTTAACTATTGGAGGGAGTTTCTTCCGAGCTTCCCCCTTGCAGGGTCTTCCGCCGGCACCAAACACTCTGAGCCAAGACACTCGTCGCCCGCGCAGGCGGGCGTCAAAATCTGCGCACAACAACTACCGCCGCGGCGTTCATGTAAGAGCGCCGCAGTTGGTCGCGCTCTCATCTGAGCAGGAGCACGAAGCGACGGCGCTGCTCGCCGGGCTGCTGCGTGACGCGGCCCACAGGGATGGAGGCGGCGTTTGCGGCAGCGCTTTGGGCAGCGTTTGCCCCGACGCTTTCGACGGCGCGACCCCGCCGGCTGGGAGGCCCGAAAAGCCGCACGGGAGCAGGAGATCGGACCAGTGAGCAAGCCCCGACAAATAAGGACGAGTGATCGTTCCGAGAGATCAAGAGCCGCACAGCGGCGTGGGATGCGAGTGAGCGCCGATCGCGTGTTCGATCTTGCGCGGCATTTGACATGGCGTGACCGGGAGATCGCCACATGCCTGTATGACCATCAGGTGCTCGCCACCGGCCAGCTTGAGCTGCTGTTCTTCTCCTCGCGTCGTCGTTGCCAGGACCGGCTGCTGTTCCTCTACCGGGAACGTGTGATCGACCGCTTCTACCCGCACGGCCCGTTCGGCTCGGGTAAGCCGCAGGCGCACTGGCTGCTCGATGACGCCGGCGCGATCCTCGTCGCCTCAAGCCTCGGCGTGGAGCCCAAGCGGCTGGGCTGGCAGCGCCGCGAGGACTGGGCCTCGCACACGCAGCTCGCGCATCGCCTGGGAGCAAACCAGTTCGTGTGCGATCTGATCGCCGCAACCCTGCCCGATCCTCACATGGGCGTGACCGCCTGGGACTCGACCCGCCGCGCCACCGAGCGTCTTGGCAGCAACGGGCCTGTCGAGCTTGTGCGGCCAGACGCGGGCCTCATCCTCGACGTTCCCACCGGCGCGATCGAGTGCTTCCTTGAGTGGGACCGTGCCACCGAGACACAGCAGCGCCTTGAGGACAAGATCGAGCGCTACAAGCTCGCCGAGGCTCGCCTGCACGACCAAACGCAGATGTGCAACGTCCTGTTCGTCGTACCAGGACCGGGCAGGATCGACACGCTACGCCGGGCGTATGCCGCGCTTGAGCCCAAGCGAGAACGCCACCGTCAGGACAGCTCTCTGGTCAACCTCGACGGGCGCTGGCCGATACTCGCCACAACCACGACCGCGCTGCGCGACGCAGGGCCACTGAGCAGAGTCTGGGAGTCGATCACCGACCCCACTCAGCCGCCGGTCGCGCTCAGCGAGCTGCCCATCAGCCATGCCCTGGGACCGGCCGACATGGCGTGCGCGCTCGGGCGCCGCTGGCATCACGAGCAGCCCGGCTTCTGGGATCGGCTCTCTCCGCTGCACCGCCGCCCGGAAGACCCCGGCAGCGGCGAGCATGAGGGCTTGAAGCCTGACGACGGATCTGATCTGATCGACCAGCCCCACAGCCACGACGACTACGAGCGGGAGGCCATCCCATGACGCGCATCTGCCTCTACACCCGCATCTCCACCGACGAGGAGAACCAGCCAACCTCGCTCGCCTCCCAGCACGAACGGCTGGAGGCATTCTGCAAGGTGCAAGAAGACTGGCGAATCGTCGCCCGCCACGACGACCGCTCGACCGGCACGAAGCTCGACCGGCCCGGCCTGCAAGCCGCGCTCGACCTCGCCCGCCAAGGCCGCATCGACCAGCTACTCGTCTACAGGATCGACCGGCTATCAAGAAAGGTGCGCCAACTCTCCGGCATCGCCGAGGAACTGGACAAGCTCGGCGTGATCCTGCGCTCAGCGACAGAGCCATTCGACACCGGCTCACCGGCAGGCCGGATGATGCTGCAAATGCTCGGCGTGTTCGCCGAGTTCGAGCACGCCACCATCGTCGATCGCATCACCGCCGGTATCGAACGCCGCGCCAAGGAAGGCCGCTGGTACAGCGGACGCCCACCCTTCGGATACACGCTCCACGACGGCCAACTCGCACCAGACCCGATCACCTCGCCGACCGTCAAGCGCATCTACCAAGCTCTACACGCAGGACCGGCTCGGCACAATCGCAATCGCCCAGCAGCTCGGCGCCAAGCACGCACCGGCGCCGAGCGCCGGCTGGGGCCACCCAGCCGTCCACCGCGTCCTCACCAACCCGACCTACCTCGGACGCATCCGCTGGCGCAACCAGGACTTCCAGTCCACGCACGAGCCATTGGTCGACCAAGCCACCTTCGACCACGCCCAGGCGATCCTCGCCGAGCGCAGCAGCGACGCATCCCGCCGCCGCGGCAACCGCTCGGACTTCCTACTCTCCGGCGTGATCCGCTGCGGCCACTGCGGACGCGCCTACATCGGCATGTCAGCGCGCGGCAAAGGCGGTACCTACCACTACTACGCCTGCACCGCCCGCCAGAAGTACGGCCCCAAAGCCTGCCAAGGTGAGCGCGTCTCACGCGAGAAGCTCGAGACCGCCGTCCTGCGCCAACTTACCGGCATCTACCGCGACGGCCCGCTGATCCACGACGCCCTCGGCGCCGCCCAAGAGCAAGCGCAGCGCGAGCGACCAGCGCTCGATGAGCAACGTCGCTCGATCACCGCCGAGATCACCCGTGTCGAACGCTCGACCGAGCGCTACTTCGAGGCCTTCGAGCAAGGCCGACTCTCCCCCGAGCGCTGCGAGCAGCGCGTCGCCCGCCTGAACGCCCGCCTCGACGACCTCCACGCCCAACAAGCCGAGCTAGCCAACAACGACGACGAAGCCGCGCACACGCCCACAACGGCCGACCTGACAGCCGTAGCCGATCGGCTGGAGAACGTCCTCGCCCAAGGCGAGCCCGAGCAAACCAAGGCACTCCTGCGCATCCTCATCGCCGAGCTGCGCGTCAACAGCAAGACCAGCATCCAGCCCACCTACCGCATCGTCACGCCAGGGGTTTGCGCAACGTCCGAAAAAGTGGAGACGGTGGGAATCGAACCCACGCAACGTTCCCGCCGTGAGGAGGATTGACGGCGGGCATACCAGTCCACGGCACCCGCCGGCTACGACGGCAGTGGGCGGCGTTCAGCCGTATTCAGCGCCTTCGGCCTCCAATTCGGCGTGCAGCTTGGCGCCGCTCTCGAAGAAAGCACGCACGCGAGGATCGCGCCGCGAGCGTTCCAAATCCCGCTCGTCAATCACAATCACGGCCTGCTCGAGCACGTTCTTCATCTCGTCCTCATCCTGCGATGTAGCCATAGAGCCAGAGTACCGCGCGCTGGCCTGGCCGACTGCTTGGCTGCGCAGGCGGACTGCTGCGACAATGACGGGCATGACCAAGACCGAGTTGCACGAGCTGGTCGATGGTCTGCCCGACCACACGCTCAGCGGAGCGGCGGTGCTGCTCCGCAGTCTCACCGAGCGCAGGGGCGACGCCGACCAGGCATGGTTTTGGACGCTGGACTGGCTTTCTGGCGAGCTTGAAGCCGAGCGCGAGGCGCAGAGCGAACCTGGGGTCGTGTACCAGTACGCCGAGTCCTTCAAGGCCGCGCTACACACCGCGCGCAGCGGGTAGTGCCATCACTGGCCAGGCTCTGCCGCCGGATCGACGATCGTCACGCCTGCGGCGTCGAAGTCGCGTCTGTTGAGGGTCACGACCGCCAGACCGTGCGCCAGCGCGGTTCCGGCAATGAGGCTGTCCTTGATCGGCATCGAGCGTCCTTCTGCGCGGAGTGTCGCGAGCAGCTCGGCCCACCGCAGACCAGTCGCAGCCTCCCATGGGATGCACTGCAACCCCTGCACGCCGTCCTCGAACCAGCGCTCAAGCCGGCTTCGGCGACGACCGCGCGGGAGCAACAGGATGCCGAAACGGATCTCCCCCAGGATGATCGGATCGACAGCGACCTCGGGCTCATTGTGCCCAAGCCACTCGACAACCCGCTCGTCCGGGGCGGGCTTGGTCGCCTCCGAGAGGACGTTCGCGTCAACCAGAAAGCGCACCATACGATCAGCTAGAGCGAGTCGGTTGACTCCGACTCAATCTCTACGAACCAACCGTCCTCCGGACACGACCGCAGCCAATCGACCAAGCCACGGTTCGGCGGCGGCGTCAGTCGGGTGAGCCGGTACTCATCAGGGCCGACTCGGTCGACCTCGAACTCCTCCCCCGCCTTGATGTCGTCCGCAGCACGAAGCTCCGCCGGGAGAACGATCTGGCCCTTTGTCGAGATGGTGGTACGCATATGCGTAAGATAGCATCTTACTGATCTGCCGAGCGCATTCGGGCCTCAGGACGACGCCGGTTCGACCTTGCATCCCATGGAGCAATCTCTACGACGAGACCGACCGTAAAGTCCGAGTTGGGGCTTTGCGTCGGGCACTGGTCGAGCAGCCCCGACGCACTCGGCAGGCGCTCGGGTGACGAGCGGGCCCGCAGCGAGAGCCACGGGCCCGCTGACGGCAGCTACCAGAGCCGTATCGTTGCCACGGCGGCGGAGCGCAAATTGCGTACCGTCGGATGCTTGGCGTAGCGCGCCCAAGCGAGAGCCGCTAGCGCCAGCATCAACCAGCCCAAGAGCTGAGCAGGCATGGTTGACCCTCCTTTCGTGTTGGTGGACATTCAGCGCCACCGAGAAAAGCAAGTGCGTCATATGCTCTAACCAGGGTTTCGCGGACCCCTGATCCATCATGAGCAAGACCGAGCGACGTGCCAGCCTGTCCTTGAAAGAGCTGCTTGCCGCAGTTGAGGTTCAAGGCCCCTGCCCCACAGCCCGGCAGGTAAAGCGCTACCGAGCCGAGGGCCTACTGCGGTGCCTCGGCCAGGAACACCCGTCCGGAGTCCGAGGCTCATCCAGTCGCTACGCGCCGTCCGAAGTTGATCAGCTTGCACTTGTAATGCGGGTAGGCGCACTGGATCGACGCTTTGACCAGCGTCGCATCTTGGTCGCCTGGCATGGCGGCTGGGTGGAGCCCACGACCTTGAGGGCCTCGCTCGAAAGTGTCCTTGATCGAGTCTCGAAAAAGGTCCGTGACGCGATCGTCGGCATCGACGACCCCGGTGAGGCAGCTGATCTCCTTCTGCGGGAGGAGCGCGAGGATGCTTCTCCGGCATCGACCAAACTGCTTCGCCAAAGGCTGGGCGGTAGCTCGCGTCTCCTCCAGAGTGTCATGTTCGCGTTCGCCGTCCTTGGGCTGGGAGGCGAGGTCGAGTGGCAGGATCATAATCTCGAATCTACCGAGCAACCTCTTGAGCTGGTAATGGAGCGAGCGACCGCAGCTGATCGTATGCGTGCTGAGCCGCTATTCAACGGCCGGCCGCTGCTCCCCAACGTCGGCAGCGCCAAAGACACCATTGCCGAGCTTGTCGACATCGGCATGCTGAACGTGCGTAACCTCGCCGACCCGCTGCGATCCGCGAGTACTGCGGAAATTACTCAAGGTTTTCGCGACGCACACACAATCGCCGACATGGCCCTATTCGCAGAGGCGGTTGAAGCCTCGCACTCTCCAGACGTAGGGGGACTCGGTAGCGCACGGCTGTTCGCGCCCGAGACTGTTGACGCGTTCGTCGTCGCTACGCTCGTCCGTGCAACGCTGTTGATGCGACCGGCAGTACCCGACGGAGCATTCGAGCAGACGGCCGCCGCACTGAACACCGCGCGCGGGCCAATGACTGTATTCCTCGAGCTTCGCCGAGCGCTTCCTACACACTCCGATGTGCTTGGCCTCGATTACGCAAAGCGTCTCGCTCAGTTGCCCGAGGCTGAGGCGGCTCAGATCCAGAGTGAGGTCAAAGCATTTCTTGATTCTCGGCCCGATCTTCTAGCAATGCTGAATAACTCGCGCCCGAGCGAGTAGCCAGCCACTCCTAATAGTCCAGCTGACGAGCGAGGCAGAGTTTGATCGATGTTGGCCTAAATTGAGAGAGCGCGCCGCAAGAGTGCCAGCGCGCTCTCTCTGAGGCGGTGTTCAGCTTCGGGAGCTGGCTGGGCATCCCGCTCAGCACTCCGATGGGCGTAGCGGCCGCGTGCCTGATCCATTGCTGAGATGTCCTTCGGCGTGACCTCCACTGGCTCTGCACCGCCGGCACTGAGCAGATCGGTGAGACGTTCGGAGAGCACTGATGGGCGCGACCGCTTCCGCACGCGCACGAGCGCAGACTTGACCGCCTGCACGACTCGATCGCGCTGTTCCGGGAGTAGTCGCTCAGGCAGGGCATTCAGCGTCGCCTTTGCGACCGCGCCGATCTCCTCAGCGGTCAGGAGCTGTGGCTCGGCGGCCATCACGGCGTCCGCCTCGCGCTCGTAGATCCGGAAGTAATGGATTAGGCGGGTGGGTCCGTCGTCCTCGGTCATCGCGAGCCGCCACGTGTCCAGGTCGGCGCGAAGATCAGCGTCGTCCCGTAGTCGAGTGGCCGCATCGAGACTGTATCGGTCGTTCTCGATCCCGTGGATCGATACGGCTGTCAGCGAAGCCGAGAGGCCAATCGCCGTTCCCCCGGCGGCGGGCTGTTTGGCGCCCTCCAGTTCCTCGACCCGAGGCGGTGCAATTGGCTCAAAGACGACCCAGTTTCCGTTCGCGACAGTCAGGACGTGACAGAGGTCGATCGCCTTGCGCAAACACTCGGGCTCGGCATCGACGCGATACGGCTGCGCCGTGATGACGCTCAGTTGCGCCACGACCGGCGACCCATCGTCGGGGAGGCAAACGATCTCGAACCAATCGCTGCTGCGCGTACCGCGGAGCCTGGTGCTCGCATCTGGGCCGCGCGCACCGCGTGCTTGCACGTCATAGGTCATCTTCCACGCGGGGGGCATGTCCATAGGCGAAGTATCCCTCGTCGTTCGCAGCACGCTGCGTTCGTAGACGCCGGGAGCTCCGAGGCGACGGGCTTAGGTTGGGCCGCACGACGAGGGCGCTTCCTTGCGGCGGCATACTGCTCGGGTGACCGGTACGGACGTAGCGCAGGTGTTTATGGACGAGGCCGGCAATACCGGCGAGAACCTGCTCGACACCGCTCAGCCAATCTATGCTCTCGCAGCGGTCCGCCTGAACGCCCAGGCGCGACAGGCGATCATTGCTGCGCTGGGTCGCACTCGGATGACAGAGCTGAAGTTCCAGCGCTTGCGGGGCAGCAGCGCCGGACGCCGCAATATCCTTCAGCTCCTCGACGAGGTCGAGCTGCACCCGGAGACTGCGGCAGTAATGGTCGTTCACAAGCCGTGGATGCTCGCTGCCAAGCTAGTAGATGAGCTAATCGAACCGCGCATGCTCGCCAAGGGTGTGCAGATGGCCTGGTACGCGACTGGCGCAGCCAAGCGCATGGCCGATGCTCTGTTCGCGCTGGCCCCTCGCGCGCTCGGCGACCTGTACCCCGAGCTGCAGGCAGCCTTCGTTCGGCTCCTCCGCGACTACTCAGAGGAGAACGCGGCAGTATTCCTCAGTACGCTGCGACGAGCAAAGATCGTGTGCGCAGATGGGCAGATGCACGAGCTGCTGTCCGTGATGATCGATTCGCCAGCCGAGATCCGCGACGAGTTCGCGAGCCGCCAGGACGCCCTCGATCCAGCCCTGACCGCGCTCTACTGTCAGGCGGGACACTGGTCGACCTTGCTCGCAGACTCATTTGAGGTGATCCATGACGATTCCAACACGGTGCGGAGATGGGCAGAGGAGCTAGCGGTAATGACTGCTGCGCGGGGGCTGAGCGGGAAGCCACCTCACCCAGAAACCCTTGTGGTTGGCGAGATCGAGATGGATCTGCCGACGATGCTCCAGAGCATAAGCTTCGTCACCTCCAAGCACGACGAGCGTGTCCAACTCGCCGATGTCCTCGCCGGCTCGGCCGCCTACGTGTTCGGCGCCGCTACCGGCGCCAAAACGCCCGATCGCTTCGCCCGCGAACTGGTCGAAGCTGGTGTCGCGCACCTTATCTTCAACCCTGTGGGGCCAGAGACCGCCGAGACGGTTGGCATGGCGATAGGGCAGTGAGCGAGCGTTTGGTATCGGGACAACCAGTTCCTCTCGGCCGTTGCCGCGGCTCTGAAGATGGCTGCCGACGCTATCGCCCGGTGAGCCTCGACTACGACACGCGAAATGTGGTGCTCGATTTGGTGATCGAGGACGACTGGGACCCGGACATCAAGGCCCTCTGGGAGGACAACAAGCAGCAGATACGGGCCGGCCTTATGGCCGAGCTAGGCCCTTTGGGGGCCGAGCACAAGCTCGACAACTATCGAGCAATGGGGCCGGCTCCGTGGTCCGTGATGTTCGGACACACGATCCTGCTCCGCCAGATTCGGAGCGCTTTCGCGCATGGAGACTACTTCCCAGCACTTGTTGGCTCTTGTGCCCTTGGAGAGCGAATCCTTCATCAGCTTGTGCACGCGCTTCGCGCCGATTATGTGAACCATCGCGGAACGACAAAAAGAATTCGAAGCGGGAATCTCGGCAACGAGTGGGGGTCGCTTATCACCGTCTTGCATCGTTGGGGAGTCTTTAGCGAGCAAACCGCCGAAGTCTACCGGCGGCTCGAAGAATACCGTCATCAAGCCGTACACTTTGATGCTGAATTGAAAGCGTCCGAGCGTGAGCCGGCCCTGACGGCGCTTCTGGCGCTTCAAGAGATCGTCGAGCAGGTCTTTGCGTCTCACGGTGGACCACCGCGCTACATAGCTGATACGCCCGGTGTGCCGTACCTCGCGCTCCAGGCGGAGCAAGAACCTCTTGTCCGGCGAATCCTGGTCCCGAACTGCGTTCTCGTCAGCCCAGCTCATTACGCGGAGCCGGACCCATCTTCACCGACTGGATGGGCCGTATACGACGATCCCAACTATGCCTGCGACCCCCTTACCGATGCCGAGTTTGCTTCTCGGGTTCGCGATCTCAAAGCGTGAACGTGTGAGATGCTCACTGCCCTTCTCTGTAGTTTTGCGCGGCGCGCCCCGCGGGTTATGTGCAAGCCACTTCTCCACCATAGGTCGGGTGAAGCGGATGGGCCGGCGGAACGCGAATGCCCGGTCGACGCCAGTCGACCTACTCGACTAGACGACGAAAGCGAGGATCATGGATCACACTCGCGAAGTAGTCATCTTCGTGCGCGCGTACCCCCTCGATGAAGTGCGTGCCAACGAGATGTGCGACGGCTTCGATCGTCTCTTGGGGTTTCCCAGACATCGCATAGACCGCGGCTAGATTGTAAAAAGCATCGAGGCGATCTACTTCCATCGAGGCATGGGCAAGCGCAAGGTTGAGATCGTTCCGAGCCTCATCGAGCCGTCCCAGCCGCTTCAGCATGGCCCCGCGATAGCCATAGAAGCGGGAGATCCAATGGTGGTTCTCATCGCGAGGGACAAATGCCAGCGCCTCGTTGTATGCCCGTAGGGCGAGCCGTTCAGATTGCGCGCCAACACGTGCGTTCGCGTAGGCCGTACCACGGGCAAACTGCGCTTCCCAATTATTCGGGACAGCTGCCACATATTGATCGAATGCCGCCGCAGCTTGCGGCCACTGGCCTTTTGCCAGCAGACCCCGCGCATACTCAAGCAACGCCGATGGGTCGCGCTCGTGCCCGCCCGCCGGATCAGGCTGGTCTAGCGTCGACTGCAAGCGGTGGAGTGCATCAAGGAGTTCGTCGACCCGCGCTGCGTCAGAGTCGGCTAGGCGGGCCGTTGCTCCAAGGGCCATGCCGAGCGTATCCCGACTTCCGAGTTGCTTTCTGAGTTCGTCCGCGAGACGCAATTCCTCCGAGCGACCGCCGCCTCCACGCTGCGCAACGACACCGATGACCGCAGCCGCGATCACCCCGAGCGCGCCGACGATCGCGGCTACTACAACTGGATTCACGCGCGGAGCGTAACCGCTGTGAACCCCCTAACGAAGAGCGAGCATCGACCTCGGCGGTGTCCGTCATCTATCCATCCTCGATGCGTCGGGAGGCATGATCGCTGCCGCACGAACACCGAGCCCGTCGGCGAGCGCGATCAGCCCGTCGTACCGTGGATCGAGTTCGCCCGCTTCGATCCTCACGAGGCGTCGGCGCTTGAAGCCAGCAGCCTCGGCGAGTTCGGCCACGCTCATGCCTTTCTGCTCCCTGGCGGCACGGACCATGCGCCCGAACGCGATCAAATCGGGGTCAGGGGTCGTCTTGTCGGTGGTCGCGTCGGCGTCGGGATCGGGTTCGCCGGTTTCGATCCTTTCAAGGCTGCATAGCGGGATACCGGAGGCCTCGGCAAGCTCGCTCGCGCTCATGCCTTTCTGCTCCCGCGCCTCAATGACGGCGAGCCCGAGCGCGACGAGCCTGTTCTTCGCGACCGTCGCAGCGATCAGCCTGTTCCTTGTTCTCGTTCTCATTGCGTGAGGCTCCTTTCCGGGCCGGGTTTGCGAGTCGCGTGCGCCCCATGCGCAATCGGCGCAAGGCGGTAGCCGATGCCGAAGGCCGCGCACACCCACCCGTTCGCGCCGGCAGCGGCGAGCTTGCGGCGAAGCCGGCTGGCATGGGAGTCCACGGTGCGTGTCCTGCCGGGGCACTGGTATGCCCAGACCGCTCGCAGGATTTCTTGCTTCTCGTGGACCCGCGTGGGTTCTCGCGCTAGGTGCACGAGCAGCGCAAACTCACGGGGGCGAAGGTCAACGAGCACCCCGGCGAAGGTGGCGGTGCAAGCCAGCGTGTCCACCGTGAGCGGGCCGTGCGACAGCACGGCGGCGCCGTTTATGAGGCTGTGCCGGCGACGCATGAGCGCGCGCACCCGCGCGAGCAGCTCGGCGTAGCCAAGAGGGTGGCGCGTCACATCGTCAGCACCGGCGTCGAACGCGCGTAGCAAGCTGATCGTCGTCTCGCTGCTGGTGCTCATCCACAAGACCGGGACGCTCGCGGCGCCCGGCGCGAGCGCATCGGCTCGCAGCGCTCGCAGCATTTCGAGTCCCCGGGCGGGCGCCATCCCGAAGATGACCAGATCGACCTGTCCCGGTTCGCAGCGCGCGGCCAAGGTCCGCGGATGACTCGCTCGCCGGACCTCATAGCCGTCCTGTTCAAGCTCGCCGATCAGTGCGGCATTCGCGCGTTCCTCGCCATACACGAGCAACACGCCTCGGAAGCCGGGCGCGTACCCGCATGGGCGCGGCGGCTGCTGCTCGTGGCGATCGAGGACCAAGCTGCTTCCTTCCCGCACCGAGGAAGGGACACGCCCACGAGCACGCCAATGGCGATCCGTAGCTGAGCGAACTACGGTTGTCGTGGCATCGAAGGCGTATCCCTTCGGTGCTACGGCCGGGCGGGCGTTAGCGCGCTCGTCCGGCCACTCGGTTGTCTTGGACTGCGCGCCAGAGCAGAGCAGAACCCGCGCTCGATCTCAAGAGGCGTCCGCTTGTCGCCTTTCCGGCGTCCTGATCGAGCACTTGCGTCCGTGTCAGCGGCGTGTCAGTGATCTGTCAGCAGTTCGCGAAACCAGCGGCCCATGGACGCGATCCGCAACGGGCTCACCAGGCCGGCTATCGCAGGCACTTGCCGCCAGCGCAATCGCCGCTTGGGGAGAGCGTCGGCGAATCATCGTCCTCGCCGCCCGTGGGGCTCGGCACCCTGCCAGGTGACGTTCGCCGTCAACCAGCAAAGCGGGGACGCGCCCGTGCTGTGGGTGCATCCAATCGCCTCTCCCCTCTGCCCTCGGGTATTCCCTCCGATCTGCCCTCCAGCTTAAGAATCGAGGACCCTTTCTGGTGAAAACCGCTGCAAATCGAGTTCTTGCGTGCCGCCGACAACGGTACGTTGTCAGATGAATATTCCCGTTCAGCCGGGAAGAAGATCCGGTTCGGCGTGCCATGCCTGTACCCCAAGGACGCCTCAATCGACCTTTTCTTCATTGCTAGGGCTTCCAACCGACGCCTACACGCAATGCGAGAAAGGGAACGAAATGACTTCTGACCGACCAGGAAAGATCACGTTCGGGCATCTCGTGAGCCTCGGCTCACGACTCACCGACCGCGACCGTCAAATCGCGCTCGACTGCTACGACCACCACGTTCTGACGACCGAGCAGCTCGTGCGGCTGCACTTCGCTGGGCTGCGCACCGCGACCGCTCGACTCGACGCGCTCTACAAGCTGCGGGTACTCGACCGCTTCCGCCCGCCCTGCAAGAGAGGAGCGGGCAGCACCCCGTATCACTGGATACTCGATGAGGCCGGCGCGCATATCGTCGCCGCGCACCGAGGCGTCGAGCGTCGTCGCCTGCGTTGGCGGCACTCGGACGCGCTCGGGGTGGCGCACTCGGGCAAGCTCGCGCACCACGTCGAAATCAACGAGTTCTTTACGCTGCTCGCGCCGGAAGCCAACGACGAGCACGGCGCGCTGAGGGAGTGGTACGGCGAACGCACCACCCATCAGTTGTTCAAGGGCGTGGCACCGGACGGCTACGGCGTGCTCGCCCTCCCTGGCCGTCCGGCCGTGCACCTGCTGCTTGAGCTTGACCGTGCGACCGAGCCGGCGCAGCGGCTTCGCCAGAAGGCGGTCGCCTACGCCCGACAGATACCGCGAAGCGAGCTCGGCGAGTACGACACGTTCGTGATCCTCGCCGTGCCCACCGCCACGCGCGCCAAACTGGCCCGCGAAGCCGTCGCCGACACCGGCGCACCGATCGAGGTCGCCGAATGGAGCAAAGCGAGCACCCGGTCTCCGCTCGCGATCGTCACCGATGCCGCCGACCAACTCGCCGCACGTCGTTCGGCGTAGCCACCGGATGCCCCGCCGCACCGAGAGCCCTGCAATCCCCCGCACGCCGCCGCGCTCGGCTGTCAGACCCTTGAGATCGGCGCACGGGTCTGGTCTGATCGACGTGAGCAACCATGCGCCATACCAGCCGGACACACCGAACCCCAGGCCTGGAGCCTCGCCGGCCCTTGCCGAAGCCGCGCGGCTCATCCGTGAAGCCGTGCGCGACAAGAGCTATCAGCTAACGCCGATCGGGGCCGACGCTGCCGGCTACCTGCGCGCGAAGCGCAAGCGCCTGACCGACTCCAGCTACCGCGACTACGAGTCGTGCCTGGACAAGCTCGCCCGCCACTTCCTCGACCTCCAGATCGAGGAGTTCGAGCCACCTGCCGGCACCGAGCGCATCGAAGAGCTCCTAGACGCGCTCTGGGGCGACGGGGCACCGCGCACGTACAACAAGAACCTCTCGATCATCAAAGACTTCTTCCGCTTCCAGATCATGCGCGGCCGCCTGCACGGCGACCCTACGCTGCTGATCGAGCGAGCCCGCAGCCGACAGGTCTACCGCACGACGTTCTCGACGGACCAGCGCCGCGCGATCATCTCCGAGCAGCCCGACCTACGCGACCGTCTGTGTCTGCGCTTGCTGCTCGACTACGGCCTGCGCAAGGGCGCCCTCCAAGCCGTCCAGTTCAAGCACTTCGACCACCAGCGCAAGCGGCTGACGATCTTCACGAAGGGCCAGAAGGTGCGCGAGCTGCCCCTCCCCCACCGCGCGTTCTGGCACGACCTCGAACACCACATCCTCGACATCGGCGCCCGGCCGTCCGGCTACCTGCTGTGCACGCAGCGCACGATCCCCCGCGTCGGCGTGCGCCGCTACCCCGACAAACCGATGAGCGGCCACGCCGCGCACGACTGGTGGTATCGCTGCCTCGCCACCGCGGGCATCGTCGCGCCGGGCACGACCAGCGGCGAGAAGATGCACAAGAGCCGCCACACCGCCGGCCAACGCGTGCTCGATGCCACCGGCAACCTAAAGGCCGTCCAGAAGCTGCTCGGCCACGCCTCGATCCAGACGACCGGCGACATCTACGCCGACTGGGACATCGACCAGCTCGCCGCCACGATGGCCGACGTGCTCGCCGCCGACGAGGACGACGAAACGGCCGATTCGCAATCGTTCCCCCCGTCCCCGCCGCAAAAACCAATCATTTGCAGCGGAAACGAGGAGTCGATGGAGACGGTGGGAATCGAACCCACGTCCGCAATCGCGTGAAGATGGCTTCTACGAGCGTAGCCGGCGCTCTGATCTCATCCTCCGCTCGCCTCGCCGGCGGGGTTGCGGGGGACCAGCCTCCTTAGATGTTCCCGGATTGGCGAAGGCGGACCGCACCGGGTGAGCCTGCTTTCTGATCCCGGCCTTCCCCGCCGCAGGCAAGCGGGGCCCGAGACCTCACGGCTTAGCTATTGACTAAGCGGCGAGGGCGTACTCGTGAGAGTCCGCACTTATGGTTTTCCCGGGTGTTTTACGAGGCCGCCCGGGACCTCGACTCGCGACCACCCCCACGAGCCGACCGCGTCGAAGCCTGTCGTCCCCAGGGGATGTACTGCTCCTCCAGTGTAGCCGGCCCGCCTTCGGGTACACGGCACGGAGTTCGTACCGGATACCTGGTCCAGTTCTGTATCGGATGCATGGTACAATAATGGCGGATGCGGACGACGGTGCTCAACCCATTCGTGTGGGATCGCCCGCTGGACGACCCGGCGAAGATCATCGGCATGGAGGCGTTTGCCAACCAGGTGGCGTTGACGCTCAAGGGGCAGACCAACGTGGCGCTGTTCGGGCCGCGGGACACTGGCAAGACGACGTTCACCAACCAGCTGGCGCTCGATCTGGCGAAGACCCACGGCCAGGACGCGCCGCCGTTCGACGTGGTCAAGGTGAACCTCCAGCGGGTGGTGAGCATCCCGGGGTTCATCGGCTGCGTACACGACGCGATGATCGGCCATCCGGTCAAGCGCGTGCGGCGGGCGGCCCAACGGCAGATCGGCGTGCTGGAGAAGGAGATCGGCTTTGACATCAGGGTGATCAAGGGCTCGGTCAAGAGCTCTGCGGCCAATCAGGCGCAGAATGCGGAGACCCTCCACGCGCAGCTGATGGCAGTGCGCTCGGTCTCGGATCACCTGGTGGTGGTGTTCGACGAGTTCCAGCGGCTGCGCCACTGCCCGGGCGACCCGCTGGCGATCATCCGTTCAGCGCTCATGAGCTCCGGGTCCAACCATGTGTCGCTGCTGTTCACGGGATCGATCCGCAACGCGTTGAAGATGATGCTCGAGAACTCCAACCAGCCGATCTTCGGCGAGGCGGCGGACATGCAATTGCCGGCCATCAGTCGGATCGACTTCCTCGAGTACCTGGACTTCCAGTTCGAGGAGACCGGCAAGCCGGCCGAGGAGTCCGGGCTCAACCACCTGCTCAACGCCACCCGGGCGCACCCACGCAGCACACAGCAACTGGCGTGGGAGTGCTGGGCGAGCACGCCGGCCGGACAGCCGGTGACGCTCAAGACGGTGATGCGAGCGCACGACCGGCTCGTGCAGACGATCGAGCGGTCGGAGTTCGCGTCGGTGCTCAACGTGCTGATGAGCGGCGATGAGGGGGAGGCGAACGAGGTTCGCGCGCTGCAGCTGCTGGCCGATCGCGGTGGAGAGCACATCACCAGCCGCCCAGTGGCGAGTCGCTATGGCTTCTCAAGCCACTCACGCGTGCGACCGGCGCTGGTGCGGCTGCAGGGACGTGGCCTGGTGGATCAACGGGCCGGCAGCTGGTACATCGTCGATCCCCTATTCGGCGAGTGGCTGCGGCGGGCATCGCCGCTTGCCGAGCGACCGGTCCCGGAGGCATCCCAGACGGACTGAATCGTACCGCCTATCCGGTACAATATCGTACCGCCGTGCGGCACAACGTGGCCCGCGAGTACCGCCGGGGCGGCAGAACGTAGGCCGGGTAGACCGGGCGGCGGAAGGACGAAAACGACGCGGTCCCGGGCCGCTTGAGGAACCCATCGTGTCCGGCCCGAAGGCCTTTCTCTCTGGGTGGCGCGGCCTCACACCTCAGTGGCCTCGCTCTTTGCGGCTCGGTTCCGCGTCTGGATTCAAAGTAGCTCGCCACCGCATCGATTGCAACCCCCTGTGGACGTTCGATGCCGCACGTTCCGAAAAAAACGCGCGGGAGGATCGCGGCACGTGGCCTCCCCGCTGCCAGAGGCTCGCGCGGCCTCGCGCGGGTAGCGTTAGGAGGCGCTTATCGACCGTGCCACAATGGATGAATGGACGACACCGATCTGTCCCTGCCAGCCCCCACGCCGGTGCTCCACGGGGCACCGGTGGCACCGGGCGGATACCCGACGAACGAGAACCCGTTCGGCGGCGAGTCGGGCAACCGGCGGAGCGGCACGGCGAAGGACGGACGCAAGCGCATCGGCAGCGCGCTGGCGGCACTCGGGGCGCTGATAGCCAAGTTCGGGGTAGCGCTGAAGGCGCTGCTGGTGGCGCTGCCGAACCTGAAGCTGTTCGTGACGGCGGGCACGGCGCTGGTGTCGGTGGCCGCGTACAGCCTGTTCTTCGGCTGGTGGTTTGCGGCGGGCTTCGTGGTGCTGCTGTTCGTCCACGAGATGGGCCACGTGATCGCGTTGCGCCGCGAGGGGATCAAGGCGAGCGCCCCGATGTTCATCCCGTTCATGGGCGCGGCGATCTTCGCCAAGTCGCTCGGCGAGAACGCGCTGGCGGAGGCGCGGGTGGGCCTGGCGGGCCCGATCCTCGGCAGCCTGGGGGCGGCGGCGGTAGCGGTCGTGGGCGCCCTGACGGGCAGTTCGCTGCTGCTGGCGCTGGCGTACTTCGGCTTCTTCATCAACCTGTTCAACCTGCTCCCGGTGGTGCCTCTGGACGGCGGCCGGGCGGCGGCGGCGATGAGCCCGTGGATGTGGTTCGCGGGCCTGGGGGTGCTGGTGGCGCTGGTGTTCCTCGACCCGGGCAACCCGATCCTGTTGATCATCGTGCTGTTCGCGGGGTTCCAGACGTGGCATCGCTGGCAGCGGCGGAAAACCAGGTCGCTGCAACAGGCGGCGTACTACCGGGTGGCGCCGCGTCACCGGCTGATCGTGGGGGCGGTGTACGTCGGGCTGATCGTGGCGCTGGTGTTCGGGATGAGCGAGACCCACATCCTGACCAGCGGCGGCCACAGCTTCGGATCGATCTGACCCGCCCCTGCAAGTCCGTATAACGATGGTTATACGGACTTTGCGATGGGACAATGCCTGCGCGCCCCGGCGCTCCACCCCGACGGCCCAGCTTTCGGCGCGCCGGGGGGCGCGGGGGCGCCGGCGCGAGCCTACCGCCGGGCTTCGCGGAGGCCCCGTTCGATGTCCCGCTTGGTCTCGCGGTCGCGGATGGTCTGACGTTTGTCGTAGAGGTCCTTGCCGCGGGCGAGGGCGATCTCGACCTTGGCGTGTGGGCCGGAGAAGTAGATGCGGGTGGGCACGAGCGTCAGCCCGCGCTCCTTGACCCGCCCGGCGATGCCGTCGAGCTCGCGCCGGTGGAGCAGCAGCTTGCGCGGGCGCTCGGGGTCGTGGTTCTCGCGCGAGGCGGGGGCGTAGGGGGGGATGTGGATCGAGTGCAGCCACAGCTCGCCGTCCCCGACCGCGGCGTAGCCGTCCTTGAGCTGGGCGCCGGAGGCGCGCAGCGCCTTGACCTCGGTTCCCTCGAGCACGATCCCGCACTCGAGCCGCTCGATCAGCTCGTAGCGATGGGACGCGTAGCGGTTGGACGCCACGTCCCCCGCTCCGATCTTGCGCTTGCCCTTGCCCTTGCCCTTGGCCACGATCCGAGACTAGATGGTCTGGACGGGGGTTGAAGAGATGATGAGCTCCGCCCTGCCGGGCTCCGCCGTGGGTCGCGCGCTGGCCGTCAGGGGGCGGGCACGAGGTCGACGCGGCCGCGGATCGAGTCCACGCGCTCGACGCGCACCTCGACGGGGTCGCCCAGGCGTAGGGCGGCCCCGGGGCTCTCGCCGCGGAGGATGGTGCCCTCCTCGTTGATCTCCCACCACTCGCGCTCGCCGGAGGCGGCGCGCAGGCGGCGGACGGGGAGCATGCCCTCGAACGCCGGTCCGTCCTCCGCGTCCTGCCCCTCACGCACCCCGACCTCGCCGCCGAAGGCGACGAACGCGCCGGCGGAGATCAGCCCGACGACCTCGCCTGGGAAGACCTGCTCGACGCCGCGCTCGTAGAGGACCCGCTCGAGCATGAAGCAGCGCGCGATGTCATCGCCGTCGCGCTCGATGGTCATGGCCTCGCGCTCGCGTTCGGAGGTCCACGCGCCCAGCTCGACGAGCTCGCCGGCGCGCGGGGCGCGCTCGCCGGCGCCGACAGCGGAGAGCAGCGCGCGATGGCAGACCAGGTCGGGGTAGCGGCGGATGGGCGAGGTGAAGTGGCAGTAGGCGGTCGAGTGAAGGCCGGCGTGCCCGATGTTGGTGGGCGAGTAGTAGGCCTGCTTGAGCGAACGGAGCACGAGCGAGCTGAGCGCCATCCGTCCCCGGTCGGTGCGCCGCACGTGCTTGTCGATCAGCCTGGAGATGGCCCCGAGAAGCTCGGCGGCCTGCGTGGCGGACATGTGCTCGGGGAGCGGCGGGGTGGGCACCTCGAGCGTGGCCAGCTGGTCGGCCAGGCGCTCGACGCGGGCGGGATCGGGACGCTCGTGGACGCGGTAGAGGCAGGGGACCCCGCGCTGTGAAAGCAGCCCGGCGACGGCCTCGTTGGCGGCGATCATCAGCTGCTCGATCAGGCGGTGGGACTCCGTCTGGACGCGGCCGCGGACGGCGGTGACGTCGCCGTGCTCGTCGAACTGAAACTCGGGCTCCTCGGATTCGACGGTCAGCGCACCGTCGTGCTCGCGCTTGGCCTGCAGCGCAGCGGCGGCCCGGCGCGCGGCGCGCAGGGGCGCCCGCCAGCGCTCGGCGGCGGACTCGCTGCCGGCGAAGATGCGGTCGACGCGCTCGTAGTCCAGGCGGGCGTCCGAGCGGATCAGCGAGCGGTAGAAGGCCGCACGGGCGACCTCGGCGCCGCGCAGCTCGAGCTCGACGGTGACCGCCGGGCGATCGACCCCTGGCATCAGCGAGCAGGCGTCGCTGGAGAGCGCGTGCGGCAGCATCGGCTCGACCGCGCCGGGCACGTACACGCTGGTGACGCGCCTGCGGGCCTCGCGGTCGACGAGCGAGCCCTCGGGCACGTGGGCGGAGACGTCGGCGATGTGGACCCAGATGCGAATCCCGTCGCCCCCACCGGCGTCGATCTCCTCGGCGGAGATCGCATCGTCGAAGTCGCGGGCGGTGACCGGGTCGATCGTGAAGGTGGCCAGATCGCGCAGGTCGCGTCTGTGCGACTGTTCCCCCTCCCCTCCTCTGACACGCTCGCCGGCCGCGCGCGCCTCGCGCTCGACGGCCGGATCGAACCCGCCGTGCAGTCCGCGGTCGAGCATCAGCCCCTCGATGACATCCCGGGCGACATCCGGGCGCCCGAGCGCTCGCAGGATGCGCGCCCCGCTCCCGCGACCGGGGGGCTGGACGAGGACCAGATCGCCCGCCGCGGCGCGAACCCGCCCGCCGGGCGAACTGCCGGACTTGAGCACCAGGCGGGCCGAGCGACCCCTGCCCGAGCTGTGGCCGTTGGAGTCTGGGCGGGGAAACAGCGGCTCGGCGGTCAGGAAGCGCCCGCGCCGCTCGAGCACGGCCACGAAGGAGCGGCTCACCTGACTTTGGCGGCGAGCGTGCGCAGGGCGACGGCGAGGCCGTGTTCGGTGTCCACTCCCTTGGGGACGAGCACTTCGGGGGTGATTCCGGGGCCCTGCCTGACCCCCCCGCCACCGAGGTTGCGCCCGTCGGGGGTGAAGTACTCGCCGACGGTGATGTCGAGGGCGCCGCCGTTGGACAGCGGCTGCTCCTCCTGGAAGACGCCCTTGCCGAACGTGTGGGTGCCGACGACTGTGGCACGCCGGTGATCCTGCAGGGCGGCGGTGACGATCTCCGAGGCGGAGGCTGTGTTGGCGTCGACGAGGACGACCACGGGGATCTTCGTGGATATCGCATCGCCGGTGGCGAGCAGCGTCTGGGTGGGCTGGGTGCGCCCGCGGGTGCTGACGATCGTGCCCTTGGGGATGAAGATGCTGGCGATCAGTTGGGCCTCCTCGACGAGTCCGCCGCCGTTCTCGCGCAGGTCGAACACGATCCCGCGGGCCCCCGCGTGGAGCTGGTGTTCGACGGCTTCGCGCACTTCCCCATGGGCCCCGGGGCTGAACGTGGCGAGGGCGACCACCCCGAGCTTGACTGCATGGACGGACCGGGTGAGCGAGGCCACGACCGGCTCTGAGATGACCGCGCGGGTGATCTTGAGCGTGCGGATCTTCCCGTGCCCCTGGTGGGAGCCGTGCGGGCCTTCGATCTGGAGCACCACGTCGGTGCCGGGCAGCCCCTTGATCAGGGCGGTGGCGGCATCGGGAACGAGCCCGGCGAGCTTGCGGCCGTTGACGCCGACGATCACCTCGCCCGGCCGCAGCCCGGCGCGGGCGGCGGGAGATGAGTTGAACACGTGCGCGATCAGCAGCCCCTGCCGTAGGCCTGGCACCACCAGACTCCCGGGGGCGATGTCCACGCCGATCCCGGTGAAGTGGGGCGGCGAGCTGAATTCGCGGAATTCGGTGGGGCTCAGGTAGTGGGAGAAACGGTCCCCGAGGCTCGTCACGGCGCCGGCTATCGACGCGTTGGACAGGCGGCTGGTTGATATCGGCCGGTAGTAGTCGCTTGCGATCCGCTCGATCGCTTCGTCGACCACGCGGGTCTCGTGGTCGGCGACGAAGGCGCTGCGCATGAACCCGGGCAGGTCTTCCGGATGGCCGCCCAGCCACAGGCCGAGGATCAGCAGCACCGGAAGCAGCAGCGCGCGCACGGTGTTCGACAACTGTGATCGAGAGGAGCGCATGGCTGCACACAAGCGTATTGAAGGGCCGGGGGCTCGCGGGGCTGCCTCGCGGGCCGGAGGGAACCTTCTAGGGTGGGCGCATGACGAGCGTGAGCGCGAGCACGGTGGCGGCGAACGGCCTGCCGGTGAACCGCCTGTCCCTGCCGGGGACGCGGGCGCTGACGGTGCTGGTGGCGTTCGACGCGGGCTCACGCAACGAGCGCGAGCAGGAGAACGGGATGGCCCACTTCCTCGAGCACCTGGTGTTCAAGGGCGGGGAGAAGTACCCGACCTACAAGGACGTCAACGAGACGGCCGAGCGGTTGGGGGGCGTGCTGAACGCGTACACGAGCCACGACCTGGTGGCCTTCCACATCACCGTCCGCGCGGAGAGCGCCCCGCAGGCGATCGACCTGCTGTCGGACTTCGTGGGCCGCCCGCGGCTGGACGCGGAGGAGCTCGATCGCGAGCGCGGGGTGGTCATCCAGGAGATCAACCGGGCGTACGACCAGCCCTCGACGGTGGCCGAGTACCTGATCGACAGGGCGGCATTCGGTGATCACCCGCTGGGGCGGACCGTGCTGGGCCCGGAGGAGAACCTGAGGAGCTTCACCCGCGAGGGGATCGTGGCGTTCCGCGAGCGCCGCTGGGCGGGCGCCCGGGGCGGGGCGTTCCTGGCGGGGAACATCGAGCACCTGCCGCCCGAGGAGGAGC
The DNA here is from genome assembly GCA_963849425.1 of uncultured Solirubrobacteraceae bacterium. Classification (GTDB taxonomy): domain Bacteria; phylum Actinomycetota; class Thermoleophilia; order Solirubrobacterales; family Solirubrobacteraceae; genus Palsa-744. The sequence goes on along the minus strand of CAWKHK010000006.1, from coordinate 1,421,068 downwards.
TGCTCGAGCGCTTCGGCCGCTTCCCGATCCTGCAGGAGCCCGAGCCGTGCATGCCGGCGCCGGAGTTCGCGCCCCAGCGGCTGGTCGAGGAGCGAGACACCAACCAGTCGCACCTGCGGATGATCTACCGCCCGGAGATCGCCGCCTCGGACACGCGCGAGCGGGCGGCCCTGTCGATCTACTCGACCCTGCTCGGCGGGTCGATGGGCTCGCGGCTGTTCGAGGAGATCCGCGAGAAGCGCGGGCTGTGCTACTCGGTTTACGCGCTCAACCACGTGTTCGCGGACGTGCCGATCCTCCAGCTCGGCTCGGGCCTTGAGTCGGCGAAGTGCATCGAGGCGTACACGCGGATGCGTGAGATCGTGGACGAGCTGCGCGACGACGGCCCGACCGAGGACGAGGTTCTCCGGGCGCGGGCGTATGCGGCCGGACGCATGGTGCTGGCGTTCGAGAACACGAACGCGGTGGCCCGCTACGCGGCCAACCAGAAGATCGTGTTCGGCGAGTCGATCGACCCGGACGAGGCGATCGCGGCGCTCGACGCCGTCACCTACGACGAGGTGAGGGAGGTGGCGGCGGCGGTGGCGGACAATCTGGCCGTGGCGTGCGTCGGCCCCCATACCGCCGAGGAGTTCTGAGAATTCAGCGTCGGGCACCCAAGCCGACACCGCTGGTCTGGGCGCTGGCTCTGGCGGCTGGACTGTCGCTGTTCCTCGCAGGCTGGAGTCCGGGCCGCTCGCCGGCGGCGAGCTCCGGTGGCCGTCAAGGGGCGCAGCATCCGGCCCAGTCGCCCCGCCCGTCTGAAGTCACGTTGACGCCGGGGGTCACGGGCGGCGCTCCGGTGACGATGCCGCCGGTCGGCTTGTCGCTTGAGTACCCGGCGATGGCCCAGGACCTCGGCGCGGGCGCGTGCCCTCCCCCGGCCCTCGTCGCCGAGCTGCTGGAGCTCGGCTCGCCGCCGATCGCCCTCGCGGGGGCAAGCCAGGACATGACGGCGCCGAGCGGGGCAGCGGCAAACCCGTCTCCTTCCTGGGAAGCGGCCACGCTGTACTCCCTGCCGGCGGCCTTCTGGAGTCAGTTGCACTGCCTGCTGAGCGCTTCGCCGGACCCGCTGACGGTGGGCCTCAACGTGAAGACCGGTCAGCCTTCGTGGGCGATGCAGATGGTCGCCGGCGCGCAGAGCGCGGCCACCAGCGGGCTGGACTTCTCGCTCGGCAACGAGCCGGACCTGTATTACCTGCCCAACTACTCCTCGCTCGACAAGCCGCAGAGCAACGAAGAGGCCACGGCGGTGAACCTGTATCTGCAGGTGGCCTCCCGGCTGCAACAGGCGCTCGGCGGCGCCGTCCCCCTGATCGGCCCGGAATTGGCCAGGCCGGCGCACTGGCAGAGCGAACTCCCACGGGTCATCGCCCAGTTCCCCGATCAAACCGTCGGCGTCCATCTGTATCCGCTGACCACATGCGCCACCCCGAAGGCGGTCACGGTCGGCGGGCTGCTCTCGGCTTACGCGGCCGACGCGCCGCGGAGCCTCACCTGGGTCGTCGCGGACGCCCGGGCGGCGGGAGTGCCGGCGATCATCTCCGAGGCGAACTCGGCCTCGTGCGGGGGCAAGGAAGGGGTTTCGGACAGCCCGGCGGCGGCGGTCTGGGCCGTGCGCTTCGTCCTGTCTGCCCTGAAGACGGGGTTCGGGGAGGTGCGCTTCCACTTCAGCGGCGACCCTTACGATCCCTTCTTCCTCCGGGGCGGTGAAGTCGTCGATCGGCCGCTCGGGATCGCGTTGGTCGCGCTCCACCAGTGGCTGCCCGTCGGCTCGTCGCTGCAGACGGTCCCGGGGGTGCGCGGACTCGTGGCAACCCGCGTGGGCGGCTCCACGGGGGGAACGCTTTTGATACTCGACAACGAGAGCGCGAAAGCGCGACCGGTCGTGCTTCGGAACGCTCACACCGTGCGCATCGAAGCGCTGGATGCCCTGCACGCGGGCGTGCGGAGGAGGGATCTGAGCTCGGCCCGTGGGCGCATCAAGGTCTCTGTGGCGGCAAACAGCGTCGTGGCCGTCCTGTCATCGCCCTAGGGCAGCGGCGACGCCGAGCCCATCAGCGCCGCCGTTTCTCGATGCTTCCCTCAAGCCATACGCACGCTGACCGGCTCTCGCCGGTGCTGTGCAAAGAGCGCGAGCGCGTAGCTCCCGGCGGGGTGCTCGCGTGCACGCTCGACGAGCGCCGCCGGGTTCGGCGCGAGGACGTCCGGCTGCGGAAGGGGCACGCCATACACGGGTGGCACGAGCACCGGGGCGGACAGCGCCGCGAAGGTCAGGTCGGCCGCACCGAAGCGCTCGCCGCACAGGTACGGACGGCCGTCCGCGAGGCGCTCTGCCACGTAGTCGAACTCGCCCCAGACCGCCGCCTCGTCTGCGATCTCGACCCCCGGGCGAATATCGAGCTCGCGCCCGATGAGACGAACGACGAGCGGCCATCCGTAGCGGATCGTGCGATCCTCCCATGCGGGCACGCCGTGGTTGTTGAAGCGCAGGACCAGGTCGCGCTGGGCGAGCAGGTGGACGTACATCAGTCGCCGCCCGGTCGGCCCGAGCTCCTCGTCGAAACGCCTGCAGATGGATTCGACCTCGCGGCGGGCCTGCGGCTCCGCGGGAAACAGCCGGCGCTCCGGGGGCGTGCGCTCATCGACCCACACGAGGATCTCCCGCGACTCACCGATCGCACCGTCGGGCGTCACGAGCACGGGCACCGTCGTCCCGCCGCCCGCACGCCTCGCGGCCAGCTGGTGGATGCCCTGGACATGGCGCTCCTCGCGGTAGGGCATTCCCGCCCGCTCGAGAGCCCACCGCGCCTTTTCGCAGTAGTGACTGATTGGGATCGTGATCAGCCGCAGCACCGCAGCGAAGTATGCCTGCGTTGCCGTCAACACCCACTCGCCGGCTTTCCGCGCAAGCGATCAGCCGATCGCCACCATCCGGTCGATCGGCACCCTCGCCCGCACGGCTACATCAGGGGGCACGCGCACCTCGAACTGCTGATCGCGCAGCGCATCCCGGAGCTTTGGCAGGGTGATCATCTTCATGTACCTGCACGACGCCTCCGCGTTGGCCGGGATGAACTCGACGTCCGGGGCGGCCATCTGCAGCGGGTAGAGCATCCCGATCTCCGTCGCCACCACCACCTCGCCACCCACATGACCACCGGACCCCGCGTCGCGCCCGGCCGCCTGCGCATACTCGAGCATCCCGCCCGTCGAGAGCATGTGCACGCCCTCGGCCGAGACGTCCCCCGCTGCCACGTACTCCATCACGCTCGTCGAGCAGCCGCACTCGGGGTGGATCAGGAAGTCCGCCCCCGGGTGGGCGGCGCGGATCGTCTCGATGTCCGCCGGGCGGATGCCCGCATGGACGTGGCACTCGCCGTCCCACACGTGCATGCGCGTCTCGAGCTGCTTCTCGACGTAGGCGCCCAGCCACATGTCCGGCCCGAACAGGATCTCCGTGTCCGGCCCGTGGGTGGCGTAGATGTGGCGCACCACGTCCACGGCGTTGGCCGACGTGCAGCAGTAGTCCGTCAGCGCCTTGACCTCCGCGGTGGTGTTCACGTACATCACCACCACCCCCTGCGGGTACTCCGCCTTCCACGCGGCCAGCTGGTCGAAGTCGATCGACTCCGCCAGCGAGCAGCCGGCGTCCAGGTCGGGGATCAGGACGGTTTTCTCCGGGCACAGGATCGACGCCGTCTCGGCCATGAAGTGCACGCCGCAGAAGACGATCGTCTGCGCATCCACGGCCGCCGCCGCCCTGCGCGAGAGCCCGAGCGAATCGCCGACGTAGTCCGCCACGTCCTGGACCTCCGGCACCTGGTAGTTGTGAGCGAGGATCACCGCCCGGCGCTCGGACGCGAGCGCCCGCACCTCGTCCTTCAGCTCGGCGGTCTCCTGCGGCGAGAGGGCCGGACCCGGGCCTTGGGAGGGGGCCATCGGGAGCGTCGGGGCCATGGGGAGGTTCATCGCAGGGCCTCCATGATGAGAGAGATGTCGAGGGCGGGCGCGGAGTGGGTCAGCGCGCCCATCGACACCCATTCTACCCCGGTCTGCGCCCGCGCCCGGAGCGTCTGCAGGGTCACCCCCCCGCTGGCCTCCAGCTCGGCCCGGCCGGCCACCTGGGCGACCGCCGCGCGCAGCTCGGCGTCGTCCATGTTGTCGAGCAGCAGCCGCGGAACGCCCACGGACAGCGCCTCGTCTATCTCCCGCGGATTGCGCACCTCGACCTCCAGCGTGCCCGACAGCTCGGGCGAGCGCTCGCGCGCCCGCCTCACCGCCTGCGCGATCCCACCGGCGGCCGCGATGTGGTTCTCCTTGATCAGGATCGCGTCGTCCAGGCCCGCCCGGTGATTGCTCGCGCCGCCCGCCGCCACCGCCGCCTTCTCCAGCGCCCGCAATCCCGGTGTCGTCTTGCGCGTGTCCAGCACCCTCGCGCCCGTGCCCTGCACCGTCCGCGCCGCACGCGCCGCCATCGTGGCCACGCCCGAGAGGTGCCCGAGCAGGTTCAGGGCGGTGCGCTCGCCCGTCAACAGCGCCCCGGCGGAGGCCTCGATCGACATCACCGGCCCGCCCTCCTCCCGCCACACGCCCTCCGCCACCAGGCGCTCCGCGCGAGCGCCCGGATCGAGCAGGGCGAACGCCGTCTCCGCCGCCCGCATCCCATAGATCACGCCCGGCGCCTTCTGGGTAATCAGCGCCCGGCCGCGTACATCCGGCGGCACCGTCGCCTGCGTCGTGACGTCGCCCGTGCCCACGTCCTCGTCGAGCGCCCGCCGCACCAGCGCGGTGAGGTCGTCCACCGCTATCCGTCCGACGATGCGCTCTTCAGCAGGAACGCTCGCACGAATCCATCAAGATCTCCATCGAGGACGCGCTGAACGTCGCCCATCTCCTGGCCCGTGCGGTGGTCCTTGACCATCGTGTACGGGTGCAGGACGTATGAGCGAATCTGCGAGCCGAAGTTCACGTCCTGGGCCTGCCCCTTCTCGCGCGCGATCTCTTCCTGGCGTTCGCGCTCCTTGCGCTCCAGCAGCTTCGCCCGCAGCACGACCATCGCGGTCGCGCGGTTGGAGGACTGCGAGCGCTCGTTCTGGCACTGCACGACGATCCCCGTCGGCCTGTGGGTGATCCGCACCGCCGAGTCGGTCTTGTTCACGTGCTGCCCGCCCGCGCCGCTGGCGCGGTAGGTGTCCACCTGCAGGTCGTCCTCGTTGATCTCGATCTCCCCCGTGTCCTTGACCACCGGGGCCACCTCCACGCCCGCGAAGCTCGTCTGTCGGCGGTGGGCCGAGTCAAACGGCGAGAGGCGCACCAGCCGGTGCACGCCGCGCTCGGCGCTGAACAGCCCGTATGCGTTCTCGCCCGCCGCTTTGAACGTCGCCGACTTGATCCCCGCTTCCTCCCCCGCGCTCGCCTCCAGCAGCTCCACCTCAAAGCCGCGGCCTTCCGCCCAGCGCATCTCCATGCGCAGGACCATCTCCGCCCAGTCCTGCGCGTCCGTCCCCCCCGCCCCCGCGTTCACGCTCACCAGCGCGTCCCCTGAGTCATACCGCCCGGAGAACAGCCGCTGCTCCTCCAGCGCCGACAGACGCTCCTCGACCGAGGCGATCTGCTCCTCCACCTCTTCGAGCAGCCCCTCCTCCTCGGCGGCCATCTCGATCAGGCCGTCGAGGTCATCGACGTCGCCCTCCAGCGCCGTGAACGTCTCCAGGCGCTTGGACGCCCGCGAATGCTCCGAGGACACCGCCGCCGCCCGCTCGGAGTCCTCCCAGAAACCTTCACCACCCATCTCGCCCTCGAGCGCCGCCACCCGCCCGCTCAGACCAGCCGGGTCAAAGATAGTCCGCGAGCAGTTTCATCTGCTCACGGATGGCAGCCAGGCGCTGGGGTATCGACTCGCTCGGCGCGGCTGTGACCATGGCCCCACGCTATCACCGCCGGTGGCCAGGGCGCGGGTGGCCGGCGGCCGGTGCTGCGCCGTCCACGGCCGGTGTGGGCGGAACGACCGGTGTGGAGCATGTTTGTCTTTGCAGCCGGCGTGCGCCATGGTTATACGGCCAGCGCAGAAACAGATAACAGCCCGGCCCCGGGCGTGCGGGGATCGATTCGGCTTTCCCTACGCGCCGTGGCACTTCTTGAACTTCTTGCCCGACCCGCACCAGCAGGGGTCGTTGCGCCCGACCTGGTGCTCGTCGTCCAGCACCCGCTGCTCGACCACCGGCAGGGCTTCGGGCTCCTGGCCGTTCTCGCCGAACGCCGCCTGGGCCGCTCCGTCCGTGCCGAGTCCCGCGGCCGCAGCCGCGGCCGCCAGCGCGCCCGCCCCGGTCGCGCTGTGGCCGCCCGAATAGGACACCCGGCCCGCACGCGTGGAGTTGCCTGCGGCGGAGAAAGGTGTGCCAGCGCCCGCCCCGCCTCCTCCGTTCGGGGTGGGCTGGTTCTCAACGTTGACCTGCACGTTGAAGATCATCCGCGCGTAGTCGGCCCACACGCTGTTCATCAGGTCGCTGAACAGGGTGAACGCCTCGTTCTTGTATGCCACCAGGGGATCGATCTGGGCGAAGCCGCGCAGGTGAATGCCCTCACGCAGGTAGTCCATGTCGAACAGGTGCTCGCGCCAGCGTTCGTCGATCGTCTGCAGCAGCAGGAAGCGCTCGAGCGCGCCCATCAGCTCCTCGCCCAGCGCCTCTTCGCGGGCGTCGTAGAGCTCCATGGCCGACTGCACCGTGCGTTCGCTCAGCGCCTGATGGTCGACGGTCTGGGCGTCCAGGTCCGCGCTTGCGAGATCGATTGGGAAGAACTGCCCGAGCGCGGTGAACATGCCGTCCAGGTCCCAGTCCTCCATGAAGTCGCCCGCCGTGTACTGCTCGATCGTGCGCTCGATCACGTTGGCGACCTCGCGGCGGGCCTCCTCGCCGATGCTCTTGCCTTCGAGCACCTCGTCGCGGTAGGCGTAGATCACGCGGCGCTGCTCGTTCATCACGTCGTCGTACTCGAGCACGCGTTTGCGGATCAGGAAGTTCTGCTGCTCGACCTTCTTCTGCGCTTTCTCGATCTGTTTGGAGAGCATCCCCGCCTCGATCGGTTCCTCGTTGCCCTCCTCGTCGACCCCACCGAGTTTGTCGAGGATCCTGTAGATGCGGTCTCCGGCGAACAGCCGCACCAGGTCGTCCTCGGCGGACAGGAAGAAGCGCGATTCGCCCGGATCGCCCTGGCGGCCGGAGCGTCCGCGCAGCTGGTTGTCGATGCGCCTGGACTCGTGGCGCTCGGTCCCGCAGATGAACAGGCCACCAGCGGCCATCACCCGCTCGCGGTCCTCCTGGACCTTGCGTTCCAGTTGCGGCAGCACCTCCTGCGTGCGCCGCTCGTACTCCTCGCCGTCGGGCTCAACGCCCTGACGCGCGAGCTCCAGACGGGCCATGTGCTCGGCGTTTCCGCCCAGCTTGATGTCCACGCCCCGGCCGGCCATGTTCGTCGCGATCGTCACCGCGCCAGGCTGGCCCGCCTCGGCGACCGTCTCGGCCTCCAGGGCGGCGTGCTCGGGCTTGGCGTTCAGCACCGTGTGCTTGATGCCGCGCTTCATCAGCATCCCGCCCAAGAGCTCTGAGACCTCGACCGAGATCGTTCCCACGAGCACCGGCTGGCCGATCTCGTGGCGGGCGGCGATCTCTTTGACCACCGCGCTCCACTTGCCGTCCTTGGTCTTGTACACCTGATCGTTACGGTCCTCGCGCACCATCGGCATGTTCGTCGGGACCTGGACGACCGGCAGGTTGTAGATCTTCATGAACTCCGTGGCCTCGGTCAGCGCCGTGCCGGTCATACCCGCGAGCTTGTCGTACAGGCGGAAGAAGTTCTGGTAGGTGATCGTCGCCAGGGTCTGGTTCTCCTCCTGGACCGACACGCCCTCCTTGGCCTCCACCGCCTGGTGCAGGCCCTCCGACCAGCGCCTGCCGTCCAGTATGCGCCCGGTGAACTCGTCGATGATCTTGACCTCGCCGTCGATCACCGCATAATCCACGTCCCGCTTGTACAGCGCCTGGGCGCGCAGCGACTGGATCATGTGGTTTACCAGGTGCCCGTTCTCGGCCCGGTACAGGTGGTCGATACCGAGGAACCGCTCGGCCTTGGCGACGCCCTGCTCGGTGATCGCAACGGTCTTCTGCTTCTCGTCGATCTCGAAGTCGAAGTCCGCCGTGAACTGCTTCTTGGTGCGGGGGTCCATGCCTTCGGGCGTCTTGCCGAGCACCATCCGCGGGGACAGGCGCGCGAACCTGACGTACAGGTCGGCCGCCTGTTCGGGGGCGCCCGAGATGATCAGCGGCGTGCGCGCCTCGTCGATCAGGATGTTGTCGACCTCGTCGACAATCGCGAAGTAATGGCCGCGCTGGACCTTTTCGGCGAGGTCCTTGGCCATGTTGTCGCGCAGGTAGTCGAAGCCGAACTCCGAGTTCGTGCCGTAGACCACGTCGCAGGCGTAAGCACGATGCTTGTCCTCATATGACTGCATGTTCGCCAGCACGCCCACGCTCACACCGAGGGCATCGTAGATCGGGCTCATCCATTCGGCGTCGCGACGGGCGAGGTAGTCGTTGACGGTCACCACGTGCACGCCCTTGCGTTCGCCGCGCTCGGCCTCCTCGCCCGGCTTCCCCGGTGCCTCCGGCGCCTGCTCGCCCGTGACCTCGCGCACGGCGAGCGCGTTGAGCACGACCGCCAGCGTCGCCGTCAGGGTCTTGCCCTCGCCGGTCTTCATCTCTGCGATCTGCCCGTCGTGCAGGGCCATGCCGCCGATCAGCTGGACGTCGAAGTGGCGCATCCCCATGACCCGCTTGCCGGTCTCGCGGGTGACCGCGAAGCACTCGGGCAGCAGCGCGTCGAGATCCTCGCCGTCACGGGCGCGCTGGCGCAGCACGTCCATACGCTCGCGCAGCTCGGCGTCGCTGTCGTGTTCGAGCTCAGCCTCGAACGCCCCGATCAGCGCCACGCGCTTCTGGTAGGTCTTGAACTTCTTCGCCTCGCCGACGTTCAGCGCGCGATCGAGCAGGGAGGGCATGCGCCAAGGATAGCTCCCGGCATGCCCCCCGGGGCGAGCTTCGCGGGCGAGTTGCTCAGGCCGAGCGCAGCCCGGCTCCGCGGGCAGCCGCGCGGGCGGCTTCGCGGGCGGCCGCCGCGTGCGCCTCGCGACGGTGGCGCATTTTGTCCCGGTGGCGCTTGACCTGCCGAGCGAGCTCGTCGACCATCAGGTTCAGCGAGTGCAGCATCTCCGGCGAGGCGTCTCTGGCGCGCAGCGTGATTCCCTTCAGGTACAGCGTCGCCTCGGCGACCTGGCAGTCGGAGACCCGTGGGTTTGGCTCCTTGAAGATCTCGATCTCCAGGCGGGCGAGGTCTGAGACCTGCCGCGCGACCTTGGTCAGACGACGCTCCGCGTGGGCGCGAATCTCTTCGGTGACCGGGACGTTTCGGCCCTTGATGTCGATTTGCATCATAGGCTCCCTTCGGTCGGCTTTTGTGGGGCTTGCTGACGATGGTACGCCGACGCACGGCGGATGTAAACAGCTATCGACGGAAGTGCGAGAATCGGAGTTCGGATGAGCCCCAACCTCTCTTGGACGCTCAACCTCGGCGTTCTGATCAGCGCGGCCATCGTCGCGGGCGCCTACTTCAAGCGCTGGCGCCAGGTGCGCATGAGTCCCTCGCCACGGCGCGCCGGCGATGCTCCCGTATGGCGGCTCTGCTGCTTCCTGGGCGCAGTGCTGACCGGGCTGATCGCCCTGATCTCGCCGCTCGACGCACTCGCCGACCAGCTGTTCTTCATGCACATGATCCAGCACATCCTGCTGCTGGACATCGTGCCGATCCTCGCGATCCTGGGCTTCACCAAGGTGATCCTGCGGCCGGCCACCCGCGCCGTGCGCGACCTCGAGCGGCGGGCCGGCCCGTTCGCCCATCCGGCGTTCGCCGTCGTCCTGTATGTCGTCGTGATCTGGTCGTGGCACATCCCCGCCGCGTATGACCTCGCCGTGCGCCACCCCACCGTTCACGTGCTCGAGCACGTCAGCTTCCTGATCGCCGGCTCGCTGTACTGGTGGCATCTGCTGTCTCCGATCCGGGCGCGCCTGCGCCTGAACGGGATGGGTCCCGTCGTCTACATGGCGTCGACCAAGCTGTTCGTCGGAGCGCTCGGCATGGGTCTCGCGTTCGCCCCGAGCGCCCTGTACCCCTACTACGTCCATCACGCCCGCGTGTGGGGCATCTCGGCGTTGAGCGATCAGTCGATCGCCGGCCTGATCATGGCGGTCGAGCAGTCGGTGGTCATGGGCATCGCCCTCGCCGTCCTGTTCGTGCGGGCGCTCACCGAGTCCGAGCGCGAGCAGCAACGCCGCGAGCGCTACGGAATCGCCTGAGCGGGAGCATCCCGCCGGCGCGAGGGCTATTCTCATGTCCGTGGGGTAGCTTTGGTATGATGACAGTTGTCATAGTCTCACTTTCCGCAAACGGGCTCTCTTCGGAGGGCCCGTTTGTGTTCTGCGGCTCGTCCGGAGCCGGGGGCGGGCACCAGCGAGCCACGTCGCCTAGCGACGCCGGCGCAGGCTGGCCAGGATGCCGCTGTGACCGGCGATCGCTCCGATCAGGATCGAGTCGGCGGCGATCTCCGTTCCCGGGAACACGATGCTCGCTCGCAGCTGCGAGCGAGCGCCGATTTTCGCGCCGTCGCCCAGGACCAGCGGCCCCGTGAGGCGCACCTCCGCGCCGATCTGAACGTCGCAGCCGATCCATGCCGGCCCCTCGATCTCGGCGTCCGCCGGCAGCGCGCCCTCGCCGGCGGCGATCACCCCCGGACGCACTTCCTCGCCTTCGATCTGCAGGTGCAGCTCGCCCGCCAGAGCGTCGAAGGTGCCCTGGCGCAGCTCCGCAAGCGAGCCGACGTCGTTCCAGTACTCGCGCACCTCGTGGATGTGGAAGGGCACGTCGTTCTCCAGCAGCACCGGAAAGACGTCCTGAGCCCAGTCGGCGAACGGCCGCTCGGGAAAGTAGTCGAATATCTGCGGGTCGAACACGTAGATGCCGCAGTTGCCCAGGTCCGACAGCGCCTCGTCCGGGTCGGGCTTCTCCTGGAAGCCGGTGATCCGCCCTTCGCGGTCGTGCAACACGACGCCGTACTCGCGCGTATCCGACACCTTCTTGACGGCCAGAGTGGCGATTCCCCCGGCCTGACGGTGCCTGGCGGCGAGCGCCCCGAGGTCGATGTCCGTGAGGGCGTCGCCCGAGATCACCAGGAACGGCTCTCCGCCGAAGAACTCGGCGCACGCGCGCACCCCCCCGGCTGTGCCCAGCAGCTCGGGCTCGTAGCGATACGTCAGGCGCTCGCCGAAATGCTCGCGGATCGTGTCCGGAAAGTAGTGCAGGTTGGCGATCACATGCTCGAAGGCGTGGCGGTCGAGCAGGTCGACGATGTGCTCCATCACCGGCCTGTCGAGCACCGGCACCATCGGCTTGGTGATCTCGTTGGTCAACGGGCGCAGGCGGGTGCCCAGCCCCGCCGCGAGCACCATCGCCTTCATACGGCAGCTAGTACCTGTAGTGATCTGGCTTGTACGGTCCGTCGACGGGCACGCCGATGTAGGCGGCCTGCTCGTCGGTGAGCCTCGTCAGCTTCACGCCGAGCGCGTCGAGATGCAGGCGGGCGACCTTCTCGTCGAGGTGCTTGGGCAGGACGTACACCCGCTTGTCGTACTCGTCGTTCTTGGTGAACAGCTCGATCTGGGCGATCGTCTGGTTGGAGAACGAGTTGCTCATCACGAAGCTCGGGTGCCCGGTGGCGTTGCCCAGGTTCAGCAGACGACCCTCCGAGAGCATGATGATCGCGTGGCCGTCCGGGAACACCCACTTGTCGACCTGCGGCTTGATGTTCACCCGCTCGATGCCCGGGATCTGCCCCAGACCGGCGATGTCGATCTCGTTGTCGAAGTGCCCGATGTTGCCGACGACCGCCTGGTGCTTCATGCGGGCCATGTCCTGCGCCGCGATGATGCCCTTGTTGCCGGTCGTCGTGATGAAGATGTCCGCGCTTGAGATCACGTCCTGCAGCGTTTTCACCTCATAGCCCTGCATCGCCGCCTGCAGTGCGCAGATCGGGTCGATCTCGGTGATGATCACCCGGGCGCCCTGGCCGCGCAAGGATTCCGCGCAGCCCTTGCCGACATCGCCGAAGCCGCACACCACCGCGACCTTACCGCCGATCATCACGTCGGTCGCCCGGTTGATGCCGTCGATCAACGAGTGCCTGCAGCCGTACAGGTTGTCGAACTTGGACTTGGTCACCGAATCGTTGACGTTGATCGCGGGGAACAGCAGCTCACCCGTCTCGACCATCTCGTACAGGCGGTGCACGCCCGTGGTGGTCTCCTCGGTCACGCCTTTGATGCCCTCGCCGATGCGGGTCCAGCGCTGGGGGTCCTCGGCCAGAGAGCGGGTGAGCACCGACAGGATGACCTGGTACTCCTCCGAGTCGCCGGCCGTCGACGCGGGCACCGCGCCCGCCTGCTCGTACTCGGTGCCCTTGTGCACCAGCAGTGTCGCGTCGCCGCCATCGTCGAGGATCATGTTCGGGCCGGATGATCGGGGCCCACCCGTGGCGGGATCCAAGTCGCCGTCCGGGCCCTGCTCCGGCCAGCGCAGCACCTGCTCGGTGCACCACCAGTACTCCTCCAGCGTCTCCCCCTTCCACGCATACACCGGCACCCCGCGCGGGTCCTCGGCGCTGCCGTCCGGGCCGACCGCCACCGCCGCCGCGGCGTGGTCCTGGGTGGAGAAGATGTTGCAGCTGCACCAGCGGACCTCCGCGCCGAGCGCCGTCAGCGTCTCGATCAGCACGGCCGTCTGGATGGTCATGTGCAGCGAACCGGTGATCCGCGCGCCCTTCAGCGGCTGCGCGTCGGCAAACTCGCGGCGGATGGCCATCAGTCCCGGCATCTCGTGCTCAGCGAGGGTGATCTCCTTGCGGCCGAACTCCGCGAGGGAGAGGTCGGCGACCTTGAAATCGGTGGCAACGGCGGTGGGTGTCATAGCGGACATGACGAATCCTCCTGTCCGGTCAGGTGAGCGCCCTTGCTGCAGATAGGCCGAGCGTGGCGGATCGCAGACACCCGTCGCAGCGCTCCTCGGCCGGCCCCGACCGTATCACAAGGCTGCGCGCGGCTATCGCGCCCACCCTCTGGCCGTCCGCTGGGCAAGCGAGGCAAGGACGCAGGGAGCGTGGCGTGCTGGCCGAAACGGGGATGCGAGCGGAGCGAGTGTCTCCCGGCTTCGGCACGCGAGCGACCGAGGACGCAGCATCGCGCCGCTCAGCGGACGGCCAGCGCGGCCTTCAGCTCGTCGATCACCTTCACCGGTCCCGGATCCACGCCGCGCAGCGCAGCGAGGTAGATCGAGACCAGGTCGCCGAGGAGTACGAGCGAGATGACCCGCTCGATCGCCGTCTGCCCGCGTGTCTCCAGGCGGAAGCTCGATACGGCGTTGCCCGCGATCAGGCGCTCGGTGAGGTCCATCCGCTCCTTCACCCGGGGGTGGGCATCGGAGTCGTCGAGGAAGATCGCCGAGAAGCGGCCGAGATCCCGCGCGCCTTCCCAGCCGGCGATCTCGTTGTGATCGAGCTCGGGCAGTTCGCCGTAGAAGCACGGCTGCTTTGCGTTCTCGTTGATCTGCGTCTTCCAGCGGTAGGCGATCGGGGTGGTCAGCCCGGCGCCGGCCACGACCGGCGTGGTGGCGAGCAGGCCGCGGGCGATCTCCTTCGCCAACGAGTCCTCGGGCGTATCCGGACCCCACTCCTCGACCAGCTGCTCGGTGTGGGAGGCGGCGACATCGATCTCGGAGGTCAGCCGCGGGCCGACGCCGCATAGGGCCGCCACCTCGAGCGCGGCGACTGTCATGTACGCGACCGCCGCACGCGGCTGAAAGCCGCTTGGCAGCGGAATGACGGGCACGCCGTCAGCCCGGGCCATCTCGGACAGACGGCCTCCGGTGCTCACAACCGTGCGCTTGGCACCTAGCGCACCGGCGGACTCATAGCAGGCGAGGGTCTCCTCGGTGTCGCCCGAGTAGCTGGCGCACAGCACCATCGTGTCGGGCGTCGTCCAGGTCGGCAGGCCGTATGCGCGGGTCACGAAGATCGGGCGCGACAGGTGATCTCCCAGCGCGGCCCGGGCGAGAGCGCCGCCGATCGCCGAGCCGCCCATGCCCGCCACGACCAGCCCGGCGGTCGTGTCCCAGTCCTGCATGATCGCCGACTCCACGCGCCAGAGCGCGTCGCGCAGATGCTCGGGGAGGGCCAGCACATCGCCCAGCTGGTCGGAGACGTCGACCCGGGCGATCTCCGCGCGCGTGAGCTCCTGCGCTGCGGGTGTGGCCGTGAGGGCGCCTTCGCTCATCTGCTGATCGCCTCCTGTGGGGACTTGGGAATGGGTGGCCATTTGATCTCTGAAGTCAGGGAGCTCGGGTGCAGCCGGAGGCTGAGCACCTAGAACTCAATCGCGCCGTCGGGCAGTTGCACACCAGGGAAGATACGCGCCCCGCGGGTGATCACGTTGTCCGCCCCGACGCTGACGTGCTCGCCGAGCACCGCTCCACCGCTGATCTGGGTGCGCGCCCCCACGCGAGCGCCGGCGGCGACGATGCAGTCGCGCAGGCTCGCGCCCTCCCCGATCTGCGCCCCGTCGAGGATCACCGCACGCTCCACGGTGGCGCCCGCGCCGATCGACACGCCCGCTGCGAGGACCGCGAGGCTGCCCACCTGGGCGCCCTCGGCGACGTGCACTCCACGCTCGAGCACCGCCGGCGGGATCACCCGCCCGTGCACCTGCGCATCCTCATCGATCGCCAGCCAGTCGCTGCCGAGCCTCTGAAGGACGGCGGTCCGGACATTGCCCTCGATGATGTCGAAGGTGCCCTGCAGGTAGCGCGCGGGCGTTCCGATGTCCAGCCAGTAGCCCTCCGAGGGAAAGCCGTACAGGCCCTTGCCAACCAGCAGCGGCCAGACCTCGCGCTCGATCGACACGTTTCGATCGGGCGGCACGAGATCGAGGATCTTCCGCTCCAGGACATACGCGCCGGCGCTGATCAGGTTGGACTCGACCCGGTCGGGGCTCGGCTTCTCCACGAACTCCCTGACCGAGCGATCCTCCTCGAGGATCACCAGGCCGTAGGCGCTCGGGTCCGCGACGGGGACCAGCGCAAGCGTCGCCACCGCGCCGGTGGCCTCGTGCTGGGCGATCTGGCTCGTGAGGTCGATGTCGGTGAGCACGTCGCCGTTGAGCATCAGAAAGCGCTCGTCGAGCATCGGCTCGGCCAGCTTCAGCGCACCGGCCGTCCCGCGCGGGTCCGGCTCTTCGACGAAGCGCAGACGGACCCCCAGGCCCGAGCCGTCGCCGAGCACCTCGCGCACGCTCGTGGCCAGGAAGCCACAGGACATGATCACGTCCTCCACGCCGTGCTCGCGCAGCCATTCGAGCATCAACGAGATGAACGGCCGGTCGACCAGCGTGACCACCGGCTTGGGGACCGTCGAGGTGAGCGGGCGCAGGCGAGTTCCCTGCCCGCCGACCAGGATCACCGCCTGCACTACCGACGACCTATTCCCTCATAGGTCAGGCCCGCCGCGCGGACCGCATCGGGGTCCAGGGCGTTGCGCCCGTCGATCAGCAGCTTGCCGGACATGGCCTCGGCGACGCGCTTCCAGTCGAGCTCCACGAGCTCGCGCCACTCGGTGACCAGCACGACCGCATCCGCGCCGCTGACGGCCTCGAGTGGGGAGGTCGCGAAGGTGATCCCGGTGACCAGCTTGCGGGCCTGCTCCTCGGCCACGGGGTCGTAGGCGCTGATCGCCGCACCGTCGGCGTGAAGCCGCGCGGAGAGCACCAGCGAGGAGGCCTCGCGCATGTCGTCGGTCTCCGGCTTGAACGACAGACCCAGCAGCGCCACGCGCTTGCCGGCGAGCCCTCCGAGATGCTTGTGGAGCTTGCCGATCACGCGACGCTTCTGCAGTTCGTTGACCTCGATCACCGCGGTCAGCAGCTGGAAGTGATAGCCGGAGTTGCCGGCGAGCTGCTTGAGCGCGTCGACGTCCTTGGGAAAGCAGCTCCCGCCGAACCCGATCCCCGCCTGTAGGAACTTCGCCCCGATGCGATCGTCCAGGCCCATCCCGCGCGCCACCTCCACGACGTCCGCGCCGGTCTCCTCGCAGACGTTGGCGATCTCGTTGATGAACGAGATCTTCGTCGCCAGGAACGCGTTGGAGGCGAGCTTGACCATCTCGGCGCTGGCGATGTCCGTACGCACCAGGGGTGCGTTCAGGGGCGCGTAGAGCTCGGCCACCGCGTCGCCCGCCCAGTCGCCGCGATCGCCCACGACCACCCGGTCGGGGTGCAGGAAGTCCTTGACCGCCGAGCCCTCCTTGAGGAACTCCGGACAGGAGACGTAGCCGAGCGCGTCCTTGCCCTGCTCGCCGAAGACCCGCAGGAGCGAGGCCCCCGTGCCGCAGGGGACCGTGGACTTCATCACCAGCGCACGGTCCTCGGCGGCGGGGATCGCATCGACGACCGCGTGCACCGCCGAGAGGTCGGCGTCCCCCGAGTATGTCGGCGGGGTGCCCACCGCGACGAACAGCAGCCGTGCGTGCTCGAGCGCGCCAAATAGGTCTGTCGAGAAGTGCAGGCGCTCGCGGTTGCGCGCGAGCAGCTCCTTGAGACCGGGCTCATAGATCGGCACCTCGCCCGCCAGCAGGCGGGCGACCTTCTCGGCGTCGATGTCCACGCACCAGACGTCGCTGCCGAGCTCCGCGAACCCGGCCGCGGTGACCAGCCCGACGTAGCCGGTTCCGATCACGCCTATCGGCTCACGCTGCGCACTCATGAGGCGGCGAAGGCTAGCCGGTAGCAGCGAGCGACGATGTCTATGAGCTGGGGCGAGGGGGGCGCCCGGGCTATTGAGCGACCGACAGGAAAGCCTCGTAGCGACGGATGTCCCGCAGCGCCCGGGCCCTCTCCTCGCTGCCCTGCTCGGCACGATCGGCGGCTGCCCGAGCGTCTGCGAGCCTGCTCTCGAGAGCCCCGCGGTCGATCTGCCCGGGGGCGAGCGCCTCCTCGACGAGCACGAGCGCCCTGTTCTCGGCGAACTGCAGGTAGCCCTCGGCCTGGGCGAAGCGCACGATCTCCTCCTCCGAGCGATACAACCGCAGCTCGGTCGGCTCGAGGCGGGCCAGCAGCGGCTCGTGGTTGGCGAGGATCCCGATCGAGCCGACGGTGGTCACCGTGGAGAGCATTTCGATCTCCCCGGAGAACACCTCGCCCTCGGGCGTGAGCACTTCCGCTGGGAACTTCGCGTGGGCCATTATTGCTTGGCCGCCTCAACTACCTCGTCGATCGTACCCTTCAAGAAAAACGCGCTCTCGGGAACCTCGTCGTGCTTGCCGTCGATGATCTCCTCGAAGCCCCTGATCGTCTCCGCGATCGGCACGTACGCGCCGGGCGTTCCCGTGAACTCTTCGGCCACGAAGAACGGCTGGGAGAGGAAGCGCTCGATCCTGCGGGCACGCTGAACGGTGAGCTTGTCCTCATCGGAGAGCTCGTCGATGCCGAGGATCGCGATGATGTCCTGCAGCTCCTTGTAGCGCTGCAGGATCTCCTTGACGCGGTTGGCCACGCGGAAGTGGTCCTCGCCGAGGATGTCCGCCTTGAGGATCGTCGAGTTGGAGTCGAGCGGGTCGACCGCCGGGTAGATGCCTTTTTCGGAGATCGCCCGCGACAGCGCCGTGGTCGCGTTGAGGTGCGCGAACACCGATGCCGGAGCCGGGTCGGTGTAGTCGTCGGCCGGCACGTAGATCGCCTGGATCGAGGTGACCGAGCCGCTCTTGGTGGAGGTGATCCGCTCCTGCAGCTGGCCCATCTCGGTCTCCAGAGTCGGCTGGTAGCCCACCTGGGAGGGCATCCGCCCGAGCAGTGCTGAGACCTCGGAGCCGGCCTGGACGAAGCGGAAGATGTTGTCGATGAACAGCAGCACGTCCTGGCCCTTGTCACGGAAGTATTCGGCCATCGTCAGACCCGACAGGGCGACCCTCATGCGGGCTCCCGGCGGCTCGTTCATCTGACCGAACACGAGCATCGTCTTGTCGAGGACGCCCGACTCCTTCATCTCGAGCCACAGGTCGTTGCCCTCGCGCGAGCGCTCGCCCACGCCGCAGAAGGCGGACAGCCCGCCGTGCTCCTTGGCGAGGTTGTGGATGAGCTCCTGGATCAGCACCGTCTTGCCGACCCCAGCCCCCCCGAACAGGCCGACCTTGCCGCCCTTCGCGTAGGGGGCGAGCAGGTCGATGACCTTGATGCCCGTCTCGAACATCTCCGTCGTCGGCGTGAGATCCTCGGCGCGCGGGGCGTCCTGGTGGATGCCGCGGCGCTCCACGTCGGCGGGAAGATCCTCGCCGAGGTCGATCGGCTCGCCGAGCAGGTTGAAGATCCGCCCGAGCGTGACCTCGCCGACGGGTACCGTGATCGGGGCTCCCGTGTCGATCACCTCGAGGCCCCGCGCAAGGCCGTCGGTGGTGTCCATCGCGACCGCCCTCACGCGGTCGTCGCCGAGGTGCTGCTGGACCTCGCACACGAGCAGCTCCTCCTCGGCCCCGGCGCTGATCTGGTGCCCACCCACCCGGGCCTCCTCTTGCTTGTTGGAGGCCGGGCGGACGATCGTGATCGCGTGGTTGATCTCGGGCAGGCAGTCGGGGAACACGGCCTCGATCACGACGCCCTGAATCTCCTCGATCCGCCCGACGTTGCGCTTCGCAGCGCTGCCGTTGACGGGCTGGGTGGCCTCTTGGGTGGGGCTGGTTGACATTAGCTCTGTGATCTCCTAACCATTTCGTTCAAGTTTGTCGTAGTCATGAGAGGCCCTCGGCACCGGCTACTACCTCCATGATCTCCTGGGTGATCTCGGCCTGGCGGGCACGGTTCATTTGCAGCGTGTAGTCGGTGATGATTTCGCCGGCGTTCTCCGATGCGCTGCGCATGGCCGTCATCTGAGCCCCGAAGAAGCCGGCCGCCGACTCCACGAGCGCCCGGTAGATCGAAATCTCGATGTAGTCCGGAACCAGACGCCTGAGGATCTTCTCGGGGTCCGGCTCGTAGTCGACGGGCGTGCGGGGTCCGGCAGCCGAGCCGTCCTCGTCCGCGGCCATCGCCTCTTCTGAGAGCGGAAGCAGCGTCTGACGGGTGACGTGCTGGGTGAGCGGTGAGACATAGGAGTTGTAGACGAGATCCACGCGATCGAGCTCGCCGTCGACGTAGGCCTGGATCACGTCGTCGGCGATCGCGCGCGCGTCCGCATAGGCGGGCCGGTCTGAGAAGCCGGTGTAGCTGCCGCTGAGCTCGTGCCCGCGGAAGGCCAGCGAGGAGACGCCACGACGACCGGTCGCATACCAGCTGCTGCCCAGCCCTTCCTCGGCCATCTCGGCCGAGAAACGCACGCCGGCGCGGATGATCTGGGAGTTGAAGCCACCGGCGAGGCCACGGTCGCCCGTGATCAGCAGCAGCCCGGCGTTGGTCTGGGTCTCGTGCTCGCGGAGCAGCGGCACCCCGGCGGCCTCCCCGCCGGCCGCCAGGGCCGCCTGGCGCGTCATGCGCCCGATCGCATCCGCATACGGGCGCAGCGCGTCGATGCGCTGCTCGGCCCGGCGCAGGCGGGCCGCGGCGACCATCTCCATGGCCCGGGTGATCTTCTGGATGTTCTTCACCGATGCGATCTTGTTCTTGACGTCGCGCTGAGATGCCATGGCGGTTACCTGCGGCGGAGCTAAGCCGCCTGGGGCTCCTTGGCCGGCTCGTCTGAGCCCTGCTCGCCACGATCAGACGCGGATCGGTCCTCGCCGTGTGAGCGGCTCGCCCGCTCCGGCACCTGGTCATCGAGCGGCTGGCCCTCCTCGTCGAGGTCATAGCCGAAGTCCCCGGCGAAGGACTCGACGGCGTCGTGCACGGCCTTCTGGGTCTCCTGCGACCAGTCGCCGCCGGCGATCTTCTCGCGGGTCTCGCCGTACTCGGCGTGCATGCGTTCGGTCAGCTCGAGCAGGAACTCGGTCACCCGCTCGACGTTGAGCCGGTCCAGGAAGCCGTTGGTGGCGGCGTAGATCTGCACCGTCTGGTCCTCGACGGGCAGCGGCTCGCGCTCTTTCTGGTTGAGCGTCATGACCAGGCGCGCCCCGCGGGCGAGCGTGCGCTGGGTGTCGGCGTCGAGGTCCGAGCCGAACTGGGCGAAGGCCTCGAGGTCGCGGTACTGGGAGAGCTCGAGCTTGATCCTGCCGGCGACTTTCTTCATCGGCCCGATCTGGGCGTTGCCCCCGACTCGTGACACCGAGATCCCGACGTTGATCGCCGGTCGCACCCCGGAGTTGAACAGTTTGGACTCGAGGAAGATCTGCCCGTCGGTGATCGAGATCACGTTGGTGGGGATGTACGCCGAGACGTCCCCCGCCTGTGTCTCGATGACCGGCAGGGCGGTGAGCGAGCCGCCGCCGAGGTCGTCGTTGAGCTTGACCGCGCGCTCGAGCAGGCGGGAGTGCAGGTAGAAGACGTCGCCAGGGTATGCCTCGCGGCCGGGGGGACGGCGCAGCAGCAGCGACATCTGCCGGTAGGCGTAGGCGTGCTTGGTCAAATCGTCGTACACACACAGCGCGTGGCCGCCGTTGTACAGGAAGTGCTCGGCCATCGCACAGCCGGCGTACGGCGCCATGAACTTGATCGGCGCTGCCTCGTCCGCAGGCGCGGCGACGATGATCGTGCTTTCCAGCGCGCCGTACTCCTCGAGCGTCTGTGCCAACGCAACGACCGTCGACATGCGCTGGCCGATCGCTACGTACACGGACACCACCCCGGTGTCCTTGTTGTTGATGATCGTGTCGATCGCGATCGCCGTCTTGCCGGTCTGCCGGTCGCCGATGATGAGCTCGCGCTGGCCACGGCCGATCGGGATCATCGCGTCGATCGCCTTCAGGCCGGTCTGCATCGGCTGCTTGACCGGTTGGCGCTGGACGACGCCGGGCGCCTTGAACTCAGCCGGGCGTGTCTGCGTCGTAGCGACCTCACCCTTGCCGTCGAGCGGGCGCCCGAGCGGGTCGACGATCCGCCCGAGCAGCGCCTCGCCGACGGGGATCTCCAGCAGCGCGCCGGTTCGCTTGACAGTGTCGCCCTCGGATATGTGCTCCCACTCGCCGAACAGCACCGCTCCGACATTGTCGGACTCGAGGTTCAGGGCAAGACCGGTGACGCCGTGGGGGAGCTCGAGCATCTCAAAGGACATGCAGTTCTCCAGGCCGTGCAACCGCGCGATGCCGTCGGCCACCGACAGCACGGTGCCGACCTCGGTCAGCTCGGCCGTACCGCTGTCGAGCCCCTCGATGCGGCTCTTCAGAATGCTTGTGATCTCGTCTGGGTTGATCTGCATGTTCCTAGGAAGCTCCTTGGGCAACGTGCCTGCGCAGCTGCTCCAGTCGATTGCGAATAGAGGCGTCGAGGATCGAGTTTCCGACCCTGATGATGATGCCGCCGAGGATGTCCGGGTCCACGCGCGCCGCGAGGGTGACCTTGCGTCCGGCGCGCTCGCCGATCGTCCTGCCGAGACTCTCTGTGGTCTGCTCGTCGAGCGCAATCGCACTCGTGATCTGGACCGGCAGAGTCTTGTTCTCCTCCTCCCACAGCCGCTCGTACTCCTGGCGTATGCGGAAGATCACGGGCATGCGATGGTTTTCGATCAGCAGACCGAGGAAGTTCAGCAGTGCCTCGTCCGCCCCATCGAGCAGGCCGCTGAGCGCATCGGTCTTCTCGGTGGTCGAGAAGTACGGTGAGAAGAAGAACACGGCGAGCTCGCGGTTTTGATCCACCGCGTCCGCGAACTGAGCGAGTTGCTCGCGCAGCTCGTCCAGCTTGCCCTGCTCGAGGGCGACCTGGAACAGCGCGCGCGCGTAGACCTGGGCCAGCTCCTCCATCAGGGGCACCCTTGCGGCCCGCTCGACAGACCGATGGCGGGACCATCGAACGTGGCGTCGGCGAGCGAGACTAGGAACGTGGTGACCGGGAATATGAGTGGCGAGCGGGCCGTCATCTCGATCAGTTGCTCTCGGTGCCGGCGGAGATGCTGGAGAAGTCCAGTTCGCCCAGGGCCTCCTCCACCAGGCGCCGCTGGTCGGAGTCGTCGAGCGTCTTGCGCGTGACCTTCTCCGTGGCCATGACCGTGAGATCCGCGACCTCCCTGCGGATGTCGTCGAGCGCCCGCTTGCTGGCGGCCTCGATGTCGCGCTCGGCGCGCTTGGCGGCTTCGGCGAGGATCTCCTTGCCGCGGTCACGGGACTCGCGCTCGTGGGACTCGGCCGTCTGTCGAGCACGCTGGACGATCTCCTCGGACTGGGCCCTGGCCTCCTTCAGGCGCTCGCGGTATTCATCGAGCACCTTGTCGGCTTGGAGGCGCAGCTCTGCGGCGGCGTCGATCTCGCCCTCGATCGTCTTCGCGCGCTTGTCCAGGGCTTCACCGATCCGCGGGAACACGGCCTTGCGCAGGATGAACAGCGAGATCACGAACACAACTATGGTCCAGATCATGATCCCCACATTGGGGGTGATCAGGAACGAGCCGCCGGAGGCGAGTGGGATGGTTGGTGCAGCGAGCATTTGGCCTACAGGAAGAAGGCGATGAAGCCGCCGACAAGGCCGTAGAAGAAGCACGCCTCGGTGAGCGCAAAGCCGAGCCACTGGTCGCGCTCGACCTCGGCCCGCAGCTCGGGCTGGCGGGTCTTGGCCTGGATCGAGGCGTTGAACACCGCTCCGATGCCCGCCCCGGCGCCGGCGGCGCCGCCACCGGCTCCGACGCCCAGCGCGATCGCGCGACCGGCATCCTGGCTCTGCTTGATGATCGGTTCCGCGACACCCAGCAGCGGGTGGATCGCACTCAACAGGTGTAGAAACTGCATCGCTCGATAGCTCCTTGTTTGTTAGTGACTTTCGACCGCTCCGCCGAGATAGATGGCGGTCAAGATGGCAAAGATGAAGGCCTGCAGGCCGGCGATCAGGACGGCCTCGAACAGGAAGATCGCGATTCCGGCCGGCAGCAAGAACCAGGACACGAGTTGCAGCCCGACCAGCACGCCGAGCTCTCCGCCCATGAACGCGATCAGCATATGACCGGCGAGCAAGTTCGCCCACAGCCGCACCGTCAGGGATATCAGGCGCAGAAAGTTGGAGAGGATCTCGATCGGGAAGATCAGGCCCACGATCGGGCCTTTGACACCGCCGGGCATCAGGCTTTTGAGGTATCCGATCGGGCCGTGGTGCTTGACCCCCTCGTAGGTGAACAGGATGAAGACGCCGAGCGCGAGGATCAGCGGAAACGCGACATTGGTGTCGGCCGCGTAGATCTGAAACGACGGGATATGCGCGCCGAACAGCTTGAACGTCTCGCCCGAGTCGACCGGCAGCGGGATATAGCCGATCAGGTTGGTGACGAGGATGAACACGAAGATCGTGGCGATCAGCGGGAAGTACTTGCGCTCCATGTCCTCGCTGAGGTTTTCTTTGGACATGCCGCGGGTGAAGCTGTAGAACATCTCGACCGCGGCCTGGAGCCGACCGGGGCGCTGCTGCAGGCGCCTTGAGATGTAGAGCATCACCCCGATGGTGATGCCGACCGTGATCAGCAGGTACAGGACGCCCTTGTTGAATGCGATCGGGCCGAGCTTGAACCAGGTGTCGAGTTTGAACTCGTTGGTCGGGGAGAAGACGTTGCTGGCGACCGTCGGAGCCTTGTGCGCGGTGACGCCGAACAGGATCACGAACAGCACGATCCCGCCGATCCATACGCCCAGGACCGAGTAGAGGATCTTCCGTCCCTGGCTCATCCCCTGCTGGGGAGCAGGCGCTCCTGCGGGCGCAGACGCCGCCATGGCGCTCATCGCTGCGGCTCTCCTTGCGGTCGGCCGCTGATCAGACGCATGGCGAATGCGATCGAGTAGGCGCAGAAGATCACAAGCGCCGCGGTCAGACCGTCGCGGCGGCCACCGATGACGGCGGCGAGCACGATCGCGCCGGCGAGCAGCCAGATGCGCCCGAACCCATCGACCAGATTGAGGCCGAAGCGGGCGTCGGCCCCCCGACTGGCAATCCAGTGTTGATCGGTGTGGGCGAGCACACGCTGTATCAACCACGCGGAAGCGCTCACGACGACACCCACGACAGGGGCTCCCAGCGCCCAGACAACGGGCACGGCGAGGACGACGAGCGCGATATCGAGGTACCGCAGGATCACCCGGTGAGCACCTGCGAGATCAAGTAGGTCTCCCGGCCCAGCACCGGGCAGGCGAGCGTGATCTTCGTTGGCATCGAAGTCTGTCATGGTCGTAGGGCCACCCTACCTGCGAAAAAGACCCCGCGCTCTGCGGCCGGGCCGTCGACGAGTCCCTCAACTGTCGACCAACTGTGAAAGCGATCCTAGAGTACCTGGTCTTGGACTTCGTAACAAGTTTGTGACATGCGGTACGCACGTCGATCCGAGCTCCGCCAACGCTCCGCCAATCGCACGATCGCCACCGACGCGGCGATCGTCACGAGACCGCCGAGGATGTCGAGCGTGAAGTGGTTGCCCGTCGCGAGGACCGCCACCGCGGTCACGCACGGGTGGACGACCGCCAAGCCACGAACCCACACGCGGGTGGAGATCTGCCACAGCGCCAGCGCGGACCAGACCGCCCAGGCGATGTGCAGCGACGGCATGGCCGCCAGATCGTTGGCGTGGGAGGCCAGCGCGCCGGTGTGCCACGAGCCGATCGCGTGGGTCGAGGCCACGATGTCGGTGAACCCCTTGAGCATGCGCGGCGGAGCCACCGGGTAGCGCCAGAAGACGATGAACGCCAGCACGTTGACCAGCACGAGCATGTTGCGCAGCGGCCGGTAGACGTCCGCCCGCCGCCACCACAGCCACCCCAGCAGCCCGAGCGTGACCACGAAATGGGCGTTGTCGTAGTAGTCGGAGATCACCAGGCCAAGCGTGTGGTGCCCGGCCAGCCAGCGGTCGAGGGTCAGCTCGGGGTCGATGTGCAGCGCCTGCTCCAAGTGCAGAACGCCGCGAGCGTGCGCCAGAGCGAGGTGCAGGCGCAGCGGCGCCAGGTTGGTGATCGCGTCGTAGACCCAGCACAGCCACACGATCGCCAGCGCCTCGACCCACCAGCGCGTCCGTGTGTGTCTCTCGGGAAGCGCCGTCGCTCTGGCGAGCCCCACGGCCGATCCCGCCGTGTCGATCGAAACCGCGGTGGACAAGCCATTGATCTTATCCTCGCACCAGACCGCTCAGGGAGCCGTCGGCTCGAGCCCCCGCTCGGCGAGAGTCTCCAGAACTCGCGGCAGAGCGGCGGCGGTGCGCATCCAACACCCCGGCGCGGAGTAGTCGTCTGCGTCGTGCAGCAGCAGCACCGAGCCCTCGCTGACGCCGCGGGTGACTCGCGCGGCGATCGAATCTGGCGTCGCGCGCGCCTCCCAGTCGCGGCCCCATTGGCTCCACAGCAGCGTGCGCCATCCACGCCTGCCGGCAAGACCCAGAGCGGACGCGTTGAGTACGCCGTACGGCGGGCGATACAACCGCGGCGAGTGCCCGGTGCTCGTCTCGATGATCTCCTGCGCCCGGTCGATGTCCTCGCGCACCTGCCGCGGCGTCAGGCGCAGCAGGTTGCGATGGCGATGGCAGTGCAAGCCGATTCCGTGCCCGGCATCGGCGATCTCGCGGGCGAGCGCCGGATCGCGCAGGATCTGCTCGCCGACCAGGAAGAAGGTTGCGTGGGCCCCCGCGCGATCGAGAATCTCGAGCATCGCCGCGGTGCCCTGCGCGTGGGGACCGTCGTCGAAGGTGAGCGCGCATCCCCGGCCGCTGGCGGTGCGATCCTCAATCCCGAGGGGCCGGCGCATGGCCGGCCAGGCGCCGGCGAGCCCGGGGAGCATGTAGCCGACGATCGCCGTGCCGACCAGCGCACCCGCGATGGGCGGCACGGGAGTGCGATGATCGTGGGCGGACATGGTCGATCTGGTGCTGGGAATCGGGGCGGCGATCGGGGCGTCGAGCCTGTACAGCCTAGGGATCGCCCTCCAGGCGATGGACGCCAAGGAGGCGCCCCACGAGGAGCATCTGCGCCTGGCGCTTGTCTGGGGCCTGGTCAGGCGCGCGCGCTGGCTGCTCGGCACCGGACTCTCGATCCTCGGCTGGCCGCTACAGGTTCTCGCTCTGCTGCTGGCGCCGCTCGTCGTGGTGCAGCCGGCGCTCGCCGCCGGTCTGCTCGTCCTGATGTTCCTCGCCCAGCGGATGCTCGGCGAGCACGCCGGGCGCAACGAGTACATCGCGATGAGCGCGATCGTCCTCGGCGTGATCGGCGCGGCGCTGACCGCCCCCCCGAGACACACCCATCACAACCGCGAGGAGCTCACGATCACGATCGTGCTCGTAGGTCTCGCGCTGGCGAGCATGGTTCCATATCTGCTGCGCTCATTCCGCCGCTCCTACGCGAGCGTGACCATGATCGCGGCGGGCGTCGCGTTCGGCTGGAGCGGGGTGGCGACCAAGCTGGCCTCCGATGATCTCGCCAGCGGCCACCTGCTCCCGGCGGCGGCGTGGGGACTGTCCACCGCCGCGGCATCGGCGGTCGGCGTGCTCAGCGAGATGAGCGCCCTGCAATCGCGCCCGGCGATCCAGGTGGCGCCGGTCGTATTCGTGACTCAGACGATGATTCCGGTGGTGCTCGCGCCGCTGCTGCTCGGCGAGAGCTTCGGCGACACGCCGCTCGGCGGAATCCCGCTCGGGCTGTCGCTTGCGCTGCTGGTCGCCGGGGCGGCGCTCCTTGCCCGCTCGCCGCTGCTGACCAACCTCCTCGAGGTCGGTGCCCCGCTGATGGTAGGCGAGCGGGTGAGCCACGCAAGCGGCTCGACGCCGAGTCCGTCCGAGCCCAGCCAGGAGACGATTCGCTCGAGTCCGAGCACCGACGAGGTCGATCCGTCCAGCTCGACCACCAACACGTCGCCGGCGCGCATCGGACGTTGAGGCAGCGGGCCGGTCGCCCCGAGACGCACGGCGCCGCTCACCGGCAGCGCATCCGCGGAGCGCGCCAGCACCAGCTGGCCGACCGACAGGCCGCCGCGGGGCTGCAGGTAATAGAAGCGGCGATGCAACCCAAGCGCACGGGCCTGCGAGCGCAGCGTGCTGCGCGTGCGCATCCATCTCAGCGGCGCCGAGCCGGGCACTTCGGGCATCAGTTCCTCTCCCAGCGAGCGCAGCGCGAGAATCCGTTTGCGCGAGGGCACGTGAGCGTCGTCGGCGAAGGACACGTGGATGCCCCGGGTGGCCAGCCCGGAGGCCACCGCTGCCATGTCGGCGATCGGCACCTGGACGATCACCCCGACGTCCCGCTGGTTGGTCTGGACGTGGGCGAGCGAGTGGACGTGCAGGACCTTGTCTGCGATCGCGGTCACCTCGTCTGTGGACATCACCCAGGCACCCACGCCGAGCAACAGCACGAGCTGGGTGGCGATCGCTGTCAGACGCAGCCGCCAGACGGGAATCGGGCGCACCCGTCGCGGCGCATCGAGCACCACCTCGACGGCGGACAGACCATGCGCGGCGGGCGAGGCCACCTCGTCCTCTTCGCTCGCCGCGCCCGCCGCGCCCGAGCACTCGGTGGCGAAGCTGGCCTTGACGTGCTCGCGCAGTTCATCGGTGTCGTTGGCCAGCCGGAGCAGGTCCAGCGCGGCCATCGCCCGCGTGTTCAGGCGGGCGTGACCGACGGGCAGCCCGTAGGAGACAACCGGGGTACCGGTGGCCATGGCCTCCAGGCAGGTGACGCCCCCGGTCGAGTGGACGAGCACGTCGGCCGCGGCCAGCAGCTCGGGCATCCTGTCGGTGAACCCGAGCACGTGCACCCGCGGTTCACTGGCGAAAGCCGAGCGAAGGTTCTGCGCGAGCGGCTCGTTGCGCGCCGCCAGGCAGACGATGCTGCTCACCTCGGGCACGCGGATGAACTCGCGCACGGCTCCCTCGATGTCCCCCACTCCCCAGCCGCCGCCGGATACGACCACCATGCGACCGTCCTCGGGCAGTCCCAGCGTGCGACGCGCTCGCAGCGGGCAGCGGGGCTCGAGGAACTCGGCCGAGATCAGCGGGCGCACCAGCTGCACGCTTCCCTGCCCGGCGATGCGCTCGACCGCGGGCATCGACTCGCCGTACATGGCCAGATGCATGTCGATGCCCGGCTGCGCCCAGAAGAACAGGCCGGTCAGGTCGGTGATCGTGGCGACCGTGGGACACCTGACGATCCCCGTGCGGCGCAGTCTCGCCAGCACGACCGTGACGGCCGGGTAGGTCGAGACGATCACGTCGGGGTCGTGCTCCTCGATCGTGCGCGCCAACGGGCCGGAGCCGAGCATGCACAGCAGCCGGCGCACGAGCAGGCGGACCGGGGCAACACGCTCCAGCAGCCAGTAGACGATCGTGTAGGTCCACGGGAAGAAGCGCAGCTGAACCCGGTAGCCGTCCTCGACGACCGGCCGCAGTAGGCGTCCCATGGCGGCGAGACCGTCGATGACGGTGACCTCGGCGTGCTTGGGCGCTTGCTCGATCTGGCCGGCCAGCGCGCGGGCGGCCGCGGCGTGACCCTCGCCGACGTCTGCCGAGAGAATCAGAATGCGGCGTGGTCCCGGGACCCGGCGCGGAGTGGGTTTGCGTTGACGACGTCGCATGAAGGAGTCGGACTCGCCCATACCTCGGGCGATTCAGCGCACACGTGAGCACGCATTCGGGGAACCCCCGGGCAGGCTCGTGCAGCTACAGGCTAGCGGGCACAGTGGACACCTGCATGTCGGGTAGGCGCAACAATGGCCTCATACAGGCCACGACCCCCATACCGCGCGTCCGGAGGGCCGGGCGGACGCCCGACGAGCATGCAGGTGGCACGGCGCCGTCCGCCCGGGCGCGCGGAGGAGTCCTGCGCGCGCTCGGCGCGCTCGGTCTGCTCGGCATCCTCGCCAGCGTCTTCCTGCTGAGCGCCGGCGCGGCCACGCGACCGACGCAGTATGTCCCGGCACGCGAAGGAGGCTGGCCTGGATGGCTGGCCGGTCCCTTGCGGGGCCTCGATGTGGGCCTCGGCGGGCACAGCGGGCACAGCTTTCAGACGCTCATGCTGCTGATGTGCGCGAGCTACCTGCTCGTGCTCCTCACCGCTCGCACACTGCCGATGGGAGCGCTGGGCGCGGGCGTGCTGGTGGCGCACCTGATCCTCCTGCTGGGACCGCCGCTGATCTCCCAGGATGTGTTTGGGTATCTGGCATTTGCGCGCATGGGCGCGCTTCACGGGCTCGATCCGTATACGCACATTGCCGCCGAAGCGCCCACCGATCCGGTCTACCCGTTCGTCGGCTGGCCCTTCCAGCACTCTCCCTACGGCCCGCTGTTCACGCTCGCGAGCTACGCGACGGCGCCGCTGGGCCTCGCGGGCGGCCTGTGGGCGTTCAAGGCGCTCGCCGTGGCTTCGAGCCTCGGCGCGGTGGCCCTGATCGCGCGGACGGCCGCCGCACTCGGTCAGTCGGCGCGCTGGGCGGCCGCTTTCGTGGGCCTGAACCCCGTGCTGCTGGTGCTCGCCGTCGGTGGCGCGCACAACGACACGCTGATCTTGCTGGCGCTGGCGGCGGCTCTGGCTCTGGCCACCGGAGCCAGCCCGCACCTGCGGGCGGCGGCCGGCGCGTTGGTGGCCGGCGTGGGGGTCAAGCTCACCGCGGGCCTCGTGGTGCCGTTCCTGGTGCTCGCGCCGGTCCGTACGCGTGAGCGCCTGGGTGTGGCGGCGAGCGCCGTCCTGAGCCTGCTTGTCCTCGTGGCCATCGGATTGATCGGGTTCGGCGTTCATACGCTCGGCTTCCTCAACGCGGTGGGCGAGCAGCAGCAGCTCGTGGCAACCCACAGCCTCCCCGCCGAGACGGCCCGTCTGGTCGGCCTGAGCGGCACCCCGAGCTGGTGGCGTCACCTGTTCGTCGCGGGCTTTCTCGCGGTGCTTGCGCTCGCGTTGTGGCGGACCGGGGCACCGCGCCTGACCCAGCCATCCGGGCCGGGTGCCCGCGGGGTCGGCGCCAACTGGCTGGTGGCCGCCGGATGGACCACGCTCGCGCTGTTGCTCTCGACCGCCTGGCTCTTGCCCTGGTATGCGATCTGGCTGCTGCCGCTAGCGGCCATCGGCGGCAACCGGAGCCTTCGCGGCGCCACGCTGCTGTTCTGCGCCTACGCGGTCCTGATCCACCTGCCGCTCGCCAACCCGCTGCTCAGCCCCCCCCAGCCCCGGCCCGTCCCCTACCGAGGCGTCAGGATCGCCGGCGTCGGCCACAGCCTGGAACTCACCGGTTTCCAGACGCTGCGCGACGTCCAGCTCGATCTCCGCTGGTGAGGCCCCCGGGCGCAGCCGCCGCACGCGGATCGCGTGCAGGCGCCTGAACTTGAGGATCTCGAGGACATAGACCAGGTACACGCTGGCGGCGGCCACGATCAGGCCGAGGGCGACGAGCACGAGCGTCCAGCCCGTGTGCAGGTGGCCTTTGTGGTCGCTGTAGGGGATGAACCGTAGCGCCAGCGCGAGGCCCGCCAGCATCAGCGTCCATGCGTACAGGTAGGCGATCGTGCGCCGGCTGGAGAAGCCGATGCGCGCCATCCGGTGGTGGAAGTGCTCGCTGTCGGAGCGGTAGATCGGCTGTCTGTACTTCACCCGCTTGAGCACCACGAAGGTCGTGTCCAGGAACGGGACCGCCAGCAGGATCAGGGGCAGCACGAACGAGACCACCGCCGCCGTCTTGACGGCCGCCTCGACGGTGATCACGCCCATCAGCAGGCCGAGCAGCTGCGCGCCGCAGTCGCCCATGAAGCTCGACGCGGGGGGAAAGTTGAAGATCAGGAAGCCGAGCGCCGCACCGGCGGTCAGCGCCGCGAGCACCGCCGGCTGCTGGCGGCCGAGGTCGAACGCGATGACCGCCATGGTCGCCGCAATGATCACGCAGACCCCCGCCGCGAGACCGTCGACCCCGTCGGAGAAGTTGACCACGTTCATCATCGCCACCAGGCCGAGAACGGTGAGCACAGGGCCGGCGTTGGTCACACCGGCGTTGGGAAAGGCCAGCTGGCCGATGAACGGCAGCGTGATCGCCTTGACCGCCACTCCGAAGTGAACGACGATCACCGCCGCGAGAAGCTGGCCACCGAGCTTGACCGCCGGAGGTAGGTCGAAGCGATCGTCGAGCGCGCCCACGAGCGTGATCACACCTGCGGCGATCAGCACGCCGTGCCAGAGCTCGTGTTCCTTGTAGTAGCCCGCCGGCAGGAAGATCAGGGCCGCGACGAGGGCTCCGGCGAAGATCGCAAGGCCGCCCAGCAGCGGCGTCGGACGCTCCGACAGGCCCCGCTCGCGCGGCTCGTCGATCGCACCAACGCCCCTCGCGATCCGCATCGTGACCGGCGTCAGCAGCGCGGTCACGACCGCAGCGGCGAGGAAAGCGTAAACCGCGTCGAGCTCGTTCGGATGCGCCATCGACTCGCGCACAGCATCGCAGGCGCCGAGGTCGGGGGCGCCCGGACCTGTGGATGCCGGACCCAGACCTGTGAACGCCGGACGAACTAGGCGAGCGCCACGGCCGGCAGGTGGGTGGGCGGGCTCTGGTACAGCGGGTAGCGCTCGACGATCGCGCCGACGCGCTCGGCCAGCTCGCCGGCACGCGCCTCGTACTCCGGCGTCAGTGCGATCGCGAGGATGCGCCCAACCTCGGTGAAGTCCTCCGCCTGCAGACCGCGTGTGGCCAGCGCGGGGGTGCCGATACGCAGGCCGGAGGCCTCGATCGGGGGACGGGGGTCGAACGGGACGGCGTTGCGGTTGACCGTGATGTCGATCTCGTGCAGGCGGTCCTCGGCCTGTCTGCCGCTCAGCGCCGGCTCGCTCTCGCGCAGGTCGACCAGCACGAGGTGGACGTCGGTGCCGCCGGTGAGCACGTTGACGCCGTGGCCGTCGGTGGTTGGGTTCGCCTCCAGCAGCTCCCGGGCCAGAGCGCGTGCGCCCTCGATGGTCCTTCGCTGACGCTCGGCGAACAGCTCGCTGGCGGCGATCTTGAAGGCCACGGCCTTGGCCGCGATCACGTGCTCCAGCGGGCCTCCCTGCTGGCCGGGGAAGACCGCCGAGTCGATCTTCTTGGCGAACTCCTCCTTGCACAGGATCACACCCGCGCGCGGACCGCCGAGCGTCTTGTGGGTGGTCGTCGTGACCACGTCCGCGCCGTGCTCGATCGGGTTGGGGTGCAGCCCGGCCGCGACCAGGCCGGCGAAGTGGGCCATGTCCACCATCAGCAGCGCACCGACCTCGTCGGCGATCTCCCTGAAGCGTGCGAAGTCGATCTGGCGCGGGTACGCCGACCAGCCCGCCAGCAGCAGCTTGGGGCGGCGCTCGCGCGCGATGCGTGCGACCTCGTCCATGTTGATCAGGCCGCTCTCGCGGTCGACCTCGTAGGGCGCGATGTCATACAGGCGGCCCGACACGTTGATCTTCATGCCGTGGCTGAGATGGCCGCCGTGGGCCAGCGAGAGTCCCATGATCGTCTCGCCCGGCTGGAGCAGCGCGTGGTAGACGGCCGCGTTGGCCTGCGAGCCCGAGTGGGGCTGGACGTTCGCGTGCTCGGCCCCGAACAGCGACTTCGCGCGGTCGATCGCGAGCTGCTCGGAGACGTCGACCCACTCGCAGCCGCCGTAGTAGCGACGCCCGGGGTAGCCCTCGGCGTACTTGTTGGTCAGCACCGAGCCCTGGCACTCGAGCACCGCTCGCGGGACGAAGTTCTCGGAGGCGATCATCTCCAGCGTGCGCTGCTCGCGCTCCAGCTCGCCGCGCAGGACCTCCGCGATCTCGGGGTCGACCTCGGCCAGCGGTCGGTTGAAGTAGTCGGGGCTCAGCTCACTGGCGGACACGGCGCTCTCCTTGGCAGGGGACGGCGACTTTGGTGCCCAGGCGCGCGGCGGGTTGGCTGACCGCTTCCCGGTGGTCGCTTCCACCTCAGGCGCCAGTCGCGGCAGCAGTTACGAGGCTAGCACGAGCGCGCGCTCGATCGTCTGACTGGACACCGCGCCCTCACGCACGATGCGCCACTCCCGCCGTGCCTGGAAGTCGCGCAGGTCGACCACCGTCGATGGGGTCCCCGGGAGCTCGCCGCCGTCGAGCACCAGGTCCGCTCCCGCCCGCAACGCTCGAGGCACGTCGGACAGACGCTTGGCGTCGCGCTCGCCGGAGATGTTGGCGCTGGACTGCATGACCGGCGTCCGTAGCCCTGCCAGCGCTTGGAGGCGGTCGCACAGCAGCGGCACGCGCAGGCCGAGTGAATCGCTCCCGCCCGCCCCGGGGCCGCGGGCGAGCACGAAGCGCTCGGCGCGATTGGGCAGCAGCAGCGTGACCGGGCCCGGCAGGAGCGCTTCCAGGGCGGCGCGCTCGCCGGCGCCGAGCTCGGGCAGCGCGCCCAGCGCGGGCTCGAGCGCGAAGAACATGACCGCCGCCGGGCGCTCCGCCGGACGGCCCTTCAGCTCGTACAGGCGCCTGACCGCATCCTCGTTGTCGGGATCGCAGCAAACGCCGTAGACGGTGTCCGTCGGGAACACCGCCACCCCGCCGCCGGCGATGCACGCCTGCAGACGCTCCGCGTCCTCGCGGCCGAGCCGCGTGGCTCTCGCCGGCTCCGCGCGCCGCTCGCCGGCCGGGCTCGGTGGTCGCGCGTCGGCCCGGCTCGGTGGTCGCTCGCCCGCCGTGCTCACCGCGGGCTGCGCTCCCCGACGAGCACCCGCTCGATCCCCGCCAGATCCCGCTCGGCTCGCACGGCGTCAAAGCCGGCCGCGCGCGTGAGCTCGGCGACCGCCGGTGCCTGGCCGGCGCCCACCTCGAGCGCCACGAGCGCCACCCGCGTGCGGAAGGCAAGCTGGGCGAGCAACGATGCGATCACGGTCAGACC
The DNA here is from genome assembly GCA_963849425.1 of uncultured Solirubrobacteraceae bacterium. Classification (GTDB taxonomy): domain Bacteria; phylum Actinomycetota; class Thermoleophilia; order Solirubrobacterales; family Solirubrobacteraceae; genus Palsa-744. The sequence goes on along the minus strand of CAWKHK010000006.1, from coordinate 1,386,965 downwards.
GTCCGGACCGGCGAACAGGGCGCCCGCCGGCTCGTGGCGCAGGATCTCGGGAGCGAGCTTCCCACGCTCGCCCTCGGCGACGTACGGCGGGTTGGAGAGGACTGCGTCGAACTCGTCCGGCATTCCCTCGAGCAGGTCGGCCTGCAGCCAGCGCACCTCCAACCCGAGCTCGCGGCCGTTGGCACGGGCCAGTTCGAGCGCCGCCTCATCCACGTCGCTCGCGCTGACGTCGAGATCCGGGCGCTCGTCCTTGAGCGCCAGCGCCACCGCCCCGCTGCCGGTGCCGAGATCGAGCACGCACGCGCCACGGTCCAGAGTCAGACCGATCTCGACCAGCAGCTCGGTCTCCGGACGCGGCACCAGGGCGCGACGGTCGGCGATCAGATCCAGCCGGCGAAAGCCACGGCGTCCGAGGATGTAGGCGACCGGCTCGCGCTCGAGCGACCGGCGACGCACGGCATCCTGGAACGCGCGCACCGCCGGCCCGGCCACCGTCAGCTCCCCGTCGGTCAGCAGCCGCTGACGGCTGACGCCGAGCACATGGGCGAGCAGCAGCTCGGCGTCGAGCCGTGGCGTTTCGCAGCCGGCCGCCGCGATCGCCGTGATCGCGCCGTCGAGCGCGTCGCGGGCGGGGGTGCCGACCCGCGCCCCGGCCATCATGCCGCCGCCTTGGCCTCCAGCCGCCGGCGCTTCTCGTCGGCCTGAAGCGCGGCGGTCAGCTCGTCGAGCTCTCCTTCGAGGACCTGGTCGAGGTTGTGGACGGTGAGCTTGATGCGATGGTCGGTCACGCGCCGCTCGCCATAGTTGTACGTGCGGATCTTCTCCGCGCGGTCCCCCGTCCCGACCTGGGAGCGACGGTCGGCGGCGAGCTCCGCCTGCTGCTCGGCAAGCGCCCGCTCGTACAGCCGCGCGCGCAGCACGCGCAGCGCCTTCTCGCGGTTCTGCAGCTGGGACTTCTCGTCCTGCATGGACACCATGATCCCCGACGGCTTGTGGGTTATGCGGACGGCCGAGTCGGTCGTGTTCACTGACTGCCCGCCCGGCCCCGAGGAGCGGTAGACGTCGATCTGCAGCTCGCCCGGCTCGATCTGTACGTCCACGTCCTCGGCCTCGGGCAGCACGGCGACGGTCGCCGTGGAGGTGTGAACTCTTCCCTGGGACTCGGTCTGGGGCACGCGCTGGACCCGGTGGGTCCCACCCTCGAACTTGAAGACCGAGTACGCCCCGTCGCTAGGGTGAGGTGGGCGGGACTTGATCGCGAACGTGAACTTGCCCTCGCCGACGTCCATCGGCTCGACCTGCCATCCGCGGCGCTCGGCGTACTTGGAGAGCATCCTGTAGAGGTCGCCGGCCCACAGTGCCGCCTCGTCGCCGCCCGCGCCCCCCTGGATTTCGACGATGACGTTCTTCTCGTCGTTGGGGTCGCGTTCGACCATCGCCAGGCGGATCTGCTCCTCCAGCTCCTCGATCCGCCGGCGCGAGCCGCTCAGCTCCTCGCGCAGCTCGGAATCCTCGCCGATCTCCGAGAGCAGCTCCTCGGCGCCCGCTGCGTCGTCGTGAGCGCGGCGCCATTGCGCGGCGAGCTTGGCGGCTGGCTCGAGCTGGCTGTACGCCCGTCCGGCCTCGGCGTAGCGTTCGCGGTCGGAGATCACCTCCGGGTCGGTCATCTGCGCGCCCAGCTCGGCGAAGCGCGTCTCGATCTGCTCGACAAGATCCTCGATCATCGCCCGGCTGAGTGTACGGCGCGGGCGCGCTTGCGCTTGTGGGCAGGTCCCGGGCGGTGGCGCCTGGACGAGCCGTCCCCCCGGCCGCTCGCCGGGCCCGGCGTCTCTACGCCACGACCTCCACGCCCACCAGGTCGGCCGCCGAGAGCTCGCCGGGCTTCTCCAGCGCGAGCACGGCCTGCAGGGCGGCGATCGCCACCTCCAGCTGGTCCAGATCGGGCTCGCGGGTGGTCAGCAGCTGCAGCTTCAGACCCGGCCACATGACCGCCTGCACCCAGCGCCTGCTGCGGTTGCGTCCCGCGAACTTGATCAGCTCGAAGGAGATCCCCGCGATCACCGGCACCCCCAGCACGCGGGTGGCCATCAGCCAATACCAGGCCGGCAGGCCGATCGGCGCGAACACGAAGATCGCCACGATCATGACCACCAGCAGGAAGCTGGTCCCGCAGCGCGGATGCAGCCGCGAGAAGCGCTTGGCGTTGGCCGGCGTGAGCGGCAGGCCGGCCTCGAAGCAGGAGATGGTCTTGTGCTCGGCGCCGTGGTACTCGAACACGCGCCGCAGGTCGCGCACGCGTGAGAGCAGCAGCATGTAGCCGAGGAACAGGCTCGTGCGGACCACGCCCTCGACCACCCAGAAGAGCACCGAGGAGCCGAGCTGGTGCTTGATCAGGCTCGTCAACCCGACCGGGATCAGGAAGAACAGCACGATCGCGAGCACGAGCGCCACCACCACCGTGCCGGCCCACACGCCCTTGGGGATCGCCTGCTGCTCCTGCTCCTCCTCGGCGGGCAGCTGGGCGTTGGCCGAGACCTCGAGCGCGCGGAAGCCCACGACCATCGAGCCGCCGAGGGCGACCACGCCGCGTACGATCGGCAGTCTCAGCACGCGATGGCGTCTCATCGCCGACTCCAGCGGGAAGGTGGCGACCTCGACCTCGCCCAGCGCCGCCTGCTCGGGCGATCGTTCGCCCTCGCTGAGCTGCTCGGGGGTGGGCTTGCGCACCGCCACCGCCCAGTTGGAGACGCCGCGCATCATCACGCCCTCGAGCACCGCCTGCCCGCCGACCGGCGCGTCGCGCTGGGCGCTCAGCTGCTCCTCGCCCTCCACCCCCTCCACGCCGTCCCGGAGCGCGACGGCAGCGGCGGACATCGAGCTACTGCGCGGACCGAGCTGTGTGCAGGCGGCCCTTGGCGACCCGGCGCTGGAAGCGCTCGACGCGGCCGCCTGTGTCCATCAGCTTCTGCCTGCCCGTGTAAAACGGGTGGCAGTTGGAGCAGACCTCCACGTGCAGCTCGTCCTGGGTGGCGCGGGTGATGAACTCGTTGCCGCACGTGCACCGCACGTGCGCCTGGACGTAGTTCGGATGGATCTTGGCCCTCATCGTTCCCACATTCTAGCGGGCGCGATCAACCGGTTGTGACGGGCGCGGAGCCGGTGCTCGCCGTCGGGGCTTCGCCGGCGGCCGCCGGCGGGACTTCTGGGGCCGGCGGAGCCGTCTGCGCGCAGACGGGCGTTCGCCGTCCGGTGGCGGTGATGAGACTGCCTTTGGAGTTCAGCCAGCGGAAGCGCACAGCCGCGCGGTAGAACGCGGGGGCCGACAGGTTGGTCACCTGCTTGAGGTACTTGTACGCCTTCACACCCGCCGCCGAGCTACGCCAGATACCGAGCCCCGGCGCCTTGACGATGTGAAAGCCCACTTCGCCGGGGAGACGCTCCTCGACGTCGATTCGCATCTGCATGCGCGCGGCGCCCGCCATGGTGGTCATTTCGCCCGAGAACGTGGCCGAGCGTTCGGGCTGGGTGAGCGCCGTCACGCATTGTTCGAGCGTCGCCGAGACCCCCTGCGTCGTTCCGGCGCCCGCCTGCGGCGTCTGCACGGCGCCCGCCTGCTGGGCGACGTCGCCGCGGGCCTGCCCCGCGCAGAGCACGCCCAGCGCACACGCACCGACCGCGAGAACGCTGCTGCGCCGGAGCGCCGGCATGTGTGGGCGTGTGTGCATGACGTCCCCCTAACACTTCTCACACGCTCATTGTTTCGCCCCGGCGCGCATGTTTGTGCGCGGTCCTGCGGCCGCGGCCGCGCTCAGGTCACCTGATACAGCGGTCCGTCGCCCCCCTCGGGGGCTGTCAGACGACCGCCCTTGGCGGTGATCGCGCCGCACTGGACGCAGTTGGTGTAGTTGACGATCACGTCCACGTCGCCGGATTGGTCCACACCCTCCCCGTCATCTGGAATCTCATAGACGCCCGCCGGACACATCCACCTCCACGTTTCCGCGATCTCCCGCGGGACGTGCTTGCGCACGCGGATGTGGTTGGGAGCGTCGTCGCGGGTGGCGTTGCCGGTGATGAACACCGAGGAGAGCTTGTCGAAGGTGTACTTGCCGTCGGGCTTGGGATAGCTGTCCTTGGTGTTTCCGATGAACATCGGTCTGTCATCGTTGCGGTGCCAGGAGAGGCGCCCGGGCGGCAGCTTTCCCTTGGTCGCGATCGCCAGATTGACCAGCGGCGCACCGAGCACGAAGCCCTTCTGGAACGGCTGGCGCGTGTTGCGCTCCCGGTAGAGCTCCTTGCCGACGCTCGAAGTCTTCGATCGCCTGCTCGTAGGACTCGAAGGAGGACTCGCCCCGCACGAGCGCCGCGTAGATCGACTCGGCGGCGAGCTTGCCGGACATGATGCAGTGGTGGACGCCCTTCAGCGCCACCGTGTCGACCATCCCTCCGGAGTCGCCCACGAGCACCGCGCCGGGCATCGAGAGCTTGGGCATCGACCAGAAGCCGCCGCCGGGCAGCGCCTTGGCGCCCCAGGCGATGCGCTCGCCGCCCTCGAGAATGCCCTTGACCAGCGGGTGCAGCTTGAACTTCTGCAACAGGTCGTGGGCGGAGGTCGTCGCGTCGGCGTACTCGAGGTCGATCACGAAGCCGATGCTCACGAGATCCTCGCCGGTCTTCTCGTCCTTCATCGGGTACAGCCACGTGCCGCCGATCTGCCCGTATTTGGCTGAGAGCTTCACCGGCCACGGACCGATCGTGTGAATCACGCGATCGAGCGGCTTGGGGACCTTCCAGACCTCCTTGACGCCGAGCTCCCACACCTGCGGCTCGCGTCCGTCGGCGAGGTCGAACTCCTTGATGGCAGCGCCCGTGAGGTGCCCCCAGCAGCCCTCGGCGAGCACGGTGGCGTGCGCCTTGATGTCGGTTCCCGGCTCGAAGTTGCCCAGCGGCTCGCCGTCCCTGCCGCGGCCCTTGTCCCCCGAGCGCACGCCCACGACGCGTCCGTCCTCGACGATCAACTGGGTGGCAGAGGTCTCGGTCAGGATGTACGCGCCGGCCTCCTCGGCCTGGCGCTGCTGGTGGCGCGCCATGGCAGAGACGGAGATGACCTCGTTGCCGTGGTTCTTGAAGTTGGGCGGAGTCGGGATTCGCAGCTTCGTCCTGGCCGAGGGCATCAGGTAGACGGCCTCCTTGGTGACCTCGCCGTAGGCGAAGCCCTCCTTGCGCCAGTCCTCGCGGGTCATCTCCGGGAAGAGCTCCTGCAGCGGTCCCGGGCGCATGACCGCCCCCGACAGGTTGTGCCCGCCGCAGGTCTTGGCCTTCTCGATCACCGCCACCGGCACTTCGCCGAGGCGCTCCATCGTCTCTGCATCGTCCGCCAGAAGCTGCAGCAGGCGGTTGGCACAGGACAGGCCCGCGGTCCCCCCGCCGACGATCGCCACGCCAACCTCGATCAGCTCGTCCTCGGCGTCGAGGCCGTGCTTGATGAACTCCTTGCGCGAGTCCACCGGCGGCGGGAACGCCGCCGGTGCGACCTTGCCGTTGCTGGATCCGTGGCCGCCCATGGTCAGACCTCCTTCCGGGAGCCCATCGTCGTCAGCTCCCCTTCTTGGCCTTCACAGCGTCGGTCAGCTTGGGCAGGATCTTGTTCAGATCGCCGACGATGCCGAGATCGGAGAATTCGAAGATCGGCGCGTTGGCGTCCTTGTTGATCGCGACGATGTTCTCCGAGCCCTGCATCCCGACCTTGTGCTGGATCGCCCCGGAGATGCCCGCGGCGAGATACAGCTTCGGCGAGACCGTCTTGCCCGTCTGTCCGATCTGCGCGGCGTACGGATACCAGCCGGCGTCGACGACCGCGCGGGTGGCCGCCACGGCGCTGTTGCCGCCGAACGCCGCCGCAAGCTCCTCGGCCAGCTGGAAGCCCTCGGCCTTGCCCAGGCCGCGCCCGCCGGCGATCAGGATGCTCGCGCCCTCGATGTCCACGTCCGCCCCGCGCTGTTCGCCGCGGGTGAGCATCGTGGCCTGTGAGGCGTGGGGGCTCAGCTCGAAGTCGAGCTGCTCCACGGGAGCGGCGCCGGCGTCGGTCTGCTTGATCTCAAACGCGTTCAGGCGCCCGATGACGATCCCCACCTCAGAGCGGTATTTGATCTCTGAGATCGCAGAGTCGCCCAGGATCGGGCGCTCGGCGATCAGCTCGCCGTTCTCTGCCCGCACGGCTGTGACCTCCATCGCCACGCCCGCACCGAGTCGCGCCGCGAGGCCCGCTCCGATCTCGAAGCCGAGCAGGCCGCCGCCGAACAGCGCGTAGGAGTACTCGCCACCCGAGATTGCCGCGGCCATCGCGTCTACCAGGGGCTGGGCGAGGCCCTCGGGGCCCTCGGCGACGAGCACCTTCTTGGCGCCGTAGCCGCCCAGCGACGCGGCCAGCTCCTGCGGGACGTTCTCGCCGAGCAGGATCGCGTGGGCCTCGCCGCCGAGCTCGGCCGCGAGCTTGGCGGCCTCGGACACCGCCCCGAGCGAGTTCTTGTTGATCGCGCCGTCGTAGTGCAGCGCGTAGACCAGGATGTTTGCCATTTAGATCAGCTTCCTCTCGTCGAGCCAGGCGACGATCTTTTCGACGGTTTCGCCGGTGTCCTCGTCTTCGATGATCTCGCCGGCGGCCTTGGCGGGCGGCGCCTTCGCCGCGATCCACTGGGCGGCCGAGTTCTCTCCGCCGACTTTCCCCGCGTCGATGTCCACGTCTGCGGCGGTCTTCGTGTCGAGGGGCTTCTTCTTGGCGCCCATGATCGCCTTCAGGGACGGGTAGCGCGGCTCGTTGATCGCGTCGCCCACGGAGATCACCGCCGGCAGCTTGATCTGGACGGTGTCGTAGCCGTACTCGGCCTGGCGCTCGCAGCGCAGGGCTTCTGACTCGACGTCCATCTTGATCACCTGGGTCAGCGACGGCATGCCCAGGTGCTCGGCCACGACGGCGCCGATCGTGTAGCACTCGCCGTCGTCGGACTGCTGGCCCAGCAGCACCAGATCGGGGCTCTCGCCCTGCAGCGTCTTGGCCAGCGCGTAGCCGGTGGCCGCCACGTCCGAGCCGGCGACCGCCGGATCGCTCAGGTGAACCGAGCGGTCGGCGCCCAGCGACACCGCCTTGTGCAGCGCCCGCACCGCGCTCTCGGGGCCCATCGTCACGGCCACGATCTCCTCGACCGGCACCGCGCCGCCCTCTCTGATCTGCATCGCAGCCTCGATGGCGTGCGTGTCATACGGGTTGAGGTTCTTCTCGCCGCTGCGGTCCATACGCCCCGTCGAAGGATCGATTCGCTTTTCGACGGCGGCGTCCGGGACCTCCTTCACCAGAACGCATATCTTCATTCTCAGATGACTCCTTGGGGTCTGTTGAGACTGATCTTATCTGTTTCGGCGGTTGACTGACGAGTCAATCAGCCATCGGACGCTCGCCCGTGCGGGCGTCGATCGCGCCGCGAATGAACTCGACGATCGCCTGGGTGGGCGCCCCGGGCGTGAACACCTCGGCCACGCCGAGCTCCTTGAGCTCGGGAATGTCCTCGGCGGGGATCGTGCCGCCGACGGTGACGAGCACATCCTCGATGCCCTGCTCGCGCAGCAGCTCGACGACGCGCGGCACCAGGGTCATGTGCGCGCCCGAGAGGATCGACAGCCCGACCGCGTCGGCGTCCTCCTGGATCACCGTCTCCACGATCTGCTCGGGCGTCTGGTGCAGGCCCGTGTAGATCACCTCCATGCCCGCGTCGCGAAGCGCGCGCGCGATGATCTTGGCGCCACGATCGTGGCCGTCCAAGCCGGGCTTGGCGACCACTACGCGGATCTTGCCTTTGGTGGGGGAGGCGGCGGCGGGCATCGGCGGCGAACGACTGACAGCCTAGGCCACAGGCCCGCTCGGGCGGGTGCACCCCCGCTCGGGCTGGTGCACCCTCACCGGCCGCGACCCCAGGCCACGCGCCCGAGCGACGCCAGAGCGGCTCCCGCGCCGGCCGCCGCGAGCAGCTTCAGGCGCCGGCCGAGACGATCGAGCTCGACCACCTCCCAGCCTTCCTCCCCGGCGATCCGCCTGAGCATGCGGTCGGGGTTGACGACCACCGCGTGGCGCACCGCGCGCAGCATCGGAAGATCGGACTCGGAGTCCGAATACGCGTAGGAGGCGCGTAGGTCGAGGCCCTCGCGGTCGGCCAGCTCGCGCATCGAGAGCACCTTGCCCTCGCGGTAGTTGAACGGGCCGGCCGGGCGGCCGGTGTAGCGCCCGTCGACGATCTCCGAGCGGGAGCCCAGGCCTCCGTCGAAGGCCAGCACGCGGGCGAGCAGATCGGCCATCTCCTGGGAGGCGGCCGTCAGGATGTAGACGGGCATTCCCGCGTCCTGGTGCGCGTAGGCGCGTTCGAGCATCTGCGGGTAAAGCCGCGGCAGCACCCCCGAGAGCACCCGCGGAGAGAGGCGCTCCAGGTCGCGCACGCGCACCCCGGCGATCATCTTGCCGACGCGCTTGCGCACGTCGTCGGCGCGTTCGTCGGTCGAGCCGCGCAGCCGGAAGCGCAGGTTCTCGTACACGTCGCGAGCGAGCCGGCGGCGCGAGATCATGCCGGACTCGTAAGCGGCGCGGGCGAAGAAGATGCCCGAGGAGCCGGCCATGAGCGTCTTGTCCAGATCGAAGAACGCCGCCGCGCGCGACGGCCCTGCCCCGTTGTCGCTCTCGCTCACTGCACCCGGAGGATCACCGCGTCGCCCTGCCCCCCACCGGAGCAGATCGCCGCGCAGCCGAGGCCGCCGCCGCGCCGGCGCAGCTCGTGGACGATCGCGCCGAGGATGCGCGCCCCGGAGGCGCCGATCGGGTGGCCGAGAGCCACGGCCCCGCCGTTGACGTTGACCCTGTCCTCGTCGATTCCGAGCATCCGGATCGAGTTGAGGGTGACCGAGGCGAACGCCTCGTTGATCTCCCACAGGTCGATGTCCCCGGGCTGCAGACCGGCCTTCTCGAGCGCCTTCTTGGCGGCGCTCGCGGGCGTCGTGGCCAGGTAGGCGAAGTCGTTGGCGCTCTGGGCGTGGGCGACGATCTCCGCGAGCGCCTCCTTGCCGTTGGCGGCCGCCCACTCCTCGGAGGAGACCACGAGCGCGCCGCCGCCGTCGTTGACGCCGGGCGAGTTGCCGGCCGTGTGCGATCCCTCCTTGCCGACAAGCCCGGGCAGCGCGGCGAGCTTCTCGAGCGTTGTGTCCCGGCGCGGGCCCTCGTCGATCTCGACGAGCGTGCTCTGCTTCCGGCCGTTGACCGTGACGGAGACGATCTCATCGGACATCCGCCCCTCGTCGATCGCCTTCAGGGCGAGCTCGTGCGAGCGCAGCGCCCAGCGGTCGAGGTCCGCGCGGGTCAGCTCGAGCTCGTCGCCGACCTCGGTGGCCTCGATGAACATCTGCTTGCCGGAGAACGGGTTGGTGAGCCCGTCGTGGACCATCGCGTCGAGCATCTTGGCATCGCCCATGCGGTAGCCGAAGCGAGCCTGGGGGAGCAGGTAGGGGGCCTTGGACATCGACTCCATGCCGCCGCCGACGCCGACGTTCATGTCGCCGGCGCGGATGGCCTGGTCGAGGATGACCGAGGCGCGCAGGCCGGACGCGCAGACCTTGTTGATCGTCTCCGAGGAGACCTCCTTGGGGATGCCGGCCTTGATCTGCGCCTGGCGCGAGGGGATCTGCCCCTGGCCGGCCTGGAGCACCTGGCCCATGACGACGTGCTCGACCTGCTCGGGCTCGACCCCGGCACGGTCCAGGGCGGCGCCGATGGACAGACCGCCGAGCTCGGTGGCGTCCAGCGAGGACAGGCCGCCGCCCATCTTGCCGATGGGGGTGCGGGCGGCGCCGAGGATCACTGTCTTGGGCATGGGGGCAGGCGTCTCCTGTTGTCGTGGTGAGAAGGGGACCGGAGGATGGGAATGGTAGTGGACGGCTTTCGAGGGCCCGGACGGGCGCGCTGGGCGCGAGCTGGATATCGTGCCCGCCCATGCAGATCACCGTAAAAGTTCAACCAGGCCGCACGGGCGACGCGGACACGGTGGCGGTGGGCGTGTTCGAGGGCGAGCAGCCCCCCGCACAGGCTCCGGCGGAGCTCGCCGAGCTGCTCGCCTCGGGCGAGGCCCGGCGTTCGTTCAAGTCGCTCGCGCTCGGCCGCGAGGCGGGCACACGCTGGCTGCTCGTAGGGCTGGGCGATCGCAAGGACTTCACTCCCGAGCGCGCGCGGGTAGCCGCGGCGGTCGTGCGCGAGCGCGCCCGCGAGCTCTCCTCACGCAAGCTCTGCTGGGAGGTCCCCGGGGACGGCGACGCGGCGGTGGCCGTGGCCGCCGCCCTCGTCGAGGGCACGCTCCTCAGCGACTACCGCTTCGAGCGCTACAAGGCAGCGCCCACCGACGGCGAGGATGAGGCCGTCAAGGGCCTCGAGCAGCTAATCGTATCCGGCTCGGGCGAGATCGCGGGCGCGGTGGCCGAGGCGGCGGTGGTCGGCGAAGCAGTCAACCGGGCCCGCGAGCTGCAGAACCGGCCCGGCAACGACCTCACCCCGAGCGCGCTCGCCGACTACGCCAGAGCGCTGGGCGACGAGCTCGAGGGCCTGACCGTCGAGGTCGAGGGGCGCGAGGGAATCCTCGCCCGCGGCATGGGGTCCTTCGCGGCGGTCGCCCAAGGATCCGAGCAGGAGCCCGCGCTCATCACCCTCAAGTATGGAGCCCCGCCGGCCGGCGGGCCCAGCGGGCAGGCGAAGGGCCCGAAGCTCGGCTTCGTGGGCAAGGCGGTGACGTTCGACAGCGGCGGGATCTCGCTGAAGCCCGGGGCGAAGATGTCGGAGATGAAGTTCGACATGTCCGGCGGCGCGGCCGTGATCGAGGCGGTGGCCGCGATCGCGCGCCTGCGCCTGCCGGTGAGCCTCGTGGCGGTCGTGGGGGCGACCGAGAACCTGCCGAGCGGCGCCGCGGTCAAGCCGGGGGACATCGTCAAGGCGTCCAACGGCAAGACGATCGAGGTGAACAACACCGACGCCGAGGGCAGGATGGTGCTGGCCGACTGCCTCTGCCACGCGGTCGGCGAAGGCGCCGAGCGAATCGTCGATCTGGCGACGCTCACCGGCGCGGTGATCGTGGCGCTCGGGTCGACCTACGCCGGGTTGATGAGCAACGACGACGAGCTCGCCGAGCGGATCGCCGACGCGGGCGAGCGGACCGGCGAGATCGTGTGGCGGCTGCCGCTGCACGAGGAGTACGCCGAGCTGGTCAAGGGCCAGTACGCCGACCTGGACAACGCGCCCGAAGCACGCAAGGCGGGCACGATCGTCGGGGCGACGTTCCTGTCGAACTTCGTCGGCGAGGTGCCCTGGGCGCATCTCGACATCGCCGGCTCGGCCTGGGACCTCGACCGGGCATACGCCGGCAAGGGCGCCTCCGGCTACGGCGTGCGCCTGCTCGTCGAGCTGGCGAAGTCCTACTGCGTGTAACGACTTTTTTGATGAGACCGCTTCGCGGTCGGGCGGGTCGCGGGCTGCCTCAGCAACGGGACCGGCGCGAGCCTGGGAGAATGCCGGCGCGATGGACTTCGACCTGTCCCCAGAGCACGAGCTGATCCGTAACACCGTGCGCGAGTTCGCCGAGGGCGAGGTCGCGCCCGTGGCCGAGGAGCTCGACCGGACGAAGTCCTTTCCGTATGACATCGTCGAGCAGCTGGGGAAGCTCAACCTGATGGGGATCCCCTTCCCCACCGAGTACGGCGGCGGCGGCGGGGACACGCTGGCCTACGCGCTGGCCGTCGAGGAGCTCACCCGCGTGGACTCCTCGGTCGCGATCACCCTGTGCGCGCACACCTCCCTCGGCACCCAGCCGGTGTACCTGTTCGGAAGCGAGGAGCAGAAGCGCGAGTGGCTGCCGCGGCTGTGCTCCGGGGAAAGGCTGGGCGCATTCGGCCTGACCGAGCCCGACGCCGGCTCGGATGCCGCCAACACGCGCACCCGTGCCCACCTGGACGACGGCGAATGGGTGATCGACGGAGCCAAGCAGTTCATCACCAACGCCGGCACCGACATCTCCGGGCTCGTCTGCATCACCGCCGTCACCGGCGAAGCCGATCCCGCCCACCCAGATCCCACCCAACCCCGGGAGATCTCGAACGTCCTCGTCGCCAACGGGACCGCCGGCTACGAGCAGGGCGAGCCGTACAGGAAGATGGGCTGGAACGCCTCCGACACCCGCCCGCTGAGCTTCGAGGGCTGCCGCGTGCCCGAGGCGAACCTGCTCGGCCCCCGCGGAGCGGGCCTCAAACAATTCCTGCACATTCTCGACATCGGGCGGATCGGCGTCGCGGCCATGGGTGTCGGGCTGGCCCAGGGGGCGCTCGATCAGGCGCTCAAATACGCCAAGGAGCGCAGGGCGTTCGGCAAGCCCATCTCCAAGTTCCAGGCGATCCAGGGCAAGCTCGCCGACATGTCCACCGAGATCGCCGCCGCGCGGCTGCTCGTCTACAAGGCCGCCCGCGAGAAGGACGCCGGGCGCAACTTCACCCTCACCGCCGCCCAGGCCAAGCTCAAGACCGGCCGCCTGGCCGTGCGCTGCGCCGAGGAGGCCGTCCAGATACACGGCGGCTACGGCTTCATCGAGGAGTACCCCGTCTGCCGCTTCTACCGCGACGCCAAGATCCTCACCATCGGCGAGGGCACCGACGAGGTCCAGCAGATGGTCATCGCCCGGGCGCTGGGGGCGTAGCCATCCAGCTGGACCTCATACCCGCCTGCCCACGGCCTCACCCGGTTCAACGTTTTCGCGACTGACCGCCGACTGTGGGCGTCAGGCCGAGGACCCGCGCGAGCGCACGCTCGATCTCCGCGAGCTTCGCCGGTGGCAGCGCCCCCAGCCTGCGCAGCAGGCGTGAGCGCGCCACGCCGCGGACGGCTCCACAGACGGCGCGACTTGGCCGATCGACACCCTCGGCATCCGTGAGCACCGGGCGCAACGCCGATGGCGGCACGGAGCTCGACAGCGGCACTACGACGATCGGCTCCTGGGGCGACCCGGCGATTATCCCATCGGCCGACACGACGATCGCGGGACGGTTCTTGCCGGGCTCACCGGCCCTCGAGGCGCCGAACGACACGAGCCACACCTCGCCCCGGCGTGGCTCAGTCGAAGTCGAGGCCATCCTGCAGCGTCGCCTCCCACAGACGCATGTCCTCTTGCACCGTTGGGTCTCCAGCCTCGGCCAGGCGAGCCTGCCGCTCGGATGCAAAGGCCTCCTCGAGCTCCTGCTCGCTCGCGATCTCAGCCAGCAGCGCCGCCAGCGATATGCCACGGGCGCGTGCCTGCCGGGCCAGCAGGTCACGCGTGTCTCGAGTCACTCGAATCGTCGTCGTAGCCGTCGGCATAGCCATAATATAGCGCCGTCCGATAGCGCCCGGCGTTCTTTGGGTCAGCGCGGCTCGAGGATCACCAGCGGGAGCTCCCGCTCGGTGCGCCTCTGGTAGTCCTCGTAGCCGCCGTAGGTCTTCAGCACCATCGGCCACAGGCGCTCGCGCTCCTTGGCGCCGGCCACCCGCGCGTGCACCTCGCGGCGGCTCGATCCGACCTGCACGCTCGTGTCGGGGTTGGCGATCAGGTTGTGAAACCAGGCCGGGTTCTTGGGATACCCGCCCTTGGAGGCCACCAGGATCAGGTCCCGGCCGTCCACGGTGTACACCAGCGGGCTCGTGCGCTTCACCGCGCTCTTGGCCCCCACGTGATCCAGCAGCAGAGCGGGCGGCGCGCCGGGGAAGCGGTGGCCGATCAGGCCGTGGCTTGCCCGGTAGATCCCCGTGTGACCCTGGATGAACCTGCCGAGCAGCGGCCAGTTGCGCTCCACCCAGTCCAGAGAGTCCATCCTCCGGCCAGCCTATTCCTACTCCTGCTCCGCCGGTCGGGCGGCCGGCGGCGTCTGACGTACGGGCGGCGTCTGACCGGCGGGCGGCGTCTGACCGGCGGGCGACGCCCGGCGCTCCAGCAGGATGCTCGCCGCGCTCGCCGGGTCCAGCCGGCGCTCCACCACCCGGTCGAGCAGCCCCTGGAACTCGGCGTCCTCGCGCACGTCATCCTCCAGGCGCCGGCGCATGCGGGCGGTCGCGATCGCGAGCACCTCGCCGCGGAGGTTGCGCGCGCGCCGCTCGGCCAGATGGCCCGCGTCCACGATGTGGGCGCGGTGCTCCCGCAGGCGCTCCACCAGCTCGGGGATCCCCTTGCCGCGGGTGGCCTCGGTCTTGACGATCGGCACCCGCCACCTGTCGCGGACCTCCTCGGGGGTGCGGTCGAGGTTGGCGAGCGAGAGGACCCCGCGGATCTCGCGGACCATCGTGTCGGTCAGGGGATGCTCCGCCTTGTTGATCACGATCACGTCCGGGATCTCCATCACCCCCGCCTTCAGCGCCTGGATCGAGTCGCCCGAGCCGGGCATCAGCACGAGCACGATCGTGTCCGCGTGGTCGATGATGTCGATCTCCGCCTGCCCCACGCCGACCGTCTCCACGAACACGTCCTGGCGGCCCGCCGCGTCCAGCAGCAGCGCCGCCTGCAGCGCCGCCTCCGAGAGGCCGCCCAGAGCGCCGCGGTTGGCCATCGAGCGGATGAACACCCCCTGGTCGAGGAAGTGCTCGGACAGGCGGATCCTGTCGCCGAGCAGCGCCCCCTGGGTGAACGGCGAGGACGGGTCGACCGACAGCACCCCCACCGTTCGCCCGGCCTCACGCCGCGCCTTCGTCAGCGCGCCGATCAGCGTCGACTTGCCCACCCCCGGCGGACCGGTGAAGCCGACCACCGACGCCTGCCCCGTGTGCGGGTAGACCTCCTTGACCAGCTCCCAGCCCTCCGGACGATCGTCCTCGATCAGGGTTATCCCCCGCGCCAGAGCGCGGCGGTCGCCGGCGAGCAGGCGCTGGGCGAGTGTCGCGGACATCGGCGGAGTATCTAGGATGCCCGCTCGTGACCCGGCTCCGAGACGCTCTGCGCACGTGGCGATGGATGCGCGCCCACCACATGCTCAACCTCCGCTACGCACGCCTGCTGGCGCGCTATGCGTTCGCCAAGCTCCGCTACCGCGAGCGCCTGCAGACCGACGGCATCTGCTTCATCTGCCCCCGCGTCAAGCTCGAGATCGGGCCCCGGGCCACGCTGCGGATCGGTCGCTGGGCGTGGATCGGGCACGGCTGCAAGATCCGCGTGCACGAGGGCGAGGTCAGCATCGGCGCGAAGACCGTCATCGGGCAGGAGTGCACGATCTCCGCCTACCAGCACATCTCCATCGGGCGCGAGTGCATCGTCGCCGACCGCGTGATGCTGATCGACTTCGACCACAGCGTCGCCGAGGTCGACCGGCCGATGCGCCTCCAGGGCATCTACAAGCGCGACGTCCGCATCGGGCACAACGTCTGGATCGGCTACGGCGCGTGCGTGCTGCGAGGGGTGAGCATCGGCGAGAACAGCGCCGTCGGGACCACCGCAGTCGTCACCAGGGACTTCCCCGCCAACTCCGTCATCGCGGGCGTCCCCGCCCGCGTGATCCGCATGCGCGACGCCCCCAGCTCGATGCGCTGGGAGTAGTGGGCGGCGCGCCCGGATTCATACGCTGGACTTCTTGCCCTTCTTGACCTGCCTGCGCTTGGTCGCCTTCCTCGCCTTCGGGCAGCCGGTCACCCCGATCTTCGTCGACTCGTTGATCTTCGCGCCGTTCTGCGCGAGGAATTCGGTCGGCATCGCCAGCTTCGACTTGCACAGGTCGCCGATGGCCGCCAGGGCGGAGAACTTGCCCTCCGGGAGCGTCAGTTCAAAGGTGCTGAAGGGGGTGTCGGGGACCGTCTTGAAGGTCGTGCTCGTGATCCCCTTGTGGATGAACGTCGTGCCGACGAGGTCCACGGTCACGCCGTCCCCCTGGAGGACCATCGTCAGGCTCGGGAACGCTTCGCCGCCGTGGCTGACGAAGATCGCCGGGCCCGACAGCGGTTCCGGCAAGATCGGCGTGTGGACGATCGCGTAGCCGATCTTCGACCCCGCGGGGCATGCCGCCGGGTTGGCGTCGAACTGTGCGGTCGTGCACGCCTTCTGCAGGGTCGTGAGCCGCGACGGGAGATGCTGGGGGAGGTCCACCTTGACCCTCGCGATGTTCGCCTCGGCGCCCTGTGGGGCGTTCGGGTAGGAGAGTTTCGCCGTCAGCGACGCCCCGTTCGCTTTCGAGGTCCTCCCGCTCGTGGTCACCGCGAACGTGGGCTGGAACTTCAGCGTCTGGCAGTTCGTGACCTGGAAAGGGGTCTGCTGGTTGGAGGTAGCCCCCTGGGTGCTCGTGATGCTGCCGGCGACCTGGAGCTTCGAGCAGTTCGTCGGGTTGAACGTGAAACCCGGCCGGTCGATCGACACGTCGACGCGGCGCAGTTTGATCGGGATGCCGTCGGTCTGTCCGTTTGACCCGGTGACGTCGAGCATCGTCGGGAACGGGTTCGACACGTCGGTGACGTGCGCGTCGAGCGGGTCGATCCGCAGCGACTGGCGCACGACGACGTTGCCGAAGTTGAACGGTCCCGCGACCGCCGGGACCACGACCGACAGGCCGTAGGGGCCCCCGTTGTACGGGCCTGTGAGGAAGGCCTTGCCGTGCTCGAACAGCGGGTTCGGCCCGGGGCCCGCGCCCGCCTGCACGGTGCCGACCTGCGAGCTTTCCGGGCAGGTGCCGGCGTTCGCGTTCGCTTCGGGGCACAGCGGGACGCTGGTGACGTCAGCGAGCAGGCCCGGCGGCAGGTTGACGCTCAGGCCGCCGAGTTCCTGGTCGGTGTCTTCGCGCGAGAACGATGCCACGAACGGGGTGTAGGCGCCCGCCTGCAGGTTGGTGGTGCCGGCGGTGAACGCCGGGGCAAACCCGCTCACGCAGCCTTCGTCGATCGTGAAGCTGTCGAACGGCGTGCCGATCGGCCCCGAGTCCGGCGCCGACCACGGCGTCAGCTCGCTGTCGGTCGTGAACACGCCGCAGCTCTCGGGGGTCGTGAGCTCCGCGCGGGGGCCGCCGAAGAAGTGCAGCTTCAGGTCGCTGAACGGCAACTGCGGGTTTTCGGCGAACACCGACGTGATCTGCCCGGTCTGGGGGTTCGTTTTGAATTCGCCCGCGATCTTCAGCACGACGCCCGTAACCGGGTCGTTGACGACGACGTACGCCGCGAGCACGCTGCCGAACGGGTTTTCGTTCTGGTTGGCGAGGAACAGTTCGCCCGTCAACGTCCCCGGGATCAGCGGCGTCGTCAGTTCGAGCGAGCCGATCTTCGAGGATTCCGGGCACGCGGGGGGCGCCGCGTCGAAGTTCTGCGGGGTGCCGCCCTCCCAGCCGATCTGCGTGACCGAGCATCCCCCCAGCCCGTTGCCGGAGGACGGGTCGACGGTCATGCCCGCGGGCAGCGTCACAACCGCGTCGCGCAGCGCCGGCGTCGCGGAGACTTCCGCCTGCTCTGACTGCGGCAGTTTCAACTCGAATTCCAGGCCCGAGGGGCTGTCGGCCTGGTGCGTCGTGGGCTGCGCGCCAAGTTCCGGGGCGAACTGCAGCCCATCGCAGCCCGTCACCGGCGGGGAGCTCGACGTCATCTTCACCCAGTTCGGGTCGCCTTCGACGTCGGGGGTGCCGTCCGCGTTGTAGCTGCCCGGGTGCAGCCAGGAATCCATGTAGATCGTCGCGGTCAGTTCGCCGCCGGAGCAGTCCGTCGGGTTCGTGAAGAACGGGACCTGCGCGTTGCCGCTGTCGTCCCGCACGGCCGGGTCGCCGTAGAACGTCGCGACGATATGAGCGAGGCCGATCTGCGGGATGTACGAGCTCGTGACCTGCAGCACATAGCCGGCGGGAGTGGGAACCACGTGCGTGTAGAACACGTGGGCGCCATGCAGCACGTCGACGTAACCGAACTCCGCCGGCGCGCCACGCTCGGGCACGAGATTGTAGATCGGCCCAGCGACCGCGGCGGATTCTTTGGGTTCGGTTATGAGGTAGCCGACCTGCGTGTCGCCCGGGCAGCCTTCCGCAGAGGAGAGTTGCGCCAGGGAACACGTGGGCGCGGCCAGAGTGCTGCCGGCGAAGCCGAGCGGCAGGTCGACCACGATGTCCTTGACGTCCTGGACGCTCGTCGTCTGTGACAAACCGTTTCCTTCGGGACCAATGTTGCGGAACGCGTTGTCGAGGCCGATCGTCGTCGTCAGCTCGTACGGATGGCCGCCCGCTTCAGTGTCGAGCGCACCGTCGGCCCCGGCGATGTAGAAGTCGAAGTTCGACGGCCCGAAGGACGCCGGAGTGGAACGGATCGCATTGCCGTTGGTGACCGAGGCTTGCGGAGCGCCACCACCCGACACACTTGCCGTGTTGGCAAGGCTACCCGCCGCGCCCGGTTCGACGGTCACGTCTACGACCATCCTGAGCTTTCCATCGGGCGCCAAGACTTCCGAAAACTTGCAACGAAGCGGCGCGCGCGTGCAATCGGCTTCGCCCAGGTTGGCTTCCCCGGATCCGAACAAGGACACCCGGTGGACCACCAGTCCTTCCGGGAGTGCGTCGGTGATCGTGATCGGGTCGCCTTCGACAGTCGGCTCGCCACCCGCGTTCGTGACGGTCACCTGATAAGCATCGCACGAGACACTACCCAGATATACGCGAGTTACGGTGTTGATGCAGTCGGCGTTCTGGCTCGCCGAGAAGTTCGTCGGCATCGCGAACGAGTCGATCGTGAGCCCGGGAGCCGCGGTCGCGGCGCTCGCCGACGGAGCGCCAACGCCCATGGTCAGAGCCGTGACTGAGAACAGCACAATCCGCTTGACGCTCATCGCTTGCCTCTCTTGCTCGCGGGGGCATAGCGCTTACGCGCCTGTTTTTCGCACACGGCTCGCTTCTTCCGTCGCTGCTTCTTACACGCCTTGAGCGCCTTGGCAAGTTTCTGCGCCTTTGTCAACGACTTGGGCTTGCCGGGAGCCGGCGGGGCCGGAGTGAGGTTCCCGGCGCCGTTGAACGACGCGCTACCCGGCGTCAGCAGCGACGGGGTCGCGGGCGGCGTGCCATGGCAGGCTTCGCCCAGGCACGGCGGCAGCGGTGGCGGCGCGGAGGTGATGCACGGGTCTCCGGCTTCCGGTTCGCAGATCCGTGCGTCGTAGAAGTCGAGTTGCGTATCGGTGTCCTGCGGCACCAGCCGATCCGCGGTCGTGAAGAAGACATCGTGACCCGTCGCATCCGTGCCGAGCAGGCACACCGCCGACTGGAACACTGGCACCCCGATGTTCGCCTCGACGCATGGCGTTCTCGAAGAGCTCACGTCCTGCCCGTCGGAGATCAGCGACACACGTCCGTCGTGATACTCGTACACGTTCTCCGCGTAAGGAGTGACGATATGTCCTCCAATGTCGAGCTTAGGGAGCTCCACGTCGTTGAGCGCGTGCGGCGTGAGCGCGACCGGGCTCTGGAAGAAGACGTAGGAGCCGTCGTTGGACATCGTCGGGTCGCGACGCGCCGGCCCGGCATGGACGCCGCCGCGGTAAGCCGCCACGATGCTCGCGCCGGCTTCTTCCACGATCCTCGCGGCGACGACACCGTCGTTGCCGTTGTCGTTGAAGCCCTGCTCGCCGACCGAGATACGCACGATTTCACCGGTCTGCGCGTCGTAGCGATAGATCTGGACCGGCCCTTCACTGCGACTGTGATCGGGCGTGAGCGCGGCGTGGCTTTCGAACACGAGGAACCGCCCTTCGGGCGTAACGTTCGCCTTGTATGTGGCGCCCGCTTCCGTGTGCCATTGCGATTCGTCCGAGATTGGCAGGACGGCAATAAAGGCAACACGCCCGGCGGGATGGCTCGCGTCACGTTCGTATACGTAGAGATTGTCGGCGCCGTTCTGCGCCATCCCGCCCTGCCTGTTGGCTGCGTCGCTCAACACCCCTCGAGCGACGAAGTAGACGTGCGAGCCGTCAGCCGAGATCGCGACGACGCCCTGAACCCGCGGCCCTTCGCCGCTGCTGTCCCCCGCGGAGACGTCAGTCACCGTGTGTTCGGCGGGCGCCCCGCATCGCTGCGCGGCCGGCAGGCATTCGTTCTCGAACAGGCCTTCGCTTTCTGTAAAGAACGCCCGGGAACCATCGGCTGAGGCGCCCTGGAACAATGCGTTTGCGCCCCCCGCCGAGATCTGGACTGTCCGCGCGCCGCCGATACGCGCATACACGGTATTGGCCGGCACCGGCGTTGTTGCGTTGAGACCCGAACCGGACGCGCATGCAATGGCGGTGAAGTAGATGATTTCACCGTCAGCTGACATCTCTCCAGGCGTGTTTCCATTTGAGGACGAGCCGAGTTCCGTACGACACTTGCTTATGAGGTCGTCACTCCCCGGACCACCGCTCACGCCAACCAGAACAGGCGGCTTGTCTTCGGCCCCGACGAACTCGTAAAGCGAGACGCTTTGAACCAGCGTTTCATCGAACGGCCAGTTGGGACCCTGCTGGAAGACCACGTGCGAGAGATCGGCAGTCGCAGCCTCGCTATAGCCATTGTACTGAGCGAGCCCGGATGGCGATTCCTGCGTTGGCGGCGTCGTCGGGCCAAGATCCAGGAATGACCCGTCAGGTTGACGAGCGTAGAAGTATTCGGCGCCCGTAGGCGGGATTGGGATGCTGAACAGCTCGGTGCCCGCTTCGGCGCTGACAAGCACGGTGCTGTTGGCTATGAACTGGCTCGCGAGCGGCGCGAGCGGAGTCTCGGCCCATCCGCCGCTCGTACGCGTGAACAGGAACTGCTCACCCTCGGTCTGCCGGGTGCCGGTACACGATTGGGCTCCCCCAAAGCATTGGATCGCCGTAAGGATCACGCGCGAGCCGCCTTCGGAGATATCCGGAGGCAGCCCGATGACGACGTCGCCGATTAGCGCGCCGTTCTTCTGCGGGGGCGTCACCATCTCATACGCGCGGCCATCGGGCAGACCCGCGCCGGCGGTGTCGTAGATGAAGGTGTGGTCGGCGCCGGTGGTGGTGCCCGCGACGTTGTGGGCGACGACGCGCCAGTGGTAGGTGGTGTTGGCTTCCAGGCCGGTGACGTGCTGGGTGACGATCGCGTCGGCCGAGCCGGAGGGAATCGCGCCGTCGGGGATGGGCACGCTCGTCCCGTAGGCCGTGCTCGTGCCATATTCGAAGCGGTAGCTCGTTTCCGCGGAATCGGGATTGATCGACGCGCGCAGGTCGACGGTGCTCGCGGCCAGGTTCTCGGCGCTCGCCCCGTCGATCGACGGTGGCGTGGGCATGGTGATTTCGCCCGGCGAGCCCTGGTTCGCGCCATTGGCGTTGCCGGCGACCAGGCGGAAGTGATAGATGGCGCCTTCCTGCAGGCCGCTGAGGCTCGTGCTGACCGCGACGGGTGCGTTGCCGTTCAACGGTTCGGCCGGCGATACCGCGGGTGTCGTACAGGGCGCTCGGGTGCCGAAGTTGGCAAAGAGGAATTCGACGGAGAGACCGAAACCGAGAAGCTGCTGGTAGCCGAGGCCTCCGGTTGCTTCCTTGAGGGCGACTTCATCGATGTATTCGAATTCGCACGAGGTCGCCGGGACGCCGTCGGGGTTGACCGTGCCGTTCAGGGTCAGGCTGGTGGGACGCGCATCCGATGGAGCCCCTGTCACCACGTCGGGGACGACCACGGCCGGCCCGAGGATGTCGACGACACCTGGTTCGTTGTTGGAGACATACACCCTGCCGCTGCCCTCATCGACGGCGACGCCACCCGGCGCGTTGAAGGAATGGCTGAACTGGGTGACGTATTCGCCCGCGGCTCCGAACACGTCAACGACGTCGTGCTCGGAATCGCCGACATACACCAAACCGCTTTCGTTGTCGACGGCGACGCTGACAGAGCCGTCTTCGCCGAAGGAACCCGCCGGAGTGTTCGCGCCCTTCCACGTGGCGACCCATTCGTCGGCCGCATTGAACTCGTTGACGCTGTGATCACCGTTATCCGATACATACACGCCGCCGTTGAAATCGCTGACCGCGATCCCGCGCGTGCCTCCCCCGGGCACGTAGCCAGGGGTCGACGCGAGCGCGATTCGTCTCAGATACGCACCAGCCATGCTGAACACGTCGACAAATCCGACATCCACTTTGTTTTCGACGTAGTTTGCAGGGTCCAACACGTAGATTTCGCCGCTGGTCTGGTCGACCGCGATCCCCTCGGGTTCGACAAACCCGCCCGGCGGGGTGTCACTCCCAGCGGGGCCGTTGCACTCGCTCGCCGACGGCGTGGCGCTGCCCGTGATCTGACAGACATAGGCACCCGACGAGTCGAACACGTCGACGACATCGTCGTTCGAGTCGAGGACGTACACGTCGCCCGTCGCGTTGTTCGCGGTGACCGCGACATGGCCGCCGCCGAACGATTTCGCCGGCGTCGACGAGCCTTCGAGGGTCCCCGACACCGGCTGCGTGCCCGTCAACGTTTCAAAGATATCGACGGTACCCGAGCTCGAGTCGGCGACATACGTCTCGCCGTTGAAGTCGTCCACAGCGACGCTGTTGGGTTCAAGGTTGCCGAACGAGCCGCCGGACGGGGTGAGTTCCGCGTCGAAGGGATAGGCGAGGCCGGCCTGGGCCGGGGCGCCCGACAGCGCGAGGATGGCGACCGCAGCGCACAGCGACGCCATGGCGGGCAAGACCAGCCCGCGGACTCTCGACAGGATGCCGACCGCCTCGCGACCGTCTCCAAACGCAGCCCGACCGGCTGTACGGGACTCGCCCGCCACGTCGACTCTCCCCATCTTGCGCTCTCCCCATCCCTTGTTGACCCGATGATCCGACAAGCGCCACCGGCGCATCCCTCGCCGTCAACGCATCCTCGCCGTGAGCGTCACAATAAACGCCTGGTGACACCGTATAGCAGATCCCTGCCGTCTGTCAAATCACAACCCTTACCGGCCCGCAGCACCGTGTACTGGAGAGGTGCCGTCGCGGCATAGACCTGGACGCGACTTCGCCTCGGATCATGGTAAACAGCGATCTTGGATTTGCTGGCGATGGCCCTCACGGCCGGGGGCTCATGGACCGAGCTGGGCGTCGCAGGCGAGGTTGCGCAAGCCCGCCGTCTCGGCCCGCTCGCCGGCGGCCAGCGCCCGCGCGAGCGCCTCGCGGTGAGCGCCGAAGCGCTCGACCGCGTAGGGGACGGCCACGCCCCGGGAGACCATGAACGGCCAGTCGCTGGCCTGTAGCGCCAGCAGCTCGCGCACGGCCGCCGGCCCCGCTTGTTCGCCCGCCGCCACGACCTCCAGCTCTCCCGCCCGCGCCGCGAAGGCCATCTCGGCGACCGCCGGACCGGACCAGGTCGACAGGTCGCCGTCCTCGCCCCAGCTGCTCGCCCGCTCGAGGGCCTGCAGCCGCTCCCCAGCCGCCGCGTTCGTGCGCGCGTCCGACCGGGCGCCGTCCGCCGGATCGCCGGTCGCCGGATCGCCGTTCGCCAGCTCGATGCCCGCCGGCTCGATGCCCTCGAGCGCGTCGTCCAGGCGCACCAGCTGAAGGCCCTGGCGCGTGCACTCCTCGACGACCGCCCGCAGCCAGGCGATGCCCTCATACCACCAGTGCCCCAGCAGCTCGGTGTCCATGGCGCACACCACCAGCCCCCCTCCCGGCAGCGCCGCGCCGGCGCGCGCCGAGGCGTTGGCCTGGCGCAGGCGGGCGAGCGTCCGCGCGACGAAGTCCGCCGCGTGCTCCCCCGCCAGCGCGAGGGCCTCGGCGTGGTCGTAGGCGCCGCCGTCGTTGCTCCACGGGTTGCGATGGTGGACGGTGTGGTGGTGATAGTCGCGATACGCGCCCGCCGCCGGATAGCCGCCGTCGCTCCACACGAGCGAGATCGTGCTCCGGTCGATCGGCACGAGCTGCATCCCCGCGCCCGTCGCGATCGGTCTCAGGTGCTCGTTCGCGCCCAGGCCGAAGCGGTTGGTCAGCTCGACGCACGCGGCCCTCACGCCCGCGTCCTCGAGCGCGCGATCGAGCCACGGCGCGTACGCGCACTCGGGCAGCCAGAAGCCGCCGCGCCACCCCTCGCCGAAGCGCCTGCGGTGGGAGCTCACCCCCGTTTGCACCTGCGCTCCCACGCCCGCGTCGGTGGCGAGCAGCGGCAGGATCGCGTGCGTCGCCGAGGAGGTCCACCGGGCATGGCGGGCGAACGCTCCGAGCAGGTCTCCGCCGCGCCGGCCAAGGCTCTCGAGCGCCCCCGCATAATCTCCCCACGAGCGGTCGAGCTCGCGCGCGAGACGCTCGTGCCCAGCCGCGCGGAGCCCCGCCGCGTCCTCTTCGTGCGTGAACCTGCGCACCCCTGCGATGAACTCGGCGAAGCGCTCGGGCACCCCCGGCGCCTCCAGCTGATCGCAGAGCACAGGCGTGAGCGACAGCGTCAGTGGGGCGCCCTCGTCCAGCAGGTCGAGCAGCGGCAGGTAGCAGCCGGCGATCGCCTCCCACAGCCACTCCTCGCCGAACGGCCACGTGCCGAACCCCTCGACGTAGGGCATGTGCGTGTGCAGGACGATCGCCAGCGCGCCGCGGTCGCCGCCCGGGACATCCCGCCGGGCGCCCGGGACACCCGGCCCGGAGGGCCGACTCACGACCGGCACACCGCCACGAAGTCCAGAGCGCGATCCATGTCGGCCTCCCGCGCGTCGCGTAGGACGAAGTCCGAGCAGGCGATCGCCGGAGTGAAGCGGTCGTAGAAGCGGCCCGTCAGCCCGAGCCGGGGATGGACCCGGTCCCAGCCCAGCCGCAGTGCGAGCTCGTGCGCCCGCAGCTTGCGCGCGTGGAACAGGCCGTGCAGCTCGACCGCCGCGAAGCGCTCGCGGCACAACCGCTCGAACTCCTCAGCGCGATACTCGTGGACGTGCCACGGGTTGCCCGAGCGCGGCGCCCCCTTCGGCGCCAGCGTGAGCACGTTGGGGGTCGACACGAACACCGTTCCCGCACCGGCCAGCGAGCTGCCACCGCCCCCCACCAGCGAGCGAAAGCGCTCGAGCACCGCCCCCGGTTCCCTCAGGTGCTCGATCGTCTGCAGGAACACCACCGCGTCGGCCTGCTCGGAGAACCCTTCGACGGGCTCGCGGGCGAAGCGGAGGTTCGGACGGACATAGCGCAGCCGGGCGTGCTCGTGGGCCTCCGGGTTGGCGTCCACGCCGACCACGCTCGCCGCCGAGCGGGCCAGCACGTCCGAGCCATAGCCCTCGCCGCACGCCATGTCGATCACCCGCAACCCCCGCACACGCGCCGCGATCCACTCGTAGACCACCAGATGGCGGCGAAACCAGTAGTTCTCCGCGGGCACGTCCGGCAGCGTGCGCTCGCCCGTCAACGCCAGCGGCGGGACGCCCTCGGGCTGATCGCGCTGCACATGGACGGTTGGTGTCAAGAGATGCGAGCGGTTGAATCGATCAAGCAGGAAGCGCGGACATCGCCACCCGGGGGCGAGTATAAGGTGGCCCCGTGACGCCCGCCCTCACTGCCGAGGAGATCCGCAGCGCCAACACGCGCTACCACGACGTGGCCGCCGGCCACTATGACGCCAAGTGGGGGATCGA
Source organism: uncultured Solirubrobacteraceae bacterium (assembly GCA_963849425.1). GTDB lineage: Bacteria > Actinomycetota > Thermoleophilia > Solirubrobacterales > Solirubrobacteraceae > Palsa-744. The sequence continues at coordinate 1,361,353 of CAWKHK010000006.1, read as the reverse complement.
CTTCGGCGAGCTCGGCCTGGATCAGGTCACCGCCAAGGTGCGCAAGGCCCTCGGACGGGCGCCCGGCCACTACGCCCGCTCGCTGGAGATCGGCGCGGGCACCGGCTACTTCACCCTGAACCTGCTCCGGGCGGGCCTCGTCGGCGAGGCCACCTGCAGCGACATCTCCCCGGGCATGCTCGACGCGCTCAAAGCCAACGCGCGGCGGCTCGGTCTGACCGTCGCCACCGAGCCCGCCAACGCCGAGCTCCTGCCCTTCCCCGACGCGAGCTTCGACCTCGTGCTCGGCCACGCCGTGCTCCACCACATCCCCGACCTGCCGCGCGCGTTCGCCGAGTTCGAGCGCGTGCTCGCACCCGGGGGCACCGTGCTGTTCGCCGGCGAGCCCTCGCGCTACGGCGACCGCCTGGCAACCGTTCCCAAGCGCTTCGCCACCGCCGTGGCCCCGCTGTGGCGGCGTGCGATCGGCGCCGGGCGGCCACCGGACACCGGCAGCGATCCGGGCGATGCGGCGCTCGAGGGACTCGTCGACGTCCACGCCTTCGCCCCCGCCGAGCTCTCCCGGGTCGTTCGCGCCGCCGGCTTCGAGCAGGTGCGGGTCAGCGGCGAGGAGCTGCTGGCCAACTGGTTCGGCTGGACCAACCGCACGCTGGAGGCCACCGCCGACCCCGATCAGGTGCCCTGGGCGTGGCGTCTGTATGCCTACCGCGGCTACCTGCTGCTACAGGAGCTCGACCGCCGGCTGCTGGAGTCGCGGCTGCCCGCCGCGGTCTTCTACAACCTGATGCTCGCCGCGCGCAAGCGCCCGGCCTGATCATTCGGGCAACCGGCAAACCTGCTGGGCGGTCTGCAGCACGAACAGCTGGATCTGGCGCAGGACGGCGGGCTGGTGGGCGGAGTTGTCGCTGAAGCGGACCGTCCCGTTTTCGTCGCGGAGGTAGTAGCTCAGCACCGAGCCCGGCTTGGGGGCCAGATACAGATGACTCGAGGCCTCGTCGTGAATTTCTTCCTGGATGTCCCTGGCCTTCACGATCTGCGGGTCGTCCAGCTTCCGCGTCGGCCCACCGTTGCAGTTGACGCCCCCTTCTTCGTTGACCAGCAGGGTCAGGCGCGCGTGCGGCGTGGAGCCGCTGCGGTAGACGATGAACAGGTCCGGCGCGGTCACTCCCCCACCGCACCCGGCCGCGAGCACCGCTACCGCGAGCGCACAGGCCACGAGCGATGCGCCGCGCGCCCTCACACGCAGACCGCCACGCCGCCGCGTCGTGGATCGCCGGCTCCGCTCAGCGTCGCCCCCCGCCGCTGGGCTGCCTGAACCCCGCCGAAGAACAGGTTGAGCGCGCCGAAGCTCACCACCCGCGTCTCGCCAGAGAGCCCGCGCAGGTCGATTCCGGGCTCGGCGAACACGACGCCCTCCTCGAAGTGCACACGCGGAGCGTCCACCGCCTCGCGGGCCTGCATCCGGTGGTCGACGACCCCGACGATCGTCTGCAGCAGAGCAGAGCGAATCCGGTTGGAGCCGGCGCTTCCCAGGACGAGCTCGACCTCGCCAGCGCTCATCACCATCGACGGAGCCATCATGCTCGGCATGCGCCGCCCGGGCGGGTGGCGGTGAAAGCCGAGCGGGTTGAGGTCCTCCTCCCCCATCACGTTGTTGAGGTGCATCCCGGTCCCCGGCACCACCACCCCGGAGCCCTCGCCGTTGGTGCACGTCGCGCTGCACGCCCACCCGTCCACGTCGATCACCGAGATGTGCGTGGTCGAGCCCAGGCGAGTGGCGAGGAAGCGCTCGAGGAACCCGTCCTGGTCGAGCCCCTCGACGAACTCGGCCGTGCGCTCGGACTGGGCCGCGGCCATCGCCGCGACGACGTCGGTGAGGCTCGGCGGAGCGGGGCGACGATCGAGCAGCGCCAGCGCGTACGCGAGCAGCGTTCCCCCCGCCGAGGGCGGCGGGTTGGTCAGGATCTCGCGGCCGCGATAGCCGATCCGCACGGGCTCTCGCTCGATCGCTCGGTAGCCGGCGAGATCCCCGCTCGTCAGGGTGCCCCCGCGCGCCCTCAGCCAGTCGCACACAGCCGTCGCGATGTCGCCCCGGTAGAAGGGCTCGGCACCGTCCTCGCCCAGGCGCGCCAGCGCGTCGCCCAGCTCGGGGTTGCGCAGGATCTCCCCCTCGCGCAGGATGCGACCGTCGGGAGCCCACAGCGCGGCACACTCGGGGGTGGAGGTCAGGAGGTCGGCGAGGATCTCGGCGACGTACGCCTGGCCGGCGTTCAGCGCGACCCCCTCGCGTGCGAGCCGTTCGGCCGGCGCCACCAGATCCCCCAGCGAGACGGTCCCCCAGCGCGAGGCCGCCTCGCACACGCCCGCCGGCGCGCCGTACACCCCGCAGGACGCCGGTCCGATGTGGAACACCTGGGCGGCGTCGCCGAAGGAGACGTCGACCGCGCGCAGCTCGGCCTGCGTGCCATCGCCGTCGCCCGAGGATCGTGGATCGGAGGGCGCCTGGACGAAGAAGTCCAGCAGCACCGGCTGCACGCCGGGACCGGCAACGAGGATGTACCCACCGGCCCCAAGCCCGGTCAGCAGGGGCTCGGTCACGAACGACGCGAGCATCGCCCCGACCGCCGCATCGACTGCGTTGCCCCCCTCTTGTAGCACCCGCGCGCCCGCCTGCGCGCTCAGCGGATGCCCTGCGGCAACAACGCCCCTCTCAACTCGGCCCATTGCAGAGCCATATCACAGGCACGCGAGCGACCGAGGACGCAGGATGGCGAAGCGCCGACGGCCCTCAGAAGTTCGGGAGGAACTCGGGGACGTCGAGCTCGTCGACGGAAAGGCCCGCGCGACGGGGCTCGCGCCGAGCTGGGCGGGGCGGGCCCGTCCGCTGCACCCGGACCTCGCCGGCGGCCGGCTCGGTGAGCTGGCCGACTCGCTTGCGCCGGCCCTCCTCGCCGTAGCCGGTGGCCACGACGGTCACCCACACCTGGTCGTCGAGCTTCTCGTCGACCATCGCTCCGAAGATGATGTTGGCATCCGGATGGGCGGCCTCGGAGACCGACTTGGCGGCCTCGTTGACCTCCCACAGCGACAGGTTGGTGCCGCCGGTGATCGACAGCAGGATCGAACGCGCCCCCTCCATCGAGGTTTCCAGCAGCGGCGATGACACAGCCTGCTGGGCGGCCTCGGTCGCCCGGTTCTCGCCCACGCCCATGCCGATCCCGAGCAGCGCGTTGCCGGCGTCGTGCATGATCGTGCGCACGTCGGCGAAGTCGAGGTTGATGAGCCCCGGGAGCGTGACCAGGTCCGAGATGCCCTGGACGCCCTGGCGCAGGACGTCGTCGGCCACGCGGAACGCCTCGACCATCGCGGTCTGCTTGTCGAGCACCGCGAGCAGGCGGTCGTTGGGCACCACTATCAGCGTGTCCACCTCCGCGGCGAGCGCGCTCACGCCGTCCTCGGCCTGGGCGCTGCGGCGCGAGCCCTCGAAGCCGAAGGGCTTGGTGACGATCCCCACCGTCAGCGCCCCCACTTCGCGGGAGATGCGCGCGATCACGGGTGCGGCCCCCGTTCCGGTGCCACCGCCTGCGCCGGCCGCGATGAAGATCATGTCCGACCCCTTCAGCAGAGCCTTCACGCGGTCGTAGTCCTCCATCGCCGCCGCGCGCCCGACGTTCGCATCCGAGCCCGAGCCGAGGCCCCTGGTCAACTCGGCGCCGATGTGCAGGGTGATGTCCGCCGTCGACTGCGCCAGCGACTGCTGGTCGGTGTTGACCGCCAGGAACTCGATCCCCTCGACCTCCGCCTCGACCATGCGATTGACCGCGTTAACGCCCCCACCGCCGACCCCGACCACGCGGATGACAGGCGTTCCCACGGGCAGATCGGGGCGCGCCGGAGCAGAGCGCTCGTACGTGTGGCCGTCACTCGCAGGGCGGGCGGGCTCTGAGCGGGCGGGCTGCGAGCGAGCAGGCTCCGCTTCGGGACGCTCCATCAAGCTCTCTGGGATCTCCGCGGAGAACGCGTGTCGCAGGCGCTCCTGCGGGGTGGGGACGGCTGCCTGGGCCGCCGTCGTCTGCGGCGCCGCGGCGCTCAGCGCGGGATGCGGCAGCCCGCTCTCGCGCGGATGCTCCGGTGGGGCGGATTGGGCCGCCTGCTCCTCGGCCTCCAACGACTCGGTCTTGCGAAAGAGCGCCGCGAGCGGCCCTTCGCGCATGCTCGCCCGTTTAGCGTTGGCCATTGGTCAAAACCTCCTGCGCGAGCTGCCGGTAGGACTGGGCCGCGACGCCATCCGGCTCGTACTTGAGCACCGACATTCCCTTCACGGGCGCCTCGGCGAAGCGGACGGTCTTGCGGATACGGGAGGCGAACACGCGATCGCCGAAGTTTTCCTCGAGGATCTCGATCGCCTCCTTGGCGTGGATCGTGCGCGAATCCACCAACGTCGGGAGGATACCCTCGATGTCAACGCCCGGATTGAGGTTCTCGCGGATCATCGCGAGGGTGTTCTGGAGCTGGATCAGACCGCGCATCGACAGATACTCGCACTGCACGGGGACGATCACCTTGTCAGCAGCGGTGAGCGCGTTGATCGTCAGCAGCCCGAGACTGGGCGGCGTGTCGATGCAGACGAAGTCGTAGTCCTCGAGGATCGGCTCGAACGCCTTCTGCAGCGCGCGCTCACGACCGATCATCGTCGACATCGCGATCTCGGCTCCAGCGAGATCGATGGACGCGCAGGCGATGTCGATCTCGCGCTTGCGGATCACCTCGCGGATGGACGTCTTGTGAACGAGGACGTCGTACATCGATTTCTCGAGCGTGTCCGGATCGATGCCCTGGGACATCGTGAGGTTGCCCTGGGGGTCCATGTCCACGCACAGCACGCGGTGTCCCTCCTCCGCGAATGCGGCGGCCAGATTGAGGGTGGTCGTCGTCTTGGCCACCCCGCCCTTCTGGTTGGCGAATGCGATGACCTTGGCCTTACCTTCCACGGGGGCTCCGATACTCGTTTGCTGGAAAGCCGTCCGGTGGGTATTCGCATGGCGAACGGCGATTCCTGCACGGCAACTACGATCGGGGGATGACCGCTCGCGCTCTCAGCAGCCCCGCCAGCCTGCTGGCGCGCCTGAAGGGCAAGCGGGTGCTGATCTGCGTCGGCGCGGGGGGCGTCGGCAAGACGACCACCTCGGCGGCGCTCGCGCTCGGGCTCGCCGCGCGCGGAGCGAAGGTCGCGGTGGTCACGATCGACCCAGCCAAGCGTCTGGCTGCCGCGCTCGGCCTGCAGGAGCTCTCCGGAGAGCCGACGCGGATCGACCCCGATGCGTTTGCCGCTCAGGACGTCCGGGTCGAGGGCGAGCTGTGGGCGATGATGCTGGACGCCAAGCGGACGCTCGATGAGATCGTCGCCCATCTGTCACCGGACGAGCGAGCGCTCGAGGAGATCCTCGCGAACCCCGTGTATCGGGAGCTCTCGAGCGCGGTCGCCGGCTCGCACGAGCTGAGCGCGATCGCAAAGCTGTACGAGTTGCACGTCGAGCACGACTTCGACGTGATCGTCCTCGACACGCCCCCGTCGCGCAACGCGCTTGACTTCCTCGACGCGCCCACCCGCCTGCTCGGCTTCCTGGAAGGACGGGCCCTGCAGGTGTTCATGGCGCCCGGCGGGCTCACCGCCCGCCTGTTCGGCCGGGGCACCGGCCTGGTGTTCGCGATCTTTGCGCGGGTGACCGGGATCGACATGCTCAGCGACCTGTCCACGTTCTTCCGCTCGCTGTCGGGCGTGATCGAGGGCTTCGGCGAGCGCACGCGCAGCGTCGCAGGGCTGATGCGCGACCCCACCAGCGCATTCGTGATCGTCACCTCGCCCGAGCCCGAGCCGTCCGAGGAGGCAATCTTCCTCGCCGAGCGGCTCGCCACCCTGGGGATGAGACGGGCGGCGCTGATCCTCAACCGGGTCCGTCTCGACGGCCTCGGCGGGCACTCCGAGCAGGACGTCCAGGCGCTGCTCGCACCCGAGCTCGGCGACGGCCTGGCCGCCCGCGTGGCCGGCAACCTCTCAGACTTCGACGTGTTCGTTCAGCGCGACCGGGCGACCGTCGCCCGGCTCTCGGACGCCCTGCACGAACCCGACCCGATCATCGTCCCGGACCTAGATGAAGACGTCCAGGATCTCCTCGGCCTGGCTTCCATCGCCGAGCATCTCTTCGCCTGAGGACGCCTCGACCGGGGACGCCTGCTCCGGAGGCTCCTGCGCGTCCCGCAGCAGCTCGTCGGCGAACGCGCGCAGGTCGGGGGAGAGGTGCCCGCAGATGACGTCCCTCAGCAGCGCCCGCAGATGATCGGCCATGTCGCTGGCGAGCGCCTGCCCGCCGGCGTGCTCGACCGCGGTCCCGGCCACGATCGAACGCTCGAGCGCGAGCGTCTGGACGATCCGCTCGGAGAGCTCAGCCTGCTGCGGCGGCGCGGCACAGAGCACCGCTAGGCGCCTGCTGAGCATCCCGCTGGAGTCGCCCTCGGGCTCCAGCAGCGCTCGCAGCGCCAGCAGATGGTCGGTCAAGGCCTCGTACGGGCTGTCGCGTTCGCAGCCGCGCTCGAAGCGCCCGAGCGCCCAAGCCAGATCGTTTCCGTGGGGGGCGCGACGGGAGACCAGGTTGCAGAACGCGCGCAGCTCGTCCTCCTGCTCGGCTCTCACCACCAACATGCCCTCCGGGCGGCCGCCCGTTCCGAGCGCAAGCGGATTCCAGGCGCCCCCCCCTGCTCGCGCCCAGGCGAGCGCGCCGAGCGTCACGCGACCGTCGCCGAACAGCCTCAGCGCGCGCAGCAGATCCTCGAGCACCTCGCAGCCTCGGGCCACCCCTTCGCGTGGATCCTCCTCCTCGGCGGCCAGGACGACGAGAAGATGGTCGAGGGACCCGGCGGCCTCAGCGGTCCTCATGCTTTCAGGCAACCCGTCCAGGGCCTCGGGGTGGGCGATCGTCAGGCCCTTGGCCAGCGACAGCTCGGCCGAGGTGATGAGGACGCCGTGCAGGCTCGCCACCAGCGTCAGCTCGGTCGGGCTCGCATACGCCGTCTGTTCGAGGCGCGCGAGCGCCGCGTGCAGGCGCTCGGGGCGCAGCTCGAAGTCGCTCTGCTCCTCGAACACCTCCTTGAGCAGAGCGCGCAGCGCAGCGCCCGCGCGGGCGCTGCCGCTCGCCCGCGGCAGCTCGATACTCACGCTTCCCAGATAACGGTCGAGTCCGTCGAACTCCTCCAGCAGCCGCGCCGCCTGCCCGTGCGCGGGCAGGCGCTCGAGCTCCGGCTGACGATCGGCGATGAACTCGCCGGTGAGCGCCCGATAGCAGTACAGCGCCGCGCCGCCCGATCCACGGCGCCGCGTCCGCGGCTCCAGCTCGAAGGGAACCTCGGCGCCGGCGAGAATCTCCGCGTGCAGGAGCTCGGCGGCCGCCTCGACGAACTCGCTCAACGCTGACCGGAGCTGGAGTGAGCGCATGGTGCGCTGACTTCGCCCTCGCCGTTTGCCCTCCTGCCCGCGCACTGCGTCTTGCGTCGCGCCCGGGCGCCTCGCCGGGGGTGACACCGGCTCCTGCCGAGGGGTCGTTCACGGACCGCGCGAGAGGACCACGCGCAACAGCGCCGGGCTCGTCGGGCTCGAGCTGCCGCCGAGCGGCTCGCTGACCACGATCATTTCCCGAACCCCGCATATGCCGCCGGGAACATCCACAGTGGCGTCCCCGCCGCGAGTGGGAGTGAACAGCGCGTCGGTCGGCTGTGGCGGTCCGGCCGTCCGGTCCAACCACAGCTCGTAGGTCTCGTCGATCGGCGGCTCGGGCATCCCGGACACCGTCAGCTGGGCAACCGATCCGAACCGGCTCAGGGATGCCCGAGCACCGTGGACGCTCGAGACGATCCGCACCGAGGCGGCCACCTCGCCGGCGAACGCTTCGAGGTCGGGCACGGTCGAGCCCCTCAGCCCAACCGCCACCGCGACCACCAGCCCGATCGTGATCGGCGAGAGGCGCGTCCAGGGCTGGATCGGCGGCACGTGGGCCCGGGGGTCGGGGCGCTCGGCTTCGTCATACACCGAAGCGAGCACACGCCGGCGCAGGTCCGCGGGCGCCACGGTCCCCGCCGCCGGGGCAGGCGATCCGCGCAGCCACCGCAAGAGCGAGCGGGAGATCTGAGACATCGACCGTTCATACGAACACCGCCGGGCTATGGATCATCGGCGGATCACCGTGTCTGCAGCAGTCCGCGGTGATCCGGATTCGATCGCCGTACGTATTACAGATGCGTACTCGAACTCATGCCTAGCGACGACCGCGATCGACCTCTGAGCTGGCGCTCCGCCGGGTGGATCATCGCCGGGCGGATCAAGCCGAGTGATCCGAATTACTGTCCGTACCGTAAGAATGGCAAGGATGCTCTCGCAAACGAGCCTTGCTGGTGGAGACGACTCGGCCGACAGCCTGCGACTGCTCGCCGACGAGGAGCTCGTGCAGCTCATATATCGGAGCAAGGCTGCCGCGTTCGAGGTGATCTATGACCGCCACGCTGATGCGGCCTACTCGCTAGCCAGACGGATGTGCGGCCAGCAGGCGCTGGCCGAGGACGTAGTCCAAGAGGCATTCCTCTCGCTGTGGCGCACGAACGCTCGCTATGACCGCACTCGCGGCAGCGTGCGCACCTGGGTCTTGGGCAGCGTGCGCAATCGCGCGATCGACGCCCTGCGCCAACGGGCGGCTGGAGATCGCGGCCGCGTCGTCGAAGCGGAGATCGCCGAGCGCCTCGTCGCGCCCGAGCTCACCGATCTCGAGTTCGCGCGCCGCGAGGAGGCGCGCCAGGTCCGCCGGGCGATCGACAGCCTGCCCGAAGAGCAGAGCCGCGTGATCGAGCTCGCCTACTACGGCGGTCTGACCCACACCCAGATCGCCTCCATGCTGGACACCCCCGTCGGCACGATCAAGGGTCGCATGCGCCTCGGTCTGGCCAAGCTGCGTACGGCGCTCGGGAACCCTGCTGAGATCGCTCCATGAGCACGGGCGTCCCCCCCATCGACCCGGAGGTTTGCGCCGGCAACGCGGCAGCGTACGTGCTCGGAGCCCTCAGCGATGAGGAATACAAGGCGTTCCAGCGTGACATGGAGTCCTGCGCCGTGTGCCGCGATGCGGTCGCCTCGCTGCAGGCTGCCGCCGATGCTCTGGCGTCCGGCGTCCCGCAGCTGGCCGCGCCGGCCGAGTTGCGAGCGCAGATCGTCTCGAGCGCATATCAGGACGCTCGCAGGCGGGGATCGAGCGAGGCCGTCCACGCACCGCGCCGCCCGGCGCTCGGCCGGGTGCGCTGGCGAGGAGCGCTCGGCATCGCTGCACTTGCAGCCGCGGTCATCGCGCTCCTCGTGATCGCTCTGACCTCCGGCAGCAGCAGCCCGGCACGCGTGATCCGCGCCGAGGTGCTGGCCCGGGGGGCGAGCGCATCGTTGCGCGTGAGCGGCGGACACGCCGAGCTCGACATCACGGGCATGCCGCAATCGGCGCCCGGCCGCGTCTACCAGGTGTGGGTCAAACGGTCGGGTGCCCCCCAGCCGACCGATGCGCTGTTCACGGTCACCGCCGGCGGCAGCGCCACGGTCGCAGTGCCGGGCGACGTGCGCGGCGTCAAGGAGATCCTCGTCACCTCCGAGCCGAGGGGTGGGAGCCTCGCCCCAACCCGCACGCCCGTGATCGTCGCGCCGATCTAGAACCCGCGTGTGATCCCAGGTTCGGCTGCTAGGCGACGACGAGGGCCTGGCCGACGCGCTCGGCGCACTCCTCGCCGAGCCAGACTTCGCCGTAGGCGCGCATGTCGTCGATGATCGGCAGCAGCGCCCGCCCCTTCTCGGTCAGCGCGTACTCCACACGCGGCGGCACCTCGGGGAAGGTGTGGCGCTCGACGATCTCCTCCTCCTCCAGTGCGCGCAGGCGCAGGGACAGCGTGCGGGGACTGATCCCCGCCAGCGAGCGTTCGAGCTCACAGAACCGCGAGTGACCATCGGCGAGGTCCCGCACGAGCAGCAACGTCCACTTGCCGCACACCACTTCAGCGGTCCTGCACACCGGACATGTCTCATCGACGGCCATTTCAACCGTTACTTTACCAACTGAAGTGTTGTGGGCGCGCCGCCGTGGAGTCACCGCACGAGCACCAGCCGAGGCAAGGAGTATTGGCCCGACTACCTGATCGAGGCCCGCGAGCGCGCGAATCAGGCTACGAGCGACTCCGTGGAGTCGGGCTCGCGTTTGGCCTCCACCGCAGCCACATCCTCCATCGTCGTGCCCGTGCGTCCTTCGGCCTGCATCAGCAGCTTGAAGTCGTGCGGGCTCGATGCCACACGCATCGCGTCCTCGAAGGTCACCCGCCCGGCCTTGACGTGGCCGTAGAGCGCCTGGTCGAAGGTCTGCATGCCGTAATAGCTGCCCGTGGTGATCACCTCGACGAGCTTGCCTGTCTGCCCGGGATCGACGATCATGTCGCGCACCCGGCCGGTCATCCGCAGGATCTCGCAGACCGCCACCCGTCCTCCGTCAGCGCCGGGCACGAGCCGCTGGGAGATGACTCCCTTGACCGTGCCCGCGATCATGCTGCGCGCCTGACCGTGCTGGTGGGGCGGGAAGAAGTCGAGCATTCGGTTGATCGACTCGGTCGCGTCGACCGTGTGGATCGTCGAGAGCACGAGGTGCCCGGTCTCGGCCGCCGACAGCGCCGTCTGGACGGTCTCCTCGTCGCGCATCTCGCCGACCAGGATCACGTCGGGGTCCTGTCGCAACACCCTCCTCAAGGCGCGCCTGAAGGACGCCGTGTCCATGCCGACCTCGCGCTGGTTGATCGCAGAGCGTTTGTCCTTGTGCACGAACTCGATCGGGTCCTCGATCGTCACGATGTGCTTGCTCATCGTGTAGTTCATGTGATCGATCATCGCCGCCAGAGTCGTCGACTTGCCCGATCCGGTCGTGCCGGTCAGCAGCACGATCCCGCGCTCCTCCTCCGCCAGTTCCTTGATCACCGGCGGCAGCGCCAGCTCTTCGATCGTGCTGATCCTGTGGGGGATCGCACGGCAGGCCATTGAGATCGCTCCGCGCTGCTGGAAAGCGTTGATCCTGAAGCGCGCCAGGTCGGGGATCTCGAAGGAGAAGTCGACCTCGTGCTCCTGGGCGAACTCCTTGAGCTTGGCCTCGTCGGTGAGCAGGTCCTTCAGCGCCGCCTCGGTGTCCGCCGGGCTCAACGGCTCGGCTCCCTCGTCCACCGCGAGATCCCCGTTCACGCGGTACAGGGGCGCCGACTCGACCTTGAGGTGAAGATCCGAGCCGCTTTTCTTGACGAGCTCACGCAGCGCAGCCTTGACGTCGAACATGCTGAGCTGATCGGCAGGCCTTCGCCAAGGCTTGAATCCCGGCAAAAGCCGTGGACGTTCTACTCCTGAGAAGCGATCGAGGACTCCGTCAGGCGAGCCGAGGCGCTCGTCAGGCCACGTCGCGGAGCTTTTGGGCCTCTGCCAGAGACTGCAGCTTCTTCAGCGACTGGTTCTCGATCTGACGAATCCGCTCGCGGGTGACGTTGAAGGTGCGGCCGACCTCGTCGAGCGTGCGGGGGTGCTCGCCGCCGAGTCCGTAGCGCAGCTCGAGCACGCGGCGTTCGCGGTAGGAGAGGTTCTCGAGGGCCTCGCGCAGCGCCTCCTTGGTGAGGATCTCGGCGGCGCGCTCGTATGGAGACTCGGCCCGCTCGTCGGCTATGAACTGGCCGAACTCGGACTCCTCCTCGTCGCCAACGGGCTTCTCGAGCGACACCGGAGCCTGCGCGGAGCGCTTGATCGAGTCGACCTCCGCGGGGTCGATGCCGGTCACCTCGGCGATCTCGTCCGCGGTCGGCTCGCGCCCGAGCTCGGTCACCAACTTCCTCTCGGCTCTGCCGATCTTGTTGAGCTTCTCGACCACGTGCACGGGGATGCGGATCGTGCGGGCCTTGTCCGCCAGGGCACGGGCGATCGCCTGGCGAATCCACCAGGTGGCGTAGGTGGAGAACTTGAAGCCCTTGCGGTAGTCGAACTTCTCCGCTGCCCGCACCAGGCCGAGGGTGCCCTCCTGGATCAGGTCGAGGAACGGCAGCCCCTGGTTGCGGTAGTTCTTGGCGATCGAGACGACCAGCCGCAGGTTCGACTCGACCATCTTCTGCTTGGCGTCCAGATCGCCGCGCTCGATCCGCTTGGCCAGATCGACCTCCTCCTGGGCGGTCAGCAGCCGGACCTTGCCGATGTCCTTCAAGAACAGCTGGAGCGAGTCGGTCGTCATGTCCGGCTTGAGGTCGAGCGCGGTTTTGGCTTTGCGCCGGCCGCGTTTGTCGGGCGCACGCTCGACCTCCGAGGAGGCCGCGATCGCCGGATCGATGTCCTCGACGAGCTCTATCTCCAAGCGCTCGAAGAAGCCGTGCAGCTCTTCGACGTCCGACTCGTCCAGATCGAGCTCGGACACCGCCTTGGTTATCTCCGCGTAGGAGAGGACGCCAACCTGCTGCCCCTTGGCCAGCAGGCCCTTGACCTCATCCAGCTCCTGAAGCTCGACTACTGACATCGTGTTTCCATTCCTCGCTCGATCGAAGGCCCCGACGCGGCCGCTTGGGGCCCTGCCAGATTATGGCTGAAGACGACTACACCGCAGAAGTACGGTCGGAGCCTCGCCAGCGTTACACCGTAGGCGCGGCTCCCGAGCAGTCCTTCAAGCGATCATGCTAACGCGTCGCTCTGGAATATCAGGGGGATCTGCGATCTTCTTGGCGCTATTCGCGTTAAGCAATGATGTCCCGATGAGCGGCCCCGACCCAGACCAGAGCAAACGCACCTCGGGCCTTCCGCGAGACAGCCGGGGCGTCCTCGCCAACCTGCCCCGCACGCGTCCTCAACGCTCCAGCCCGCGGCGGGCCGCCGCCCGCGAGGCGGCGAGCAGCGCGGCCAAGCAGCGCAGCGGTGCAGCCAAGCAGCGCAGCGGTGCAGCCGAGCAGCGCAGCCCCAAGGCACCCAAGCGTCGCGTCGCGAACGCGCCGCGACGCCCGGTGGACCCCGAGCCAGTGCCCAGGCAGGGCTACGAGTGCCCGGCCGAAAGCGCCAGCGGATCGATCCAGCCGCCCGGAGGCGCCGAGCTGATCGCCTCGGCGGCCGAGCTCGTCGGAGAGCTGGCCAAGGCCGGCGTCTCCACCGGCGAGCGTCTGCTCAAAGACGTCCTCGCCCGCCTGCCCCTCTCCTGAGCGATCTGTATACTGGCGCCCACGCCGAGCTTCCACGGCCCAGGCTGTGGAAGACGGGGGACCCAACGCGGCTCGAAGTCGAGCCGCCGGGGCGAATCGGTCCGGCCGGACCGTAGCGCCGCACGCAAGTGCCGCGCGAGCCCGTCAGCTCACCCCGTAGGCGCCCGAAGACTATGCGAATCACCTTCAAAACCATTACGCCTTCGCTCGCCCTGATCGCCGCCGCGGCGTGCCTGGCCGCTCCGGCGGTCAACGCGTTCGCCGACACCGGCGGCGCCTCCGCCGGCTCGCCGCCGGCGAGCGCTCCGATCCACACGACCGGAATCGCCACCTGGTTCGGCCCGGGCTTCTACGGCAAGCAGACGGCCTGCGGACAGACGTTGACGCCGAGCGTGATCGGTGTGGCCAACCGCACGCTCCCCTGCGGGACGCTCGTGCAGGTCCGCTACAACGGCCAGGCCCTGACCGTGCCCGTGCTCGACCGCGGCCCGTACGGGCACGGCGCCGACTGGGACCTGACCGCCGGCGCCGCCCAAGCGCTGAACATCACCGAGACGGTCCGCATCGGCACCCACCTGGTCGGGAGCGCCCCCAACACGCCCACGCTGGGCCTGCCGTCCGGCTCCGGCTCGAGCGAAGCGCTCGCCGGCGGCGCCCTCGCCGCCGGCTGAAAGCAGCTGGCCGGTCCTCAGGCGCGCTCGTCCACCGCGCCCGTCGGGCTGGCCATCGGCGCGCGCGCCGCAGAGCGCGCCGCGTAGAGACCAACGTCCGCATGGGCCGCCAGGGCCGCCGCCTCGCGTCCATCCTCCGGGCACACCGCCGTGCCGATCGCCACCGCGAGCGAGGACCCGCGATGGGCAGTCGTGCACCGGACCGCGCGCGCCAACCGCTCGACCAGCCTCTCAGCGTCGCTTCGGTCGGCCCTCGGAGCCAGCAGCCAGTACCTTCCGGGGCTCTCGTTGGTGAGTGAGCCCGACCCTTCCCGCATCTCCGCAGCCAGAGCGTCATGCACCTGATCGACCAGCCGGGAGAGCACCTCGGGAGGCTCCTCCCGGCGCAGGCGCTCGATGCCGAGAATCTCGACAAGCATCACCACGAAGGGCAGCCCATCCTGCGTGAAGCGCTCCAGATGACGCCCAATCGATCGCGTCCACGCCGACGGACCCTGCTCGCCGCGTTCGTCGCGGATCTCGATCTCCCCCGAGCGCGCCCGGGGCGGCACGGGCGGAGACTCGTCCCATGACAGAGGACGCCCTGGCGGACGCTCGGGCGCGGACGTGCCCGCCTCCCGAGATGAATCCACCCTGCTCTTGGGGACGGGTCCCTGCGGGCGCTCATCCACGATGACCACCCCCCGGCCGGGCATGGACTCTGCGACGGTGCCTCCGGCCTCGCGCGGCGGAGGAGACGCCACCACCGTCTCATGCTCCTTCGCCTCGTCGGACTCCGGCACGCCGACCGCGACGATCGCCACCGCGAGAACGCTTGCGCAGACGCATGACAGACGATCGGCGAGATCGGCCACCTGACGCACCGGCGCACGGTCGAACATCGCTCCTCGCAAGTCCTCGAGCAGTGTTTCCCACAGAACGCCCCGGAGCGCCTCCACCGCCTCCACAGCCTCCCCGGCGTCCCGCGCGCCCGCCATCGCCACCAGACGGCGTGCCGGGGCGGACTGCTCGCGCCCGGTCGGAGCGCCACCTCCGGTCAACCGATCGAGCTCGGCGTCCGAGTCCAGTGCCCGCAGCATCTGCGCGCACAGGGTGGGTGCGTCCCCCGCCCAGACCTCGAGCGGAATATCGCCGATTCGACTGAGCGGTCGGGCGAGTATCAGGGCGATCGCCCACCGCCTGGCCAGCTCCTCGGCTCGCGCCAGCAGGGGGTCCAGCGGCAGATCGGCGACCGGCCGCGCCCGCGAAGTCGGATGCTTGGGAAGATCGCCACTCACACACGTTGAATACCACCAAGCGGGGACGCCATTGTCGGGGCGCCCGCGGGGATAGCCTGAGCGAGCCGTGGGGAGCCAGAGACCGACATGACCGGTGTGTGGATCGCGCTCGCCGCTGCGGTCGTGCTCGTGGCCGGCCTGGGGGCGGGCCTGATGCGGGCTCGGCGGAGCAGTGCGGCTTCCTCGACGCAAGCGGCGATCGTCGATCTCGAGGACGCGACCTCCGTGGACCGCGAAACCGGCGCCGTGCGCTCCGTGCAGAGGGCCGATCTTGTGATCGAGGAGGCTGCGCTGAGGGCGATCTGGACGCCCGCGCACCTCGAGCGGCTTGCGCGCACCTACTGGCGCTTTCTCACGCGCGTGACGCTCGGGCTGATCCGCGTGCACTACACCCAGGGCGAGCGGTCCGTGGTGCTGATCGCCCGCCCGCTGAAGCTGCTCACCTTCCAGGCGCCCGAATACGAGATGGACGCCGCGCGCGGGCTCGTGCGCTGGCGGATCGCGCGCGGCCTGCTCGTGTCCAGGCGCGGGCGTAACGGCCGCGGCCACCTGCAGATCGAAGTCCGCCGAGCTCCCGGCGAGGACCCCGGCCACACGCGTCTACACGTGGAGGTCGAGGTGGCCAACTTCTATCCCTCGATCGCCTCGAAACTCAGCCGCCGGCTGTACAACGCGACGCAGTCGCGCATCCACGTAGTCGTTACCTACGGTTTTCTGCGCTCGCTCGTGAGGCTGGACCTGGCGGAGTCGCGGGTCCGGCGGCTCAACGGTCTATGACCGTATAACCATTGTTATACGGAGTTGAAAAAGGGAGATATCGTCGGCAGCTCCGTCCGGATGCCCGCCCCCACAGCCCTCGGATGCGAGCGCTCACAGCCGCTCGCCGCCGATCGCCCTCAGCTTGGCCCGATCGTGGGTCGCCTTGATGCGCCTGATCGTCCCCGATCGCGAGCGGGTGACCAGCGATTCGGTCGTGGCGCCCCCGGCGCTCGGGTAGCGCACGCCCTGCAGCACGTCCCCGTCTGTGATCCCGGTGGCCGAGAAGAACACGTCCTCGCCGGCCACCAGGTCGTCACGGTCGAGCACACGCTCCAGGTCATAGCCGGCCTGCAGCGCGGCGGTCCGCTCGGCCTCGTCGCGCGGCCACAGCCTGCCGAGCAGCTGCCCGCCCACACACTTGACGGCCGCCGCCGAGATGACCCCCTCGGGCGTGCCGCCGATACCCCACAGCAGATCGACCGGGGAGCGCTCGGTGACCGCCAGCAGGGCCGCCGAGACATCGCCGTGGGAGATCAGCCGCACGCGGGCGCCGGCCGCGCGGATCGCCGCGATGCCCTGCTCGTGGCGGGGACGGTCGAGCACGACCACCATCACGTCGCCGATCGGGCAGTCCCTGCGCTCGGCCACGAGCTCGACGGTCTCCCCGAGCGGGCGGTCGAGGTCGAGCAGGTCGGCGACTTCGGGGGCGCCGGCCATCTTCTCCATGTACACGCACGGGCCGGGGTCGAACATCGTGTCGCGGGCCGACAGCGCGATCACCGCGAGCGCGCTCGGCATACCGTGCGCCGCCAGCGTCGTTCCCTCCAGAGGGTCCACCGCGATGTCGACCTGCGGCGGAGACCCGTCGCCGATCGGCTCGCCGTTGTAGAGCATCGGCGCCTCGTCCTTCTCGCCCTCGCCGATCACCACCACGCCGTCCATCTGGACCGAGTGGAGCATGTAGCGCATGCCGTCGACAGCCGCCTGGTCGGCGGCCTCCTTGTCGCCCATGCCAACCAGCGGCGCCGCCGACAGAGCCGCCATCTCGGTCACGCGAACGAGCTCCAGCGCGAGGTTGCGGTCGGGTCGTTGGGAGGGCTGGGCTCGATTCACGACGCCGGAAACCTATACCAGCGCCGTGCCCACTACGATCGTCGCGTGAGCGAGCAGACCCCGACCGTCCAGGCCCGCATCCCCGCTCCGCTCAGAGCGCTCATCGACAATCGGGTCAAGGACGCCGAACAGGCTCGGGTCGCGGATCGACTGCGCAACGGCGACCCGACGCTGTGGGCACCGACCACCGGCACGGCCGGCGGTGCCCCCACGCCGGAGGTCGCCAACCGGCTCGGCTGGCTGACGATCGCCGAGCGGATGCTCGCCGAGCTGGGCCCGATCGAGCTGTTCGCCGCCGAGGCCCGCGACGAAGAGCTGCGCGACGTCGTGCTGCTGGGGATGGGCGGCTCCTCGCTCGCCCCGGAGGTGCTGCGCCGCTGCTTCCCCCATCGCGACGGCCGCCCGCGGCTGCACGTGCTCGACTCGACCGACGCGGACAGGATTCGCGCGATCGAGGACGCGATCGTCTGGGCAAACACCCTGTTCATCGTCTCCTCCAAGTCCGGCGGCACGATCGAGCCGCTGTCGCTGTTCGCGCACTTCTTCTCGCTGGTAGACGACGGCAACCGGTTCATCGCCATCACCGACCCCGGCTCGGGCCTGCAGGAGCTGGCCGCCGAGCACGGCTTCCGCCACACCTTCGCCGGGGACCCGGACATCGGCGGGCGCTACAGCGCCCTGTCGGCCTTCGGGATAGTGCCGGCCGCGCTGATGGGAATCGACGCGCTCTCGCTGCTGGAGGGAGCCGCCGGCGCCTGGGACACCGCCCTGGAGAACGTCTCCGCAGGGTCCTCGAGCAAGGACGCGGCCGTCTGTCTGGGCGCCGCCCTCAGCGCGCTCGCCCGCGCCGGGCGCGACAAGCTCACGTTCGTCATCTCAGAGACCCTGCCCGGCCTCGGGCTGTGGCTCGAGCAGCTCCTCGCCGAGTCGACCGGCAAGCACGGCACCGGCATCCTGCCGGTCGCCGATGAGCCCGTCGGCGAGCCGGGCGTCTATGGCGATGACCGCGTGTTCGCCTACCTGCCCGACCTGGGCGCCCCGAACGCCGAGCTCGACGCCCGCGTGCAGGCGCTCGCGGACGCCGGGCACCCCGTGATCACGATCCCCACCCGCGGTCCGGCCGACCTCGGACGCGTGTTCATGCTCGCCGAGCTCGCCGTCGCTGTCGCCGGCTGGGGCCTCGAGATCAACCCGTTCGACCAGCCGAACGTCCAGCAGGCCAAGGATGCGACCAAGCGCGTGCTCGCCGACTATCGAGCCGAGCACGAGCTTCCGGCGATCGCCGACGCCGACGAGGCGGCGCTGCGCTCGCTGCTGCTCGACTCGGCGCCACCGCAGTACGTGGCGATCATGGCCTACAGCCAGCCCTCGCCCGAGTTCGACCGGGCGATCGCCGAGCTGCGCACGGCGATCCGTCAAGCGAGGAAGGTGACCACCACGTTCGGCTACGGCCCCCGCTTCCTGCACTCGACCGGCCAGTTCCACAAGGGCGGCCCCAGGACCGGCCGCTTCCTGCAGCTGATCCACGACGGAACCCCCGACGTGGAGATCCCCGGCGCGGTGGGCGGGGCCGACACCTTCACCACGCTCAAGAACGCGCAGGCGATCGGCGACCTAGAAACGCTGCGCTCCCTCGATTTGCCCGCCGAGCGCGTGCGCCTGCACGGAGACGATCCCGCCCAAGCGCTGCGCGCACTGACCGCAAAGATCAAGGAGATGCTGTGACCCCGAAAGCTGTGACCAAGGACGCGCAGGACGCCGTGACGCAAATCGGCTTCGTCGGGCTGGGCAAGATGGGCGGGAACATGGTTAACCGCATCCGCCGCGACTCCGACCACGAGATCGTGGCGTTCGACTTCGACGAGAAGGCCGTCAAGCAGGCGGTCAAGAACGGGGCGTCCGGGGCGAGCTCGCTGAAGAACCTCGTCAAGCAGCTGCAGGCGCCGCGGATCGTGTGGATCATGGTCCCCGCCGGCGAGCCCACCCAGGAGACGGTGGACCGGCTCGCCAAGCTGCTGGACCGTGGCGACATGATCGTGGACGGCGGCAACTCCAAGTGGACCGACGACAAGCGCCGCTCGCAGGAGCTGGGGAGCAGCGGCATCGAATACGTCGACGTGGGCGTCTCGGGCGGCGTGTGGGGGCTGGAGGTCGGCTACTGCATGATGGTCGGCGGACCGCAGAAGGCGGTCAAGCGTCTGACGCCGATCCTCGACGTGCTGGCGCCGGAGACCAACGAGCAGAGCCGCGCGGCGATCGGGGGGCGCGGCTGGCTTCGCTTCGGCCCTTCCGGCGCAGGCCACTACGTGAAGATGGTCCACAACGGCGTCGAGTACGGCCTGATGCAGGCTTACGCCGAGGGCTTCGACGTGTTCGACAAGTGCGAGTTCGAGCTCGACAACGCCAAGATCGCGCACCTCTGGGGGCAGGGCTCGGTGGTGCGCTCGTGGCTGTGCGATCTGGCCGCCCGCGCGTTCGAAGCGGACGGCAACGACCTCGAAGCCATCGAGGGCTACACCGAGGACTCGGGCGAGGGCCGCTGGACGATCGAGGACGCCACCGCCCACGACGTGCCCACCCCGGTGATCACCGCGTCGCTGTACGCACGCTTTCGCTCGCGCGGCAACGGCGACTTCGCCGACCGGGTGCTCGCGGCGCTGCGCAACCAGTTCGGAGGACACGCCGTCAAGAGCGCGCCGGCCGCGGGCAAGCGCCCCGGAAAGAGCTGACGGTGGCCGTCGCGCCGGGCAAGCCCACCGGCCACCCCGAGCCCGAGAACCCGCTCACCGCGGGCCTCGAGCGCCTGCCCGTGGCGCCGACCACGCTCGTGATCTTCGGCGCCACCGGCGATCTGGCCAAGCGCAAACTGCTGCCCGCTCTGTACAACCTCGCGCACGACGGCGCCCTGCCCGAGCGCTTCCGCCTCGTCGGGGTCTCGCGCAAAGAAAAAGAGCACGACGACTACCGCGCCGAGTGCGAGGAGGCGATCCGTCGCTTCTCCCGGCGCAGGCCCGACGAGGACGTCCTGGGCGGCCTGCTCGACAACGTCAAGTACGTCCCCGGCACCTTCGACGACGACGACGTGTACGTGGCGCTGGCGAGGGTGCT
Source organism: uncultured Solirubrobacteraceae bacterium (assembly GCA_963849425.1). Lineage (GTDB taxonomy): Bacteria > Actinomycetota > Thermoleophilia > Solirubrobacterales > Solirubrobacteraceae > Palsa-744. The sequence continues at coordinate 1,341,159 of CAWKHK010000006.1, read as the reverse complement.
CGACGATTTCGAGCGGGAGGCCGGCGAGCCGCTGAACCGGGCCTTCTACCTGTCGACCGCTCCGAGCTTCTTCCCCGTGATCGTCGCCCAGCTGGGGAGCTCCAAGCTCGCCCGCCACCAGGGCGGCGAAGTCAGGCTGATCGTCGAGAAGCCCTTCGGCACGACCCTCGAGGAGGCCCGCGAGCTCAACCGCCGCGTGCTCGCCATCTTCGACGAGGCTCAGGTCTACCGCATCGACCACTACCTCGGCAAGGAGACCGTCCAGAACATGATGGCGTTCCGGTTCGCCAACGGCATGTTCGAGCCGTTGTGGAATCGCAACTACATCGACAGCGTTCAGATCACCGCGGCCGAGGATCTGGGGATCGGCTCTCGCGCCGGCTACTACGACGGCTCCGGCGCGTTGCGCGACCTGATCCAGAACCACATGCTCCAGCTGCTCTGCCACGTGGCGATGGAGCCGCCGGTGAACTTCACCGCCGAAGAGGTCCGCAACGAGAAGGTCAAGGTCCTGCAGGCGATTCCCGAGCCGACCGTCGCGGAGATCCCCGCGATGTCCCTGCGCGCCCAATACGGGCCCGGACACGCCGGCGGCGAGGACGTACCCGGCTATCTCCAAGAGGACGGAGTGCCGCCCGACTCGAACACCGAGACCTACGCGGCGCTGCGCCTCGAAGTCGACAACTGGCGCTGGGCGGGCGTCCCGTTCTACCTGCGCACCGGCAAGCGCCTCGCGCGCAAGGTCACCGAGATCACGGTCACGCTGAAGCCCGTCCCCCACCTGGCCTTCAGCCAGGACGGCTCGCTCGGCGTGCAGCCGAACCAGCTCGTGCTCACGCTCCAGCCCAACGAGGGCGTCTCGCTGCGGCTGGGGGCGAAGATCCCCGGCACGCGCATGATCATCCGCCCCGTCAACATGGAGTTCCTCTACGGGACCGCCTTCCTCTCACAGTCCCCCGAGGCCTACGAGCGGCTGATCACCGACGCGATGCGCGGCGACGCCACGCTGTTCACGCGCAACGACGAGGTCGAGGCGCAGTGGCGCATCTGCGACCCGATCGTCCGCGTCTGGGCCGACGAACCAGGTCCCCTGCCGAGCTACGAAGCCGGATCGCAGGGCCCCAGGGAGGCCGAGCGCCTGCTGCGCGAGGGCGATCACTGGCGCGCGATCTGATGAGCGCCCGCAGCGACGCAGTCTGGAGCGAGCAGGGCACCACGCCGGACGCCATCGAAGCGGCGCTGCGGAATCTCCTGATCGAGGTTCACGCCGAAGACGACAGCTTCGTGCCGGCGCGTGTGCTCAACATGATCGCGTTCGTCGATCGCGAGTGGGCCGGCGAAATCGCCAACCGCCTGCGCGGGGTCGGGCGCTACCACGCCTCGCGCATGGTCGTGCTCGCCTACGAGCCGCGCCGGGAGCGCCTGGACGCGCGGGTGATGATCGCCTCCGAAGACGCCCGCCCGGGCGAGCTCGCGCTGCTGCACGAGACCGTGGTCGTCGAGCTCGGCGACCGCCACCTCGACGACCTGCTGACGATCGCCGACCCGCTGGTCATCACCGACCTTCCAACGCTGCTGTGGTCGCCCCACGGCCATCACGAGATCCTCGCCGAGCTGCTGGCCCTCTCCCAGGCGGTGCTCGTGGACTCGGTGGACGAGCCGATCGCCAAGGACGCGCTCGACCGCGCGTGCTCGTTGAGCGAGCAGGCCTACGTCGTGGATCTGGCATGGCTGCGCTCGACCCCCTGGCGCGAGCGCCTGGCCGCGAGCTTCGATCCGCCGTGGCTGAGGCGCGAGCTGCGCACCATCACCGGTGTGACCGTACGACACCACCCCGCCTCGACCGTCGCGGCGATGCTGTTCGTCGGCTGGCTGGCGTCGCGACTGGATTGGACCATCAGCCCGCTGGTGAGCAGCGGCACCGTCCTCCACGGCAAGGCCCACGCCAGCCGCCAGGATCTCACCCTGCGCCTGGAGGCGGCTCCGGGCCTGCAGGTTCGGGGCCTCGAGGGCCTCACGGTGCAGACCGCATCGGGCCGCGAGCAGCACCTGGACCGCGGTCCCGGCGGCCTGCACGCGCGCTCGCGCGACCCTCATGGCATGCAACGCGAGTGGACGATCCCCGGAGCCTCGCGGGGCGAGACGGGCGTGCTCGGCGAGGGCATCCGCCAGGCGCTGCTGCGCGACCCCACCTACGTCCCCGCGCTCAGGGCCGCGCAGGCGATGGTCGCGTAGGCGACGCTCGCGTGACCCGCCTGACCAGCTGTCCAGACCCGGAGACCGTCGCCGCACGCGCCGCCGCCGAGGCGATCCGCCACCTGCAGCTCGCCCGCCGGGAGCGGGGCGTGGCGCACGTGGCGCTCAGCGGCGGCACGACCCCGGGTCGCAGCTACGAGCTGCTCGCCGAGCATCCGCACGAGTGGGCCGGCGCTGAGATCTGGTTCGCCGACGAGCGCTGCGTGGCGCCCCAGGACGAGCGGAGCAACTACCGTCTGGTAGCCGAAAGCCTGCTCGCCGGGGCGGAGATACCGCCGGAGCGGGTGCACCGCATGGCGGGCGAGCTCGGCCCGGAAGAGGGCGCCCGGCGCTATGCGCAGGCGCTCTCCGAGCGCGTCGCGCCGCGGTCGGCCGAGCAGCCCGGCCCGCCGGCGCTCGATCTGATCGTCCTGGGAATCGGTCCGGACGGCCACATCGCCTCGCTGTTCCCCGGCGCGAGCACGCTCGACGCCGGCGAGCAGGAGATCTGCCAGGGCATCGCCGACTCGCCCAAGCCGCCCCCCGAGCGGATCACGCTGAGCCTGGCCGTGCTGCGGGCGGCGCGCACCTGCCTGCTGCTGGCCACCGGCGCGAGCAAGGCGGACGCGGTCGCCGCGATGCTCGGCGAGCCGAGCCGCCACGTTCCGGCGAGCCTGCTCAGGCGCGAGCGTCTGACCGTGATCGTCGACGACGCGGCCGCGCCGGGCGGTCTTGCCCGATGAGCGCACAGACCGCCGATGACGAGCGCGAGGTCGTGCTCGTCCGCCATGCCCAGACCGAGTGGAGCCGCGACGGCCGCCACACCGGGCGCACGGACATCCCGCTCACCGATCATGGGCGGGCGGTGGCCAAAGCGCTCGCCGGCCGGCTGATCGAGCGGCGCTTCGCGCTGGTCCTCGTGAGCCCGTCGACACGCGCGCGCGAAACCTGCGAGCTGTGCGGGCTGGGCGCCCAGGCGCAGGTGCGCGACGATCTGCTCGAGTGGGACTACGGCGAGTACGAGGGGCTGACGACGGCCCAGATACACGCTGATCGCCCCGACTGGAGCCTGTGGCGCGACGGCTGCCCGGGAGGCGAGAGCGCCCCCAACGTCGGTGTTCGCGCCGACCGCGTGATCGCCGAGCTCGGCAGCGTCGAGGGAACAGTGGCGGTGTTCTCGCACGGTCACATGCTGCGCGTGCTGGGCGCCCGCTGGATCGAGCTCGCGCCGGCCGACGGCGCCCGCCTCGGCCTGTTCACCGCCGCGATCTGCGTCCTCGGCCACGAGCACGCCACGCCGATCCTCGCCCGCTGGAATGATTGCAGCGACGGCCCCTGACCCGGCGGTCGTGTAACGAGCTCGGTGCCGGTGATGCAGCAGATCGATGCAGCAGACGGAACACCGCAAGCCCGGTTCGTTCTAGAGTGACGCACCACAGCCTGCTCATGGCAGCCCGCGCGGTCAAGACCACCCCCCTCTCCCCCGACGCCGAGCAGGCTCTGCGCGCGCTGGGCTCGGCGCGCGCAGACACGCTCGCGCTCGTGGCCGAGGTCAGCGAGGAGGACCTTCAGCGGGTGCACTCGCCGATCATGAGCCCACTGGTCTGGGACCTCGGGCACATCGCCGCCTATGAGGACCTGTGGCTCGCCCACCGCCACGGCGGCATCGAGCTGCTGCGTCCGGATCTGGCGGACGTCTACGACGCCTTCGAGACGCCGCGGGCGAGCCGCGGTGAGATCGATGCCCTGGGGCCGGCCGACGCGCGCGAGTACCTCGAGGCGGTGCGTGAGCGCACGGCCGAGACGCTCGAGCGCCGCGGGGTCGGCGACGGGACTATCTGCGAGATGGTGCTCCGCCATGAGCTCCAGCACGGCGAGACCATGCGACAGACGATGGCGATCGCGGGATTGCCGGCGGCCGGCGAGCCTCGACTCCGAGCGCTCGGCGGACACGAGGGGTGGGTGGAGATCCCGGGCGGACCGTTTGCGATGGGCGCGCACGACGCGGGCTTCGCCTACGACAACGAGCGTCCGCGACACACCGTCGAGGTGCCGGCCTTCCGCATCGCACGTCTTCCCGTGAGCAACGCGAGCTGGATGCGCTTCAGCGAGGGCGGCGGCTACGAGCGCCGCGAGTGGTGGTCTGACGAGGGCTGGGCGTGGAAGCAGGAGTACGACATCACCCATCACGCCGCCGTGGCTCAAGGCCACCCGGAGGCGGCCGTCTGCCACGTCTCCTGGTTCGAGGCCGACGCCTTCGCCCGCGCGCACGGCGCGCGCCTGCCCACCGAGGCCGAGTGGGAGAGGGCGGCGACCTGGAGCCAGGAGCACCGGGACCCGATCTTGGCCGTCGGGCAGGTGTGGGAGTGGACCGGCTCCCACTTCGGCGGCTACCCGGGATTCGTCGCACACCCCTACCGTGAGTACTCGGAGGTGTTCTTCGGGGGTTCCCACCGGGTGCTGCGAGGCGGCTCGTGGGCGACCCATCCCCGCGTCGCCGGCCCGACGTTCCGCAACTGGGACCTACCGCTGCGCCGCCAGATCTTCGCGGGTGTGCGCCTGGCAAAGGAGGAGTGATGGAGCCATCCGCATCGCAGCAGCCGCTCGTCGAGGAGGCGATCCGCATCGACTCGCACCTGGACGGCACGCATGAACGCTCGCTCGCCGACGACGCGCTCGACGGACTCACGCGTCCGTTCAAGGAGCTGCCCCCGAAGCACTTCTACGACGCCCGCGGGGCGCAGCTGTTCGACCGGATCTGCGAGCTGCCCGAGTACTACCCCACGCGGGCCGAGCGGGCGATCCTCGAGCAGAGCGCCGAGGAGATCGCGCAGCTGACCGGCGCGATCGAGCTCGTCGAGCTCGGCTCGGGCACCGCGAGCAAGACGCGGGTGCTGCTCGACGCGCTGCACGCCGCCGGCACGCTCGAGCGCTACATCCCGGTGGACGTGACCGAGAGCATGGTCCGAGAGTGCGCGCGGATGCTCACCGACGAGTATCCCGGGCTGCGCGTGCACGGCGTGATCGGGGACTTCGAGCGCCATCTCGACCAGGTGCCCCCGCCCGCCGGACCGCGGATCGTGGCGTTCCTCGGCGGCACCATCGGCAACTTCCCGCCCGGCAGCCGCCGGCGCGTGCTGCGCCAGATCGCCCAGCTGCTCGGGCCCGAGGACCACCTGCTGATGGGCACCGACCTGGTCAAGGACCCGGATGTGCTCGAGGCGGCCTACGACGACGCGCAGGGGGTGACCGCAGAGTTCAACCGCAACGTCCTGCGCGTGCTCAACCGCGAGCTGCAGGCGGACTTCGACCCCGAGGACTTCGACCACGTCGCCCTGTTCGACCGCGAGCACGAGTGGATCGAGATGCGCCTGCGCGCGCGGCGCGCCCACACGACGCTCGTGCGGGGACTGGACCTGCCCGTGCACTTCGCAGCCGGCGAGGAGATACGCACGGAGATCAGCGCCAAGTTCACACCCGAGCGCCTGCGAGGGCGACCTGGCAGCCGCCGGCCTGGAGCTCGTGCGCTGGCTGACCGACCCCGAGGGGCTGTTCGCGCTCACCCTCTCGCGTCGCGTGTCGCTGTAGGCTCTCGCGCCATGGAGATCGAGGGCTCCCCAGCGGTGGTCGTGGGAGGCGCGTCCGGGCTCGGCGAGGCGAGCGTCCGCGCCCTGCACGCCCGCGGTGCGAGCGTCACGATCGCCGACGTCAACGCCGAGAAGGGCGAGGCGCTGGCGGGCGAGCTCGGACTGCCGTTCGTCTCCTGCGACGTACGCGAGGAGACCCAGGTGCAGGCCGCGGTCGAGCGGGCCGCGCAGGCCGAGGGCGGACTGCGCATCGCGGTCTGCTGCGCGGGCACCGGGTGGGCGCAGAAGGTGGCCGGCTCCAAGGGGCCCCACCCGCTGCTGGCGTTCGAGACGATCATCCAGATCAACCTGATCGGGACGTTCAACGTGCTGCGCTTCGCCGCCTCGGCGATGATCGCCAACGAGCCATCCGAGGACGGCGAACGGGGAGTGTGCGTGAACACAGCGTCGATCGCCGCATTCGACGGCCAGGTCGGCCAGATCGCCTACTCGGCCTCCAAGGGCGGCGTCGTCGGGATGACCCTGCCGGCCGCCCGCGATCTCGCCCAGTACGGGATCAGGGTCAACACGATCGCCCCCGGCCTGTTCGACACGCCGCTGCTCGCCGCGCTGCCCGAGGAGGCCCGCCAAAAGCTCGGCGCGGGCGTTCCGTTTCCCCAGCGGCTCGGCCTCCCCGCCGAGTACGCCCAGCTGGCCTGCCAGCTCGTCGAGAACCGGATGCTCAACGGCGAGACCATCCGGCTGGACGGCGCGCTGCGGATGCCGCCGCGGTAGCACCACAGGGTCGGGAGACGAGCGATGGGCGGGAGCGTCCTCAATGCCGCCCGCGGCGGCCGATAAAATTCGGGTCGTGAGCATCCGCCCTCGCAACACTCTGCTCGAGCCCGGTCATGAAGCCGAGTGGGCTGAGCTCAACAACGAGAAGCGGCGTGCGCTGACGCCACCGGCAGATACGCCGGTCGGTGAGCTGCTGCGGCGCGGACAGCATCTCTCGGCCCAGGCTGCAGGGCTGCTGCGAGCCGTCGAGAGAGCGGATGGCCGCCCTCGATCCTGAGCTTGACGTTGCCGTCACCGCGATGGTCGCCGAAGATGCCCGCTTTGTCGTTGTCGGCGGGTTCTCGGTCATCGCCAACCGCTTCGTCAGGGCGACCGAGGACATCGACTTCCTGGTCCCCGATGACCCCGACAACGACCTGTGTGTGCTCGCCGCGCTCCTTGCTCTCGATGGCGTCCGCCTTCGTGACGACGTGCCGCTACGTGACGATCACCTTGTCGGCCAGGCGCATCTGAGAGCAAGGACACGCGCCGGGATAATCGACATCCTCCGCGGCGGCCTTCCGCCGCTCGACTACGAGACAGTGGCCGAGCGAGCGATGCGCGCGGATTACGGTGGGGTTGGGTTCCTGGTAGCCGGCCTGGCCAGCATCGTGGGCTTCAAGCGCCTTGCCAACCGGCCCAGGGATCGGAACGACCTGATCGGATTGGCCGAGGTTCACGGCGAGCTGCCGATCGTGCCGATTCCCGGACTGGATGCGTAGGCGCGCGTAGGCCTCACTTGGACCAAAAGCCGGTGACGCAAAGAGCGGGCGCATGGCACCGGCCAGCCAGCATCCATGTCGTGGCCGAGCCGATTGCTCGGTGTCGCGACGGCGCTCAGCGCTGGAGCGGGGGCCGGCACACATCAGTCTTCGGGGAGAGCGGCAAAATCACGCTTGGCCTTCCTGTACCACCCCATACCCGAAACGGGATGCTTCCACCTGCCCTTCATGTCCTGCAAAGCACTTTCGTGCGTTGCGTCACCTTTTGCAACCGCATCCTTCAGATGTGCGTCCTGTGCCTTTATCACCTCATCTGCGGTTTTTCCGTGGTGGGGGAAATCACATGGTCCACCGAGCTGTTTGCATGTCATTGTCTTCATTCAGGCTCACTCCCTTTCGTGGTGTGCTGCCGTCGACCGAGACAAGCTGAGTCGGATGAGAAATCCCGCCTGAGTGTCTCCGGGCGCCGAGCGTGCAGGTGATGTTCGCGATCGCCGTACGCTACAGGCGACTAGCGCCGGACGCACCCGACCTCCGAGCCCCGCGGCGACGCCCACTGCTATGATTTCATCAGATGATGAATTTCCCCCTCGAGCAAGCGATTGAGGCACGCGATCTGAGCGTGCGGCGCGGTGGCCGAGAGGTTGTGCACGGCGTTACGTTTGGGCTGCCGGCAGGCCGGATCACGGGGTTGATTGGGCCGAGCGGAGGCGGCAAGACCACGCTGATGCGAGCTGTCGTCGGCGTGCAGCGGCGTGTTCGCGGTGAGGTGAGCGTGCTCGGGATGGTGCCCGGCAGCGCTGGGCTGCGGAGTCGCCTCGGCTATGGCACCCAGTCACTGGCGGCCTATGAAGACCTCAGCGTGCGGGAGAACCTCGAGTATTTCGCTGCGCTCGCCGGTGCGAGACGCGGGCAGGTCGATGGGCTGCTCGCGCGGGTGGACCTGCAGGCGGCCGCAGATCAGCTCGTGCGCTCGCTGTCGGGTGGCCAGCGCTCGCGTGTCTCGCTCGCGACGGCGCTGTTGGGCGAACCAGAGCTGTTGGTCCTCGACGAGCCGACGGTCGGCCTCGATCCGGTGCTGCGCGAGCGCCTGTGGGCACTGTTTCGGGAGCTCGCCGGAGCCGGAGTGACGCTACTGGTGTCAAGCCACGTCATGGACGAGGCCGCCCGCTGTGATGAGGTGCTGCTGGTGCGCGACGGGCGCGTCCTCGCCCAGGCAACCCCGGCAGAGCTCACCCGGCGCACCGGCACCAACGATCTGGAGCAGGCATTTCTGCGGCTGGTCGAGGAACGACCGTGAACGGCACGAGAGCGACCGCGACGCGGGTGCTGCGCCAGCTGCGCCATGACCCGCGCACGGTCGGTCTGCTGCTCGGCGTCCCCGCTGTGCTGATGACGATCTTGAGGTTCGTCTACGACCGCAATCACGTCGGCTTTGAGCGGGCCGGCCCGGTGCTGATGGTCATCTTCCCGCTCGTCACGATGTTCCTCGTCTCCTCCGTGGCGCTACTGCGCGAGCGCACGACCGGAACGCTCGAACGTCTCCTGACCACCCCACTGAGCAGGATTTCCCTGCTTGCCGGCTACGCGCTCGCCTTCACGTTGCTGGCCACCCTCCAGGCGGGCATCGTGACGGCACTGAGCCTCGGCGCGCTGGGTCTGAGCCTCTCCGGCAGCACCGCGCTGGTCGTGATCCTCGCAGCCGCCGTCGCACTGCTGGGACTCGGCCTTGGACTTCTCGCCAGTGCATTCGCGCACAGCGAGTTCCAGGTCGTGCAGTTCTTCCCAGCCACGATCCTGCCCCAGCTGCTGCTCTGCGGCCTGCTCGTTCCCCGTGCGCACATGGTCGGCGTACTACACGCGGTCTCCGACATCCTGCCCATGTCCTACGCGGTGGACGGCATCCACCATCTCGCCGAGGAACCAGGCGCAAGCGCAGCTGCCCTGGGCGATCTGGCGATCGTGCTCGGGTTCGCCCTCGGCGCGATCCTCCTCGGCGCGCTCACCCTCAAACGGCGCACCGACTGATGCCCGGCGGACGCCGAGCGGGCCCAACCCACACACGCCAGGAAATCCTCGACGCCGCCCGCGACTCTTTCGCCGGGCGCGGCTACGACGCCGTCAGCCTGCGCGCGATCGCCCGCCAAGCCGGAGTCGACCCGGCGCTCGTGCACCACTTCTTCGGGGGCAAGTCAGAGCTGTTCGCCGCCGCCATGGAACTCCCGGTCGATCCCAAGCCCTTCCTCGCCGCGCTCCTGGCCGGCGAGCGCGACACCCTCGGAACCCGGCTCGTGCTCGCACTGGTCGAGCTGTGGGACCGCCCCGACGGCTTCCAAGGCTTCCTCGGACTCATCCGCGGCGCCGTCTCCCACGACGACGCCGCACGACTGCTGCGCGAGTTCGTCACCCGGGAGATCCTCGGACCCATAGCCACCGCCGCCGCACCCGACACTCCACAAACCCGTGCCGCGCTGGCAGGCTCGCAAATCGTCGGCCTGGCGATGGCCCGCAAGATCGCCTCCATCGAGCCGATCGCAACCGCCGACCCCGCATGGCTCGCCACCGCGATCGGCCCCACCATCCAGCGCTACCTGACCGCACCGCTGCCAAGCGCTCGGAAACGGAGCGCGTGAGTCGCCGAGCCGAGCATGCGGTGGCAGTGCGTGTGCAGCTCGGCCCGGTGCCGTCCGACGAGATCCGCGACCCGACCGCCCTGTGTCGCATTCGCGCTCAGGGCTGCTCCACGACCATCAGGCTGTGGCCGGTCGGGTCGCGGAACCAGAACATGGGGGGCACGGGGTCGCCCATTCGCGAGACCTCGGCGTCAACGTCTACGTCAAGCGACTTGAACTGTGTGTGCGCCGCTTCGATGTCCTGGGTGTTCAGCGTGATGCCTGTCTGCGTAGGCGTAATCTCGCCGCTGCCTGGCGCCGGCGGGGCGAGTGCTATCCCGGCGGTTCCCTCGGGCGGATACACCTCCACCCAGCGGTAGCCGCCGCCCATCGCGATGTCGGTTCGCTTCTCGAACCCAATGGATTCGTAGAACGTGATCGCCCGGTCCTGATCGGCTGTGGGAACGCAGATCAGGCCAATCTGACGGACTGCGGTGGTTGTGGTGCTCATGACGAACCTCCTGTGGTGATCGATAAGCCTTGCCGACAGCACCGGTCCTTACCGCCATGGATCCTGACTACAGCAGCCCAACCTGACGAAGGATCGACACCGAGTCTGAGTAGACATCCTTGCGCTTGACCTTACCGTTCTCGAAGGGGATCACGTCCATGCCGTTCCATTCGATGCGCTCACCCGACGGTTCAGCAACTATCTCGCCGCGGCGCAGCGGCTTGACGTGGGTCGCCCTTGCAGTCCACTCCTGCACCACAAGGTCCTCGCGGACGTAAAGTCTGCGTGTCTGGAACTCGATGTCGGGCCACGACTCGAAGATGCCGGCGATGTGCCTGAGCGCCTCCTTGCCTTCGGCTCGCTCGCCGGCAGTGTGATTCTCGAACACCATGTCCGGCGCGTGCATCGACGCGATCCGTTCCACGTCGTGCGCGTTCCATGCGTCGTTGTAGGCGGCGATCGTCTCGCCCAGCTGCTCCGTCGCGCTGTTCATGCCCAGTCCATGGGTTCGTATCCGCTCGACCTTGGCGCGGAGATGATGAGCACGCTCGCCTGCTCGTCGCCGTCGTTGCACATGGTGCGCCTGTGCTCGGGGTCGAGCCGCGCGAACGTCCCAGCATGCGTGGGATGCTCCTCACCGTCGATCACCAGCGTCGGGTTGCCGCCGAGGACGAAGAACACCTCCTCTTGGTCGCGGTCGGTCTCGTCGTGCTCGGGAATCTGCTCGCCGGGAGGGATCTCGACGACATTGATCCCGAATGCCCCCAGCTCGAGTGTGCGGCGAACGAGCCGCCAGTTGCCGGCCGTCTGACAATCGTCCCGGTGGGCGAGCTTGAAGCTCATGACGACGCACCGTACCAGTCGACGACAACCACCCAGCTCGTCCTTCTCTGAGCGATGACGCTCGGGCGCTCGGCGCCTGGGCGGGAGGAGGCGTGATTGGCACGCTGGGCGGTAGGGTGCGGTCATCGTGCGCGTTGATGTTGGTGGTGTGGGTATCGAGTATGAGGTGACCGGCGAGGGTCGCCCGGTGGTGTTGCTGCACGGGTTCCCGGACTCGGGGCGGCTGTGGCGCCATCAGGTCCCGGCGCTGGCGGAGGCCGGGTTCAAGGTCATCGTCCCCGATCTGCGTGGCTATGGCCGTTCGGACAAGCCGGCGGAGGTGGACGCCTACAGGATGGACCTGCTGGTCGGTGACGTGCTGGCTGTGATCGGCGCGGCGGGCGCCGATCAGGCTCACGTGGTGGGCCACGACTGGGGGGCCGGCGTGGCGTGGGCCACCGCGTTGATGGCCGCCGAACGCGTCGACCATCTCGTCGCGATGTCGGTCGGGCATCCCGCGTCATTCTTCGCGGAGGGCTTTGAGCAATACGAAAAGTCGTGGTACATGCTCCTGTTCCAGTTCGCCGGAGTCGCCGAGCAGTGGCTGTCCGCCGATGACTGGGCCAACTTCCGTGCTTGGGGCCAGCACCCCGACACGGATGCGGCGATCGCCGGACTGGAGGCTGACGGCTCACTGACTCCTGGTCTGAACTACTACCGGGCGAACATTCCCCCCGAGCGCTTTCTGCTCTCCAGCTTGCAGCCGCCACCGATACAGGCCCCAACCATGGGCATGTGGAGCTCAGGCGACTTCGCGCTCACCGAGGGCCAGATGACCAGATCGGCCGCGAACGTCGCCGGCCCGTGGCGCTACGAGCGCCTGGACGGCCCGGGACACTGGATGCAGATCGAGGCGCCGGATGCGGTGAATCGGCTGCTGGTAGATTTCCTGCCCGCATGAGCTTCTGTCGTTTCGAGCCGTGCTGCGCCACCCGCGAGTGCGGTGGCGCCCGTGAGCACGGTCAGCGCGGCTGCGCGGTGGGGGGCTGAGCGGCGAATGGCCCGGATCGTCGTGCTGGGTGGCGGGGTGTGCGGGCTGGCGTCCGGGCTGATGCTGGCGCGCGACGGACACGAGGTCACGGTGCTCGAGCGCGACGCGGCGCCCGTGCCCGAGTCTGTCGATGAGGCGTGGGAGAAGTGGTCACGCGATGGCGTGACTCAGTTCCGCATGGCCCACTTCCTGCAGCCCGCTGGTCGCGCGGTGTTGGAGCAGGAGCTCCCTGACGTGTTCGACGGGCTCGTCGCGGCGGGCGCCATGCGCCTGGATGTGCTCGGGCTGATGCCCCCCACCGTGACCGATCGCGGTCCGCGGGCCGGCGATGAGCGGTTCGTGACGTGCACCGCTCGCCGCCCGGTCTTCGAGCAGGTCCTGGGAGCGGCGGCGGAGGGCGAGCCCGGCCTGAAGATACGCCGAGGCGTGGCCGTGACGGAGCCGATCATGCAGGCCTGCAACGGAACGCCACACGTGACCGGCGTGCGCCTTGACTCGGGCGAAACGCTGCAGGCCGACCTCGTGGTGGACGCGATGGGCCGGGGCTCGCAGCTGCCGCGCTGGTGCAGCGACGCGGACGTGGGACCCCTGCACGAAGAGTCCGAGGATTCCGGATTCATCTACTACGGCCGCTACTTCCGTTCAGAGGACGGTACGACGCCGCAGCCCTTCGGCCCCCTGCTGGCGCCGATCGGGACCTTCTCGGTCCTGACCCTCCCCTCGGACAACGGCACGTGGTCGGTGACCACCTACGTCTCCAGCGGCGACCAAGCGCTGAAGCGGATGCGCGATCTCGATGCGTGGACCGCCGTGGTGGAGGCGTGCCCGGCGCACGCGCACTGGCTGGAGGGCGAGCCGATCAGCGAGCTGATGGCGATGGGCGGGGTGATCGACCGCTACCGCCGTCCGCTGCGCGACGGGCGTCCCCTGCTCACCGGGATCGCGCTGCTCGGCGACGCCTGCGCGTGCACGAACCCCTCGCTCGGTCGCGGAATGTCACTGGGGCTGCTGCACGCCAAGTGCCTGCGCGAGGTCGTGGGCTCGCATTTGGAGGATCCACTCGAGTTCGCGCAGGCGTGGGACGAGGCCACGGAGGAGCGATTGACGCCCTGGTATCGGGAGACGGTCGCGGAGGATCGCACTCGGCTGAGCGAAATCGAGGCGCTGCGCAACGGGTTGGAGCCCCCACGGCCGAGTGACCCATCGCAGGCCCTGCGGGGAGCGCTGCTCACGGCGATGCTGCACGATCCCGACCTGTTCAGGGCCTTCCTGGAATCCCGCTCCTGCCTGACGCCGTTGAGCGAGACCTTCGCTCGAGCCGGCGTGCCCGAGCGCATCCTCGATCTGGCTGGCAAACACGAGCGCGTGCCGCTGCCAGGCCCGGGTCGCGAGGAGTTGCTGCAGCTGCTCGGCTGATAGGGCAGGTCTCAGGTCTCGCCGCTGTACACGGGAAACCTCACTTCGGCGTGCAGGCCGCCCGCGGGTTGCGGGTTGACGGCCAGCGATGCCCCGTAGCCTCTCGCCCACCGAAGCACTGCGAACCGCGTGACCGCCTCCTTCCGTAGCGAAAGCGCGGGCAGCCGGGGACTCGCCCGGTCACTCCGGGGTGCTCCCAGCTTGTCCGATCCAGGACCCAGCAGCGCCTCATCTTCGGTTCCCGCCATCGCTCTCGGAAGCAGCGGTCGGCGAGCGAGTCTGGCCGCTGTTAGGGTTGCGTCTTCAATCCCCCGACGAAAGGGCAGTTGCGATGGCACTCGGCTTCTACTTCTCACCGGAGTCGTTCACCGTAGAGCAGTACAACGAGGCGATCCGTAGGCTGGAGGCGGCCGGTGCAGGCGCTCCTCCCGGGCGCTCCTATCACTGCGCGCTCGCCGGCGAAAAAGGACTACACGTGTTCGATGTGTGGGACTCGCAGGAGTCATTCGACAAGTTCGGCGAGACGCTCATGCCGATCATGGCCGAGCTCGGCGCCGATCCCGGTGAGCCCCGGGTCGTTGAGATCCACAACATCATCATCGGATAACCATAGGGCCGTGCAGGCTGTTCTGGGCGAGCCTGCACACGGTCGCTGAGGCGAAGCCTGAAGCGCCGCGGTGGACGATCGCCGAAGGCTCATCGGGTCCATCGGAACTCCTTGCAGATCGATCTTGCAGGCCGGTGCGCTACGCCGCAGTCGGCGGTCCGAACCAGGTGGTCAGCGCGTCAGGGAGCCCTGGATCGGCTGGCTCTCCGATCCAGGCAACGTATCCGTCGGGGCGGATCAACACGGCAGCGGGAGCGGTGACCGCGCCAAGCACCGGAAGCTCCCACGGGCCGACGAGTCCGGTAGGCTGGCGGGCAGGCGTGATCGGCATGCGGAAGATGTCTGCTGAGAAGGACTGGCGGCTGAGGATCGACCTGCAGGAGCCGGTTGATCTGGATGGGCTCGTCACCCGGGCCCGCAATAGCGCGGGGGAGTCCATGCACCGCTCCACCCTCAGCGACGACATCGTGCTGACCCACGACGGGAGCACCGTCTTCGCCTACGCGCCGAACGAGAACGTAATCAGAGACGCGCGAGACGCGATCCAGTCAGCGATCGGCGGACAGCGCACCGCCACAGTCCGCGTCAGCCACTGGGAGCCAAGCCGCCGGCAGTGGCACCAAACCGACCCTCCCCTCACCTACGAGGAAGACGACGGAGTGGCTGCCGCAGCCAGAGCATCCGACGATAGGACGGAGACAGCAGATGAGGCGACCGAGACCAGGCCGGTCGTGTGTGTGATCGGCAAGCTGATCCGCAAATCCTTCGAGGCGCAGATGCTCGCAGCCGCACAGAACCTACGGCTGAAATGCGACATCGTCGAGCACCCCCATCTGCTCTCGACACAGGTCGTCTTCAACGTGACCGGCCCAACAAGTGCGTTGGACAAGTTTGCCACCTATCTCAAGAGCGAAGCAAGGTTCTCGACCCGACTGGACCCGGGACTCGTCCCGTTCGGACTACCGTAGTGCCCCATCCCACCGTAACCCGAGTGCCCACGCACACCGAGTGCCCAGGTCTCCTCACCCTGCCAGCACGTGCGCGCAGCTCGCGCCGGGCACGTGTGAACGCGCGCGGCTCGGTTTCTGACCTCGTCGCCGAGCAGCGCCGCTGATCCTGTACTTCGACACCTCTGCGCTCGTCAAGCTCGTCATTGTCGAGCCCGGCTCTGACCTGGTGGCCGAGCTGTGGGGCGCGCGGCTTCGGGCGGCGTCCAGCATCCTGTGCTGTCCCGAGGGTCGTGCGGCGCTCGCTGCCGCCCACCGTGGCCGTCGGCTGAGCGTCACGGGGTACGGTCGGGCGCGCGAGGAGTTCGAGTCGTTGCAGAGTGAACTGGCACTGGTCGGGATCGACGGCCCGCTCGCGCGGGAGGCGGGCGAGCTTGCCGAGGAACACGAATTGCGCGGATACGACGCCGTCCACCTCGCGAGCGCGCTCGCGCTCGGTACTGACATCACGCTTGTCACCTGGGATGAGGATCTCAAGCGCGCCGCAGCGCAGCGTGGATGCGCCATCGCTCCCAGCCTTTAGTCGCCGCTGGCGGGCTGGCCCAGGAAGCGGAGCATCAGGAAGACCCCGACTACGAGCCAGATCCCGAGCGTCTCGAGGTCGGTGGCTTGAATCCCGCTGCCGGTGGTGAAGGGGTTGAACGCGTACTGGAGCGAATGGGCGAGCGGTCGTACAGGGAAGACCTCGGCGATGTCGGTGAGCAGGGTCGAGGGGTTTCCGTGGAACCAAACACCAGAGATGAAGGTAAGCGGAAGGATCGCGAAGTTGATCACCGCGGGCGCTGCTTCGGAGCTCTTGATGTAGCGCACGACGCCAACGCCGAGCGCGGTGAAGCAGGCGCTGCCGAGGATGAGCGAGGCGAGCAGTCCGGGGAGCGTGGACGCGCGCACCTGGACGCCGTAGGCGATGCGGCCGATTGCGAGCACCACCAGGGTCATCGCCGCGGTGATCACGAGGGTCGAGCCGATGCGTCCCGCGACGTAGGCCCAGCCCGGCAGCGGTGTGCCCGCCATGCGCTTGAGCACGCCCTGCTCGCGGAGGATCGAGGTGCTGATCGCCATGTTGACGAATGTCGTCGCGATCACGCCGTAGGCGAGGATGCCCGGGACGAAGAAGCTGTCGTAGGAAATCGCCCCATGTGGGCCGCGGATCGCCTGTCCGTGATAGATGGTCGCAAAGATGACCAGGAACATGACCGGCATCAGGAACGAGAAGAACGCCCGCGCGCGGTTGCGCCAGAAGCCGCGCTGCTCGTAGACGACCTGCCAGGCGGCGAGCGAGAGGTCGCGGCGCATTGTCGATCTCCCAGCCGGGGTACTCGTGCTCACTGCTCCGCCACCGCCGCGCCCCCGTCCCGGTGGGAGCCGGTGAGCGCGAGGTAGATGTCCTCGAGCGATGGCTGGGTAACGGAGAAGTGGCCGAGCTCGATCTCCTGCTCGAGCGCCCACGTCGTGATCCGCGCGGTCACGGGGACCACTTCGCGGGTATGCAGGATCACGTGCTCCCCGTCGCGTGTCACCTCGACGGCCGGAAGCTCGGGCAGCTCGGCGACTGTGCGATCCGGGGGCAGGACGAAGCGGACCTCGCTCGGCATGACGTCGCGACCGCCGATCTCCTCCGGCTTGCCTTCGGCGACGATCACCCCGTCGCGCATCACCGCCACCCGGTCGGCGAGCGTCTGCGCCTCGTCCATGAAATGGGTCGTGAGAACGACCGTCTTGCCGAGCTGGCAGAGCGAGCGGATCGTCGACCACGCATGACGGCGCGCCGCCGGATCAAAGCCGGTCGTCGGCTCATCGAGGAAGACGAGGTCTGGATCGCCGACGAGCGCCAGCGCGAGGTCGAGCCGCCGGCGCTGGCCACCCGACAGCTCGCGAGCCCGCGCGTCGCGCTTCTCGACAAGCTCCACGAGCTCGATCAGCTCGTCGACGTCGCGCTCGCGAACGTGGTAGCGGCGGTACATCGTGAGCAGCTCGGTGACCGTGAGGTCCTCCTGCAAGCCGCACGACTGCAGAACGATCCCGACATGCTCACGTAGCTGGCGGGGACCGTGAGCTGGGTCGAGACCGAGGACGCTCACGCTCCCTGCGCTGCGCGAGCGGTACCCCTCGAGGATCTCGGTCGTGGTCGTCTTACCCGCGCCGTTCGGCCCGAGCAGGCAAAAGACCTCACCGACCTCGACCGTGAAGCTCACACCACGAACTGCCTCGAAGTCCCCGTAGGACTTGCGAAGGTCGGTGACCTCGATCGCGTTCATCGCCGTCCGGACACTACAGCCGCCCAAGTAGTCGCGACATCCTGGCGCTCATGCCGGCGCGGCTTCGGCGTGACGTAGCTGCTCGAGGCCGTCGAGGATGAGGTCGAGCCCCCACGCGAACTCGGCGGCGTTGTCGTACCCGGACTCGGGGAGCTTGGTAGCGATCTCAACGAGGTATGGGTATTCCTCGAGCGCGCCGATCGTTTTCGCCCTCCTGTGCGCGGTCTTTCCGGCGCTGTCGGTGGTCTCGAACCCGGTACCCCTTTCCTGGAGGGCGAAGCCGTAGATGTAGGCGTCCTGGGCCGAATAGGCGTGGATCGCCAGCTTGAATGAGAAGCCCGCCTTGCGCAGGCAGCCCATCACCGCGTTGTGGTTGCGCAGGTTCGCCGGCCCCGGATGCCGCGACTCCATCATCCCGATTGCCCAGCTGTGGCGCCCCAGCGCCTCGCGGGTGGAGATCGCCCGGCGCCGCATGGCGGACCTCCATTCGAGGTCCCCAGAAGGGAGCTCGATCTCGCCGAAGACGACGTCGACCATTCCGTCGAGAAGCTCCTCCTTGTTGGCGACGTGCTTGTAGAGCGCCATCGGCACCACGCCGAGCTCCTGGGCGAGCCCGCGCATGCTGAGGTCGACTACCCGGACCGGCCGCTCAACCGCCTCACGACGTTCTTTCGCCTGTTCATGGTCATTCCGATCGCGATCGTGCTCGTCCTCATCGAGGGCAGGGTCTCCGCCTACGGTGGAAGGGCCGGCGGGACTGCCAGCGCTGTCGGCCTGGTCGTGCTGCCCACGCTGCTGTTGATCGTGTTCCGGCCCGCGCTGGTGGTTTGACTGGAACCTTCGAGCTGATGCGGTTCTCCGCCCGGGTCGGCGTCTACCTGGCACTGATGGAGGACCGCTATCCCTCCACCGACGAGCACCAGGCGGTGCATCTCGAGTTTGCCTATCCGGACGCCCGCAACGACCTCAACCGCTGGCTGCCGCTGATCAAGTGGCTGCTCGCCATCCCGCACTACGTGGTGCTGTTCTTCCTCTACATCGCCGCCTTCTTCGTCGTGATCGCCGCCTGGCTCGCGATCCTCCTCACCGGTCGCTACCCGCGCGGGATGTTCGACTTCCTCGTCGGCGTCAGCCGCTGGACCAACCGGGTGATCGCCTATGCCCACGTGCTGGTCACCGACCGCTACCCGCCGTTCCGTCTCGCCCCATAGGCTCCGCGCGAATGCCCACCACGCGTTAGAGTTGTGCGTATGAACGACAAGAGCGCACTCAGCGCACTGGTGGGCCTGCGGCTCGCGGTTGGCGTCGCCTCCTGGCTGACTCCGCGGCCCGCGGGCAAGCTGTTTGGGCTGGACGTGCCCGCGAACCCGCAGGCGCCCTATCTGGCGCGGCTGTTCGGAGTGCGCGACATCGCTCTGGCGTGGGGCACCCTCTCGAGCGAGGGCGAGGCGCGGCGCCAATGGCTGCTCGCGGGTCTTGCCTGTGACAGCGCCGACGCGCTTGCCGGCCTCGCTGGCATGCGCGGCGGATATCTGCCGAAGCTCACGAGCATGCTCGTCACCGGCACCGCCCTCTCGGCCGTCGCCCTCGGCGCGGTCGCGCTGGGCGAGCAGTAGCCACCCTCAGCTGCCCGCGCTCTCGCCTCGTCAGGCGGCCCCTCATCAAGACGATTCAGGCGAGCCGTTCCACTAGCATCGCCATCCCCATCCCGCCGGCCGCGCACATCGACTCGATGCCATAGGTGCCGTCGAGCGCGTCCAGGTCGTTGAGCAGGGTGGTCATTATGCGCGCTCCGGTCATACCGAAGGGATGCCCGAGCGCGATCGCCCCGCCGAACGGGTTCAGCTGCTCGTCGGTGATGCCCAGGTCCTCTTTGCACGGCACGATCTGGGCGGCGAACGCCTCGTTGATCTCCACCACGTCGACGTCCGTGATCGACATGCCGGTCGCCGCCAGCAATTTCTGGATCGCCGGGATCGGGCCGAGGCCCATGATCTCCGGCCGCAGACCCGCGACGCTCGAGGCCACGATCCGCGCACGCGGCTTGCATCCGAGCTCGCGAGCCTTCTCGTCGCTCATGATCAGCAGCGCCGCCGCACCGTCGTTCAGCGGGCACGCGTTGCCCGCCGTCACCGTGCCGTCCTCCTTGAACACCGGCTTCAGCGCTGCCAGCTTCTCCATCGTGGTGCCCGGCCGCGGTCCGTCGTCCCTCGCGACCACCGTCTCTCCCAGCTCGACCTCGTTGCCCTCCTTGTCCGTCTCCGTATGCGCCGGCACCGTCACCGGGACTATCTCCCGATCGAAGTGACCCGACTCCACCGCCGCAACCGCCCGCGTCTGGGAGATCAGCGCCCACTCGTCCTGGGCCTCGCGCGTGACCTTGCAGCGCTCGGCCACGTTCTCGGCCGTCATACCCATCGGGATGTACACGTTGTACAGCGAGCCCTCCGAGCCGTCGACCTTGTGGTTGAACTCGAACGGCTGGCTGCGCCCCACGCGGCTGACCGACTCGACCCCCGCCGCGATGTACGTGTCCCCCTCCCCCACCTTGATCGCGTGGAAGGCCATCCGCGCCGTCTGCAGCGAGGATGCACAGAAGCGATTCAGCGTGCACGCGGGAACGTGGTGGTCAATGCCCGCCAGCAGCGAGGCGATGCGGCCGATGTTGTAGCCGGACTCGCCCTCCCCGTATCCGCAGCCCATCATCACGTCGCTCACCGTCGTGAAGTCCACCTCGGGGTTGCGCTCCATCAGCGCCTTCAGCGGGATGGCCGCCAGATCGTCCGGGCGCACGGATCTCAGCGATCCCTTGACCGCGCGCCCGATGGGCGTGCGAATGGCGTCGACGATTACCGCTTCAGGCATCTGGGGCTCTCCTTGTCGTTTTGGGCGCGCGCCGAAAAGGCGCCACGGGCGGCGCCGAATCGAATCCTACGACACCACCTACTCGGCCCGGCTACAGGTCCAACCGGCTGACGCCCAGCTCGTCGAAGCCCACGTGGTGGGCCAGCTCGTGGCGAACCGTGCGGGTAACCTGGTCGCGCAGCAGCTCACCGTCGTGGCCGAAGTCGCGGCGCAGCGTGTCGCGGAAGATCACGATCCGGTCATGCGTGTTGTCGCGAGTCGCCCCGTCACCCTGGTAGAGGCCGTAGGCGCCGGCGTGCCGGCCACCGTCGGAGATCACCACCGCCACATGGGCGAGGGCATTGCGCAGAAGGTCCGGCAGGTCGTCCAGCGCGTCCCGGACCAGCTCTTCGAAGTCGCGATCATCGAGCGGGTCGAGCTCCATGAACTCGCGTTCCTCGGGATCGACCGCCAGGCCGGCCCGCGCGAGCTCTTCGGAGTGGCGGACGATCTCTTCGAACTCGCTCTCGGACTCCGGGTCGCGCCAGTCGGCCATCCGCACCGCCACGAACGCGACGCCCCCCATCAGAACCGCCGCGACGATCACGCCCAGGACGATGTCCTCGAGCGCCCTGACAGCGCCGATCGAGCTGAAGCCCTGCCCTACGACCAGCACCACGACGCCGATCGACAACGCGATCAGAGCCGCCACACCGGCGCGGCGCGGTCGATCGGATTCGCCGAACGGGGATGACTGTCGCATCGGCAAAGATCGGGCCCGCCCGCCCCTATTTCAACGTGCGGCCGATCACGAGACGCTGGATCTCGTTCGTGCCCTCGTAGATCTGGGTGATCTTCGCGTCTCGCATCATCCGCTCCACTGGATACTCCTTGACATAACCGTAGCCCCCCAGGACCTGTACCGCCTCGACGGTCACCGCCATGGCCGTGTCGGAGCAGAAGACCTTGGCCATCGAGGAATACTTCCCGCGCCCAGGATCCTGGCGATCGCACATCGCGCAGGCCTTGTACAGCAGCTCCCGCGCGGCGGCCGTCCGTGTCTCCATGTCCACGAGCTTGAACTGGATCGCCTGGAACTCGTTGATCGGCTTGCCGAATTGCCTGCGCTCCCGCGCGTACGCGACCGCGTAGTCGGTCGCGCCCTGGGCGATCCCCACGGCCTGCGCCGCCGCGCCCAAGCGGGTGCGCTCGAGTGTCGCCAGGGCGACCGACAGGCCCTTGCCGACCGCGCCGATGACGTTCGCGTCGGGCACGCGGACGTCCTCGAAGATCGGTTGCCCCGTGGGCGACGCGCGGATGCCGAGCTTGTGCTCGAGCTTGCCCACGCTGAAGCCCGGCCGGTCGGCCTCCACGACGAACGCAGTCAGGCGGCGCGTCTCCCGGTCGGTCACCGCGAAGCAGATGTAGAAGTCCGCCACCCCCAGGTTCGAGATCCAGTTCTTGGTGCCGTTGATCACCCACTCATCGCCGTCCCTCACCGCCGTCGTCCTCATCCCCGCCGGGTCCGAGCCGGCCTCCGGCTCGGACAGGGCGAACGCCGGAGACCACTCGCCCGTAGCGCACCTGGGCAGGAAGCGCTCCTTCAGCCCATCCGTCCCGAACAGCTGGATCGGCAGCGTGCCGAGCTCCTGCACCATCAGCATCAGCGCGCACGACGCATCCACCTTCGCGATCTCCTCGACCGCCATGTTGAGCATCAGCACACCCGTGCCCGTGCCTCCGTACTCGACCGGGAACGGCAGGCCGAGCACGTCCTGCTCGGCCAGCACCTTGCGGATGTCCCACGGGTATTCCGCCCGCTCGTCGATCTCGCCCGCCCGGGGCGCGATCCTCTCTCGGCGATCTGCCCGATCGTCGAGCAGAGGTCGAGGTGCTCCTGGGGGATCGTGTAGATGTCGCTCGTCGCCCGCACCGACCGTGATCCTAGTGAGATGCCGCTCCTACCGCAGAGCCCCGCTACGCTCATGGACGAGATGAGCGCGAGCGACGAGGGGACCTCCACGGCGGACATCGCGATCGATCCCGAGCGTGTCGCCGGGTGGCTCGGCGAGGACTCCGAGGTGCAACTCGTCGACGTGCGCGAGCCCTACGAGCGGGAGGCCGGCTACATCGCCGGGTCTCGCCACATCGAGCTGGCAAGGCTTCCTACCGAGGCGCGCACGCTCGACGCTGAGCGGCCCGTGATCTTCTACTGCCGGCTCGGATCCCGCTCGGAGATGGCCGCCCAGGCGCTTCGCGCGGCCGGGCTGCAGGCCTACTCGATGACCGGCGGGCTGCTGCGGTGGGTCCACGAGGGGCGCTCGCTCTCACCGAAGGGCGGACACGTTGCCGATCACTAAACAAGGCGTCATCGACAGCAAAGGAGACACAGATGGAGGCTTCGACTGAGTATCCAGGCGTGAGAAGCGGTGCGGGCTACGCGGTCGCGCAGCTGGACGACCTGGGCGATGGCCCGGGGTTTCGCAAGATCCGCAAGGGCCTCGGCGTGACGGCCTTCGGCGTGAACGCGATCGTGATGCCACCTGGCATCGAATCGGGCTTTCACTACCACGATGTCCAGGAGGAGCTCTACTTCGTCCACCGCGGCGCGGTCGAGCTGGAGTTCGGCGACGGCACGGTCCAACGCCTGACCGAGGGCGGCCTCGCGCGAGTCGACGCCGCGACCGTGCGCAAGGTGCGCAACGTCGGCGACACGGATGCGATCTACCTGTGCGCCGGCGGCAAGGACGGTTACATCGGCCGCGACGGCCAGGTGCCCGAGGGCGAGGAGCAGCGGGTCAGAGCGATCCATGACCTCTCAAGCGATGAGTCGCGATGAGCCACCACACGGCGGACGCCGGTGAGCGAGGCCGACAACCGACCGGAGATCGGCGAGCGGCGGACACGAGTGAGCGAGGCTGACGAGCGATCGGAGATCGGCGAGCGCGGGCTGCTGAGCGTCAACCGCGAGTTGGCGATCCCCCTGTCCGAGATAGCGCTGCGCGCGAGCCGCTCCTCCGGCCCCGGCGGCCAGCACGCCAACGTGACCGCCTCGCGCGTGGAAGCCGTGTTCGACGTGCTCGCCTCCTCCGCGCTGAGCGATGCACAGCGCGGACGGCTGCTGGCGCGCGCCGGGCCACGCATCACCGCTGTGGCCCAGGACCAGCGCTCGCAGACCCGCAACCGCGAGCTGGCCCTCAAACGACTCACCGAGCGCCTGCGCGACGCTCTGGCCGTGCCGCGCAGGCGACGAGCGACCCGCCCGACGGCCGCTTCGCGCGCCCGACGGCTCAAGGACAAGCGCCAGGCGGGCAGGCGCAAGCTCGAGCGCCGGCCGCCCCGCGGCGATGAGGATTAGCCTCGGATCAGTCTGGGCTGTCCGCGCGTGCCCGGGGCGGCTCAATCGATGCGGTCATAGCCCCACAGCCTCACCAGATCGCGATCGAGGTACGCGCTCGCCGCCACCACCTCGGCCTTGAAGCGACGACGCAACTCGAGCATGAAGCTCTCATCCGGCGGCGGTGGGGCGCCATGGGCGAGCCGGCCCATCAGGGGGTGGTACACGCGCTCGCGAAACCCACTGCTCGTCAACGCCTTGCCCGTCCTCCGGAGGGTGCGGTAGACGGGATTGCGTCCTGTGCTCAACCCACGCCTGACCCTGTCCACCTGCACAGAGGTGCCGACCGTCGCATTCGCGTTCACCGCCTCGATCCGGTGCGTGTCGTCGACCTCGAGGAGGCGCAGCACCCTGCGCATGGTCGCCTCGTTGTCGTGCCTGAAGTCGTCGTAGATGAGCACCAGCACCTGCTCCGGCGCGAACACCGCGTGATAGCGGCGCAGCTGCTCGACGTAGCTGACCCGTTCGGAGTAGATGAGAGTCCGCGGCCAGGCCGCCCGACTCGGGATCTGGCGGCCTTCCAGGCGCTGGCGCTCGAGCCCGAGCGCCTTGCGGAAGTCGGCCTCGGTCTCCCAACCTATCTTCAGCAGCTGCAGGTGGACCGAGCGCAGGAAGCTCGCGGGCTCGCGCAGGATGACGATCACCCGTGCCGCCGGTTGCACCTGGGCGATCCGCCCAGCGGCGATCGGCGACCAGATGTAGGACGTCGAGGCCTCGCCCGCACGCTGATCGGGGCCTGCGCCCTGGAACAGCTCGAGGTACTCCTTCAGGCCCCCCGTGTTCGTGCCGGTGATCGACACCGACCGCTCGACGTCCTTCGGCTGCGGGTTATCACGCGCGAAGAACCACGGCTCCTTGACCGCCGCCATGTGCACCTGCGGGTGGCGCCTGAGCATCTCGTACAGCGCCGTCGTGCCGCACTTGGCGTGACCCACGATGAAGAAGTCGGGGATCCTCCTGCCGGCGCTGCGAGCCGCGGCCGCCGCATCGCCCAACTCGCTCATCTCAGTTCAACAGCTCCTTGACGTAGCGCTGGTGCAACCGCCCGAGCGACGTCTTTTCCGGGTGGAAGTCAACGGCGTTCCACAGCAGCCCAGAGGCCGGCGACCAGGCGATGACCAGATACACCCCGAGCGCCAGAGCGGCCGCCCGCAGCCTGCGTGAGCTCGACAGCGCCGCCAGCGGCAGCACCCACAGCACATACCAGGGAAGAACCCAGCTGAGGGTCAGCAGCAGCGCCACGCTGGCCCACCCCGAGGCCGTCAGCGAGCGATCGCTCTCCGGCCAGCGCTTGCTCCAGGCCTGCCAGCAGCAGAGGGCGATGATCGCCACGAGCGCGCCGCTCATGACCTTGCGCAACGTTTCGCTCTCCCCGCCCGCGCCGAAGGACAGACCGATCAGGTTGGGCACGCTCTCGCTGGTCACCAGCCGGCCCTGGGTGCTGAGGTCGGGGATGTGCAGGCCGAAGGCGATCAGGCTGGCCGCCCCGACGATCACGGCCGCGCCGAGCATGCCGAGCACGACGTGAAGCAGCGCCCGCGGCCTGCGTACCAGACCGACGAGGAGGACCGGGATGAGGACGCCCGCCGAGGCCTTGATCGCGGTGGCGATCACGAACGCTGCGCCCGCCCCGAGCTCCGGGGCGAGCAGGGGCGCCAGCCATTCGCGCGCGCCCGCACGCCGGGGCGCAGACTGGCGGGCGGCCCCGGGCGCCGCGGCGAGCGCCGGGTCGGACGATCCAGCTCGCCCCGCCCGCGCCCGGGCTCGCGAGAGCAGCAGCAGGTAGAAGCCGAGCATGATGAAGAACACCATCAGGAAGTCGTTGTGGTCGCCCCCGAGCCCCCACACGAGCACCACCGGGTTCAGGCCGACCAGGACGATCGCCGTGAGCGGGTTGCGCCCGAGCAGCCGCGCGCACTTCCACACGAGGAGGATCGTCGCGAGGCTGCTCAGCGCCAGCAGCCCCTTGAGCACCCAGAAGGAGGCGGCCACGCCGAGGGGCACCACGGCGAAGGTCAGCAGCGTGAACAGCGGGCCGTAAGGGCTCAGCAGCTGGTGCCAGTTGCTCAGCGCGTAGCTAGGGTCGCTGTGCGGCTCGAGGATCGGGATCGTCGTGTACGGATTGAGGTGGTGCACGACCTCCATGCGCCCGTAGTTGACGTAGTTGAAGACATCCGTCAGCGCCAGCGGCGGGGCGAGCAGGAAGACCGCGTGCACCCCCAGAATCGCGCCCACCACCCAGCGGACGGGCAGCCTCGGCGCCGCCGCCAGCGCCACCACGTAACCGGCGTACATCACCACGATCGCGCCGCTGAACAGGTACTTCAGAGTGCTCGAGTTGCGCGTCAGCCCCGGCCACGCTCCGCCCAACGGACCGGCCATCCAGTGGGGAAAGAAGCCTGTGCGGGTGGTCGCCGAGAGGATGCTCGGCCGGTCGGCTGCCAGCACCACGACCAGCGCGCTCAGCGCCACGATCAGCGCCAGCGCCAGAGCCCCCGCCCAGATGCCGACGCCGGCCCCCGCCAGAGCGTCCGCGGGGCCGCGCCGCAGCGCTCGGCGGACGCGCCCGGCGCGCGCGCCGTCCGGCGGCTCGCGGAGGGGAAGGATGCTGGCGTCACTGGACATGCTGAGCGTCGCCACGATATCCGGCTCGGACGCCAAGAGGGCCCGCCGAAGCGAGCCCTCGAAACTGGTCTATGTCGTCGCTCTGCTCAGATCGACTGGACGTTTACGGCCTTGGGACCCTTCTCGCCCTGCTCCGGGTCATAGGACACCTTGGCGCCCTCCTGCAGCGAGCGATAGCCCTCGCCGTTGATGCCCGTGTGGTGCACGAACAGGTCCTTGTCGCCGTCATCGGGGGTGATGAAACCAAACCCCTTGTCGTCGCTGAACCACTTTACTGTGCCAGTTGGCATGTGGGAACTCCTCCACGGTATGTGCGTGCTGCTACGCGGAGGATGCTGCTAGAGCTTCGACCTGCGAGCGCTTGCACTACTTTCGCCGGTCTTATGTGCCGGCCAGACCCCACGACCGTAGCAGGTCGCCGCGGCACTGTGTTCTCCAGACGTTACGGGAGCCGCCACTCCCGCGCGTAGCCGTTGAGCCGATCTCGCGACATGGACGGCTAGGCTGAGCGCCACGATGGGCGCACGGCCGGACCCCGATCCCCCAGCGGCCGCCGAGCGGCCGCTGCGTCTCGGGCGCCTGCTGCCACCCGGCGATCCGGCGAGCGCCTCGGAGATCGTCGAGGAGCTCGGCCTGTGGACCCGCGTCCATACGACGCCCGAGCGGCCCCGCGTGATGCTGAACATGGTGAGCACCGCAGACGGCCGCGCGAGCGTAGGCGGGCGTTCGGGCCCGATCGGCGGACGCGCAGACCGGGAGCTCTTCCATGCCCTGCGCCTGCCCGTGGACGCGGTGCTCGCGGGCGCCGGCACGATCCGGGCCGAGCGCTACGGACGGATAATCCCCGAGCAGGCCCGTCGTGCGTTGCGTACCGAGCGCGGCCTCTCGGAGGAGCCGCTCGCGTGCATCGTCTCGCGCAGCCTCCTGCTCGGCTCGGACATCCCACTGCTGGACGAGCCGGCCGCTCGCGTGGTCGTGCTGACCGAGGCCGAGACGCAGTTGCCCGCGTGCGCCGCCAAGGTCGAGTACGTGCGAGCGCTCCGCGACGGTCAGCTGGACCTGGACGGTGCGCTGCGGGAGCTCGCCGGTCGCTTCTCCGTTTACACCGTGCTGTGCGAGGGCGGCCCCCACCTCGCCGCCGAACTGCTGGCCGCGGGCTTGGTAGACGAGCTCTTCCTGTCGCTCTCGCCCAAGCTGGCCGGCGGCGGCGAGGGCGGCGGGCGGACGCTTCGGATCCTCGCCGGCGCCGAGCTCGATCCCCCGGTCGAGCTGGAGCTGCTGGGAGCGCTGCACAGCGACTCCCACCTGTTCCTGCGCTACGGCGTCTGTGCGTGAGAGCGCGTCTCCCGGGAGACCACGCCCAGCAGTTCGCTGGCCAGATGGCGCCCCTGCGCGGCGACGCGCGGGGTGGCGGCGATGCGCACCACCACCTCCTCCCCGTCGAGCTCCTCGAGGGTGATACGCGGGGCGTCGCGCAGCGGCGTCTGCAGTGACTTCTCGAGGATCTCCTGCAGGTCGCCCGGGGTCATCCCCGCGCGCAGCCGAGCGCGCAGGTTGACGGCCTCGGGCTCGCGCAGCGGCAGCACCGCCACGTTCAGAACGACGCTGTTGGGGACCATGATCGAGTCATCGCCCGTGGCGAACGTCGTGTACAGCAGCCCCAGCGAGCTGACCGTCCCCTCGAGCCGACCGGCCAGCGGGCCGCCCTGCAGGCGCACGCGCTCGCCGACACGGAACGGGCGGGCGCTCAACAGGACCATGCCGGCGATCACATTCCCCAGCGTCTGCTGCGCGGCCAGACCGAAGATCACCGCCGTGAACGCCGTGCCGAGAGCCAGCGTTTTGGCTTCGATGCCCGCCACGCGAAAGGCCACGAACAGCGACAGCACGACGGTGCTCAGGCGGATCAGGAACCCCACGGTGCCGGCCGTCGCCGGGTCCAGACGCCGGAACAGCGACGGCCCGAGGCTGCGCCCGACGTCCCGCGCGATCGCCCAACCGAGGATCATCAGCGCGATCACCGTCGCCACCTGCACCGGCGTTTCGATCGCCGGTTCCAGGACGAGCCTGCCCGGGTGCCCGTGGTGGCGCGGCGTGAGCGAGCCGAACAGGCTGACGCGGTTGTCGTACACGAGCACCACGCCGATGAACAGCGGCACGAGCACGAGCGCCTCCAGGCGCGCTCGTTTGACCACCTGCGGGTTTATCTGACGCAGCAGGCCGACCTCCTGCCAGGCATGGCTGCGGGTCTCGAACATCTTCGGAGGTGTCCTCGGGACGGGCATCGCCTGTCAATCATGGTGCAAGAGACTTCACAAGCCCGCACGGTTGCATGCGAACACGCCCTAGCGGGCCGCTGGTCAAGCCAGGTACGGACGCAGGGAGCGTGGCGTACTACGTACGCGAGCGACCGAGGACACAGCCTGGCCCGTGCCAGCTACCCGCTAGCTCTGCGTGTAGATGACCATTGACAGACCGAACAGCAGGCAGTAGACGGCGAACGGGGTCAGCGTCCTGGTCTTGAAGTAGCCGACCAGGAAGCGCACGGTGAATACGGCCGTCACCGCGGCGACCGCACACGCGACGAGCGCCTGCCCGCGGATGCCGTCGCCGAGGTGGCCGAGCAGGTCGGGGAGCTTGACGATGCCCGCGGCGAGGATTATCGGGGTGGCGAGCAGGAACGCGAAGCGGGCGGAGTCGCTGTGATCGAGGCCGCGAGCGAGGCCCGCTCCCATCGTCACCCCGTCGCGGCTGATGCCCGCCACCAGCGCGCTCGACTGGGCCACGCCGATCACGAGCGCCTCGCGGTACTCGAGCGTGTCGAGCTCACGCGCGCCGTCCGGCTTGGCTCCCTCCCGCAGCGCCAGATCGCGCACCTCCGCGCGCCGGCGGAAGCGCTCGGCGGCGAGCAGCACGCCACCGTTGACCATCAGGAAGACCGCCGCCACTTCCGGCTTGGCCGTGAGCGTGCGCAGCTGATGCTCGAATGACAGACCGAGGATCCCAGCGGGGATGCTCGCGAGAACGATCAACCAGGCAAGCCGCTCGGTCGACGTCTCGATCCGGTGCGTGCTCAGAGTGCGGAAGAACGCACGGACGATTTCGACCCAGTCGCGCCAGTAGTACGCGAGCAGGCCGAGGGCGCTGCCGACGTGGAGCATCACCACGAACGCCAGCCAGAAGGATTCCGACTGCGACTGCGCCTTGACGAGCTCGTTCCAGCCGAACAGCGTCGGAAACAGGACGGTGTGCCCGAGGCTAGAGATCGGGAACAGCTCGGTCACGCCCTGCAGGACGCCGAGCACGATCGCCTGAAAGTAGCTGAGCGCCGAGGCGATCGGGATCGCGGCCAGGAGACTCGTCATCTGCCGCGAGAGCTTAGTGCGCGAGCCCACCATGGGGCGCATGCCCCCCGCCGCTCGGAGCACCGAGCTTCACGGCCCGTTCACACGATCATCCCCGCTTGGTCACAAAAAACCGGTGTTTGCGGAGAAATCTGTGTGGTATGCACCGTCAGGGAACCACACCGGATAGCGGCGAGGCTTCCCGCGTGGACATGCACTGCCACTCCACCGCCTCCCAGGTCTCCAAGCTCGGCGTGCAGCGGGCCGCCGGCCTCCCGGAGTGCGCGACCCCACCCGAGGAGGTCTACGAGCTGGCCAAGCGCCGGGGAATGGACTTCGTGACGATCACCGACCACGACACGATCGCCGGGGTGCTCGAGATCGCCGATCGCCCCGACGTGTTCGTCTCGGTCGAGCTGACCGCCGGCTTCCGCGACGAGCCACAGGCCGTGCACGTCCTCTGCTACGACATCACCGCCGATGATCACGAGTGGCTGCAGGCCCACCGCGACGACGTGGAGCTGTGCGCGGGCTACATGCTCGAGCGGGAGATCGCCTGCGCGCTCGCCCACCCCTACTACACCGTGGCCGCGCCGCTGACCGCGCGACATCGCCGGCGTCTGGCCGAGCTGTTCGGCATCTGGGAGATCCGCAACGGCGCACGTGCCCGCGAGCTGAACCGCCCGGCCGCCACCTATGTGGCCACCCGCGACGGCATCGGCATCGGCGGCAGCGACGACCACGCGGGCGTGGACATCGGGCGCACCTACACCGAAACCCCGGCTGCCGGCACTCCCGGGGAGTTCCTCGCTCACGTCTGCGCCGGCAGCGCGCTCGCGCGCGGCGCCCAGGGCAGCGCGGCGAAGTGGGCCCACGCGGCGATCGCGATCGCGGCCCGCTCGCTCGGAGCGGGGAAGCTCGACGGGCCGAGCGCCGATCCGGACCCCGCGCGGGTCATGAGCATGGTGCACAGGCTCCTGAGCGAGGCCGACGCCCGCCAGGGATCGGTCGGCGGCGAGCGGGGAGTCTCGCCCGCAGACGCCCGCTGCCTGCTGCGGGCGTGGCTGAGCGCGGTCGAGCTCGACCACCTCGATACCCTGACAGGCACCCTCCATGAAGGAGGACAGGCAGGCGAGCACGGGCTGATCGCCTACATGCAGCAGGAGAGCTTCAGCCACGCCGACCTCTACAGGCGGGCTTGCCGGGCGCACGAGCGCAAGCTGCGCGCGGCGGTCGAGGTGGCCGTCCGGGCGGCCACCGGCCGCGCCGAGGTGCCGGCCGCCGCCCAGGGCATCTTCCAGGCGTGCATCGCCGCCATCCCCTACGCCCCCGCGAGCGCGTTCCTGGCCAACGAGCAGACCAAGCTGGCCGCGATCCCCGACGCCGGCGTCCCGGCCTCGGGCCGCCGGGCGCCCGAGCGCCGCGATGACGGCGAGCGCCCGCGCGTGGCGATCCTGGCCGATGGCATCGGCTCGATGCACGGGGTCACCCGGACGATCGAGGAGATCCGCCAGCGTGGCGTGCCCGGCTTCGAGATCGAGGTGGTCGGGACCGACCCCGAGGTCGACCGCCGCCTGCCGGCGGTCGCCGAGATCGACGTGCCGTTCTACCCGGGGCTGCGGATCGGAGTGCCGAGCCTCCCGGCCGCGGTGCAGACGCTCAGCAATCTGGGCGGCGGAGGCTACGACGCGATCCACGTCTGCTCCCCGGGTCCCGCCGGGATCGCCGGCGCGCTGCTCGCCCGCGCGCTGGGACTGCCGCTGCTCGGCAGCTACCACACCGAGCTGACCGCGTACGCCCAGCTGCGCTCCGGCCAGCAGCGGGTCGCCGACGCGATGGCCGTGACCGTGAGCACGTTCTACAACGCCTGCGACATCGTCCTCTCCCCCAGCCCAGCCGCCGACGGCGCGCTGGCCGCGATCGGCATGCCTCCCCAGCGTGTGCTGCGCTGGGACCGCGGGGTGGACACGCAGCGCTTCGACCCGGCCCTGCGCGAGCGCTCGCTGCTGCCCGGCGAGATCAACGTCCTTTATTCGGGGCGCATAACGCGTGAGAAGGGAGCCGAGCTGTTGGGCGACGCCTTCCTGCTCGCACGCGCCCGCGATCCCCGCCTGCATTTGGTGCTCGCCGGGGGCGGGCCGGAGGAGGATCGCCTGCGCGAGCGCCTGGGCGATGCGGCGACGTTCCTCGGCTGGCTCGAGGGGAGCGAGCTCGCGCGGGCGTATGCGAGCGCAGACATCTTCCTGTTCCCCAGCGCCACCGACACGTTCGGGCAGGTGATCCTCGAGGCGCAGGCGAGCGGCCTGCCGGTCATCGCCCTCGCCGAGGGCGGGCCGCTGTCGCTGATCGAGAACCGCCTCAGCGGGCTTCTCTGCGAGGCGGGCGCCAGCCCGCTGGCCGAGGCCGTGCTCGAGCTCGCCGGCTCGCCGCTGCTGCGCGAGCACCTCGCTCGCGCGGCGCTGCGCTCGGTGCGCGGACGCACGTGGGAGCGGACGCTGGAGCGTCTGTCCGACGGCTACCGGCGCGCTCTGGCGGGCCGCGACGGCCACGCCGGCCTCGATGGCCTCGGCGCGGGGGTGAGCGACCGCGCCGCCTGAGAGGGTGGCGCTCGCAGACGCAGCGCAGCGATCGGGAGCCCATGACCGCCCAGCACTCCACACACTCCACCCAGACAATCGCCGTCGCCCTGCACGGGATCGAGCCGGCCACCTTCGAGCGCTGTGCGAGGATTCGCGACTGGCTCGAGGACCACGGTGTGGACCGCGTCACCCTGCTCGTGATCCCCGCGCGCGACCTGCATCCCGTCGGCGAGCGCTCCCCCGAGATGGTGCGGTGGCTGGACGAGCGTCGCGGTCGCGGCGACTCGATCGCCCAGCACGGCTTTCGACACGCCCGGCTGCGCCCGGGACGCTCGCCACGGGGGCTGATCGCGCGGGTCCACGGCCATCAGGCGGGCGAGTTCGTGGGACTCGACGGCGCCGAGACGCGCCGCGCGGTGCACGCCGGCTGGCGCGTGCTCAAGCTCGCGGGCATCGAGCCCGACGGCTTCGTCGCGCCCGCATACGCCTACACCCCCGCCCTGCGCGAGGCCCTCAGCCGCCGGTTTCACTGGTGGGCGGGGCTGCTGCAGATCCACCGCTCAGCCGCGGAGCTCGCCGGGGAGGCGCACATGCCGCTGGCTCCCGCCTGGAGCCTCGCCACCGCCGGCCCGCTGAGTCGTGTCCTCTCACCGCCACTGCTGCGCGCCGGCTCGCTGCTGCCCACCAGCACCCTGCGCCTGGACGTCCACCCGGGCGACCTCCGGCACCCCCGTCAGATGATGGCCCTGGAGTGGATCCTCAGGCGCACGGCCTCGCGGCGAACCGCGGTCACATACCGAGAGCTCGCGGGCGTCTGACCCGTCAGGGAAGCGTGCCGCCGGCCGTCCCGGCGGCGATCATCGACGCGGAGCGGTAGTACGGATTCTCCTGCTTGAGGACCGCTTTCGTGTCGAACGCGACGAGCTGGCCGTCGAGTATCACCATCACCCGGTCGCACATGTCGAGCGTGGACATGCGGTGGGCGATGGTGAACAGCGTCAGCCCGCTCTTGAGCGCTGTCAAGGACTCCTGGATGAGCGTCTCGGAGTGCGGATCGAGGGCGCTGGTGGGCTCGTCGAGCACGAGCACGTGGGGCCGCGCCGCGAGCGCCCGCGCGAGGCAGATGCGCTGCTGCTGACCGCCCGAGACCGCGTCGGCGCGAGGACCGACGATCGTCTCGTAGCCGTCCGACCAGCCGATGATGTCCTCGTGGATGCGCGCGAGCCGGGCCGCCCGCTCGAGCGACTCGTCATCGATGTCGCGGAAGAAGCGGATGTTCGCCGCCACCGAGGCGTGCAGCAGGCGGGGTTCCTGGGGCACATATGCGACCAGCCTGTGCCAGTCCGCGAGCGAGAACCGCCGGACGTCTTCGCCGTTGACCAGATAGCGGCCGTCGCCGGGCTCGCGCAGCTGCAGCAGGATCTGAACCAGCGTGGACTTTCCCGCGCCGGACGGGCCGACGATGCCGATCGCCTCGCCGGCCTCCACGGTGAAGCTGATGTCCGACAGCACCGGCCGTCCCGGGTTGTAGGAAAAGCGGACGCTCTCGAAGGCAAGCGTGTGCACGCCCTCCAGCGGCTGCCCACCATCGACGGAGGCGCTCTCGGTATACCGTTGCCGCGCTGTCTGCAGGCGGTCGATGAACGGCAGCGCCTGTTGCAGGGCCTGGTAGGAGGATTGAATCGACTGACCGTTCTGGGCGGCACGGAAGAGCAGCAGCACGATCGCTCCCAGCGACGCCGCGTGACTCGCGCCGCTCACGTCGAGGGCCGCGAGCGCGCCGATGAGCACCAGGTAGATGAGGCTCTGGTAGAGGTTGGGAACGAGCCTGGCGACCACCTGCGTGCGAAAGAACAGGTCCCGCACCTGCCCGATCCGACCGGCCATCAGCTCGAACTGGGCCTCGGTCACACCGAAGACGTGCGTCTCTTCGGCCAGTCGGTTGGCCTCGGCGATCCCGCCGGCGTACAGCACCTGGGATTGCGAGAGCGCGCGGCTGCGGCGCACTCCCAGCGAGCGCAGCGGCCGCAGGACGGCGAACATACCGACGGCGACCCCGAAGACGATGCCGGCGGCCGTCGGGCTGAGCGCCACCGCGGTACCCATCAGGATGAGAAAGTTGAGCGACGAGGTGAGGACACCCGTCGACTGCATGGCGCCCGCGGTCGCCTGGGCCGACTGGCTGGTCATCACCTCCTGCAACGTCCCCTCCCGGTCGCGGGACTGCACATCCCAGGAGGCGCGGGTGAAGGCGCGGAAGACCTTCGTGCGCAGTCCCGCCTGCACCTGGGAGGCGATCCGCGCGGGCAGCACCGACAGCGGCCACTGCAGGGCAAATCTCACCAAGGCCAGTCCGAGCCCGATCCACAAAAGGGTCCCCGTCGAGGCGTGCACGTGGAAGATCCCGGTGCGGCCGTGACCGTTCTTACTGTTCACAAGAGTGGCCGCAACCTGGGCGATGATCGCCAGCAGCCCGGCTTCGGCGAACCCGGCGATGACCGATGTGAAGGCGACCGCCGATATCAACGAGCGCTTGTCGCCGATCAGCATGTCCAGCTGTGAGCGCATCGCCGCGGAGTCTAACGGGCTGGCGAAATCATACCGGGCCCCAGAAGCTCCCACCGGACCTCGAAGCCACTGAAAGCGGGGTATGACAACAGATACCTGACCCCATAGTTTAGGCTTGTCTCATAACATCGCACGGCCTCGCCCTTGAGCTTCGCGGTGGGACTGTCGAGGCGCACGACCTCCGCCGAGCGCAGCGCCGGCATCTCGGGCACGCCGTTCAGCGAGGATTGCCAATATGCGTCGACGTCGCGCCTGGGCTCGGGTGCGCGACCGTCGACCCAGGGGGGCCACCCGTGAAACGTGCAATACGGCAACTCGGCGTACAGGCTGACCGGCATGCCCGCGCGCAGCAGCATCTGTCCGTAGCGGCGCGCGAGCAGGTGATCGACGTGCGAGCCGATGCCCGCCGGCACATACACCCGCGACGCGCTCTGGATCTCGGCGGTGAGCGCACGATCGAGCTTCTCCGGGCCGAGAACCGGCCGCTGCTGACGGCGAAACTGAGCGTCGAGCAGCCGCAGGTTCACCGGTCTACGACCGGCGCGAGCGAGCGCGTCCGCGTCCTCGGCCATGCGATGAGCGACCCGCTCTGCCGAGTCGCGCGCGCCGATCACCGCCTCCCACACGCCCGCCCGGCCCGGCTGCGGGACACCGGCAAACAGGTTCACAACCGACAGGTCGCGATCGCTCGCCAGCACGCTCCAGCAGCTCAGCACCGCATCGTCGCAATGGGGGGAGAGCAGCAGCTCGGGAGCGTGTGAGTCGATCCGCAGGCGTGGGCGAAAGGCCCTTTCCCGACGATCTCCGCCCAGCGCACGGATGCGCCGGTAGACGTCGCGAGGAAGGTCCGGGAGGCTGCGCGAGAGGCGTCGAGTCATCGCGAGGTCAGGCCGAGTATAGCCCTTCACCACATCCCTCGAAAATGGTGCTGTAGACTCCGGGTCCTGTGTCAGCGCAGACCGCGTCATTCACCGAAACTGGTGAGGTAAAGGGGAGGGTTCCCGACTTCTTCATCGTCGGTCAACCAAAGAGTGGCACGACCGCGCTGTATGAGATGTTGAGAAGTCATCCACAGGTGTTCATGCCCGACATGAAGGAGCCGCTCTTCTTTGCAAGCGACCTGCGTCCCTACCTTCACACAGACACGGGCGATCCCGATAGGCGACCGCTGTTTCCCGCCACCTATGAGGAGTACCTCTCACTGTTCGACGCGGCCGCAGCCGGGCAGCGCATCGGCGAGGCGTCCTCGTCCTATCTGCGATCTCGTGTCGCCGCGGGCGCGATCGCCGAGGTGCAACCGGCGGCGCGCATCATCGCGATCCTGCGCGAGCCGGCCAGCCTCCTGCGTTCGTTGCACCTTCAACGGCTGCAGGAAAAGATCGAGACCGAGCCGGAGCTTGCGCGAGCGCTCTCGCTGGAGGACGACCGGCGTCGGGGCATCTCGGTGCCCGCGCGCCTGGAACAACCGCAGATGCTGATGTATTCCGAGTTCATCCACTACGTGGAGCAGCTGCGCCGCTTCGATGCGGTGTTCGCACCCGAGCAGATCGCCGTCCTCATCTACGACGACTTCAGAGGCGACAACGAGCGAGTGGTGCGCGACGTTCTGAGATTCCTCGACGTCGATGACACTTTCGCAGTCAAGCCGCTGACCGCCAACCCGACCGTCGCCATCCGCTCGCCGCGTCTCGAGCGCCTGTCCCACAGAGCCGCCGCCGGTCGGGGCACGATCTGGGGCCCGGCGAGCGCGACGGTCAGGAGGCTCACGTCCAAGCGGCTGCGCAGGAGGGTGCTCGATCCCTTGCGCAATCGCCTCCTGTATCGCGAGCCGCCCCCGCCGGAGGAGAGCTTCATGTTCGATCTGCGGCGTCGTTATGAGCCGGAGGTTCGCGCGCTCAGCGAGCACCTCGATCGCGATCTGGTGACCCTGTGGGGATATGACAGGCTCGGCTGAGAGCGTGGTCCTCTTT
Organism: uncultured Solirubrobacteraceae bacterium; assembly: GCA_963849425.1. Classification (GTDB taxonomy): domain Bacteria; phylum Actinomycetota; class Thermoleophilia; order Solirubrobacterales; family Solirubrobacteraceae; genus Palsa-744. The sequence continues at coordinate 1,304,188 of CAWKHK010000006.1, read as the reverse complement.
CACCGTAACTTCCAGCGCTTTCAGGGCGGGCACCTCAAGGTCTTTCACTACTTCGAGCACGTGCGGAGTTCTCCCTCGCACGATGCGCGAATCCGTTTCACCGCCGATTCGGTCTGGGATGCGACCAATCCGTGGTCGGGCCTGCGCGAGACGGTCATCGGCCCGCAGGAGAGCGCCGCCGCCGACGTGCTGTTCCTGGCGGGCATGGACTGGCGCTCGCTCGAGCCCGGGCGACGAGCGTCCTCGCCGCTGCCGATCGTCAACCTGATCCAGGACTTCCGCCCCACCCGCTCCACCGCCCCGTTGCACGAGTTCCTCGCCCACCCGGCCATCCGCATCTGTGTGAGCATCGAGATCCAGGAGGCCCTGCAGGAGCTCGGCTCGGTCGGGGGACCGATCTTCACGGTTCCCATCGGTATCGACCTCCAGCAGCTGCCGGCCCCCCGGGCGGCCCACGAGCGCGACATCGACTGCGTCGTGCTGGCCGTCAAGGATCCGCGGCTCGGAGCAGGGATCGCAGAGCGTCTGACCCGCGCCGGGCAGCGGGTGGTGCTCGTCGATCGCCCGATGGCCAGAGACGAGCTGCTCCAGGCGATGGCCCGTGCGCGCGTCGCCGTGCACCTGCCCGCGTCCGTCGAGGGCGCGTACATGCCCGCCCTCGAGAGCATGGCCCTGGGCGCCCTGGTCATATGCCCAGACTGTGTCGGCAACCGCTCCTTCTGCCGCGACGGCGACACCTGCCTCGTACCCGCACGAGGGAAACGGGCCATCGTCAGGGCCGCGCTCACCGCGCTCACCGCGTCCCCCGAGGAGCTCGAACCGATGCTCGCCCGCGCGCGCGAGGAGGCCGTGGCCCACGGGCTCGACTCCGAGCGCAGGCGGTTTCTGGAGATCCTCGAGCGCGTCGATGAGCTGTGGACGCTGGGGTGAGATCCGGCACTCCCCCGGGGGTTTCGGCGGGCGGCATCGCTCGTTCAGTGTCCCACGTACTCGGAGGGTTGGGTGTGTTCCTCAGCGTGAGCCGGTCGGTGGCGGGATCTTCAGGTCGCGGCAGATCTTGCGGGCGAGCGACCAGGGAATCTCGCGGTGGCGGGGGAGAGCGGTGGAGCGCTCGGGGTCAAAGCCCCAATAGCTGTGGCGTCCGCCCTCGCGCAGCGGGCCGGCGCCGTGCTCGCGTAGGTGGCGTTCGAGGTCGCGGCGCTTCACGCGGCGATCGTCAGCTCAAGCGCCTCGCTGTCGGCGGCGGGCTCTGAGAGCGCGTGCTCGCCGAAGCGCAGCTCCAGGATGCCGTGCAGCGCGTCGATCACGTTCTCGCGCGCCTCCTGGCGGCTGTGGCCCTGGCTGTGCGCGCCGGGGACCTCGGGGATCGACGCGACGATCCAGCCGTCGCCGCCGTCCTCGTAGACGATCGTCAAGCGCAGCGATTCGCTCATGCCTGACACGGTAGCTCACCCGCGCCGGGCAGCGGGTGGTGCTCGTCGATCGCCCGATGGCCAGAGACGAGCTGCTCCAGGCGATGGCCCGTGCGCGCGTCGCCGTGCACCTGCCCGCGTCCGTCGAGGGCGCGTACATGCCCGCCCTCGAGAGCATGGCCCTGGGCGCCCTGGTCATATGCCCAGACTGTGTCGGCAACCGCTCCTTCTGCCGCGACGGCGACACCTGCCTGGTACCCGCACGAGGGAAACGGGCCATCGTCAAGGCCGCGCTCACCGCGCTCACCGCGTCCCCCGAGGAGCTCGAACCGATGCTCGCCCGCGCGCGCGAGGAGGCCGTGGCCCACGGGCTCGCCTGCGAGCGCAGGCGGTTCTTGGAGATCCTCGAGCGCGTCGATGAGCTGTGGACGGTGGGGTGAGGAGCTCGTCGAGCGCGAGACATCGATCTGGGGACCGGACTCTACCAGCGGCGCGCGGTCCGAATGCCACGTACCAAGGTATATACGCTGCCCACAGCCACGACCAGACCCGCCCCGCCAATCGCAAGCCTGGAGTGGGTAGCTCCGAGTGCTGCGAGCACCAGGGCAGTTACGCCGACAATGCTGCAGCCAAAGAGCCCGTACACTTCATGGGCCCGGAACTCGCCGGGAGTTCCTGAGCATCTTGCCTCTCGCCTCTTTTCGCGGAAATACGAGAGCGAGATAATGGCGCCCAGCAAGAGCGCATAGACCCCGCCGGCTGGCCTGCCTTTGCTGAATTCAAGAATTGCCCCGACCGCCGAGAGCATCATCCCGACTTGAGCAACCCTTTGCATCCACAGAGGAAAGGCGGTGGTGGCTGGTCGTGTATCTCTCATCGGCGCATGGCTGATCGACCTCGAACGGCTCGTCGGCGTCGTCGTGTGTGTCCGCTCGTCGCGTTGTCTTCCGCCGCCGGAAAGCTCATCATCAACGTCCGCGTTGTGCGCCAAGACGATGCATTCGTCAGGATTGGCTAGCGCCCGTTGCATCTGCCAAACCTGGAACTTTGGCCAGCACGCGAGTTTGACATTCTCGCCTGGCGCCACGTCTACCTCAATTGACGGGCTTCGACACCAATCGATCGCGAGGTGGACCTCGTGTCGGCCGGGGGCTACGTGGACCAACCGTGACTGACCACGTTTCACCTCACCCATGTCCTCTCCATCGACGAGCACGCGGTAGGCGCGGAATAGATCCACGCTGCCGCGCCTCGCTCGGGATACCTGCAGCTGCCCAACAGATTCCTCCGCGCCCGGCGTGACCGACGCAACGATGCCACTCTCGGCCAAGTACCTACCCGTTGTCATGGGCCGCCTTCAATCGTGGTGCAGGTAGGTCGCGGGTGCCGCAGCCATAATCAGCCCGTAGCTGCCGGGGGACAAGAAAAAGAGGCTCTCCGGGGGTGATTGTAGGTGAGGCCACGCGGGCGTTTGTTGGTGTGGGAGTGTGAGTGTGACTGGGCCGCAGGTGAGGTGGACGAGCGCGAGTGCGGCCTTGGCGGAGTGGAATCCGTAGGCGCGGCGGACGATTAGCTTGACCTTGTTGTTCATCGCCTCGGCTCGTGCGTTGCTGAGATTCAGGTGCCGGGCGGCGAGGATGCCGTCGCGGTGCTTGCGGATCGTGCGTCCGAGCCGGATGAACGGTTTCAGGCGGCTGCGGGACAGGCGCGCCAGGAGCCGGTCGGTCAGCTGATCGACAGTATCGACGGTGAGGCCGGGGGCGAAGATCGCGCGGACCATCTCCTTCATCGCCCAGGCGTGCGGGACTTTCCCGTCGGCGGCGTGCAGGGCGGTGAGCGTGTCGGCCTGGGTGTCGGTGAGATCGCCGGGATTCTTCAACAGCGCCCAGCGGCTGCCTTTGAACTGTTTGGCGGCGTCCCGGTCACCTGTGTGGCGTAGCTCGTTCCAGTGCTCGCGGCGAACCTCGTCCAATGCTTTGGTGGCAGGTTGAACGACGTGAAAGTTATCGATACAGATGACCGCTTGGGGGGGCGTTGGCGCGGACGGACTTGGCGTACCCCTCGCCCATGTCCATCGAGACCGCCGTCAGCTGCCCGGCGCGCTCGCCGACCCGCTGCTCGGCGTCGAGGACGGCGGGCTGTTCGGCCTGGATGTCGGCCGCTTGCGGCGGCGGTTCTGGCTGGGGAGGGGTGGTGGTGGTGGCTCGGGGTCAAGCTCTCCAAAGAACTCATCGGCGGTGGCCTGCCCCTTGCCCTCGCAGCCCCAGACCACGCAGCGGCGTCGGTGATCACCGACCAATGTGAGGTAGCGGTGGCCCTTACGCCACGCGACCTCGTCGATCGAGATCTCAAACAGGCCTGTGAGCCTGTCCTTTTGACTCAGGTGCTCGCCGGCGACGCGCTCGATGACCCGCCCAATCGTCTGCCAGTCAATCCTGGTCAGTCGGCAGGTCGCGGTCTTGTCGGTCTTCGTCGCCAGCCACGCGATCAGGTTCTCGAAGTCGCGGGTGAAACGCGCCCCGTCACGGGCGAACGGAACACCCTCCACCCGCGCACCGTGCTCGGGGCACCGCAGGCGTCTCAGCCGCGCGTGAACCTCCAGCCGCCAGCGGCCGAGATCCAAGTGGCGCCACACCGAGTCGTGATGCTGCTTGCTCTCCCGATACCTCGCCGTCCGCGCAAGCCGCGGGTCTGCTGTGACGCGACATCTGAAGCTCCCTCGTCAACCACGCTCGTCATTACCCCGTCGCTCACCCGGCGGGGTCGACTCGTGTCTGGGCCCTCTCGGCACGCTCCAGCGCGTCTCGGCACGCGATTTGGGCATCCCGCAGTAGCTGCTCGAGCTCTTGAGCACGATGGACGGCCTGGTCGCGCTCGCGCTCGGCGAGAGCCCGCGCGTCTTCGATCAACTCGATCTCCCGGCGAACGCGAGGACGACTCAAATCAAAGCAGCGCGCGAACTCCTCGAGCGCACTCTCGTCACTCTCGCCTTCCAGGCGCTGCACGAGCGGATGCTCACCAGGGTCACTGCCGAGGTTGAACCCGGGCCACCAGATCCGCGCAGCGCCAGCCGCAGGCGACAGACGCCGTCCAAAGGCACCCTGCAGCCGATGCAGCAGAAACGTCCCCGGGATGAAATAGATCCGGGCGCCGGACCCAACGATCTCGCGCATCGCCCCCGGCGGAAAAGCCGGCTCAGGCATCATCAACGACGGCGTCAGCGCAACCACAGGATGCTCACGCTCACCGAGAACGTATGCCTCCAGGCTACACAGCTCCGCCTTGCTGAGCACCACAACACAATCCCCGTCCTCCCCACCCGCCGGCGCCGGCCTCCCGCCCGAGGAGCCCTGCTCATCACCCCGTGGAGAAGACTCACGGGACGGCCGCTCGCCCCCGTTCTCAGCGTCCATCGCCAACCCTCGCCCCACGCAATCCGGTAGATGCCACAGCCGATCGCTTCATCTCGCCAGCCTGTACAGGCGCGTGCCCGTGTCCTGCTCCAGCAACCCGGCCGCGACGAGCGTGGAGACGTATCGGTGGGCGGTGCTCGGGCTCATATCCAGCATCCTGGCCGTGTCCGTGATGCTCAGGTCGCTGCCGTCAGCCGGAAACCCCGCCAACAGCGAGAGGCCCAGAAGAAACGACCGAGACAGAGACGGCTTGACTTCCTTGACGATGCCTTTGACCGGCTCGCGTAGCTCCTCAAGATGCGAGAGCAGCCACGACATGTTCCCCGTACCGGACACCGCGCGAACCACCTGATCCACCTGCGCCCGAGACAGCCCTATAGAGACGCTGTGCGCTGCGGACTCGGTCTCGCTTGCTGCTCCCGGCCCCGATGGACGCCCGGCCGCAGGGCTCACTGGCACCACGTCGGGACCCCCACACACCGACTCCACGATCGTTTGGCCGGGCCACCGCTACCGACGAGGCTGAGTCTGGGCGGGCACCCGTGGCATGGGATTTTGGCGTGCTCGGTCACGACCCGAGCAATCATGAGCTGGGATCAGCCGAATAGCTAGAAATTTGTTCCGATAGGAATAGAAACGTTCCGATGAGAACGGCCCATCCCGCTATCAGCGGAGTTTTTTGGATCCCGTATGCGGGACAGATGATCGTCTGGATGGATTGCGTCGGCGCAGGATGACTTGCGATCCGGCGCTGGGTACGAGGATTGCGCTGCGCCAGCGTGGGCGCTCGATTGTTCTGCTTGCGGGCTGCACGACCCGAGTGGACAGTGCCTCGCGCAGCACGGCCTTCATCTCGAGCAGGGCGAAGTCGCGTCCAACGCAGCGCTTGCGGCCCGCTCCCCATGGCAGCCATGTCCCGGCCTGTGGAGCTTCGTCCAAGAAGCGCTCTGGACGGAAGGCATACGGCTCGGGGTACAGCGCGGGGTCGTGGTGCATAAGATAGGTGCATGGGACGAGGTGTGCCCCTGCGGGATAGCTCCAGCCACCGATCTCGATGGGTTGGACGACTTCGCGCGGGACGGCAAACAGGAATGACGGTCTACGTCGCAGAGTCTCCTGAACCGTGGCCGTGAGGTACTCCTCGCTGCTGGCGTCGATCTCTTCGATGAGCCGGCTCTGGACTTGCTGGTGGTGGGCGAGCAGTTGGAAGGCCCAGGCGATCTCCGCCGCTGTCGTCTCGTGTCCGGCGACGATCATCGACATGAGATGGTCGTGTACTTGTCGGTCTGACATGGCCGAGCCGTCAGGGTTCTGGGCGGCGAGCAGCCTCTCGAGCAGGTCGCCTCGGCCCTCGCCCCCTTGGCGACGATGGGCGATCAGCTTGAAGAGCTCTGCTTCTACGTGTGCGCGCCGTGTTACGAACCGTCTCCAGGTTGCACGCCATCTTGGAAGATGGCGCAGGCGTGGCTCTTGTAGCAGGAAGGTCTCGGTGATGGAGAGCATGTCCAGCGTGCGCTCTTGAAGCGCGTCCATCGTGATCTGACTCTCTCCGGCGAACAGCGCCTTCAGGACGGCCTTCAATGTGAGCGCGCGAATGTAGGGGTGAGTGGCGCACGGCGTGTCGAGCGGCCATGATGAGATCTCGCGCGCAGTGATCTCGGCGACCATCGAGGTGTGTTCTTGGACAACCTTGTGGTGAAAGGCGGGCAACGTTGCGTTGCGGGCACACATATGCTCCTCTTCCTCGCACAATATGAACGCCTGCTCGCCGATGAGTGGTGCGATAATGGCTGATCCTGCGCCGGGGTGAAGGACGTCCGCGGGAGCGCTGACGACGGCTCGGATCTCTTTCGGGTTTGAGAGAAACACGAGCGGCGGCATGTCTATCGGGTAGACGGTGAAGCGCTCGCCGAAGCGCTCACGACACCATTGCAGATATGCTATGGGCCACCGTCGGCACCCTACTGTCTGGAGCAGCGCTGGTATGTGTGCTGCGGGTGGAAGTTTGTGCCTGGGGTTGTCGATCGGCGCCGGCCTTCTGGTGATTTGCATGGTGTCTCCTTTATGTCGTTTAGGTCGAGCGTTGGGCGTAGGCGATTCGCCATAGCCGCAGGATTGGGAGCAGGAGCTTGGTTAGCGAGCCCCCGGCACTGACGAGCTCGCTGGTTGTGTGGCGCATCTCGCGGGTGCGGGCGCTGTCCTTTGAGAGATACATCGCGGCCATGCAGGCCACGATCAGGGTGTGTCGCTCGCCGCCGGGCAGGGTGCTTGCCTGACACAGGCTGTGGTGGACGAGTTCGCGTGTGCGCCGGATCGCGATTTGGGGTGTCGGGTAGTGGCCGATGTAGCTGTGGTCGCCGTTGGCCGCGTCTTCGGCTTGGTCGACATAGCTGTCGAGCATCGTGGTCGCGGCTGAGATCCAGGGGAAGTAGGCGCCACGGGTACGGGTTACCTCGGCGTCACTGAGAACCGGCTCGGCGGCCAGAGCGAGCAGTGCATGGACGGTGAGTGACGCGCTGGCGGCACCTGTAAGTTCAAACCAGCTGGTCTCCCTCCCACGAGGGAGTTGTTGTGCAGCCCACTCTCGCAGCGAGGCGTCCCGTTGAGTCTCGTCCAGCTCGTGGTTGATGGCGAGGACCTGGCCACGGGTCGCCTCTTCTATGAGCAGCGGGCGAACACGGTCATATGAGGGCAGCTCGGCGGTGCTTTTCCGGCATACCTCCACAAGGCTCCGCAGGTAGCCGCCGTCCTCGCGCCACGGATGGTGACTGTAGTAGTCGGAGATTGGCCGGCTCGGGTCGAGCGCATCGATGAGAGCGAGGTGAAGCTGGCGGCCGTTGGCTTGACCTGCTGTGGCGCCGTGCTCGTTGACAGTGTCGAGAAAATCCCAGATGACCTCATAGGCGACGAGGAGACGCAGTAGGCTCGCGTTGCGTCCACGGGGGAGGATTGAGAACAGGACGGCTCCGTCGATGTGCCCGCGCTTGGTATTCAGGGCACTCAGCGCGTCGTGACGGATCGGTGCGGCGGGGATGCTGCTCGCGAGCGCCCGCCAGGCGCGCACCTCGCGGCTAGCTGCGCCTAGCCCCCATGACAGCTCACGTCCAACTGCGCGGGCGAGCGCGCCGAGTTGCGCGATCGAGAGTCGGGCCGGATCGCGGGTGTCGTCCGAGATACTGGCCGATGGCCGGCTAGAACGCTGGGCTGGTGGTCCGCGGAGGCACACGCACTACGAGATAGCCCGGCAGGAGAACGATCGTGACCGCGATTGCTGTGACGAGCGCGAGACTTGAGAGTGCAGCGGACGCTTCGACGTCGAAGACGATGGGAAAGCCCGTGACGCTCGCCAGGAAGTGGCTTCCGAGCAGTTGAGCATAGACGCCGAACACGGCTCCGATCGTGCAGCCCGCCGTGAGAAGCACGGCGCTCTCGCACACCAGCCATCGCAGCAGTACGCCCCTCGGGTAGCCTTCACACTTGAAGAACGCGACACGATCACGGCGCTGCCACAGCATCGCGCCGATTGCGCCGGTTACCGCGAGCAAAGCCGCGATGAGGACGAGCAGCCTGATCTGCGTCAGCCGCGAGAGACCCTGGCTGGCAAGCGCGTAGTGGCGTCGTTCGCGTTCGCCTGAGGTTTCGACGACGAGTCCTGTTTCTGCCCCGAGCGTGCGCTGCACCAGGCGACGAATCGCGGCAGGCGAGGCACCGGGCTGTGTCTGTATTTGGTAGGCGCTCGGGCCGCTGCTCGCCCATGCTTGTACGTAGTCTTTTGAGCTCATGATGATCGCGCCGGGCGGCCAGCCGAGGTTCGAGCTGAGCGCCGCGATCCGCAGCCTCATCGGTTGCGGCGAGGGAAGCGTGAACGTGTCCCCGACACGGAGGTCGTATTCGGAGGCCAAGGCCTGGGAGAGGACTGCCCACCCGCCGTGACGGATTCGTGCGCCGACGAGGGTCGCGGTGCCGCTCATGAGCTGACCTGAGGGGATCATATCTCTTGTGGTGCTGGGCGGTGCGAGAATCCACAAACGCCGCTTGCCCCAGTTCAGGAAGCTGCCACGGTAGAGGCCGAGGGCTCGCACACCCGGCAGGAGCGCGAGAGCGCCGGCGTGCGTGTCCGTGAACGGCGTTGTTGCGAACGCGTTTGATTCTCCACCTGGAGTGACCCACACATCCGCGCTTGAGTCAATGCCACGAGCGGAGGCATCGAGACCCGCTGTGAGGTTCGCCTGCGTGCCCTGGAACTCCACGCTGCCGAGCACCGCGATCGCCGCCGTCACGGCGATCGCCAGCGAGCGGCCACGGGTCTGTGGAGTTCGAAGCTGGGTGAGCGCCATCTGCGTGGCAGCACCGTGAAAGACGCGCTGCGCTCTGCCGAAGAGGGCCACGAGCCCATCGAAGAGGAAAGGCAGAAGGCAGACAAGCGCCACCACAAGCGTGACGTTGCCAACGACCGCCGCGCCGGCGTCCAGGAGCAGGATGAGCGTCGTGACAAGGAGGCATACCGCGCCGGCCGTGAGGCCCGCACGCACACGAAGGTCGCGTGACCCCTGCCATCTTTTGCTCTGCAACTCAGGCCAGAGGAGATTCCGAACGGGCCAGAAGACACCCACGAGCGCGGCGATCAGACCGGCGCCGGTCGCGAGCGCGACGCTGCGCAAGGTCACGATCCTGTCGTTTCCCACAGGGAACGCGAAGGAGAGGTAGCCCGGCGTTGCGTGAAAGACCGCGAACGAGAGCAGATCGCCGAGCGCGAGACCCAAGACGCATGCCAGCACACCGAGCACGGCAGCGTCGAAAAGCAGAATTTGGACGGCCATAAGACGATTCGCATCGTGAGGATGGATGTCTTGAAGCAGCTTGCGACGTGATGAAGCGGCGATGAGCATCGCGTTGAGCGCGAACATGAACCCGACGAGCGCGCTGATCGCCGAGAACAGCGCCTCGCTTTTACTCTCAGGCGCCACCGCGGTGGCAAACAGCGTCGAGTCGAAGTCGGCAGGCTCCAAGTCCACCCCGGCTCTCGCGGCGAGTGTCGTGAGCTCTTGCTGCACCTCCTTCGTGCGGCCCGGCCCGGGACGCACGAAGATCCTGGTGATCCGCCCGTCCAGCCCGGCTATGTGCTGCGCATAGGCCACAGGCGCGAGCGCGACCGGGCTGTGGACCAACCCTCCGATGTCGCCTTCCTGAAGCGTCGTCGCAAGCAGCGTCGTGACGACGCTCGCGCCGATCTGGAGCTTGACCGTCTGCAAGGAGCCGGCACCAATCGCTTCCGCGATCGGCGCGGGCAGCGCGATCGCTCGCTGCGACGCCAGCTGTTCAGCAGAAAAGCGCCGCAGCAAAGACCCAGCTATATGGGCGAGCCGAGGGTCGGTGCCGATGAGATCCACCGCGCGCTGCCCGCGTGGCCCGATCACGTTCGCCTGCTGCTCGAGCACCGGCAGAGCGACCCCTACCCCTGGCAGCTGCCGCACCTCTCCCAGCAGTCGTTCGTCAAAACCGTCGGGCCCTCTCGCGTCGAGCTGCCACTGTGCGCTGCCGACAACCTCGCGCGTGAGCTCCTGAACCGAGCGGGTAAGGCTCGTGCTCGCCACCTGTGTTGCGAACAGCAGCGCAACGCCAACCGCGATCCCAACGATCGCAAACCCCTCTTGGACGAGCACGGCTCTCGACCGCAACCGTCCCTTATAGACCTTCAGGATGTTCGACATGCTCATCCTTGCCATGCTCACCCGCCCCGGCGCAGCGACCCAGGCTCGATAAGCACTGCCTCGACCTCGTACTCCCGCAGCCTGCCGTCCCTCAGTTCGTGCACCTGATCGGCGAATGCCGCGGCCTGTGGATCATGCGTCGCGAGCACCACGGCCGTACCGCGCTGTTGACAGAGACCGCGCAGCAGATCCAGAATTTCGTGGGTGCGCTGTGTGTCCAGATTCCCCGTCGGCTCATCCGCCAGCAGCAGCTTCGGATTGGTCGAGAGCGCCCGGGCAATCAGCACCCGCTGGCGCTCCCCCATCGAAAGCTCCTCCGTTCGGTGAAGCATTCGCTCGGCAAGACCCAACTCTTCGAGCAACGGCTCGATCTTGACCTCCACCTCCCAACTGCGGCTCGTGGACAACCAAAGCCTCATCGAGGCGCTCTCGACAGCACGCATGCCAGGAGTCAAATTCTGTGGCTGACCGACGATCCCCAGAACCCTGAGCCGATACTCGTCGCTCTCCTTCCGCGATAGAGCAAATACATCCCGTCCGGCGACCCGCACCGTGCCGCTATCGGGAGCCTGGACCCCGGCGATAAGCTCCAGAAGCGTCGTCTTGCCGGAGCCGCTGGGGCCGTAGAGGACCGCGAACTCTCCCGCCGCGACGGTCATCGACACGCCGTCCACTGCGCGAATCGGCTCTCCACCACCGACATGGTGATGCTTTCGGAGATCGCGTAGCTCGAGCACCTACGAGCCCGAGCCGATGAAACCTCGACCTCGAGGTACGCTGCCTCCAGGAAAGTCGATGATGTTCGTCTGAGCCGTGGTCTGATCGGACAGCAGCTTCAGCGCACCTCGCTCAAAGGACCAAATCCGATCAGCGACCAGAGCGGCCTCCGGATCGGAGACGCTCATCAACACACCGAACCCGAGCTCCTGCGCCAGCGAGCACAGCAGCTCACCCGCCTCATAGGTCTTGCTCATCCCGAAACCGTCAATCACATCGTCAACCACCATCAGACGCGGCTCGCGGGCGATCCCTCGCGCGAGGGCCACCAGCACGCGCTCCCAGTTGGAGAGCTCCTGCCACCGTAGCCGCGCCGCATCCTGCACCCCGACGCGCTCGAGCGCGAACATCGCCCGCTCCTGAGCCTCCCTGGAGCGGCGGCGCCCCATGCGCAGCGACAGCGCGACGTAGTCCAGCACCTGAAATTCAAGACCGGTGCCCTCACGATGAACCCACGCGATCCCATTCCTCAACAGTCGCTCGCGCTCGCCCGCCCGCAAGCTACCAAGCTCCCGCCCCTCAAACCACACCTCCCCATCATCGGGCAACTCCAGGCCGGCCGCGATCCTCAGCAGCGTCGACTTCCCCTCAAAGCGCGACCCGACCACCGCGACGATCTGCCCCGCGGCAACCGTGAGCGAGACATCTACCAGCACACGAAGCCGCCGATCGCCGCGGCGATAGCTCTTCCGGACCGCCCTGAGCTCCAGAAGCTCACCCATCGCCGGCCGCGGTATCAAGCATGTCGTCGTCTCCGTCCGGGTCTTCGAGATACCGTCGCAGGCGTTGCCAGCCTTGTGCCCGTTCATACCACAACTTCATTTCATCGATCATCACCGCCCGCCGCACCGTCACCTTCCAGCCCTGCTCACCCCCGGGGTGCAGGCGCCCGAGTCGCCGTGCGGTCCTGTAGCGCAACCGCGCAGCCTCGCCTTCCCGCACACAGGCCTTCTCCTGCTCACGGATGTCTCTGATCGCTCTCTCAAGCCCGGCCCTGTCCTCGATGTATTTGAGCTTCGCGCGCAGCGCATCGCGCTGAGCCGGCAGCGCTACCGCGGACTCAGCCAGCCAACCATGTAGACGATCAACCCCCTCGGAGGTCGCCTCCAGCTGATCTAGCGAGCGCTCAGGACCACGCCGAGTGACGCGAACAAGCCGTTGCTGGACGAGGCTGGGCACACTGTTGTGCACCGCGTTGCGCGCCCAACGAGCGCTCGGATGCTCCTCCACCAAACGGAGTGCAACCCCAGCGGCAGTGTCGGGCTGCTGGACCAGCAACCCGAGCACGGCCATGCTTGCAGACAACTCACCAGTGCGAGGCGACGCCATACCAGCTTCATCATAATCCACGCGAGACTAGAATGTCCCGTCATGCCGAACTTTTCGAGCGTCCGCGCGCACGACGAGCGCCACGGCGCCAACGCCCGCCGAGAACTCAAGCGATTTGGGACCAGGAAACAGATGCGTCGGACTGGGTGCCATCCGCGCCTGACGCTCGCCGCGCTCATCCTCACAGGCACCCTCACCCCGGCCGCGCTCCTCACCGACGCCTACGGTGCCACGCACGCCCCACGCACCCTAAACGCCACGGACACTGCACACCTGCACTACCTCAAGAGCTCCGGCTCCCTGCTTCTCGAGGAAGGATCAGCAACCGGAGCTCTTTCCGGCATCGTAAAGGTGCAACTAAACGTCGGTGCCACTGTGATCGCCTCCTTCACGATCAACACGCACAATGGATCCATCGTTGGGCACGCATCCGGTGCCGTGCACGGCACCGGCCTGTACGCAAGCTTCGGCGGCACCATGACGGTCACCCACGGAACGGGCCACTACACCCACGCACACGGCCACGGCGGGTTCTACGGCGTCATCAACCGCCACACCTACGCGCTCACCGTCCAAACAACCGGCACCCTGTCCTACTGAAGACCATAGTCCGATGCGGGCGTCACCTGGATCTTGAAGAGTTCGCTCGCCGCGCCCTGGAGTTCGGCGTCACCGGCGACCTTGATACGAAACGCCTGGGTGCCCTGGCCGAAGACCGTGTGTTCGATCGAGTAGCTCCCCCCGGGACCGACCGCGCCGACTTCGACGACATGGAAGCCGAGGCCGTCGGCGTTCTCGCGCTGCAGCTCGACGAGCTCACCGGCATGGGCGGGCGTGAGCGTACCCGTGAGCTTCAGCGGTTCGCCGGCCGCGAGGCTCGTCGAGGAGACCGCCGCGGTGAGCGCCGGATGGACGCCCTCGAACAGGCTCGTGGAGATCGTGTGGGCGTCGCTCACCTTGTACACGGTGTTCTCGACGGGCGACTGTGCGGCAAAGGAATAGCTGCCGCCGCTGCCGGATGTGGCTGTGGCGATCGGTGCGAACGCGCCTCCGCGGGTGCTCGCGAGCAGCGTCAGGAGCTGGTGCGCTTCGCCGGCCGCCGTTCCGCTCACGAGCACCGACTGCCCGTAGCAGAGGGGCCGTGGTTCGGCTCCGATCGTCAGCTGCGGGTCTGGGCGCCGCGCCAGATCGTAGGAGATCGGTTCCGATATCCCGGGGAGAGCCCCTGCGCGGCGAACCACCGCACGGACGTCGATCGTGCCGGGAACGGTGAAGGTGTGGGTGATCGAGTACGTGCCGTCCGCAGCGACTTCGCCGAGTGCGACCTGCGACCAGTCTTCCGCGCCGCCCTGGCCCTCGCGCTGCAACATCACGCGTGTGCCCGCTTCGGCGGGGCTGACCTTGCCGGCAAACGTCACCGTGTTGCTCTCGCGCGCGCTCGCAGCGCCGTGGTGGCCGGCGATGTACAGCTGCGTGCCAGCGGGTGGGCCGGCGATGGTGACGACGGGCGCCACCGTGACAGAGATCCGCGCGCTGCGGGCACCCTGGGCGCGGGCGAAGAAGACGCTGTTCGCGTTCACGGCTTCGGTTGTGAACCGGTAGGAGCCGCTCGCTTCCGGCGTCGTGGTGCCCACCGCGCTCGCCCCGGATGCACCGGCTTCGTGCTGGTAGATCGTGATCGTCTGTTCGGCCGTCTCGGTGGAGTCCGGACAGCTCACAGTGCCGCCCAGGACGGCCGATTCCCCTGCCGTGAGGCTGCTGGTCTGGACGTTGAGATCGATCTGGCACCCGCGCTTGGGTGTCGCCCATGCGCTGCCCGGCAGCAGCAGCCCCGGGGCCAGGGCCAGGGCCAGGGCGAGCACGCCGGCGAGCCACGCCGGCCGGCGGCGGTCTTGACGGTGGTGGACGGAGGACCGGCCGGCTTTCGCCCGCTGCAGGAGGTTGACCCTGGGACCGCTGTGCACGCCGGCTGTATCGACGCAGGATTGGTGAGACTTGAGCGGCTGCTGAGACTCAGCGCGCTCGGCGAGCGGTGAAGATCGAGGCTTCGAATGACTTGACGCCGGGGAGGGCGGCGTAGCCCAGGTGCGCGAGGCCGAACAGATCCTCGACCGTGCGCAGCAGCGAGAAGTGGTTGTACGGTTCCTGGCTGGTGGCATCCCCCTTGATGAAGGGCGAGAGCAGGAGCGCTCCGACCGCGCCGCCGCCGCGCGGCGAGCGTCCGCTCGGCGGCGTCGAAGCCGCCAGATTCGGGAACTGCGGCTGGCCGCAGCAGGAGCTCGAGTCGGCGAATTCGCCGCTGGAGGGCGCCCCGTCGACGGTGATCGCGAGCAGGCCGGATTCCCTGTAGGCCTTCGAGCCCAGGATCTCGGGGACCACCTTCTGGAGGAAGCCGTCGGCCGGCACCAGACCGGCCGGGGCTCCGGGCGTGCACGGCGTGGGGTTCCCGTCGTGGCAGCGGTCGGGCGCGATGTAGGAGAAGCTCGGCGTGCGTGACGAATCGGCGAGATCGGCCTGCAACCCGCCCAGGCCAACGTCGGCGGCGGTACAGGCCGAGGAGTCGATCACCGAGGCGAAGTACACGAACGGGTTGAGGAACGTCGCGTACGGGCCCCCGCCCGCGCCCTGGGCGGCCGTCGGGTCCGGCTGCCCGAGCGCGGGGTGCGCGCACGCGCCGGCCTGAGCGCCCGCTTCGTCCATGCCTTCGACGTATGCCCGCCAGATGAGGTGCTTGGCGCTCAGCTGGCCGGCGAGCGTCTGGGTGCCCGGCGGGTACACGCAGCCGCTGCCCAGCACCTGTTCGTCGGCCCCGCTGCCCGCCGGTGCGATCTCGGTGTAGTTGGCGCAGTTCGCCGCCGTTTCCGCGGTCGGCCCCTGGCCGCTCAGCAGGGCGAGCTCGTCGGCCAGCTGCTGATGGGCGACCGCGTCGTAGTGGACGAGCAACTCGCCCTGGCGCTCGAGCGTCTGGGAGAGGTAGGGAGTCGAGGAGGCCGGCCCGAACACCGCCGCATAGGGCTCGTCGGAGAGCATGATCACGAACACGTGCTTCACCGGCGGGAGCCCCGCGGCGGAGCCGGCCGGTGATCCTTCGCCGGGGCCGCCGGCGGGCGCCTGCTTGGAACCCCGCTGCCCGGCGGTCGAGTTGCCGCCCGAGCCCGATCGCGTCTTACTCGGCGCCGTCGGGCGCCTGACCGCCGCCGTCGGCGCGGGTGCCGGCGCCGGCGTCGAGGTCGGTTCGGATTCCGGCGGTTCGCTCGCCGAGGGGGATGAGGGTGTCGCGCTCGCCGTCGACGTCGGGGACGCAGGCGTGGATGCGCTCGGACCGGGGAGCACGAGCCTGAGGGGTTGGCGCGAGGCGGCGAGCGTGTCGTTCACCCGCGAGCCGGCCGCGCCTCCGAGGAGCACGCCGAAGCCGAGGAACACGAGCACGAGCAGCATCGAGGCCCTAGGCGGGGGCAGCCTCAGATCGGACGCGCGGCCGGGAGAGCTCCCCGCCGCCAGCGGGACATCCGGCGCCTGCGGATCATGCGCGAGCGCATCCTCTTCCATTTGCAGCAGGCGCTCGACCTCGGCCAGATCGGCGTCGCGCTCCTGGAGCACGGCGGCGCGACGTAGGAGCACGTCGAGGCGGAAGTGGTCGCGGATGGCCATCTCGTAGGCGAGGCCACCGAGGTCCCAGTGCAGCTCGGTCACCTGCTGTGCCAGATCGTCGCGTCGCCGGCGCAGGTCCGACTGGGCGATCGCGTCGCGGAGGATGCCCATAGCCCCTATCCGGTTTCGACGACGTTGGGGAGGTTCTTGGACTTTTCCTCATAGCTCTTGCCTTTGCTCGTATTGAGGCTTTTGAGCACCGAGGGCGGAGCCGGGTGACTCTCGTTGGCGCCGACGCCCGAGCCGCTCGCGGGGCTCGAGCCTTCCGAGGCCGACGAGCCCGCGCCGGCGCTCGCGACATGGATCACCGTGGCGCCAGGGAAGCTCTTCTTCAAGGCAGTCAGGGCCTTCTCGGCTTCGGGCTGCTTGTGGTAGACGCCCGAGTAGACGACATAGCTGCCAGGGGTGAGGCTGGGGAAGTCTTCGGACTTCAGCGCGCCGAGCGCCTTGGCGCCCTTGGCGCTCGCGGCCGCCTTGGCGGCTTCCACGGCGCTGACCGCGGTGCCCGCCTGGGGGAGCTCCTGCAGCTCGACGGTATAGCCGGCTCTGCCCGCCGGCCAGTCGTCGGTAAACGAGGCTTCGGCAGCGGCGGGGCTGGGTGCGCTCGGCGCGGGCGTCGAGGCGACGCTTATCACCTGCGGGGCCCCGGGGCTCGGCTTGGAGGAGCCGGAGCGGCCGATCAGCACGCCGACGCCCATCGCCAGCAACAGCACGCCCACGCCCGCGATCACGGTGAGCGTGTTGCCGCGTTGCCAGGCTGCGTCGGCGGGCGGGCGCCCGTGCACAGGCGGCGGGGCCATGCCCGCGGAAGGCAAGACGTGCTCGCGCGTCATCGCCGGCCCGCCGAGCAGGACGCTGCTCATGGGTGTGCATCGCTCGCCGCACTCCAGGCAATAGCGCTGGTCGGCCGCGAGCGGCGCTCCGCACCCGGAGCACACTTCGCCGGCTGCGATCGAGGGCGATGGTCTGTCTATTGGCTCGGTGGACAGGGTCGGACTTTCGCGGTACGTCTGCGTGCGGCTGCTCCCAGCGTGCGGCGGCGCCCCCCGGTCGCCGCCCGTGGATGGCCGGCCCAGAGCGGCCCGCAACCGGGCTTTCGGTCGATGATCGGGCCCTGGGACGGCCGGGACGTAACCATTTGGTGAAAGCCGGCGTGCGGCCGGCGGCCGTCTAGGATCATGCGCACATGGCCACCAGCAAGATCACCCGGCGAGGCGCGCTGATCGCGGCGATCCTAGCGAGCGCCGCCGTGATGCTGCCCCTGGGCTCGCAGGCGGTCGCCAAGACCACCCCGGTCCCGAGGCTCAAGGCGAGCACCGGACCGGCCACGCACGTGCTCGCCACCTCCGCCCTGCTCAGCGCCTCGATCACCCCCACGGGCGTCTCCACCAGCTACTACTTCCAGTACGGACCCACGACGACCTACGGATCCCAGACTCCGACGGCGAGCGTGGGCAGCGGCACGACGAAGGTCAAGGTCGGCCAGTCCATCTCCAAACTGGTGACCGGTGTCACCTACCACTTCCGCGTGGCCGCGGTGGCCGGTTCGGGCGCCCCGGTGTTCGGGCGCGATCGCACGTTCACCGCCGGCGCCACGTCCAAGCCCAAGTTCGAACTCGCCAAGGCCGCCGAGGTCGTGGCCGGATCGCCGTTCCTGCTGAGCGGCACGCTCGGCGGCATCGGCGGCACACCCCACGAAATCGTCCTGCAGGCGAGCCCGTATCCCTACGCGGAACCCTTCAAGACGATCAGCGCTCCGGAGCTCACCGGAGCCGGCGGGCGCTTCTCGTTCCACGTCTCGAAGATCTCATCCGGAACGGCCTTCCGCGTGATCACGCTCGACGCGTTCCCCGTCTACAGCTCGATCGAGACCGTTCGCGCCGCCGTCAAGGTCGCCCTGAACGTTCGCACCAGCACGCAGGTCGGGCTGGTGCGCCTGTACGGCACGGTCGCCCCGGCGGCGGTCGGCGCGCAGGTCCTGTTGCAGGTGCACGAGGCGATCAAGCCGGGTAGCGTCAGGGCGGGCTCGGAAGCCACGGGGAAGTTCGCCACCCAGTTCGTCACGGTGGTCAAGAGAGGCGGCAAGACGTTCTCTCGCTTCAGCATCGTGGCGAGGGTCGGCGTCGCCGGGCGCTACCGGGCGGTCGTCAAGCTGCCCCCGGGTCCGCTCGCGACCGGCTACAGCCCGACCTTGGTGCTCAAGGCCGCCCCCGCGCCCGCGAAGAAGAGATCCAGGAAAGCCTAGGAGACCAGCCCCCGAGCCTCGAGCAGACCCATCACGCGCTCGACCTCCCGCTCGACCGTTTCATCGTGGCTGCCGAGCACCAGGTCGGGCTCGGCGGGCGCCTCGTACGGGGCTCCCACGCCGGTCAGGCCCGCGAGCTCGCCCGAGTGCGCCCGCGCATACAGCCCCTTGGGGTCACGCTGCTGGCAGAGCTCGAGCGGGGCGTCCACGAATATCTCCAGGAAGCTCAGCCCGTCGGCGCGGTGCAGCGCCGCGGCAGCCTGGCGATCGGCCGCGAACGGGCTCACGAGGCTGACCAGGGCGATCGTGCCGGACTCGGCGAGCAGCCTCGCGACGTGCGCCGTGCGGCGCACGTTCTCGCTGCGCGCTTCCTCGTCGAAGCCGAGATCCCCGTTGAGTCCGTGACGGAGGTTGTCGCCGTCGAGCATGAACGCCGGCCGGCCGGCCTCGATCAGGCGCTCCTCCACGGCCGCTGCGACCGTCGACTTGCCGGCGCCGGGCAGGCCGGTGAACCACAGCGTCGCACCGCCGTGACCCAGCGCGCTCCAGCGCCGCCCGCGCGTCATCCGCGATCCCTGCCAGAGCACGTTCGGGCTGCGCTCGGTCTTCTCCTCGGACTCGACGGTCTCCTCGACCTCCGTGTCCAGGATCACGCCTGCGGCGACCGTCTCGTTGGTCGCCTCGTCGATCACGATCAGGCTCCCGGTGACCCGGTTGCGGCGGTAGGAGTCGAACACCAGCGGCGTGCTGAGCTGGAGCTGCACCCGCCCGAGATCGTTGAGCTCGAGTGTGCTCGCGCCCTCGTCGCGGCGCAGGGTCTCGACGTCGATCCGGTAGCGGACCTCGACGCCGCCGACCATCGCCGTGCGGGTGGTGTGCTTGACCAGATAGCGCCGGCGCGGGCTGAGGGGCTGCTCGGACATCCAGCAGAGCAGGCACTCGAAGCTGTGTGCGACCGATGGCTGGTTGTGGGTGCGAACGATCGTGCTACCGCGCCCGACGTCGATGTCGTCGGCGAGCCTGAGCGCGACGGACATCGGCGGGAAGGCCTCCTCGACCGGCCCGTCGAAGGTGTCGATGCCCGCGATGCTGGTGTGCTGGCCGCCCGGCAGGACGACCACCTCGTCGCCCGCCCGGATTACGCCGCCGGCGAGCTGACCGGCGTAGGCGCGGTAGTCGGCCACGCTGGAGCCGACCTGACGCCCGCCCACCCGGATCACCCACTGCACGGGAAAGCGGACGTCGATCAGGTTGCGGTCGGATGCGATGTGGACGTGCTCGAGGTGGTAGAGCAGCGGCGGCCCCTGATACCAGGGCATGGCCTCCGAGCGCTCGACGACGTTGTCGCCGAGCAGCGCCGAGATCGGGATGAACGTCACGTCGGGCATCTCCAGCCGCGCGGCGAACCGGTCGAAGTCCTCGACGATCGCGTCGAACACGGCCTCGTCGAAGTCGACCAGGTCCATCTTGTTGACACACACGACCATGTGCGGGATCCCGAGCAGCGAACTGATGAACGCGTGGCGCTTGGATTGGGAGATAACGCCCTTGCGGGCGTCGATGAGGACGATCGCGAGATCCGCGGTCGAGGCGCCGGTGACCATGTTCCGGGTGTACTGCTCGTGCCCCGGGGTGTCGGCGATGATGAACCGCCGCGCGGCGGTCGCGAAGTAGCGATAGGCCACGTCGATCGTGATGCCCTGCTCGCGCTCGGCTCGCAGGCCGTCGGTCAGCAGGGAGAGATCGAGGAAGTCGTGGCCCATCCGCCGGCTGGCCTGCTCGACGTGGATCAGCTGGTCGGCGAGGACCTGCTTGGAGTCGTACAGCAGCCGCCCGATCAGCGTGCTCTTGCCGTCGTCGACCGAGCCGGCCGTCGCGAAGCGCAGCAGATCGGCCGGGCGCTCGGTCAGCCGGCGAAGCACCTGCTGCGCGTCCGCGTGCCCCGCGGGCTTGACATCTGCGGCCGCCAGGCTGCCGTGGCGGTTGCCGTTGCTGGCGCTGTTGCCCGTGGCGTCGGGTGGGTGGCGCGGAGAGCTCATCCGATCAGAAGTAGCCCATCCGCTTGCGATCCTCCATCGCCGCCTCGGTGACCCGATCGTCGGCGCGCGTCTGTCCGCGCTCGGTCACCTCGGTGGCGGCGATCTCCGCCACCACCTCCGCAAGCGTCGCCGCCTCGGACTCCACCGCGCCGGTGCAGCTCATGTCGCCGACAGTGCGGTAGCGAACCGTGGCGGCGAACGGCTCCTCGCCGTCCATCATCTCGATGAACGGGCTCACCGCGTAGAGCATCCCGTCGCGGGCGAACACCTCTCGCTCGTGCGCGAAGTAGATCGAGGGCACCTCCAAACCCTCCTCGGCGATGTACTGCCACACGTCGAGCTCGGTCCAGTTGGAGATCGGAAAGACACGAGCATGCTCTCCCTTGTGGATGCGGCCATTGTAGAGGCTCCACACCTCCGGGCGCTGGCGCTGTGGCTCCCACTGGCCGAACTCGTCGCGGAAGGAGAGGATCCGCTCCTTGGCCCGCGCGCGCTCCTCGTCGCGCCGGGCTCCCCCGAAGGCCGCGTCGAAGCCGTGCTCGGCGAGCGCGTCCAGCAGCGTGACCGTCTGCAGCCCGTTGCGCGATGCCCGCGGGCCCTGCTGCTCGACGACCCGTCCTTCGCGGATCGAGTCCTCGACCGAGGCCACGATCAGACGCTCGCCGAGCTCGCGCAGCCGGCGGTCGCGGTACTCGATCGCCTCGGGGAAGTTGTGGCCGGTGTCGACGTGCATGACCGGAAACGGCAGCGACGCCGGGCGAAACGCCTTCTCGGCGAGCCGCAGCAGCACGATCGAGTCCTTGCCGCCGCTGAACAGCAGCACCGGCCGCTCGAATTCGGCGGCGGCTTCGCGCATCACGTGAACCGCCTCCGCCTCGAGCGTAGCCAGATGAGAAAGATGGTAGGTGGCGGGCATCCGTGCGGCGAGGCTAACTGCGTGCGGAACGGGACCTGTGAACTTTACGTGTGTTTACTCTTTCTCAAGCCGTCGTGGGGCGAGGGCGCGCTCGTAGATCTCGAGCGTGCCCTGAACATAACGCTCGACGGTGAACGCCTCTTCCACCCTGCGACGGCCTGCGCGACCCATCTCCGCGCCGCGATCGGGGCTCTCGGTGATGCGGCGCACCGCCCGCGCCCAGGAGCGGGGCTCGCGCGGCGGGCACAGACAGCCCTCGCGTCCGTCCTTCACGATCTCGGCGGGGCCGCCGACGTTCGTGGCGATCACGGGAACGCCGAGCGCCATCGCCTCGATCAGAGCCCGCCCGAAGGGCTCCTCCCACGAGGGCGCCAACAGGACGTCGAGGGCGCGGACGAGCTCCGGGACGTCCTCGCGCTCACCCAGCCACGACACTCGCTCCCCCATGCCCGCGTCGTCGACGAGCGAGCGCAGATGGGCCACGTAGCGCCGGTTGTCAAAGCGCGTCGCCCGGGCGATGAACTTGGCCGACCCGATCAGCAGCAGGTGCGCGTCAACGCCCTCGGCGCACAGCAGCCGCAGCGCTTCGATCGCCGTGTCCTGGCCCTTCCACGGGCTGAGCTGTCCGACGACCCCCAGCAGCACGCCCCGGGTGCCCGCGTCGCCGAGCGCCGCGCGGGCGCCCGCGCGATCGATGCGTTGCGGGTCCCAGCGGTCGAGCTCGACGGGGTTGTAGAGCACCTCCGGCCGCGCCGCCGGGGCGGCCGCCCGGACCGAGGAGGCGGTGTAGCGCGAGTTCGCCACGACCGTCGTGGCCCTCGCCGCGATCAGGCGCAGGGCCGCCGAGCTGACCGGCCCCGCGGGCAGGCAGTCGCGCACGTGCACGACGCTCGCCGCCGGGGACACGCGCGCGAGAGCGAGCACGATGCCGGCGCGGATGGAGTTCGCGTGGAGCACCTTCGCGCGATGGCGGCGCGCGGCCCTGCGCACCTGCAGGGCAGCCACGCTCAGCTCGGCGAGCGCCCGCGGCGTGTGCACGGGATGCAGCCTGAGGCTTCCCGCCGTTCCGGCAATCGCGGTCGTGGGCACGCCGAGACCCGCGACGGCCTCGGCCAGGCGTCCGGGCGGAGTCGCGACCAGCGGGCTGATGTGCCCGGGCAGCGCCCGCAGCAGGCTGAGCAGCGAGCGCTCAGCGCCGCTGATCTCGGCGGTGTGGTTGACGTAGAGGACGTTCACGCGACCGACCGCGAGACCTGCTCGAGCAGCACGGCTTCCAGGCGCTCGACTACCAGGGGCCACGCGAAGCTCCGCGCCCGCTCGGCGCCCGCGTGGCCCAGACGCTCCGCGAGCTCTGAGTCGAGCAGCAGCTTTGCGATCGCCTCGCCCACCGCAACCGGGTCGGTCGGGTCCACGAGCAGGCCCGTCTCGCCGTCGGCGACGGCATCGACGGCGCCGCCGACGTTGCCCGCCACCACCGGCTTGCCGTACGCGGCGGCCTCGAGGTAGACGATCCCGAAGCCCTCACCGGCCAGCGCTCCACCCGGCAGGCGGCTGGGCATCGCGAGCAGATCGGCGCGCCGCAGCCAGATGTCGCGCTGCTCGTCCGGCAGCGCGCCGAGAAAGCGGACGCTGCCGGCCACTCCGTGCGTGCGGGCGAGCCTTTCCAGATCGCCTCGCAGCGGCCCGTCTCCGATCACCACCCACTCGACGTCCGGCACCCGCTCGCGCACCAGGGCGAGCGCGCGCACGAGAACGTCGTGGCCCTTGTAGCGATCCTCCAGGCGGGCGATCGTCACGAACGTGGGACGCCCAGCCGGCAGCGGCCGCGGGTCCGCAGGCAGGTCGACCCCGGGAGCTATGCGGCGGATCGCCGTGGGCTCTGCTCCGGTCGCCCGGAGGAGACCCTCTGTGTAGGCGCTGACCGCGATCGCCACGTCGGCCCGCGCCACGGCGAACGCCGCGAGCTTCGCTTTGGCCGGGATCTCCTTGGCGTGGAAGTACTGCACCGTTCGCGCGCCCAGCACGGCGCGAATCGTCGCCGCCGCCGGGCTGGCGACGAGGTGCAGGCTGAGGGTCACGTCGGGGCGAAATCGCACAGCGTCCAACAGCGCGAACGCGTTGAGCGCCAGATGGCGCACCCCACGCAGGCGCCGGTCGCTGGGCACGCGCCGGACGTTCAGCGCCTGGCCCGCGTCAAAGCGCCCGGCACCCGGACCGTCGAGCGCGAGCACCCTCGTGTCGAATCCCCCGATCCCCGCTGCGAGGCGGTATGCGAGCTGCTGAACACCGCCATGGGCGGGCGGAAAGTCAGGGGTGATCACGAGCAGCCGGGGCATCCGCTCGCCGGCCCTCAGGCGCTTGCGCGCGACGAGCGGGCGCCTCGCGAGAGCCGGGAGCGCACGACGTTGCGGACGCCGGCGCGCAGACGAGCCCCGTCCAGGATCGCGGCCACGAGCAGCTTCCAGCCCCCGCGCAGGCGCCGGCCGTTCACCACGTCGGTTGCGCCGATTCGGTAGTAGTACATCCCCAGCACGTGCCTGCGGCGCCTGAACCGCTCCCACGCGGGTGCCGCGGCGAGCTGGGCCGCGAACTCCTGCGCTCCGATCGGGTCGCGACCGGCGGCACGCCGTCGCTGGTTCTCGGCCACGCGCCAGGCGCCCTGCTGTTTGTCCCAGAAGAGATTCACCTGCATCGAGCCGGCGCGCTTGCGGTAGTAGACCAGGGGCTCGGGCAGATTGACGACGACCCCCCGCTCGGCCATGCGACCGAAGAAGTCGAACTCGTCGGCCGCACCGTACTCGGTCGAGTAGCCCCCCACGGCCAGATAGTCCGAGCGAGCGAACAGGACCGATGAGTGGATTACGTAGAAGAGGCCGCCGGCCTGCCTCACAGCATCATAGTCCTCCTCGCTCGTCGGGCCCATGACCGCGGGCGAGAGCACCCTCCTCGCGTCGTTCATGTTGTAGCCGTGCGTCCCGAGCAGGGCGATGCGCCTGCTGCCGTGCCAGACGCCCAGGAACTCGATCTGGCGCTCGAGCTTCCGCGGGGCCCACGTGTCGTCGGAGTCGCACTCGGCGATCCAGTCTCCGCGTGCGGCCGAGATGCCTTCGTTGCGCGCCGCGACCACGCCCGCATGGGCGGACAGCCGGACATAGTTGACGGCGACCGGACCCGCGCGCCGAGCGGCGAAGTCGGCTACGAACCGCTCGGTCCCGTCATCGGAGCCGTCGTCTGCGACGACGATCTCGCCCGGGGGACGCGTCTGCTTGACGATCGAGGTCAGCGCGTCGCCAATGCGCCCGACATCGTTGAAGGTGGGGACCACAACCGAGATGAACGGCGCGTCAGCCGATGACGTCATGGCCCCGCCGGGAGTGTCTGCGCCCGCCGGCCGCCGGCTCAGCCGATGCGGTCATAGCCCCACAGCTCCACCAGGTCGCGGCCCAGGTACTCGCTGAGCGCCACCACCTCGTCCTTGAAGCGCCGGCGCAACTCGAGCATCAGGCCTTCGTCCTGCGGCCGGGGCGCGCCGTAGACGATGCGATCCCGGATCGCCATCGCCGACTCGCGGGTCAGCCTTCTCGGCGCTAGCGTCCTGGCCGCTGCCTGCACCGCCCGCGGCACCGGGGCGTCTCCCGCGGCCAGGGTGTGGACCAGTGAATACAGGCGCCGCGAGCGTACCCGGACAGTCGGGTTCACATCCCTGACAGTCACCGGATGGGAATCGTCGACTTCGAGGAAGCGACAGACCTTGCGCACTGTCGCCTCGTTGTCACGCCGGAAATCGTCGTAGATGAGCACCAGCACCTGTGTGTGCTCAAACAGGGCGTGATAACGACGCAACTGCTCCACATACCGAACGTGCTCTGAATACAGAGTGGCATCCGGCCAGTATGGGTTGCCTGGCAGATCCTGTCCCCGGCGTCTTGCCTGCTCGAGCTCGATCGCCTTGCGCAGATCCTTCTCGGGCTCGACGTAGACCTGGACGAATTGGAGGTGAAGTGAGCGCAGGAAGCTCGCCGGCTCCCTCAAGACGGCCACGATACGCGCGGCGGGTTGCACCTCTGAAATACGCTGCGCAGCGGTGCGAGACCAGAGGTACAACGACGATGCCTCCCCGGCGCGCTGGTCAGGGGTCGCGGGATCGAACAGCGCCAGATACTCCTCGAGCGTGCTCGGGGTGCTACCGGTGCCTCCCGGCCTGAGTGCCGCGAGCGGGCGCAACTCATCGGCGAAGAACCACGGCTCCTTGTTGTAGGGCATGTACAGTTGCGGGTGGCGCCTCATCATGTCCCACAGCGCGGTCGTGCCGCTCTTGCCGTGGCCGACGATGAAGAAGTCGGGAACTCTCCCCTGCGGCAGACGATCCGCGGCTGATGGGTCGTGGGAGACGGCCATGACCCGAAAGTGTAACGACGCTCCCAAGCTCGGCGATCTGGCGCAACTCGCCATCGACTACAGTTGCACGTGATGCGCGCGCATTCCCCGGCGGCCGATTTCGTGCTCAACTTCGAGCGCAGTGCGCGGTTCTAGCATCCAGCGCAGTGGGCGGTTCTAGCAGCCTGCGAACGGCGCTCGTCTGCCTGCTTGCGGTGATTGGGTGCAATGGCCTGGTCGGCTGCTCGAGCGCCTCGACCAGGTCGAGCAGCCCGGCCAGCGAATCCAGCGAAGAAGCTGCCGAACGTGCTGAAGAAACGGCCAGCCAGCGCGAAGAAGCCGCGGAAGTCGCCAAAGACCGCGAAGAGCTCGCCCAGATAGAAGGGAAAAAGCGCGAAGAAGCCGCCGCAGCAGCAGCCAAGAAGCGCGAACGGGCCGCCGCCGCGAAGGCGAAGAAGCGTGAACAGGCCTCCAAGGCAGAAGCCAAGAAGCGTGTGAAGGAAGCCGAAGCGAACGCCAGGAGGCGCGAACAGGCCGCACGTGCCGAGGCCAAGAAGCGCGAAGAAGCCCTCCGCGCCGAAGCTCACGAGCGCGAAGCAGCCGCCGGCAAGACGCCGCCTACGCCGGGCACCGCCCAAACCACACCCACATCCACATCCACGCCGGCGCCGTCGCCGGTGCCGGCGCCGTGAATCGAGCGGCGGTTGCCGCTCGAACTTGTGAGGGCATTAGAATGCGCGGCGTGAATCGTTCATCACTGGATTTCATCCGTCGTGTGACGCCGCCCTGTCTGCTCGTCCTGCTTTGCGCGGCGCTCATCGCCGGCTGCGGAGGCAGCGGCGGTGGCTCGGGCGCCGGCAAGGCAGGAGCCGGCGAAGCGGCGGCGAGCTCCGCCGGCACGGCGCAAGACAGCGAAGAAGCTGAAGAAAAGCAGCAGGAACAGGCCGCGGCGGCGCTCGCCACGAAGCGCAAGCGGGCCTATGAAGCCGAGGTCGACAAGCGCCGCGGGGAAGACGCGAAGAATCAGGCAGCCGAAGAAGCCGAAGAACGAGCCAAGAAGGACAGGCACGCCAACAAGGGCGGCGGGTCCGCGAAGCAGACGAGCAAATCTTCGACGACTCCAACGACCAAACAGAAAAATACAAAAGCTGGAACGACAACCCCATCCCCCGAAGAAAGCTCGAGCGAAAAAGCGACACGCGAACAGTTCGCCAAGGAAGAAGCCGCCGAAGAACGGGCCGCCAAGAAAGGCGGTTAGACCGTGTTCGTTCCCCAGACTTGAGTCCTATCGTGCACAGCTCTGCGAGCATCGAGGTGTGGCGAGCCAGTTGACGATGCTCGTAGCCTGTGTGAACTCCGTGCGCGTGACCGGACCATCGCCGGTCGCCGAGAAGATCTCATAGCTCAGGTCGGTGAGCAGATCCCAGGGCGCACCCGGCGCGGTCCCGTGGAGCCCGGCGGTGTCGGGGACATGCTCGAAGATCACCAACGGCCGGGCCTCGGAGAGCACTGACCGCGCGCCTTCGAGCACCGCCAGCTCGGCGCCCTCGACGTCGATCTTGACGACGCTGGGCGTGAGCTCGCCCATCTCGGCATCGAGCGTGGATACCTGTACGGTGATGTACTCGGGGTCGCCGCGAGCGTCGCTGATCTGCGGATGGCGCCGCAACCCACTCCAGCCGTCAAGCCGCCGGAAGTAACAGAATTGTGTCTCTTCTGCCCGCGCGCCCAGCGCCTTGCGCCGGCAGTCGAGCTGCGGAAACGCTCGGGCGAGCTCGTCCGACAGACGTGGAATGGGCTCGAAGGCCACGTGCTTTGCCCGCGGCGCCACGCGCATCGCCTCGCGCAGGACCTGCCCGCGATTGGTTCCCACATCCACATACGTGCCATCGCCGCGCAGCGTGCATGCGAGCACCGCCCGCATCCCGACCTCCTCCAGCTGCGCTTGCCGGGCGACCGGGTTGACCGCGGCGAGCAGCTCCGGCCTGTCCAGGCGACGCGACGCCGAGGCGATCGCCCTGGTCACCAAGCGCATGGCCATCGAGCCCGGCAGACTATCGAACGAGACGCCGGGCGTCGCGTGCTCCGGCGAGCACCCGTGCGATGACCGTGGCGATGCTGCGCGGGTTCCGCGTGCGCAGCGCCGCGATCGACGCGTGGCGGATGGCGAGGAGAAGACGCCTGCGCACCGGGCGGTGAATCGATGTGAACTGCACCGAGCGCAGCATGACCGTGAGAACCATCGTCTGCGCTCGCGCCATCTCCACCTGCTTACGCGGGTCGATCCAGGTCGTTGTGAGCATCGTCGAGGAAAACCGGTACCACCCGAGACGTTCGCCCACATACATGGCTCCCCCGCCGGCCCTGCACGCCCCGACGGCGAGGCAGTAGTCCCACATGTCCCCCCCGGCCGCGATCAGGTCGAGGTCGAGCGCGGGCCGGCGCGCGAGGGTGAAGGACGAGGCCGCGACCGCCTTCTGCAGGAGCCCCACCCTGTATAGCCGCTCGCCCGTCAGGAGACCCGTCTGCAGGCCGAGCCGACCGAATCGCGCGCTCTGCTCGTGTGAAAGACGCTCGTCGTGGCGCCCATCCGCGAGCATGACGCCGTGGTCACAAAACGCGAAGGCGGCCTCGGGGCGGTCCTTCAGCGCCCCGCCGAGGCGCTCGAGGAACCGCGGCTCCCAGACGTCGTCGTGATTGAGGGTGCTGATGAGATCGCCCTGCGCCTCGCGTATGCCGTGGACCACGCTGCCCGCCGGCCCGAGGTTCTCGGTTTGACGTATGAATCGCACCGGTAGACCGGGCGGGACGTCGGTGCTCGGCTCGAGCGGGTGCTCCGAGCAATCGTCGATGACGATCACCTCGGTCGGCGCGACGGTCTGCTCGTGCACGCTTCTCAGCGCCTCGGAGAGCATCTGAGGCTGGTTGTACGCGGGAATTACGACCGATACACTTGACACGAGCCGCGAGTCTAGAGTGGCCGAGGTGGCACCGCGTCCAGCCCTGACGGCAGGCGATATCGTAGGCGCTTGCATGGTTGCCGGTGAGAGCACCGAAGGAGGATCGCCGAGCGCCGGCTCGGCAACGCCCGGCTCGGTGCTGCTGGTGACTCCGCTGTGGGGCAGGGACGGCGGGGTTGCGGCCCATGTCAAAGAGAGCGCCGGCGCACTTGCGCGTGCCGGGGTCGATGTTCACGTGATCGCCGCAACATTGAGCTCGGGCGAGGACACGATTTCCGGAGTGAAAATACACCACCGCCCGGAGCTCCTCCACACACGTGCTCCGCTCGACCTGCGCCTCGGCGAGGCGCTGACCGTCGCCCCCGAGGTCACTCACATCCATCAAGTCGACGATCCTGCGATCGTCACGGCGCTGCGGATGAAAGCGCCGGTGGTGATCAGCGCCCACGGCTTCCCAGGGTGCACCTCAGGCGTTTACTACTTTGCCCCGGGCCGTGAATGCACGCGCGGCCACGGGCCGGGGTGCATCCCCAACCTCCTCGCCAAAGGCTGCGCGCATACCCGTTATCCGCGGACGCTCCCCTCCAAGTACAGGCAGGTGACGCGCGGGCTGGGGGTGCTCGGACAGGCCGACCTGGTGGTCTCGTATTCCAGCGCCGTCGACCGCCATCTGGCGGCCAACCGCCTGGCTCACCGCGCGGTAATTCCGTACTTTCCAACCATGACTCCACAGCAGGGCTCGGGCCACGCTGATCGGCGGCGCGTGGTCTTCGCCGGCCGGCTCGTGGACAGCAAGGGAATCGACGTCCTGATCGAAGCCGCCGCCGAGGTCGACGCTGAGTTCGTGATATGCGGGGAGGGTCGCCGGCTGCAGACGCTGCGCGCGCTGACCCGGCGTCTCGGGGTCGAGAGCAGAGTTCACTTCAAGGGCTGGATGGACGCCGGGCAGCTCGCCGAGGAGTTCGCCGATGCCTCGGTGGTGGTCGTTCCCTCGCTGTGGCCGGAGCCCTTCGGGATCGTCGGAATCGAGGCGCTCGCCGCCGGACGCCCGGTCGTCGGCAGCGCCACCGGCGGGATCGTCGACTGGCTGAAGGACGGGGTGTGCGGCACCACCGTTCCCCCTGGGGACGCCGGCGCGCTCGCGGGTGCGTTGCGGGAGCTGCTCGACGATCCCGAGCTGCAACGAACGATGGGTCTGTCCGGCCGCGAACTCGTGGCCGAGCGGTTCTCCCCCGCGCGCCATCTCGCAGCGCTCCTGGAGGCCTACCGGACCGCCCGCTCGAGTTGGCGATCGGGGCGTGGCGAGACCCGCCGGGCCGCCTGAATCACGGTAGGAGTGTCACGCGGACGAGCGGCAGCGCTGCTTGGCGTTGGTCGCCGGTGATGAGCGTGAAATCGTGGGCGAGTGCGGTTGCTGCGATCCAGAGGTCGTTCGTCGGTCGTCTTCCGCTGGCAGTGCGCAGCTCGCCGTAGCGGGCGGAGACCATGCGATCGACATCGACGACGGGAGCCTCTGTGAGGACGGCGCTCAGCAGCCGCAGCCGCAGGGCGCGTGTTGCATCGTCGGGTGCCAGCAGCACGCCCGCCTCCAGCTCGCCGACCGAGATGGCACTCACCGCCCACGGCTCACCGATCTCGGGCGTGATGCCGTGGATCAGGACGCTTGTGTCGATCAGCGCCGTCAAGTGGCCCAGGTGTCCTGGGCCACAGCGAGGTCTTCCTCGCGCATTTGGCGCAGTTGCATGGCCCACGCGGCGTCGACCGGCGCCTCGGCGAGGATCGCCGCAAGCCGATCCGGTGCTGCCGGCCTATGGGCGCTGGGCAGAGGTCCGAGTTCGGCTACGGGCCGCCCGCCCACGGTGATCGTGAAGCGCTCCCCGCCTTCGGCGCGTCTGAGCACATCGCTTATCTGGTTACGAAGCTCGCGCTGTGGAATCGTGACCGCCACGAAATCAAGCGTAGCAGCTTTGCTACATCGATGTGGCAACCTCCTGTATTGCCCACGCCGACGGCAGCTTCTGCGTCCTCGTCCGCGAGCCTGTGCATAATCTCCAGCCGCTAGTGGTTCATCCGTGAAGTTCGTTGGTTATGCTTCGAGGTCCTTGCCGGTGTAGGTCCGTTTGAATGGTTTGGCGGTTTGGTTGTAGGTCTCGATGAACGCGAGCATTTGCTCGGCGAGGTCTTCCTCGCTGAAGAAGATGCCGTGCTTGAGCAGCCGGCGGTAGAGGATCGAGAAGGAGATCTCGATCTGGTTCAGCCACGAGGCGTGGGTGGGGGTGAACTGGAAGCTCCAGCGGGGGTGGTCTGCTAGTACCGCGTCAACAAACGTTCGCCCGGTCGATGATGCGTTGCAGCTCGGCCTCGCAGGTGTTGCGGTTGCGCCAGCTGATGTAGCGGCGGATCATCCGGCCTTGCTCGGCGTGGGAGTTGTGGTCGGTGCCGTCGAGCGCGAAGTAACGCAGGCCGGTGAACTGTGGCTCGATCCGGTTCAGCCAGCTCGCGTTCGTCGGGACGTAGGCCAGCTCGAGGTTGTTGGCGGCGGCGTACACGCCGACCCGCTGGTCGAGTTTCGTAGTCAGGTGCGGTGAGAAGTTGTCCAGCACGACCGCGATCCGCACCGCCGGCGGGTGTAGTGAGCGGACGTAGCGCAGGAAGGTCAAGAACTCGCCACGGCGCTTGCGCGGCTTGACGTGGCCGTAGAGCTTGTTCGCTTTGAGATCGAACGCGGCGAACAGGTGCCTGACTCCTTGCGTGCGGTGAAAGGTCGCCCGCATCCGTCGGCGCGGTTCGGTTTCGCTGTCGTGATCGCCGCGGTGGCGGCTGGAGCGTCGCGCCCATTGCCGACCGGGACGGGGCTGGAGATTCAGCGGCCCGAACTCGTCCAGGCAGATCACCTCGGTCGGGTCCTTGAGGCCGGGATCCCGTGTGCCATCAGCGATCTCATACAGCTCGAGCACCAGGTTCTTCTTCGGCTCGAACTCCGGATCGGTGGACTCCTTCCAGATCTTTATCCGTTGAAAGGAGACGCCGTCCGCGTCGAGCAGCTTGCGCAGGCCCTCGTGGCTGATGTCCTCTACCACCCCCTCTGCGACCAAGAACTCGGCGAGCTTAGTCAAGCTCCACATCGAGAACGGAAGCTCGTGATCGGCCGGGCGCGAAAGCGCGATCCGCTTGATCTCGGCACGCCGCGCCTCGGAGTACTTCGGCGGACGGCCACCCCGATAGCGCGGGTACAGCGACTCGAACCCATCAGCGTTGAAATTGTGGATCACATCCCGCGCGCGATCAGCACTGGTGAACGCGACCCATGCAATCTGCGCCAGGTCCATTCCCTGCGCGAAGAGCAGAACCATCTGCGCCCGACGCCAAGTCACCACCAATCCTGAACTGCGCCGCACGACCCGCAACAGCCGGTTGCCCTCGTCATTACTGATCGCCCGCACCCGCACCGACTCGGCCACTTGCTCCTCCTCGCGTCGTTGCGAGCAGGATTCGCGCTACATAACAACGCACCTGCCGATCACAAGGCAGACATTGGCCGATGCGGTACTAGCTTCATTTTTCTTCGCAGCGCGCAAACTTCTCGTGCTCCTTCCGGACCTCCGTGTGAGGGCTTCACCGGATCTGCTGGAGCGTCACTTTGAGTTCGAGCCGAGACCATGCCGTGTCAGCTGTAAGCGCTGGCAAGCCAAGTCTGCGTGCGAGCGCGATGCAGGCTCGATCCCCCAGCGAGAGTCCTTGAGCACGGGTCGGTGGGAGAAGGCGTGCGACCTCGGTCGCGTCCTTGTCCGTGAATGGCTCCACTGAGATGGCGCCGCCGAGCAGGCCGCAGTCGGTCATCTGGCTCACAAGTCGCTCTGGGTCACCATCGCCATCGGTGACGCGACCCAAGACCTCGGCCAGGTTTACGGTGGAGATCGCGGCTCCCCCAGCGATTGCATCCGCAACGGTCTCAGCACCCGGCTCGTCGTGGAGGTAGGCAAGCAAAGCCGACGCGTCAAGGACCGCGGAGGGCACCTACTCGTGGTCCTCCAACTTGGCTTCCCGGCGACGTTCCGCGAGCAGTTCGTCGACCACCGACTTCCCAGCAGGCCTCGACCCAGCAAGCAACCCGCGGCTCTGGTCCGCCACCGAGCGGTAGGGCCGGAGCCTCAGCGACCCGTCCTTCTCAGTGCTCAAAAGCAGATGGCTTCCCGGCTTGAGACCTAGCTCTGTACGTACCCCAGAGGGAAGCACGACGCGACCCCGGTCGCCTATGACAACCTGATACTGATTGCGGGTCATCCTACCATCCTACCACAACAGATCGATATCCCACAAATAGTATCCTGCCCATGGATGCTGTCAACCGACCGCGACCGCGCCAGCTCGGGCATAGCTCGCGTTCAGGCACTCATCGCGGAAAGTGCCTCGCCGTCCAGAGCGCCCGGGATCGCCCCCAGGAGCTCCTTGACGACCTCCACGCTGCGCGCGATGCCCATCTCGCGCTCGGCGAACGAGCGCCCGCGCGCCCCCAGCGCCTCGCGCCGGTCCGCATCGGCGGCCAGGGCTGCGACTGCCTCGGCGAGCGCCGCCGGCGTCGAGCGCACGACGCAGGCGGCCTCCGCGTCGATCAGCTTGGCCCAGCGGTTGGGACCGTCGAGTGCCACGACCGGCCTGCCCGACGCGAGCGAAGCGGCCAGCGTGCCCTTGCGCGAGGACGGGCCGGCGGCATCCCCGAACAACAGCACGTCGCAGTCGGCCAGCGCGTTCGACAATGCCTGGGCGGGAAGGGCCTCGGAGAAGGAGAGCACGGCCTCCAGGCCACGCTCGCCCGCCGCCGCAAGCCACGCCTCGCCAGCCGAGGATGAGCGGCCGGGCGCACCCAGCAGTCTGAGCTGCACGCCGACCCCTCGGCCCTGCAGCAGGCCGATCGCCTCGAGCACGAGGGAGAGGGCGGCCCCCTCGTATGAGAAGCCGAACAGGCCGACCACTAGGCGGTCGTGCTCCGATGAGGTCCTCCCTTCGGGCGCGGGCAGGTTCGAGAACACCGGAGCGATGAGGACCGGCCGCGCAGGCAGCCACGCGCGGGAGGCCAACCAGTCGGCGCGAGCGTCCGCGGTGACGATCGCCGCCGTGCAGGAGCGCATGACGTCGATCAACAGCGCGCGCTGGGTCAGCGCCCACAGATCTCCGCGCCAGCCCGAGTAGCGCCACGGGTAGGCGAGCTCGTGCATCATCGCCAGCAGCGGGACTCGCGAGCGCTGCAGCGCCGCCAGCGTCTGGTGGACGAATACCGGAACGCCACGGTGGGAGTAGGAGAAGACCGAGTAGTGCAGGAGCACCGCATCCGGTGGGCTCGCGTCCAGCTCGCGCGACAGGTGCCGCGTCCAGGCGGAGACCTCCGAGCGGGCCGCGAGCATCGAGCTCTCCCGGCGTGTCAGCCAGTGCAGCGACGGCGAGACGTTCTCCTGGGCAAGCCCCTCGGCGAGCAGGGTGGCGTGATCGCGCACCCCGCATGTGGCCCGCACGGACATCCCCACGACGGCCAACCGCAGCGGTCTCTCGGGGCTGGCCTCGACGGCGAGGTGACCCACGGCTCAGCCCTTGAACAGCTCGCCGCGGTAGGCCGCCTCGATGGCCTCCGTGAGCGCGCCCAGATCGCCGGTCGGCACGACCAAGCCGTTGCGGCCGGGATCGATCAGGTCCTTCATCCCGGTGTCCTCGCTGACGATCGCCGGCACACCGCAGGCCAGGGCCTCCGCGGGGGCATACGCGAAGCCGTCGTTGTAGCTCGAGTGAACGTACAGCCGCGCGCCCTGCAGATGCGGCAGCGGATCGCCGTGACCGGCCCAGATGCGGGCGTCCCGGGCGCGCGCCCGTTCGATGAAGCGCCGCATCCCGCGCGATTTCCAGCCGCCCACGAGACGGAGCCGCATGTCCGGATGGGGCAGGGCGCGCATCGCGTCGATCAACAGCGGAACGCCCTTGACGACCGACAGGCTCCCGACGAACACGATGTCGAAGGTCGACGACGCTCGTGCCGCGAGGTCCGGCTCGAAGCGGGGATCGGGGGTCAGGGGCAGCAGAGCCAGCACCTCATCGCCGAATCCCTCCTCGGTGAACGAGTCGCGGGCGTACTCCGAGGCGACGTAGATGCGGTCCACCTCGCCGTACTCGCTGAGATTGCGCTTCAGCAGGCGTCCCGCCCACGATTCCTCCAGTGGATACTGGCGATGAGCGCGCCTATGCTGGCGCAGGAGCAGGCGGAAATGGGAGGTCGCCGACACGAGCGCCGTCGCGGTGTCCCCGCTCCGCCTGGCCGCTCGAACCTGCTCCAACGCCGCGCCGTTGAAGGCAATCAGATGGTCGGCCGCGGGCATCTTCGCAGCGGCGTACACATCGAACTCGCGACTGTGGCGCAGTGCGCGCTGCGCCGCCGCGAGATGCACCGGCGGCAGCGACAGCGCCGCGCCCAGCGCGCGCCGTCCCAAGCGGCGACAGCGACCGGGCGCGGGCGCCGGGGCCGGGCCGCAGATGCACGCCGGCGGCCCTCCGCGACGCTCGAGCGCATCGAGAAGCTCCTGCAGGTGACGCCCGAGCCCCCCGCTGCCGAGCGGCGCCGAGCAGGAGACCGCGACCCGGCCACACGGCAGCACCCGCTCCTGGCGCAGGTGGACCTCCGCGCGCCAGATGCTGCTTGCGATCGGTTGGTCAGGCTCGGCTCGGAACCGCTCAGCCAAGCTCGTCATAGCCCCACAGGCTGACCAGGTCACGATCCAGATACTCGCCCAGCGCGACCACCTCTGCCTTGTAGCGGCGGCGCAGCTCGAGCATCACGCCCTCCTCGGGCGGCGAGGGCGTCCCGTACACGACCCGCCGGCGAAGCAGGCGCACGAGCCGGCGACGCAGACCCGCCGAGGTGAACAGCTTGATCGTCGTGTTGAGGATCCCCGCCGGGCCACTGCGGCCGTACAGCTTGCGCATCAGCTTGTCGAGACCTCGCGCGCGCACGCTCACGGTCGGATTGGCGTCCATCACCTGAATTGGAGATTCATCGTCAACGTCCAGAAAGCGGAGCACCCGCCGCACGGTGCCCTCGTTGTCAGCTCGGAAATCGTCGTAGATCAGCACCAGTACCTGCTCCGGCCCGAACACCGCGTGGTAGCGGCGCAGCTGCTCGACGTAGTGCACATGATCTGAGTAACGGCGCACCTGCCGCCCCCCGCGGACGATCGCCTCGTTCGCGACCGCCTTGCCGAGGTCCGTCTCGCTCTCCACGTGTTCCTGCAACAGCTGCAACTGAAGCGAGCGCACGAAGCTCGCGGGCTCGCGCAGGATGGCGATGATGCGCGCCGCCGGTTGCACCTCGGCGATCGCCCGGGCCGCTGTTTCAGACTTCAGATAGGACGGGGACGCCTCTCCGGCGCGCTGCTGGGGGCCGGCCCCGTCGAACAGGGCGAGGTAGTCCTCATAGGTGGTGGGAAGGTAACTCGATTCCCTGGGTTCAAACTGAAAACGCAGGTCGCCCGCGAAGAACCGCGGCTCCTTGAGATCCGGCATGTAGATCTGCGGGTGCGCTCGCAGCATCTCATACAGGGCCGTGGTTCCACTCTTGTGGTGACCGACGATGAAGAAGTCGGGGACTCGCTTCTGCGGCGCCCGCGCAGCGGCCGACTGCTCAGCCGGGACTGTCATGGCCGCGAGTATATCTGGCGTCAGATTCACGAATGGGCGACTCTCGGCAGACAATCGTCTACCGAGAATCCGTGGGGCTATACTGCCGGCCGTCTCCCACATGCCCCGATTCCGTCCGCAAACCCTCCCGCGAGCACTTTACCGGCGGTTGCGTGCACGCCGCGAGGCTTCCGAGGAGAACCGCTTCCACACCCGTCTGCGCGTCGATCCCCACGCACCGGAGCTCGTGCTCTCACCCCACTGGGACGACGCGATCCTCGACTGCTGGAGCCTGCTGTCAAGCGCACGAGAAGTGAATGTCACAAATATCTTCGCCGGGATCCCCGCGCCGGGGCGAGTGACGCTGTGGGATTCCATCACCGGGGCAGGCGACTCGGCCGAACGCGCCGGCGAGCGTCTGTCAGAGGACGCCATCGCCCTCGCCCGCGCCGGGCGCAAGCCCTTCAGCCTGCCGTTCCTCGACGCCCAGTACCGCCGCGGAGCGGCCCCGACCCTGGACGAGCTCGATCGCGCCGTGAGCGCGGAGATCGCGGG
Organism: uncultured Solirubrobacteraceae bacterium; assembly: GCA_963849425.1. Taxonomy (GTDB): domain Bacteria; phylum Actinomycetota; class Thermoleophilia; order Solirubrobacterales; family Solirubrobacteraceae; genus Palsa-744. The sequence goes on along the minus strand of CAWKHK010000006.1, from coordinate 1,267,147 downwards.
CGCATCGCACGTCCACGCGCCCGCCGCGCTGGGCGCCCATCCCGACCACAAGCTCGTGCGCCGTTACGGGCGCATGCTCAGGCGGGAGGGCATGCCGGTGAGCCTGTACGCCGACCTGCCCTATTGCGTGCTCCACGGCTGGCCGGACTGGGTGGACGGCCGCGAGCCCGAGCCGAATCGCAACGTCGACGCATTCTGGTTGTCATTCCTGGAGGGCGTACCCGAGATGCCGCCGCTGCGCTCGGCCCGCGTCGAGCGCCTGGATGGGCCGAGCGCCTCGGCCAAGCTCCAGGCGATGACCTGCTACCGCACCCAGTTCCCCGCCCTCGACGGCGGGGCCAGCCAGGTGCTGTCCAACCCCGCGATCCACGGCCTCGAGGTCCGCTGGGAGCTCGGGCGCGCGGCGGGCGAGGACCTACCGGGAGGTCGGTCGAACTCGTCCTAACCCCGCCGCGTCAGTCGAGCTCGTCATAGCCCCACAGGCTCACGAGATCGCGATTCAGGTGCTCGCTCAACTCCTCGACCTCCGACTTGAAGCGACGGCGCAGCTCGAGCATCAGCTCCTCGTCGGGCGGCCGCGGCGCTCGGTAGACGAGATGGCGATGGACCGCCTCGAGCGCCCGGCGGCGCGCCTTTCGCGGCATCAGCGCCTTGGCTGCGCCGTTCACCGCTCCCCCGACCGCGCCTCGTCCCACGTACAGCCCGCGCACCAGGTGGTTGAGGCGCACCGAGCGAACGTGAACCGTGGGGTTGGCCTCGACCACCTCGATCGGGGCCGAGTCGTCGACGTCGAGAAAGCGCAGCACGGTGCGAACGGTCGCCTCGTTGTCCTCGCGGAAGTCGTCGTAGACGAGCACCAGCACCTGCTCCGGCGCGAACGCCGCCTGGTAGCGGCGCAACTGCTCGACGTAGCGCACGTGCTCGGAGTACATCAGCATCTGCGGGCGGCGCAGCCCCTTGGGCAGGTCCTTGCCCTGACGCCGGGCGTCCTCCAGCGCGATCGCCTTGCGCAGATCGCTCTCGGTCTCGACGTGGGCCTGAACGAATTGGAGGTGGAGGGAGCGCAGGAAGCTCGCGGGCTCGCGCAGGATCGCGACGATGCGCGCCGCGGGCGCCGCGGCGGCGATCGCGCTCGCGGCGGTGCGCGAGAGCAGGTACAGCGGCGTGGCCTCTCCGGCGCGCTGGTCGGCTCGCGCCGGCTCGAACAACGACAGGTACCCGTCGAGCGTCTCCGTGTGCGCGACCGACGTCAGCGGGCGCAGGTCGCTCGCGAAGAACCGCGGCTCCTTGACCGCCGGCATGAAGATCTCGGGGTGGCGCCTGAGCATCTCGTACAGCGCCGTCGTTCCGCTCTTGTGATGACCGACGATGAAGAAGTCGGGCAGCCTCTTCGGCGCCCCCGCCCCGGGCTCAGCCGATGCGGTCATAGCCCCACTCCGCCACCAGGTCCCGGTCGAGGTACTCGCTCAACTCCTCGACCTCTGCCTTGAAGCGACAACGCAACTCGAGCATCAGCTCCTCGTCGGGCGGCTGTGGAGCGCTGTAGAGGACCCGCCGGCGGAGCGGATGAAGCAGCTCCCTGCGCACGCGGCTGCTCGTCAGCGCGAGCACCGCTCCCCTCACAGCACGCGATACGGGGCCGCTGCCCTGCCGGACCTCGCGCACGGCGCTGCGCAGGCGCACCGAGCGCACGGCGACCGTCGGATTGGCGCTCACCGCGCCGAGCGCCGCGGTCTCATCCACTCCGAGGAAGCGCAGCACGGTCTTAACGGTCCGCTCGTTCTTGCGCTTGAAATCGTCGTAGATCAGCACCAGCACCTGCTCGCTGGGGAACGCCGAGTGGTAGCGGCGCAGCTGCTCGACGTAGCGGACGCGCTGTGAGTACATGAGCGCCTCCGGCCAGTACGCGTACGGGGGAATCTGCTCGCCTCGCCGTCGCGCCGCCTCGAGCGAGATCGCCCTGCCCAGATCCCGCTCCGACTCGGCGTGGTTCTGCAGCATCTGCAGATGCAGCGAGTACAGGAAGCTGGCGGGCTCGCGCAGGATCGCGATTATCTTCGCGTCCGGGCGCAACGCCGCGATCCGCCCCGGCGCGGGGCGAGACCACAGGTAGAAGGTGGACGCCTCGCCGACGAGCTCCTCGGCCCTCGCGCCTGTGAACAAAGACAGGTACTGATCGAGGGTTTCCCTGCGCCTGCCCGTCTGCTCGAAGCTCCGCGGAAGCTCGCTCCCCTCCGGCGTCAAGGGGTTGCGGGCGAAGAACTGGGGCTCCTTGACCGCGGGCATGAAGATCTGAGGGTGCGCTCGAAGCATCTCATACAGCGCCGTGGTTCCACACTTGGCATGTCCCACGATGAAGAAGTCCGGGACTCGCCCCCGCCGCTCGGTCGCGCCGGCCGTCGGCCTACTCGAGCCTGTCATAACCCCACAGGCTCACCAGATCGCGATCGAGGTACTCGCTCAGCGCCACCACCTCTCCCTTGAAGCGAGAACGCAGCTCGACCATGAAGCGCTCGTCGGGCGGCGGCGCCGCGCCGTGCACGATCCGCCGCCTGGTGAACTGGAGCAGGGCCCGGCGCAGGTCTCGGGGCGCGAGCGCCTTGACGGCGCCCTTCGCCGCGGCCGCCAGCGGCCCCCGCCCCACGGACACCGCGTGCACGAGATCGTCGAGCTGCTGGGAGCGCATGAGGATCGACGGATTCACATCCAGCACGTCGAGCGGGCGCGTGTCATCGACCTCCAGGAAGCGCAGGACGGTGCGCAGCGTGGCCTCGTTGTCGCTTCTGAAATCGTCATAGATCAGCACCAGCACCTGCTCACGAGCGAACAGCTCGTGATAGCGACGCAGCTGCTCGACGTAGCGCACATGATCTGAGTACATCAGCATCTGCGGGCGGTGGGACTGGCGCGGGATGTGGCGACCCTGGCGGCGGGCCTGCTCGAGGGCCATCGCCCTGCGGAAGTCCTTCTTCACCTCCACGTGACTTTGCAGCAGTTGCAGGTGAAGCGAGCGCAGGAAGCTCGCAGGCTCGCGCAGGATCGCGATTATCTTCGCCTCGGGCTGAACCTCGGCGATACGGGCGGCGGCGGTGCGAGACCAAAGGTAGGACGAAGACGCCTCCCCGGCGCGCTGCTCGGGCTCGGCGTCCGCGAACAGCGACAGGTACTCCTCGAGCGTCTGCGGCCCGACCCCGGCCCGTCGCGGTTGAAAGCGAGGGCGCATGTCGGTCGCGAAGAACCACGGCTCCTTGAGCCTGGACATGTAGATCTGCGGATGGGGGCGCAACATCTCATACAGGGCCGTCGTGCCGCTCTTGGCGTGCCCGACGATGAAGAAGTCGGGGGTTCGCAGCGCCGAGCGCCGAGCGCCGGCCACCGATTCACTCGAGTTCGCCATAGCCCCACAGGGTGAGCAGGTCACGACCCAGGTGGTCGCTGAGCGCCGCGACCTCGCCCTTGAAGCGACGGCGCAACTCGAGCATGAAGCGCTCGTCGGGCTCCGGGGGCTCGCGGTAGATGACGCCGCGCTGGGTCGCGTGCAGAGCCCCGCGCCGCAAGCCCGTGGGAGTCAGCGCCTTGATCCCCGCCTTGATCCCTCGCGAGATCGGGCCGCGACCCACCGACACCGCGTGCAGGAGCTCGTGCAGGCGCTGCGAGCGCACAGCCACCGTCGGGTTTGCCTCCATCGGCTTGATCGGCGCCGCGCCGTCCAGGCCCAGGAAGCGCAGCACCGTGCGCACCGTCGCCTCGTTGTCGTGCCTGAAGTCGTCGTATATGAGCACCAGGACCTGCTCTGGCGCGAACACCGCGTAATAGCGGCGCAACTGATCGACATAACGCACGTGCTCGGAATACACCAGCGTCTGCGGCCAGTAGGAATAGCGTGGGATCTTACGGCCCGCGCGCCGAGATCCCTCCAGCGAGATCGCCTTGCGAAAGTCGCTCTCGGTCTCGATATAGCTCTCCACGAACTGCAGGTGCAGTGAACGCAGCAGCGCGGCGGGCTCGCGCAGGATCGCGATTATCCTCGCCTCGGGCTGGACCTCGGCGATACGGGCGGCGGCCGTCCGTGACCACAGGTACAGCGGCGAGGCCTCACCCATCCGCTGCTCCGGGTCGGCTGCTCCAAACCACGCGAGATACTCCTCGAGGGTAGCGGGAGTCCCACCTGGACGCGGCGGCGTGCGCTCGTGCAACTCAGCCGCGAAGAACCACGGCTCCTTGCTGTCGGGCATGTATATCTCGGGTTGGCGGCGCAACATCTCAGACAGCGCGGTCGTCCCGCTCTTCGGCTGACCGACGATGAAGAAATCGGGCACCCGCGCCGGACCGGGCGACGCGGGCGCCGAATCGCGTCTGTCGGAGGAATGGACGTTCATCGCCCGACGGCCTCCGCGGGCGCTCCGGCGCGGAGCGCCCGCCCCGGCCCGAGGAACCAGTACGCGGCAATCCCGGCCGCGAACCAGAAGAACGGGCCGAGCACCGCGCTCGACATGGTCGGCCCCGAGAAGCCCATGATGGTGAAGGCGATGATCGACGAGAAGATCGCCGCCAGGTAGAGGCGCAGCTCGAAGTCACCGACACGCCGGAGCCGGGGCAGGACGAGCGTCAGCAGCCTGATCGAGAACGCGATCCACAGCAGCAGGCCGGGAAGACCGAGTTCGTCGAGGATGAAGTTGTACTGCGTCTCGGAGCCGACGTGCAGCCCTTCGGTTTTGCCGCCGAACCCGGATGAGGCTCCGACCGTTCCGAGCCCGACGCCGAGGGGGTCGGCCACAGCCTGCGACGGGAGGTGCTTCAGTTCCCCCACCTTCGTGTCTTTCACTTCGCTGACGTTGCCGGGCGCGAGTTCGGTGTAGCGGGAGAAGGTGCCGCCACCCTCGAAAGACACGAACACGGCGCCGGCGGGCAGAGCCAGCACGACCACCCCGAGGAGCGCGGCGAGCGGCCGGGTGACACGTCGCCCGGCGCTGAACGACAGCACCGTGAAGGCGAGCAGGGAGACGACCGCACCGACCACCTGCAGCCGACCGAGCCCTGTGGCCACACCGGCGAGAGCCCCCAGGCACAGCAGCAGGACCGGCCATCGTCGGCGCAGGCGCCCGGTGGCGAGGAGCGCGAGCGCGCCGGGCAGCGCCACCACGCCGACAGCCCCTCCGAACCCGGCATCCGTTCCGAGCGCCGGAGGGCGCACGCGCGAGACCCCTTCGCTCGTGTAGGTGCGGGCGGAGAGCCCCGTGGCCCCGAACACCAATTCCCGGTAGCCGGGGCCCCAGGCGGCGAGCTGGCCGGGGCTCAGCCTCGTCTGATAGGTGCTCACCGCGCCGTTTGCCAGGGCGAGCACCCCCAAGATCAGAAAGAGCCTGCGAAAGCGCTGCTTGGAGCGCATGATCACGTACCCGAAGAAGAAGAACGGGATCCACTCCAACTGCTGGCGAAAGCCGCCCAGGACCTTGACGATGCCGTGGGTGTTCGGATTGAACGCCTCGACCAGCACGAGCGCGACGAAGGCCAGCGGCCACGCCGACAGCGCAGGCAGCGTCATCGGTTCGCGTTTGACGATCAGGCGGAGGATCGCTCCGAGGGCGACCGCGAAGATCAGCACGTCGCGGATGACCGACGCCGCTTCGTGTCCCCCGCTGCCGAGCTTCACGGGCCCCTCGAGCAGGCCGAGATACAGCGCGATGATCGTGAGCGTCATCGGGTAGCGGTCGCTGGTGATCAGCGCGACGATGCCCACGCCACCGGCCGCGAGGCCGAACAGCAGCAGCAGGCTGGGGTGCGAGACCTCGACGCCGATCGCCAGCCCGAGGACCAGCGGGATGACGGCGCTGGCTCCGATCAGTAGGAGCTCGCGCCTGCGCCGGTTCACGACGTCCGGGTGAGTGTCCCCCAGATGGCCGAACGGCCGTGCTGGGAAGGTGCTCATCGACGGATGAGCTTGCGCCGCCGGCTCGGCCCCGTGGGCGCCCAGGCGAAGCCGTATCTTTCGATGTCCTTGCGGGGTACACAGTTGACGACCGCCCCCAGCAGCGGCCCGCTGGCCGCGCGCCCGAGCAGTTGCGCGAGTCGCTTGGCCGACACGTCGCGGGTATGTCCGATGCGCGCGACCATGACGATGCCGTCCACGATCGGAAGCAGGGGCATGGCGTCGCTCACCTCCAGCGGCGGCGGCGCGTCGATCAGCACGAAGTCGAAGTCATCCTCGACCGAACGCAGCAGCCGCCTCATCTCACTCCCCGCCAGAAGGGCCGGCGGATTGGCGACGGCCCCGCCGCCTACGAGCACCGACACGGAGCCCATCCCGCTGGACTCGACGACCGTCGAGACCGCGCCGACGGGGTCCGCCGCCGACTCGCCGCCGACACCCAGGTGAGCGGGCGAGGTGACGCTCTGCATCGCATCCTCGACGGACACCTTCCCCGCGAGCACATCCGCGAGGCCGTAGGGTCCGTTGGCGTCTAGCAATCGAGCCTGCGTCGGACGGCGAAAGTCGGCCTCGAGGACCGCCACCCGCTCGCCCGCCTCGGACTGGACGCGAGCCAGGTTGGCGATGAGCGTCGACTTGCCGTCTCCGGCCTCGGGGCTCAGGAAGAGAATGGTCCGAGGGCCGCTGTCCGGGCGGCGCTCGAGCATGTTCCCGAGCTCCAGGGTCGTGTGCAGCCGCCGCAGCGGCTCCAGCAGCGACTTGGCGGGAGCTCGCCGACCGTCGGGGCGCAGGACCGGAGCCTTGGCCGAGGGCAGCGCCGCGAGGATCTGCGTTTGGAAGATCGCCTCGACTTCGGCGAGCGTTCGCAGCCTCCGGTCGAATCGGGCCAGGACGTAGGCGGCGATCGCGGCAAGGAGGATTCCTAGCGCGAAGCCGAAGATCGCGTTTTTTTTCGGCGACGGTGAGAGCGGCAGTGGGCTGGCGTGGGCTTTCCCAACCTGCTGGACACCCGAGAAGGTCGCCAACTCGGATTCGAGCTGATTGATCTTGCTGGCGAGGTTCGCGGCCTGCAGCGTCGTCGAGGTGTTGGTCGTGCTCTTGGACCCTTTGCCTTTCGAGCTCGGTGGCGGGAGTTCGATCCTGTGCAGCTGTTCGGTGGTGTTTTCCAGCTGCGCTCTGACACTTTTGATGTAGTTCGCCCGCTGCCGGCGGATGAACGCCACGGCATAGGCGCTCGCGAGCGTCACAGCGGCCTTGGGAGTGTGCGCCTGGGTCGTGATCGTGACGAACGCACTCGTCCCGTTGACAGTCGCCTTTGCCGTGCCGCGCGCGGCGGCGCCCTGGTGCTCGCGGCGCAGGCGCCTACGCACGCTTTCACCGATGATCGAAGAATTGAGGACGCCGACCTGATTGATCAACGCGCGGCCCGTCAGTATTTTGCCGCCGGCGCCGCCTGCGGCTCCCTGCTGTTCGTTGGCGCTGCCGAAGTACAGTTCGGTGCTGGCCGAATACACCGGGGTTTGATGCTTGTAGTACTCATAGGTACCGGCCGCAACCAGCAGCCCCACGGCAAGGATCAGCCACTTCCGCTTCCAAATCGGTGCGAAGATGCTGGCCGCGTCGGTCGTATTGTCGTTCATCGACGGTTGTATCCATCCATGGCCGGTGCCCAGCCATCATCGGGGGAGTACGCTCGCCACAGGGTACCGGGCCAGGCGCTGACTCGCGCACCAGCGGATGCGACGGCCTCCGAGCGCCGAAGAGCGGGTTCGCTACCCGATCCTCCCGGGCTGTGGCGCTCGCCCACCGCTATACACTCACGCCCAAACCAGGCGAGCGCCTGATGAGCCCGGGAAGGGGAAGGTGCAGGACTCGGAGAACAGGCGGATCCTGTGTTTTGCAACGCAAGGGGGGCAGCACCTCGATGCCGAGCGCCTGCGCTATCTGCTCGCGCCCCTCCCTACGGAGACCTACTCCTTCAACCACGACCGCAAGGTTCGCTCTGCCGCCGGGTTGGTTAAAACCGTGCTCGCCCACCGCCCGCGCCTGATGGTGATGGAGGGGACCGGCATCGCGGGAGGGATGACGCTGCTGGGCGTGAACGTCGTGCTCGGCATCCCCTTCGTGCTCTGCAGCGGCGATGCCGTGGGCCCCTACCTCGGCCTTCACTCGCTCTTGGCCGGAGCGCTCGGCGGCCTCTATGAGCGTCTGCTGTGCCGGCGTTGCGCCGGCTATGTCGGATGGACGCCGTATCTGGTCGGACGTGCTCTCACATTTGGAGCGCCGCGAGCGATGACCGCGCCGGGGTGGACCCGCGAGCCTGCGGACGCTCGCGCGCGCGAGACGGTCAGGGCGCGCCTTGGCATACCGCCGGATGCGCTCGTCGTGGGCCTCGTCGGATCGCTCAACTGGAGAGCACGTGTCAGCTATGTTTACGGAGCCGAGCTCGTTCGCGCCATGAGCGAGGTGAAACGCCGCGACGTGGTGGTGTGCATCGTCGGCGACGGCACGGGCCGTCAGCGACTCCAGGAGATGGCCCACGAGGATCTGGGAGCCAGGGTCCTGCTCCCCGGTCGCGTGGCGCCCGGAGAGGTGGCCGATTACCTGGCGGCCTTCGACGTTGCAAGCCTGCCTCAGAGCGTCGACCGCGTCGGCTCCTTTCGCTACTCGACAAAGCTGAGCGAGTATCTCGGCGCCGGGCTTCCCATCATCACCGGTCAGACCCCGGTCGCCTACGACCTCGACGAGGGTCACTTCTGGAGGCTGCCCGGACATGCCCCCTGGAGCCCCGTTTACATCAGCGCGCTGGCTGCGCTGCTGGACGGACTGAGCGGCGAGGAGATCGACAGACGGCGCGATGCGGCTCGGCGCATACGGGCCGAGCCGTTCGACAAGCTGGCCCAGCAGCGGCGGATGTGCGAGTTCGTCGAGGAGCTGCTGGCCTGAGCCGAGCGTCGACTCACATACGCCGCCGGCAGGACAGACGGGCGTATTGCTCGTGGTGCTCGAGGACCATCCGCTGGCTGGAGAAGCCGAGCGCGGTCTCGCGCGCGGCGCGCCCGAGACGGCTCCTCAGCCCGGGGTCGGCGGCGAGCTCTACCAGGCGCTCGGCGATCAGCTGCGGATCGCGGGTGATCAGCAAGCCGTTGCGCCCGTCGTCGATGAGCTCGCGCACGCCGCTCACCGGCGTGGCGAGCACCGGCAGGCCGCTCGCCGCGGCCTCGAAGGTGACCAGCGAGAAGGTCTCATAGCTAGACGGGAGGACGAACGCATCGGCCATCTGGTAGACGAGCTGGACGTCGGCTGTAACTCCCAGCCAGCGCAGCCGCTCGCCCACTCCGAGCTGTCCGGCCAGCTCCTCGTAGCGGGCGCGCTCGCCCGCGCCGGCGATGGCGAGCGTCCACTCGGGCGCCCAGACGAGCGCACGGATCGCGGGCTCCAAGCCCTTGCGCTCCCACTCGCTTCCGACGAACGCCGCGAGCAGCCCGCGCTCCGGGAGCTCGAGCGTGGCGCGCATGGCGCGGGCCTCATCGCCACGCGCTCCGGGGGCGAATGTGTCGGTATCGACACCATTGTCAATCGTGAGAACTTGTTGGGCGAGGTGTGGAAAGTGCTCGCGCACCTCATCCGCCACCCCGCCGGAGACGCACACGACGGCGGTGGCTCGGTTGATGTGAAAGCAAACGCGCTCACCGAACCGCTTTAGAACGCCGGCCATTCTCACATGCCCGCGGAAGAGCCGCGTGGAGCGACTGGGGTTGACCGGCCCGACCTGGTGGCAGTAGTGGACCGCGAGGATGTCAACACGGTTGAGCACGATCGCACCGGTCACCTGGAGCATCCCCCGGCGCCATCTGCGCACCGCCAGCGAGCCCGCCACCATGAACCAGGGATACGCCAGGAGAAAGGGCCGCCCAGGCGCCCGCACGCGGTGAAATGTGACATCGGAGCCAGCTGGAAGCTCACACGTACGAGCTATCACCGTGACCGGGTGGCCGAGCCGGCGCAGCCCCAGGATGAGGTCGGTCAGTTGGCGCTCCATCCCTCCCACGGCGCCGATGTCGTGTGCAACGATCGTGACATCGATCGACCGGCTCACCTCTTCGATTTCACGCTCACTGCCGCTGCCGCTCTGCACGCACGCCACCTGTCTTACGAGAAAGAGCTGCAGCGTACTCAAACCTCCCCGCCGGCCCGGCAACCTCTAGAGTTGCTCCGCAGTCATGAGCCAGATGCTCCATCCAGAACCGTCGGCCATGCAGCGGGCGTACCGGTTCGTCAACCGCCCGTACTACTGGTACAGGCCCTCCCAGCTCGCGCTGCGCCTGCGCGCCACCGAGGACCAGGACGGCGCGCCGCGACTCGTGCGCGCGGCGTGGGGCTCGCAGCTGTACTGCTGGCCGGATCCGCTGGGGCGCGCGGTGGCCCGCACGGGCGTCTATGACCTGACCGTCGCCGAGACGCTCGCGCGCACGGCGGACCCCGGTGAGACCGCGATCGACGCCGGGGCGAACGTCGGCCTGATGTCAAGCCTTCTGGCGCGGACGGTCGGGCCGGAGGGCCGCGTGGTGTCCTTCGAGCCGCATCCCCTGATCTTCGACATCCTCACCCGCAACGTGGCGCTGTGGAGAGGGGACGAGCGCAGCGCGGTCGTCGAGGCTCGACAGACAGCGGTGTCCTCGAGCGCGGGCACGCTCCCCCTCGCGGTGGACGCGAAGACGTTCGCCCACAACAAGGGCACGGCGTCTCTGGAGCACGCCGATCGCACGGACGCCACCGAGGTGCAGACGGTCCGTCTCGACGATCAGTTCTCCGGCCCGATCGGGGTGCTCAAGCTGGATGTCGAGATGCACGAGCTGGCGGCGCTGCAAGGTGCGAGCTCGCTGCTCTCGCGCAGGCTCATCCGGGACATCCTCTTCGAGGAGCACGAGCCTCCGCCGACGCCCGTGACGCGGCTGCTGCAGTCACATGGCTATGTGGTGCTCAGCGTCCGCCAGGGCCTCGCCGGCCCGGTTCTCTGTGCTCCCCGGGAGGCGTATGCCAGGAAACTCTGGGACCCGCCGGCCCTGCTGGCCACGAGCGATCCCGAGCGCGCCCGCCGGCGGCTCAAACGGCGCGGATGGGTGAGCCTGCGCGCTCGCCCCGGCAAGCGCACCGGCCAGGATTCGCGGTGACGGCCCGCAACTACTCAGACCAGGTGGACTCCGGCGGCGCATCGATGGCGGCGATCGTGGACAGCGCCCTCTCGGCGGCCCACCCGCAGGCGGGCCTGAGCTGGCTTGACATCGGCTGCGGGCGCGGGGACCTGCTGCGCAGGATCAGGGACGAATGGCATCCGTCGCAGCTGCATGGCATCGACCCGATCGTCTGGCTGGAGCCCGATCTCAGGGCAGACGTCGAATTTCACGCGGTGGCCGCGGAGGATGCCGATGAGCTCCCGACCGTCGACCGTGTCCTGCTGGTGGAGGTGATAGAGCATCTGGAGGCACCTTGGACGGCGTTGCGCAAAGCCGCGAGGCTGGTGGCGCCGGGGGGTCGGATCGTGGTCTCGACCCCCAATCTGGCGACGCTGCGCAACCGTCTCGAGCTGGGCCTGCGCGGTCACCTCACGAGCTTCCGCCCCGACTATCGACCACACATCTCTCCGGCGCTTCCACACGTCACCGCTCGCATCCTCGCCGAGGAGGGATTCGACGTCGAAGCACCCCGCTTCGCCGGGATCGACGTGATCCCGCTGAGCGGCGGGCGCTTGTGGCCGCGGGCGATCAACCGGCGCTGCCCGCGCCTGAGCTCGATCTCGATCGTAACCCCCGCGGCGCTGGCCGGCGGCGAGGAAGCGGGCGGCGCCCGAGCGGGCAGCGCCCGAGCCGGCAGCGCCCGAGCGGGCAGCGCATCCTGACGAGGGCGCTCAGGCTTTGCGCCGGAGGATCTCCTCCAGGCGGGCAAAGAAGCGCCCGCGCATCGCCGCGTCGGTGAATTCCTCGGCGAACCGCTCCCTGCCGGCCCGCCCGATCCGCTCGCGCAGCTCGCCCGAGCGCAGCAGCGGTTCGATCGCGTCGGCGAGCGCCTCGGGCTCGCCCGAGCGGGCGAGCATGCCCGTCTGTCCGTCCTGGACGAACTCGGCCGGACCGCCCGAGTTGACAGCCACGACCGCCACGCCCCTGGCCATCCCCTCGAGGATCACGATGCCGAACGGCTCGGGATCGGAGGCATTGACGAGAATGTCCATCTGCTCGATGTAGGGGCCCGCGTCCGGGACCTCCCCGGTCATGCTCACCGCGCCGGTGAGCCCCAGCCGGCCGGCGAGCGGCGCCAGCGAGGCGGCATACTCGGGGGAGAGCCCGTAGGAGTCCCCTCCCACGATGACCAGGTGCACGGGGTGACCGCGATCGCGAAGGATCGCCTGCGCGCGCAACAGCCGATCCTGTCCCTTCCAGGGCTGCAGGCGTCCGACCAGCCCGAGGACCGGCACGCCCTCGGGCAGCGCCAGCGGCGCCGTAGCCGCGCGCCGCACGCCCTCCCTCAGCGCTCGGGGCGCCGCCCCTGAACGCTCGGGAGGCGGCGGCGAGCCAGCGGCGACGACGAACGTCTCTCGTGCGGGGAACAGCCGCGCCTGGGCGCGTGCCGAGGCCTGGGAGTAGCAGCCGATCGCGGTGGCCGGCAGCAGGGTTGCGCTGCCGTCGAGCCAGCTGCGGGTGGGGATCGCCTGCTGCCACCAGATCACCCGGCCGGCCATACCGGAGAGCAGCGCGGCAGGTGAGCCATAAAGCTGTGTCTTGGCCGCCCAGTTGAGGATCAAATCTGGTTTGCGGGCGCGAAACAGCATTGCGAGCCTGACGACGCTCGCGAGCCACCTGTGAGCCTGGCGAAGACGCCCGGCGCGGATCACCTCGACGCGGAAGCCGGCCTCGATCAGCTCATCCGGCCACGGTCCGGGCTCGAAGAAGACGAGCTCCGGCTCGTGTCCCATCTCGCGTGCTCCGTCGAGCACCCCCTGCAGCATCGCCTCGGCGCCGCCGAGGCGCCGCCCCCACGGCATCGTGATCAAGATCCGCATGCCCTTCCCTATTCGGGCTTGACCGCGCACAGCGCCACGCTGAGGTGCGGATAGCCCAGGATCCTGGTCAGCGGCGCATCGAGAACGACCAGCGGGCGCAGTGGCAGCAGGATCGCCCAGGCGGCCGGCCGGCCCAGCAGCGTGCCCAACCTCCTCATCAGGTCGGTCAACCTCTGGGAGACCACGCCGCTGATGAAGCCCTCATCGGCGACCTGCAGTCCGGCCCCCTCGGCGATCTGGCGCAGCCGCGCACGGGAGTAGCCGTAGCGGACGTGGGAGCCGTCCTCCTCTCCGCTTGGGTGGCGCTCCTCGGAGAAGAGGGGATGGTGATCGTCGAAGGGAGCGCTCAACAGCAGGTGTCCATTGGGCTCGAGCATGGACGCCAGAGATCGTACGAGACCATCGTCGTCGCTGACATGCTCGATCGTCTCAAAGCAGATGATCTGGTCGAAGCTCCCGAGCGAGGCCCGGTGCTCCTCGAGCTCGCGCAGATCGAGCCTGCGGAAGTCAATCCCGGCGATCGCGACGACACCTGCCCGGCGGCGTGCGTCTTCCTGCTCGCGCTGGGAGAACGACGCCGCGACGACCTCGTTTCCGGCGCGGGCCGCATAGATGCTGAAGGCGCCGTTGCCACATCCGGCGTCGAACGTCCGCGCCTGCCCCCTGCGCAGGTGGCGTCGCAGCCACAGCCATCGATCGAGCACGCACGGATCGCCGTGAATCAGCAGAGGGCTCCAGCCGAAAGCCCGGAGCAGCGTGTCCGGCATGCACGAAACAGTATATAAACGCCATCGTGTCTCGCGTCACGCTCGTGCACGATTACCTGCTTGTCATGCGTGGCGCCGAGCGCACCTTCGCGGCGATCGCCGAGCTCTACGCCCAGGCGCCGATTTTCACCTTGCTGTATGACGAGCAAGGCACCAACGGGCGCTTCACGGGTCGCTCGATCACGACGTCGCCGGTGCAACGCCTGGGCGTCGGACAGGACAGCTTCAGACGTCTGCTGCCGCTGTACCCGTGGGCGGTCGAACGCCTGCGTCTGTCCCCCTCGGAGGTCGTGCTCAGCAGCAGCAGCGCCTTCGCCCACGGTGTGCGCACACCCCCGGGAGCGGTTCACATCTGTTACTGCTACACGCCGTTTCGCTACGCCTGGTATGAGCAAGAGCGGGCGTTCGCGGAGACCTCGCGCGTGCTGCATCCGCTGCTGCGCTCGCAGCTGCGGCGCCTGCGTCGCTGGGATCTGGCGGCAAGCGGGCGGGTCGACGCGTACATCGCCATCTCCGAGCTCAGCCGCGAGCGGATCAAGCGCTACTACGGCCGCGACGCCCCAGTCGTCCATCCGCCCGTCGAGACTCACCGCTTCTCACCGGGCAAGCCGGGCGAGTCGCTGCTGGTCGTCTCGGAGGTCGTCCGCCACAAGCGCCTGCAGGTGGCGCTCGAGGCCGCCCGGCGCGCACACGCGCCGATCCGGGTGGTTGGCTCGGGACCCGACCACCCGGCGCTCCGGCGGACCTATCCCGAGGCCGAGTTCCTCGGGCGCGCCAGCGACGAGGAGCTCGCGGAGCTGTACGCGAGCGCCCGGGCGGTGGTCCTACCGAGCATGGAGGAGTTCGGCATCACCGCCGTCGAGGCGCAAGCGGCCGGACGACCCGTGATCGCCGCCGCGGCCGGGGGGGCGCTCGAGACGGTGCTCGACGGTGTGACCGGACGCCTGGCGCGCCTGGACGACATCGACTCCTTCGCCCAGGCGATCGAGAGCATCGAGGATCTCGACTTCGACCCCGCGCGCGCCGTGGCGAACGCCGAGCGATTCTCCCTCGCCGCCTTTCAGCGGCGCCTGGACACGCAGGTGGGCAAGATCCTGGAGGAGCGGGGCGAGGTCCCGGAGGAGCGCGCAGGACCCACAGCGTGAGCCTCACGGGCGTCCTATAGGGTCCGTCGCCGGTGTCGCCCAGATCGCTGCACATCGCGTGGCTCGGGCCCGCGCCGGGAGAGGATGGGGGCGTCCCCGGCGTGGCCGCCGAGCTCCTCCACGGCCTCGCCGCGCGCGGCCATCGGATCGACTGCTTCTTTCCCTCCTCTGGACAGCAGCTGCCGGTGAGGCTGACCGAGGACGATCGCATCGAGTTCGTCTGGGGGACCGCCCAGTGGAATTGGGACCGCTGGTACAGCCGCACGAAGATCACGGCGTTCGCGAGCGGGATGATCGCGCGCGGCCTTGCCTCCCTGCGGCTTCGCCGCCAGATCGAAGAGCGCCACCGCGAGCAGCCCTATGACGTCGTCTACCAGTTCTCGAGCATCGAGAGCCCGGCCGTGCCGCCCCGTCTGAGACGCACCGTGCCGCTGGTGATCCATCCCGAGACCCACGCCGCGGGCGAGCTGCGGTCGCTGATCGCCGAGCGCGGGCTGAGCGCCCAGTGCGAACCGCGTCACCGCTTCGCCGCGGTGGCGGGGATCATGCTCGTGCGCTCGATCCTCCAGCGGGTGCGCATCCGGCGCGCCAGCCTGCTCGTGTGCATCAGCGCCGTGTTCCGCGATGAGATGGTCCGCGACTATCGCTTTCCCGTGGAGTCCACGGTCGTCGTGCCCAACCCGGTCCGCCTCGAGCGCTTCGCTCCCAGCGCGGCGCCGCTCGGGGATCCGCCGCTGGTCCTGGTGCTGGGACGGATCGTCGTGCGCAAGGGCGTCGAGAGCGTCGTGGCCGTGGCGAAGGAGCTGCTCGAGCGAGGCGTGGCCGTGCGCATCCGCGTCGTGGGAGGACCGAGCCTGTGGTCGGACTACACGAGGCTGCTCGATGAGCTTCCCGGCGAGAACGCAGAATACGCAGGCGCCCTGCCCGGATCTGAGATCCCGGCGGAGCTCGCCGGCTGCGACCTGCTGCTCCAGGCCAGCCGCTACGAGCCGTTCGCGCTGACTGTCGCCGAGGCCCTGGCGGCGGGGGTGCCCGTGGTCGCCACGAGTGCCGTCGGCGCGGTCGAGAGTGTGGACAGGTCGGTGGTCGCAGCGGTCGCCCCGGGTGACGCGCAGGCCATGGCCACGGCCATCGTGCAGATGCTCGATCGCCTGAGAACCGACCCGGCCCGGATCGGGGCAACAGCACGAGCCGAGGCGCAGCGGCTGTTCGCGCCCGAGGTCGTATGCGATCGGATCTCGAGGTCCCTCCAGCAACTCCTCGACGGCGCGCACGAGCAGGTTCGGGGACAGCCGCCGGCCCAGGCCGACCCGTCTAGGTGAACTCCTCCAGCCAGTCCGCGCCGCCCGCCCTGATCCTCCCGTAGATCCTCCGCGAGCGTCGCAGGTGCTCGTCTTCGACGCGCCGTTCCCACCGCCGCCAGCGCCCGCGATTGACGAGGCGCACGACCGAAGCCAGCACCGGCAGGCGCGGGACGCGCAGCGGCCGCGGCGCCCGCTCGCGATCCACCGGGCTCAGCTCACCGGTGCGAAAGCCGGCACCGTGGTGGTAGATGACCTCACCGTAGAGGGCGAAGTACAGCGGGTCGAGATCAGTGCGGTTGGATCGGAGCACCTCGACCCACGGCGTGCCGGTCCCTTCGAGCCTGCGCAGGAGGTTCCCGCCGACATCCGTCGTGGGCGTGCCCCTGGCGCCGGGCCAGGTGGGACCGGCGGTCCAGTCGCCGGGCAGGGCCCGCCAGATTGCCACCGTGGCCACGCAAAAACATGGGTGGGGCTGGGGCTCATCGACGTTCTCGGCCCTGCGCACCGCAAGCAGGGGCGCTCGCTGGAGCGCGTCGCCGATCAGCGCCATCGGGTCGGCGATCGGAAAGGCGTCGCCGTCGAGGAACATCAGCAGGTCCTCGTCGCGGGCCTCCCGCGAGATTTCCCACGCCAGATGATTGAGCTTGCCGGCATGGGAGCCTCCCTGCTCGAGGATCCGGTCGAAGTGCACCGCGTATGCGGGGTCGATGCCCTGCAGCGAGGACCAGATCTGAAAGGGTACCGGGATGTGCTCGCGCAGGTGCCTGGTCTGGATCTCTATCCATTGGGGCGAGTTGTAATGGACCGTGGCGATGTACAGCAAGGGCGAGCTCCCGGGTGGACGCTTGAATGAGGCATGTTACGCGCGACTCAAGTGCGGGCAACACTCTGTCGATGTAACAGATACACGGCGGTCCCCGACGGAATCGAGCAACGCTCAAGTGCTCTTCATCCTCATCCCAATTGCCTGGCTCGCGCTCGCAACACTGGTCTGGGCGCTGTGCATGATGGCGGCGCGCGGCGACGCGGACATGGCCCCCCGGGCGGTGATGCACAGCGGCGAGACCACCGTCGCGCGGCCCACGGTCCAGGCGCGCACGCGCCGCATCGATCGCACCCCCGGTGGCGGGCTCAGAGGCCGCGGCGTCCGACGACGTGGGGCACGGTCCGCAGCAGGATCTTGATGTCCTCCCACAGCGACCAGTTGGCCACGTACAGGTAGTCGATCGCCACCATCTCCCGCAGGGGCACTCGCGACGGGCCGAGAATCTGCCATGGCCCGGTCATCCCCGGCATCAGCTCCAGGCGCCGCCGGTGCCAGCCCTCGACGTGCCGGTCCTCGTCGATCACCAGCGGTCGCGGCCCGACCATGCTCATCTCGCCGCGAACGATGTTCAGCAGCTGCGGCAGCTCATCCAGGGCAGTGCTGCGAAGCAGCCTGCCAACGCGGGTGACGCGCGGATCCAGGGCGATCTTGAAGAGCCCCTCCCGCGCCTCGTTGCGGTCACGCAGACCCTCCTTGAGCGTCTCCGCATCCTGCACCATGGTGCGAAACTTGAGCATGTAGAAGCGCTGTCCGTAGCGACCAACGCGCAGCTGGCTGAAGAACACCGGCCCGCGGCTGTCGAGCTTGATCGCGATGGCGATGACGATCAGCACGGGAGCCACGGCCAGCAGTCCCAGCGACGCTCCGACAAGGTCGAACGCGCGTTTGACCGCGGCCGAGGAGCGCGTCAGATCGAAGCGCCTGACCCCCATCACGGTCACGCCGTGGAGGTCGTCGAACTCGACCGAGGAGCCGACCACCTCCAGCAGGCGCGGCACCAGGCTCACCCTCACGCCGACCGCCTTGAGCGTGCGCACGAGGTTGAGCATCTCCCCGGCATCGGCGCTACGCGGGGCGATGATCGCGCGGTGCACGTCCAGCGACTGGGCCAGGTCGCGAATCTCCGAGAGCCTGGGTTCGGAGAAGGTGTCGGTCGACCAGGGGGCGACCTTGTCGAGGTCCAGATGGGCGACCACCTTCGCCTTGACCCCCCCATGGCCGCTCAGCTTGGCGCAGATCGTCGTGGCCGACTGCGCATCGCCGATGAACAGGCACCGCTCGGCCGGCGCGACACGGAGCGCGAGCGCGCGCGCCAGCGTCCGCGCCCAGACGAGCAACGCGGCCAGAGCCAGCCACAGGAACAGGGCCTCGTGGCGGTCGAGGTTGCCGGACACGATCAGCCCACCCGTCAGCCAGGCCACCAGCGCACACAGCGTCGCGAGCTGGAGCAGCTTCGGCGCCTCGTCGAGCGTGGTCTTGCGCAGCAACGTCTCGTCACGGTCGTAGAGGCCGGTGAGCTTGGCCCCGACCAGCAGGATCGGGATGCCGGCGATGAACGCCCACGTCAGCTGCAGGGAGCGGTGGGAGAGCTCGAGCGTCAACACGAACGAGGCGACGATCGCAAACACATCCGCGCCCAGCAGGAAGCGACGGAAGATCGCGTCCCTGCGCATGCAGGCCGCCGGCCCGCGCGCCTCGGTGATCTGAGCGGAAGACAGACGGCGACGGCCTGTCAAGCCCTTGAACCCCCGCGACCCGGCCGGATAACCGTCCCACGCGGCCCCCGTCTCTGTCGTGCTGCCAGCCTCCACGCTCATTCCCCGCATGCCTCCTTGCTCGTTACCAAGACTCCGCAAACCGTCCCTATGGTGAGGCCCACGACCCCGACAAATGTCGAGATTCAGTGACCTCCACGGATCCGGGCCATAGTAAACGTGATTGAAACCTAAAGTAAGCCACCTGCCAAGAACCGCTTCACCATCGCTTCGACCAAACGCACCCACAACGTGAGAAATTCGTCTATGATGGCTCGCTCGGCGGAGAAGGCCCGGGGACTTCAGAGGCGCGCAGTCCTCACGGCCGGCACGCCGCAGCGGACATGCACGTCGATCCATACATAGTCCTGGGCAGCGCGGTCGTGGGGTTCCTCGTAGGCATGACGGGCGCGGGCGGCGGCGCCCTGATGACACCTATGCTGATCCTGCTGTTCAGCGTCAAGCCCTCGGCCGCCATCTCGAGCGACCTCGTCGCGGCCGTGGTGATGCGTCCGGTCGGGGCGGGCGTGCACCTGCGCAAGGGCACGGTCAATCGCCGCCTGGTCGGCTGGATGGTCCTCGGCTCGGTGCCGATGGCATTCCTCGGTGCCTATCTCCTGCACCTGATGGGAAATGCCAAGACCGCGCAGACGAACATCGAGAAGGCCCTCGGCGCGGCCCTGCTGCTGGGAGCCGCGGCGATGGTGCTGCGCTACGTCCTCGACCGCCGCGGGGGAGAGGGTCGCCTGGGCCGAGTCCACGAGATCGTCCCAAAGCCGCTGCGCACGGTGGCGATCGGGATGATCGGCGGGGTCATCGTCGGGATGACCTCGGTCGGGTCGGGCTCGCTGATGATCATCCTGCTCCTGTTCCTCTACCCAACCCTCGGCGCCAACCAGCTCGTTGGCACAGACCTCACCCAGGCGGTGCCGCTGACGGCCGCGGCCGCCCTCGGCGCGCTCGCCTTCGGGCACGTCGAATTCGGCGTCACGACGTCGTTGATCATCGGCAGCGTGCCGGCGGTGCTGATCGGCTCGCTGCTGTCCTCGAGCGCTCCCGACCGCTATATCCGACCGGCGATCACGTTCGTGGTGGCCGCATCCGGCCTCAAGTACGTCGGCGTCGGCACGACCGCGCTCGGATGGATCCTCTGCTCGATCCTGCTCGTCGCCGCGGTGGCCTGGCTGGCGTACAGGCGCCCGTGGCAGAGCTCGGGCTCCCTCACGGATATCGCACCGGCGGACGTCGCCGCGCAGCCCGAGCCGGATTAGAGGGTCGGCCGAGGCGGGCGCAGCGCCGCTCGCCCGCGGGCTCTCGAGCGCTCGCGACGGACCCAGGGCTCCCCCGGGACGAAGGGCCCGGGACGGGCGCCTGGAAACGGCGCTGGACGTCGCGTCCCAATTCCAATAACCTGACGTCCTGTCGTATACCCGAATCACTGGCATGCTCTTCGTATTCATCCCCATCGCGTGGCTCACGGTCGGCCTGTTCGTCCTGGCGGCATGTCGCACGGCGGCGCACAAGCTGCGCAGCCCGGCCAGGGCGATTGAGCGCGACGCGCCCACGTTCACGGCTCCCGGCCTGGTCGTGTGGGAGCCATGCGAGCCGGCGCGGCTTCACGGCTTCCTCCGCCCGGCGCAGCGCCGACGCTCGATCAGCTTCCGAGGGTCCCTCCCGCCTGGCAGCCATCTGGCGCGCGCCGGCCTGCGCGCCCGCGGCCCGCGATGCGCGGCCGGGTCCTGATCCCGGACCCGGGTTCCTGATCGCGCCTCCGGTTCCTGATCGCGCCTCCTGGTCTTGATCGCGCCTCCGGGTCTTGATCCCCCGGCCGGGTCCCGATCGCGCCCCCGGGTCTTGATTCCCCGGCCGGGTCCCGATCCCGGTCCTGATCGCGACCACGTACAAAGACGGGCCGCCCCATGCTTGGGACGACCCGTCTCTTGCTGCTGCCCTGCCGGGTGCTGCACAGGCGCGAGCCGAAGCCGCTCACACCTTCATCGGGTGACTACGTTTTTTCTTTCGCGTCTTCCGTTCCTGCTACTTCGAACCCGATTTCTTCGACACCGTCTTCTGCCTCCTCGATGATCGCCGTAGGCAGTCTTTCGTAGTCGGTGCCCACCTCGAGCGATCCACCGCCTTCTTTGCTTTTGTTCAGTGCCCACAACAGGAAGTCGTGGACGGTGTTCGCCTCGCCTTTGCCTTCCGCTGAGCCTTTCAGACCCGGGTAGAACCCGTACTGCCTCAACGCGAGGTCGTAGGTCAGCCCGCAGATGGAATATTCTTTCTCGGCAAGTTCCGCCTTGGCCTCGTTCCATGGGGCACGCGTGTTTTTCGGCGGGAATTTTTTGCCGCTTTCTTCTGTGAACTTCGTCGTTTTGCACCTGGAGTTCGCCGCAGCTTCGACGTCCCCGTTGGTCGCCGGGTCCGAGAACCCGGTCACCTCAGGTGTTTTCGTGTCCTGCACCTCGGCCCAGAACTTCGTGTTCTGTTCGCCAGATGCATTTTCGCCGCCACTGCCAACAGCCGAGAAGAATTTCAATTCGCGCGCGACCGCCAGATCGGCGTAACCGATGCTGCTCGGAGTTTCGTTGACACGCTTGACGACGCCCGGGTTTCCAGATTCCGTGCCGCGGAGGACTTTCGCCGCCGTGGGCCACCGCTGGTTCTGGCAGGCTTCGGAGACTTCGGTCCACTTCTCGCTTTCTTCCGGAAGCGCTTTACCGCAGCCGGTCTTCTTGCCGCCGATTTCTTCCGCGTAGGCTTCCATCGGGATGGTTTCCGTGTTGACCTGCTCCAGGTAGGACTTGAAGATGTGCGTCGTGCCGGAGTGGTCGAGACGGACCACCGGGGTGATCGTGTCTTCCACTTCTTTCGGTTCGGTGCACGTCAACTTGTCTTTACCGGCGCCTTTGTTGGCCGAGGTCCCTTCTTTTTCCTGGTTTTCAAGCAGTTGCTTCCAGGTTTTGATCGTGCCGTGGTAGACACCCTCAAGCGAACTGTTGTCGAGGACGAGCCGACCCAGCTTGGTCAGCACGGTTTTGACCTTGATTTCGCTTTCGGCCTTGCAGCCTTCGGGCAGGTGGACGATGACCGCAAGGGCTCCCTGCAGGACCGGGATCGTCTCGAGCGATTCGCCTTCGCCGCCTTCTTTGTGGCTTTCGAGTTCCGTTTTCTGTTTCGGGTTAGGCGATTCGTCCGTTCCGCAGTACTGGAATTCGCCGAATTTCAGCGCTTCGGTCGATTCAATGCCCCAGCCATGCAAGCAGGCGCCGCTTCCCGAGTTGGAGCCTTCGTGCAGGTATTCAACTTTCGGTTTGCCTTTTGACCCCTGGGTCCCGCCGCACGCCTTCGCGTTTTTGTTCGGTTTCCCGCTGACTTCGTTGAAATCGGCGGCCCATTTCACGAGGATCGGCGCCTGAAACGACGAGCCGTGGCCTTTGATGTTGGCGCCCGAGCACTGTGAGCCCAGGTCCGATGCGGCGCTCGCCGTTCCTGGCGCGACTACGGCGACCAATGCGGCCACCGCGACGATACATGCCAGGATCAGACGGCGTCCGGAGAAAGACGTCATTGCGTGACTACCTCCTGTTGGTATTCCATTGCCGTGCAGATGTCCTCTCCGCACGGACGGGATCGCATCCCCGTGGCGCAAGCCTCGCACCTGCCGGTATCACCCTGGGTTACTATCCTGTGCCTCGGCACGGACTTCACCATTTGTTCACGAGCCGCCGGGGCGCCGTTCGACCACCGGTGCTTGCGAGCGTTGTTCAGCCGACCCGCCGGCTCGTCCTTCGGCCGTCAGTGCTTGTGAGCGTGCGAGGGCTTCGCCAAGCGAAGCGTCACGACCGCCTGAGTCGTCTTGCTCACACCGGCGGGGTCGTGGGCGACGAGCGTGGCCCGTACCCGCAGCACGTGCGAGCGGGCCAGAAGGGCCCGCGCCTTCGATGACAGGTGCAGCGTCACGAGCTTGAGCTGCCCGCCGACCACGGTGAACGAGCCGCTCGCAAGCGTCAGGATCGCCTTGTGCCCGTGGGCGCCAGCGCTGACAGCGCTGAGCGTCCGCAGCGTGACCGTGCCGCCACAGCTGACCTCGCCGGCCGGACACGTGACCTTGAGGGCCAGGGCCCCGGCCGAGGTGACGGTGAGCGCGGTGCTCGCGAGCTTGGCTTCGGGATCATCGAGGGCCTGGAAGCTCTGGACCGAGCCGGTGCCCGTGGTGCTTGTCGGGCTGCTGCCGCCACCACCACCACCACCGGTGCCGCCGCCGCCACCACCACCACCGCCGCCGCCGCCGCCTCCACCGCTTCCCGCGCTGATGACGACGGTATGCGTCTGTTCGGCCGAGCGGCCCCCCTTGTCAGTCACCTTGAGCTTGACTTCGTAGGACCCGGCGCCCGCATACGTGTGCGCTACAGCGAATTCGGGGCCGCCTTCGCCTTCCGCCGTCGTCCCGTCGCCGAACTCCCACACGTACTTGACTTTGGGCGAGGTTTCAAACTGGTCTTCGACGTGCACAGTGAAGGTGGTCGGCGCTCCGGCAGCGCCCGCCGTAGAAGAGAAGCCGACGCCTATCGTTTCGCCGACCGTGAGGCTCGTGTGCTCTTCGATCGTAGGCCCGAAGTCGTCAGGGACGACGAGCTCGGTGATTTCGTACTTGCCGGCTTCTTCGAACTTGTGCCTGAGCGTCGGCGTCTGGAACTGGTAGGCACCGGCCGGTTCCGTCGTTTCCTTGCCCGAGGTCGTGTTCTTGAACTTCCATTCCACGCTCTCGGCGTTCGCGCCGAGGACTTCGGAGGAGAGCGTCACTTCCTTGCCCGGCGCCACGGTTTTCACTTCTTTCGCAAGCCCGACTTCCACTCGTGGCGGAGTGCCTTTGGCGTGCCCGCATTCTTCGGCCCCCGTACCGGAGCCGAATCGCAGGACGGTCGCGGTTGCGGATGTCCCATCGAAGACCACCGCGCGTTCGGAGCCGTCGGCGCCGATCAGCGACGTGGTGCTCCCGACCGGCAGCACGCACTTCGTGCTCCCACTCGCTTCGTTCTGGCCGGCGCTCCACCCGATCTCCTGGGCCGCGGGCGCGGCGCCGCTTTCGGTGTAGCCCATGACCAGAACTCCCGGGCTCTTTTCGCCGCCGGAGTGAGTGGCCGGGTTGAAGCCCGTGTTGATTTCCGCGGCCAGGTACATCCTCGTCCCGGCGGGTCCGGGCACGATCGACATCGTGCCCCCGCCTTCGTTTTCCGGGAGCTGTTCGACGATGTGCTGCTTCGCCGTTTCGAGGGAGAACAGGCGGTGCGGCTGGGAGTCGTGTTCCTTCGGCTTGACTCCAGATTCAAATGCTTCCGTGGCGCCTTCGCTCGAGGGGATTTCCCAGATCGAGGCGCCGGACACCTCTGCGTACAGCCTGCCTCCGGGTGAAACCGCCGGAGAGCTCGGCGCCGCGCCCGCTTCTTCGCATGGCTCGGTGATTGTTTCCCCGCGGGCTTCCGCTTCTTTCTTCGCTTTTTCTTCCGCCGCCGAGGGCACGCCTCCGACGAGGCAGTCCGCTTGGTCCGCGTAGCGCGGGCCGAGCTCTCCCTTGGCGGCGCCTTCCGTGTGCACACGCTGCACCGCGGCCACCTGTTCTTCGCGCGTGGGTTCGTACTGCTGGCCGAGGATCAGCACGTCGTGTGTCGCCGGATCGACGGAGATGCCGGTGGGTTCGAGCAGCGCGGCGGTAGTCGAGTTCGAATGCGCCAGAAGGGTCTTGCTGGTGGCGAGCAATTCCTGTTTTTCCAGCTGTTCGCCGCTCACCTTTGTCGAGAAGGACCATAGCTGCGCGGCCCCGGTGACGTTGAGGGCTTTCGTCGCTTCGTCCAGGAGCACGTACAGACGTTCCTTGCTCGGATCGATCGCGAAGCCCCGGATTCCTTCGACGAAGTTCGACCCGGAGATCGGGATGCGGTTTTCGGCGAGGAACTTGCCTTCGGGCCCGAACTTCTGGACCCTGATGGCTTCCTGTTCTTCTTCCTCTTCACCGATGAAATAACTTCCGTCTTCGCTGCCGCTTTCGTAGTCGACGGCAAACGCGTGTTCGCTGCCCAGGATCACCCCGCCGTGCACGTGACAGGTTTCTGTGCATTCTTCCAATTTGCTCGCAGGCCCCAGCCCGCCGAATATGGGCGCGGCCACAGCCGGGGCGGCCACGAGACAGAGCATCGCCAGCGCTCCGCAGAGCATCGCGGCTGGCAGAAATCGGCGTGTGAAGAATCGCTGGATTATCATCGCGCCGTAGCGTCGCCCATGGCGGGCGCCATCGTGTTGCCAATCGGTGAACGAACTGTGAGAAGCGTCGCCACAGCGGCCGCGCCTCAGGGGCAGCACGTCGGCGGCCGCGCCTCAGCGGCGGCGGCGAGCCCCGGCCACCCGTCGCTGCGCCCGCTCGCTCGAGACGGTGGCTGGCGCCACCCGCAGCTCGCGCCGGCCACGACCGGGACGACGACGAGCCGAGGCGCCGGCGAACGCCGCGAGGAGCACGATCCCAAGAATGTAGGCGGGCGTCGGCTCATGTTCGGCGGAACGGTAGGCGACAGCTCGATTGGAGACCGACTCGGTCGCTTCCTCCTGCTCCTCTTCGCGTTCGGCGACCTCTACGGGCGAGGTCACGGCCGAGGTGCCGGTCGGTGGGGTGGGGCGCGCCGGCGTCGGCACCGGGGGCGGCACGAACGGGATCAGCGGCGCGGCCAGAGAGGCCAGGGGGACGAACGGGAGCGGTGTGGGCGGCGGCGCCTGACGCGCCGGCGCCGGGAGGGCCAGTGGCGCCGGCGACGGCGGGAGGAGCAGCGGTGGCGTGGACGCGGGAGCCGGACCGGCCGGCGCCGGGGCGGGAGCGGGTGGCGGCGGCGCAGGGACGGGCAGCGTCTGCGCCCGCGCCGGGAGGTTCTTGAGGGGCACCGTGCCGCACGGCTGGCGCACGCTCCCGGGCTGGACGGTGACGGGCAGCGAGGAGGACAGGCCTCCGGCGCTGATCGTGAGGATCGTCGTGCCCGGGTTGTAGGCGCAGAAGAGCCCCGACTGAGGATCGGGTATGGGCCTGCCAGCGGGTCCCTGCAGCACCGAGTGGGTTTCGGGGGAAGCGAGGTTGGGCTCGACGAACTGGCCGACTTCTTCGTCGGAGGAACTGAACGTGTATTCCGGGAACAACCCATTTGCGCAGGCGGTCCCGACGCAGTTCTCGGGTATCGGTATGTAGGGATCGAGTTCGTCGTTTTCCTCGCTGCCGCCAACCGCGCGGCCACCGGCGCGGGGGCGGCGCGCAAGACCCGCGAACAGGGCGGGCTCGCTGCGGCGCAGGAGGATCCCGTCTTTGGCTTCGAGCGCGAGTTCGCCGATGCTGGGAATCAGCCGCGCGGTGACCGGCGCGAGGTTGGTGGCGGCCGCGCGTGCCGAGACGTCGACTTCGCCGAGCAGGAAGCCGCTCGCGCCGTGGAAGTCGGCGAAGGACTCATTGCTCACTTCGATGTAGCCCAGCGTGCCGGAGCCGAACGTGGGTATCGGCTGCGAGCCGCAGCTCGCGCCCTGCAGGGGCGCGGTGACGTTCTGTTCGGGGGAGTCGTAGAAGTAGGCGGACGCGCAGTCGGGAGAGCCGGCGAGCACGCGAGCCACGTCGGCCGCCTGCTTGTCATCCGCCTGGATCTGCGCGTTCAGGTCGGCGTTGCCGAGGACTATCGCCGGCAGGCCGCTCGCCGCGGCGCTCCTCAGCTGCCGTTCGAGCCATGCGAGCTGCGATTCTTCGACCCCTGCGCTGTCATCGAGCACGATCACCCGGACCGCGCCGGCGGAGCCTTCCGAGTCGATCGCGTAGTAGCCGGCCTCGCAACCGACCTTGGCGGCGCAGCCCTGGCGTTCGCCTTCGAGGCGTCCTTCCGGCGCATCCGGCAGCGCTGCCGCCGCCGCGGCTTCGCCAAGAGGTTCCGGGAAGCCGGCGAACTCCCGCTCGAACGTGGCCTCGGTGCCGTTGGCTTCCGGTCGCGCGTCGAGATCCTCCGGTGACAGCGCCGGGTAGGCCGGGAACCCGGCCGAGGCGAGAATGCCGGCGTAGCCGGCGAGCTCCTGCGCAAACGGGATCGGCACGGTTTTGACGCCGTTGGTGCTGCCCGTGGTCACGTGCGGGCCTGTGTAGAGGAAGGCCCGCACCCCGATCTGCTTGGCGCGCGCGAGCGCCGTCTCGAGCCACACGTCGGGCCCGATGCCCGCGCGGGAGCGAGCGGCGCACGGCGCGGCGCACTGCGCTCCGCCGCCGATCGCGAACGCGGCCTCCCCGGCCCTGAGCGGCACCTGCGAGGCGCCGGCGCCGGACGGTGTGACCCCGTCGGCCGGGTAGCGCTCGATGTCGGCGGTCTCGAGGCGTTCGTTGGTGCTGTCGACGTCCCCGCCGACAGCCCACCCCTGCGAGCCGGTCGGGTCGATGAGGACCGCCAGCACGGGGTCGGGCCGGTAGGGCAGATCGTGGAAGGTGTAGTGCCCGCGCGGTTCTTCGACGGGGTCCGATTCGTGGCTCTCGTCGCTCCAGCCGGTCGCGGTCTGCCGCAGCAGCCCGCCGCCCCTCTCGCTGCCGCCTCCGGGGGGGAAGGGGGGCAGGAGATTGGGCGGAAAGCCGGGTGCCGGCGCCTGCGGTTCGCTCTGGTTGCCGATCCCTCCCGCCGAGGACACGACCGCCCGCAGGGCGCCTTCTTCGCGGAACAGCGCGAGCGACCCGGTGTTTCCCGGCGGCGGGGTCGGCGTCGCCTGCCAGGGCGCGCTGGCGGCTTGGCGCTCGTACAGGCGCGTTCCGGTGTCCGTCTTTTCCGGTCCGCCTTCGACGGTGAACGCGGCGCCTCCGTCGGCAAGCCCGGCGACGGCGCCCGGCACTCCCGACCCGATCAGCGCGGCGGCTTCCTGGTCGATCTGCCAGCCGGAGCCGTTGTTGACGATCAGGCCGCCGACCGCGTTGTTTTCGAAGATGCTCGGGCGCTCGCGGTAGGCGACGATCGCCTCCGAGCCGGCGAAGGCGATCGAGATGAAGCTCGCATTGCGCACCTGTTCCGGCAGCGCTGTTTCCTGGGTCCACGTCTTGCCGTAGCGCAGCAGCACGCCGGCGCCACCGGCCACGGAGGCGCCGCCCGCCACAGCGGCCGACCCGACGGCGTACCCGAGCGCGGGATCGTTGGGGTCGAAGGCGACGCCCAGCAGGTTGCCGCGGAAGTTCAGCGGCGTCGCCGGATCGCGTTCCCACAGGCCGGTCTCGCCTCGCCACAACCACATTTCACCGCCGTCGCCGACCGCGTAGGCGCGCTCGGGCGTCGGCCAGGCGACGGCCCGCAGCCGCGGTGCTTCCACCCGCTCGCCGGGCCCGAACAGGCTTTCGGGCTGCCACCCCACGCCCGGCTTGAAGCGGGCGACAGCGCCGAGGTCGCCCACGGCGAGCGCTTCGCTGGAGAGCGAGCCGACGGGCGCGCCCGGCTGGGGCACGATCGCGAGCAGGGGATGGCGAAACGGCACCGGCCAGGGGGCGAGCCTGCTGCCGACCGGGCTCGTGGTCAGGTGGATGGGCAGTTCACCAAGGCCCAGCCAGCCCTCGCGCGGATTGCTGAACGCCGCGCCGAAGCGCGAGCCCGGGTCGGTGTTGGTGTCCGTGCCCCCGCCGAGTGACAGCACCCGCGTGAACGACGTGCCGTCGAGGCTCAACGTCACGCCTTCGGGCAGCCCGGTGATGACTCGCTCGCCGAAGCGCGTGCCGTTCGCCCAGGCGATGCTGCGTCCAGGTTCGCTGGGCAGCGCTTCGGGCAGTTCGTAGTCGCAGGACGGCGTTTCCGCGGGCGCGCCCACGGGAATCGCGCACCAGCTCGCTTCCACCTTGCCCGCGACGGCGTCTTCGCCTGTCTTTGCTTCCGGCCTGGTTTCGGGCTTGAAGAACATCGTGGTCGTGGCGTGGACGTCCCCGCGCTCTCCGTCGATCCACACCCCTTCGCCCGTGACGGTCAGCAGCTGGGAGCTCGCCGTCGGCGGCTCGCCGGTGCCGGCCACCGTGAAGGGCTCCGTCTTGCCCGCTCCCTGGACGGGGACGCTCAGCACGAGTTTCCCGGGGCCCGCTTCGGCCTGCAGCTCCGCGGGCTGCCAACGCCATCCTCCCGGATCTTCGGGCGCAGCCACACGGTGGAAGAGAGCGACCGCGCCTTCCGGATAGGACGCTTTCGAGGACAGCTGCGCGAGCAGCCAGGCGTTGCCGGGCGAGCTCGCGGCGATCGCCAGCACGCGGAAGTCTTCGCGGCTTTCTTCGGGTACTTCAATCGCCTCGGCACTCCAGTGCCTGCCGTTCCAGTGCAGCACCCGACCCTCGACGGCCGCCCCTTTGCCGAGCGTGACCGGCACGAGCAGAGCGCCCGCTTCGCCGCCTTCTTCGTCGAGCGGGGCGATCAGCGGAGCGCGAGCGGCGCCGACCAGCGCTTCGCCTTTCTTCAGCAGCGGTTCTTCGCCCGTCCCCAGCGCTTCACCTTCCGCCGGCACCGCCGCGGTCTCCTTGAAGACGCCGCCCTGCTTGCGCACGAGCACGACCTGGGTGGATTCGGAGCCAGTCCCCGATACCGTGCCAGCGAGCACGCCCGCGCCGTGCGGCGTCATCTGGCCGGCGAGCGGAGTGGCCTCGAGCTTGAAGCGAGACAGGGCTTCACCGGCTGCGTTCTGCAGGTCGGGTCCGAGCGTCCAGCCGCCTTCGCCGGTGTAGCGCACGAGCACCGTCTTGGAGCTCTGTTCGCCGACGCCCCACGTCTCGTTCGCCCCAGGCGCCCCGGGTTCTTCGGGCGTCGAGCCGATCATCGTCACGTTGCTCGCCGGAACCGACGCATCGGTCTGCGGCGTCGGTTCTTCGCTCGATGGTTCCGCGGCGGCACGCGTGGCCGCGCCGGGTCCAGGCAGCGCGCCGAGCAGCAGCAGCAGCGTCGCCCCCACCGCGAGAGCAAGGGCGAACGTGAGCGCGAGCGGCCTCGGCCGTGGACGCACGGCCTTGCTCGGTCCTCGTCGAAGCCTCAAGGCAACGATCCCGATCCGGTGAACGGCGAGGTGTGCGGCAGGACGAACAGGCTGGTCGTCTCGGTGGTGACGTTCGCGCCTTCGCCGGTGACCGAGGAGACCAGCGGCAGGGGGGCGAGCGCGCGAGTTTGGAGGCTGAGCTTGGTCGGCCAGCTGCGCGGGTTCAGGCGCAGCAGCAGCGAGCGGTTGCCGGCCTTGAATGTACGCAGCGGAGTCGCCGCCACCACGCGGCTGTGGCGCTTGGCGATCAGGCGAATACGCGCCTTGACGGCCAGATGGAAGAGCAGTTCGAGCGTGCTGCCGTGCACGAGGCGGCTGTGCATGTGGGACAGCAGCGGCAGCGCGACTTTCGACTGTGCCGCAGCGGGCGCCGGGGATTCCGCGAAGGCGCCGCCGTAGTCGGGCGCTTCTTCGAGGAGTCCCGAGGTATCGGCGGGCGGGGCGTCGGGAGCGACCTGCGGGAGTCCCAGATCAGGCGGGCGGAAGGTGATGAGACCCGTGAAGTATTCGGATTCGTTTTCGTCGCGGGGTTGGGTCCGTTCGCCTTCGGGCGCCAGGTGGAACAACCAGCCCTCGCTGGTCGCCAGCCAGCAGTCGTTCGCAGCCGGGCAGGCGATCTTCGCGGCGGCGCCCTTGCGAGCGATGCCCGCCTGCTGTTCGCTGCCCGAAGGCAGGGTCGCCTCTTCGAGCACCCTGCCTTCGGTGGAGACGCGAACCAGCGCCGCCAGCTCTCCGCTGCTCTGAGTTTTCGGCGCGAGCGCGATCCAGGCGCTTTGGGTGCCCGGTGCAGCTGCGATCGACCTCACCGCGGCGTGTTCGGCCCCTTCCGGGAAGAGCGCGGGTTCGTCGGGGAAGATCCCCACCCCCAGCGGGTTGGCCGACGGGCCGATCAGCTCGCTCCAGCTGCCTTCGCTCCGACGCACGACCGTCACTGCGGGGGCGCCCGCTTCCTGGCGCTGCGGTCCGGCCGCGCCCCACAGGGCTTCTTCGGCCGCCGAGAGGTGGAGGAAGTCCAGCGTCGGCTCGAAGAAGGGCAGCGCTTCGGGTTCGACCGCGGGCAGCACGCCCGCGGGTTCGATGCGATGCACGATGGGAGGTTCGGGGTTCGCTTCCTGTGCGGCCGAGCGGTCGCCGGGCGCCAACCGCACGCTCTCGTACAGGTGGTCGCCCAGCGCTCGCATGTCCTCGACCGCGTGCCCTTCCGCCGCGTAGGGTTCGCCTTCCAGCGAGCTGCCGTTCCAGTGGAGCTGGAAGGCCCCCACCTGCGGTTCGGGCAGCGGGCTGCCCGCGAACCAGCAGTCGGACCCGCCCGGGAAGCACGCCGCGGCCTGCATGACCTGGTAGGAGTCGGCTTCGAACGCCGGGTGGGCGTAGGAGGCGAGGACCTTGCCGCCGGCGAAGTGGCAGAGCGTGTTGTCGATCAGCGGCGGCGGTTCGGGGTGTTCGCTGGATGCGCTCGTCTGCCCCGGACGCCCGACCGAGACGGTCCAGAATTCACCCGGGCCCGCCCACGCGATGCGCCCGCCTTCTTCTTCGTGTTCGGCCCCCCCGCAGACGTCAGCCAGATCGTGCCATTCCACGCCGTTGTACGCCCACACGCTCGGCGGAATCGTCGGTGGGTTGCCAGCCGTGATCAGCAATCCTCGGTTGGGGGCGAAGAACTCGATGTCGCCGATCTTCCCGAGACCGACGGGAATCGAGGATTCCTGCACGCCCGGCGGAGGCTTGGGAGGTTGCGGCTGTTCGAGCCGCCAGATTGGGCCGCCTTCGAGCCCTTCCGCCACGGCCGGCGAGGCCTGCGCGCCCAGAGCGAGGGCGAGGGTCACGGCAAGCGCAGGCACACGGACCCGCGTGAGGAGCGCGGGTCTGCTCATCGCCGCCTCCCGGCCTTGCGGCTTCCGCGGCGCGCGGGCGCCTTGACCGAGCGCCGCGCGGGCTTCGCCGTGCGGGTGAAGGACACGGCGGCGCTCTGGCGCAGCGTCTGCTGCCCGGGTGCGGCAAAGGTGGCGCTCACGCTCGCCGAGAGCCCGCCCCGCTGGGTGGCGAGCGGGACGTACGGCTTCGCCAGTACCAGGACGAGCACGATCAATTCGCCCGCCGCGGCCTGCGCCACCCGGCTGGCCGATGCCACCGTGCGAAGCGCGACCGTCTTGCGTGGCCTGTGGCCCGCGGTTCGGACCTCGATCCAGCTCTTCGCGCCCGCGCGCAGCGTCCCCCCGGCCGGAGCCCTGACGTAGAGCACAACGCTCCCATCCGAGCGCGAGAGCGCGGTCATTCCGAGCTGCCATGCCGGCTCGGTCGCGGTCTCGGGGGCGGGCGAGAGCTCCTGCGGCGTCGGCTGGGCCTGGAAGATCGTGCGCTCGATGAGGAACGCGTCGCTGCCATCGAGCGGACCCGCAGGCGGCGCGTTGCCGTCCCCGAAGGCGAGGTTGGAAGCGGTGGAGGAGAAGGCCAGCACCGTGCCTTCGGTCGAGAAGGACGGCGACAGCGCGCCGTCTCCCCTCTGTTCGTAGGGATCTTCACCGGCCGGCTTCGGTGGGTGGGGGTGTTCGCTGGGTTCGTCGGGACCCTGGTAGCCGTGGCTCACGCGCGTGAGCGTGTGATTGGCGAGATCGACGTCGAACAGTTCGTTCATCCCCGGTTCCCCGGCGAGAGGGCTCACGAGCGCCGGCGAGCCCAGCGGGAACTGTGTACGCCTCGTCGAGAAGGCGACCTGGCCGGCGTTGGGTGAGATTTCGAAGTCGTAGATCGGCGCGACATCCGCGAGGCTCGCTTCTCCACCGCCCGCGAGCTCGGTCAGCTGGGTGAGCGCCTGATCGCGGGTGAGACCGCCGTGCATGTCGGCGACGTAGAGGTCGCTCTCCTGGCCCGTCTTGCTCGTGCCGAAGTTTTCACCGAGCGACACCAGCGGCGCCTCTGAGAGGAAGGCGACGGTATAGCCGTCTTTGCTGAGCCGGGGCACGAAGTCGCCCTCATCCCCGCCGCCGCTCGCCCAGATTCCGCTGCTCGGTTTCTCTTCTTCGACCTCGAACGGCCCCTGACACGGGTCCGTGCTCGACGGGTGACTCGGCAGGACGGTCTCGCCGCTCGCCGCGCACCCGGGGGCAGCCGGGTCCGAGCCGCCGGTGACCCGCTCGGTGGCCGTTTCACCATTGACGATCCGCCGCCACAGCGGCTCGGTGTAATGCGAGGGTAGGTGTTCCTGTTCCTGCGCGAGCATCGCAACCTGCTGGTTTATGTCGGTCCCCATCCACGCGACGGTCGAGCCGTCGGCGCTGATCGACGCGCCCGCAGGAGGCGAGGTGCCGAAATCGCCATAGGCGGGCGCAGGAGCGAACACGGAAGACCCGCCCGGGTAGACCGCACCGAAGAGAGGTTCGCCTTCCCGGGCCGGCACCGACGGGGCGGCCGCCCCGTCGCATCTGAAGTAGCACCGGCTGACGAGAACCGTCTCGTTGGTTTCGAGGAAACGCACCGCCACCTGCAGCGCCGGCGTGTTCACTTCGGAAGGGTTCACCAGGTTGGAGACGGCGGTCGTCACAAACGCCACCTCGTTGCCGTTTGCGCTGATCGCCGAGCGCCCGGCGGCCACCGAGCCGTGGGTCGCTTCCGGTTCGATGTATGTGAGTGGTTCCCCGGTTCCACTCGGCGCGGAGGCGACCATGAAAGCGCCCGGTTCTTCTGCAGGCTTGGTCTTTGACATGTCGCGGACATAGACGTTCGCCGCTTCGGGTTTCGGTTCGTGGGGCTTGCCGTCGGTGATTTCGGCAAGGCTCTTGCCTTCGTTGGTGGTGAAGCTGACGTACTCCCCGGTTTCACTGATCGATGGAAGCTCCGCGTCGCCGCCTGCGACCTGTTCGATCTCGCCGACGACGTGACCGCCCTGCACTTCGGCCCGCCACACGCCGCCGACCCCGTGGAAGGTGCCGTCGAACGCCACGTAGAGCCCGTTGCCCGAGATCGCCGTGTCGTGCGCGTATTCGGCCTGCTGGGCTTCGGAGGCTCCGGTGGCCGGGCCTGCGGAGACGAGCGAGATCGGCCCGAAGACGTCTGCCATGACGGGTGCCGGCGCGCACAGCGCGACCGCAGCGAGGCCGCAGAGCAGCGCGAGCGCCCAGACAGGAGACCCTGCGACGCCGGCCCTTGCCGGCGCGCCTCGTCGGCCGCGGTTCATCGCACGCTCACGGCGGTCCATCGCTCGCTCACGGCGGCTCATCGCACGCTCACCCACTGGCGCACGACCCCCCGGTTGCCGATGTTGTCGCGCGCGCTCACGCTCACCAGGTAGACGCCGGCGCGGGCATAGCTGTGGGTGAAGCGCTCGCGCCCGTGTGCGGTCTGTCCATCGCCGAAGCTGACGGCCACGGCGCCTGCGTCGACGCCCGAATAGGGATCGGTGACGCGCACGAACACGGCGGAGTCGCCGTGCGTGCGCGCGATCTTGACGCTCGGAGGCTGGCCATCCACGAGCAGCGTCGACGGGGCCGACAGCGTGGTCTGACCGTCGATATCGGTGGCTAGCACCTGCACCCGGTGACGGCCGGATGCGAGGCCGCGCGGGTCGAGGTGCGTTTGCAGGACGCCGGCGGGCGTGGGCTGCACGTGGCCGTCGAGCACGACGTCGTATGCCAGGGGGCCATCGGCGCTCGTGGCGGGCAGCCAGGACAGCACCGCCTGGGAGGGCTTCACCCAGCCCTTGGCCACGGTCAGCACGAACGGCGCGGGCGGCGCGGTGGCCTGGGCGGCCACGATCGCGGCGTTGCCGAACGGTCCCTGACGAAATGCGATCAGGCCGTCCCCCAGCCCCGAGCGCCCGACGGCCAGATCGCCGACTTCCCCGCCCGCGCCGCCGCTCACGAGCGCTGTCTGGGCAGCGCCGTCGGGAAAATCCTCGCGTATGGCCACAGCCGGGTCACCCTGCCCGTCGGCGCTGGGCCACGCCGAGAAGCCGCCGCCCTGAGGATCCATGACGCTCACCGCCAGCGGTTCGGCGCCGGCGAACGACGGACCCAGCGAGACCGAGCTGGAGAGCCCGCGATCGGTGCCTTCGATCACGCGCGGAGTGCCGTTGCTGTCATACAGCAGACGCATGCTCCGCCGTTCGTCGATGTCGATACTGGGGGGCCCGACCGTCGCCGCCTTGCCACCGGAGACCGCCGTGTCGACGATGCTCGCGCCCTGGAACTCCGCGCCGCTCGTCGATTCCCCGTCCGGGAGGACGTTCAGGAAGATGCGGGGTCCCGGCAGCGGCGAACCCGGGCCGGCCGTCTGTCGGTAGGCGACCTCGGCCTGGCCGAGGCGCGAGAAGGCGACGCTCAACGCTTCGGCGTCGTCGGACACGGGCGAGCCCTCGAAGCTCGTCGCCGTCACTGGCAGGACATAGTCAAGGCTGGTCCCGAAGATGCGCCGCGCCCAGATGCGCGCCACCCCTTCGATTTCCGGCTCCTGCCAGACGACCAAGCCGTTCCCGGTGGGGCCGATCGCCACCTGCGGAGCGTTCGCCTGCGTGGGCGGGCGCATCGAGACGCCGAGGTCGCGGTTGATCGCACCGAGGCCCGCCCAGCGCTGGCCGTCGAAGTGCGCGAGGCGCACCTGCTCGACGACGTCGCCCGGGCGCAGGAGCGGGATGTTCGGGGCGGAGGTGTCGATCACCCGGTAGACGACGTCTGCCTGGCCGGTCGAGCTAACCGCGAGGTCGGGATTGGTGCCGGTCGCTTCTTCGATGTCGCGGTCGACGATCATCGCCGGGCCGAACCGCGAGCCGCCCGGGCCGAGCACCGCGCCCAGCAGCTCGTAGACCGGCCTTTCGTCGTGGATCGCGAACTCCGTCGCCCACACCACGACGAGCTCACCGCCGTTGGCCGCCCCGATTCGCGGCCAGCCGGCGGCGAAGGACTCTTCGCCGTCGACCCGGATCGGAGCCAGCCACTGGCCGCCGACGTAGCGCGAGACGAACACGTGCGGGACGCCGTCGACGCGCTTGAGATACACCAGCCCGCCGCTGCCGTCTTCAGCCATCGCCGCGCCCCCGAAGCCGACGATGTCCTGGCTCGGTCCGTCGATCGTGGTGGCCGGCAGGATGACCGCGCCCGCCTGCTGGGCTCCAAGCGCGAGGACGAGCGCGGCCAGGCCCACCCCCAGCGTCGTGGTGCACCTCCACTGCATGAGCTCAGGAGGTGCTTTTGTTGACGGCGCCCGGTGTCTTGTCGTAGCCACAGCGAAAGTTCTCGGCGTTGATGACCGGCTCCGAGCCCGCGAACCCCCCTTTGGTGCCATTGCTGTACACGGTCACGTACTGCAGCGATTCCGGCAGCGGATCGGCGACGAGGGGGAGCGGGTTGCCCTGACCCTGGCGCGGGTCGCCGGTCGCGCCTTCGCTCACGCCCTCGGCTCCGGCCGCCGCCGAACCGGCTTCGGTGGTCACGAGCGTCGAGCTCATCTCGCGTTCGTCTTTCAGACCGCGTGTCGGATCCAGGTTGATCGTCGCGGTGAGCTGGGAGTCGTGGATCGTCGACTCGAGCTTCACACGTTCGGCGCCCCCGATCAGTTCGGAAGCCGACGGCAGCCATCCACCTTCGTGCTCGCATGTCTTGCTGGCGAACACGAAGTTGTTCTTGCCGAGCTGTTCCTTGGTGAGGGGATAGGGCGCGCTTTCCAGACACCACGTTCCGATGTTGACGGTGTCCGGCGGGCAGCTGCCTTCGAGTTCCGCCGCCGTTTTGCCGCCCACCTTCGTCGAGTCGTTCACGGTGGGAATCGCCGACGCCGGGAATTTCCTGTTCTTGCCGAGCAGCAGGATGCCGCCGGAGTGGGGTTTGGCGCTGATCGTGTGACCATCGACGGCGCTGATCACGGCCTGGCGGGCCGCGTCCGCGAGTCCCGTCGTGGAGAACACGAGTGCGATCAGCGAGATGATCAGGGCAGGCGACGGCAGCCTGCGTGGGACCCGGGCGGCGCCGTCGGCCTCTGCCTTCCTCACTGCCCGTCCTTGGGGTCGCGCACGGTGAAACGCGGGGGCGCGGCGCGGCGCACGTCGCTCAGCTCATCGAGCGAGATCTCACGAACGGTCGAGAGCAGCGCGTCGAGGGCGACGCCGGAGAGGGTCTCCTGCTCGAGCAGGGCCGTCGCCGTCTCCTCGACCGTGCCCCAGTTGCGGTCGAGAACCGCCGCGGCACGCGCCTCGGCGTCGCCGACGAGACGCTCGACCTCGTTGTCGATCAGGTTCAACGTCTCCGGCCCGACCGAGCCGAGGTCCTGCAGGGAGGCGCCGAGGAAGACCTCGCCGCTCTTCTCGCCGATCGTCACGAGACCCAGCGCCTCGGACATCCCGAAGGAGGTGACCATGCTGCGCGCCAGCGCGGTCGCCGCGTGCAGGTCGTCGTGGACGCTCGTCGAGGTGTGCCCGAACGCGATCCGCTCGCCGGACAGACCGGCCGTGATGACGATCAGCTGACTCTGCAGCTCGGGCTTGGTCATGATCGTCTGGTCGCGGTCGGAGAGCATGTGGGCGGCGGTGCCGAGCTGGCGTCCGCGTGCCACGATCGAGAGCTTGCGCGTCGAGGTGGTGTGCCCGAGCGCATCTGTCACGACTGCGTGGGAGGCCTCGTGGACCGCGATCAGCCAGCGCTCCTGCTCGGTGAGGATGTGGTGCTTGGCCGGTCCGGCGACGACCCGGTCGATCGCCTCGTCGAGGGTCGCCGCGTCGATCTGCCCGCGCCCGTCGCGCACGCTGAGCAGGGCCGCCTCGTTGATCACGTTCGCCAGCTCGGCGCCGCTGAAGCCGGGCGTCTGTCGGGCGACCTCCTCCAGGGAGGCGTCCGGCGCCAGCGGCCGCTTGCCGCCGTGCAGGCGCAGGATCTCGAGACGGCCGTGCACGTCGGGCACGTCGATCACCACCTGGCGGTCGAAGCGCCCGGGCCGCAGCAACGCCGGATCGAGGATGTCCGGTCGGTTGGTGGCGCCCATCACGACGAGCCCGCCGTCACCCGCGAAGCCGTCCATCTCGACGAGGATCTGGTTGAGCGTCTGCTCGCGCTCGTCGTTGCCCTGGCCGATGCCGGCGCCGCGCTTGCGCCCCGCGGCATCGAGCTCGTCGATGAAGATGATCGCCGGCGAGGCTTTGCGCGCCTTGCGGAACAGGTCGCGCACGCGCGCCGCGCCGACGCCGACGAGCGACTCCACGAAGTCCGACCCCGACAGCGAGAAGAAAGCGGCGTCGGCTTCGCCGGCCACGGCCTTGGCGAGCAGCGTCTTTCCGGTCCCGGGCGGGCCGACCAGCAGCACTCCCTTGGGGGCCGCCGCGCCGACGGCCAGGTACTTGCTCGGATCGGCCAGGTAGTCGCGGATCTCACGCAGCTCGGCCAGCGCTTCGCCGGCGCCGGCGACGTCGGCGAACGTGATCCGGTCGCTCGTTCCCTTGCCCTTCTTGCGACCCTTGCCGGTGAACTGGGAGAAGGCCGCGATTCCCCCGGCCGCTCCGCCGTCGCCGCCCAGGCGCATGAACAGTGAGAACAGGCACACGAGCAGCAGGATCGGGATCAGGAACTGGACGATGATCGCCCGGGTCGGCTTGCCGGACTGCTGGTCTACTGTGACGGTGGCCCCGGCGGCGGTCAATTCGCGCAGAAGCTGCTGGGTCTGCGCGCCCGAGGCCGGGTAGGCGGCCCACAGCTGTTGCATAGCTCCGGTCGGCGCGACCACTTCGGCGGGAATTCCGCCGGCGCCCGTTGCGGGCGTCGTGGTCGTGGACGTCGTGGTCGTGAGGGCGGCTCCGCTCGCTGCCACCGGCGGGGCGGTCGCGGTGGTGCTCAGCTCGACGCGGCTGTCGTGGTCGAGCAGGACCGCGCTCGCGATCTGCTTGTGCTTGGCCAGCGTTTGCACCGTGCTGATCGGCACCTGTGTGCCCGAGTTGCTCGGCTGGATCGAGCCGAGTAGCGTGGCGAAGGCGATCGCCAGCCCGATCGAAGCCAGGAGCAGGAACAGCACCAAGGGGTCGCGAAAGACGATCCGGCGAGTGCCTTGAGCGAGCTCGCCAAGCGTGACCAGCACCGGGTTGCGCCGATGGGCCAGCCCGGAGCGCACGGCGGCTGTGCCGTCGCGCGAGAAGCCGTTGCTGGAACGGCTGGGGCCGTTGCCGGCGCCTGCCGGGGGCTCGGGAGAGTCGGGCTTGTCGGTCATCTGAGTGAAGGTTGCAAAGGGATTCGCTTACGATCGCTACACAGACCGCTCGCTCGGTTGCGGCGTTGGGGATGGCTCACGCGCCACCAATCCAGGACCAGGGCACGGTTGCGCCCAACGCTCGGCAGCGTCACACGGGAGCGCCGGAAAAGCAATGGCGTTCACAAAAACGACACAACCGACTTGCGGGGACGTTCACAAAAACGACACAACTGTGGCCCGACCGACCGAATAAGCAAACCGGCGGCGTTCACAAAAACGACACAACACGCATACGGCCGGGCGGCACTGTTCCAGCCCGGGTGCGGCCATTTCGCGCATACCGCATCGAATCGACCCTCGAGTTGTTTGCGCCCAAAGCGTTTCTCGCACCAGCAGCCTGTACCCCAACGCCCAAGAGCAAAGGAGCCACTATCGTGCGCGCGCACCGCACCCTGATCATCTCCATGATCCTCGCACTCATCCTCGCCGTACCGGCGAGCGCCACCGGCAGACGCCTGATCATCGGAGGCTCGACCTCCGTCCTGCCTCTCGCCCAGAAACTGGCGAGCGCCTACCACAGGGCCCTCCCTAAGATCCCCGCGCCGAGCGTATCCGGAGGCCAGTCTGACATCGGGATCCAGGGAGCAGCGACCGGGCGCTTCGACATCGGTGACTCTTCGCGCGACCCGATCGTCGGCGTCGACCCGTCGGGTCTCGTGTTCACGAAGATCGCCCGCGACGGCGTGTGCGTGATCACCAACCAGAGCAACCCGCTGTCCAACCTCTCGCAGGAAAGCGTCGAAGGTATTTTCACCGGGCGCATCCGCGACTGGAGTGAAGTCCCGGGAGCCACGGCCACTGGACCGATCGACCTGTTCGACCGCGACGGTGCCTCCGGTACCCAGGACGCCTTCCAGCACATCTTCCTCGGCGAAACCCTGAAGATCTCCCCGAGCGCGACCGCCGAGACGTCCAACGGCCTCGAGCAGAACGCCGTGGCCGCCGACAAGCAGGCGATCGGGTTCGTGTCATTCGCGTACACCGCCGGTGTCAACGCAGTCGGCTACCAGGGCATCGCGTGCAACCTGCGCAACGCCAAGTCCGGGCAGTATGGCGGCGTGCGTAACTTCTGGATGGTCACCAAAGGAGCGCCCAAGGGCGAAGCCCTCAAGTTCATCGACTGGGTGACAAGCGGCAACAAGGTGACCAAAGCACTCATCAACTCCAGCTGGATCGCCATCCACTGACAAGCAGCGGTGCCCGGCGACCCCCCCCACCGCGCAGACCCCCGAGCCGCGGTCAGGACGGACCGGCGCGCCGAGCGTACGCTCGGCGCGCTGGCCGTAGGGGTGCTCGTCCTGATCGCGCTGATGGCGGTGACCGTGGGGGTCAACGCGTGGCCGTCCTTCTCAGCCAACGGCCTCAGCTGGTTCGGGCCCGGGGGCGACGTCGTGACGCAGTTCCGGGCGATGCACGCGGGCACACCCCTGCCCGGTCACTCGCTCCTGTACTTCCGCGCGTGGCCGTTGATCTGGGGAACCGTGGTGGTAACGGTGCTGGCGGTGGCGATCGCGCTCGTGGTCTCCACGCTCGCGGCGATCTTCCTGACCGAGTTCGCGCCGCAGCCGGTGCGCGGCATCCTCGAGCCCGTCGTGCGGCTGCTCGCCGGCGTGCCCTCGGTGGTGTACGGGCTGATCGGGATCCTCGCGATCGCGCCGTGGATCAACGAACACCTGATCGGCAACGCGCGCAAGCAGTCTGTCGCCTACGTAGTGCAACTCAACGGCGCCGACCTGATGACCGCGGCGCTGATCCTGACGGTCATGATCCTGCCGATCATGGTCGCGCTCAGCGCGAATGCGCTCGCCTCCGTGCCCGCCGCCTGGCGGGAAGGCTCGGCCGCGCTGGGCGTCAACCGCTGGCGGACGATCTGGCGAGTGTCTCTGCGCACGGCCCGCCCGGCGATCGTCGCGGCCATCGTGCTCGCCACCGCGCGGGCGCTGGGCGAGGCGATCATGCTCGCGATGGTCTCGGGCGGGCGTCCGTTCGCGGCCAACCCCCTCGACGGGCTCACCTTCCTGTTCGAGCCCGTACAGCCCCTCGGAGCGACGATCGTCCAGGAGTTCGGGGGGGCGACGACCGGCCCGGTCGCCCACACGATCTACGCGATCGCGGCCGTGCTGCTCGTCTCGGCCGCGCTGCTGTCGTTCGCCGGCTGGGCCGCAAAGCAGCCGCTCAAGCGCTACGGCATCGGCGTGTGATGGCCAGCGCCCGGATCGCAAGCGGACCGACGCCTCCCGCAATCGCCCGGCCTCGGCGCGACACGACCGCGTCCTGGCCGTTGATCGACCGGATCGGCTACTGGCTGTGCTGGGCCACCGGGAGCGGACTGTGCCTGATCGCCGCGGCGATCGTGCTGTTCATGCTAGTCAAGGGCATCTCCTACCTGCATCCCAGGCTGTTCGTCGAATCCCCATCCCCGTCCCTGCACCAGAGCCAAGCCGGCGGCTTCCTCGATCCGATCGTCGGGACCTTCATAGTCACGGCGATCGGGATCCTGATCGCGGCTCCCACCGGCGTGGCGCTCGCCGCCTGGCTGTCGGAGTACCGGCGCCCGTCTTGGCTGGCGCGCGCGCTCGAGTCGGCGATCGAGACGATCGCCGGGATCCCGAGCATCGTGCTCGCCATCTTCGGCCTGCTCATCTTCTCCCAGGGCTTCCTCGGGTTCCTCTCCCAGCGGGCGAACGACGGAACGGTCACCGGACAGTCGTTCATCGTGGCCGGGATGTTGATGTCGCTGCTCGCGCTGCCGCTCGTGTTCGGGGCGACGCGCGAGGCTCTGGCACAACTCCCGGGCCGCATGCGCGAGGCCTCCTTCGCACTGGGAAAGACGCGCGCCACCACCATCCGCCGCGTGCTGCTTCCCTCGATCCGCCCGGGCATCGCCAGCGGTGTGGTGCTCGGCATGGGGCGGATCATCGGCGACACGGCGATCATCGTGGTCCTGCTGGGGGCGACGCTCAAGAACGAAGCCGTCGGCAAAGTGCCGATCGTCGGCACGCTGCGAGGCACGGGCTCGACGCTGACCAGCTACGTCTACGGGAACTCGCCGGCGGGGGAAGGCAACGCCCCGCAGAAGGCCTACGCGGCCGCGTTCGTGCTGCTGATGGTCGTGCTGGCGCTGAACGCGCTGGTGACCCGGCTGACGGTCGGGGGCACTCGCCCGGAGTCCCGCGGCGTGGCGTCGAGGCTCGCGGCGGGGATGCCATGGAGCCGCTGAGCCCGCCGCCCCCGGTCCGGCGGATAGCGCTCGATCGCGAACCGCACGTCGCGACCGCAAGGCCCGCCGCCAACGGCGCGTCACCCGCTGTCACCGCCCCGGCGCCGCGCACGTTCAGGCCGCCCGCGGCTGTGGTGCGCGAGCGGATGAGGACCGAGGCGGTGTGGCTGGCCTACGGCGAGAGCTGGGTGGTGCGCGACGTGAGCCTGCCCGTGCGCACGGGTGAGGTGCTGGCGCTGATCGGCGCGTCGGGCTCGGGCAAGACGACCCTGCTGCGCGCGCTGAACCGCCTGACCGAGATCACCGCCGGCGCGGCGCGCAGCGGCCGGATCACGCTCGACGGGCAGGAGATCCACGAGCTCGAGGTCAACGAGCTGCGCCGCCGCGTCTCGATGGTCTTCCAGCAGCCCAACCCGTTTCCGATGAGCATCTTCGACAACGTCGCCTACGCCCTCGCCGAGCGTCCGGGGCGGGGCGGCAGGCGGCGCCGGCGCAGCCCCGAGCTCGAGCAGGCGGTGGCCGACGCGCTGCGCAGGGCCGGCCTCTACGACGAGGTGGGCGAGGACCTCGAGCGCTCGGCCTTGGCGCTTTCCGGTGGCCAGCAGCAGCGGCTGTGCATCGCGCGGGCGCTCGCCGCCGACCCGGAGGTCCTGCTGCTCGACGAGCCGTGCTCGGCGCTCGACCCGATCTCCACTGCCACGATCGAGGAGCTGATCGTCGGGCTGCGCGAGAGCGTGGCGGTCGTGATCGTGACCCACAACCTCCAGCAGGCCGTTCCGCGTAGCCGACCACGTCGCCTTCATGCACCTCGGCGAGCTCGTCGAGTACGGGCCCGGCGAGCAGGTGTTCGACCGCCCGGTGCAGCAACGCACGCGCGATTACATCGGCGGGGCTTTCGGATGATGAGGAGGGCCGCCGCGGGCGGCCCGCTGGGGTCGCCCGCGGCGATCCGCGGCGCGGCGGCGATCATGGCGGCGCTCCTGCTCACGGGGTGTGAGAGCTCGCAGGAAAAGAGCGCAAAGCTCGAACGGGCGGCCAAGCTGGCGGCCACGCACGAAGCGCGTGCCGAGAAAGGCCTGACGATCGCGCGGGAAAGCGCCGACGTGAAGGTGCTGGGGGCGAGCATCGTGCGCAGCTCCGAAGGAGCTGCGGCCGTGGTGAGAGTGCGCAACCTCTCCTCGCACACGCTGGCCTCGGTGCCGATCGCGATCACGGTCAAGGGCGCCGGCGGGCAGGTTCTGTTCCAGAACAACGCCCCGGGTCTGGAAGCCGCGCTGACGTCGATAGCCCTGCTGGGCGCTCACGGCGAAGCGACATGGGTGGATGACCAACTGCCCAAATCTGGGCAACCGGCGAGCGTTGCCGTGCGCATCGGCGAAGCTCCCCCGGCCCGCGGACCGACGCCCCGGATCGAAGTCGCGGGGTTGCACCCCGAAGAAGCGGGCGCCGGCGCAGCCGGGACGGTGAGCAACCGCTCGCAGGTCGTCCAGCACAAGCTGGTCGTGTTCGTTCTCGCGCGCCGCGCCGGCAACATCGTCGCCGCCGGCAGGGCGGTGCTGCCCGATCTGGCCCCCGGCGGGTCGGCGCCCTTTCAGGTCTTCTTCGTGGGAGTCGCAAGCGGCGCGCAACTCCAAGCCAGCGCGCCGCCCACCACGTTCGGCTGAGAGCGTGCCTCAGCGGCGGGGTCGGCGGCGCTGCTTGAGCGTGATGCCCTCGAGCACGTGAGCGACGGTCTCGCACGCGTCGACGGCGGCCTCGAGCGACTCGAAGATGTCCTTCCAGCGGATCACCACCATCGGGTCGATACCGCCCGCGAACAGCGAGGCCACGCCGTCGCGCTGCAGCCGATCGCCCTCGTTCTCCAGGCGATGGATCTCGACGAGATGCGGTCGAGAGCTCGGTCCCCGTGCGCAGGCAGCGCAGCGCCTG
Organism: uncultured Solirubrobacteraceae bacterium; assembly: GCA_963849425.1. Lineage (GTDB taxonomy): Bacteria > Actinomycetota > Thermoleophilia > Solirubrobacterales > Solirubrobacteraceae > Palsa-744. Next base: position 1,222,954 of record CAWKHK010000006.1, on the reverse strand, counting down.
GGCGATCTGCTCGCCGGCGCCCACGAGCACCTCTGTGAACTCGACGGCCTGCTCCATCGGAGCCTCCACGCCGTAGAGGCCGAGCTGGGCGGCGACCTGCTCGGAGTGGTCGACGATGTCGTCGAGGCGGTGGCCAGAGCGTAGCCGTCGCCGGCGTCGAACGGCGCGCGCACACGGCGGCGTTCGGCCAGCCGGTGGATGATGTCGTGGGTGATCCGGTCGCCTTCCTGCTCGCACACCTTCAGATCCTGGGCGAGCGCGATCGCGCTCGGGGTACTCGACGAGCAGGTCGTGCAGCAGCAGGCCGCAGCGCTGGACGTTGCGTCCGGCCTCCTCGACGAGATCCATCAAGGTGCTGTCCTGGTGCGGCGCGCAGAAATGCTCATCTGTCGACGAGCCTATTGAGCCGCGGTGGCTTGGGCATCTCTTTCACGAGTTTTTCACGGTTCGATCACGAGTTTGCAACTCCCGCGCCGGCGGCAACTGCGACCGTGCATAGCGTGGCGGCCTTCCCCGAAAGCACCGACACCCTATACGCGGGCGAGCTCGAGATCAGGCTCGGCGAGGGGCTCGTGCTCGCGACCGGACATGCGCTCACGCTGTCGGTGCGCGAGTTCGAACTGCTGGCGGCGATGGCCCGGCGACTCGGGGCGATCATCTCGCGGGAGGAGCTCTACAGGACCGTGTGGGGCGGTGAGCTGCGACCGGGAGACCGCTCCGTGGACGTGTATGTGAGCAAGCTGCGCGGCAAGCTCGAGCGGGCGATGCCCGATCGCCGCTTCATCCACACCCACCAGGGCTTCGGCTACCGCTTCCAGCCCGAACCCTCGCGAAGTCCGGCGGCGCGCGGAGCGCTCGCCACGCAGACCGACCCTTCGACGGGAGCCCATGCGAACGTGGATGTCGACGAGCTTTCACGAGATTTTCACATCGGCCTCTCCCGCAGTTAACAGACTGGACCCGTCGCAACAGGAGCGGCAGTAGGCCGACGGGGTCGGCCGGCCGTCATCTTGCAATCCAGCCAGAGGAGACGTAGTGATCAAGAACAAGATGGGCGCGCTCGCGAGTTGCGCGGTACTCGCGCTGGGCCTCGCGGCATGCGGAAGCTCCAGCACATCCAGCAGCTCGAGCGCCACCACCAGCTCGACCAGCTCGACCGCGTCGAGCGGCCCATCGGGAACGATCTCGGGAGCTGGCTCGACGTTCGCGGCCCCTGTGTATCAGCAGTGGGCCTCGTCGCTGGCGCCTCTGACCGTCAACTACCAGGCCGTCGGCTCGGGAGCGGGCATCACCTCGCTGGAGAGCAAGACCGTCGACTTCGGAGCGAGCGACCCGCCGCTGAAGCCCGCCGACGAAGCGTCCATCGCCAAGAACGGCAGCCCCGCGGTCCAGATCCCGATGTTCCTGGGCGCGATCACGGTCTCCTACAACCTGCCCGGCGTGCAGACAGGCCTGAAGCTCGACGGCAAGACGATCGCCGACATCTACCTCGGCAAGGTCAAGACGTGGAACGACGCAGAGATCAAGGCACTGAACCCGGGGGTCACGCTCCCGAGCACCGCGATCACGGTCGATCCACCGCTCGGACTCCTCGGGCACGACCGCCGGCTTCACCGGCTTCCTGGCAGCGGTCGACCCCGAATTCAAGAGCAAGGTCGGCGAAGGCAAGGACGTGCAGTGGCCGACGGGCACCGGCGCCAAGGGCAACGCAGGCGTCGCCGGCGCGGTCCAGCAGACGGCCGGCGCGGTCGGCTACGTCGAGCAGGCATACGCGCTGCAGCACAACTTCACCTACGCGTCGGTCAAGAACAAGGCGGGCAGCTTCATCGCCCCGAGCCTGGCCTCGACGAGCGCCGCCGCCGAAGGCGTGACGGTGCCCGCGAACCTCGGCATCAAAATCAGCAACCCGGGCGGCCCCAACGCCTACCCGATCACCTCGCAGACGTTCGTCGTCGTCAACAAGGACCTCTGCAAGGCCGGGACCCCCGGCGGCGAAAGCGCCGCCAAGGGCGTCGTCAAGTTCCTCGACTACGGCCTCGGACAGGGTCAGTCGATCCTCTCCCAGGCCGACTACGCGGCGCTGCCGGCCGCGATCCTCGCCAAGTCCAAGGAAGCCGTGGCGGGCCTTCAGTGCAACGGCGCCGCCGCTCGGCGGCTGAGCCCTGCGACGCCGTCTCCGCGGATCGGGTAGAGGAGGGTCCGTGGAGGCGGCATCGAGATGGAGCTGACCTTGCCAAGCGGTGGCCGCGCAATGCTCGCGCGGTCACCGCTTGCGCGTCTCCCCGACAGGGCGCTCAAGTACGGCCTGACGGCGCTCGCGGCGCTGATCCTGGCGCTGATCGTCTACTTCTTCATTCGCCTCGTCGGCGAGGCGCGTCCGGCGTTCGCCAGGGAGGGCGTCTTCGGCTTCACCTTCGACAACGACTGGAACGTCAGCGCCGAACACTTCGGCGCGCTGCCGCTCGTGCGTCGGCACGCTGATCACCTCGGTGCTCGCGCTCCTGATCGGCGTGCCCGTCGCCGTCGCCGCCGCGATCTATGCAACCGAGCTGTGCCCGGTGCGCGTGCGCGGGCCGCTCACGGTGCTGGTCGAGCTGCTGGCCGCGGTCCCCTCGGTGGTCTACGGGCTGTGGGGCATCTTCTTCCTGGCGCCCAAGCTGCAGCCCGCCGAGCAGTGGGTGGCCGACCGGCTGTCGTTCGTCCCGTTCATCGGCGGGGGACTCGTGACGATCCCCAACTACTTCATCACCGGCCTGGTGCTCGCGATCATGATCCTGCCGATCGTCAGCGCGATCAGCCGGGAGGTCATGACGACCGTGCCCGCCGATCACAAGGAGGCGGCGCTGGGGCTCGGTGCGACCCGCTGGGAGATGATCCGCATCGCCGTCCTGCCCTACTGCCGCTCGGGCATCGTCGGCGGCGCGATGCTCGGCTTCGGGCGGGCGATCGGCGAGACGATCGCGGTGACGATCCTGATCGGCGACGCCCCCCAGCTCGGCAGACACCTGTTCGGCCAGGGCTACAGCCTGGCCGCGGTGATCGCCAACGAGTTCGGCGAGGCCCAGGGCCTGCACCGCTCGGCGCTGTTCGCCGCCGGGCTGGTGCTGTTCGTGCTGACGCTGCTCGTCAACGGCGTCGCGCGGCTGCTGGTCGTGCGCGCGCGCGCGCGGCACCCGTCCACAGCAGCTCACGGGCGGTGCGGGGGCCGTCGCGGTGGCCGACGCGACGGCGGGCGCATGAGATCGCGGGCGCTATGAGCGCTCACGGCGTATCCGCGGAGCGCTTGTCGCGCTTTGCCGTGAGCCGGGCGCGCAGGCGCACGGACAAGATCGCCCGCGCCGACGATCCTCGGCGCGACGATCCTCGCGCTGATCCCGCTGGCGCTGATCGTCTACTACCTGCTGCGCAAGGGCCTCGGCGCCTGGAGCCCGAGCTTCTTCACGACCGATCCCGACCGGCAACACGTTCTTCAAGAAGCTCGAGCATCGGCGGTATCAAGAGCGCGATCCTCGGCACGATCGAGATCGTCGTGCTGGCCTCCGCGATCGCGGTTCCGGTCGGCATCGGGGTCGCCGTGTGGCTCGTCGAGTACGGCCGGGAGCAGCTGGTTCGCGCACCTGGTGCGCTTCTTCGTCGACGTGCTCACGGGCGTGCCCTCGATCGTGTTCGGCCTGTTCATCTACATCGTGCTCGTCGTCGGCACGGGCAGCTCCTACGCCGGCTACAAGGGCTCGTTTGCGCTCGCCCTGCTGATGCTGCCGATCGTCATCCGCTCGGCCGAGGTCGTCCTGCTGCTGGTCCCCGGCGCGCTGCGCGAGTCGGCGCTCGCGCTCGGCGCGCCGCGCTGGCGGGTGATCTTCAGCATCGTCCTGCCGACGGCTCTGCCCGGCATGGTCACCGGCGTGCTGCTGGCGATCGCCCGCGCCGCCGGCGAGACCGCGCCGCTGCTGTTCACCGCGGCGGCCACGCTGAAGACCAACTTCAACCTCGGCCAGTTCATGAACTCGCTGCCTGTGCAAATCTACAGCGACGTCACCTCGCCGACCACAGCCGTCGTCAACCGCGCCTGGGGCGCCGCACTCGCCTTGGTCGCCATGATCCTGCTGCTCAATCTCATCGCCCGCCTGATCTCGCGAAGGAGTCGCCTTGCATGACACCCGACGGACCGGCCTCAGAGGTGACTGACGTGGAGCCCGAGCGCTCGGAGATCAACGAGCAGGGCGCGCCCGCCTCGCCGGGGCCGGCCTCGCACCGGATCACCGGCACGTCCAGCGGCTCGACCCCGGAGACGACCGGCACGTCCAGCGGCTCGACCCCGGAGACGACCGGCACGTCCAGCGGCTCGACCCCGGAGGCCACCGGGTCGAGCAGGGCGGCCTGGCCGCCGTCCCGGCCAAGCCCGGGCTCGCTGTCGAGCTCGAGCAGTTGCGGGCCTTCTACGGCGACTCCGAACAGGTCAAGGGCATCGACCTCGAGTTCCGCGCCAACGAGGTGACCGCGATCATCGGACCCTCCGGGTGCGGCAAGTCGACGATGATCCGCTGCATCAACCGCATGCACGAGGAGATCCCGGGCGCCCGCGCCGAGGGCCGGGTGGTGCTCGAGGGCATGGACGTGTACGACGACTCGGTCGACGTGGTGGCGGTGCGCCGGGCGATCGGGATGGTCTTCCAGAAGCCGAACCCCTTCCCGACGATGTCGATCTTCGACAACGTCGCCGCCGGGCTGCGCCTGAGCTCGCGCCGGCGCGGGGACGTGCGCGCCAAGGTCGAGGCCGCGCTGCGCTCGGCCGGGCTGTGGGATGAGGTCTCCGACCGTCTCGGCGAGCCCGGCGCCGGTCTCTCGGGGGGCCAGCAGCAGCGGCTGTGCATCGCTCGCTCGCTCGCGGTCGACCCCGAGGTGATCCTGATGGACGAGCCCTGCTCGGCCCTGGACCCGATCGCGACGCTCAAGATCGAGGAGCTGATCGACCAGCTGAAGACGCGGGTGACGATCGTGATCGTCACCCACAACATGCAGCAGGCCGCGCGCGTGGCCGACCGGACCGCCTTCATGCTCGACGGCACGCTCGTCGAGGTCGGCCCCACCGCAGGAGATCTTCACCAAGCCCACCGATCCGCGAACCGAGGAATATGTCACCGGAAAGTTCGGCTAACGCCGACGGCAACGGGCCGCCTGCGACGATCGAGACGCCGCCAGAGCGATCGTCGCGAATCGTCGCCGGGGGCGGCCTTCCGCCCGGACGAGCGCACTTCCAGCAGCAGCTGAGGGAGCTCGAAGCGAACGCGCTCGGCGGCTTGGACCTGATCGTCGAGCAGCTCGACCGCGTGCTCGAGGCGCTCGAACACCAGGACGTCGAGCTCGCGCAGATGGTGATCGCCGACGACGATCGCGTCGACGGCCGCTACCTGGAGGTCCACCAGGGCATCCTCTCGCTGCTCGCCCTGCAGGCGCCCGTCGCGGGCGATCTGCGGCTGGTGGCCGCGCTGCTGCACATGATCAAGCACATCGAGCGCATGGGCGACCAGTGCGTCAACATCGCCAAGCTGATCCCCCTTTCCGGACACGAGCCCCCCGTTCGCCGAGAGGTGCTCGAGGCGCTGGCCAAGATGGGGGCCCTCGCGCGCTCGGAGGTAGTCCAGTCCAAGGCCGCGTTCGCCGGGCGCGACATCGGCCTGGCCGAAGACCTCGTCCGCCAGGACCGCGAGATCAACCGCCTCAACCGCGAGATCTTTCGCCTGGCGATCGAGATCGGCGACGACCCGGACACGCGCGAGTGGGCCATGCACATGATCCTCGTCGCCCGCGCGCTCGAGCGGATCGGCGACAACGCGGTCGACATCGGCGAGCAGGTCGCCTTCGTGGTCACCGGGCTGTTCAGGGAGTTCTCCGACTCATCCCACGCCGCAGGCACGCGGCCGGACGCCGCCCCCAGCACCACGCCCGAAACCTTCTGAGATCCTCCAGGCGCCTCCGCGGGCCCCTTGCAAATAGCGAGTGGCGCTGTGAACATCCTGTTATGTTCGCTTGCAAATCTGTTTCTCACCGCCGCGATCGCATAGACTCGCCGCGATGACGGCAAGCGTTCGCGCCGACGACCGGGGAATCTCATCGACTGCCGCTGATGGTTCCTCTCCGGCCGCCGCGTCTCTTCGGATCGCCGTTCTCGACCGAGACAGCGGCTTCATCCAGGTTCTGAGCAAGCGCCTGGACCGTCTCGACTGGGAGCATCGGGTGCTCGCGAGCCCCGTCCCCACCGACGCGGTCGTGTCGATGCGCCTCAGCGCCCTTGTCGTCGACCTGGCCGTGCTCGGGCCGCAGGCCTGGACATGGCTCGAGCGGCTGTGCGAGGCGCTGCCCGAGCTCGGCATCGTCGTCTGCACCGGGCCCTCAACCGTCGCCCAGCGGGTGCGGGGACTGCGTCTCGGGGCCGATGACTGGATCACCAAGCCCTGCCACCCCGAGGAAGTGATCGCACGCGTGCAGAGTGTCGCGCGCCGGCGCCGTCACAGCACGGGCCGGGCCGAGACCGAACCGGTCATGGCCGGCGAGGTCGAAATCCGTTCAGACCGCTTCCAGGCGTTCGTCGGCGAGCAGAGCATCGACCTGACCAGGCGCGAGTTCGAGCTGATCGAGCTGCTCTCCGGCGCCGAGGGGCGGGTGCTCGAGCGCGAGGAGGTCTACTCGCGGCTGTGGGGCTACACGATGGTCCGCGGCGACCGCTCGGTCGACGTGTTCGTGCGCAAGCTCCGCCAGAAGCTCGAGAAGGCCTCGCCCGAATGGCGCTACATCCACACCCACTTCGGCATCGGCTACCGCTTCGCCGCCGAATCGCTGGAGGTCGTCGACCCCAACGACGTGCCCTCCTCAGTTCCCCCCGGATGGGAGGCACACGCCCCGGAGGGACCCGCCCCCTCGGGGCGTGTGCCCGTCCGCGATCAGGGCAAGCTCGCGAGGTCGCAGCAGGACGACAAGCTCACAGCTCGCGCCCTCTAGGCGCGGTGCCCCGCCCTCCAGGCGTAGCGCCGCGAGTCCGCCCTTCTTGAGGTCGACCCGCCCGCCCGTCAATTGACCGACGAGGTGCGAGAGGTCGGGCTCGTGCCCGACGAGCAGCAGCCGCCCGTCCGCAGAGACGCCCGCCATCGCATCGAGGGCCTGCGCCGCATCGAAACCGCCGGCCAGCGGCGGGTGGACCGTCGAACGATCGCGCTGGTCGGACTCCCAGCCCTCGGCCGCCAGATCAGCGGTCTGACGCGCTCGCACCTTGGGACTGAACAGCACCGCCTCGAAGCTCGCCTGCAGCCGGGCGATCGCGATGCCGGCCGCGCGCGCCTGCTGCTCGCCACGGGCGGTCAACCTGCGTTGCGAGTCCTCCCGGGCGCCATGAGGCTCCGCCTCGGCGTGACGTAGTAGCCAGAGCTGACGAGCCATTGCCTCTCCGCCGTCACCCTAGCGTGCAGCACCGATTCCGGCAACGACCCGAAGGTTGTAGCTTGGAGGGCACGATGGACGGCGAGCACGAGCGCAACCACCGCCACGAAGACGCCGGCGAGGATCCCTCCCTGTACCTCAACCGCGAGCTCTCCTGGCTGGACTTCAACGACCGCGTCCTGCAGCTGGCAGAAGACGAGCAGGTGCCGCTGCTCGAGCGCGTGAAGTTCTGCGCCATCTACACGACCAATCTCGACGAGTACTACATGGTGCGGGTGGCCGGCCTGCGCGACCAGATCGACGCGGGCGTCGAGAATCCCACCCAGGACGGCCGCATCCCCTCCGAGACGATCGCACTGATCCGCGAGCGCGTGCTCGAGCAGGGCGGGCGGCTGACCGGCTGCTTCGAAGGGCGCCTGCGCCCGGCCGCTCGCCGACCGCGACATCCGGCTCGTGAGCGTGAGCGAGCTCGACGAGGAGCGCCGCGCGGAGCTGGCCAGGCACTTCCAGAAGGCGATCTTCCCAGCCCTCACCCCGCTGGCCGTGGCTCCCGGACGGCCGTTCCCCTACATCTCCAACCTGTCGCTCAGCCTCGCCGTGCTCGTGCGCGACCCCGTCAGCGACCAGACCGTGTTCGCGCGCGTGAAGGTCCCGACCGAGATCCTCCCCCGCTTCGTCACCCTCAAGCAGTCCACGCCCGGCACCGTCCTGCTGGTGCCGCTCGAGGACGTGATCGCCAACCACCTGGACGCGCTGTTCCCGGGCATGGAGATCGCCGACTACGACGTCTTCAGGGTCACCCGCGACGCCGACCTCGAGGTCTCCGACGACGCCGCCGACCTGCTGCAGGCGGTCGAGGACGAGCTGCGCCGCAGGCGCTTCGGCGAGGTCGTGCGGGTAGAGGTCGGGTCCAGCTGCTCAGAGCAGCTGCGCGAGGCGCTCGCGAGCCTGCTCGGGGTACAGGAGGAGGAGGTCTACCCGGTCGACGGCCTGCTCGACATGGGCGCGCTGTGGCAGATCGTCAAGCTGCCCGGCCACGCCGAGCTGCGCGAGGAGCCGATCGTGGGCATCACCCATCCGCGGCTGCTGCGCCACGAGGGCGATCGCCCGGATGTGCTCGGCGCGATGCGCGAAGGCGATCTGCTCGTCCACCACCCCTACGTGTCCTTCGCCACCTCGGTCGAGCGCTTCGTCGAGCAGGCCGTCGCGGACCCCAACGTGCTGGCGATCAAGCAGACCGTCTACCGCACCAGCGACGACTCGCCGCTGGTGCCCGCGCTGATCGACGCGACCGAGCGCGGCAAGCAGGCGGTCGCGCTGGTCGAGCTGCAGGCGCGCTTCGACGAGCGCATGAACATCCACTGGGCCAAGGCGCATGGAGGAGGCCGGGGTGCACGTCGTCTACGGCCAGCCCGCGCTGAAGACCCACGCCAAGTGCGTCCTGGTCGTCCGCCGCGAGGGCGACGGCGTGCGCAACTACGTGCACATCGGCACCGGCAACTACCACTCGGCCACCGCCCGCCTGTACACCGACTTCGGCCTGTTCACCACCGACGAGCAGATCGGCGCCGACGTCGCGGACATGTTCAACTACCTCACCGGCTACGGACGTCCCCTGCACTACCGCAAGGTGCTGATGGCGCCCGAGCACCTGCGCGACGGCATCGTCGAAGAGATCGAGCGGACGATCGCCGCACACTCCGAGGAGTCTCCCGCGCAGGATCGCCATGAAGATGAACGCGCTCGTCGACGGGCGCTGCATCCGCGCCCTCTACGCCGCCTCCCAGGCAGGCGTGCGCGTGGACCTGAACGTCCGTGGCATCTGCTGCCTGCGACCGGGGCTGCCAGGGCATCTCCGAGAACATCCGCGTGGTCTCGATCGTCGGGCGCCTGCTCGAGCACTGCGCGTGTGTATGCCTTCGAACGCGGCGGCGAGCACACCGTGTACATCGCCTCAGCCGATCTGATGCCCCGCAACCTCGACCACCGCGTCGAGCTCGCGGTGCCGATCGAGTCAGAGGAGCTGCGCGCCGAGCTGCTGGACACGCTGGAACGCGGGTTCGCCGACAACCAGAACGCATGGGACCTGGACAGCGACGGGATCTGGCACCGGCTCGCGGTAGATTCGGATCCCACCCACCCGCAGCCACGCAGCCTGCAGCTCGAGCTCGCCGAGCTCTACGCCGCGCGCGCAGGTGGCGAGCGGGCAGGCGGCGAGCGGGCGGCCGGCGAGCACGAGCGGACGACCGGGATCTCGCAGAGCGGCACCGGCCCGACCGCCGCGCTGGCCACCCCGGGCCACTGACCTACGAACAGCGGCCCCCGAGCGATGAGCGCCTCGATTCCCAGCCCGTCGAGCAACGGGTTCTATCTCGGTCCGCTGTTCGTGCATTTCTACGGGCTCTGCTACGTGGTGGGGATCACGGCGGCGATCATGATCGCCCGCAGGCTGTGGAGAGCCAAGGGCGGGGACCCCGAGCTCGTATACACCGTGGCGATCTGGGGCGTGCCGGCCGGGATCCTCGGCGGCCGGCTCTACCACGACATAACCAGCTGGAACGAAGTCCCCCACAACTGGTGGGGATGGCTGGCGATCTGGCAGGGCGGCCTGGGGATCTGGGGCGGGATCGCCGGCGGCGTGATCGGCGGCGTCATCCCGCTGCGTCGCGCCGGTGTGAGCATCACCCGCTTCATGGATGCGGCCGCCCCCGGGATCCTCGTCGCGCAGGCGATCGGGCGGGTCGGCAACTACTTCAACCAGGAGCTGTTCGGAGGCCCGACCAGCCTGCCCTGGGCCCTGCAGATCAGCCCGGCGCACCGTCCCGCCGGATACCTCGCCTACTCGACCTTCCAGCCGACGTTCCTGTATGAGCTGATCTGGGATCTCGCGCTCGCCGCCGCCCTCATCTGGGTGATCCGTCACAGGCGAATCCGTGCCCCCGGGATCTTCGCGCTGTACGTCACCGGGTACTCGGCGTTTCGCATCTTCGAGGAGCTGCTGCGCGTCGATCCCGCCCACCACATCCTCGGCGAGCGGCTGAACTTCTGGGTGGCCAGCCTGCTGATGCTCATCGGACTCGCGTGGTTCGCCTACGCACAGCGCGCCGGATCGACAGGGCGAGCAGCCCAAGCACCGCGGGCGGCATGACCCACCAGGCCGAGATCGCGGCTTCGGCCAGCAGGCCCGTGAGCGCCAGGGCGAGCACCACTCCGAGGGCGGTCCACCAGTCGTCGCCAACCACGAACTCCCAAACGCCGAGAAGGAACCCCCTGACGCGCATCATGCGCGCACCGTCGCCTGGTCGCGCACGGTCGCCTGGTCGGTGACCTCGGCCGGCGAGGGCCCAGCGTGGTGGCCGTCGGCCTGCTCGACGTTGCGGCGCACCGTCCAGGCCATCGCGTTGGCCGCGAGCAGAACCCCGGGAACGATCGCCAGCAGCGCTGCGTCGCCACCAGGCCAGCTCGCGCCCGCACCCTCGCCGCCCCAAAACATCCCGAACGAGCTGAGCATCACGCCGACCGCGAACTTCATCGTGTTCTCGGGCACCTTTGCCAGCGGCGCTCTTGCCGCGACGCCCGCGGCGACCACCAGGAGCACGGCGAGGCCCGCAGCCGCCGCGGCCAGCGCAACTCGATGCTGGTTGGCGCCGAAGGTGAGCACGATGAACACGACCTCGAGGCCCTCGAGCAGCACCCCCTTGAACGCGATCGTGAACGCGTAGCCGTCAATCCCAGGGCGCCTGGCGCCGGCCGCGCGCGCGGCCTCGGCCTGCTCCCGGAAGATCTTCGAGCTCGTCGTGCAGCGTCCTCAGGCCGGCCGAACGCAGGATCGCCTTGCGCAGCCATTGCAGGCCGAAGATCAACAGCAGGCCGCCCACGAGGACCCTGAGCAGGTCGATCGGCAAAGCGGTCAGGGCGGGGCCGAGCGCCGCCACGACCGCGGCGAGCGCGACTGTCGCCGCGCCGACCCCGCTCATCGTCGAGGACCAGCTACGCGTGGTGCCGACCGCGAGGACGATCGTCAGCGCCTCGACCGCCTCCACGGTGCAGGCGAGGAACACCGACAGGGCAAGCCCGATCTCAGCTGCGCTCATGCTCGAGATCCTACGCCGCGGGTTGGCGCATATGCCGTGGCTGTGACCCGAGCCAGGGTCCCATACGCTGACGTGCGTGCGACCGGCTGCCTCCCTGACGGAGCCTTCGCTCACCGAGATCGCGCGGGAGTGGGGCCGGATCGGCTGCAACGGGTTCGGCGGTCCGCCGACTCATATCGCGCTGTTCCGTCTGCTGTGCGTGACCCGGAGAGGGTGGCTGACCGAGGAGCAGTTCGAGCGGGCGATCGCCGCGACGAACCTGCTGCCCGGCCCGGCATCGACCCAGCTTGCTATCTACTGCGCTTGGCGGCTCCGAGGACCCAGGGGGGCGCTCATCGGCGGCCTGGGGTTCATCTTGCCCGGCCTGGTCTTGATCCTTGCCCTTTCCGTGCTGTTCCTCGCCGGATCGCCGCCCGCATGGATACGCGGCGCCGGCATGGGTGCCGGCGCGGCCGTCGCCCCGGTGGCGATCGGCGCGGGGCTGGGAGTGGCCCTCCCGATCTGGCGCCGGACCACCGACGCCCGGCCCTCTCGCGTCCTTGTGTACGCGCTCGCGGGGGCACTCGCCGCCGCTACGGCCGCCCGTGGCTCGTGCTCGTCCTGCTGGCCTGCGGCGCGATCGATCTAGCATGGCGCGGCCTGGTCGGACATGCGGTGGGCCTGCAAGCCTGGCCGCTGCTCGCCGTGGTAGGCGACCCCGGCGGGACCGGAGCGCTGATCTGGACCGCGCTGAAGGTCGGAGCGCTTGCGTTCGGCGGCGGGTTCGTGATCGTCCCGCTGATGCAGACAGATGCGGTGAGCACCTACCACTGGATGAGTCAAGGCCAGTTCCTGAACGCCGTGGCCCTCGGGCAGATCACACCGGGGCCGCTCGTTCAGACCGTCGCGGCTGTCGGATACGCAGCGGGCGGGTTTCCCTCGGCGCTGCTGGCGGCCCTGGTCGCGTTCGTGCCCTCGTTCTCGTTCGTCCTGTTCGGCGCCGCTCGCTTCGAGCGTCTGCTGACGGATGAGCGGGTGGTCGCATTCCTCGCCGGGGCGGCCCCGGCCGCGGCCGGGGCGATAATCGGCTCCTCGATCCCGCTCGCCGCCGCCGTCAGCGAGACGTGGCAGTACGTCGTGCTTGGCGCTGCTGCGGTCGCTCTGCTCGCTCTGCGTCGCGGCGTCGTGTCCACCCTCCTCGCCGCCGGCGCCGTCGGGGCCGCAGCCGGGCTGCTCGGTGCGCCGCTCCCACGCTGACGGGAAGTTCTTGCCATCGCGGCCACCGCGGGCCACGTCTCAGCGGGGCTGAGAGACCTCGATGCCGAGGGCCTGCGCCGCGTCCCCCAAGCGATCGTCGAAGCAGTACAGGCGCTAGGCGCGCTGCACAGCTCGCGCCAGGACGGGTCTGTTGCTCTCGGCCCAGTTGCGCAGGAAGGCCTCGGTGGCGTCTACGTCGAGGGGACGAGCGAACAGGAATCCCTGCCCGGTGTCGCAATCCTGGTCTTGTAGCAACGAGAGCTCCTGCTGGTCCTCGATGCCCTCGGCGAAAGTCTCGAGCGAGAGCGCCTTGCCGAGCTGGACGAGGGTGTGGATGAGCGTCTCGCCCTCCTTGTTGTTCTGCAGCTGGGAGATGAAGGAGCGGTCGATCTTGAGCGCGTCCACGGGGAAGCGCTGCAGGTGGGCGAGCGATGAGTAGCCGGTGCCGAAGTCGTCGATCGCGATCCGCACGCCGAGTGCCTTGATCTCGGTCAGGCGACGGACGGTGTCCTCGATGTTGCGCATCAGGGTGGTCTCGGTGATCTCGATCGTCAGCGCTTGTGGCAGAAGGCCGCTGTCGGCGAGCGCGCTCTCGATGTCGGTGATGAGCTGATCAGTGTCGAGCTGGCGCCCGGAGACGTTGACGGCGATGCCGATCGGATACCCCGCCGCGCGCCAGGCGGCGCCCTGCGAGCAGGCCTCTCTCAGAACCCACTCACCTACCTCGACGATCAGTCCCGTCTCCTCCAGCAGCGGGATGAAGTTGTCGGGTTGAACGGTCCCACGCACCGGGTGCTTCCAGCGGATCAGGGCCTCCACACCAGTCGGGTTCATGTCGTTGAGGTCGATCGTCGGCTGGTAGGCGAGGACGAACTCTTCGTTCTCCAAGGCTTCGCGTAGGTCCATCTCGAGCTCCATGCGGTTCTGCATGGTGTGCTGCATGCCGTCCTCGAACACGGCGTAGCGATGCTTTCCGTCCCACTTGGCGCGGTACATCGCGATGTCCGCGTTGCGCAGGAGCTCCTCGGCGGGTATGTGCTTTCCCGCGGCGATCCCGATGCTCGCGGTGACGGTCACGCGGGTTTCCTCGTCCGCTCCGAGCTTGAATGGTTGGCTGAGCGCGTCGAGCAGCCGCTCGGCGATCAGCTCGGGGCCCACCTCAAGCGTGAGCGCTTCGGAGATCACGACGAACTCGTCCCCGCCGAGACGGCCCAGCGCGTCGGCGTCGCGTATCGCGCCGTCCAGTCGTGCAGCGACCGCTTGCAGGAGCTCATCGCCAACGCCGTGACCGAGGGTGTCGTTGATGCTCTTGAAGTTGTCGAGGTCGACGAACAGGGCCGCGACGGGCGTCTGGTTGCGGACCGAGCGCGCAAGCATCTGCTCGACGCGATCCAAGATCAGCGTCCGGTTGGGCAATCGGGTCAACGGGTCATGCGTGGCCATGAACGAGAGCTCCTCATCGGTCAGCGCCCGCTCGGCCTCAAAGCACTCGCACATCCGCAGCAGGCTGAACTCGAGGCTCAGCTGCAGGATGCTCAGGGCTTGAGCGAGCGCCTCCGGTGAGCTGCCCAGCTCTGTGGCGCTCTCGTGCAGCACCTCCGCCATCACGTTGCGCCAGGCGAAGCAGCGCTTGGTCACCTCGTCCAGCGACGCCGCGCGCTGCGCCGCCAGCTCGGCGAAGATCTCCCACGTCTCCCGGCCGACCTCGACCGCCACCTCGATGCCCTCCCCCGCGATCCAGCGGGACACCGCCATCGTGGAGCTGACACTGATCCGCTCGAAGCTCCCCTGGGTGACACCGTCGACTTGTTGGTAGTCCGGCCCGGCGGTCAGCGCTACTGTCCGGGAGAGCACATCCCCGGCCCTGGCCTTCAGCGCCTCGCCGAGTACAGGCAGATCCTCCACGGGCTGCTGCAGCACGGCGGGCGGCACCGGCGGCGGGTGCTTTACATCCCTCTCAGGGCTGGAACGTCCAACGGGCATCTCAACTACAGGAATCGGCACATGCCGAAGATTCGATAAGTCCGACTCCAGTCCACTAGACAACGTGCTCGGCAAGGTGCGCAAGCGCCCAATGCCGAGTTGTCGCCCTGATCAAGTGGCACCTCGGTGTCGATCCCCCGGATCGTGCGGGTCAGCGGGCAGACGAGAATCTCAGCAAGGACGCCAATCGCCGCATTGCGATGCAACACGAGATACGGGCGACGACCGTGCTTCGGTGTCCCGCCCCACCAAACCTCGCCCCGACTCACCAAGGCTGACGCTTGAGTCGCTCCTCGGCGTCGAGACGATCCAAGACGGCGTCGCGCGATGCCTCATTGACGGCCCGCAGATCAGCCCAGCCGTCAGGCTGTGCTGCGGCGTCTGCCGGTAGGAAGAGACGATCCGCCGGTCCACTTCGCGCACACGAAGTAGACGCGCGTCCATACGTGAGCCACGCGGCTCCGCTTCCAGCAGGCGAACCCAATCTCACCCAACGGCAGGAGCTGGCAGCGCATCCAGCGCCGCCTTCAACTCGTCCACCGACTGGTAGTCGAGCCCCAGCACGTGATCGTGGCGATGGCGCACAACCCCCTGCTCATCGATCACGATCACGGCCCGCTTGGTGCCGAGCCGCCCATGCGCGCTGTACTCCTTCGCCACAGCGCCATCCACGTCGGCCAGCAACGGCACCGTCAGGTTGTTCTTCTCGATGAACCCCTGATGCGAGACCACATCCTGCACCGATACCCCGACCACCGTGGCGCCCAGCGCCGCGAACTCGTCCGGCCGATCCCGGTACGAGCAGAATTGTGCTTTACAAACGGGCGTGTTGTCGCCCGGGTAGAACAGCAGCACCACGCGCTCGCCGCGATGGTCGGACAGGCGGAAAGCACCGTCCGTTCCCGGGAGCTCGAAGTCCGGCGCCTCCTGGCCGACCTGTGGGGTCTTTGCCATGCTCGCCACACTACCCGATGCTGTACAACACGCTCACATGCGCGCCCGTCAGCTCACGCGCCCCGCGCTTGCCGCGGCCTGTGTCCTTGTGAGCGCCTGCGGGAGCAGCACGCCGGCGGTCCTCTCCACCCCGATCGCCAGCCCCAAAGCCATCCCCTCCCCGGCGCGAAGCGCCGCATCCGAACCCCTGCTCGACTGGCCTGAGTTCGGCCTCGATCCGCAGCGCTCCGACGTCAGCGAACGCACCACCGCCATCACCGCCGCCAACGTCTCCCACCTGCATCACCTGACCGTCACGCTGCCCGGAACCGTCGACTCCTCGCCCATCTACCTGCACGGCACGATCGTCGGCGGGGTCCTCCACGATCTGATCGTCGTCACCACCACCTACGGCAAGACCATCGCCATCGACGCCAACAGCGCCAAGATCCTGTGGACGTTCACACCCCCCGGCTACACCAGCTGGGCCGGGAGCGCCCAGATCACCACCGCCAGCCCCCTCGCCGACCCCGACCACCTGTATATATACGCCGCCTCCCCCAACGGCCTGATCCACAAGCTCGCGCTCGCCGACGGCAGCGAGGACTCCACCGGCAGCTGGCCCGTCCGAATCACGCGCGAACCCCTCCACGAGAAGATCGCCGCCGCGCTCAACATCGACGGCCAAGACCTGATCGTCGCCACCGGCGGCTACTTCGGCGACGCCCCGCCTTACCAGGGGCACGTCGTCCTCATCCACCGCTCCAGCGGACGCCTGACCCAGGTCTTCAACACGCTCTGCGCCAACCGCCGCGAACTGCAGGTCCCGAGCACCTGCCCCGCCAGCGACTCCGCCATCCTCTCGCGCAGCGGGCCCGTCGTCGAGACCGGCGGCCAGCGCATCCTCATCGACACCGGCAACGGCCCCTGGAACGGCACCACCGACTTCGGCGACAGCGTGCTCGAGCTCACCTTCCCCGCGCTCGCCCTGCGCCAGGCCTTCACGCCAACCGACCAGGAACAGCTCAACGCCAGCGACGCCGATCTCGGCTCCAGCGCCCCCGCGCTGCTCGGGCACGATCGCATCGTGCTCGCCGGCAAGGACGGGATCATGCGCGTGCTCGCCCTCTCCCGCCTGGATGGCCATCCCCCCTCCGGCGCCCGCGCCCGGGTCCACCCGCTCGGCGGGGAAGTCCAGCGTCTCGGCATCCCCGGCGGCGGCCAGCTGTTCACCACCCCCGCCGTCTGGACGGCCTACGGCGTCGGCCCGGCCGCGACCCGATCGCAGCGCCAGGGGCGCACCACCATGTTCGTCGCCGACGAACATGGGACCACCGCCTACGTCCTGCGCGCCGGACGCCTCTACCGGGCCTGGGAAAACTCCACTCCCGGCACCAGTCCCGTGATGGCCGGAGGGCTGCTGTACGTCTACAACCCCTCTGCCGGTGGCATCGACGTCTACCGTCCCGGCTCGCCAAGCCCCATCGCCAACCTCTCCGGCGAACCCGGGCACTGGAACAGCCCGATCGTAGTCGACGGCCACGTCGTCGAGCCCGAGGGCAACGCCAACGACCACAAGCTCACCGGCGCCCTCGAGATCTTCTCCGTGCGTTAGCCCGGACGGCGTCGGTGGAGCACTCGGTCTATGTGTCCCTTCGCGCGTACTGTGCGCCATGGTATCTATTGTGAGTGCCATGGTATCTACCCGGTAGCTACATAAGCGCACACCGTGCAGAAAGGGACATAGTCGACACAACCGTGTCCCTCGCAGGCCGTACTCTCCCTCACAGGCCGTACTCCTCAAGCAGGTTCAGCCACACCTCGCTGCGGGTCGGGAAGCACGGAACGGCGTGCCACAGACGCTCGAGCGGCACCTCGCCGACGATCGCGATCGTGGCCGCGTGCAGCCACTCGGCCACCTCCACGCCGGTGAACGTCGCTCCCACCAGCACCCGCCGGTCCTCGTCGACGACGATGCGGGCGCTGCCGGGGGCGCCGTGGCCGATGAAGCTCGCGCCCGCGTTCGCGCCCACCGGGCGGTCGACCGCACGCACGTTCAGCCCCGCCTCCCTGGCGCTGTCGAGCGTGTGCCCGACCGCCGCCACCTGCGGCTCGGTGAAGATCACCCGCGGGGAGAGCTTCCCGTCGGGGCCGAGGACCGAGACCCCACCCGCGCCCGCGCCCGCGCCCGCGCCCGCGCCCGCGCCCGTGCCCGTGCCCGTGCCCGCGAGGATGTGCCCAGCGGCCAGGCGTGCCTGGTACTTGCCCATATGAGTCAGCAGAGCACGTCCGTTGGCGTCGCCCACCACGTACAGCCAGTCGTGGCCGGGAACCCGCATCGTTTCATCGACCTCCACGTAGGAGCCGGCCTCGAGACCGAGCGACTCCAGCCCGAGATCCTCGGTACGGGGGCGCCGTCCGACCGCCACCAGCAGCTCATCGCCCGTCAGCGAGCGCCCATCGCGCAGGTTCATCCGCACCGGCCCGCGCGCGGGCCGCGTGCCCTGGGCGTCGTCCCCGCCCTGCGTGCCTTCCCCGCCCGGCGCGGCGTCCTCCCCGCCCTCACGCGAGACCGCGATCGCCTCGACGCCCAGGAGGACCTCGACGCCGCGCCCTTCGAGCGCTTCGCGCACGAGCTCCGAGCTGAGCTCCTCCTCGCCGGCGATCAGGCGCGGGGCTCCCTCGATCAACGTCACACGGGCGCCGAGCGAGGCGTACGCGTCAGCCATCTCCACGCCGACCACGCCGCCGCCGAGCACCAGCAGCGAGGACGGGATCGCCTCGGCGGTGGTCGCCTCGCGGTTGCTCCACGGGGCGGCCTCGCGCAGCCCCGTGATCGGCGGTATCGACGCGGCGGTGCCGGGGGCGAGGACGACCGCCAGCCGAGCGCGCACGAGCTCCTCGCCGACGCGCATCTCGCGTGCGCCGGTCAGCGTCCCATGGCCACGCAGAAGCTCGATCGAGTGTTCGGCGAGCCAGGGCATCTGCGCGCCGTCATCGAGATCGTGGACGATCTCATCGCGGCGGTCGAGCACCGCGCGCACGTCCAGCTCGCCACTGGCCGCCGCCTCGGCGCCGGGCACGCGACGCGCCTCAGCCAGCGCCTGGTAAGGGCGCAGGAGCGCCTTGGAGGGCATACACGCGTAGAACGAGCACTCGCCCCCCACGAGCTCCTGCTCGACGAGCGCAACAGACAGCCCACCGTCGGCCAGGCGCCCCGCGCACACCTCTCCCGCCGGCCCTGCGCCGAGCACGATCACATCGAACTCTCGAGTGCCAGCCACAATCCAGTCCTTTCCATGCCGCAGGTTGCGAGGTCCCGTGCGGTGTCGCCGGGACGCCCGGCGGGCGGGCGCTAGCCTCGGTCGCATCATGGCGGAATCGCTTGCCGGCCAGCTGCTGCTCGCCTCCCCGGCCCTGCACGACCCCAACTTCATGCGCACGGTCGTGCTGATCGGCGTTCACAGCGAGGAGGGGGCGATGGGGGTGGTGCTCAACCGCCCCTCGGCGGTCACCGTCGGCGAGGCCGTGCCGCAACTGGAGCACGCGGTCGACGAGCTGGAGCCCGTGTACGTCGGCGGACCCGTCCAGCCGAGCTCGATCGTGTTCCTGGCCGAGTTCCTGGACCCCTCCCTCGCCGGCCTGCTCGTGGTCGGCCGGATCGGCTTCCCGGCGCCGGACGCCGGCATCGAGGAGCTGACCGAGGCCACCCGCCGCCGGCGGGTGTTCGCCGGCTACGCCGGGTGGGGCGAGGGACAGCTCGACGCCGAGATCGCCCAGGGCGACTGGATCACCCAGGCCGCCCTCCCCCAGGACGTGTTCACCCAGGTTCCCGAGGAGCTGTGGGGAAAGGTGCTCACGCGCATGGGCGGAGGCTACGCGCTGCTCGCCCGGATGCCGCCCGATCCGAGCGTCAACTGACCGGGGGCGTCTTCCCTAAGAGCCTCTGACCACGACCCGTGGTTCCGGGCCAACGACCGGACGGATCCAGGCTAAGCTGCTGGCAGTGCTCAAGCTCGCCCGCTGGTCGACCACCCACCGCAAGTACGTCGTGATCGGTTGGGTGGTCCTGCTGTTCGCCGTGAACGCATTCGCCCAGAGCGCCGGGACGAGCTACTCGAACAACTTCACGCTGCCCAACTCCGGCGCGCAGCGCGCCGCGGACCTGCTGCAGCGCAGCTTCCCCGCCCAGGCCGGCGACCGCGACACGATCGTCTACCGAGTCAGCTCGGGCACCGTCCTCGATCCGACCGTCCGCGGGCGGATGGGCGCGATGTTCGCCGCAGTCGCGCGGCTGCCGCACGTCTCGAGCGTGATCAGCCCCTACGCGGGGGCAGCGGCCGGCAGGGCGATCTCGGCCGATAAGAAGATCGCGTTCGCGACGGTCGTGTTCGACGAAAAAGCCAACCTGCTGCCCAAGAGCGCCCCCGAACGCGTCGTCCACGTCGCCCGGGCCGCCGAACGGGGCGGGCGGGATCCTGGACAGGGCGGGCGGGATTCGATACAAGTGGAGCTCGGCGGGCAGGCGATCGAGGCGACCGAGCAGGCCGGCTTCGGGGTCTCCACGGCCGTCGGCCTGCTCGCGGCGATCATCGTGCTGCTGCTGACGTTCGGCTCGCTGATCGCGATGGGCCTGCCGATCATCACCGCGCTGTTCGGCCTCGGCACCGGCCTCGGCGCGATCGCGCTGTTCACGCACGTGGTTGACACCCCCAACTTCTCCTCCGAGCTCGCCGCGATGATCGGGCTGGGCGTCGGGATCGACTACTCGCTGTTCATCCTCACGCGCTTCCGCGAGGCCTACCGGACCCCCGGTCCGACGTTCGGGGACGCCCGCGAGTCGGTCGATGCAGTCGATGGACACGGCCGGTCGGGCCGTCCTGTTCGCCGGGTGCACCGTCGTGATCGCGCTGCTCGGCATGATGCTGCTCGGCGTCGAATTCCTCTACGGCGTGGCAATCTCCGCGTCGATCGGCGTGCTGCTGGTGATGCTCGCCTCGCTCACGCTGCTGCCCGCGATGCTCACGATCTGGGGCGCCCGGCTCGGGCGCCCGCAGCCGGCGCCAGCGCAGGCGCGGGGCGGGCGACCCGGACGCGGCCGGCGCCCCGCGGGCGGCGGGCGGCGGCGAGGCGTGGCTCCGCTGGAGCGCGTTCGTCGAGCGCCGGCCGCGGACGATCGCGACCGTCTCGGCGCTCACGATGCTGCTGATCGCCGCACCCGCCACCGCGCTGCGCCTCGGCTCCAGCGACGCCTCCAACGACCCCGCCGGACAGACCACCCACCGCGCCTACGAGCTGCTGGCGCGGGGCTTCGGCGAAGGCTTCAACGGGCCGCTGCAGGTCGTCGCCAAGGTGCCCAACCCGCGCAGGGAAGCGGCCGAACAGGGCGTGCTGCTGACGGGTCTCCCGAGCGCGGGCAAGACATCGGTCGAAACGCTGCGAAGCGCGATCGCGGCGACGCCGGGGGTGGTGTCGGTCGCGCCGGCGCGGCTGAACCCGGCCGGGACCGTGGCCACGATCACCGTCTACCCGCACTCCTCCCCGCAGGCCTACGCGACCAGCCAGCTCGTGTCCGAGCTTCGCCAGAAGGTCATCCCGCCGATCGCCGGGCGCACCGGGATGAGCGTGTATGTAGGCGGCGTGACCGCCGGGGCGGTCGACTTCGCGACGACGCTCGGCCACAAGCTGCCGCTGTTCGTCGGCGTGGTGGTGCTGCTCTCCGCGCTGCTGCTGCTGATCGTCTTCCGCTCGCTCGTGATCCCGCTGCAGGCAGCGGTGATGAACCTGCTCAGCATCGGCGCGTCGCTCGGCGTGATCGTGGCGATCTTCCAGTGGGGCTGGCTGGGGAGCCTGGTGGGCGTCCAGCAGGGGCCGATCGAGTCGTTCATCCCGGTGATGCTGTTCGCGATCGTGTTCGGCCTGTCGATGGACTACGAGGTGTTCCTCATCTCGCGCATCCACGAGCGCTGGACCCACACCCGCGAGAACTCCCGCGCGGTCGCCGAGGGTCTGTCGCTGACCGGTCGCGTGGTCACCGCGGCCGCCGCGATCATGGTGTGCGTCTTCCTCTCGTTCATGCTCGGCGAAGACCGCGTTATCAAGGAGTTCGGGCTGAGCCTCGCCAGCGCCGTGTTCCTCGACGCACTGGTCGTCCGCTGCCTGCTGCTGCCCGCGACCCTGCACCTCGTCGGCGGCGTCACCTGGCGAATTCCCGCGCGCCTCGGACGGCTGTTGCCGCGGTTGAACGTCGAGGGCACGCTGGAACGGGATGAGACCGCTTCGCGGGAGGGTCGCGCGGGGGTGCCCGCGGGCGCCGTTCCGAGCTCCGCGCGCTCCGGGATCGCGGCCGAAGGAGCTGAGGTCTGAGGACAAACCGGCGGGGGACCGCGCTCGCCCTCCTCTGCGCCGCGGCCGTCGCCGAGCTGCCGGCCGGCACCGCCGTCGGTGCGTCCGACACGCCGACTCGGCGCTCGGCGCTCGTGCTGTTCGCGGCGGTTGGCGAGTCAGATTTGGCGAGCGTTCACGGCCTGTCCGTGGGGATCATGTCGGCGAGCCAGGGCACCTACAGCACCCCCCAGTTCCTGCTCGACGTCACCCAGGGCGCGCGGATCGCCTCCTCGGCCTATTCCCAACCCCGGCCACCGGATCTGTCTTTGATGCCCGCTGGCGCGGGAGCGGTGGTGGCGGGGTGGCGGGCAGCGGGCAGGCGTGCGGAGCAGGCGCCCCAGCTGCTGCGCCCCGGCCTTCTGGCCCAGCAGGTCCCGGGCGGGGCCGGCTACGCGGGCATCGCCGGAGCCGATCAGCAGGACGCGGTGCTCGCTGCCGACGCCGCTGGGCGCGTCGGGTCCTTCTCGCTCGGCACGCCCGCCACGCTGCTCGCGCGCGTGGAAGCCCTTCGCCGAGCCAGAGCGCTGGTCGTCGCCGACCTCCCCGGCGGCGCCGAAGGTCGCGCGGATCTGCTCGCCCTGAGCGAGGGGCGCACGGCAGGAGAGCTCCTGATCGTCGTGCAGCGAGTGCCCGACGCGCCCGGCGGGGAACTGCTGTGGACCGCCGCCGCGGGGCTCGCCGGCGGGGGCCTGGCCGGCGGGGGTGCAAGGGAGCTGAGCTCGCAGAGCACCAACGAGCGCGGCCTGGTGGTCTCCGTGGATCTGGCCCCCACGATCCTCGCGCACCTCGGCGCGGACATCCCCGCGGACATGCGCGGCAAGCCGATGGACACCGACGGACGGCTGCGCTCGCCGAGCCTGCGCGCGCTGATGGCGCGGCTGCGGGCCATCGGCGGCAGGCGGCTGCAGGCGCTCGCGTGGCTGCTCGTCGGCTGGGCGCTGCTGCTGCTCGTCGCCATCGCCCGGCCCCGCATACGCGGCTGGGCGATGCGGGTAGGGGCCCTCGGGGTGCTGTGGGCGCCCGTCGCCGTCCTGATTCCCGCTGCCCTCGAGCCGAGCGCCTCGGTCGAGTACGTAACGATCGCCGTGGCCTGCCTCGCGCTCGGAGCGCTCACCGACCTGCTCGTGCCCTGGCCGCGCGCCCCGCTCGCCCCGGCGATCGTGTCGGTGCTCGCGCTCGCCGTCGACGCCCTCGCCGGCACGCAACTGCTGATGCGCTCGCTGCTCGGCCCCGACCCGATCCTCGGAGCGCGCTTCTACGGCATCGGCAACGAGCTCAAGTCCGGTCTCGCCGTGCTCGTGTTCGCGGCCGTCGCCGCCGCCCTGTATCCCGCCGTCCGCGGCCGGCGGGCGGCCGCGGCGATGCTGCTCGCCGGCGTCGTGCTGGCGGTCGTCGAGGGCTCCGCGCGGATCGGCGCGGGCGTAGGCGGGGTGATCCTCGTGAGCGCCGGTCTGACTGTGGCGAGCGTCATGCTGGCGCCCGGCGCGGTCACCCGCAGGCGCGCCCTGATCGTGCTCATCAGCCCCGTCGCCGGCCTCGTCGCGCTCGCGGCCATCGATCTCGCCACAGCCCACGGCAGCGGGCACTTCACCGGCAGCGTCCTGCACGCCCGCTCGGCCGGCGATCTGCGCGACATCATCGTCCGCCGCTACCGGGCCGCCTGGGATGAGCTGAAGAACCACGCCATGCCCGCCGCCACCGCGCTCGCCCTGGCCTGCGCCGCGTTCGGCCTGCGCCGGCGGGAGCGCCTGCTGCTCCCCGTCGCCGGCGACCCCGGCTGGCTGGCCGCGCTCGCCGGCGGGCTCACCGCCGGGGTCCTCGGAGCCCTCTCTGAGGACTCCGGCCCGGTCCTGCTCGTCGTCGCCGTGTCCGCCCTCGGGTGCGTGCTGAGCTATCTGTGGGGGCGGCCGGAGGCTAGCCCGGCACCAAGCCGCCGAACACCGCCAGCCTCCCGGGCACCTGGGCGTCCTCGTCGACGATGCAGGAGGCACAGGCGCGGTGGTAGCCGTCGGCGATGACCAGGCGGCCGTGGCCGTCGTGGATCAGCAGGATCGGCGAGATGGGCGTGCCCTTGGCGATGTGCTTGAGCTTTTCGGCCACCTCGCCGCTCTGCTTGCCCTTGAGCAGGGGCAGGCCGGCGGCCCGCAGGATGTCCTTGGCTCGCCACTGACCCTCGGGCGCCTCGCGCAGCGACGCCACAGCCTCCCCCAGACGGTCGGGGGCGAGCAGCAGCGACAGGTAGCTGTGCGCGGCCGCGTAATCCTTCTCCTCCGGCTGGGCCAGCCACTTGGGATCCGCCATCAGACGCTCAACCTTACGCCTACCGGGCGTCGGGCGCGCGAACGGCGGCAGCCGGCAGGGACGAGCGCCGCGATACGCTCCTGGCGTGACACGATCAGGAGAGTGACGCATGAGCCGGTCCGCCCCCGAGCAGCCACCGCCCAGGGATACCTCCCCGGAGCACTTCGATGTGCTGATCGTCGGCGCGGGCGTGTCGGGCATCGGCTGCGCCTACCACCTCCAGCGCGAGCAGCCGGGCAAGACGTACGCGATCCTCGAGGGCCGCGAGGCGAGCGGGGGGACGTGGGACCTGTTCCGCTACCCGGGCATCCGCTCGGACTCCGACCTGCACACGTTCGGGTATGAGTTCAAGCCGTGGGAGGACGAGAAGGCGATCGCCGACGGCCCGTCCATCCTGCGCTACATCCGCGAGACGGCCACCGAGAACGGGATCGAGCGGCACATCCGCCTCGGCCACATGGTCACCGGAGCGTCATGGTCCAGCGAGGACGCGCGCTGGACGGTGCAGGCGACCCGCAGGCAGACGGGCGAGACGGTCGCGCTCACGTGCTCCTGGCTGTTCTGCGGCAGCGGCTACTACCGCTACGACGAAGGCCACACTCCCAGCTTCGCCGGAGTCGAGCGCTTTCGAGGGCGGATCGTCCATCCCCAGCACTGGCCCGAGGACCTCGACTACGAGGGCAAGCGCGTGGTGGTGATCGGCAGCGGCGCCACGGCGATCACGTTGATCCCGGCAATGACCGACAGGGCCGCGCACGTGACGATGCTCCAGCGCTCGCCCAGCTATGTGATCTCGGTGCCGGAGAAGGACCCGATCGCCAACGCGCTCAAGCGCGTGCTGTCGGCGCGGACCGCCTACGCGCTCACGCGGCGGAAGAACGTATGGCTGCAGAAGACGGTCTATGCGCTCAGCCGGAGCCGGCCACGACTCATCAGGCGCATCGTGCGGGCGGGAGTCAAACACCAGCTCCCCGACGGCTTTCCGGTGGACACACACTTCAACCCGCGCTATGACCCGTGGGACCAGCGCCTGTGCGTCGTCCCCGACGGCGACCTGTTCAAGGCGATCAGCTCGGGGCGCGCCTCGGTGGTGACCGACACGATCGAGACCTTCACGGAGCGCGGCATCCAGCTGGCCTCCGGCGCCGAGCTCGAGGCCGACATCGTGATCACCGCCACCGGACTGAACCTCCTTGCCTTCGGCGGCATCCAGCTGAGGGTCGACGGTCGGGCGATCGAGCTGCCGCAGACGATGGCGTTCAGGGCGATGATGCTCAGCGACGTGCCGAACTTCGCCTACGCGTTCGGCTACACGAACGCGTCGTGGACGCTCAAGGTCGACCTCGTGTGCGAACACCTCGGTCGCATCCTCGGCTACATGGACGAGCACGGCTACGAGCAGTGCGTGGCCCACAACGACGATCCGACCGTCACCACGGGACCATTGCTCGACTTCGCAGCCGGCTACATCCAGCGCTCGGTGCACGAGCTCCCGCGCCAGGGCTCGCGTCCGCCGTGGTCGATGGCCATGAGCTACGCGCAGGACGTGGACAGACTCCGCCACGGCCCGATCGAGGACCCGGCGCTGCGGTTCTCCCGCCGAGCGCCCGCCGCCGAGCGCAGTCCGTCGCCCGCGCTGGCAGCCTGACGCCGGCGCACGGTCTCAGCGCCGCGTCGCCGAAGCCCTCCTGCGCTCACCCACCCGGCGGCGGTTTCTCGAGCGTGCCCTGGGCGGCGGCCAGCGCGTGCTCGTCGCCCCCGCGCCCGCGCAGGACGAAGGCGAAGCCGACGGCGATCAGCCCGCCGGCAATCGGACCGACGAGGTACACCCAGTAGTGACTGAAGTCGCCGAGCAGGAGGTCAGGGGCGAACGAGCGGGCGGGGTTCATCGACGCGCCGGTGATCGGGCTCGACCAGAGGCCCGCGAGGATGATGTAGCCGCCTACCGCCACCGCTGACAGCGGACCGACGTTCTGCGAGCGCGAGGCCGTCCCGAGGATCGTGCTGACCAACCCGACGGTCAGCACGAGCTCCATCAGCAGCGCCCGGCCGTCGTCGATCCCGTGCGCGGGAACGGTCGCCCCGAGCATTCCCACCTTCCCGAACATCGCGTCCAGGAACAGCACCGCGAGGGTCGCTCCGGCGAGCTGCACGAGCACGTACCCGGGCACCCGCCGCCAGGGGAAGTCTCCGCGGGCGGCGAACGCGATGCTCACCGCCGGGTTCAGGTGGGCGCCGGAGACCGCGCCCATGAACAGGATGATCGCCATCACCGTCAGCCCCGGCGCGGTCACCGCCGCCCCGCGGCCGATCGCGCCGTGGGTGAACGCGTCGACCACCGGCGCCCCGGCGCCCGCGAGAACCAGCAGGAACGTCCCGAACAGCTCGGAGAACAGCCGGCGCCATTCGCGCGAGGGATCCTCGAAGCGCCGCTGCCACGGCGTCTGTAGGCCAAGCTCGCGCGGCAGCGACCAGGCCGCCACGCTGCGGCGCAGCTCTGGCTCCTCCTCAACCATCCAGGCAGTCTGGGCAGGCGCCGTGCAGCACGATCTCGTGCTCTGAGACCCTCATCGGAACCTTCTCCGAGAGCTCGCCGATGGCGCGCTCGAGCGCTGGATCGGAGAAGGGCGTCACCAGGCCGCACTCGTCGCAGACGAGGTGGTGATGGTGGTGCTCGTGCTCGTGCACGCGCTCGTAGCGCACCATCGCCTGGCCGGTCTCCACGCGCTGGACGAGCCGCAGCTGCTCGAGCTCGTCGAGGATCCGGTAGACGCTCGCCCGGCTGACGTTGCGCCCGGCCTCGCCCGCTCGCAGCGCGTCCTCGATCTCGATCGCCGTCAGCGCGCACGCCTGGCGGTCGAGCAGCTCCAGCAACGCCCGCCGGGCGCCGCCGCGCTTGCGTCCGGAGGCCGTCAGCGTCGCCTCGGCCCGGTCGACCCACGTGTCAGAGCTCATGTGAAGATGGTAGGCGCAGCGGCCCGGCGCGGACAGACCGCCCAGGCTCGCCCCAGGGCGTAAGCGGCGGCGCTGATCGTGCCGACGAAGAAGCCGACCGGGTAGTTGGTCTCATAGGAGGCCGCGATGGCGCTCCAGACGGTGATCAGGGCGATGGCCACCGACAGCCCCATCGCCACGAGCGGGCGACCGGTGAGCGAGCGCGCGGCCGCCGGGGCGCCGACCATCAGGCTGAAGATCAAGAGCGTCCCCACGACCGGCACGGTCATCGTGCTTGCGAGCGCGACAACCGCCAGGAAGCACAGCTCCATCCGGTGGGCGCTCACGCCGCGCGCCTCGCCGACCTCGGCCATCACCGACGAGAGCATCAGCGGACGGTAGAGCCCCGCGATGGCACCCACGCAGACGAGCCCCAGCCCCGCAGTGGGCAGGACCTGGTTGGTCGAGATGCCGAGCACCTCGCCGAACAGCAGCGAGTAGACCTCGGGGGCGTACTCGACGCTCATGCTCAGGAACAGCGCGCCGAGGGCGAGCATCGTCACGAGCGCCAGGGCGGTCACCACGTCGTGACGCCCCCGGCGGCCGAGCCAGCCGATGCCGAGCGCCCCGAGCAGCGAGAAGACGCCAAGCCCCACCAGCGTGTTGACGCCGATCAAGCTCGCCCCGGCGGCGCCCGCGAAGGAGCCGTTGGGCACCGCGTGGGCGACGAACGCCGAGCCGCGGAGCACCACGAAGAAGCCGACCAGGCCGGCGACCACGGCGACGATGCTGGCGACCGTCCACGCGTTGACCATGAAGCCGGAGAACACCTACCGCCTCCCCGGCGCGGCCGACGGCGGGGAGCCCCCCGGAAACGGGGCGGCCGCTGGCGGCGGGCCCAAGCGCTCGCGGCGGCGGAGCTGGCCGGGCAGGCCGGAGAGCAGGTACCCGAGGAAGATCAGCGCGACGACGAAGAAGCTGACCGGCCAGCCGGTGCCCGTGGGCGGCCAGTCGTAGCTGTCGTAGGCCAGCAGGATGCCCAGCCACATCGCCGCCACCCCGATCGCCCCGGCGAGCGCGATCGCCATGCCCGGGCGCCTGGTCAGGCGCAGGGCGCTCGCGGCCGGGCCGACGAGCAGGGCGGTCGAGAGGATCGTGCCGATGGTCATCGCCGCCAGAGCCACCGCGAGGGCGAGGGCGAACAGGTAGGCGGCGCCGATCGCCCGGACGGGAATGCCACGTGCAGAGGCCAGATCGGCGCTCAGCGAGCTGAGCAGCAGCGGCCGGTAGAGCGCCGCCACGATCCCCAGCACGGCCACGCTCAGCAGGACGATCAGCGGGACGGTCGAGCTGCCCACGGCGAACACCGAACCGAACAGGATCGTGACGGTCGCCCCGGTGGTGTTGTGGAGGGTGGTGTCCAGGTACAGCAGCAGCGCCGCGAGACCCAGGCCAGCGCCGAGCACGATCCCGGTGGCGAGGTCGCGCCCGCGCGGGCGCTGGATGCCGATCATCTCCATCACCGCCGCCGCGACCAGGCCGGCCGCGACGAACCCCCACAGCGGCCCGACCCCCGCGAGGAACGCCCCCGAGCCTCCGGTCGTGCCGATGTCCGCGAGCGCCTCCCCGGCGAAGGACTGCCCGCGGATGACCGTGAACACGCCGACGGTCCCCGAGACGATCGCCACGGCCGCGCCGACCGCCACGGCCACCATCACGGCTTCGCTGGAGAAGAACCCGGGCGCGATCAGCGACGCGAGGCTCACGAGACGATCTCGAACCCCGGGAGAACGGCGTCGTGTCCGTGTAGGTCAGAAGCGTCGCCGGCGCCGGCCACCACGAGCACGCGCCCGTGGACGTTGAGGACGTCCACGTGGCTGCCGTAGAGCTCGCTGAGGACGTCCGCGCGCACGACCTCCGCGGTCGAGCCGCTGACCGCCCGCCCGCCGGCGATGTACACGATGCGGTCCATCACGGGCAGCAGCGGGTTCATCTCGTGGGCGCTGATCAGCACCGCCACCCCGAGCTCGGAGGCGACCCGGGCGAGCAGCGCCACGACCTCCTGGCCGGCCCGCAGGTCGAGGTTGGCCAGCGGCTCGTCCAGCAGCAGCAGCCTCGGGCGGGCGATCAGCGCGTGGGCGATCAGCACGCGCTGCTGCTCCCCTCCCGACAGCTCCCCCACGCGCGCGTCGGCGAAGCGGTGGGCGTCGACCGCCTGCAGGGTGTTGTCGATGAGCGCCCTGCGGGCGCGCGAGGGCAGCGGGATGCCGAAACGATGGGCGTCCAGGCCGAGGCCCACGAGGTCGCGGGCCCGCAGCGGCATGTCCGGGTCGAGGATGAACTTCTGCGGCACATAGCCGATCAGCGGGTTGCGCCTGGAGCGGGGACGGCCGTCGATCAGCACCGTGCCCGCGCTCGCCTGCTGCAGGCCGAGGATCACGCGGAACAGCGTCGTCTTGCCGGCGCCGTTTGAGCCGATCAGCCCCGTCAGCTCGCCGGAGCGGATGGCGAAGCCGACGTCCCGCAGGATCTCCCGCCCGGACAGCCGCACGCCGACCCCCCGCACCGAGAGGATCTCCGTCACAGCTTCTCCGTCGAGATCTTGTCGGCGATCGCCCGGCGCAGCGCGTTCACCTCGGCGAGCATCCACGACTGGTAGTCGTAGCCGGGCGTCGGCATCGTCTCGTACACCCCCACCACCGGCACCCCGGCGCGTTTGGCCGCTTCCAGGAACGACTGGGTCAGCGAGTCGGTCACCTGCTGGTTGTACAGCAGGGCCTTCACCCGGTGCCCCGAGAACAGGCCGGTCTGGAGCGTCACGTCCTGGGGCGCCGGGTCGACCCCGTTCATGATGTCCGCCTGCAGCCCGAACGGGGTCAGGTTCTTCGTGCCGGCCGCTTCGAGCATGTAGTCGCCGACCGGCTCGGTGCTCGCCACCGGCGTGCCCGGGTATTCGGCCGCGAACCGCCTGAGCGCGTCGTACCACGGGGTCAGCGAGCGATCGAAGGCGGCCGCGTCGGCCTGGAAGTAGGCCGCGTGCGCCGGCTCGATCGCCGACAGGTCCGCGGCGATCGCCCTCGCCACCGCCGGCATCGTGGCCGGCCGGTACCAGAGGTGCGGGTTGGGCGTCGAGTCGGGCAGCCCGAGCAGCCTCTGAACGTCGATCACCCGGCGCGAAGAATTGGATCCCACCCCCCCGGAGGCCGACTCGACCCGTTCCATGAACGTGTCGTAGCCGACCCCGTTCTGCACGACCAGGCGTGCCACCCCGACGACCTCGGCGACGCTCGCGGAGGCCTCGAAGGTGTGCGGGTCGGTGTTCGGGTTGCTCTCGATCGCGCTCACCTTCACGTATGCGCCGCCGACCTGGGCGATCACGTTGGCGTACTCGTTCTCGGCTCCCACCGCCACGATCGCCCCCGGACCGCCGCCCCCTTCGGTGGGACCCAGCCCCCCGCCCCCGCAGCCGACCAGCAACGCGGCGGGCGCGACCAGAGAGAGCGGTCGCGCCATCGCGCGCAGGCGAGGACTGGCAGGCAGGCGCGGGCTGGCACAAAAGCGCGTACTGATGCGCAGGCGCGAACGCCTGGTCGGACGATCATGTCTCATCGAGCGGAGCTCCTCATACTCGGGTCGGGGCCACAAAGCTGCCCGCTCAACCTATCATAAGATTGAGTCTTGTTCTTAGTCTCGCCGGATATTCCCCGGACGGCCCGGTCAGGCACCGATCGCGCGATGATCCCGGGTCCCCGACCCGATGGGAGCTCCCGCCATGCACAGGCTGAACCTCGACTCCGAGGATCTCGTCTCGCCGACCTACGCCGGACGCTCGTTCTCGCACGACATTCCCAAGTACCGCCTGCCCGCAAACGGCATCAACGCCGACGGCGCCTACCAGCTCGTCCACGACGAGCTCAACCTCGACGGCAACCCCACGCTCAACCTCGCCTCCTTCGTCACCAGCTGGATGGAGCCGCAGGCCGACCGCCTGGCCGTCGAGACCCTCGCCAAGAACATGATCGACCAGGACGAGTACCCGCAGACCGAGGTCATCCACCAGCGGGTCGTCTCGATGATCGGCCGCCTGTTCCACGCCCCCGCCCACCAGCAGCCGGTGGGCACGGCCACGATCGGCTCCTCCGAGGCGATCATGCTCGCCATGCTCGCCCACAAGCGCTCCTGGCAGCGCCGGCGCGAGGCCGACGGCCAGCCGACCGACCGGCCGAACATGGTCATCGGCGCCGACGTCCACACCTGCTGGGAGAAGTTCGCCAACTACTTCGAGGTCGAGGCCCGCCTCGTACCGCTCGAGGAGGGGCGCTACACGATCGGCGCCGAGGAGGTCGAGCCGCTGCTCGACGAGCGCACGATCGCCGTCGCCGGCCTGCTCGGCACGACCTTCACCGGCCAGATGGACGACCTGCGCGCGATCGACGCCCTGCTCGCCCGCGTCGAGTCCGAGCACGGCTGGCGCATCCCCCTACACATCGACGCCGCCTCCGGCGGGTTCATCATCCCCTTCTCCCAGCCCGAGCTCGAGTGGGACTTCCGCCTGCCCTCCGTGCGCTCGATCAACGTCTCGAACCACAAGTTCGGGCTCGTCTACCCCGGCATGGGCACCGTCATCTTCCGCGACGCCTCCGATCTGCCCGACGAGCTGATCTTCCACATCAACTACCTCGGCGGCGACATGCCCAACTACTCGCTCAACTTCTCGCGCCCCTCGACCTCGGTGATCCTCCAGTACTACGCCTTTCTGCGCCTCGGCCGCTCGGGCTTCCAGGAGATCGTCGCCAGCGTGCTCGCAAACGCCCAGGCGCTGGCCGCCAAGCTCGGCTCGATCGACGGCCTCGAGCTGATCACCGACGCCAGCCGGTTCCCGATCGTCGCCCTCACCACCGCCAAAGGCCACGGCGCCCCCACCGACCCCCCCATCGATCTGACCGCCCTCTCCCAGCTGCTGCGCCAGCGCGGCTGGATCGTGCCCGCCTACACGCTGCCGGCCAACGCCCAGCACATCACCGTGCTGCGCATGGTCGTCAAGGAGAACTTCTCCCGCGACATGGTCGACATGCTCGCCCACGACCTGCGCCTCGCGCTGCACGCGCTGAAGGGGGGTGGGGCCGCCGCCGGCGGCAGCGGCGTTCAGCCGCACCGGCCGCGGCGCCGGCCGCACTGCTGAGAAGAATGTGTTCCACTGCACGCGCCGTGCGCGTATGTATCTACCGCGTAGATGCTATTCGGCCGCCATTTTGCGTCGGCGGTCGATCAGCAGCACCGCGCCGACGATCAGGATCACCACGATCACGATCCCTCCGGCTATGTAGCGGAGTTTGTGGTGGACCGCCTTGTGTTTGGTCTTGGCTTCCGTCTGCGCCGCCGCCGGCTGGAGCACCGTCACCGGCACGCCCTTGGCTTTCAACGCCGCCAACACCGCCGGCTCGTGGTGCTTTTCGTACCTCGCGAGGACGTGGCGCCCGTCCTTGAGCGTCACACGCACCGAACGCAGGAGCTTGTTGATGGTCACCGCCGCGATCTGGCCGCTCGCCAACTGGTGTTCGTATTCCTGCAGGCTCTCCTTCTGGTAGTGGATCGCGGTTTCCGCTGCCAGAGCGCCGGTGGCGGTCAGGAGGAAGGCACAGCCAAGGCATACGAGGGCGAGGGCTGTCTTGGCGGTAGTGAATGCTGTTTTCGTTCGGGGCATCGGCGGAACCCTAGCCACTACACCCGTACCGTGTCACGCCGACCCGCGATCGCGCCGGCCGGGCCGGGACTCACTTGCGGGCCATCCGCACTGCCTTCAGCCGGTCGACCTTCGAGAGGACCACCTTGCGCATGCGCACCGCCTTGGGCGTCACCTCGACGGCCTCGTCCTCGCGCACGAACTCGAGCGCTTCGTCGAGCGTCAGTTTGCGGTGGGCGTCCAGGCGCACCAGCACGTCGGACGTCGACGAGCGCATGTTCGTCAGGTGCTTCTCCTTGACCGGGTTGACGTCCAGATCCTCCGCGCGGGAGTTCTCGCCGATGATCATGCCTTCGTAGACCGCCTCGCCCGGACCGACGAACAGGGAGCCACGCTCCTGGAGGGTGAACAGCGAGAACGTGACCGTCTCCCCGCTGCGGTCGGCCACAAGCACTCCGCTCGTCCGCGTCAGGAGCTCCCCGGCCCACGGCTCCCAGCGGTCGAACACGTGGTGCATGATCCCCGTCCCGCGGGTTTCGGTCAGGAACTCGGTGCGGAAGCCGATCAGGCCACGCGCCGGGACCAGGTAGTCCATCCGCACCCAGCCCGTGCCGTGGTTGATCATGTGCTCCATCCGGCCCTTGCGCGCGGCCAGCAGCTGGGTGACCGTGCCGACGTGCTCCTCGGGCACGTCCACCGACAGGCGCTCGACGGGCTCGTTGCGCTTGCCGTCGATCTCCCGCTCGAGAACGTGCGGCTGCCCCACGGTCAGCTCGAAGCCCTCCCTGCGCATCATCTCCACGAGCACCGCCAGCTGCAACTCGCCGCGGCCCTGCACCTCGAAGGTGTCCGGACGAACGGTCGGCTGGACGCGCAGCGAGACGTTGCCGACGAGCTCCTGCTTCAGGCGGGCCTCGATCTGGCGGGCGGTGATCTTGTCGCCGTCTTTGCCCGCCAGAGGCGAGGTGTTGACGCCGAGGGTGATCGACATCGCCGGCTCGTCGACCGTGATCACGGGCAGCGGACGGGGATCGCCGAGATCCGCCAGCGTCTCGCCGATCGTCACCTCGGCGATCCCTGCCACCGCGATGATCTCCCCCGGCCCGGCCTCGGGCGCGTCGACGCGGTCGAGCGCGTCGGTGACGTACAGCTCGGCCACGGTCGCCCGCTGGATCGAGCCGTCGGCCCGGCACCAGGCGATCTGCTGGCCCTTGCCGATATTGCCGTGACGGACCCGGCAGATCGCCAGCCGCCCGACGTACGGGGAGGCGTCGAGGTTGGTCACGAGGGCCTGCAGCGGGTGCTCGGGGTCGTACCTGGGCGCGGGGATGTGCTCGAGCAGGAGGTCCAGCAGCGGCGCGAGGCTCGTCTCTGCGATCGCATGCCCGGGCTCGAAGTGCAGCGAGGCCACGCCCGCCTTGGCGTTGCAGTAGACGATCGGGAACTCGATCTGGTGCTCGTCGGCGTCGAGGTCGAGGAACAGCTCATACACCTCGTCCACCACCTCGGCCACCCGCGCGTCGGGGCGGTCGACCTTG
This sequence comes from uncultured Solirubrobacteraceae bacterium, assembly GCA_963849425.1. Lineage (GTDB taxonomy): Bacteria > Actinomycetota > Thermoleophilia > Solirubrobacterales > Solirubrobacteraceae > Palsa-744. Next base: position 1,188,434 of record CAWKHK010000006.1, on the reverse strand, counting down.
TTGACCACCAGGATCACCGGCAGCTTGGCCTCCAGCGCCTTGCGCAGCACGAAGCGCGTCTGCGGCAGCGGCCCCTCGGAGGCGTCCACGAGCAGCAGCACCCCGTCGACCATCGTCAGCCCGCGCTCGACCTCGCCCCCGAAGTCGGCGTGGCCGGGGGTGTCGATGATGTTCAGCTTGACGTCCCGGTAGCGCAGCGAGGTGTTCTTGGCGAGGATCGTGATCCCCTTCTCCCGCTCGAGGTCCATCGAGTCGAGCACGCGCGTGGCCACGTCCTGTCCGACGCGGAACGCGCCGGACTGCCACAGCATCGCGTCGACGAGCGTGGTCTTGCCGTGGTCGACGTGCGCGACGATCGCCACGTTGCGGATGTCATCTCTGTTGACGAGCACGGCTCGACAGGCTAGCGGCGTATGCGCGCCGTCCTGAGACCGGTGCGCAAACCGAACCGCGCCAGCGCCGCCGGGTAGCGCTCGGCGGCCGCTATCGTCTCCGTCAGCGCGGCCGCGAAGCGCCTGATCTCCGCCTCCTCGATCGTGAGCGCGGGCAGCGCCTTGATCACGTTCATCCGGTGGCCGGCCACCTGGCAGAGGATGCGGTGCTCGTGGAACAGCGGCACGGTGATGAGTTGGGAGAAGAGGCCGGGCTGGCGGCCCTCGACCGTATTCCACAGCCTGCGCGCGGCCGGGCCGGAGGGCGGACCGAACTCGATCGCCCACATCAGGCCGATGCCGCGCACGTCCGTGACGACCTCGAAGCGCTCGACCAGCGGCTCGGTCAGCTCGAGCAGCAGCGCGCCCATCCGCTCGGCGCGGGCCACCAGACCCTCCTGCTCGAGCACCCGCAGCGTCGCCAGCGCGGCCGCCGCGGCGAGATCGTTGCCGCCGAAGGTCGAGCCGTGGCGCACCGCCCGCTCCATGCCGTCGAACACCTTCTCGAACGCCGCGCGCGAGACGAGCACCGCCCCGATCGGCACGAGGCCGCCCGAGAGGCCCTTGGACAGGCAGACGATGTCCGGCTGAAGGCCCCAGTGCTCGAGCGCGAGGAAGCGCCCGGTGCGCCCCATCCCGGTCTGGACCTCGTCGCAGATGAACAGCGTGCCGGCGTCGCGGCAGAGCCGCTGCGCGCCCGGCAGATAGTCGGGCGCGGGCAGGTTGACGCCCTTGCCCTGCACCGGCTCGAGCACCAGCGCCGCGACGTCCCCGCGCGCGAGCTCGTGCTCGAGGGCCTCCAGGTCGCCGAAGCCGACCGGATCGCACCCGGGCAGCAGCGGGCCGAAGCCCTCGCGGAAGATCGCATCGCCGTTCAGCGACAGCGAGCCGAGGGTCAGACCGTGGAAGGCGTGCTCGGCGTACAGGATTCGCGGACGCCCGGTGGACGCGCGGGCGATCTTGATGGCCGCCTCGACCGCCTCGGTGCCGGTGTTCGCCGGGACCATCGCCGCGACGCGCTCCGGCGCGCGGTCGAGCAGCTGTTCGGCCAGAACGCCGCTGAGCAGGGTCACGCCCAGCTGCGGGAGGTTGCCGGTCTGGGCGGCCATCACCTCCTGAACCGCCGCGATCGCCTCCGGGTGGTTGCGCCCGATCGCGAACACGCCGTAGCCGCCGAACAGGTCCAGGTAGCGCTCCCCGTCGGCATCGATCAGATGCGCACCCTCTCCTCCCCTCCAGACCTTGTCGAAGCCGAGCGTGCGCAGAATGCGGCCCATCTGGGGATTGAGGTAGCGGTCGTTGAGCGCCATCTCCTCGCCGCCACGGGTGGCCAGGATCTCGCCAACCGTAGGTGGAGGCTCGCCGGGCATCGCCCGTGAGCGTAGCTCGCCCCATGTGACCAAGCCAATTCTGGCCTTGGGAAATGCCAACAATGCGAACATCCCCAGGTTCATCCACGCAGACAATGATCTGCAATGCGCATGTGTTTGGGGGACTATTCAATCCTCAAGCAGCCCTCGACAGCGGTCGACAGCATCCCCATGAAGGGGGAATCGTGGCTCTGCCCCACCGAGCTCGACCGGAGCCGCGTCGTGGACGCGAGCGACCGCGTGCGCATGATCCGGCGCGTCGGGTCGATAGCGGTGGGCATCGCCCTGCTCGCCTCCGCGCCCTGGGTGGGCTGGTGGACGCTTCCGATCTTCGCGATGTCCGCGCTCAACTTCGCCAACGTCGAGCGCCATATCTACACGAGCACGCACCCCGAGCGGGTGAGCGCAACCGGGGTGGTGATCACGCTGGCGCTGCTCACGATCGGCGTGGCCGTGTACAAGGGCAGCGACAATCCGTTCCTGCCGTGGATGATCCTGCCGGTCGCCATGATCGCCGCTCGCTTCCGTCCGCAGGTGGTGGTCGCCGGGGTGGCGCTCACGGTCCTGTGCATCCTGATCGCCACCGTCGGGGTGCACACGGCGACCGCGCTCGAAGATCCCGTGCCCCTGTTCGCCACGCTCGCGCTGCTCATCAGCGTCGTGACGATCGTGCGGGCGCTGCAGACCGCCGAGCTGCTCCACCGCAGCGAGGCGATCCTCGATCCGCTCACCGGCCTGCTCAACCGCAACGCGCTCGCCCCGCGCTTCGTCGAGCTGTCCCTGCAGGCACGCTTGACTCAGCAACCCGTGTGCCTGCTGCTCTGCGACGTCGACAACTTCAAGGCGGTCAACGACGAGCACGGCCACGATTGCGGCGATGCGGTCCTGCGGGATGTCGCCTACACGCTGCGCAAGCAGCTGCGCTCCTTCGAGCTCATCTACCGTCTCGGCGGCGAGGAGTTCCTGGTGGTCCTCCCCGGAATGGACCGCGCGGGCGGCTGGGAGATCGCCGAGCGGCTGCGGGCGGCCGTCGAGCAGGCACGCCCGACGGGTATCCCGGTCACGATCTCGCTCGGCCTGAGCGATGGCTGCGGCGAGCAGGTCGACTACGACGTCCTCTTCAAGGCCGCCGACGAGGCGCTCTATGAAGCCAAGCGCGCTGGGCGCAACCGGGTAGCCGGCGCCGCCGTCGAGGGGGACGAGCCGAACGCGGCGAGCGCAGTCCAGGAGATCGGCGGAGTGGACACCCTGGGCGTGTCCGCGCTTTCGCTGTAGACTGGGCGACAGCAGCGACCGTGCAGGTGGATGCCCGTACGGTGGGCAAGATAGGGAAGCGGGTCGAGATGCCTCAAGCGACGACCACCCCAATGTCGAGTTCGTCCGGTCCCCGTGTTCTCGCGGGTGAGGCCCACGATCCCAAGGTTCTGTTCCTGCGCTGGCAGCACGACGGCGACCGCGGCGCCCGCGAGGCCCTGGTCGCGCGATTCATGCCCCTGGCACGCGGTCTCGCCCGGCGCTACGGGAGCTCGTCGGAGCCGTTCGAGGATCTGCTCCAGGTCGCCTCGATGGGCCTGCTCAAGGCCATCGACCGCTTCGACACCGGACGTGGGCACTCCTTCTCCTCGTTCGCCGTCCCGACGATCCTCGGGGAGATGCGACGGTACTTCCGCGACTCCGGCTGGGCCGTCCACGTGCCGCGGGGAGCCCAGGAACGCGCCTTGAAGGTGCGCGAGGTCCAGGAGCGTCTGTCCAAGGAGAACCGTCGTGCCCCCACGGTCAACCAGCTCGCCGAGTTCCTCGAGCTAAACATCGAGGAGATCGTCGACGCGCTGGCCGCCCTGCAGGCTTACGAAACGTTCTCGCTCGACGCTCCCCGGCCGGGGGTGGAGGAGGAAGTCGTGACCTACGGCGAGTCGCTCGGACAGGATGACGAGCGCTACGAGCTCATCGAGCTGGACGCCACCATCAGCTCGGCGCTCGAGCACATCGCGCCGCGTGAGCGCGTGATGCTGCGCATGCGCTTCGTGGAGGATCTGACGCAGACGGAGATCGCGGCCCGCATGGGGGTCTCCCAGATGCAGGTCTCCCGCCTGCTGCGCCATTCGCTGGATCAGCTGCGCACCCTGACGCTCGCCGGGTGAGCCGGTTGGCGAGGCGAGCGGGATGCGGCCGGGACCCGGTTCGGCAAGCGGCTCGATGCCCGAGATTCCAAACGTCCTCCTGAGCCTCTCGGGCAGCGCCGAGAACGTCCTGCTCGTACGTCAGGCGCTCAACGGTCTGTCCCTGAGCATCGACCTGGACCCGCTGGAGCTCAACGACGTCAACACCGCTGTCAGCGAGGCCTGCAACAACGTCGTCGTGCACGCCTACGGCGGAGAGCCAGGGCCCCTGGAGGTCGACATCTACGCGTACGCGCCGACGCTGCGCGTCGTCGTGCGAGACCACGGCAACGGCATTCCGCCGCCGGGGGACGCTCCCACCGAGAAAACGATCGGAGGCATCGGCCTGCCGGTCATCCACGCGCTGACCCACGACGTCGAGCTCAGGGATCTCGACGGGGAGGGAACGGAGGTCCGGATGGAGTTCGCGACCGCCCGGACGGGCGCCCTCGAGCAGCCCGCCCAGCCCGACCGGCCGGACGCGGTGCTCGTCGGTCACGAGCCCGGCGGCCCCTCGAATCCGAACACGATCACGATCGCCATTGCGCCCACCGCCCTCGCGCGCACCGTCCTCCCGCGTGTGCTCAGCGTACTGGCCGCCCGTGCCCACTTCACCACCGACCGGATCTCCGATACCCAGCTGCTCGCCGACACGCTGCTCGCCCACACCGACGAGAAGGTCGACTCGAGCCATCTCAACGTCACCATCACCGCCGCGCAACGCGAGCTGAGCGTGCGCATCGGCCCCCTGCGCCGAGGCGGCGGGGAGGCGCTCATCCAAGAGAGCTCGATCAAAGGCCTGGGAGCGATACTCGAGCATCTGGCCGACGGGTACGAGATCAGGTCCGCCAGCTCCCGCGAGATTCTCGAGCTGCACATAGCCGCCGAACCCGGAGGGCGCTAGGACATGACGGCAGGCCAGCGGCGGGCGCCGACCTGCCGAGCATGCCCTTCAGGTAGCCACCCCTCCCCAATGGACAGCGGCCGCGGGGGGCTCGCGGCCGCCGCCCGCAGGGGCGACATCTGGCACCCTCATGTATGCCCGTTTTGAGGGGCTCTAAACGAGCGTTTCTCACGGCCGAGGCCCGGCGGTGGTACGGCCCCTCTCCTGCTCCGCCGTGAAGAGGAAGCTCAAGAGAGCTAGAATCTGCGGTTCATGGGGGCGCGGGACCAGATGCGGATCGAGGTCCGGCACGGGGCCGAGCGTGTGATCGTGCGCATGGTCGGCGAGCTGGACATGGCCACCGCGCCGCTCCTGCAGAACGCAATCGACGCCGTCGAGGTCGGCCCGAAGGCGATGGTCGTCCTCGACCTGCAGCAGCTGCGATTCATTGATTCAACCGGGCTGCGCGCCGTCCTGCAGGTGCGAGAGCGCTGCCGCGAGCGTGGACAGGAGTTCGCCGTCACCCGCGGCTCGGCCCAAGTTCAGCGCCTGCTCAGCGTGACCGGCGTCGACCGGCACCTGAGCACGGTCGCCCCATCCGACGAACTGCGCGTCTGAGCGCAGTCCAATCCAGATACGAGCTACCCCCGCAGATCGGCAAGACGACGCTCCAGGAACCGTCGCTCGCGCTCGGAGCGCACGAGCTCGAGCGCGCGCTCGTATGCGACGCACGCCTCGGCCGTGCGGCCGAGACGGCGCAGGAGATCGGCCCGCGTGGCATGCAGGTAGTGATACTGCTCCAGCTCGAGCCGCTCGAGGACCGCCAGCCCCGCCTGCGGCCCCTCGGCTTCGGCGAGAGCCACCGCACGATTGAGCTCTACAACCGGCGAGTCGCTCAGGCGTGAGAGCCGTCCGTATAGCGCAGAGATCTGCGGCCAGTCGCTCTCGTCCTCTGCGTGCAAATCGGCGATCGCGGCCTGCAGGACGTACTGCCCGTCGCCGTGGAGGGCCAGAGCGCGCTTCAACGCCGCGCGGCCGGCGGCGATCTGCGAGCGCTCCCACAGCGAGCGGTCCTGGTCTGCCAGGAGCACCAGCTCGCCATCGCGCACGCGGGCCGCCCGGCGGGAGTCGTGCAGCAGCATCAGAGCCAGCAGCCCGAACACCTCGGGCTCGTCGGGCATCAGCTCGGCCAGCGAGGCTCCGAGCCGGATGGCCTGTGCGGCGAGCAACTCCCCACGGCCGTCGTATCCCTCGTTGAAGATCAGGTACACGACCGCGAGCACAGCGACCAGCCGGTCGGGCAGCAGGTGGGCAGGCGGTATGCGGAATGGGATACCCGCGTCTCTGATCTTGCGCTTGGCCCGCACGAGCCTCTGTGCCATGGTCGCCTCGGCGATGAGGAACGCGCTGGCTATCTCTCCCGTGCTCAGGCCACCCAGCGCCCGCAACGTGAGCGCGACCTGGGCGTCGGTCGCAAGCGCAGGGTGGCAGCAGGTGAAGATCAGCTCGAGTCGCTCGTCGCGGAACACGGTCTCGTCCATGTCGTCCTCCACGGCTTCGGGGACCTCAAGCAGCCTGGACTTCGCCGCCAGCGTACGCTCGCGGCGAATGCGATCGATCGCGCGGTTGCGCCCGGTCGTCAGGAGCCACGCCCGGGGATTGGCCGGCGCCCCGTCGCGCGGCCAGCGCTCGGAGGCAAGAGCGAACGCCTCCTGGGCCGCCTCCTCGGCGAGATCGAAGTCGCCGAGGAGGCCGACCAGCGCGGCGAGGACGCGCGCCCACTCCTCGCGGAAGACCCTCTCGATCAGCGCTCCACCACCGGACGCACTTCCACCGCGCCGCCGAGGCGCGCCGCGGGAATGCGCGCGGCGAGCTCGATCGCCGCGTCGAGATCGTCGGCTTCATACACGTAATAGCCGCCCAGCGCCTCCTTGGTCTCAGCGAACGGCCCGTCGGTGGTGAGCGTGCGTCCGTCCTGCACCCGCACGGTCGTGGCCGTGTTCACCGGCTGCAGCTGCGCGCCGCCCCTAACACCCGGGGCCTGGCCGATCGCGAGGTACTCGGCGCTGATCGCCTTCTGCTCGTCCGCTGAGAGGGTTTCGAACTCGGACATCGCGCCGCCGGTGTAGATCTGGAGCATGTACTGCATGGCTTCCTCCTTTGAAGGTTATGGTCGTTTCATAGACGAACGGAGGCGGCGAAAATCGACATCCACACGCGTGTTCGGCCGCGAGAGGCTCACCGCCCGACGATCTACCCGCCACCGAGGACGAACGCGACCTCCTCCACCACGCACCACGACCAGTCCTCCCCGGGCTCGATCGAGCTCATGATCGGGTGAGAGTCCTGCTCGGCGTGGCGGGAGGCATGACGGTTGGGCGAGGAGTCACAGCAGCCGACCTTCCCGCAGGTGCGGCAGATGCGCAGGTGCACCCACCGACCACCGATCTTCAGACACTCCTCACAGCCGGGCACCTCGGCGCGAGCCGGCACCTCGAGGACCTCCACACGGTCCAGGTGGGTGCAGACCTGCTCGGCGCTCATGAGTCTGGAGCCCGTTCGCTCACGGTGACTCGGATGGTAGAGCGGACAAGCGATCGACGCAGCGGGCCACGGAGCGCGTCGTTCGGGTCGCGCAGCGCCGCCCGCCAGAAGCTGATGTCACGGCGTCTGCGGCACCGCGGCGTCGAGCTTGCCTCGAAACGCGACTGGGTCGAGTGCCGGATATCGATACAACTCCGGCTCGATCGTTTCGTAAAGCTGACGCAGGCGCTCGGGCTCCACGAGGCGGCGCTCGATCATGGCGCAAACGTCGTCGAGATCCTGCGCGAAGCCACGCTCGATCTTCGAGAGGGCCTGCGAGTACAAATCGAAGTGATGCACCGCGACGCTGCCCTCCCGAAACAGGAGCGGGCTGCGCTCCCGCCAGCCCGGCAACTCCGGGATGAAGTCCGGCGGAGATGCAAGCTCGATGTTCACTCCCAGGCGCTCCTTCAGGCCGGGAAGCGCGCGCAACAGCTCGTCGGCTTCAGGTTCGAAGCGCAGATCGATATCAACCGTCGACTCACGCCAGCCCTCGACCACCGCCGTCGACCCACCTGTCAAATAGAGCCGCACGGGACTTCGAGCGACACGTCCGAGCTCGCGCGCGAGACTCCGGATGCGCTGATCGTCAACCGGCGGTCGCATGCTCGGCCGCCCGCGCGAAGCTGACGACTCGACCGATGAGCGCGTTGTACCGGCTGTGAGCGCCGCCTTCGCGCTCTGACACCAGTTCGTAGAGTCGATGCGATGGGTTATCTCCTGCGCCGGCCGGCACTGCGAACCCCAGTGCCCTCAACCGCGGCGCGGCCATCGACACCAGCAGCGATGCCTCGCTCTCGCGTCCGGCAGCCAGATCGGCGAGCCCCGTGCTGATGAGCTCGTGGCCGGGAAAGCTGGTGGGTACATCCCTCATCCTCCAAATCTAGCTTGGAAGATGGAACGGGACGGTCGTGATCACGATCTTGGGCAACGGCCTCAGGGCGCGGCGCAACCGGGGCGCCGTGCGATTGTGGAGGATGCGATGCCACCAGTGGCGTACGACGATCTCCGGGAGGATCACGGTCAGCGTGAGGTCGCCACGAAGGTGGTGCAGCGACTCGATGTAGTTGACCATCGGCGCGATGATCGCGCGGTAGGGAGAGACGACGATCTCGAGCGGAAGGTGATCGCCCCACACGCGCCAGTAGTCGCTGAAGCGCTCGGCCTCCTCGTCGGTGGGACTGACATGCAGGGCTAGCACCGGCTGCTGGAGCGAGGCCGCGTAGGCCAGCGCGCGCATGCTGGCGAGATCCAGGGAGGCGACCGGCACGAGCACCAGGTGGTGGATCTCCTCGGGGGTCTCCTCGCCCTCGGCGTCGGGGGCGCCCGGAGCGTCACTCCCCCTGGCCTCGCGCCCGGCCCTCGCGGCCGCATCTCGCAGGCCGGGCGCGATCGTGTGCGTGGGCACCTCGATCGCATGGGGATGGAGCGCGATCGCCCTGGCCACGGAGTCGTAGTGGCTGCGGATGCGCAGCGCCACGAGCATGAACAGGCCGACCGCCAGCACCGAGACCCACGCCCCCGCGGTGAACTTGGTGACACCCGCGGTGACGAACACGACCACTGACAGGAAGGCCCCGGTCGCGTTGAAGGCCAGGCTCCGGCGCCAGTGGGCATTGCGCAAGCGCCACCAGTGCACGACCATCCCCGCCTGGGACATCGTGAAGGCCAGGAATACCCCGACCGCGAACAGCGGTATCAGGGGCGCGGTTTGGCCGCCGAACCCGACGTAGATCGCGCTCGCCGCGATCGACAGCAGGACGATGCCGTTGCTGAACGCGAGGCGGTCACCCATGCGCAGGAACAGGCGCGGCGCCTGGAAGTCGCGCGCCAGCAGGAACAGCACACGCGGGAAGTCGTTGTAGGCGGTGTTCGCCGCCAGAAGCAGGATCGCCGCGGTCCCCGCCTGGGTGACGGGATACATGAAGCCCGAGCCGAAGCTGCGATGGGCCAGCTGCGAGAGCACTGTTTCGTGCGCATTGGGCACGACCCCGTCGAGGTGGACCACCGCGATCGTCCCCGCGAACAGCGCGATCAGCAGACCAACCATCCACGTCAGGGTCGTGCGCGCGTTGCGCCATTCGACGGTCTTGAACGCCGGCACCGCATTGGAGATCGCCTCGATCCCGGTCATCGCCGTCGACCCGGAGGCGAACGCGCGCAGGATCAGCAGCACGCCCACGGCCTCGGTCGCGGTGAGGGGCGGCCTCGGCGTGGGGTGAAACCCGCGTCCGGCCGCGTCGCCCAGACCGACGGCGACGAGCACGAAGATCGCGGCTATGAACACGTACGTCGGCGCCGCGAACAGTGCGCCGGCCTGGCGCACCCCTCGCAGGTTGCCCGCCAGCAGCAGGGCAATCACCCCCACTCCGATCACGTCGGCGTCGGAGGAGAGGGACGGGATCGCCGAGGTGACGGCCGCCACCCCCGAGGCGACCGACACGGCGACCGTGAGAATGTAGTCGGTCATCAAGCCAGCGGCGGCGACCAGCCCGGGTATGCGGCCGAGATTGTCGGTGGCGACGATGTAGGAGCCGCCGCCATGGGGATACGCGCGGATCGTTTGTCGATACGACACCCCCACGGCCAGCATCAGGAAGGCGATAGTGGCGGCGATCGGCAGCGAATAGCTCAGCCCGGCCGTGCCCGCAAGGACGAGGATCGCGAGCATCGCTTCGGGCCCATAGGCAACCGAGGAGAGCGCATCCGCCGAGAGCACCGGCAGTGCCACCAGCTTGCGCATCCGCTCGCGAGCGATCGCGGTGCTCCTCAGTGGCGGGCCGAGCAGGATGCGGCGCACCCCGGAGCCGAGGCGCCCAACGGGAGAAGGAGGCACCTCTGCTTCGCCCGTAGCCTCGACCGCGGGCAACGGCTTACTCTGGACCGCCACGAAGCGCCCAAAGCGGGTGGGCTGTATGTCTGCGGGCTCCGGGAAGCTGCCAAGGTTCGGATCCACCGGCAGCGCACGCCGCCACACCTCGGGATTGCCGCAGACTCGAGCCCACTCGCGCCCGACGCGGCGAAGGACCCGCAGCTGGCGCTCATCGAGGGCCACCAGCAGCGCGTCCGGACTCGGTGGGCCGAGACCCTGCTCGCCTTGGTCCATGACCTCGCAGAAGCTACTCGCTCGGCACAGAGCCGGCGGGAAGGCGTAGAGGTGCACCGATGAGTTCGGCGGCGTAGCCCGGTCATCACGTGGGGACCCCTATGACGAGGAGACTGACCGATGACGAGCGCTGAACCGGATCGCACCCGCTGGCTGGCCCTGTACGTCCTGGAGGCGCGGTAGGCTCGGCGGACCCGGCCGGCCGATGGTCGCCTCTCCGCCGCGGATCGTGACCCTGACCGTCGGGGGTCCGCTCGAGCGCAGCGACCTCCCTGGACTCTTCGCGCGCACGTGTGCGCTGCTCAACGATCCCAACATCTGCGTACTGCTCTGCGAGGTGTCCAAACGCAGGCGCACCATTGGCCATCGCCGTCGGGATCACACGCGAGCCGCGACACGCGGCGCCCGGCCCGACCCACCAGCCGAGAACGTCCTTGCGACCCTCCAGCCACAGTTCGTAAGGCGGCATCGACTGGGTCGCGTCCTCGTGGATCAGGGCGGTGAGCGCACCCATGTCGTAGCGCTCGAAAGCATCGACGTAGCGGCTCAACAGCTCGCTGTCCTCCCCGATCGGGCCGTCCGGCGAGCGGGCGGGACCGACGTCCATCGGCCGGGCGCGGCGCTCCCGACCGGCGAGCATGTCCAGGCAGACATTGGTGGCAATCCTGTAGAGCCACGAGCGCAACGAGGCGCGGCCTCGAAGCGATCGAGCGCCCGCCAGCCGCGCAGCAGGGTGTCCTGGACCGCGTCCTCGGCCTCGAACGGCGAGCCCAGCATGCGATAGCAGTAGGCGGTCAGCTCGCGGCGATAGCGCTTGAGGTCGCCGAAGGCGAGGGGGCGACAGGAGCTGAACTCTCCATCCCACAAATCCTAGGACGTGCGCGATCGGGAGCCGGCGTGCCGCTCTCTGATTGGCTGTCAGGCGTTTTGCAAGCGCCCGTTCGGCGACGGGACTCCTCGCACGAGGTTGCGGCCGCGCGAGCTCGTCCGCGAGGACGCGAGTTCAATGAGCTGGAGGCCGAGCGCCTGGAGCGGCAGAGGCGCCGGCGAGCGGAGCGACGTAGCGCAGGAAAGGCTCGATCTCGAGCGCCCGCCCGGTCGCCTGTTCGATCAGCGCCTTCGTGTCGAGGCGTCGTCCGTGGCGATGCACGTGCTCGCCCAGCCAGCGTTGGATCGGAGCCGTTTCGCCCCGGCGCAGGTCCTCCGCGCGCGACCCAAGGTCGGCCTCCATCGCCTCCCACAGCTGTGCTGCGATCAGACAGCCGAGCGCATAACTGGGGAAGTAGCCGAAGCTCCCCGCCCCCCAGTGCACATCCTGCAGGCACCCGAGCGCGTCGGAGGGAACCTCGACGCCCAGCAGGCGCCGCATCCCCTCTCGCCAGGCGCAGGGCAGATCGGCGACCGCGAGCTCGCCTTCGACGAGCGCCAGCTCCAGCTCGAAGCGCAGGATGATGTGCAGGGGATAGGTGAGCGGATCGGCGGAGACCCGGATGGCCGATGGTTCGACGCCGACTAGCGTGGCGTGCAGCTCGGCCGGAGTGACCTGGAAGCCACCGGCGCCCAGTTCGGCTGCGAGCACCTCGGCGAATGCCGGATCGCGCGCGACGTGGTTCTCCCACAGCTTGCTCTGGGACTCGTGGATCGACATCGAGGTCCCTCGTCCGAGGTTGGTCCGCTGTAGCGCCGGGTCGATCTGGCGCTCATACAGCGCGTGGCCGAACTCGTGCAGTGAGCTGAGCAGCGACTCGACCTCGCCGTCGCTGTAACGCGTGGTCAGGCGCGTGTCCCGGCGGCCCATCCAGGCCGTGAAGGGATGGGCCGAGACGTCCACACGCCAGCTCGACTCCTCGACGCCGAGGCGGCGCAGCGTGCCCGCCACCGCCGCCTGCTGGGCGAGGACCGGAACGGCCAGCGTCCGCCGCGGCGAGCGATCCTGCGCCTCGGCGACGAGCGGCGGCAACGCCGCTGACAGGGCGCCGAACACGCGCCGCACCTCCGCCGTGCGCAGCCCGAAGTCGTAGTCTCCGAGGAGGCCGTCGTAGGCGCTGGCACCCTCCTCGGCCACACACGCTCCGTACACGCGCGCGAGCTCGACGTTGCGGCTCAGCGCGGGCACGAAGGCGGCGAAGTCGTCGTGCGCTCGCGCCAGATGCCAGCTCTCCTGGCCTTCGGTGCTCGCGCGGGCGAGATCGGCCGCCAGATCGTCGGGCACGCGCCGCGCGCGGTCAAAGTCACGGCGCGCCAGTCGCACGATGTCGCGATCGAGCACCTCGAGGGCCGTCCCGTCCAGCTCATCGAGCCAGCCCCCTATCTCCCCGGCAGTGGCGCGCTCATGGGTCAGACGGGCGAGCGTGCCCAGCTGCTGCGCCCTCTCCCCCGTGCCCTCCTGGGGCATCATCACCAGCTGATCCCATCCGAGGAGCATCTCGACGGAGGCGAGATCCACGAGCTCGGCCATGCGGCCGCGCAGCTTCTCCAGGGGGTGCACGGGCCAGAGCGTATTCGCCCGGCGCGCCCTCACGCCGTGCAGCTCACGCTCGCGGCGTGGGTCGCAGGCCTCATGCTGCTCGTGTGCGTGATCTCGATCGTCATTGGCCGGCGGCGCGCCGGTAGCGCGCGACGGCCAGCGGTGAGAAGACCGCGATGATCCCCAGTGACCAGACGACCGCTCCCCACACGTTGTTGTGAGCCGGAGCCCCAAGCCAGAGCGACCGCATCGCGTCGACGATGATCGTGAACGGATTGACTTCCGCGAACGTCCGCAGCACGGCCGGCATCGAATGCACCGGTACGAACGCCGAGGAGATGAACGTCAGGGGAAAGACGGCGATGAACCCGACCGAGTTCGCCGCCTCCGCCGAGGAGACCAGCATCCCGAGGAACGCGAACACCCACGAGAACGCGTAGCCGAACAACAGCAGCAGGCCTCCACCGGCGATCGCCTCGGGAGCGCTCGTGTGAAACGAGAAGCCGATGACCAGACCGGTGATGACCAGGATCGTGGCCGAGAGCCCGTTCGTCACCACATCTGCGAGCGTCCGCCCCGCGAGCACGGCCGAGCGCGCCATCGGCAGCGAGCGGAAGCGGTCGATCAATCCCTTGTGAAGGTCCTCGTTGAGACCGAGCGCCGTGACGAACCCGCCGAAGGCGATGTTCTGGACGATGATGCCCGGTATCAGGAAGTCGGCGTAGCTGTAGCCGGGTGTCTTGATGGCGCCTCCGAAGACATAGCGGAACAGCAGCACGAACATGATCGGCTGGACCGTGAACGCGACGAGCAGCTCTGGCGCGCGTGGCAGCCGAACGAGATTGCGCTCGGCGATCACGAGGGTGTCGCTCAGAACTCGTCTCACGCAGACTCCTCACCGTCTTGGACGGATTCCGCGACGTGCCCGGTCAGCGAGAGGAATACGTCGTCGAGCGTGGGGCGCCGCAGCGCGATGTCTTCCACGCCGACGCTCATCTGATCCAGCAGGCGGACAGCCTCGACGATCGCGCCGCCCCGCCGGCGGACGCCCACCGTAACGAGGTCGCCCGCGATGGTCGGCGACTCATCGGCCATCGAGGCGAGCGCCCGCGCCACCGCCTGCGCATGAGCGCCATCGTCGAGACGTATCTCCAGCCGCTCGCCGCCCACGCGGTCCTTGAGCTCGTCCGGGGTTCCCCCGGCGATCACGCGCCCTTGATCGATCACCGCGATCTCCGTTGACAGACGATCGGCCTCGTCGAGGTACTGCGTCGTCAGCAGCACGGTGGTGCCCTCGGCCACGAGTTCCTCGATCGTGTCCCACAGCTGCAGGCGGCTGCGCGGATCCAGACCGGTGGTCGGCTCGTCGAGGAACAGCACCGGCGGCCTCGCGACCAGCGCGGCCGCCAGGTCGAGCCGCCGCCGCATACCGCCCGAGTAGGTCTTGGTGGGCCGGCCCGCCGCGTCGAGCAGATCGAAACGCTCGAGCAACTCATGACCGCGTCGCTTGGCGGCCGCGCGCGGCTGACCGTACAGGCGTCCGACCATCGTGAGGTTCTCGAGCCCCGTGAGGTTCTCGTCCACGGCCGCATACTGTCCGGCGAGCCCGATCCGCTCACGTAGCCTCGCCGCATCGTGGACGACATCGAGCCCGGCGACCCGCGCCGTCCCGGAATCGGGCCTCAGCAGCGTCGTCAGTATGCGGATGATCGTCGTCTTGCCGGCGCCGTTGGGCCCGAGCAGGCCCAGCACCGTTCCCGCGGTTGCTTCGAGGTCGACGCCCGCCAGAGCTCGCACCGCGCCGTAGGACTTGGTGAGCCCGCTGGCGGTGACCGCAGCCTCGCCGCCGCCGCCCCGGAGCGGCGCACGCTCGATGGTCGCGGCGCGGGCATCGGGATCGGTCGGCACGGCTCAAATCTAGCGGCCGAGTACCGGCCGGCGCTGTCAGGGGGCGGCCATCCCGGGAGCCACGTCGACCTGGAGAAGCTGCGGGCCGTCCTGCTCCAGCACCTCGGCCAGGCCATCGCGAAGCTCCTCACGGACGGAGACCGTGCGCGACGGGACGCCGTAGCTCCGAGCGGTGGCCGCGACGTCCAGGTTCGGCAGATCCAGCGCCGGCGCGCCGGTGACGTTCTCGAGCGAGGCGAACCACTTGAGGATCGAATACTCGTGGTTGCGCAGCACGAGGAACTTGACGGGGACGGCGTAGGCGGCGGCGGTCCAGAAGGCCGTGATCGCGTACTGCGCAGAGCCCTCGCCCAGCACGCACACCACCTGGCGCTCCGGCTGGGCGAGCTGCACGCCAACCGCCGCCGAGAGCCCGAAGCCGAGCCCGCCGCTGGCGCTGAAATAGTAGGACCCGGGCCGCGAGAGCGCCAGCCTGCTGCGCAGCGCCAGGGTGCTCGACGGGGACTCGAGCACGACAATCCCCTCAGCGGGAAACAGCTCGGCGAGCGTCGCGTGCACCTCCCCGCCCGACAGCAGATCGCCGGCCGGGGAGGCCTCCGGCTCGACCCGCACGGGCGGTGGCTCGCGGTCTGAGCGCTCGTCGAGCGCCTCCACGAGCGCCCGCAGCGTGAGCGCGACGTCGGCGACGATCGCATCGCCCATCGGCGCCCGCGCCGCCTCGTCGGGGTCGCTGGTGATCGCCACGAGCTCGGCCCCTGCCGGGAGAAAGTCTCCGGGGATGTTTGGGTAGTAGGGAAACACCGAGGACCCCGCGACGAGCACCAGGTCGTGGCCGGCGAGCGTTCCCGCGAGCGGGCCGACCGCCGGCGGGAGCATCCCCTGGAAGGCCGGATGGTTCTCGGGAAAGCCGATCCGGCTGCCGCCGGTCGGCGGGGAGGCCCAGACGGGCAGGCGCTGGGATTCGACGAGCGCGATCGCCGCATCCCAACCGCCGCTGGCGTCGATGTCGGGGCCGGCCACGAACACGGGTCGCTCGGCCGAGCGCAGCCGTTCGGCGAGTCCTGCTATCTGCTCGGGGTCTGCCTGCGCTCGGCCGCCCACCGTGCGCGCGATCTGGGTGGCGAAGTCGACGGGCGCGACCTCGACCGCCCAATCGTCCATCGGGATCGATACGAACGCCGGCCCCGCCGGCGGCAGCGTCGCATGATGGATCGCCTGGGCGAGCGCGAATGGGACGTCGGCAGCCCGTGGCGGCTCGTGGCTCCACTTGACGTACGGCTTTGGCACCTCGACGGCGTCGCGGTTGGTCAGATTCGCCTGCATCGTGATCAGCGAACGCGCCTGCTGGCCGGCCGTGATCAACAGCGGCGCCCTGTTGGCCCTGGCGTTGAAGATCGCGCCCACGCCGTTTCCGACCCCTGGCGCCGTGTGCAGGTTCACATGGCCGACGCCCCCGCTTGCCTGCGCAAACCCGTCCGCCATGCCCACGGCCACCGCCTCCTGCAGCCCGAGCACGTAGCGGAAGTCCTCTGGAAACGGGCCGAGCATCGGCAGCTCCGTCGAGCCCGGATTGCCGAATATGGTCGTCATCCCGTGCTCGCGAAACAGCTCGAGGGCGGCCTCGCGAACCGTTGTCATCGTGTGACCCTACATGTGCCCGTCTGTCGGCGAGCATGGGCGGAGCGATCGAGGTGCGCGCGATCTTCGAGCGCCGGCGACCTTCACACTCGGACCCGCTCGGCAAGCCGCTTCGAGGACGAAGCCATGCTACGTCGAGTTGAAGAGCTCCTCTAGAAAGAATCGCGTCTTCGGGGAAGGCTCCTGGAACGGGTACATATGCGTCAGGAGATCAAGCGCCTCCTGTGCGCGGCTCAGGCCACACTCCCGCAGCAGGATCTCGATGTCCTCGTCGTCCTCACCGAAGCGCATCGCCATGAGCTTCATCGCGAGGAGGTAGCGCGGGGAGGCCGTCGCGACCTCGATTCCACGGACATCGGGGAGCGGGCGTGGATCCTCGTCAGCACCGGGCATGAAGCCCTTGGCGGCGTCGTTCAGCCAGTCCTCGGGCAGTCCGAGGTCCTCGGCCACTTTCGCCGCGGCGGTGTAGATCGCGCTCGTCGGCTCGAACACCGCGCCGATGTCCTTCGTGACCCGCCGCGTCGAGTAGGCAAGCGCCATCGCGGCGCCTCCGACGATGAAGATCTGTCCACGCACGCCCTCGCGGGTGAGCTCGTCTCCGAGCGCCTGCAGGGCACTCAGAATCCGGGCCTGGGTAAAGTGGCGCTCAGGCACGATCGAAGACCTCGCGCGCAACGAACACCCCGTGCCGGGCAAAGCAGGCTGGCGTGTTGGCGAGCGTGTACGCATGAAACGCGGGCCGGCTCGCGAGGAACCACCAGGGCTCCACGAAGCGCTCGGGCCCGTTGGCCCATACCGGGGCCGCGATCGCGCCCTCGGCCGCAAAGAACTCGGCTGCGCCAGCAAGCGCCGCGTCGAAGCGTGCCTCGCCGGTGGGCGGCGGCGTGTCTGTGAGAAGCGCGAGCCGACCGGCACGAGAGGAGCCCCTGAAGTCGTCCGCAAACCCGAACAACAGGCGCAGGGCATCACGCTCGGAACCCCGCTTCAGATCCTCTCCGATCGTCTGAGAGAGATCGGCAAGCGATGCCGCCCCGCGGCGCACCCGGGGACGAGCGAGCACCTCCACATCATGCTCACACGCGCCGAGCAGCCGCGCAAGCGTCGTGAGATTCGGAGTCCTGCCGCCCGACTCATACGCCGCGACCGCCGGCTGCGCGGTGCCCGCACGAACAGCAAGCTCGAGCTGAGTGATGCCGGCGGCCCGGCGGGCATCCCGGATCAGCGACGCGACCTCCACCCACGTCACTATACACGTTTAGATATATTCGACGTCTGCGCCGGACGGTGCGCCGATCCGTTCGATCAGATATTGCGACATGCTCTGGGTGAGGTCTTCGCGCCGGACGGCGATCGTGACCAGACATGAGCGGCTAGGGAAGATCGCTGACGATCAGCAGCGCACCCGCCCCGGTGGGCACGAGGGCCTCAGTCACGCAGGGCTCCTCGCCGACCAGCCCGCGGAACGCTTGCACCTCGCTTGCATGGGAGAGCACGTTGTCGACCACGAGCAGTCCGCCGGGCCTCAGAACCCGGATCAGGTCGGGCCAGTAGCCGGGGTAGGCAGGGCGTTCGGCATCGAGGAAGATCATGTCCCGAGAGTCGTCCTCGGCGCTCGCGAGGGTGAGCGCCGCGTCCTCGGTTCGCAGCTCCACGTACTCGTGCAGCTGCGTCTGCGCGAGGTGTCTCGCGGCCTCCGCGGTGCGCCCGCCATCCACATCGACGCTCAGCACCCGACCGCCAACGCTGCGGGCCGCGTCGGCCAGCCACAGGGTCGAGTACCCGTTGGATGTGCCCAGCTCGAGTACTCGCCTGGCCCCGACCGCGCGTACCAGGAGTGCGAGCAGCCGGGCCGTGTCGGGCTCGACGTTGCGCAGGCGCTCCAGGCGATCGGTCTTCACCGCATCGTGCTCGTGCCCGCGCCGGTACAGGTCCTCCAGGTACGCCGTCAGCCGCTCATCCACCGGCCTTGCCTCCGTCGGGGCTCATGGCCTTGCCTCCGTCGGGGCTCATGGTGAGGTGATACATCATCAGGGGTCCGTGCGGACCGCCTCTGCCCCATCGACCGTCATGTGGCATCCCGGGCCGGCGGGATCGCGCCTGCGGGCGAGCCACAACGGGGCCGCGAAGATCGCGGCCCCGAGAACGTTGAGGAACAGCTTGTAGTTGACGGCCACCGTGCCGAAGATGTCACGGCGCGACGGTCGCAGCCCGGTCGGGATCAGCCCGGCGGCGCCGAACAGGCCGTCGAGGGTCAGGGCGGCCGCGACCATCGTCACGAACATCAACGCGACGATGCGAACCGCGTAGCTCGTGCCGTAGTACTTGCGGTAGACGACGATGATCGGCAAGACGATCAGGTCGGCGAAGATGAACGCCATCACGCCTGCGAACGAGATTCCGCCCGACCACAGCACCGCGGCAAGCGGCACGTTGCCAACCGAGCAGACAAAGCTCAGCACGGCGATCACCGGGCCGATCAGCGCGCCCCACACGGCCTGCACGAGCGCCGGGGAGCCCTCGAGGAACAGGCCGTTGAAGAACCCGCTGCCCAGTTGGGCGACGAATCCGGCGAGCAGGAACCCGGCGGCTATCTCCCTGTAGAGCATCCGCCAGTCTCCGCGGAAGTTCTCGGCGACGTCCGACCACCCCGACGCCGATGTCAGCCGTTGGCGCCATCCCATCAGCTCACCGCTCGTGTGATGCTGATGGCCGGTGTCCGCGCGCCGGGCGTGCTCACGCGCCTGCTGCTCGAGCCGTGGTGAGACGAACACGCGCATGAGCGCCGCCATCAGAACGATCATCAGGAGTCCGCCGAGGTACTCGGCGAGCGTGAACTGCCAGCCGATCAACACCCACAGCACCAGGCCCAGCTCCCACACGAGGTTCGTCGAGGCGAACTGGAAAGCCAGCGCGCAGGAGGCCGACGCGCCCTTCTGGAAAAGGCTCTTGGCGATCGCCACGGCCGCGTAGGAGCACGAAGATGACGCGGCACCGAGGCCCGTGGCCTTCGTGAGCGGGCCGATGCCATCGCCTGACAGCGCGTGCTCGATGCGCTCGCGCGGGACCCACGCCTGCACGATGGCGCTGATGGCGAAGCCGAGCACCAACGCCCACCACACCTCCCAGGCCATCAGGAAAGCGTCCTTGAACCCGTCGCCGATAGTCGTCAGCACGCCCACTCGATCCACTATACCCCTCCCCCGTAGTGGTATAGTGTGGTGCATGGCTGCGACTTCGAGATCGCCTGCCGGCAAGGGCTACCAGGCGAGCAAGGACCAGCTGCTCGACCGTCTGTCGCGCGTCAAGGGCCAGGTGGGCGGGATCGAGCGGATGGTGCACGAGGACCGCTACTGCATCGACGTTCTCACGCAGATATCGGCCATCCAGGCAGCGCTGGACAAGGTCGCCCTCGGCCTTCTCGACGGGCACGCCCGCACATGCGTGGTGGGCACCGAGAGCGAGCTTCAAGAGGAGCGCACCGCCGAGCTGATGGCCGCCGTCGGCCGGCTCATGCGCCGTGGGTGACCGTCAGGACGGTGGATCACCACCTCCCCGCGTAGATCAGCCCACCTGTCATCACTATCATGCCCACCACCGGCATGTCGCTCAACGACGACGATCCGCTCGAAGACTTCGATCCCCGCGCGATCGCCCTCGACGGCGCCACCAAGGTGGTGCACGTGGCCGGCAGCGGACCGGCGGTGATCGTCATGACAGAGATGCCCGGCATCAGCCCGCATGTCGCTCGCTTCAGTCGCTGGGTCAGGGACGCTGGATTCACCGTGTACATGCCCTCGCTGTTCGGCCGCGACGGCGCGGTGCCGGGGGTCGAGGAGGGGGCCGTCACATTCCGGCGGGCGTGTGTCAGCGCCGAGTTCCGCGCGTTCGCCGCCAACGAGTCGAGCCCGGTGACCGTGTGGCTGCGGTCGCTTGCAAGACTCGCCCATGGGGAGTGCGGGGGGCCGGGCGTCGGCGCGATCGGGATGTGCTTCACGGGCAACTTCGCACTCACGATGATGCTCGAGCCCTCGATGCTCGCCCCGGTCCTCTCCCAGCCGGCGCTGCCGCTGGACGACCCCGCGGGGATCGAGATGGCTTCCGACGAGCTCGCCGCGGTCCGACGGCGCCTCGAGCGCGACGACTTGACCGTCATGGCCTACCGCTTCCAGGGAGATCGGTTCTGCAAGGCTCAGCGGTTCGCCGCCTACTCGGAGGCGCTCGGGGAGCGCTTCATCCCACGCGTGCTCCCCGACGCCGCCGCCAACCCAGACACCCCGCCGTTCTTCAAAGAAGTGGTCGCCAGCCCGCACAGCGTGGTGACCGCCCACCTGATCGACGAGGCCGGGCAGCCGACCATCGCCGCCCGCGACGAGATCCTGGCGTTCTTCGCCGATCGCCTCGCCCCATGAGCATCGACGCAAGCGACACCGCGCGATGAGACGCAGCCGATGACCCATGGCGCCTCGGATCTCGACTCGAGGTCAACCCGCTCAAGCGGGGCAGCGGGCGTGAAGCTGCGTGACGAGCTTCCTGGCTGCGGTGTCCTCCACAGATCCAAGAGCTACACCGCCGATCGGCTGCATACGGCGCGCATCGGAACCCGTAGCCCACACGAGCTGTTCGCCTTCGAGCCAATCAAGATTTCTTAGATTCATGCTCTCATGCCACTATGGCTAAGAACCTGACTGTTCGACTCGACGACGACCTCGCGTCCGACACCGAAGCGCTTGCACGGGCTGAAGGCAAGAGCCTCGGCAAAGAACCATCCCCTGCCCGATGGCAACAAACGCGCAGCTTAGGTAGCACTCCGTCTATTCATCGAGACCAACGACTGGACATGGCAAACCACACCAACCGTCGATGATGCCGAGCAAGCCGTCCTCGCAATCGCCGCGGGCACCTGGCACCAAGACGACATGGCCACATGGCTGCGCAGCCACCTGCGCCGCCGATAGCGCTGTCATTGCCTTGCTCACGCTCGGATCGAGCTTCGCCGACGCGCTCTACCGTGCGGTGCGCGCGCAAGTAGGCGACGAGCGTCGAGACGTAGCAGACAGCCTGCGGCAATGGCGAATCGTCCTCGGTGACGAGTTCCCTGCCTGCGGGGCCAATCAGATCCTCCGCCGTGCCGCATGAGCCACTGCACTGAGGCAACGAAGCAGGTCCAGTATGAATCTGACGGTCGCGAGCACGATGCAGTAGGACCGGCCGAAATGTCCGGGTCGGCTGGCAAGATGTCGATCAATATCATGGGATCCGTGGCGGAACAGCAGACCAATGGGAAGATCAAACGGCTCAGTGCCGAGGAGCTGGCCGAGCTGATGGTTCCCGCAACCGCGAAGACCCCCGAGGAGAAGGAGGCTGCGCTGAAGCGCGCCACCACGGGACTCCGCGCCAAGGTCCGCGTCACGCGCGACATGTACCGCCCGCGGTAGGCCCCGATTGAGTCCCACAGGTGGGCGCCGGCCGGTCCCCCGTGGCGTCTTCGCGATCGAGGACCAGCAGCTCCTGCTTCCCGACCCGATCGCGCTGGACACCAGCTTCGTTGTCGAGGCCCTGCTCACGACCCAACCGCTACACGCTGTTTGCAGCGCCTTCCTCAAACGCATCTTCGACAGCGGCGTCGCGGTTGTCACCAGCGACCTGTTCGCGGTCGAGCTCGCCGAGAGCGCGTTCGCCATCACCCTGAAGGAACGCTGGGGCGGGCGCTGGCGAGGACACCGCACCGACGGACGCTCCCGCCGTCCCGCCACACAGCGGCTGAATCACACCGTCATGCGTTATGAGGCGCTGCTCTCGCCCGTCAATCACCTGCCGATCCCCGTTCGTCGCGTGACCGCCGACGCCAGGGTCTTGATGACCGACTTCGGTATCGCTTCCTACGACGCCGTACACGCGGCCAGCGCCATCGCCTCCGGTGCCGAGGCGATCGTCACGCTCGACGCCGGCTTCGCGCTGCTGCCCTCCGCCCAGCTCGCGATCTACACCGACCGCTCCCGCGTCGCGTCCTGCCGCAACAAGCGACCGCGCTAACACGCTCGTGCAGAATCAGCTCGCTAGCACGAGCGCGAGGCACGACGACGCACTTCGAGCGTAGATCAGGCCGCGTGCTGGCGCGGGAATCGCACCCAGCGCACGTCCTTGTCCGGAGCCTGTTCCTCGACCATCTTTATCACGGAGCGCTCGGCGGCGTGTCGGCGCGGCGAGGCAACAGCACGCTGCGGCGTGTACCCATGAAATATCGCCGGGGAGATCGGGTCCACTCGTTCTTCCAATAGTGGCGCCGAGATGAACGGCACAACGGTCTCGGGACGACGGAACCATTCATCAACCGCCTGTGCCTTGAGAGAGGCGTTGATGTGGCTCGCGCCTATGCGGTCGCCTGTGAGCCACGGCTCCTCGCCGCTCTCGACCGACGTCATCAACAGTGCGCGGCGCGGATCTAGCGTGAACCGTCCCTCGAACGTTCCCATGACACCGAACGGCGGGATCGCGGACGCCGGGGTGATCCTGTCGGTTCGCGCACGGAATCTATCGGGGCGACCGGTTAAGTTTGGCTTTCTGATGCGGTTTTTGGCGGGTCCGCGGTCCATTTGCGGTCCGAAATCATCGGCCGTCCTCTCCCGTCGAGGATTATGCCACATGGGCCAGTAGTTTCGCTTAGCTCGGAGTTTGTGGCCTATCGCTATCGCTCAGATGATATCGTGAGTCCAATACTTTCGTCGCCCAAGAGGCTAATGGTCTTCTGATGTCTAGTCATGGAATCTCTGGTGCTGGTCGAGCCGAGCTGGCGGCGGTTGCCGGCCGGCGGCGGTTCATAGCGCCCGCAGATGTGGCACTTGAGCTGGGGGTCGACCGACAGGTAGCCGCCCGGAGACTCGCACACTGGGCCGAGAAGGGGTGGCTGCGCCGGGTCCGTCGCGGGCTCTACATCCCCGTCCCCGTGGATGCCGAGCACCCTGAGGGCTGGTCCCAGGATGCGCTTGTGGTCGCCGCCGCCACGTGGTCGCCGTGCTACTTCACGGGCTGGACGGCTGCCAGTCATTGGGGATTGACCGAGCAGATGTTCCGGACCACCGTCGTAAAGACGACGCAGCGTGTCCGACACTCAGAGGTCCGCCTGCTGGATTCTGACTACCTCCTCATGCACGTCGCGGAGGACAGGCTGGCCTGGGGGATGCGTTCGAGCTGGCACGAAGAGGTGCGTCTGCAGATCGCTGACCCGGCCCGAACCGTCGTCGACATCCTCGACACGCCGAGAATCGGCGGCGGCATCCGTCACGCCGCGGAGATCCTCGATGCGTATCTCGATACCGAGGATTCGGCACGTCTGATCGAGTACGCGGAGCGACTCGGTAATCGCGCGGTCTTCAAGCGTCTGGGTCACCTGATCGAGGCTTTGGGCCGTGATGAGCCTGAGTTGATTGCCGCGTGTCGCGCTCGGCTTTCGGCCGGGATCGTGCTGCTCGACCCCGATGCGCCGCCGGGCGGTCCGCGTATCCCGATGTGGGGTCTTCGCGCGAACATGCGAGTCGCTCCCCAGAGCCCATCGTGATCTCAAAGCAGGAACTGCTGCAGCTGCGCGCCGAGTGGCAGCTCGATGTCGGCGTGATCGAAAAGGACTATGTGCTCGGGTGGCTGCTCGCCGCGGACTCCGTTGAGCCCGAGCTCTCGCGAACCTGGATCTTCAAGGGCGGGACCTGTCTGCGTAAGTGCTACTACGAGACCTACCGATTTTCCGAGGACCTTGACTTCACTGTGATCGATGGCGGTCCGGCGGAGGCCCCACAGCTGACCGAGATCTTCCGCCGTGTCTCGGCATGGTTGTCGCAGGAGTCCGGGATCGATCTGATCGTCGAGGATGGCTGCTTCGCCGAGCGGCGCAATCTGCGGGGCAACCCGACGGCTCAAGCGCGTATCTCCTACCGTGGGCCCAACCCGCAGCCAACGCTGCCCAAGATCAAACTCGATATCACCGGCGATGAGACGCTTGTGGAGACACCCGTGCTGCGTGAGATCGTCCATCCCTATGGAGACGCGCCACTCCCAACGGATGGCGTGCTCTGCTACTCGATCACT
Organism: uncultured Solirubrobacteraceae bacterium; assembly: GCA_963849425.1. Lineage (GTDB taxonomy): Bacteria > Actinomycetota > Thermoleophilia > Solirubrobacterales > Solirubrobacteraceae > Palsa-744. Next base: position 1,163,810 of record CAWKHK010000006.1, on the reverse strand, counting down.
GAGCTTGCGGCAGAGAAGACGCGAGCGCTGGCCGAGCGCTGTCGCCCTCGTGATCTCTACGACGTCATCCACATGCATCGTCATCCCGACTTGCTCGGTGCGGCGGCGCGCGTGCGCGAGTCATTGGCGCGCAAGTGTGAGTACGTCGGGATCGCCGTGCCAGACGCCGATGCGATTCGTGGCTCACAGTTCGCGAGCGAGATCGAGCAGGAGTGGGAGAACATGCTCGGCCATCAGCTTCCCCGGCCACTGCCACCGTTTGCTGAGTTCTGGAATGCACTCAGCCCGTTCTTCGGGTGGTTGGCCGGCGAACTGCCCGGCATGCAGCTCGCACGCGCCGAAATCGGCAAGCTCGACGCTAACTGGATCCCGCCACGCGCGATCACCTCATGGCGCCGCGGCGTACCTTTGGAGACGATCCGTTATGCGGGGGCCAATCGCCTCATGGTCGAGATCGACTATCGCGCAGAACGCGGCCGCCAGGGGCCACGCATCGTCGAGCCCTATTCGCTACGCCTGACCCAAGACGGCGCCCTCGTCTTGTTTGTCGTAAACGACCACGGCGAGCTGCGCAGCTACCGCGTCGACCGGATCGCGGGCCTGCGGCCTACCGAGATGCCGTTCACGCCCCGGTTTGTTGTCGAGTTCTAGGCGCTTACCCGCTGCTGCGATCAGCCGAGGCGATAGCCGGAGACACCGACTTCCTGTCACCGATCGGGCGCAGGCGCACGGCATTTGGCCTGAAGCGCGCGGGTATGACTGCGGCAGCAATCGCGCGTACCTTGTCGCGAACGGTGCCCCCGGTCGAGGTCAGCCAGGAACGCAACGTGACGCATTGCTGGATGTTCGAGACGAACGCGGCGGATCCCTCACACGAGGGCCGGGACCGAACACCACGCTGCGTTGTCTCTACGCGGCGGTGACCCCGCGCCTCGGGCGCTCGCGCGGAGCGGGTAGCGTCTTATCGGTTGCCGCCAAGCGTTCCAACAAGATTGCGGCCTTCTCCAGGATCGTGGGGTAGACCTCGACATCATCGCCGAAGCCGGCTCGTGGCGCCGCGAGCGCCGACTCCGCGAGGCCGGCATTGGGAAAGCGTGCTATCTGCTCAGGCGTGATGCCAAGGATGCCCGCGGCAACGTCGCAAAAGTCCCCGAACTCCGGGTAGTAGACCGCCACGGTCTGCTACTTGCCCAGGCGACGCAGCGTCTCGCGATGCTCCTCGGCGAACCGGCGGCGCTGCTCGGCGCGCTCACGCTCGGTGCCGGGTAGACCGCGCGCGAGATCCCGGCGCTCGGGGGGCGGCGGCGCCACCTCCGGCGCGGTGGTGCTCTTGGGTCTCGGGGCGCCCATGCTCAGATTGTAATCGGATGTCGGCGACTGCCTGCCACCGCCCGATTCCAGACCACCAACTCCACGAAAGCCGGGGCAGATCAGACTGTCCGCGAAACCGGATCCACTCCATTCATCCGCTTGCCGGCGCTTGCGCTTGGCTGCCTGCTTGGCCTCAAATCGAGTCATCCACGCTCCCCCGCGATTCTTCGCGCCAACATGCTCGGTCTTAATCCGCTCGTAGCCCATCGCACGTTCAGTCCCTGCTCATCATTAGCAGACAACTGTCATATCGGGGCGCCCGGATTCGAACCGGGGACCTCGCCGACCCGAACGGCGCGCGCTACCAGGCTGCGCCACGCCCCGACGCAACCGCCAGTATCACACAACCGGCCCACCGGTATCGTCCGCGGCCCGCCGCTATCGTCGGCGACAGATGCCCGCCGCCATGTCCGAGATCCTCGCCGAGCTCGACCGCCTGCTCGAGCCGGGTCGCTTCGACGACTATTGCCTCAACGGCCTGCAGGTCCCCGGGCCGGCCGACGTTCACACGATCGCCACGGGCGTCTCGGCCCACGCCGAGCTGTTCGAGCTGGCCGCCGGGCAGGGCGCCGAGCTGGTCCTCGTCCACCATGGCCTCTTCTGGGGAGCCGGCGTCCAGGCGGTCGACCCGCTGCTCAAGCACCGTCTGCAGCTTCTGTTCGACGCCCGGATGGCCCTCGCCGCCTACCACCTGCCGCTCGACGCCCACCCCGAGATCGGCAACAACGCGCTGCTCGGCCGGGCGCTCGGCGGGGAGCGGCTCGAGCCCTTCGCCCTCCACCACAACCAGACGATCGGGTTCATCGCGAACCTTCCCGGCGACGGCCTGCCGGCAGAGACGCTGTTCGCCCGGGTGCGCGACCTCACCTGCCGGGAGCCCCTCGTCCTCGGCTCGGGCCCCGCCCGGGTGCGGCGCCTGGCGATCGTCTCCGGCGCCGGGGCCGACTACCTCGCCGAGGCCGCCTCCGCAGGGGCCGATGCCCTCCTCACCGGCGAACCGGTCGAGCGGGCCACCGCCAACGCCCGCGAGCTCCGGCTGCATCTGATCGCAGCCGGTCACCACGCAACCGAGACTTTCGGCATCAGACGGCTCGGCGAGCATCTCGCCGAGCGCTTCGACCTGGGCCATGTTTTCCTGGACGTGCCGAACCCCGTGTGAAGCTGGACGCTGGGGTCTGTGTGTTCGGCCGCCAGCCTCCTGTGCGCGACCGGGCGCCAGCGTCTACCATCTGTGGGTCCGTTTCGCTTGACTGATCAGGGAGGAGAGTCTTGATGGAGGTCACCACCGCCTCCGCGTCCACAACCGGGGTCCGCACACTCGCCGATCTCATTCCTCGGGCTGCCGCCGAGCACGGCGAGCGCACCGCCGTGCGTTACAAGCGCGACGGCGCCTGGCACGACGTGACATACGCAGAGCTGGCCGACACCGTCCAGGAGATCGGCCTCGGGTTGATCGACCTGGGCATCGAGCCCGGCGAGCGGCTCTGCATCCTCGCCAACACCCGCCCCGAGTGGTCCTGCGTGGACATGGCAGCCACGTCCGCCGCGACCGTCGTGGTGCCCATCTACCAGACCAACTCCCCCGAGGAGTGCCTGTGGGTTCTCTCGGACTCGGAAGCCTGCGCGATCGTCTGCGAGAACGCCGACCAGCTCGCCAAGATCGCCGCCATCCGCGACCGGCTCCCGAACCTTCGCACGATCGTCGTCATCGACCCTCCGGAGGACGGGCAGGCGGGGGCGGCCAACGGATCGCTCGACGGCGTCGACGCGCTGCAGGCGATCCCCCTCGACGAGGTCCGCGAGCGCGGGCGCACGCGCTCTGCCGATGAGCTCGAAGCGCGCCGCGCGGGCGTCCAACCGGAGGACCCGTTCACGTTCATCTACACCTCCGGCACCACCGGCCCGCCCAAGGGCTGCGTTCTCAGCCACGGCAACTACCGGGCGATCGTCGACATGATCGCCCAGGCGAGGGAGATCACCGGCGAGGAGGTCATCTACCTGTACCTCCCGCTCGCCCACTCCTACGCGCTGCTGGTCCAGCTCGCCTCGTTCTACCTGGGCAGCACCCTCGCGTACTTCGGTGGAGACACCAAGCAGATCGTCCCCGAGCTGATGGAGGTCAAGCCGACCTACCTGCCCTCCGTGCCCCGGGTGTTCGAAAAGATCTACACGGTCGCCCAAGGAGCCATCGCGGCGAAACCGCCCGAGGAGCGCGAGCGCACGCGGCAGGCCATCCGTCTCGGGGTCGAGGTGCGCGACACGATCGCCCGCGGCGAGCCCGTCTCCGAGGAGCTGCAGAGACAGTTCGACGAGGCCGACGAGCTGCTGTTCAAGAACGTGCGGGCGATCTTCGGCGGCAACGTTCGCCACGCCACCAGCGGGGCCGCTCCGATCGCCCACGAGATCCTCCAGTTCTTCTACGCCTGCGGGATTCCCGTGTTCGAGGGCTACGGGATGACCGAGACGGCCACCGCCGCCACCATCTCCACGCTCGAGCACCATCGCTTCGGCACCGTCGGACGCGCGCTTCCCGGGGTCGAGCTGAAGATCGCCGACGACGGCGAGATCCTCATCAAAGGCCCGAACATCTTCGCCGGCTACCACAAGCGCGCCGACGCCAGCTTCGGCGCGGTCGTCGACGGCTGGCTGCACACCGGCGACCTCGGGTCGCTCGATCAGGACGGCTACCTGACGATCACCGGACGCAAGAAGGACATCATCATCACCGCCGGCGGCAAGAACCTCACCCCGGCCAACATCGAGAACGACCTCCGCCAGTGCCGCTGGATCTCCCAGGCGGTCATGCACGGCGACCAGCGCCCCTACCCGGTGGTGCTGATCACCCTCGACGAGGAAGAGATCCCGGTGTACGCCCGCGAGCACGACCTGCCCGAGGACGTCCCCTCGCTCGCCTGCCACCCCTCCGTACACGCGATGATCCAGCAGGAGATCGACCGGGCCAACAGCAAATACGCCCAGGTGGAGCAGGTCAAGAAGTTCGTCATCCTCGACCACGACCTCTCCCAGGCCACCGGCGAGCTGACGCCCACGCTGAAGGTCAAGCGCAGAGTGGTGAACGAGAAATACGCCGAGCTGTTCGACGCGCTGTACGCGGGCTAGCCCGCCCCGCGGGCCGTAGCTGCGAAGATGACAGCACATGCGCAGCGACCCATCCGATACCGGCGGGCTGTTCGTCGGGCGCCGCCCGGGGACGGCGCCCACCCACTTTCGCACGCCGCCCAAACGCGGCAGCGACGCGCGCCAGCGCTTCGACGGCTCGATGGCCGGCGTCCTGGTCGCCGCCATCACCCTCCTGAGCCTGCTCTGCTGGGGGCCCATCCCAGTGGCCTGCCTGTGGATCGGCTCCCAGGTGGACTACCTGTCCGGAAGCGTCAGCTTCGGCATCCTCTCCGCGTTCGTCGCGTTGTTCGCGCTGCTGTTCGGCGCGCTCGCGCTGATGCGTCGCCTCGACAACGCCTGGATCCTGGTGCGCCGAGCCGCCGGGCACGATCAGCGCGCGGGGATCCTCGGGCGAATCTTCGCCATCACCGCCGCCGTCTGCGCGCTCATAGCGCTGTTCTGGTTCGTGGTCATCCACGGTCCCGGCAACAGCCTCGTGTCCAGCGGCGGACAGACGTGAGCGCAGCGCACGTCGCTCGCCCCCGGCAGGCAGCGCCCTGAAGGATCGCTGCTAGAACGACATACCTGTGGGCCTGCTCGATTACTACAAGCAGTTCGAGGGGATGTCCGAGGAGGAGGTCAACGCCGGCCTGCGCGAGGAGGCCGCCGAGCGCAGGCGCAAAGCGCTCACCCGCGTCGACACCCTGGACCTCTCCCAGACGACCTGGCCGGAGCTTCCCCACCCTCGGATCGTCAACGCGATCACGTTCGTCGCCAGACGCGGCCTGCATCGCTACCCCCACCTCAGCGGCTCGGACCTCCGCCACGAGCTGGCCGAGCGCCACGGCGTCGACCCCGGCCGCCTGATCCTCGGCAACGGGGCCGCCGAGCTGCTCAGCTCGGCCACCCGCGCGCTGATCGAGCCCGGCCAGCAGCTGCTCACCCACTGGCCCTCCTACCCGCTGTATCCGATCATGGCCCGCCGCGCCCACGGTGTGGCCACGCGGGTGGCCGGGGGCGTGGAGGAGCTGCTGGCGGCCGCCCGCGAACCGGGCGTGCGGGTTCTCGCCCTCGCCAGCCCCAACGACCCCACCGGAGAGCTGCTGGCAACAAGCGATCTCCGGCGGCTGCTCGAGGGGCTTCCCGACGGCGTGGCCGTGCTGCTCGACGAGTCGCTCGTGGAGTTCTCCGACGCCCAGCCCACCAGCAGCTCGCTGGAGCTGCTCGGCGAGCATCCGGGCCTGTTCGTCTTCCGCAGCTTCTCCAAGGCCTGGGGGCTGGCCGGCCTGCGGGTCGGCTATGCCATCGGCGCCCCCGGCGCCGGCGAGCTGCTGGCCGAGCTCGAGCCCGACCTCGGCGTCTCGGAGGTCTCCCAGGCGGGAGCCATGGAGGCGCTGCGCAGCTGCTCGGAGCTGCTCCAGCGACGCGTACACGCGATCTGCGAAGAGCGCCCGCGGCTGATCGCCGAGCTGCGCACGCGCGGCTTTCACGTGAGCGACAGCCAGGCCAACTTCCTGTGGGCCGCCCACCCCACGCTCGACGGCTCGGAGCTGTCCGCCCGCCTGGCCCAGGCCGGCGTGCTGGTCGCAGGCGGCGCCGCGCTGGGCGAGCAGCGTCACGTACGCATCGCCGTCCATGCCCCCGCCGGCTCCAACCGGCTTCTGGCAGCCATCGATAGATCCGTATAGGACGGCAGCCGCACATGTGCGGCTGCGACGGACAGTGCATGCACTGTCCGACCGGCGGCGCATGCGCCGCCGGACCGCTACCCGGCCGAGCCGGCCTGGCGCAGCAGCGCGCCGGTGGTCCCCTCGAGGATCTTCCGCCACGCGCTCACCTGCTCCTCCTGCTCGTCGAAATGCTCCACCACCCGGCGGACGCGCTTGGCCGAGATGTCCAGGCCGTGGCGCTCGGCAACCGCCTGGTAGCGCTCGTATTCGCCCGCGAGCTGCTTGGTCACCGACTCGAACCCGTGGCGGGCGATCTCCACGCGGGAGGTGAAGCTCATCATCGACGTTTCGAACATCAGCTCGTCCGTCGGTTGGGGCTCGATCAACACGATGTCCACGCCGGGATACCGCTGCTCCCAGCCCTTGGCCAGTTCGTGCAGGCGCTGGTGGGCGACCAGCTTGAACACCTGGTAGCCGATCTGCGCGAAGCCCATGTCCGAGACCCGCTGCGGGCGCTTGCCCCGCAGCGTCCTGACGGTGCCCGTGAAGTCGTTGATGAACGGCACGATCGGGTTGATCACCACCACCAGCTTTGCCCCCGCCTGCACTGCCAGATCGAGGTTCGTCGTCGAGACGATCCCGCCGTCGATCAGCTCGCGATCGTCGATCCGAACGGGCGCGTACACCATCGGCAGGGCCCCCGACGCGCGCACCGCCGTCGAGATCGGCACGTCATCCGAGCCCTCCGCGCCGAACACCACCCGCTCGCACGTGTCCAGGTCGGTGGCCGTCAGGTACAGCTCGCATGCCAGATCCCTGAAGTCGTCGCTGCGGCCGGGCTCGCTCAGCACGTCCTGGAGGTAGCGCTCGATCCCCGCCCCGGTGTACAGACCCGATGGCAGCCCGTCGGCCAGCCCGAGCACCACGTCCATCAGCGACACGCCCCCCGGCTGGGAGAGCACGTGGCGGGCGAGCGACAGCGCCCGCAGCGGCAACAGCGCCCCCTTGCGTGCGAACTCGATCAGGTTCGGGCGCAGCAGGTCGCCCACGTCGATGTCTTTGAACGGCGGCTTGCCCTGGCGGGTGACCACCCGCATCATCTCCTCGGGGGTCACCCCGTTGGCACACAGCGCCGCGATGAACGATCCCGCGGAGGTCCCCACGTAGACGTCGAAGTTGTTGACCGTGCTGTTCACCGCCAGCAGGTCGAGCGCCCGCAGGGCTCCGATCTCGTACACGCCCCCCGTGAACCCCCCGCCCCCGAGCACCAGCGCCGTCTTGCTGCGCCTGGGGCGACTCCGGCGATCGACCGAGGCCACTCGCCCGACCCCCCGCGGGGCGAGCCGCCCGGGGCGCATCCGCGCCTTGGCCTGCGGCTTGGTGACCGGTTCGAGCTTGACAAGCTTGCCCATGCACGAAAGATTCTAGGGCCGCGTGCCCCGGAATCGCCCGGCAAGACTCCCGATTCTCCTCTGCGGACTTTCCCTGGCGGGCATGGCGGCGCCGTCGGCGGCGAGCGCCGGCGGCGGGTTGCCCGAACTGCAGGCCGACCTCGCCCACCAGCTCGCCCTCGCCGGACCGGCCGACGGGGCGTACGTGTATGACCTGACGACCAAGCAGGCGCTGTTCTCCGAGCGCGCCACCGACCTGCGCCCACCCGCGTCGGTCGAGAAGCTCTACACCGCCACCGCCGCCCTCGAGCGGATGGGCGCCACCGCACGGCTGGCCACCACCGTCCTCGCCACCGGCCATCTCGCACCCGGCGGCGTGTGGGAAGGCAACCTCTACCTCCGCGGCGGCGGAGATCCGACGTTCGGCAGCACCCCGTTCATCCGCAGCCGCTACGGCGGGGAAGGCGCCGGCGTCTCCACGCTCGTCTCCCAGCTCGTCCACACCCAGGCCATCCGCCGGATCACCGGGTCGGTCGAGGGCGACGAGTCCTATTTCGACTCGCTCCGCGGCGAGCCCTCGAGCGAATACGCACCCGACCCGTTCCTCGAAGGAACCCTCAGCGCGCTCGCCTTCAACCGCGGCGCCGGCGGGCCGGAAAGGGGGCCTCACGCGCCCGCCGCGTATGCCGCCCGCGAGCTGTGGGCGGCCCTGAAGGGCGCCGGGGTAGCCATCGGCGGCTCCCACGGCGCAGCCGCCACCCCCGCCGGCGCCGTCCAGCTCGCCCAGGTCCAATCGCCGACCGTCGCCCAGCTGCTCGGCCTGATGCTCCCACCGTCGGACAACTTCTTCGCCGAGACCCTCGTCAAGGACCTCGGCGCGCTGTTCGCCGGCGCCGGCACCACCGCCGCCGGCGCCACCGTGGTCGCCCAGACGGTCTCCTCGGTGCTCGCCATCCACCCCCGGGTGGTCGACGGCTCGGGCCTCTCGCCCGCCGATCAGACCTCCCCGTACGAGGTCGCCGACCTGCTCGTCGAGCTCGCCCCCACGCCCATCGGGGCGGTGCTGCGCGAACACATGGCCGTGGCCGGTCGCACGGGCACCCTCGCCGAACGGATGCGCCACACCGGCGCATCCGGGCACTGCCAGGGCAAGACCGGCACGCTCACCGGGGTGTCCAACCTCGTCGGCTACTGCCAGTCCTCAGACGGGCACCTGCTCGCGTTCGCCATCTTCACCGACGGCATCTCCATCGGTTCCGCCCGCACCTTCCAGGACCACATGGCCATCACCGTCGCCGACTACTGACCTGCCTGCGCCTATCTCCGCCTGACCGCCTGGCTGACCTCGACCGCCTGCCTGGCGGTCGTGCCGCCGCTGACGATCCCCACGAGCACCGCGAACACGCGGTGGTGGCGCGCACGGGCGAGCCTGGCCTTGCCGGTCCTCGTCAGGTGGATCGCGAACGTCCCGCTCTGCCCCGGGGCGAGCGAGAAGACGCCGCTGCCGAGGATCAGCGTCTTCCTGCGCGAGATCGTCCGTTTGCCCTTGCGATGCCTGACGATGATCTGCTGCGTCACCTCAATCGCGCCACCGCACGGAGCGGCCGTGCAGCTGATGCGCACCCGGGCCAAGCCCCGGAAGACGACCAGCGCGGACGTCGAGAACGTGATCACCGGTTTCGCCGGCGGGGGAGGCGGAGGCGGGGTGGGCACGTTCAGCGTGTTGCTCTTCGCCGAGGCGTGGCCGTTGGTGTTGGTGGCCGTCACTTCGCAGGACAGACCGTGCCCCTGGTCGCCCGACTGGACGACGTAGGTGCTCCCCGTCGAGCCCCCGATCGAGCTGCCGTCGCGGAGCCACTGATAGGTGTATTTGATCGGCGTGACCCCCGACCACGACCCGTTCGAGCACGACAGCGTCTGCCCGACCGCCGCCGTCCCGGACGCGGACGGAGCGCTGGTGTTGTTGGGCGCGGCCGGTGTCAACGCGACGTTGACCCCCGACGTCGTGCTGCCCTGCGCCACCCCGATCCCGTTGTCTGTCAGGGGGATGTACACGGTCGGGCCCCCGGATTCGAATTCGACGTTGTAAACGCCGGTGGCCAGCCCGGGAACGGTGTATTCGCCGTTGCCGTTCGTTTCCGCGAACGGGAAGCCGAGTTCAAAGCCCGTGAGATTGTTCGCGAGCACGAACACGCCGGTCACGGGATTGTGCGTCACGGCGTCGGTCACCCGGCCCGAGATCTCCCCGCCCACCTGCAGGGTTACGTTCACTTTCGAGATTTCTTCGATTTGGACCGGAACCTGCGTCGCGTCAGCGTAGGAGGGCTCGTCCGCGTAGAACTGGGCGACGAGATCAGCGGTTGGCGGCGGGGTGATTTCGACCTGGTAAGTGCCGGTGGGAAGTGCGATCACGGCGTATTCGCCATTGACGTTCGTCTGGACGAAGGCCACGTATTCCCGCCCGCTTTTCCCGGCACGAAGTACGGCGACCTGGGCTTCGCGCACGCCTTCGGCGTTCGGATTGGTCACCTTCCCCGAGATCGTGCCCCCTTCGTGCAGTTCCGCGTCGACCCCGGCCTTGGGTTCCCCTTCGGTCAGGATTTCGACGTGCGTGGCCGCGACGAACGACGGCTCGTCGTTCCAGTACTGCGGTGCGAAGTTCAGTTTGCTTTCGAATGGCAGCGAGAACTTGACCTTGTACGAGCCCGGCCCCAGATCGGCGACCGTGTATTCGCCAAGCCCGTTGGTCACGGCGGATCCGACGGGGCTGAATTCGCTCCCGCTCGCTTGATACGCCGCGACTTCGATGTTCGCCAGATCGTGTTTCAGCCCCGTCGCTTCGGTCACCTTGCCCGAGATCGAGCCGGTGCCGAACGAGGCTCCGGCGACCGGTGCGGCGACCAGCAGCGCAACGCAGGCGACCAGCAGCCCGAGCGCCCAGCGGCCGGCGGCCTTACGCCGGGCGCCCACCCTCGGAGTCGTCCCGGGCGTCATTTGGTCGAAAGCCCGGCGGTGTGAACTCGGCGGCAGCATCGTTGGCGCGCCATGCTACCACCCGCTACGGATCGAGTAGCGCCAGCAGGCCCGCTTCGTCGAGCACCGCCACGCCCAGGCGCTCGGCCTTCTCGAGCTTGGAGCCGGGGCTCTCGCCGGCGAGCAGGTAGTCGGTCCTCTTGGACACCGACCCGATCACACGCCCGCCCGCCGCCATGATCCGCTCGGTGGCCTGCTCGCGGGAAAGCTCGGGCAGCGACCCCGTCAGCACGAGCGTCTTGCCGGCCAAAGGCCCCTCCGACGGCGCCGGGCCCTCCTCGTGGAAGCGCAGGCCCACGGCCCGCAGCTCGGCGATCAGGCCGCCCATGCGCTCGTCATCGAGCTGCGCCCGGATCGACTGTGCCATCTTCTCGCCGATACCCGGGGTCTGCGCGATCTCCTCGGGCGATGCGTGCACCAGCGCGTCGATGTCGCGGAAGCGCTGGGCGAGGTTGCGCCCGGTCACCTCCCCGACCTCCTCGATCCCCAGCGCGAACAGCACCCGTGCGAACGGGCGCTCCTTGGAGGCCTCGACCGCCGCCAGCAGGTTCCTCGCCGAGAGCTCGCCGAAGCCCTCGAGCCCGACCAGCTGCTCCTCGCCCAGGCGGTAGAGGTCCGCCGCGTTGCCCACCAGCCCGCGCTCCTGCAGCAGCGCCACCTGCTTCTCGCCGAGGCCGTCGATGTCCATGGCCCCGCGTGAGACGAAGTGCTTGAGCAGCTGCCACGCCCGCGCCGGGCACTCGGGGTTGGGGCATTTCGTGAAGATGGTGTCCGGCAGCTTGATCGTGTGCGTGTCGCAGAACGGGCAGCGCTCGGGCGGGCTCGGCAGCGGCGGGCGCTCGTCGGCCTCGGCCACGTGGGGCGCCGGAGAGACCACCTGCGGGATCACGTCGCCGGCGCGCACCACGATCACCTCCTCGCCCGCCCGGAGGTCCTTGCGGACGATGTCCTCCTCGTTGTGGAGGGTCGCCAGCTTGATCGTGACCCCGCCCACCGACACCGGCTCGAGCACCGCGTACGGTCGCAGGTCGCCGAACTTGCCCACATTCCACATCACCTTCTCGAGGCGCGTGACCGCCGTTGTGGGCGCGAACTTCCACGCCACCGCCCACCGTGGATCGCGCCCGACGGAGCCGAGCCTGCGCTGCAACTCGAGGTCGTCGACCTTGACGACGACCCCATCAATCTCAAAATCCAGCTCGCCCCTGCGCCGCTCCCACTCCAGGCACTGGTCGATCACCTCGTCCTCGCCGCCCAGCAGCTTGATGCCCTGGTTGACACGAAAACCGTGTCCTGTCAGCCAGGCGAGCGCCTCGGAGTGCCGCTCGAACGACAGCCCCTCGGCCACCCCCACCTGGTAGCACCAGATCGACAGCGGGCGCTTGGCCGCGTCCGCCGGGTCCAGCTGGCGGATCGTCCCGGCGGCCGAGTTGCGCGGGTTCATGAACGTCGATTCGCCCGCTTCCGCCCGGCGCTCGTTCAGCGCGGTGAAGTCCTTCAGCGACATGTACACCTCGCCCCGCACCTCCACCAGCGCGGGCGCGTCACGTATGTGCAGCGGGATCGCGCCGATCGTTCGCAGGTTGTGCGTCACGTCCTCCCCCACCTCGCCGTTGCCGCGCGTGGCCCCCCGCTCGAGCACGCCGTCCCGGTACACCAGGCTGATGGACAGACCGTCGATCTTCGGCTCGACCACGAAGCTGAAGCCCGGGTCCTCGATCCCCTCGCGCGCGAGGTGGTTGCGCATCCGCTCCACCCACGCGCGCAGCTCCTCTGGCGAGCGCACGTTGCCCAGCGACAGCATCTGCGCCAGGTGCTCGACCTTCTCCAGGCGACCCACCGGCTCGCCGCCCACCCGCCGGGTGGGCGAGTCGGGCGTCGCCAGCTCCGGGTGGCTGCGCTCGATCTCCCGCAGCTCGTCCAACAGCCGGTCGTACGCTTCGTCGCCGATCTCCGGATCGTCGAGCACGTAGTAGCGATGGGCGTGGTGTTCGAGCGCCTCGCGCAGCTCCGCCGCACGCGCGAGCACATCCTTGGGCGGCGCGGCTCGCGATGCCTGTGCGGGCTCCGCTTCGGCGCTCACGGCCCTGCGTCGCGCGTGACCGGTGTAAGCAGGCCCTCTAGATCGAAGCGCCGCAGCGCGTCGAGGCTCGGGCGGTCGGTCAGGTCGAAGTGGATCGGCGTCACCGCGATCCGCCCGGCGGCAACGGCCGCCAGATCGGTCCCCGGCTCGTCGTGAAAGCCCGGGTCCGAGCCGTAGATCCAGTAGCGCCGGCCCTCGTCCTCCTCGCTCTCGAGCTTCAGCTCGTCGCGGTAGATGCGCTTGCCGAGGCTCGTCACCTCCACGCCCTCCGGGGCGCCCGCCGGCACGTTGACGTTCAGCAGCGTCCTCGCCGGCAGCGGCACCTCCTCGATGCGCTCGACGAGCCGCGCCACGAACGCCGCCGCCGTCTCGAACCCGAAGCCGCCGTCGAAGCGGTAGTCCAGCGCACGCGCCCCCGACTGCTGGGAGACCGCTATCGCCGGCAGCCCTAGCACGACCCCCTCCAGGGCCGCCGCCACGGTGCCCGAGTAGGTGATGTCATCGCCGAGGTTCGCCCCGTGGTTGATGCCCGCCACCACCAGGTCCGCCGCGAAGTCCTCGACCAGCCCCAGGCTCGCCAGCCTCACGCAGTCGACCGGTGTGCCGTCTGTCGCATAGCCGACCGTCCCATCCGTGAACGGCACCTCCGCCACCCACAACGGCCGGCGGGTGGTGATCGAGCGGGCCATCGCCGAGCGATTGCCATCCGGGGCGATCACGGATAGACGCACGTCCTCCAGCTCGAGCAGCGCCCGCCGCATCGCCTGCAGGCCCTCCGCCTCGATCCCGTCGTCGTTTGTGAGGAGTACGTTGAGCATCGCTTTGTCCAGCATAGGGGCCGCTTCGGTCCGCACCGGTCACGAAGCCGTGATGTCAACCGCCGGCTAGCCATACCGATATATGCTCGCGCGGCGATGGAGGCGGGCGGGCGAGAAGAGCCCGGTCACGGGCACTTGTGGGTGCGGCATGTCCGTGCGTGGGTGACCCTCCTGGCGTTGGCGTCGCCCTTGGCCATCGCCCCCGCGAGCGTGGCGGCGACGTCCCAGAACGCTGCCGCCACCCACGCCTATCTACTCGCCACGAACAGCTTCGAGGAAACGGAGCTGTCCAACCTGACGCAGGACACCGCAGCGAGGGAAGCCATGTCCGCGCAAATCTCAAGCGAATGCTCTGGCATCCTCACCAACGCTCCGCCCCACGAAGAGGTGTTCGGATTCGGACTCGTTGGGCCGCAACAGCAGGCGCGGCCAAGCGCACGGGCCGAAGGCGAAAGACGCAGACAGTCCAGACAGCTCGGTGAGCTCAAGCTCGAGCTGTCTTTCGCGCTTGCCGACTCGCAGACTCAGCTGGATCGCGAAGCGACGGTCGCGTTGATCCATGCGCTTACGCCATTGAAATGGAGCAACCCGAAGATCACGTTTCTCCTGCATCTGACCGTCGAAGTCATCAACCAGGCACTGGATGTACCCACCCCGCCCGTTTGCGCGGACATGAAGTCGTGGGTCGCGAGTGGCTATACGACGCTGGCCCCCATCTCCCGAGAAGTCGCGAGCCGCTCGGAAGGTCTCCTCAAGCAGTCATTCGAGGCCATCGCTATCGGGCAAACTGGCGTGCAGCCGTTCCCCGAGAACCTTGCTCCTTATGAGAATGCCGCGGACAGGACGCTCGCTCGCCACTTGAAAGCGCTAACCGCGCAGCAACGCAAAAGAAGCGATGGGCAGGCGACCATACTCAAGCACCTCGAAGCCACCGTCGGCCTGCCCGCCGCGAAGATCCCAAAGATCAAACGACCGGCGAAGAAACCCGTCGTGGTCGCTCGCGGCAGGACCGCCGCCGGCGGGAGCTTCGTGGCGCGGGCCGAACGGCACTCGCCGCGTCCTTGCGCCGTGTTCGTGTCCATCAGCGAACCATCCCTTCCGGAACGCGGAGGCCTGCTCGAAATCCTCAACGGCGGCGGTACAGCGAGGTGCCTGTCGCGATCTCACGTCCACCCCGAACAGGCTGTGCACTGCAACTCGGGACTGCTCACAGTCGAGGCCGACCTGCTTCCGGCCACGCGTAGCGTGCGCCTGCTGTTGAGCGACAACCGCACCATCAGTTCGCCGGCCATCCGCGTGCCGGCCCGCCTGGGAGGACCGGCGGGCCTCTACTACCAGGTAGTGCGCGGGCCCTCGCCGATCCCCGTCTCGCTGACCGAGCTCGACGAACAGGGACGCACCGTGGCCATGCTGAAGCTGCCGGCGGTCGTGGAATGCTCCAGGAACCCTGTCAAATACTTCGCTGGCGGCATCGTGCGCCTGGCACACGGGAGCGTTCCGCAGGGACCAAGCTTCACGATCCGCGGCGAGCGCTACCGCGAACTGGGCCACGTACATTTCGAGCTCAAGCTCGAAGCCAGCAACGAAGAAGAACTCTTTGGCGGCGGCGGGGGCCTCCTCAGTCTCCGACTCGAAGAAGGCTCCGGGCCACCCGGCAAGCAATCATTCCAACCGCAGACGTCCAACGGCTGCAAACCCCGACCCTATGCAATCATCTACGGCCTGCTGAAGGCTCCCGGCGACACGGTGCTCGCGCGGGTCGCCGGTGGGCTTGTCCCGCTGAGCAAGGTGGCTATCCCCGAGCACCTACACGCCGGTGGCGTACTCGCGTACGGCGCCTTCTCGCCAATCCCCACCGAACTGGTGATCCGCGACGGGCGTGGCAGAACGATCGACAGGCGTGACCTCAGCGAAGCTGCGAAGGCCAACACCGAAACCTGTGAAGGCGAAGCCGAAGGTTAGGTGTCATGAGGGTTAACTCCGCTGTCGTTTGAGTCTGCTAGACTTCCAGTCAAAGAGAAGTGAAGCGGAGTTTAGAGGAGTTGGATCGTGGCGGTCGCTGTTGACGTAGCACCGGATCTGGACCAACTGCGCGAGCAAGCGGGGGATGTCGAGGCGCTCGTCACTCCACCCTATTCGCTGGATGAGCGCACGCGAGGATCGGGGGCGCTCCCATCGGCCGAGCGCCGGGCGGCCTGGTTTCGCCGCGTCGAGGACTCGGTGTTGGACCTGTCGAACTCTATGCCCGAAGGCGTCGAGGACTACGATGTCCGCAAGCTGCTCGGGTTCGTCGTGGACCTGCGCAGGGCACTGGAGTCAGACCCTGACGCCAGGGACCGCAACGGAGAGGTCGAGATCGCAACGATGCGAGTGGCCGATGTGGTCAAGCGAGTCGGGCGTCGGCTGCTGCACGAGCGTCTGGATGACCCGCAGGCGGCAGCGGCTTTCGTGCTGGAAACGCTGGGCGAGGTGAGCGTCTCTGAAGTCGCGGCACTGCTGGGGGTCTCCACGAAGACGGTCGGCTCCTGGCGCCAGGGCAGTCGGGTGCGCAACAACACCAGGAGGGTGATCGTGATCGCACAGGTACTCAGCTACCTGCGGGCGTCGATGACGGCGACTGGGATCGTGATGTGGTTCGATGCCGAACGCGACCAGCTCGGGGGACTCACGCCGCTGGCACTACTCGAGCAGAATGAGGCGAGCGCCCACGCCACGCTAATCGGGCTGGCCAGAGCAACACGTGGCCAGTTGGCAGACTAGGCCCGCGAGCGCCTCGGGCCGCTGGTCGGCCTACCGCCAGGTCGCCACCGACACCGCGCCGCTGTTTCACGCGGCCGGCGAGCCGCACCCCAGCCAGCCCGACGGGCGCTGGCATCGCAGCGGCGAGGGCTATGCGCAATACCTGGCGCTCGAGGCTGCGGGGGCGTGGGCTGAGCTGATCCGCTACGAGCGGATCAGAGCGCACGTCCGTGCCCGCGAGTACGAGCGAAACCTATGGCTGGTGCACGTCGAGGAGTCCGACATCGCGGACCTGCGCAGCTTCGCCCACTACACCGACTGCGGCCTTGACCCTCGAACCGCGGTCGCCGAGCATGTTCACGCGCAGGCGCTCGCGGAGGAGCTCCGCGCCGATGGGTTCCGGGGCCTGCTGTCCCCCAGCGCCGCGCTGTCTGGCGCCACGAACCTGACTCTGTTCGGTGAGCGCTACGAGAAGGTTCTGCTCGCAAGCCCGGAGGGATGGGCGAACCCCCAGCCGGGGGTGCGTCTAGCGTGCAACCTCCTCGCAACGGCCTCACCCCCATCGGAGTTGATCACCCAGACTTGCTTCGTCGGGTTCGAGCACGACGCCTATCGCGAGTACTTGAGGGAGACGGGCCTAGCGGCGCCGGGCGGGACGCCGTGAGCGACGAACGAGATCCTGGGCCGTCGTAGGCGACCCTCACCAGCGCCAACCCATGCGCGGGTGCCGTCCTGCCGCCCTCCACACGCGGGCATCCCTCGAGCAGCCCCACGAATTCATCCAGGCTCCGCCCGCCGCTTGCCACGTCGAGCATCGTGCCGACGAGCGCGCGGTTCATGTGGCGCAGGAAACGGTCGGCCTCGATCCACAGCTCGAGCACGTCCCCCTCCTCGCGCCATTCTGCGCGCAGGATGTCGCAATGGAAGCGCGAGTGCTCGGTTTCGCTCGGCGTGAATGCCGTGAAGTCGTGGCGGCCGGCCAGCGCCCCGGCGCACTCGGCGAGCGCCCGGCGGTCGAGCTGGCGGGGCCACCAGAATGCGCGCCTGCGCTCGAACGCGCTGCGCGCGCGGCGGGCGAGCACGCGGTAGCAGTAGGTCCTGCTGGCTGCGTCCCGGCGGGCGTCGAAGCCCCCGTGCGCGGGCTCACAGGCGAGCACCGCGACATCGGCGGCGAGCAGGCCGTTCAAGCGCAGCGGGTCGACCGCCTCGTGCGCGTAGCTTGCCACCTGACCCCACGCGTGCACGCCCCGGTCGGTACGCCCGGCGACCGTCAGCTTCAGCGGGCGGCCGTCCGCGCCGCTCTCCCCGAGCACCGTCCGCAGTGCCCGCTCGAGCTCCTCCTGGACGCTGCGCTCGCCCGGCTGGCGCGCCCAGCCGGCGAAGTCCGTCCCGTCGTACTCGACCGTGAGCTTGGCAACCATCGCTGCGCGCCGTCCCGTCGCCGCGATCGCGCGCCGGCGGGCGCGCGCGAGATCAGACGAGCTCGATGAAGACCATCTCGGTCGAGTCGCTGCGGCGCGGGCCGAGCTTGAGGATGCGGGTGTAGCCGCCGGGACGTCCGGCGTAGCGGGGCGCGACCTCCTCGAACAGCTTGTGCACCGCGAACTTGTCCTGGCAGAGGGTCGACAGCGCCTGCCGGCGGGCGTGCAGGTCGCCGCGCTTGGCCAGCGTGATCAACTTCTCGATCTCCGGCTTGACCGCCTTGGCCTTGGCCTCGGTCGTCTTGATCCGCTCGTGCTCGATGATCTCCTTGCTCAGGTTCATCAGCAGCGCCTTGCGGTGCGCCGAGTCGCGGCTGAGCTTGTTCCTGGTCTTCTGGTGGCGCATGGTCTTGGGAGTCTAGGCGCTCGTCAGTCCGCGCGGAGGTTCAGTCCCCGCGCATGGAGCGTCTCGATGACCTCGTCGATCGACTTCTTGCCGAAGTTGGGGATCGCGTTGAGCTCCGCCTCGGACTTGGAGATGAGATCGCCGACTGTCTGGATGCCCGCGCGCTTGAGGCAGTTGTAGGAGCGCACCCCGAGCTCGAGCTCCTCGATCAGGATGCCCCACTCCTCGCCCTGCAGGGATTGACCCCCCCCACCCCGCCGCCGACGGCGAGGCCGTGGCCGTCGAGCTGGCCGCCCGGGGCTGCGCGCAGCTCCTGGATGCGGTCGGCGTCGGTGAAGATCGCCAGCTGGGAGATCAGCAGCTCGGCAGCCTCGCGCAGCGCCGCCTGCGGATCGATCGAGCCGTCGGTCTCGATGTCGAGCGTGAGCTTGTCGAAGTCGGTCTTCTGTCCGACACGCGCCTGCTCGACCGCGTAGGCCACGCGCTTGACCGGCGAGAAGATCGAGTCGATCGGGATCACGCCGATGGGCTGGTCGGAGGACTTGTTCTCTTCGGCCGCCCGGTAACCGCGTCCGCGACCGATGGTCATGTACAGCTCGAGCTTCGTTTTCTTCTCGAGCGTCGCGATGTGCAGGTCTGGGTTGAGGATCTCGACGCCCGCGGGCAGGTCGATGTCCTTGGCTGTGATCTCGCCCGGCCCGGCCACGACCAGCGGCGCCTCGACCTCGCTGGCGTCGGAGTGCATCCGGCAGACCACGCCCTTGAGGTTGAGCACGACGTCGGTCACGTCCTCCTTGACGCCCTGGATGGTCGAGAACTCGTGCGCGACGCCCTCGATACGCACGCTGGTGACGGCCGCACCGGCCAGGGATGAGAGCAAGACGCGTCGCAGCGAGTTGCCGAACGTGTAGCCGAACCCGCGGTCGAGCGGCTCGATCGTGAACGTGCCACGGTTCTGCTCCACGGACTCGCTTGTGATCCGGGGGATTTGGAAGTCGAGCATGAGAGTCCTAACGTCGTTTTGGTCTCGCACCGGCATCGCGCGGATGCCGGCTGTGAAGCGCCGCTGCCCGGACGGGCGTCGGCGCGGGAAAAGGTCCTACTACTTCGAGTACAGCTCGACGATGAGCTGCTCCTGCACCGGTGCGGCGACCTCGCGCCGCTCCGGCCTGCGCAGCACCTTGGCCGTGAGCGACTCGTGATCGGCCTGCAGCCACGCGGGAATCTGTCCTGTGAGCTCGGTTGCGTCCCTGACCACCTGAGTGGCAGGCGTGTCGGCCTTGACGGCGATGACATCGCCGGGGCGGACCTGATAGCTGGGGATGTTGACCCGCCGGCCGTTGACCGTCCAGTGGCCGTGGCGAATCAGTTGGCGGCCCTGCCGGCGGGAGGCGGCGAACCCGAGGCGCACCAGCACGTTGTCCAGCCGACACTCGAGTAGCGCCAGCAGGTTCTCGCCCGTGATCCCGGGCTGGCGGGAGGCCTTGACGTAGTAGCCGTGGAACTGCCTCTCCAGCACGCCGTAGTAGCGGCGGGCCTTCTGCTTCTCGCGCAGCTGCACCCGGTACTCGCTCTGTTTCATGCGGCCCCGCCCGTGCTCGCCGGGCGGATAGGAGCGGCGCTCGACGCCGCACTTGTCAGTCAGGCAGCGCTCGCCCTTGAGGAACAGCTTCTGTCCCTCGCGACGGCATTGCTTGCACTGCGGGCCGGTGTCTCTGGCCATTACACACGCCTCCGCTTGCGGGGGCGGCAACCGTTGTGCGCCTGCGGGGTGACGTCCTTGACGCCCGTCACTTCCAGGCCGGCGGCCTGGAGCGAGCGGATGGCCGTCTCGCGACCCGAGCCGGGACCCTTGACGTAGACCTCGACCTTCTGCAGGCCCTGCTCGAGGCCCTTGCGGGCGGCCGCGTCGGCGGTGACCTGCGCGGCGAACGGGGTCGACTTGCGCGAACCCTTGAAGCCGGCGCCGCCGGCGGACTCCCAGGCGATGACGTTGCCCGTGGTGTCCGTAAGCGAGACGATCGTGTTGTTGAACGAAGTCTTGATGTGGGCCTGGCCGACCGGAATGTTCTTTTTGGGCTTGCGCCGGCCGCGGGCGCGCTTGGGAGCCGGGGGCATTACTTCTTGCCTGCTTTCTTCTTGCCGGCCACCTGCATGCGCTTGGGGCCCTTGCGCGTACGGGCGTTGGTCTTGGTCTTCTGCCCGCGCACGGGCAGGCCGCGGCGGTGGCGCAGGCCGCGGTAGCAGGCGATGTCCTGCAGGCGTTTGATGTCCTGCGAGCGCTCGCGCCGCAGGTCGCCCTCGACGGTGAGCTGCTCGTCGATCACGTCGCGGAGCTTGGCCACCTCTTCCTCGGTCAGGTCGCGTATGTACGTGTCCGGGCTGACCCCGACCTCGTGCAAGACCTTGTTGGACGTCGAGCGCCCAATGCCGAAGATGTAGGTCAGCCCGATCTCCGAACGCTTGTTCAGAGGCAAGTTGACGCCAGCGATGCGTGCCATCGTCAGAGTCCTAGCCCTGGCGTTGCTTGTGGCGCTTGTTCTGGCAGATCACCAGCACCACCCCGTGGCGGCGGATGATCTTGCACTTCTCGCACATCGGCTTGACCGACGGTCGTACCTTCATGATCCCTTTCGGCGGCTGGGTACCCACGACTCGGCTCTGGCTGCCGGTGCGGCCGCCGCTACCAGGTCGTGGAGTTGCTCTCGTGCGCAGGAAACGGCCTCGCGTCCGAGCAGGACCCCGGATGGTAGCAAGCTCAGCCGGCGCTCGCGATCTCCTTGGCCAGCGGCTCGTCCACGCGGGAGCTGGCCGGTAGGTGCCACGGGGTGAGAACACGCGGACCGTCGGCGGTGACCGCGACCGTGAACTCGAAGTGCGCGGCCGGCGAGGAGTCCTGGGAGAAGATCGCCCAGCCGTCGCCGCCGACACGCACGCCGGGCCGCCCGGCGGTGGTCATGGGCTCGATCGCCAAGACCATGCCCTCCTCGAGCAGGGGGCCCTTGCCGGGCTTGCCGACGTTGGGCACCTGGGGGTCCTCGTGCATGCTGCGCCCGACGCCGTGGCCGACGAGCGAGCGCACGACCGACAGCCCGGCGCCCTCGGCGACCGACTGGATGGCGCTCGAGATGTCGCCGACGCGGCCGCCGACGCGAGCGGCCGCGACACCGGCGCGCAGCGACTCCTCGGTGGCGGTGAGCAGGTTCTCGGCCTTCTCGCCGATGTCCTGCACCGCGAACGTGCGCGCGGCGTCGGCGACCCACCCGTCGAGGGTGACGCCGACGTCGATCGAGATGATGTCGCCACCCTTCAGGCGGTAGGGCCCGGGGATGCCGTGGACGATCATGGCGTTTGGCGAGGCGCAGATCGAGCCCGGAAAGCCACGATAGCCCTTGAAGGTAGGCGTGGCTCGGTGGGAGCGGATGAAGCGCTCGGCGAGCTTGTCGAGCTCGGCCGTGCTCACGCCGGGAGCGACCTTGCTCGCGAGCAGGTCGAGGGTGGCCGCGAGCACCACGCCGGCCGCGGCCATCTGCTCGATCTCCCCGGGAGACTTCTTGATTATCACCTTGGGAGCTTAGCTCGCACCTGCGTGCCACAGGGGGTCCGACCGGACCGGCCGGACCGGTCGGCTAGAGCTTCTCCTCCAGGCGCAGCGTGGCGACGGTGGCCCTGATGTGGCCGTGGACCTCATCGGCATCCCGGCTGCCGTCGAAGCGGCGCAGCAGCCCGGCGTCGTCGTAGTAGTCGATCAGGGGCTCTGTCTGGGCGTGGTAGACCTCCAGACGGCGGCGGATGGTCTCCTCGCGGTCGTCGTCGCGCTGGATCAGGCGCGAGCCGTCCTGGTCGCAGATGCCCTCGTGCTTGGGCGGATCGAAGTCGATGTGGTAGATGTGGCTGGGGTTCTTCACGCACACGCGCCGCCCGGCCAGGCGCCTGACGACCTCGTCGTCGGGCACGTCGATCAGCAGCGCGGCGGTGAGGTGGCGGTCGAGCTTGCCGAGCGCATCCTCGAGGGCGTCGGCCTGCTTCTCGTTGCGCGGGAAGCCGTCGAGCAGGAACCCGTCGCGGGCGTCGGGTGGGTGGGTGTCGGTCAAGCGCTCGGTGATCATCCCGACGATCACCGCATCCGGGACCAGCTCGCCGGCGTCCATGTAGCGCTTGGCCTCTTTGCCCAGCTCGGTGCCTTCGGCGACC
Source organism: uncultured Solirubrobacteraceae bacterium (assembly GCA_963849425.1). Taxonomy (GTDB): domain Bacteria; phylum Actinomycetota; class Thermoleophilia; order Solirubrobacterales; family Solirubrobacteraceae; genus Palsa-744. The sequence continues at coordinate 1,141,564 of CAWKHK010000006.1, read as the reverse complement.
TGGGCGCGCAGGATGTCGCCGGTCGAGATGTGCGGCAGGACGAAGTCATCGCGCAGCCGATCGCCCTGGGTGCCCTTGCCGGCCCCCGGCGGACCGAGCAGGATGAGGTTCAACTCGGACACGACCGAGGCAGCCTACCCGCTCGGGCGTGGGGTTGTACGGGCGGTTGACTCTGGGCCCGCCCCCTCGGTGGATCCGGGACGGCAGGCAGCCGACTACTTGAGGAAGCCCTCGTAGCTGCGCATCATCAACTGCGCCTCGAGCTGCTTCATCGTTTCGAGGGCCACCCCGATGACGATCAGGATCGAGGTGCCGCCGAACTGAAACTGCTGATGGGTGCGCGCGAACAGGATCGCGGGCAGGGCGGCGACGGCGGCGAGGAACAGCGCGCCCGGGAAGGTCAGGCGCGCGAGGATCCGGTCGAGGAACTCGGCGGTCGGACGTCCCGGGCGCACGCCCGGGATGAAGCCGCCGTACTTCTTCAGGTTCTCCGCCTGGTCGACCGGGTTGAAGGTGACCGCCGTGTAGAAATAGGTGAACAGCAGGATGAACAGCGACTGTCCAGCGACGTAGTGCCAGCCGTTGGGCGTGAAGAAGTCCGAGAGCTTGGTGCCCCAGTGGGTTTTGACGAGCTGCCCGACGGTCGGGGGAAAGGCCATGATGCTCGCGGCGAAGATCACCGGGATGACCCCCGCCATGTTCACCCGCAGCGGCAGGTAGGTCTGCCCGCCCTCGGACATCCGCCGCCCGATCACGCGCTTGGCGTACTGCACGGGTATGCGCCGCTGGCCTTCCTGCACGAAGACGATGGCGGCGACGACGACGAGCACGAGGAACGGCGCCATCACCTTGAAGACCTGATCCTGCGTGTCCCACCAGGTCTGGATGGCGCTGGGGATGCGCGAGACGATCGAGCCGAAGATCAGCAGCGAGATGCCGTTGCCGATGCCCCGCTGGGTGATCAGCTCGCCCATCCACATCAGCAGCACGCAGCCGGCGGTCAGGCAGACGACGATCAGGAAGATGTGCGGGAGGTCGAAGTGCTTGATGACCGATTCCCCGGCTTTGGCCTGGAGGCTGTGGAACAGGAAGACGTAGCCGATCGACTGGGCGAACGCGAGACCCACGGTCAGGTAGCGGGTGTACTGGGTGATGCGCGCCTGTCCGACCTCGCCTTCCTTGGAGAGCTTCTCGAGCGAGGGAACGGCCACCTGCAGCAGCTGCAGGATGATCGAGGAGGTGATGTACGGCATGATCCCCAGCGCGAAGATGGCGATCCTGCTGAGCCCTCCGCCGGAGAAGAGGTTGAGGTAGCTGAGGATGCCCGACCCGCCGAAGGACTTCTGGATGCTGTTGACGGCGCTGAGGTTGACTCCCGGCACGGGCACGTGCGAGCCGGCGCGGTAGATCAGCAGCATCGCCGCCGTGAAGGCGATCTTCTTGCGGATGTCCGCGACTTTGAAAGCGTTGAGGATCGTGGAGAGCATGGCGGGCCGGCGGGCGGGGCGGGCGGGGCGGGCGGGCCCTGATTCTAGCCGTCGACGATCGTGCAGGTGCCGCCTGCGGCCTCGATGCGCTCGCGCGCGCCTGCGCTGAAGGCATGGGCGTGCACGGTCAGCGCCTTGCCGAGCTCACCCTTGGCGAGGACCTTGACGGGCACGCCCTTGCGGGTGACCAGACCGTTGGCCTTCATCAGCTCGATCGTGACCTCGGTGCCGGCGTCGAAGCGACTGTCCAGGGCGGAGATGTTGACGGGCTGGGTGTGGGTGCGGAAGGGCTCGAAGGGCATCGACTTCTTCATGTGCGGTCCGCGCAGCTTTCGCATGCGCATGTGAATCGGCATCTGCCCGCCTTCGAATGCGGCCCTGCGCTTGGACCCCGAGCGCGCGCCCGCGCCCTTCTGCCCGCGGCCGGAGGTCTTGCCGGTGCCGGAGCCTTCCCCGCGGCCGATGCGCTTGCGCGGACGGCGGCTCTTGGGCGCCGGGGCGAGGCTGTGCAGGCCGATTCGCTCCTGCCCGGCTCCCTGTCCGCCCTGTGGCTCGGCGGCGCTCACTTGCTCTGCTCCTGCACCTCGACGAGGTGGCGAACGGCGTGCAGCATGCCGCGGGCCTGCGTGGTGTCCTGCACCTGGGCCTCATGGCCGATGCGGCGCAGGCCGAGCGAGCGAAGCGTGTCGAGCTGTTTCTGGTTGGCGCCGTTTCGCGATCGGCGCTGGGTGACCGTAAGCGTGGCCATCAGGCGGATGCTCCGTCGGGGGCCGCCGCGGGAGACTCATCGCCGGGGACCGCCGCGGGAGGCTCATCGGCAGCGCCCTGCCCACTCGGCCCTGTCTCTGTCTCGCCCGCGGGCGCGGGCGCGGGCGCCGGAGCGGCCTCGCCCCCGGGGGCGTCGGGTGCCCCGTTGGCGGTCTCCTGGCCGCCGAGGCCGAGCACCTGGTTGATCGACAGCCCACGCAGCTCGGCGACCTCCTTGGGCGTGCGCAGACCGCGTAGGCCGGCGACGGTGGCCTTGACAAGGTTGATCGGGTTCTGCGTGCCGAGGCTCTTGGAGAGGATGTCGTGGATACCCGCGAGCTCGAGCACCGCGCGCACGCCCCCGCCGGCGATCACGCCGGTCCCGGGCGAGGCGGGCTTGAGCAGCACGCGCCCGGAACCGAACACGCCGGTGGTCAGGTGGGTGATCGTGCTGCCGTGCTTGGGCACACGGAAGAGATCCTTCTTGGCACGCTCGACGCCCTTCTGGATGGCCAGCGGAACCTCGTTGGCCTTGCCGTATCCGACACCGACGACTTCGCGTTCGTCGCCGACGACGACCAGCGCGGTGAACGAGAAGCGCCGCCCGCCCTTGACGACCTTGGCGACGCGGTTGATCTCGACGACCCGCTCCTGGAGGTCCAGGCCGTTGGGGTTGACTGAGCGGTCGATTGATATGGACATGGCAGGAGGAGGGTAGCGGTAGGGATTCGTTGGGAGTGGCCGGGGGAGCCTAGACGGTGATGCCGGCCTCGCGGATGGCTTCGGCGAACGCGCGCACGTGGCCGTGGTAGCGATACCCGCCGCGATCGAACACGGCCTCGGATACGCCGGCGGCCTTGGCGCGTTCGGCCAGTGCCTCGGCCGAGCGCTTGGTCCGCTCGGCTTTGTCCAGTGAGCGCAGCTCGGACTCGAACCAGTTGACCGCCGCGAGCGTGTTGCCCGAGACGTCGTCGATGAGCTGGGCAGAGATGCCCCGGTTGGAGCGGAAGATCGAGATCCGCGGACGCTCAGCGGTGCCCGACACCTTCGCCCGCACCCGGCGGCGCCGTTTGAGGCGGCGGTTCTCCTTGGTCAGGACGCTCATGCTGCGCGCCTCGTGATTCCGCTGCGCCCGCATGAGCACGCAGAGCAAGCTGGGCAAGGACGCAGGGAGCGAAGTGTGCTCCGCACACGAGCGATCGAGGACGCCGATCCAGCGCAGCTATACGTGCTCATGCGCGCTTGCCGACCTTTCTTTGCACGTACTCGCCCTCGTAGCGGATGCCCTTGCCCTTGTACGGCTCGGGGGGGCGCTGCTTGCGGATGATCGCCGCCGTCTCGCCGACGAGCTGCTTGGAGATGCCTTTGACGACCACGCGGGTGGGCTGGGGCACCTCGAATTCGATGCCCTCCGGCGCCGGGATGGGGACGGGGTGTGAGTACCCGACCGCGAGCTCCAGGTTCTTGCCCTTGAGTTGCGCGCGATAGCCGACCCCCTGGATCTCCAGCCGCTTTTCAAATCCCGCGGTGACGCCCTCGACCATGTTGAAGACGAGCGAGCGGGTGAGGCCGTGCAGTGCGCGGTGCTCGCCGCGATCGGTCGGCCGCGTGACCAGCAGCTGCTGGTCTTCCTGGGTCACCTGGATGTCCCTGTGGATGCGCTCCGACAGTTCGCCTTTGGGGCCGTTGACGCGCACCGACTCGGGCTCGATCGACACGGTCACGCCGGCCGGCAGGGGGATGGGCTGTCTACCGATTCTCGACATCTGTCTTCACTCACCAGACCTGGGCGAGAACCTCGCCGCCGATGCCCGCGGCGCGCGCGTCGTGGCCGGTCATCATGCCGTGCGAGGTCGATACGATCGAGGTGCCCATTCCGCCGAGAACCTTGGGGATGCCCTTGGCGTCGACATACGTTCGCTGTCCGGGGCGCGAGACGCGCTTGAGGCCGGAGATGGCCGAGCGTCGATCCTCGGTGTACTTGAGGCGGATCTGGATCATCTGCCCTGCCTGGCCCTCACGGGCGGGGACGAACGACCACGCGTCGATGTACCCCTGCTCGAGGAGTATCCGGGCGAGCTCGCCCTTGAGCTTGGAAGCGGGTACGTCGACCGTCTCGTGTGCAGCGCGGATGGCGTTGCGCACACGCGTGAGGAAGTCGGCGATGGGGTCTGTCATGGACATTGTGTGAGTGGATGTTCGCTGGAGGTTCCTACCAGGACGACTTCGTCATCCCGGGGATGTGACCGTTGTGGGCGAGCTCGCGAAGGCAGATGCGGCACACCCCGAACTTGCGATATACGGCGCGCGGCCGGCCGCAGCGGGTGCAGCGAGTATAGGCACGCGTTTTGTATTTGGGGGTCCGCGCCTGCTTGACGCGCATCGATGTCTTGGCCATCAGGCGGTGCTCTCTTTCTCTGCGTCCTCGTTGTCTTGCGAGTCCTCCTCCGCGGCCGGCGCCTCGGGCTCCTCGACGGCGGATGTCTCCGGCTCGGGCTCGTCGGCGGTCCCGTGCTCGTCTGGTTCGGCGGCGACCTCGGGCTCCTCCGGCTCGGCGGCCACCTCGGGCTCTGGCTCGGACCCGGCGGCCTCCGGCTCGGCGACCGCCTCCGGCTCGGACTCGGCGGCTGAAGCGCCCCCGTTCGAGCTGCTCCCATTGCTGCCGGCTCCGCCGGCCGCCTCGAAGCCGGCGGGGCGTCCCTGGGCGGCAAAGGGCATGCCCAGCGCGGTGAGCAGCGAGAAGGCCTCGAGGTCCGTTGCGGCGCTGGTGGTGATGGTGATGTCCAGTCCCCGCACCTGGTCGATGGCGTCGTAGTCGATCTCGGGGAAGATGATCTGCTCCTTGACGCCCATCGAGTAGTTGCCGCGGCCGTCGAAGGACCGCGGGTTCAACCCGCGGAAGTCGCGGATGCGGGGGATGGCGATGGAGACGAGACGATCGAGGAACTCGTAGCCGCGCTCGGCTCGCAGCGTTACGGCGACGCCCACGGGCATACCCTCGCGCAGTTTGAACGCGGCGATGGACTTGCGGGCACGACGCACGCTCGGGTGCTGGCCGGCGATCGTGGCGAGCTGTTCGGTGGCCGCCTTGAGCACTTTGGAGTCCTGCTTGGCCAGGCCGACGCCCATGTTGACGGTGATCTTCTTGAGCTTCGGCGCCTGCATCACCGAGGAGTAGCCGAAGCGCTCGATCAGCGCCGGGCGGATCTCCTCCAGGTAGCGGGTCTTCAGGCGGGCTGTGGGTGCGGTGTCGGGCATGATGCTCAATCGAGCCTTACCCCGGAGCTCTTGGCGACGCGAAAGCGATTGCCGTCCTCGCGCTCGATAGCCACGCGCGTGGGGTTGCCCTTGGCGTCGAGGAGCATGACGTTGGAGACGTGGATGGGACCCTCGCGCTCGATCACCCCACCGAGCCGGGCTTCGGACTGCGCACCCCCGACCTGCTGAGGACGGGTGTGACGCTTGACCATGTTGAGCCCCTCGACGAACAGCCGCTCGCGCTTGGGGTCCACACGCAGCACGCGGCCGGTCTTGCCGCGGTCCTTGCCGGACATCACCTGCACGCGATCGCCCGAGCGAATCTTCAGCGTGCGGCGCTTGCGCACGGCAGCGGTCCGGGCCATCACAGCACCTCGGGGGCCAGCGAGACGATCCGCATGAAGTTGCGCTCGCGCAGTTCCCGGGCGACCGGTCCGAACACGCGGGTGCCGCGGGGGTTGTTCTGATCGTCGATGATCACCGCCGCGTTCTCGTCGAAGGCGATGTAGGTCCCGTCATCGCGGCCGATCGGCTTCTTGGTGCGAACGACCACCGCCGTGACCACGTCGCCCTTTTTGACCGTCCCCTGGGGGTTTGCCTGCTTGACCGTCGCGGTGATGACGTCGCCGACGAACGCATAGCGGCGCTTGGAGCCGCCCTTGACGCGGATGCACAGGATTTCCCGCGCACCCGAGTTGTCGGCAACCCGCAGGCGTGTCTCGTTTTGGATCATCGTGCCCGCTCCACCACGTCGACGAGCGCCCAGCGCTTGGTGCGCGACAGCGGCCTGCTTCTCGATCACCCGGACGACGTCGCCCTCGTGCGCGTCGTTGCTCTCGTCGTGCGCGTGCACCGTGCTGGAGCTGCGCACGATCTTTTCGTAGCGCCGGTGACGGCGCGCGATGTCGATGCGCACGGTGATCGTCTTCTCGGCCTTGTCCGAGACGACCACGCCCTGGCGCACCCTGCGCGTGCCCTCGACCGGCGCGTGCACGGGCGGCAGGGGCTCGGGCGCCGGTGCCGCCGCGCGGCGCCCGGCCGCCTTGGCGCGTTCGCTCAGGCGTCGTGCCCGGCGACGCACGGCCTTGCGCCGACGCACGGCCAGCGCCTCCGCATGACGTTCCTCCGGAGACCGTGCCGGGCGTGCCTCTCCCGAGTGCTTGGAGCGCGCTTTGCGACGACGTTCCTTGGGGGGGAGTTGCACCTCGGGCTCACGCGCGGGGGCCGCCGCCGCAGGAGCGCCACCGTCGGGAGCCTGCTCCACTGGAGCGTCGGCGTCCGCCTCCGGAGCCTCTACCTCCGCAGCCTCAGCCTTGGGGGCCTCAGCCTCTCGGGGCTCTGGAGCCGCGGCCTGGGCCTCGGGGGCGTCCGGCTCGGGGGTCTCTGCTGTGTCGTTGTCAGGTTGGTCAGCCATGTCGTCCGTTCGTGTTCTTCTGTGATCCTCAGTTGGTCCGGTTGGTCGCACCGGCGAGCTCGCGCTCGCGCGCCACGGTCAGCGCTCGCGCAAGGTCGCGCTTGGCGCGACCCAGGCCCGCGGTGTCATCCAGTTCGCCTGTTGCGTTTGCAAAGCGCAGGCCGAACACCTCTTTGCGCAGCTCGGTCAGCTGTTTGGCCAGTTCGCTGTCATCCAGGTCGCGCATGTCGCGGGCTCTCATCTGCTCGCCGCCCCTCAGTCCTCGCGCAGCACGAACTTGGATTTCACGGGCAGCTTGTGCGCGGCCAGGCGGATCGCTTCGCGGGCCAGCGGCTCGGGCACACCGGCCAGCTCGAACATCACCCGGCCGGGCTTGACCACCGCGACCCAGCCTTCCGGCGAGCCCTTGCCCGAGCCCATGCGGGTCTCGGCCGGCTTCTTGGTGATCGGCTTGTCCGGGAAGACGTTGATCCAGACCTTGCCGCCACGCTTGATCTTGCGAGTCATCGCCACACGTGCCGCCTCGATCTGGCGGTTGGTCAGCCAGCCGCCCTCGAGCGTCTTGAGCCCGTACTCGCCGAACTGGACGTGCAGCTGTCCGCGCGAGGTCCCACGACGCCGTCCACGGTGTTGCTTGCGGTGCTTGACGCGCTTGGGAGAGAGCATCAGCGTCCACCTCCGCCGGGTCCACGGCTACCACCGCCGCCACCGCCGCCGCCGCCCAGACCGCGCCCACCGCCGCCCGGGCCACGTCCGCCGCCGCCCGGGCCACCCGGGCCGCGCCCACCGCCGCCCGGACCGCGCCCACCGCCGGGTCCTCCCGGACCGCGTCCGCGACCGCCACCGCCCGATGATCCGGGCCCGCCCGCCCCGCGTCCGCGTCCGCGTCCGTCGCGTCCATCGCGCCCGCCGCGACTGTCGCGGTCGTTGCCTGGGGGCGGCGGGGCTGTCATGTCGGTGAGGTCCGCGCCGGTGTACCCCTCGGGCATGATTTCGCCCTTGTTCACCCAGCACTTCACGCCGATGCGACCGAACGTCGTGCGCGCCTCATAGAAGCCGTAGTCGATGTCCGCCCGCATCGTGTGCAGCGGCACGCGACCGTCCGAGTAGCTTTCCGTGCGGGCCATCTCCGCGCCGCCCAGGCGCCCGGCCACCTGCACCTTGACGCCCTTGGCGCCCGAGCGCATCGCGCTGGTCAGCGCGCGCTTCATCGCGCGGCGGAAGGCCACCCGGTTCTGCAGCTGCTCGGCGATCGACTGGGCGACCAGCTTGGCGTCCAGCTCCGGGCGCTTGATCTCCAGGATGTTGACCTTGATCTGCTTTTTTGTCAGCTTGTGCAGGTCGCGTCGCAGGGCATCCACTTCGGTGCCCGACTTGCCGATCACGATGCCCGGACGGGCCGTGTGGATGTTCACCTCGAGCTCGTTGGCGTCCTTGCGGATGGTGATGTCCGAGAGACCCGCATGGGCGAGCTTGCCGATGATGTGCTCGCGGACGCGCACGTCCTCGGCGAGGAACTCGGCGAAGTTCTTCTCGTTGAACCAGTTGGACTTCCAGTCGTGGATGTAGCCCACGCGCATTGCCTCTGGATGAACCTTCTGTCCCATTTCTCAGTCTCTCAGCCGTGTCTCTTGGTTGTCCCGGGCCGGAGGTCCGGGGTGAGTGTGATCGTCAGGTGGCTCGTGCGCTTGCGGATCGGGGTCGCCCGTCCCATCGCGCGCGGCCGGAAGCGCTTGATCGTCGGCCCCTCATCGGCGTACGCCTCATGGACGATCAGATCGTCCTCGAGCAACTCGTGATTGCTCTCGGCGTTTGCGACGGCCGACTCGAGCAGCTTGCTCCAGTCACGCGCCACCTCACGAGGGGTGAATGCGAGGATAGCGCGTGCCTCTCCCACGGTCTTCCCCCGCAGGTGCCCGCACACCATGCGCGCCTTGCGCGCCGACGTCCGAACGTAGCGCGCGCGAGCGCGAACGACTTTCCGTCGCAGCACCGGCTTGGTCCCTTGACCGCTCCGCCGAACAGGTGCCGTCTCGTGCTCCTCCGCCTCGTCGCCGTCTGCGGTCTCCTCGCTCGCCACCGGCTCTGTCGCCGGCGCCGGCCCCTTGGCGCGGGCCGGTTTTTTGATGCGTGCTTTTTTGGCAGTCGGTTTCTCGGCGCCCGCCGCCTTCTCATCGCCGGGCGGCTTCTCCTCAGCGACCTCCGCCACAGCCGGCGCTTTCACAGCCGCCGGCGCTTTCTCAGCGGCTGCTTTTTTCTTCGCAGCCGGTTTTTTCTCAGCAGGAGGTTTTTTCTCAGCGGCCGGTTTCTTCTCCGCAGCCGGTTTTTTGGCGGCCGCCTTCTTCTCCGCCGGGGCCTGGCCCGCGCCGTCCTTCGCTTCCTCGGCACTCATTGCGCGCTCATCTCCATGGATCGCCAGCCTGAGTTCGCAGGGCAAGCCGGGCAAGGACGCAGAGAGCGAAGTGTGCTGTGCACACGAGCGATCGAGGACGCCGATCCGGCGCCGCCATGCGAGCTCAGGCTCATCGCACCCGCCCCGATCCCGCGTGGCCGCGGAAGACGCGCGTGGGGGCGAACTCTCCGAGCTTGTGACCGACCATCGACTCGCTGATGAACACCGGCACGTGTTTCTTGCCGTCGTGCACCGCGATCGTGTGTCCGACCATCTCCGGGAAGATCGTCGACGCGCGCGACCACGTGCGCAGCATTTTTTTGTTGTTCTCGGCGTTCAACGCCTCGATGCGGGCCATCAGGCGCTCCTGCACCCACGGCCCCTTCTTGCTCGAGCGGCTCATCTTTGCTTGCCCTTCCCACGCCTGCGTCCGCGCACGATGTAGCGGTCGGATCGCTTGTTCTGCTTGCGCGTCCGGTACCCGAGCGTGGGTACGCCCCACGGGGTGACCGGATGGCGTCCGGCCGTCGTCGAGCCCTCACCGCCGCCGTGCGGGTGATCGACCGGGTTCATCGCCACGCCGCGCGTCTGCGGGCGTACGCCCATATGGCGCTTGCGCCCGGCCTTGCCCACCTTCACGTTCTGGTGCTCGGCGTTGCCGATCGTCCCCACCGTCGCCCTGCACTCGGCGCGCACCATCCGCATCTCGCCCGAGGGCAGGCGCAATGTGGCCATGTCGCCGTCCTTGGCCATCAGCTGTGCCGAGGCGCCTGCAGAGCGGGCCATCTGCCCACCGCGGCCGGGTGCCAGCTCGATGTTGTGCACCACCGTGCCCACCGGCATCCGGGCGAGCTCCATGCAGTTGCCCACCGCGATGTCCGCGTCCTCGCCCGAGGCCACCGACATTCCCACTTTCAGCCGCTGGGGGGCGAGGATGTAGCGCTTCTCGCCGTCGAGGTAGTGCAGCAACGCGATGTACGCCGAGCGGTTGGGGTCGTACTCGATCGCCGCCACCTTCGCCGGCACGCCGTCCTTGCGGCGCTTGAAGTCCACGCGGCGGTACGCCCGCTTGGCCCCGCCGCCGCGGTGGCGCGCGGTCTTGCGCCCGTGCGCGTTGCGCCCGCCGCTCTTCTTCAGCCCTTCGATCAGCGACTTCTCGGGCGTGGACTTGGTCACCTCGGCGTAGTCCGGATAGGAGACGAAGCGCCTTCCTGGACTCGTGGGCCTGGGCTTGCGAATTGGCATCTGCGCTCCCCTATCCCTCGACTGCCTGGAGGCCCTGGAAGATTGGAATGGTCTCGCCCGGGCGGACCTGCACGATGGCCTTCTTCCACCTGCGGGTGCGGCCCTTCGGCGTGGAGCCTCGGCGCTTGGGCTTGGACTTGACGCTCAGCGTCCTCACCTCCACCACGTGGACGTCGAACAGCGCCTCCACCGCCTGGCGGACGTGGGTCTTGTGCGCGTCCGCATGGACGCGGAAGGTGTAGCGGTCGGCCGCCGCGAGCACGTAGCTCTTCTCCGAGACCACCGGACGGATCAGCACCTCCGTGTGCTCCATCAGGCCTTCGCCTCCCCGCCCGTCCGCGGCTGGATGGTGCGCGCGGTCAGCGCCTTCAGCGCCGGCTCGGAGACCAGCAATGCCGCCGCGCCCAGCAGGTCGCTCACGCCGACGTTCTCGGCCGTCAGCACCGCCACGCGCGCGATGTTCCGAAAGGACAGCGCCGCCGCCGACTCGTCCTGGTCGAGCACCACCAGCGCCGGACGCGTCTGCTTGGTCGTGGGCTCCCAATCCTCGAGCAGCTCGAACGCCTGGCTGGTCTTGGGCGCCGTGAACGCCGCCGCGTCGAGGATCGCCATCGAGCCGCGCTGGGCGTGCAACGAGAGCGCGCTGCGCAGCGCCGCACGCTGCTCCTTGCGGTTGACCTTGAAGGTGTACGAGCGCGGCTGGGGACCGAACACGGTGCCTCCGCCCACCCAGATGGGAGAGCGGTTCGAGCCCGCGCGGGCACGGCCGGTGCCCTTCTGGCGCCATGGCTTCGCGCCACCGCCGGACACCAACCCGCGCGTCTTCGTCGCCGCCGTTCCACGACGGCGCGCCGCCTGCTCCGCACGAACGCTCTGGTGCACCAGCGGGCCGCGAAAGCGATCGCCGAAGGCGACATCATCAAGTTTGACCTTCTTGTCTGCGCCAAGCATCGGAGCGTCAGGCATCGCTGCGGACCTCCACAATCGAGCCTGGGGGACCCGGCACCGAGCCGCGCACCATCAGCAGGTTCTCCCCGGCGTCCACGCGGACAACCTCCAGGCCCTTCTGGGTAACCCGCTTGTTGCCCATCTGTCCCGGGCCGCGGATGCCCTTCATCACGCGCGAGGGTGTGGCCGACGCGCCGATCGACCCCGGCGCGCGAACGTTGTGCGAGCCGTGCGACTTGGGGCCACTGGCGAAGTTGTGGCGCTTGATCGTTCCCTGAAAGCCCTTGCCCTTGGACGTCCCCGAGATCTTCACCCGAGCGCCCACCTCGAAGACCTCGACCGTCAGCTTCTCCCCGAGCTCGAGCTCGCCCGCCTCGTCGCGGAACTCGGCCAGATGACGCATCGGTGGCGCGTCGGCCTTCTTCAGATGCCCGAGCTCGGGCTTGGACAAATGCTTCTCCTTGGTCTGCCCGTAGGCCAGCTGGACCGCGTCGTAGCCGTCGCGCTCACCCGTCCGGATCGCAGTCACCGGGCACGGCCCGGCCTCGAGCACGGTCACCCGCGCCACGCTTCCGTCCTCCTGGAAGAGCTGGGTCATCCCGAGCTTCTTGGCGAGAATCGCGGCCATAGGTCAGGTGGCGAGGCGGATCTCGATGTCTACGCCCGCCGGGAGATGGTCGAGGCGCTGAAGCGAGTCGACCGTCTTGGGGGTCGGCTGGTGGATGTCGATCAGGCGCTTGTGGGTACGGATCTCGAAGTGCTCACGCGAGTCCTTGTCCTTGAACGGCGAGCGGATCACGCAGTACACGTTCTTCTCGGTCGGCAGGGGCACCGGACCCGAGACGTTCGCGCCGGTGCGTGTGGCCGTCTCGACGATCTCCTTGGCAGCCGACTCGATGGCCGAGGTGTCGTAGGCCTTCAGGCGGATGCGGATCTTGTTTTGGTTGGCTTGAGCCATGGGAGCTTCTTGGTGCCTTCCCGGCTGCCCACAGGCGGCGAGAGAAGGAGCGGGAGAATGAGTCCTCATCCTCGAGATCCGCCCCCTCGCCTCTGCGGCGGAGCCGTATTAGTCGTATCTGACTGCCAATGTGCGCGCCGCCTCCGATCCCGGACGGGCTGGCGCGCAGGTGCTACTCGATGATCTCCGTGACCACGCCCGAGCCGACCGTGCGACCGCCCTCTCTGATGGCGAACCGCAGCCCCTGGTCCATGGCGATCGGCTGGATCAGCTCGATCTCCATCTGGACGTTGTCGCCGGGCATGACCATCTCAACGCCCTCGGGCAGCTTCGCCACGCCGGTGACATCCGTGGTACGGAAGTAGAACTGAGGCCTGTAGCCGGTGAAGAACGGCGTGTGACGACCGCCCTCCTCCTTCTTGAGCACGTAGACCTCTGCCTTGTACTTGGTGTGCGGGGTGATCGAGCCGGGCTTGCACAGCACCTGGCCGCGCTCGATCTCCTCGCGCTTGGTTCCCCGCAGCAGACAGCCGACGTTGTCGCCCGCCTGACCCTGGTCGAGGATCTTGCGGAACATCTCAACGCCCGTCACCACCGTCGAGGTCGAATCGTGGACGCCCACGATTTCGACCGTGTCGCCGGTGTTGACGATCCCCTGCTCCACGCGCCCGGTGGCCACGGTGCCGCGGCCCGTGATCGAGAAGACGTCCTCTACGGGCATCAAGAACGGCTTGTCGAGCTCGCGCACGGGCTCGGGGATGTAGCTGTCGAGCGCGTCGGCCAGATCGAGGATCTTCTGCTTGTAGGCGTCGTCGCCTTCCAACGCCTTCAGTGCCGACCCGGTGATGAACGGGATGTCGTCGCCCGGGAAGTCGTACTCGGAGAGGAGCTCCCGCACCTCCACCTCCACCAGCTCCAGCAGCTCCTCGTCATCGACCATGTCGGCCTTGTTGAGGAACACCACGATGTACGGCACGCCCACCTGGCGGGCGAGCAGGATGTGCTCACGCGTCTGGGGCATCGGGCCGTCGGCCGCCGAGACCACGAGGATCGCACCGTCCATCTGCGCCGCGCCCGTGATCATGTTCTTGACGTAGTCGGCGTGCCCGGGGCAGTCCACGTGCGCGTAGTGACGGTTCTCCGTCTGGTACTCCACGTGGGAAGTGGCGATCGTGATCCCGCGTTCCTTCTCCTCGGGCGCGTTGTCGATCTCCTCGAAGCTGCGGGCTTCGGCGCCCCCCTTCTCCGCCAGCACCGTCGTGATGGCAGCGGTCAGCGTCGTCTTGCCATGGTCGATGTGACCGATGGTCCCGACGTTGACGTGCGGCTTGTCGCGCTCGAACTTCTCCTTCGCCACTTTTTGCTCGCTCCTGTATCGACTTTGTATGTCCGCCCTGTGAGGGAGAACCTAAGAAATCTATCTGAATGGCGCCTTCATTGACTGCCGGTGGTGGTTATGCGGGGACGGGCTCCCCGGTCCGCTGCTCGACGATCTTCTCGGCGATGCTCGGCGGGACCTCCTCGTAGGCCTCGAACTGCATCGTGTACGTCGCGCGCCCTTGCGTGTTCGAGCGCAGGTCGGTCGCGTACCCGAACATCTCGCTCAGCGGCACCCTTGCGGTCACGACCAGAGCGTTGCCGCGGCGCTCCTGGCCCTCGACGCGACCGCGTCTGCGGCTGAGATCGCCGATCACATCGCCGAGGAAGTCCTCCGGGGTGACCACCTCGACGGCAAAGATGGGCTCGAGCAGCACCGGCTTGGCGCGCTTGGCCGCCTCTTTGAACGCCAGCGATCCGGCGACCTTGAACGCGATCTCCGAGGAGTCCACGTCGTGGTACTTGCCGTCGACCAGGGTCACGCGCATGTCGACCATCGGATAGCCGGCCTTCACGCCGTTCTCGAGCGCCTCTTCGACGCCCTTCTTGACCGCCGGTATGTATTCGGAGGGGACCGCGCCGCCCTTGATCTTGTTGACGAACTCGAAGCCCACGCCCGGCGCCGGCTCGAGGTCGATGTACACGACGCCGAACTGGCCCGAGCCGCCCGTCTGACGTACGAACTTGCCCTCGATCTTGGCCACCGTCCCGCGCACGGTCTCTCGGTAGGAGACCTGGGGGCGCCCGACGTTGGCCTCGACCCCGAACTCCCGCTTCATGCGGTCGACCAGCACTTCGAGGTGCAGCTCGCCCATGCCCGAGATCTCCGTCTGTCCGGTCTCCTCGTTGGTGCGCACCTGGAACGTCGGGTCCTCCTCGGCCAGGCGTCCCAGCGCGATCGACATCTTCTCCTGGTCGGCCTTCGTCTTCGGCTCGACCGCGACCTTGATGACCGGCTCGGGGAAGACGATTTTCTCGAGCTGCACGGGCGCGTCGGGAGCGGCGAGCGTGTCGCCGGTGATCACCTGCTTGATGCCCACCGCCGCCGCGATGTCCCCGGAGAAGACCTCCTCGACCTCCTCGCGCTCGTTGGCGTGCATCATCAGGATGCGCCCGATCCGCTCGGTGCGCCCGCTGGAGACGTTCAGCACCCGCCCGCCCGCCTCCAGGTGACCGGAGTACACGCGGAAGTAGGTGAGCTTGCCGACATACGGGTCCGCGGCGATCTTGAACGCCAGCGCCGCGAACGGCTCGGAGTCGTCGGCGTGGCGGACGACCTCCCGCTCCTGCTCCTCGCCTTTGATCAGTTCGTGGCCGGTCACCGGCGGGACGTCCAGCGGCGAGGGGAGGTAGTCGATGACCGCGTCCAGCAGCGGCTGCACGCCCTTGTTCTTGAACGACGAGCCGCACAGCACGGGCGTCAGCTTGGTCGACAGCGTCGCCTTGCGGATCGCCTGCTTGAGCACCTCCTGGGGCACCTCGGCCTCCTCGAGCAGCAGCTCGAGCAACGCGTCGTCGTAGTGGGAGACCTCCTCGAGCAGGTGCTCGCGTGCAGCGGTCGCCGCTTCGAGCAGGTTCTCGGGGATGTCCACCTCTTCCTGTTCCTTGCCCATCTCGTCCTTGTAGACGATCGCTTTCATCGCCACCACGTCGACCACCCCGACGAAGTCCCCCTCCGCGCCGATCGGCAGCTGGATCGGCACCGGATGAGCCGCTAGACGGTCGATCATCGTCTGTACGCCCTGGTCGAAGGCCGCGCCCGTGCGGTCCATCTTGTTGATGTACGCGATCCGCGGAACGTGGTACTTGTCGGCCTGGCGCCAGACCGTCTCGGACTGCGGCTCGACGCCCGCCACCGAGTCGAACAGCGCGATCGCCCCGTCGAGCACGCGCAGCGAGCGCTCGACCTCGACCGTGAAGTCGACGTGACCGGGCGTGTCGATGATGTTGATCCGGTGGCCCTTCCACTGGGCGGTGGTCGCCGCCGAGGTGATCGTGATGCCCCGCTCCTGCTCCTGTTCCATCCAGTCCATCACCGCCGCGCCCTCGTGCACCTCACCGATCTTGTACGTGCGCCCGGTGTAGTAGAGGATGCGCTCGGTCGTCGTCGTCTTGCCGGCGTCTATATGCGCCATGATCCCGATGTTCCGGGTGTCGTGAAGTGAGAACTTTCTGGGCATCGATCAGGGTCCGTGGGCTGGGTTGCGGTGGCTCTCTGCGGGCAAAAAAATTGGGCCCCTCGGGCCCACGCGCGCTGCAGGTCTTGTATGGACCGGTAGGCGTCGCTATCTGCTCGAGGTCTCCATCATGGTTCGACTCCGCGGGAGGCACGCCCAGACGCCGGCGCCCACCCGCGGCGCGATCCCGACTATAGCAGAGGCATTCTCAGTCTTGAGAGGGCTGCAAGCCTGCCCCCGAGCCACGTTCGACCGCATCCTCGGAGTCCACGCAGACGGTGTCCGCGGGCACATCCTCGAACACCGCGCCCAGGCGCTCGAGCACCTGCGTCGCCGCCCGCAGCTCCCTCCCCTGCACGCCCTCCAGCGCCCTCTCCCAGCGCTCGTGCCATACCGCCCGCTTGGCCTCGATCTTGCGCCGGCCCTCGGGGGTCAGGCGCGAGAGCACCACCCGCCGGTCGGTCAGCGAGCGGACGCGCTCGACGTGGCCCTGCTCGGCGAGGTGCTCGAGCATCTGCGTGACCGTCGCCGGGGTCAGCCGCGCCGCGGTCGCGAGCTCTCCAGCTGGCAGCTCGCCGCGCTCGAACAACTCGATCAGCAACTCGAACTGCGCGTGGCTGAGCTCGCCGGCGCCAAGGTGCGTGTCGCGCCCGCGCAGCCGGTTGAGGCTGCGAAACACACGGCGAAACGCCAACCCCAGCTCGGCCAGCTGCGCCTCACGCTCCTCCTGCGGCCCGAGCTCGACCGGCTCGACGGCGACGGGGGTGCTCATCGCGCGCGCCCGCTATGCCCCGAGCGGCTCGACGGCCGCCTCGGCGTTGGCCGCGACTCGCCCCAGCTTCGCCCGGGGGTTCTCGGCGAACAGCAGCACCAGGCAGGGGATCAGCGCCAGCAGGGAGATCCCGAGCGACCACCAGTAGGCGCTGTCGAACGCGCCCGCGAACTGGGCCAGCGAGCGGGCGTGCAGTTCGCCGCGCTGCAACACGACGGCCAGCACCGCGACTCCGATCGCCCCGCCAACACGCTGCAGGACGTTCAGCTGCGGTGTCGCGTCGGAGAGCTGCTCGGGGCGCATCGCCGCGAAGGCGGCGCTCATGGCGGGCACGAACGCGAAGCCGATGCCGACGCCGCGCGCCAGCAGCACGAGCGAGACCTGGACGATCGAGGTGCTCGCGCCGACGAACGCCAGCGGGACGGTGCCGACGCAGAGGATCAAGACGCCGACGATCGAGATGCGCCCGCCGCCGAAGCGTTCGGTCAGGCGACCGACGAGCGGCATCACGAGCAGCATGCCAAGGCCCTGCGGGCCGACGAGCAGCCCCGTGACGATCACGCTCTCGTGGCGCACCTCCTGGTAATAGAGCGGCACGAGGATCATCGCTCCGAACAGCGAAGCGCCGAGCGCGAACGTCGTCAACGACGCCGCAGCGAACACGCGGTTGGCATACAGCCGGATGTCGAGCAGCGGGCGCTCGATGCGCGGCGCGTGCCAGCAGAAGACCGCGCACAGCCCGAGCCCCGCGACGATCGGCCACAGGACGGTGGGCGCGGTCACGCTCGGGTGCGTGGCGAGCTCGGACAGGCCGTAGACGACCGCCGTCGATCCCCCGGAGAGCAGGCCGAGACCCACCACGTCTAGGCGTCCGGCCGCTCCCGAGTCGGTCTTGGGCAGCATTCGCCACGCCAGCGCCAGCGCGATCGCGCCGATCGGGACGTTCACGAGGAAGATCCACGACCAGTGCAGCTTCTCGAGGATCGTCCCGCCGACGACCGGCCCGAGGATCGGCGCGAGCATCGCGGGCATCGAGACGATCCCCATCACCCGCCCCATCCGCTTGGGCCCGGCGACCTGCGCCATGATCAGCTGGCCGACCGGCATGATCATGCCGCCGCCGACGCCCTGCATCACGCGGAACAGCACCAGCGAGGTGGTCGAGCCGGCCACCGCGCACAGCGCCGAGCCTACGGTGAACAGCACGAGCGAGGTCATGTACACGCGCTTTGCGCCGAAGCGCCGCGCGGCCCAGCCGGTCACCGGGATGACCGCCGCCAGCGACAGCAGGTAGCCGGTGACCACCCACTGGATCTGCGCGATCGAGCTGTGCAGGTCGTGACCGAGCGTCCTCAGCGCCACGTTGACGATCGTCGTGTCGAGGATCGACATGATCATCCCGAGGATCACCACCCCGGCGATCTTCCACACGTATGGTTCGATGCGATCCGAGGCCTCGGGGTGGAAGCCCGGGTCGGATGTCGTTGTCGACGAAGCAGACATTCGGTACCTCAATGTTAGGTACCAAATCTTTTTCCTTCAAGGCTGTGTGCGCGTTCTCACATATCGGTAGCCGCGGTGGAAGCTAAATCCCGCCGGTGATTCCGTCGGGTCCGAGCATCACCTCGCTCCCTTTGGGGCCGGGCGTGGCGCTCCGCTCGACTACTTGTAGCCCTTGAGGATGTCGTGATGGCAGTGGTTCTGAATCACGATGCGGTCGCCTTCCCAGAAGAAGCAGACGCGATTTCCGCGGCTGACCTTGGCGTGATAAATACCTTTGGTGCCACCCAGCTTGCTGCATCCGAGGCTCGGGTGCGTCCAGTCTTCCTGTAGCTGGCGCAGGCAGGCCGCGATCGCAGCCTGCATCTCGGGTGTATTCTTCTCAAGCTTCTTCTTCAGGTTCCTCGGAACCCGCAGCGGGGTGAGCGCCACCCTCAGCGCTCATGGTCAACCCGGAACAGCCACCGCGTGACCTCGTTCGGGTCGTCCGAGTCGAAGTCCTCGTAGTCGCCCGCGGCGAGCGCCTCCATCGACTCCCGCACGTCCCGCTGCCAGAAGAACGACCAGAAATACGCCTCATCAGCGCGGATGAACGCCGGAGCAACACGGGGCAGCAGGTCGAGGTTGTTGCTCGCCATCGGCGACGCGTCCACTTGTTCGAGCATGCTGACGGGCGGGGCGGCAGGGTTGAGCGTGATCGTTTCAATCATGGTTGCTCCTCATCATCAATGACGCTCCTAAGATTTTGGTAGTTGCTGCGCGTGTCTTCAAGCGCCCTTATCAGCTCGTCGAGGCCCCCCGGGGCGAGGGCGATCCGAGCGATGGGCTTGATTGGCACGTACGCAATGGAGCGCGCCTGAGCCTCGCGCTCCTCTGTGGTCGCGCCGGTGATGCCAGGAGGCACGACCGAGCCGATGTTCAAGAACACCGCGTTGGGGCCAACCACACCGGCGAAGGCGTTCGCGAAATGCACAGGTAGATCCTCTGCACCGATCCACGAAGCCGCGACCTCAGACCGTTTGGGGGCCGTCCGCCATGCTCATCTCCTCGACACTCGTCCCATGCCACATGACCGCTGCGACAGCGCTGTCAGCATACATCCGACCCGAAACAGACGCTGAAGTCGCCGAGACACGGCCCGGCTCGCTAGTTCGAGCGTGTGTCTGACCCCAAGCCTGACGAGCCGAAACAGACCACGCCAGCGGGCCACCGTATCCCGGCCCCGACGCGCGTTCGACCGGACGTTCACGAAGGTTCGCCCCGGCGCCAGCAGGTCCTGACCGGCTGCGCCACACGCGCTCGTTTAGATGCTTTCCGGTCGGCGCATGCGCCGACCGGCGGGCCGCACATGTGCGGCCCGGGCAACGCCACATGTGGCGTTGCCTCCGAGTGGCGCATGCGCCACTCGGCGAACCCGCGCATGCGCGGGTTCGGACCCCTACCTGTAGGGCGTCGAGGACCAAGCTAGCCAAGGACGCAGTGAGCGAAGTGTGCTGTGCACACGAGCGATCGAGGACGCCGGCTAGCGCCGGTCATCGGCGTCCTACCAGCGGTAGTGGGCGAAGGCCTTGTTGGCCTGGGCCATGCGGTAGATGTCGTCCTTGCGCTTGTACGCACCGCCCTGCTGTGACTGGGCGTCCATCAGCTCGTTGGCCAGCCGCTGGGCCATCGTCTTCTCGCGGCGCTGGCGGGCGAACTCGACCAGCCAGCGGACAGCCAGGGTGCGCGCGCGCCTGGGCGCCACCTCGACGGGCACCTGATAGGTGGCGCCGCCAACCCTCCGCGATTTGACCTCGAGGCTGGGCGTCAGCGACTTGATCGACGCCTCCAGCGTCTCGACCGGCTCTTTGTCGCTGCGCTCGGCCAGGAGCGCGAGGGCGTCGTAGACGATCCGCTCGGCCGTCGACTTCTTGCCGTCGAGCATCACCTTGTTGATCACCTGCTGGACCAGCTTGGAGCGGTAGAGCGGGTCCGCCTCGACGGGGCGGATCTGGGCGGCTGCGCGTCTGGGCATCTGTTCTTATTTCTTCTTCACGCCGTACTGCGACCGTGCCTTCTTGCGATCGCTCACACCGGCGGCGTCCAGGGTGCCGCGGACGACCTTGTAGCGAACACCCGGGAGGTCCTTGACGCGACCGCCGCGCACGAGCACCACCGAGTGCTCCTGCAGGTTGTGTCCCTCGCCGGGGATGTAAGCGGTGACCTCGATCGATCCGGAGATGCGCACGCGCGCGACCTTCCGCAGCGCGGAGTTAGGCTTCTTGGGGGTGGTCGTGTACACGCGGGTGCACACCCCGCGCCGCTGCGGAGCGGCGACCTTCTTCTTGCGACCCTTCCCCGACTTCAATCCAGGGGTGGCGAGCTTCTTCTTGGGCGTAACCCGGCCCTTGCGCACGAGTTGGGAGGTCGTCGGCATCGAGGTGAGATGCTAGCAGTGCGAGCGTCGCGAGACGCCTCGCGACGCTAGGCAGCCTGGGCGATGCCCACCGCGCGCACCGGCGCGGGCATCAGCGCCGAGGCCACGAGCACCAGCACGAAGGCCAGCGCCTGCAGGCTGACTCCCACCGTGCTCCCGGCCATCGGATCGCCGAACACGACGATCCCGCCGGCGATGCCCGCGATGTTGGCCGCCGTGCCGGTCACGGCTATCACCGGGACGGCCTCGCCGTCCTGCAGCCCTCGCGCCGAGGCGAAGAAGGCGAGGATCGACGCGAAGATCGCCACCGCCAGCCATGGGCTCAGAATGAGGCCGAGCAGGCCGTGAGCGCCGGTGATCCCCGTCAGCGCCTTGATGGCGGTGTCGGAGACCCCGAAGAGAATGCCCGAGGCGGCCCCCAGCATGACGCCGTGGTGCTCGACCGGCCCGCCCATCCGCGGCCCCATCAGCAGCAGTCCGCCGAGTCCGAACAGGCCGGCCTCGAAGCCGATCATCGCCGCGGGCGAGAAGCTCGAAGTGCGCGCCGTGCATGGCCGGGAGCGTGATGCCCAGCAGCACGAGCCCGGCGGCCGTCAGGGACAGGCCCACCCACTGGCGGCGGCCGACCTGGAAGCCGAACAGCCGCTCGGCCATCACCGCGATGAACACCACGCCGGCTGCGAGCGAGACCTGGATCACCGACATCGGCGCCAGCGCCAGCGCCGCCACGTGCAGGCCCCAGCTGAGCGTCGCGATGATCATGCCCAGGGCGAACCACTTGGAGGAGTACAAGTTCCTGGTCGAGCGCAGTGGGTGCAGCACCTGCACCTTGGGCACCGAGTTGGCGCCCCGGTACTTGTAGAAGAAGCCCAGGTTCGCGACGAACGCGCACGCGAGGGCCAGGAGTATGCCTAGATCAAGAGTCATGGGTGGGAGGGTGAGACGGACTGGTCATCGGCCAGGGTGACCCGCTGCTTTACTCCGCCGGAACGACCTAGGCGAATCGACCGTCAGCAACAGAGTAGCCCCACCAACCTGTGGGCAATCTAAAGGTCGCCCACGTGCAGCAGAAGATCGCCCAACGCTCGCAACCATGCGCACAAAGCCCCTCTTGATGGTCGACATCGACGGCGTCATCTCGCTGTTCGGCTTTCCTGCCCGGACGTCCCCCGGACATCGGGCGTCCACCGGACATCGGTCGATCGCCAGCACGTTCCATTCGATCGAAGGCACACCCCACTTCCTTTCGTCCGCAGCCGCCGCGCACCTGCTTGCCCTCTCCGAGCTCACGCTTCGGGAGACCCAGCTGCTGGCGGCGTGGGCGCGTGGGCGAGGGAGCTTCAGCCGGACTGACTACTCCTCGCCGGCTGGCTCCTCGGGGATCTCGAGCTCGGCCAGCTCCTCGACGAAGCCCGGGTCTGTACTGCCGGCTCCGATCTTCTCGAGGGAGGCTAGATCGGCGTCGAACTCGTGTCCGTAGCCGCCGTTGAAGCCCTCGCCACCGGCGAGCCCCAGCTCGGCTGCGATCTCGTCCTGGTCGAGCAGTCCGACGTCGTCGATCGCGCGGGGCAACGGCTCAGACGGTTCGATCTCGATCCGGCGGTAGCGCTTCAGGCCGGTCGCCGCCGGGATCAGCTTGCCGATGATCACGTTCTCCTTGAGCCCGTTGAGGCGGTCGATCTTGCCTTCGAGCGCCGCATCGGTCAGGACCTTGGTCGTCTCCTGGAAGGAGGCGGCCGATAGGAACGAGTCGGTGTTCAGCGAGGCCTTGGTGATGCCCAGGATGATGTCCTCGAACTGGGCGGCTTCACCGCCCTCGGCGATCACCCCGTCGTTGATCTTGGCGAATTCGAAGCGGTCGACGAACTGTCCGGGCAGGTAGTCGGTGTCGCCCTTCTGATCGACCCGCACCTTCTTGAGCATCTGGCGGACGATCAGCTCGATGTGCTTGTCGTTGATGTCCACGCCCTGTGACTTGTAGACCTCCTGGACCTCCTTGACCAGGTACTGCTCGGTCTCGGTCCGTCCGCGGATGGCGAGCAGCTCGTGCGGGTAGACCGACCCCTCGTTGAGCTGCCTGCCCGCCTTGATCTTCTCGCCGGAGCTCACGAACAGCCGCGTGCGCCGCGGGAAGGCGTGGCGGTGCTCCTCGCCGGCCTCGTCGGTGATGACAACCGTGAGGGCTTTGTCGGTCTCCTCGATCGACACGACGCCGTCCTCCTCGGCTATTTTCGCAAGGCCCTTGGGCCGGCGCGCCTCGAACAGCTCGACCACGCGCGGCAGACCGTGCGTGATGTCCGCACCGGCGACCCCTCCGGTGTGGAAGGTGCGCATGGTCAGCTGGGTACCCGGCTCACCGATCGACTGCGCGGCGACGATCCCGACGGCGTCTCCGATCTGAGCGAGCGCGCCCGTAGCCATCGCCCGCCCGTAGCACGCCTGGCAGACCCCGCTGGGGGCCTCGCACTTGAGCACCGAGCGCACCGGCACGGTGACCGGAACGCCCTTCTCGTGGTCGTCGGTGAACGCGAGCACGATTTCGGCCATCTCCTCGCGGCCGATTTCGGCGCCCTGCTCGGCGAGCATACGGTTGCGCTTGGTCGTGATCGGCCTGGCGGCGATCCGCCCGACGAGCACGTCGTTGGGGTCCCCGCCGTCCTTGAACACGGGCATCTCGATGTACTCCTCGGTACCGCAGTCGGCCTCGCGGATGATCACGTCCTGGGCGACATCGACCAGGCGTCGGGTCAGGTAGCCCGAGTCGGCGGTGCGCAGGGCGGTGTCGGCCAGCCCCTTTCGCGCGCCGTGCGTGGAGATGAAGTACTCGAGCACCGACAGGCCCTCCATGAAGTTGGCCTTGATCGGACGCTCGATGATTTCACCCTTCGGGTTGGCCATCAGCCCGCGCATGCCCGCCAGCTGGCGGATCTGCTTGAAGGAACCGCGGGCACCCGAGTTGGCCATCATGAAGATGGGGTTCAGGGTGTCGAGGTTCGCGATCATCGCCTCGGCGACCTCGTCGGTGGCGGCGTTCCACTGCTCGACCACCGCCTCGTGGCGCTCCTCCTGGGTGATCAGGCCGTCGTCGTACTGGTCGGTGATGTCACCGACCAGCTTGTCGTACTTGTCGAGGATGGCCTGCTTCTCCGGGGGGACGACCACGTCGTTCTTGGAGATCGTGATGCCCGCCTGGGTGGCGTACTTGAACCCGAGGTCCTTGAACGCGTCCAGCACGAGCGAGATGGTCGTCGCGCCGTAGGTCTGCACGAGCAGCTCGATCAGCCGCGTGGTGTCGCGCTTCTTCATCGACTGGTTGACGAACGTGTACTTGGTCGCGTCCCACTCGTCGCCCAGCGCCTCCGACAGCGCCCGCTCGATGCGATCGTTGTAGATGATCCGCCCGACCGTGGTCAGGACATGGCCGCCCTCGCGGCCGAAGGCGCGGAACTCGGCGAGGTCGTGCAACTTGACCATCCCTCCCTCGTAGGAGAGCTCGGCCTCCTGTGCGGTGCGGAACACGTGCGGCCGCGGCTGGTGGGTGGCCCGATCGATCTTCGACAGCTCATCCGCTTCGGGGCCATAGGTGAGGTAGTAGGCGCCCAGGATCATGTCCTGGGTGGGGGTCGCCAGCGGCGCCCCGTGGGCCGGGGAGAGGATGTTGTTGGAGGAGAGCATCAGGATGCGCGCCTCCGCCTGGGCCTCCGCGGAGAGGGGGAGGTGCACGGCCATCTGGTCACCGTCGAAGTCGGCGTTGAAGGCGTGGCAGACCAGGGGGTGAACCTGGATCGCCTTGCCCTCGACCAGCAGCGGCTCGAACGCCTGGATGCCGAGTCGGTGGAGCGTGGGCGCCCGGTTGAGCAGCACCGGGTGCTCGTGGATGACCTCCTCGAGCACGTCCCAGACCTCGGCAATCATCGAGTCGACCATCTTCTTGGCCGCCTTGATGTTCTGCGCCGACTTGCGCTCGACCAGACGGGCCATGATGAACGGCTTGAACAGCTCCAGCGCCATGATCTTCGGCAGGCCGCACTGGTGCAGCTTCAGGTAGGGGCCGGCCACGATCACCGAACGCCCTGAGTAGTCGACGCGCTTGCCGAGCAGGTTCTGGCGGAAGCGCCCCTGCTTGCCCTTGAGCATGTCCGAGAGCGACTTCAGCGGGCGGTTGCCCGGCCCGGTGACCGGACGTCCGCGGCGGCCGTTGTCGAACAGCGCGTCGACGGCCTCCTGGAGCATGCGCTTCTCGTTGTTGACGATGATCTCCGGCGCGCCCAGGTCGAGCAGCCGCTTGAGGCGGTTGTTGCGGTTGATGACGCGGCGGTAGAGGTCGTTGAGGTCAGAGGTCGCGAAGCGTCCACCGTCGAGCTGGACCATCGGGCGCAGCTCCGGCGGGATCACCGGCACGGCGTCCAGCACCATCATCTCGGGCTTGTTGCCGGACTGGATGAACGCGGAGACCACCTTCAGGCGCTTGACCGCGCGGGCCTGCTTCTGGCCTTTGCCGGTCTTGACCTGGTCCTCGAGCTCGACCCTTTCGGCCTCCAGGTCGACCTGCTGGAGCAGGTCGCGGATGGCTTCTGCACCCATGCCCCCGCGGAAGTACTCGCCGAAGCCATAGGGCGAGCCAAAGCGCTCCTTGAGCTCGCGGAAGGTCGTCTCGTCGTGCTCGATCTGCTTGGGCTCCATCGTCTTGAAGAGCTCCCACACGCTGCGCATCCGCTCGGCGGCGTCCTCTATGTAGGCTTCGGTGTCGGCGATGTCGGCCTCGAAGGCCTTGCGCAGCTCCTTGAGCAGTTTCTCGCGCTCCTCGTCTGAGATCTTCGACAGGTTGATGTCGAGCGAGTCCGCCCACAGGTGGTCTTCGTCGTTGAAGTTGGTCTGCTTGGCGCTCTGCAGGTACTTCTCGCGGCGCTTGAGCGACTCGCGCAGTTCGAGCACGCGCTCCTCCCGCTCGGCGGCGTAGGCGTCGAGGACTTTGTTGACCTCCTTCTCCAGCGAGTCCATGTCCTTGGCGCGCGCCTCATCGTCCACCCAGGTGACAATCGATGCGGCGAAGTACAGAACCTTCTCGAGTTCCTTGGGCGCCATGTCCAGCAGGTAGCCGATCCGGCTGGGCACACCCTTGAAGAACCAGATGTGGCTGACCGGCGCGGCCAGATCGACGTGACCCATGCGCTCGCGACGGACCTTCGAGCGCGTCACCTCGACCCCGCAGCGCTCGCACACGATGCCCTTGTAGCGGACGCGCTTGTACTTGCCGCAGTAGCACTCCCAGTCCTTGGTCGGACCGAAGATCCGCTCGCAGAAGAGGCCGTCCTTCTCAGGCTTCAGCGTGCGGTAGTTGATCGTCTCCGGCTTGGTCACCTCGCCGGAGCTCCAACTGCGGATCTGCTTCGACGAGGCGAGGCTGATCTCGATGGCGTCAAAATTATTTATGTCGATCATCTGGGTGTGCTTTCGCTCGCGGGTGAATCGGGCAACTGCTGCAGGGACTCCTCGCTGTCCAGGCCCTCGAGGTCGATGTCGGGCACGGCCAGGTCGGCGTCGAGCAGCTCCTCGACCCCGACCGGCTCCTCGACGGCGACCTTCTCCTCGACCCCGACCGTCTCCTCGACGGCGGACCCGTCCTCACTGGCACCGTCGGTGTCCGCCGGCGCCTGTGCGTCTGTGCTGTCCTCGCTCTCCAACGACTCGTCGCTGGACTCGCCGGCGATCGCCCGGACACCGGACAGGTCGATGCCAAGCTCCTCGGCGGCGCGCAGCAGATCGTCGTCCTCGTCGCGCATCTCCGTGCGCTGGCCCTCCTCGGAGACGACGTTGACGTCGAGCGCCAGCGACTGCATCTCCTTGAGCAGGACCTTGAACGACTCGGGGATCGACGGCTCGGCGATGTTCTCGCCCTTGACGATCGCCTCGTAGGCCTTCACGCGGCCGACCGTGTCGTCGGACTTGATCGTGAGCATCTCCTGGAGCGTGTAGGCGGCGCCGAACGCCTCGAGCGCCCAGACCTCCATCTCGCCGAAGCGCTGACCACCGAACTGCGCCTTACCGCCCAGCGGCTGCTGGGTCACCAGCGAGTACGGGCCGGTCGAGCGGGCGTGGATCTTGTCGTCGACGAGGTGTAGGAGCTTGAGGATGTACATGTACCCCACGGTCACCTGTTCCTCGAACGGCTCGCCGGTGCGACCGTTGAAGAGGGTCATCTTCCCCGAGGCCTGCTCGCCGACGCGCCGGGACTTGTCGATGTCCATGCGGATCCGGCCGGTCGTGGGCGTCCTGCCACTTGACCAGCGCGTTGTCCACGTCCGCGACGGTCGCCCCATCGAACACCGGGGTGGACACGTACACGCGCCCGCTGCCGCTGTCCGCGTGGGCCGCGTTGTAAGCCTCAGTGCCGTCGTCATACCAACCCTGTGCGGCCGCCCACCCGAGGTGGGTCTCGAGGATCTGCCCGACGTTCATGCGGCTCGGCACGCCCAGCGGGTTGAGGATCACGTCAACCGGGGTGCCGTCCTCCAGGAACGGCATGTCCTGCTGGTCGACGATCTTGGAGATCACGCCCTTGTTGCCGTGGCGCCCGGCGAGCTTGTCGCCCTCGGAGATCTTGCGCTTCTTGGCAACGAACACGCGCACGAGGTCGTTGACGCCCGGCGGTAGGTCGTCGCCGGCGTCGCGGCTGAAGGTCTTGACGTCGATCACCACGCCGCCCTCGCCGTGGGGAACCTTCAGCGAGGTGTCGCGGACCTCGCGGGCCTTCTCCTTGAAGATCGCCCTGATCAGCTTCTCCTCGGCCGTCAGCTCGGTCTCGCCCTTGGGCGTGACCTTGCCGACGAGCAGATCGCCCGAGATCACCTCGGCGCCCACGCGCACGATGCCGCGGTCGTCGAGGTTGCGCAGCGACTCCTCCGAGCGGTTGGGGATGTCGCGGGTGATCTCCTCCTCGCCGAGCTTGGTCGTGCGGGCGTCGATCTCGTACTCCTCGATGTGGATCGAGGTGAGCTCGTCGTCCTGAACGAGGCGCTTGGACAGGATGATCGCGTCCTCGAAGTTGTATCCCTCCCAGGACATGAACGCGACCATCAGGTTCTTGCCGAGCGCCATTTCGCCCTTGTCGGTCGAGGAGCCGTCGGCGAGCACGTCGCCCGCTTGGACCTTCTGGCCGGTACCGACGAGCGGCTTCTGGTGGATCAGCGTCCCCTGGTTGGAGCGCATGAACTTCTGCAGCTCGTACTCGTCCTTCTTGCCGTCGGTGGTCTGGACGACGATCTGGTTGGCGTCGATGAACTCCACCGTCCCGGCGTTGCCGGCCAGCAGCACGTCGCCCGTGTCGAGCGCCGCCCGGCGCTCCATGCCGGTGCCGACGAGCGGAGCGTCTGCCTTCAGCAGAGGCACCGCCTGGCGCTGCATGTTGGAGCCCATCAGCGCGCGGTTGGCGTCGTCGTGCTCGAGGAACGGGATCATCGCGGTCGCCACCGACCAGATCTGCTCGGGCGAGACATCGATCAGATCGACGTCCTTGGGTCCGACGGTGACGTATTGCCCGGCCTGCGTGCGGCACAGGATCTCGGTGCCCTTCAGGCGGCCGGTCTTCTCGTCGACCGGCGTGTTCGCCTGGGCGATCAGCAGCTCCTCTTCCTGAGTGGCGTCGAGGTGGCGGACCTCCTCGGTTACCGCACCGTCCTTGACCACGCGGTAGGGCGTTGTCACGAACCCGTACTCGGAGACCTCGGCGAACGACGACAGCGAGCCGATCAGGCCGATGTTCGGACCCTCGGGGGTCTCGATCGGGCACATCCGCCCGTAGTGGGTGGGGTGCACGTCGCGGACCTCGATCGGCGCCCGCTCGCGGGTCAGGCCTCCGGCCCCCAGCGCGGAGAGACGGCGGCGGTGGGTGAGGCCGGCGAGCGAGTTGGTCTGGTCCATGAACTGGCTGAGCTGGGAAGAGCCGAAGAACTCCTTCAGCGCCGCCACGACCGGCCGGATGTTGATGATCGTCTGCGGGGTGATCGTGTCGGCGTCCTCGGTGGTCAGGCGCTCGCGCACGACGCGCTCCATGCGGTAGAGCCCGATCCGGAACGCCTCCTGGATCAGCTCGCCGACCGTGCGCAGACGGCGGTTGCCGAAGTGCTCGTACTCGTCGAGGTGCTCGGCCACGGGCTCGCGCGGCATGCTCAGGGCCTCGGCCGCGTAGTCCTTGATCTCGACCTCGCCGTCCTCGGGCACGCCGAGACGCTTGGGTAGCGCGACCAGCTCACGAACCAGCTGCAGGATGTCGTCGTGGGTGAGCGTGCGCGTGTCGATGTCAACTTCCAGGCCGAGCCGGGAGTTGAGCTTGTAGCGCCCGACGCGCGTCAGGTCGTAGCGCTTGGGGTCGAAGAACAGCTGGTTGAGGAGCGCCTTGGCGTTGTCCACGCTCGGCGGCTCGCCCGGGCGCTGCTTCTTGAACAGCTCGATCAGGGCGCCCTCTTCGGTGCGGGTGGCCTCGGTGTCGGACTCGAGCGTGTTGCGGATGTACAGCGAGTTCTCGAACAGCCGCAGGATCTCCTCGTCGCTGGCGTAGCCCATGGCCCGCAGCAGCACCGTCACGGGCAGCTTGCGCTTGCGGTCGATGCGGACGAACACCTTGCCCTTCTTGTCGATCTCCAGCTCCAGCCACGATCCACGGGCGGGCATCAGGTTGGCGATGAACACCTGCTTCTCGCGGTCCTTCGGTTCCATCAGATACGCACCCGGAGAGCGCACGAGCTGGGTGACGACCACGCGCTCGGTGCCGTTGATGACGAACGTCCCACGCTCGGTCATCCACGGGAAGTCGCCCATGAACACCGACTGCTCGCGTATCTCTCCCGTCTCGCGGTTGATGAACGCGACGGTCACGGTCAGCGGACGGGCGAACGTCAGGTCCTTCTCCCGGCACTGCTCGAGGGAGGCGACGGGCTCGTCGAACGTGAACTCGCCGAACTGGACCGCGAGGTTGCCGGTGTAGTCCTCGATCGGCGAAATGTCGTCGATGGTCTCGCGCAGACCGCCGGTCTTCGGGTCGGTCAGCCACGCGAACGAGCGGCGCTGAATGTCAATGAGGTTGGGAACGTCAACGGTCTTCTGGAGACGCGCGAAGGTTCGGCGCGTCCGGAGAGCATCTGCAGCAGCCAAGAAATGACTCCTTCGGAGGGCGATACACGGGCAGAGGAGGGCGCCGAGGCGCGACCAGCAAAGATAGCACAGACTATCGATGCCCTGAAGGGCCGCCGGCGCTCACGGACCCCGCCCTCGACAACCGCGTATGTGGCGCGATGTCGGACTGCCGGACGGCTGCGGCTATTGACCAGCGCCCGAGACTCTACCGGAAAATGCGCGAATGTGAGCGAAACTTAAAGATCGGCGGCCGCGGGTACCACAAGCGCCGCGGCCGCCAAGCGCCGGGCTACTTCAGCTCGACGCTCGCGCCGGCCTCCTCGAGTTCCTGCTTGAGCTTGTCGGCCTCCTCGCGTTCGACGCCCTCCTTGACCGGCTTGGGGGCCTCGTCGACGAGCGCCTTGGCCTCTTTGAGGCCAAGGCCGGTGGCGGCGCGAACTACCTTGATCACCTGGATCTTCTTGTCGCCGGCGCCGGTGAGGATGACGTCGACGGTGCTGCTGGCTTCTTCCTCGGCGCCTGCGCCGTCACCGCCGCCGCCCGCGGCCGGAGCTGCGGCCGGCGCGGCCATGGCCGCGGCTGAGACGCCGAACTCCTCCTCGAGCGCCTTGATCCGCTCGGCGAGCTCGAGCACGGAGATGCCCTTGAGCTCCTCGATCCAATCCTCTGTACTGGTGGCTGTAGCCATGAATCAGTCCTCCGGGGTTGTTGAAGTTGTTGAAGTCGAGTTTTCCTTCTGCTCACGGACCTGGCCGAGGGCGATGGCGAGGCCGCCGAGTAGACCGCCGAGGGAGCGGACGAGGCCGCCGATGGGCGAGGCGACGACTCCGACGAGCTGGCCGTAGAGCACTTCGCGGGAGGGCAGGCGGGAGAGCGAGCGGATCTGGTCGACATCGACGGGCGCACCGTCCATGAGCCCGCCCTTGAAGGGCAGCAGCTGCGTGGCACGGGCGTAGTCGGCGACGGCCTTGGCGGCCATGGCGATGTCGCCACGAACGAACGTCAGGGCGGTGGGACCCGATAGGTGGCCCTTGAGGGTCTCGGCGCCGACCTGGTCGGCGGCGCGCTCGGTGAGCGAGTTCTTTACGACCTTGAACGTGGCGTCGGCCTCGCGCAGCTTGGCGCGCAGCTCGGCGACCTGCGCGACGGTGATGCCGCGATAGTCGACGGCGAAGACCGCCTCGGACTCATCTATGTTGGCGGCGATCTCGGCGATCGCCACAGCCTTTTGCTCTCGGTTCATTGGGCTCCTGTCCCGGACTTCTGCCGTGCGGCGGCCGGGGGTCTCTGGTGGCCTGTTCGATGGTGGCGCTAGGCGGCGATGGTAGCCGCGGAGGCCTCCTCGAGGATCTCACGTGTCTTGCTCGGGTCGACCTTGACGCCCGGACCCATGGTCGAGGTGAGGGTGATCGAGCGCAGGTAGCGGCCTTTGGCGACCGACGGCTTGGCGCGGACCATCTCTTCGATCACCGCGGCGTAGTTCTCGAGCAGCTTGCGCTCCTCGAAGCTGGCCTTGCCGACGATGAGGTGGACGATCGCGGTGCGGTCTGTGCGGTACTCGACCTTGCCGGCCTTGGACTCTTCAACGGCCTTGGCCACATCCATGGTGACGGTGCCGACTTTCGGGTTGGGCATCTTGCCGGACGGCCCGAGCACGCGGCCAAGGCGCCCGACGACGGACATCATGTCGGGAGTGGCGATGGCGACGTCGAAGTCGTCGAAGCCGTCCTCGATGCGTTTGGCGAGATCGTCGCCGCCGACCACGTCCGCGCCAGCCTCCTCGGCCTCGCGGGCCTTCTCGCCCTGGGCGAAGACGACGACCTTGACGTCCTTGCCCAGGCCGTTGGGCAGCGCGATGGTGCCGCGCAGCTGCTCGTCGGCGTGGCGTACGTTCAGCCCGGTGCGGATGTGGACCTCGATCGACTCGTCGAACTTGGTGCTCGCGAGGCTGCGCACCAACGCGACGGCCTCTGCGGGCTCGTACTCGCGCTCGCGGTCGACCTTGGCGAGTATCTCGGAGTAGCGCTTTCCGTGCTTGCTCATGTGACGTCGACTCCCATCGAGCGGGCTGTTCCGGCGATGATCTTGGCGGCCTGCTCGACATCGTTGGCGTTGAGGTCGGCGAGCTTGCGCTCGGCGATCTCGCGGAGCTGGCTCTGGGTGATCGTGCCGACCTTCACTCGGTTGGGCTCGCCGGAGCCCTTGTTGATCTTGATCGCCTGGCGGATTAGGACGGCCGCCGGGGGGGTCTTGGTGACGAACGTAAACGAGCGATCCTCGTAGACGGTGATCACCACCGGGATGACCGTCCCGGTCTCGCTCTGGGTCTGGGCGTTGAACGCCTTGCAGAACTCCATGATGTTGATCCCGTGTTGGCCCAGCGCAGGGCCGACCGGCGGGGCGGGGCTCGCCTGCCCGGCATTCGCCTGCAGCTTGATGGTTGTGAGGATCTTCTTGGCCATGTCTAGAGCTTTTTCACTTGGTCGAACCCGACCTCTACGGGCGTCTCCCGCCCGAAGATTGATACCAGCACCTTGAGTCGGGAGGCATCCTCGTTGATCTCGGAGATCTCACCGGAGAAGTCCGAGAGGGGGCCGGAGACGACCTTGACGGACTCCCCGATGGAGAACTGGGCGCGGGTGCGCGGCGCGGTGGCGATCTCCTTGTGCAGCAGGCGGTCGACCTCGACCTGGGTGAGCGGCACGGGCTCCTGGGAGGCACCGACGAAGCCGGTGACGCCGGGGGTGCCCTTGACGACGCCCCAGGAGTCCTCGTTGAGCTCCATGTTGACGAGCACGTAGCCGGGCATTGTGCGCTTCTCGACGGTGATCTTCTGGTTGTCCTTCATCTCGGCGACGGCTTCGGTGGGCACGACCACGCTGCGGACGGCCCGCTGCTGACCGAGCGAGACCACGCGGTGCTCGAGGTTGTGCTTGACCTTGTTCTCGTGCCCGGAGTATGTGTTTACGACGTACCAGCGAAACATTCACAGGCTCCCGGATGGAGTGTTGGCGAGATGGTGGGCGACGCCCTCTGACGTCCGAGGATCGAGCAGATCAAGGACGCAGGGAGCGTGGCGTGCTTGGCACGCGAGCGACTGAGGACGCAGAGATGCGAAGGTCATCGGACGTCAGAGGATGAATTCGACGATTTCCTTGGCCACATAGTCAGCCAGCCCGAGGTAGGCGCCGGCGATGGCGACGAAGCCGAGGACGACGGCTGTCGCCTGGGTGACCTGACGGCGGTCGGGCCACTGGACTCTTTGCAGCTCGGCCCAGCTGGCGCGGAGGAAGCCGATCGCGCGGTTGCCGCCCCGCTGGGGAGCGCCCGAGGCCTGCTCAGGGGTGGCAAGGCCGCCCCGCCCACCGGACCCCGACGAGCCTGCGATTTCCTGAATCTCGTCCTCGCTGAGATCGCCCTCGTCCTCAGACTCGTCCTCAATTTCGCGCTCGGAGAGATGCTCTGGGTCCGCGGAGACACCGCCGCCGCCGACATCTGCCGGCATACCGCCGTCTGCGTCCACGGGCACGCCCCCGGCGCCGCGGACGAGGGCGGCGTCGAATTCGTCGACCTCGCCGGAGGCGTGGTCGAGCGAGCCGGGCAGCTCGGGACGAACCGGCTGGCTGGGCGGCGGGGCCTGGACACGGCCACCGGCCGTGTTGCCTCGCCGGATGCGGCGCTGCTTTGCACGTTTGCGGTCACGAGCCACGGCAGCGCTCCCGCGCTAACGGGTCTCCCGATGGCTGGTGTGCTTGCGGCACCAGCGACAGTACTTGCGCAGGGCCACCCGGTCGGGGTTGTTGCGCTTGCTCTTGTTGGTCTGGTAGTTGCGATGCTTGCACTCCTCGCAGGCGAGGGTGATAGCGATTCGGACGTCTCCGCGAGCCATGATCGGAAATCCCTGCGTCGTTGGTGAAGGCGCCCCAGGCGAAGAAAAACCCCGCCCAGGCGCGAGGTGCAAGCAGTCTAGCGCGCTTTGAGTCCGATGAACTCGCCCCCGACAACACGTGGCGGCGGCCTTGACTGCGGGCGCGCAAACCGCGAAGCTCGGGCCGCCGATCCGCCACCGAACAGAAGGAGACACGCGCATGCACCTACCCGAGCCGATCCAGGCGAGCGTCCACGACGAGACGTTCGCAGGCGTGACCTACCACATCCGCGGCGAGCTGGTCCCGGAGCTGCAGATCGAGATCGGGAACCGGGCGGTGATGTTCGAGCACCATGTGCTGCTGTGGAAGGAGACGCAGCTGAACGTCGAGCTGAAGAAACTGCCGGGGGCGATCAAGCGCAAGATCGCGGGCATGGAGTTCTTCGTGACCCGCACGTCGGGCTCGGGGCGGATCGCGTTCTCAAGGGACTCTCCCGGCCAGTGCGTGCCGCTGCACCTGCGCCAGGGAGAGGGCCTGGATGTGCGCGAGCACCAGTTCGTGGCGGCGACGGACAATCTGGACTACACCTTCGAACGCATCAAGGGCGTGCAGAACATGGTGCTGGGCGGCTCGGGGTTCTTCATGGACAAGTTCCGGGCAACGGACGGCGATGCGCTGGTGTGGCTGCACGGGCACGGCAACGTGTTCCTCGTCAGCCTGGACGAGGGCGAGCAGCTGGACGTGGAGGCTGGGGCGTGGCTGTACAAGGACCCGTCGGTGAAGCTCGAGGCGATCACCATGGGCTTGAAGTCGGGCATGTTCGGCGGCGGGGGCAAGCTCACGTGGAACCGCTTCACCGGCCCGGGCAGGCTGGCGATCCAGACGCTGTTCATCGCGCCGCTGGAGGGCGTGGACTCGACGGCGTCCTCGGCGGCGACGGGCGGTGTGGCGGGCGCGCTGATCAGCGGCCTGGTGCGCGGCTGAGCGTTTCCGTTTTTTGATGATGGCCCCCTGTCGGGGGCGGCGGAAGGGTCGCTACTCGTACAACGTGAGGGTTGCGAGGATCACGTACAGGACGACCAGCGCCCAGCCCTCGAATTCGGCGGCCTCCCCGTCGCCGGTGACCTGCCAGAGGATCAGGGCGGTGAGCACCAGCGCTCCTATGTATACGGGCGCGAGGGCGAAGGTGAGCGTGGTGGACAGCGCGAAGGAGACGAGGACGAGCAGGGGGAACAGGAAGGCGGCGATCTGGGCGACCGAGTTCTTGACCACGGAGATGGCCAGGTCGGAGCGGCCCTTGTAGGCGAGCACCAGGCCGGCGGTGTTCTCGACGGCGTTGCCGGCGATGGCAACGATGACCAGGCCGGCGAACGCCTGGGAGAGGTGGAGGATCGCGATGGCCGGCTCCAGGCCGTTGACGAACCAGTCCGAGACGAACGCCGAGGCGGTCCCGGCGAGGATCAGCAGCCCCAGGGTCAGACCCAGCGAGAGCCGCGGGCCCGGACCGGCGGCGTCGGCCGGCGGCCGCGTCGCCCGGGTGCCCGGCGCGAGCCCGGCGCGGGCGAAGGCGTCCTCGGGGAATGGCGCAGGCGGCTCGTCCCGCGCCTCCTGGACCCCGGGCGTGTGGTCCGAGCGCAGGTAGGGCACCACCCAGGCCAGGTAGACGATCAGCAGGCAGACGGCGCCGACGGCGGAGATGGCCTTGACGTGGTGGCTGGCCGGATCGTGAGAGGCGAGGGAGAGGCCGAGGAGCACGATGATGAACACCGCGACCTGCAGCAGCGTGGCGGTGTCCTTGGGCAGGCGCTTGGAGAAGCGCATCAGGCCGTCGGGCGCGCGGCGGGCGCCGACGACGATGACCAGGCCGAGGACGAGCAGGGCGTTGGCGAGCACCGAGCCGACGAGGGCCGTCTGGGCGACCACCAGCTCGCCCTTCTGCAGAGCGAAGATCACAACGAACAGCTCGGGCAGGTTGCCGAGGGTCGACTGCAGCATCCCGGTGACGCCCGGCCCGAAGCGCTCGCCCAGCTGCTCGGTGGCGAACGAGACGACCCAGGCGAGGCCGGCCAGGGCGACGGTGGCGAGCGCGAAGCGGGGGACGGCCGCCCAGCTCCCATGGTCGGCGACTCCGGCGAGCGCAGTGAACACGGCGATCAGCAGCAGGACTGAGCGCTCGAGAGGTGTCATGCCGGCCATGGGGCGCCCGCGAGAATATCCTGCGCACGGGTCGCCGGAGCGCCGAGCTCGCCGGGCCGCGCGGGCTTCAGTGGTTCTCTAGGACCCTGTCGATCAGGCCGTACTCGAGCGCCTGCTCGGCGGTGAAGAAACGGTCGCGCTCCATGTCCTCACGGACCTCGGCCGTCGGTTTGCCGACGTGCTCGGCGTAGATCTCGTCGATCCGCTCGCGCACCTTCAGGATCTCGCGGGCGTGGATCTCGATGTCCGTGGACTGGCCTTCGAAGCCCGCCGAGGGCTGGTGGATGAGGATCCGCGAGTTCGGCAGCGCCGCCCGCTTGCCCTTCGCGCCCGCGGCCAGCAGCAGCGAGCCCATCGACATGGCCACGCCCACGCACATCGTGTGGATGTCCGGCTTGACGAATTTCATCGTGTCGTAGATCGCCAGGCCCGAGTAGATGCTGCCGCCCGGGGAGTTGATGTAGATCGAGATGTCCTTCTCCGGGTCCTCGCTCTCGAGGTGCAGCAGCTGGGCCACCACCAGATTTGCCACCTGGTCGTCGATCGGCGTCCCCAGGAAGATGATCCGCTCGTTGAGCAGCCTCGAATAGATGTCGAACTCGCGCTCGCCGCGAGCGGTCCGCTCTATAACCATAGGTATCAGTGGCATCTCCCCCCACCCTAGCGTTCGAGCCCTGCCGGCAGCGCTGCTCGCCGCGCTCGCCCTGGCCGCGCTCGCCCTGGCCGCGCTCGCCCCGGTGGTGCCCGCGCTCGCCATGACCAGCCACGCCGGCTGGCCCGGCGATCAGCACCTGGTCATGGACAAGGGTCCCGCCGGGCGCCCGGACGTGCTGCGAGGCCGGCCCGGCGTCCACAACTACCTGCTCGGCGGCTACGGCGACGACACGATCTACGGCGGCGATGCCGGCGACGTCATCTGGGGCGACTACCACGAGTCCGGCTGGCCGTCCTTTCAGACCGCCGTCATCCACGCCGGCGACGGCCCGAACTTCATCTACGCCAACGACACCGTCAACTACGTCTGGACCGGCACCAACTCCGACACCGTCGTGCACGCCCACGAGAACTCCGGGGTGATCCACTGCCAGAACCCGAACATCGTGGTGTTCACCAGCCACCACGCGCTGGCGCACTACAAGCTCGACGGCTGCAAGCGCATCAGCTTCTACTCAGTCGGGTACTGAGAAGAGATGCCCCTTGCGGGTGGCCGGGGGGTCGGGCGCGGGGTTCGATTCTCTCTCCGCAAATTCCGTATAACCATGGTTATACGGAGGACGCGCGAGAGACTGAGGACGCGTGGAGAGCGAGGTCTCCGCTCGCCACCCGCTCAGATGTTGACCCCCTTCATGCCCTGCTCGTCGTAGCGTGCGCCCGCCGCCGTCGGGACGGTCTCGGAGATGCGCTGTACCTCCTCCTCGCTCAGCTCGATGTCCGCAGCGGCCAGATTCTCTTCCAGGTAGGACACGCGCTTGGTGCCGGGGATCGGGACGATGTGCTTACCGCCTGCGAGCACCCAGGCGAGGGCCAGCTGGCCCGGCGCGACTTGCTTCTCGGCCGCCAGATCGTTCACGCGCGCCACCAACTCGCGGTTGTGGTTCAGGTTGGCGCCGCTGAAGCGCGGCGCATACCGGCGGAAGTCGCCCTCGTCGAGCTCCTCCGGCGAGGAGAAGCGCCCCGAGAGGAAGCCGCGGCCGAGCGGCGAGTAGGCGACCAACGCGATCCCCAGCTCCTTCAGCGTGGGCAGGATCTCGGCCTCGACGTCGCGGGTCCACAGCGAGTACTCGCTCTGCAGGGCCGTGATCGGATGCACCGCGTGCGCGCGGCGGATGGTCTCGGCGCTCGCCTCCGACAGGCCGAGATGGCGGACCTTGCCCTCGGCGACCAGCTCGGCCATCGCGCCGACCGTCTCCTCGATCGGCGTGCTCGGGTCGACCCGGTGCTGGTAGTAGAGGTCGATGTGATCGACGCCCAGGCGCTGCAGCGAGCCGTCGCAGGCCTCGTGGACGTACTCCGGGCGGCCGTCGATCGAGCGGCGCGGCGTTCCGTCCGGCCCCCCGGGCTCGAGCTTGATCCCGAACTTGGTCGCCAGGAAGACCTGCTCGCGGCGGTCTTTGAGCGCGCGACCCAGGAGGCGCTCGTTGGTGTGCGGGCCGTACATGTCCGAGGTGTCCAGGAAGTTGCAGCCGAGCTCCAGCGCGCGGTGGATCGTGCGCACCGCCTCCGCTTCGTCGGTCGCTCCGTAGAAGGCGGACATTCCCATGCAGCCGAGGCCGATGGCCGAGACCTCGGGCCCTTGCGGTCCGAGCGTGCGCTTGTTCATCGCGCGGTCCTTTCGATTCGCGGAGATAATGTCGGCAGGCGTATTCGCGGAGATAATGTCGGCAGACGTGTTCCCACTGAACCTACCCAATGCGCTGACCGTTGTCCGGATCATGCTCGTGCCCGTGCTGGTGGTCGCCCTGCTCGGCAACACTCCCGCCGGGGACGTGCTCGCCGCGATCGTCTTCGCCCTGGCCTCGCTCACCGACTTCGTCGACGGCTACCTGGCCCGCACGCGGGACTCGATCACAACGTTCGGCAAGCTGATGGACCCGCTGGCCGACAAGCTGCTGATCGTCGCCGCGCTGATCTCGCTCGTCTCCCTGCACCGCCTGGCCGCATGGGTGGCCATGGTGATCATCACCCGCGAGCTCGCCGTCACCGTGCTGCGCCTCGGCGCCACCCAGGCGGGCGTCGTGATGGCCGCGAGCATGTTCGGCAAGGTCAAGACCTGCCTGCAGATCGCCGCGATCCTCGCGGTCATAGCCGTCCACGGCCAGCCGCTGTGGGTCTCCGCCCTGCTGTACGCGGCCGTGCTCGTGACGGTGCTCTCCGGGCTCGACTACTTCTTCGGGCTGCGCCGCCGGATGCAGCAGACCGAGGCTCAGCCGGGCCGCTGAGCGCGGGCGTCCGCGTCGAGCCACTCCTCGAGGCTCGTCTGATGGGCGGCGGGGATGCCCGAGTCGATCTCCGCGCGCAGCTCGGCGAGCAGGCCGTGGCGCTCGGCCACCACGTTGTGCTGGTGGATCGTCTCGAGGTTCTCCTGGCGCGCGGAGACGAAGCTGGCGCCGTCCAGCCCGTCGAACGAGCGAACGACCCCGGCGATCATCTCGCGCACGCAGTCCTCGACGAAGCGCGGCCGGCGGTGAGCCTTTTCGACCACCTCCACCTCGTCGGTGCGCTTCATCAGCTCGTAGATCTCCGAGGACATGCTCGACTCGGCGATCTTCAGCAGCGCCGCAGCATCGATCTCGCTGTCGCACCCCTCCACGCAGCCGATCTGCAGCGTGGCCAGGCCCCGCTGGTTGTGGGTGGCGACCGGGACGCTCTGCAGGATCCCGTCTATCTGCTCCCCTGAGAAGCCGTCCGCGGCGAGCCGCTCACGGGCCCGTGCCGCAACCAGCTCCTGCGCGCACGGGCATGCCGTCATGCCCGTCGCCGACACCCCGACCACGCGGCGGGTGCCGTGCTCGAAGGCCACCGCCCGCCCGTGCAGGGTGTAGATCTCCTGGGTCTGCACGCCCGAGACCGGTGCCCGCTTGTGCTCTGGATAGCGGGCCGCGATCGTCACCTCGGCGCGCTCAGCGCCCTGGCGGGCGCGCACCAGCTCGGCGATGTGCTGCGCAAGCGTCTCCGCGTGAAACGGCGACTCGCTCAGGACGACCTCGGCGATCGCCTCGTTGACCACCTCCTCGAAGCGCGACATGTGCGCGCCCTTCTGCTGGTGGCTGAGGTCCACGAAGCAGTCCAGCCGCGCGAAGAACAGCTCGTCGCGGATGCGAACCACCTTCTCGACGCCCGTCACGCCCACCCGGGAGAGCCCGACGGGAATGACGGGCACACGCGCCTGGACGTCCTCGCCGAAGCCTACGAGAGCAGACGGCAAAGGTGTCGAGCATCTCGCCTGCATCGCCGCCAAGCCTAGCGCGCCCGTGGGAGCCACCGCCGGCGATCGCCGCCCCGACGGGGCACCCCCCCTCCGCGCCAACCACGCCCCCTGGCGCCGGATTCTGGTATCACTCGACGCATAGCTCACCGGATCCGCCTGAGCATCACTGGGGATGGCGGGTACCGGGAGCCGGTGAGGCACAAGAAGCGCAGCGAAGCTGCCGATCTAACACAAACGCAACGCACGGGAGGCCTAGCGTCGGTACAAGTGAGGTCGGAGCGGATGGTCGCTTCGACGGGGAGTCACAAGGGTCGTTGGGAGAGTCCACGTGAGCGAGAAGCTTGAGGGTCTGTTGACCGCCACGGACACAGCGGTGGTCGAATTGGAGGACTTGCAGGGGATCATCGGCGAGAGTCAGGAACGAGGATTCCTGACTGCAGAGGCGCTGGCCGCGGCAGTCGAGGAGGCAGAGCTCTCCGGCCAGCAGACGCAGGACCTGCTCAGCTATCTGGAGGAGCACGGCATCGAGCTGCTCGAGCCCGGCGAGTCCGCGCCCGAGCTGGATCTGCACGGGCAGAGACGCGACTCAGGCGGGCTCGCTCCGCAGGAGAGCCATCTGGCGGACACCGCCCACGACCCCGCGCTCGCCGTCGTCGGCGAGACGGCCGAGCACGACGGCAGCGAGCAGATCGAGGGCCTGCACGCCCACCTCGAGGAGCTCAAGCGGCCCGAGCTGGACACCACCGTCGAGCCGAGTCTCGACTCGCTGCGCCTGTACCTGCGCTCGATCGGTCGCGTACCCCTACTGAGCGCCGAGGAGGAGGTCACGCTCGCCAAGCGGATCGAGCGCGGGGACGTCCTGGCCAAGCAGCATATGGTCGAGGCCAATCTGCGGCTGGTTGTGTCCATCGCCAAGGGATACGTCGGGCGGGGGCTCACCCTGCTCGACCTGATCCAGGAGGGCTCGCTAGGGCTGATCAGGGCGGTCGAGAAGTTCGACTACCGGCGCGGGTACAAGTTCTCGACCTACGCCACCTGGTGGATACGCCAGGCGGTCACCCGCTCGCTCGCCGACAAGGGCCGGACGATCCGCATCCCCGTGCACATGGTCGAGCGGCTCAACCGGCTGATCCACACCGAACGCCGGCTGATCCAGCAGCTCGGGCGCGAGCCCACCCCCGCCGAGCTCGCCACTGAACTCGAGTGCACCGTCCGAGACGTGCGCGACGTCATGCGCATCGCCCAGCAGCCGGTCTCGCTCGAGAAGCCCGTCGGCGAGGAGGATGATTCGGCGCTCGCCGACTTCGTCGAGGACGTCTCCGCCGAGTCGCCGTTCGAGATCGCCTCCGAGGCCCTGAGGCGGGAGAACGTCCTGCGCGTGCTCGCCTGCCTGCCCAGGCGCGAGCGCGAGGTCATAGAGATGCGCTACGGCATCGTCGGCGGGCGCTCGCGCACGCTCGAGGAGGTCGGCCGGGCGTTCAACATCACCCGCGAGCGCGTCCGCCAGATCGAGAACCGAACGCTCAAGAAGCTGCAGACGCTGCCCGAAGCCCAGCAGCTGCGCGAGGCGTCCTGAGCCGGGGCGGTCCGGTCGCCGGGCGCTGGCGGGCCGTCCCGGCGACCGGACCGATGGGCGTGCTCGCCGAGTTCCGTGGAGTTGTTCGTTCTGACAGAGTCCGTATAACCATGGTCGCACGGAGTTAGCCTCCGTGCCAGGTGCCCAGCTCGCCAGCCTCGATTTTGCGCCTGATCTCCGCGGCGCCGGGCCAGTTGGGCTCGATGCCCGTACTGCGAAGCAGCTCATCGCGTACCGCTAGAAACCGCTCTCCGGTTTCGCCTGGCGCCAACGTAAAGCCACGAGCCCGCGGCGTCATGTCCCGATCCTCGTCATCAGCTCGTAGATCTCGTGATCTCGTTTGGCAGCCATGGTGGCTTTCCTGCCCTCCCCTCGACGCTTTCGCGCATCAGCAGCGCATAGGTTTCGGCGATCAGCTCATGGATGTACTCTCGGCGAGGATAGTTCCCGTGTCGGATGCGCTCGCGGATTTCGGCCGGCGCGAACGCCAGCAGCCTCGCACCCTCGTCGGGGTCATGGGCTGAATGGCCTGTCACGCTCAACGCGTGCCCCCACTCGTGCCATGCGACCCAAGTCAGAAGAGCTTCGCGGGTCGCGCGATCGGCGCTGAGAATCTCCGGATGCATCTCATTGATGAGCACCAAACGAAGGTCGGGTACCCACATGCCAAGGGCCTTGTTGTCTGCACCCATCTGCGCCTTGCCAGGCGGCGTCTGGTCGGCCGACCTGAGGCGCTCCCCGGCCGCGCCGCCAAGGCCCTCATCCACGATCTCCCATTGAGATGCGCCCACCCGCGTCAGCAGCCGACGGTGAGACGACGGCAACGCGTCCCAAGCCACCCGTACAAGCTCCTCTGTCTTCAGCTCGTGCACTCCGTACCCCGATCCGCAGCAGCACTGGCGTTTGTGATCGCCGTTATCGATACGACAGCCGTCTACGCTTCGGGACGAATCGGGCCGGTTCCTGCCTCAGCGGCTGTAAGTCCAGCGAAGCGTCCCGGAACCGACCCGCTGCCCTAAACTGACGACCGCCCTGGCGGGGTTCCCGAGCGGTCAAAGGGGACGCGCTGTAAACGCGTTGGCTCTGCCTTCGCAGGTTCGAATCCTGCCCCCGCCATGCGAAGACATGTTCGCATCAGACCCGTGCGGACGTTGACTTCAGCTCGCCATGATCGCCTCGTCCACCGTGGCAAAGGTATTGCTCGCATGCGGACGTTCAGGGTGACGACGCCATGCGGGCAGCAGCGCGCACGATATATGTCATCATTTGATGCTTCAACAACGTCCTAAAGGGAAGGCTCTCATGCGAACGACACTGGCGTTGGACGACGATCTGGTCACTGAGGCTCAGCGCCTCACCGGCACCACCTCAAAGAGCGCGCTCGTACGGGCGGCGCTGTGCGCATTGGTGGAGCGCGAGAGCGCACGACGTCTAGCGCGGCTCGGCGGGAGCGAGCCAACTCTCGGCGAAGTGCCACGACGCCGCAGCCAGCCACAGTGATCCTCGTCGACACCTCTGTGTGGATCAACCATCTGCGGAAGGGCGACCCAACGCTCGTCGATCTACTCGAGAACGACGCAGTCCTCGCGCACCCATGGGTCACCGGCGAGCTCGCGCTCGGAAACCTCACCCGCCGCGAAGGAATCCTGCGGCTGCTGGGAGACCTGCCCCAGGCAAGCATCCCCGAGGACCGCGAGCTCCTTCGCCTGATCGAGCAGCAACACCTCTACGGGACCGGCATCGGCTACGTCGACGCGCAACTCCTAGCCGCGAGCAAACTCACCCCCGACACCGCCCTTTGGACTGCCGACAAGCAGCTGGCCACCCTCGCAACACATCTCGGGGTCGGCTTCGCGCCACAGCACCACGCCGAGCCATAGTGGTTCCCACGCGCCAGATCACACACCTGGCGGTGCGTCCGGCGGCTCCACGAACGGCATCCACGGGCTCTGGCCCTACCCGGTATTGGGTGGGCGTCAACCCGAGGGTTGAGGGTGAGATCAACCCGCGGTTCAACCCGTGCTCCGACGACAGCACGCCTCGATCAGACGAGGATGGCGCCATGACTACTACCGATTACCTCATCAACGCAGTGTTCGTCCTCGTGGTCCTCCGCCAGGCGCGTGAGCGCAAGGTGGATGCCCGCTCCTTCCTGGTACCGATGGTTGTTGTGTTCTTTGTCGGGCGCATGTATGTGCACTCGGTCCCGACCGCCGGGAACGACCTCATGCTGGTCGGCCTGCTGGCCTGCGTCGGTCTGTCCCTGGGCCTGCTCGGCGGGTTCGCGACCCACATTCGCATCAGCGGCGACGGCGGCACGCTTGCTCGCGTCGGCTGGATCGCCGGCGCGCTGCTGATCGCTGGCATCACATCTCGGCTCGTGTTCGTGTACGCCGTGCACCACGGCGCCTACCACGCGGTCAGCGCCTACAGCATCGCCAATCACATCGGAGCGGCGGCGTGGCCGGCTGCACTGGTCTCGATGGCGCTGGTCGAGGTCAGCGCCAGGCTGG
Organism: uncultured Solirubrobacteraceae bacterium; assembly: GCA_963849425.1. Classification (GTDB taxonomy): domain Bacteria; phylum Actinomycetota; class Thermoleophilia; order Solirubrobacterales; family Solirubrobacteraceae; genus Palsa-744. The sequence continues at coordinate 1,097,659 of CAWKHK010000006.1, read as the reverse complement.
TGACGGTCCAGCTTCGCGCCCGCCGGCTGACCGCCTCGCAGACGCCCGGCGCGGTCGCGATCCCCGCCGCGGCGTGATCGCCCCGAAACGATTCCTCGGCTGGCGCGCTTTATCGTCTACCACAGGTGACCGTGACCGAAGAGCCCGCGAGCGTCGTGGGGACGCCGGCAGCCGCCGGCAGCGAGAGCGTGCGGGTCGCAGAGGCGCAAACCCGCGCTGCTCTGCGGCTGCGCGGCCAACGGGACGCTTTGCGGCCGCTCGGTATGGCCATGATCGCGGTCGTCGCCGTCGGGACATTCAGCGGGCACCCGCGGCCCGCGTGGCACGGGGATGGGCTCGGCGTTGCGCTCGCGCTCTCTGTCTTCGCCATCTCGGTGGCCGTGGCAGTCCGGAACTGGTTCATCCAGCGAGGCATCGGGTTGCAGGCGGCGGTGATCTCGGCGATGGGCGCCGCCGGGGTCGCGCTCGCGGCGTCCCAGCCGCGTGGCGCGGCCGGCCTCGCGGTCGGTGCGGCGGTGTGGATGGCCCTCGTCCGCCTTCCGGTGGTGCTCGCAATCATGCTCGGTTGCGCTATGACCGCCGCCCTCGATGTGGCGTCCGCGTTCGCCGGTAGCTCCTCCTCGGCGGTCCTCGCCTCCACCTTGCTGTGCGCGCTGCTCGGCCTGATCGCGTATTTTCTCAAGCAGGCTCGCGAGAGCCAGGACCGGACCGAGGTGCTGCTCGCGCAGCTACAGGACGCACGCGAGGAGCAGACGCGGGCGGCGGCGATCGCCGAGCGCGGCCGGATCGCGAGCGAGCTACACGACGTCCTCGCGCATTCGCTCTCCGCAGCCGCGATCCAGCTCCAAGGCGCCCGCCTGCTCGCGGAGCGCGAGCAGGCAACCACGAAGATACGCGAGGCGATCGACCGCGCAGGCGAGCTCGTAAGGGACGGGCTCACCGACGCCAGGCAGGCGGTCGGCGCGCTGCGTGGCGAGCATTTGCCTGGCGCAGGCGAGCTCGAGGCGCTGATCGACAGCTTCAGCGCCGACATGGACCTCGAGGTGACGCTTCGCGTCGAGGGCAGCGCCCGCACGCTGCCCGCCGACGCGGGCCTCGCCCTCTACCGCGGCGCACAGGAGGCGCTGACCAATGTCGCTCGTTACGCCCCCGGCGCCCAGACCACTGTCATCCTGAGCTACGGGCCCGATCACACCACGCTGAGCGTTGAGAACCGCGTCCCAGCCACGGCCCCACCGGCCGGAGCCGGGCTGGCCGACGTGGGAGGCGGACGGGGACTCGCGGGCATGCTCGAGCGGCTGGAACGGGCCGGCGGCAGCATGCACGCAGCCCCGACCGACGCGGGCTGGCTTGTCGAGCTGCGGGTGCCCGCGTGAGTAGAGCGCCGATCCGGGTGCTGGTGGCTGACGATCAGCGCACTGTGCGCGATGGGCTGAGCATGCTGGTCGGCCTGATCGACGGAGTCGAAGTCGTTGGGGCCGCGTGCGACGGCGTCGAGGCGGTAGAGCTCGCACAGACCGAGCGCCCGGACGTCGTGCTGATGGACCTACGCATGCCGCGGATGGAGGGCGCCGAGGCCACGCGCAATATCCGTGACGAACTACCCGACACACAGGTGCTGGTGCTCACGACCTACGCCGACGACGAATCGCTGTTCCCCGCGCTACAGGCCGGCGCACGCGGCTATCTGACCAAGGACGCGAGCGCCGAGGAGATCGAGCGCGCCATCCGAGCCCTCGTCGCCGGTGAGACCCACCTCGACCCGATCGTACAACAGCGGCTCGTGGCCGCCGTCCTTCACCCCAAACCGATCCCCGACGCGGCAGCGCAGCCGCTCCCCGACGACCTGACGCCTCGGGAGGCAGAGGTCCTCAAGCTGATCGCGAGCGGGCTATCGAATGCCGAAATCGCCGAGGCTCTCGTCGTCAGCCAAGCGACCGTGAAGACCCACGTCAACCGGATCTTCCACAAGACCGGTGCGCGCGACCGGGCGCAGGCGGTTCGCTACGCCTACCAGCACGGAATAGCCTGATCTCCGTTGGGAGCATCTGCGCGGTGTCACGTACGGGCTCTCTCAGTGGGCCGCCCTGCGGCCGGGTGGTTGCGATCCTTCACGTTCGGCTTCGTGCTCGAGGGTCGCGGGGCCTTCGGGGAGCAGGCAGGGCCCTGAGCTCGGCTTGTGTTCGTGTTCACCGTCTTCGGCTTGCAGGTGCCCGTTCTCGGCCTGCCACAGCGGCGAGCGGGGCCCGGCGACGTACACGTAGCTTTTGAGTTCGCGTCCGAGCGTGCGCACGATCGCGTTGGTGCTCTGTGCGGCAGTCTGCACCGCGCCGGGCGCCGATGCCCCAAAGTGGCCTTGCCAGCAGGCCCACGGCGTGTGGGCGAGGTCCACCAGCGGCGTGGTGGAGGCGCGGAACGCGAACCTCCCCGGGCCGCACACCAGCCAGTCGGCGAGGCGGCCGTCGATTGGTTTCAGATGGCGGGGTCGCCCGCCGCAGCCGGCGGGGTAGGTGGGGTGCCCGCCGTAGGCGGCCTGCACGATCGGGTGCCCGCCTTCAAAGCTGAGCTGCGGGCTGTCCCAGGGGAAGAAGTTCCCCTCGTTGGCGTGACGGGCCATGTACAGCCAGCGCGGTCGCCCGCTTTCTGGTTCGACCAGCACCGCCACGTGCTCCCAGTCGCCCTGGTGCAGGTCGGTGCTCACCACATCGCCCGCGATCGGCGCGTCTTCCATCAGGTGCGAGTTCACGACCGTGGGGAGGTAGTTGTACGGGTACAGAAACCAGTACTCCAGCGCGAGCAGGTTCTTTTCCTTGCCCGCCGGGGAGGGCGCCGGCCATCTCAGCCTGTCGGCTGGGCCCGCGTAGTAGAAGTACACCTGGGCGGTCGCCCACGGATCGAGGACGCCCGGATCGGCGAGCGTTTCCTGGGCTGAGGGCAGCGGGGTTTCGCGCCCGAGCTGACCGCGTAGGAACGCTTCGAGCTGCTTGGTCGGGTCGTGGGTGAGGGGAGGTGTGACGGGGTATTCGAGGAAGTCTTCGGGTGAGCTCGTCGCCGGATTCAGCGTGGCCACCGTCGCGGCCGATCCCGGCGGGCACGGCCGGTGGCTGGCGTTGGGGTGCACGCACGCTCGCCGCCCGTCGCTGCCGATGTCTTCCAGAAGCGCCCCCAACGACATCGGCCAGAAGGGGTCGGTCACCGAGGTCAGCACCGTCGGCTGCAAGCGCTTGGCGAGCGCGGCGATCCTTGGCGCGTTCTTCGTCGTCTCTTCGATCGGCGCTTCGCCGTCGCGGGCGACGCCGTTCGCCGGCAAGGGACCGGCGTAGATGCCCGGCCCGAGCTCCGGCGCCGCGAAACCCGTGTTCGGTTGCGGCGGCGGCGTGCCCGCGCAGGGCGCGCTCCTTTCCTTCAGTTCCGGGCGGATCCACGCGACGGTCTGCGTGTCGATGCCGAACGCGCGCAGCGCGAGCGTGGGCAGTGACGGGCGGTAGCTGGTGTCGAGCGTGAAGTCCACGTTGGTGGCGGTGGTCGAGCGAATCGCGCTCGCCGGGATCACCTGCACGCGGTCCTCGTAGGAGGTGGCGTCGGCGAGTGGCGTGCAGTAGGCGATGTACACGCCCGACCCAGTCCGCCCGAGGTAGCCGCCGAGGCGCCTGCCGCTCCTCGTTTCGAGGATCGTCTGCGAGAAGCTCACCGGCGGCGTCGCCGAGTAGCAGAGCGCCACGAGCGCGTAGATCGTCAGCAGCGCCCACGGCAGCGGTGAGCGCAGGAACTCGAATGTGGAGGCCGGCAGCGCCCGCCCGCCGTAGCGGCGCCCGAGCGTGCCGATGCCCATCCACGTGAGCACGAGCAGGCCGACGGGCGCCGAGGTGACCAACGCCACGCAGGCGACCACCAGCCAGAGCAGGGCGTGCGCCACGCGTCCGCCTTTCAGTGGGTTCACGAGCGCGAGCAGCCAGGCGAGGACGATCGAGCAGGCGGCCCACGGCCCGAACAGCGCCCACCAGTGCCCGGGCGAAAGCTGGTCGATCGCCGTCTTCGCGAGCCTGCCGCCGACCAGTCCGACCGCCACGGCGAGCACGCCGACGTTGAAGCCCGCGATCACCCGCACGAGGTTTTCCTGCGCCCTGCTGTCGTAGTGCACGCGCACGGCTTTCGGGGGCTTCGGTTTGAGCGGCTGGCGCCTGAGGTAGCGCTCGCGCGCACTCGTGCGGTCGCGCTCGAGGATCTCCCGCCACTCCTCCGCGTGCTGGTTCCAGCGACGGAGGTGGACCGCGTAGGCGAATGCGCACATCACCGCGAAGACGATCGCCATCACCAGCACCGCCTGCCCGCCAGTGGCGAAGTTGGCAGCGCTGCCGATGCTCGGCAGCGAGAAGCTGACCGGAAGTCGCACGGCCGCCAGCCGCACGCATGCGATCACCCAGCCGATCGCGTACACGTAGCCGACGAGCGCCAGCGAGAGCACGAGCACGAGCAGCACCTCGGGCAGCTCCGTGCGCCGCCCGCCCGTGAGCTCGGGGTCGCCGGGCGATGCCGGATGGCTCACGGGCGCGGGCTCAGGCATCGAACGTGGCGCTGGAGAACCCGACGCGCTTACTGAACGGGCTGTCGAACACCCCGCTGGCGTTCAGCGCTTCGTGGACTCGCCGCCAATCGGCGTAATGCGGGTACATCTTCTCCACGAGCCCGTTACTGCCGGTCAGCGAGTTCACCTGCCCCCAGTGGGGACGCCCGTGGAGCTTGTACAGGGCCTGTTCGTGGGCGCCCAGCAGCTCCATCCCGCCGATCGTGTGCTTGGACATGATCAGCTCGATCATCATCGTGTCGTGTCCCTCCATCATCGACAGGCACGAGCGGGTCGCTTTGACGAAGCGCAGCGAGATCGGCGAGCTGTGGTAGACGCCGCCCAGCTTCCGGCGGTCCGCGGCGACCTCGATGATCGTCTCTACAGCTTTCAGATGCAGGTCGCCATCGTCGATCGGCACGCCGATCTCAGCCGAGTACGCCGGCAGGTAGTTGGCCGCGCCGATGTTGAACACGCGGTAGCTGATGTTCACGTAGTCGTCGTTCACCAGCGCCTTGAGCGCCTTCGAGATAAGGAACGGCGAGATCTGCGGCCACAGCCGCACGGCGAGGTCGATGAGCAGGGGCGTGAGCGGAAAGCGCGCCGCCAATTCCATCAGCAAGCTGCGGCTGCGGCGGTGGTCGTGACGGTATTCGGATGGCTCCACCGGGCTGCGGGTGGTGATCAGGCATTCGACGTCCTCGAGCTTCCTCTTCTTCGGCGGATAAGGGTTGAACAGGACCTCGTAGTGCGCGCTTTCCCGGAGGACGGGGCTACCGGGGCCCTGTGCGAGTTCGTCGCGCACCCGCGCCCAGGTGCTCAGCCACCGTTTCTCGCGCAGGTAGAACAGCGGCCGCACGGCGAGGATCACCGAGTAGATGAGGCCCATGCAGCCGACCCCAACTACCGCGGCGTCGAACCAGTCGTCGTCTTGCACGAGCCGATGGTCGGGGTATCTCGCGCTGTAGGCAGAGGCGTCGGTGACACCGCCTTTCGGCTCGATCCGGTAGACGGCGCCCCCTGCCGCGACGAGGTCGAGCGAGCGCACGAGGTCCGACAGCGGCCCGAAGGCGATCCCCGAACCGTGGGTGGAGGTCGAGATCACCCCGGCGACGGTCTGTCCGTCAAAGCCGCCCATATTCGGCAGCGCCAGGCCCCTCGCCTGTAGGTGGGAGTTAAGTTCGGCGATTCGCATCCCCGCCTGCACCTGCACGAGGGTGGTGCCGGCGTGCTCGTCCGGGTCGCCGGCCCCGGCTTGCAGCAGCGCCCGGTCGAGCTCCAGCGGCTTGGTCAACCCCTCGGGGCGCACGAGTATCCCGTCGGTCAGCGCGACGTCCGACCATGAGTGCCCGGAGCCGACGGCCCGCACGGCGATGCCGTCGCGCTCGGCTTCGCGGACGATCTCGCGGAGCTCCTCGAGCGTCGTGGGGGTGCGTTGTTTCAGCGGGTAGATCCGCTGGTTGCCGGTGTCGTTGCGCCAGCGCTTTCGCTCGATCGCCTTCGCGCTCATGGCCACAGCCCGCCTGCGCGGCTGTCGATCATCTTCTCGACGCCCCGCTCGGCGAGCGCGGCGATCGTCTTCGATGGGTTCACCCCCAGCGCGGTGGGAACGATCGACCCGTCGAGCACATACAGCCCCTCGTAGCCGTGAACCTTGCCGGCGTCGTCGACGACGCCTCGCTGCCGGTCGTCGGCCATCGGACAGCCTCCCAGCGGGTGCACGGTGATGTAGCCGCTCAGCGGCCACGTGTCCAGGGCGAAGAACGGCTCCGCTTCCACCCGGCGGGCGATCTCTTCCGTGACCTCCCGCATCGCCGAGAAGAGGCCCTCGCTCGGCTTCCTGCTCCAGCGAATGTCGAAGCATTTGAACAGCGGCGTCAGCCGCATCTGCCCCTCGGCGGCTTCCCGGCCGAGCATCAGGAACACCAGCGAGTCGTCGATCGGCCGCGGCGGCGGTTGCGCGCGCAGGTGGCGGTGGGTGATCGAGCGGTCGCTCAGACCGAGCGCCGCCAGCAGGCGCTCGCCGCGCAACAGCAGGCGCCGCCAGCCGTGCAGCGTGTCGATCATGCGCACGATCTCCAGCAGCCCACCGAAGTTCGTCGGCAGCCCGCCGTCCGCGAGCATGAACCCGTACTCCGCCGTGTAGTCGAGCCTGCTCGTCATCGACGGCCCAAAGTCGGTATGCGCGGCGCCGAGCTCGCCAGCTCGCGGATCGAACGCGGCGCCGAGCGCGTCGCCATTGCCCGAGAAGCGGCTGCCGAGCGCGGGGGAGAGGTCCTTCAGGCGGCCGCGGTTCTTCAGAAGCAGCCGACTCGAACCCAAGCAGCCCGCCGCCAGCACCACCACCGGCGCGGTCAGCTCGCCGTCTTCTTCGCTCCCCAGGCCGCGGTAGCCGACGCGCCACCGTCGATCGGCCTCCGCAGGGGGAACGAGCGTGTGCACTTCCTGATGCGTGCGGACCTCGGCGCCGTGTTGTTCGGCTCGCGCGATGTACGTGATGTCGACCGTGTTCTTCGCGTGGATCGGGCAGCCAAGGTCGCAGCGGCCGAGGTTTGCGCACCGCTCCTGGTGTACGCCGCTGAACGGGTGGTCGCGATCGCCCGCGAAGTTCACCGCCAGCGGCAGGCGTTCCGCGTCCTTGCCGACCTTGTGCCCCGCGGCCGCGAACGCGCGCATCTTCGGCAGCTCTTCGGGGATCTCTTCCGGCATCAGCGCTTCCTCGGTGCGCGTGTAGTAGCCGTCGAGCTCGGCGCGGCTGATCGCCCGCGGCCAGCCGCGCATGAACACCTCCCCTGGCGCCCGCAGCTGCACGTTTGCGTACACGAGCGAGCCCCCTCCGACGCCCGCGGCGGTAATCACCGACAGGTCTTTCATCAGCCGCAGGTCGAACAGCCCGTCGGGGTTGAGCGTCGGATGCCAGAACGCCTCTGGCGTCTGCTCGGGCCTGCTCGGGAAGTCGTCCTTGCCCCAACGGCGCCCGCGCTCCAGGACCACCACGCGCCGCCCCGCTTCCGCCAGCCGGCACGCAGCAATCCCGCCCCCGAAGCCAGATCCGACCACAATCGCGTCGTAGTCCTCGGCGGCGTGCACAGATCAGACTTTGATGAGCGTCGCGACGGTCACGTGCGGCCAGCGCAGACCGTTGAAGTCCAGCTGCACGAGCTGTGTATACTGGAGCTGCAGTTTGTCGGGCTCTCCGTATGCTCCTGCGACGGTCTCGATCCAGAAGATCGCGTCGACCTCGACGGCGTCGGCGTTGCCGCCCGGGGGGTTTTTCCCATCTTCGAGGAATGCCGTGTTGGAGGTGCCGCCACCGGGGACCGGTTCGTGCTTGGTCGAGACGATGAGGACCGTCGTTTCCTTGATGTCCTGCCCTTCGATCGCCTTTTCGATCACGCTGTTCGGATTTTCGACCATCTTCTGGGTCACCGCTTTCGACACCTGACGAAACGGCGTGGGCGTCGCGAGGTTGAGCTCGGTGAAGATCGCCTCAGCCTGGGCGAAGTCCGAGTTTGGAGGCGCTGGTTCGCCGATTTTGAACGGGATGATGTTGTTCGGGACGATGTGCGGGCCACCGGGGTCCGTTTTGGCTTCGCCCTGCGCGAGGATCGTCGTGCCGTGCGGAATAGAGGCCATCCGCACCACCGTCGACGGCACGTTCGGGTCGGTCGTCGGCGGGACGTGCGCCCAGATGCCCGGCTCGATGTGCAGTCCTTCCACGGGGTCGACTCCTTCGATGTGCTGCATGTAGGTGATGCCGAACATATTGATGTCCGGCATCAGCAACCCTCGGTTGGGGATCTTGCCGGGGATTGTCGTGAATTCGAGCTTCTCGGACGTGACGTTCAGCTCGAGAAAGCGGTCGTGGCCTTCGGCGAGCGGATGCGGCCGCCAGATCGTGTTGAAGCCATAGCCTTTCCACAGTCCTTTGCCATCCGAGCCGACCAGCTGTGCCAGTGGGCCGAGGTCGAGGACGGGCTCGGCAGCGGGCTTCTCGACACCTTTGAATACGAAACCGGGATAGGTCTGCGGGCTGATCGGCACGATGGCTCCCTTGCTCGGATTGTGCTGTCGAGCTTGCGACCACGCCGACGCGCGCCCTGTTCGCAAGCCCGCAGCTGCGCAAACAAAGGCTAACCCAACCGCTCCCGCCCGTCAATCAGAGTTCACAAGATCAGTACAGGTCGGGACCGACGAACTTCTACACCAAGATCAAACGGGCGATCGAAACGATCATCGAGCAGGGCAAGGGACCAGCAGCTCGCCCTCACCGGTTGCTATTCGTCGGCGAGTCGCGTGGGGTACTCCTCGGCGAGCGCCGCGTGGGCGTGCGCCGCGTGGGCGCCCTCGGACAGACCCAACCGCACGCCCACCCGCCACAGCAGCTCCAGCAGTCGATCGCGCTCGGCCCTGCTGAGCCCTGCGCACAGGTCGCTCTCGAGCTCGGCCGCCAGGACGAACGCCCGGGCGAGCAGCTTGCGCCCCTTGCCGGTCAGGTGCAGCGCCCGCGTGCGTCTGTCCTGGGGGTTATGGCGGCGTTCGAGCAGGCCCCGCGCCTGCAGCGCGTCGACGAACGCCACCATCCGGCTCGCCGGTATCTGCAGGCGCTCGCCGATCGCCTGCTGGGACTGGCCTTCCGCCGCGCCGACCGCCCGCAGCAGGGCGAACTCGCGCGGTTCCAGCTCGAGTGGCGCGAGGGTCTGGTGGAAACGGCGGCCGACCGCGTAGCCGACCGAGGAGACCGTGAAGCCGACCGAGTGAAACGGCGGGCCGGAGTGGAGCGACGGTCGATCAGCGACCACCTCGCCGACCGGCGCGCCATCTGCGACCTCCCCGCTGCCCCTCGTCTTCATATCAAAAAGATCATAACCGCCCGGAACGACTTATGCTATAAATCGTTCTGCCCGGAATCGTTTCGAGTCGAACCAGTGCGGACGTAGCGATGAGTTTCCGCTCGGGCGGCGGTCTTGGTTTTCGATTCGTGTTCACCGCTCGCCGCACCGCCGGCGTGGAAAGGAGCATCGGCATGGCAACCCTGACTCGCTGGGTACTCGCACACAAACGCATCGTGGTCGCCTTCTGGGTCGTGCTGACGATCGTGGGCATGGCCTCAGCCGGTTCGGCGACCAAAGCGCTCAAACAGAAGTTCTCGGTGCCCGGCAAGGAAGGCTGGGTGACCAACCAGCAGATCGCCCGCGACTTCCACGGCACCGGCGGCAACGGCGCGCCGCTGCTCGCCGTCGTCACCCTGCCCGCGGGAAGCTCCGCCGGATCGCAGGCGGTGCAGCGGGAACTGCGGTCGGTCGAAACCCGCCTGCAAACGCACGCTCCCCGGCACCGCGTCTGACCGGCTACGCCAGCACCCACAGCCCCGCGTTCCTCTCCGGCGACCGCCACACGACGTTCGTCCTCGCCTACCCCCCGCCCGACCCCAAGCAGGCCTTCGAAGAGCAACCCCGAAGCCGCCAAACACGCGACCGCCGCGCTCGCCGGGGTCACCGTCGCCGGCGAGCCCGTCCACCTCACCGGCTTCGACGCGCTGTCCGTCCAGAGCGGCGGCGGCAAGGGGCCCGGGCGTGCTCCTCGAGGCGATGCTCGGCGGCCTCGGGGCGCTGCTCGTCCTCGCGTTCGTGTTCGGGTCGTTCCTGGCGATCGTTCCGATCATGATGGCCATCGCCTCGATCCTCACCACCTTCCTGGTCGTCTGGGGGCTGACCACGATCACCGAAGTCTCGCCGATCGTCCAGTTCCTGATCGCCCTGATCGGCCTCGGCGTGTCGATCGACTACTCGCTGCTCGTGGTCGTCCGCTGGCGCGAGGAGCGCGCCCACGGGCTCTCCGGCGAGGCGGCCATCGAACGGGCGATGCAGACCGCCGGTCGGGCGGTGGTGTTCAGCGGCACGACCGTAGCGATCGGCCTGCTCGCGCTGGTCGCCCTGCCGCTCCCGTTCCTGCGCTCGGTCGGCTATGGCGGGATGCTGATCCCGCTGATCAGCGTGATCGTCGCGCTGACGCTGCTGCCGGTCGTGCTCAGCAAGCTCGGCCCGCGCCTTGACTGGCCGCACGTCCGCAACGACGACCGGGCCAGCCGCTCGTGGACCGGCTGGGCGCACCTGGTCGTGCGCGGGCGCTGGGTCGCCGCGCTCGGCGCCGCGCTCGTGCTGGCCGCGCTCGTCCTCGCCGCCACCAACCTCCAGCTGGGCGATCTCCAACGTGAACACGATCGCCAAGCAGGGCGACGCCAAGCAGGGCCTGCTCGCGCTCGAGCGCTCCGGCATCGGCTCGGGCGTGCTGATCCCCAACGAGGTGCTCGTGGGCCGCTCCACCTCCCCCGCGCACGTGGCCGCCGACGCTCGCCGCGGTGCCCGGCGTGCACGGCGCCGTGGCGCCCGCCTCGCCGCAGTGGCAGCGCCCGGGCGCGGCCGTGGTCGACGCGCTTCGACGACCCCCGACGCCTCCACCGCCGAAGGCCGCGCCACGCTCGAGCGCGTGCGCTCGGCCGTGCGCACCGCCGGCGCGGAAGTCCGCCTGGGCGGCCTGGCCGCCCAGAACGAAGACTTCATCAACGCCGTGTACGGCAACTTCCCGCTGATGATCGCGCTGATCGCCCTGATCACCTTCATCCTGCTCGCGCGCGCGTTCCGCTCGCTGCTGCTGCCGCTGAAGGCGGTCGTCCTGAACGTGATCAGCGTCGGCGCCGCCTGGGGCGTGCTCGACCTCGTGTGGCAGCGCGGCCACGGCTCGCACCTGATCTGGGGCATCGCCGCGACCGGCTCGATCACCGCGTGGATCCCGCTGATGGTGTTCGCGTTCCTGTTCGGCCTGTCGATGGACTACGAGGTGTTCATCCTCGCCCGCATGCGCGAGGAGTACGACGCGACCGGGGCGACCGACACGGCCGTCGTGCGGGGCATCGGGCGCACCGGGCGGCTGGTCACGAGCGCCGCGCTGATCCTGTTCCTCGCGTTCGTCTCGCTCGCCTCCGGCCCGGAGACCGAAATCAAAGTCCTGGCCACCGGCCTGGCCGCGGGCATCCTGCTCGACGCGACGGTCATCCGGGCGCTGCTCGTCCCGGCCGTCATCTCGCTGTTCGGCCGCTGGAACTGGTGGCTGCCGCGGCTGCCCGCCCGGCTGCTGCGCGTCCAGCCCTCGCCGTCGCCCTCGACCCGCTTGGCGACCGAGCTAGAGGGGTAGCCATGAGCGAAGATGGCGCCAACATGAACCTGAACTCCGGCGAGCACACGGGCTACGGCGACAACGGCATCGAGGTCGAAGGCCTGGTCCGCGACTTCAAGGGCGGCGTGCGGGCGGTCGACGCGCATCGACCTGCGGGTCGCCCCCGGCGAGATCTACGGCTTCCTCGGCCCCAACGGCGCTGGCAAGTCGACGACGGTGCTGGTGCTGACCACGCTGCTGCCCCCCACCGCCGGCAAGGCGCGCGTGGCCGGCCTCGACGTCGTGCACCAGGGCGCGGAGGTGCGCCGGGCGATCGGCGCCTCGCTGCAGGAGTCCGCGCTCGACCCGTTCCTGACCGGCCGCGAGCACATGCGCCTGCAGAGCGCCCTGCACGGGCTCGGCAAGGCCGAGCGCGACAGGCGCGCGGTCGAGCTGCTCGAGCGGGTCGGCCTGACCGACGCGGCCGACCGCAAGGTCGGCGGCTACTCGGGCGGGATGAAGCGCCGCCTCGACCTCGGCCTGTCGCTCGTCCACGGCCCGCGGCTGCTGTTCCTCGACGAGCCCACCACCGGCCTCGACCCGCAGAGCCGGGCGGCGCTGTGGGACGAGGTCCGCAGGCTGGCCGACGACGGCGTGACGGTGTTCCTGACCACCCAGTACCTCGAGGAGGCCGACGTGCTGGCCGACCGCGTGGGCATCATCGACCGCGGCAAGATCGTCGCCGAGGGCACCCCCGCCGAGCTGAAGGCCTCGATCGGGCGCCCGAGCGTCGAGGCGATCCCCGCCGACCCCGGCGACCGCGAGCGCCTGAAGGGCGTCCTGGACCGCTTCGGCGAGGAGGCCGCCGCGTCCACCGGCGGCGTGGCCGTGCGGCTGCCCGAGGGCGTCGGCGACCTCGCCGAGATCGTCCGGGCGCTCGACGCCGAGGGCCTGCGAATCGCCGACCTGCGCCTGCACGCGCCGACGCTCGACGACGTCTTCCTGGCCAAGACCGGCCGCTCGCTGGAGGGCGCCGGCGACGGCGAGGACGCGCAGGACGAGCAGCAGGATCCGGTGCCGGCGGGCGCATGAGTCTGCTCGTCACCCAGATCACCGTGCTGGCGAGACGCTCGATGCTCAAGACGCTGCGCCAGCCGTTTCAGCTGTTCCCGATCGTGTTCTTCCCGCTGATCCTGCTGGCGGTCAACGCGAGCGGGCTGAAGGCGGCCACGCGCCTGCCGGGCTTTCCCGACGCACTCCTACATCTCCTTCGCGATCGCCGTGGCGTTCATCCAGGGCGGGATGTTCTCGCTGATCAACACCGGCACCAACCTGGCCGAGGACATCGAGAGCGGCTTCTTCAACCGCCTGGCGCTGACGCCGCTGCGGCGGGTGGCGCTGATCGCCGGGCTGCTCGTCGGCGTGGCGGCCCTGGGGGCGCTGCAGTCGGCGGTCTACATCGTGATGGGCCTGATCGCCGGCGCCCACCTGAGCGCCGGGGTGGGTGGCGTGCCGGTGATCCTGGTGCTCGGCGCGCTGACCGCGCTCGGCTTCGGGGCGCTCGGCTGCGCGGCCGCGCTGCGCACGGGCTCGGGGGAGGCCGTGCAGGGGCTGTTCCCGCTGTTCTTCGTGTTCATCTTCCTGTCCTCGAGCAACCTCCCCCGCAACCTGCTGAAGACCGGCTGGTTTCACGCGGTCGCCGACTCGAACCCGATCTCCTACCTGATCGAGGGCTTTCGCAGCCTTTACATCTATGGCTGGGACGGGACCGCGCTGTGGCGGGGCTTCGCGGTGGCGATCGGCCTGACGCTCGTGTCCCTGCTCGGCGTGGCCGGCGCATTGCGAACCAGGCTCCAGCGCACATGATCCTGGGCTCGCATGGCGGCGCCGGATCGGCGTCCTCGGTCGCTCGCGTGCACAGCACGCCACGCTCTCTGCGTCCTTGCCCGGCTTGCCCTGCGAGCCCAGGATGGTTGGCATGAACACCGGCGGCGGCCTCTGGCGGGTGGCCTCCACGATCGCCTGGCGCAGCCTGCACACCTACGTCCGGCGCCCGGACCTGTTCGTTCCGTCGCTGGTGTTCCCGCTGGTCTTCCTGGCGAGCTTCGCCGGCGGCCTGTCCGCCCTGGGAGAGGTGCCCGGCTTTCACTTCCCGGCGGGCTACACGGCCTTCCAGTTCGTGTTCGTGCTCTGTCAGTCGGCGATGTTCAGCGGCCTGTTCACGGGCTTCACCCTGGCGTTCGACTTCGAGAGCGGGTTCGCCCGCCGCCTGATGCTGGCCGCGGAGGACCGCCGCGGGATCGCCCTGGGCTACGCGCTGGTGGCGCTGACGCGGGCGGCGATCACGCTGAGCGTGGTCACCGCGGTGGCCCTCGCCACGGGGATGCGGATCACGGGCAACGGCGTGGACATCTTCGGCATGTACGGTCTGGCCGCGCTGCTGACGCTGATCGGCTACGGCTGGGCGGCCGGCGTGGCCTTCCGCTTCCGCTCGATCCAGGCCGGACCGCTGATGCAGACGCCGGTCTTCCTGCTCCTGTTCCTCGCTCCGGTGTATGTGCCGCTGGGGCTGCTCAAGGGCTGGATCCACACGGTCGCGAGCGTCAACCCGGCGACCGCGTTCCTGGACGCCGGCCGCGGGCTGATCTCGGGCGTGCACGACCACACGGCGCTCGCGTTCATATGCGCGCTCGGCTCGATCGTCGTGTTCGGGATCTGGATGCTCGGCGGCCTGCGCAACGCCGAAAACGCCGGCTGAGGGAAGCGCCCTCGGCGGGGCTCCCCTCGGCCCAGCGCCCCCTCGGCCCAGCGCCCCTCGGCCCAGCGCCCCCCTCGGAGCGGCGCCGCTCAGCGCTCCTGCAAGCGGCGGGCGAGCTCCTCGGCGTCGTGGGTGCTCACGAGCACCCTGCGCAGGGTCCGGTGTCCCGCAACGGCGAAGGACAGACCGGGGACCCCGCGGCGCACGACGAACGCCTGGTCGAGGCGGATGGTGCGGGCGACGTAGCAGAGCCAGGGCAGGCGCAGGCCCACTTTGATGCCGGTGGTCATCGCCTCGCGGACGGGGTTCTCCACGACGTGGACGTCGCTGACGTCGGCGCGAGCTACGCGGATGTCGCGCATCAGCCCGAGCGCCTTCTGCCACGGCGAGAGCAGCACCGCCACCGAATCCTCGCTCACCTCCACGCGCATTGCCCGAGAGACTACCCTGGCCTCAGCAACCAAACCGGCGAGGGAGGGAGTCGACCATGGAGTCCTCGGAGGTCCCCGCGAGAATCCTCGTGGTGGCGCACAAGACGGCCGCGACGCAGCCGCTCCTGGACGCGGTGCGAGAGCGCGCGGGGAGCGGGTCGAGCAGGTTCACGCTGCTCGTCCCCAACGCCGCGCACGGCCTGCACAAGGTGGTGGACGCGGAGGATCAGGGAGTGGGCGAGGCGCAGGGCGTGCTCGACCATGCGCTGCCCAGGCTGAGCGACGCGGCGGGCACGCAGGTGGAGGGGATCGTCGGCGACCCCGATCCGTCGGCCGCGATCCAGGACGCGATCAACCTGAGGGGCTTCGACGAGATCATCATCTCGACGCTCTCCCCGCGCCTGTCGCGGTGGCTGAAGCTGGACCTCCCGAGCAAGATCTCGGGGATGGGCCTGCCCGTGACCACGGTCACGCCGGCGGACGAGCCCCCGGCATAACCGACGCCCGATGCAGCAGTTGTCAGCAGACTGGTTTAGTGTTTCTCACTCCGGGCGGACCGCCCGCGGGGACCGCCGCAACCATCGCCCAGGACAGACACTCGTCTGTGGAACTTTCGTCTGCGCACCGCAAGAGTTGGATCCATGGAGCCTGTTCGCAAGCAGTTCGCTGCCAACCTGCGCCACTACCGCGATCGCGCCGGCCTCTCGCAGGAGGCGCTGGCGGAGATCTGCGACCTGCACCGTACCGAGATCAGCCTCCTGGAGCGGTGCAAGCGCTCGCCGCGCCTGGAGACGATCGTGATCCTCGCCCGCGGCCTCGAGCTCTCCTCCCCCGGGGAGCTGCTCGAGGGAATCAGCTGAGCCGCTCGCCTCGCGGCGTAGCTCAGCGATCAAGTACGTCGTCACGTTGGGGGCGAGTCGTGGCATGGGTGGCGCTAGCGGCTGATGCGCCGTTCTCGTGCGGCTCCTAGCAGCCGTTCGGCTGCGCGTTGGGCTCGCTTGCACCCGGCGGTGCTGATGTGCTCGTGGCTGTAGCCGGCGCGGGTCTTCATGCCGAGTAGCGTGTGTAGGGCGTTGCCGAGTGCTGCCCCGTCGGGGCGGACCTTGGAGAGCTGGGTGACGGCTTGGTTGTGGTCTTCGCCCTGGACGTGCCCTCCGAGTGCGATGCAGCAGATGACGTCCGCGGCTGCCACGCCGCAGTGCACGCATAGCGTCACGTATGCGTCGGCGATGTCCTGCTCATCGGCGGCAAAGTCGCGGATGATCTCGGCGCCTTGCAGGAACTGCTCGGCCTTGGCGAGCCGGCCCGTGATCGTGCTCTCGTCGCATTTGCGCAGGCGCGGCGTCATCGTGTGCTGTGCGCTCGGGAGCCGCGGCGCAGTAGGCGCAGCGTTCCGTAGAGCTCGATCCCGTCGCGGGCCGCGTCTGTGAGGACCTGCTGGGACTCGCCGCCGGTGAGCTCCTGCTCGCCGAACTCGAGGACCCTGGCGTCGTTTCCCGTCCACGCGCTGGCGAGCATCTGGAGGGTTGAGAGCTGGTCCTGCCAAGCCGGCTCGTCTGCCTCGCAGCTTGTGGGGCGCACGACGAGCAGGTCCAGATCGCTCTCGGGCGTGGCCTCACCGCGGGCGACCGAGCCGAACAGCACGACGAGCGTTGGGGGATGCTCCCATCGACGGATTGCATCGCGCAACCGACCGAGCACCTGCGCGGGAAGGCTCGCGAGCCCTTCTATCCAGGATGCCGCGACGTGGTCGCGGTTGAGCTTGTAGAGGTTGGCGTTGCCGGCCACCCGGCGCGAGACGACACCTTGCTCAGCCAGGCGATCAGCGGCGTTGCGTATGCCTTGATGAGAG
Source organism: uncultured Solirubrobacteraceae bacterium (assembly GCA_963849425.1). Classification (GTDB taxonomy): domain Bacteria; phylum Actinomycetota; class Thermoleophilia; order Solirubrobacterales; family Solirubrobacteraceae; genus Palsa-744. The sequence goes on along the minus strand of CAWKHK010000006.1, from coordinate 1,080,899 downwards.
CCGTAGCCGATGACCCGTTGCAACTCGCGACCGGTCATCTCGGCTTCCGCCCGCGCGAGTACGCTCAACACGTCCCCATCCAGCGTCGGAGTGACGATCTGCAGCGGCCGACGAAAGTCCATGAGAAGACCATAACAACTCATGGCTACTATTCTTGCCGATCTGCAACAATCATTGCCAAGGCTCATGGGGACACCGCCGGTAGCGGCGGATGCCTGGCCAGTCTGAACGCGTGCGCGAGGCGACCATGGGGCACTACGATGCGGAGCCACGCCGACGTAGCTCAGTTGGTAGAGCGCATCCATGGTAAGGAAGGGGGGCAGAGGATCGTCTCGCCCCCTTCACAAACAGAAAATGCAGCAGAGGACCCGCTCGCGGGGGCTTCCTGGGGGCATTCTGGGCCTTGAGGGATACCAGCGGTGGCCTGATGGCCTCGCGCGTCGAGCAGCGCACACGCCGGCAAATGCCGCGTGCTCTGCGATGGTCGAGTGACCTCATCGGCGAGCCGATGTGGGACTGAACGTGCGTCCGAATCGGATCCCAGGGGGACAGACGCTGGAACAGTTCATGGAGGAGTTCTGGCGTCTGTATGTCGAAAGTCGCCTGGAAAAGAACACCGCCAAGAAGTACCGCAGCCTTTGGAGCAAGCACATCTCAGGACGGCTCGGTGCGATGGAGCTGCGCCAGATCACTCCGCTGGTTCTTTCTGAGCTCATCGTCGAACTCGAAGAGGGCGGGGTGAGCGCAACTACGATCAGAAGCTGCCTCGGCCTGCTGCAGAGCATGTTCGCGCGTGCCGTGGAATGGGACAGGACGAGCGTCAACGTCGTCAAGCTCATCGCCAAGCCGCGCGCCCCACGCGTGCGCACGATCAAGCCACTGGCCCCGACAACCGTGGAGGCGCTGCGCCGACAGATGCTCCTCAATCAGGACCACGGGCTACGAGACGCCACACTCGTGAGCGTTCTCGCTTACGCCGGCTTGCGCCCCGAGGAGGTCCTTGCCCTCGAATACCAGCATTTACGCGATGCGACCATCTTGATCGAGCAGAAGTCGGTGGATGGCGAGCTCGTGCTCGGGCAGAAGACCAGACGTCCGCCGCGCTATCCGTCGCTGCTCGATGCGCTGCGCGCCGATCTACGCGAATACCAGCTAGCGTGCGGCAACCCGGAGGGTTTGGTCTTCGCACGTCCGGATGGCACACCCTGGTGCGATCACGACTGGCGCAACTGGCGATCGCGTGTCTGGCAGCCAGCGTGCCAGGCGATCGGCATCGCCACGATCACAAAGACCACGACCGTCAGCGATGGCAAGCGCAAGACCAAACGGACCTATGAAGGCGCCGTGCCCTACGACCTGCGCCACAGCTTCGCGAGCCTGCTGATCCACGAAGGCAGGCACTCGATCGTGCAGATCTCTGAATGGATGGGGCACAGCGCCGCCACCCTGCTCCGCCACTACGAGCACGTCATCGCCGAGCTCGCAAACAAGCCCCGCCTGCCAGCTGAGAAGGCGATCAAGTCGGCCCGCAAGGGCGGACAGCGGGACGGTCAGAGAAGCCAGATAGTACCCCAGGGTAATAACGTCATTACTTACTGGTACTAGATGACGAACAGACGTTTTCCGGCCGGAGGCCCGGTGCCCGATACACGGGCAGTGCTCACGAGCTGCGCCTACCCTTGCTGGTGCTCGCCCACCGCGAGGCTACAGCGGGTAGCGCCGGCGCATAAACGGCGAGAAGTGCGGGACAGTGAAATCGACCTCTCCGTGGTCGGGGCTGAAGATCAGACCCTTCTTGATGAGGCTGTCTCGATGTACGGAGGATGAGCTTGCCCGACCGCCGAGGCGCCCTGCGACGTCCCCCGTTTTGTAGGTGCCGTCGCCGAGGTCCGCCATCGCGGCCATGTACCGTCGCTCGGCGGGCGTTGCCTTCTCGAAGCGCGCGTGGAAGAACTCCTCGTCGAGCTTGGCCTCGACGACCGGCTCGGCTGCCTGCACGTCGGCAAGGGTGATCGGCGAGCCCGGCGCCATGTTCCACGTCTCCTTGCCGTATGCCTGAACGAACGCGGCGTAGCAGCCCGAGAGCTCAACAATTCGCGCAAGCGCGTCATCCTCAAAGCCGACACCCTCCGCTTGGGCGGGCTCGAACAGCGCCTGGCGCGCGGCGTCGGGGCTCAGCGGTCCGATCTCCGGGTAGGAGAACAGACGCTCGGCGTAGGACTTGGCGTCCACCATCAAGCCGGGAAGCTGAGGAAGGCCCGCGCCGGCCAATGCGATCGGCAGCTGCTTCTGGGACATCCGGTGCATGGCAGCCGCCACCGCCTCCATCTCCTCACGCTTGAGGAACTGCATCTCGTCGATCAGGAACACCACGCCAGTCTCGTGCTCTCGCGCCGTCTCGCCGAGTTCCACGAACAGGTGGGTCAGGTCACGCTCTAGGTTGCCCGTCGAGCCACCCACCGCGCTCGGGTCGAACGAGAACTCCAGCTTGCCCTCGGTGGAAGCGCCGACCTTGAAACCATTCAGCAGCCTGGTGAACGACTTCAACCGGTCACCAAGCGCGCAGCGGCGGTCCAGTCGCAGCAAAGCCTGGTAGGCGGCGTCGGCGAGCTCGGCGCGGAAGTCTGTGTCCGGGCGGATCTCGATCGGGTCGGGCGCGGTCCACCCCAGAGCGTCCGCGATGCTCTCGAACTCCAGGAGCAGAACCGTCTTGCCGGCACCAGGCAGACCAAAGATGACCATGCTCGGCTCATTCATTCCGCGCCCCAGGCGACCGAGCAGCGTCCTGAACTGCTCGATCTGCGCCTCGCGACCGGTCAGGGCACGCGGTGGGTTGCCGGCGCTCATCGAATATGGGTTTGCGAGCGGGTCCACGGGTGCAAGGTAGCAGAGCTATCAGAAAGTATAAGGCGCTATCAAGAAAACCTGATAGTGACTTATAGGCGCTGATAGCTCCCCTTGCTGCGCTCCCGGCCCGACGCTGCGCCAGCCGCTAACCACTGGAGGCCGCTCGTCGGCGAAACGTGCTACTGGGCGGAACCTCAGCCGACAGGCTGCCGCTTGACAGCGAGAGCAAGCGCAGGGTCAGCGTTGGTCCGGGCTACTACTCGTCGTCCCGAGCGAACACTCCGGCGCTCACGATCACACCGCTCGCCGGAGGCGCGCGACCCGCGGTCGCTTCCATCGTGATTCAGCAACTGGGCTGAGGCGAGTCATCGGTGCGTACACCACGTTCGCCCGCCCGGTCGGCCCTCCCACACCGGAGGGGCTCGTTCGCAGACTGGGCGTTCACCGGGCGGGCATCGACCTGGCGGCGGCAGCGTGTCTGCTTGTGCTCGGCCTCACGGCCGACACGACGGGCGCCTCCGCCACCCCGGCCGTGAGAGCGACAGCGGTGGCCGATGTCGGCCTGCCGGCTCGCGTGCAAGCCAAGCAGCAACTCGCGGTCCTGCTCACCGCGCACGGCGCGCACCGAGCGCCGGCAGTCGGATCCCCGCAGGTCTCGCTCGTGGCCGCGAGCAGACCGATCACCGGCGACCAGACGACCCTGCCCGTGGTCGGGCACACGACCGGCCCCGGCGGGGTGCGGTGGTTGCGGGTAATGCTCCCCGGGCGCCCCGACGGATCGACCGGCTGGATCGCCCAGCAGGGCACCCGCAAGATCGCAACCGGCTGGCGAATTCTCGTCAATCTCGCTATTCGCCGCTGGCCACGGCGTCACCGAGGACCTCGAGTGCATGCCACGTGGAGGCAGCGCGGTAAGCCGGTAGACCATGTTGGTGGTCTGGAACACCAACCTCAGGGGTGTTTTGGGGGCGATTTGGGGCGCTTCGTAGGGGCGTTTTCGCCCGCGCATCCAGCTTGGCGAACTCGCGCGGAGGCAAAAAAGCGCTTATCTATGCCAGATTCTCGCCAAGCCGACGTCGGGACTCGAACCCGAGACCCCCTCCTTACCATGCAGGGGTTCCAGGGACGCCCTATCTCTAGGCAGAGCGCCATTTTTGACTCCTATGCTGATGATTCGTTGCCCTCGCCCGATGGACAAAAGAGGACAACCTTGGACAAAAAGTGTATCGAACTGCTGGTGAGCTTGCGGTACAAAAAAGAGCCGACGTCGGGAGTCGAACCCGAGACCTCTGCCTTACCATGGCAGCGCTCTACCAGCTGAGCTACGTCGGCCTGGCGGGTCAATGCTACCGGCGCGGCGTCCCGAGAGTGCTTCCCGTCCAAGCTCCGTCGTGTTGGGTCTGCCCGAGCTGGCGCTGGCATGCGGCGGACCTCAGGGAGACGAGGCTGGCACTCGGCTCGCCCCAGCTTTTGGCCAGTCGAGCACCAAAACCAGGAGATGGACGGACGCGGCCTCTAAACCAGCTCCTTCTGCTCTAAACGACCTCCCTTACGAGAGTTAGTAGTACGTTTAGGTCGTGAGCAGCTTTCGTGATCTGGCCCGCCACTTCCGGTCGCTTGACCTGAAGACCGTCGGGTCGCTGACCAGCATCGCCGAGGCCCGCGGACGCGAGGAGGTCTCCCGCCGGCAGAACCCGGCGGGTCTCGAGACGCTGCGCCAGGTCGCGATGATCCAGAGCACCGAGGCGTCCAACGCGATCGAGAACATCCACGCGCCGAGGGCTCGCATCGAAGCACTGGTCGCGGAGAAGACGACCCCGAAGAACCGCTCAGAGCAAGAGATCGCCGGCTACCGCGACGTGCTCGGCTTGATCCACGCCAACCAGACGAACATCCCGTTCGAGCCCCGTTACGTCGAGCAGCTGCACGGCAATCTCTACAGATACGTCGGCGACACGACCGCCGGACACTGGAAGCGCCTGGACAACCAAGTCGAGGAAGAACGCCCCGACGGAACCAAGGTCGAGCGGTTCACCCCGGTCTCGGCGGCCCACACTCCTGAGGCGATGCGGGCGTTGCACCAGAGCTTCAACCGGGAGCTCGCGCAGGGCACCTACCCGCCACTGCTGCTGAGCGCCGCCTACGTTCTGGACTTCACGATCATCCACCCCTTCCGTGACGGCAACGGCCGGATGTCCAGGCTGATCACGCTCTGGCTGCTCTACCTCGCCGGCCATGACGTCGGCAGGTTTATCAGCATCGAGAAGCTGATCGACGAAGCCAAGGACACCTACTACGACGCCTTGGCAAAGTCGACTCAAGGGTGGCACGACGGGACGCACGACCTCGAACCATGGACCAGCTACTTCCTTGGCATCCTGATCGCCGCATACGGCGAATTCGAGAGCCGAGCGACCCTGCTGGCCGGACGAGGATCCAAGAAGGCGCTGATCACGACCTTCATCGACTCGCTGCTGACCGACGAGTTCAACGTCGCAGCCGTCCGCCACGCGGCCCCCAGCGTCAGCGACGGGTACATCAACAAGGTGCTGGGTGAGCTGAAGAAGGCAGGGCGCATCGAACCGCTGGGAACCGGACGCAGCGCCCGGTGGTGCCGCCTACACCCAGGCCCGTAGCCAGCCGGCACGGTGCTAAACACAATGCCGTTAAGTTAAGCGGCGAGGATGGTGATTGTGTCGTCGGGTGGCTTGGTTGGTTGTGGCCAGTTGTGGTGCTCGGGGCGCTTGACGGGCCAGTTGGACATCTTTCGCTTGATGACACGGGGTTGGTGCGTAGCCGTCGCTCGGGTAGCGGCTCGGCGAGGATCTCCGTGATCGTCTGCCTATGCGCGCTGGCGAGGCTGTGGGGGGGAAAATCCCGGCTGGGTTCGGGTGCTGCGCCGGGCTGCGCGGAGGCTTCGGGTGAACGACAATCGGTCGGGGTCCAGGGCGCCCACGAGCGCTGCGTCGTGCATCAGGCGGCGGATGGGAACGGCGGTCTGATCTGGCCCCACTGCGGCGGTTTGAACTGGCCCCACGTCCGTCCGACTGGCTGCTGACTGTTTGAGGCTCATGGAGCTTGAGCGGGAGGCGGCAGTGAGGAATGGGATCACGAGTGGAGACGTTCGAGCAGATCAGGCGGGATCGGGATCGGGAAGGCACGTCGACGAGGGCGTTGGCGGCGAGTCAGGACGGGACCTGACCGACACGGAGGCCTCCATGCCAATCCATGGTAAGGATGAGGTCGCGAGTTCGAGCCTCACCGTCGGCTCTCATTTCTTACCGCAACGTCACCGCAGTTCGATACCATTTTTGTCCACGGTTGTCCTCTCTTGTCCGCAAGGCGAGGGCGACGAATCATCAGCACAGGAGTCAAAAATGACGCTCTACCTAGCGATAGGGCGTCCCTCCGGTCCCCGCATGGTAAGGCGGAGGTCCCCGGTTCGATCCCGGGCGTCGGCTTCGATCGTCCCCCGGCTTCCCCCCAGCCTCGTCGACCTCGAGGATGTGCTGAGTCTCGGCGGGTTGCTCGGAAGTCGTCGAAAGGGCGCACGTCGGGCGCGACCGCTTCTGTGCCCGCTCGCGCCCCAAGAGCGGGCGTCTACTGACCCGCACGTCCTGCTCCGAACGATGCTCGGGCGGCTCTTGGGGCAAACTGTCAGATCCATATTCGCTCGGGCGACGGCACTCAGCTGGCTACTGCTTCGTCCCGGATTGCGAGCGTTTCCGCGTCAACGGCGGCGCCGCTCCCACGGTGCTGCAAGGTCGTCCATGTAGGCACGAGGCGGAGCCCTGCTTTCGCCACGCGAGGGTATTCGTGTCCGAATCCGCCCGGAGACCAGGAAAGCGCGGACGGCCGGCTCGCACGGCTGTCTCGCTCGCGCCCGTGGGCATTAGGCGGTCTTGATGCCCTCGCGCGTGGCGGCCTTCAGGACCTTCTGATCGAATGACGAGACCACTGAGCTCGTGTGCTTCGCGGTCGCGAGGTAGTAGGCGTCGGGGAGGCTGATCGGGTGCCGTCCTCGCAGGCGCGCCGCCTCGACCCCGATCGCCTCGTTCGGCTGGTGCACGGTCACGCCGAGGGCGGCGATCGCCTCCCGGGCAGCGGCGAGCTTCGACACGTCTGCGGAGGGAGCGACCAGCACCTCGGTCAGGTTCACGACGCTGACAGCGCAAGCGTCTTGGTCCTCGCGCCACTTGATGAACAGCGCACGAGCGCGATGATGATGCGGGTCGCTGCCGTCCAACGCTCCGATCAGGACGTCCGCGTCGAGGAGCAGCTTCACCGCAGTTCATCTTCGGCGTCGAGCTGCTCGAGATAGCCGGCAGGGTAAGTGCCCGTCAGCGTCCCGAACGCATCCTCGAAGGTCGCAGTTGTGCGGCGGATCCGCAGCTCCCCGTCGCCGGCCGGCTCGACCGTGACTCGCTCGCCTGCGTGCAGCCCGACCTCGTCGAGCGCCGCGACGGGGATCGTGATCTGGTTCTTGGTCGAGATTCGCGCCATCCCTTTACTCTAGCAGTAAAGGCGACGTTTGGTTCAGCACCCGGGAGACCTGCTTCCGCCGTGGCCCACGCATCCCAACACACCCGACTGCCGCCCTCCAAAGCGCGGAAAGGAGGCGCCGCCCCGCGTAGCCAGCGAGACGCCCGAGTTAGACGAAGCATCAGACCTGAGGCGCAGCGGCGCCGACACTTGCGCTTCGCGCATCACAATCGGGCGTGTGCTGATCCTGAGGTGGACAGCTTGGTCCTCGTCCCAAGCGGGCGTGAGTGGCCCTTGCTCAGACGCTCGCTCGTTCACGAAACGGACAGTGAAAGAGGTTTGGACCAGCGCGCCAACTTCGGCGTGTTCTCTTGCGATCTCCGAGCTGCTCTACACCAAAGGAGACCCGGGCCGTGAATAGCGGCATCCCGCAGCAGCAAAGCCAAGCCCAGCTTGGCAACTCGTATGGTCGCGCGGACGAGGTGGTACTGGCTCGCTTCCCGTGGCTGACTGACCGTCGGATCGTCTTCTTCGTATTGGGTTGGATGCTCCTGTTCGGAGTGATCAGCGCGTTCATCTCCAATCCGTTCCAGAGCGAGCCGAGCGCAACCGCGAGCCCGAACTACTGGCACGTGATGTTCCTGCACGGCCTGCTGATCGGCATGGTCGCGCTCGGCTCACTGGTCGCCTGCCAGGTGTTCGAGCTTCAGTCGAAGCACGTCCGGGTCTGGATCGCGCTCGGGGCGCTTGCCGCGACGATCCCGGCCGCAATCGGGGTGATCTTCGACAAAGCAGTGCCCGGCTATGAGGTGCCGACGTGGATCCAGATCGCGGGCTTCTTCGCGCTCGGTGAGATCTTGCTGATGTTGCTGGTGGGGTTTGTGCTCGAGTACCATCGCCGCGCGCCCGTGTCTCGTACGCTGCCGTTCCTGGGCGAGACGGTTGCAACCGTCTCGCTGCTCGTGGCTGCGGTGATGGGTCATCTCGCCGGCTGGCTTTTGGAGTTCGGCCTGGAGCCGGGTGTCCTGCGCTCGTTCGCCAAGTCGATCGGCTACACGAAGGCCGGCGACTGGTCCGCTGCGCTGATCGTGTCGCACTCGCACCAGATCGCGGTCGCGTCGATGGCGCTGATCGTGACGCTCATAGCGCGCCAGTTCGGCTACGGGAGCCTCAGTAGAGCCCCACGCCGGGTCGCGCGGGTCGGGCTGATCATGGTCCCAGTCGGCGTTCTCGCCATGAGCTACGTGTACGTGCGTGCGGGCTTCAGCACCTGGGCGCCGCCGGCCTGGTTCACGTCCCACGGAGGGACGAATGGGATCGCCAGCGACGACGTGATCACCGGCGTGTTCGTGATGGGCGGCGGGCTGCTTATCGTGGGGTCGTTGGCGGTCGGCAAGCTCGCTTCGCTCGCTCGTCTGCCTGTCCGTGCGGCGGCGGTGTGCTCATGGGTGCTCAGCTTTGCCACCGTCACGATCGCCGGCTACCCGATTGGGCTAAACGAGACCCACTTCGGCGCCGGTGACCCGCACGCCAAGGGGGCTGCCAATGACGCCGTGTTCACGTGGCTTCACCAGGACCTCGGGCTGTTCCTGCTGCCCACCCTGGCGCTCGTGATGGTGGTCGTCGAGCGCCTCGTCGCCTCCCGCCACCACGGCCGGATCGGGCGGGCGATCATCACCGGGACGTCGATCGGGTTCATCGGCTCAGTCGTATACGTGTTCGTGGACACCGCACGGCATGGACCTGGCTACGTGATCACCTCGATTGGGCTCGCGATCGTGGGTGCCACGCTGCTGGCAACGATCTGGTGGGGAACGATCCGCACTCGCGCGCCGCGACGGGCGGGATCACAAGGCGGCCCAGCCCCGGCACATCCTATGCACGGCACAAGCGCCTGATCACAGACAACAAGTCCTGGATCGCCGTTGCCGCTCCAAACCCAAATCGACTACGGTATCCGCAGTCGAAAGAACCTGAAGATGAACGAGCGCGCCGACATCACACCTCGTGTCGTCACCGAGACGCAGCCGCTTTGGTTCTTGGGCACACTCGCGCGTATCTTGCTCGACGGCGGGCAGACCGATGGGGCGTTTGCGGCGTTCGAGGTCATGTTGCCCAATGGCGCGTCGCCGCCGCTTCACTCCCACCCACAGGATGAGAGCTTTTACGTGCTCGACGGCGAGGTCACCGTCTGGGTCGAGGACGAGCCGCGCCATTGCCGGACTGGCGCTATGGCGTTCGCCCCGGGAGGGACGCCCCATAGCTTCCGCGTCGAGTCCGACACAGCTCGCATGCTCGTGCTCTCAACGCCCGCGGGCATCGAGGACTACGTGCTCGCCCTCGCCGAGCCGGCAGCATGGCCCTGGCTGCAGCCTCCGCCCGATGGGCCACGAGTCTCAGCCGAGCGTATCGAAGCGGTCGAGAGCGAACTCGGGGTGGTGCGCCACGGCCCGCCTCCGACGCTCTCAACATAACTCCCAAGTCCGAGGCTCGAGCCGGTCGGCTAGCGCCTTGCGCGAAAGGAGACGTCGTCTTGGCGGCGTCATCCGTGGCCGCGACGCTGTCCTCGGGTAGTAGGGTGCAACGATGGGAAGGCAGGCAGGCGTCGTGGTCGGCGTGGACGTCTTGTTCTTCAGGCATCGGTTCTGGGAGCGCCTGATGGTAAACGTCGGGATTGTCCTGGTGTTCGCGGCGTTCGGTTCGAGGTTCCTGAGGCGAGCATGAGCGGGACCCCCGATGAACGCAGCCAACGAGGACGCCGCTCGGAAAGGTCTTCGCGGGTGGTGGGCATCTCCCCCGCGGCCCGGCATGCAACGCCTGATCAATCCATGGGAATACCGCCACCTCCGCGCCCTTGGGGTCACGCGTATGGCCAGCGGTGTTGTCGCGGGCACCGCGGGCGTCGTGTGCCTCACCTACGCCGCCTACGGATGGGCAGCCTTCTTCCTCGTTCTTGGGGTGCTGAACCTCGCGGGTGGCTACTGGTACATCGCTATCGCTCGCTCCTCACCTCCCCGAGCCTGAGCCCGCGCGCAACGATCGGGCGAGTAAGCGCTCGTGCTCGTAGGAGCCGCGTCGCGTCGAGTCCTTGCAGTACACGATGCGGGTCTTCTGCTCGTTGAGCTGGAGACCGCACTCCGCCAGCCGCCGAGCGATCGCATCCCGAAGTTCTCGGGCGGGCTGCTCGCTTCGGGCGTGGACGATCACGTCGTCGCAATAGCGCTCGAACAGGACACCCGGATACGTCCGGGTCATCCACGCGTCGAACGCGTAGTGCAAGAACATGTTTGCCAGCAAGGGCGAGAGAGGGCGGTAGGGTCGACGGGAGGCGCCTGGGCCGTGCGGCGTAGCCGACTGGCCTGGTTTCCTCCCGCCGCCACCTCGAACCGTGCATGCGGTTCTCCCGCACACGGCTCTCCGACGTTCTTCACCGCCGGCATTCAGCGCCCCGGCCGCCGTGACCGTGTTGGTCGTGGCGCGACGATTGTTCCGTTGAGGTCGATCAGGCCCATGCGGTTCGGTGACTGGTATGTAGCGACCAGCCAGCCATACCGTGTGCAGCGCTTGTGACGCTTGGCGATGAACCCCGCCAGGCGCACCAGCGCGTATCGCGTGATCTTGTCGAAGAACTGCGCGGAGTTTCCGTATCGGAAGTAGCTCGCCCAGCCGCGCAAGAACCGGTTGATGTCTCGCACGATGATCTCGACCGGGACCCGCAGCCGCGAGCGCGCCGTAATCTGACGGATGCGCTCACGAGCGTGTCCCATCGCCTGACGTGAGGGCCAACGGACGAGGAAGGCGAGATGCCTCGAACGGGGAGTGTTACCGCGCACATAGCGGTACCCGAGGAAATCCAATCCCTCGCCTCCCTCCCGCAATTGCACGATCCGCGTCTTGGCCGGATTGAGCTGTAGGCCCAGCTCGGCCAGGATCGCGGTGAACGCTTCAAGAGCGCTCTCGGCTTCCCGTTTGGTCTTGCATATCGCCAGCAGATCATCCGCATAGCGCACCAGTACACCGTGTCCGCGCTGCGTCCACTGCCGGTCGAACCGATGCAGATAGACGTTGCATAGGACAGGCGAAATCACACCGCCCTGCGGGGTACCGGTGTCGCTACGTGTGACCGCCCCGTCCTGCATCACCCCGGCGCGCAGCATCGCGCGCAAGAGCTTGAGGACGTGGCCGTCTGAGATCCGCTCCTCGATCGCCGTCTTCAAAGCCGTTTGCACAATGCGGTCGCGGACAGCAGGGATCGAGAGCGGGCGACGCTCAGAGCGCCCGGGCTTCGGTATGAATACCCGGCGTGCTGGGAGCGGACGCCAGCGCCCGTCCTTCAGTTCCGCGGCCAGCTCGTCGAGCAGCCGGTCAACCCCGTACTGCTCAATGTCCGCGATGGTGGTCTGGTCGATGCCGGCCGCGCCACGATTGGCGCGCACCGACTCCCACGCCCGCTCCAAAACGTCCCTGCGGAGGACCTTGTCATAGAGCGCGTGGAACCTTCGCCCGGGGTCGGCTTGGCCGCCCGGTAAAGCGTTCGTTGTAATTCTCGAACCTTGTCCTGCTTGGTGGTCCTAGCCATTTCGGCACTCACCAGTCCTTCCCTATACGTGACGCGTGAACGAAGCAGCGGCCCTTCCCTCACCCCGGGTTTTGTTGTCCCGTGGGCTCAAGCAGTAATACGGCCGCCTCCGACTCCCTCCCGGCGCCCCGTCCACTTCCCGGCTCTCCGCCGGCTATAGGACGCGACAACTCCGGTGGTCATCCGCAGACCACCGGGCCGGGGAGGGTCTCCCCAGTTCCCGCCGCCACCATCCGAACGTTCCGAGCCCTCTACGCCGGGGAGTCCTTCAGAGCTGCACTTCCAGGGTCTTCGCTCTTTCCGTGGCCTTCGCCGTGACAGACTCGGCTCGGCTCTCCCTCTTCCCACCCATACGGGCGGGCACATTAACGGCGCGGCAGGCTTCGCTTGACGCTACGGACCGCTCGATCGCTCCCCCAAAAGGGCTTTCGACGCTGGGCTTCGACCCGGCCCGTTTCCAAACCGAGCCGCCAGCCTGCTACCGGGCCTCCTGGCAGCTACCCGGACCGGACTCACACCGGCAGGCGACGACGAGCTTATGTTAGATCACGATCTCATCATCGACCTCCAACTCTGGGCGCACTCAGATTAACTGTGTAGGCTGATTTCTAGGTTAATTGTAACAGTGACTTCGTGCGTGTCAATCGGTGACGGTTAGTTTGCGGTGTCGGGGACGCGGTCTCCGAAGTGGATCTTGAACGCGAGTAGCGCGGTTGTCCAGCTACGGGTTTTTGTCCATTGCGGGACGGCGTTTTGTAGGGCGAGGTAGACGAGCTTGCGGGCGGCGTCCTCGTTGGGGAAGCTTCCCTTCGTCTTGATCGCCTTGCGTAGCTGGCGGTTGAGCGCCTCGATCGCATTCGTGGTGTAGATCACGCGGCGCACCTCGTCGGGAACGCGAGGAACGGTGTCACGTGCTCCCACGCGTTCAGCCACGCCTGGGTGATGACCGGGAACCGTTGGCCCCACTTCTCGTCGAATGCCTCGAGTTCGGCTTGGGCGTGGTCGGCATCGATGGCGGTGTAGATCGGCTTCAGGTCGCGGGCGACCTGCTCGCGCTCGCGGCGAGGCACGTACTTCAGACTCGCCCTGATGAGGTGAACAATGCATGTTTGCACCGTGGTCTTGGGGAAGATCGCCTCGATCGCCTCGGGAAACCCGCTCAGCCCGTCGACACATGCGATCAGGATGTCCTGGACGCCGCGCTGCTTCAGATCGGTGAGTACCTGCATCCAGAACTTCGCGCCCTCGGTCTCCTGGAACCACATGCCGAGCACGTCACGGTCACCGTCGAGCGTGACCCCGAGCGCGAGGTAGAGCGCGCGGCGCTGCACCGTGCCGCCCTCACGGATCTTCAGCACCATGCAGTCCAGGAACACGATCGGGTAGATGTCCTCCAGTGGCCGCTTGGCCCAGTCGCGCACGTCGTCCATGACCGCGTCCGTGACGCGCGAGATGAGATCACGGCTGATTTTCACGCCATAGATCTCGGCCAGGTGCGCTTCGATGTCGCGCGTCGAGAAGCCCGCGGCTGTAGAGCGCGAGGATCTTCTCGTCGAACCCAACGAAGCGGCGCTGGCGCTTCTTGACGATCTGTGGCCGGAAGCTGCCGTCACGGTCGCGGGGAGCGTCGATCGCGACCTTCCCGTGCTCAGTGATCAGCGTCTTCGACGAGGTGCCGTTGCGCTGGTTCTCCGCGCCGCCTGACGGCTCCCGGTGCGGCCCATAACCAAGATGGCCGGTCAGCTCGACCTCCATCGCGCGCTCTACGAGACGCTTGGTCAGATCGGCGAGCAGCCCGCCGGGCCCAGCGATCTCCTCCTCCGTGCTCGCGCCGGCGAGCAGCTCGTCGATCAGCTCGTCGCTGATCTCTCGATCAGACGGCATCCTTAGCTTAGGGGTTACCCGGTTGTGCTCGGACGCTACGGGGCAACGAGCTTGGCGCCAGGGATGTAGGCGGCTACGCGGCGTGGGTCGCGCGTGAGCAACGGGCGGCCCGTGATGGCAGCGTGCGCACCGATCAGGAAGTCCGGGAGGACGGCCTCGCGAGTTCCTCCAGCGTGGCGGTAGTCGGCGTGGGCGTGCCCGGCGAGGAATGCCGCCGCGGGTGGGATCTCCTCGATGACCGCCATCGAGGGCAGCGCCGAGCGCAGCGTCTCGATGCGGGCGAACCGGGGGGCGATCTCGGCGAGGACGACGGCGTTGAGGACGATCGCGCCTCGCTGGGCTGCCTGCGTGAGCTGCTCCAGTGACCAGCATAGCCAGCGTCGGTCTTCGGTGAAGAGGTCGAGCAGGACGCTGCTGTCGATGAACGTCTCCAAGTTCAGCCGCTCACCGGCGAGTCAGGGCGAGGATCTCCTCGGTGGACATCTCGCCTTCGCCGGCGCCACGCATGCGGCTGATCTCCTCGGCGGCCCGGTCGGAGTCGACGAGTAGCCGCGCGCCGTGCTCGTCGAGCTCGAAATCGACGTCGCTGCCCGGCTGGATGCCTAGCGCCCGCCGCACCTGCAGCGGAATCGTGACCTGACCCTTCTGCGTGACGCGCATCCGGTAAGACTAGCAAGTAATACTGTGAGGGCGCCGCGCTACGAATAGGACCTGGCCCTCTTGGTGAGCGACCGATACTCCACCGGAGTCCGAGCGCCGCCAGTCATACGAACGTATCCGCTGTTATCCAACGCAGCTGGTAGCACTACTGCTACCATGCCGGGGGTGGCGACCATCCCCCAGAAGGAGCTCCGCAACCAAGTCGGCGAGGTGCTACGACGCGCCGAGGCCGGCGAGCAGTTCACGATCACCGTCTCAGGGCGCCCGGTCGCCGAGCTGGGCCCTGTGCGCGCTCGACAATGGGTGTCCAGCGCCGTGCTCGCCGACCTATGGACGACGCCTCCCGACCCCACGCTCGAGGAGGATCTCAAAGCGCTCGGCGGGCAGCTCACAGACCCCTGGCCCACCTGACAGTGGCTGTCCTGCTCGATACCTCGGTTCTGATCGCAGCCGAGAAGGGACCCGAAGAGGACGCCGCCATCAGCGTCGTCTCGCTGACCGAGCTCCACTTCGGCGTCCTCATCGCCCGCGACGAGGAAACACGCGCTCTGCGGACGCGCCGTCTCGGCGCCATTGAGGCTCACTTCGACCCGCTGCCATTCGACGCTGCCGCGGCGCGCGAGTGCGGACGGCTCTACGCCCTCGTCGCGCAACGCGGTGGAGCGCCACGGGGGCGAGCAATGGACCTCGCGATCGCCGCCACCGCCAACGTCCACGGCGTGCCGCTGCTGACCTACAACATCAAGGACTTTCAGATCATCGCCGACAAGATCGATCTCCGCGAGGCCTGAAGGACAGACTTCGCGCGCAAGGCAGCGGTGGGAACCGAAGCGATGCGCGTCGAGGTCCAGCGGGCGCTGCTCAGCGGCGCCGTGTCGCCCGCTCGAGCTGCCCGCCAAGCTCCGTCAGATACCACTCGTTGGCCGCGCCATACGGCTGTCCGGCACCGCGGTTCTCGATCAGGCCCAGCCCCGCGAGGCGACTGAGCAGCTTGGAGATCTGACCGTGGTCGACGATGTCCGATCCTTCTGCGATCTCCCGGTTGCTGGCGCCCGGGTGCCCTGCGATCATCGCGAGCACCAGCATCGTGCGGTAGGTCAGGCGCATCTTCAGGCCGTCAAGCGGGTCCTTGGCCGTCCGGCTGCGAGCACGCCTCCGGCGCCTGTTCTCGGGCGAGCGGGCAGCGCGCAGCTCCTGCGCGGCCGCGCCGGCGCCGAGATAGGGAAGCACGATCATGCTCATCAACGGGCCCAGCAGCACGCTGAAGGACTCCGGGTCGTTGCGCACGATCCGTGCGTGGAGCACCGCAAGGACGCCGCCCACAAGCGCTTGCGCCGTGATCGTCGGCGGATCATGACCCGCAGCGTGCGCCCTCCCCAGATCGATCGTCCGCGCGAGCTCCTCGACCACCTCGGCGCGGCGGCGCAGCACCCGCCCGCCGCCCGCCATGGACTCCACGACGAACAGCCTGGCAAGGCCCGGCGACTGATCCATCAGCTCCAGCAGCACCGTGAGCGCCGAGCGCACGCCGTCACGCCAGACAGACTGCGACGCGTAGGCCTGCTCTACGGCGGGGCGGGCGTCTGCGACCATCTGCTCGAAGGCCGCCAAAGAGCAGTCCTCGCGGTCGTCGAAGACGTCATAGAACGTCTTGCGAGACACCCTCGCGCGGCTGATCACCTGGCTGACCGTCATCCGTGCGTAGCCCACCTCCTCGACCGTCTGAACAGCCGCCGTGATCATCCGATCACGCTGGATCGCGCTGACAGAGCGCCGGCCCTGCGGTTTGCCGCCCGGTCTCGGCTGACGACCCGGATCGCGCATGACGAACGCAACGGAGCCCGGCGCAATCGTCACGGCCGGGCTCCGTCTCGCGCTGGACATCAGCGTCGACTCATCGGGCGCGGGTCAACGCAGGCCGATCTGTGCGCGAGCACCCTGCACCCGTAAGCGCTGTTCACACGCCGATAGTTGTCCAGCGCGCCCACCTGCGCAAGACTTGGCCTATAAGGTTCTAATTTGTGAGTCTGTCACACCAGTGTTTCGCTGACTCACCTGACAAGTGAGCGACTGGCGGCACGTTGGCCGGTGTTATCCCGCTGCCAGCCGCAGCGCCGTGTGACGCGCGATCGTGAGGAAGTCGGCATCTGCGTGGAGCAGCTCGGCGTCGTTGCGAATCGCGACCGCGGCGATCAGGCAGTCGGTGAGCTTGCGCGGCGTCTCCCCCTGCCGGCGGCACGCGCGATACAGCTCCGCGGCCTGCTCGTAGTCGCACGGCCCTTCGACCGCCAGCAGGACGCACCCGTAGAGCAGGCGTCGCAGCTCGTCGCGATCGCCCTCGTCGCGAGCGCCGGCAAGCACCTCCATCACGACCACGTCGGTGCTCGCCCGCTTAACATCCTGCCCCAGCACCGACCGCACCCGCAGATGGACGGGACTGCCGGTCGCCCGCAGGAACTCCACCCACGCCGAGGTGTCGAGCAGGATCACCGCTCGCGGATCTCGTCCGAGGAGCGGATCTCGGCGAGCTCACCGGCCCATCCACGCCCCTCCATCGCGAGCGCTTCACGACGATCCATCGGCTCGCCCACCAGCCGTCGCAGCGCCAGATCCACGGCCTCGCGCTTGCTACGCAGCCGATACACCCGCATCACACGACCGACCAGCTCATCATCTATCTCGATGTTCGTCCGACCCACAAACACCACCATACACCATAAAGTGTATCCCGCGGGACGCCACCGCAGCCACGAGGTCGACCTCGTGGTCGAGGCCCAACGCCATCCGGCTCATGCGGCCAAGCGCGCGCCTCCGACACTCAACTCGCCACGCAGCCATGAGACCTCCGGTCCGGGACGGCGATCGGCTCGCTCTCGCGCGCTGCAATGCTCGATGCTGCGCAGCTGAATCTCGAGCTCCTCCCGGTGTTCATGCCCGGCCGCCGCCTGCCGCGGCGACAGCCCACCGAGATGCTGGTTGGGATCGTCGATCCAGCGCCTGTAGCTCAGCTCTCGAATCCGCGCATCCGGCGGGAGGAGCATCTCATCGGGCTGTGACCGGCCACGACCGCCACGCGTCATGCGCCCCGGAGCAGACCGGGGCTGTGCGCGAGCCGCCGCACGTTCGGCTCGCCTCTCCTGCAGCGCATCCTGCACCGGCCGCACGTCCCGGGCGGGAGCACCCACGATGCCGTCCAGACGCCGCGCCACCAGCGCAACCGCAGCCTCCATACGCTCCTGCGAGATCGCGAAGAACTCCAGGTGATCGGCGTGCAATGTGAAGGTCCCCAACGAGGTGACGTCGTCGAGCTCGAGCTCACCCGTCTCGCTCACCGTCACCGGGCCGCCTTCCATGCAGATCGCCCCCACGGGAAGCGGCGATGACCGGCGGGCCAGCAGCCCGCGACGGGAGGTCAGCCAGTCGAAAGTCACCCCCTCCCCATCCTCGGTCTCACCGTCGAAGGCCAGCTCCGGCGCGGCGCAAGTGACGCGAACGCCGCCTCGGACTCATGCACCGGCCAGCTCGCCTGCGCCACTGCCACAGGGTCGCCCTCGAGCGTGTACGGCACCGGCTGCGCACAGCGGCTGGGAGGGATGAAGCACACGAGCTCGCCCGCCCCGACCCGCAACGCATCCTCCCACCCGGCGGGGCCCTCGGCGAGGCGGTGCTTGTCAGCGAGGCGACGCAGCTCAACCAGCAGCTCCCTCTCCTCGACCGGCTCATAGAAGGCGGCAGCACCCCACAACGAAGGGATCGGGCCGCCCTCCATCACACGGCAGAGAAGGACGTGCCACAGGACGGCGTCCCGCGAGACGCGCGGACTGGCCACGCGGACGCCGGCGCCACCGATCACGTTCTCCAGCTCGATCCAGCTGCCCGGCCGCACGTCCGTGACCCTGTACACGCCGAGACGACTCGCCGCGATGCGCACCGCCAGATCACGCTCGCCGGCCAGAAGCTCGGGTTGCTGCGCATACAGCTTTGCCGGCGTATCGCCGGCCCCAATCTCAAAATCGATCAAGAGCCAGCAGAGCGCCAACGACAGGTCCTCGTCGTTCGCCGGACGCTCCTCGCCGCCCACGCCGCGCACCTCCATGTGCTCCTTCAGCCGCCCGCCAAGCTCATCGCCGAACTGCTCAAAAGCCCAACTCTGCATCCGACCCCAGACCCGCTCGGCGTCGAGCGCGTCAAGAGCAGCGTAGTCCTTCCTACGAAGACAGCATCGCTTGTGCTTCAACCCGCTCCCACATGGGCACGGCGCGTTACGTCCGATCTCTGTCATGGCTCATCTCCAAGTCCACGGCCGCGCTCGGCGGTCAGCATCAAATGGGGCAGGCACATCCGGCAGGTGAATTTACTCGTCCGGGCGGACGCGCTTCCCGCGGACCGAGAGCGCGGCCGGTGGGCGATCGTCGCGAGGTCGTATTCGTCATCGTGGCCTGCCGCCTCAGTGGAGATCGCCTTGACCTTCCCTTCGCCTTCGAGCACGATCACAGTCGCCTGCCACGCGTTCAAATCTCTAGCTGCAAGTTATAATTGCACGGATGATAGAGAGGCGTGCAGCGGCTGAAGTCACCGCGTTGCTGGACCAGGCGCCCGCCGTTGCTCTGCTCGGGCCGCGGCAGTCGGGCAAGACCACGCTTGCCCTGGCGATCGCCGAAGGACGGCCCTCGGTGTATGTGGACCTGGAGTCTGCGGCGGACCGGGCCCGCCTCGCCGAGCCCGCCCTGTACTTCGCCGACCATACGCAGGAGCTCGTCATCCTCGATGAGATCCACCGCGCGCCCGGCTTGTTCGAAACGCTGCGCGGCGTGATCGATCAAGGCAGGCGCGAAGTGGCAGGCGTCGGCCGGTTCCTGCTGCTGGGCTCCGCCGCGATCGACCTGCTGGCCCAGTCGGGCGAGAGCCTGGTGGGAAGGATCGCGTTCGTCGAGCTCGCCCCGTTTGACATCACCGAGGTCGGCACCGAGCAACTGGACCGGCTGTGGGTCCGCGGCGGCTTCCCCGACAGCTTCCTGGCAGCGAACGACGCCATCAGCCTGCGTTGGCGCCAGGACTTCATCCGCACATACCTCGAGCGCGAGGTCCCGCAGCTGGGCCCACGCATCCCCGCCGAGACATTGCGGCGGCTGTGGACGATGTTCGCGCACTGTCAGGGCGGCCTGCTCAACGCCGCGCAGCTGGCACGCGGACTCGGTGTGAGCGGGACGACGATCGCCCACTATCTCGACCTGATGGTCGATCTGCTGCTCGTCCGGCGCCTGGCTCCACGGCTGGCGAATGCCGGCAAGCGCCTGGTGCGCTCACCAAAGGTGTACATACGCGACAGCGGCCTGGTGCACGCCCTGCTCGGGCTCGCCGACAAGGAGGCGCTGCTCGGACACCCCGTCGCCGGATCAAGCTGGGAGGGCATGGCGATCGAGAACCTGCTCGCCGCGGCCGGGACGGGCGGGCATCAGGTCCAGCCAAGCTTCTACCGGACAAGCCACGGCGCGGAGATCGACCTCGTTCTCGACTGGCCCGACGGCGAGCAGTGGGCCGTCGAGATCAAGCGCAGCCTCGCACCGACACTGGAGCGCGGCTTTCACTCCGCCCTGGCCGACCTGAAACCGCAGCGCGCCATCGTCGTTCACCCCGCGGGCGACAGCTACCGGCCGATCGCCTCGGTCGAGGCGATCGGCCTTGCGGAGCTATGCACGCAGGCGCATACCCGCAGCAGCCAATGAAGGCGAGCTTGACCTCCCCCAGCCTTTACACTCGAAACGTTCGTCCGACCCACGAACACCACCATACACCATGAGGTGTACCCCGCGGCACGCCACCGCAGCGATACGGGTTCTCGACTCGGGTCAGAAGCATCAGGCTGACCAGCAGGCGGAAGCGACGGCAAGCTCGCCGGATCTGGACTGGCGCCGCGGGCCCGGTTCGGGGGTCATTACAGAGATCCTGTTAGGAATTGCTCATCATTACAAGTGCTCTGTAATGACTGAAGCTTCTGGCAAGAACCCCTGGCGCCCGAGCAGCAGGCGAACATGCGTGTCACGGGACTCAGGCAGGTGGGCAAGAGCACGCTCGTGGCGCAGATCGCCCAGGGCGAGCCAGAGGAGAGGCAGATCATCTAGACGTGCGGTTCAGCGACGCCGTGATACAGGAGGCCGGTCGCCGCATTCTGCGGGCCGCCGACGTGGGTCGCCAGGCCGTTTTGGGCGATGAATTCATTGGCATCACCAGGCCCCGAGCGGCTATCCTTGAGCCATGGCCACGTTGGTGCTCGACCCGTACGCCTACGAGCTGGAGGCGCTCCGAGAGCGCCGGCGGGTTTCCGGGCTCGACCGGCTCGACGAGGTGTGGGAGGGTGTGCTGCACATGGTTCCCGCTCCGACTTTCGAGCACGCCCAGATCGCCCAGCAGCTGGCTGAGATCCTCGGCCCGCTCGCCCGCGGCGCGGGTTTGACGGCGGCCATGCACGAGGTCAACCTCGGCGACTCCAAGGACAACTTCCGTGTCCCCGATGGCGGCCTGTACCGCCCTGGCGCCGGCGGCGCCTGGCAGCACACGGCAGCGCTTGTCGTGGAGATCGTCTCCCCGGGCGATGAGACCTGGCAGAAGCTCCCGCATTACGCTACCCATGAGGTCGACGAGGTGTTGATCCTCGATCCGGAGAAGCGCACCGTCGACTGGCTCGGGCTCACCGCAGGCGAGTACCGCCCGGTCGAGCCCAGCGGCCTGATCGATCTCGGCCGCGACCGGCTGGCCGAGCGAATCACCTGGCCATAGCCCCAGCCGGCCTCGGAGCGCCCCAGCGTCCGGACAGCGCACAGGTTGAGTTCGTCGCCGCCGACCCGGTGGCGACGAACCGCGAGCTCCGGGCCACCGGCCCTGTCCCAGTCGACGTCGACGACCAGGCTCAACTGCCCCAAGCACTCATCCGCAAACGGCGTCGAGTTCGTCGTTGTGGGCGGGGTTGCAACGCAGCTCCGAGACTGGGCCGGCGCGACCGCGGACCTCGGCATCGCCGTGACTACAGAGGGCGACAATGCGGAGCGGCTCAACCGCGCGCTGGCAGAAGTCGGCTTGATGAAAACCGACTACGGAGGGCTGGGTACGAGCTTCGAAACGCAGTGTGGGCGATTGGAGATCGTGCGCCGCGCCGATGGCGTCGGCATGTACGACGATTGGATGCGTAAAGCGAGCGAGGTGGAGTTCGGGCACGGTCGGGGAGCCCGGCGAGACCTTCACGGACACGCCCAGCGTTGCGCACCGGCGCCCCGTGCCCCGAGACCGCGCTTGGGCTACCGGTCGCCCTCAGGAACTCCACCCACGCCGAGGTGTCGAGCAAGATCACCCGCTCGCGGATCTCGGCGAGCTCCCTGGCCCATCACCGCCCCCTCCATCGCGGGCGATGGGGTCATGCGGCTTGGCTGCGCTCGAGTAGAGCGGCCAGGCGCGTGTACTGCTCGCAGGAGCGGCCGAGGATCTGCTCGATCCAGCCAAGCGTTTCGTTCGCGTCGATCACGGAGCCCCAGGCGATCATCTCTTCGACGTCGAGCCAGTCCTTGGGCCGGTCGAATACGACCTTGCACACGATCAGATGCTCCGGGCTGAGAATCGGGATCTGCACAGGACCGAAGCTGACCTTCCGCGAGCGCTCGGCCATCGCTTGATGAAGCTCGAACGTGGCGAAGAAGAGATCGAGATATGACCCGTCCCAGTCCAGCCGCGCCTGACCGTCGCGACCGATCAGGGCTCGATCTGAAGGAGAGACGGTCACACCGAGATAGGTGAGTACCCCCAACACCGGGTCCGCATCCTCGGGCGCGACGGTCACGTTGAGATCGATGTCGGTCGTGGCGCGCGGGTTTCGATACCAGGCCAGCGCCACAGCCCCGCCGAACTGGTGCGCCACGACCATCGAGTCGAGCATCTCGTGCACCGACACGATCCTCCCGGCAAGACCACCAACACCCCCGGTGACGCCCACCGTCAAGCAGAGCCCGCGGAGGTTGCGGATCTGCAGCCTAGATATTGCCGATCTGCCGGGGTAATATTGCGGATATGCAGGTTTCGGGCGCATCTTCCACGGGAGCCACCGGGCTGGTTGCACGGCACCTTCGGGTGCGCGTGCAGGAAGCGCTGCAGGACACGCGAGTCGTGGTCGTGCTCGGCGCCCGGCAGGTGGGCAAGAGCACGCTCGTGGCGCAGATCGCCCAGGGCGAGCCAGAGGAGAGGCAGATCATCACCCTCGATGACGAGGCCAGGCGCCGTAGCGCGATCGAGGATCCGACAGGCTTCGTCGCCGATCTGCAGGGACCGGTGGCGATCGACGAGGTGCAGCGGGCTCCGGATTTGCTGCTCGCGATCAAGCAGTCGGTCGACGAGGATCAGCGTCCTGGCCGCTTTCTGCTGACGGGATCGGCGAACATCCTGACCGCGCCAACGATCGCGGACGCGCTGACCGGGCGGGCAGAGTATCTGCGACTGTGGCCCTTCTCTCAGGCCGAGTTGCGAGGAACGCCCGCGGGCCTGATCGCGGGGCTGTTCGCGGGTCGGGCACCGCACATCGTCGATGCCGAAACCGGACGCCGTGCGCATGCCGAGATGCTCGTCGCGGGCGGCTTCCCGGAGGCGCGCCGGCGGTCAGCCGCTCGCCGCGTCCCATTCTTTGACTCCTACCTCGACACGGTCCTCGAGCGCGATCTGCAGAGCATCGCCCGGGTACACGACCGAGCCAACGTTCGCCGGCTGCTGGGCGCCGTCGCGGCGGGCACCGGCTCCGCGCTGAACCTCAACGACCTGTCGCGCGACCTGGGCATCAGCGCGAACACAGTCCGCGCACACATCGACCTGCTCGAGACGCTGTTTCTGCTCTACCGGCTCCCGGCGTGGCACTCGAACCTGCTCAGCCGGCTCGCCAAGTCACCGAAGCTCCATGTCGTCGACAGCGGCCTGCTGGCATACCTGCTCAGCGCGAACGCCGAGCGCGTCTGGAGCGATGGTCAGACCGCCGGAGCGTTGATCGAGACGTTCGTCGTGATGGAGATCGTGCGTCAGTCGAACGTCGACCCGGATCCCCTGCGGGCATTCCACTTTCGCGACCGCCAGGGGCACGAGGTCGATCTGGTTCTCGAACGCCGCGATGGCACCGTGATCGGGATCGAGGCGAAGGCAGCCGCGAGCCCCGGACGAGCAGACTTCCAAGGTCTGCGACTCCTGCGCGAACGCCTCGGCGAGCGTTTCGCCTTCGGAGCGCTGCTGTACACCGGGCCCGCGACCGTACCCTTCGGCGATCGTCTCGCCGCGATCCCACTGCAGGGACTCTGGGCGGACGCCTACTGATATGTCGCGCCGTTTGTCAAGTGGGCAGGGGTGATTGCGTCCGCTGGGCGGGAGTCGAGTGCCGATGCTGCTCGTGCTGATCGGCTCCGATCTGCACATGATGGAGGCGCTCGAACGCTACGACCGGCCGCTGCACGGCCGGGTGACGCCATTCGTGATCGAGCCGCTCAATCCCGCCGAGATGAACAGCATGGTGCGCACAGATCCAGCGACCGCGCTCGACGCGTACTGCATGCTCGGAGGCTTCCCACAACTGGCGGTGTCATGGCGCGCCAAGGACACAGTGCGTCGATATCTCACGCGCGAACTGAGCGAGGCCACGTCGCCCCTGGTGGTGACAGGCGAAACGGTGATCGCCGCCGAGCTGCCGGCCCACTCCACGCCACGCGCAGTGATCACGGCGGTCGGCACCGGCGAGACCGAGTTCACCAAGATCCTGAACCGCTCAGGCGTGGGACGGACAAGCCTCAGCTCCGCACTCAAGACACTCGCGCAGAAGCGCATCGTCCACCGCCAGATGCCGTTCGCCGGGAATCACGCCAAGCTCACCCGCTACACGATCGCCGATCCCTACCTGCGCTTCTGGCTTGCATTCATCGCCCCGAACCTGCCACTGATCGAACGTCGCCGCGGCGATCTCGTCCTCACACGCATCAGGGACGGCTGGTCCACCTTCCGCGGCCACGCGATCGAGCCGATCGTGCGCGCGAGCATCGAGCGCATGCTCCCCGACGAGCGCTTCGGCGACGCCAACTTCGTAAGCGCCTACTGGACACGGACGAACGACCCCGAGGTCGACCTCGTCGGCCACGCCAAGAACCACCGGCCGAGGAGCGCCGCATTCCTCGGCTCGATCAAGTGGAGAGATAGCGGACCGTTCTCACGCGAGGACGGCGCCGCGCTCGCCGTCATGCGCACACGAGTTCCGCTCACCAGCAGCACCACCATACTCGTCGGCGTCTCCAGAAACGGCTTCACCCCGAACGCCCAACTCGACATCGAGCTCGGCCCCGACCATCTCCTGAACGCCTGGATCACCCAACGCTGACGATCGAGAGCAAGCACGGAAGCGCACGGCGGGCGGGACACACCCCACACGGCCGGTGCTACCCCGCTGCCAGCCGCAGCGGCGTGTGACGCGCGATCGCGAGGAAGTCGGCATCTGCGTGGAGCAGCTCGGCGTCGTTGCGAATCGCGACCGCGGCGATCACACAGTCGGTGAGCTTGCGCGGCGTCTCCCCCTGCCGGCGGCACGCGCGATACAGCTCCGCTGCCTGCTCGACTGCCGGTCGCCCGCAGGAACTCCACCCACGCCGAGGTGTCGAGCAAGATCACCGCTCGCGGATCTCGGCGAGCTCACCGGCCCATCCACGCCCCTCCATCGCGAGCGTTTCACGACGATCCATCGGCTCGCCCACCAGCCGTCGCAGCGCCAGATCCACGGCCTCGCGCTTGCTACGCAGCCGATACACCCGCATCACACGACCGACCAGCTCGTCATCTATCTCGATGTTCGTCCGACCCACAAACACCACCATACACCATACGGTGTATTCTGCACGACGTCACCGCAGCCGCGGTGCTCCCGGATCGAAATCCGGCTCGAGCGCCTCGTCCTCGATCTCCGGCTCGAGGGGACCGTGGCACACGGGCTTGAGGGTGTTGTGTCCCGGCAGCGCCGGGACACAACACCAGCTACTTCCTGCGGAAAAGCCAGCTGTGACTAGACCGGTCTTATGATGTAAACACCCCCCATTCAGTCCCACCAACCAGTTCTTGGGTGAACGTGCCTTCGGAGTTCCAGGGTTCACTGAAGATTTTCAGTTCCGTCGATTTAGCGGTCAGTTTTCCGGCGCTTTCGAGATACACCTGTTTGACTGTTTCAGGGACGAGCTTCAGCTGGAGCGTTTTCGCCTCAGCTGGTTCTTTGCCTACTTCAACCTTTTCTCCTTTGCTGTTCTCGAGATAGAACGCCAGCGCTCCTTCAAATGCCGTGGTGGTGCCCCTCGTACACGTACCGGTGAATTTTACCGTCATGATGCGTGCTCCGGTCTTGGGTACCAAGACTACCGCGAGGTCGCCGCTGCGTGTGGTGTTGAGAAATGCGAGATCCTGCTTGAGCGCGACCGTTCGGTCGGGTTCTTCGAGTTTACATGGTGACCCGAGCCCTTTCGTTGTGCATTTCGAGAATTCGAGTGTCACTTCGCCGGATCCGAGGTTCGCGCCGGTCGAGCCGTCTATCTTTGCGCCCGCCACAAATTTTGCGGATTCGCATGAAATAGTCTCTCCCGCCTCAGAGAATGTGATCGCGCCTTTAGATGTCAGTTCCTTGCTTTGACCTTCCGCTAGCCTCGTTCCCGCGACCTTGTAGAAGGGTCCTTCGGCGGCCTGTGCAGCGCTCGCGGCGACTGCGCTGAGCGCGAGCACGCTCAGCATTGCCACGAGCGTGCTCCTGAATGCTGTTCTCATTGGACACTGCCTTTCTTGGTCCTATCGTTGATGCTGTCCATATGGGAGAGAGTCCCCGCTGGAGCAGCACGCTACGCGTTGTTTATATTCACTTTCAGCCGGCGTGCGCTATCGCAATGTGACTAAATGCGCAGCCCCGAGATGCGCACATTGCAACACGAGATGGCCACCGTCGCCAATGTTGTTGACAACCGCCGAATCGTGCCATCTCTCGCTCACAAAAACGGATTCCCGACCGTGGCCTGGGCTGGCTCGGTCTCTGCTCCGATGCCGATCCGATCGAGCTCCAGCGCGACCTCGATCTCCACCGGGCATGGATGCAAAGTTCGGCCGAGTCTTTCTTCGATCGTGTGCAACCGGTTTTCGACGGTCCTGCGAGCGATCTGCAGCGCGGCGGCCGTGGAGGAGACGTTGCGCTCGGCGACCAGGTACGCGCGCAACGTCTGGAGCAGCACCACCCCGTTGCCGCGATCGTCCTCCAGCGGCGCGACATAGATATCGATGAGGGCTGCGGCCAGCGCCTCGTCTTTGAGCACACCGGCGAGCAGCGCGACATCGGCATAGCGCGTGAGCGGTCGTGGACGGCGCAGCGCGACCGCCAGCGCCGCCTGGGCCTGCTGATGGGTCAACCGCCACCCCGCCACGCCCCGCGCCGGCTCACCGACCGCGAACGAAACCTCTCCGAGCCCCGACAGCGCCGGTTCGAGCGCCGCCACCTCCATACGACGATATCCCCCCAGCCACGCCCACACAGTCTCCTCGCCACTGGCCACGCACAACGCTCGGCGATCCACGCTCGCCGACAGGCCATCCACGGCCTCCCGCGCCCCCTCGCCCCGCGCGATCACCCCGAGATGCCACGCATCGAGCTCGTAGTCGAGCTCGGCAACCTCTGAGAGCTCGACTGCCGCCCCACCGGCCAGCAACCCCCTTACGCGCTGCGCGCGGCGCTGCTCGAGCGACCGCCCCGCCCGCGCAAGCTCGTCCCGATACTCCCCCGTGATCGCCTGCAGCAACCGATCCAGCGTCGACGCCTGCATCCGCAGCGCGCCACGCAACGCCTCGCGCGCACCCGGGTGCTCGGCCTGCTCGTCGCGATCGGCCTCCTCCAGCACGAACTCCTCCAGCAGCGCGCTGCCGACCACATACCGGCGCAGCACCGTGTCCAGGCCCACCCCGACGCGCGCAGCGCGCCGCGCCTGCCGCAAAGCGACCACCGGAATCGGCCCCACACCCTCCTGCCCGTGCTCGATTCCCTCGAGCACGTACTCCACCGCCGCCGCGACGGCTGCGCGCAACCCCGCCACGTACTCCGCGTCCCGCGCGCCGACGGCACCGAACGCATCGTCGCGCACCCGCGCGAAGATCCTCCCAACGAGCTCCTCTCGTCGCGCACGCAACCGCGCCACCACCCCGATACGAACGTCCTCGATCGACCGATTAACTGACGCCATCTGATAAGAGATTTCTTGTATCGTTCCGGTGCCGGGAGCGCCGTCGCGCACCCCCTTGTCGCGGGCTCACCCTTCGCGCAACCTTCAGCCGATCAATACCGTCGTGCTGGTCGTGAGCCTCTTGCCCTTCTTCGGGGTGAATGTCAGGTCGATCTTGGCCTTTAGCCGTCGGGCGTGGTGGCTGTTCAAGAAGGCAACCTTTCCCTTTGTCAGCGAGAGCTTCACCGTCACGGTGGTCGCGCCTGCGGAGGTTTTGCGTGCCTTGCTCAAACCGCTGCCTGCCGCCACCAGCCTCCCGGCCGACGGCACGGACACCCGGATCGTGGCGGTCCTCCCCTTCACGGACCTAGAGACAACACTCAGGGCATTAGGACAACCTTCTACCTTTATGGGAGTGTCCTGGCGGAGCTCCGCCGCGTTTTGGCCGACGAATTCGTTAGGCATGGTGAGCTGTTGTGTGCACAAGTTTCCGTTCGCGGCAAGGGCGCTGTAGGGGCCCTCGGGGAGGGTCAGTTCGAACGTGCTGAAAGGGTCGTCGGGGACCGTCTTGAACGTCGTTGAGGTGATCCCTGACTTGCTGATGAACGTCGCGCCGACGAGATTGACCGTGACGCCGTCGCCCTGGAGGACGATCTCAAGGCTCGGGAACGCTTCCCCACCGTGCGATACAAAGATCGCCGGGCCTTCCAGCGGCACGGGCAGCAATTGCGTGTGCACGACCGCGTGTCCGATGAACGACGCCGACGGACAGCCCGCCGGGTTTGCTTCGAACTGCGCCGCCGTGCATGCCTTCTGCAGCGTCGTCAAGCGCGAGGGCAGTTGCTCGGGCAATTCCACTTTGACCTTGGCGATGTCAGCGTCTGTACCCTGCGTCACGCTCGGATATGACACCTTCGCGGTGAGGCTCGCACCCTGCGCTTTCGATGTCTCCCCGGACGTCGAGACCGAGAATTTCGGCGTGAATTCGAGCGCTCGGCACGCTCCCACCTGGAAATGACTTGAGATGCGCGCTTCGGTGTTCGGTTCACTCTGGCCGGGAGGGGCCGTTCCGTACGCCGTGCCTGTGAATTCCTGCGGGTCGCAGTTCGTCGGATTGACCATGAATTCCGGATGTTCGATCACTGCGTCGATCTCGCGCAGGTCGGTCGGGACGCCCGCCACCACCTGCGGCAGCGGGTTTGTCGTGACCGTCAGCGCCGAGGTGGCCGGGTTGACTTCGATCCTCGCCCGCACCCTTTGCGTCGGCAGCGTGAACGGTCCGACGTGCAACGGCACGACGATCGACAGACCGAACGGCGCACCGTCATAGGATTCCGTCAGATAGATCGGCGCCGGTTCCTGGCCCGGTTCGGGCACGACCAGCGGGTACGGGCCGGGGCCGGACTCCACAACCGTGTGCCCGATCTTCGACGCAGCGGGGCATTCGTTGGCTTCCGCCTGCGCGTTCGTGCAGAGCGTCACCTTCGAGAGGAACCCGGTCAGGCCCTTCGGGGCTTTGAACTGCAAGCCGTCAATCCGCTGCTGCCCGTCACCACGCCGCAACAACAGCGAGAAGTCCGTGTACCCCCCCGCCTGGTCGGTCGTCGCGCCCGCGATCAGTTCGGGATGGAATGGCAGCGGCGAGGACGAGCACGAACCACCACCCGGACCGCTCGAGATCAGGAAGCTGTCAGACCCGAGCACATCCGCGGCGAAGGGAGTCGTCCACGGCGTAAAGTCCGAGCTCGTCGAGTAGGACCCGCACTGCGTTGGGGTCGCCAAAGCTGCCTGCGCGCCACCACTGAACGCCAGCTTGAAGCTTGTGAAGGGCAGCTCCGGGGATTCGTCGAGCGTCGTCGTCAACTGCCCCGTCTGCGTGTTCAGGTGCACGGTCGCAGGGAGCTTGAAGTAGAGACCGTCACCCGAGAACGCGAACAGCAGCTTCAATTCCGGCGGATTGGACTGCAACACGTACGCGTTGCCTTCCAGTTCGCTTTCAAGCTCGCCTTCCAACAACGGCGTCTGGACTTTGATCGTCCCCACTTTCGAGGCTTTCGGACACGACTGCGGACCTTCGCCGTGAACGTTCGCTTCGGCTTCCCCACACGCCAGCAGACCCGCCGCCTGACCGGGGTTGATGACCAGACCCTCGGGCAGCGTGACCGTCGTGTTCTTCAGCGTCGCGGCGACGACGCCTTCGGGGTTCGTGAGGTTTTCCTGCGGGATCTGCACTTCCGCGATGAGCCCCGAGGGCGTGTCGGCGAAGGCCGTTTCCGGGACCGCCGACAGGCTCGGTTCGATCGACAGGCCTTCGCAGCCCGTGAAGCCCATCGGCGCATCGTTGTTGTCGTGCGTGAGCGCTGTCGCTTCGGCGCTGGCCGCAGGGTCCGTCCACGTGCCCTGGCCGATGATCGTGAACGCCTGCGGGCCGGCGCACGAGGTCGGCAGCGTCAGGAACGGCTTCGGGGTGAGCCCCGACGAGCATCCGTTCCTGCAGTTCGGGTCGCTCCTGCGCTGCGCGTCGTGACTGGCTTCGGCCGGGGCCCCCCACAGCGTGAGAATGTTCGCGTCGAGGTTGGCGGCGAGGGGCACGTTGTCGATGTGCTCGACGATCGCATAGCCGTGAGCGCTGCTCACGCCGGCGTCGAAGAACGCCGACACGCCGTTGATCGAGGCCGCGAACTCGTCGGGCACGCCCTTGGGAGGAACCATGTTGTAGACGGGATTCTCCAGATAGCCGTTCTGGCCCCCGCCTTGTGCTTGCTGTCCGGCCCCGACGATGCCGATCTGTGTGTCGGCCGGGCATTCTTTGGCGTTGAGCTGCGTGCGTGTGCATCCCGGCACCGCCTCGGGTTGGCCGAAGAAGCCCGGCGGCAGGGGGGCTTCGAGGTTTCGCACGTACCCGTCCGCCACGTACGCTTTGTTCTTTTCCGTTGCCCGTTCGGCCAGGCGCAGCGCGAAGGTCGCCTCATACGGGTGCGATCCCGCCTGCGTATCGGGTGTCCCATTGGCGTTCGTGAACCACACGTCCCAATCGGGAAAGCCAAACGCCGGTTCCGAGCCGCTGATCGTGACGGGGTCCGACACGCTCGTTCGAACCGGCGCGCCGCCGCCTTCGATGCTGGCCTGGTTCTGCACCGCGCCGGACGGGATTCCCGTTTTGACCTGGACTTCTATCGCGAGCCGTTCCGCAATGCGAACCGCGTCTTCGAAGTGTTCCTGTTCTTTAGCAGCGGGAATCGACGGCATGAACGCGGGGTTGCTCGTGCAGGTGACGGCGGTGGCACCGGCGACGCCGCGCACGCCGCCGCCGTTGCCGGTGCAGACCCACCGCGCCCCGCCATACCGCGCTTCTTCTTCTTCGGTGCTGAAAACGTCCGTGCCGAGCGTGGGGACGGGTTCCGGTTCGTAGGAAACGCCCCCTGCCTTATTGCCGACGCCGCCAGCCTTGATCGCGCTCGTACCCGACGGCAGCGTGTCCTTCACGGTCACGGTCCCCGCGCTCGCCTGCGCGCCGTTGTTCGTGACGTCGAGCTGAATCACGCCAGTGCCACCCGGCGGCAGGTTCGACGGAACGGCGAGCGAGAACAACCCCCAACCCGGGGCCGGAGTCTGTGCGCCCGACGCCGGGGCGGCGGACACGCCCAGCGCGCAGGCGGCGAGCAGAATCGGTGCCAGTCGCTTGCTGCGCATCCTACCTCCCCCTCCGATTGGTGCGAGCAGACTTCTTGGCTCGTTTCGCCGCACCGACCTGCTTGTGCGCCTGCTTTTCGCAGTTCGCTCGCTTCGACCGCTTCTTGATCTTGTGGCAGGCTTTCAGCGCTCGAGTGAGCTTTTCGGCCCTGATCTGGGCGGCGGTCCTATTCTTGACGACCGGCGGTGGCGGGGGCGGAGGGAAGTTCCCGACACCGTTGAAGGTCGCGCTGGAGGGGGTCGCGAGGATCGGCGGCGGTGGCGGCACGCCCTGGCAGCCGGTGCCCGAGCACAGGGAGGGGGCGGGTGGCTGGTAGCCGTTGACGCGAGCGTCGTAGACGACGGAGTCGCCGTTGCCAAGATCGGCCCGGGTGAGCTGGGCGCGGCTGATGAAGAACACGTCGTCGCCGCTCGCGCTAGCACCGATCAGGTAGGAGTTTTCGCGATCGGTCCCCCCCGACAGCAGGTAGATGCAGCCCCCGCTGGACCGGCAGCTGCCGGTCCCGTCCCGCTCCCACTCGTACACGTCGATGAACCCGTTCTTGTGCTGCGGCACGAGCGGCTCGGCGCTGTCGAAGAACACGCGACCGCCGTCGGCGGCGATCGACTGCGGCTGGTAGGTCGGCTCCCCGCTGATCGCGAAGAACGCCCCGACCAGTTGGTTGGTGAACGGTTCGATGGAGGAATCGGCTTCGACGAGAACCGGCGGTTCGCCGCTGGGGTTGCACGACACACACGTGAGCTTGCCGGTGGCCGCTTCGTAGAGGAACACCTCATCCAGAGGCCCTTCGACGACGTTGCCTTTGAGGAAGTTGTGGTAGCCGGTCAGGCTCGCCGTCGACATGAAGATCAGGCTGTGGCCGTCCGGCGTGACCTCGGCCGTGCGGCTGCCGAGCTCGGTTATGTAGTCGTTGTGGAAGCCGCCACCCCCTCCTCCGGGTGGGAACGGCGAGACGCCGCCGAGCCCCGCTTCGGCGGCGACGAGCGACGTGACTCCACCGTGCGACAGCTCGATGTTTCCCTTGGCGTCTATGTAATAGACGTATTCGCCGTCTTCGCTCACGCCCGCCACGCCAACCACCTTCACACCGGGGTCGAGGCCCGTCGTCGCGCGGGTTTCGAGGTCGTACTCGTACAGTTCTTCGCCAGCGCTGATGAAGAACACCTTCGACCCGTCGGCGCTCGCGGTCTGAAAGATGCTGCCGCTGGGGGCCACCTGCACCGTGCACGCGTCGGCGGGCACAGCGCATTCATCGCCATTGACGAGCGGGCTCTGCGGCTGCGCCGGGTTCTCCCGCACGTAAATCCCTTCCGAGCGGTTGAGGACCGATCCCTGCGAATTTTCCGCTTTGGGGGCCAACGTCCAGAAGACCCGCGACCCATCGGCGGAGATCACGTGCGTCAGACCGGGCTGATTAGTATTCTGGATCTGTTCTTCCAGCGACCCGAATGCCCCGCCGGGCGCCAGCTTGCCGTCAGGCAGCACATCGACCAGGTGCGGGCGCCCCGCGACCGTGTCATAGAGGTAGTGGACCAAGTTGCTGTCCCGGCCTTCTTTGACTTCCCGTTCGACGTCTTCGCCGAGTTCCTTTTCGAGCTGGCCTTCACCTTCAAGCACACCCGCGTTTGTCTCGAACAGGAGGTCGGTAAAGGCCGGAGCTGCGCTCGTACCGGAGTTCCCACCAGCATACATGTAGCCCGGACCGCTTCCGGGGGTGACGTTCAGTTCCAGCGAGGACCGGTCGGGAGTCGCCGTGAAGAACGGGCGATACGCGCCGTCGACCCCGCTGGCGGTGGCGTGCGCATACCAGTCAAAATAGCCGGGGGGCGTGCCCGCCCCGGGGATTTCCCCACCCGCCGGGATCCCGACCGAGAGGTCGCTGGAGAAGTCGACGTACCTGCCCGTGTCTTCTTCTTCGAGCACAGCCTGCGTCCAGCCGCCTCCGGGTAGGCGCCTCGCCAGGTACTCGTTCCCCCCGCCGGACTCACCGATTTTGCCGGTCCCGCCCGTCACCGGCGGATCACCTGCGTAGACCACCGCTTCGCCGCTGGGCGCAGCCCCGAACGGCAAAGCGGTCCCGCTCCGGATGCCGTGTTGCTGGTTGGCGGTCAGATCTTCAAGCGTCAACGGCACGTAGACATCCACATCGTGCCCCCCCGGCGGAGAGCTCACCAGTTCGTAGACGCGGCCGTCGGGGAGAGCCGAGTTCGTGGGTGGAAAGGTGGTGAAGCTGGTGACGGGGCCGGGCGTCGTCCCGGACGCGTTCGTGGCGAGCACCCGGTAGTAGTAGGTGGTGTCCGACGCCAGAGCGCCGCCGAGATCGACCGGGCCGGCGGTCTGCGCGCCGAAGCCGGCGGGGATGCTGCCGCCGGGGACTTTCGTGCCTTCGCCCCCGAGCACGGTTGCTTCGCTGCTCGCATATTCGAAGACGTACGTCGTGGCCTGGTAGTTGGGGTTGACCAGGGCCTTGAGCTTGGCGTCTTCGGCGCCGACTTCGGAAACCTGCTCCGAGTTGGGTTCAACGATCGGCTTTTCCGGGGTGAGGGTGGTGAAGTGTTCGACCGGGCCGTAGGTGGTGCCCGTAGGGTTGACCGCGACCGCCTGGAAGTAGTAGGGCGTGCCCGCGCTGAGCACGTGCCCGGTCGCTGCTTCCGTCGCGACGTTCCCGAAGCCCGAGCCGATGCCGTTCCCCGGCGCCGCCGGCAGATCCGTCGGCGTGGCCAGCGATTCGCCGACCGTCGCGGGACTGGCGGAGTACTGGAAGTAGACCGTCGTTTCCTGATTGTTCGCGTTGACTTCGGAGTGGAGCGTCGCTTCGAACGGGGTCAGGACAGTGGTGCTCTCGCTGCCCGCGGCGACAGCGGGCTTGATCGCGGGGGTCACGACTTCTACTTCGTTGCCCAACGTCGCCCCCGTCCCCCCTTCATTGGTCGCGACCAAACAGAATTTGTATTTCCTGTCCGGTTCCAGACCCACAGTCGAGTGCACCGACCGCGCCTGGACTTCCTGTTCGCCTTCGAACCCTTCAAGACCCACTGTGGGACCTTCCGCACACGTAAGTCCTTCAGGGTTGCTGTAGGCGAAAAACCCACCCACCGTCGCCTTGCTGTGCGGGTTCAACGTACCTTCGAAGACCGCCGAGGTCCCCGTCACCGGCCCCGCGACCGTCACCGGCGCTTCCGGCGGGGTCGCGGCCAGAGCCGGAGCCGTGGTGAAGGCCAGGGCTCCGAGCGTGGTGGCAAACGCCGAGATGACCAACCGGCGGGGGCTCATTTCTTGCCGCCTCTCTTACCGGCCCTTCCAGGCTTCTTGGACGTCGCTTTCGCTTTCTTCTTAGTGAACGACAGATCCCGTGGGGCGGGCCCATACGTCCAGCGCTCGACCGGACGGTGCACCGACCCGTTGGCCTTCATAGGCAGAATCACTCTTTATCCCTCATCCCGACCTGCATACTTGCCGCTATCCAGCTAGATCGCAAGCCCAGCGGTATAAGGTTCTAGTTTGTGAATCCATTCGCAGGACGAGGTCCAAGGCAGACATTCTAGAAGCCGAAGGTTCTACTTCGTGAATAGAAGCTTGGTCCTTGTGAACCTGCCTGTTTTCGGTGTATCATTCCTGTTGCCATGCTGGGGAGGGTGATCAGGGACGCGGGGACCGGGGCGATGCGCTCGCCCGTGAACTGGGCCGTGCTCGGCCTCGCGATCGAGCGGCCCAGCTACGGCTACGAGATCCTGCAGCGCTTCGAACGCAACTACGGCGAGCTGTTGAAGCTCAGCAGCCCATCGCAGATCTACAGCGCGCTGGACAGCCTCAGGGAGCGAGAGATGATCGAGGCCACCAGCGAGCCCGCCCCCGGCGTCGCCTCGCGCCAGCCCAAGCTGCATTACCGCGCCACCGAGGAAGGGGTCCGTCGCTACCAGGAGCACCTGGTGGGCCAGGCCGAAGAGGACCGTCGGCGCTCCAGCCTGTTCGCGCGCGAACTCGCCGCGCTCGCACCCGAAGACGCGCTTGCCGTCCTCGGTCACTACGAGCAGATGTGCCTCGCACGGGCTACGAAGGCCCGACCGCAGGATGTGGAGCCCGCGGCGCCCGACGCCTCCACGACGCTGGCCGACCGCCTCGCGGCCGAGGAGGAGCGGCTGTCCATGGAAACGAAGCTCCCCTGGATCGAGTACGCGCGCAGAGAACTCTGTGCAATGGCGGATCGGGGCCGCCAGAATGGCTCTGCTTGAGCTTGCCGACGTCGGCAAGCGCTACGGCCGGGGACAGCTCGAACGCGTCGCCCTGCGCGAGGTCTCCTTCGAGCTGAGCGCCGGCGAGCTGCTCGCCGTCTGGGGGCGGCGCAACTCCGGGCGCTCGACGCTCCTGCGCATCGCCGCCGGCCTGGAGGCGCCCGACCGGGGGGTCGTGTCGCTGCGCGGACGCAGCCTGCACGCCCGCGGCGGCGAGGACCTGCGCGAGCAGATCCGCTACTGCCGCAAGACGTACCGTCCGAGCGAAGGGCAGCTCGTGATCGACCGGCTGATCACCGCCCAGCTGACACGCGGCATATCCGGGCCGTCCGCGCGCACCCGCGCACACGAGGCGCTCGAGCGAGCCGGCGTGTCGCACTGCGCGACCCTGATGCCGTCCAGGCTCGACACCGCCGAGACGGTGCTCGTCGGGATCGCCCGCTCGCTCGTGCACCAGCCGAAGCTGCTCGTCATCGACGAGCCCACGCTCGGGGTGGACGTGTTCGAACGCGATCGCATCCTGTCGCTGCTTCGCAGCCTCGCCGACGACGGCGTCGCCGTGCTGATGAGCGTCGGCGAGACGACCTGCCTGTCCGGCGCCGACCGCGCCCTGTCCCTGGCCGGCGGCAAGCTCCACGGCGAGCTGCAAACCCCCGCGCTCGCCCCCGTGATCCCCCTGCACGACGCGGCAAGCCGGACCGTGAGCGCGTGAGCGCCCGCCGGCGCCCGAGCGCGAGAATGTAACGCAGCCGTGCTGGAGCTCGAGGAGGTCGTCAAGCACTACCGGGGAGCGGGCGAAGAGGTTCACGCGGTGGACAGCCTGACCCTGCGGGTCGACGCGGGCGAGATGGTCGCCGTGCACGGGCCGAGCGGCTCCGGAAAGACGACCCTGCTGCTGATGGTCGCCGCGCTCCTGCAACCTGACAGCGGGACGATCCGCTACGACGGGCGCGACCTCGCCTCGATGTCCGAGCGGCAGACCAGCGAATACCAGCTGCGCGACGTCGGCTTCATCTACCAGCGCTTCCGGCTCGCACCAAGAGTCTCGGCGCTCGAGAACGCCACGCGCAAGCTGCTCGTCGGCGGCGTGCGCATGCGCGAGGCCCAGGCGCGCGCGAAGCCGTGGCTGGAGCGGGTCGGGCTCGGCGAGCGGATCGGCCACACGCCATCTGAGATGTCCGGCGGGGAGTGCCAGCGGGTCGCGATCGCGCGGGTGCTCGCGTGCGAGCCGCGGCTGATCCTCGCCGACGAGCCGACCGGCAACCTCGACAGCGCGCGCGGGCGCGAGATCGTGGAGCTGCTGGCGTCGATCGCGCGCGAGCGCAGCGCCGCCGTGCTGCTCGTGACCCACGACCTGGCCGCCCTGGAGATCGCCGACCGCGGCTACGCGCTGCGCGACGGCAGGCTCACCGGCGCCGGGCCCACGCCACGGCAGGCAGCCGAGGAGCTGCACGACATCACCGGCGCACGCGGGTAGCCCGGATGGCGGCGAGGACGAACAGACCAGGCTTCAGATCCCGCCGGCTGATGGGCCCGTACGCGCTCGCCCACCTGTATCGCAACCGGCTGCGCGTCCACGCCGCGCAGGAGCTGCTCGCCGGGCTCGGCGTGGCCGTCGCCGTGGCGCTCGTGTCCGCGACGCTGATCGCCAACGGGAGCATCGCCGGGTCCGCCGGCGAAGTGGTGCACAAGGTGATCGGCCCGGCGAACCTGCAGGTGCGCGCCCGCGGCCCGGAAGGCTTCGGCGAATCGCTGCTCGCGCGGGTCCAGCGTCTGACAGCGGTCGAGCAGGCGGCGCCCCTGCTGGAAGAGACCGCGACGCTCGTCGCGCCCGGCGGCCGCCGCGTGTCCGTGTATCTCGCCGGAGCGGACCTCAGCCTGGCCACGCTCGACGGTCTCGCCCACACGATTCCCCGACAGACCCTGTCCGCGGACGGCATCAGCCTCAGCACGGCCACCGCCCAGACGCTGGGGGTGCCCGCCACCGCCGGCACAGGCGAAAGCGAGCCACCGCTGTCGCTGCTGCTTCGCGGCCGCGCATTCCCCCGGAAGGTCTCGGCGGTGCTGGGCAAGGAAGCAGCCGGCGCGCTCGCCGGCGCGCGCATCGCCGTGATGCCGCTCGCCGACCTGCAGACGCTCGCCGACCAGCAGGGGCGCATCTCAGGGATCCTGATCGAGACCAGGCCCGGCGCCGAAGCATCCGTCCGCAGGGCCCTCACCGCGCTCACGGGCGGGCGTCTGACCGTCGCCCGGGCAGACCAGGACCTCGCGCTGCTGCACCAGGCGCTCGGACCCAGCGACCAGGCGAGCGGGCTGTTCGCCGCCATCAGCGCGCTGCTCGGGTTCCTGTTCGCGTTCAACGCGATGCTGTTGACCGCGCCCGAGCGCCGGCAGACGATCGCCGACCTGCGCGTCGACGGGACCAGACGCGGGGCGATCGTCCAGATGGTCCTCTTCCAGGCGCTGTGCCTGGGGCTCGTCGCGTCCGCGCTGGGCCTGCTCGCCGGATACGCGCTCGCCGCCGGCCTGTTTCACCAGTCGACCGGATACCTGTCGCAGGTGTTCACGCTCGGCTCCTCCACAGTGGTCGCGGCGGGCCCGATGCTGATCGCCCTCGGCTGCGGGCTGCTCGCGACGTGCCTCGGCGCCTGCACGCCGCTGCTCGACCTCAGGCGGGGACGCGCCCACGACGCGGTGTACGCCGACGACACCGGCCCGGGCAACCAGCTCGGCGCCGGCACCCGCAACAGGCTCACGGCCGCCGCCCTCGCCCTGCTGGCGGTGGCGAGCGCGCTGTTCGCGCTCGTGCCGTCGGCGGCCCTGGCCGCGTGCGTGCTGCTCGCGCTCGCGACGATGCTCGCCGTGCCCATGGCCCTGGCCGGCGTGATGCGCGTGACCGGCCTGCTCGCCGGCCGCTATCAACAGCTCACGCTGCTGCCGGTCGCGCTGACGGGGCTGCGCGCGACCACGCTTCGCTCGATGGCGCTCGCCGCCACCGGCGCGGTGGCGCTGTTCGGGAGCATGGCGCTCGGCGGCGCCCGCGGCGACCTGTTGCGCGGCATCGGGCAGGTCGCCCACCGCTTCTCAGACGGCGCCCAGCTGTGGGTGATCAGCCCGCTGGACAACCAGGCGACCGTGCCGTTCGCGCCCCGCGACTACGCCGCGCGCATCGACGCGCTCCAGGGCGTGTCCGGCGTGAGCGCCTACCAGGGGAGCTTCCTGGACTGGGGCGGGCGGCGGCCGTGGATCATCGCCCGCCCGGCCAACGCCACCGCGGCGCTGCTCGAAGACCAGCTGCTCCAGGGCGACGCCCAAACGGCCGCCGCGCGGCTGCGCGCAGGCGGCTGGGTGGTGCTGTCCAAGCAGATCGCAAGCGAACACCACCTGAAGGTCGGTGCGATCGTGCGCCTGCCGACCCCCACCGGCCTCGTGCCGTTCCGCCTCGCGGCAACGAACACGAACTTCGGCTGGCCCACCGGTGTGATCATCATGAACACCAGCGACTACACGCGAGCGTTCGCCACCTCGGCGCTCACCGCACTCGGCATCGACCTGCAACCGGGCACGAACATCAATATTAATATTAATAAATATAAAGAGGAGATCGAACGTCGGCTTGGACCAAAGAGCGGGCTCGAAGTGATCACCCCGAGCACGCGCGCGGCGCGGATCGAAGCCTCCGGCGGCGAAGGCCTGGGCCAGCTTTCAGAGATAGCGACCCTGCTGCTGACCGCGACGATCGTGGCGATGGCCGCAGCCCTCGGGTCGAGCATCTGGCAGCAGCGGATATCGCTGGCCTCGCTTCGGATCGAAGGCACGCGGCCCGCCCAGCTGCGTCGCCTGCTGGCGCTCGAAGCGCTCGTGATGCTGAGCGCGGGCTGCCTCACCGGAGCGCTCGCCGGCGTGTACGGGCAGCTCATCATCGACGGCTACCTCAAAAGAGTCACGGGGTTCCCGGTCGCCAGCCTCGTGACGGCCGCACGCCCACTCGAGATCTTCGTGCTGGTGGTGCTCGTCGTGCTGGCGCTCGCGGCCATACCCGGATTCCTCGCCTCGCGCGTCCGTCCCACGCTCGCCTTCGGAGAGGAGTAGAGGAGGAGATGAGCAGACACGCCTCCCACGAGCCTCCAGAGCAAGCCACGGTCTTCGCCGACCGCCGACTCTTGGCGCGCGCGGGCCTGGCGCTCGTGCTCGCCAACGCGCGCTACTGGAGCACCGTCGCGCCGGAGGTGCGCGCCCAGCTAGCGCGCTGGCGAGCGCGGGCGATCGAGATCGAGGATCCGCAGCTGCGCGCGCTCGCGCTGCACACCCTGCAAGAGGAGGGTTTCACCGCCGAGGTCGCGGCGACGCTCGCCACCCTCACCCCGCGCAGACACCGCACAGCCACGGTCCGGGGGATCGTGGCGCTCGAGGTGATGTACGACTACCTGGACGGCCTCACCGAGCAGCCCACACCGGAACCGCTCGCCAACGGCCGCCAGCTGTTCAAGGCCTTCACGGACGCGCTCGATCCCAGCGCGGGGCTCGATGATGACTACTACCGCCACCATCCATCCGGATCCGACGGCGGATACCTGCGGGAGCTCGCGGCAAGCGTCAGGGAGACGCTCGCGTGCCTTCCCAAGGCGCAAGCGCTCGCACCGACGATGCTGGGCGCAGCCGCACGCTGCGCGGAAGCGGAGGTGCTGACCCACGCGTCCACCCTCACCGACACCTCACCAGCCGAGCGCTGGGCCAGAGCGACGGCGAACGGCTCGGGCCTCGATTGGCGCGAGTATCTGGCGGGGGCCGCGTCCTCGGTGCTCGCCGTCCACGCGCTGATGGCGCTCGCGGGGGACGAGCGCACCACGGCCGAGCACGCCGCGCCGATCGACGAGGTCTACCTGGCTCTGGGGGTGCTCAGCACGATGCTCGACAGCGTCGTCGACTACGAGCGGGACGCTGCAAACGGCACGCTCGCCTACATCAACCACTACGACGACCGCTCGCTGCTCGGAGAACGTCTGGTCCACGTCGCCCGGCAGGCCGCCACGCGGGCAGCCGACGCGCCGGCCGGCGCCCATCACCTGATGACCATGGCGGGCATCGCCGCCTACTACACCTCGGCGCCGAGCGCCGCCGGCGAGGTGGCGGCGCCGGTGACCAGCCGGATCCAGAGAGAGCTGGCGCCGCTGATCACGCCGACGCTCGCGGTGATGCGCGTCTGGCGGCTCGCCAAGCGCGTACGGGCGCGCCGGCGTACGACCGCGGCGACGAGCGTCCTCTGCGGTGCGCTCGCCGCCGTCTGCCTCGCCACCGCAACGCAGCCCGTGCCCGCCGGCGCCTCCACGGGCCGGCCCCCAGCGCACGCGGTCGCCGCGCGCGTCCTGAGAGCGACCGACACCGCTCATCTGCACTACGTGTCGTCCTCGGGGTCGCTGCTGTTCGACGAAGGCAGGGCGACCGGCACGCTGCCCGGGAGCATGCGCGTGCACCTCGATCTGGGAACCACCTTCACCGGCACGTTCACGATCTACGCGAGCGGCGGGTCGATAGAGGGTCACGGCAGCGCCACGCCGCACGGATCCGGCACCTACGAAAGCTTCGCCGGCACCCTGACCGT
This sequence comes from uncultured Solirubrobacteraceae bacterium, assembly GCA_963849425.1. Taxonomy (GTDB): domain Bacteria; phylum Actinomycetota; class Thermoleophilia; order Solirubrobacterales; family Solirubrobacteraceae; genus Palsa-744. The sequence continues at coordinate 1,039,681 of CAWKHK010000006.1, read as the reverse complement.
GACCGGCGGCAGCGGCCGATACGCTCACGCACACGGCCGCGGAGGGCTGTACGGGACATTCGACCGGGACAACTACGCGCTCGTCATCGAGACGACGGGCAGCCTCACCTACTGACACCCCGTCGGTGCTAAGCGCAGGCCCACCCGTCCGCGTCGCCCTCCTCGCAGTGGCCGCGGTCTGCAGCTGCCTGTACCCGGCAACGACCGCGAGCGCCACCCAATCGGTCGCGCTCGGCGCCTCGTTCACACCGTATCGACTCGGCGCACCGACGACCATCGACCTCAACCTGCGAATACAAGCCCCCGCAGGCCAGATCCCGTCGGCGCTGAGCGAAGTCGAAGTCCGATACCCCCCAAACCTCGGCTTCGCGCTCAGCGGGCTCGGCCTGGCCGTCTGCTCGCCCTCGACGATCGAAGCGGACGGCACAGGCGGCTGCCCGGCCAACTCGATCATGGGTCGCGGCAGCGCGCTCGCGGAGCTCCGCTTCGGCCCGCAGCTCGTCACCGAGAACGCATCCATCTCGATCGCCCGCGCTCCTGACCAGGAAGGCCACATCGCGCTCCTGCTCTACGCCTCCGGCCCCAGCCCCGTGAACACCCAAATCCTCTCGCCCGCACAACTGCTGCCCACCGGCCCCCCGTTCGGCGGTCGCCTGAACATGGAGCTGCCGATCATCCCGAGCGTGCCCGGCGCCCCGGACGTCGCCATCGTCTCGCTGCGCGTGACCCTTGGACCGCAGGGCCTCACCTACTACGAACAGACGGGAGGCAGCACCCTCGCCTACACGCCCAGGGGAATCCTCCTGCCCACCGCATGCCCACGCGGCGGCTTCCCCTTCGCGGCCACCTTCTCGTTCCTGGACGGCTCTCGCCCGGGCGCCCGGACCATCGTGCCGTGCCCCGGCCCGCGGCGGCCCGGGCGAAGACGCAGTTCCCCGGTAGGCTGACTCATACGGGCGGAACGAGCGGGAGGAGCCAGGGAATGAGCGAGGTCGTTGAAAAAGATGTACACGAGGGAATCGCGCTGCTCACGCTCAACCGGCCAGAGCGGCTGAACGCGTGGACGGCGGAGATGGAGAACGCGTACTTCGGGATGCTCGAGGAGTGCGCGGGCTCGGAGGACGTGCGCGTCGTCGTGGTCACGGGCGCCGGCAGGGGCTTCTGCGCGGGAGCGGACATGCAGGAGCTGCAGGCGATCGGCAACGGCAGCGTGCGCGAGCGCGACCTGGCCAGGGGCGAGCGTCACGCGCAGACCTTCCCGCTGTCGATCCCAAAGCCGATCATCGCGGCGATCAACGGCGCGTGTGCGGGGATCGGCCTGGTGCAGGCGCTGATGTGCGACCTGCGCTTCGTGGCCGACGACGCCAAGCTGACGACCGCGTTCGCCCGCCGAGGGCTCGTGGCCGAGCATGGCATCGCCTGGATCCTGCCCCGGCTGGTGGGACCGGCGCGGGCGCTCGACCTGCTGCTCTCCGGCCGCGTGCTGCTCGGCTCCGAGGCGCAAACGCTCGGACTGGTCAACCGCGCGCTCCCACCAGAGCGGCTGCTGGAGGAGACGCTCCAGTACGCGCGCGAGCTGGTCGTCAACTGCTCGCCGGCGAGCCTCGCCACGATCAAGCGCCAGATCTACGCGGACCTGCAGCGCAACCTCTCGGATGCGCTCGCCGAGGCCGACCGGCTGATGCTCCGCTCGTTCACCGAACCGGACTTCGTGGAGGGCGTTAACAGCTTCATAGAGCGTCGCGACCCGCGCTTCGCGGCGTTGAGCTCCTGACCACCGTCGCGCAGGCGCACGCGCACCCACTGCCATCAAGGGCTGGCGCCGCCCGACCGCCGCGGCTCAGCGGATGAGGACCGGCTCGCTGTAGTTGGAGAGGTGGCCGCCGTCGGAGACCTTGACCAGCGCGCGGTACAGGCCGGGATGGCGGACTCGGACGACCCGTCCGAAGCGCCCGGTGGCGGCCGTGCCGGCTTTGACGACCGTGCCGCCCTCGTTGATCGAGCGGCCGGGCGCCAGCAGCTGGAAGCCGACCAGCGCGCCGACCTCTGCCGGGGCGACGTCGCCGTAGAGGTAGAAGTAGCCCCGCCGGCGCGCACGCCGGGCGTGGAAGCTCACGCGCACCGCCACGCCCTCGACGATCACCGGGCTGAGCACTTCGGGCTTGCCGACCGTCACCACGCGCAGCTGGGCGTTTTCGAGCAGCCCGACGTACGGGAAGGAGAAGCCGCCGGTCGAGTTGGTCACCTCGGGGTTCCCCACGTCATGGAAGCCCGCGAGATACGGGAAGGGATCGGCCTGCAGCGCCACCTCGTGGTTGGCCCCGCCGGTGCCCGACAGGTTGCCCTCGACGTAGAACGCGTCGCCGAAGATCACCGGATTGGGCACCCCCGCGATCTGCACCGACAGCGGCACGCTGGCGGTCGTGAACGTGCGGTCGCGCCCGTCCACCGTGCCCGCGTCGTTGACCGCCAGGATCCGGTAGTGGTAGCTCGTGCCGGGCTGCAACCCGGTCAACGTCGCGCTGAATTTGAGCGTGATCGTGCCGTTGCCCGCCGGGGCCAGCGGCGTCTGTCCACCGTATCCGCTGGTCGTGCCGTACTGGAAGACGTAGCTGGTGGACAGACCGTGGGCGTCGACGTAGCCGTCGAGCGTCGCCGAGGAATAGGTCACGTTCGAAGAGCCGGCCGTTGTGACAGACGGTCGCGAGGACGCGCCCAGCGCGCTCGGGGCGGATAGCGCGAGGGCGCCCGCGAGCAGCGCGAGCATCATCGGCGGGCGCCTCGGCGCGGAGTGGAGGTGCCGGCGGAGAAGTTGGGCGTTCATATCACCCATAAACCCGCCGGGCGGTAAAAGTCGCGCCGTGGCCGGGCGGCCGCGCGAGCGCCGACGGCCCGCGCGTCAGACCTTCGTGGCTGCGCTGCGCTTCTGAGCTGGGCTGCGCATGGCCGCGGGACCGGCGTTTGCGGCGGCGTTGCGGATGGCCGAGATGTCCTGAATCACCCCGGCGCCCTCGCGGGGCCGGGATGAGCTCGCCTGCGACTGCGGTCGGTCGGTGCGGCGGGTGCCGTGTTCTGCGAGGAACGCCTCGACCACGCGGGGGTCGAACTGGGTGCCCGCGCAGCGACGCAGCTCGGCCAGCGCGTCTGCTTCGCTCTTGGCCTGGCCGTACGGGCATTTCGAGACCATCGCGTCGTAGGAGTCGCACACGAACACGATCCTGCTGGCGAGCGGGATCTGATCGCCGCTGAGCCCCAGGGGATAGCCGGTGCCGTCGTAGCGCTCGTGGGTCGAGCTCACGATCTCGGCAACCTGGGTGAGCGCCGGAGCAGCACCGAGGACGCGTGCACCGATAGTCGGGTGGCGGGCCATCAGCGCCCACTCGTGCTCGTCCAGCGGACCGGCCTTGTGGAGGATCGAGAACGGGATGGCCACCTTGCCGATGTCGTGCAGCTCGGCCGCGCGGACGACGTCCACGAGCTCCTGCTCGGACAGGCCCAGCCGGCGGGCCACCCGTTCGCTCAGTTCGGCCACGTGCGCCGCGTGCTTGTGCAGCTCGGGCTCGTGTACCGCCACGATCTGCAAGGCCAGATCCCGCGTCTGCCTGCTCGCGCTCGAGCGGCTGGAATCCTTGTAGGTGTACATGCGCTTGTCGGCCAGCTGCAGCGCATGGTCGGGGTCGACTGTCTCCGCCGGCGCGAGCACCGAGCCGTAGGAGCTCCTGATCGAGAAGCCCTTGCCCTCCGCGCTCAGCGCCTGCAGGCACGCGCTGACCATCTCCTCGCCGCAGTCTCCCCACAACAGCGCACAGAACTCATCGCCGCCGAGGCGGTATGCCCGGCCGTAGTCGCCGACCGCCTTCTTGAACGAGCCGGCGAGGCGGGTCAGCAGCAGGTCTCCGCCCGGGTGGCCGAACGTGTCGTTATAGGCCTTGAAGCCGTCGAGGTCGAACGTCACCAGGCGAACCGGGTGCTCGGGAGTCGCTTCCTGCCACAGGGAGGCCATGTCGTCGGAGAGCTGACGGCGGTTGGCCAGCCCGGTGAGCGGGTCGAGCGTGGCTTCGCCGCGCTCGTGGAGCTCGCCAATCTCGATCGCCCACACGATCGACACGACCGCTACGAGCAACGCGAGGGTGGCGATCACGGGAACCGGATCGTGCACCGTCGCATGGAAGTCCACGCCGAGGGTCGCAGCCAGGACCACCGCGACCGTCAGGGCCATCCCCGCGATCACCACCTGGGGGCGAAAGCGCGCGGCGACCATGCCCGCGGGCAGGACCAGCCATGGCAGCGCCGGGCTGCGCGGGCCGCCGCTGAGGACCACGCCGGTGCCCAGCAGCGCCATCGTCACCAGGATCGCCTGGGCGCTCACCCACTCGGGATGCTCGCTGCCGGCCATCCGGCGATCGACCGTCAGGAAGTTCAGGGCGGACAGCGAGAACAGGATCAGCGTCCACCAGCCGAGCCACGGGGCCGAGATCACCAGCGCGATCCCCACCGCTCCGGAGCCGACCTTGCGAATCATCCGCACGCGGGTATTCGCGTCGGCTATGCGACTTCGATCCTGTGCGGTGGGACAAAGCCAGCTCTCTGACATTCCATTCCCACTTCGTCTGGTGTTGATCGGCGCTTGAGAGGTGCAGGCCCAATCACCGCAATTCGGCTAGTCCGAGGGTCAGGCGGCCCTGCCGCTCGAGGCCTCGAAGCGCCCCATTTGAGACATAGCCGGTGGGTTGGCATTTGGGGCAGTGGAATGCTGCGATTTCTTGCCCAGAACGCCGGTAAGTGGGGGCTTCTAACAGGAATTTAATTTAGATGTAAACAGCGACGCAACATCAGTTCGCTTAGCTTCCACGGTAGTTGTTTGCCAGGGACCAAGGAGGGGTCATGGGGAATTCAGACGGGAAGTGTGGATCGTGACGGCTGCCGGTCCGACGCCGACGCGGCCGCTCACGGGCCCGGGGACGCTGCACGGGGCTGCCAGCAGGGACGACCTCGCGATGACGCGCATGGTCTCCCGGGCGGTCAGGCGGGCCCAGGAAGGGGATCGCGAGGCGCTCGGCTTCCTGTACGCGCGGTATGCAGACAACATCTGCGGCTACGTGCGCAGCATCGTCCACGACCAGCACGAGGCCGAAGACATCACCCAGCAGGTCTTCGCCAAGCTCATCAACGTGATCGGCAAGTACGAGGAACGCGACGTCCCGTTCTTCGCCTGGATCCTGCGGGTCGCGCGCAACGTAGCCGTCGACCACATCCGCCGCCAGCGCGCGATCCCGGTGGAGGAGGTCAGGGCGATCGACGAGCGCGCCGGGGAGCCGGCGAATGCTGAGCGGATGAACGATCTCCGCGAGGCCCTCGCCGAGCTTCCCCGAGACCAGCGCGAGGTGCTCGTGCTGCGCCACTTCGCCGGCCTCTCGCCCACGGAGATCGCGGAGCGCACCGGGCGCTCGGAGGGATCGGTCCACGGGCTGCACCACCGCGGGCGCCGGGCACTGAGGGCCCAGCTGACCAGCCGTGGCGCGGCTCCGGCCACGGCTGGCCCACGGGCCAAAGCAGCACCGGCGCGGGGCATGCAGGCGGCTCACGACGAAGCGTCGGGATAGGGGCTCCTGGAGATCCGGCGGGCGACCCGCCCACTGTCGACGTCGGCCAGGTAGTAGAGGATGGCGAACGCGATGAAGTCCTCCACCGCCACTCCCAGGCTCGCGCTCTGCTCCTCGATCGCCTCCCACGCGAATCCGTCCAGGGGCAGCGTCAGGCTGCGCTCGCCACGCACGCCCTGACGGTCCCCGGCCGGCGATGATCCGCTCACGCCCGGCCTCGATCGAATGACGGCACACTTTCCTTCAACGGCCGGCGCATCCGAGCGCTCACGCCGGGACGGGGCTGAGCGGGTACCAAAAAAGGCGGTTCTGCACGCTCGCGGAGAGCGCGTGCAGAGCTACAGCTTGGGGTGCGCGAGGTCGATTGGCGTGAAACTCGGATCATGACCGAATGTTCGCCGAATCCTAGAGCGCAGCGTCGCGTAGCGTCGCACCGCGTCGCTCCGGCGTCCTCGCATGATGTCGAGTTCCATGAGACGACGGTGTACATCCTCGTCATATGGCTGGAGGATCGTCAGACGCTCGAGGCAGCGGGCGGCGCCGTCGATCACGCGCCGCTCCAGGCGCATGTCCGCGAGCCTGCGCAGTCCCAGGCAGGCGAGATCGTGGAGGCGATGGCGCTCGGGCATCGCCCACTCGGCATACGGAAGGTCGGCCAGGAAGTCACCCTGGTAGAGGGCGAGCCCGTGCTCGATCTCCGCAGCCGCGAGCATCGGGTCCACCTCCACCGCTGCCAGCCCCGCGCTCACCCGTGCCTCGAACTCGTCCGCATCGACAGCCACATGGTCGAGCCTCAGCCGGTAGCTGCCTGCGCGGGCGAGGATGAACGCGGAGGGCTCTCTCGAGCCACGCCGCGGCTCGAGCTTGCGGCGAAGCGCGTGGATGTAGTAGCGGACGTTCGTGCCGACCGCGTAGTCGGCTCCGGGCCAGATGCTCTCGCCGATCTCATCCACCGCGACCGCCCGGCGGCGCTCGGCCACCAGGTACTTCAACAGCTCTCCCGTGCGCTGGTCGAGCCACGCGCCCGCTATCGGCCCCTCGGCGGACTCGACGACCGTCCTGCCCAGGCAGCTGATGCGCAGCCTGGGACCGACCATCCAGTGTGCGTCGGTCCGCTGGCGGCGGTCCTCGGCTACGCCTGGACGCAACTGGAGGATCACCCGTTCGGTGTCCTGCCCGACGGTCGCAGCCGCGACCCACACGGCCGTCGGGCCGGCTGCGGTGGAGATGTCCACGCGAACCTCTGGCAAGGGCGACTCGTGAGCGACGGCAAGCTCGGTCAGGCACGCGCTCGCCAACACCGTATCGGGCTTGTGGCAACCGAGCAGCTCACAGCACGTCAGGCCCACCTCGGGCAAGCCTGCCGCCTGAATCAGGCACGCCGCCTCCCTGTTGACGCACAGGCTCCTCCCTTCGCGATCGAGCACAAGTAGGGCGTACGGAAATCCCGTGAACGCCTCCTCCTCCAAGGACGAACCGGGCGGGACGACCGGCCCCTCAGGCAGTCCAGCCGAACGTCTCGCGGCGATGGCCATAAAGCAGCTCTACACTGCCTGACTGCCCACGATCACTGCCGATCGCGATTTTTTGATAATAAGAAACCCTCGCACGTTTATTCTCAATAATCGTGGGCTGTGGCCTTACACGGAGCCTGTGCTCATGGGGAGCTGTGACCATGCGGAGCTTGTGACCAAGCGTACTATACGTTTTCAGCGGCCGTCGTACGACGGCAACAGCTTGGGGGAGGATCCGCGACGAGCGCTGCGCGAGCGAGACACAAGTTCCTCGCGCCCGACGTCGTTAGTTCGAATGTGCAGCACTGTCCGAGTAGGAGATGCGCGCGGCGAGATGCAATTGGCGGTCCAGGGTAGAGCCGAATCAAACGCGACGCTGTTCAGCAGTTCGCGCAGACTCGCGATCGCCGAGCATTTCCGCGTTCCTTACGACGTCGTCGATGGCCGTGCTCACCTGGGCATCGAGCGACTGCGCACGCACGGCGGCGCCGAGCTGCTGTGGGCCAGCGTCGCTGGCCCACAGGTCTCGGCCTGGATGGATATGGCCTCCGGCTCGAGCATTCCCATCTTCGCGCAGATCGTTGATGATCGGACCTCGGAACGCCTGCTCAAGAACTGCAGCGGCGAGACCTGGTCACGCGAGGTGGCCCTCATCGGTGAGGATGGCGAACACGTATCCTCGATCTGGCGAGCGCGCGACGGCAGCGTGTTCCTGCCGTTCGACCCGGACGAGGTCTGCCACAACTACTGGAGCGAGCGCTATGTGGAGGTCGGCCGCAGCAGCGTTCACCGACGGACGCGCCGGGGCGTCGTGCAGGGCTATTACCAGGTGCGTGGGCTGCTGCCACGCACCACCCAGATCTGGCTCCGCCGTCACTACGCGCGAATCCAGGCTCGCACGCTGTTCCCGAGCTGGCCGGTCGAGACGGGCCTGCACGACTTCTTTGACCTCTTCACGTCGATACTCGCCGACATCAGCGGCGAGCAGGTGCCCCGGATCGCAGCCTGGCCGCATGGTCGAGCGTGGGCGCTGGTGCTGACCCACGACGTCGAGACGCACGCGGGGCTCGCAGCGCTCGAGCCGGTCCTCGACCTCGAGCGCAGGCTCGGGCTGCGATCGTCGTGGAACTTCGCCCCCCGCCGCTACAAGGTGGACGACGATCGCGTCCGCACCCTGACCGCGGACGGCTTCGAGGTCGGGGTCCACGGACTGCATCACGACGGACGCGATCTCGAGTCGCTCGCACGCCTACACGAACGCCTGCCGGCGATGCGCGAGGCAGCGGAGCGCTGGAACGCGGTCGGCTTCCGCTCGCCGGCGACGCGGCGTCAGTGGGAGTGGATGTCGCTGCTCGGCTTCGACTACGACTCCTCCTACCCGGACACCGATCCATTCGAGCCGCAAGGCGGCGGCTGCTGCACGTGGCTGCCGTTCTTCAACCAGGACATGGTCGAGCTGCCGCTGACGATGCCGCAGGACCACACCCTGTTCGTGATCCTCCATCACAGCGACGAGACGGCGTGGATCGAGAAGGCGGAGTTCCTTCGCGACCGCGGCGGGATGGCGCTGATCGACACCCATCCCGACTACCTGGTCGAGGAGCGGATCATGGCCGCCTACCGGCGCCTGCTCGAGCGCTACGCCATGGACACGACCGCATGGAAGGCTCTCCCCCGGGACGTGAGCGCCTGGTGGCACCGGCGGGCGGACTCGCGGATCGAACGAGCGGGAGGAGGCTGGATCGTCACCGGACCCGCTGCCGAGGAGGCTCGGGTCGAGCTCGTGGAGAGCGCCCCGTGGAGATGAGCACCGGCTCCCCGCTTGCGACTGCGTCGCGGGCTGGCTTCGCGCCGGAGCTCGAGGTCGCGGTGATCGGCGCGGGACCGCACGGCCTGTCCGCGGCCACGCATCTGCGCCGCGCCGGGGTGCGGGCGCAGGTGTTCGGCGGGCCGATGGCGTTCTGGAGGTCCATGCCCGAGGGGATGATGCTCCGCTCGAACCTGTCCGCGACGAACGTGATCGAGCCGATCGGGCCGCTGTCGCTTGCCAGCTACGCTGGGGCGACCGGGGTGCAATTGGTGCAGCCGTTGCCGTTGAGCGACTTCATCTCCTACGGCTCCTGGGTCCAGCGCACGGCGGTGCCGGACCTGGACGAGCGCCAGGTCACAGCGCTGGAGCGCACGGCGGGCGGCTTCAGCCTGGATCTCGACGACGGCGAGCGCGTGCGTGCACGTCGGGTCGTGATCGCGTGTGGGATCGCGCCGTTCGAGCGCATGCCGGAGGGGTTCGATCGTCTACCTCCCGACCGCATCTCCCACACCGCCCATCATCACGATCTCCGTGCCTTCGGCGGCCTGCGGGTCGCGGTCGTCGGCGGTGGCCAGAGCGCCTTCGAGTGCGCTGCGCTGATGGGGGAGCGCGGCGCCGCACAGGTCGAGATCCTCGTCCGAGCTCCCGCGGTCGTCTGTCTCCGGCGCCACAGCGTGAAGAAGGTCCTCGGACGGCTGGGGCCGATCGTCTACGCCCCCACCGATGTCGGCCCGCTTTGGTACAGCCGACTAGTGGCGAAGCCGGATCTCTTCCGCCGCCTCCCGCGCGGAGCGCAGGGACGGATCGCGAATCGCTCCATCCGTCCCGCCTGCTCGCACTTCATCAGGGTGCGGCTCGGCGAGGTGCGCGTCAGCACCGGTGTCGAGGTCGTCGGGGCTGGAGCCGACGGCGACGCGCTCCGGATCTCGCTGTCAGACGGTGGCATCCGCGAGGTAGATCATCTGATGTTCGGCACGGGCTACAGGGTCGACGTCACTCGCTACGCGTTCCTGGGCGAGGGCATTCTCGCCGAGATGCGTCGGGTCGATGGATACCCCGTACTGGGCCGCGGCTTCGAGAGCTCGGTACCCGGCTTGCACATCGTGGGCGCGCCGGCCGCCTGGAGCTTCGGACCGATCATGCGGTTCGTGTCGGGCAGCTGGTATGCGGGTCGCGCGGTCGCGCGGTCGATCGCCGGCCGCTCATCCGGGCGGCCGCATGGCGCCGCCCGGGTGTAGCCGAGACGCTGGGCATGAGACCGGCGCGCGGCAGGATCGCACGGGCGCTTCGCAACCGCGGAGCCGCTCCCGGCGCGGTCGTGATCGGCGGCGACTACCAAGGGCTCGGGATCGTCCGCAGCCTCGGTCGCCGCGGCATCGACGTGCTCGTGATCGACGACGAGCGCTCCGTCAGCCGCCACTCCAGGTTTGCGACCGCTGCGGTGAAGGTTCCCGACCTCCGCGACGAGGAGACCGTGCTCGAGACACTGCTCGAGCTGGGAGAGCGCCACGGGCTCGAGGGCTGGGTCGTGTTCCCCACGCGCGAGGAGACGGTCGCGGCGCTGTCGCGTCATCGCGAGCGACTGGCGACGCAGTTTCGCATCCCCACCCCACCCTGGGATGTGGTCAGGTGTGCGTGGGACAAGCGCAACACCTACGAAATCGCCTCGGAGCTCGGCATCGTGACTCCGCGGACGTGGTCGGTGACGAGCGCCGAGGAGCTGGAGACGATCGACGGTGAGCCGCCGTTCGCGGTCAAGCCGGCGATCAAGGAGCGCTTCCTCTACGCCACCCGCTGCAAGGCGTGGCGCGCGGACACGCGCGCGGAGCTCGGCGCCCGCTTCCGGGCGGCGGCGGACGTTGTCGGCGCGCGAGAGGTGATCGTTCAGGAGCTGATCCCGGGATCAGGCGACACCCAACTCGCCTACTGTGCGTTCTTCCGGGACGGGCGCTCAGCGGCGAGCATGGTCGTTCGCCGGCTGCGCCAGCACCCGCTCGTGTTCGGACGCGCGAGCACGTTCGTGGAGACGGTCGAGGATCCTGAGCTCGAGGCGCTCTCAGAGCGGTTCCTGCGCCGGATCGGCTACTACGGGCTGGTCGAGCTCGAGTACAAGCACGATGCGCGCGATGGACGGACGAAGCTCCTGGACGTCAACGCACGCACCTGGGGCTATCACAGCCTCGGGCAGCGCGCCGGCGTCGATTTCCCTTACCTGCTGTACGCCGATCAGCTGTCGCTGCCCGCGTCTGGCCGGCTCCGTGCCCCGCCCGGCGTGTGCTGGATCCGGCTGGCCACCGACGTGCCGACGGCCGCCATCCTGCTGGCACAGGGCGCGCTCGACTGGCGGACGTACGCGCGGTCGCTGCGGATGGCCAGCGTCGAGTCGGTGTTCAGCCGCGATGACCCGCTGCCTGGCCTGGCGGAGGTGGCACTGCTGCCGTATCTGGCGGCAAAGCGGGGATTCTGAGAGCGTCGGCGTGCACCTGGACGTGGCCTAACCAGGCCTAACCACACAAACGTCCAAGATCGGGCTTCCCACACACGTCCCGGGTGGTGGCCGTCGATAGCTGGTTCCGGAGAGGTAAGCCGCCTGCTTAGGCACACGCTCGCCACAGCTGAGCCAGGAAGGGACGTTTCCGATGCACCCAATGCGCACGCTGGCGCGAGCCACCCTGCTCATCGCGATATCAGCCGCGGCGGTCATTGCCGTCGGCCTCGATACGGCGACTTCCTACACGACAAGCCCGGTCGCCAACCCGCTGATCCGTGACGCGCGATCGTCCACGCGCGCGAGCCGGCGCCACCGTACAGCCGCCGATCAGCGGATATCGCGAAAGCCCAAGTGCACAACCGTCGCGGCTCACCGAGGCCATGGATCCAAGCGGGCCAACAAGCGCAGCACCACGGTAAACGAGTGCACCAAGACCTCGACCACGCGCAAGTCGAGCACACCGGGGGCGCCGACAAGCTCCGATGCGAGCAGCTCGACACTCAGCACATCGACCGGTCCTGCACAGGGGGCGAACCAGACGCAGACCTCGACGACCGGCGCGCCAGCCCCAGTTGAACCCGGAGGCGAACCTCCGATCCCCGAAAAGAATCCCGTCGACGATACAGGCCCCTCGTCAGAACCCGCAGGCGAACCTCCGACCCCCGAAAAGGAACCTGTCGACGGTGAAGGCCCGCCGTCTGTCGGTCCCGCAAACCCTGTCTCACCCGTCTCCCCGATCACGCCCGCGGTACCTTTCCGCTTCTTTTCGCCGTCCAGCTTCTGGAACGAAACCCTGCCTGCGGATGCGCCGCTGGACCCGAGCTCAACCGAACTGATGGGCGCCTTCCAGGAAGAGGTCACGCACGAGGAACAGATCAAAACCGGGCCCTGGATCAACACCATCCACGCCAGCGTCCCCATCTACACAGTCCCCGCCAACCAGAAGACCGTTGCTGTGACTCTCGATCCAGTGGATCCAACGCTCTCTGCAGCGTGGGCGGAAGTGCCGTTGCCGGCGACGGCTCAGCCTGCTATCGGCAGCGACAAAGACCTCGTCATCTGGCAGCCAAGCACCGACCACTTGTGGGAGTTCTGGAGGCCGGTGCACAACACCACCGGCTGGTCAGCCTCCTGGGGCGGAGCGATGCGCAACGCCACGACCAACCCAGGCGTCTACGGCCCAGAAGCATGGCCCGGCGCCAAATCCGGCTGGGGAGCAAGCGCAACCTCCCTCTCGATCGCCGGCGGACTCATGACCCTCGAAGACCTCCAGTACGGACACATCGACCACGCCCTCGCAATGGCCACCCCCGACATCCGCGCCGGGGTCTACGCATCCCCAGCCAAACGAACCGACGGCAGAACCACCGCACCCCTATCCCTACCCGAGGGCGCCCACCTACGCCTAGACCCCAACCTCGACCTCGCCACCCTCCACCTGCCACACCTGACGCTGATGATGGCCGAAGCAGCACAACGCTACGGAATCATCATCCGCGACTACGCCCCCAACGTGAGCTTCTACGCCCAAGACCCCATACCAACCGAAACCGAACCCTACACCGGCCCAACCGGATACTTCGAAGGCAAACACCCCAACCAACTCCTCGCCACCTTCCCCTGGAGCCACCTACAACTACTCAAAATGAGCCTCCACAGCACCTCCTGAGCCCTGCGCGCGGCTGATGACCTGTCTTCTTCAAGGCACGATCGGCTCCGCCAACTCGCCTTCGGCGTGATCGCCGGACATCGGCGTCGGCTGAGCTGGCGATCGCGCTGACAGCCGGCGCCGATCGCGCCAGGAACGAGCCTTGTCGATCATCTCGGCGAGACGATGGCGATCACGGCTGTTGACAGCGCCGGCTACGACCAGCGCCACCGTATAGGCCACCGTACCTGCTGCGAGTGCGAGGACGAGGCCAACAAGAGACGGGATGGCATGCTCGACGAGATGGGCCGACGCAAATCCAGCGACATACCCGGCCATCAGCGCGAAGCGCTCTCGAAGCGCCCACGTCGAACGCATCCTCCGATGCAGGAACGGGCGCAGCGCGACCGTGTTCCAGACGACCACCACCAGGAAACCGGCAAGCAGCGCGATCGCGGGACCCGTGATGCCGATTTTCGGCGTGAGCACCACGGTGAGAACGATCGTGACGATCAACCGCGCGAGCTGGATGACGCTCGTCAGGCCGGGACGATCCACAGCCCACAGCGCCTGAGTCTGAGTAGTCGTAACCGAGGCCAGGACTGGAAAGAGCAACAGCAGAGCCAGTGCCGGGGTGGCGCGACTAAAGCCCGGCCCGAAGAGTTCGAGGAACGCATGCGCAGCGCCGCCGCACACCGCTGCGATCATCAGCATGCCCATCATGCCGTAGCGGATCGAGTCGATCAGGGCTCGATCGAAACCCTCGCCGTCGCCTCTCGCCCGCCGACCGATCAGCGTCGGGTAGAGAACCTCGACAATGCGAACGTTGACTTGCTGCAGGCGGTTGGGGATCAGTTCCGCACGACTGTACGCCCCCACTAGGGTTAGGGGCGCCACCGCGGCTATCGCCCATACGCCGGCCTGCTGGCTGACGCCCTGGGCCATTCCGCCAGGCGTGATCTTCAGGCCGAAGCGCAGCAGGCCCGGAAGCGCACGCAACCCCGCTCGGTATTCCGATCTGCTGAGTCGCATGCGGACGAACCGGCGGGCGAGGAACATCCGGTGCGCGAGGGCGGTCAACGACCCGGCGATCGTCCCGATCACCATCCCCCAGATCGAGCGCCAGCCCAGGCCGACGATGCTTGCTACCACCAGGAAGCTGACTGCTTCGTGCAAACGCACCCAGAACAGCTGGCGTCCGGCGACGAACGCCGAGAAGATCGAGTCGAAATTCCAACCTGTGTTCGTGACGATCGCATAGCCGGCGAGACTGACGAACATCGGCATCACGAGCTCGGGGTGGTGCAGTGGCCCACGGAAGATCAGCCACGAAACCAGTGCACCCAACACCGACATCGTAACCGTGAGCGTCGAGGAGAACGTGAAGACGGCCGAGAACAGTTGCGTCACGCGTGGATGGCGCGGGGGCAGCCGGGTGATCTCCTTGATCAGCGCAGCCTGCTCTTTGGCGGTCGAAAGAACCCACAGCGCAGCCACCGGGGCAGAGGCGAGCGCGAACTGTCCGATGATGCGCACACCGTAGATCCGAGCCGTCGCGATTGTCGAAGCAAGACTGACAATCGCAACAGCCAGGAAGCTCAGGATGCCGAAGGCAAAGCCTGACCGATAGCTGCCATGGCGGGCGGCCGGTGAAGCGTCATCCGACGGGCCATGGATGTCTCGCGGGCGGTCGTCGATCGGCGCGGCCATGATGGAGTCGTAAGATCAACGCGCAAGAGAGGCGTCGCTTGCGGGTCGGCGTGCACATCCCGATACTCGGCGTCCGCGAATCTCACCCGCGCAACCACCGCCCGCTCCTCCACCTCGCCCGGCACCGGCCGGGCGAGCGGACTCACCGGGTCCTGCGCCACCACCCCGCCGGGAACGAGTCCCAAAGCAAGTTCGGACTTTGCGAAGCCGTTATTTGTCGTTGCACGAGGTCCCGCCGGAGCAACACGACCGCTTGGCGCATGCCAGATATGGCTCTTCCAACCTTCTTCATCATCGGCGCAGCGAAGGCGGGCACGACAAGCCTCCACTACTACCTGGATCAACATCCGGAGATCCAGATGTCAGCGAACAAGGAGCCTGGTTTTTTCTCAGGTCCCGAGAACGGCATCCCGTACTCAGCCAAGCGAATCAGTCGGCTTGACGACTACGAACGACTGTTCGACCCAGCGTTTGGCGTACGGGGCGAGGCTTCGCCCGGTTATACCAACCACCCGCGCCGTCGGGGCGTCCCGGAGAGGATTGGGGAGCTTGTGCCGCAAGCCAAGTTCATCTATCTCGTCCGAGATCCGATCGCGCGCAGCGTCTCGCACTACCAGCACCTGGTCTCGATCGGGGAGGAGCACCGATCGCTGCAAGAAGCGCTGAGCGAGCTCGCCGACCCGTATATGCCGCTGACATGCCACAGCCGTTACGCTTCGCAGCTCGAGCTGTACCTGAGACGCTTTCCCGAGGAGCACATTATGGTGGTCGACCACGCGGATCTCCTCGCAGATCGGCGATCGACGCTACGCAAGATCTTCCTCTTCCTCTCCGTTGAGGACACATTCGCTTCCGCACGGTTCGACCAGGAGCTGTTCAGAAGCCGGGAGCGGCGCGCCTACCCGTCCGGCTATGGTCGCTTCGTCGAACGCGTGGTGGCTCCCCCGATGCAGTGGGTGCCCCAGAGCATCCGACGATCGCTTCGCCGCTCTGTCGAGCGCATCCTCTGGCCCCCGCTCCAAGCGCCCACGCTGGACGACGGGCTGCGTGCGAGACTCGAGGAGCTCTATGTCGGAGAGGTCGAGCGCCTCCGCACGCTGACCGGACAGACGTTCGCCAGCTGGAGCATTTGACCGCCTCGCCGACGATCCCAGCAGTGGACTCCACGGCGGCGAATAGGCCAAACTCGAGCGGTCATGCCGCGAGAACCGGGCAGGCAGCTCCGTTCCTCAGATGAGCTCCCATCCTCTGATGGCCGTGCAACCATCGCGCCCTACCATGTGACTTGCCAACGATGCTGGCCCACCGATCTCGATCCGCACTCCTGATTGCTCCGCTTCTCGCTTCTGCTGCGATCACGGCCTGCAGCGGCGCGCAGCTGGCGGTCAGGGAGGGGCCTGGCCTCTCTGGCTATGGCGCGCCCGCACTTGCCGACGGCGGGCGTCCGTTTCGCTTCTTTTCGCCGTCCAGCTTCTGGAACGAAACCCTGCCTGCGGATGCGCCGCTGGACCCGAGCTCAACCGAACTGATGGGCGCCTTCCAGGAAGAGGTCACGCACGAGGAACAGATCAAAACCGGGCCCTGGATCAACACCATCCACGCCAGCGTCCCCATCTACACAGTCCCCGCCAACCAGAAGACCGTTCGCGTCCACCTCGATCGACCCATGAATCGGATATTGAAGGCGGCGTGGAGCAGAGTGCCGTTGCCGGCGACGGCTCAGCCTGCTATCGGCAGCGACAAAGACCTCGTCATCTGGCAGCCAAGCACCGACCACTTGTGGGAGTTCTGGAGGCCGGTGCACAACACCACCGGCTGGTCAGCCTCCTGGGGCGGAGCGATGCGCAACGCCACGACCAACCCAGGCGTCTACGGCCCAGAAGCATGGCCCGGCGCCAAATCCGGCTGGGGAGCAAGCGCAACCTCCCTCTCAATCGCCGGCGGACTCATGACCCTCGAAGACCTCCAGTACGGACACATCGACCACGCCCTCGCAATGGCCACCCCCGACATCCGCGCCGGGGTCTACGCATCCCCAGCCAAACGAACCGACGGCAGAACCACCGCACCCCTATCCCTACCCGAGGGCGCCCACCTACGCCTAGACCCCAACCTCGACCTCGCCACCCTCCACCTGCCACACCTGACGCTGATGATGGCCGAAGCAGCACAACGCTACGGAATCATCATCCGCGACTACGCCCCCAACGTGAGCTTCTACGCCCAAGACCCCATACCAACCGAAACCGAACCCTACACCGGCCCAACCGGATACTTCGAAGGCAAACACCCCAACCAACTCCTCGCCACCTTCCCCTGGAGCCACCTACAACTACTCAAAATGAGCCTCCACAACAGCCCAGCCGGAGCACCGATCGCCTCGGTTCCGTGAGCGGGATGCCCGCCTCACAAGTCGAACGACAACTGATCCTGCTCAGCGCGGGTACAGACGCCTGCCGGCAGGCCGTCGGCGAGCAGGGCAAGCGGCTGATGGCCAGAGTGGACTGGCAGCGCCTCGTCGAGACCCTGCGCTACCGCAGACTGCTCACCGCCTTGGGTCCGCGCATCCTGGAGCTGGCCGGGGAGCGCGCGAATGATGACTTCGCCGCCGAGGTGAACCTGGCGATCACGAACGGACGTCGGCAGGGCGCGTTCCTCCAGCTCATCTCGCTGCGGGTGATGGCCGCGCTCGCAAGCGCAGGGATTCGCTCCACACCACTGAAGGGTCCCCTGTTCGGTGAGGCTGTCTATGGAGATCCAGGCCGGCGTCCTTCCAGCGACATCGATCTGCTCGTGGCGCCCGAGCAGCTGCACGCGGCGGTCGAGGTCGTACGCAGCCTCGGCTACGACGCCCCTACCGACCACGTCGAACGTCGCGGCCTGCCCGCGCTGCACTTCGCGCTAGTCCATCAGCGATGCGAACTTCCACCGGTGGAGCTCCACTGGCGTGTCCATTGGTATGAGCGAGACTTCGCGCGCGAGCGCCTGTTGCCAGCTCCGGATGTTCCGACCGAGCAGTGGCGTCCCGCTCCCGCTGACGAGCTCGCGACCCTGCTGCTGTTCTATGCCAGGGACGGCTTCGTCGACCTGCGCCTGGCCACCGACCTGAGCGCCTGGTGGGATGTCCTCGGCCCAAGTCTGCCACCCGGAGCGCTTGCCAAGCTGATCGGGGTCTATCCCGCATTGGCGCGCGTCCTCGCGGTGTCCGTCAAAGTGGCCGAGAAAATCGTGGGCATACCGGCGGATCATGTCTTGGGCGATCCGTTCAAGCTCGGCGTCCGCGCTCGTATGGCCGCGCGGTTGGCTAACCCCAACCCGCACGCGAGCCAGCCGCAGCTGTACGCCGACATGGGGATGATCGACGCCCTGCTGATGCCGCCTGGTCACTTCAGCGCTTATGTCCGGCGCCAGCTGCTGCCGCCCCGGGCCGTTGTCAAGGAGCGTGCTCGGCAAGCACAAGAGCGACGAGCCAGCTCGCCCTTCGGGCACGGCGCGCGCGTGTTCGTCAGATACGGGCTGACGATGACCCGTCTGGTGCGCACGCCGGAAACCCTGCACCCGTCATGATCGCCGATGCCCGTCCCACACCAAAGCAGGCGCCGTTCGAGCCCTGTTCGCTGACGGCAACCGGCTCTGCGAGCTGAGCATGGCGACACTCCTAGTCAGCAGTGTCGGAGGCCATCTGACCCAGCTTCACCGACTGCTCCCCAGCCTTCAGGGGATCGATGCCGATCGCCAGTGGGTGACCTTCGACACCCCTCAAAGTCGCTCGATGCTCAAGGACGAGGAGGTCATTTATCTCAATTACACCCGTTCGCGAGACGTGAAGAACATCTTGCGTCACTCACTTGTCGCTCGGCGCCTGTTCCGCGGTCACCATCAGTTCTCAACAGTGGTCAGCACAGGCTCGGGCGTGGCACTGTCATTCCTGCCTCTCGGCCGGATGCGCGGACTCTCCTGCCACTACATCGAGTCCTTTACCCGTACCACCGGGCCATCCGTCACCGGGCAGCTGTTGAGTCACATACCGGGTATCGCCCTCTACACTCAGTACCCTGGCTGGGCCAGGCCACCATGGGTCTACGCGGGATCGGTCTTCGACACGTTCACGTCCAACCCGCCGACGGCGGGCGACCGCGACATCCGGCGCGCCGTCGTCACGCTCGGCACCATGGAGAACTATTCCTTTCGGCGACTGATCGAGAGAGCCATCGCAGTCCTCCCACGGTCCGTCGAAGTCCTGTGGCAGGTCGGCTGTACCGATGTCTCCGATCTACCAATCAGGGGAGAACATCAACTGCCGGCTCACGAGCTGAAGGCAGCGATCGCAGCGGCCGATGTGATCATAGCCCACGCTGGCTGCGGTTCCTCAGTGGCTGCGCTGGAGGTGGGGAAAAAGCCGGTGCTGGTTCCTCGGCGGGCGACCCACGGCGAGAACATCGACGATCACCAAGTGCTCCTCGCCGAGGAGCTGTCCGAGCGCGATCTGGCGATAGTGCGCTCGGTAGAGCACCTGACGCTCGCCGACCTGCAGCTGGCGGCACGCTCATCGGTCAGCACTGAAGCACGCTCGGCGCCCTTTTGTCTCGTTTCATGAGCCTCGTCGTCAGACACTCAGACACGACGGCTCGGATCAGCTGGAGACAGCGCTCGGCATGCCGCCGATGACGCGCGGACGACTCCCGGATGCGGCGTCGCCGCACGCAAGCCTCTCGTCGGTCGCCAGTTCGATCGGGTCGCCCGCGTGAGCCATCGACAGGTGGGCGGCCTCGAGCGCGCGTACTATTTCCAGGCCGAGCCTGCTGTTGGAGCGAGGCTCCTCGCCCGTACGGATGGCATGCGCGAAGTCAGCCAGCTCCAGCCCAAGTGGCTCAGCTGCATCGATGCGAGGCACCACAATGTCTCCGCTGCGATACGTGAGCTGGTACTCCCCGAAGGTCGCCGGCGCCTCGGTCATCGAGACGTCGAGGCCCCGATCGTAGATGCGCACCGACTCATCCGAGGAGGTGTCCTCGTACTGGACCATCCGCTTGGATCCCACAACGACCATCTGGCGCATCTTGCGCGGGGCCAGCCAGGAGATCTGAACGTTCGCCGTGGCGCCCCCGGCGAACGTCACGGTCAGAAACGCCGTCTCCGGCACGCCGTCCTGGAAGACGCTCTGTCCCGCTGCCGCCATGTGTGTCACGGGACGGTCGAGCCAGTAGAGCAGGATCGACAGGTCGTGGGGAGCGAGGTCGCTAATCACCCCGTCGGGCTGGTACAGACCGAGGTTCATGCGTGAGGAGGTGATGAAATACACGTCGCCCACCTCGCCAGACCGGATCAGGTCGCGCACCTTGTTCACCGACGGACTGTACACAAATGTATGACCGGGCATGAGCACCCGGTCGACTTCCGCGGCGATCTCGATCAGCTCTTCGGCATGGGCTGCGCTGGTGGCGAGCGGCTTCTCAACGATGACGTGCTTACCTGCTTCAAGCGCCCGGCGCACCAGGTCGTAGTGAGTGCGCGGTGGCGTCGCGATCGACACCGCCTGCACGCGAGGGTCCAGCAGCAGGGCATCGAGATCCTGCTCGACAGCACAGCCCGGGTAACGGCGCGAGAAGTCCGCGGCCCGCCCAGCGTCGCGCTCGCACAGGCCCATGAGGCGGAACTCCGGCCGCTCGATGATGTTGCGTACTATATTCGGACCCCAGTAGCCGTAACCCACCACGGCGACTCCGATAGGCGTGATGATCATCTCTCTGCTGCCTCCCGTCTGATCCAGCGTGGCCAAGCGTCCGTCATGATCCCCCGCTCCCGCTCCCAGTAACGCGATGATGACCGCTCGACTTCCGGCCGCGCGATCGAGGACTGATAAATGTCCACTACGCCGCGCCCCGACATCGGAGAAGCACCCACGGAGTCCGAGCGAGGATCGACAGGTAGAGACAGACCGATTGGCGCTCCACCCAGTCCACGTCCAGAGCGACCATCTCGTGATAGGTGCGCTCGTTGCGACCGTTCACCTGCCACAGGCCCGTGAGCCCCGGCTTGACGGCGAATCGACGGGCATAGGCGGCGGGATACAGCTCGGCCTCATAGGGAATGACCGGTCGAGGCCCGACCAACGACATCCGTCCCCGCAGTACGTCGTAGAGTTGGGGCAGCTCATCGAGGCTCGTTTTGCGCAGGAAGCGGCCGACTCGCGTCACCCGGTCATCGGAAGCGAGCTTGTAGAGATCCCGGCCGTCTGCGCCGGCGTGCGTGGACTCCGCGCCCATGATCAACTGCTCGACGTATTCGCGGTGCACCTCCGGATCGGCCTCCGGCCTCATGGTCCGGAACTTGTGGACGGTGAAGAGCCGCTTGCCATGCCCGAGTCGCTGCTGGCGAAAGATCGCCGGCTTACCGCTCTCGAGCCGGATCGCGAGATAGGCGATCAGCATGACCGGACCGCACACGATCACGCCCGCGGTGGCGAACAGCACGTCGAAAGACCTGTAGATCGCCAGTGTCAGCGACCGGCCAGAGCCGCTCTTCTCATCCTTGATGGCTAGGGTGGACATGGTCGTGAGTCCGTTAGGTCGACCCTGCGGACATCGGCTCCTGGAGTTCCATCGAGCACCGCCGCAGCGCATCGCCGATCCGCTCGATCTGCTCGCCGGTCAGGGATGGAGACATCGGCAGCGAAAGGATCTCGTCGGCCAGCTTGGTCGCACAGGGAGCCGCGTCGCGCTGTTCGGCAAATGCCGCGTAGGCTTCTGAACGGTGGATGGGTATGGGGTAGTGGATGCCGGTCGCGATGCCGTGCTGCGCGAGGAGCTCTCTAACGGCGTCGCGTCGCGGCGTGCGAACTACGAACTGGTGATAGACGTGGTCGCCATCGGACGCAGCCGGCGCCGGGACGACCACGGGGCCGGAATCGACCAGCGCCTTGCGCAGCCCGTCGGCAGCCAGCCTTCGGGCCTGGTTGGACTCGTCCATACGAGCGAGCTTGAGACGCAGGATCGCAGCCTGGACCGCGTCGAGCCGCCCCGTGGTACCCACCACGCGATGGCGATAGCGCGGGCTCTCGCCGTGCGAACGCAACAGGCGCACCTGCTCGGCGAGATCCTCGCGAGGCGTGACCACCGCACCGCCATCTCCCCAGGCTCCCAGGTTCTTGGCCGGGTAAAACGAGAATGTCCCCGCATCCCCGATCGTTCCCACGCGTTGCCCTCGATAGCGCGCGCCGTGTGCCTGAGAGACATCCTCGAGCACCAGCAGCCCTGACGCTCGGGCCATGTCCATGATCGGCGCCATATCCACGGTCCGCCCGAACAGATGAACCGGGATCACGCAGCGCACCGAGGGTTTGAGCACGGGCTCGAGCGTCTGGGCTGTAATCAGCTGCGTTCGGAGATCCACGTCCGCGAAGCGTGGGCGGGCCCCGACGAGGCTGACCGCCTCGGCAGTGGCGATGAACGAGTTGGCCGGAACGACCACATCGTCGCCGGGCCCAATCCCGAGCGCACGTAGCGCCAGGACGAGCGCCTCGGTCCCCGAAGACACGCCCACCGCAAACGGAACCTCGCACCAGGCTGCATAATCAGCCTCGAACTCTTCGACCGTCGCGCCCCCCGTGAACGCTCCGGTGGCAGCTACACGTTCGATCGCATCCATCAGCTCGCCGAACAGCTCAGGATCGTTGTGATCCATCACCGCGAGCGGGATCTCCTCCGTGGCGCTGCTCATCGTGGCACCGTCTCCAGTGGATCGCCCCCGAGCGCCAAGATCCCCATGCCGAAACCGCGGTCGGGGTTGAGGATGAGATCCACCGCATCGTTGCGCGATCGCACACCGAGCTTTCCAAACGCCGATGAGAGGTGGCTCTTGACGGTGCTCTCCGCAAGAAACAGCCGCTCGGCGATCTGGCTGTTCATATAACCCATCACCACCAGCCCGAGAATCTGCTTCTCACGCGTGGAGAGCACGGGCGGCTCGATTTGCCGCCAATGCCCTCGTGGCACACAGATCTGCCCCACCATCACGGCGCGCAGGCAGGGACCCAGGCTGCTGGCGAGATCGTCGTATACAACCACGCCGGCCGCCCCGGACGCAAGCGCTGCGCGAACCTCCCACCGCTGGATGCTCGCGCAGGCCACCACGACGGGCGCCTGCTCAAAGCTCTTGGCCAGCAACTCGACGAGACCGGAAACCGAGGAGATCGTGTTCTCGAGCCAGAGCACGATCGCGGACAGATCCACGGGCGCATCCATCTCCATGATCGCCTCGACGCAACCGAAGGTCGAAGGCGCAAATCCATCTCTCACCAAGATCTCGGCAATCGTCTTGCGGGGAGCATCTGCGACGACGAGCCCCACGGCCTCCCGCGTCGGCGGCGTCGTGACTGCGCGCTCCGCCTTCGTGTCGGCCGTTGACATATACGACTAACGCTGTCACTCCGCTCGGACTTCCGGATTTGACAGCTTTTGCCGGCAACGCTACGCGATATTAATCACCACAAAAACACGACAGCCGCCCCAAGGGCGGCTGAAGGCGCTGCACAGTTAATTCTCGGGTGTTAGACCAAGAAGCCGCTGCTCAGGAATTTGATTTGCAGCCAGCAGCCGGGTTGCTCGGGCCAGCCGTATAGCCCCCGACGTGCGCCGGGAAACCCGCGTCTCCTCCAGTGCCACCCAGACAAGCCGCAGTCAGCTCCTGTAGATCGCCGTAGTCCGCGACCTTCGGGGCCTCATACGCTTCGGCTGTCATCTGATCGTCCATGTCAACGGTCCTTATCGCTCGATGCCTGCCCGCCAGTGCGGAGCAGCTGATCCACGACAAACAGCCTAGAGGAAGCAGCGGCCCGGTCAAGGGGGAAAAAGGTATGAGTGAGCGCTTGACACGGCCGCTGCCCTGAGCCCCGAGCGGGGGTTTGGCGATGCTGGCCGGACGCTGACGCGCGCAGCGCTGGGCGTGACGCCCGCGGGCAGCAGCTCGCCGGTGGGATCTGCCTGGGCGCGCAGCCAGCACTCAGCCGTGACCAGCCGCCATACCTGGTGCATCCACCGAAAGGGGTCGGGCCGCTGATACGGGCTTTCGTCGAACAGCGCCCGCCCCAAGGCGTCCAGATCGGCGTATGCGCGCAGCTCGGCCCGGGGATCGGCGACCAGACGCCGCACTGCCACCCCGTCTGGTCCCGCCAGGCAGTCCACGATCAGCGAGTCGAACCACGCCTTCGCCGGGCGCAGCCGCACGGAGTCCGGCAGCAGGCCGGCCATGGTCGCGCGCAGCACCGGACGGTTTCGATAGCGGTCCAGCGTCGCCTCGGGCGGCTGACGAAGGGCCAGTTCGAGCAGATCGAGATCGAACAGCGGATGACGAGCGTCCAGGCCGGCGAGCGCTGCGCACCGGCGCTGGTGCTCGAAGATGCCCGTCTCCTCCACCCCCCGTGTGAGGCCATATGCGATGTGAGCCCACCAGCGCGGCCCGTCCAGGCGCTTCCAGGCATACGGATCATCGGACTCGACGAGGTCTCGCGCCGCAGCCACATGCATCCACGCGGGTGCCCGCCGCACCGCAAATGCTCGCCAAACAATGCTGTGCAAGGCGTGGGGAGCGGCTCCCACCAGCGCCCAGTTTCCGAGGACCCGTGCCACCTGGCGCCGGGGCGGCCGATCGCCCGCGCCCGGGAGCTCGAGCGCGAGCTTGAGAGCCTGGTAGGGATGTGCTCCGCGAAGACGGTCGGCCAACACATAAACCCGAGGACCGAACAGCTCATCGCCACCGTCTCCGCCGAGGGTGCGGGTCACGCCCGCCTCGGCGGCTGCACGCAGCAACGGCAGCGTCCAGAAGTCACCCCAGCCGAGCAGCGGCATCTCCCATGCCTCGAGCGGCTCGAGCACGCTGGCCAGCAGACCGCCGGCGCGTACCTCCGCGGTGAAGCCGGGCAACGCGAGCGCGTCTCGCAGCTCCTCTATCTGGCCCGACTCGTCGACGGCGACGTGCTCGGGAAACACAGCCGCGTGGGCGGACACCCGTCCAGGCGCCTGCGCGGCGACGGCGGCCACGGACGCCGAGTCGAGCCCGCCGCTCATCAGCACGCCCGTCTCTCCATCCGGATCGATCCGATCTCGCACCGCACGCTCGAGCGCGCCGCGAACCTCCTGGGCGAGCTGCGGCTCGGGCAGATCCAGCGGCTCCGCGAAGCGGGGAGACCAGTAGCGCTCCTCGCGCGCGCCCTGACCGTCGAGCAGTAGAAACGAGCCGGGGTTCAACCGGCGGACGCCCTGGTAGAGCGTGTTCGCGCCCGGACGGTTGCTCACGGCCACCCAGTGGGCCACGCTCACCGGGTCGGGCGGCGGGCGCCTGGAGAGCAGCGCCAGCAGATGATGGATCTCGCCAGCGAAATGCAGCCCACCCGCGTCGCTCACGTAGAGCGAGCGCACCCCCAGCTGGTCGCGAGCGATCAACCCCTCCCCCCGCTCGTTGTCCCAGACGAGCAGCACGAAGTCGCCGCGCAGGCGAGGCAGCAGCTCGCGGCCCCATCGCCGGTAGCCAACGATCAGCAGCTCCTCCGGGCTGACAGCCGCCGAGGTGCCCAGCGCATTGGCCAGCTCTGGGCCGTTGTCCAGGAACCCGTCGAACAGGCATAGCGGCTCACCGGGTACGGCCGCCGGACCGCCAAACGCCAGGCGCAGCGGACCGCGCTCGACGAGCGTCGCGGAGCACGGCGCCAGCGCGCGCTGCAGGCGCGTCCCATCCGCGCGACCGCTCGGGTCGAAGATCCCTGCAAGCGGCCGTCTCATCCGTCCTCGGCGAGGCGCTCACTGACGGCCGCGGCCAGCTGCGCGGCGTCGACCGACGGACCGATGAGGACCCGCTCGACCCGTCGCTGAGCGGCGAGGGCGCAAACGTCGAGCAGTTTGCGCAGCCGCTCGGGGGTGGCGAGCACGAAGTTGAACGTGGCGCTCAGCAGCATCTGTGCCTCTGCCAGCCGTTCAAAGGCCGGCTCGGCTGGGCCATCGGACCGCCGATCCAGGAAGAACAGCGCCGACAGCGGCGCCGGCTCGACGGCAGCGGACATGCGCACGAGCAGCTCGCGGTCGTTGACGCCCACGAGCTCGGAGCTGCTGGGATCGGACCGCGCCCGCTCGGCCTCGGCGTGGTCGAGTCCCGCGACAGGACTGCCTGGATGCCCCAGGAGCACAGCGCCGTCGCTCTCCAGCGCGAGAACGTCGTCGGCGATAAAGCCCGCACCGAGACGGCAAAGCTCCAGCGCCACCGAGGTCTTGCCCGAACCGGAAGGTCCGACCAGGCCGACAGCTCGTCCGTCGATCGCCACAGCGCTCGCATGGAACACCTCCAGTCCGTTCAGGATCGCGGCAAACGGCAGCACCTGCGCGACCAGCAAGCGCTGCCAGGCATCTTCGCGGACGTTCCCACGAGCGCATCGCAGACGCCGCCCATCGTTGGAGAGCAGGTGCGCGCCGTAGTCTGACCCCGAGAGTAGGTATCCAGCCTCGGGGTGCGCCTCGATGCGGAAGCAGACCCGGCCGTCGAGCTCGAGCTCGTCGCTGATCGGCTGCGCTCCGGCGGGCCAACCGAGCGTCTCTACGCCCTCCTGCTCGGTGGTGAGGTCGAGCCTGCGCCCAGTGGCCGACGCCCGCGCACCGCTCAGGAAGGACGGCGGTGCGTCGGCCCACACGTCGAGCCCGAAGACGGTGCAACGAACGCTGGTCACCGGTTTCGTCTAGAGCTCGACCAGCCGGTCGAAGGACCGATCGCCCGGCGAGAGGACAGGGTCACCGCGGTACTCCACCCAGGCGTGAGCTAGGAAGTTCGGAGCAGCGCGCGCGCCGATCACCAGCTTCGCGGGGATGCCACGTCGGGCGAGCATCCGGGTGAGGACGAGTGAGCGGACGAGACAGCGTGTGTCACCGGGCAGCAGAGCAAGGGTTCGCACCACCGCTCGCCCGAGACGGCGTGCTTCATCGAGCGTGCGCTCGGTGGCCGCTGTCTCGGCGGTCGCGAAATGGGGGGTCCGCGAGCGCAGGGTCGCCACAACCGCGCCGATCGGAGCGCGGCTCAGGGCCCGACGGGCCTGAACGCAGGCGCCGACGATCTCCGCCGCCAGGCGGAGACGCTCGACTGGCCTCAGCGACCGCGTGAGCGGCAGCGCGCGAGGCGCCGCGTGGCGCGCCTCAGCGTGCTGGACCGCCATCGATCTCGACCAGTCCTCGATCGAGCAGCAGCTGGCAGAGCTCGCACATGTCCTTCTCGACCACGGCCTGGGCCTGCTCGTAGCCCGCGGACACGGTGGCCGCGGCATCGCGCACGCAGGACGCCTTCTCCAGCGCCTCGAGCATCCTGCCAGCGGTGGCGTTGAGGCCGTGGTACCTGCCGGTTTGGAGGTTGAGCACGACGGTCTCCGAGGGAAAGGTGCGGTAGACCACGTGCTGAGGCACCCTGATCCGCGCCTCGGGCAGCGATGCAATGTCAGGCATGGAGGGGGGAGGCATGATAAATCGTTCCACTAGCTAGTACTCGATGATCGTGCCGCGACGTTGGCCGAAACGCAGCGCCCTTGCCAACACGAGCATCGACCCTGGCACGAGTACAGCGGCGAACAGCGCAACCTTCAGCAGCGCTGGTCCGGGCGATTCTCCGATGGAGCTGTTGACCAGCAGGTGACGCAAGACGCTCGTGGCGGCGGTGAACGGCTGCAGTTTCGCTGCCGTCTGCACCCAGTGAGGCAACAGCGAAACCGGAAAGTACAATCCGCCAACGATCGAGAGCAGGGCGATCACCCAGCTGGTCCCGACGCTGCCCTGCTTGACGACCACGGTGAGCGCCGCGAAGAGCAGGCCGAAGGGGAGAAACGCGAGCAGAGACAGACCCATCGCCGGCACGCTCAACGGCACTGTCGACCAGTGCAGCTTCAGTCCAAACAGGACGCACCCGAGCCCGAGCGTGATCGTCGCGAGGATGAACGAGTACAGCAGCGGAAAGAGCGCCATCGCCATGACGCTGCGTACCGCCCCGAACGGGGAGAGGAGCAGCCGGTCGAAGGTGCCCGCGACTAGCTCCTGGCGGAGCAGTTCGGGAATTGAGAAGCAGGAGTACATGACACTCACCATCGAGATGCCGACCACGACGAACCCGAAGTAGCTGCTGGGTGACCTGAAGCCGGTCACATGCACCAGTTTGGATATGTAGTAGAAGAGCGTGAGGCTGAATACCGAGGTCAGCGCTTGGCTGACGAGGCGAGTGCGGTAAGAGAGATAGACGCTGAGGTCGCGGCGCATGACCGCCAGGAACGCGCGCGCGGCGGTGCTCGCTTCGCTCATGCGGCCACCAGCTTTCCGTGATCGAGAACCCAGCGAGCGTCGAATGCCATGTCCAGGTGCTCGCCGCTGGGTGAGCACCACAGAACGGCGCCTCCGCGAGCCAGGACCTCCCCGATCGCCCGCTCCAAGAGCTCTGCGCCCTCGGCGTCGAGGCTTGTCAGCGGCTCGTCCAGCAGCACGATCTCGGGACCGGGAAGGAACGTCATCGCGATGCGCAGCCGCTGGCGCTGCCCCATTGACATGCGGTCCACACGGCGGTCGGCGAGCTCGCGCAGGTCGAATGCGTCGATCGCCGCCTCCACGCTCCGGCGGACGTGTGCGCCTGCCATCATCGAGATCCGCGCCCAGAAATTGAGCTGACCTCGCACGGTCAAACGCGCGTACAGGCCACGGTCGCCGGCGGGCAGGAACGAGACGAGCGCCTGGTAGCGAACCCGGTTCTCCCGAACCGTCACGCCCCACACCTCGGCCCTGCCCCGATCCGGCTCGATCAAGCCTGCGGCAATGCGGAGCATCGTCGTCTTGCCAGCGCCGTTGCGACCGCCCACCCATATCATCTTGCCGGGCTCCAGTGCCAGGTCGAGCCCGTCCAGCACCGCAGGCAGGTCCTTGCGCCAGCACTTGGACACGCCCTTGATCGCGAGAGGGTACGCGTCGTGTGGACGCAGCGTCGATCTCGACCGCGTCCCGGTAAGGTTCTCCTCGCCCGACAGGGCGGGAGGCATGGTCGCCTCGACCGATCGCATCGTCATCGCGCGCCCACTGGCAGTGTGGCGGTTGAACGACCCGCCAACGCCTGCTCGATCAGATCGGCCAGCACCGCCGGACGATCGCTCACGTCGCAGGTCACACGCATCAACGTCGCCGTGCTCATCAGGTTGGCATACAGCTCGAACCGGCTGCGCTCCCGCCTGGCGTCCTCGAGCAGACCGAGGATGTAGGGAGCCAGAGGCAGGGGATTGGACGGTAGCAGCCGAACGTCGGGGGACAGGCCCGGGCTGCGCTCCAGCAGGCAGATCGCCCTCACAGGGCGCGCGTCGCGCGCCATCTCGCGAGAGGCGATCCACCGCTCGCCCGCGAGGATCGCGAGCGTGGCGCCGATCGCCTCGATCGCCACACCATTCGAAGAATCCGCGACGACGTTCATGTGTGGCGTGCCTGGGTATGCGACCACGCCGTCGGACGTGTCGGCCAACGCGAGCACGTCGTCGCTCAGCAGGGGCCACCCGCGCCCGATCAACTCCAGCACCAGCGTCGTCTTGCCGATGCCGGACGGAGCCGCAATGGCCACGGCCCCCCATGGGGAGTCGACCGCGCCTGCGTGCAACGCCTCATATCCGCGCATGACGCTGATGCTCGAGAGAACCTTGGTGAGCAGCGTCCGCTGCCAGTCCAGGCCGACCTGCCGCGGCGCGCACAGCAGCGACCGACCGCTCGGATCCAGGCGAAAGCGGGCGCGCTCGTCGTTGGCGAACAGGAGGTCGCCCGTCACACCCCGCCCGATCGCGAGCTCGCTGCCGTCGCCAAGGCGTCCGCGCCAGACGGGCGCCATGTCGGACCCGCTCCACACGGTGTCGAGCTCGGCGTCGGTGACAAGCTCGAGCGCGAGCCACGGCAAACCCCCGTCGCCGTTCGGGGTCATCCCCGGGAGTCTGAAGGCTGAGCGCAGCTCCAAGCCATAGGCAACATAACGCGCCTCCATCGCATTCATCAACTCCCAGTGGACGAAATTTCTTCTGCGTCCCGGCCTCACAAAAGCGGTTGCCCTTGCGGAACCCGGCGCCAGCCGTGCCCGTAGGACCCGAGTGGCTTGGCCCTGCTCGACTTGGCGACTTTCCTGCGCCGAAGTCAGGACGAATGCCGCTTGCCCGACAGACAGCGTCTGTCGCATGTCGATGCAAATTCACACTCCCAGGTGACGTTAGATCTCCATGTCAAAAACCTCGATCGCGTTTTCGTAGCGAGCGACGATGTGCGGTATCTGCGGGCTTGCTGGGCGCGCGATCGACCGACCTCCCCTTGAGCCCGGGACTCTGCATGCGATGACCGAGGCGATCGTCCATCGAGGTCCCGACGAGGCCGGCCACCGTATCGCCCCCGGCATCGCCATGGGGATGCGGCGGCTGAGCGTCATAGACCTTGCCTCCAGCCACCAGCCGCTTGTCAACGAGAGCGACGACGTGTGGGCCGTATTCAACGGCGAGATCTTCAACTACCGTGAATTGCGCAGGCAACTGCAGGGCCATGGGCACCGGTTGGCGACCGCTGGGGACTCTGAGACGATCGTGCATCTTTACGAGGAGCACGGAACCAACTTCCCTATGCGCCTACGCGGAATGTTTGCGATCGCGCTGTGGGATGAGCCTCGCAGGCGGCTGATCCTTACCCGCGACCGGATGGGGGTCAAGCCGGTCTATTTCGCCGTGACGCGCGATGGCCTGGCGTTCGCGTCGGAGATCAAGTCGCTGCTGGCCGGCAACCTCATCGAGCCGCGTCTTGACCCACTGGCAGCCGAGCTGTATCTCGCCTACGGCTACGTGCCAGGCCCGCGCACGCTCTTCGACGGCGTCCGCAAGCTGGCGCCCGCGACCACCCTCGTGTGGGATGACGGACGGCTCGTCGAGGAGTCGGCGTACTGGACTCCGTGGGATGAATCGCCACCCACGGGGACGTCCTACCAGGAGGATCAGGAAATCCTGCTGGAGCTCCTGCGAGACTCCGTTCGCGCTCGCATGATCAGCGACGTGCCACTGGGAGTCATGTTGAGCGGAGGCCTCGACTCGAGCCTCATCACGGCGCTGATGTCGGAGGTTAGCACCAGGCCGGTAAAGACCTTCTCGGTCGGCTTCACCGAGGACGAGGACGCAAACGAGCTGGCGGACGCTCGTCGCGTCGCACAGCGCCTCGCCACCGATCACCACGAGTTGCTCACCAGCGCCGTGGACCACCCATCGCTGATGCAGGAGGCGCTGTGGCACCTGGAGGAGCCGATCGTGGACCTGTCGTTCCTCGGCTTCCTCCTGCTCAGCCGCCTGGCCGGAGAACACGTCACGGTTGCGCTCTGCGGCCAGGCAGCCGACGAGCTGCTGGGCGGCTATCCCAAGCACGCGGTCGCCCACGCGGCCGATCGCCTGGCCTGGATGCCCGCGGTCGGGCGATCGGCCGTCGCGGCCGGCGCCGCACGACTGCCTGAGGGCTCGCGCTTCGGTCGCGGCCTGCGGGCCATCACGGCCGCAGATGACGCGGAGCGCCTGCTCCAGATGAGCCGCGTCGTGCTCGCGGATCAGCGCGACGCCCTGCTGAGTCCCGAGTTCCGTATCGAGGGGAGCGAGCGGGCCCTGCGCGATGTCGTCCGCGCGCGCAGCAGCGGTGGGCGCACACGGAGCATCCTGCAGGAGACGCTGTTCCTCGACACCAAGCTCGCGCTGGTGGACCTGATGTTCCTTTACTTCGACAAGATGTCGATGGCGACATCGCTCGAGGTCCGTGTGCCGTTCGCCGACCACCACCTGGTTTCGTTCTGCATGAGCCTTCCCGACGACCGGAGGATCATGCGGGGACGACGCAAGGAGATCCTGCGACGGGTGAGCCGCGGGCTGCTGGACGACGCGACCATCGACAAGCAGAAGCGCGGCTTCTTCCGCGCCGCATCCTCAACCTGGCTGCGCACTCACCGCGACGGCCTCGTCCGGGATACGCTCTTGGACACACGCACTCGCAGCCGGGGCATCTTCGCGCCCACCGCTCTCGAGCGACTCGTGACCCAGCCGATCGGAGCCGGCCGGTCGGGAGAGCCGCTGCTCGCCGCCCTTCTCCTTGAGCTCTGGCATCGTCAGTTCGTTGATGCAGACGGAGAGGGCCCCCGCCTGGCCAGGGACGCGGAACGCGCTGTATCAGCGACGCCATGAGTTCCGTGGGCAGTCAAGCGCCCGTGCTGCAGCCAGCCACGCGGCAAAATGGGATCGCGACCAACCACCGGACCATCCACCACTATGGACCCGATCCAGCGTACGTCGGCGGGATGGGCAGCGTGATATACGTGCTGGCGGAGCATCGTGTGGGAGGCGAGGCGGTCAAGGCTCACCCGACATGGAGGCCAGATGCGAAGCTCGCGAGCCTTCCCCTTGCATTGCGGGCTGCATTGGGCCTCTCGTCCGTCGGACGACCCGACGTGGTTCATGTGCATCTCGCTGAAGATGGCGCGTTCATCCGTGAGGGCGCACTTGTCGCGCTGGCGCGATCACTGAACAAGACGACCGTCGTCACGATTCACGGCGCCGACTTCATCCCGTTTTCCCACGCGCACCGTTGGCTCGCGTCACATGTGCTGAAGCGAGCCCACCTCGTAACGTGCCTCGATGAAGCCGTCCAGCGACGTGTGCGTCAGCTTGCACCGCAGACACGGGTCGAGCTGATGCCCAACCCGGTGGCGATGGGCGACGAGTCATCGGGGGCCGACGCGACCGAAGAAGTGGTCCTCTTCGCGGGTGAGATCGGCCTGAGAAAGGGCGCAGATGTCCTTCGGCGAGCATGGCCACTCGTGATCGAGTCTCGCCCGAAAGCACGCTGTGTCATGGTCGGTCCGGTCAACGACTTCACGGTCCCGGCAACCCCGCTCCTCGAGGTTCGCAAGCCGGTGAACCTTCATGCGATGAAGGACTTGCTGCGGTCAGCCCGGGTTGTGGCGCTGCCGTCGCGCGCAGAGGCGATGCCGATGATCCTGACCGAGGCAATGAGCCAAGGACGCCCGTTCGTCAGCACGCCTGTCGGCGGGATCCCCGAACTCGCCAAGGAGGGAGGCATGCTGGTTCCGGTGGGAGACGAGGTCGCGCTCGCGACGTGCCTGGTCGAATTGCTGTCGAATCGCGCACTTGCCCGGAGCATCGGCGAGCGAGGGCGGCGATTCTGTCGGGAGACGCGAAGTGTGGAGGTTATCGCTGCTCAACTCGATCATCTTTACTCGGTCGCCAGTGAGCTCAGATCGGCATGAGCAGCATCAACGCCCGAGGAAAACATGCCGGCAACCGCAGCGTCGCTGTCGTGCTTTGGAACGGCGACGTCGGGGGCGCGGAGGTGTTCAGCGTGTTGCTCTCCAGCCACATGCGTCGGCTCGGCATCGATGTGACCGTCGTATTCGTAGAGCAGCCCCAGCCGATCGCAGAGCGCTTGGCGAAGTTCGCACTCCCGTATAGGAGCCTCGGCCTTCGACGGGGCCGGGACGTGCTCCTACATCCTCGCCGCTACGCAGCGGAGATCACCCGGGCGGGGCCCGACGGCGCTCTGCTTGTCGAGTGCGGATTCATGGGCGCCGCCCTGCGCGCAGGCGGGTATCGTGGTCCAATCGTCGCGACCGAGCAGGGCGCCGTCCTCGAGGCTCGCCACTATTCACAGCGTCAACTGCTTCCATGGCGGATCGCTCGCGCGGCAGGCGGGTGGGCCGACGACGTGGAGGTGGCAGTCTCGCATTCCATACTCGAGCGTTTGCGTACGTATCCGCACGCCCGTGAGCTGCGAATGATCCATAACGGCATCGATCTCAGTCAGTATGCGTTGGCGGACCAAAGGCCGACCAGCAACGGGAATGATGAATGCACGGTGGCATTCGCCGGTCGCCTGGTCCATGGTAAGGGCCCTGATTACCTCATCGAAGCCATCGGCCTGCTGCGATCGACGCGGTCGCTGACGCTGCTCATTGCCGGCGATGGCCCGGAACGAGCACGACTGGAATTCCTGGCCCGGGCGATCGGAGCCGGTGACGTGGTTGAGTTCCTCGGCCTCACGCACGACATACCTGCCTTCTGGCAGAGGGCCGACGTGGCCGTGGTCCCCTCCGCCGAGTTCATCGAGGGTTGTCCCGTGGCGGCGCTGGAGGCTATGGCAGCGGGAAAGCCACTCGTCGCCACCCGGAACGGCGGCCTGCCTGAGATCGTCCTCGACGGGGAGACGGGTATGCTCGTATCGCCCTGTGACGCGGCGGCGCTGGCCGAAGCTCTTGGCGTGTACGCAGGCGATCCGAAGCTGCGGCTCGCCCACGGGGCTCGCGGCAAAGCTCGCGTCAGCGAGCATTTCAACGTCGCTTACTGCGCGCAGGCCTATATCGATCTGTTCACCGAGTTCGCCTCGAGATAGGCCCTCACGTCAAGCGAGCGCGAGAACCGTAAGGAACGCGCCCAGGCAAGGCGGTGAGAGAGCTATGAGGAACGCGCCCAAGCGGCCAGCCACGGAATGTCCCTGTCGAGCAGGTCGGCCAGCGCTTCGCTGTCGGCGCGAAAGTGAGCGATCAGCCGCTCGCGCACGGCCGGCGGCATGTCTTCACCAACGGCACCCCGCCAAGCGTTCCACATTTCGACACGGTAGTTGGTCACATTGTAGACGCGATCGATGACTCCTCGCGCCCTATCAGGCAACGCATGCCATAGGGCTTGAGCTGATCGAACACGGGCAAGGTTCGTTTGCCACGTCACGAGGTTGAGCCCCGGTATTCGCTGTTTTACCGCCGCCGCCCGGTAACGAGTACCTGCATTGTCGGGCACAAAGTCAGGCGCAACTCCGACGAACTCGAATACGTTTGCTATCGTCCGGCGGGGGGCTCGGGCGAGTTCGTCGGAGAAGATCACCATGAGCTGCTCCCTCGGGAATACGCGAAGGAAGCCGGCGAGAAGACGAGAGTACTCGCCGTATACGACATAGCCGTTGTCTCTCAAACGCGTGGCTCTCGTGTGCTCGAGAGTTGTCGGCTCCATCAGATGCTCGATGGCCTCCTCGAATGAGCGTGACTCGACGCGACCCAACGCCATCATCCGATAGTGAGAGTACGCACGCGCCACCGGATCACGAAGCACGCAGATGAGCTTGACATCTCGGAGGGCCTGCCTGATGCGGCGCGGGATGACCTCCTCGAGCGCCTGGCCATCATTCGCGGACGCGACTGGCTCACCTCCATCCTGGCCGCCGATGTCACGGTAGGGCGACCCGCCGAGATATTCGGCCGTGGCCTCGCCGCATATAGCATCGGGCGGGGCATCTCGCAACATCTTCGCCGAGTACCAATCCCACCCACGGCGGTAGTTGCGATCCATATTAAAGTAGTAGATCTCCTTCTCCGCAGGCATGTGTATTTGCGGATGCACACGCATGTATTCAAAGAGCGATGTCGTGCCAGCCTTCGGGGCGCCGATGATGAGAAATCCGACAGCGGCCATCAGTAACACCGGCCCCCCGCCACGCAGGTGCGGCTGCCGGGCTCGTTCAAGCGCGGCGAGCAACATTCTATACGTGCGACCGTCACCGGTGCGGCTCCCCGACGGCAAGGGCCGATATCGCCGGACCCGCCCCGAGGATGGGCCTGTTCGGCCCGAGGTGGCTTCGAGCCCGCCTTGCCTGAGCCCGCAGGGGCTCGCTCCCAAACGCCACCCCGGCCCAGCTCCAAAGCAGCAGCAGCGGGAACGCCTGCTCATGTGGATCAACGAGCGCGACCACAAGATAGAACACAGTGACCGCCAACAGGCCGTGCTTCCATGGACGCAGGTCATCCGATCGGCGGTGAAAGATCGAGCACCCGACGCCCCACAGCAGGGATACCAGCCATAGAAGCGCTCCGACCAAGCCGAGTTCCACTGCGAACGCTAGATAGGTGTCGTGAAGCGGCAACGGTGGGGTAGTGCTTCCGACTCGTTCATCCAGCGTGTAGCCATCCTGGGGATAGTCTGCAGGTTGCTGGAAGTACGCGAGACTATTGGTCGCATAGCTAGCCCAGCCAAAACCGAAGAGAGGCTTGGCCGCGACCATCCGCAGGCCCACGGAGGTCTGATTCTCACGCGACCATACGCTCAATTGATCGTTTGCCCGAACTGAGGTTTTTTGGGACAGGGCCGGGGAGATAAAGAGTGCGCCCCCGATGACCAAGGCGCAGGCAGCCGCAGCAGGCGCAAGCCGGCGGCGGCCGGCTCGCGTCGCCAGAGCCGCAACAACGGTGGCAACCACGGCCGCTATCCATACGCCACGCTCGAGTGTGACGAAGCACCCAAATATGCAAACTCCAGCGACGATCGCCGCGAAATAGCGCTTACGCTGACCGTGCCATTGAGCGAAGGCCATCACCGCGGCAACGGCGCACGCGTAGGTCGCGAAGCCCTCGACCACGGAACTCTGAAACGGCCCGCCAGCCCGTTCACCTGGGAGTTCTACGTCAACCCGCGCGATGTAGCGTGGAAAGATGAGACCGTGCGGCCCGACTGACTCGAAGATTGCGATAAAGCCGAGATATGCGCCGAGTGCCACGAGGGTGACCAGGAGGATGTCCCGTTCACGTCGGCCAGAGAAGACGACGGGCGTCACAAGGAACATCAAGAATGGAGCTATCCCGAACATGTCGACCAGCGAGAGGAAGCCGGATTCGGTCGTCAATGTGTTCGAGGCAGCGGCCGATACGAGCACATAGATGATGGTCAAACCCATCAGCAGATGCACGTTCCGCAACTGCAAGCGTGGTGTATGCGCAGCCCCGGGGGCACGCAGGAGCAGCTGCATCAGGACGACGGCCACCAGAAGTCGGTCCAGGGGCAGGCCTCCGAGCCCCATCTGTCGCCACGCGCCGGAGAAGATTGTGAGAACGATCGCACCGGATGCCGTGATCGCCGGATTGAGCTCCCAAAGTCGGCGTACGATCAGCACGCCCACGCATATTGCGATGGGCGTGAGAATTACCCAATGACCTCGAAGGCGCGCGGGCGCGATCTCTTGGGTCAAGGCCAAGGCCACCAGCCCAGTGAGGATCCAGGCGTACCACGGAGGACGCCATACAGCACGTTCCGGCATCAGGCCGATTCGGACGTCTGCACCTCAGCCCTCGTCCCGCCGGCGGCCCGACGCCGCTCCCAGACCATCGCCACAGCACAGCCCACGACGATGCCAACCAGGAGGCCGATGAAGCCAAGCAACTCGATCTTGGAACTGCGATCACTGCTCGCTGTCGTCGCACCGGCGATGAGAGAGACCAGTCCACTGCTTGGACCCTGGCTGGTAATGGCATTTGTATAGGCGACACCGATCGCTCTGAGTTTGACCCCGGCGGCATTCTGGACGCCTTCGGCTTCGGCCAGCGCATCGATGGAGATTCTTTTGCGGTGAACCAGGCGCGCGCTGTTCGCAACGGCGTGCCGGAGAGCCACAGCCGCCTCCTGGTATTCGTGCAGCAGCAACACCGCCTCCGGATTGGTGCTGTTGCTTTGGCTCTCGTACTGAATTATTGCGCTCGACGCGGTGTTCGCGAGTTCTACGGCTGCTCGCTCGCTCGGCCCGGTCGCGATCACCCTGAACGCCGGGCTTACTGGAATCGGGGAGGACGATAGGCGTGCTGCCGCTTGTGCGGTGGTCAGCTTGAGCTTGTGCTCTACGGCGTTGAGCACCGGTTCGGCGTCGATCGCGCGGCTGAAGGCGGTGGCCAGCGAGGCGGCAGACTGGACATAGCCATAGAACCCCGGTGAGTTGGGATTGACCTGCCCCACCTGCAAGGTCGCCGACGTGGTGTAGGTGCGATGGCGCGCGAGCCCATAACCAGCTCCGATGAGCGCAAGCACGACGGCGATCATGCATACGGTCCACTTGTGGCGGGCAATGGCGGCCATGGCGAAACTGTTCGGCGGCTCAAAGACACCCTCGATCAGGCGGTCCGCGTCATCGAGAGCCGCTGGAGTAGAACCGGTGATTTTGGGAGCTGTAAGCATCTTTCCTCTCTTGCCCGAAACGCAACCTCAAGGTCTGCTGCCGCCTGGGCTGGCTGGGCCAAACTGCTATCAGCCCTTAAACGGCTCCGCGCGCGTTGAACTTTCATCGCAGTTCGCGGGGTGCGAGCGCTTGCAACCGTTAGCGGACCAGGATGACTCGGCTGTGGCCGGATACCTGTGGGCCGCCGGCCACCCGCACGAATGCGCGGTATAGGCCGGCGCGACGGATCCGGACCACGCGACTAAAGCGCGAAATCGTCGATGTACGGCGCCCGAGCACTGTAGCTGCGACGTTCAATGGCTTGCGACCCGGCCGCAGAAGCTGGAGTCGTACCGTGGCGCCCACAGCTGTGGGCGCCACGGTGCCGTAGAGCCGTGCGAATCCGCGACGTCCCGCCGGGCGCACGTGGAGTGTCACCCGGACGGCAACCCGCTCCAGCACCACCTTGCTGTTGACCGCTGGCACGCCGAGCGTGACTACGCGCAGACGGGCGGTCCGCGAGAGACGCGCAACAGCGAACGAGAAGTTCCCGTCGGCGTCGGTGACCTCCGGGTCGCCGACGGCCGTGAAGCCACCGAGGTACGGGAACGAGTTGGCCTGCAGCACAATCGCGTGATTGGCGCTTTCCGTACCCGACAGCCTGCCGACGACGAAGATCGTGGTTCCGAACACGTCCGGGCTGGGGCTTGCCGCGACCGTGAACGTCAACGGGACCTTCCTAGTGGTGAAGGTCTGATCCAGCCCATCCACGGTACCCGATGGGTTGACCGCGACTAGCCGGTAGTGGTAGGGGCTACCAGCCGACAGTCCCGTGACGGCCATGCTGACGTGAATCGTATGGGTACCGCCGCCGATCGGCGTAAGCGGCGTCTGGGCTCCATAGGCGCTGGTGGGGCCGTACTGGAAGCAGTAGCTGGTCTGTTGGTTGCTCGGGTCGACGGAGCCTTTGAGCGTGACCGACGAGGTGGTCAGCTGACCGACGACTCCGGTAAAGGCAGTGGGCGGACGCGGGTCGGATGCAGCCGCCTGCGATCCGTAGACCGCCACCAGCACGATGCATGCGAGCACCGGTGGTATGGACACCACCCTCCGCATAGCAGCGATCGGCACTGTCACGAACTCTCTCATCACCGAATAACTTCCTGAGGCCGTGGTTCTTTCGCGTCTTCGCGCAGAGCGTATAAACGATGGCTATACGCTCGCGGTGGTGAGCGACTCGCATCGCCCCCCTCGAGTGCTCCTCGGGGACCGTCGATCGCTTGGAGAACCCCGCGGGCGGGCCAGAAGCGTAGCTACGTCTTCCCCAGGGAACGCCGAGATAATCCCCCGATCGAGCAGCCCGCGAACCCCGACCCCCGATCGGCGCCTCCGAGCGCCGGCCCAGGCGCCCACCCGGACGGCGATCCCGCCACCGAGCCTGCGGACGCCCACCCGGACGGCGATCCCGCAACCGAGCCCGCGGGCTCCCGCCCGGACGGGGATGTCGAGACCGAGCCCGGCGGCGCCAGCGGCGCGGGGTGGGCCGGGCGGGTGGCCGAGTGGATCGTCCCCGGCGAGAACCCCGCGGCGGTCGTGTACGGGGTGATCGTGATGGGAGCGCTGCTGGCGGCAGAGAGCGGGCAACACGAGAGCTATGTCGATACGTTCGGCTCGGCCCTGATCGCAACCGGCCTGTACTGGCTGGCGCACGCGTACGCGAGCCTGCTCGGCCGCCGCCTGGCCACGCACGAGCAGCTGACGGCTGGGGCGCTGTGGGCCGCACTGGTGCACGACTGGGCGCTCGTCCGCGGCGCCACCGTTCCTCTGGCAGCGCTGGTGTGCGCGTGGGCCGCGGGAGCGGCCCAGCAGACGGCGGTCACGGCCGCGCTGTGGAGCTCGGTGGCGAGCTTGCTGGCGTTTGAGCTCATCGCGGGCGTCCGCTCGCGATCGCGCGGCGGCGAGCTGGCGCTCGAGGCGAGCGTGGGCGTGGCCATGGGGCTGGCGATCCTGGCCCTGAAGATCGTCCTGCACCACTGACGCGGGCGCCTCGCGCCCGATCCCCATATCCGAGCCACGCCCATCATTCGGATGATGCGGAGTCATCCCACGGATAGGAACTCCCCAAAAGGGTTATAAAGATCGGATTACCCGACCTATGCCGCCGGCTTGACCAATAGACTTGACGGTTAGCTGTAGACAAAGAATCGCTGACATGGAATGATCCTGTTTACCAGACTCCATGACAGCTTATGCTGAGTCTCGCCGGAGAGGGAAAACGTGGGAGATCAAATGTCATCGAGAGGGGTAACGTCGTCGCGGGTCCGTGACGAACGCATCGGCAGGGCGGCGGGCGCGACGGGGGGGCAGGGAGCGACCGGGCCCCTGTACAAGCGCCTGCCGCACGGTCCGCACCGCCTGGATCGCGGTCAGGTGGTGCGCCACCAGCGCACGCGGATATACGGAGCGATGGTCGAGGCGGTGGCGCGCGCACGGCTACCAGGAGACGAGCGTCAAGGAGGTGGTGGCCCTGGCGGGCGTCTCACGCCGCTCGTTCTACGAGCAGTTCGCCAACAAGGAGGAGTGCTTCCTGGCGACCTTCGATGTGCTGGCGGGCCGCGGGGTCAAGCAGATATCCAAGGCTTACCTGGCCGCCCACGGCGGTCTGGAAGACCGCCTGCGAGCCGCCCTCGGAGCGGTGGCGAGGACGGCCACGATCCACCGCAAGGCCAGCGTCCTGGTGGTTCTCGAGGCGCAGACGGTCGGCGCACCGGGGCTCGCGCACCTGCGCAGGGCTACCGCGACATGCGAGCAGATGCTCGCCCAGAGCTTCGCCGATGCGCCGGAGGCGAGCCGCGCTGCCGAGGCCGATCGTGCGTGGGATAGCGGGGGGTCTGCACGCAGCGGTGTCTGCCCGCCTGCGCGAGGGAGGCACGGACGGGACGCCGGAGCTGACCGAGGAGATGCTGCGCTGGACGCTGCTGTTCCAAACGCCGAAGGTCGAGCGGCATGGCCGCCCGCGCGGCCTCGAGCCTGGCGCAGGCGCATGGGGGACGCGTCGGCGCGGACGGACGCCAGCAGACCCCCGGCCCGGCGCCCGGAGACCGCGAGCGGCTGCTCCAAGACGCCCTGCGGCTGGCGGTGGTGGAGAACTACCGGGAGCTGACCGCGCCGCAGATCGCCGATGAGGCAGACGTCTCGATGGAGACTTCTTCGAGCTGTTCACCGGCAAGGACGAGTGCTTCCTGGCGGCGCTGGACATGCTGGGCGATGAGCTGCTGCGGATCGCCGCCGACTCCGGAGCTGGTTCCTCGGACTGGCCGCGGGCGGTCCGCCGGGTGCTCGGCGAGCTGATGCGCTACCTGGCCGACCGCCCGCTGTACGCCCAGACGATCGCCGCTCGAGGCGTTCGCCGCGGGGCCGGACGCGGTCGAGCGCAATCTCGAGCTCGCGCGCGGCATCGCCACGCTGCTCACCGAGGGCGCCCCCGAGAGAAGCCCAGAGCAGTCTGACTGTCGAGGGCGTGGCCGGCGCGATCTGGCACACGGTCCGCTGCCAGGTCGCCAGCAGGCGCATCCAGCTCCTTCCGCCGCTCTCGGACCACCTCGCCTACGTCGTCCTCGCGCCGTTCATCGGCGCCGAGGCGGCGGCCGAGATCCTGACGGAGAACAGAGACATTGATGGCGCCTGGCGGCGCTGGGGCGGAGCGCTGCGGCGACCCCGGCCGCGTCCGGGCTGCCTTGAGCGTGTCAGCGTCGCCTGCGTACCCGCCGTTCGGCGAAGTACGTGAGCACGATGCCCACGAGCAGGGAGATCGACGATCACGACGATCAGCGGCGCGCGCCCGGAGCCAAGCATCCAGTCGACCTTGACCTCCTTGAGGTTGAACACGGCGAACAGCGTGATCAGGACGGCCAGCACGACGAGCGCGCCCGTGCGAGCCATCTCCCCGCGGCTGCGCTGCGGAGCCTTGGGTTGGCGCTGTTTCTCGCCGCTTGGTATCTGTGCTGGGGGGGCGGACATGACGAAAGCCTTGAGTTGATCGTAGCGCCGGTGAGCGATACCGGCTGGCTCGGCCGGCGGGCTGACGCGTCGGACACCTCGACGGCTAGCTCGGGCGGCCGGCCGGCGCCTCGGCGTCCAGAGCGAGCTCGGCCTGCACCCAGGCGCAGC
This sequence comes from uncultured Solirubrobacteraceae bacterium, assembly GCA_963849425.1. Lineage (GTDB taxonomy): Bacteria > Actinomycetota > Thermoleophilia > Solirubrobacterales > Solirubrobacteraceae > Palsa-744. The sequence goes on along the minus strand of CAWKHK010000006.1, from coordinate 997,714 downwards.
CGACCGACAGGTCCTCGACGCCGAGGGCGGCGGTCACGTTGAGGGCCATCCCGTGGCGGAAGAAGTCGTCCAGGCGCTCCTGACCACCCCCCTCGGGGGCGGTGCCCGCTCCGGAGAGCTCCCCGGCGAGCGCGACCAGCTCGGCGTAGCGATGGCGCACGCGAGCGCGCACGAGCTCATCGTCGCAGGCCGCGTATGACTGGTGCTGGAGCATCAGGTAGTCGCGGTCGCACCTCAGCAGCTCCTTGTAGGCGCCGCCCATCGCCTCGAGGACATCCTGGCAACCGGCGGGCGCGCGCCCCTCGCGGTAGTCGGCGGCGGCGGATTCGAACGTGTCGGCAACCCGCTGGAAGCTCCGCTCGAGGGCCGCCAGGAACAGCTCGCGCTTGGTCGAGAAGAGGCTGAACACGTACGGCTGGGCGACGCCCACCCGGCGGGCGATGCGCTCGACGGTGGTTCCGTGCAGCCCGCCGTGGGCGAACTCGTGGACGGCCGCCGAGATCAGCTCCTCGCGGCGCTCGACCGCCGGCACCCGCCGGCGGACCTGATCGGCGCTCACGCCGCCTCCCCGGCGAGCCGCGCGAGCGGACGCCCGTCCGCGAGGGCGCCCTGGCCCCGCGCCCCCTCGGCGGCCGCCGCACGGGGGCGGAAGGGGAACGCGAGGACCACCAGCGCGCCCGCCGCGAGCACCGCCACGCCCACCCAGAGCGCCGGGAGCAGCCCGTTGACGAAGGACTGCGGCGAGGCGTATGCAGCCGGCGCCGGTGAACACGGTGGCGAGCACGGCCACGCCGAGCACGCCGCCGACCTCGCGGATCGCGTTGTTGGCGCCGGAGGCCTGGCCGGCCTGCTGCGGGCGCACGGAGGCGAGCACCGCGTTGGCCGACGGGGCGAACACCAGCGCCATGCCCGCGCCGGCCATGACGAAGGGCACGATCATCCGCGAGTACGGGAGGGTCGTGGAGGCCATCGTGGCGAACCATCCCAGAGCGCCCGCCTGCAGGGACAGGCCGGCGAACATGAACGGGCGGCTGCCCAGGCGCTCGGAGAAGATGCCGGCGAACGGCGCGACGAGCATCGTGGCGCCGGTCCACACGAGCAGCTTCAGCCCGGCCTGCAGGGCGGTGTTGTGGAGGACGTTCTGCATGTACTGGGAGAGGAAGAAGATCGAGCCGAACATACCGAAGTACATGCTCAGCGAGGCCACGTTGGTGACCGCGAAGGAGCGCTTTGCGAAGAACGACATCGGCAGCATCGGCTCGCGGGCGCGGCGCTCGAAGACGACGAAGCCGCCGAGCAGGACGACGCCGGCGATCAGGCTGGCGAGGACCGTGGCGTTGCTCCAGCCGAGCGACTGCGCGCGAACGAGGCCGAACACCACCCCGAAGGCGCCCGTCGAGGAGAGCCCCAGACCGGGCAGGTCGAGCGTGCCGTAGGGCCCGCGGCTCTCGGTGAGCATGCGCGCGGCGAGCGGCAAGAGGACGATGCCGATGGGCACGTTGAGCCAGAAGATCCAGTGCCAGGAGATGCCCTGGACGACCGCTCCGCCGACCAGCGGTCCGATCGCCACGGCGATGCCGCTGATCCCCGACCACACGCCGATCGCCATCCCCCGCCGCTCCGCCGGGAACGCCTCGGCGAGCAGCGTCAGGGTCAGCGGCGTGACGATCGCCGCTCCGCACCCCTGGACCGCACGGGCAGCCACCAGCAGGCCGGTGCTGGGGGCGAGCGCGGCCGCGGCCGAGGCGGCGGTGAAGACGGTCATGCCGATCAGGAACATGCGCTTGCGCCCAAAGCGGTCGCCGAGCGCCGCCCCGGTCAGCAGGAGCACCGCGTAGGCGAGCACGTACGCGTTGACCGTCCACTCCAGCGACTGGATCGACGCGCCGAGGTCGCGGTGGATGGTCGGCAGGGCGACGCTCACCACGAGGTTGTCGAGCACCATCATGAACAACGCCACCGAGACGATTCCCAGGGTCCAGCCGTTCCTGCGCGAGCCACTCATGTCAGACGCTCCTCTCGCCGGGGACATTCTCGGCGCCCTGGGCGGGAGCCGATCCGGAGATAACTTAGCAGTGACTAATAATCTTGTCAAGGAGCGGGCCGAGGATCGGCGAATACCATGGGTGTGATGAGACGAACCCCACCGGTGACCGCCATGCTCGCCGTAAGCGCGTGCGGCGCGGCGCTGCTCGCGGGCTGCGGCTCGCAGACCAAGACGGTGACCGTCGCGAGCACCCCGCCGGCCCCCCAGAGCACCGCGACGAACCCCAAGTCGGGGGCGACGACGCCCACGAGCACCGCCACCACGCCGGCGAGCACGACCCCTGCCCAGAGCGCCCCCGGCGGGGAACGGCCGCGCCGGGCACCACCCGGACGGCGCCCGAGCCGGCGTTCACCCAGAAGCCGGCGGCGGCGGCGAAGGCGTGAGCGCGGCCGCGTCGGTGGTCCGCGCCAAGGGGTTCACCCCCAACGACACCTCCGATTACCACGCCAACCAGACCCTGCGGGTGCTGATCGGCACGCGGACCGGGTCGGGCGACGGATACGGCCAGCAGGCGTTCTTCTTCCTCGGCAACCGCTACATCGGCACCGACGCCAAGGAACCGAGCGCGACGGTCAAAGTCCTCTCCCAGAGCGACACCGAGGTGACCCTCGCCTACCCGCTCTACCGCAAGGGCGACTCCCTGGCGAGCCCGAGCGGGGGTCAGACCACCGTCACCTTCGCGCTGAACAACGGCCAGCTGACCCCGCTCGGTGCGATCCCGCCGGCGAGCTCGACCAGCGGGCTGAGCCGCAACTAAACGCTCGAGCGCCCGAGGCGCTGAGCCGCAACTGGCCGCTCGGGCACGCGAGGCGCTGAGCGCCCGGGCAGCCGCCCCCGGGACGGCGAGGAGGCCCTATGGTGATGTGGACACGACCACAGACCGCCAGAAAGGGCTTTGACCGATGAGCGTAAAGATCGAAGGCCGCGCCGAGGAGCTGCTGAAGGCCAAGAACTTCTGCCACGTGGCCACCCTGCGAGCCGACGGCTCGGTCCACGGGGTGCCCGTATGGGTGGACGTCCAGGACGGCCGCCCGGTGCTCAACACGGCCGAGGGCCGCGCGTGGCCGCGCAACCTCGAGCGCGACCCGCGGGTGACCCTGACCGTCCAGAACCTGGAGAACCCCTACGAGTACGTCGAGATCCGCGGCCGCGTAGCCGAGCGCACCCACGAGGGCGCCGACGAGCACATCGACGCGCTGGCCAAGAAGTACATGGACGCGGACGAGTACCCGCTGCGCCAGCCCGGCGAACAGCGGGTGATCATCCGCGTGGAGCCCGAGCACGTGCACGCGTTCGGGCGCTGAGCGCGCCCCGCAGCAGCCGCGCCCACAGCGACGGCGGGCGCGGCTGCGTGCGCAGCCACTCGTCCCTGAGCACCAGCTGCCCGCGCGCGCGCGCCGCTGAGCACGCATTCGGTGTGGGCGTGGCGGCGACGGCGCGTGTCGCCTTCGGGCGCGATCAGCATATGCTCGCTGAGAGCGGGCAGACTGATGACCACAGATCGGACAGCGATACGTCGCCGGCTTGCGGTTCGCCGCACGGCGCACCGTCCACCATGGCGCGGGCGGAAGGCTTGGCATCGCTCCATTGTCGCGCCGCTCGGCGCCACCCTCGCGGCGAGCCTCGCGGCGACGGTCGCCGTCGGCGTGGGCGCGGCCCTGGCAAGAGCCGAGCGCGACCGTCGCTCGGCCACGGACAGACGGCGCGCGCGAGCGCAAGCTCGCGCTGCTTCCCGGCGAGCGGCCCGGCGAGGGCCTGCGACGCATGGCCCTCGGCCAGGTCGACCTCGCGATCGAGCTGCTCGCTGGCGACGGCGACGGACGGGCTGCGGAGCGGGCGGTCCACGAGACGCGCAAGGCGCTCAAGCGCCTGCGCGCGCTGCTGCGGCTGCTGGCGGACGAGCTCGGCGAACGGACGCTCGCCCGCGAGGAGGCGGCGCTGCGTCAGACCGCAGGGCGCCTGTCGGGCGCGCGCGACGCCGAGGTGATGGTGGAGACGCTCGACGCGCTGATCGAGCGCCACCCGCGCAAGCTCGCGCCGCAAGGGCGTCGCGCAGGCTGCGCGAGCGCCTCGTCGCCGAGCGCGAACGCGGCGGGCGCTCAGACCCGCGACGCGGCCACCCGCGCGCGAGGCGATCGCCGAGCTGCGCGGCGCGCGCGCGCGGATCGCGATGGACGCTTCCCCACCGAGAAGGGATCCGGGCGATCGAAGCCTGGCCTGCGAACGCGTCTACCGCAGGGGACGCAAGCGCTATCGCCGGGCCGCCCGCGGCAAGGGCGATCGGGGCGCAGACGATGCACGAGTGGCGCAAACGCGTCAAGGACCTTCGCTACGCCGCCGAAATGCTCAGCCCGGCAGAGGCCGCCGGCAAGCGCGGCAAGGCCTCCGCGGGTAAGCGCGGCAAGGCCTCCGCGGGCAAGGGCGCGCGAAGCCTGCGCCGCTGGCCAAGCGGGCGGACGAGCTCGGAGAACTGCTCGGCGAGGACCACGACCTGGTCGTGCTCGCCGAACGGATCCGCACGCACGGCAAGCGCCGGGCCGGCTCACACGCGCTGATCGGCCGGAGCACGCGAACGGACACTGCTGAAGCTGATCGCCCGGCGCCGCCGGCGCCTGCGCAAGACGCGCGCTGCGCGAGGGCGAGCGCCTCTACAGCCGCCGCCCGAAGACGTTCGTACGCCGCGTGCGCAAGGCCTGCCGATAGAAACCCGATAGAAACCCGATAGGGGCCCGATAGGGGCCCGATAGGGGCCGGCCGGATCGAGCTCAGCCGACGCTGAGAATGCGTCAGCGTGCGCTTGCCCTTGGGCAGCGACACGGACACCTGCTCTCCGGCCGCGCGCCCGAGCAGCGCCACCGCCACCGGCGATTCCGCGGACAGACGACCCTCTCCCGGGGCGGCGTCGTGCGAGCTGACGATCCGCCAGGTCTGCTCGACGCCGTCCTGGTCGCGCACGACCACCGTCGAGCCGAAGCCGACCACGCCGCCGTCGCCGCGGGCGCTCCTCCTCGACGACCACCGCGCCGGCGATCTTCTCGCGCAGCCGTGCGATCTTCGTCTCGAGGTGCGCCTGCTCGTTCTTGGCGTCGTGGTACTCGCTGTTCTCCTTCAGATCGCCCCATTCGCGTGCCGTCTTGATCCGCTCGGCGATCTCCCTCCGGCCCTCGCCCTCGAGCGTCGCGAGCTCATCGCCTCAGCGCCTCCAGGCCCTCGGCCGTCGTCAGGTTCGTTCCCTCGGTCACCGCCACAGAGCCTACTCCTCCCGCGCGCCACCCCGCCGGCTCCCGGCCGGCCCTAAAAATATGTGCTCGCCGGCGAGGACAGCAGCGCGTAGATCTGGACGATCGCCGCCTGCACCAGCAGCTGGGCCGACGCCGGCGAGCCGGCGACGAACACGTCGTCGCTCAGGCGCAGGTGCTGCCATGCGTAGTTCACGTACGCCTGGGCGATCGACGCTCCCGGGCGGGTCGTGGGTGACCGAGTCCAGGTACAGGAGGTTGCGGAAGTACACCGACACGAAGAACGGGTTTTCGCCGCCGAGCCGTTCGGGCGTGAAGTACGCGAGCGCCGCCTCCGCCGTCTGGCGAGCCTGGTAGAGGTAGCCGCCGTTGCCCGTCGCCTGGTAGAGCAGCGTGCCCGCGCCGATCATCGTGCCCTGGTTGTAGCTCCACAGCATCGGTTCGATCGTCGCCCGTGCGGGTTGATGTGGTCGGCGTACATGCCGCTCGGCTGCAGCAGGCAGCGTGCGCACCCATTCGTAGGCCATTTCCGCGAACTGCAGGTACTGCGCGTTGCCCGTGATCCGGTATAGCTGCACCGCCAGCTCGGCCGCCGGCGCGGTCGTGACCGTGTTGCGTTCGGTGTTTTCGACCGCGTTGGAGAACGGGATGCCGCCCGGGCACGCCAGCTCGCGGGTTCGTCTGCCAGCCGGCCATCTCGAACGCCATGATCGCCTCCGCGCTGCCCAGCACCGACGGCGCTGTGGGTGAGCTCGTACAGCCGCGCCAGCTCGATCCCGACCCAGTCGTTGTCGTCGTAGTACTTCGGCCCGCCCGGGCCCGCCGGGGGCGCCACCGTGCCGTCGAACGCCGGCAGCGTGCTCGTGAACGCTCCTTCCGAGGCCCCCGAGTTGTTCGTGTCCAGATAGGTGTTCAGGCCCACCAGCCGCGCCTGGAGTTCCGCGCTGAAACGACCCGCCCATACCGGGGATGCTCACGTTCGCCATGCTCACCGTCGCCGCCAGCGCCTGGGAGAACGGCCACAGGTAGGAGAACGGTTCGCCCGCGTACAGCCCCGAGCCCTGCATGTAGTAGTGCTGCTGCATCGCCTGGAAGGCCACCAGCGCCCGGGCCGGGTTGCCCCGCAGGGTCGGCTTGTGGGGCTTCTTCTTCTTGGCCGCAGTGTGCGCGATGGTATCTACGGTTGCGTGGGCGAATTCGGAGGCACGCGGGATCGACGACGGGCGGGTGGCGCCGGGCGGATAGGGCGATCTGGCCCCGTGGGCGGCATCGGCGGCATTGGCGGTGGCCACCAGCAGGGCGCACATGGCCGCGGCGATGCACCAGCGCAAGCGCCGGCGAGCGCGAGCCCTCGGCCGCGAGTCGATGGATCGATGCGAGGCGTCGATCTGGATGCACTGGGCAAGACACAGTCGGCTGATGGCATTTCGATTTGGTAAAGGCTTGCACTTCGACTACACCACCGTCGGCCACGTGACGATCGACGTGCTCGCCGACGGCACCCGCCGGGCGGGCGGCACCGCCTTCTACAGCGCGCTGCAGGCCGCCCGGCTCGGGCGGCGGACGCTGATCGTCACCCAGGGCGTGTCCGCAGGAGATCGAGGAGCTGCTCGAGCCCTATCGCGGCGAGCTCGAGCTGCGAGATCCATGCCGCGGCGCGAGACGACCACGCTGCGAGACCCTCGGGTCGGGCGCCGGGCGCACGCAGCGGGTGCTCGCGTGGGCCGGAGCGATGGATGCCTGCCTCGACGCTCGACGGCGGGATCCTCCATCTGGCGCCCGTCGCGCGCGAGTGCCCGAGCGGCTGGCAGGGGCGCTGCGAGCTCGTCGGTCTGACCCCCCAGGGACTCGCGCCGAGAGTGGAGCGCCGGGGACGGGCGCATCTCCCTGGGCGCCCCCGGGACGCTCGCCGAGCAGCTCGCCCGCGGCTGCCACGCGATCGTCGTCAGCGAGCACGAGCGCGCGAGCTGCTCGCGCGCTGATCGCCGCAGCCGGCGCGGGCGGGCGCGCTCGTCGCGATCACCGACGGGCCCGCACCGACGAGGATCCTTCTGGCGGACGGGCGGGTCCTGGAGCTGGCCGTCGCGCCGGTCGCCGTCCCCGGCGACGATCTCGGCGCCGGGGACGTGTTCGCCGCCGCCTTCTTCATCGCGCTCGCCGAGCGGCGTCGATCCGCTCGACGCCGCCGCCTTCGCCAACGCCGCGGCGGCCGTGCGGATGCTGGGCGCCGGAGCTGAGGCGATCGGGGACAGCGCCGCGATCGAGCGCTGCGCGGCTGCACGCGCTCAGCGGCTGAGAGCCTCGTCGATCAGCCGCGAGAGCTCTCGTGCGCCATCGAGGTCCGTCGCCCGCGCCCGCAAGCGCGCATGGCCAGCAGCAGGCTGCCGCCCACCGGGGCCATCTCGACCGTCATCACCTGCGCCTGGCGCGCGTGCTCGCGGACCGCCCGGGCGAGCGGCTCGACGAACACCGCGCCGGCCTTGAACGCGCTGCCGATCAGGCCCACCGGGAAGCCGGCCGCGCCCTGCGCCAGCCCGGTCTCCCGGATGACGGCGGCGACCTGCTCGGCGAGCTCGGCCGCGCCACGCTCGTACAGCCCGCGTGCGACCTCGTCTCCGCCCTCGGCCAGCCTGCCGGTCTCGATCGCGAAGGCCGCGATCTCGCCCTTGGTCAGCGGCTTGGAGTACACGTGGCTGGCCACCGCCTCGACGCTCGGCTGCCCGAAGAACGCACAGGCCGCCTTCGCCGAGCGCGGTCGTCGGGCCGGACGCCTCGCGGTCGCGCAGCGCCGCCCTGATCGACTGGATGCCGAGCCAGTAGCCGGAGCCCTCGTCGCCGAGCAGGTGCCCCCAGCCTCCCGCCCGCCAGGAGCGGGCCTCGGGACCCGTCCCGCCGACGCCGAAGACGTTCGAGCCGGTGCCCGAGATCACCGCCACGCCCGGCCCCGCGCCGGTGGCCGTGGCCCACGCGCCGACCACGTCGTTGACCACGATCCAGCGCGTCGGTGCGCGCGCCGCGCACGTGCTCTGCCACCGAGTCGGTGTCCGTGCCGGCGATCGCCAGCACCGCCGCGCCGAGCTCCTCCGCGGAGATGCCCGCGCGCTCGATCGCCTCGTCGGCGCGCCAGCATCATCGCGTCGACCGCGGCCCTGGCGCCGACCGCGTCCTCGTTGCTCGGGCCGGCGTGGCCGAGATGAAGCGCCCGCTCGTCGAGATCCAGGACGGCGGCGAGCGTCTTGGTGGCGCCCCCGTCGACGCCCATCACGTAGCGGGCATCCGGACTCGGCCGGGGATCGGTCAGCGCGGCGGGCAGCTGGACGAGCGGGTCGCACCTCATGCGCGGGATCCTCTCAGGATTCGACAGCAGGACGGTTAGCATCGCGTGAATGGACACCCGCGCGATGTTCTCCGCGGCGCGGATCTCGGCGGGAATGTACGAGTCCTTCTACCTGCGCGCCGTTTCCCCCGAGGAGCCGCTCGGAGCATGGATTCGCCAGACCGTCCACAAGGCCCCGGGCCGCCCGCCGCGGGGGTCGGTGTGGTGCACGGTGTTCGACGCCCGCCGGGAGCGCCCGTTCATGCACAAGCACACGAGCTCAGAGCTTCGCGCCCCGCCCGGCCAGTGGATCGCGCTCGGCGGGGACACCGAGATGGGCCCCGGACATGCGCGGGGAGGCTGCGGGCAGGCGCGCTGGTCGCTGCGCTTCGCCTCCGCCGAGCCGCCGCTGCGCCACCTCTTCCCCGCCTGGCTGTACCGGGCGCCGCTGCCGCGGACCAAGCTCACGAGCCCGGCGCCCGCGGCGAGCTTCGACGGGCGGCTCGAGCTGGCCGGCGGGCAGGCGATCGAGCTGAGCGGCTGGCGGGGGATGGTCGGGCACAACTGGGGCTCCGAGCACGCCGAGCGGTGGATCTGGCTGCACGGGGTCGGACTTCGACGGGGCGCCCGGGGCGTGGCTGGACGTGGCGCTCGGCCGGGTGCTCGCTCGCCGGGCGGATGACGCCATGGGTGGCCAGCGGCGCGCTCTGCCTCGACGGCCGCCGCATCCGCCTCGGCGGCCTGCGCGCTCGCGGCGTGGCGGTGGCCGAGAGCGTGCGCGGATGCCGCGTGCGGGTTACCGGCCGGGGACGGCCTGGCGGTCGAGGTCGAGGCCGACGTTCCCGCCGGCTCGGCCGCCGGCTGGCGCTACGCCGACCCCGACGGGGGCGGGCACGACGTCGTCAACTGCTCGATCGCCGCCCTGCGGCTGACCGTCGAGGCTCCGGGGAGCGCCGCCCAGACGCTGTACACGGCCCATGGCGGCGCGTATGAGCTGGGGATGCGCGAGCGCGATCACGGCGTGGCCGATCGCGCCTTTCCCCGACGGCTGAGCGGCCTTCGATCAACCAGTTACAGCCGAGCATCGGCGTCGCCTGCGCGGACACCGGCGCGATCACGGCCGAAGAGCTCGTCAAGCGAGCCGACGCCGTCATGTACCGCTCCAAGGAGCACGGGCAGTGTGTGCCCGTGCTCCTTGGAGCCGTCTAGCCGACGCCTGGCCGCGCTTCGAAGCTCGGCCCGTTTGCCCAGCCTCGATTTCGGCCCGTTTCCTAGGCTTCGATTTTTTCCCTAGGCTTCGATTTTTTCTTCGATGCCGAGGTTGCCGCTTGGGATTTCCAGGTGCAGCGTTCCTCTGTATGACCCTTCGGTCCCCTGTTCTTTCGGCTGATCTACGCCGCACTGCGTTTCTTCGGCGAAGCGGAATTTCATGTTCTTGAATTCATTGGCGATGCTGAGACTCTCTTTTTCGTTGTTCACGAATCCTTTTTTCGTCGTGGGCACGAATACGTTCGAGTACACGGCCGATGAGAATTCTTCTTCAGGGTGTTTTATCGCCTTGACCGGCACGGTCTGCGCCGGAATGATGATCGTGCAACGAGATCGTTTTTCCGGGGATGCCGGCGACGAAGTACTTGCTGTCGGCCAGCGCCGGCACCGCCGCAACGCACAACGCGCCCACCGCCGCGGCAAGCCCACACGCCATCCTGATGTGTTTCATCCTTGTGGATCCTCCATTTCGCCCCGTGCGGGGTGTCCAGATGTTAACCAGATGTCAATTCATTGTAATTGACTATAAACTGGGCTGTCTCCCCAAGTCATACCCCGGCGGAGATCAGCGGTGGATCGTACCAGGACGAGCTCGTCGGGCGCATGCGGATGGGGCAGCGCGACGGCCGCGGCCGCTGGTGCTCAGAAAGGAGCTGTGGCCGCCTTCGGGCGCGACGCGTTCGAGCAGTCGCTCGCGGAGTACGCCAAGCGGCGGGAGCGCGCGAGCGCCGCTGCCGTGTAGGGTCAGCCTGGGGACGCGCCCGAGAGGATTCGAACCTCTGACCTTCGGTTCCGTAGACCGACGCTCTATCCAGCTGAGCTACGGGCGCAGTGGGTCTAGTCTATCCGGCGCCTTCGGTCTCGATCGCTTCTACGATTCTCGGGAGCCGTCCGCGTCCTGCTCCTCGAGGTTCGCCCAGGCGTGTTCGGTTATCTCCTGGAGCGAGCGCTCGGGCGCGCCACGCGAGCGCCGGTACCTGTTCAGCGCGCTGAGCATCTGGTGGGTCTCGCCGAGCTGCAGTTCGGCTTCCCTCTTGGGCGAGCGGGTCGGCTTCCAGTCGAGGAGTCGCTCGTAGCCGTCGCGATAGAAGCACCCGGCGAGCATCGCGATCGCCAACAGGAGCAGCGGCAGGCCCAGCACCATGAAGAAGAAGTAGCCGTCGGTGGTCATCGAGCCCACACACTACCCGTCGCTGTCACGGGACCCTTGACGCCGACAAGTGGATGACTATAATAATGGTCATGGCCGAGACCTTGCCCCTCTCCTCCGTAAAGGCCCACCTTTCCGAGCTGGTGGACCGCGTAGAGGACCAGCACGACCGTGTGGTGCTCACCCGCAACGGCAAGCCCGCCGCGGTCCTCATCAGCCCCGATGACCTGGACAGCCTCGAGGAAACCCTCTCGATCCTGTCCGACCCTGCTCTCATGGAACAGATCCACGAGAGCAAGCAAGCACTCGCGGATGGAGCGCAGGCCACCACGCTCGCCGAACTTCGCGCCGGGCTCGAGAACCGCCGCAATGCGGCAGCGTGAGCGAGGCACCATGGGAGGTGCTGGTGATGGCACCCGCGCGTCGCCAGATCGACCGCCTGCCCATCTCGGTCGCCGCAGCAGTCATCGAGACGCTCGACGCGATCGCATCCAATCCTCGGCGTCTCGGTAAGCCTCTGCGTTTCGAGCTCGAGGGGTGCCTGTCCGCGCGCCGTGGCCCCTACCGCATCATCTACCGCATCGATGACGCAACTCGCTCGATCAAGATCCTCGCCGTCGCGCATCGCGCCGATGCCTACCGCCCACGCTGACTGCTCAACCTATGCGCGCACCGATCCGACGAAGCCAGGCGTAAAGCCCCGACCAGTTCGAGCAACGACCTCATACAGACCGAAAACGGAGAGGGAGGGATTCGAACCCTCGAACGAGGTTGACCCCCGTTACGCGATTTCCAGTCGCGCCCGTTCAACCGCTCCGGCACCTCTCCAGGCACGCGTCTATCGGCGGCCCCACAAGGCTACGACACGCGCGCCCAACGCGTTGCTAGGCTCCCCCCATGGTCCTCGCCGCAAGCGAAGCGTTCGTCAAGACCTTCGGGCTGATCGCCACCTTCGGGGGAATCGGCGTGATCGTCAACATCCTCATCGTCTACATCGCCATCCAGGTCCGCGGCGAACGCCGCCAGAACCAGGAGCACCTGGCCTCCCGCCGTCCTCCCGGCGCCTGAGTTCTCAGCCGGTTCTCGACTCCTCCTGAGCCTCCATCCGCGCCCGTCGGTACTCGTTGACCACGATGTCCGTCAGCTCCTCCACCGAAGTATCCGCCGTCGGCTTGTCGAACGTGATCGTCCCGTCCTGGATCATGCTCACGCGGTCGCATGCCTGCAGCACGTGAACGTAGTTGTGCAGGATCATGATGATCGAGACCTTGCCCTCCTGCTGCAGGCGGGCCACCAGGTCGAGGATCATCGCTCCCTCTTTCGCGCCCATCGCCGCCAGCGGCTCGTCGAGCAGGATGATCTCCGCGTCGGAGTTCACCGTGCGCGCCACCGCGATCGCCTGGCGCTGACCGCCCGACAGCCGCGCCACCGCCACGTCGATGCGGGGGATGTTGATGCCGATCTCATCCAGCGCCGTCCTCGCTTCCCGCTTCATCTGCCGGTTCGCCAGCAGCGGCACCGGGCGGTGAACGCGCTCCCGGCGCAGGAACAGGTTGTGGTAGACGGAGAGTTCGTCGATCAGCGCCAGATCCTGGTAGACGGTCCCGATTCCGTGCGCCCGCGCGTCATCGACGCTTTTCGGGGCGTAGGGCTCGCCGTGCAGGAACATCTCGCCGGAGTCCTGCTTCTGGAAGCCGCACAGGATCTTGATCAGCGTCGACTTGCCCGCGCCGTTGTCCCCCAGCAGGCCGAGCACCTCGCCCTTCCTCAGGTGCAGGTTCACGTCCCGCAGCGCCGTCACCGGGCCGAAGCGCTTGGCGATGTGCTCCACGCGCAGCACGTCCTCCGGCGCTGAGGTCGGGCCCACGATACCCGTCTTCTGTACGCCCGCGTCAGCCACTGCCGCTGTGCCCCCTTCGCGCCCGTCCCACGAAGACGTTCGCGGTCATCGCCGCGACGATCGCCAGGCCCGTGTACAGGAGCAGGTAGTTCGCGTTCACGCCCTTCAGGATCAGGCCGTCTTCGAGAATGCCCAGGAACAGCGCCCCGATGAAGGCCCCCACTACGGTTCCCGAGCCCCCGGCCAGCAGCGTCCCGCCGATCACCGCTGCCGCGATCGCCAGCAGGAGGATCTTGTTCGGCCCCGAGGGGTCCGGCTGGATCGTCTGCGAGCGGATCGCCTCGAAGACGCCAACCAGCCCCGCCGTCAACGAGCACAGCACGAAGTTGCGGATCGTCACCAGCTTGACCTTCACGCCGGCCTCGGCCGCGCCGATCTTGTTCGAGCCGATCGCAACCGTGTACAGGCCCCAGCGGCTGAAAGTGAGGACGACCTGCAGCACGAACACGATCGCCAACGCCCAGATCAGCTCGGAGTAGACGCCCGCGCCGAAGATTTTCGCGAAGGTGCCGATGTGGTTGACCTTTTCCGGGAGGGTGATGTTGTGGCCGTTCACCACATGGTGGACCAGCTTTTCCGTCTGGTGGATCTGGGCTCCCGGCGTCGGCTCGGGGGTGCCGTGGGAGAGGACCAGGCTGAGTCCCTCGAAGGTGAACAGCATCCCCAGCGTCGTCACGAAGGAGCTCACCCCGACGATCGCCACGAATGCCCCGTTCACCACTCCAACCACCATGCACACCGCCAGCGCCACGATCAGCGACGGCACAAGCCCCAGGCCGGCCGTGTCGAGCTTGTAGAAGACGATCGGAGCGAACATGTACATCGCCCCGATCGACAGGTCGATCTCGCCGAGGATCATCACGAACACCTCGCCCGCGCCAAGGATCGCCAGCGGAGCGAAGTAGGGCAGCAGCGTCTTGAAGTTTTCGCCGGTGAAGAACGTGCTCGTGTTCGCCGCGAAGTAGATGGCGACGATGATCGTCACCACGATGATGCTGCCCTCGCGCAACGCGATCAGGCGATTGAGCGCTTCGCGGGCGAGCGGCTTCCCGCCGGCACGGTTGTTTGCCGAGCCGCTCGAGCCTGAGGAGGGACCGCTCCCAGCGGTGCTTGGTGCCGTGCTGGCCACGATCCCTCCTCAGCTCCTCTGCATTTCCTAGCCGATCACCGCTGCGGTGGTCGATGTGCCCTCATAGCGTGATTTGCTGCTCACGTAGGGTTTCACGGTTTCTTTGTTCAGGAACTTCAGGCCCGTGTCCACTTCCGCGGGGCCCGTCAGCGTGCCCGAGACCTTGTACTGGAACAGCTGCAGGACCGGCAGGAAACCCTGAAGGTAGGGCTGTTGGTCGATCGTGAATTCGATGTCGCCTTCCTGCAGCAGCTTCTGCGTCTGTTCTGTGAGGTCGAAGCCGCCCGCCTTCACGCCTTTGGATGTCAGGCCGAGCTTCTGCATCACTTTCGCGAGGCTTTCCGTGCTGCCCCCGTCGACCGCGTACATGCCCTTCGCGCTCTTGTGGCTCAGGTACCACGCTTCGATCGCCGACTGCTCCTGCGCGACTGCCGCGCCCGTCGCAACCGAATGGGAGGCGATCGCCTTGCCCGAGTCCTTGATCGCCTTTTCGGCACCTTCGATGCGCGGCTGCAGGTTCGCGGAGCCGGGCGTGGCGATGAACAGCCCCACTTCGCCGGAACCGACCTCTTCGACGATCCGCTTGCCCATTTCTTCACCTGCCAGTTTCAGGTTCTGCCCGACGTAGGACAGGCGCGCGTTGCCCGAAGCGTCCGCGTTGTACGCGATCACGGGAATGCCCGCCTTGATCGCCGCTTCCACCGGCGCGTTGAACGCGTGCAGGTCGATCAGCGCGACCGCGATGCCGTCCGCTCCACCCGTGACGGCGCTGTTCAGCGCGTTCACCATCTGGCTCACGTTGCTGTTTTCCGAGCCCGTCCACTGGTATGAGCAGCCGAGCAGCTTGCACGCATCCGCCGCGCCGTACTGCGTCGGCGTGAAGAACGGGTTGGTCGTCACGTGGTTGACGAACACGAACTTGTAGCTGGGGTGCGAGCCGAACACGCTCGCCGATCCGCCGCCCCCGCTTGACGCACTCGAACCGCATGCCGCCAGCAGGGTGCTGACCGAGCCTGCCGCCACCCCGGTCATCGCCGTGCGGCGCAGGAACGAGCGGCGGTCAAAGCCCGGTCGTCCCGTGTCCGGGCGGTCGAGGTAGTCGAGGTGCTCCACCGCTTCGTGGGCCTGGTCGATGTCTGACATTTTGTCCTCCCTCTCAGCCTGTTTGCAGACGCTGCCCGCACATACTATGCAACATCCGTCACGAACCACCCCCTGGGGCGGCCACCCTGGTGGGTTACCCTCCGGGCGTGCCCGAAAAACCCGCTTCGACGAGCCCTTCCGAGCTACCGCGGCCCGGTCCGGGCCGAGCATCCGAGGGAGATGCCCAGGTTGACGAGCGCTACGGGCCCCTCGCCATCGAGCGGCATGTCAAAGACGACGGTCGCGCGCTGCTGCTCTACACCGACATCGGCGAAGAGACCACGTGAGCGAGCTGCGCTTCGACGAGCTGCGCGGCGAGCAGGTCGTGTACGCGATCCACCGGCAGGAGCGCACGTTCCTGCCCTCGCTCGAGCACTGCCCGCTGTGCCCCACGCGTCCGGGCGCCGGGCCGTCGGGGTCCGAGACCGAGATCCCCTTTCCCGCCTACGAGATCGCCGTCTTCGACAATCGCTTCCCCGCCTTCGAGGCGCCGCTGGGCGCCGCCGAGGTCGTCGTCTATACCGACCGTCACGACGGCTCCTTCGGCACACTCGCACCCGAGCGGGCCGAGGCTCTCATGTGGGTATGGCGCCACCGCTACATGGAGCTCGGCGCGCGCGATGACATCGACTACGTGTTCATCTTCGAGAACCGCGGGGTCGAGGTCGGGGTCACCCTGCACCACCCACACGGCCAGATCTACGGCTACCCCTTCATCCCCCCCGTGCCCGCGCTCGAGCTCGCCGCCAACCGGCGCCTGGACGAGTGCGCGCCATGCGCGTTGATGCGAGCAGAGCTCGACGACGGGCGGCGCGTGCTGTTCGAGAACGACCACCTCCTCGCCTACGTCCCCTATGCCGCTCGCTGGGCCTACGAAGCCCACGTCAGCCTGCGCCACCACCGCGCCAGCCTGCTCGACTGCCAACCCGTCGAGCTGCGCGCTCTGGCTGCCGGCCTGCAGACGCTCGCGCGCGGCTACGACGCCCTCTTCGATCGCCCGTTCCCTTACGTCATGGCCGTGCACCAGGCCCCGACCGCGTCCGTCGCTGGTGGCGGCGAGGTCGAGCCCGGCGGCGGCGAGCCCGGCGCGGGCGAGGGGCATGTGCACGTCGAGTTCTATCCGCCGCTGCGCACCGCCGAGAAGCTCAAGTACCTCGCCGGGTCCGAGCAGGGCGCCGGCACGTTCATCTCCGACACGCTTCCCGAGGAGTCCGCCGACGCGCTGCGCGAGGCGATCGCCCGTGCCGCCTGAGCGCAGTGCCGCCTTTGGGCCGGGGCGGGTCAACCTGATCGGCGAGCACACCGATTACAACCAGGGGCTCGCGCTGCCCTTCGCCATCGCCGATGGCGTCACCGTGCGCGCCGTCTGCTCGCCGGCCGGCGCCGCCGGCGAGCAGCGCATCCAAGCATCCGCCGATGACCTTCGCGAGCACGACCGCTTTCCCCTCGCCGACCCCCCGCCCGCCTCCGGGTGGCGGGCGTTCGTGCGCGGGACCGTCGCCGAGCTCGCCCGTGCCGGCTTCCCGCTGCGCGGCGCCAGCCTTCGGATCAGCGGCCAGGTGCCACCAGGCGCCGGCCTGTCCTCGTCGGCCGCGCTCGAGGTCGCGCTGTGCCTCGCCCTAATCGATCTCGGCTCGGGGCATCGACCCGGAGCCACCCGTCCGGCCGTCGACCGGATCGAGCTCGCGCGGCTGTGCGCGCGCGTGGAGAGCGACTGGGTGGGCGCCCACACCGGCCTGCTCGACCAGCTCGCCTCGCTCTACGGCGCGCCCGACACCGCGCTGTGCATCGACTTCCGCACGCTCCAGATCGACACCGTGCCCCTGGTGCTCGGCGACTGGCGGCTCGTCGTGCTCGACTCCGGCGAGCGCCACACCCACGCCGGCTCCGGCTACAACCAGCGGCGCGCCGAATGCCAGCGCGCCTGCGAGCTGCTGGACGTACCCTCGCTGCGCGACGCCCACGCCGACGCCATCGAGCGCCTGCCCGAGCCGCTGCGACGCCGCGCTCGGCACGTCATCGGCGAGAACCAGCGCGTGCGCGACACCGTCGCCGCGCTCGGCGCCCACGATCTGGACGCCGTCGCCGCGCTGCTGGACGCCTCGCATGCCAGTCTGCGCGAGAACTACGAGGTCTCGACCGCGGCCGTCGAGGCGACCGTTCAACGGCTGCTCGCCTCCGGTGCCGCCGGCGCGCGCCTCCTCGGCGGCGGCTTCGGCGGCAGCGTCCTCGGCCTGTTCGCGCCCGGCGGCGCCCGGGTGCTGCCCGACGGCGCCCGCGAGGTGCGCCCCGGACCGGGCGCGCACCTGTTGGAGGCGCATGAGCTCAGGCCACAGTAGCCACGCCGCTCTCGGCCTGGGTCTCGCCGTCGGCCGTGTTCCCGTCGCCGTCGTCACCGGCCGTTGAGTCACGCGTGAGCACGAGCAGCGAGCAGCGCGCGTGGCGCTCCAGATAATCGGAGGTGCTGCCCAGCACCAGACGCCTGATCGGCCCGTAGCCACGCGAGCCGACGACCAGCAGGTCGACGTCGTCGCCGAAGCTCGCCAGCTCCTCGCCCGCAAGCCCGTACACCGCGCGTCCCTCGACCTCGGGGAGCTCGCGCAGGCTGTCGTTGGCCTGCTCGAGCATCGCGTCGATCGCATCCCCCATCGCCGGGGCCACGAGCCCGCCGTACGCGTAGCTCGGCATGGAGACCACCTCCAGCGCGTGGATGCTCGCCCCGCTCGACTCCGCCAGCTTGCGGGCCAGCGCCAGCGCCCGCTTGCTCTCGGGCGACCCGTTGTAGCCGACGCCGATCCTCGCAAACGCGGCCGGGTGCTCGGCGTCGCCGACAGCCGCTATCGCCACAGGGCACGGAGCGCCGTTGAGGGCCGCGCGCGCGTCGTCGCCGAGCATCGCCCGGCCGACCAGCCCGTGGCCGCAGGAGCCGACGACAAGCAGGTCCGCCTGCTGGCGCTCGGCCTGCTCGTGCAGGCCCTGGCCCGCGCCAGATGCCACCACGCTGACCAGCTCGGCATCCACGTCCGCCGCTGCGAGCTCCCGCTCGAGCAGTTCCTCGGATGCCACGCGCTCCTCTCGCACCACCGCCGGCGCGAACGCATGCGATGGGCGCAGCTCCCCGCTGTGGACATGCGCGAAGGTCAGCTTGGCGTCGGCATCCGCGAGACTGCGGGCCAGCGCGATCGCGTCACGGCCGTTCGGCCCGCCGTCTACTCCCACCAGTACGTTCGTGAACATTGCCGGTCTCCTTGTCCTTGTCATCAGGGCTCGGATATCACGCTAGGTCCCGGGGCTCCGCTCACCATCCGGGAGCGCCCCCCGAACCGGCTGCGGGTTTTCACTGACCGGTGGGGCTGGGCGTCACAGGCGCGCGGCGAGCAGGGCACACGCGGTCACGACCATCGCCAGTGACAGAGCCGCAAGCGCGCCGTCCAGCGGCACCAGCATTCCACCGAGCGTCAGCGGCTCGGTGCTGCCGTCGGGCAGCGTGCGCACTCCGCTGACCGAGCTGGTGCGACGGCGCAGCTCGCGCGCCGGCGAGCTCAGCCGCCGCTGCGCGACGCTCATCGCCAGGCAGCCCGCTGCGATCAGCAGCCCGGGGATGGCGATCTTCTCGGCGTTGACGAAGTAACCCGTCAGGGCCGGGAACGCGCCCCACCCGACAGCGAACCACAGGTCGCTGTGCAGGCGCCCGCCGATCAGCTTGAGGTTGTACGCCGGCAGGAAGACGGCGCCGAGGAGGACGAATGGCAGCAGGCAGACCGAGACCTC
Source organism: uncultured Solirubrobacteraceae bacterium (assembly GCA_963849425.1). Classification (GTDB taxonomy): domain Bacteria; phylum Actinomycetota; class Thermoleophilia; order Solirubrobacterales; family Solirubrobacteraceae; genus Palsa-744. The sequence goes on along the minus strand of CAWKHK010000006.1, from coordinate 978,750 downwards.
GAGGATGCCGCCGACGCCGATGGCGAGCGCGCCGAGCAGGCTCACCACGGCGAGCGCCACGAGCGTGCGATCGCTCAGGCCCGTGCCCAGGGGCCGGTCGTGCAGCTCATCGAGCGCGTGCGCCGCCACCCCGACCGCCAGGGCGAAGGCGAGCAGGCCCCACAGCAGGCGATCCACGTGGACGTGCGGGGCGGCCGCCGCGCCCAACGCGAAGTAGCTCAGGTGCCACGCGGTGTACGGGGGATGCAGCAGCGTCAGCAGCTCACGCGTCCGCCCGTGCCCGAGCGCGTAGAACGCGGGCCGCTCAGGCGTGGCCGGCATCGCCCTTGGTGGCGGACATGACGACAGCGCCGCCGAGGCTCATCCGCCGCACCCGCACGTCCTCCAGGCCCGCCGCCCGCCAGTAGCCGACGATCCGCTCCAGCGGGTGGCGCTCGTAGAAGCCGCGGATGCTCGGTCCAAGGAAGCGCCCCACCTCGAACCACTCGCGCGAGACCAGACGCCCGAGCGCCGGCAGCCCCACCGCCGTGTACAGCCGCCACGCCGCCCGCGCGGGCAGCCAGGGCGGCACGCCGAACTCCAGCGAGGCGATCCGTCCGCCGGGGCGCAGCACACGGGCGAGCTCGACGATCGTCGCCTGCGGATCGTCGACATAGCGCAGCAGGTAGGTGAACGTCAGCGCATCGAAGCTCGCGTCTGCGAACGGCAGTGCCTCGGCCTGTCCCTCGACCAGCTCCACCTCAGAGACGCTCGATGCGGCGAAGCGCGCGCGGGCGCCTGCCAGCATCTCCGCGCTCTGGTCGATGCCCACGACCGAGCAGTCCGCCCGCGCGAGCAGCTCCGCGGCGACCATCCCCGTGCCCGTCGCCACGTCCAGCACGCGATCGCCGGTTCGCGGCCCCGCCGCGCTCACCAGCGCCCGCCGCCAGCGCGGGTCCTGCCAAAAGCTGAGGGCAGCCGAGAGCGCGTCGTAGCGCCGCGGCAGGCCGCGGAACAGCTCGAGCGCCTCGCGCTTGAGGAGAGTGCGCCGATCGGTGGAAGCGACCGTCTCGGCGTCGCTGGATGGGGGCTCGCTCATCTTGTTCGCCGATCTGGAAGGCTAGCGATCGATGCCCACCGTGATGCTCGTCACAGGCGCCTCCAGCGGAATCGGAGAAGCCACCGCCGGCCGCGTTGCCCGCGCCGGCACCGGCGCCTACAGCGCGTCCAAGTTCGCCCTCGCCGGCTGGTCGGATGCGCTGTGGGCCGAGGAGCGAACGGGTGGGGTGCACGTGGGTCTCGTGCTGCCCGGCTTCATCTCCACCGAGGGCTTTCCCAGTCCGAGCTCACGGACAGACGGGGCACGCGCTGGGTCGTCTCCACGCCGGACCGGGCCGCCGAGGCGATCCACCAGGCGGGCATAGGCCGCCGTCCCGAACGCTACGTTCCCCGCCCCTCTGGGCTCGCTGCGGCACTGCGAGTCCTCGCCCCCGGACTGGTCCGCCGCGTACTCGGCGGCAGCAGCGCCGAGGTGATGACCACGACGACCGGTGCCGACCCGGTCGACCGCCGGAGTGGGGCAGGGACATCCTAGTGTCCCGCGTAGAGCGCGAAGACCGCACCCTGCGGGTCGTCAGTGGCGCTCAGGTCAGCCCAGCAGAAGGGTCCCGGCGCATAACCTGTGTGTTCCCTCATGCCCGGCGAGATTACCGCACAGAGACGATCGATACAGATCCGCGGCGAGACGATCAGGCTCGGACAGCTGCTGAAGCTCGCCGGCGTCATCGACAGCGGCAGCGAGGTCAAGCCGCTGCTCGCCCGGGAGGCCGTGTGGGTCAACGCGCAGCGCGAGACCCGCCGCGGGCGCCAGCTGCATCCCGGCGACACCGTATCGCTCACCGGACACGAGCTGCGTGTGAGCGCCGCGCCCGAGCCTCAGCCGTAGTGAACTGATCGGCCGTCGCGGCGGTGCCCATGCCGCGGCGCAGCTCAGCGCGGCAGGTGCTCGGGCGGGACGAGCAACACCGAGCAGTGGGCCTCGTGGACAACGTGCCTGCTCACGCTGCCGAGCGCCTTGATGCCCGCGAGTCCGCGGCTGCCAGCCACCACGAGCGATGCGCCGGTCTCCTTGGCGGTCGCGACGATTGCCGCCGCGGCGTCGCCGGCCTCGATCCGCACGTCGCTTGCGCCTGTGACGTGCGCGTCGAGACGGCTCGCCTGCTCCTGAACACGGTCCGGTCGCACACGCGACTCCACGCCCACCGCGTGCAGCAGGACGACGGTTGCGGCCTGCTCAGCGGCCAAGCGTCCGACAAGATCTATCAGCCGGTCGGAGATCTCCGTGCCATCGCTTGCCACGAGGATGCGCTCGGCGAAGCGCTGCGCCCCCGCCGGCGTCGCGCGGGCGGCGAGCAGGGGCACCGCGAGCGAGCCCAGCGCGGCCACGGCGACCCCGTCGGTGAGCATCCCGCCCAGCCGTGAGCTGACCGGGGCTCCCAGGGCGAGCAGGTTGTGTTCGGCCGCCCGCTCGAGGATGACCTCCCCCGGGGGACCCGCAGGGTCTATGACGGTCGTGCACGACACCCCGCTCTCCTTCACGGCCCGCACCGCACGGGCGAGCACTCGCTGCGCTCGCGGCGGGGCGATCGCCGCCTGCTGGTAGGCACCAGCGCCGGTGAGCGCCGTGACCGCCAGCAGCGTGAGACGCCCCTGCGGGCCAGCCAGGGTCGCCGCTTGCTCCACCGCCGCGAAGCTCCTGCGCGTACCGTCGACCGCGCACAGCACGTCGGCGAATATGCCGGACGAGCGGGCCGCGGTTCCTCCATCGTGTGCCTGGGCTGTCTGTGTCTCGGTCATGGACACAAACTACGCCGGGGGCCATGGCGGATCATCCGAGGAACTCCGACGCCCTAACCGTAGAACCCCGCAGCTCCTCCAGATGGGGGGCCCGCCGCAGCCGCCGGGCCGCCTCAGCTCGGCTCGGACTCCATCCTGATCGCCCCGCACGGGCACTCCTGCACGCAGATGCCGCAGCCCTTGCAGTAGTCGTAGTCGAACCAGGCGGCTGATCGCCGCGGCCGAGCAGCGGGTGCTGCTGGACGCCGCTCGACAGGGAGGGTGAGAGGCACCCGCGTCGCTCCCGGCGCCACTCGGGTCAAGGCGGTTTTGGAACGAAGTGGTTCAATGGAAGCCTGATGGACCGGACGACCAGCGGCATCCTTGAGGTGGCCCGCAGCGTGCTCGCGGAGCTCGACCTCGACGTGGTCCTCGACCGGGTGCTCGAGTCCGCGCGGGAGCTCACCGAAGCCCGTTATGCGGCCCTGGGGGTGCTCAACGACTCAAAGACCGAGCTCGTCCGCTTCCTGACCAGGGGAATCGAGGAGGCGGCGCACGCGGCGATCGGATCGCTGCCCAGGGGCCGCGGCGTGCTGGGCGCGCTGATCGAGGAGCCGGCGCCGTTGCGCCTGTCCGACGTCGGTCGGCACCCTCGCTCCTACGGGTTCCCGCCGGGACACCCGCCGATGCACACGTTCCTGGGCGTTCCGATCCTGGTTGGAGGGACGCCGTTCGGGAACCTGTACCTGACCGAGAAGGCAGGCGGAGCGGACTTCACCGACGCCGACGAGCAGGCCGTCGAGGCCCTCGCCGAGTTTGCCGGGGTCGCCATCGACCATGCCCGGCGTTACACCGGCGCGCGCGAGCGCCGGGACGAGCTCGAGCGCACGGTCGCCACGCTCGAGGCCACCGCCCAGATCGCGCGTGCCGTCGGGGGCGAGACCGACCTCGACGTGATCCTCGAGCTGGTGGCCAAGCGCGGGCGTGCGCTGGTCTGCGCGCGGGCGCTGCTGATCGAGCTCAAGCAACGCGACGAGCTCGTCATCGCCGCCGGCGTCGGCGAGCTGCCCGCCGGGCTGATCGGCCGGCGGGTGCCCCTCGGGGACACGGTGGCCGTGCAGGCGATGCGCACGCTCCGCCCCCAGCGCCTGGAGGACGAGCTCAGCCGTGCCCGCTTCGACGAGCGCCTGCGCCAGATCGGGGTCGAGGCCAGGGGCGGCCTCGTGGTCCCGCTGATCTTCCGGGGACAGACACACGGAGTGCTGCTCGCGCTCGACCGGCTCGAGGATGGGCCGCAGTTCTCGCGGGAGGACGAGCGGCTGCTTGAGGCCTTCGCCGCGAGCGCCGCGACGGCCGTTGCGATGGCTCAGGCGGTCGCCTCCGAGCGTCAGAGCCAGCGCCTGTCGGCCGCCGAGGGCGAGCGCCAGCGCTGGGCGCGGGAGCTGCACGACGAGACCCTGCAGAGCCTGAGCGCGCTGCGGATCGGGCTCTCTGCCGCAGCACGCTCGGATCGACCGGAGGCGCTCGAGCAGGCAGTCGGCCGGGCGACCGGCCAGCTGGAGGAAGCGATCGCCAACCTGCGCGGGCTGATCACCGACCTGCGCCCGGCCGCGCTGGACGAACTCGGCGTCCAGGCCGCGCTCGAGGGTCTCGCCGAACGGACGCGGCGCACGGGCATGGAGGTGGAGGTGAGCGTCGAGCTCGCCTACGAGCAGGGCCGCGAGCCCACCCGCCACGTTCCCGAGATCGAGACCGCGATCTACCGGATCGTCCAGGAGGCCCTGACGAACGCGACCAAGCACGGCGAGGCCAGGATCACGACCGTCGAGATTCGCGAGGCCGGCGAGGTCCTGCACCTGAGCGTCCGCGATGACGGCACCGGGTTCGACCCGCAGGGCGAGACAGACGGGTTCGGGCTGCTGGGCATGCACGAGCGCGTCGAGCTGCTCGGCGGAGATCTGGCGATCGACTCGACTCCCGGCGGCGGAGCGACGCTGAGCGCGAGGATCCCCGTACAGCGACGCGCCGGCGAACGACCGCCGGAGACACGCACGCTCAAGCGGGTCGGCGAGTCCTGAAGGCCCGGACCGCCGAATCGCTCAAGCGGGCTCGGGGCCGGCTGCCGGAGGCGCGGGGCCGGCGGGCTCGGGGTCGGCGGCCGGACGCTCGGGGTCGACTGCCGAAGAGTGCTCGCCGCCGAGCGGAACGACGACCACGGGCACCGGCGCGCTGCGCACGAGCTCCGCGGCCACATCGCCGCCAACGGCTTCCAGGCGCGAGCGGTGGTGCGAGCCGACCACGATCTCCTGCGCCCCGTGCCTGCGAGCGGCCTCGATCAGGGCGCGTGCGGGATTCTCGTCGAGGACGTCGACCTCGATCTGGACGTCCAGCAGCGCTTCCTCGCCGTCCATCAGCAGCTCGTCGACGAGGGCGCCGCCGTGATCCCTGCGCTCGGCCGCCGTCCGCAGGATCGCCTCGGGCAGCCAGCGACTGCGCGGACGGCAGGCGTGGATCACGATCAGCTTCCCGCCGGGAGCGACCCGGCGGGCGGCCCACCCGGCGGCGTAGCGCGCTTGGGGCGAGCCGTCGTAGCCCACGACGATGCACCTCGCCGGTCGGCGATCCCGACCCCCCGGAGAGCCCGGAGTCCTGGAGTTGGGTGCTGTGCTTGGCTGTAGACGCATCGGGGAGATCGAAGGAGTTGACTGACGACAAACTTGCCACGCGACCCTCGGGCGGGCATCCGGGCTTCCCCGAGCGAGCGCTACGGAGGAGTACTGAAAGCCGGGGCCCGGCGATGCTCGGGCGGCGGTGGCGCTGCGGAAAAACACCTACGACGTGGAGTAGGAGCGGCGGATGGTCCGCGGGCGCGAGCCAGGGAAGATCACATCCATGCTCCAACGCGTGGCAGTCGGCCGGTGGTCGCTCGATGGCTACCGCGCCATCGTTCCCGAGCACATCCTCGAAGAGCTCCACGAGCACGCAAGCGCGCTGCGGGGAGCGCGCATCCTGCACATCAACGCCACCGCCTATGGGGGCGGGGTCTCCGAGCTGCTGCGCTCGTGCGTGCCCCTCGCACGCGACCTCGGCCTCACCGCCGACTGGAGGGTGATCGCCGGCAGCCCAGACTTCTTCCGGGCCACCAAGGCGCTGCACAACGGCCTGCAGGGCGCCTCCGAGACGCTCAGCGAGGAGGAGCGGGCCGCCTACCTTCGGTGCGCGGGCGAGAACTCCGAGATCCTCGACGGGGGCTACGACTTCGTCGTCGTGCACGACCCCCAGCCGGCCGCGCTGCTCGTCCTCCACGGCAGAGGCGACGCGCGCTGGGTATGGCGCTGCCACATCGACACCTCCGAGCCCAACCTCGACACCTGGCAGTTCCTGAAGCCGTACGTCGCCGACTACGACGCCGCAGTGTTCACCATGGCGCAGTTCGTGCCGCCCGACCTGCCGGTCGATCGGGTCGAGACGATCGCGCCGGCGATCGATCCGCTCAGCCCCAAGAACCTCGACCTCGGCCTCGACACCGCCCGCCAGATCCTCGACTGGATCGGCGTCGATCTCCCCGGACGCCTGATCACCCAGGTCTCCCGGTTCGACGCCTGGAAGGACCCGCTCGGGGTGATCGCCGCCTACCGCATGGTCCGCCAGGAGATCCCCGAGCTGCAACTCGCGCTCGTCGGCTCGATGGCCCTCGACGACCCCGAGGGCTGGGAGGTCTACGGGCAGGTGTCAGAGCAGTCCGAGGGCGATCCGTCGATCCACCTGTACACCAACCTCACGGGGGTGGGCAACGTCGAGGTCAACGCCTTCCAGCGCCTGTCCGAGGTCGTCGTGCAGAAGTCGATCCGCGAGGGCTTCGGCCTGGTCGTCTCGGAGTCGCTGTGGAAGGGCACGCCCGTCGTCGCCGGGCGCGCCGGCGGCATCCCCATGCAGATGCCCGCGGGGGTCGGCGGGGTGCTGGTCGACTCCGTCGAGGACTGCGCCGCGGCCATGCTCGAGCTGCTGAACGACCGCGATCTCTCCCACGAGCTCGGGCGCAGCGGACGCGAGCACGTGCGCGAGCACTTCCTGCTGCCGCGCCTGCTGATGGAGGAACTCAGGCTGCTCTCCACGCTCGAATCCGGCGCCGCGCACGGCCCGACCGAGGCCGTCGCGAGTCCTCCGCCACCGCCCGCTGGCACCTCACCGCCCGCTGGCACCTGACCGCCCGCTACACGCTCGCCGGGCTCGGCTCTTGCGGGCCCAGCGGCACGCCCGCCGCCGCGTACGCATCCTCGGCGTCGAGCGTCTCGGCCTTCAGCAGCGCCTGCGCGAGGCCCTCGAGCTGGTCGCGATGCTCGCTCAGCAGGGCCGTGACCTCCTCGTGGGCGCTTTCCACGAGCCTGTGGACCTCCTCGTCGAGGAGGCGCTGGGTTGACTGCGAGGTCTCGCTCATGCCCGGCAGGAACGGCCCCTCGCCCTCCGCCGGTAGCACCGCGATCGGGCCGACCGCGTCGCTCATGCCCCAGCGCCCGACCATCTGGCGCGCGATCGCCGTCAGCTGGCGAATGTCCGACTCCGCGCCCGAGGTGATCGTGCCGTACACCACCTCCTCGGCCACGCGACCGCCGAGGGCCACGCGGATCTTCGCCTCGAGATCCTCGCGCGAGTAGGACACGCGGTCGGCGTCCGGGGTCGACAGGGTCACGCCGAGCGCCATCCCGCGGGGGATGATCGACACCTTGCGCACCGGGTCGGCGTCCGGGGTCAGCATGCCCACGAGCGCGTGGCCGGACTCGTGGTAGGCCGTGCGCTCGCGGTCGGCCGGCGAGAGCAGGATCCCGCGGGGAGAGCCGAGCATGATCTTCTCCAGCGAGTCCGTGAAGTCCGACATCTCCACCTTCTCATGCCCCCTGCGCGCCGCCAGCAACGCCGCCTCGTTTGCCAGGTTGGCCAGGTCCGCGCCCACCATCCCCGGCGTGCTCGACGCCAGCGCTTCCAGATCCACGCTGTCCGCCAGCGGGATCGAGCGGGTGTGCACTTCGAGGATCTTGCGGCGGCCGTCGCGATCGGGGGGCTGCACCGCCACCCGCCTGTCGAAGCGCCCCGCCCGCAGCAGCGCCGGGTCCAGGACGTCCGGGCGGTTGGTCGCCGCCAGCACCACCACCGCCTCCGATGAGTCGAAGCCGTCGATCTCGGTCAGGATCTGATCGAGCGTCTGCTCGCGCTCGTCGTTCGCGCCGGTCACCGACACAGAGCCCTGGCGCGAGCGCCCGATCGCGTCGAGCTCGTCGATGAAGATGATCGCCGGCGCCGCCTCCTTGGCCTTTGCGAACAGGTCGCGCACCCGCGATGCGCCCACGCCGACGATCGCCTCGATGAACTCCGACGCCGAGATCGAGAAGAACGCCGCGTGCGCCTCGCCGGCCACCGCCCGCGCCAGCAGCGTCTTGCCCGTCCCCGGCGCTCCCGACAGCAGCACCCCGTGGGGCATGCGCCCGCCCAGGCGCCCGTAGCGATCGGGGTTGCGCAGGAAGTCCACGATCTCCGTCAGCTCCGCCTTCGCCTCGTCGATCCCCGCCACGTCCGCGAACGTCACGAGGATCTTCTCCGGGTCCACGCGCCGGGCCTGCGAGCGCCCGAAGTTGCCCAGCGCGCCCATGCCCCCGCCGGCTTTGGCGGCCCGGCGGAAGATCAGCACGAACAGGCCGACGATCAGCAGGGTCGGTCCGAAGCCCAGCAGCAGCTCCTCCAGCAGCGATTGGCTCGTGCTCGTCGACTTGGCGTTGACTTCCACCCCCTTTTCCCTCAGCGTCGCCGACAGCTGCGAGCCGTTCCAGAAGGTGGGGATCTGGGTGGCGAACAGCTTCGTCGGCGTCGCCTTCTTGTCGCTTGCCGGGTAGCGCAGCTTGGCCTTGAAGGTGCCTTCGACGGTGTCGCCCTTGGTCGAGATCGACCTGACCCTGCCTTCCTGCACCTCCGCCAGGAAGAACGGGTTGAACGCCACCGTCACCCGCTGTTCGCTGTTGGACGACGGCTGGAAAACCAGCAGCGAGACCCAGTTCAGGGCCAGCAGGGCCAGTACGAACCACAGGAAGCCCGGCCTGCGATGCGGCGGCGGGCCGCTCGGCGTCTGCTCGGGCATGCCCCTGCCATCCGGAGCCGGCGAGACCTGCCACCCCCGCTTGTCCCGCGGCATCGGCGGATGCGCGTCGCGACGTTTGGCGTCCGTGCTCTCCGATCTTGGATCGGCGGGCGCGCTGGGCTGCGGTTCCTCGGGGGGCATCTCGATCAGGGGCTCCTCATGCCGTCAATGCTACGCGCCGACGAGCTCGCGCCGCGCGTGGGGCCGCGGTGTCTCGGACGATCGGCTGACGGTTCGTAACAAATACCGGCCCTCGGGGCGTATAGCTTCCCAATCGTTAAATCGTCAAGCCAAAGGGGAATGCCGAAGTGAGACGGTTCGTCAGCCTAGTCGGTCTGTCCGTGGTCCTGTTGCTTGTGTCGATCTCGAGCGCGTCCGCTACACGCGTCAAGCGGTGGGGCTCGTTCTTTGGCACAGGCGAATCGCTTACGGTTGAAGAACCCACCGCCGTCGAAGGACTCAAAGAAGTGACCGCGATGGACGCGAGCAACACGAGCGCATACTTCCTGGAGGCCAACGGCACCGAGTGGGCGATCGGGAACGACAACCATGGCCAGCTCGGCGACGGGGGCGAAGAAGCCGCGACGATTCCCGTCCAGGTCCAGCTCCCCGCCGGCATCCGCATCAAGGCGATCGGCGAGGCGGGTGGCACAGGCTATGCGATCGGCTCCAACGGCGAAGCGTTCTCATGGGGCGCCGGCGCGCTCGGGTCGCTGTGCCTCGGCCCGGGCGTGAGCAAGCTCTCGACCCCGGCGGAGATCCCCGGCATCGCAAACGCGGTGGCCGTGCAGGGCGGCGAAGACCACGTCCTGTTCCTGCTGGCCAACGGGACGGTCATGGCGTGCGGCACCAACACCAACGGTCAGCTCGGCATCGGGACCGAAGGCGACGGCAAATCCACCGTCGTCCCCGTTCCTGGACTCACGAGCATCGTCGAAATCTCGGCCGGGAACAGGGACTCGTGTGCGCTGAGCAAGGCTGGCGAGGTCTATGACTGGGGCTTCAACGACGAGGGCCAGATCGGCGCCGGCTCGACCAAGCTCGTGTTCGACAGCCCGCTCCACGTCTCGCTGCCCGGCCCTGCGAGCGAGATCTCCTGTGGCGGTGACCTGATCGAAAACTCGCATACGCTCGCGCTGGTCAAAGGCCAGCTGTACGGCTGGGGATGCGACAACCACGGGCAGGTCGGCGACGGACAGACGACAGACAAACTCTCGCCGGTGGCCACCGGCCTGCACTTCTCTCGGGTGGTCGCCTCGGGCGCGTATTCCCTCGGCCTGGACGCCTCCGGCAATGTCTGGAGCTGGGGCTCCAGAGCAGGAGAGGGGCTCGGCAGGGGCTTCGAAGAACCGGCGCGCGTCCCCGCGATCGTCGACACCGGCGCCACGGGCATCAGCGCGACGGCAATGGATTCGCTGGACTTCTGAGCGGGCGCCGCCCGCTCGAGGTGGCGATCGGCACGGCGGTGTGCCGCGGGCTCGCTCAGCGATGGGCGGGAAGGCCGAGCACGTGCTGGGCCTGCAGCTGCGCTAGCCGGCGTCGCCCGCTCGGGCTTCCTGGCCGGCGAGATGCGCGAGCAGCTCCTCGCGGTCGGTGCCGTGCGTCTCGAGCACGCGATCGAAATCCTCGCCGTAAACGTGGATCACCCCCATCAGCAGGTCGGTGGTCGCAACGCCGCCGGAGCCTCGCTCGCCGGCGGTGCGGGAGGCGTGCGCGACGACCTGGGCGACGACGTCGCGATCGGCGGGCGCACAGGCGGTGTGCTGCTCACGCCCGGCGCCGTTGCCGTGCTCGGTGAGCGATGTCTCGCTCACACCCAGGGCTTGCAGCGCGATCCCGACTTCGCCGTGCAGGCGCAACACCCGCAGCCAGCGCTCGGCCTCGGCCTCACGGGTGCCCGCGAACGGCATCGCGGTCGATGCCAGCCCCAGCACCATCGCCGCATCCGGCGCAAGCGCCTGCCCGGAGCTCATCGCGACACCGTCACAGGCGTTTGCGGCCTCGCGCGCCGGGCGTGCAGGAGCGAGACGTTGTCGTGCTGCAGCGCCACCCTCGGCGATCCGCCGTCGAGGTGCACCTCGATCAGGACGGTGCCGCTGCGCCCGGCAGCCCTGCGCGCCGAATCGATGACCTCCGCGGCGTCCGCACGCGCGATCCCGCAGGCGAGCAGGAACTGCTCGCTGCGATCGGCCGCCGCCTGGTCGTGCTCGAACTCCAATTCCTCGACCAGTACCTGCGGAACGGCGACGCCCCCCTCGACGTTCAGCAGGCACGCGGCCATGTCGTCGGGACGCCTGTCGACCTGTTCGGCCACTCGATCGAGGAGCCCCGAGGCGCTGGTCTCGGGTCCGAGCTCGGCCAGCGTGCTCGCCAGCCGCTCGACGCCGAACAGCTCTGGCCCGACCCTGGCCTCGGTGACCCCGTCGGTGTAGAAGCAGACCTGCGAGCGTCCCGGCACCGAGACCAGCGTCTGTCGCGTACCTGTCCTCATGCCAATACCAATCGGCGGCGCCGAGCAGGCGGTGATCGGGGTCGTCGCCGCCGAGCCCGGCAGCGAGCCGAGCATGACCGGCGCAGGGTGCCCGGCGCATGCATAGGTCAAGATTCGCTCGCGCGGCTCGTACGTGGCCACCGCCACGGTGGCGAACGACCCTCCCAGCTGATGCTCGAGCACCGCCCCCGCGGTCTGCAGGGCGGCCCGCGGCGACAGCCCGGCCTCCAGATAGGCCCGCAAGGTGAAGCGCACGAGCGCCGTGTGAGGCAACGCCTGGCGTCCGTGACCGGAGATGTCACCGAGGATGAGACCGAGCTGGCCATCCTCGAGCGCGAACACGTCGTAGAAGTCCCCGCCCGCTCCCGGGCCGTCAGCCGGCCGATACGCCGCGGAGGTGCCGACCGGCCCGAGACGAGCGGGGAGCACGGGGAGCAACGCGGCTTGAAGCAGCCCGACATCCTCGAGCAGCTGTGAACGTTGACGCTCCAGTCGCCGGGCGCGCAACGCCGAGAAGCGGGAGCGCAGGGCCAGCGCGAGGGCAAGCAGGAGCAGGGCCCCGACGAGGATCCAAAGCGGCGTCGGTACGACGCCGACGATCCTGGTGATGGTGGTCACCAGTGGCGAGGGACGCCCGCGGGCGGGAGGGTCGTGCGAGACGGCCCCGGCGGAGCCGGCACGGCGGGTGCCCGGGGCGCGCGCGGAGGTGAGCGCGGCGGAGGCCACGGGCGCGAGCGTGCCCGGCGAGAGCGCCGGCAGTTCCCGATGCCGGGGCGTGGAGTGAGCGCGAGCCCGTCCGGCGCGTCGGACGGCCTGCGGCGAGCCGGCGGACACGGCCGGCAGCGACAGACCGGCGAGCTGCGTAGGCGGCGTGGCCGTCGCGACCGCCGTCGAGGCAGTGGGGTCGGCGACCCCGGCCAATGGAGCCGATACGACCGTCGTCTTGGGCTTGGATGCTTCCGGCAGAGAGGCGCTCGGCGAGGATGCCGGGGGCTTGCTGGCCTTCGGCGGAGCCGAGGATGCCGGAGGCTTGCCCACCTTCGGCGGAGCCGAAGACTTGCCCCCTTTGCCTCCAGCCGTGTGCTCGCGGCGAGGTTTCGTGACCCATCCTCCGCCGCGTCCGGACGCCTTCTTCTGTGCCGCCCCCTGTGTTGCCCAGACGTACTGTTCGACCGACCCGGAAGCCCGCCCGCCCGCTCCCGCTCCGACGCCGGCCGCGTGAGGAGACCCCGGCGAGCCGGCCGCCGGGATCGTGGCGGCGGTCGTCTGCTTGGACCGGCCCTTGGCCGGGGCCGTTTCCGAGGCTTCGACCCTGTCGCGGTGCTGTCCGTGCGGCACGGCCGCCGCTTCGGTCGACTCGCCCGCCTTGGTCGACTCGCCCGCCTTGGTCCAGGCGGAGCCACTCGGCGTCGATGCGCTCGACGTGGACGTGCTGGAGGTGGAGGTGCTCGACGTTGACGCACTCAACGTGGACGTGGACGTGTACGTGGACGATCTCGAAGTGCTCGGCGTGGAGGTGCTCGGCGTGGAGGTGTTCGGCGTAGACACGCCGGACGTCGACTTCCCGTGGTCGGACCTCGCCATGGCCACGGGGATGCATGTAACCCCAAGCGCACAGCCGGCGAGGGCGGCGGCGAGCGCCAAACGCGGGTGTGCGAAGCGGGACGTCGATCGGCTGGTGTGGCTCGCCATGTTCAAGCTCGCGTCGATCAGCCTGCCCTGGCCGTGTGCCCCCGTGCGTGTGCGAGCGCCTGATCGAGCGTCGGGAAGATCGCGAACACCCCATCCATTCCCGAAAGCTCGAAGATCCTGAGGACCTGCGCCCGCGCGCAGACGATCGCCAGCCGGGAACCGTCGTCCAGGCTCCGGTTGACCCCGACGAGCACGCCGAGGGCGGTGGAGTCCATGAACGTCGCCTGCGAGAGATCGACCACGAGCTGGCTCTGGCCAGCCTGCAGCGAGTCGATCAGCATCCACTTCAGACGAGGGGCCGTGGACAGGTCGAGCTCGCCTTCGACCGAGACCACGCTCGTACGCTGGTCGAGCTCGCGACGCACGAGCCCAAACACCGGCGGATTCGGCTCGGGTGGTTCGGGTGTGTGAGCTTGGCTGAGAATGACTGATCCTCGCTTGCGCACCGGCAACGGACTCGCGCAACTCGCCTACGGCCAGCATACTGCGCTCGAGGGCCGGCGTACCCGATCAACTTCGACACCGCCGTCCATCTCCTTATCCGCGCAGCCAAGAATGCAACATCCGTCCATAACCGATCGCGAAGCGATCCATAACCATAGAAGGGCGCACACCATGACCCAGACCGTCTCGTTGATAACCGGCGTTGACTTCATGCCCCTGCCCACCCACGACCTGCCGAGGGCCGTCGAGTTCTACGGGGACACACTCGGTCTGAGAATGTCGGTCCACCTGCCCGAGCGCCAGTACGCCGAGTTCGAGACCGGCAACCTGACCCTCAGCCTGATGAACGCCGAGGCGATGGGGCTGGAGCACCGTGTTCAGGGCCACGAGGTCGCTCTCCACGTCGACGATGTGGCCGGCGCCCGAGAGCAGCTTGAGTCCCACGGGGTGGAGTTCCGCGGCGAGACCCTCGACACCGGCGTCTGCCACATGGCCTTCTTCAACGACCCCGACGGCAACGCCCTGATGCTCCACCACCGCTACGCCCCCCGCGCACCCGAGGCCTGAGCGGGCCATGCACCGCACGCGGCCGGCACTCTCATGGAGCGGGGGCAAGGACTCAGCGCTCACGCTGTTCACGCTGCGCCGCCAAGGCGTGGAGCCCGAGGCGCTGATCACCACCGTCACCGACGCCTACCAGCGCATCAGCATGCACGGCGTTCGCCGCGAGCTGCTCGCTTTGCAGGCCGCTGCCCTCGGCATCCCGCTCGTCGAGGTCCCGATTCCGCCGGGGTGCGCCAACGAGGTATACGAGGCGCGCATGGAGCGGGCGTTCGCCTCGGCGCCGCTCTCCGGGGTCGAGGCCGTCGCCTTCGGCGACCTCTTCCTGGAGGATGTCCGCGCCTACCGCGAGCAGCGGCTCACCGCGAACGACCTGCGTGGCCTGTTCCCCCTCTGGGGACGCGACACTCAGGCGCTGGCCCGCGAGTTCATCCAAGCCCGCTTCCAGGCGTTCCTCGTGTGCGTCGACCCCCGAGCGCTCGATCCGTCGTTCGCCGGGCGCCCATACGACGAGTGCCTGCTCGCCGATCTCCCACCCGGCGTGGACCCGTGCGGCGAGAACGGCGAGTTCCACACGTTCGTCCACGCCGGGCCGATCTTCGCCGAGCCGGTCGCCTGTCAAACCGGCGAGATCGTCGAGCGCGGCGGCTTCGTTTTCTGCGATGTGCTCGCCGGGTGACGGGCGCGTCGCGGCTCAGGGTCGGCCCATCAGGGGGTGAGGTCGGCGAGCAGTCCGTCGAGCACGAGCTCCTCCTCGATTCGCTGGCCAGCACGGTCCATCGTCTCGCTGAGGCGCGGATCCCAGCTCGCGTGCACCGGAGCACCGACAAGCGGCTGACGCGATGCCACAGCGTCCGCCGCGCCTATGTACGCCTCGGTGTCGAACTGCCATGGCTCGACCGGCAACCGGCGGTGCAGCACGTTGGCGATGCGTATTCCCCCCCAGTCGAAGTCTCCGTGATGAACCAGCCGGGCGCCAGACGCCCCGAGCGCCCGCAGTAGCAGCATGGTGGCGGCACCCGGCTGCCCGTTGGTGCATACGAGCGGCGCGCACCCGGGCCCAAGGCGGTCGGCGGCAAGGGCGACCACGGCGGGGTTCTCACAGATGTACACCGTCTGCCCCCAGGGTCCCTCGCGCCGGGCGCTCGCCCAGTCCGGCATGTCGCGGACAAGCTGGCGCAGTGTCAACCAGACCGGCTGCCCGCTTTCTCGCGCGACCCTCAGGATCCGACCCGACGCGGTTTGCTGCTCGCCGGGTAGGCCCAACGCGAGCACCAAGCTCGACAGCTCGTCGCACAGCAACCCGACGCTGGCCCACGCTTCGCGACGTGCCTCGGTGTGGGACTCGTCGGGACCGGGACTTGCGAGCTTCGCGACCGCCCTGACCGCGCCGAGCGCGAGCGCAGCCAGCGGCCGACCCTCGTCGAGCGCGTGCGCGCCTCCGGCGACGCGCGCGGCGAAGCCGGCCAAGGGTTGGCCGTCGGCCGGGAGCGCTTCGAGCACCGCCGCGAGATGCTCGAGCAAGGCTCGTGCGGCCTGCGGGTTGGGCTCTGTGCGCTTGACCACGCCCGAGCCCCGCAATCGCTCAAGCCAGAGGGCGAGCTCCTTGCCTCCCGGCGCACCGGCCTGTACCAGCCTGCTCACAAGGTCGGTGAGCGGAGCAAACGCCCGCTCCCAGGCGAGTCGCTCAGCCGCGAGCGCCTCCGCACGCACGAACACAGGGCCCGTGAGCGCCACCACCGCCGCCTCGAGGCCGTCTGCACAGGCGCCCGAGCTACGTAGCACTTCGTCCACGGCTTGCAACGACACGTTGAGCCCACGCCCCGCGCGCGGGGGACGGCCGACGAGGCGTTGGGCCGCACGGCGCTGAGCGCTCGATGCGTCCGCGAGCGTGACCACGCCCTGAAGCGGCTGACCCAATTCGATCCGCCGCCGCACCCGCGCGAGCAGCCATTCAAGGGCAGGGTCGCCGAGCAGCCGCCCAAGCCGCTCGTCGTTCGGGGACGAGCCGTTCAAGTGGTCGAGCTCGGCGTCCGCCATGGGGCCTCCCCATTCGCCCGGACATCCTCTGCCTCCCCCGCGACGGTCGCCACAGGCCGCTCCACCTGCGTGCGCGTCGCGCCGTCCCACTCCCAGTGGCTGACGAGCACCGCCGGAATGCCGTCCATCCGCGCGAGCTGTGCGATTGCGAGACCGGGCACCTCGCGGTAGCAGCCCCACTCGCGCTCGCTGGTCATCACCACGTCCAAGTCGAACGCGGTGAGCAACCCGAAGCACTTGGCACGCGAGTCGTCGTCGACACCGGCGAACGCCTCGTCGAGCATCACCAGGCGCGGAGCGGTGGGGCTCCCCGCTGAGTTGTAGTAGGAGGACGCCGCCGCAAACAGGGGGACGCTCGCGGTCAACACGCGCTCTCCGCCAGAGGCGGGGCCCGTGGCGCTGCGCCAGGCGCCGCCCTGATGGCGCTCGATCGCGAAGCGATGCCAGATGCGGTAATCGAGCGCCTCGGTGAGGTGCTCGATCCATGTTCCGGCGACGTCGCGCGAGCGCACCTCCTGAATCTGTGCCTGCAGGAAGGCCCCGACGGCCGCTCGATCCTCATCCGACCATGCGTCGGCGGTCTGTCGCAGCAGGCGCTCGCGTGCCTCGGCGAGGCCCTGCGGGCCGTCCTCGGCGACGCGCCAGCGCAAACGCAGGCGCATGCCCGTGCTTGTCGGGCGGTCGGCCAGCTCGCCGTTGACTTCGCCAACGCGCTGCTCGGCATCGGAGATCAGTTCCTGCAGGGTTCCTGCTACCTCGCCCACGAGATGGTTCTCGAGGATCTCCCGCTCGCGCTCGTCGAGCAACCGTTCACGGTCGCCGACCTCCTCGGCCAGGGCGCTCGCAAGCTCGGGCACCGTGGTCGTGCGCCCGCGGAAGACAACCTCCACCACGATCCCTTCCTCCGGCATCGTCGCCGACGCGTTGTTGCCGTGGCGACGCAACGCGTCGCCGAGCGTGTTCAGCTCGTCGGTCACGCGGCTGGACGCGCGCCGCAAGGCGGGCTCGTCGTCGGGCGCGTCGGCCAGTTCCTGCTCGATCAGACGGGCCATGCGCAGCCCGGCCGTGACGCTCCACTCCTCGCCGTCCTCGGGAAGGTCGACGTCGCCAAGCGCAACCGCGATCAAGCCGGTGCTCGCAAACCGCCGCAGGGCGTCCACGTCTGACAGACGTTGCCCGGTCGCCTGCTCCAGCTGCACCGCCAACTGCTGGCACCGGCCTTCCTCCCTGCCCTCATCGCGCGTGGCACGCGAGCGCCGCTCTTCCGCCTCGTCCCGGGCACGCTCGTTTGCGCGCAACTCGCTTGCCACGCCGGCGAGCCTACGCTGCAGCTCCGCCACCGCCGCCCCCACAGTTTGCGCGAGGGTGTCACGGCGCTCCTTGCGCTCGGTCGCTTCGCGCTCGGCCGCCCCGCGACGCTCGTCGTGCTCCAGCAGCTCTCGCTCTGCGCTCTCGAGGTCCTTGCCGGCGTCCACGGCCGCCTCGCGGGCACGATCGAGCGCGACCCTTGCCGGCCACAAGCCGGCAAGGGCAACCCCCATCGACTGCAACCCGGCCCGCACGCCTTCGAGCCCCTCGCGCTCCTGTGGCAAGCCCAGCTCGACGGCGCTCTCGCGCACGGTGCTCTCCGCCCGGGCCATCTCCGCCTCGGCCTCTTCCAATCTCCTGGCCGCCCTTGCGAGGTGCTCGGTCAGCCGCACGTGCTCGGCGTCGAGCGCCGCGAGCTTGCCGTGGGCGTCGCGCAAGGGCTCCTCGCCGGGCATCGCCCGCAGCTGTTCGTCCAAGGCCACGCCACGCGCGTGCAAGCGCTCGCGATCCGCGGCCAGCTCGTCCAGCCGCCGCCGCACCTCAGCGCGGCGCTGCTCCAGCTCGGCCAGCCTGGCTCGGCGCGCCGCGTCGCGGGCGCCGCGACCGATGAACGCCGCCGCCTGCTTGCTCCAGAAGCCACGCAGCACGCCGTTGCGGAACTCCCCCTCCGGGGTCACCCACACCGGGCCCGCCTCCTGCGCGAGCGCGACCGTGTCAAGCACGCACCGCACCGCCCCCTCGCCCACCGCGCGCGCATGAGGGTCCTCCGGGTCGAGCGCCGGCTCGAGCACGTCGCTCAACCGCGCGCCGGCGTCGCCAGCGTCGGGCGCCGTCGGAGATTCCGGGGCATCCGCAGCAGGCGAGCCGTAATCCGCGCCCGGCGCGAGCAGCACGTCCTCTGTACCGGGCGCGAGCAGCTCTCCGTCGGGGCTAACCCAAGCGTCGAGTATCCCCGACGCCTCCAACGCCGCCTCGATCCCGGCTCGCCGCCGCTCTGGCACGCCCGGGCGGAAGTCCACGAGCAGCCACAGGGGGGCACCGGCGCGTCCCTCGCGCGCGGTGGGGTCGCGTGTGTGCGGGACCGGCGGTGCTTCGTCCTCGCCGGCCCGCAGCCGCTCGATCGAGGCGTCGAGCTCGCTCGCAAGCTGGGTCGCTTCGCGCTCGGCCGCTTCGATCTCGGTTTGCTCTCTCGCGAGCGCCGCGCTGGCGTGACGGCCCGCCACGCCAACGCCGCCGGCGAGCGGATTGGGACCGCTGAGCGTCTCCACCCACAGCTCCAGGGCGGCGAGCAGCTCCGGCGGGTCGGCAACGAGGAAGGCTGTGGCTGTCTCTATATACACGCGAGCCGCCCTGACCAGGTTGCGAGCGGCCTCAGCCACGAGCTTGCCCGCCTGCTCGCGCCGCTCGGCCAGCGCCGCGGCGTCCCTTGCACGCTCCTCCTGGCGCTCGCGCGCGGCGAGCAGCTCACGCCGGCAATCGACGGCCGCCGCCAACAGTGTCCCGAGATGGTCGACAGCCCGCTGCTGGCGCTCGACGAGCTGCTCGGCGCGGCGGCGCAGCTCGGGCACATCGTTGGCGGGGGACTCGTCGATCGCGCTGTCCACCGACTCGGCGTAGACGGTGGCGATGCCGGCCGCGTGCGCTTGCTCGGTGGCGATTGCCCTGACACCTGTCAACTCCTGCTCCGCCTGCCTCCCGGCGGCGTTGGCGTCGGCTTGCCGCTGCTTGTGGTGCTCGACGCGGCCGAGTGCCTGCTCGTGGGCGGATTTCGCCCCTGCCGCGCGCTCGGCGGCGCGACGGGCGTCCTCGGCGGCGTTCTCCAGATCGCGCGCGCTGCGCGCCTCCGGGCTCTCGTGCAGTGCACGTTCGCGCGCTCGCATACGCTCCTGCTCGGAGCGTATGCCGGTGAGCGCGTCCGTTGCCTGGGTCAGCTCGGCACGCGCCTTGCCATGCGCCTCCTGCGCCTCGGCCAGCTCGCGACTGACGCGGTCGAAAGCGGTTTGGGAGCGCCGGGGCGGGGCGGCCCGCCGCCGGCAGGCGATCCGCGCGTAATGGCGGTATGTCTGCAGGTAGGCGTTGGCGGCGTCGCGTGCCTGCACCATCGCGGCCAGCGCGTCGCGTTCCTCCTCCAGCCCGCGGAAGGCCTCGGCGACGTCGGCGATCAGAGCCTGGTCGAGCGGCGGCAGGGCTCCGGTGAGCGCGGCGGAGAGGTGACGCTCGTCCGGGCGCTTTGAGAGCTGGGGCGCGCGGATCTTGATGAGCAGGTCGATCAGGGCGCCATAGCGCTGCTCGCCGAGGGTGAACAGCGCCTCGTCGACCGCCCGCCGGTAGGTGCGCGCGGCACGATGCACGGCTCCGTGCGCACCGATCGCGTCCTCCAGGCGATCTCGGGTCATCGCGATTTGGGCGCTGTCCACCAGCGTCAGGTCCTCGCCGACGCGCTGGTCGGTGATGAAGAACCAGTGGTCGGAGATGCCGCGGCCGGTGACCGCCTTCAAGCCGCAGCCGAGTGTGCAGAAGTGGGCGCTTCCGTCGACATCGAGCCGGCCGAACTCGAGCCACGTGTAGCCGAGCCGCTCGGGATTGGGGTGCTCGCCACCGAGCAACAGGTTCCAGTCCATGCGCTTCTTCGGGTCGGCGTCGGGCTCCACACGGTGGGGCGAGAGCTCGCCGTCGAGCAGAAACGGGAGCGTGAGGGCGAGCACCTTGGACTTGCCGGTGCCGTTGTTGCCTCGCAGCAGGAGTCGGCCGTCGCGAAAGTGGAACTCCTCCTGGTCGTAGTAGAAGACATCAACCAGACCAGCGCGCAGGGGCTGCCAGCGATTGCGCTCGGGTTGCGGGAGGCCGCGGAAGCTCACGCCAGATCCAGCTGCTCCGGGCCCTCGGCAATCGTCGGGGCCGCGAGCGCGTAGCGCGCGAGCGCGGGCAATGGCCCCACGCCGTCGGATCCACGCCGCACGAGCCGCAGTGCCGCGAGCCGCTCGAGTGCCGTCTCCACGAGCAGCACCTCGGCACCCGGCTCCTGGGCGCCGCGACGCCAGTACGCCTTGTGCTCCTCGGCCAAGCTTCGCACGAGCCGGCACAGCTCCTCCGCGGGGACCGGTCGCACTCCCTCTCGGTAGGCCCCAACCCCTTGCCCTGCCACTGCGCCGCCCCCGAGCCGCCGCGCCAAGTGTTCGGCCAAGAGCAGCGTCACGTGCCCGTCGGTGCCCACGTCGGGCATGCGCACGTCGGTCAGGTCGTCGTCCGGATCGACCATCGCGATTCCCTCCGCCCGAATCTCCGCGACGAGCCCCGTCAGCTCCGAGACGCGTCGCGTGAGGGCAGCACGCTGGCTCGTGAGGTATGCCAGATGCTCGGCGTCCAGCTCATCGTAGTAGAGCACCGGATCGTCGAGCAGGCGTCGCGTAAGGTTGTGGCGCACGGCTCGGTTGCGCAACTCCTCCGCTTCGGGAAGCGGATCGGCCGCGAGCTGGGAGAGCCGCTGCGCGAACTCGGTGGCGGCGATCGTGGAGGGCCCACGCGAGGGCGCGAGCACGCCGGCGAGCACCCGTCGTTGCACGTCATACAGCGCATCGCCCGTATCGCGCAGGTACGCCTCCTCGTCGCCCGCCACCCTGGCCAGCACGCCCAGCTCCAGCAGCAGGCGCACCACCGCGACCAGGTCGCCCCGCTCCTCGCGGCCGCTCAAGCCAAACGCGAGGCCGGCGCTCGCCAGCTGCTCGTCGGCAGCCGCGTGAATCGTCCTTTCGGCCAGGCGGCCCAAGGTGATCTGGGCATCTGAGCGCTCCAGCACCGCCAGGGACAGACATGCGAGCACGTAGCGCCTGCGGGTGAACGGTGCACGCGAGCGTGGATCGCGAGCCGGGTGCGTGGGGTCGTCGGTAGTGGGGGCCAGCTTGACCAGCCTTGCCACCTCGCTGTCGACGATCAAGCGCCAACCCGTGTTTGCGTCAAACCAAGAGCGAAGCTCAGCGGCGTAGCGGCGCACGACGCGGAAGTCCTCGGCCTCGACGCCACCGGCTCGCAGCAGGGGACGGCGCAACAGCGCGCGCACGGCCCGCCGCAGGTTCGCCTCCCGGGCGCTCTCCAGGGCGCTGTCGAGGGCGTGGCTCATGTCAACACCACGCGGTCTTCTCGCCTGTGCCGTTCGCACGCGGGTCGGGCATGACCGCACTCGAACCGTTCGCGGGAAGGCCGAGGTCGGCTATCTCGATCACGTGGTCGGGGCCCCGGAATATGCCCGCCGGAGTTTGAATCTCCACGGCCGGGGCATCCGCGAGCGCGACCAAGCGCACGCCGAGAGTGCCGTCAGCGGTCGTGGTGGCGACCTCGCGGCGGTCGAGGCGGCGCGCCGCGAGGGCGTCGCCCAGCAGCGAGAGGAACAGGCCGAAGGCGTCGGGGTCGAGCTCACCCAACTCGCCCAGCTTGGTGGGCCGCCCGGTCGCAAGGCGCGCCCGCGCGGCCGCCGTCTGCTCGCTCTGCCTCGCGGCGAGCTGCTCCAGCAGGCGACGGCCCTCCTCGCGGCTGGCGATCCGGTTGGGGCGGCCGCGACGCTCGTAGCTGCCCGTGCGCCGCAGGCGCGGGCTGATGTGCAGGGGCGGGGCCTCGCGCCACGACATGGACGGTTGCACCGGGCTTTCCTCGCGGGCGGTGCGGGTGTCGCTGTCGAGCACCAGATGGCGCGAGCCGTACAGTCCGAACGCGCTGCGCCACAGCCGGTGCAGAGCGTCATCGTCGGGCGCCTCGGCGAACCACAGCGCCAGAGCGCGGAAGTCGGCCGAGCGATCGGAGCGTCCGGAGCGACGCTCGTTGAGGCTGGCCACCACGGCCAGAAGATCGGGGATCGCCTGGCGGGCGCGGCTGCGCAGCAGCTTCGCCTGGCTTGGATGGCCGGGCTCGGAGACGAACCACTGGCGCAGGCCCTGCCAGCGCTCGCGCCATTCCGCCACCCCGGCGCGATAGGCGACCTCACGAGGATCGCGCTCGCCTGTGGCTGCCTCTCCACGCTGGCCGTCACCGCCGCCCTTCCCGTCCGCGCGGCCCCTCCCCACCCCGCCGCCCGGGGCGGCGTCTTCGGCGTCGCGGCGGGCCACGATGCCGAGCAGACGCCCCACCTCCCCATCCTCAAAGTCGGCCAGCAATCCCGATATCTCCGCGCCTACGGTGACGAGATCCTTGATGAACCGCTCCAGGTAGTCGACGAGCCGGTCCTTGTAGGCACGGAAAGCGTCCATGTCGGCGTCGTGAAGCTCGATCGTGCGCCGCAACGAACCCATGAACGCCTGGGCGTTGTCGGCGAGATCTTCGAACCGATCGACCAACCCGCGCAACAGCAGCCCCAAGCGGGCGGGGTCGGGGTCGGGATCGCCAGCCAGATCGTGCAGGGCGCGCAGCTGGGTGGCGATGTCCGCGAGGGCAACCGCTTGCAGGGCGCCGCGTTTGCCGAGCTGCTCCTCATACACGCCGAGTGCCCGCTCGGCGGCCTCACCCGCGTGGGTCAGCTGATAGAGAAAGCGGGCGCGATGGAAGTCCTCGACTGTCGTCACCCGGCTCGTATCGGGGTCGGCGCGAAGGTTGCCCCACCCCACCAGCTGTCCGAGCGCGTCGGCGAGCGCATCCACCGGGACGTGCGCATTCGGCTCATCCCGGGCGAGCGCCTCGTGGAGGTCCTCGGTGCGCAGATGCACGACGAATCGCCGCTTCGCGGCGACGAACTCGCCCATCACCCGTCGATACAACGCCCCGTTGGGTGTCGCGAGGTGGGCGAACGGCCTGAAAGCTGAGGGGTCCACGTCCGGCACGTTAGCCTCCTGTGGGAACTGTCATCGTCACGCCACGGAGATGAAGGGCTGTGCGAGCCGCCAAGTCGCGTTCGACTACGCAGCGAGCTAGTGGTCACGGTGCGGTGCTGCCGGTCGTTCCAAGCGGGCAGCAAATCAACGCTTCGGTTGGCTACCGCTCGACAGGGACCTGGCTTTGGCAAGCGAGACTCGGTCCAGTGCGCCCAGACCGGCGAAGCTGAGACGAGATGCGAGCGACACCCGTAACCACGTGCCGGCTGCACTCATGCTCGCCTCAGGAACCTCAAATAGAACGCCGCGAACACCAGGACAATCCCGACGTTTACCATCAGGCGCTCCCAGAACCGATGCCTGAAGAACGAGACGTCCACGCCGACCACGACGGCCACCAAGGCGAGCACGTAAAGCACGACGCCTGTCTGCCTGCCCATCGCTCCACCCTACTGCTCGAGGACCGGCGTCGCGGCCACGGATGACGCCCGTCGGTCGGCAGCATCAAGCTGTATCAGGACTCAGACAACTGTCATAACGGGGGCAGGATTGATCCCTAAGCCTGCGACCGGCCGTGCGGCCCACCTCGCTGAGAAGCGGGTCGTAGCAACCCTGGCGTACCGGCTCGAGGAGTGGTGGCCGCTCGGTCGGGAGGTCGGGTGGCTGCGGCAGCTCGGTCGTGGCGTGGACGACGGCGCCAAGTAGTCCAGCCTGTTTATGCTGGCGATGACTCGCGCAGTCGCGCTCAGACCAGCGCCGGTTCATCGACCGCGCCGAGGAGACCCGCTCGATCATCGACGCCGTCAAGGCATCGCAGCCGGTGCTCACTCTGGGCGAGCGTGGCAGCGGGCGCACCTCGCTGCTCAACCACGTGGCGTGGCTCGCCCATGGCGAGACACCACGCGACTCGGTGCTGATCAGTGGCGAGCTCGCCCGCGACCCGGCGCAGCTCCTGGGAGTGCTCGTCGCCCGTGTCGGACGCCTGGCGCAGCCGGGCGTCTCGCGCGCGCGCTGGCTTGAGGACCTGCAGGCGCTCTCGATGCCCGACGGCCCGTTCGGCGCGGTCGTTCAGCCGGCGATCCTGATGGAGCTGATTGACCTGCTCGGCGAGCGCCTCGCAGAACTCGAGCGTCCGGTGTGCCTAATGATCGACGAGGTCCTCCCGGCCGTCGCGCACGGCGTGTTCGGCACGCTGCGCAACGAGCTGTGGACACTGCAGGGAGCAAGCTGGATCGTCGCCGGCGAGAGCGCCGCGGGGCCGCTCTACCGCGAGCCGCCGGCGGACGCGTTCTTCGCGCACACCGTCGTGCTCGCGCCGCTCTCAGACGCGGATGCGCGCAAGCTGCTGCGCGCCCACATCCCCAACCTTGGAGAGCCGGATGTGGAGAATGTGCTCGCGGCGGGAGACGGCAACCCGCGCCGGCTGCTGCGCGCCGCCGCCGCCATTCAAGCCGGCATCCCACCCGACGAAGTCCCCGCCCGAGAGCTGGTGGAGAAGGCGACGAGCCTCGCCGGACCGCTCGCCGGACGCCTCGTCGAATACCTCTCAGAACACGGGGCGGCATCCGCTTCGGATGAGAGCATGCTGCGCCAGATCGGCGCGAGCCGCCAGCGCGCCAGCCAGTTGATGCACCAACTGTTTTCCGCCGGCCTGCTGCAAGCCGTCGAGCAGGCCAAGGAAGGACGACCCGGCCGCCCCGCACGCCGCTTCATAATCAAGACACCCACATGAGCAACACGACCCTCAACCAGCTGCTCGACAAGCACGCCTTCGACGGCAGCCCGCTGCACGTCGACATGCCCGCGTATCACGTTCCCGGTCGTGCTCGACGTGCGCCGCTTCGCCGCCCACCTGATCCAGGGCATCGTCAGGGATGCTCAGCGTGCGGGCACACTCTCCTCCCGGGAGCGCGCAGCGATCCTCACCGCCGCCGCTGACAGACGCCCCCTCCCCGGCAAGGAGCGCCGCCGCGGCGCGCGGCTCGCCGCGAAGTTCTGGGTCGCCAGCGCGGAGCTTGCCGGCGAGGTCACCTCAACGCTTGAAGGCGTCGATCTCAAGCGGCCCGCCAGCGAGATGCTCGAGAACGTCAACCGCGCACTCGAAACGATCGCCGAGACCGGCCGCCATCCGGTGATCGTCATCGACGACTCCGACAGCTTCACCCGCCGCCAGGGCTCAGGCAGCACCCGCGAACAGCTCATCGAAGCATTCTTCGGACCCGTTCTGCGCCCTCACCGCGCTGCACGCCGGCGTGATCGTTGCGGTGCACGAGGAATATCTCGACATGGAGTGCTTCAAGAGGACAAGGCAAGAGCACGGCGCCCTCGAGCGGCTGCTGGCCGTGCCGCCCGTTGTGAGCGGCCAGTTGGAGGGGATCCTCGACCGGCGCACACAGCTCGCCGCGGCCACCCAGGGCAGCCAGGCTCTCTCCGCCGCCGCGGTGGAGTCCCTCGCAGGGCTGAACCGCGCACGCACTGCACGCAACCTGCGCACAACCCTCGGCATCGCCCACGCCGCCCTCGTAGCCGCAGTCGATCGCGACGCCGAGCTGATCGAAGAGCAGGATATCGCCCGCGCCGCCGTTGCGCAACTCGGCACCGAGACGACCGCTTGACACCTCACGGCCGGCCCGCCGGGAGTCTCATGCCTCGCGCATAGCCTCGGCGTACCAGTCGAGGATCTTGGAGGCGACCAGCTCGTCGAGCTCTGCCCGAGCGCAAACTCGCGCAGGGGACGTGAGCGCTTTGCCCCCAAGCCGCGCTCGCGGAGCCACTCGAGGTTGGCGGGCTCGGTGTACGGTGATTGCGCCGGTCAGATAAGACCTACGCTACCGGCGCCTTCCGCCCTCTCATCTCCGCCCCGAGCCGCTGGCTTCAGTAGAGCGCCGTCCCGGACGATCGAGTCGGCCTCAACGAGCTGGTCGACGACTCGATTTAGAGTGGCGGCGATCGAGGGCCCACTCCGTCGCCAGCCGAAAAGCCGCGCGGTCGACCGCGTCGCCTCATCTCGATCAATTACCCGGGCGTCTGAGACGAGCCTCACGAGTGCTTGGCCCAACTCGATATCGGATCTCACGTACGTTGTCGCGCTCTCGATTGCGGCAACCAGCAGCCTGTACAGATCATGGGCGTCCTTGTCGATCAGCCGGTCGGGCTGATCCTGGCGCTCGCCGAGCTTGTGCAGCTTTGCGACCAACAGCGCCGCCGGGCTGGCCACCTTCATCTCGATGCTGCGGCGATCTGATTCATCGAGCGACCGGATTGTGTGCACAGTGTGGTCGACAACGGCCGCCTCAAGGCCAGGTCAGCGTCGCCATGTGGATTCATGACGCTCCATCCAGTCGAGTAGTACGCTTGCCTCGCTCGGATTGCGGCCGGGGCCGCTCAACAGATCGACGGCAGCCTGGCTCAACGCCGCCATGCGCAGCCCGCCAACTTCTTCGAGGCGCTCGAAGACAACGTCATACTTTCCGCTCGCGAGGGCGACGTTGGCGCCGCTGTCCGTGCTGCGAAGCTCCAACGTCTTGGCAACCTTCATCGCGTCGCGCACGTACAGCATCGCCAGTCTCGACTCCGCGTAGGCGGCTGCCCGCGCGGCCGCAAGTGACCCTGTCAGCACGTAGTCAAGCTGTGGCTGTTCAGCCAAACGTGCCATGAGCGCACCCAGCCCGCGCGGCTCCAGGTAGGTCGTCACCGTGTTTGACTGCGCGAAGCCGTAGTCCTTGCTCCAGCGCTCGAGCAGCCGCCGCCACTGCACTTCGCCGATCGGCCCGTAGCGGGCTCGCTCGAGCAGACCCTCCCCCTCCAGGAACTCCACCACGCGGTAGGTCGCACCCGTTGATGCCCGCGCGCGCGTGGAGAGCTCCGGCACCGTGTAGGGCGGTGCGAAGTCGATCAGCGCACGCACGACGCGCGCGGCTGGCGGGCCGCGTAGCGTCCCGAGCGGGCGACCCGGCCCGCGCCAGGGATCCCGCTCAGCGCCGCGGTCGCGCAGGAACAGGCCCGGCCGGTCGGACAGCAGCATCAGGTTGCCGGTCGCGTCTGCATAGCCGGCGCCGGCCTCGGCAATCCGCTCCTGGGTGGTCTCTGGCAGATAGCGAGAGGCCAGCAACAACACGACCGGCTCTGAAGGATCCAATCGCGCCGCCGCCTCACGGAGGCTCTCGAGCACCGGCGGCACGTCGCGGGAGTTCAGCAGCCGCTTGGCCTCCACCAGCACGAGACTCTCGGTGCCATCCGGTGAACGCAGCCGCAGCTGCGCGTCCACCCCGATGTCCTTGGGCAACTCGGGCTCGGGGTCTTCATACAAGCTCCAGCTGCGCGGCAGACGGTTGCGCAGCATCTGGACGGCCTCGAGCAGCACATCCGCCCCAGTCTCTGGAGGAGTTTTACGAATCCCCACGTCTCCGCTTGCATCGAAAGATGACATTTACGCATAAGACTAGCGCATCATGGCCGAAATGGCCATGTTCCGCTTGCGGCGGAAGAATGCTTTTTCCGAAAATATCGGCCGGCTCCCCCGCCGCCGCGCCGCAGATAGGCGCCACAAAATGAAACGACCGCCGAGGGCGGTCGCTGACATCCGGCATGGCGGGGAAGCGATCCGCTCCTATTAGCGTCCTCGTGCCCATTGTGCGAGCTGTCTCAGGGTGGCCCTCGTCGCGGGGCAAGATTGGAGCATCGCGCCACACAGTTGACCGCCCATGGCAAGATGTATAACATCCTGAATTGCGATGACTGACATCTCGATTGATAGCACCCAGGCAGCCGACGATCTCCTCGGTGCGCTCGGCGAACAGCTTGCGGCACGGCGAGAGTGCTTCACCATTGCGGTGGTCGGCGGCTCTGCACTGCTCGCGCTCGGACTCATCTCTCGCGCCACGAGAGATGTAGACGTCCTCGCGATCGTCGACGGCGAAGAGCTCACGTCAGCGCAGCCGCTTCCTGCTGCTCTGGTTGGCGCTGCGCAGACGGTGGCCCGCGACTTCGGGCTATCCAAGAACTGGCTTAATCCAGGACCCACCTCGCTACTTGATCTCGGACTGCCCGAAGGCTTCTTCGAACGTGCGCAGCGCCGCCACTATGGACCCGGGCTGGAGGTGCTGTTCGCGTCGCGTGTCGACCAAATCCACCTCAAGCTTTACGCGACAGTCGACCAAGGCGCCGGCAAGCACCTCAAAGACCTCCAGGCGCTGGCCCCAACCGAGCGAGAGCTGCTCGACGCCGCCAGCTGGAGTCAGACTCACGATCCCTCAGACGGGTATCGCAGCGTGCTTGCTCACGTTCTCGACTACTTCGGGATTGACGATGGATCTCTCGGCTCTTAGACAGCAGCTGAGCGACCAACTCGTTGCCTTCGCATGGGCCGAGTGGGCACAGATGGGCCTACTCGCCACACCGCACAGACGCAGTCCCTGGGCACAGGACCCCGAGGCTCTGATCGTCTTTACGCTCGAGATCGCTCGAGCCGAGCCACGCCTGTTTGACGAGCTTCTCGACTGGATGCTCCTCAACGAGCCACTGCTCAGCGTCAGGCGCCTGCGAGCAATGTGCATCGACGAGACCGACCGCACGCTCACGACAGCCATGCTGAGGTGGCTTACTCGCCACCGTCCGCGAGCCAGGCTCGGTAACGGATCAAAGACACAAGCCCCAGCGAAGCTCCAACCGCTGTTTCAACACGAGATCCAAACAAACCAACCAGACGAGGATTTTGCCGCCGCAGGTTGGTTGCGTCCGGTGCTCTCACCCTCCCATAAGTCTCAGCATCCCGACACCACCAGATCCATCAACCTAGCCTTTCGGCTTCGCCAGATTCTTGGCGTAGGCATTCGAGCTGAGGTCGTCCGCGTTCTGCTGAGCACAGAGGCCCCATGGGTCAACGCCCAAGCACTGGCCCGATCAACGGGATACTCCAAGCGCAACGTCCACGATGCACTCGCGGGATTGAACGCCGCAGGGGTCATCTCGGCTTTCACCGTCGGCGCCGAACAGCGCTACACCGCTGATCGCTCCGCTTGGGCGGCCCTGCTCGGCACCAGACCCGACGAACTGCCAGCCCACCGTGACTGGCCACAGCTGCTAACTGTCCTCAGGCAAGTGCTGCGGTGGGCCGAGCAACCCGAGCTCGCAACCATGTCTGACTATCTACGCTCGAGCCGGGCCAATGATCTACTCGAAATCATGAGCAGCGACCTAGCCTTCGTCGGTATTCCCACAGACTCCCGCCGCTCAGCCCACGATACATGGCGCAATCTGCAAGAAGTTATCGAGCGTCTGCTCGCAGCTATAGGCGCTGAGCAAGGTCGCTAATGCGGCTATAGCGGGGGAGCGATCCGCTCCTATGGGCGACCTTTCGGCGCCGATCGAAGGGCGGCGTCGCCGTCGAGCTTCTGATGGGCGAGGAGGCCCGGGCGACCAAGGACCTCGACGCGGCCGTCCGCGCCCGGGCCGAGCAGATCGAGTCCCTGCCGCGAGACGCCCTGGCCCGTGGCTGGGACGGCTTCAGCTTCCGGCTGGTCTCATGGGAGCCGATCCACGACACCGCCGCCTGGCGCGGCGACATCAAGCTGCAGTTCAAGGGCCAGCCGTTCTCCACGGTGCAGTTCGAGGCAGCGCCGGCCGAAGGCGACGCAGGCCGCGGCACGCAGCTGGTCGACAACACGTTCGTAGACGTCGCCGCGCTCGGCCTCTCCCCGGTCGGCGAGCTGCCACTTGTCACGCTCGCCTACATGCTCGCGCAGAAGCTCCACGCCTGCACCGACCACTCCCTCCCCAATCGCGAGAACGACCGCGCCCGCGACCTGATCGACATCCTCCTCGTCCGCCGCCTGCTCGCTGACGACGAGTTGCCCGGCGTACGCCGGGCGTGCGTGGAGATCTTCCGCCTGCGCAACAAGCACCCGTGGCCGCGTCGGCGGCACCGCCGGCCCACCGAGCTTGGACAGCTCCCAGACGATCGCTCCTGCACCGACCTGCGCCCACGGGTTCTCCGCCAGCCGCGCGCGAACCGCGAGCACCCGCTCGCAGACATCCTCCGGGGTGCGATTCGCGACGCGCCTCGGTGCCCTGGAACGCCCGGCAGCCCACCCCGGATCCTCAGGGTCATACCGGCCCGCCCACTTCGCCACCCACTGCCTGCTACGCCCCAAATCCACAGCGATCGCGTCCGGCGACTCGCCCGCCAGCCGCCGCCGCGCTGCCTGACGACGCAACGCCGCCTCCGCATCCGACATAAACACCTCCACGCTCGCTCAACAAGAGCGCGCGAGCGTCCCACGCCAGCCCCGATGTAAACGATGCGCTTGCGGCTCAACAGCCAGCTACGTAAACGATGTGCTTGCGGTCAGAGGTAAACGATGTGCTTGCGGCCGTCACCTAGCCGTTTGGCTAGGGTTCGGCGCGTGGAGCTGCAGCGGCGCATTGCCGAGGGGAAGGGTGAGTTCTTGCTCTTCGCGCTGACGCCACCGCGCCTGACGACCGAACCGGAGCAAGCCGGTCAGATCGCCGCGAAGACGCTTGAGCGACTGCGCCCCGTAGGCATCGATGGCCTCGTGCTCTACGACATTGATGACGAGAGCGACCGCAACCCCGAGGAGCGCCCATTTCCGTTCCTACCCACGATGGACCCGGCCGACTACCTCGCTCGCGATCTCGTCGGCTTGGAAGTGCCTGCCATCGTGTACCGCGCTGTCAGCAAGTACCCTGAGCAACGTCTTCGCTCGTGGCTCAGAGAACAAGCCCCAACCCAGGCGCTGTCGGTGTTCGTCGGTGCGTCGTCCCGTGAAAAGCCGGTCGCGACCTCTCTGCCGCGGGCCTACGAACTCAGGAGCGAGGTGCGTCCGGATCTCCTCCTCGGAGGTGTCGCGATCCCAGAGCGCCACGCGCGCGGGCGCGGGGAGCACCTCCGTCTGCTGACAAAGCAGGCTGCGGGTTGCTCGTTCTTTGTCACCCAGATCGTCTATGACGTCAATGCCGCGAAGGACTTGGTCTCCGACTATCACTACGAGTGCGTCGCTCGTGACCTCAAACCGGCACCGATCGTCTTCACGTTCTCGGTCTGCGGCTCGGTGAAGACACTGGAGTTCGTTCAATGGCTCGGTGTCGATGTGCCGCGCTGGGTCGAGAACGAGCTGCGCCACGCGGATGACACGCTCGACGCGTCCTACGATCAAGCCGTCGCTACGGCCGTAGAGCTGATCGCATTCTGCCGGCGCGTCGGTGTTCCATTCGGGCTCAGCGTCGAGAGCGTCTCGATCCGCCAAGTCGAGATCGATGCCTCCGTCCGCCTCGCAACCCGGCTACAAGCAGAGCTACCTCGCTAATCCGCACGACCTGCATCGCAGGCAGAGCAAGGCGCCTGGCGCCACCGTGCTGCTGTCGTGGCAAACGAGGCACGACGCACTTCGCAAACCCATGGCCGCTCCGGACGGCTGGCAAGTGTCTCGCCGAGTGCGCTCGGGGTGCCTCCTTCGACATGGCTAGAGCAGAGGTCTGGGCGCACTCGGTCCGGGCTCTCGCATGTTGTTCATTGCCCGTGCGCGCCGCCGGGGGGTGGTTGATGCTCGCGATGCGTATCGCTCGGCACGAATGGCGCGACCGGCGTATCGTCGCGAGGTCCGTGGTCAAACGAGATGAAGGGATCTGAGCAATGGGATCACAAGAGAACAAGCAGACTGCACAGGACGCCTACGCGGCATTCAGCAGGGGCGACGCAGAGGGCGCGATGCGTGACATCGACGACTCGATCAAGTGGACCGTGCGCGGCAACAACGCGCTGACCGGCGTCCACAAGGGCAAGCAGGCCGTGGGCGAGCTATGGGGAAAGTTCCTGAGCAAGGAGTTCAGCACCGCCCCCCACGACTTCATCGCCGACGGCGAGAAGGTCGTGGTCCTCACCACGGTGCATCTCGAGGGCGAGACGACGGAGGGCGCAGACGTGCTCACCTACAGGGACGGCAAACTGGTCTCATTTGACACCATCGGCGACACGCGCGTCGCCGACCGCGTCTTCGCCTCCTAGCGAAGGGAGGCGGCTTCAGCAGCCGCTCAGCGGTCTGTCGACCGCTGAGCGGCACTCCGCGCGGCGCGTGGTCCGGACAACTGGAGAGCGTCCTCGCACAGCGCTCGTTCGAGACGCCTCCTTCGCCGGGGTCGCGAGCGTCTCGGGCGAACGATCCGGCGCTGTCGAGTCGGAGCGAGACGCGAGAGCGCAAGATCGTCCGCCAGCGGCCGGTGTCACGGTCTCGAATCTCAGGAGGGGACTGAACACCTATCAGCGACCGGGATCGCCTACCGGATTGAGGAGCTGTGGGACCTTCGACGATAGGGCTCCAGCTCGATGCCCGCTGCGGGCGACCTTGTACGCTCCCATCATGAACAGCGTCGTCGCCGAAGAGATGATCGAGCGCGCCGGCCGGGCGCTGATCGATGCTGCGTCTGCGCCCGCGAAGGTCATCCTGTTCGGCTCACACGCTCGCGGAGACGCCGATGAAGGCAGCGACTTCGACTTCCTTGTGATCGAGCACGAGGTCAAGGACCGTCTCGCTGAGGAGGTCAGACTTCGGCGCGCGCTGCGCGACCTCGCCGTTCCGGTGGATGTGATCGTCATGGACGAGGCACTCGTCCGGCGGCGCGCGAAGGTCAAGGGCACGATGGTCGATCGAGCGCTGCGCGAGGGGCGCGTTGTCGCCGAGTCCTGAGCACGTCGAGTACGCCGAGATGCTGCTTCGCCGCGCCAGGGGTGATGCTTATGCCTGTCGGGTGCTTGCCGACGACGTCGAGATCGACGACAGCGCTATAGGCTTCCATGCTCAGCAAGCCGTCGAGAAGGCTCTCAAGGTCGCACTTGTGCTCGCCGAAGTGGAACTGCCGCGCACGCACGATCTGGAGCAGCTTGTCGAGCAGGTCCAGACATCGGCGACCGAAGTCCCCAACGAGTTTGCAGGCATCGGATGGCTCACGCCTTGGGCTGCTGAGCTTCGCTACGACGAGCCAACGACATCGCTCGATCGTTCCGTTGCGCTGGCCGCGGCCGTGAGCGCTACGGACTGGGCGGCGGCGCTGCTCGGCGATGTCTACGACCAGGATCTCACGAGCCTCAACGAAGGGGCTGAGCCAGAGTAGGCGGTCTCATGACGCCGAGAGATCGTTCCTCCTCGAAACGTCAACTGAACCGCCCCGTGAAAGTTGGAGGCGTTGGTCAGATCAGGCCTCCAAAACTCCCGGGGCGGTTCACCAGCAATCAGGTGCGGGTGAGCGTCTCGATGTTCAGGCCGGGAACGTCTTGAAAGATCCCGTCGTTGGAGACAAGCGGCACCCCGAGACGGAGCGCGGTCGCCGCGATCCAGCGATCGGCGTTGTGCTCACGTTGTCCCAGTGCGTGACCCAGTGCCTCGCA
This sequence comes from uncultured Solirubrobacteraceae bacterium, assembly GCA_963849425.1. Classification (GTDB taxonomy): domain Bacteria; phylum Actinomycetota; class Thermoleophilia; order Solirubrobacterales; family Solirubrobacteraceae; genus Palsa-744. The sequence continues at coordinate 945,079 of CAWKHK010000006.1, read as the reverse complement.
ATCGGCCCGAAGGCGAGCGTAGACCTGTACGAGCTCCGGCCCCGAGTGCACCACCTCTGTCCTCGCGATCTTCGCATCGAGCCTGAGCCGCACCTCGCCCCAACCTCGACGGAGCGCGCCGTAGCGCAACTCAGCAGCGGTTTGGAACGAGACAAACGCCGGCCGCCCGGTGACGATTGGAGCGTATAGCTCAGTCAAGCGCGATCCCGGAACGAGATCCGCGCTGAAGACGTCCGTGTCAATGACGATTGGCCCGCGCGACTTGCCCGGGCTCACGACTCCACAGCGTGGAGAAAGGCTTCGCCCTCCTCCGGGCTGAGATCCTCGATCACCATCTCATCATGCGGCGGCAGCGGACGCGCGCGACGCAGGAGCTCCTCGACCGGGAGCTCAAGATGCTGTCCTTCGCTGACGTTTGCGCGGTGGGCCGACATAGTCCTGAGACACGACGACCGGCCCCGGGGCGGTCGCTGATGTTTGTCATAGCGGGGGCGGGATTGAAACACCTACCCGCGACCGCGTTCTCCGTATCGAAGAGTGGTGGTATCTATGACGTGGGTCGTACCAGGACGTCGCGCGACGCTGGGGAGAGCCTGTGACCGTCAGGGTCGAGAGCCCGTAGGCCACCATGCCGCAAATCGTTCCCGCCAGAGCACAGTGTCGGCGAACGGTAGATCGGTGGCAGTGGTGGCGCGGCGCGGCACACCCGTGGGGTCGGCCAGGAAGCTCCCCACCGACGCGCCCACGAGAATCCCCGTCTCGCCGACGATCCAGATCCGATCGTGCAGGGTGCTGATCCCGTTGGGCAACGGGCGCGCGTCGATCTGCAGTGCTGCGCTGAGCGGGACTTGGGCGGCCGGTGGGACGGATCGGGCGAGCACGCGAACGGGTCGGCCGAGACCAGCGAGGAAGGTCACAACGTCTTCCGGCTTGTGGTCGAGTAGATGTGGATCGAGCACGAGCAGCTCCCCGGCGCGGCACGAGAATCGCCAGCGCAGATAGCGCTCGAGCTCGCCAGCGGTCGAGATGCGCCGGCCAGCCGCAGCTTCCCGAGCTTCGGCTTCAGCCGCAACCGTCGCCCGTATGGCTGCGTCGCGCTCGGCGTCAGACGGCTGTGGCTTTCTGTCACCGATGTCGACCACCGAGGATGACTCAGATGCCCCGTTGACGTGCATCGCCATCTTCACCTGCTCGAACCGTTTCGCGACCGGCCGCTCGTCGAGCAACTTACCGTCGCTCGTGAGCAGCGTGAGTCCCCAGTCGGTTCGGCGCGCACCGCGAGGCAAGCGAACGTCGAGCGTGCGCTCGTGCCACGACACCTCGCGAGGCTCAGGATGGCCGATAGCCTCGGACAACTCAGGAAGGTCGGAGATCCGCTGAACCCGCACGAGCAGCGGGAGCCCGCCGCTCTCGACCCGCAGCACGAGCGAGCAACCCAGCGGGTCGATCGCGTGCTCGTCCCACGCGATCGAGATGATGAGCGCCTCGTTGTCGAAGTCCGGCTTGACGCGGGAGATCCACGCTGTCGACTGCGTCCTGCCGATTACAAACCGCGCGGGCGGGGCGAAGTCGCTGCCACCAAGCCAGTTGATGCCTAGGAGCCCTTTCGGCCAATGCACGAGAGACCGCTCCGAGGACATGCGCGCGAGATCGAGGCCCCGCTCAAGGTTGGGAGGCATCGCTAGCTGCCAGGTGTCGCTGGTCTCGGGCAGCTCGTGCGACTCGAGCGTCGCTACGACGCCCAGTACCGGCCGCCGGGCACTGGCCACGACCTCGTATTCCGCGCCTTTGCCGCCCTGGCCAAGGAGCACCGTCGATGTGGACTTGGTGATCGCCACCGAGCATGGGCAGCTTGACACGTCGATGCGTCCCTCGCCGACGCTTTCGATGAGCGGTCGCCAGCCCTCGGGATCGACGATCGCTCGCACCGCGCGCACGTCGGCGAACGGTTCGGCGCAGAAGATGGGGCCGAGGTCCAGTCGACCTTCATGCTCCATTGGAGCACGGGCGTGGGGCTGTCGTTCCCGCCACCGCTGCCAACTCATCCAGGCGACATCGACGGGAACCGTGAGGAGGGATCCCGAGGCGAGCGCCCACGACGCGCTGTCGCGCACCATGACCATCGACAGGACCGCCGCCTCGCCCTCGGCCGGGGCAAGCTCATCGGGTATGTGCAGGCTGGCCACGGAGTCGCCAGTGGCACGCTCCTGCGAGCCCTGCATCTTCACGCTCACACCTGCGTTCACTTCCTCGCCTCCTCGGCGTCTGACACGGGAGTCTCAAGAGGCAGCGTTACTGGTCCGTCATTATCAGCTCACCTGGGGGGTGCTGGTCGCGCTCTCGATTGCGGCAGAGCGCGGTCAGAGCCACTGCCGCCTCGTCGATGTCCTGGGGTCTGAAGCCGTTCTCGCGGGCCAGCTTGGCGAACGGATCGCGCCAGCTGTCATACACGGTCAGGGTCGGGGGCCAGGCGTGCTTGTCGCGCACCGTGAAGATGTCCACGCAGGCCTCGCGCACATGGCCAAGGCCGACGTCGTACAGCAGATCTTCGACCAGGAGGATGTCCATGACGTCGCGGAACCGGTCGTTGTCGCGCCCTTCGTCGAAGACCTCGGTGCAGGCGTGGAGCTTTTGCGCGACCTGGTAGCGCAGGGAGACACAGTGCGCAATCTCGGGCAGGGGGATCTGCAGCTGGTCCAACGACATGGCCTCTACGCGGTCGAGCTCCCGGCCCATCTGGCCCTCCACGGGTGCCATCTCGAGCTGGACACTGCCCCAGCTGCGGCGCTTGTAGCTCAGCCGCAGGCGAACCCGCACTGCTTTCGTGTTAGGGATGGTCTCGGGCGCGTCACGGGTCACGTTGAAGTTATTCCAGGGCTGTGCCAACGCCTCGTCGAGGCGGTCGATGGCCTCCCCGGTCCGCGCTCGGAACGCCGCGTCGTAGTCGCCGGTGGCACGGGCTCGCAGCTGCAGGCGCAGCTCCAGCGCCAGACCGCCCTTGAGCAGGAAGATGGGCTCACCGTCCTCATCGCGAACCCGGTCAAGGACAGCGGTGATGATCATGGCGTTCAGCCACCGTTGCAACCGCGCCGGCGGCATACCTCGGTCAGGGGCGTGGTCGCCGATGAGCCGCTGCAGATGGCTGACGTCACCCGGCAGCTTCTTGACGTTGTCAGCCACCGCGAGCCGCCTGCGGCAGGTGACGCATAGCGGCCAGCCGGTCTGCGGCTGGCTTGGTGATGAATCCCCTAGCACGAGCCGTTTCGATCGCCTGGTCGATGAGCTGCCAGCCGAGCGCCTGTTCGATGCCGCCGAGAATGGCTCGCTCCGGGGTCACGATAGGGATGCCCTCGTGCCAGCCGACCTCGGCCGGGTCGAGATCGAAACGGTGCAGCCGGTAGATCTCCGGGACCGCTTTGCGGGTGCGGAAGCCGCTCGGGACCGTGAGGTGGATGGCACTCGGATTCACGTCACAGAGCTCGTACAGGTCCAGAGCGGTCTCGTGGCTGAGCACACCCCGCCGGCCAGTCCACAAGACCGCCTCCATATAAGCGTCCAGCTTCGTGGCCGGCACCATCGGCATCCGATACAAGCCGTGGCCGAGGTGCTCCAGCGTTTGGCGGGCCGCCATCAAGCGCAGCTGGGTCGGGTCGACGTTCAGCTCTCGCGCGTCGTCCGGCGTTAGATAGCCGTACTGCCGCTGAGCATGATCAAGCAGCGTCGTGAAGGTTCTTCCCGGCATGATGTACGAAGCGTATCGTATTGATACGAACTGCGCAAGGACCCCTAAGGCACGAAGGGCATCAAAACGATACGCTTCGTACATACGCACTGTGGCCCCGTCCTACCCGCGGCGTAGCGTGGTGCTGTCGCTCGTTGAACACAAACTCGCACTGTGGCTGCCTGCGACAAGGCGCGCGTGTGGACCGCGTCAAGCGCTTTCGGAGGACTGAGGTTCGACCGCCTGCTACGGCATCGGTTCGACGCGCAACTCGTTGTGGGCCCGCTTGGGTTTCGCGACAAAGCCATAGGCGCGGTAGCGGCGCTGTGTAGATGTCTGCTCCACAATGAGCAGGATGGGATTGTCGGTGGCGTAGTTTTGGCGGCGGGCGATCCGCCACAGCGATCGGCGGTCTGTGCGACTGGGTGGCGCGTCGAGTGCGTGGTGCACATGCCACTCGCCGATGTAGTCCTCGCTGCCCTCGCTGCGGTCGTGGATTTCATCGAGATATCGCTGCAGAAACCGAGTGTCTCGGGAGAATGCGAATCGGCTGTGCAATGCGCGGGGTCCTGGCGGGCTTGCTCTGGAGACCCTGAGCGTGGTGGCATCTTCTTGGTGGCCGAGAAGAATTCCGCCTGTCTCGTGCCCAGTGATTGAGGACGCGTGGCCCGCGAGCGCCGCGCGCACCGCCGCGGGAATAGACACTTGCTCATACACCGCAGATGGGACAGCCGGGGCGAGGCTGGAAGCGGGCCTGGTAGAGGGTCATCGGCGTCTGCAGGCGGGCATCGGCGCCTGGGACCGGCCGCTCGACCCACAGCCAGTGGTTGCTCTCGCCCGCGCGGTCCTCCAGAACCTCCAATGCGCGGGCCGCAGCAAAGAGAGCCGCTTGCTGGCCGGTGAGCCCCGCCCCTGGGCGGGCGGGCGAAGCACAGCCCGCGTCATAGACATCGGCGAGATCTGCAGCGGGGACGGAGATCCAATCGGGGTGCTGCGCTACCTGGTAATCGACGAGGCATCTCAAGCACGCGTCGACGCCCTGACGGACCAGTGCGACGCGAAAGACGGCACCAGCATGGAGCGTGCGGACGAGGATCAGCGGCGGGGGTTGCTCGCCGGTGGCGATGATCTCGCCGATCAGCTCCTCGCGCAGGTCATCTCCGACCGCGAGCAGGACGATGCTCGCGTCGCGAAGCCTCGAAGTGATCACGTCGGGGTTTGTGAGGTTTTCCGTCTCGGATCCGGTGGCGATCGACGGGTTGATGCGGGCCAGCGCAGACTCGACGGCTTCGGCCTTGTACTGGCCGACAGTCAGCAGGTCAAGCGCATGACGGATGATGTTTCCGGGGCGGAGCATGTCGGGGTCGCAGAGCATGAAGTCCCCTACTCCCTCCCGCGTGAGCGCGACGGCCATGGACGAGCCGATCGCGCCGAGGCCGAAGCAGACGACCCGCTTCTCTGCAAGCTGGGCAACGTCGCGCACTCCCTCCAGGCGCCGAAAGAGCTCCTCGTGGGAGACGATGTAGGCGCGTGGGGATCGCACGCGCCAGCCCTTGGCGACCTCCGCCTGCTCCTTCTTTGAGCTGACGCCGAGATCGAGCGTCAGGAAGCGCTCCTCCTGAAGTGCCGCGTCGGGAAAGACGAGCCCGATCAGATGCCTGGTCAGCTGTGGGCGTTTGCTTAGGTCGACGCGGTGGCCGTGGCACTCCAGAAGCTTCTGGAGCTCGGCCGTGTTCTGAACGGGCGCCGGCTCCTCGCCGAGGCGGTACCACCGCCCCACCCGCTTTTCGAGCTTGCGCGTTCTGGTCGGGGCGAGTGCGTCCAGCAGCTCGCGGCCGATGATCTGTTCGTTCAGCGACCAAAGAACACCGAGGCCGTGGCCGAGCAGCTCCTCAACGCTGAAGCCTCCCCCGCTCTCGCCGTTGACGAGCTCGAGGAGCTCTGGTGCCGCGAGAATCGAGAACGAGCTGGCGGGAAGATATTCGGGAAGCTCATACAGCGCGAGCTCTCGCGGGAAGCTGCCTTGCAGGTGGCAGTCCAGCCAGCGCTCGATCGCGATGTAGAACTCGCTGGCGGGAAAGCTCAGTGTCCAGGCCGCCGGCGGGAATAGGCAGGGCGCGCCGTCGAGGCCTTGGTGGCGGGCGCGCTTGATCTTCGGATCGAGGAACTCGACGTGCGGCGGTATGTAGGGGTAGCCCGGCGGATAGACGACCCGCACCTTGAATTGGCGCTCCTGAAGGCGCTGATCAAGCTTGACCCTGGCGGTGATCGTGCCGATGAAGGAGATCTCCTCCCCCGGGCGCAGCCGGGCTTGCTCGAAGCCCTTGTCGAGCCAGAAGCTCCGCTCGTAGTCGTAGATGCTGGGGAAGCGCTCGTGCCAGGGCTTCACGCGGCCGGCTGATCGTCAAGTCGCGTCGGGCTGCCCCGCCGACGGCGCTTGGCAATAGCCGCAGCTGTCAGCGCGCCACCGACCAGAACGCCGGCTGCGAGCGTCCCGCCACCGCCGCCGCCGGGATCGCCCTCATCGCCTCCGTCTTGGTCGTCGTCATCGCTCCAGCCGTAGTCCTCGGCGTAGGCGCCTGGGTCGAGAATGATGCGGTAGAGCGCTCCGGCGTCGACCTCCATGATCACCGTGCCGGTTTGGCGGGTCTCGTAGACGAACTCCTCGCCGACCTGTTCGCGGTAGGCGTCCATCATGTCCTCGTGAGGATGCCCGTGGCGATTGTCCTCCCCGACGGAGACCACGACCGCGTCGGGCGCGATCGTCTCGAGCGCCTCCAGGGAAGCTTCTGAGTCCTCATCGCCGTCCTTGAAGAAGGTGCGGGAGCCGTGATGGCTTGCGTGCAGGATGTCGGCCTTCAGCACCTCAGTGCCCGTCTGCTCTTCGGTGCGGCCCTTGTAGTAGTCGAGGATCCGCTCCCAGCAGGCGAGGTTCGAGTCACCCGTGAGGATCACGGATGTGTCCTCAAACGCGAGCTTAAGAACAAGGCAGTTCTCGTGCACGAGCTGCTTGGCCTCGTCCTCGCTGAGGGCCTCCTCGATCTCGATGTAGCCGGGCGGTGAGAAGCAACGGACCGTCAGCTCCTCGCCTAGGTCGAGATCGGGGTCCTTCTCGCCCAGCGGGGTGCGGCTGCCCTGCGGCTGCTTGATCTTCTCCTCGGGGTGCTCATCGATCACGCGCTGGTATTCGCCGAAGTGCTTGGCGACCTGCTTGCGATCCTCATACTGGGGAACCCATAGCCACTCCACGGCGTAGCGGTCATAGAGATCGCCGATCCCGGTGATGTGGTCGTCGTGGGCGTGGGTGATGACCAGGTACTTCAGGCGCTTGCGCCCGTCGTCGCCTCGGGCAGCACGTCGTCCAGGAGCTTGAAGATGTCGATGCCGTGGTCGGGGCAGCGGTAGACGTCCACCAGCATGTACTCGCCGTCGGGCAGGCGGATTAGCGTGCAGTCACCCTGTCCCACATCCGCGAAGATCACCTCAAAATCAGCCATACCGATGCTCCTCCTGCCCCGTGGGCGAATTGGATACTCCAATCGAATATAGAACTGCCATGCGGCAACACCTCAATTAGTTCTGTCGTAGTTTGTTACAGCAATGCGTGGGTGACTCCGTTTGGATAGTTGCGCTTGCAGGCGACGCATCTCAAGGATGTGGTGCCTTGACTGGGCCAATGTGCGCTCCATTGAGCGCTGGAGACCCGCCATCGCAGCTTGCGCCTCTCTTGTGGCTATCGAGATGTCCAGAGGGAGCTCGACGTGAATTGCAAAGTACGCGCCAACAAGTGCGCCAAGCACCCCAAGACGACGCAGCTTGCGTCGTATCTCGCGGCAGCATGCTTGAGCGATCAGGTCTTTGAGCATCAGTCGCTAGATCCTCTACCCAGACGGTGGCTCGGCGTAGCTCACGAAGACCTCCACGCTGTAGTGGCGGAAGAACTTCAGATAGCGATACAACAATCCGATCGACGCGAGGAAGGCGCCGGCAGCCCACCAACCTGGAGCCGCGAGGTGGCCGGTCTTCGCAGTACCGAGCAGCGTGCCGGTGAATAGTACGACCGCGACGATCAGCGTCGAGACCGCCATATTGCGGCAGAAGCCGTACAGGTTGATGAACGTGCTGAGCCGCACCATCGTGGATTCGCGCTCCTTTGCGGCGCTAAAACAGTGGTAGAAGAGACCCTCGCCGGGGCCGGTGATCCCGGCTTCGGCAGCACGGCTGAGAACCCGTTGGCGCTGCTCGGTTGGAAGCGGCCGATAGTAGCCAGGTAGGAGCCTCGCCCATCGCGACCGGCTCTCTCGAAACAGTACGGTGCTTGGCGTGCCGAGAACCCTGCGGACGAGGGTCCCCTCGATCAGGTAGCCAGAGACGTTCGCGATGACGTGTCCAGCGGTGTATGCCACAACCACGAGCAGGAGCCCGACCATGGCGCCCGGGGTACGCTGCCACGATTCGGTGCCGGTAAAGGCGGCAGCGAGGCCTACAAGCAGCACAAATCCCGCAGATAGATATCCAAAGAAGTCGTAGACGGAGAAGGGAAGCTTGTCCATCTTCAGCGCGTGTAGATGTCAGACATCGTCGTCGAGTTCAGCCAACGGCTGCCCCATTGCCGCTGGGAAGTAGTCCGGGCGCGGCGGAGCATCAGGGCTACCCCACAATTTCGGGCAGTCAGCCGTCCAAACGTACGGATAGCCACGTCGTTTATAAGCGTTTACGACGCGGCCGGCTGGATGCTTTGGATCGGTTTCTGAAACAACGCTCACGAACGAGACACCAGCGGAATCCTGGCCGATTGGCCCGAGCATTCGATCAAGCAGCGCCGATGAGGCGTTGCGACGACTCCCGTGATGTGGAATCTGCACGAGGGTTGGTCGAACTGCGTCGAGGCTCGCGGCTTCCGCGTAGTCGAGCGCGGCATTGATTGCAGGCACGCCGGCGTCTCCGGTGAGCAGAACCCGCTTGTCGTCAAGGCGCAGTAGCGTGATCACGGAGGAGTTGTTTCGCGGTCCGCAACCGGGCCCGTCGTCGAACGGGACCTCGATCGGGAGGTGATCAAGGATCCGATCGGCTAGCGACCTGAATGCCTCGCGGAGCGCGAGGGTGGCCGTCTTTGCGACGGCGCCTCCCAGCTCCTCGGCGACAAGTTGGTCGTAGTACGCATCACTCGGCCCCAGGATGATGAGCGCGCCATTGCCCCAGTCGAGGCCGGGTTTCGGTTCGGTGACTGTTGTCCCTCCGCTCTCGGCCTTCGCTACCAGTTCCTGGACCGCTTTGGCCGCCGGGAGAGTCGCGCCCCCGCGTTGATCGATGCGATGTATGAGCAGGTGGTCGACACTAAAGCGATCGAAGACCTTGCCCATGCCGCCGATGTGGTCGCCGTCAGGGTGGGTCACGATTGCGACGTCCACCTTCGGGGCACCGTAGCGTTCGAGCATGGCGACGACGGTGTCGCCGTCCGCCTGCCAGCCGGCGTCAATGACGACGTGGGCCATTCCGCCAGTGTCTGGTCGAGTAAAGCGCGCCGTGATGGCGTCGGCATCCTTCTCGTTGCCGATCTTGAGTACATCGATCTCATACATCTATGGCGTTCCTCCAGCGATGTCTCGCCGATCGGGACCTCGTGTTCGTGACTTGAACGACATTGTGGACGACCTATCGGACGTAAAGTGCGACATTGATGTCGTGATCAGGATCATGGTGTCCACGACGGCACCTAAGATGCCTGCGTCTAGGGCAATCCGACGCGATCAGGAGGACACATTGGGCAAGGTCGAGGTCTCCAACGAGGAGCTGCGGACAGTACGGGACGCGATGCGGGAGCTCAATCGAATGGTCGACCTCCTCGAGCGCGGAGACTCCGAAAAGTTCGTGCTCACCAAGCACGGACAGATGCGTGCGGTCGTCCTATCGGTCGAGTCCTTCGCTGAGCTTCGGCAGACCCCAGCTGACCGAGGGCTACAGGCGGCCGCGTAGCAGCGCGTCGTCCCCAGCGGGATCGGGCGGGGCAGCAGGCTCCCCCCGCGATCAAGCCCATCGGGGCATTCGCGGTCGTCGAGAGCTTCGAGCAGCAGCAACCCTGGACCTCGGGATCACGCGCTAGTTACTTCCTGCGGAAAAAGGGGGCTTGTTCCGTCCGGCCTGACGGCCAGAATGTCCTGCAAATGAGCGGGTTTCTGGTCGAAAGGGGTCGGTATGTTGACGTTGTCTGCGGGGCAGGCGGAGTGCTTGTGGGACGAGGCGTTGCCGGTCGAGGTCAAGGAGCTGCCGCGGGATCTGGCGGCGCTGGATCGGCTGCTCTCAGACCCTCGGTTGCTTGGCCCGATCGTGGAGCGTTTTCGCCAAGAGGGGTCGGAGTCGGGCCGGGCGGTGTTGACGGATGGTCGCCCGACGATCGCGATGGAGAGCTTCGTTCGCTTGATGGTGCTCAAGGCGCGCTACCGGTGGGGGTATCGAACGCTTGTGGCGGAGGTCTCGGACTCGATTCACTTGCGGCGGTTCTGTCGGATCTCGTTGAGCGAGCGGGTGCCGGACGAGTCGACGGTCAGAAAGCTCACCAGGCGGGTCGGCCCGGAGACGGTGTCGGAGTTGACGCGCACATTGATCGTGAAGGCCACGCGCGAGAAGCGCTTTCGTGCTCGTGCGGTGCGGATCGACTCGACCGTGGTCGAGGCGGATGTGAAGTACCCGACGGACGCGGGCCTTGCTGCGCACGGGGTGCGGGCGTTGGCGCGGGAGGGCCGGCGGCTCGCCAAGCTCATCGGCGAGCAGAAGCGGCGGGTGCGGGATCGCTCACAAGCGATGGGCCGCCGGCTGCGGGGGATCACCCGAACGATCCGGGCTCGCTCGGGGGAGGCGAAGGCGCAGGTGCTGAAGTTGACCGGCCAGACCGGCGATCTGTTGGAGTGCTCGGTCAAGGAGGCACGCAAGCTCGCTGCCCTCGCCAGGCGCAAGGCGCGTGGCCGTGGCGCACAGGCGAAGCTGAAGACCGCCGCCACGCTCGAGCAGCTCGCAGACCGGTGCGAGAAGGTCGCCTCGCAGATCACGAAGCGTGTGAAGGGCGAGCCGATCACAGACCGGATCGTGTCGCTCACGGACCCGGATGCCCGCCCGATCCGCAAGGGCAAGCTGGGCAAGCCGAACGAGTTTGGGTATGTCACCCAGCTGGCGGAGGTGACCGAGAACACCAAGCGCGGGGCGCGGGGGCTGATCCTGCCGGCATCGACCGCGCCTGGGAACCCTGTCGAGAACACGCTGCTGCCCGACACAGTCGCGGAGCTCAAACGACTCGGGGTCTCCCCACGCGAGGTAGCCCTCGACGGCGGCTTCCAGACCGGCCCGACCAGCCAGGCGCTGGCAGAGCTCGAGCCAGAAAAAGTGTTCATCTCCGGCCGCCAAGAACCCGGCTCCAGACGCACCAACCGCAGGCTCAAGCGCTACCGAACCGGCGCAGAGGGTCGGATCAGCCACCTCAAGCGCCGCTACGGCCTGGACCGAAGCCGCCTGAAGGGCCACGAAGGCCAGCGGATCTGGACCGAGTGGGCGATCCTCGCCTATGACGCCGACACCCTCGCCATCCGAGCCCGGTGAAACACTCCAAACGCTCCTGACCAGAGCACCACTCAATCACGAACGGCCGCGCCCTCAACAAGCGCGGCCGTTCGTCATCCCAAAGAGTTTTTCCGCAGGAAGTAGTTAACGCTCGTGCTTCGTCGCGCACGTGGCTCACGCTTCTGTTTCCGCGTGCAGTGAGTAGTCGATGTCGTCGATTGCCGGTCCCGGCGTAGCGGCCGCAGCTCACCGTGCCGACCCCCTGGTCAAGCTGACCGCTCTCGAATCCAACAAGGGGGTTGCAGGGTGAAGTCCTTTGCGTTCTATGGGCGCGTGTCGAGCGACGACGCGCAGGATCCCTCTCTGTCGATTCCGCGCCAGCTCTCGGCCTGCGAGCGTGCCGTGGCGGCTTCCGGCGGTGAGATCGTCTGCTGCTACTGGGATATCGAGAGTGGGCGCAAGGCTCTGGAGGATCGCGGTCAGGGCGGCAGTGCGTGGCGCGAGAGGGTCGCGATCCCTTGGGCTGGCGGACTGCCAGAGCTGCTCGCCGCCGCATATCATGGAGATCCGTTTTACGCGGTGATCGTTGAGAGCATCGACCGTCTTTCACGGATGACGGCGGATGCGACACGGATCGAGCGTGATCTCGAACGACGAGATATTGGGCTGTTCGCTGCTGATGAGCCGATGTCCACCGATGCGACCTCGGTCCTCACCCGGCGGATCAAGCAGGGCGTCGCGGAGTGGTACGTGCGCGACCTGATCGAACGCAGCCGCCGCGGGATGGAGGAGAGCGTTCGCCAGGGCTGGCACACCGGCGGCCGAGCACCGTATGGCTACCTGCTGGAGGAGCATCGGCATCCCAACCCGGCCAGAGCCCGGGAGGGCAAGCGCAAGCACCGTCTCATTCTCGACCCCGTGCGCGCCCCGGTCGTGCTGATGATCTTCGAGGACTACTGCCTGCGCCGGCGTGGGCTCGGGGAGATCATCAACAAGCTCAACAGCGATCTCGCCCGCTATCCGCCGCCGGCCGCCAACCCCACGGACGAGATGGCGCTCGGGAAGACCTGGAACCGCTCGCAGCTTTGGGCGATGCTGCGCAATCCGAAGTACACGGGCTACAACGTCTGGGGCCGCCACGACAAGCGCCCTGGACGACCCCGCATCCGGCCCCGTGAGCAATGGGTCTGGAGCGCCACGCCAACCCACCCCGCGATCGTCCCGAAGGAGCTGTTCGACCAAGTCGATGACCGCGCCCACGACAACATGGACGCCGCCGAGGAAGCGCCGGCTGCCTACCCCACACGGCGCACCAGACGCGCAGGACGCGTCTATGTGCTGCGCGGCCGGGTTCGCTGCTCGCTATGCGGACGACGGATGGAGGGCACCCACCAGAAGGGCTCCAACTACTACCGCTGCCGCGTCAGCGCCAACCGCGGGAACAGCGCTGCGCGCGTCGCGGGACACCCCGGCGCTTTGCAGATCAAGGAGGACACAGTCCTCGATGCCGTGCTCGAGTTCATGGACCGCCGGCTATTCGGACCCGAGCGGCTCAAACGCCTCCGCGAGGAACTCGCCCGCGCTAGCGGCGATCAAGATGACCAGCACACCGAAGAGCTGAAGCGTCTACGAGCGGAGCTTGAAGACATTGACCAGGCCCGACGCCGGCAGTCGCTGCGCATGGAGGAGCACGACGACCCCCACCATCCCGTCGTCGCACTCGCAAAGGAACGAATCATCGAGCTCGGCACCCGCCGCAAAATCATCGAGGACGCCATCCGAGCCACCAGAGGTCAACAGGCCCAAACGCTCCAGGCTCATGAGATCAAGGCCGCGCTCGACGCCGTCCCCGACCTACGCGACCCACTGAGATCAGCAACCGCCGACGAACTCGCAGAGATCCTCGAGACGTTCGACGTCACCGCCACACACGACAAGCCCAACCGCGCCCTCAAGCTTGCCGCCACGCTTAACGCACACCGACCGCCACAAGGGCGGTCGGGGCAATCTCCAGGTAGCGGGGGCGGGATTCGAACCCGCGACCTTCGGGTTATGAGCCCGACGAGCTACCAGACTGCTCCACCCCGCGTCGCTCCTTATGTTCTAGCAAAGAAACGCGCCAACAGCCAGGATCATCTCCGTCCCCCGCCCCGCCCCCGTCCGCATCCTCAGAACGCAACAGGCTTGCCGTCCCTGAAGAACCCGCCGGTGGGGCCGTCGTCGGGGAGCGTGGCCAGGGACACGATGCCGGCGGCCCCGTCATCGACGCTCTTGGTCGCGCCCATCGGCCCGCCCATGTCGGTGTTGACGAAACCCGGACAGGCTGAGTTGACGAGAAAGCGCTCGCCGTGGAGCTCCGTGGAGAGAATTCGCGTGAGAGCGTTGAGGGCGGCCTTGGACACCCGGTAGCCGGGCGACCATCCGCCCATCTCGGCCACGCCGCCCATCCCGCTTGAGACGTTGACGATCCGCGGATGGGCGCTCTGGCGGAGCAGGTCGAGCAGCGCGACGGTGAGCCGGTAGGCGCCGTAGAAGTTGGTGTCGAGCGCTCGCTGGATGGCATCGAAGTCGGGGGCGACGCCGGCCACACCGAAGTCGCTGCCGATGCCGGCGTTGTTGACGAGGACGTCCAACCGCCCCGGATCGCCCTGCAGCTGCTCGGCTGCCGAGGCGATGCTCTGTGGGTCGGCCACGTCGAGCGTGACCGGTGTGACGCTCGCGCCGGTGCTCCCGGCCACCTCTCTCGCCACTGTGGCTGCCTGATCACGATGACGGGCGCTCAACAACACCTCATATCCGCGCTCGGCCAGCTGACGGGCGACCTCGCTGCCCGATCCCGCGATTGGCGCCGGTCACCAGCGCCACGCCCTTGCTCTGCTGCTCGCTCATCGGTCCCCCTGATCGTTCTATGTCCACACGCCTGTGCCCCCACACCTCTAGCATGCCGCCGGTGCGCGTGGCGGTGGTGGACATCGGAACCAACTCAACCCGCCTGCTGATCGCGGACGTCGATCGGGCGACCGGATCGGTGGACCAGTTGGTCAGGCGCTCGGAGGTGACCCGGCTGGGGGCGGGGGTGGACTCGGAAGGCTCGTTGTCGGATGAGGCGGCCGAGCGCGTGTTCGCAACGCTGGCGGACTATCGTCAGACGATCGACTCCCACGGCTGCGAGGCCAATCTGGCGGTGCTCACCTCGGCTGTCCGCGACGCGGCCAACGGCGGCGAGTTCGCCGCCCGGGTGGTCGAGGACTTCGGCCTCGACGCCCGGGTGCTGAGCGGCGAGGAAGAGGCCCAGCTGACGTTCCTCGGGGCGATGTCCGATCGGCCGGCCGAGGACCAGGCGGCCCCGGCCGAGCCGACCGTCGTGGTCGACATCGGCGGTGGATCGACCGAGTTCGTCGTCGGACGGGGCCACACGGCGGGCTTTCACACCTCGTTGCCGGCGGGGGTGGTGCGGATGAGCGAGCGTCATATCCACTCCGACCCGCCGGAGCCCGAGCAGCTTCAGGATCTCCAACAGGACGTTCGCAACACGTTCCTCGACGGGCTGCCTTCCGAGGAGCGCGCGGCGGTCAGGAGCGGGATAGCGGTAGCCGGCACGGCCACTTCGGCGGCGGCGATCGACCAGGAGCTCGACCCCTACGACCCCGAGCGCGTCCACGGCTACTCGCTGCAGCTGGCGACCGTCGAACTGCTGCTCGCCCGCCTGGCGGACATGACCGAAGCGGACCGCCGCCAGATCGTCGGCCTGCACCCCGACCGCGCCCCCACGATCGTCGCCGGCATGATCCTCCTGGGCGAGGCCATGCGGGCGTTCGAGCTCGACCAGGTCGAGGTCTCAGAGCACGACATCCTCTTCGGAGGGGCCCTCCGCCTGGCCGGCTCCGGGTCGGCGTGAGAAGGGGCCGCGGGGCCGCTCGGCGCGCCATGAGCGACCGCGGGCCGCGGGGGCGCGAGGCTCAGGCCAGGTTGGACTTGCGCGGGTAGACGACCGTGGGGTCGGTGAGCACGTTGACCAGGGCGGGCTTGCCCGCGGCGAACGCCCGCTCGAGCGCCGGGCGCAGCTCGGCCGGGCGCTGCACGAGCTCGCCGTATCCACCGAGCGCCTCGACGACCTGGTCGTAGCGCGTCCCCGGGCGCAGGTCGGCGGCGACCGAGTAGCCGTACAGGAACTCCATCGGGTGCTTCTCGAGCGCCCAGATGCCGTTGTTGCCCATCACCCCCACGACGTTCACGCCGTGGCGTGCGAGCGTGTCGAACTCCATCCCCGAGAAGCCGAACGCGCCGTCGCCGAGCAGCAGCACGACCTGGCGCTCCGGGTGGGCGAGCTTGGCGGCAAGCGCATATCCGGCTCCCGTGCCCAGGCAGCCGAACGGGCCGGGGTCGAGCCAGCAGCCGGGCCGGTAGCTGTCGATCACGCGGCCGGCGTAGGAGACGAAGTCCCCGCCGTCGCCGATCACGATCGCGTCGCGGTCGAGCACCGTCCCAAGCTCGGCGTACAGCCTCATCGGGTGAAGCGGCTCCCGGCCGTCCTCGAGCTCGCCGCGCTCGCCCTCGCGCCGCTCGGTCTCGGCGTCCCGCAGCTCGGAGATCCAGCGCTCGCTCGCCAGGGCGCTCGCACCCGCCGAGGTGCGCACGTCGGCGAGCGTCGCGGCGATCGCCCCGTAGCACTCGGCGGCCACCGTCCGCGGATGGCGACGCTCGGGCTCCGCGGCGTCGATCACGACGATCTCGGTCTCCTCGCCGAACGATGCCCCGAAGCCGAGGCGGAAGTCCATCGGCACGCCGATCACGAGCGCGACGTCGGCGCCCTTGAGCGCCTGCGAGCGCGCACGCGAGAAGAACAGCTCGTGGTCGGCCGCCAGGCATCCGCGCGCCAGGCCGTTGAGGAACACGGGGATTCGCAGCGTCTCGGCCAGCTCGACCAGCTGCCTGCTCGCCGCGACCCCAGTAGAGGTCGGTGCCGGCCATGATCACCGGGCGCTCGGCCGCGCGCAGCAGCTCGCCGGCTCGTTCGATCGCCTCGCCGGCCGCGCTCCTGCCGGCCGCGCTCGAAGCCCCGATGTCCGATCGGTCGGACTCCGGCTCGGCGGCCTCCATGAACACGTAGTCCAGCGGGAAGTCCACGAACGCCGGCCCGCCGTGCGGCGCGAGCGCGGCGGCGAACGCGTCGTCCACGAGGCCGGGGATCTCCTCGGTGCTCTGAGCGGTTGCCGCCAGCTTGGTCAGCGGCCGCACGAACGGCACGTGGTCGATCTCCTGCAGCGATCCCTGCCCCCAGCGCATGCGCCGGCGCCCGTCCGCCGAGCACGACCATCGGCGAGTGGTTGGCCTGCGCGGAGGCCATCGCGCTCATCCCGTTGGTTACGCCCGGGCCGGCGGTCAGCGCGCACACGCCCGGCTCGCGCGTCACCTTCGCCCAGCCCTCGGCCGCGAAGGCCGCGGTGGACTCGTGGCGGACGTCCACGATCTCGATGCCCTCCTCGCGACAGCCGTCGTAGATCGAGAACAGGTGCCCGCCGGAGAGCGTGAACAGCCTGCTGACGCCGTGCGCCTTCAGGCGACGGGCGACCAGCCGGCCGCCGTGGAAGGTCCTGGTCTCCTGCACGCTGTCCGTCGACACCGGGCGCGACTCTACCCATTCGCGGGAGCCCATGAGATACCGGGTGGGATCCCGCTCGCTGCGACCGTCAGGTGCCCGGGGTGGGATTCGAACCCACATGCCCTCTTCGGGCCATCGATTTTAAGTCGATTGCGTTTACCGATTCCGCCACCCGGGCAAAGCAGGGGCGAGTGTATGAGAGACAGGCGCGTGTGCCGACGCGCCGATTCTCGCGCCGGAACCGCAACTCGGCCACTGCTACCGTGTCCTAGGGGAGGACGGCAGCGATCGAAGCGTCGGATCATCCATGGAGGTCTCCGCCCTAACACATCCCAGGAGCGCGCCGGGCCTGCGCGGCCCCTCGCCCCTGCTGCGCCTGCAGTCGGATGAGCGCCTGATCGCGCTCACGCGCCGCGGGCAGCACGCGGCCTTCGAGACGCTGTGCTCGCGCTACCAGTCGCGTCTGCTGTCCTTCTGCCGCCACATGCTCGCCTCGCGCGAGGATGCCGAGGACGTCCTGCAGGAGGTGTTCGCCGCGGCGTTCAACGCGGTTCTCGCGGACGAGCGCGAGATCAACGTCCGTCCGTGGCTCTACCGGATCGCGCGCAACCGCTCGCTCAACCACCTGCGCCGCGGCGTCGGCCACCGGCGTGGACTCGATGGACGTGCACTTCGCCGACCACGGCCTGTCCACGGGCGATCGGGTCCTGCGGCGGGAGAGCTTCCGCGAGCTCATCGCCGACGTCCACCAGCTTCCCGAGAGCCAGCGCACAGCCCTGCTGCTGCGCGAGATCGACGCCCTCTCCTACGACCAGATCGCCCACGCCATGGAAACGACCATTCCGTCGGTCAAGTCG
Source organism: uncultured Solirubrobacteraceae bacterium (assembly GCA_963849425.1). Taxonomy (GTDB): domain Bacteria; phylum Actinomycetota; class Thermoleophilia; order Solirubrobacterales; family Solirubrobacteraceae; genus Palsa-744. The sequence continues at coordinate 927,348 of CAWKHK010000006.1, read as the reverse complement.
CTGCTCGTGCGCGCCCGCATCTCCCTGGCCGAGGCCGCCGAGGCGCGCAAGCTGAGCTGCGAGGACGTCCGCCTCGAGCTGGGCGAAGCGGCCGAGGGTCTGATCAAGCTGAGCACACCGGCCCGACGCCACGTCCGCGGCTGCGAGCGCTGCAGGTCCTTCAAGAAGCAGCTCAAGGCCAACAACCACGCGCTCGCTGCGATCCTCCCGGTCGGCCCGCTGCTGGTGGTCAAGAAGCTGCTGCTGCCGAAGCTCGGCTCGACGGCCTCGGCCGGCGGAGCGCACGTCGCCGGGGCCGGCGGCGCCTCGGTGGGAGCGGGCGCCACGGTCGGGGCGGGCGCCGTCGCCGGCGCCGGTGCGGCCGGGGGGCGAGTTCGACGGGCGGTCTGTTGACCGCCGGTGCGGGCGCCATAGCCACCAAGGCAGTCGCCGGGCTGGCCGCCGCTGCGATCGTCTCGCCGGCGCGGTCGCCGCAAGCCACGCGGTGGCCGTCCACCATCGCCACTCTGTCCCGCACCCGAGCTATGCGAGCGCTCACACCGCCAGGTACGCGGCCGCACCGGTGGTCGTTCGCGAGCAGCCCCAGCCGCTCAGCTACTCGAGCACGTCGGCCTCCACACTCGCCGTCGCCGACACGGCGGTGCGCCGGGCAGCCCACCACCGCAGGACACTCAGGCCGGCCAAGGCCGCTCCCGCGACCCTCGCGCCGACGAGTACCGAGACGCCCGCGGCGAACGTCCTGCCGGTGGCCACGGCGATCGCTGTGCCGACACCCCCGGCGAGCCCGCAGCCGGCGACCGCGACGACCCAGGTGACCGAGGTCACGACCGAGACGACCCAGCTTCCGGCGGCGGCCACCAGCCCCACACCGCCCCCCACGCCGACCACCACCTCCACGACCACCACCTCCTCCACGGCGCCGTCCGGCACAGCGCCGCCAGCCGCCGAAACCGCACCGGCGGCCCCCGGCGCTCCTGCGCCGCCGTCGGTCAGCGGCGAATCGAGCACGCCCCCGAGCTCGACTCCCGCGGAAGGGCCGCCGGAGAATGGCGGCACGGAAGCCCCGGCGCCTACCCCGGCTGAAGCCGCGCCAAGCGCAGCCCCCGCGGCGAACACTCCCCAGTCAAACGCCACCAGCCCCCGAGCGGTGGCCGCCAAGCAGGCGGGACAGCTAGCCGAAGGCGAAGCTTTTCAGCGGCCGCTCAAGGACGCCCGCAGAAGCGACTTCCGACGGCGCGGTGACCTGTGAGCTGGCCGTGGGGGAGCTCAACATGACGATGTCCACCCCTTCGCGGACACCGGAGCGTTCGGGCAGGAGCAGGACATCGCGGCCGAACATCTCCCGTCCGTCCACGACGGCCGTATAGAAGACGTCGTAGCCGTAGATGCCCTCGACGCGGGTCTTGCCCTCGCCGGTCAGCACGAAGTCGCGATATCGCCGGCTCAGCCCGCGGATGTAGCTCGCGGCGTACACCGGCAGGTACCCGGAGAGTTCACCCGAATAAGGCGGCAGCCGCAGCGGATCCACGGCGTAGGAGTCCTCGAGCGCGCCCGTCGGGGCGATGGCGCTGCACCTTGACGAATCCTCCGGGGTCGGACGCCACGCGGTAGAGGTCCCGATATTCGAAGCTGAACGGGACCGCGCCGCCGTGTGAGAAGCCGGCGTTCTCCAGCGTCAGCCCCGCGGCCACCAGCAACGCAACCAGAGCGATACCCGAGCAGATCGCCACTGCCCTTGACAGACGGGAGGCGGCCTGCCAGCGGGGCGCCAGCAGCCGGCCGAGTGTCGGCCCGTACTCGGGCTTCATCTGCACCGCGACCATCGCCGCTCAGGCGATCATTCGCCGATTGAGAAGAGCGCGTCGAGATCGTGGCGCGAGTACGCGGCGAAGGCGACCATCGTCTGGGTGCGCGCCACCCCCGACAGGGCACCGATCGCGCCCGTGACCACGTCGGCGAGCTGCTCGTGGTCGGGAACCCTGACGATCGCCACGAAATCCCACTCTCCGGTCACCGAGTACGCCTCGGCCACCCCCTCGATGTCCGCAAGCGCGCCTCCGAGACTCGGCAGCGCGTCGCGCTCGGCCTCGATCAACACCACCGCGTTGGTCATGGTCATCGTCCGAGCATCATAGGTCGCTAGGACTCCACGTCGCTGAGCTCGTGCATGCCGAGACCCACCAGCAGACCGAGCAGGGCCCCGGTGACGCCTGCCAGCCAGCTCGCCTCGCCGGACACCAGAGCGAAGGGGATCGCCCAGACCAGCGCTGCGAGCGCCGCCGCGCCCAGGAGATCGCCCTCGTAGTAGGAGCGCGAGCGAGCAGCCCTGAGGTCGGGGACCGCCCAGGCGACCAGCAGAGCCAGGGCGGCGCCGTTGCCGCCGTTGACGAGGGGCTCTGAATAGACGGCGCTCGCGGCCAGCGCCCCTGTGGCGCCTGCTCCGAAGAACAGCGCGAGCACCGTCGGCGCTCCGTGGCGACGCTCGATCAGCCAACCGAAGATCCCGATCGCGACGAGCGCCACAAACGCGTACAGGCCGCTCACGTAGACGAACTCGCTGGTGAGCAGCTTCCACCACTCCCCTTGGATGGGCCCGATGATCGCCATGTGCAGGTAGATCTGAGGTTCGGCGTGCCACACGACCCACGCCCCACAGCCGGCCGCCACCAGGACGATCGTGGCGTACGGTCGCGGAGCGGCCCACCGACCCGGGCCCGAGCGCACTGCGCCGCCGCTCGTGCGTCTTGGGCCTGTCCTCCGAACGCGCAGCAGCGAACCGAGCCGCGCGCGAGAACGGTCCGAGCGGCTCGGGGTGTGGGCACGTGGCAGCTTGGGGGCTCGCCTGCGCAGCCGGTGCCCGCAGTAGGGACACTCGGTGATGTACGGGCTCACCTCCGACCCGCACTGCTTGCACACCACGAAGAGGTCGGCGCCCGAGGTCATCGTAAACCCATTCTAAGGACCTCTCGACCGCGTCCCGCGTGCCTCTGGAATACTCAAAGCCATGAACCTCGGATACGACCAGAAGCTCTACATCCTCGCTTTCGACCACCGCGGCTCCTTCCAGAAGAAGTTCTTCGGGATCGAGGGCGAACCGGACTCTGAGCAGACGGCGATCATCGCCGACGCCAAGCACCTGATCTTCGAGGGTCTGTCGCAGGCGGTCGGCGCCGGCGCCGACCCATTCGCGACCGGTGTGCTGGTCGACGAGCAGTTCGGCTCGACCGTGCCGAGCGAGACCCGCGAGAAGGGCCTGAAGCTCGCCATGCCGGCCGAGCGCTCCGGACAGAACATGTTCGACTTCCAGTACGGGGACGATTTCGGCGCGCACATAGAGCGCTTCGATCCCGACTTCACCAAGGTGCTCGTCCGCTACAACCCCGACGGCAACGGCGACGGCAATCGTGAGCAGCTCACCAAGCTCAAGCGCCTGAGCGACTGGCTAAAGCAGCACGATCGCAAGTTCCTTTTCGAGCTGCTCGTGCCCGCCGAGGACTCCCAGCTGCAGTCGGTCGACGGCGACGAAGACCGCTACGACGCAGAGCTGCGCCCCGAGCTGATGCGCCGGGCGATCGCCGAGATCCAGAACGCGGGCGTAGAGGTGGACATCTGGAAGATCGAGGGCGTGGAAGAGCGCCGGGATTGCGAGATGCTCGTCGCGCAGGCCCGCTCGGGCGGGCGCGAGGGCGTCGCGTGCGTGGTGCTCGGCCGAGGCGCCGAGGACGCCAAGGTCGACCACTGGTTGATGCAGGCCGCGCCGGTCGATGGCTTCATCGGCTTCGCGATCGGGCGCTCGATCTGGTGGGATCCGCTGAAGGCGTATGTCGACGGGAAGATCGACCGGGCTACCGGCGCGCGCAAGATCGCCGAGAACTACCTGCGTTTCCTCACGGTCTACGAGCGTGCCAAGAGCGCAACTGTCTCCTAACCGCGCGAGGTCCGCATGAGCGCGATGAAAATGCGCCAGAGCCTCGCCGACTGGGAGCGGGCGTTCGTCAAGGAGATCTCACTCGACCGCCGCCGACGAGCATCGCTGCGCCGCACAGCCGAGCAGCGAGCGCTCAAGCGGGACCTCGAGCGGCGTCACAAGCGAGGGTCGGTCCGCTTCGTACTGCTCGTCCTCACCCTCATCATGACCGCCGTGGTCGTCACGGCCGTCATGTTCCGCACGCTCTACCTGTTGTTGGGCTGAGAACCTCTACGAGGTTCTAGGGACGCTAGGCGCTCTCGCCGAGCTCGCGCAACGATTGGTCGACCTCGGCGGCGTGCCCGGCCGGCTTGCCGCCCTGCTCGGGAGCGACCGTGCTGTCCGTGGCGCCCTTGCCTACGGGGTCGGCCACACCGGCTTCCCGGTGAATCTCGAGGTAGATCTCCTTGCGAAAAACGGGAACCGTCTGCGGCGCCTGAATGCCGATGCGCACCTTCTCGCCCATGACCGACAGAACCGACACCTCGATTTCGTCTCCGATCATGATGCTCTGGTTGGACTTGCGCGTCAGAACCAGCATTTGGGTGCACCTCTTCCCGTTGGCCGACAGACGACCCGGCGCGACCCCCTTGCCGCCGGTCTGCCAAGCATAGTCCCAGGACCGGGGGAACGCGATCTCGATGCCCTCACGCCCGCTGCCACCTGACAGGAGACGCTCCTGGGCATTCCCCTTTCACAGCCCGCGGCGCGCCACCGCCGCTTTGCGCTAGTCTCCCGGACCGTCGATGCCCCGTAGATCACTGCGCCCGCACCTCAACCAAATCCGCGCCTGGGTACGACAGGGACGCACCGACGCCTGGATAGCCCACCAGCTCGAGGTCACCGTGCGGGACATCGAGCAGTTCAAGCGCCAGAACGAGCTCGTCGGTGACGAGGAGACCCAGAACGGCACAAGCGTTGCCGACTACCCCGAGGAGATCGACCTGCGAGCCGAGGATGACGCACTGATCGCAGCCGAGCTCGAGGCGGCCGAAGCCGACGCCGAGCGCGCTAGAGCCGAAGCCGGCGACGCCGATGGGCAGGACGAGGACGAGCCGAGCGCGCCCCGCACCCGCCGTCGCAGCCGGCGCGGGGGTCGCGGAAGGTCGGCGAGCGGCGCCGGCCCGGTCGCGGCCCGGTCGCGACCGGCAGGCCGTGGCGTGCCGCTGGAAGGCACCTTCGACCATGGCGAGGAGGGCTATGGCCTGTGGCTGGACCCTGCCATCCAGGAGGACGCTGTCTATGCCGAGCACTGGGCCGGGCACCGGCCGGTCGAGGTCACCGTGGAACCCGATCGGATCGTGATCCGTCGTACGGGCGAGGACGGCTAGGCTCTGATCTCCCTGCGCCCGCCCGCGTAGTCGGCGGCCTCGCGCAGATACCTGGCAAACGCAGCATCCACCACCACCCCCGCCTCCCACGCCCAGGGGTCCTCCGGGGCTACCTTCATCGCGACCTGCAGGCACCACGCGGTGCCCCGATCGTAGAGCTGTACGAGCTCCTCTGAGGAGAACCGTCCGCCGAGCCGGCGGCGCAGCTCGGCCACCAGGGCGCTCGTGACCCGCTCCAGCAGCGGACCGTACTCGGACGGGGCGCCGCGCAGGCGCCGCTCCCCCTGCTGCCATTGATAGATCGCGTTCTCGAACGGCATTGGCCGAGCCTAGCAGCGCCATATCCACCCCCTCCTCAGTTGCGCGGCAGGCCACTGACGATGTACGGCTGCTCGCCTTTGCGCATCATCCCCAGGCGACGGGCCTCCGTTTCGAGGGTTCCCTGCGTTCCCATGGCTGCATGCTGGCGCACAAGCTGGGAGTGTTCGCGCTCCATCGTCACCACCACCGCGTTGTCGCGGTGAGACTGACGCCACGTGGAGAGCATCCGGACACCCGCGCTGAGGTACAGGTAGACCAGCGCTGCGAGCACGCACAGCATCGCCAGGCGTCCGAGCCTGTCCCAACGCACGCGGGCGCCGATCCCCGCGCCCGCCACCGCCCGCCCGCGGCCGCCCGCGGCCTTGGAGCGGGTGCTCGAGGCACGCCTCGATCGTGGCTGAGATGCCGAGATGGCGGACATACCTACCCGCATTCGCGCCCGCGGGCCGACCTCCTGCCGGCGGGGCCGCTCGGGGCGCTATCGGGGGCGACCGTGGAAGGCGCTCGCGCCGGGGAACTCCGCATCTGCCCCCAACTGCTCCTCGATGCGCAGCAGCCGGTTGTACTTCGCCACCCTGTCGGACCTCGAGGGAGCCCCGGTCTTGATCTGCCCGCATCCAGTGGCCACGGCCAGATCGGCGATGGTGACGTCCTCGGTCTCGCCGGAGCGGTGGCTCATCACCGCCGTATAGCCCGCCTCGCGCGCCATCGCGATTGCCGCGAGCGTCTCCGTGAGCGTCCCGATCTGGTTGACCTTGATCAGGATCGAGTTGGCCACACCGGTCTCGATGCCGCGTTGCAGGCGCTCGGTGTTCGTCACGAACAGGTCATCCCCGACGAGCTGCAGCCCGGCGCCGAGACGTTCGGTGAGCGTCCTCCATCCATCCCAATCCTCCTCGTCCATGCCGTCCTCGATCGACACGATCGGGTAGCGGACGGCGAGCTCGGCCCAGTAGTCGGTCAGCTCGCCTGCGCTGAGCGTGCGGCCCTCGTGCTCGAGCACGTAGCCCCCGTCCGCGTAGAGCTCGCTGGTCGCCGGGTCCAGGGCGATGGCCACGTCCTCCCCCGGTCGGTATCCCGCAGCGTGGATGCCCGCCACGAGCATCTCCAGGGCCTGCTCGTTGGAGCTGAGGTCCGGCGCGAAGCCACCCTCGTCTCCGCCGGCTGTGGACAGCCCTCGCTCGTGCAGCGTGCGCTTGAGGGCGTGGAACACTTCCGCGCCCATGCGCAGACACTCCGAGAACGTCTGCGCCCCGCACGGGACGACCATGAACTCTTGGAAGTCGACCTTGTTATCGGCGTGCGCGCCGCCGTTGAGCACGTTCATCATCGGCACCGGCAACACCCGTGCGGCCTCGCCGCCAAGGTAGCCCCACAGCGGCATCTGCTCCTCGGCCGCCTGCGCATAGGCCGCCGCGAGCGAGACGCCGAGGATCGCGTTGGCGCCCAGACGGGACTTGTTGGGAGTGCCGTCCAGCTCGATCATGGCCTCATCGAGCGCTTGCTGGTCGGAGGCATCCATCCCGGCCAGCGCCTCCGCCAGCTCCCCGTCCACGTTGGCCACCGCCTGTGTGACGCCCTTGCCCTGCCAGCGCTCGCCACCGTCGCGCAGCTCGGTGGCCTCGAACTCCCCGGTGGACGCTCCCGAGGGAACCGCCGCGCGGCCCTGGGCTCCAGAGCGCAACCCGACTTCGACCTCGACGGTCGGGTTACCGCGGCTGTCGAGAATCTGGCGACCGTGGAGTCGCTCGATCTGGCTCACTCGCTACGGAGCGGTCGCGGCGGTGGAGCTTGTCTTGGGGGCTTTGTACTCCTTGCAGTCCGCCACCACAAAGCCCGAGCGGCATTCCGTTTTGGCGGTCCACTTTTTCTTGAATTCTTTGATGAACTTGGTCAGCGCGCCTTGCCCCTGCTGGGCCAGCAGTTGCTGTTTGATCGAAGACTGGACCTTCGACAGCGGCTGCTGACTGCCCGCGCTGATGCTTTTCACCTCGAAGACGTAGTAGCCGAACGGCGTCTTCACCGGGCCGCTCAGCACGTTGGCAGCAGTGGAGAAGATCGCTGTATCGAGTGCCTTCTCCTCCTCGCCTTTGACCACTTCCGGAAGCAGGCCGCCGTTTGCCTTGGTCGTGGGATCGATCGACACCCGCTTGGCCACGCTCGAAAAGCTCTTCCCCGACTGCACTTCCTTCTTGGCGCTCTTGGCGGCAGCTTCGGCCTTGGTCAGGATGATCTCTACGCTGCGCTTTTCCGGCACACCGAAGCGCGACTTGTTTTCGTTGTAGTACTTGGTGATCTGCGCCTGGGTGACGGTGCCTTTCTGCTTGGCGACCTTCTGCTGGATTTTCTGCGAGATCAGGTTCAGCTTCACGCGCAAGAGCAGATCCGAGATCGTCTGTCCCGAGCTGGCCAGGAACTTTTCGAATTCCGCGGCCTTGGGGAACTGCGAGGTCTTGATTTTGTCGAACTGCTTCTTGACTTCCGCGTCGCTTATCTTCACGCCCAGCGAAGCGGCTTCTCCGAGCACCCATTCGGAGGAGATCAGGAAGCCGAGCGTCTCGGCCTGAAGCGACTTGTACTGAGTCGCGCACTGGGACTTCAGCTGCGCGGTGCTCGGCGCCGTCTGTCCCTTGGCCGGTTTCGGCGAGGTGGCCGCGAGATGGGCGATGCACGCCGTGTAGTTGGGCGGTTCGGGGATGACCGGCTTGCCTCCGGTTCCGCCAGAGCTCGAGGTCGCGGCCACCGACATCCAGTGGGCGAACGTGTCTTTGGTGATCGAGTTGCCGTTGACCTGGACCACGGCGTTGCCGGGTATGCCGCCACATGCGGCCAGCCCGATAACGGCAAACGAAATGGCGCCGAGCGCGGAGATCGATCGAAAGGTCTTGGACACGACGCGGGCACTCTAGCGGAAAGCCCCGCGTTCGTGCTTAACGAGTTCCTAAGCCGCCTCCCGCATGACCGCGAGGAGGGCGTCGGCCGCCTTCACCACACTCGAGAACCGTTCGCTCCCATCGCGTGGAACTCGCAGCGTGACCTGCGAGCGGCCGGACTCATACAGCGCATCGGGCAGCTCCTCGCGCAACCGTCGCGCGTGCGCTGAGTCGAGCTCCACCGGCACGACCGCCAGGCGATCTCCCCGAAAGCTCACCGTCCGCGCACCGGCCTGGCCGAACTTGATGCGCGCGCGTTGCAGCGCCAGCAGGTTCGCCAGCGGTTCGGGCACCGGACCGAAGCGATCCTCCAGCTCCTCGGCCAGGCGCTCGACGTCCGCGACCTCCAGCGCCCCGGCGACGCGACGATGCACCTCGATCTTGGCCTGCTCGTAGGGAACGTAGTCGGCGGGCACATACGCGTCGACGTTCACGTCCAGCCGTACGGGCTCGGGCAGCGTCTCGCCCTCCTGCTCCGGCTCGGCTGCCTGCACGGCCTCGTCGAGCATCTGCATGTACAGCTCGAAGCCGAGCGCCGCGACGTGCCCGGACTGCTCGTCGCCGAGCAGGTTGCCCGCCCCGCGGATCTCCAGGTCGCGCATGGCGATCTTGAATCCCACCCCCAGCTCGGTGTGGTCCGAGAGCGCGGACAGCCGTTGGGCCGCCTCGGGGGTGAGCGCCGCGGCCGAGTCATACAGCAGATACGCGTAAGCACGCTCGCGGCTGCGCCCGACTCGTCCGCGTATCTGGTAGAGCTGGGCGAGGCCGAACGTGTCAGCGTGCTCCACGATCAGCGTGTTCGCCTGCGGGATGTCGATGCCCGACTCGATGATCGACGTGCACACGAGCACGTCCGCGCCACCGCGCAGGTAGTCCATCATCACGCCCTCCAGCATTCCCTCGCCCATCTGGCCGTGGGCCACGGCGAAGCGCACGCCCGGGCACAGCGCGCGCAGCCGCTCGGCGGTCTCCTCGATGCTCTCCACGCGGTTGTGCAGGAAGAACGCCTGTCCGCCGCGCTCGTGCTCGCGCTCGATCGCCCGCCTGACCAGCGCCTCCTCGTACTCGCCCACATACGTCCTCACCGGCCTGCGCCCCTCGGGGGGCGTCTCGATGACCGAGATGTCGCGCAGGCCCGCCAGCGACATCTGTAGCGTCCGCGGGATCGGGGTGGCGGACATCGAGATCACGTCGACCTTCAGCTTGAGCTGACGCAGAAGCTCCTTCTGCTTGACCCCGAAACGCTGCTCCTCGTCCACGATCAACAGGCCCAGGTCCTTGGCGCGCACATCGCCCGAGAGCACCCGGTGGGTGCCGATCAGGATGTCCACGCGCCCTTCGGCGAAGCCCTTGACCGCGGCCGTCTGCTCGGCAGCCGTGCGAAATCGCGAGACGTGCTCGAGCGTGAAGGGATAGTCGGCCAGCCGCTCGGCGAACGTGCCGTAGTGCTGCTGGGCGAGGATCGTGGTCGGCACCAGCATCAGCACCTGCTTGCCCTCGCCGGCCGCCTTGAAGGCAGCGCGCAGCGCCACCTCGGTCTTGCCGTAGCCGACGTCGCCGCAGATCAGCCGGTCCATCGGACGGGGCGCCTCCATGTCCGCCTTGACCAGCTCTATCGCCTCGCTCTGGTCGGGCGTCTCGGTGAACGGGAAGCGCGCCTCGAAGTCCCGCTGCCAGTCGGAGTCGGCCTCGAACGCGTGTCCGATCCGGCGCCGGCGCTCGGCGTACAGGCTGAGCAGCTCGCCGGCCAGATCCTGCGCGGCGTGTCGCGCGCGCGCCTTCATCGTCTCCCAGCGCGTCCCGCCGAGCTTGGACAGCGGCGGATGCTCGGCGCCCGCACCCACATATCGCGAGATCTTGGCCAGCTGGTCGGTGGGCACGAACACGCGGTCGTCGCCCTGGTATTCGAGGTACAGGTAGTCGCGCGTGACGTTCGCCACGGTGCGCGTCTCAAAGCCCGCGAAGCGAGCTACGCCGTGGTCCTCGTGGACGACGATGTCGCCGGTGCGCAACTCGGTGAACGAGCGCAGGGCGCCTCTGCGTGGGCCGCCCGCACGCCCAAGCCCGACGGCGCCGGGGTGGGCATCCGCCGATCCGGGGCGGCGGCGGCGCAGCAGCCTGTGCTCGGGGAACACCGCCAGCTTCAACTGGGGGGCGACGAACCCCTCGCGCAGCGAAGCCGCGACGAAGCGCAGGGATGGCTCGAGCGGGTGTGTGGGCATCGATCCGGCGTCCACCCCCTCACCCAGCCACGTTGCTTTCAGGCGGCCGAGATTGTAGGCCGCCCGCTCGCCCTCCCCGCGCCGGGGAAACGCGACGACTGTCCGGTAGCCCGAGCGGACGAGCTTCTCGAGCTGTGGCTCGGCTTCGGCGAGCGATCGCGCCGCCGTGTCCGCCGACTGGGCCCGCAGCTCTATGTCCTGGCCGCCGGCGAGGGCAGAGAGCCATATCCGCGTGCGCAGCTTTAGAGTCGCCTGGATCTGCTCGGGACTGACGTACAGGTGGTGGGCATCCTCGTCGCCGAACGCCGCGCACACGTCGCTCCAGTGATCGCCGAGCGCGGGCGCGAGCTCCTCCTCGGCGGCAACCACCAGCTCGGTGTCCTCGCCGACCAGGTCGAGGAGCGCGCCGAAGCGCTCGACGGGGAGCAGTTCGGCGATGTCCGGGCGCTCGGAGTCGGCTCCGTCAGCCCCGCCGAACGAGTGGGTGGGCATCTGTTCAACGGCGATCTCGGCCAGCTCCCGGTGCTCGACCGCGAGCTCGGCAGCGGGGGCGATCTCGACCTCCTCGACCTCTCCTAGAGAGCGCTGGGTGAACGTGGAGAACCAGCGCAGCGATTCGATCTCCACGTCGAACATGTCCACGCGAACCGCCCGCTCCTCGGTCGCCGGGAAGACATCCAGCAACCCTCCGCGCATCGCGAACTGCCCGCGCTCCTCCACCTGGTCGGTGCGCTCATAGCCCGCCCTGACGAGCTCCGCGGCGCACTCGTCCAGATCGAGCAGCTCGCCCACGCGCAGGGTGAACGAGTGGGGGCGCAGCGCCGGATCGGGCACCTTCTCAGACAGCGCCACCGCGCTGACCACCACGACCGGCTGAGCCTGCGATCGACCCTCCCGGCCCGCATCCCCAGCCAACAGCGCATCCAGGGCGGCCACCCGCAGCCCGACCAGGTGCGCGGGCGGAGCCAGATGCGACTCGTAGGCCACGCCGCGCGAGGGGTAGTAGCGCACGCGCCTGGGCGCAAGCCACGCCCGCAGGTCCGCCGCCAGATCGCGGGCGGCGCGATCATCGCCGACCACCACCAGCGTCGGGCGGCCCCTTGCAGGCTCGTCGCGCTCGGCGAGCGCGGCGATCAGGTACGGGCGCAGCGAGCTCGAAACGAACGCCCGGCCGCCCTCGCGGGCGAGCCTGAGCGCCGACGCGTCCTCCTGGACGAACCCGAGCAGCGTGCGCAGCGCGCCGGCATCCGGTCGCCATCTAGCCCTCCTGCGGTCCCTGATCGCCGGCGAGGACCTGCTCGACGTGCTCGCATCCGCGCTCTACCAGCTCGCGCACCTGCTCGTCGCTCTCACGGAAGCGCCCGAGCACGTATGCGGAGACGATCTCCGGATCGGTGGAGTCCGGCCGGCCGACGCCCACGCGAACGCGCATGAAGTCCGCGCCCCCCAGCTCCCGCTGGATCGACTTCAATCCGTTGTGACCGGCCAATCCGCCGCCCAGACGGGTTCGCACCTCGCCGAACGGGAGGTCGATCTCGTCGTGCACCACCAGCACCCGCTCCAGCGCCAGCTTGAACGCGCCACGCGCCGGACCCACCGAGCGTCCGGCGTCGTTCATGTAGGTCTGCGGGCACAGAACAGCCACGCGAGGGGCACGTGAGGCTGACGCGCCCGGGTCTCCAACTCCCGCGCGACCCTCGGCGATCCGGCCGCGAAAGCGGTCCCTGGCGCGTCCGAGCCCCCAACGAGCGACGAGCGCCTCGGCGACCATGAAGCCAACGTTGTGCCGGGTGCCCGCGTGCTCGCGACCCGGGTTGCCCAGTCCCACGATCAACCAGTCGACGGCTCCGCCGCCGCCGAAGGGGCGTCGCAGGGGCTGCTACTCCTCGCCGCCGGAGCCCTCGGAACCGCCGGACTCGGCGCCCTCGCCCTGCTCGGCGCCCTCGCCAACGAGTTCTGTCTCGGCTTCGATTTCCTCGGCCGCTTCTGCCTGCAGCCGGGGCGGGGAAAGGGTCGCCACGACCGTCTCCTCGGGATCGTCCAGAAGGGTCACGCCCTCGGGCGGAGCCAGCGCACTGAGCAGGATCGTGTCACCGATGTCCATCTCGCCGACCGTCATGGACGATCGACTCGGGGATCGCGGTCGGCAGCGCCTCGACGTTCAGCTCGCGCGTGATCTGCTCGAGCACGCCGCCCGCCTTGACACCGGGGGCCTCGTCGATCCCCTCGAGCTCCAGCGGCACGACCGCGTGGATCTTCTGGTCGAGCTTCACTCGCAGCAGATCGACGTGCGTGGTCTCGCCGCGCACGGGGTTGCGCTGGGCCTCCTTGAGAACCACCGGAGTCGGCTTGTCGCCGTCGATGCTCAGGTCGAGAACCGCCCCGGATCCGGCCAGCGCGAGACGCAGCTCGCGGGCATCCGCGTCGAAGCCCACGGGCTCGATGCCGCCTCCGTAGAGCACGCCCGGCACGCGGCCATTGCGGCGCAGGCGTCGGGCGGCGCGCGACCCGTCGGCCTCGCGGCTGTTGACATTCAGCTTGGTCGTCGTGTTGGCCATAAAGCGAGTGCAGACTCTAGCAATCGCCGTTCATCGTTCTACGGCCGTCGCTTCTTCTTCTTCGATTTCGATGGTCGTGCGCTTCGTGCAGGTGCCTTCGCCCGCGATCGGCGCGCTCAGCCTGATCAGCTGCACGTGGATGCCGGCCAGGAAGTTGCCGGTGCGACGCACCTCCACGCACTGCACGACAGGCAGCGTGCCGATGACGGTCCACGCCAGCCGGGTCTTGCCGGTGGCCCCGAACGGCGAGTAGGCGGTCGGTGATTGGAGCTCCAGGATCTTCACGGCACCGGCTCTGCGCAGCCGCGGGTTGCCGGCGTTGGCCTTGACGCTGGCCACGCACGACGGACTCGCCGCGGCAGCCGCTGATCTGGTCGAGCATGGCGGCCGTGTTGCCCTTGGCCTCCGCCTGCACGAGCGCAAGGTCGGCGTCGCGTTCGGCGTTCTCCACGCTGAGGAAGCGCGCAAGCACGCCGCTGACGAGGACGAGCAGGATGACCCCGATGGCGAGCAGCACACGAAGAACGCGGCGTCTAGAAGGGGAAAGACCGAGCCACCAAGCACGCGGGCCGTGGGCAGCCGCAGGAGGGGTCGCGATCGGGGAGGACATGCTCAGGGATGATGACCGCCGTCCCGGGCAGGTGCAGGACGGCTGCGGCTCGGGCAGCTCTCAGAACAGCTGGTTCTCGCCGCCGAAGACCTCGCTGACGGAGTCGTCGACGAAGATCCGCCGGATCGAGTCGGTCAGCAGCTCGGCGCACGGCAGCACGCGGACGTTCTCCGGGCGGTCGGCGGGCACGGGAATCGTGTCGGTCACGACGATCTCCTCGAGGCCCGAGGTCCGCAGGTTCTCGAACGCGTCGCCGGAGAAGACCGCGTGGGTGGCCGCCGCGTACACGCGGGCCGCGCCCTCCTCCTTGACCGTCTTGGCGGCCGCCTTGAGCGTGCCCGCGGTGTCGATCATGTCGTCCACGATCACCGCCGTCTTGCCCTTGCACGTCGCCGATCACGTAGCCGATCTCGGCGACCTGCTGGGCGGGGCGCTCCTTGTCGAGGATCGCCAGCTCGGCGCCGACCTTCGAGGCGAACTTCTTGTTCAGCTTGACCCTGCCCGGCGTCCGGCGCGACGACGACCAGGTCCGGCAGGCCGAGGTCGGCGAAGTACTGGGTGAGCATGAACAGCGCGGTCATGTGGTCGACCGGCTTCTGGAAGAAGCCCTGGATCTGGCCGGCGTGCAGGTCCATCGTCAGCACCCGGTCCGCGCCGGCCGCCTCGAGCATGCGCGCGACCAGGCGCGCCGAGATCGGCTCGCGCGGCGCGGACTTCTTGTCCTGGCGCGAGTAGCCGAACCAGGGCGTCACCGCGATCACGCGGTGCGCCGAGGCGCCGACGGCGGCGTCGATCATGAACAGCAGCTCCATCAGCGAGTCGTTGGCCGTCACGCCCGTCTGCGGCGTTGCCGCAGGTCGGACTGCACGATGAACACGTCCGCGCCGCGGATCGACTCCTCGTAGCGGCAGTACACCTCGCCGTTGGAGAACGTCCTCAGCGTCGACCGGCCCGAGCTCCACGCCGAGCTTGTCCGCGATGTCGACCGCCAGCTGCGGGTTCGCGCGCCCGCTGAACGAGCATCAGGCGCTTGTTGTAGTCGATCGGCAGGCTCGCCCGCGAGGACTGCGTGCGCGTGTCCATCGCGCTCATCGCGCTCATCTCACCGAGCAGTGTAAACGTCGCCGCGAAGATCGGTCATTCCGGCTTACGAGCCGCGCTCGGCGTAGCCCTCGATGTTGCATCTGGCGCTCGCGGGCGATGCCGAGCGCGCCGGCGGGCACATCCTCGGTGATCACCGATCCGGCGCCCGTGCACGGCGTCGTCGCCGACGCTCACCGGGGCCACGAGCGTCGTGTCGACGCCCGTGCGCACGCCGCCGCCCGACCGTCGTGCGGTGCTTGGCGCGTCCGTCGTAGTTGGCGGTGATCGTCGCCGCGCCCAGGTTCGTCCCCTCGCCGACGTCGGCGTCGCCGATGTAGGAGAGGTGCGGCACTTTGGCGCCCGCGCCGATGTCCGAGTTCTTGACCTCCACGAACGTCCCCGACCTTGGCCGCCCTCGCGCAGGACGGCCCCGGGGCGCAGGTAGGCGAACGGCCCGACGCTCGCGCCGTCCTCGAGCACGCAGTCCACGAGGTAGGAGTGCCTGATCGTGCAGCCGCGGCCGATCCTGCGTGCGCCCCCGGATCGTCGTGAACGGCTCGATCACCGTGTCCTGCCCGATCTCCACGTCGACGTCGATCACCGTGGCGGCCGGGTCGACGATGCGCGACGCCCGCGCGCATGTGCCGCTCGTGGATCGCCTGCTGGGCGAGCCTCCTGCACACGGGCGAGCGCCACGCGGTCGTTGACCCCGAGCACCAGTCGCTCGTCCTCGACGAGGTGCGCGGCCACGCTCGCCCCGTCCGCCCTGAGCAGGTCGAGCACCTGCGGCAGGTAGAGCTCCCCCTGGGCGTTGTCGGAGCTGAGCCGCGGCAGCGCCTGCGCGCAGGGCGCGGGCGTCGAACACGAAGATGCCCGTGTTCACCTCGCGTATCTCGCGCTCGGCCTGCGTCGAGTCGCCCTGGCTCTTGGTCTCGACCACGCGCTCGCACCGCGCCGCTCCGCGTCGCGCACCACCCGCCCGTAGCCGCTCGGATCGTCCAGGATCGTGCTCGCCATCGTGGCCGCCGCGCCGCTCTGCGCGATGAGCGTCGATCAGGCCGCCGATCGCCTCGGCGCTCACCAGCGGCACGTCGCCGCTGAGAACCACCACCGGCGCGTCGCGGTCGAGATCGGACCCCGCCCCGGAGTCCAGCGTGGCCATCGCGGCCGCGACCGCGCCGCCGGTGCCGTCCGGGCGCTCCTGCACGGCCAGCTCGACGCCCTCGGGCAGCACCTCCTCCAGCGCCCTCGCCGGAGAGTCGACCACCACCACCCTGCCCGCCCCCGCCGCGAGCGCTGCCCGCACCGGCCACAGGACCATCGGCAGGCCGCATATCTCGTGCAGGACCTTGGGCGTCCTCGAGCGCATGCGCGTGCCCTGGCCCGCGGCGAGGATCAGGACGATCGGGGCGCTCACACGACGGATGCTATTCGCTCGCCGCGCGGGCGCATCGCAAGCTGGGGGGCAGGGACTCGAACCCCGATTCTCAGGACCAAAACCTGATGTCCTGCCGTTGGACGACCCCCCAGGGGGCGCTACAAGGATAGATCGTGGGCCACGCCGGTGGACGATGGGCGAGCGCGAACGGCAACAAAGCTCTCATCGGCGAGTTCTGCAACCATGCCTGCACTCTGCCCTGGGGAGCTAGAAGAGCACGACGTCGCGTCGCGACGTTTTCGGCAGCGTTGCTGAGCTGTGCGGGCGCGCATGAGGCAGGCGCGTCCGTCGCCACGCGCCCCAGCGTCCCCTGCCCGGGCGCCGACCTGCGGCCCAGCGCGTCCAACACGCCGGCCATCGACGCCGCCACTCTCTGCCTGATCGACCGGATGCGCGCCGTCCGTGGTCTGCCTGCGCTGCGATCCAACCGGGAACTGGGCACGGTCGCCACCAGTCAGGTCGCCAACATGGTGCGCCGGAACTACTTCGCCGACGTCGGCCCGACCGGGCAGACGCCGCTGTCGCTGGTCGTGGTGACGCGCTATCCCGCGCACGCAGCCGGCTTCGCCGTCGGGCAGAACATTGCCTGGGGCACCGGCAGCGACACCACTCCTGCGCGCATCGTCGCCGCCTGGATGGCCTCCCCACCGCACCGCGAAATCATCCTGAGCGCCCAATTTCGCGACGCGGCCGTCGCCGTCAAGCCGGCCGTGCCGAGCGTTCTGGACGTCGGCCACGAAGGCGCGACCTATGCCATGGAGTTCGGCGTGCGCCGGTTCTAGGCAGGCTCGAAGTCGAGGAGCTCCGCCCGTCAGGAGCCCCGCCCGTCAGGAGCCCCGCCCCGAGCGGCGGGGAACGCGCCCGCCTTCGGCGCCAGCCTCCGAGGCGGGGCCACCGGCCGAGCTGATGCCGAGCACGCGCATCGACTTCAGGCCGAGGCTGAGCTTCTCGCGCCCGTCGCTCGAGCTGACGTCCAGCCCGGAGAGCTCGCGCACCCGCTCCAGGCGGTAGTAGATGGTGTGGCGATGGGTGAACAGCCGCTGGGCGGTGCCGGCGACGTTGCCGTCGGCCTCCAGGAAGGTCTCGAGCGTCCGCACCAGATCGGTCTCATACTGCTCGTCGTAGGCCACCAGCGGTTCGACGGTCTCGGCGTAGAAGCGCTGCAGCTCGCTCGGGTTCTCGCTCATCGCCGACAGCAGCAGCCGGTAGGCGCCCGTCTGCTCGAAGGCCAGTGGCGCGCCGTCGGCGCCGCCCTGGGCGACGTTGGCAGCCAGCAGCGCCTCGCTTGCCGCCCGCGGCAGCTCGGCGGGATCCTCGGCGATCCGGCTGCGCCCGATGGCAAACGTGTACCCGGCCAGGCCGGCCTGCATCTCGTGCAGGACCGCCTCGGCGGCGCGCGCGGCCGTGGCCTCATCGCCGCCCGGCACCAGCACCAGGACCTCCGCGCCCACCGAGCGACCACCCGGACCGGAGGCCTGTGCGGGGCCCTGTCCCGTTCCCTCACGTTCGGAGAGCGCTGCGATCGAGCGGCTGACGAGCGCCCGGGCACCGCGCTCGGCGACCGCGCGCACACGTCCGCGCCAGCCCTCGTCTGTGGGGACCTGCGGATGCGCGCGAGCGACGATCATGCTCGCGCCGCCCTCCACGTCCAGCGCGAGCTCCTTGGCCCGCGCGACGAGATCCTCGCGGGCGGTCAGCTCGCGTGAGAGCACCGCGCGCAGGAAGTCCGCGGACGCCGTTTCCGAGACCCGCTCGGGCGCCCTCACGCGCTCGACCTCCGAGGCGATCATCGTCACGAGCAGCCTGCGCATCGAGACGCTCGGTTCTGTCTTGGCGCGCATGTGCAGTGTCCCTACGACCGTGTCCGCCACGCGCAGCGGCGTGCTGCTGACCCCCTTGCCGCGAGACAGCAGCGAGCGCTCCTCGGCCGGCGATCTGGCGGCCACCGCGAGGGTTGCCCCCCAGGCGTCTGTCACCGCGAGGCTCGCCTCGAGCGCCCTGGCGGCCGCGCGCACCACCTCGGGCAGCCCGGCGCCCGACTCGACCGCCTCGGTGATCGCGTCCAGCGCCGCGAGGTCTGACACGTTGGTCAGCCCCAGAAGTAGACGGCGGCGAGTGCCGCGACCACTCCGATGCCGACCAGCATGGCGAGCACGTACAGCGACAACACGGTCGCCGCAACGCGCTCCCACAGGCGGGTGTACGACGTCCACGCCGGGACCAGGATCAGCCCGGCGTACAGTGACAGGCCAAAGGTTCCGGCACAGACTGCCACCAGGTCGTTGATCGCTGTCCTGCTCATGAGATCTCATCTGAGATTGTGACGCAAGCGGACGACGAGGCGTCCACAGGCGTCGCGCATATAGCCGCGGGCACGCGCCCGCGGAGGGTGAGCGCCGCGCGCTCCGCCCGCTGGACGCCGTCGCCGCGAGCTCCGCCGGAGCGCTGTGAGAACAGCCCCACGACCGTCGGGCCCGAGCCACTCACGAACGCCGTGTCCGCTCCCGCCTCGCGGGCCTGCACGAGCGCATCGGCGATCTCCGGGCACAGCGACACGGCCGCCCGCTGCAGGTCGTTGTGCATCAGCTCGCTCGCCGCCGGCTCGGGCTCGCCATGAGCGAGCGAGGAAGCGAGCCCCTCGCGGCGTTCCTCCAGTGCCTGCCGATCACGCGCCAGGCCCAGCCGGTCGGCCTCGGCGTACACCGCCGCCGTCGAGAGTCCGGCGGCCAGCGGCAGCACGAGCAGCCCGAAGGCCACACGGGGAGACGGTAGCGCCTGCAGGCGCTCGCCCGCACCTGTAGCCAGCCAGCGGCCCGGGGAGACCTGCGCGGGCACGTCGGCGCCCAGCTCGGCGCCCAGGCTGAGCAGCAGCCGCTCATCTCCCACGCCCGAGGCGTGGCGGACCAGGCGTAGCGCCGCGGCCGCGTCCGCCGAGCCACCGCCGAGCCCCGCGGCCACCGGTATCCGCTTGACGATGCTCAGGCGCACCGGCGGCGTCCATCCCAGCCGGTGCTCGCACGAAACGCCGCCAGAGCCGCCGCCGCCAGATTCCCACTCGGAGGGCCGGGCACGCCCGGGCACACCACCTCGTCCCGCCCCAGCCCCGGCGGTGCATCCTCGAGCTTCAGCTCGTCGGCCAGCGAGATCGACTGCATCACCGTGACCAGCTCGTGTCTGTCGTCGTGCTCTCGAGCAAGGCCGAGGAACAGGCCGAGATTGATCTTCGCGGGCGCGAGCGCCCGCGTGGACGCTCACAGCGCCAGCAGGCGCGCGAGCGCCCGGAAGTCCTCTGGCGAGAGGCGCTCGGCGCGGGCATCCGCCGGGTGCCCGAGCCGCTCGAGCGCGTCGCGTACCTGCGCACGAGAGCGGGGTGGGTATGGATGTGGATGGGATCCCAGACCTTTTCCCGACAGCGCCAGCGAGCCCGCGATCGTCTTGCGCCGGTGGGCGAACGCGCCGTGCACGAGAGCACGCAGCGCCGGCGACACCTCGGCAGGGTGCTCCCGGCGGCGCATCCCCACGAGCACCGAGTCGACGTTCGGCGCGGGATGGAACACCGTGCGCGGGATCGCCCTCAGCACCTCCACCTCGCACGCCAGCTGGGCGATCACCGACGGCGCACCGTACGCACCGCCTCCGGCCGGCGCGGCCAGTCGCTCACCCACCTCCCGCTGCACCATCGCCACCCAGCTGCCCACGCCCGGGAGTTGCTCGACCGTTCGCAGCAGCGCGCCCGCAGCGATCCCGTACGGGAGGTTGGCAACCACCTTGCTCGGTTGCGGGGACAGCTGCCCCAGCTCGATGGTCATCGCATCCGCCCAGTGCACGGTGACGTTGGCGTGGGCATCGGTCGCGTCGCAGAGCGCCTCCCGCAGGCGCTCGTCGATCTCGATCACGTGAACGTGCGCCACGCGCCCGGCGAGGTGCTCGGAGAGGACGCCCAGCCCGCCGCCGATCTCCAGCACGACATCCCCCGCGGCGAGCCGCGCCGCGCGGTCGATCACGCCGAGGATGTTCGAGTCGATCAAGAAGTTCTGCCCCAGCTCGCGGTCGGGACGGACGGCGAACTGGCGCATCCGTCGCAGGCTCGGCTGGACAGGAACCTCGGCCACGGCGCTCATGCCCAGCCGAACACCCGGGCCGCATTGCGCTGCACCGCCGCGCCCAGCTCCTGCGCGCTCACGCCGCGCAGCTCGGCCAGGAAGGCCAGCGTGTGGACGACGAACGCCGGCTGGTTGCGCGACCTGCCCGTGCCCTTCAGGGCACGCACTGCCTGGGGAGGGAGGTACGGCGCGTCGGTCTCGACCAACAGGCGATCCTCAGGGACGCGCCTGGCCGCGCCGGCGAGCTCGGCTGCGCTCTTGTAGGTGACGTTGCCGGCGAACGAGATCGCATATCCGCGCTCCAGGCACTCCTCCAGACGATCGGGCATCGAGAAGCAGTGCATCACCACGCTCACCCCGTCGGCTTCGGCGGCGAGCTGCGCGAGCGTCTGCTCCTCGGCGGCCCGCGAGTGGATCACCACCGGCTTGCCCGTCTCGCGGGCCAGCGCTATCTGCGCGGCGAACGCCCGCTGCTGGTCGGCCGGCGGGGCGTCATCGCGGTAGAAGTCCAGGCCGGTCTCGCCGATCGCCAGACAGCGCCTGTGCGCTGCCAGGGCGCGCAGCTCGGCCAGGTCCGCATCGTCGAACCCCCTGGCCGCGTTCGGGTGCCGGCCGATCGCCGCGTACACCTGGGGGAAGTCCTCGGCCGCCGCCAGAGCCGCCCGGCAGGACGCTCCGTCGATGCCAACGCTCAGCATGCGTGTCACGCCCGCCGCCTCGGCCGCAGCCGACGAGCTCCGCGTTCGGCTGCTCGCACAGGTCGAGATGGGTGTGGGAGTCGATCACGGGCTGGACGTGCGGTTCATGATGACTTCGGGAACAGCGAGTCGAGCTGCCCGATCGGAGCGCCCAGCGCCTGCACCGAGTCCCAGCGCGCCGCCGCCAGCGAGCGGTCGTCGGTGCCGAGCGCCGTCAGCAGCTTGTCGGTGCTCGCGGGTATGTATGGGTGCAGAAGCACCGCGAGCACGCGCAGCCCCGCTACGAGCGTGGAGAGCACACGGTCGAGCTCCTGCGCGCGCGCGTCGTCCTTGGCCAGCTGCCACGGCGTGCGCTCCTCGACGTAGCGGTTGAGTCGTCGCACGCGCTGCCAGATCACGTCGAGCGCTGTGGTCAGCTCCGCGCGGTCGATCAGCCCTTGCACCTCCTGGGCGAGATTCGCGAACTCACCGTCGAGCTCCGGGTCGAGCGTGACCGCGAGCGGGGTGCCCTCCCGATAGCGGTGCACCATCGCGATCGTGCGGCTGGCGAGGTTGCCGAGCTCGTTGGCCAGCTCGCTCTCGTAGCGCAGCTCGAAGGCCGCCGTCGAGACCGACCCGTCCTGGCCGAAGGGAACGTCGCGCAGCAGGTAGAAGCGCAGGGCGTCAGGGCCATAGCGCTCGATCACGGCGAACGGATCGAGCACGTTGCCCAGCGACTTGCTCATCTTCTCGCCGTCCATCAGCAGGAAGCCGTGCACGAAGACGTGCTCGGGCAGCTCCAGCTCGGCGGCCATCAGCAGCGCCGGCCAGTAGACGGCGTGGAAGCGCAGGATGTCCTTGCCGATCAGGTGGTAGCTCGCCGGCCACAACTGCTCGGTCAGCCCTCCGTCCGCGACCGTCATCCCTGCCGGCGCCGGCGCGTAGGAGAGCGCCGTGTAGTAGTTGAGCAGCGCGTCGAACCACACGTAGAAGACATGCTCCCGGTCCCACGGCACCTGCACCCCCCATGTCAGCTTGTGCCGTGTGAGGGGCACGTCGCGCAGGCCCGAGCGGATGAACGAGAGCGCCTCGTTGTACCGGGTGCGCGGACTGACGAAGTCCTCGTGCTCGGCGTACAGCGCCTCGAGGCGCTCCTGGAACTCGGACAGCCTGAAGAAGTAGTTGTCCTCCTGCTCGCGCGTCAGCTCGATGTGGTGAATCGGACAGCGCCTGTCCTCGTCGATTTCGTTCTCAGCCTTGAAGTCCGCGCAGCGGGGGCAGTACCAGCCCTCGTAGGTCCCCTCGTACACGAAGCCGTTCTCGCGTACCCGCGAAAGCACCTCCTGCACCCGGGCTTCGTGCTGGACGTCGGTCGTGCGGATGAAGAAGTCGTTGCTCGCGCCGAGCTGGGGGGCCAGCGCCCTGAAGCGCTCCGCGTTGCGATCGGCCAGCTCCTGGGGCTCGATGCCGAGGGCGTGCGCCGCGTCAGCCACCGGCTCGCCATGCTCATCGGTGCCCGTCAGGAAGAACACGTCCTCGCCGCGCTGGCGATGGTGGCGCGCCATCACGTCCGCCGCGATCGTCGTGTACGCGTGGCCGAGGTGCGGGGCGGCGTTGACGTAGTAGATGGGGGTGGTTACGTAGAAGGACACGGTTGCTCTCACGCTAGCGGGGGTCGATCAGATTCGTCACCGACGCGGATGAGCGCGCGTCTTGAATAGTGACGACCAGCACTCGGTCCGCCGCCCGCTCGTGCACATACACGATCAGCAGCCAGCGCCACGGACCGACGATGAATCGCAGGTCTCCCCAGCGCTCGTCGAGCTGGCGTCCGATCAAAGGGAATTGCTCGAGCTTGCGCAGCGACCGTTGAACACGTGCCCGCGTGTCCAACGGCAGGCTGTGCGTCACGATCATGCGCTCAAGCCGCTCTGTCGCGGCAAGGCTCAGCTCGACATGCGCCACACTGCCGCTTCCGACTAGAGCGCGTCGAGCGGGACGGTCTTGCCTTCCATGCCCTGCCTCAAGCCTAGTTGGGCCTCCTCGAACGCCCCGGGAATCCCATCGAGCAGAGAGGTGATCATGCGGGGGTCGGGGTCGGCTTCGTCGAGCGCACTCGACAGCAGAGACCGCGCCAGGGTTCCCTCTTGGACATGTATACGCTCGGCCAGCATGGAGAGCTTGGCCGCATGCTCGGAGTCCAGGGTTACGTTCAATCTGGTGGTCGCTTGCTCCATCCCGGCATCGTACACGATTTAGCACCTAACGTGTAGTGATCTGCTCCTTGCGCGTGATTTCGCGATACAGCTCATTCGCGCGCAGCCCGGTCAGCTTGGCCACAGCCGCAGCCGCCGGCCGAGCCTTCGCACCCGCGTCGATCAGATCGCGCAGCGCCGCCAGAGCGTCCTGTAGCGATGCCCGCCCCACGGCGGCGGCGCCAACCACCACCACCGCCTCCCCGCGCGCGGGGCTCTCGCGGTAGTGAGCCGCGAGCTCGGCGGCCGGACCGCGGCGGACTTCCTCGTGGAGCTTGGTCAACTCGCGGCACACGGCAACCGGCCTCGTGGGGTCGTGGGCGGCAAGCAGCTCGAGCGTGGCCGCGAGGCGCCGGGGCGACTCGAACGCCACCAGCGTCTCCGTCGCATTCCCCAGCAAAGCAGCGAGCTCGCCCCGGGCACGCGGCAGGAAGCCCACAAAGCGCCAGCGCTCGGCAGGCAGCCCGGAGGCCACGAGCGCGGTAATGACCGCGCTCGGACCGGGCAACACCTCGACGGGCAGCTCGGCGGCCAGGCAGGCCTGCAGGAGCGCGAAGCCTGGATCGGAAACCAGCGGCGTGCCCGCGTCGGACACCAGCGCCACCAGCGCGCCCTCTGCGATGCGGGCCACGAGCTCCTTGGCGCGCACGCGTTCGTTGTGCTCGTGGAAGCTCACCAGACGAGCCGAGATGCGATGGCGGTCGAGCAGCACCCTCGTGTGGCGGGTGTCCTCGCAGGCGATCACATCGGCCTGCGCGAGCGCCGCGAGCACGCGCAGCGTCACGTCCTCGAGGTTGCCGATCGGCGTGGGACAGACGAGCAGCCGCCCGACTGCCGCCTGCGAGGGAGTCATCTGGCAACTATAGGGTCCTCCCCAATGGCAGACGAGCGTAAAGAACCCCCCCAGTACACCCGCTACCGCGCCCGCAGACGCCTGGGCGCGGGCAGGGACGAGGATCTCGCCTTGGCCGAGCGCCTCTCGCCGGCACCCGGCCGTGGGGGTGCAGGAGCGCGGGGTCGGTCGATCCTCGCGAGAGCCTTCTGTCGCAGGTGGGCGACCCCCAAGCGAATCCTGCTCAGCCTGCTCGCGCTCGCCTTCAGCTGGATCATCCTGTCGCTCGTCCTGTTCCTGGTCAGCTCGCACTTCGAGCGCACGCCACTGCCTCCGGATGTCGCGAGCGTGCTCGATCCGGCCGGCTATCCGCTGACGTCGGTCAACAACATCCTGGTGCTCGGCTCAGACCGTCGCCAGAAGAACAGCAAGGAACCGGGTGCCGAAACGACCGGCTTCGGACGCTCGGACACGATCATGCTGATCCGGACCGGGGGCGGGCACGCCGCGCGTCTGTCCATTCCGCGCGACACAGTCGTCGAAATCCCCGGGCACGGCCTGCAGAAGATCAACGCCGCCCACGAGTTTGGCGGACCCGCCCTGTCGGTGTCCGTGATCAAGCGCTGGCTGGGCGTTCGCATCAACCACGTGGTCGAAGTCAACTTTGAAAACTTCCCTCAGCTGATCGATGCGATGGGCGGCGTGACGTATACGGGTGGGTGCATCATCTCCAAGCTCGACGGCGGCTTCGCCAACGGCGGCTTCACCCTGCGACTGAGCGCCGGTGCTCACCACATCGACGGCAAGCAGGCGCTCGCGTTGGCGCGCACCCGCGAGAACCTCTGCGCGGCCAACGAGACCGACATCCAACGCGAGGAACACCAGCAGGCCCTGTTCACGGACATGAAGGACCGATTGCTCTCCGCGTCGAGCTTTCTGCGCCTGCCGTTGATCGCCTGGAACGCACCGCCGGCGATCATCTCGGACATGAGCGGTCCGGAACTGTTGGGGATGTTCGCCGCGCTTGCCATCACCGGCACGCCGCCCACGCGGGTGCTCAAGCCGACCGGACAGATCACCTTGCCCGGCGGCGAAGAAGGGCTGACGGCCTCCGAAGCCGACCGCCGGGAAGCTGTCGCGCAGTTCATGAGCGGCTGAGCGCTTGTCCAGGGACGCATCCGGGCGTGCCGATCTTTTTGAAAGAGGTTCTTACTCAGCTCTTGGCCGCGACCGGCTTGGCCGGGCCGGGCTTCTCGGCCGCGCCCTTCTCGCCCTTGCCCTCCGAGGAGGAGGAGGAGGAAGAAGAAGAAGAAGAAGAAGAAGAAGCGCCGTCGGAGGACGACTTCTTCTCCGGTGATGCCTTATCCGAAGATGACCCATCCGAGGAGGACTTCTCCGAGGAGGACTTCTCAGCCGCGGCCGCCGCGGTCTCGCGCTGGCGGTTGCGCGTGCCGTAGTCGGTGTTGTAGAAGCCTTTGCCCTTGAAGTGGACGGCCGGTGCGTGCAGGACGCGCTCGACTGGGACCCCGGTGTCGGGATCGACGGTGAGCGACTCGTCGCTGAAGGACTGCCGGAGCTCGAAGGTGGTGCCGTCGGGGCGCCTGTACTCATAGATGGGCATTGACACCGGATTATAAGAGCGCTCCGTGCCCGTCACCCGGCCGGGCAGGCGAGCCGGTCGGTGCAGCGGTCAATCGGTGAGCAGAGCACGCACCGAGGTGATGCCCGCGCGGATCGTCGGGGTGAAATCCCGGTCGGGCTCGGTGAGCATCCGCAGGGCAAGCCCGTCTCCGAGCGAGAAGAGTATCTCTGCGACCGCCTCGGGCTCGGCGTGCAGGCGCAGTATGCCCCCCTGTTGGGCGATCGCAAGCAGCCCGGCGACCCACTCGCGCATGCGCCGCATCAGGCCGGCATACTCGACCGCGATCTCCGCGTTGCGGCGCGAGAGCGTGAAGAGCTCGAATACCAGCGTGACGAAGTCGGGGTCCTCGCGCAGGGTCTCCTGCAGGTTCTGGGCCATGAGATCGATGAAGTCCTCGGCTGATCGAGCTTTTGAGAGTTGGCGCTCGAGCAGCTCCAGGCGCAACTCGCAATCACGCCGGACGGCCTCCACGAGCAGTTGCTCCTTGGTACCGAAGTAGTAGTGCAGCAACCCCCTCGATACGCCCGCCTCGCGGGAGACGTGGTCGAAGGTCGATCCCGCGGTGCCGCGGCGGGCGACGCTGCGTCGCATCGCATCGACGATCCGCTGAGCCTTCTCGCCCGAGAGCGACCGGCCGGCGCCGGGCGCCGCCGATCGGCTCGCTCGCCTACCCACGGTGTCAGCCTCCACGGCAGTGGCATCCACGGCGGTCATCCGTGACTGGCCGTCTGCGCTCAGCTGGCGGACATGCCCGCGGGCGCGGGCTCGGCCGGAGTGGTGGTCGAGCTGTAGTCGAACTCCTCCTCAGCCCCGAAGAGCATGTCCAGGACCTTCGAGCGAAGGCTCTCGCTCACACCCAGCGCGAGCGCACCGGCCACGGTGAGCACCAGCAGCGAGCGGGCGACCCCCCCGCGACGACGGCTGCGCTTGGGTGGTTCGCGCAGCGAGCCCGACGCTTCCCGCAGCGCGTCCGCAGCCTGCTTGAGCTCACGCTGGAGCTTGCGATCCTCGAACAGCGCCCGGGCAGGGGGCTTGCCGTTGCTCATGCGCCCGTACGCGCTGCGCGCCGCGCCATAGGCCGCGAGCAGGCTCGAGCGCAACTCGTCGTCCTCGACGAGACGCTGCAGATACCGGTTGCTCTGCGCCGCTCGCGCGGCTTTTTCGGCCTTGCCGATTCTGTCTTTCGCTGCCATCGTTGCCACCGCCTTCGCCGAAAGCTTTCTGGTTACCACCCAATATACCCCGCGGAGAGCGAGGCTATCGCTGCTAGGCGTGAAGCTGCTAGGCGTGAAGCGCGGCCTGCTCTTGTGCCGAGGGAAATGCCCAGGCGGCACGGGCGCGGCGCTCCTGGCGGAACACGAACCGCAGCTGCTGGGGCGGGCGCAGCTGGGCATCGTTGGGACGGAAGGTTGCGCACGGCTCAGACAGCTCCAGAGCACACAACAGGTTGACCTTGAAGAAGCATTCCTCACAGCTCACTTTTCGCGCCGCCCGCTTGGGCGCTCGCCCGGTCTGCTTGCTCTGCACGCGCACCTGCCCCCAGCTCTGATCGATTGAACGCAAGACAGCGATCAAAGCACCATTGGACACGCCGCTCAAGGGTCGGCGAAGGGGCATCCCGCAAATCGCAGAGAAAACGTTTCTACCCGGAAATAGCCGAGAACCAGTCACTTTGCTGTGACAATCGGCGAGCGGATCGCGCAGTTTGCGGACGTTACCGGAGAGCGCGCGGCGTCAGCGTCATCATCCACCCAGATGCGCATCCTAGTCACCGGCGCGAGCGGCTTCGCCGGCTCGCTTCTGGTCCCCCGGCTGAGCTCCGGCGGACACCTCGTGCGGGCGCTCGGACGTGACCCGAGTCGTGTCCGAGCGGCGCTCGCCCACGGACACCCCCAAGCCGAAGATCACGGCGTCGAGATCGTCCAGGGGGACGCCCTCACGGGCGAGGGACTGCCGGTGGCCCTCGAGGGAGTCGAGGTGGCCTACTACCTGATCCACTCGATGGAGCCCTCGCCCCCGGACTCGCCGTTCGCCGTGTCGCCGTTTGCCGACCGCGAGCGCAGCGCAGCCAAGACGTTCGCGACGGCCGCCGCGCACGCCGGCGTTCGCCGAATCGTCTACCTCGGTGGCCTCCTACCGCGCTGGAGCGAGGAGGGCGGCTCACACGATTCCCGCGTCGGTGCGCCGGTCTCCCGCCACCTCGCCAGCCGTGAGAGCGTGGAGCAGATCCTGCTCGCCGCGGTCGCGGATTCGGTTGCCCTGCGCGCATCGATCGTGATTGGCGCCCGTTCCCGCTCGTTTCGCCTGCTGGTCCACCTGGTGGAGCGCCTGCCCGTTCTCACACTCCCAGCCTGGCGGCGTTTCCGCACCCAGCCGATCGACGCGCGAGACATGATCGAGATGCTCACAGCGGCCGCCACCGCCCCCGTCGCCGGCCGCTCCCTGGAGGTCGGCGGTCCCGACGCACTGACCTACGAAGAGATGATGAACAGAATCGCCGAGCTGATGCTCGTAAGTCGACCGGTTCTGCGGTTCTCCGTGAATCTGACGGGCATCACAGCCCGCATGGCTGCCGCGATAGCCGGTGAGGACCCCGAGCTGGTGGTGCCGTTGATGGAAGGGTTGCAGGGCGATTTGCTGCCCGCCGATGATCGTGCGACTGAGCTGCTGGACGTTCCGCTCCATTCATTCGACGCGGCGGTCGAGCACGCGCTGGGCGAGTGGGAGGAATCCGAGCCGTTGGCGGCGCGCTGATGTGTGAGCATCTGCGGCGGGGCGCGACCGGCTAGGGTGCAGTCCTCCCAGAGCTGCAGTGTCCGCAAGCCCATGAACCTCGTCACAGCCTCGACCCGGATCGACGCCCCACCCGAGGACGTGTGGGAGATGGTCATGGACCCCGCCTCGCTCGGCCACTGGGTCACAATTCACCGCAAGCTCGTGCACGCCGACGACGGCCCCCCACGCGTGGGGTTCACGATGGATCAGCGCATCCAGATGCGGGGGGTCGGCCTGGAGGTTCACTGGAAGCTGGTCGACTGCCACCCGTGGAAGCTCGCCGTGTGGGAGGGGAACGGACCCGCGCGCTCGCACGCTCGCAGCGAATACGTGCTCAAAGCCGAGGACGGCGGCACACGCTTTGACTATCGCAATGAATTCCGTCCTCCACTGGGACCGGTCGGAGCGCTGGTCAGCCGCGCGCTCGTCGGTGGGATGCCCGAGCGAGAGGCCAGGCGCACACTCGATCGCCTGCGCACGCACCTGGAGCATGTGTCAAGAGATAACTAGTGTAAGGTGATGCGAAACAGCGATGTGACTTGGACCACATCAGCGCTAGCGAAGAGGACCCAACCGTGACCGACTTCCTTGACGAGAAGCGTCGAGAGATCACCGATCGACTAAAAGAGCTCAAGCCCCTGGTGGAGGAGTACAACCGCCTCGAGTCCGCCGCTTCCGCCCTGGCCGGTGTCGGCGGATCCAGCACAGCGTCATCCAGCGCGACGGCCACCACGGCCGCCCCTCGCCGCCGCGGCCCCGGACGGCCACGTGGCTCAGGTACCAAAACGAGCGCCAAACCGACGGTTGCCCGGCGTAAACCCGGCCGCCCGGCAGGACGCCGGGCGGGACGGCGCAAAGGCAGCGGCACGCGCGCGGCCGAGGCGTTGTCGTTCGTACAGGGACAGCCCGGCATCACCATTCCCGAGCTCGCTGCCAAGATGGGCATCAAGCAGAACTACCTCTACCGCGTGCTCCCAGGGCTCGAGCAGGAAAAGAAGGTAGAGAAGAAAGGCCGCGGCTGGCACCCGAAAGCGTAGCCTTTTCTTAGTTGCAAGACAAGTTGCAAAAAGGGCGCGGTCGTTGTGACCGCGCCCTTTTGTTTGCTTCGGTGCGAGCGGGATCGAGAGGTTGATCGCCGCTCGGCCGAGAGCGGGTTTCCTAAGTTCTAAATGAGACCCTGGCTGGAGACGGTGTCGCGCTCTGCGCTCAGCTCGGCTACCGTGGCGTCGATCTTGGCGCGCGAGAAGTCGTCGATGTCGAGGCCCTGGACGATCTCCCACCGTCCGCCGGCACACGTGCAGGGGAACCCGCAGATGAGACCCTCGGGGATGTCGTAGGAGCCCTCCGAGGGGACGCCCATCGAGACCCATTCCCCGCCCGTGCCGGTGACCCAGTCGTGGACGTGATCGATCGCCGCGTTGGCGGCCGAAGCCGCGCTCGAGGCGCCGCGCGCCTCGATGATCGCCGCACCGCGTTTGCCGACGTTGGGGAGAAAGTCGTCTTCGATCCATGCCTGGTCGTCGACGGCCGCCGCGGCGGTGCCCCCGGACACCTGAGCGTGGAACAGGTCCGGGTACATCGTCGGCGAGTGGTTGCCCCACACGCCCATGTGAGACACATCGCTCACCGAAACTCCCAGCTTCCCCGCCAGCTGCGCCACGGCGCGGTTGTGGTCCAGGCGCAGCATCGCCGTGAAGCGCTCGCTGGGGATGTCCGGCGCGTTGCTCATCGCGATCAGGCAGTTGGTGTTCGCCGGGTTGCCTACCACGAGCACCTTGACGTCATCGGCGGCGCGATCGTTCAGCGCCTTGCCCTGGCCGGTGAAGATCTTGCCGTTCTCGCTGAGCAGCTCCGCGCGCTCCATGCCCTTCGTGCGGGGACGGGAGCCGACGAGCAGCGCGACGTTGACACCGTCGAAGGCATCGTTCGGATCGTCGTGCAAGCCGAGACCCGAGAGCAGGGGAAAGGCGCAGTCGATGAGCTCCATCGCAACCCCCTCGAGCGCACCCATCGCCTGGGGAATCTCGAGCAGGTTCAGCTCGACCGGCTGGTCTGGACCGAGCAGCTGCCCGGAGGCGATGCGAAAGACGATGCTGTAGCCGATCTGTCCGGCGGCGCCGGTGACGGTGACTCGTACGGGACTGTTCACGGGCTCATCTCCTGTTGCAGGTTGTGATCGATCGATGCGAGAAACTCCTGGGTGCTCTGCCACGGCTGATCGGGACCGACGAGCAGCGCCAGATCCTTGGTCATGCTTCCACTTTCAACAGTCTCGATGCAGACGCGCTCGAGGGTCTGCGCGAACGCACCGACCTCCGGCGTTTCGTCCATCCGGCCGCGGGCCGACAGGCCGCGCGTCCAGGCGAAGATCGAGGCGATCGGGTTGGTCGAGGTCGGCTTGCCCTGCTGGTGGGCGCGATAGTGGCGGGTGACCGTGCCGTGGGCGGCCTCCGCCTCGACGGTCTTGCCGTCGGCGCTCATCAGCACGCTGGTCATCAGCCCGAGCGAGCCGTACCCCTGGGCGACCGTGTCCGATTGCACGTCGCCGTCGTAGTTCTTGCATGCCCACACATAGCCGCCTTCCCACTTCAAGGACGCCGCGACCATGTCGTCGATCAGACGGTGTTCATAGGTGATCCCGGCCGCCTCGAAGTCCGCCTTGAACTCGCCCTCGTACACCTCTTCGAAGATGTCTTTGAAGCGCCCGTCGTAGTGCTTGAGGATCGTGTTCTTGGTCGACAGGTACACCGGGTAGCCACGCTCGAGCCCGTAGCGCAGCGATGCGCGGGCGAAGTCCCGAATCGAGTCGTCGAGGTTGTACATCGCCATCGCGATTCCCGCGCCCGGGAAGTCGTACACGTCGAGCTCGATCGGCTCCCCGCCCGCCGCCGGGGTGAACGTCAGGGTCAGCTTTCCCTCGCCCGGAACGACCATGTCGCTCGCGCGGTACTGATCGCCGAAGGCGTGACGGCCGATCACGATCGGCTTGCGCCAGCCGGGCACCAGACGGGGGATGTTGGCGATCACGATCGGCTCGCGAAAGATCACCCCGCCGAGGATGTTTCGGACCGTTCCGTTCGGCGAGCGGTACATCTCCTTGAGGCCGAACTCCTCGACCCGGGCCTCGTCGGGAGTGATGGTCGCGCACTTCACACCCACGCCGTGGCGCTTGATCGCCTCGGCCGCTTCCACTGTGATCCGATCGTCGGTCGCGTCGCGGCTCTCGATGCCCAGGTCGTAGTACTCGAGATCGACCTCCAGGTAGGGAACGATCAGCTGCTCCTTGATGAACGCCCAGATGATCCGGGTCATCTCGTCGCCGTCGAGCTCGACGATGGGGTTCTTCACCTTGATCTTGGCCATGGGGACGGTCCTTGGGGTCTCTGCGGGGCGGGGGCGCCGATGCTATCGATGTCTGCTTGACTGTCATGTGATGGCCCAGACGATGTCGAGAGCAGCGATCGGGGACGCGCCGTGGCGGACGCACACGGTGTTCAACCAGGCGCCCCCGCTGGAGGGCGTGGACGTGTTCTCGACCAACCTGCCGCTCGTCGAGGCCGTGCAGCGCGAGGGCGCCGGATGGGTCGCCGAGCGGGCCGCCGCGCTCGGACGGTTCGTCGGCGGGGAGCCGCAGCAGCTGTGGGGCCGCCTGGCCAACGAGAACAAGCCCGTGCTGCGCACCCACGACCGCTACGGCAACCGCATCGACGAGGTCGAGTTCCACCCCGCCTGGCACGAGCTGATGCAGATGGGGGTCGAGCACGAGCTGCATTCCCTTCCCTGGTCCAGCCGGGAGCCTGCGGTCCACGCCGCCAGAGCGGCGTTGTACATGACGGCGATGCAAGCCGAGGCAGGCTTCGCCTGCCCCATCACAATGACCTTCGCCGTCGTCCCCGCCCTGCGCGCCCAGCCGGAGCTTGCAGCCGAGTGGGAGCCGCTCATCACCGCCACCACCTACGACCCGCGCTCGATCCCCGCCGCCGAGAAGGGCTCGGCGATCGCCGGGATGGCCATGACCGAGAAGCAGGGCGGCTCGGACGTGCGGGCCAACACCACCTTCGCCACGCCCTTGAACGGCGGCGGCGCCGGAGCCGAGTACGAGCTCGTCGGCCACAAGTGGTTCTGCTCGGCCCCCATGTCCGACATCTTCCTCGTGCTCGCCCAGACCGACGAAGGCCTGTCCTGCTTTCTGCTGCCCCGGATCCTCCCCGACGGCGCCCGCAACGCATTTCACATCCAGCGCCTGAAGGACAAGCTCGGCAACCACTCCAACGCCTCCTCGGAGATCGAGCTCCACGGCGCCTGGGCGCGGATGGTCGGAGAGCCCGGCCGGGGCGTTCCCACGATCATCGAGATGGTCGGCCACACCCGCCTGGACTGCGTGATCGGCTCCGCCGCCGGCATGCGCGCGGGCGTCGTCAGCGCCACCCACCACGCCGCCCACCGCAGCGCGTTCGGCAAGCTGCTGATCGACCAGCCGCTCATGCGCAACGTCCTCGCCGACCTGTGTCTCGAGTCCGAGGCCACCACCGCCCTGGCCATGCGTCTGTCGCGCGCCTACGACGAAGCCCACGCCGACGTTGTCTTCGGCGGGTCTCAAAACGACAGCGACGCCCAGCTGTTCAAGCGCCTGGCCACCGCCGTGGGCAAGTTCTGGACGTGCAAGCGCGCCCCCAACCACGCGTTCGAGTCGCTCGAGTGCCTCGGCGGCGCCGGCTACGTCGAGGAGTCCGGGATGCCCCGTCTCTACCGCGAGGCGCCCCTCGCCTCGATCTGGGAGGGGTCGGGCAACGTCATGAGCCTGGACGTCCTGCGGGCGCTCTCGCGCTCGCCCCGCTCGCTCGAGGTGTTCATCGACGAGCTGCAGCTCGCCCACGGAGCCGACCCGCGCCTGGATGCCGGCGTCGCTCGGCTGCAGGAGCAGTTCGCCGATCCCGCCACCCTCGAGACCCGCGCTCGGCGGGTCGTCGAAAGCATGGCCCTGTGCCTGCAGGGTTCGCTGCTCGTGCGCCACGCCCCACCCGCCGTCGCCGACGCCTTCTGCGCCTCTCGCCTCGGCGGAGAGGCCGGTCTCGAGTACGGCACGCTGCCCGCCGGGGTCGACCTCGAGGGCATCATCGCCCGCGGTCGCCCGCAGCTCTAGCGGTCTCGCCCCCACCGGGAGCACACCATCTCCGGCTCAAGCCCTGCCCGGGCCTAACATTGATCCTCACATGAGGCCCCGCACGAACTTCCAGCTCGCCCGCGTCTTCGGCATCCGCATCGGTGTCAGCGCAAGCTGGTTCTTCGTTCTCTTCTTCCTCATCTACTGGCTCTCCCAGTACTACTTCAAGGAATTGCTCGGCGGCCCCCAGAGCACCGACTATCTCGTCGCCGTCGCCGGCGCGCTCGGCTACTTCGCCTCGCTGATCCTGCACGAGCTCGGGCACGCGCTCGCCGCCCGCCGGCTCGGCATCCCGATCGCCGGCATCGACCTGTGGTTCTTCGGCGGGCTCTCCCACATGCGCCGCGAGCCGCAGAGCGCCGGCGAGGAGTTCAAGGTCGCCGCCGCCGGCCCCGCCGTCACGCTCGCCCTGTTCGTCCTCTGCGCGGCCGTCGGAGAGGCGCTCGTGCGCACCGGCAGCTTCACCGACGTCGCCCTCCCCCGCCAGGGCCTCACCACGACGCCCGCCCTCGCCCTGATCGGTTGGCTCGGGTTCATCAACGCCCTGCTGTTCCTGTTCAACATCGTCCCCGCCTTCCCGCTCGACGGCGGGCGGATCGCCCGCGCGGCCATCTGGTGGCGCACCGGCGACCGCAACCGCGCCACCCAGGCCACCGGACGCTCGGGACAGGCCTTCGCCATCCTCGTCGGCCTGCTCGGGCTGTGGGGATTCGCCACCGACAGCGGCTCCTTCGCGGGACTGCTCACGATGGTGCTCGCCCTGTTCCTCTACCAGGCCGCCGGCGCCGCCGTCGTGCAGGGCGCCCTCGCCCGGCGCATCCAGAGCATCACCGTCGGCGACATCATGGACCGCGAGCCCGTCACCATCGACGCCGCCGTCACGCTGCTCGACGCCAACGAGCAGTTCTTCCTGCGCTACCGCTGGCCCTGGTTCGCCGTCGTCGACCCCGCCCGCCACTTCCTCGGCGTCGTGCGACAGACGCGCGTCGAGAGCGAGATCGCCGCCGGACGACCGGCCCTGCCGGTCCTCGACGTGCTCGAGGAGGACATGCCCGTGCGCATCGGCGAAGAGGCCCCGCTCGAGTCGCTGCTCGGCGCCGAGGGCCTCGGCCGGCTCGGCGCGATGGTCGCCGTCGACAGCGACGGCGTCCTGCGCGGCGTCGTCACCCTTGCCCAGGTGCGCCGGGCGCTGCGCCCGGCCGGCGGGGCGACGTGAGGCTCTGGGGCCGCTCGTTATAGAGTCCGGCGGCGCAGCACCCCCTCGCCTGACGCAAACACACGCCTTCCCCACGAGTCCACCAGGGAGCCATGCCACAACACGACGTCTTGATCATCGGGGCCGGTCTCGCCGGCCAGCGGGCGGCACTGGCCGCCGCCCAAAACGGGGCCAGCGTCGCGATCATGAGCAAGGTCCACCCCGTGCGCTCGCATTCGGTGGCCGCCGCCGGCGGGATCAACGCCGCGATCAGCGTCGACGACGACTGGCGCTCGCACGCCTACGACACCGTCAAGGGCTCTGACTTCCTGGGCGACCAGGACGCGATCGAAGTCATGTGCTCGGAGGCCCCTGAAGAGGTCATGCACCTGGAGCACATGGGCGTGACCTTCCACCGCAACGACAAGGGCGAGATGGACCTGCGGGCCTTCGGCGGAGCCTCGATGAAGCGCACCGCCTACGTCGCCGACATCACCGGCCAGGCGCTCCTGCACGTGCTCTACGAGCAGCTGATGAAGCACCACGAGACGGTCGAGCGCTTCGAGGAGTGGTTCACGACCTCGCTGATCACCGACGCGGCGGGCAGCTGCTGCGGCGTGATCGCCCGCGACGTGCGCTCCGGACGGATGGAGGCGTTCACCGCCAAGAACGTCATCCTCGCCTGCGGCGGGGCCGGACAGGCCTACAAGCCGACCACCAACGGCCTGATCGTCACCGGCGACGGCATCGCCATGGCCTACCGGGCGGGCGCTCCCCTGATGGACATGGAGATGGTCCAGTACCACCCGACCTGCCTGGTGGAGACCGGGATCCTCATCACCGAGGGCGCCCGCGGCGAGGGCGCCCACCTGCTCAACGCGGCCGGCGAGCGCTTCATGGAGAAATCGGCCCCCAACAAGATGGAGCTCGCATCCCGCGACGTAGTCTCCCGCGCCGAGCAGATCGAGATCGACGAGGGCCGCGGCGTCGGGCCGAACGGCTCGGGCATCCACCTGGACGTCACCGTCGTGCCGCGCAAGCGCACACTGGAGGCGCTGCGGGAGATCGTCAACCTCGGGCGCGACTTCGCCGGCGTGGACATCACGCGCGAACCGATCACCATCCGCCCCGGTCAGCACTACATCATGGGCGGCGTCAAGACCGACGTCGACGGACGCACGCCCATCGAGGGGCTATACGCGGCCGGTGAGGTCGCCTGCGTATCGGTCCACGGCGGCAACCGGCTCGGCGCCAACTCCCTGCTGGACACGCTGATCTTCGGCCGGCGCGCCGGCGAACACGCGGCGGCCCGGGCCGCCGGCATGGGACCGCCGGCGATCGACACGCGCGCGCAGCTGCACGAGGACGCCGAGCGGATCGACGCCATCATCGCGCGCTCGCGCGACGGCCGCAGGGTCTCTGAGATCAAGAACGAGCTCGGCGGGCTGATGAACAAGCACGCCGCGGTCTTCCGCGACGAGGCCGGGCTGCAGAGCGCGCTGGAGTCGATCGGCAGGCTCAAAGAGGAGGCCGGCAGGGCCTGGATCGACGATCGGGGGACGGTCTTCAACCAGGACGTGCTCGGCGCGATCGAGCTCGGCTTCATGGTCGACTGCGCCGAGGCCACCGTGATGGCCGCGCTCGAGCGCAAGGAGTCCCGCGGCGCCCAGTACCGCACCGACTACCCTGACCGCAACGACGGCGAGTGGCTCAAGCACATCGACATCTCGCTCGGCTCCGACGGAGCGGGCGGGGTGGGTGGGCCTCAAATCACCTACTCGCCGGTCACGATCACCCAGTGGCAGCCGGAGGAGAGGAAATACTGATGCTCGCCACGCTCACACCCACCCACAGGAGCGCCGCTGATGGCTGAGATCCACAACAGGCCCCCCGAGCAGTTCACGCTCAGGCTGCGGCGCTATGACCCCGAGTCCGGCGAGGCTGCCTACTGGGAGGAGCACACGATCGAGCTCGAGCCGCACCGCTCGGTGCTCGAGGCGATCCTCCAGGCCAAAGACCGCTTCGACGGTTCGATCGGCGTGCGCTGCTCCTGTCGGCAGGCGATCTGCGGCTCATGCGGCATCCGCGTCAACGGCGAACCGGCCCTCGCCTGCCACACCCACCTCGACGCCGCCAAGCGCGGCGCGCGTGAGGGCGTGATCGAGATCGAACCGATGGGCAACATGCCCGTGATCAAGGATCTGATCGTGGACATGGACGCGGTCCACTGGAAGAAGATCCGGCGCGTGACCCCCTGGCTGCTCGCCAAGCAGCCGGTGCCCGAGCGCGAGTACCTGGTCTCGAAAGAGTCGATGGTCGACGTCACCCAGACGATGGCCTGCATCCAGTGCGGCGCCTGCGTCTCGGACTGCCTGTCCATGGAGGTCGACCCCGGCTTCATCGGCCCGGCGGCGCTCGCCAAGGCCTACCGCTTCGTCGGCGACCCGCGCGACGACGAGCGCTTCGAGCGGCTCAACGACCTCGCCCAGGACCCTCAGGGCATCTTCGACTGCACCCACTGCTTCAAGTGCGTCCAGGCCTGCCCCAAGGACGTCAACCCGATGGGCCAGATCATGCGCCTGCGGCGGATCTCCGGCTCGGACGAGCACATCGTCGACAAGAACAACGGCGAGCGCCACGAGCAGGCGATCACGGGGCTCGTGCGCAACTACGGGCTGCTCCACGAGGCCGAGCTGATCCCCCGCTCCTACGGCGGTAACTCGTGGTTCGCCAAGTTCACCCCCGCCGCCGGCAAGGAGCTGCTCTCCTCGCTTCCGGTCATCGTCAGGGGGCTGCTGCGCGGCAAGCTCAACCCGAGGATCGCGATGTTCGGCCACAAGATCCCCAAGCAGGACCTCAAGGCCGTCCAGGCGATCTACGAGAAGATCGAGAACCGTCCCGAGCGCTACGAGCTGAACCTGTACATCGCCGGCGAGGACGAGGCCCCGGAGCCCGTCGCCGCGAGCCCCGAAGGGAGCAACGCATGAAGGTCGCCTACTGGCCCGGCTGCGTCAGCCGCGGCTTCACGCCCGAGCTGCACGGCTCGATGGCCAAGGTCGCGCCGCTGCTGGACATCGAGCTGGTCGAGCTCGACCGCGCCTGCTGCACCGGAGCGGGCGTCATCGCCGAGCACAACCAGGAGCTCGCCGACACGCTCAACGCCCGCACGTTCGCTCTCGCCCAGCAGGTCGACGGGGCGGAGCTGATGATGAACATCTGCTCGACCTGCCAGGGCGCCCAGAGCGAGTGCCAGGAACGCCTCGACGCGAACGCCGAGTACCGAGCCCACGTCAACACGACGCTCGCCGCCGAGGGCTTGGCGTACGAGAAGGGCCTGACCAACAAGAACTTCCTGTGGCTGCTCGTCGAGGAGATCGGCCTCGACGAGCTGAGCTCGCTCGTCAAGCGCCCGCTCACAAACCTCAAGGTCGGCCCGTTCTACGGCTGCTACATCGTCCGTCCCCGCGAGCGCCTGGGGATCGACGACGAGCACCCCCGCGACCACTACCTGGACCGGGTCATCGAGGCGTTGGGAGGCACCGTCATCGAGTACGCGGGCATGCGCAAGTGCTGTGGCTTCCCGATCATCACCATGAACAAGGAGGCCTCCCTCAAGCAGGCCGGCCGCCACCTCGGCGACGCAGTCGACGCCGACGCCGACTGCGTGGTCACGCCCTGCCCGCTCTGCCACCTGAACCTCGACCTGCAGCAGCCGCTCGCCGAGCGGACGGTCGGCCGGGAGCTCGGCATGCCCGTCCTGCACCTGCCCCAGCTGGTCGGCCTCGCCCTGGGCCTCGAGCCGCAGGAGCTCGGGATGAGCCGCCACGTCGTGCGTCCGACCTCGGTGATCGACTGGTCGACGTCGGTGGTCGGCGCGGCGGCCTGAGCCGGGGACGACGACTCTCTCTTTCGAGAGTCCGTATAACAATGGCTATACAGACCGTGAAGAGAGCATGACCCCGTCCTCCTCGCCCGCGTGCGGATCCTCACGGTCGTAGGCAACCGGCCGCAGTTCATCAAGGCCGCCGCGGTATCCGGTCCCCTGCGTGGGCGCCACGAGGAGATCCTCGTGCACACCGGCCAGCACCACGACGACTCGCTCTCGCGTGTGTTCTTCACGGAGCTCGGCCTCGCGCGCCCCGACCGGGAGCTGGGGATCGCAGGCGCCTCAAACACCTCGCAGACCGCGCGGATGCTCGCGGCACTCGAGCCGCTGCTGGCGGAGCTCGAGCCCGATGCCGTGCTCGTCTACGGGGACACCAACTCGACCCTCGCCGGCGCGCTCGCCGCCGCGCAGGCACGCGTCCCGGTGATCCACGTCGAGGCCGGCATGCGCTCGTTCGACCGCACGATGCCCGAGGAGCTCAACCGGGTGCTGAGCGACCATCTCGGCGAGCTGCTGCTGTGCTCGTCCCGGACCGCCGCCGAGAACCTGCGGGCCGAGTCGGTCTCCGGCACGATCGTGCTCGTCGGCGACGTCATGGTCGACGTCGCCCTGCGCTGGCAGCCGGCCGCTCGCGCCGACCCACAGGCCCCCACCGCCCACGGGCTCTCACCGGGCGGCTACCTGCTGCTGACCGCCCATCGCGCCGGCAACGTCGACGATCCCGAGCGCCTGCGCGCGCTCGTCGATCTGGTGAAGGCGCTGCCCCGGCCCGTCCTGTTTCCGCTGCACCCCCGCACCCGCGCACGGCTCGCGGACGCGGGTCTGCTGGCCGCGCTCGAGCGCACCGACGGGCTGCGCCTGACCGGGCCGCTCGGCTATCTCGAGTTCACCGCCCTCGTGTGCCAGGCGCGCGCCGTCCTCACCGACTCCGGGGGCGTCCAGAAGGAGGCGTACCTTGCCGGTGTGCCCTGTCTGACGCTGCGAGCCAACACCGAGTGGGTCGAGACCGTTCAGGCCGGGTGGAACACCCTCGTCGACCTCGACGCCGGCGCCGCGCTCGCCGCGCTCGCGCGCCAACCACCGGTGGATCGCCCCGCGCTCTACGGCGACGGCCACGCGGCCGAGCGATGCGTGGCGGCGATCGACATGCTCCCCGCCGCCGGGACGACCGGCGGACGATGAGCGTGGAGCGGGAAGTCGTGGACGCGGAGCCCGAGGCCGTCCGCGTCGGGGTGGTCGGGCTGGGCTACTGGGGTCCCAACCTCGCACGCAACCTCGCCGCGATCCCCGGGTGCGAGCTGGCCTGGCTGTGCGACGCCTCCGATGAGGCCCGCGCGCGGCTCGAGCGCTCCTTCCCGGCCGCGCGGGCGACGGGCGCCATCGAGGACCTGCTGGGCGACGAGCGCCTGGACGCCGTCGTCCTGGCCACGCCCGTGCCCACCCACGCCGAGCTCGCGATCGCAGTGGCCGCCGCGGGCAAGCATTGCTTCGTCGAGAAGCCGCTCGCCACCAACGCCGCCGACGCCGAGCGGGCCGTCGCGGCCGCCGAGGACGCCGGGAAGGTGCTGATGGTCGGGCACCTGCTCGAGTACCACCCGGCGGTCGCCCGGCTCAAGGAGCTGATCGACAGCGACGAGCTCGGCGGCCTGTACTACATCTACGGCAACCGCCTGAACCTCGGCAAGCTGAGGGCCGACGAGAACGCCCTGTGGAGCCTCGGCGCGCACGACGTCTCCGTCGCGCTGCATCTGATCGGCGAGGAACCCCACGAGTGTCTCGCCCAGGGAGCCTCCTACGTGCGCGAGGGGGTCCAGGACGTGGCCTTCTGCTATCTGCGCTTCCCCTCCGGGATCGTCGCCCACCTGCACCTCTCCTGGCTGGACCCCCACAAGGAGCGGCGCCTCACCGTCGTCGGCTCACGGCGGATGGCCACCTTCGACGACATGCTGATCGAGGGCAAGCTGACCGTCTACGACAAGGGCTTCGACGAGGACACCCGCTCATGGGGCGAGTACATCGCCCGCTCCGGTGACATCTTCTCCCCGCGCGTTCCCAACCTCGAGCCGCTGCGGATCGAGTGCGAGCACTTCCTCGAGTGCATCCGCACCGGCGCCACGCCCCGCTCGGACGGCCGCAGCGGACTGCGGGTCGTGCGGGTGCTCGAGCAGCTCCAGCGCTCGCTCGACCGTTGAGCAGCCCAGCCTGACGAGTACGGCCGGCGAGCGGCTATGCGACGCGGGCGTCGCGGCGCTCGAGCTCCACCATTTCGAACGCCCGGCGGTGGCGGCGGTCGGTCCGGAGCACGGGGCCGTAGCGGTGCCCGACCCCCCGCAACACGTACGCGTCGCGGGAGACGCTGTAGCGAAGGGCCGGTTTCATCAGCATCAGCCAGTGCCGCGCGAGGTAATGCCGTGGTCGTCGTACCGTTCGCATCTGTCCATTCCCTTACGGAGCCAGAAGTCCGTTCATCCCTGAACGTGGCCATACCAGTCGTCGAATTGTACAGGGCCGAACCGCGATCGCGACACCCTGCCGCGCGGCGCGGAAACCGTCAGGCCCGGCTGTCCTTGAACGGCTCCTCCACCGCCGTCGTGCCCTCGCCCGAGAGCTCGAACGCTCTGTGCAGCGCCGTGACCGCCCGCTCCACGCGGTCGCGACCGATCACGCAAGAGATCTTGATCGGAGAGGTGGAGATCATGTCTATGTTCACTCCCTCCTCGGCCAGCACCGCGAACACCTTCGCCGCCACGCCCGGATGGGAGCGCATGCCCGCGCCCACAATCGACACCTTGCCCATCTCCTCGGCCGCCACCAGCTCCACGAATGCCTCGCCTGCCAGCGGCGCCAACGCCTCGCGCGCCCCACGCAGGTCTTCGCGCGGGACAGTGAACGAGATCTCGGCCAGGCCGCCCGTCGAGGTCGGCACGTTCTGGTCGATCATGTCCACGTTCACGTTCGCCTCCGCCAGCGCCTGGAAGATGCGCGCCGCCGCGCCCGGCGCGTCGGGCACGCCGACCAGCGTGACCCGCGCCTCGACGGTCGAATGCGTGACGGCTGTGATCAGCGGCTGCTCCATCATTTCTCCTTCCGAGACCACCACCGTACCGGGCTCGTCGTCGAATGACGAGCGGCAGTGGATGCGCACGCCGTAGTTGCGCGCATACTCGACCGAGCGCAGTTGCAGCACGCCCGCCCCCGAAGCCGCCATCTCGAGCACCTCCTCGAAGGACACCGTCTCCAGCTTGCGCGCCTCCGGGACGATCCGCGGATCGGCCGAGTACACGCCCGCGACGTCCGTGTAGATTTCGCACACGTCCGCGCCCAGCGCCGCCGCGAGCGCCACCGCGCTCGTGTCAGAGCCTCCGCGGCCGAGCGTCGTCACGTTCCTGGCGTCCTTCGAGACGCCCTGGAACCCCGCCACCAGCACGATGCTGTCCTCCTCGAGCGCCCGCTCGATGCGATCGGCGCGCACGTCCAGGATCAGCGCCTTGGTGTGCGACTCGTCGGTCACGATCCCCGCCTGGGATCCCGTCAACGAGATCGCCCGGTGACCCAGGTCGTTGATCGCCATCGCGCACAGCGCGCACGAGATCCGCTCGCCGGAGGACAGCAGCATGTCCATCTCACGCGGGTCCGGCGCCGGCGAGACCTCATCGGCCAGCGCGATCAGCTCATCCGTCGTCTTGCCCCGCGCCGACAGCACCGCGACCACCCGCGAGCCCTGCTGGCGCCTGTCCACGATCCGCCGGGCGGCGCGCTTGATGCGCTCGGCGTCCGCCACCGAGGTTCCGCCGAACTTCATCACCACGAGATCGCGCACGTGCCGAGGATTACACAGCGCGCCCACCGATCGGCGATCGGCCGGCCAACGCCTTGCCGAGCGTGACCTCGTCGGCGTACTCCAGGTCCGAGCCCACCGGCAGGCCGCTCGCCAGGCGCGTGACCGTCACCCCCGGGGAGCGGGCGCGCAGCTCCTCGGCGATGTGCAGCGCCGTCGCCTCCCCCGTGGTCGTCGGGTTGGTCGCCAGCACCACCTCCCGCACCGCGATGCCGGACAGCCCATCCGCCGCGACCCGCGCGAGCAGCTCATCGATCTTCAGGTCCTCCGGGTCGACCCCGTCGATCGGCGAGAGCGCCCCGCCGAGCACGTGGTACACGCCGTGGTACTCGTGCGTGCGCTCCATCGGGATCACGTCGC
This sequence comes from uncultured Solirubrobacteraceae bacterium, assembly GCA_963849425.1. Taxonomy (GTDB): domain Bacteria; phylum Actinomycetota; class Thermoleophilia; order Solirubrobacterales; family Solirubrobacteraceae; genus Palsa-744. The sequence continues at coordinate 884,158 of CAWKHK010000006.1, read as the reverse complement.
TGGGCTCCTCCACCACGCAGATCAGGGCATGGTCGCGCCGGCTGTCCTGGCAGATCCGACAGCGCGCCTCGTCGGTCAGGTTGAAGCACACCTCGCACAGGCCGATCTTCTCCTTGACCTCCCTGATCGCCTCCGCCAGCGCGCTCGCGTCCTCGCCCGACGCCCGCAGGATGTGGAAGGCCAGCCGCTGCGCCGTCCGGTTTCCCACCCCAGGCAGCTTCGACAGCTCCGTCACGAGCCTCTGGACGGGCGGAGCATAGGTGGTGCCGTCGCTCACAGGCTCACAGCCCCGGCAGGCCCAGGCCGCCGAGGCCACCCAGGTCGAGGCCGGCCGTGGCACCGCCCATCTTGCTCGCCGCCGCCTCCTGGGCCATCCGCAGCGCCTCGTTGACCGCCGCGCAGACCATGTCAGCGAGGATCTCCACGTCGTCTGGATCCACCGCCGCCGGGTCGATCCTCACCTCCCGCAGCACCAGGTCGCCGCCGATCTTCACCGTAACCATGCCGCCGCCCGCCGAGGCCTCGAGGACCTCGTTCTTGAGCTGCTCCTGGGCGAGCTCCATGTCCTTCTGCATCTTCTGGACCTGCTGCATCATCTGCTGCATGTTCGGCATCCGCGGCTGCTTTGCCATCAGGTGATCTCCTCCGCGTCGAACTCCCGCATGAACCGTGCCACCCATTCCTCCTCGGTGCGCCCCTCCGGCTCACCCGTCTCCCCGTCCACGAGCTCCTCGCGCAGCTCATACGACAGTCGCCAGCGCTCACCCGTCAGCGCACTCAGCGCCTCGCCCACGGCCGTGCGGTTCGCCGGGTCCTCGGCCTTCTTCTTCAGAAACTGCGCCGTCGAGGCGAACGCCAGCGTCAGATCCTCCCCGTCCACCGCCACCGGCCGGGCTTCTTCGATCAGCGCGCCGAGCAGCGCGTGCTCGCTGCGAACGAGGTCCACCACCGCCGGCCACACCTCGACCACCGCCTCCACGCTCCTCGCCTCCGGCGCCTGCGAAAGCTCCTCCTCCGCCGCCGGCGCGGGCTCTCGGCGCTCGTCATGAACCACGATCCTCTCGTCCTCCGCCGCGAGCTCCTGGTCCTGCACCACGACCCCCGCGTCCCGCGAGGCGCTGCCCATCTCGGCCGCCCCCGGCGGCCCCTCATCGAGCCTGGCCGTGCCCCCCCTGCTCTCCAGCCGCTCGATCCGCGCCAGCAGCGCGCGCATCGAGCTGTCCACCTCGGGCCTCGCCGCCTTCACCAGCGCGAGCTCCAGGCGCGTGCGCGCATCGGCGCCCGCCCGCACCGCCTCCATCGCCCCGCCGAGCAGCTCCAGCAGCCCGACCACCGCCACGTGCTCCACGCGCTCGGCCTGCGCCCGCAGAGCCGCGTCGGCCTCCGGCGTCAGCGAGAGCTCGGACGGGACCTCACCAAGGGTCTGCACGACCAGCAGCTCGCGCGCGCGGACCTCCAGATCCGACGCGAACGAGGCCGCGTCACGGCCCTGCTCGACGCACTCCTCGAGCGTCTTCAGCGCGCGTGGCGCATCCCCCGCCGCCACCGCATCGACCGTCGCTTCCAGCAGCCGCGCGTCCGCCACCCCGAGCACCGCCAGCACGTCCTCCAACGCCACCTCGTTGCCGCTGTAGGTCACCAGCTGCTCGAGCGTGCCCAGCGCGTCGCGGAAGCTGCCCGTCGCCGAGCGCGCCAGCGCCGCCACCGCCGCCGGCGGGATCTCGATCGACTCCGCCGCCGCCGTGCGCCGCACCACGCTCGCGATCTGCTCAACCGTCGGGCGGTGGAAGTCGAAGCGGTGGCAGCGATCCACCACCGTCGCCGGCACCTTGTTCGCCTCGGTCGTCGCCAGCACGAACACCGTGTTCGGCGGCGGCTCCTCCAGCGTCTTCAAGAACGCGTTCCAAGCCGCCGTCGAGAGCATGTGCGCCTCGTCCAGGATGTACACCTTGCGCCGCCCGCTCACCGGCGCGTACGCCACGCTCTCGCGCAGCTCGCGGATGTCGTCCACCGAGTTGTTCGACGCCGCGTCCATCTCGATCACGTCCAGCGACGTCGCGCTCGCGATCGACACGCACGATTCGCACTGCCCGCACGGCTCTGTCGTCGGGTGGGTGGGAGGGTGGGAGGGATCCCCATCACAGTTCAAGCACGCCGCCAGGATCTTCGCCATCGAGGTCTTGCCCGTCCCGCGCGAGCCCACGAACAGGTACGCGTGGTGCACCTTCCCGCGCTCCACCGCGTTGCTCAGCGTCCGCACCACCGGCTCCTGGCCGACCACCTCGGCGAACGTCCGGGGACGGTGCCTGCGGTACAGCGACCGCTGCTGCTGTAGTGGCTGCTCCTGCATCGACACCGTTCGCCTGAGTCTACCCACGCGGCGCCCGGCCGCCGGGATCGCTGCCCACCCACTCGGCTGGGACGCTATCCGTTCACGCCCGCGCGAGCGGATAGCGTCCGCGCTCGTGGCCGCCTCGATCAAGCGCCTGTCCACGCGCCTGTTCGCTCCGTTTGCGATCCTCGCCGGGGCCGTGCTGCTGCGCGTGATCGCCGGCGTCGGCTTCGCCAACTACGACACCCTCTACGCGCTCGCCTGGGGGGGGCAGCTCTCGCGCGGGCAAACCCCCGCCTACGGGGTCCCCATCGCCTCCACCCCACATCCCCTGCTCGAGGCCGTCGGCCTGGTGCTCTCCCCGCTTGGACCGCGCGCCGTCGAGAAAGTCACCGTCGCCCTCGGCTTCCTCGCTCTGTCCGCCTGCGGCTGGGCGGTCTACCGCCTCGGCGCACAATGGTTCGGACGTGCCGCCGGCGCCCTCGCCGCAGTCATCCTGCTCACGCGCGTGCCCGTGCTCTCCTACGCCGTGCGCGCCTACGTCGACGTCCCCTACATGCTCTTCGTCCTCTCTGCCTTGCTGCTCGAGTCGCGCAGCCGGCAGCCCGGGGTAGCTCGCCCCGCTAGGGCGCCTGTCCCGGCCGGGGCAGGCCACCCGGCCGGCGCTCCCGTGCTCGCTCTGCTCGCCCTCGCCGGCTTGCTGCGCCCCGAGGCCTGGGCCTTCTCCGGGCTGTACTGGCTGTACCTGTGGCGCGAGCACAGGCGCCTGCCGGCCGTGACGCTCACACTGCTCGCCGCCGCCGCTCCGCTCGTGTGGGTGCTCAGCGATCTGGCGATCACCGGTAACCCGCTCTGGTCGCTGACCAACACCCGCCACACCGCCGAGACGCTCGAGCGCGTCACCGGCATCGCCAACGTGCCCGAGTACATCCCCCGGCGGATCGGCGAGATCCTGCGCCCCGCCGTCCTCGCCGGCGCCGCCCTCGGCGGCGTGCTTTCGCTGCTCTGGCTGCGCCGCAGCGCGCTGCTTGGGGCGGGCGCCGGCGCGCTCGCCGTGGTCGTCTTCGCCGTCTTCGCCGCCGCCGGCCTGCCGATCGACACCCGCTACGCATTCCTCGCCGCCGCCATCCTGTGCGTCTTCGCCGGCGCCGGCGCCTTCGGCTGGACGCGCCTTGCCCGTGACGATCCAAGGCGGCGCTGGTGGATGGCCGGCGGCATGCTCGTGCTGCTCGCGCTGCTCGCCTCCGCCCCCGTCCAGTACGGCTCCGCGCACCGCGAACTCGACAAACTCGCGCGCCAGCAGGGCATCGAAGGCGATCTGCTCGCACTCGTCGAGCACCATTCGATCACCCTCCGCTGCGGACCGGTGGGAGTCCCCAACCACGCCCCCGTCCCACTGCTGGCGCTGTACCTGAAGACGAGCCCCGCCAACATCGTGAGCCCCGAGGTCGGGCACATCTCCCACGGGTACTACCTCGACCCTGCCAGCATCGAAGTCGAAGAGGACTACGTGCTCGACCCCGAGGACCCCATCGAGCACACGAGCATTCCGCCCGGCTTCCGCGAGTTCAGCACCAACCGCTCATGGCTCCTCTTCAGGCGCTGCCCTTGAGGATGGACCGTGCACCCCGCGTCGAGATTCCCGGCACCGGCCGCCGATCGCCGCCCACGACTCCGGTCCGGGAGCTCCCGCTGCGCCTGCCGGTGATCGCTTAAGGCTGCTTCCTTCCGGACCTGACCTGGTTCGCGAGCCGACACCGCGCGGGACCCGAACCATCGACGCCCCGAGCGACGGAGCGACCGGGCGCGGAACCCCTCGGAAGGGAGTTCAGCCCCGCTAGAGCGGATTGCGGATACAGGGCACCGCTACCTCCCCGCCTAGCACGGTCCACGGTCGATCCTAACGCACACCGGTCCGTCGAGTTCCGGTAGGCTGCGCGATCGTGACCTACTTCAACGCCCTCCAAACCATCCGCTCCCGCACCGGCCTGGCTCTCGCCACGCTCGGTGCCCTCGTCCTGATCGCCGGCTGCGGCTCCAGCAGCTCCTCGAGCACCATCGGCGTCGGCAATGAGAACAGCTCCGACAACGGCCTGGCCAAAGGCGGCGAAACCAGCTCGACCTCGACCACGGCCAAGACCCCGACCACCGGCCCGCTCGCAACTGAACCCACCGTAAAGCCCCCGCCGGGCTCCTCACCGAGCTCGCTGGAGATCAAGGATCTGATCAAGGGCACAGGTCCCGAAGCCAAGGCCGGCGAGACTGTGACGGTCAACTACGTCGGTGTCCTCTACCACGGCGGCAAGGAGTTCGACGCCTCCTGGAAGCGCCACGAACCGTTCAGCTTCGCCCTCGGCCAGGGACAGGTCATCCCGGGATGGGATAAAGGCGTCGTCGGAATGAAAGTGGGCGGACGGCGAGAGCTCATCATCCCCTCGGCGCTCGCCTACGGACCCAAAGGCTCGCCCCCCACGATCCCGCCGAACGCGCCGCTCGTGTTCGTGATCGACCTGCTCGGCACCTAGGTTCTCGGGCTACTCACGCCGACCCCCGGCAAGACAGTCGTGCGCGGCCGATCCCAAACGATCGGCCGGCGTGCGGCGCTCGTGCTCGTCGGGACCGCCGCCGTCGCCGCCGGGGGCTGTGGCGGCGGCACAGCGCAAAGCCCGGCCTCGCTGAGGCTCCAGCGCGAAGACCTGATCGCTCTCGCTCGCGGGCTGCAGCGCGCCGAAGCGTCCGTCCGCAGCGAGGTCGCCGCCACGAAGGCGGCCTGGCCGCTCGTCGCAAACGGCCTGCCCGGCGGCATCGCACACGCACGCCCGGCGATCCAGGCCGCGGGCGAACGCGCCGCCAAGCTCGTCGTTCCGGCGCTCTTTTCAGAACGTCAGGCCGCCGCCCTCACCGGCCCGGCCTCCGGGCTCGCCGGGCTCTTCCGCACCTTCGCCGGGCTCGCAACCCACGGCTGGCAGCTGATCGGCGCGGCGATCGAGCAGATAGACCACGGCTCACCCGCCGCCGCCCGCTTCGCCCGCGCCAACGTCGCCCTGTACATCGAGAGCATCTACGACGGGCACTTCAGCCTCGCGCAGATCGGCGAGCAGCTGCTCGCCGGCTACCACAGGCTCGGGGGCCCCTCCGCGTTCGCCGCCTCCCTGACCCAGGGCGAAGTCCAGGCGGTCGCACGCTCCTACTCCGAAGCGAGCGACCGCCTGCACCCGCACGTGGGGGTCAAGCTGGGGTCGTGAGGCTCGCGGGCGCCGTGTAGACAGGTCGTCCACCGGCGCCGTGAGGGCTTACAGTCGCCTGTCCGGGGTCGATGGATGAACGACCCCGGACAAGGAGCTCAGCATTGCGCATCATCGGAAGCTCCCGCCTGAACCTAGGATCCTTCTGTCGGGCATCCGCCCTCGCCGCGGCCTGCTGCGTGTGGGCCTCGGCGGGCACCGCGCTCGCGCAGTCACCGCTGCCGTCGGCCAGCCCCGTAAGTCCAGCCGAAGGCCCAACCGCGCCAGGCCAAGTCTCGACATCCGTCGGCTCCGGCGAAAGCCCGACCGCGGGCGCCGCTGGGAAAAGCCCGACCGCGGGCGCCTCCGGGGAAAGCTCGACCCCGGTGAGCAGCGACGAAGGCCCGACCCCGAGCGCCACCGACGAAAGCGGCACACCGACCCCGGTCACCGAACCATTCGTCGTGGGCTGGGGCATGAACGAGCATGGCGCGCTCGGTGCCGGCTACAGAGGCTGGACCGACGGTCCCGTGTCCACGCTGGCAAGCGGCGTCCGGGCCGTGGCCGCCGGCATGTCCAGCTACGCGGTGCTGGACAACGGAACCGTCGAGGCGTGGGGCGACAACACGTTCGGGCAGCTCGGCAACGGCACCCACCAGAACACATCGCTCCCCGTGCCCGTCACGGGCATCACGAACGCCGTCGCCGTCGCCACCGGCGGAGCCCACGCCATGGCGCTGCTCAGCGACGGCACGGTCATGACCTGGGGAGGCAACACGTTCGGGACGCTCGGGAACGCCACCAGCGGCAAAGGCCACGAAGTCGGCGAAGCCAACCCGGGCCACGTCCCGGGGCTGAGCGGGGTCGTGGCGATAGCCGCCGGGGGCGCCGACGACGTGGCGCTGCTGAGCAACGGGACCCTCGAGGCCTGGGGCGAAAACAAATCCGGCCAGCTGGGCGATGGCACGTTCCGCGAAAAAGACGTGCCGACTCCCGTGAAGGGCCTGACCGGCGTGCGGGCCGTGGCGATCGGCGGGGACACGTCCATCGGCGGCCACATGCTCGTCCTGCTCGACAACGGGACCGTGATGGCGGTCGGGGGCAACGTCGCCGGGCAGCTGGGCGATGGAGCCACCAGCGACAGCTCCACGCCCGTAGCCGTAACGGGGCTCTCGGGCGTCGCGTCGGTTTCGGCCGACCTCACGCACAGCATGGCTCTGCTTGAAAACGGAACGGTCATGGAGTGGGGGAACAACGACTACGGTCAGCTCGGGGTCGGTCCGGGCGGTGAATCATGTCCCACCTCCACCTGCTCTCGAGTGCCTGTGGCCGTCGGGCTGAGCAACGTCACCGCTATCTCGGCCGGCTTTCGCTTCAGCCTCGCGGTCAGCGGAGGCCAGGCATTCGCTTGGGGTTGGAATCAACATCGCGAGCTCGGCAACGGCACGGATCTCAGCACAACCACACCTTCCCCCGTGATCGAACTCGCCGGCGTGAGCGCGATCGCCGCCGGCGAATTTCACAGCCTGGCGCTCCAAACCGCCAACAACCCCGCGCCCGCCCTGGAAATCTCACCCGGGATTGGGTCGCTCACCGTTCGCTGGCGCTCCGGCGAAGAATCTCAGCGGTGGATCGTCAAGTGGCGGCAAGCGGGAATGCACGCCAAGTGGAGCCCGCTGATCTACCTGCCGTCCACCGCCCGCAGCTACACGCTCGTCGGCCTGGGCCTTCAGCCCTATGAAGTTCTCGTGCGCAACCGCGGCTTTGGCACACGGATCATCAGCGGCACGCCGCTCGCCTGACCCGCCTCGCACGGGCCGCCGCAGCCGGCTCGTAGCGGCGATCGGTCATCGGACTCACCCAACCCTGTGCGAGTTCGGGTCACTTGGTGCGGATGTATGGTTGGGGAGTGTCGGCTATGGAGTGTCTGCGCCCGTGAGCAAGGTGCAAGGCAAGGTGGTGCTCATCACCGGCGGCGCAAGGGGCGTCGGCGCCGCGACCGCCGCGCGGCTGGTGGCGGGCGGCGCCAGGGTCATCCTGGTCGACCTCGACGCCGACCCGCTGAGCGAGCTCGTGGAGCGCCTTGGCGAGGACAACGCGACATCGATCCCCGGCGACGTCACCGAGCTTGGCGACATGGAAGCCGTCGTCGCTCATGGTGTCGAGCGCTTCGGCGGCATCGACGTGGTCGTGGCCAATGCCGGGATCGCAAGCTATGGATCGGTCGGCGCCGTCGATCCGGCGACCTTTCGTCGCCTCATCGACATCAACATCACCGGTGTCTTTCATACCGTCCGCGCCGCGCTCCACCAGCTCGAGCGGCGGAAGGGCTACATCCTCGTTGTCTCCTCGGCCGCCGCCTACGCGCCGGCTCCCGGTCTCGCCGCATACAACGCCAGCAAGGCCGGGGTAGAGCATTTCGCCAACGCACTGCGCCTCGAGGTCGGTTACAAGGGCATCGCCGTCGGGAGCGCGCACATGTCCTGGATCGACACGCCGATGGTCCAGGACGCCAAACGGGACCTGGCGGCCTTCGGTGAGATGCTCAAATCACTACCGGGGCCGCTGGGCGCGACGACCTCGGTCGAGCGGTGCGCCGACGCGTTCGTCCACGGCATCGAAAAGCGGGCCCGGCGGGTCAACGTCCCAGGCTGGGTCGAGCTGCTGCGCTGGCTCAAGCCCGTGCTCACCTCGAGGATCGGTGAGCTGCAGGCCAGGCGCGATATCAGGCGGACCCTCCCGCTGATGGATGAAGAGGTCGCGCGTCTCGGGCGCTCGGCAAGCGCCCGCGTGAGGGTGCCGGGGGCCGCTCAGGGCGAGCCGGCCGGCGGGCACTCGTTCGGAATGTCCGACCAACCCGAAGTCAGCCAAAAGGCCCCGGTCGAGACCGCCGGCAACACGCCGGACCAATAGACTTGTGCCTCCAGGGCGCGTAGCTCAGTGGGAGAGCGCTCGCTTCACACGCGAGAGGTCGCAGGTTCGAAACCCGCCGCGCCCATTACGGAACAGCCTGGAAACAGGGCAGATTTACTCATCGCCGGTGAGTTCGTCCAGCTCGGTTGAGGGGCGACGAGCATCTGCGCATGGCCCTGGTCAGACAGTGCGGGTGAGGCCATCACCCCTGAAGCCATTTACCCACGCCCGGATCCCACGTCCCGGATGTTAGTTCGTTCTCGAGAATAGGGTCAAGGAGCGATGCGGCCGTCGCGTGCCCACTGCTGACATCTTCATCGGCCGGGACGTTCGCGACGAGCCGGCGCCAACCCGGTCCCCAATCGCCGGGCGGAGGTGGCACGGCGCGGGGCACGGGATGGAGCCGCGGCGCTGGAAGATGTCCCTGATCGCGCGTCTGAGTCGGTCGGCGTCGATCGTGGTGGTATGGGAGATCACGACGATGTCGACGAGGTCCTTGACTCGCGAGCTGGGCCTGTCTGCGGCATAGGTCCGGGTGTAGGCGTGGAGCTTCTCGGCGACGTGCTGCTCGATCGCGACGTGGAACGCCGCGGACGTGCGGTACTTCACGTCGCGTCCCGCTCGATAGCGCCGTCGAGCCGCGAGCGCCACTTCGCCGGCAGTTCCGCCTCCAGCCGCCGGCGTGTCGTGAGGCCGCGCCGGATTGCCTGACGGATGGCGAGGTCGGTCTGCTCGGTCCATCCGCCGCTGCGCAGCATGTCGGTCACGGTGCGCTCAACGCTGGTCACCGGGATGCCGAGCACAAGCCGTCGAGATCGGCTGTCGATCAGCCGGTCAGTGAAGTGGACGCGCACACCGGGCGGGGTGCGCAGCCCTCGCTTGGCGCGTGGCAGGGTGATATGGACCTCGTCGGTGATCAGATCGCTGAGATCGAGGAGCTCCAGCGCGCTCTCATGGGAGACCACGCCGTCGGCGGGCGCGAGCGCAAGCCATCCGGCGATTACGTGACCGTGCGGTGGCGCTGGGAACCGTCGCATTCGATAGACGCCATGCCCGACGCGCTCCAGCGCGTCTCCATCGGTGGCGTGGTAGGACAGCGTGGAGCGCGGAATGCCGGCGGCCACGGCCTGGTGCGCGGCGAGGAACCCGCCTTGGGACTCGGCGATCTCGTACAGCCGGTCCATCACCGAACTGTCATTAGAATCTACGGGTTCTCCGGCCATATTCGTGACAATATCACCGCTCCAGAAGTCGCTATACCAGTGACACACACTCCACAAAAGTCGGGAGATCGCATACTATGTGGAGAGAAAGTCGCGACTCCGGTGACGCCCACTCCATGTAAGATGCATACAATGACGCAGACCCACTCCCCGATAGCCCCCGACCGGCGGGTTTCCCGCACCGAGTCTCGTGTCCTGGAGGCCCTGCGCAGGCGCGACCGGACGACTGATCGACCGCGCGACTGGCTCGACCTGCGCCGGGACAAGACGTGGCTGGCCGAAGAGGTCGGCACGCCGCATCTACGGCAGCTGCTGGACCGCATGGCCGGCAAGGGCTCGCTCTTTCAGCTGGGCGGAGGTCGCTACGCAGTTGCGCCGCGCGGCAGCGTGGATGTCAGCCAGGCGCTGCCGTTCTCGGTTGCGCTGGACGTCGCGATGGGTGGCCGGGAGTACTACCTCGCCTTCGGGTCGGCCCTGGCCGACCACGGCTTGATCGACGAGAACGTCGATCCCATCATCGCGGCGCGCGCCAGCGCGGTGGGCGGCAACGACGCACTGTCCGTGCAGGGCTTGGAGGTGCTGATCGTTCGCGTCAGCAGCGACCGCCGGTGGTTCGGGCGCGAGTGGGTCAAGGGCGAAGCCCGCTCGGGGTACTGGCGCTCGAACCTGGAGCGCACCCTGCTCGATGCCGTGGATCGCCCCGACCTTTGTGCGGGCAACGAGCTGGTGGCACGGGCGTGGGGACGGGCGGTCCATGAGGAGCACCTGGACACAGACCGATTGGTCGACTACGCCACACGGCTGGGCGGGGTGAGCGCGCTGCGAGCGGCGTTCTACGGCCAGCAGCTCGACCAGCAAGACCTTGCGCAGCGCGTCCTGGCAGTGGTGCCACGCACGCGCAGCTCCAAGGCACGGCTGGATCTCACCGGAGCCTTTGGTCCCGGTGAGTGGCCCCGAGACCGCGCCACGGGCCTGCAGGTCAACATTCCGCAGTCGCGCCTGCGCGGCTGGCTGAGCTACGACAAGTGATGCTCGAGCTCGATTACCCCGGCGACGCATTCATCGCGCAATTCGCCAGGACCCACCGGCTGACGCCGGCTGACGTGCTCCGCGACATCGCACGGCTGGTCGCGATCCACCAGATGACCGTCGAGGCGAAGTTTCTCAACGACAATTGCGTGCTGTGCGGCGGCGTGGCGATGCGCTTCTATGGCTCTCGGCGGTTCACGGTCACCGACACCGACACGAGCTATCGGCTGGATGATTGGGACGAGCTTGACCTCCAGGCCGCCCTGGACATCGAGGTGGAGGACCTCACCATCGAGGCTGGCGATCCGGCCTACTGGCAGCGCAAGAACCGACTCACGACCGCGCAGCCGGTTGAATTCTCGGAGGAGTTCTCCAACTTTCGTTCTGACCGCAGGCAGCGCACGTTCAAGGTGACGGTGAGCCGTCGAGGGCTGATAGAGCCGGCCTGCTGGCGCCCCATCGTTCATGACTACCCCGACATGGGGATTGAGGATGTCGTGGTTCCGATCATGGACATCAACGAGCAGTTGGCCGAGAAGATCCTCGGCTGGTCGGTCAACGGCCTGGTCAAGCACTACCTCGATTGCGCGTGGATCTCAGGCCAGATGCGCGCCGAGATCTCGCGCGAGACGGTCATCAGGTGCCTGACCAAGAAGCTCGACGACGCCAAGCAACGTGAGCCCTCGAACTACGCGGCGTTTGCGAGTGTGGATGATCTCGGCAAGCCATTGGAAGAGGGGGACAGCTGGATGGCCCCGCTGACCAACGAACCCGGACGCGCGGCGTCGATCATCCGGTACATCGGTCCCTCCGTCACGATGTCCCACGCGCGACCGGCCGTTCGCAAGCACCTCATTCCTCTGCTTTGGCCGGATGGGCCTCCAAACGTTTAGGCCAGTGGAGCCGCTCGCTGGCCCAAACCCAGCCGAATCGAGCCCAAAATCAGCCGGTTTCCGCAGTTCGGCCAGCGACCTAAACCCACCTAAACCCAATACCGTTAAGTCCGCTGAGGGTCAAGATCGCGTGGTGGGCTAACTCGCCGCTCGTCGCGATGTCCTGGCGAGGAACAAGTGCTTCGTCTGCCAAGATCGAGCAGATGGTGCGTACGGGAGACGAGCTGGTCAACCCGGTCAGCGGCGAGAGGATCGTGTTCCGGCAGACCTCAGCCGACACCGGCGGCCGGCTGCTCGAGATGGACGACTCCTGGGCCCGGGCGGGACACCGCACGCCTGAGCACGTCCATCCGGAGATGCAGGAGCGCTGGGAGGTCATCGCCGGCAACGTGTGCTTTTGCATCGATGGTGTCGAGCGGATCGCCGGCCCAGGCGAGGTCGTAATCGCTCCCGCTGGCGTTCCACACATGGCCTGGACTCTCGACGCCGCGCCTGTCCACCTGCGTATCCAGATGCGACCGGCACTGCGCTGGGAGCGGTTCGTCCAGCGGCTGTTCGCGCTCGCGCGCGACGGTCACACCGACGAGCGAGGGGCACCCGCCCGGACGCTGATGATCGAGCTGCTGCACCAGTTCCCACGCGAGATCGCCCCGGCACCGTCGAGCGGCAGCTGAGCGGCCAAGCGAGCTTCAAAACGGTCTCCGGGCTTCCCCTCAACCTCAGTCTGGGACGCATTCCAGATGGCACGGTAATAAGGGTCTCGTTCTTCTCAGCGTGTATCGAGTATGCGCTCGCGCTGGTACCTGCGCCACATACGTCGGGTGGTGACGAGCACGGTGATCAGGAGCGCCAGCGGGACGAGTATCGCAGCGGCGATCAGCAGGATGACGAGCGTCAGGACGAGCACCCGGCCCGCGTCGTGGAGCCCTCGGTGGAGGGTCAGCCCTTCGCTTCCTGCGTGCCCATCGCCTAGCACGGTCACTTCGACTTCTGCGGTGCTCGCACGTTGTGAGACCGTCTGCAGCGCCGACTGGGCCTGGGCGATCGCACTGCGGTTCTGTGAGATTCGTTCGCGGAGGCTGTCGATCTGTCCTTCGGTGGTCGCCCTCGCCAGCGCGCGGAGCAGCGCCTGCCGTTCGGCGGTCGCGTCGCCGAGTCGTTGACGAGCCGCGTCGTAGGTGTTGGTGATGTCCTGCAGCGACTGGCTCTCGGCACGCACCGGGGCGAGCTGCCCGAGCGACGCAAGAGCAGCGCTGAGCTTTGCGCTCGGGAGGCTCAGCATGAGGTTGGCTTCGCTTGTGCCTGTCTGCTGCACCTGCACGTGAGAGCTCTGCACGAAGCCGCCATCCCTCACCGACAGACGAGACACGCGGTCGGCGGTTTCCTGCACGTCGCTGGGAGCAGCGGCCAGGGAGATCGAGGCCGCCAGCTGCTGCACACGCCCGGGCGCCGATCCAACCCCGCCGGCAGCCGGTGGCGAAGCTGGTGCGTTCGAGGCCGCTCCGGCGGACGCTGAGGCACCGTCTTCCGCTGTGGCGCTCTTAGCGGCACGGAACGCTCCCTTCGGCGCACTGACCCCTGGGGTAGAGGCTTCAGCCCGGCCCGCGGTAGAGGACATAGCCGACTGCTTTGAGGGCGCCTCGACCGGTCTCGTGCCGGCCCGCCAGGGACCGGCGATGATCACGGCCACGATGACCGCACCGACCGCCGCGATGCCGGCCGCCGCGCCCAAGCGACCCGGTGGACGCAGCCAACCCAATCGGCGGTGGGGCTGCTCGGGGACAGAACGCGCAGCAGAACGCGCCGCCCGCTCGGCGATCCGCTCCCCGAGCTTCCGCTCGAACTCGGGTGCCATCGACGGGGCAAGCGCTCGCACATCATCGCGCAGCTCGCGCCAGGAATCCGCGCCAGGGCCCTCGCCGGTCCCGCTCAGCGCGGCCTCGAGCTCGGACAGCCAGCTCTCCTCAAGACCCATGCCGTGGCCCACATCGTCGCGGCCCGGGAAATGGATGATCCTCATGCGACCTCCTGTCGGTCGATCTGCAGACAGTGCTCGCGCAGCCGCGTGAGCGCCCGATGCAGACGGGTGCCGGCGTTTGACTCGCTGATCTGAAGCGCCCGCGCGAGCTCACCGTTGGAGAGCTGGCCGTAAAACTTGAGCAGCACAACCTCGCGCTCGCGCAGCGGCAATCCCGCAAGCGCGTCGCGCACGGTTATGCGACGCTCGACGTGCTCGATCGCCTCTCCGCAATCGCGATCGACGGTCAGCTCGTCCCCCAGCTCATACCCGGGCTGGCGTCTCCGCCGGCGCAGCTCATCCAGCGCTGCGTTGCGAGCGATCGCGAACAGCCACGCCCGAGGCGTTCCCCGGCGATGGTCCAGACGCGAGCGCGAACGGTAGAGACGCTCAAACGCAATAGCCGTCACATCCTCCGCCGCCGAGCGGTCGCCCAGCAGCGAGATGGCATATCCGTGCACGTCGGCCCCGCACTCCCGGAAGAGGGCCTCGAAGGCCCCCGCATCAAGCGCACTGGGCTCCCCTGCCGCCGTGACGGCCCGCGGGGCGTGCTCGTCGGAAGAAGGCCCGGGTCTGCTCATCACCCTAACTACGCTCAGAGTCGGAGGTCCGTCACATATCGTGACGGACCTCCGTTGGCGGCCGGTAGGCTCGCGCTCACGACGAGGAGGCACCGATGCGCGGTCGCAACGTCGCCCAAGATACCGGGCGCTACCTATCGGGATGGCATACGAACCGCGTGCGGTCGTGTTGCCTTGCATAGCCAGCGGCCCGCCAGAAGCTCATCGCGATCGGATCTTCGTCGGCGAAGATGGCGGTCAGCCTGCTCGCGCCCCGCTCGCGCAGGCGCCGCTCGCCCTCTCTGAGCAGCATCGTCGCGAGCCCCTTGCGGCGATGCCGTGGCAAGACCGCCAGGCGGTAGAAGCTCCCACGCCAACCGTCCCACGCGGCGATCAACGATCCGGCCAGGACACCGTCGAGCGCAGCGACCAGCAGCGCCTGGGAGTCGGCAGCCAGCAATCGGGTCAGTCCATCGAGGGAGTCAGTGACGCTCGGCGGGCTGCCCGCCGCGGCCCACAAGTCGAGCACGGCCGCGATGTCCTCCTTGATGGCGTTGCGGATCGTCCAGTGGTCGTAGACGTCCATGCGCTCGATCAACCCCTCGCTGATCACGTACCAATGCTCAACGGTGTTCTCCGACATCACGCTCCCCGCGCCGTCGCGCACCACCTGACGGACCGTCACGATCACCTGACCGTCGGGTCGTCGCTCTATCTGCCGAGGCTCGACAAGCGAATCGATCAGGTCAAACTGGCGTCGCCAATAGTCACGGACCTCCTGGTGGCCGTGTAGGCGTCCGCCCTCCATCCCGTTCGGCCAATCGACGTTCGCGTGCATCCTCGCGAGGGCGCCGTCGATGTCGCGCGCGTTGAACGCCTCGTAGGCGCCGCGCAGCAGCTGTTCTTGTGGATCGCTCATGATGACGGCGCCTGTGCCGTGAGCGCCCACACGTTGGTAAGGACACTGACGTCGATGTCGAAGTGGCTGGCGAATGCTTGCCGCCCCGTTGGGGTGAGGCGCAGTGCGCGGGGGGCGCTGCGGGGGATGAGCCAGTCACGAGCGCAGAAGCTGTCCAGTAGGGCGGCGCCGAGCGCACCGGCGAGGTGGTGACGGCGCTCGGTCCAATCTACACAGGCGCGTGCGAGCGGCCGGCGACCCGCTCGAAGGGCCTCCGTGTCAATGCCGAGAGACTGCAGGCGCTGGGCGCCTGTGGAAGTGAGCGCGATGCCCTGTGAGGTGAGGCGCAATGTGCCGTCGGCTGACAGCCGGTCGTAGAGCGCGATCGCGATTGTCCCGGCGAGATGGTCGTAGCAGGTCCGGGCGAAGCGCAGATCGAAGCCGACATTCGATGCGCGAGGTGCGACGAGCCCAGATGCGGAGACGGGTGTGAACGCCATCATGCTCTCCAGCAACGCAGCGACCCTGGGGTCGGCCAGCCGGTAGTAGCGGTGCCGGCCCTGTCTCTCGACCACCAGGAGCTCACCGTCGGTCAGTCGGCCGAGATGCTGACTGGCAGTGGATGGGGCGATCTTGGCCAGGCGAGCGAGCTCGCCGGCGGTGCGCGCACGCTGGTCCATGAGCGCCTGAAGCATCGTGGAGCGCGAACTGTCGGCCAGCAGCCCGGCGAGGTGAGTGATGTCGATCGCGTCCTCCATGCCGGAGTTCCCCATCGTAGCCGCGCACATTTCGGCGCAAAGCGAAACGACGCGGGCGAGACTGGAGCAATGCAATCAGGGCAAGGCGACGCCGAGACGACGCACCCATCGCCCGCCGAGGAGTACCAGGGCATCTGGCCGAGCATCCTCTACTTCGGCACGCCGGTGGCGCTCATCACCACGCTGAACCCCGATGAGACGCCGAACATCGGGCCGATGTCCTCGGCCTGGGCGCTCGGCTACGTCGTCGTGATGGGCTGGGAGAGCACCGCACATACCCTCGCCAACCTGCAGCGCGAGCGCGAGTGCGTGATCAACCTACCCGGGCCGGACCTCGCCGAGCAGGTCGAGACACTTGCCCCTCTGACCGGCCGCAACCCCCCCGGCGCCGAACAAGGCCGACACGTTCCGCTACGAGCCACGCAAGTTCGAGGCCGCCGGTCTGACCCCGATCGCTTCAGAGACGGTCAGGCCACCGCGCGTAGCGGAGTGCCCGCTGCAACTGGAGGCGAAGGTCACAGCGATCCACGAGCCCGCCACGCGTCCCGATGGCGAGTTCTTCCGGATCGTCGAGACCCACGTACAGCGGGTCCACGCGTCATCGAGCATCGTCAAGCCTGCAACCAGCCACATCGATCCTCAGCGCTGGAGTCCGCTGCTGTACGTGTTCCGGCACTACTTCGGCACCGGCGAGGAGATCGGACGCAGCTTCCGCGCCGAGGACTGACTGCCTCATCCGCAAGAGAACACGCGGGCAGAAGCCACCGACGCATCGACGAGCACAGCCGCGAGCGCATCCGCAAGCTGGCGACGAGCGAGCTGCAGATATCCTCCGCCTGTGACCAACATCAACGACCCCATCTTCGACGAGCCACGCGAGCACCCCGGTTTTCTCTGTCGGCGTGCGCGTGTGAGCCGTCAGGCCGGCAGCGACCGCTTGGGGGTGAGCCTGTGGGAGCTACCGCCCGGCGAAGCGGCCTACCCGTACCACTACCACCTCACCGAGGAGGAGCTCGTGCTCATCCTCGACGGCCAGCCGAGCCTGCGCACACACGAGGGGTGGCGGGACCTGACGGAGGGAGAGGTCGTGCCATTTCTGCGCGGCGAGCAGGGCGCACACCAGCTGGTCAACCGCACCGAGGACACCGTGCGGTTCCTGGCGGTCAGCACCAACGGCGAGCCGGACATCGTGATCCGTCCCGACTCCGGCACACTCGGCGCCTACGAGCGACAGTCACACGGAGGTGGACTGCGGACAGTCTTCCGCCTATCAGACACCGTCGACTATTATGAGGGTGAGCAGCCACCGAGCTGACTCCCTGACGCCTCTCGCTCGGCGGCCCGGGTCCCGCCGCTCCGACTACAGGTCGTCAAGGGTGCGAGACCGCGGGCAGCGGAATGTCCAACACGTAAGGGGTTGCCCCGGGTATCCGGGAGAGGTGAGCGTCGGCCCAGGGATCCTCGTCCCGCTCGCCAGCGGCTTGAAGGACAGCTCGAAACCGGTCGGTCGTCTCAGCGTCCAGCTCGCCGACGCGCTGTGAGCCGACGTGCACACTCACGCGCGGAATGCTGCCGGGCGGCCCGTTGTCCGCGCCGAACCACACCTCGATGTTGCGGTTCTGCACTATCCCCTTGGGCATAACGCCGTCGAGCAGTGACACCGCCGCAGGATCTAGAGTCACTGCGACCCTGTCGTGGCCGGCGAGCCGGATCGGATAGGCAGCACGTTCGGGGGTGGTCATCCAAGACGGGTCGGGCTCGTCCTCGGGCTCGCTCGGGCGATCGGAGAACACGCGAGGGGTGCCGGTGTGCCCGATATCCCACAGCGCCCTGAGACCACGGAAAGCGAGCCGCGCCTTGCCGAAGGGCTCCTGTTCTGTCGCGAGCGACTCGATCGACTGCTCGAAGGTGACCGGCGGCATGCTGACCTCCCGTCTGCTCAGTTCGCTGCGAAGCAGGGCGCGCAACTCGTCGCGCCTCTTCCCGGCGCTCACGGCTCGCACAGCCCGGACAGCCTCCTGGCGGGCCTGGATCTCTAACCTGTTCTCGGCCATGAACTGCCCGAAGCTCGGCAGCGGTTGGGAGTTGCGCAAGCGCGATCTCCAGTCCGCAGGCCACTCTGCCGGCGTCGTGGGCAGAGCCAGCTTGCCAGCGTGCCCGACCCAACGCATCAGCTGACGCACGAACCTGGCGTTCTCCCGGCCACCCTCCGGGTCGGCCTGCTCACACTCGGCCAGCACACGTTGGGAGTCGTCGTAGCGTCCCGCGCCCGCCAGCAAAGCGGCGATGAACTCTGGCACAGGATCGGGAAGCTCCGGGTAACCGGGAGGCGGCATCATCGGCTCATGAACGCGCAGAACGGTCATCGGTTCGATCGAGGGCACCGCGCTGCGCTGCCGCAGCATCTCGATGAGCGTGTCGACGTCCGCCCGGTCGGTAAGCGAGGGCGCCTTCTCAGCCGCAAAGCGAACAAGCGAACTCGTGGCATCGGCGAGCTCATCCGCATCGGGCAGGTCGAGAATGAGCGACGGCTGCCTCAGCACCACACCGGAGCGCGCGAAGCCCGTGAGTGCCGTAGTGAGCCGGCGCGCGGGCCCATAGTCCAAGCCCATCAGCCCGACCGGCGAGAGGGCAATGTCCCCGGTCTCATTCTCGACAACATCATCCACGACGACGAAAGTAGCCACGAAACCATCCGTCAGTGCCACCGCGAACGTACCAACCCCCGGCGTGTCGAACAGCTTCTGCTCCAACAAGGTCCAGCCGTCCGACAACAGACGCTTCCCAACCGCCCTCGCGCAGCCGCCACGCAGGCTCAGCGCTAATCGATTCCCGGGCCACGCGCCGGGTGAGCACCGAGTCGGGGGCTCGTAGTCCTCGTGCCACGCTCGCCAGTCCACGATCGTCTGTGAGACTACGGCAGATGCCGTCCACGGAAAGCCGCAGAGCCGCCGCCGAAGACCTCGCGCGAGCCGGTGTGCGTGACGCCGAGGTGGAGATCGTCGCGTACGACCCCGCGTGCCCGTCCGCGTTTGCGACAGAGCGAGAGCGGCTCGCGCCGCTGCCAGGCGGGGTGGAGATTCACCACTTCGGCTCCACCGCCGTGCCCGGTCTGTCGGCAAAGCCGGTGATCGACATGATCGCGCTCGTGGCCGATCTCGACGCGCCGATCGCGGCGCTGGTGCAGAACGCCGGCTACCAGTTTCCCCGGGCGTTCAACGCGACGCTCATGCACCGGCGCTTTCTCTGCTACCCCTCGGCCTCGCACCGCACCCACCATCCGGTAGCTCGGCGAAGTGCTGCGTCGGCTCAAACGCCTTCTCCTGCGCGAGACGCTGAGGTCGGCTGCGCTAACGAGGGTCCGCAGACAGGTAGATTTCCGAACCGAGCAGGATGTCAACGCGGTCGCGCTTGCGAGATGCTGCGAGGCGAGCCACCGCGCCGCCTGCCCAGCGGCGTACCGTGAAGCGGCTCCGGATCGAACTGGGAGCGCAGCTTGGTCAAGCCGAGCCGCATCCTGCCCTTGACCGTGCCGGGCGGGAGTGCGAGGCGGCGGGCGATCTCCTGGTGGGTCAGCCCGTCGAAGAAGCCGAGCCGGATGACCTCGCGCTGGGCCCGCGGAAGCCGCGCGAGCAACCCATCCAAGCGCTCGGCGTCTGCGCGGGCGACGAAGTCGGTGGGCACGTCGTCGCTGGCCGGCTGCTCGTCCAGCCGCGCCGCCTTCTCATCGAGACCGACCGCGAGCGAGCGGCGCCGCGCGAGGTGTATAGCGCGATGCCTGACGATGCTCATCGCCCATCCGACCACCGATCCGCGCGCTGGCTCGTATGTGTCCCGCGAGGACCACATCGACACGAACGCGTCCTGCACGGCGTCCTGTGCGCACTCGCGGTCGTGGCACACCGAGAAGGCGGTGCGATAGGCGCGCGAAGCGAAGCGGTCGTACAGCTCCCCCAGCGCGGAGCGCTCGCCGGCCTGGACCGCTCGCATCAGCGCAGCGTCCTCCGGGGTAACCACCGACACATGGCTCACCGGCCGGCCTCAACGGGCTCGAGGAAGAACATCTCGCACGCGATTCCCGGCGAGGTCTGGTTGGCGCTCATGAACGCCACGACCCGTCGCAACGTCAGGCGCTCCACCGCCGCGCTGAAGTCGTCCTGGCGATCCGCCTGAAAGGCCACCCGACCGTCGATCACCTCTTGCTGGGCGCCGCCGGCCACCAGCTCCTTCTCCGAACAGCTCAGGATGTCCTCGAGGATGCACACCACCACGTTGTCGTTGATGTACGTCTGGGCCGTCGTCCGATCGTGACCTACTCAGAGAGGGTGCGTTGCCTCCAGCGCATGCCGACAGACCCGGACGCGAGGGCTGCGGCGCCGGCCCCTGGCGCCCCCCTCGCGTCTCTTTCTGCGCCTCAATCCCAACAACCTGTCCTAGTACCCACCCTCGGCGTGGCGCGGCAGCCCATCCTCCGGCATCGCCTCCCAGGGAGCCGCGTAGGCGACGAACCGGCGTTCGCCGGGCCTGATCCCCGGATCGCCGTCGAATGCACCGAGGCGGATGCTCATGCGCTGCGGATCGTGCGGGTCGCGGCTGAACAGCGCCGAGCCGCACTCACCACAGAACCACTTCTCCCAGCCGCCGCTCGGCCGCCATGCGCGCAGGCTCTCCTCGCCCGAGAGGATGCCAAACGAGCCCGGCCGCGTACGCGCGTTCGCCGATGCCGCGGTGCCGCTACGCCGCTGACAGCGCGTGCAGTGGCAGTAGTTCGCCGACGCCAGCGGCGCCGTCACCTCGAAGCGAACCGCTCCGCAGCCGCATCCGCCGAGGAGGGGCATATCCGGCTCGAGCACCACCATCGCCAACCGTCAACGATAACGATCGCCGAGCGCCAGCTCCCACCGCGATGATCCGGCCCGCCAATTGAGCGTACCCTTCCTTTCCCATGAACACCTCTCCCCGCGCGATCCACCATCTCAACTGCGCCACCATGTGTCCTCGCGGAGCTCGCCTGCTGGTCGGCGAGGGCAGCCTGCTGGCCAGCGCCCGACTCGTCGCCCACTGCCTGCTCATCGAGGGCGCCGAGGAGCTCGTCCTCGTCGACACCGGCTTCGGCCTCGACGACGTCCGCGAGCCCCGCCAGCTCGGCGCCGTATTCACCGCCGTGGTCCGCCCCCAGCTCGACGCCACCCAGACGGCCATCCACCAGATCCGCGAGCTCGGCTTTCAGCCCGGCGACGTACGCCACATTCTCACAACGCACCTCGACCTCGACCACGCCGGGGGTCTTCCCGACTTTCCCGACGCCGAGGTCCACCTGCTCGGCCGCGAGCTGGCCGCTGCGATGAGCCCCCGCCGCCAGGAACGCCTGCGCTATGTCGCCGCCCACTGGGCTCACGGTCCCCGTTGGGTCGAGCACGAGGCCGGTGGCGAGCAGTGGTTCGGGTTCGACAGCGTTCGCGTCCTGCCGGGCAGCGACGCCGAGGTGCTGCTGATCCCCCTGCCCGGTCACACCTTCGGACACGCCGGCGTCGCGGTCAGGCAGTCCGACGGTTGGTTGCTGCACTGTGGCGACGCCTACTTCCACCGCGGCCAGGTGCAGACGCCCCCGCACTGCCCGCCCGGCCTCAGCCTCTTCCAGGCCTTCGACCAAGCAGACGGCCCCGCCCGCCGGCAGAACCTCGAACGACTCCGTGAGCTGGCCCAGCGGCACTCCGACGAGGTGGAGCTGATCTGCTCGCACGACGCTCCCACGTTCGACCGCTATCGCGAGGCGCTCGGCAGCGCCTCCGCTGTCTGACTTCCTACCCGCTGACCGCAAACGACGGGTCGACCGAAGCCTCCCGCTCCCGCCACTCCCGCAGAGCCGCCAGCGATCCGTCGATGATCCGGTTGAGGAACTCCGTGCGGTCGTTGATGTGTGGGAAGGGAACGTCCGGGACGGGAAGCTCGAGGAACTCGCACAGCGGTCCCCATCCTTCGACGACGCTCCAGACGAGCAGCCGCTCGGACGGGACGGTGCGCTTGACCTCCTCGACGTGGCTGTTCATCGTGTCGATCAGCTGCTGGGGCTCGGCGTGCCCGGAGGCGAACGTACCCTTGCCCTCCCACACCAGCCGGTCGATCATTTTCAGGAATCCCTGCCATTCGGGGTTCACGTGGGCCTGGGCGCTCGACAGCAACCGGATCAGGGACTCGCCGTGGCGCACCGCCCACACGGTCTGCCGCATGCTGCGCTCCCAGGCCTCCGGCTCGCGGACGCTGAGCAGCACCTTCGCGTCCGGGTACACGTCCATCAGCTCGCGGTAGAAGTAGCCTCCCGGCCAGTCGACCGTCGAGTTGTAGCCGTCGAAGATCTCCGCCCACGGCGCCTCGCCGTCGAGCGCCCGCTCCCAGCGTCCCGCCTGATCGAGGTCCGCCAGCACATCCACCATGTGGTAGCACGGACCGAGCCCGAGCATTTCCAGCGCCATCTTCTGCGTGAGGGTGCCGGTGCGCGGCATCCCTGCTCCTATCAGCTTCATCCCTGTTCTCCTGTCGTGGCGCAGCCTCGAAACGGACGCCGCGTGCGCCCTCACGCCGCTCGCCGGTGCGACCGCTGCTGTTCAGAGCGCTGGACAGCGCCGGGGAAACTCTAACCGAGCGCGACCGCCCCTGGTGAATAACGTTCGAAGATGTGCCTGGCCTCACACGGTGGCCGCTGCGGCCCTCGGTCAGACTGAAGGCCGCGTGAGCAGCCGGCCATTCTCCCAACCCAACGTACCCGGCCGGGGGATCGTCGCCTCCTACGGGCTGCGCTTCTGGATGCTCGTCGTGCTCGTCGGCCTCGGAGCCGGGGTCGGCGGCGCGGCTCTGATGGAGCTGCTGCGGGGTGTGCAGCACCTCGCCTGGTCCTACCACATCGGCACTTTCCTCGAAGGGGTTCACGGCGCCTCGGCGAGCCGGCGTGTGCTCGTCCTCGTCATCGGCGGCCTCATCGCCGGGACGGGCGCCACGCTGCTCGCCCGTTCCGGCGCCGGAGACATCTCCGAGGCGATCTGGCTGCGCCAGGCGCGCCTGCCGTTCGCCGCCAGCATCGCCCGTGCCGTCCATTCGATCGTGATCGTCGGCCTCGGCGCCTCACTCGGCCGTGAGGCCGCCCCGCAGCAGACCGGCGCGGCCGTCGCCAGCGCCCTCAGCGAATGGGCCGGGCTGCCTGAGTGGCAGCGGCGACTGCTCGTCGCCTGCGGGGCCGGGGCGGGAATGGCCGCCGTCTACAACGTGCCGCTGGGCGGCGCCCTGTTCGCGCTAGAGGTCCTGCTCGGCACGCTCACCCTGCCGCTCGTGCTGCCTGCGCTGGCGACCTCCTTGATCGCCACGGCCGTCGCCTGGATCGCCCTCGGGACAAAGCCCACCTACTCCATCCCCACCTTCGCCGTCAGCGGCCGGCAGATCGTGTGGGCGCTGATCGTCGGCCCGATCGCCGGACTAGCCGCCATCGCCTGGATACGGCTGATCGCCCGCGCGCACGCCCTGCGGCCATCCGGCCGGATGCGTCTCGCCGCGCCGATCGTCGTGTTCTCCGCCCTCGGCGGCCTCGCCGTTGCCTACCCCCAGATCCTCGGCAACGGCAAGAACATCGTCCAGCTCGCGTTCATCGCCCAGCTCGGCGTCGGGCTGATCGCCGTCCTGCTGGTGCTCAAGCCCCTGGCCACCGCCGCCTGCCTCGCCAGCGGCGCGCCCGGAGGGCTGTTCACGCCCACGCTCGCCTACGGCGTGCTGCTGGGCGGACTGCTCGGCAAGGCCTTCTCGGAGATCTGGCCGGGAGCTCCACTCGGCAGCTACGCGATCATCGGCGGGGCAGCCGTGCTCGGGGCGGCCATGCAGGGCCCGCTGGCCGCCGTGGTCCTGCTGCTGGAGCTCACCCATGGCGCCGACGCCCTGATGGTTCCCATTCTGCTGGCCGTCGTCGAGGCCACCGTGCTCGCGCGCGTGCTCGGCGCGCCCTCGATCTACTCCGCGCGCCTCTCCGCCACGCCCGAGCAGGCCGCAAAGATTACGCAGGACGTGGACTTGCAGGACTGGATACCCATGCCCGGAGCTGGTAGCACTTGAGCCATGCCACGCGCGATCTGGACGGGCGCAATCAGTTTCGGGATGGTCACCGTGCCCGTCAAGCTCTACAGCGCCGTCAACCGTAAGAGCGTGCGCTTTCACCAACTCTCCGGCAAGACCGGCGTGCGCGTCGCCCAGAAGCGCGTCGACTCCCAGTCCGGCGAGGAGGTTCCCTACGAGGGCATCGTCAAGGGATACGAGATCGCCCCCGACCGCTACGTCGTGATCGAGCCAGGCGAGCTCGAGGCGCTCGAGCCGAAGAAGACCAGGACGATCGACATCGAGGACTTCGTCGAGCTCTCCCAGATCGACCCCGTCTACTACGACCATCCCTACTATCTCGCTCCCGGCCCGGGCGGCGCGAAGCCCTACCGGCTGCTGCACGAGGCGATGTCGGAGACAGGCAAGGTCGCGATCGCGCGGGTGGTCATCCGCTCCAAGGAGCAGCTCGTCGCCGTCCGGCCGATCGGAGCCTCGCTCGGAATGGCCACGATGCTCTTCTCCGACGAAGTGCTCTCGCCCGAGCGCATCGACGAGCTCGCCGACGCCGCCGAGATCAAGACCACCAAGCGCGAGCTCGACATCGCCAAGCAGCTCGTCGAATCGCTCGCCGGCGACTTTCAGCCCGACAGGTACCGCGACAGCTATCGCGCCGACGTCCTCGCCATGATCGAGCGCAAGGCCCAGGGAGAGGACATCGCCGTACAGCCCGCCCCCGAAGAGCTCACCGCCCCCGCGCCCGACCTGATGAGCGCGCTGAAGGCGAGCCTCGACGCCGTCCGCGCACGCGAAGGCGACGACGGTGGCCGAGCGGGCAGCAGCGGAGCGGGTGCCGGCGGCGGGGCCAAACGCAAGAAGCCCGCCACCAGCAAAGGCGTGACGGCGAAAGCACAGCCCGCCGCCAAGAAGAAATCCGCAGGAGCCGTGGCGCGAGCCCCCACCAAGCGCTAGCCGCAAGGTGGGGCTGCGGCCGATGTCTCTCTTCACCGACTGCGTATAACCATGGCTATCGGTGGCCGCGGGGAGAGTAGAGCGCGCCCCGCCGCACAATTGGACACCTACCGGGCCAAACGCGACTTCTCCGCCACGCCCGAGCCGAGCGCCGCCGCCGTCGCCGATGCCGCCGCCGATGCCGCCGCCGCTGCCGATGCCGCCGCCGCGCCCGCCACCGGCGGGGATTCAGCCGGGCGCCCCGGCCCGCCGCGCTTCGTCATCCACGAGCACGACGCCAGCCGCCTGCACTGGGACCTGCGCCTGGAGCGCGACGGCGTGCTCGCCTCATGGGCGATCCCCAAGGGACTTCCCGAGGCGCCCGGGGACAACCGCTTCGCCGCGCATACCGAGGACCATCCGCTCGAGTACCTCGACTTCGAGGGCGAGATCCCCAAGGGCCAGTACGGCGCCGGCACGATCGGGGTCTGGGACGCCGGCACCTACGAGTGCCTGAAGTGGGAGCCCCGCAAGGTCGAGGTCGCACTCCACGGCCAGCGCGTGGACGCGCGCTACGCGCTCTTTCCGATCGACTCCGGCGAGCAGCCCAAGGACTGGATGATCCACCGCATGGACCCGCCCGCCGACCCTCACCGCGAGCCGATGCCTGCGCGGATCGTGCCGATGCTCGCCCGCGGCGGCCAGTTGCCCCCCGACGACCCCGGCTGGGCGTATGAGATCAAGTGGGACGGCGTGCGCGCCATCGCCTACTCACAGCCGGGGGAGATGCGCCTAGAGAGCCGCAACCTCAACGACATCACCCACAGCTATCCCGAGCTCGCCCGCCTGGGCCGGGCGCTCGGGTCCCACAGCGCCGTGCTCGACGGCGAGATCGTCGCCTTCGACGCCCACGGGCGGCCGAGCTTCGCCGCGCTTGCGCAGCGGATGCACGTCTCCTCCAGGGCGCACGCCAAGAGGCTCGCCGCCGGCACGCCCGTCACGTACGTGATCTTCGACCTGCTGTACCTCGACGGCCACTCTGTCATGGGCCTGCGCTACGAGCACCGCCGCGAGCTGCTCGCCGCGCTGCACCTGGACGGCGAGCGCTGGCAGACGCCCGAGCACGTCGTCGGGGAGGGAGCCGCGCTGCTGGCCGCCAGCGCGGAGCAGGGGCTCGAGGGCATTCTCGCCAAGCGCCTGCACTCCACATATGAGCCCGGCCTGCGCTCGGGCGCCTGGGTCAAGGTCAAGCGCGTCGATCGCCAGGAGCTCGTCGTCGGCGGCTGGATGCCCGGCAAGGGCAAGCGCAAGGACACCATCGGCGCGCTACTGCTCGGCGTGTACGAGCCCGATGGGACCCTGCGCTATGTCGGGCGCGTCGGCAGCGGCTTCACCGAGCGCGAGCTCGCCCGCCTGAGCGGGCTGCTCGCGCCGCTACAGCGCCCGAGCTCGCCGTTCACCGCCGGCGAGCGCCCGCCGCGCGGCGCCGTCTTCTGCCAGCCGCGCCTCGTCGCCGAGGTCGAGTTCGCCCGCTGGACCGACCGCGGAAGCCTGCGCGCGCCCGTCTACAAGGGACTGCGCGAGGACAAGCGACCAGAGGAAGTCGTGCGCGAGGAAACCACACCACAGACCCCGAGGACCACAGCTCGCGATCGCCCGCCGGCCGAGCGAAGCGAGGCTCTATCGATCCAAGACAACAGCGCCAAGACCGCCCGCACGATCGTCGGCGGACGCGAGCTCGCGTTGTCCAACCTCGCCAAGCCAATGTACCCGCGGGCAGGGTTCACCAAGCGCGAGCTCATCGAGTACTACGCCGCGATCGCACCCGTGCTGCTGCCCCACCTGCACGGACGCCCGCTGACCGTCACCCGCTGGCCCGACGGCGTCGACGGGAAGTCGTTCTTCCAAAAGCACGCCCCCGCCCACCGGCCCGACTGGGTGCGCACGGCCACCATCCCGGCCGGGAGCAAGCCGATCGACTACACGCTCGCAAACGACCTCCCCACGCTCGTCTGCCTCGCCAACCTCGCCGCCATCGAGCTGCACACGCCGCTCGCCCGCGCCGACGCCGTGCAGCGTCCGACCACCCTCGTCTTCGACCTCGACCCCGGCCCGCCCGCCGCCATCCTCGAGTGCTGCCAGGTGGCCGTCCGGCTCCACGGCATGTTCGAGAACCTCGGGGTGCACAGCTTCGCCAAGACGTCCGGGTCCAAGGGCCTGCAGATCTACATCCCGCTCAACCGCCCCGACATCACCTTCGAGCACACCAAGACGTTCGCCAAAGCCGTCGCCGAGCTGCTTCAGGACGCCGACGGAGACCTCGTCGTCTCACGCATGACCAAGGCGCGGCGCAAGGGCAGGGTGCTGATCGACTGGAGCCAGAACGACCCCAACAAGACGACCGTCTGCGTGTACTCCCTGCGGGCCACTCCGCGGCCGAGCGTCTCCACGCCCGTTGCCTGGGAGGAGGTCCGGGGGACGCTGGAGTCCGGGGACGCGAGCACGTTGGCGTTCGAGGCCGATGACGTGCTCGCCCGCGTGGCCGAGCGGGGGGATCTGTTCGCGCCGGTGCTGTCGCTGGTGCAGGGGCTGCCGGGCTTCTGAGCAGCGGAGCGCCGTGGCGGCTACTCGAACTCCGGCGCCGTCCACCCCGGCATGATCTCCGGGAGGCCGTCGCTCACCCGTTCGGGGAACTGCGCCGGGCGCTTCTCGAGGAATGCGGTGATCCCCTCGGCCGCATCCGCGGACTGGCCGCGGATGAGCATGCCGCGCGAGTCCGCCCGGTGGGCGAGCATCGGATGCTCGGCCCCGAGCATCCGCCAGAGCAGCTGACGCGCCAGCGCCACCGACACCGGCGCGGTGTTCTCGGCGATCTCGCGGGCGATCGTCCGGGCGACGTCGATCAGCTCGCCACCCGGGTGGACGCTGCGGAGGAGTCCACCCTCGAGCGCCTCCTGTGCGGAGAAGACCCTGCCGGTCGCCACCCACTCCATGGCCTGGTCGATGCCCACGATCCGGGGCAGGAACCAGCTCGAGCACGCCTCCGGGACGATGCCCCGGCGCGTGAACACGAACCCCATGCGCGCATCCTCGGCCGCCAGGCGGATGTCCATCGGCAGCGTCATCGTCGCGCCCACCCCCACCGCCGGGCCGTTGATCGCCGCGATCACCGGCTTGCGCGATTCGAAGACCCGCAGCGTGAACTGACCGCCGTTGTCGCGCGGCGCCTCGGACTCGGCGTGCTCGCGCGCACGGTAGTCGAAGGTCTCGCCGCCGCCAGCCAGATCGGCGCCAGCGCAGAAGCCCCGCCCGGCGCCCGTGACGATGATCGCTCGGACATCGTCGTCCGCGTCCGCGCGGTCGAACGCCTCGATCAGCTCGCCCCCCATCTGCGCCGTCCACGCGTTGAGGCGCTCCGGCCGGTTGAGCGTGATCGTCATCACGCTGTCCGCCACCTCGGCTGTGATCTGCTCGAAGTCCGTCGCCGCCATCGGCGGGCATCCTCTCAGTTCTCGCCCCCTACAGCTCGTGCCCGCCCAGCTGCCGCCCGTACGGCCCCCGGCCGGTCAGGCACGTCGCTCCGCAGCGGGCCGCGAGCGCGAGGGCGTCCGGCACCGTCAGCCCAGTGCCAAGCGCGTAGGTGACACCCGCGGCGAACGAGTCGCCGCAGCCGTAGGAGTCCACCGGGTTGCCCGGCGGCGCCACCGCCGCCCACCTGCCGGATTCGCCACCCCGCCGTCGATAGCCGCCGCCGCGCCCACCCTCGGTGAGGACGACCAGCTCGGCTTCATCCTGCCCGCGGTCCAGCTCCCGCCGCTCGATCTCATCCTCGCCGCTCAGCACCAGCGCCTCGAGGGGCACGCCGTGGCCGAGGGCGTGCAGGGCTCGCGGGCTCGCCACCAACACCCGCGTCGCCTCGCGCGCGATTCGCAGAACGGCCACATCGCCCGCCGTGAAGTACACCGCGTCCACACCCGCAAGCGCGCTCTGCAGCGCCGGCGTACCGTCCTGCCCGCGAGGTTCCAGGCGCGCTCCAAACGTCGTGATCGTACGCTCCCCCGCGTCGTCCAGGAGCGTCACCGCGCGCCGCGTCGGGGCAGTGCGGGTGGCTACGTGCACATCAACGCCGAGCTCGTTCAGCCGAGCCAGCGAGCGGCGGCCATGCTCGTCGTCGCCCACCGCCGTGACGAGCACGGCCTCGCCGCCCAGGCGGGCCAACTGCACCGCCGCAACCGCTCCACCGCCGGCCGGCTCCTCGAATGTGTCGCTCGCGTGGACCACGTCCCCCGCACGCGGGACATGGGCCACACGCGCGAATTGCACCCACTCGACGTGGCCCACCACCGCCACCCTCGGCTGGCCGTTGCGCACGGGGCCAGTGTCACACATGCCGGTCCCGGGCGACCGATGCCGGTCCCCGACGAACCATGCCGGTCCGGCGAGCGATCCCGGTCGCGGGCGAACCCATAGGATGCCCGCCGATGCCCCCCATGGACGACCTGTTCGACGTGTCCGGCAAGACCGCGCTCGTGACCGGCGGCTCGCGCGGCATCGGCCTGATGATCGCCCGCGGACTCGTGCAGGCGGGAGCCCGCGTGATCGTCTCCTCGCGCAAGAGCGCCGACGTCGAAGCCGCCGCCGAGGAGCTCGGCGCGCTCGGTGACTGCCACGCGATCCCCGCAGACATATCCACACAAGACGGCGCCAAGGCCCTCGCGGGCGCCACACGGGAGCGCTTCCCGTCGCTCGACATCCTCGTCAACAACGCCGGCGCCGCCTGGGGCGCGCCGCTGGAGGAGTTCCCCGCGGCCGGCTGGGAGAAGGTGCTGCGCACCAACGTCGAGGGCGTCTTCCACCTGACCATCGCGCTGCTGGGAGAGCTGCGCGCGGCCGCCGGGCCCGAGAACCCCGCCCGCGTCATCAACATCGGCTCGATCAACGGCCTGCAGCCGCCGCCCGTCGAGAACTACAGCTACAGCGCCAGCAAGGCGGCCGTCCACATGCTCACCCGCCATCTCGCCAAGCGACTGGCCTCCGAGCACATCACCGTCAACGCCATCGCCCCCGGCCCGTTTCCGAGCAAGATGATGGCCTACGCCCTCGATGACCCGGAGACCCGTGAGGCGCTTGAAAGCTCGGTCCCGCTCGGGCGCATCGGCCGGCCGGACGACGTCGCCGGGCTGGCCCTCTTCCTCGCCTCGCGCGCGGGCGCGTACATGACCGGGACGGTGATCCCCCTCGACGGCGGCATCACCGGCTGCAGCTGAGCCGGCTGTAGGCTCCCGGCGAGCGCGTATGGTTGGCTCTCTAGCCAAACGACTCACACCAGCGAGGAAGGGCAACGCCATGGATGCAGCAAACCACCAGTTTCAGCTGGCCGCGCGGCCGGTCGGCCTCCCCAAGGACAGCGACTGGCGCTACGCCGAAGAGCCCATTCCCGAGCCCGCGGACGGCGAGGTGCTCGTCAAGATCCTCTACCTGTCGCTGGACCCGGCGATGCGCGGCTGGATGAACGACGGCCGGTCGTACATCGCGCCGGTGGGCCTCGGCGAGGTGATGCGGGCGCTCGCCGCGGGCGAGGTGGTCGCCTCCAAGCACCCGGGCCTGACCGTCGGCGAGCACGTCACCGGCCTGCTCGGCGTGCAGGAGTACGCGGTCGCCCACGGCGACGCGTTGATGAAGGTGGACACCGGTCTGTCCCCGCTGCCGGTGTATCTCGGCACGCTCGGCATGCCGGGCATGACCGCGTACTTCGGCCTGCTCGACATCGGGCGCCCAGTGGAGGGAGAGACGGTTGTCGTCTCTGGCGCCGCCGGGGCGGTCGGCGGCGTGGTCGGTCAGATCGCCAAGCTCAAGGGCTGCCGCGTCGTGGGGATCGCCGGCGGGGCGGAGAAGTGCCGGTACGTGGTGGACGAGCTGGGCTTCGACGCGGCCATCGACTACAAGTCGCAGGGCGTCGGCCCGGCGCTCGGCGAGCACTGCCCGAAGGGCATCGACGTGTACTTCGACAACGTCGGGGGAGAGATACTGGACGCGGCGCTCGCCCATCTTGCCCGCAACGCCCGTGTGGTCATCTGCGGGGCGATCTCGCAGTACAACGCCACCGACGGCATGAGGGGTCCCTCCAACTACCTGTCGCTGCTGGTCAACCACGCGAGCATGACCGGGTTCGTCGTGTCTGACTACGGCGCGAGATACGCCGAGGGCGCGCGCGAGATGGCCGGCTGGCTGGCAGCGGGAAAGCTCAAGACCCGCGAGGACATCGCCGAGGGCCTGGACACGTTCCCCGAGACCCTGCTGCGGCTGTTCAAGGGGGAGAACACGGGCAAGCTCGTGCTCAAGGTCGCGGGGGACTGACAGCCGCCCGCGGGTATGCGGCGGCGGTCGCCCGGGCCGCTCGCCGCGGCGTCAGCGGCGGGGCGCCTTGGCGCGCTGCGCCTTGGCCGGCTGCGGAGGAAAGCGCTTGCGCTCCTGGGCGGTCATCTTGCGGATCTTCAGCGAGCCGTCCTTGACCTGGCGCTGGATCTCCTCCAGCTTGACACGGCGCTTCTCAGCGGCACGATCTGCCTGCGTGAGCATTGCTAGAGGTTAGCGCGTTCGCGTTGCGGTCAAGCGATCCCGGCGACGGTCCTCGCGTGCAAGGATGCCGCCAGCGCCGGCGAGCATGTCGGCGCGCCACCCACCGCGCCACCCACCGCGCCATCCACTTCCAAGGAGTCACACATGCCCGATATCGAGTTTCCCACCAGCGCAGGGTCTGCGCCCGGCTACCTGGCGATCCCCGAGGGCGGACACGGCCCGGCGACGATCGTGATGCAGGAGTGGTGGGGAGTGGACGGGCACATCCGCTCGATCTGCGACCGCTTCGCCGCCGAGGGGTTCTTCGCCCTGGCCCCCGACCTCTTCCGTGGCGAGACCACCACTCAGCCGAGCGAGGCGGAACAGAAGATGATGGCCCTGTCGATGGACCGGGCCGAGAAGGACATGTGCGGGGCCGCGGACTACTTGCGCTCCCAACCCGGCTTCGAGGGCTCGGGTGTGGCCTCGGTGGGCTTCTGCTTGGGCGGCGGGCTGTCGGTGTGGGCTGCCGCCACCTGCCCCAGCATCACGGCGGCGGTGAGCTACTACTACGTGATGCCCCATGGCAAGCCCGACTTCTCGAAGATCCATGGCCCCGTCCTCGGCCACTTCGGGACGGCCGATGAATTCGTTGGGGTCGATGACGCCAAGGCGCTCGAGTCGGAGCTCCTCGACGCCGGCGTCGAGGTCACCTTCCACTACTACGAGGGGGCGGGGCACGGGTTCTTCAACGACACCAACCGGCTGGGGACATACGACGAGGTCCAGGCGCAGACCTCGTGGGAGCGCACGGTGAGCTTCCTGCGCTCGGCGCTCCGCCCGGGCGGCTGAGCCCAGCCGCGGGGGGCGGACCGCGCGGAGGGGGGCCTTTAGGAAAGGATGCTTCCCGGATGGACAGGGACTACGAGCTCCAAACCCACCAGGCGGAGGATCGCCATTGGTGGTACCGAGGGCGACGAACGGTGCTCGACGGTGTGATCGCCGGGCTCGCTCTGCCCGGCGAGGCGCGCATCCTGGACGCGGGCTGCGGGAGCGGGCGCAACATGATCGAGCTGGCCCGCCACGGAACGGTGACCGGCGTGGAGCTCTCGCAGACGAGCGTCTCGCTCGCCAGCGCCCGCGGGGCCGGCGAGGTGATCGCGGGCTCGGTGCTCGAGATGCCGTTTGCCGAGAACAGCTTCGATCTGGCAGTGAGCCTCGATGTGATCGAGCACCTGGAAGACGATCTGGCCGCGCTGGGCGAGCTGCGGCGGACGGTCGTGCCGGGGGGCGCGCTGCTGGTGACCGTCCCCGCCTACCAGTGGCTGTGGAGCGGGCACGACGTGATCAACCACCACCACCGCCGCTACACGCGCAACTCGCTGCGGAGGGTCGCCGAGCAGGCCGGATGGCGGCAGGTGCGCACGACGTACTTCAACTCGCTGCTGCTTCCGGCGGCGATCGTCCTGCGGGTGCTCGACCGGGTCAACCGGGCCAAGACGACCGAGTCGAGCCTCGACCTGTGGGTGCCCCCGGGGCCGCTCAACTGGCTGCTCGAGCGCCCGCTGGCGCTCGAGGCCGCGCTGATCGCTCGCGGCGGGCGCATCCCCGCCGGCCTGTCGCTGCTGGCCGTCTTCCGGTAGAGACGGTTTTTTGATGGGCCCCTGCGGGGCCGGCGTGCGGCGGGCGCGGCTGCCCGCACGGGCGCGCCGTTCACAGATCGCCGTCGGGCACCGCCGCGGGGGCGTGCATGCGGAACGTCCAGGCGCGGTTGACGAGGAACGTGCTCACGGTGACGACCGCGGTCGCGCATACCTGGGCGAGGAGCTTGTCGAGGTGGGCGTCGTGCACGAACAGGTACAGCAGGCCCTCGTTGATGCCCAGGCCACCGCTCTGCACGATCCCCCAGCGGACGGGCGTGAGCGAGTCGCCGACGTGCTCGCGGAACGTCCAGCGGCGGTTGAGCAGGAAGCCGTTGGTGGCGCCGACGGCGAAGCCGATCGCCGAGGCGGCCAGATACCAGACGCCGAAGACCTTCAGCAGCACGGTGTACACGGCGAGCGTGAGCAGGGTGTTGGACACGCCGACGATCCCGAACTTGATGAATTGGACGAGGACCGGGGCCGTCAGCCGGCCTGCGGGTCCCGCTAGGCTTGTGGACGGTCTGTCCGGCTCACTCGGCTTGGAAGGCATCCAGATATGGATACACCACTTCGCACTCCCACCCTGCTCAGCCTGGTGGCTCCGGTCTACGACGAGGAGGAGCTTGTCGAGCGGTTCGTCGAGCGGGCGTGCGCGGCGATCGCCGACTACGAATTCGAGCTGGTCCTCGTCAACGACGGCAGCGCCGACCGCACCCCGGAGCTGCTCGACGAGATCGCCGCGAGCGACCCGCGCGTGCGGGTGATCCACCTGTCGCGCAACTTCGGCCACCAGGCCGCCCTGACCGCCGGGCTGGAGCACGCGGCAGGGGACGTCGTGGCGATGATCGACGCCGACCTGCAGGACCCACCCGAGCTGATCCCCGAGATGCTCGCCAAGTGGAGCCAGGGCGCAGACGTGGTGTACGCCGTGCGCAAGGAGCGCGAGGGCGAGACGGCTTTCAAGCTGGCCACCGCCTCGTGGTTCTACAAGCTCTTCGACAAGCTCGCCCAGGTCGACCTCGAGCCGAACTCCGGCGACTTCCGCCTGCTCGACCGCCGGGCGCTCGATGCGCTGCTGGCGATGACCGAGCGCTCGCGCTTCCTGCGCGGCATGACCGTGTGGGTCGGCTTCACCCAGACCGCAGTGTCCTATCAGCGCGACGCCCGCCATGCGGGCGAGACCAAGTACACGCTGCGCAAGATGCTGCGCTTCTCCCTCGACGCGATCGCCTCCTTCTCCCACCTGCCGCTGCAGCTGGCGACCTATGTGGGGCTGCTGTCGGCGGGCGTGGCGTTCATCGCGATCCCGGTCGTGATCGTGCTGCGCATCTTCGACTCCTACCTGCCGGGCTTCGGCTCGATCACGATCGCCATCCTGCTGCTCGGCGGAATCCAGCTGATCGCCCTCGGGGTGATCGGCGAGTACGTCGGGCGGATTTACGACGAGGTCAAGCACCGGCCGCTGTACATCGTCCGCGAGGAGCGCAACCGGCCGACCGGGGCGGGGAGGCTTCCGAGCGCTCCGGCCACGCGGGCGGGCCTGCCGGCGCGAACGCCCGAGCGGATCGTCTAGAACCGCGTCACCGCACGGCGAATGCTGTTTTCATCCGTCGATGCCCATCGCTCGCCGCCGCCGACGCCGTCCGCTCGCGACCGTCCTGCCGATGGCGCTGCTCGCGCTCGCCCTGGCCTCGGCAGCCGTCGGAGCCCGCACGAGCGTTGTGCTAGCGGCGGTCTGCGCTGGCTCAGACGGAGCCCAGTGCCCGTACACGAACGTACAGGTCATCGGCCAACCGCCCCAGGGCGTGCTGCGCTTCCCCGAGGCGGTGGCCGTGGATGCGCAGGGGGACGTGTACGTCGCCGACCAGTTGAGCTACGTCGTCCAGAAGTTCACCGCGTCGGGCGAATTCGTGACCGAGTGGGGCTCCTACGGCGGCGGACACGGCCAGTTCGGGCCGATCGCCGGCCTGGCGACAGACGCGGCGGGCAACGTGTACGTGGTCGACTCGAGCCACAACCGGATCGAGAAGTTCGACTCGGACGGGAACTTCATAACCTCCTGGGGCCATCGCGGCAGTGAACTCGGCGAGTTCGAGTTCGGCTCCTCCCAGAACTACACCCAGCCGCCCGGCGGGGGAATCGCGGTGGCGGGCGACCACGTGTACGTCGCCGACAGCGGCAACGACCGGATCGAGCGCTTCAACCTCGAAGGCGGCGAAGCGATGGAATGGGGCTCCTACGGACAGGGCCCCGGCCAGTTCTCCTATCCCCGCGGCGTGGCGGCCAACGAAAGCGAGGTGCTGGTCTCAGACGACGACAACCATCGCATCGAGAAGTTCAGCCCGGAAGGCGAATACGAGGGCTCGGTCGGCTCCTACGGCACCGGGCCGGGGCAGTTCGGCTACCCCTACGGGGTCGCGCTGGACGCGGCGGGGGACGTGTACGTGGCCGACGACATCAACGACCGCATCGTCGAGCTCACCCCCCAGCTCGCCTTCGCGGGGGCCTGGGGAGGCTTCGGCTCCAAACCGGGCCATCTGGCGTTCCCGCGCGCGCTGGCCAGCGACCCGGCGGGGGACACGTACGTGGCCGACACGGCCAACGACCGCGTCGAGGTGTTCGGCTCGGGCGGGGAGTACCTGCGCACGATCGGCATCTCGGCCCGCGGCCCGGGGGCGCTGACAGCGCCCCGTGGCCTTGCGATCGATCCGACCGGCAGGCTGCTCGTGTCGGACACGGTTGGCGACCGCATCGAGGCGTTCGCCCCGGGGAGCGACGCCTATCTCGGGGAATGGCCGGCCGCGGGCGGATTTCGCGGCAACTTCAGCTCTCCGTCCGATCTGTCCATCGACCCGCGGGGGTTCGTGTACGTGGCCGACGAAGGCGATGAGCGCCTCGTGCGCCTGTGGGGGGACGGCACGTTCCTCTCCGCTCTGGCGGGGCCGGCGGACATCGGCGGGGCGGGGCTGAACGGCGCGGGCTCGGTGGCGGTGGCCGCGGGGCCGGATGAGACCTACGTGGCGGACAGCGGTCACAACCGGGTGCTCGTCTACGGCCCCAACGGGTCGCTGCGCGCGAAGTGGGGGGCGAGCGAAGGCGACGGGGAAGCCGGGGACGGGCCGGGCGAGTTCGACCACCCGGACGCGGTCGCGGTCGACGGCGGCGGGGACGCGTACGTGGCTGACACCGCCAACAACCGCATCGTCGAGCTCTCCCCCAGCGGGGTGGTGATCAACGAATGGGGCTCGGCCGGGACGGGCGATGGGCGGTTTCGCTCGCCGGCCGGGATCGCGCTCGACGGGGCGGGAAACGTGTACGTCCTCGACAGCGAAAACGATCGCGTCGAGGAGTTCGACTCCGAAGGCCGCTTCCTGGCCAAGTGGGGCGAGCGGGGGGCCGAGCTGGGCGCGTTCTCCCAGCCGACCGCGATCGCGGTCGGCTGCAACGGCGATGTGTACGTGGCGGACACGAACAACAACCGGGTGGAGCGCTTCGACCCGGTCATCCCTGCTCCGGTCGGCTGCGCGGCGCCGGGGGCGTGGCCGCCGCCGCGAGATGTCCCACCGGTGCTCAGCCGGTCCAGCCGGCCTGCGGGCGACCGTGTCGAGGACCCACGTGTTCAGCCGCCGAGCCGGCGCCTTCGAGCTGGCCTCATAATGAACCGATGAGCGCCAACGACATATCCGGGGAGCGGGACCACGAGGGCATGGACCACCGTACGGAGCGCATCAGGATCGAGACGGAGCGACACCGGATCGAGGGCGTCATCACGCTCGCCCGGGACGGCTACCGCAGCCGCGTATCGGACGTGTTGAACGCATCCGAGCGCGACTTCCTGACGCTCACCGAGGTGACCGTCGCGCCGCTCCAGGGAGGCCCGGTCGAGCTGCACCCATACCTGACGCTCGCTCGCCGGCACATCGTGTTCGCGGTCGCCGCATCGGAGATCGCGCAGGGCTGAGGCCCGCCGAGCTCGCGGCGGGCTCGTGCCCGTCCTCAGCCGGCGGCGTGCTCGTCCGAGCCCGACCGGCCGCCAGGGGCGATCGTGGCGTCGGTGAGCCGGCGCTCGATGCTCATCCGGGCACGAGCGAACGCCCGCCGGTCGTCGAACAGGCGCGAGCATGCGTTCGCGCCGAGCCCCAGCGAGTAGATCTCGAAGGCGAGCTCGTCGGGGTTCTCCACGCCGGCGAGCTCGGATTGGCGCTCGAGCTCGCCGAGCCACGCGCGAACACCCGCGCGCACCACGTCGCGGACGGCCCCCGGACGATCGTCGAACTCGCTGGCAGCGGCCGCCCAGAAGCACCCGCCGGCGAAAACCTTGCGCTCGAGGTAGTCGATGTAGCGCTCGCAGTAGGCGCGCAGGCGGGCGACCCCCTCCGCCTCCAGCTGCGCCGGGGCGATGACCGCGTCGAGGAAGCGCCGGGAGGCCGCTTCGACGGTGGCGAGCTGGAGTTCCTCCTTGGAGCCGAAGTGGGCGAACAGGCCGCTCTTGCTCATGCGCAGCTCGGCGGACAGACGGCCGATGGTCAGACCCTCCAGGCCCTCTGCCGATGCGAGGTCGACCGCGCGCTCGAGGATGGCCGACCGGGTGTTCGCGGCCTTCTCTCCCATCTCCCACAAAGTTTATCGAACGAACGATCGTGCTATTTTTGGTGGGTCGACAAGTCAGCCACCCGCGATCACCTGGAGGCAGAAGATGCCGGACTACAAGATCAGCCGTATCGAGAACATGGAGGCAGTCGTGTTCGGCTCCTTCAAGCGCGCCCGGGCGGAGCTCGGCGTGGAGTCGTTTGGGATGCAGGTCATCGACATGCCCCCCAACGCCAGCCAATACCCAGAGCACGATCACGCGGGCGACGGCCAGGAGGAGGTGTTCGTGGTCCTGCGCGGCTCCGGCCAGATCGACATCGACGGCGAGCGCCACGCGATGGATCCCGAGACGATGATCAGGGTCGGGCCCGAGCCCAAGCGCAAGATCTGGCCCGGAGAGCACGGCATGCGCCTGCTGGCGCTCGGCGGCTGTCCCGGCCGCGCCTACGAGGCGCCCGAAGTGACCAAGCTCGGGGCGCCCGACCCGGGACTCCCCGAAGCGCCACCGGCCAGCCCGCCGCGGTGAGCCTCAGATCGAGACTGGCTGACGGTGAGCTCAACGCATCGCAGCCGTAAAGGCGGGTAGATCGCGGGGAGTTCGGGACGCGTTGCAAACCGAGATGCCCTTGACCAGCTGCTGGCGCTCTTGTCGGAGCCAGCTGGCCGGGAGACTCGGCGGCGGGCAGCGGAGTCGATCCGAGATGCAGATGCTGACCGAGCTCAATCCTCTCGGGGTTGAGCGGCGTCGAGGTCGTCCAAGTCGACGAGGTCACGTGGACGCCCGGCCGCCCGCTTCATCGTCCTCAGGTGCTCAAGCGCACATATCGCGATCGTCAGATCCGCCATCTCGACATCGATCGCCTGGGACCGGAGCTCCGCGTAGGGCAAGACGCCCTCGAGACCCTGGACCACGTCCAAGTCTCCAAGCTGTGTGGCGATCAACGCTCGTTCGCCACTGCGCAGCAGCCCCGCGATAGAGCGCCAGGAGCCGAGCAGTGCCTCTCCCAGCTGGACGTGGCCGCCGAGCTCAGCTGCAACATGGGCGAGTCTGTCGAGGTTCTCCGGAGCTGGATCGGGCACGATGTCGCAGTCCTTCGTCCCACGCACAACGCCCCACGATCCCAATGCCAAGCCACCTATGACTACAAACCGGACATCCGCCTGGATGAGGTGACCGAGCAGCTCATCAAAAAGCGGTGCGCTCAACGGGCGCGCAGCGCAGCGTCGCGCAACTCGAACAGCTTGCGTGTAAGCAAGATCGTCTCTTCGAGGTTCACCGCCAGCGACCGCTGCCCGTCCGCACGCAGCCGCAAGCGCCGTACGCGGTCCCCCCCCACGTCATGCACTTGGTTCTTTGGCTGCTCAGCCATGAAGCCAAACATTACCGCGCCCGTCGCCCTCAATCGAGAGGAGCGGAGCGACATGCAATACGCCCACCAGGAGCGTATCTGGCGGACGGAGAGGGCGGGATTCGAACCCGCGATGGAGTTTGACCCCCATACTCGCTTAGCAGGCGAGTGCCTTCAGCCACTCGGCCACCTCTCCCTGAGACGCGGAAAAGCAGTGTAGAGCCTGGAGGCCGTGCTGCGATCGGCGGCCAGATCGTCGTCGCGCCTCTGCGCGGCGCCGCACGGACGATGCTCGATCTTTCGCTGAGTATGGAGATGATCATGATGTTCGCGACGCCGACGGCGCTCACGAGTCGGGTGCGGCACCGTAGACGGCCTCCGCGTTGGAGGCCGTCTACGGCAGGCTGTCGCCGGGGTGAGATGGATGGCTCGGCTTGTTGGGATTGCTCGGGTGTCCTTGCGTTGGTCGTCCGAGCCGTGGCCGTGCCCCTTGCTGGCCGCCCCGTTTTCGGCTACTTCCAGGATCTGAGCGGTCTTGATCCGCGCGCGAGCTCGTAGGCAAACACGCCGATGGTGGCGCCGATCATTGGCCCGGCCCAAATACATCCAGAAGCTGCTCCAGGTACCGGACGCCAGGGCTGGGCCGAAGGATCGGCCGGATTCGTTCATGGCGCGGATAGTAATACATTGACACCTGTGAATGTTATTGATATAAGTAAATCAATGTCCGTCGATCTGGAGCTATCCCCCAAGCACAAGCGAGCCGCCGGCGAGCGTTGCTGCGAGCCCGTCGTCTACCCCGACGTTCAGCGCGAGGCCGCGCTGCGCACGTCAAGAAGCTCCGCGATGCCGGGATCGTGGACTCCGAGCGCCAGGGCCTTTGGGCCTACTACTACGTCACCCCCAACGCACTGAAGGAGCTGTCCGCATGGCTGAGCTGACCGAGCACCCCACGGACATCCGAGAGACCGTCCGCGAGCGCTACGCCGCTGCCGCCACCCAGGTCACAGCGACCGATCCTGGCCGGAGCTGCTGTGCTCCGAGTGAGACATTCGACGGTGGCGGCGAGGCATTTGGCGCCGCTCTCTACGCGCTCAGCGACCACGAGCAGCTACCCGACACCGCGATGCTCGCCTCCCTCGGCTGCGGCAATCCCACGGCCATCGCTGAACTGCACGAGGGCGAGACGGTCCTCGACCTCGGCTCGGGCGGCGGGATCGACGTGCTGCTCTCCGCCAAGCGCCTCGGCCCGACGGGCAAAGCGCACGGGCTCGACATGACCGACGAGATGCTTGCTCTGGCCCGCGAGAACGCCCGCAAGGCGGGCGTTGAGAACGTCGAGTTCCACAAGGGCTATATCGAGCAGATACCGCTCCCGGACGAGAGCGTCGATGTGGTGATCTCCAACTGCGTGATCAACCTCTCGGGAGATAAGCCCAAGGTGATGCGCGAGGTCGCGCGGGTACTGCGGCCCGGTGGACGCTTCGCGGTCTCTGACGTGATCGCCGACGAGAGCATGGACGACGCGACCCGCGCTGACATGCAGGCGTACACAGGCTGCATCGCCGGGGCGCTCACCCACCGAGAGTTCACGAGTGCGCTCACAGACGCGGGGCTGACCGACGTCGAGATACGCGAGACCCACCGCGTGCATCCACAAGCGACATCGGCAATCATCCGCGCGCGCAAGCCGGCCGCGGCGCAAGCATGAGTACCGCGAGCAGGCTCCCGCGTTCCAGACGATCTTCGACGACAAGCTCGTCGCAGCCCACGGGCGCCCCGTTGCCAATGCGCGTCGGCCGATGAGCTGCGAGCCGGCCGGTAGCTTGTAGGGGATGAAGCCGCAGGCCCTTGATCCATGCTCTAGCTGGCCAATCGATGCTGGCGGCGTGTTCGCTATCGACGTGGTGGGCGCGTGACGGTCGCCCGGCGACGGGCGATCATACGCCGGCGGCGGGTTCTCGCAGCAACGGCGGTGCTGGCAGTCGTAGCGGCTCCGATCGTTCTGGTCATCCAGGGCCTCGGCAGCGGTTCCGCTGTTCACCGCCGCGACCCACCGTCACGCAACCCGCCGGGTGAGGGTCTGGGGCGAGGCTCCAACCCAGCCGTTCTGCCGGGGCCGGTGCTGATAGCCGATCGTGACAACAACCGGCTGTTGGAGGTCAGCCCCACGGGTCAGGTGCTGTGGCGTTTCCCAGAACCGGGGGATCTCGAGCCGGGGCAGTCGTTCGAATTGCCCGATGACGCCTTCTATTCTCCCAACGGGCGTGAAGTGGTCGTCACCCAGGAGGACGACTTCGTGATCAGCGTCGTCAGCGTGACGCCCCAGAGGATCGTTTTTCGCTACGGCCACCCGGGGGTCCCGGGCTCAGAACCGGGATACCTGCACAATCCCGACGATGCCATGCTTACGCCCGGTGGCGTGATCCTTGCGGCGGACATCAAGAACTGCCGCTTGATCGTCATCCGCCCGCCGGTCCATCAGCTCACTAAACAGCTGGGCGAAACCGGCAACTGCACCCACGAACTCGGCGTGTCCTATGGCAGCCCCAACGGAGCCTTTCCCATGAGTAATGGCGACACCGTGGTCACCGAGATCAACGGCGACTGGATCGACGTGCTCGATCGTGAAGGACGGCCGGTCACGGACACCAATCCGCCGGGCTTCAGCTACCCGTCTGACACCAACGAGGTGCGACCCGGCGTGTTCCTCTCCGTTGACTACACCAGTCCGGGGGCGATCGAGACGTTCACGACCACCGGCCAGTTGTTGTGGCGCTATGAACCCACCGGCCCGGAAGCGCTCGATCACCCCTCGCTCGCGCTGCCGCTACCCAACGGAGATGTGCTGACGAACGACGACCGCAACGATCGCGTGATCGTCGTAGATCCGCACACCAACAGGATCGTCTGGCAGTACGGCCACACCCACCAGCCCGGCTCGCAGCCGGGCTATCTGGCGAACCCCGACGGTGTGGATCTCGCTCCCCCGTACTCGTTGACCGTGCGCTTCGCGCACTCGATGCAGGCTCCCTGAGCTATCCGGTTTCGGGTGCCAGATCGATGATCGAGGATTGCGTGCCGGCGGTGCTCTGCCCGCCCGCGAGGACGATGCGCCCGCCTTCGGTGGCGAGAGCCGCGTCGGACAGCGGGAGCGGGAGCGCACCCGCGTTCTGGACCCGACCGCTGTCGGGATCGATCGCGAGGATCGCCGCGGTCTGGGAGTCCAGCGCGGAGCCACGGCCCCCGATCACATAGACCGTATCGCCGAGGGTCGCGGCGGACGCGTGAGTGAGAGGGTGAGGCAGGCTCCCGATCTGTGTGACCTGGCCGGTGGCGGGGTCGAAGCTGAGGATCGCCCTGCTGGCCCCCGTTTCTGTCGATCCGCCGGCGACGATCACCTTCGAGCTGGTTGCCGCGACGGCCGCGTAGCGAAGCCCTGCGGGGAGACGACCAACGATCCTCGGGACACTCCCGGGTTGCCAGGCGAGGATCGTGTCGAGGGCTGCTTCGCCGTCGTAGCCGCCGATGATGTACGCGGTGCGCCCGATGCTGGTCACCGCGACGTCTGAGGCCGGCCGCGGCAGCTGCCCGACGACCGACGCGCGACCGCCGCCGGGTTCGTAGCGCAGGATGTGACCGTAGGAGCTGAACTGCCCGCCGCCGAAGACGTAGACCTCTCCTTCGATGCTCGCGCCCTGAGCGTCGTGCTGGGCTTCCGGTAGTTCTCCAGCGCTCTCGGCCTGTCCCGCCGCGATGACGGTGACGGCGGCTGTGGAGGTATCGCTGCTGTCAAGGCCGCCCAGCAGCAGCACGCGCCCAGCGCCCATTGGCGCCGCGGCGGCGTCCTGCAACGGAGTAGAGAGCGTGCCGATACGTCTCTGGCGCAGCGCGGGAGCCACCGCCGCGAGCCGACCGGAGGGTCGAGCGGAATGTGCGCCGCCGACCGACGCGCGGCCTTTGGAGGAAGACGTGCTTCCCGCGCTCGCGATGAGAATCGCCACGATCACCGTGCATAGCAGTGCGACGGGCGCGATCAGGCGAAGCCGGCGTCGCCGACGTGTCATCTGGCGGCCGGTCCGGCAAGCTCGGCGTTCCGCACGCGGCTGCTCGAGGCGGTGAAGCCCGGGAGCACGAACTCGATCTTCGTTCCGCTCTTGGGTCGGTGTCCCACAGCGACGTGCCCTCCGTGGGCCTCGGCGATCGCGCGCACGATCGCCAATCCCAGCCCCGTCCCGCCGGAAGCGCGATCCCGGGCGGCGTCGGTGCGGTGGAAGCGGTCGAAGATGCGCTCGTGCTGGTCTGCGGGAATGCCCGGCCCGTCGTCTTCGACGACGAACCGCAGGCGATCTGCGTCCTCGGGCTCGACTCCAAGACGAACCAGTCCCTCGCCGGGGGCGGTGTGTGCGATCGCGTTGCTGAGCAGGTTTCGTAGCGCCTGCGCCAGGCGATCGGGGTCGGCTCTGAGGGTCCCAGCCGGGATGGGGCCGAGCTCAAAGCGCCGGTCGGCGAGCAGGCTCATCCCGTCCCACAGCTCCTTGAGGTAGACGGATAGGTCGATCGGCTGCAGGCGCAGGAACTGCGTCTGCTCGGCCTTGGCAAGCAGCAGCAGATCGTCCACCAAGCGGCTCATCCGGGCGATCTCGGCTCGCACGAGGCGCTCCACGCGGCGCACCTCCTCGCCCGAGGGGTTCGCCTGAGATGCGAGCACCTCGAGCTGGCCGCCGATCACAGTCAGGGGCGTGCGCAGCTCGTGCGATGCGTC
Organism: uncultured Solirubrobacteraceae bacterium; assembly: GCA_963849425.1. GTDB lineage: Bacteria > Actinomycetota > Thermoleophilia > Solirubrobacterales > Solirubrobacteraceae > Palsa-744. Next base: position 840,382 of record CAWKHK010000006.1, on the reverse strand, counting down.
GGCCACGAACGCGCGCTGGCCCGCGAACGCGTCGGTGAGCCGGTCGAGCATGTGGTTGAAGGCGTCGGCGAGCACCCGCACCTCCCCTCCCTCGCGGTCCAGGTCGTGGATGCGCGGGTGCAGGTCGCCTGCATCGACCTGGGCGGCCACGACGGCCATGCGGCGCAACGGACGCGAAACGCGGGTGCCGATCAAAAACGCGGCGAGCAGCGCGCCGGCGAGCGTCAGGATGCCGGCGAGGATGAACGCGCGCGCAACGCCACGCTGAGCGTGAGCGACTGTGAGCAGCGGCTCGCCTACCCCCACGGTCACTCGACCGCCGCCATCGGCGGCGGTGGTCCCGATCTGCCGGCCAATCTCCAATCGGTGATCGCCAGGGATGCTCACCGTGTGCTTGAGCAGGCGCAGATCGCCGACGTCGGGCAGGCGCAGGGTCGAGTATCCGTCGTGTGCGGTCACGAGCTGCTGTGAAAAGCGGTTCTCTTGCGCTTGAACGGCGGAACTCTCACCGTTGTCGGGCGCCGCTTGGGCAAAGAGCTCGGGGTTGTTGGTGATGGTTCCCACCCCTGGGACGATCGTGAACAGCAACGTGGAGCTCGCGCTGAACGGCTGAGCGCGCATGTAGCGGGTGGCTGCACGGGCGACCCCACGGGGGGAGCGGTCATCCGAAGAGGTGACGACCCGCGAGAGCTCGCTCGAGTCGCCCGCGATCTCCTGGTCGATCTGGTGACGCAGCTGGGTACCTGTACCGCGATAGACGGCGACGAAGGTGATCCCGGTACAGATCAGCATCACCACCGCGACCCATCCCGCCAGGCGCCAGCGCAGTCCGATCGCCGCCACGCGCCGGCGCAGGCTTGTGAGAGTCACTCTCCCGGACGGCCGGGGAGCCGGGCGGCTAGGCGCCATCGCCGAGGCGGTAGCCGACCCTGCGGACAGTGAAGATCGGGACCGGGTCATCCGGACGGTTGAGCTTGCGCCTGAGATAGCCGATGTATACATCCACGATGTTCGTCGTGGGGTCGTGCTCATAGCCCCACACCGCGCTGAGGATCTGCTCACGTGAGAGCACCCGTCCGCGGTGGCGCAGCAGATACACGAGCAGAGCGAGCTCGGTGCTGGACAGCCGCACCTCCTCGCCGCTCCGGCGCACCTGGCGGGTGAGCATGTCCACCTCGATGTCGCCCGCACGCAGCGTCCCCCCTGTGGACTGGGCCGACAGACGCAGTTGAACCCTGACCCTGGCCGCGAGCTCAGCCAGCGAGAATGGCTTGACCAGATAGTCGACCGCGCCCGCATCCAGCCCCGCGATGCGGTCCTCGATCTCACCGCGGGCGGTCAGCACGATCACCGGCAGGCCCGGCTTGGCCTGGCGCAGCGAGGCGAGGATCTCGAGCCCGCCTCTGCCGGGAAGCATGAGATCCAGCACGATCAAGTCGAAGCTGTCGCGCAGGGCGCGCCGCTCACCCTCTGTCCCGTCCAGCTCGGCCTCTACGGCAAAGCCCTCGGCCTGAAGGCCCCGCCGCACGAAATCCACGATCCCCGGCTCATCCTCGACCAGCAGGATCGACGCGGAGAACGTCTGCTCCACGGCGCGGTCAATGGAGCGCTGCATCACGCCAGCATAGACCCATAGACCCATAGAACAGAAGCTTTTCCGGTCCGCGGCAATTCCATGAACTTTCTCATCATCCGATTACCAGGCCCTTGGCACACGCCCACACACTCCCCGTGGTGGCAGTCGCCGATCAGACAACGACCGAGAGAGCCCTCATCGTCCTCCTCGCGGTCCTGGTGTAACGATTCTCAGTATCTCCGGCGCGCGAGTCGCCGGAGTGGTACTCGCCATCCTCTACGTTCCCCAGTTCAGCCCCTGGCTGCACGCGCATTAACTATCAACCTGGATGAGCCATTCACCATATGGGTCTGGGCACATAACTCGCTCTTGAGGTTGCCGCTCAGTGCTGGACTGGCGGCGTTGGATCAGCAGAGCGAGGGTTGGACATGAGGCTGCGGCTCGTTGGGCGTGCTCGAGCAGCTCCGGCGCGACCGGGCTCCCGTCGACGATTGGGTAGCCCCAGTCGTCGAGGGTGATCATCTCGGGCAACAGCTCGGCGCACAGGCCGTGTGCCTCACAGGTGATCGGGTTGACACGTAGATGGGTGCTCATCGACTCACGTCGGCGGCCAAGCGCGAGCGCGCCGGCAACGGCAGTTCTGACGGTCGCGCGCATGCCGCGCAGGGCCCGTGTTGGGCGTGCTCGGCGAACTCCTCAGCAAAGACGCTCAGTGCACTCGAAACGAAGCGGAGCGTCCCGTCGGGGTGCGCGCAGGCGCCGCGCCGCTGCACCATCGAGGCCCAGCGAGCGATGCGCCGCTCGGTCCCGGAGGCGGCCGTGCCAGCCGCGAGCTCCTCGATGGCATTCGCGATCGTGTTCAGCCCGTGCACGCATGGCCCGCATTGCCCGGCCGTCTGCGCGGCGAGCCAGCGCGTGACCCGTGCTGTCTCGGCGACCCCGCACGCATCATCGGACAGCGCCAGGACTATGCCGGGTCCGAGCCCTGCACGGTAGGGCTCGAGCTGCTCCTCGGAAAGGGAGAGCGTGTAGGCGAGCAAGCCGGGTAGCCACGTTCCCGAGTAGCCGCCGAGCAGCAGCGCCTTGATCTCGCTCGTCGGGCCACCCGCCGCCTCGAGCACGTCGCCCAGCGGCGTGCCGTGCTCGATCTCATAAACCCCCGGGTATGCGATCGCGCCTGACAGCGTCAGAAGCGCCGAGCCTGGCTGCCCGGTGGTTCCCAGCTCACGGAACCACTCAGAGCCGTATCGCGCGATCAGCGCGATATGCGCGAGAGTCTCGACGTTGTTGATCAGCGTCGGGCGTCGCTGCACACCGCGCTCGAAGGGCATCGGGGGTGTCAAAGTCGGCAAGCCGGGGCCACCATTGAGGTGACTGACAAGCGCCGACTCCTGTCCCGCGAGGTACCTGTACGGCACAAGCACGATGCGCATCTCCACCGAGTCATATCCCTCTCTCGCACGTTCCCGCAAAGCTTCGGTGAGACTTCGGCGCGCCGTGCTCGCCGACTTCGGGACACACACGATGAGCTCGCCTGCGCCGACCGCAGCGGCCGCGAGTGATCCCCCATCCAGCACAAGGTGGGGCACCGCCTCCAGCAGCAGCCTGTCCTTGAGGCTCGCGGGCTCGCCCTCGGCCCCATTGGCAACAACGATCCCTCGACGTCTCGCCGCGACCGCGCGCATCTTGACCGCCGTGGGAAACGCGGCGCCACCACGACCGCAAAGCCCCGCCCGCTCGACGATCTCAACCAGTCCGGCGGCATCCAGTCGCCTGTGGCGTCTGCCCCGGCCGGCTGGTAGCTCGCCGTGGATCGCCAGATGCTCGCCCAGGCTCATCTGGCCGTCATCTGAGGTGCCGCTGAGTAGACGCGGTAGGCGCACAGCCTGTAGCTGCTGGGTGCTCATTTGCCACCCTCGGTCGTGGCGGGAGCAGCGGCGAGCGTCCCGCTGACGGTGCCCGCGCCCGTGTTGACCACCAGGGCCACGTGCAGCAAGAGGCTGTGTCCGTCGCTACTGCGCACGCTTGCGACCAAGCGGCTGCCGTTCAACGCCACGATCCGCCCGTGGTAAAGCACTGGCGTGGCGGGCGGGGCACTGCCCAACGTCACACGACTGCTGCGCAGCGACACACCGCCTTCCCCCAGCGGCTGACCGTCGATCTCGATATGAAGCTGCCCCCCGGGGGGGCCGTTGAAACTGGTCGCGATCTTGACCGCGACCAGGCCCGGCCCAGGACCCGACCCCTGTGTGATGCTGCCCGAGAGGCTCACGGCAAAGCGCCCTTCCAGCGCGGTGGACTGTGAACTTGGATCGCTCGCCTTCACGCTCGCGGTACGTGCGGCCGGCGAGGACACGCTGGAGGTCCTGGAAGCGAGCAGTGACACCGGGGTGCCCGAGCGGCGGGCCCAGCCCTGTCCAAGGGGACCGCCTGGGAGCCAAAGGATCAGGCCGATGGGGACGATCGCGGTGAGCGCCAGCGCTCCAGCACGCACGCGCCGGTGCTCAGGCCAGCCGGGGAGCGTTCGCACGCACACCGCGACAGCCACCGCGACGATGCACAACGCAGTGAGCGTCAGCGACCATGTGCTCTTGACATCGCTGCCCGTGCCGAGGCCGTGCAACAGTGCGATCGGCCAGCACGCGTATGCCAGCCAGTGGGTGATCCGCCAGGCGCGATGGCCCAGACGCTCACGCAGCATGCTCGTGATGGCAACGGCGAGCAGCAGATCGAACGCGACCGCTCCGAGCCCCAGCCAGAACGGCCGGTAGCTTCCGATGAACGGCACCACCGCGTCCAGAATGGAGATCGGCGCGAAGCTGTCGAGCGCGGCGGTGATGATGTGCAGGCCGAGGAACACGAGCACCAGCATCGAGACGTGGCGATGCAGGGAATCCAGCACGAAGCGCGGCCAGCGCGGGCTGCTCCAGCGACTCACGTCAACCACGCCGAGCACCACGGTCAAGGTGAGCAACACCAGTGACACCACGCCGGTGGAGCGCGTCATGTACCAGTAGACGCTCGGGCCGAGGGTGCCCAGCGCGAGCGTCATCGCGCCGATACCTCCGTCTGATGCCCCAGCTCGGCAGGCCAGCCGCCGACCCTCGGCACGCGCCCGTCTTGGGCCACCAGCCGCGCCGGCAGTCCGCTATTCATCTGGCCCCCAGAATCAAGATCGCTGCGGTGATCGTCGGTCACGAACACGCGCCAACCACCGGGTCCGGATGCGGTGCCGGTACCCGTCAGCATCATGGAACGCTTCTCAGGAGCCACCCGAGACCACCGGTGCTTCTGGCGCCGGTTGGGCGGGTTCTGAGTGTTCGACCGGCGCTGGTTCCTGCGCTGGCGCCGATTCCTGGGCCGGGGTCGATTCCTGGGCCGGGGCGGATTCCTGGGCCGGGGCGGATTCCTGGGCCGGCGCCGGTTCCTGGGGTGTGGTGGATTGCGGCGCCTGCGCCGGCGGCTGCAACGAGCTGGACGAGCCCGGCGAGCTTTGGGTGTGCTGATCAGGTGTAGAGGCATGTCCCGAGTTCGCCGCTCCGGCGCCCGACGACTTGATTGTCCTGCCAGGAAAGGCGTTGGCCACGACTGCCGTGAGCCCGCCCGTCAACGTCACGCTGCCGGCGAGCAACCAGCGCTTGGCCAGTACGAGCTTGCGCAGACCGGCGTCTCTCACATTGGATGAACCCGGCGGGATCATGCAGTCATATTCCTCCTCAGAACAAAAGCCCAGCTAAGACACAGGTGAGACATCTCTCAGGATGAGAGATCACTTCTATCCCTATAGGTTCGCCACAAAATAGACGACGAACCCTAAGCGGTCTCTCACCGCCGGCTGACCCATGATTTACATAGGCGGTTGATGGTGGCCGCACGTTCGCTGCCGGAATCGCGCAAACGTGATCGCCGGCTCGGAACTGTCCAGGTCAGTAGAAACCCCACCGCGCTCTATCCCGGGCGCCCGCTGGGCGGGATGGCTGGCGCTGATCCTGATGCTTGTGCTGGCCTGGGCGTTGCGCCTTTGGATGATCCACGATGTGCCGGCAACGTGTTCTACGACGCCGCGGTGCGCAGCATGGGCACCTCCTGGCACGACTTCTTCTTCGGCGCGCTGGAGCCGGGCGGGACGGTCTCGATCGACAAGCCGCCAGTGGACCCGTCGCCGGCCATCCCGGACCACGGCGCTTGCACCTCACGCTGGAGCAAGCGTCGGCCGCCTCAGCGGCTGGCTGATCGGCGTCGTTAAGAGCACTCTCATCAAACGCCTCGCCGATGCGGTGTAAAAGGAGGTCTTGCTCACCACCGCTGTATGTCCAACCGTCCTGGTGAAGGTCCACCCACTCACGCGGCATGGTGCTCCATAGCCATCCAGGCTCCGATCGCGCCTCCCGCAAGTCGCTCCAGCTCGTGTCGAAGGGTGTTGATCCTTTCCGCCGGCGTTGGTCGTGGTCACCACGCCGCCGCAGAGGGCCTGCGCGACGAGCTGCTTCGCATGGCACCCGATGTGCGGGTGACAGTACGCAATGGTCTCGGGGCCTCCAGGGGTCCACTGCGGATCTTCCTCGAGCGCTTCACGCGCTGGCAGCTCACGCACTGCCCGGCTGCTTATTCCTTCTCATACTTCATCGGCGTGCGCTGCAAGCTGGGGCGTCAGATCGCCCTGAGAGTGCTTTACGGCGCTGCCCGCTCTCGTCTGGGCTCGCTGATCGATGCCGAGGAGCCCGACGTGGTGGTTTCGACCTACCCCGGTATCACCGCGCCACTCGGTGTTATGCGCCAGTGCGGCCAGCTGCACGTTCCCGTGTGCGCGCTCGTCACCGATTTCGCCAGCTTGCATTTCTGGGTGCACCGCGGCGCCGACCTGCACTTGGCCAGTTATCCAGAGTCCCTCGCGGAGATTGCGGCGATCACCGACGGAGCGCCCGCCAGAGCAGCCCGACCCCCACTGGGCCTTGCCCACCGTGTCCGGCGTGGACGGTGTGCCGTGCGTCGTGAGCTTGGCCTGGACCTCGAGCCTCCGCTCGTCCTGGTCTCCGGTGGCGGGTGGGGAATCGGCGACCTGCGCGGAGCGATCTCGGCCGCACTCGAAGTCGAGCAGGTGCAAGTGATCGTGGTTTGCGGGGAGAACGAGCGCGCCACCCGCCGGCTGAGCCGCCACTATGCGTCGCACCCCCGCGTTCGCGTACTCGGTTACACGCACGCGATGGCCAACCTGCTCGCGGCGGTCAACGTGCTCGTGCACTCCACCGGCGGAATGACCTGCCTGGAGGCCGCCGCCCAAGGCTGTCCCGTGATCGCGTACGGCTTTGCGCATGGCCATGTACGCCACAACGTCGATGCGATGGTGCGCCACAAGCTGATCAGACACGCCAGGGACTCCTACGAGCTCAACGTGAGTTGCGTCAGGCACTCGGCTGCACCGAGACCCTGGCTCCATACGCCGATGACCGCTCGTGCACGAGCACCGCGATCCTCGACCTGATCGGCCACACCGCCGCCTCGCCTGGGATGACACATGCAAGCGCTCGCCCTGTCGCCAGCCCTCCCAGGAGATCCGACGGTAGCGTCGAGGACTGGCCGGGCGCCGGGTAGAAGAGGGGCACCGGTTGAGGGCAGACGAGCTACCCGGACCAGGCCGGGTAGCTCGTCCAACTGCCCTGCCTGTTCAGACCCGCTGCGTGCAGCCCTTCGCCTTCAGCACTTTGTTGCCTTCAGCCGTACGCTTGCTGTTGGGATGCGAGTTTCGCTTATCGAACCCGTTCTTCCACGTCTGACACTGCTTCTTCGACCAGTGCGGCGACGTTGCCGCCATCGCCGGCACGCTCACACCAACACTGATGGCTGCAGCCACCGCCACTGTAGCGACTCGTCTTGTCGGGATCATTGAGAACCTCCTGATTAGGTGAACAGGTACCATCCAGATCTATCACTCATCTGTCAGTGTGTTCTAACTGCAAAATCAAAGGCGCAGCTAACGGCGCGGTGAGAAGGCTCTCACACCATTGTCGACTGGCCCAGCACCCCGAGACTCGCTGTTTGGCGTCGGACGTGAGACGTTTCTCACGGTCGCCCGCTGGGCGCCGCAGCGAGATAGCATCGCTGATAGGTGTGACACGGCGATATATATACACTGGCGATGTGCAGAGTCGTGCTCGGGAGCCTGCGCGCGTCGAGGGACCGCGCTTGCGTGATCGTCGCGGAGATCGCCGGCCTCGGGGTCTCTACACGCGTCGGCGCCTCGGCGCCATCATGCTCGTCGCCTTGCTCCTCGTCGGCGTGGGCGCCTACAGTATGGGCGCTGGGGCCTCCGACACGCGTCAGGCTCGAGCGGCGGGCGCCGTGGCCACCGGACGGCACGCGGTCACATCCGGCGCCAGGCCCACGGCCGCGACGCGCGCTCTCTCCCCGCCGCACCTCGTGGTGACCGCGCCCGGACATCCGACGAGCGCCTGGACGGTGGTCGCACAGGTCCGCGGTCAGCCCGCCGCGTGGCTTGCCCAGCGCTCGGGGGTGACCCTGATGCGCTTCGATCAGGGGCTCATGCATCTCACGCTGCACGCCGGCTCGAGCGACGGGGGACTCACAGGCTGGACCTACGGCGATGAGATCACCCAACGGGAGATCCACCTGCTGATCGCTGCCGTCAACGGCGGGTTCAAGCTCACCTACCACGACGTGGGATTTATGTCCGGCGGTCACGTGGCGGTCCCCCTCAGGGCGGGACTCGCGTCGATCGTCACCTACACCGATGGAGCGACGGACATCGGGGTGTGGCGAGCGGGCGTGCCGAGCGCGGGGATGACCGTGTTCTCGGTGCTGCAGAACCAGCGGCTGCTCGTCGATCGCGGCGTCGCGGCGTCGAGCGTCTCTGACTGCATCATCGCGTGCTGGGGCGAAACGATCGGCTCACAAACGAGCGTGGCGCGCTCCGGGCTGGGGATCACCGCAAACGGACAGCTCGTGTGGGCCGCCGGCGAGCAGCTCCTGCCCTCCGAGCTCGCCTCCGCGCTCATCGACGCCGGCGCCGTGCGCGCGATCGAGCTCGACATCAACCCCTACTGGGTCGCCGGCTACCTCTACCGCCATCATCGCGGCGGTCCCTCGCCCGTTCCCCTGGTGCCCGGCCAGCTCGGGATTACGGGGAAGCTGCTCGAACCCTACAGCCGGGACTTTCTGGCGTTCGTGGCGAATTAGGCGTCCCGGCCACCCAGTTTCATGCACCGAAGAAGAATCGACAGATATCAGTGACCGCCAGGAACTGGGATGGCCGCGTGGCAGACGCCGAGCTGATCGCGCGCACCGCCGGGTTTCGCGACCTGCGCGATCGCATCCTGGAGCTGGCCGGGCCACATGCTGGCCACACGGTCGTCGATGTCGGCTCGGGCACGGGACTGCTGTCGCTGGCGTTTGCGCAGCGCAGCGCGCGTGTGTGGGCGATCGACAGCTCACCGGCGATGAACGAGTATCTGCGCGTCAAGGCGAGCAGCGCGGGTCTGGAGAACGTCGAGACCGTGCTGGCGTCCGCCGTCAGCCTTCCCTTGGTGGACGAGGTCGCCGACCTGGTGGTGTCGAACTACTGCCTGCACGAGCTGCGCCCGGCGGACAAGCTCCGCGCCCTGTCCGAGGCTAGGCGTGTGCTCAAGCCGGGCGGGCGGCTCGTGATCGGCGACATGATGTTCTCGCTGAACCCGGCGCATCCGCGCGACCGTCGCGTGATGGCGGTCAAGCTGCGCACGCTCGCCCGCCGGGGTGCCCCCGGCGCGTGGCGGTTGCTGAAGAACGCCGCCAGGCTCGCGAGCGGGCGCTGGGAGTATCCGGCCGACGCCGCCTGGTGGGATGACGCGTTGAGACGATCGGGCTTTGATCGCGTGAGGGTCGAAACGCTGGCTCACGAGGGCGGCATCGCTACGGCTGAGGCGACAGACGGGAACGCGGGCGCTGGGCGCCCGAACGGCCAGCTGCCACTGACGGGCGGCGTGCCGAGATAGGCGCGCCCGGATTGGCTCACGGTTCGGCGGTCATCGAGGCCACCCCTGGGACGGTCCCCGCAGACGACAGACGGGCCAGCGCTCCGGGCTTGTGCTCGAGGTAGCCGTCGAGGAACGCGATCGTCACGCGCTCGACGATCGCGAGCTGTGGTTGCTGTGAGGAGTACGGGGGCAGATGTTCGGCTCCGGTCAGGCTGAGCAGGTACTTCGGTCGCCGTGCGGCATCGAAGAACGCGTTGGTGGCGCTCGGCGGGTTGACCGTGTCGGCCGTCCCTTGCGTGGCCAGCAGCGGCGGTCCGCCCGGCGGGAACGCGAACCCGCCTGCGCCCGGTATCTCCGCGCCCGACAGGATCACCGCGGCGCCGACCCGTGGGTCGCGGAAGGTCGGGTCGTAGGCGACCGCGAGCGCTGTGTCGCCGCCGTCAGACTGTCCCGCGACCGCGATCCGCTTGGGATCGATCAGTCCGGCCAGCGGCCCCGACCCCGAGCTGGCGGCGAGCATGCGGGAGATCACAAAGCGCATGTCGGCGGGCTGATTGATCAGATCGGACTCGTCGGGCCCCCCGGGCGCGTCTGCGTTCTCCAGTGGGAACACCGGCGCGGCCACAACATAACCCGCTCGCGCCCAGCTCTGCAGCAGGCGCGCATAGAGCGCGGGCGTGACGTCAAAGCCATGCCCGAAGACGACGAGCGGAAACGGGCCATCGGCACGCGCCGCTGGTGCGCCCGGCAGATCGGTTCGTTCAGGCGCTCCGAGCGCCGGATAGCGAACCTCGGTGTAAAGCGTTCGCGGTTCGCTGGTCCGGTTGGGGAGCTCGATCGTGCGACTAGTGTCGAGGAACCGCAACACGCGCAGCCCCACAGGATATGAGGATGGCAATGAGGAGGATGGCGGTGACTCGGCGCGCGAGCCGGTGCCCGACTCCGCGCCCTCGCCGGCGCGGCCGTGACGCGATGGCGCCGGCCCGCCGCTCGCCCAGACGAAGCTCAGCGCAACCGCCGCAACGACGAGCGCGAGCAGCCCGAGTGCCAGCAGACGCTGGCGCCGAAGGACCCGCCTGCGCCTGACGCGCTCGCGCTGACGATCGCGCTCACGATCTGCTCGCCGGGCGGTAGCCTCGCTGGCGGGATCGGACGGGCGTGGCGGTGTGGGCGGCACAGAGCTTCACGGTGTTGACGGACAGCGCACGCCTAGCACGTGCCCGAGTAGATCGAGACGCCGGGCCCGGACGCCGGTTCGTCAACTTCGCCGGCACCGTTAGACCGCAGGACCGCACCGAGGTGAACGACGTACCAGACGCCACGCCAGGAGATCATCGAGGCGATCCCGAACGAGCGGCTCTGGCCGCCCTCCCGGTAGACAACACGCGCGTTGGGCATCTCGTAGTAACCGATGCTGTTGTAACAGACGCCCGGTTCGATCCAATGCCCGTAGCTGGAAGGAACGTTCACCGCGATCAGCCGGGCCTGTGCCGCGCCGGCGCCGAGGAGCGCGTGGGCGGCGGCGATGTCCAGACCGTAGTCTTGGAGGAGGCGGTCGGTCCAGTCGGAGCCCGCGGAGGCGATCGCCTTCAGCCGGACGTAGGCGTCTTTCGGAAAGAACGCCGGCAACGCCCTCGCGAGCGAGTCATGCACGACGCCGGCCCACAGCGAGGCCATGAGCGACTTGAACTGAGCGGTGCGCCCGGAGGGGTAGGCATGGGTTTGCGGAAGTGAGCCGGGCGAGGGGACCGCCGGGTGAACGTGTGTGACCGCGCGCGGGACGTTCGTTCGTGTCCCGATGTCACGCGGACCGTTGACAGTTGCGCTCGGGCGGGGGGCGGGGGACCCGCCGCTGACGCCGCTGATCATGATCGACAGCACCGCCACGGCGAGGACCGCCACAAGCGTGAGGCCGGCAACGCGACGCCGTCTTGCAAGCGCGCGCCGCGCTCGCTCACGCCGAGCACGGCGATAATCGGCATCGCGACGCCGATCAGCGTCTGAGCTCGACAACCAGCCCGACAGGTCATCACTCGCGGTCATACGGGCTACCGAACTGTAGCCGAGCACGCACTCAACTTGGGGCTGACCCGCTACGCCGACTTGTGCATCCGGCGCCAGGCCACCAGCACCACGGCAAGCACCGACAGCGTGCCGAAGAGGAGCTGCCCCGCCAAGCCCGCGTCGGCGGCGATGTCGGTGATCGACGGTCCGATCAGATAGGCCCCGACACCGAAGGCGAGGGCCCATATCAGCGCCGAGACCGCGTTGACGGGCAGGAAGCGCGACCAACGCATGTCGTGAATCCCGGCGATCCACGAGGGCGTGAACAGCACCGCCACCAGGCCGTAGCGCTCATAGAACCGATCGCCCCGCGCGATCAGCCTCAGGCGCAATCCCAGCAGCGGCCCGGGTGCCGTGAGCAGGCCCCGACCGCCCTTCACTCCGAGGAGCCATCCTGCGGCCCCGCCCGTGGTGGCCCCGGCCCAGGCGACGGCCACCACGGAGCTCAGGTCGAGGTGGCCGTGCGCAGTCGAGATGCCGGCTGCGATGAGGGCGGCCTCGCCGGGGCCCGGAAGCGCCACCCAGCTCGCTCCCGCCGCCAAGAACAGGCCGATGTAGTCGATCCCCGGGCCCTGGGGGTGATGGTGCAGAAGAGTCACGGCCGCCAGCGTCGACAGCGGCAGTCCCAGGAGGCGCACCCCGTCATCCTGACGGTCCGCTTCCCGCAATGCGGGGCTGTCTCATGCACAGGACCCCTCGGCGTCGTTGGTTGGCGGCATAACCCGCGCGCTCAGCTATGACTCCCAGCGCGGGTAGTGCTCGTGCGCCCATTCGCGATCGACCTCGCCGGTCAGCATTCCGCGCAGAGCGGGCCGTGTCGCGCGGTTGACGAGCGCCATATGGAGATGGTGTTCGGCTCAGCCTTCACTGCGTCTGTAGACGGCAAGGAAGTCGCGGTCGTCGGGTTCGAGGTAGCGAGTCGCTTCCCGGGTCATTTCGGGCAACAGCTTCGCTGGCTCGCTTGCGCCGGGAGCGCCATAGAAGTTGAAGGTAACCCACTCCGAGTTGATGTCGAGCTCCATCGCCCGGACGGCCCCGGCGCGCTGGAGGATCAGCGCGAGGCTTTCCGCCGTCTGATTGTCGGCGGCTGCGTAGAGGAGGTCACCGCGCGCGTCCACGCCGACCCCGGAGCGCCACACCCGGATCGCGTTGCCCAGCGTGGCGCCCCACTGCGATCCTTCGCCGATATTCGGGTTGAGCTGGCCGTTCTCCAGGATCAACGGCAGGTTCTGACGCGCGAACAGCACCGGCGGTCCCGGCTGTGGCCCGCCGGTCCATTCGCGCACGTCGACGCTGCCATCGCGGAAGCCGACGAGCGTGGCCATGCCGTCGTGCAGCGGCGCATACACCTGTCCGAGCGCCGCGAATCCTCCGCCGGAGTCCTCGAGCTTAAAGCCGCTGTTGAAGGTCGCGAGCAGCTGCTGGCGCAACTGTGGGGGGACCTCCATTGGTCCTCGATAGGACCCGGCCGGTGGCTCGTAGCGGCCCGGGTAGAGCGCCAGCGAGGTACGCGAGCGGTCCATCCAGGCGACGCCCGCGACCATCTGGGGATAGTTGGGATCGGGGCGGAACGTCGTCACGAGCACGGGCGGCGCACCATTGACCAGCGGTCCCGTCCGTCGCCACCGGCCCTCTCCAGATAGGGGGGGATTGATGCTGGGCGCGATCGGCGGTGGCGCGTAGAGGGATTCAGGTCCCCCGTTCTGGAGGCCGACCTCGGGCAGAGATTTCAGCGGTGGCCCTCCCTTTGCTGGAGCGTTGAGGGAGTAGTAGATGCGCTCGATGTCAGAGACCAGCCACGCGCCGCCATTGTCTCGCAGCCACTCGATCGAGCGAACACCGAAGCCTACGTTCGATGATGCGAGCATCGCGCTCGTGTATGAGACCAGCTTGATGGCGAGGAAGACCAGGAGGACGAGCGCGACAGACCGCCGGACGGCCAGCCTTCGCCGGCTGGGACGTCGGCGCCGACGAACAGGACGGGGTCTGGGCGCGACCCTCGGTGTCGCCGTCCGTAGCGGCAAGGCACGACCGCCGGCTTCGTAAGCGGCGATCCGGGCCTCGTAGCGGGCGATGCTCCCGTGGTCGAGCGGATAGTCATTGTGCAATGCGCGCACCAATACGTGGTGTCTATTCGTTCTCCGTCAGGACGGCCCTCCACGCAGGCCGCAACCGAGAAATCACTATGAGCAGATTCTCATCGTTGCGTTTGTTGCTTGTGGTTGTGCGGCGGTGCCCGCTCGTGGACCGAGGCAGCGCTAGCGCGAGTAGACCGCGAAGAAGTCCCGATCGTCGGGTTCGAGGTAGCGCGTGTCCGGCCGTTCCATGGCGGGCAGCAGGTTCTTCGGGTCTTCGGCGCCCGGAGCGCCGTAGGTGATGAAGCTCACCCAGTAGGAGTTGATGTCGAGCTCCATCGCACGAATGGCGCCGGCGTGGGCGAGCGTATCGGCCAGGCTGCCCGCGCTCTGGTCTTCTCCGGCGGCGTAGATCAGGTTGCCGTGGCGGTCGATGCCGATGCCCGAGCGCCACACGAGAACCGCGTTGCCGACGGTCGCGCCCCATTCCCCGTTGTTGAGATTTGGGCTGGGGTGTCCTTCGTCCACGATCAGCGGCAGATTCTGGCGCGCGAACGAGACCGAGCTGGGAGCCTTCGCGCCATACTGCCAGTCGATCACATCGACACGGCCGTCGCTATAGTCGACCAGCGTGGCCTGACCATCTCGCATCGTGGCGTAGGTGTGGCCGTGTAGGACGAAACCGCCGTGAGAGTCACTGAGCTTGAAGCCGCTGTTGAATGTCGCGAGCAGCTTACCTCGGCGTGCTTGTGGCACGTCCATCGAGCCGCGCGGAATGGTCGCCGAGGGCTCCAAGCGGCCGGGGTTGAGGGTCAGCGTTGTGCGCTTGGTATCGATCCAGGCGAGGCCGGCGACCACGCGCGGATATTCAGGTTGGTTACGCAGCGTGGTGATCAGCAGCGTGGTGCCCGTACCCTGCCCGGGACGGGTGGCCCGCCAGGCCCCCTCGCCGGGCAGCTCCGGATGGATCAACGGCGCAACCGGAGGGGGGCGTTCGATCGCGGCCAGTTGCTGAGCCTTCAGCCGCCGTACCCGCGCCCGTTCGGCGGCTCCGTAGCCGACCTGGGGCAGGACCTTGAGCGTGGGGCCCCCCTTGCTCGGCGCCGTCAACGAATAATAGGCCGACTCGACCTTCGATACCAGCCCAGCTGCGCCGTGATCGCGCAGCCACTCCACCGAGCGTATGCCCAGGCTCGAGTTGGACGGTTCGGCCACCGTCGCCACGTAGGAGAACGCGGCGGGAATGAGCGCAAAGAGCGACGCGATGAGCGCGATCCGTCGCATACGATGCAGACCTCCACCGCGAGAACGCTCCGACGGGCGCCTCTTCTGCGGGGCAGGGGCGAGGTGTGTAGCGCTACCGAGCTCCATTCCCTGACTGTATGCACCTCGGGGTCCAGCCGCATGTTGATCGGCCGTCAGATGAGAGCACTCTCACATATGAAAGATCTCACCTCTTGACGGCGAAATCGAGCCGGAAATGCAGTAGTCATGTGGAACCTGTACCCGGAGCCGCGCCGCCACGCCTCACACCAACGGTGCTCCTGATCGGAGAGAGTGCACATTAACTCAGTTCAAGCGATAGCCAGCGTCGACGAGACTCAAACCCCGTTTAGTGCAAGCGAGCTCGACACGGCCGAGCACACGCCTACCCAGCTGCGGCCCGCGACTGGATCCTCGGCCCGGGTGCTGCTGCGGGCATGCCGTCCCCGCCAGTGGAGCAAGAACCTGCTCGTGCTCGCGGCGCCGTGCGCCGCCGGCGTGATCGACCGGCCGCTCGTGGCCGCGCAGGTGGCGGGAGCGTTCCTCGCGCTGTGCCTGATCTCGAGCGCTACTTACCTCGTCAACGACGTGCGCGACCGCAAGCAGGATCGCCGGCACCCACGCAAGCGCTTGCGGCCGGTGGCCGCCGGCCAGCTCTCACCCCGTGCGGCTCTGCGGGTCGCGGCAGTGCTGGCGCTCTTGGGCATCGCCTCCGCGGCCGCGATCACGCCCGGTCTGGGCGCGGTCGCCTGCGGCTATCTCGCTTTGACGGCAAGCTATTCGCTGTGGTTGCGGCGCGTAGTCGTCCTCGACATCCTGGCGATCGCCGCCGGTTTCGTGCTGCGCGCCGTCGCCGGGGGCGTCGCGACCGACATCTACCTGTCGCGCTGGTTTGTCATCGTGACGGCATGCTGCGCAATCTACCTTGTTGCCGCCAAGCGGTATGCCGAGCTGCGCGAACATGCTGGGCTCGATCCTGCGCGGGCGACCCTACGGCGCTATTCGCCCGAGAGCCTGCGTCTGACGCTCCTAGCCTCGGCCACCATGGCCAGCGTCGCATACACCGGGTGGGCGTTCACACGCCCATCGCACCTCGTATGGTACGGCCTGTCGATAGCGCCGTTCCTGCTGTGGCTGGGTCGCTACGCAAGCCTGATCGGCGCGGGCGCCGGCCAGGCGCCGGAGGAGTTGATCCTGCGCGATCGAACGTTGCTGGCGCTCAGCTTCGCGTGGAGCTTCCTCTTCCTCGGCGGCATATATGTCGGCAGCTGAGCTGACGGCGCGCTCCCCGCTTGTGGGCGCCGTGCGCTCGCTGCGCGGCTGGGGACGGACGACCCGAAGCCGCTGCCGGGTACTCCAGCCGCGCGCGATCGAGGACGTGCTCGAAGCGCTCGCATCGCACGCGCCGCAGACCGGAGTGATCGCCAGGGGCGCCGGGCGCAGCTACGGCGATGCGGCCCAGAACGGCGGCGGCTACGTGCTCGACATGACCGGCTTGGACGGGATCGTCTCGATCGAGGATGAGCATGGGCTCATAACCGCGCACGCCGGCGCCACCGTGGCCCAGCTGATGGGCCGCTTGGCATCACACAAGCTGGCGCTGCCGGTGGTCCCTGGGACCCGGCACGTGACGCTCGCGGGCGCCATCGCGAGCGACATTCACGGCAAGAATCACCACCGCGACGGTGGCCTGGCAAGGCATGTGGCGGCGCTCTCGCTCTGCACGCCCGCCGGTGGCCTAGTCGAGGTTTCGCCCGAGAACGATCCCGGCCTGTTCTACGCGACGCTGGGAGGCATGGGCCTCACAGGTGTCATCGTGGAGGCGACGCTCCGCACGGAGCCGCTCTCATCCCCGTGGGTGGCGGCCGACGTCGACCGCACCGACGGCCTGGAGCAGACACTCGAGCTGATGGGCGGCGCGGAGCGCCACCGCTACTCGGTGGCATGGCTCGACCTGCTCGCGGACGGGTCGAAGATGGGACGTGCGATCGTCAGCCGCGCCGACCCGCTCGCAGCTGATGGTGCCCCGCCGCCCGCCCGTGGCAGGCGAGCGGCCGCTGGCGCATATCCCGGCGCGCTCTCCAGACGGCCGGCGTTCGAGGTTCCGCGCGGCTTTCCCGCTGCCGTGCTGCGTCCGGCGAGCATGCGCACGTTCAACGCGCTGCGCTGGCGCGCAACACCACGTCACGAGCGCGAACGTCCGCTGGCCCTGGCGCCGTACTTCTTTCCCCTGGACGCACTGGGCGAGTGGAACCGTCTATATGGTCCAGCTGGGCTGATCCAGTACCAGTTCGTGATCCCCTCCGGTCAGGAGCACGCGCTCGAGCGCTGCTTCGAGCTCATACGCACGCGCCGGCTGCCCGTGTATCTCGCCGTGTTCAAGCGCTTCGGCCCCGGGTTCGGCGGCCCGCTCTCGTTCCCACTCGAAGGCTGGACGCTCGCGGCCGATCTACCGGCGGCGGCACCCGGGCTGCGGGCGGCACTGGACGAGCTCGACGAGGTCGTCGCCGGCTGTGGCGGCCGCGTGTACCTGACCAAGGACGCCCGGCTGCGACCCGAGTCGATGACCGCGATGTACCCGCAGCTCGACCGCTTTCATGCCCTTCGGGCTCGAGTCGATCCCGCAGGGATCCTCCGCTCGGACCTCGGGCGGCGGCTGGGACTGTGCGAGGCCGCACAGTGAGCGGCACAAACGCCGGCTCGGCCGGCAGGCGTGTCCTCGTGCTGGGCGGCACCTCGGAGATCGCCCTGGCGATCGTACGCGAGCTGCAGGGCCGTGCTCCGCGCGAGGTGGCGCTCCTTGGCCGCGACCCCGACAGCCTGGCCCGCGTTGCCGAGGATCTCACGGCCGCCGGCTGTCCGCAGGCACTGACGTTCGAGCTCGACGCCCGGGATCTCGACCGTCACGAGCAACTCATCGGCGAGGCATTCGACAAGCTCGGGGGCGCCGACATCGTCATCCTCGCCGTCGGCGTCCTCGGCGAGCGCGGCGGCCTACCCGACGACACCGCTGGCGCGCTCGAGGTGCTCCAGGTCAACCTCGTGGGAGCCGGCTCGCTGCTGATCGCAAGCGCCCGGCGCCTGCGCGCGCAGGGCGCCGGGACACTCGTCGTGCTCTCCTCCGTGGCCGGCGAGCGCGCCCGGGCCGCCAACGTCGTTTACGGAGCGTCCAAGGCCGGCCTCGATGCCCTCGCACAGGGTCTCGGCGACGCCCTACACGACAGCGGCGTACGGGTCCTCGTGGTGCGCCCCGGCTTCGTGCACACCCGCATGACACAGGGCCTTGCGCCACCGCCGCTGTCCACCACACCCCAGGCGCTCGCCCGCATCGTCGTGGACGGGCTGGACCGCCGCTCTCACACCGTGTGGGCGCCACGCACCCTGCGCTGGCTTATGCTCGTGATGAGAATGATTCCCCGCCCCCTCTTCCGCCGCCTCAGACAGTGAGCGCCACCAAGCCGCTGAACGACATGTCCCACCTGCACGCCCGCCGCCGCCAGGCACGCAGACGCCGCTACCTCTTTCGTGTAGACATCGGTCTCGGGCTGCTGATCGCGGTGGCAGCACTGCTGCTCGCGCCGGGCGTGGCGATCGTCGCCGTCGCCGCGCTGCTGGTGCTCGCCATCTGCAGCGTCTCGATCCCGCTCGAGCGATGGCGCTCGCGTCGACGGTAACAATGAGACTTCACTCATCCACGTGCCCGCCCGTCCGCTCCCAATAACATCTCCAGGCGTGACATTTCGCTCACTTTCCCCCGCGACGCTCACCGTCATAGCGATCGCCCTGATGCCCGTTGGATCCGCACTCGCAACCAGCTCGTCCGCCCGTCCAGCGACCAAGTCCGAGCGCTCAGCGATCATGGCCGCCTTGACCGCCAACGACGGCAGCACCTTCGGGGTGCACGGCGTGTACGTCTCGCGATCGAACTCAAGCCTCGCCGTGGTGTGCCTACGCACACCCGAAGCCGGCACACAAACGTACGTCTTTCGCCACGCCCAGAGCTCTTGGCGCTATGTCGCGAACGGACCGGTAGGTCGCGCCGGCAACCAGGCCGATCGGCGCCTCGAGCAAGCCTGCGGGTGAGGCTACGGACGACTGCAGGACCTGCGGGCCGCATTGACCAGGCCGCATCGGCCCGCCCCGGTCAGTTGGCAAGGATCGTGAAGAAGTCGCGGCCGTAGGGCGCGAGAAACCGACCCGGGATTCCCAACTGGCCCGGCATGACGGGGACGGCGGTCGGGCCACCCCGACGATGTATGTAGAGGTATCCCGCGATCCACTCCGGGTTGATGTCGAGCTCCACCGCGCGCACGACACCAGCGCCAACCAGCGCCTGCGCGATCATGGCTGGCGAGAGGTGCCCGCCTGCGGCCCACACGAGCTGACCTTCGCCGGTAATCCCCAGCGCCGAGCGGGCCACTTCGGACCCGCCTCCCAGCGTCGCCCCCCAACAGCTCAGGATGCAGTTCTCGACCGTGGGCGCGGCCATGCCGCGATCCACCAGCAGATCCAGGTTCTGCAGCACCGAGACGACCTTGAGCCCCGCGGCCGGGAGGCCCGCGTGCCACGCCCCGATCTGCGTCGTGCCGCTCTGGTAGGTCACGATCGAGCCCAATCCGACCCTGAGCGGAACCGCGACGCGACCATCCGCCATGAACCCGACGGAGCCATAGCTCAGCTTGAAGCCACCGTTGAAGGCTGCCAGTACTCGGTGGATCTCGCTCGCGCCGATGCGGTCCCCATAAGTCCAGCCGTGACCTCCAGGTTCACCCGCTCCCGCGTGCAGAGCCAGGTGCACCAGCCGCTGGTCGAAGCGCAGCAGCGTCACACCGGACCGTTGGGCGATCCAAGCCGCGGGCCGGCCGCCGACGCTCGCAACCGGCTTCCAGATGGTTCCCGGCTGGCCAGGTTCCGTGACCAGAGGAGCGCTGGTGGAGCGCGCGGCCGCCGCGACCGGTGCGCGGCGTCCATTCTGCTGATGGGCGGCGCTCGACTGGCTCCCGCAGCCGCTGACGATCGCCGCTGCCAGCGCGATTGCGGTCATGCTCGCCGGCGTCAACTTCATGCACACGACAGGATCGCCCGCTAGGAGCCCGGTACGGTGGGTGTAAGGAAGTAGATCCTGGCCGGAGGGATCGCCTCCCACGAGTAGACCGCCCACGTCCGCCCGCGGTATTTGACGGTGCCCTGATGGGGGACGCGCGCCGGGCCAGCGCCGGACACACGCATCGATCCGGACCTCACGAGGACCACGCCGCCCGATGCCCCCTGGAGCACGTCGCGGAAGTCGCCGTATTGCGCCGAGAGCGGTGTAAAGCGGGCGGCGATGTGGTGGGCGACGTTGCCCCACGCCGCCAGGCGCACGGACGCACAGCCGCGCGCGGCGAGCGTGCTCGACGGGGCCGGCACGAACAGTGCCACCTTCAGCGCGCCCGCCGGGAACGCCGCTGTATCGAACACGACCGTCTGATATTCGCTCCGGCCGACAGTCACCGATTCTCCGTTGCCCACCGCGGCGGGCGGCGGCTTCAGCGTCCCCATCACGAACGTGCCGGGTGGGCGTGGGGTGCCGTACAAGTCGATCGGGACGCCAATGAAGCGGCTGACGAGCTTGACGTAACCGAGATCGTCCTGCACAGACATCACAAAGCTGCCCACGGTCCTGCCTTTGACGCGCAGTGTGCCAGAGATCGGAGCGATGATGTCGGGGCCGCCGACATCGGCCAGAACGCGGCCGTGCTGGAGGACGCGCAGGCGCACGATGTGCCAATGCGGCGTGTAGACGAGGGCGTGCACCGCCGCGTACACCCCCGGTTGATCTGCGCTCTCGAGCGCCGCGAGCAGGCCAGCGGAACCAGTGATGTGGGCGATGTCTGCCCCCACCTCCTTGCCGCTCAGCTCTGCGGCATAGATGCGCCGCGCGACGAAGCGATAGACGCTGGCGATCGTCGCCGCGCTTGCCGCACCGCACCGGGTGCTGGACGCGGCCGGCGTCGCGGCGTGTCCGGTGGAGGGAAGGTCGATGTCGAGCGTCATGGCGAGGATCGCGCCGATCGCACCCACGCTCAACAGTCCCGAGGCGAGTCCGCGATACCCGCACCGATGCCTTCCACCGAACATGCCCGAACGCTCGCCTGCCAGGCTTAGCGCCACATGAGCGACACGTGAGAATTGTCACATGTGGGAAGGTTCAGCGACCGCACCGCCGCGGGACGACATGGGCGCCGGCACAAGACGGCCCCCGGCATTGACTGTCTGCGCCTCTCATACGGCCTCTCGGAGCCCAACCTGGTTCCCCGGCGGGCTGACGTAGGATCTAACGGCCGTCAGCGACCCGCCCGGAGGGGTGGCAGAGCGGTTGAATGCAGCGGCCTTGAAATCCCTCCGGCCGAAAAGTTGCGCCTCGAAGGCATGCTCGGTGTTCTTGGCTCTAGCTAGTACCGCGTCAACAAACGTTCGCCCGGTCGATGATGCGTTGCAGCTCGGCCTCGCAGGTGTTGCGGTTGCGCCAGCTGATGTAGCGGCGGATCATCCGGCCTTGCTCGGCGTGGGAGTTGTGGTCGGTGCCGTCGAGCGCGAAGTAGCGCAGGCCGGTGAACTGTGGCTCGATCCGGTTCAGCCAGCTCGCGTTCGTCGGGACGTAGGCCAGCTCGAGGTTGTTGGCGGCGGCGTACTCGCCGACCCGCTGGTCGAGTTTCGTAGTCAGGTGCGGTGAGAAGTTGTCCAGCACGACCGCGATCCGCACCGCCGGCGGGTGTAGTGAGCGGACGTAGCGCAGGAAGGTCAAGAACTCGCCACGGCGCTTGCGCGGCTTGACGTGGCCGTAGAGCTTGTTCGCTTTGAGATCGAACGCGGCGAACAGGTGCCTGACTCCTTGCGTGCGGTGAAAGGTCGCCCGCATCCGTCGGCGCGGTTCGGTTTCGCTGTCGTGATCGCCGCGGTGGCGGCTGGAGCGTCGCGCCCATTGCCGACCGGGACGGGGCTGGAGATTCAGCGGCCCGAACTCGTCCAGGCAGATCACCTCGGTCGGGTCCTTGAGGCCGGGATCCCGTGTGCCATCAGCGATCTCATACAGCTCGAGCACCAGGTTCTTCTTCGGCTCGAACTCCGGATCGGTGGACTCCTTCCAGATCTTTATCCGTTGAAAGGAGACGCCGTCCGCGTCGAGCAGCTTGCGCAGGCCCTCGTGGCTGATGTCCTCTACCACCCCCTCTGCGACCAAGAACTCGGCGAGCTTAGTCAAGCTCCACGTCGAGAACGGAAGCTCGTGATCGGCCGGGCGCGAAAGCGCGATCCGCTTGATCTCGGCACGCCGCGCCTCGGAGTACTTCGGCGGACGGCCACCCCGATAGCGCGGGTACAGCGACTCGAACCCATCAGCGTTGAAGTTGTGGATCACATCCCGCGCGCGATCAGCACTGGTGAACGCGACCCATGCAATCTGCGCCGGGTCCATTCCCTGCGCGAAGAGCAGAACCATCTGCGCCCGACGCCAAGTCACCACCGATCCTGAACTGCGCCGCACGACCCGCAACAGCCGGTTGCCCTCGTCATTACTGATCGCCCGCACCCGCACCGACTCGGCCACTTGCTCCTCCTCGCGTCGTTGCGAGCAGGATTCGCGCTACATAACAACGCACCTGCCGATCACGAGGCAGACATTGGCCGATGCGGTACTAGCCGGTGCCGCTGTGCTGGCGAGCGAGGGCGAGATGCGAGTACGAGGCTGGACCGACGACATCCGGGGCGAGCGGATTCTGCTCGCCCCGGTGGCCGCCGTCACCCCGCTCGGTCTAGTCGAGGCAGCCGAACACGCGCACGCCATGGGTGCGTCCGAGGTGCACGCCTGCGGTATCGAGGTGGCCGGACTCGATGCACCGGAGCTCAGTGCGGTGTTCGACAGCCGCGACGTGCTACGGCGGCTGGCCACCGTCTGAACTGCGAGGGTGTGGCACGGCGAGCGGGGTCGTGGGCGCGATACAAGGCTCCCCAACGTGGCTTGTAGATCGCGACCTCAGCCTTCTTGCGGCTCCCCTGGGTTATGTCATACCGGTCTTCTCCGGCGGCGATGGCAGGTCCAGCTCCTGAGGGGCAGTTCCCGGGGGTCAACCCGTCCGTGCCACCTCAACCGGCCGGTTCGGGGTCCTGGGCCGGTCCCCAGCCTGCGGGGATACGTGTGGCCGTTAGCGCCGCCTCAACACTGCGGTCCCAACTTGCCTCCGTCTCTTGCGGATCTGGAGGCAGCTGCTCGGCAGCGAGCTCCTCGTCAGTTGCCGGGCGATATCTCGATTTAGCCATGATCGTCTCCTATGTTTTGGATAGTAGGAATGCTGAGACCGGGTGTTTTGAGCAGTTGTTTGCGGAACTGTTGGACGACTTCACGCTCGAGACGGGTGTGATGGTTGGGAGGGACGACGGGTCCACCGAATCCGAAGGAGTCGGCATTCCGTAGGACGCGAGGGAGCTGATTGTCGCGGTCGGTAACGGTCAGCGCGCGTCCGTCTGGGTGCCGTCGGTCGACGTGACCGAACTCGAAATATTGCGGGTAGACGCGCGGTGCGACACCGATGTACTGTTCGTATACGACCTTGCCATCGAGTATCCCGATCTGGGCAGGGTCGAGGATGATCGCGTCGTCGTGTAGCTCTCGCGCGAGGCTCTTGACATATGGGTGGAGGTAGACGACGCGCCGGATGCCGGCTGCGATGATATGGCGTGTGCAGTTGTGGCAAGGGAAGGTGGTGCAGACAAGCTGCCCCCCCATCAACGCGGACGCCAAGGCGAGCTGCGGTCGTGAGGGCGTCCATCTCTGCGTGTACTGCTCGGCCAAACTCTGTGAGGGCGCTAAAGCGGGTGCTTTGTACTGCTTCGAGAAAGGTGTTCAGCTTCGCATCCGAGACGTCGATTGAGTCTCGCTCAATCTCGTCTCCACCAAGTTGTACGCGTCTGGTTGTCTTGTCGAACATCCCATCAGCGAGCCATCCCCGCTCGGCCATCCGCACGAGGAGCTCACGGGTGACACGGCGCTGCCACTCGGTATTGGAGTCCACGGGAGGCTCAAGCGCGAAGTCGCGACCGTCGGGCTCGTCGGGGGACCAGTAGAGACCTCCTCGTCCGCTTGGCACCTCGTTGGTGCCGACGGTCATAACGTCACCACTCTGTGTCGTGATCGCCGCGCCGACTTGTCGGCCCATCTCCGCGCTTCGAAGTGCGGCCGCGTAGGCTAGGTACATTGCCTGCTCATCGCGGGTGGGTGGTATGAAGGGCTCCTCGAAGATCAGCTGGACGATGCGCCCCAGTGTCTGCGCTAGTCGGACTGGCGATCGCGCGTCTACGAAGAAGTCAGCTAGTGAGAATGCCCTGCGCATCGCTTGGCCATAGGGGACGCTCGGGTCGTCCTCGTCGCGGCGGAGATCCTCGATCGCGTCGACATCGAAGTGTGCCGAGGTGGTCGGTGACCAGCGGCGACGCTTGTTGCTGGCCGTTCGCAGACGAATACTCTCAGGCACATGGACTCCGATAAGAATGAAGCGCGACCCGTAGACTCGGCGGAGCTCATCGACCTCCTCGGGTCGACGCAGCGAACGAATCTGCCAGGCAGTTCGATCCTTGTCTCCTTCTAGCTGCCGGCGCTCCTCGGCGATCAGATAGGCAGCGAGATGGGCTAGCACCTTGGGGCCGAGCTTGCCTCGTAGCTCGTCGCCCATGTTCTGGAGCTGGCGTGTCGCGTCCGGGCTCTTTGGATTGAACTCGGTGCCTAGGATCGCCGGGAAAGCCTCGCTCAGATGTACCGGGTGGAGCCGGTAGCCCCACGACTCAAGTGCTCCTTCGAGCACTTCATTTACCGGGTCAGTGTCCGTCCCGGCACCGTAGACCAGTCCGAGCACAAGCTCGGCGTCAGCTATGGGAGGGTGTTGAACAGGACCAGACATCAGAGAGCCAGTAAGACGAACACATGTTCGTCTTTGCACCGGACAGATCTTTCTATCGCACGGCGCCGACGCATCGACTGGGCTACTCCGCGTCGAGCGGATGATTTCTCAGTCCCAGCCACCTTCAGGTGGCGTCGTGGGGCCTGAGCATGCCGCGACCGCCGATCACAAGGGGTCGGAGTTCGTACCTCGCTCGAAAACGGAGGGGGAGGGATTCGAACCCTCGTCCGAGGAAGACCCCGAAAACGGCTTTCAAGGCCGCCGCGTTCAACCGCTCCGCCACCCCTCCTGGACGACATCCTCAAGGCTAATAGATCAATGCCGTCCGAGAGGTGCGGCCGAACTGCCTGGCCGAAGGCTGACGATGGTGCGTGCGGATCTCAGACAGTCGCGAAGGAGACCAGATGCAACATCTTTCGAGCAAGGAGACCCCTCCGAGTCCGGTGGTGGGTCTATGGCGCATCGTGGGCTGCCTGACCCCGGAGCAGACCAGGCGGTTTGCGCGCGAGATCAAGCTGTTGGCGTCTGCGACGTTCTCGGAGCAGGCTTCTGTCCAGCCCCGTACGCGAGCCGCGGAGGGCGTACGGGTGAGGCATTCCCAGTGGTGCCCGGGCCGTCGAGATGCGGCATGTGGGTGCTCTCCGCGGTGGGAGGCATGGGTGTACTCGAGGAAGGACAGGGGCAAGGTTCGCAAGACGTTCGCCGAGCACTGGGAAGCGAAGGCATGGCGTCATCAGCAGCTTGAGCTGGCGAGTATCGGACGGCTGCGTGCTTCGGGCCGTCATACCCTTGCCGAGGCTGCGTCGCTGTGGGTCGAGATGGCTCAGGAGGGGCAGATACGTAACCGCTCGGGGCGCCGCTATAAGCCGAGCGCGCTACGCACAATCGAGGTAGACCTACGCCTGCGGCTGGTCCCGAGCCTGGGCGCGAAGGTCATGGTGGGAGTCACCCGCGCGGACCTCCAACGGCTCGTGGGCATCTGGCTGGCCAAGGGGTTGAGCGCGAGCAAGATCCGGTCGATCGTCAACGCCGCACGGGTGCTGTGGCGAGACCTTGACCTCCTGACCGGGCACGACGATCCGTTGCTCATCGACCCAACCCGCGGGCTGCGCTTGCCCGCCAGCACCGGGCGACGCGAACGGGTCGCCACCCCTGATGAAGCCCGTCGGCTTATCGAGGCGCTCCAACCGCAAGATCGTGCGCTCTGGGCGACCGCGATGTACGCCGGTCTGCGCCACGGCGAGCTGCGCGCGCTACAGGTCGGCGATGTCGACCTTGAGCGGCGCCGGATCGACGTGCAGCGAGGCTGGGATCAGTACGAGGGCGAAATTGACCCGAAGAGCGAAAAGGGCACCCGTCCAACCATCATCACGAAGCTCCTACGGCACCTCCTTGCCAGACACATCCAAGACACAGAGCGCGAAGGCGCCGACCTCGTCTTCGGAGACACCCCAACCAAGCCGTTCCGAAGCG
The DNA here is from genome assembly GCA_963849425.1 of uncultured Solirubrobacteraceae bacterium. Classification (GTDB taxonomy): domain Bacteria; phylum Actinomycetota; class Thermoleophilia; order Solirubrobacterales; family Solirubrobacteraceae; genus Palsa-744. The sequence goes on along the minus strand of CAWKHK010000006.1, from coordinate 814,029 downwards.
ACCGTGTCTACAAACGCGCCCGTGAGGCGTGGGACACAGCGCGCGAGCGAGAAGATCACCAGAACAGCACGCCCTCGGCAGAGCGGATACGCCCGATCGGGCTGCAGGACTGCCGACACACCGCGGTCTCGCAAATGCTTGACGCTGGGATCACCTTCGACAAAGTCAGCAAGTTCATCGGGCACGCCTCGATCACGATCACAATCGACCGCTACGGACATCTACTCCCCGGAGGCGAAGCCGACGCCATCGCGCTCCTCGACAACTACCACCAACGATCCGAGAAGCCAGTAAGAGTCACGAGGCCACACGGGCTATGGCGCGAGCAGTCACTTTTTGGGGCTCTACAGAGCCAAACGTTAACGGTCTTAAAACTGCGCCTGAAGACTGGCGCGAACACTGGCGCACGCGACGAGTATTTTGGCTCTAGCAAGCCAAAAAATCGGGGAGTCATTCAAGGTCTTGAAATCTCACGGGCCGAAAAGTCGCGCCTTTTGCCAGGGCCCGGATTCTTGGCTTTCCTGAGCCGTTTTCCGCACCGTTGAGCGGGATTCGGCCGGTTGGTCGCTGCTCGGGTTGGCTGTCGCGAAACCGCAGTTAACCGCCTGAAACCGCACGATCCGCGTTTGGACTGGCGCGGATTTGGCGCGAGTCGGGCCAGGTTGGTTGAGGGTTTGGGCCGCGAGCTTCTGCCGGTTTTCGTTGCGGCTCTCCAGGCCAACGGCGTGCCGCTGGCGGCAGGCGGCTTCCCGCAAACCTTCGGTTCAGCGCTGCAGCGAGCATGAGCGCAGCTTCGCCCGGCGGAAGCGGTCGTCTGACGAGCCGCGGCTGGCGCGATCGAGCCTCGTCCGATGCAGCGTAAACGCCACCCTGTGTCGAGCGCTCGCTGTGCTGCGCAAGCAGAAGCGAGTTGGCCGCGCAGTGTGGGATCCCGTGGAGGACGGCCCACCCACTTCGCCCTTCGACGCGAGCTCGGGCAGACCCGCACTCTGCGTGGCCTCGCGGCGGACGTCACTCAGGAAAAATCCGAGGCGGTGTCGATTTCGTCCGACCTCGTTCGACGTGCGGGTAGTAACCACCCCATCCACCATAAGGAGGCACCAATGCGTTTCATGGTTCTGGTCCCCGGGAGCCCCGAGTCTGAGGCGGGCGAGATGCCCAGCACCGAGATCCTCGGGGCAATGACGAAGTACAACGAAGAGCTGGTCAAGTCAGGCGTGATGCTGGCCGGCGAGGGCCTGCACCCGACCTCCAAGGGCGCAAGGATCCGCTTCAGCGGCAGCGAGCGCATCGTCACCGACGGTCCGTTCACCGAGGCCAAGGAGATCGTCGCGGGCTACTGGGTCTGGGAGTGCTCCTCGCGCGATGAGGCGATCGAGTGGCTCAAGCGAGCGCCGTTCGACGGCGGTGTTGAGATCGAGCTTCGCGAGATCTTCGACGCCGACGCCTTCGGTGAGCATTTGACGCCGGAGCTGCGCGAGGCCAACGAGCGGCTGCGCGAGCAGGCGGCTCAGAATTAGGCGCGTGAGCCCGTCGGCCACCCATCGTGCGACCGACGCCGTCTGTCGGATCGAGTCAGCCCGGCTGATAGCCGGGCTGACTCGCATCGTGCGCAACGTGGCGGTGGCCGAGGACCTGGCCCAGGACGCGCTCGTCGCCGCGCTCGAGCAGTGGCCAGAGTCGGGCATCCCTGACAAGCCGGGCGCATGGCTGATGGCCACCGCCAAGCGCCGGGGCATCGATGAGCTACGCCGGCGGGTCACGCTCGAGCGTAAGCGGGAGCTGATCGGACGCGAGCTGGAAATCCTCCAGCAGCTCGATCAGCCCGACTTGGCTGCGCAGGTCGAAGACGTGCAGGACGATGTGCTGCGCCTGCTCTTCATGACGTGCCATCCGGTCTTGTCGCGGGAGGCGCGCGTGGCACTGACGCTGCGTCTGCTCGGCGGCCTGTCGACGCCAGAGATCGCGCGGGCGTTCCTCGTCTCCGAGGGGACGGTCGCGCAGCGCATCGTTCGCGCCAAGCGCACGCTTGCCGAGGCGCGCGTGCCGTTTGCGCTCCCCGGTCGCGACGAGCTGACCGAGCGTCTGTCGGCGGTCCTAGAGGTGGTCTACCTGGTGTTCAACGAGGGCTATGCGGCGACCGCCGGCGAGCACTGGATCCGCCCGGCGCTGTGCGCGGACGCTCTGCGCCTGGGAAGGATCCTCGCAGCGTTGATGCCCCGCGAGGCTGAGGTGAACGGCCTGCTGGCCCTGATGGAGCTCCAGGCCTCGCGGTTGCGGGCGCGGGTCGGGCCGCACGGGGAGCCGGTGCTGCTCGCCGATCAGGACCGCGCGCGCTGGGACCATCTGCTCGTGCAGCGTGGCCTGGCCGGGCTGCGGCGGGCCGAGGAGCTCAGCGGTGCGCTGGGGCCGTACACGCTGCAGGCCGCGATCGCCGCCTGCCACGCGCGGGCCCGCAGCGTCGATGAAACCGACTGGCCGCGGATCGTCGCGCTGTACGACGGCCTGGCGGCCCTCACCGGCTCACCGGTCGTGGAGCTCAACCGCGCGGTGGCCGTAACGATGGCCTTCGGCCCCGACGCCGGGCTCGAGCTCGTCGATTCGCTCGCCGATGAGCCCGCGTTACGGGGCTACCATCTGCTGCCCGGCGTGCGTGGCGACGTTCTCGTGCGCCTTGGGCGACTGGCTGAGGCGCGCGAGGAGTTCGAGCGCGCAGCCGACCTGTGCAACAACGCGCGCGAGCGCGAGCTACTGCTCTCACGCGCAATCGCTTGTTTACCACGAGGATCGCGCGCGTCTTGAGCTCGACTAACCGCTTCGAGCTGGCTACATCTGGCACATGCGGAACGTGCTCGGCGGTCTGCGTGGAGCACGCATGGCCGGCGCGCCAATCGGGTAATCCGGCGGGTAGTGTCGCCCAGAGCGGTGTAGAAGCAAACGCTCGCGAAGCCAACGAGCAAGGCCGAAGATGGAAGCGCGAATCGACATCATCACGCTCGCCGTAGCCGATCTGGAGCGGGCACTGAGCTTCTACCGAGACGGGCTTGGATTGGAGTCGCGTGGGGTGATCGGCACTGAGTTCGTCGGCGACGATGTCGAGCCGGCAGGGGCTATCGCGATGTTCGAGCTGCGGGGAGGACTGATCCTGTGTCTCTACCCCCGGACCGAGTTGGCGAAGGACGCCAAGATACCGCTCGGCCCGCCGAGGACCGGCGAGCTCAGCATCGGGCACGCGGTGGCAAGCGAAGCCGAGGTAGACGCCGTGCTCACACAGGCCCAGGCCGCCGGAGCCAAGCTCACCGACCGACCGCACGACCGTCCGTGGGGGATCTACTCCGGCTACTTTCGGGATCCCGACGGACACCTATGGGAGATCCTCTACAACCCACGGCTCGTCCCGCCCGCAGGAGTAGTCGCATCGTCAAGAATCAACGACAATGTCGAGGAGGTAGGTGTTAATGGCGAGATTCGTGACCATCGGATATGGAGATCGCGCAGGGTACGACAGGACTGACCCTAAAGTCCGCGATGCGGCCCATCAACACGACGAGCGCCTACTCACGGAGGGAGCGCTGATGGGTATCGCTGGTGAGCCAGTGCAAGTGCGCAATCACGACGGGGCGGGCGTGGACACCATTGAGGGACCGTTCCTGCGGTCAGATCTTCCAATCGCAGGGTTCGCAGTGATCGAGGCCGCCACTCTCGAAGAGGCAGTCAGCCTCGCCTCGAAGACTCCTTGTGCGGTCGCACACGGTGTCGTCGAGGTGTGGCCACTGAAGTCGACGTCGTAGGGTTGGTTGCTCGACAGCCCAATACAGCCGTCTCTGTCCGAGCGCGAAGGCTCCACCAAGTCCCACTGTCGCTTCCGCGTTCGCTGTGCTGGCGTTCACAGTCATCGGCGACCGCGCGGCGGCGATCGACGTGTTCAACGACCCCGAGCTAGTCGCCAAGCTCGACATCCGCGGAATCAGCGCCCGAGCGGCACGCTGGTAGCACCCGTAGGCTGGTGGGCGTCCGTCGCACCCAGCACGCTCGTCAAAACGACATGGACGCGCTCAAGACCGCCATCGCCATCGCCTGGATCATCTTCTGGGTTTACTGGCTCGTGTCCGCCCTTGGCGCGAAGCAGGGCAGACGCAGTGGGCGTCGGATTCCTCTGCAGGGGCTGAGCGCGCTATCGGTGATCCTCCTCCTCCGCGTCTTCCGTGGCGGGAGCCTGACCGTCCACAGCCCAGTCCTTGGAGCGATCGGGGCGGTCGTGTTCGCAGGCGGAATCGCAGTGGCGATCTGGTCTCGCGTCGAGCTCGGTCGCAACTGGGGGATGCCGATGACCCAAAAGGCCGAGCCGGAGCTCGTCACCTCCGGCCCCTACCGATTCGTCCGCCACCCGATCTACTCGGGGCTCCTCGCCGGAATACTCGGGACCGCCCTAGTGACCAACCTGATCGGCCTGATCGTCGTCGCGATCCTCGGCGTGTACTTCTACTACAGCGCGTCCGTGGAGGAGAAGAACCTCACCACGACATTCCCAGCGGCGTATCCGGAGTACCGAAATAGCACGAAGATGCTCATCCCCTTTGTCCTCTAGTTGAAGTGAGCAGCTACTTGAACTGCTGGCAGCGCCCTCACTTGTTGACGCATCGTGATCTCATGACGACACAGAGGTCGACCGCTGAGGCGGCGAATCAGCCGATGACCATCAGGGTGTTGCCCTCCGGATCGCGCAGCCAGAGCAGCGGCGGCACCGGGTCTCCCATGCGGCTGACCTCGGCGTCGACGTCCACGCCGTCGGCCTTCAGCTGCGCGTGGTAGGCATCGATGTCATCGACGTGCAAACCGATGCCGGTCTCACGGTTGCCCGCCGGCTTGCCGTCGGGGGGCGGTGGGGCGAGCGCGATCGTCGTCTCCGCGTCGCCCGGCGCGACCTCCACCCAACGGTAGCCGTTGCCGAAGGGTATGTCGGCGCGCTTTTCAAAGCCGAGCTTGTCGACATAGAAATCGATCGCACGGTCCTGATCGGACACCGGGATGACGACCGTGTTGATCTTGTTGACATGAGGCTTGGTGCTGGGCATGACATTCTCCTTGGGTTGGATTACATCTGCTGAGACCTCTGGCTCAGCCGAAACTTATCGCTGTACAGAGCGGGGCATCACCTCTGCGATTGATCGGCCGCGATGAGTTCCGTGATCGGCCTCGGGCTCATGCTTGGAGGCTTGAAGGGAAACGTGACTTCGACGGTCAGCCCGCCGTCTGGGCGCGGTTGGGTGCTCAGCGTGGCGCGATGGGCGGCGGCGATCACGTCGACGATCGCGAGCCCGAGCCCGTTCCCGCTGGCGTGGTTGGTGCGGGTCCCGTGAAGGCGCTGGAACGGTTGCAGCAGGCGCGGCACCTCCTCGGGGGGAATCGTTGGACCACTGTTGGCGACCGCCAGGAATGCGTGCTGGTCGCGGGCGCCGGTCGTGATCTCGACATTTCCGCCGGGGGTGTTGTGGCGGATGGAGTTGTCGAGGAGGTTGGCGATCAAGCGCTCGAGAAGTCGTGGATCGCCCGTGGTCGGCGCTGGGGCGAGCTTCGCGCGGACGTCGAGGTCGCGGCCCGCGGTCTCTGGCTCGCGCGCGAGCAGGGCCTTGGAGGCGAGGGTGGCGAGGTCGAGGTGCTCGCGGCGCTGCAGGCCGGCCTGGCCACGCGTGAGTGTCAGTAGCGCGTCGATCATCTGCTCCAGCTGAAGCTCTGAGGCGAGCACTCGCTCGTGGGCCGTGCGCAATGAGGCGAAGCTCGCGTCGGGGTCGCCGAGCGCGACCTGGATCAGGGCTCGCTGGCGTGTGAGCGGCGCGCGCAGCTCATGTGAGGCGTTGGCGACGAACTGGCGTTGCGCTTCGAACGCGGCGTCGAGCCGCCCGAACAGGTCATCGAGGGTATCCCCGAGCTCCTTGAGCTCGTCCTGCGGGCCGTCGAGGGCCAGGCGCTCGTGCAGGCTGGTGGAGGAGATCCTTCGGGCGGTGCGGGTGATGGTCCGGATCGGTCGCAGCATCCTGCCGGCAACGACCCAGCCGGCCATCAGGGCCAGCACCGCCACGATCGCAAGAGCGATTGCAGAGTTGACCAGAAGCTGGTGCGAGTCGGCAGCGCGCTGTGCGGCTTGGACGGGCCCTACCTGTGCCAGCTGGTGTACAGCGTCTGCCAGCTGGCGCTGGCCCTGGGCCAGCTGATCCTGGGCCTGTGCGAGCTGATGCCGGATCCGTGCCAGCTCGCTCGGCACACCCAGTATCAGCCGGGGCGGAGCCTGCGCCAGCTCCTGATAAGCCTGCCCCAGCTCCTGCTGAGCCTGTGTCAGCTGATGCGGATGCTCGATAACGACGGATTGGCCCTGAGGCAGAGCCTTTCCAGGCGGACCCGGAAGCTGGAGATGCTGGATGGCGAGAGTGTGTGGGACCTTCGGCAAATGCGGCGTTCTGTATTCGGTCGCCCGCTCAAAAAGGACGTAGGTGGTGGCGACCAACACGACGCCGGACAGGAGGAACAGGCCGCCGTAGAGAACGGTGAGCCGAAGCCGGGCGGTGCGGCGAGGCAATCGCAACCAGGAGGGTGGCGCGAGCCGGGTAAGGCGCCTGTTGAGCCGTGCGCCGATCCTCATATTCGATAGCCGGCCTTCGCAACGGTCTCGATTACGGGGGGATCACCGAGCTTGGTGCGCAGCCGGCTGATGGTGATCCTCACGGCGCCTGTGAACGGGTCGGCGTTCTCGTCCCACACGCGTTCGAGCAGCTCCTCGGCTGAGACGACCCGGCCCTGGGCCGCGAGCAGCGCCTCCAGCGCCCCGAACTCCTTGGGAGTCAGCTCCAGATCACGGCCAGAGCGGTGCGCGCGGCGCTTGGCCGTATCGAGCACCACGTCGCCGTGCTCCAGCACCGGCGGGATGCTCGGCTGCGCGCGGCGGGCTAGGGCGCTGATACGCGCCACCAACACGGGGAAGTCAAACGGCTTTCCCAGGTAGTCATCCGCGCCGAGCTCGAGCCCATCGACCAGATCCTCATTCTCAGCCGCGCCGGTAAGCATCAACACCCGGCCGCGCCCGCCGGCCGCGACCAGCTTCCCGCACACCTCATCGCCGTGCAGCACGGGCAGGTCGCGGTCGAGCACGATCACGTCGTAATCATTGACCAGCGCGCGCGTCAAACCGGCCTGGCCGTCGAACGCGACATCGACCGCCATCCGCGCTTGGCGCAGGCCGGCGGCAACCGTTCCCGCCAGCTCCTCGTCGTCCTCGATCACAAGCACCCGCATCTATAGCTCCTCCTCGTGAAGGTAGCGCCGCGGTGTTTCAACGCTGTTTCGCCGGCTCGGTCAAACAAAACCGTTGCCGGCCTCGGAGAACGAAACAGCGCCGAAACAACCGACCGCGTAGAACCGATCCGGCAGGAGGCGCTAACCGCCACAGCAGACCCGAAGGAGACCAGATGCCGCACCGCATCCACACCAAGACGCTCACCCCGCCGCGCGCGCGCCTACTCACCGCTACAGCCCTCCTGAGCGTCGCGCTGGCGCTCGCCGGCTGCGGCGGCAGCTCCCCCAGCCCCGGCGTCGCCCACCTCTCCCCCGGCAAGGGCACCTCATCGGCGAGCTCCGAAAGCGGCGGCTCGTCGTCTGAAAGCCCCGCGAGTCTCCAGCAGGCGATGATCGCCTTCGCGAAGTGCATGCGCGCCAACGGCGTACCCAACTTCCCAGACCCGAGCAGCGGGGGCTTCCCCGTCCGCGCGCGCGGATTGATCAATTCGCCCTTGTTCAAGGCGGCGCAGGCGAAGTGCCACAAGCTCCTGCCGGAAGGTCCCGGCTCGGGGCTCCCACCCTCCCCGCAGACGCTGGCGAGGTTTCTGAGGATCGCGCGCTGCATGCGCCGGCACGGCGTCTCCGACTTCCCCGACCCTCGGACCACCGCCCCACCCAAGCCGTTCGGCTCCGGCATCGCCGAGCTCAGCGATATCGAAGGAGTGATCCTGCTGTTCCCCGCCACGATCAACCAGCAGTCGCCGGTGTTCACGCGGGCGGCGGCCGCGTGCGTGTTCCCGCTGCACAACCACTGACGGCAACAAAGGAGAACCGAATGCCGTACAGCATCCACGCCAGGAGGCTCACCCCGCCGCGAGCCCGACTGCTCACCGCCGCGGCACTCCTGAGCGGGGTGCTCGTGGCGGGATGCGGGGGGAGCTCAACAAGCCCGACGGGCGGTGCGAGCACCTCGGCGTCCGCGGCGAGGGCCGTCGAATCGGGGGTCGCGTTCGCCAGGTGCATCCGCTCGCACGGAGTGCCGAGCTTCGCCGACCCGAAGGTAAGTGGCCAAACAGTCAGGATGGGCTCGCCGAGAACCATAGAGTCGCCCGCGTTCCAGTCCGCCTTGCGCTCGTGCCAGCGCCTGCTGCCGAAGGGCGCTCCGGGCCCCGAAGCCTCGTCCCCACAGGCGCAGGCGCGGATGCTCGAGTTGTCCGCCTGTATGCGCAAGCACGGGATCTCGGGGTTCCCCGATCCGAGCACCTCGCCTCCATCGAGCTCGGCCGGCAACAGCGGGATCATTGGCAGCGGCGGGTACTTCCTTGCGATCCCGAACTCGATCGACACGGACTCGCCGGCGTTCAAGCAAGCGGCGGCCGCGTGCAACTTCGGGCCGGGGCGGTGAGCCGCCGATCGAGATGGCGACGCCGATTGCCCGCGCCACAGTGGCAGCAGGCGCAGTCCTCGCTGTCGGCATCGCTGTCGCCGGCTGCGTGGACGAGCGTTAGCTCGGATTTTGGAAGAAGCGAACGGTCACGTGGAGTCCGCCTGCGGCCTGTGAGCGCACGCTGAGCGTCGCCCCGTGCGCTGTCGCAATGGCGTGGACGATCGAGAGCCCAAGGCCATGCCCGTCGCCGTGATTGGTGCGCGCGGCCCCGAGTCGCTGGAAGGGTTGCTGGAGGCGGTCCAGCTGCTCGGGTCCGATCACGGGGCCGTCGTTTGCCACCGACAGGACGGCCTGTCCTGCCTCGGTCGCGGTCACGACGTCAATGCGACCGCCGGCCACGTTGTGCGCGATCGCGTTGTCGAGGAGGTTCGCCACGAGACGCTCGACGAGCTGCGGGTTGCCCTCCACCCAGGCAGGGTCGAGCGTGGCGTTCAGACGCAGGCCACGGCGCTCGATCTCTAGACGGCGAGCGGCTAGTACCTGCCCGGTGACCGCCGTCAGGTCGACCGGCTCGCGGTCGAGATCTCGCCCACTGCTGGCGAGACTGAGGAGCGCCTCGATCAGCCGCTCGAGCTGCTCCTCGGAGGCAAGCACCCGTTCGTGGGCGGCGCGCAGGGACTCCGAGGAGGCGTTGGGATCCGCCAGCGTGACCTGCACCAAGGTCTTGAGCCGCGCCAGCGGGGTGCGCAGCTCGTGCGAGGCGTTGGCGACGAACTGGCGCTGGGAGTGAAAGGACGCGTCGAGCCGCGCGAGCAGCCCGTCGAAGGTGTCTCCGAGTTCCTTGAACTCGTCGTCGGGCCCGTCGAGCACGAGCCGCCGGTGCAGGTTCGTAGCTGATATGTCACGGGCGGCCGTCGTAATCGTCCGCAGCGGACGCAGCACCCGTCCGGCGATCAGCCACCCGAGCCCCATCGAAACGGCCGCCATGACCGCGAGCGCGATCACGGACACGACCGCGAGCACGCGCAGATCCGCGCTGCGCTGATTGGGGTCGACGATCGATACCTTGACTTCCTGTCGTGGTGAGCCGCGTCGGACGGGGGCAACCTGCAGGCTCGGGGGCGCGACGGGCACCTGCCCAGGCGCCGCGGCAGAGCTGTGCCCGAGGAAGGGCGCGGGGACGGCCTGCGTATAGGCACCATGAGTGCGCGAGGCGGCGGTGTAGATGAGCGCGAGCAGCACGGCGCCGGAGATGAAGAACACGCCGCCGTACAGCAGCGCCAGACGCAGACGAATCGTGCGCCGCGGCAGGTGCAGCCGCCTCGTCGGCAGGGTCCGTTGGCGACCGAAGCGCACAGAAGCGCTCAGATCCGGTAGCCGGACTTGGCGACCGTCTCGATGACCGGGGGATCGCCGAGCTTCGAACGCAGGCGGCTGACGGTGATCTTGATCGCGTTCGTGAACGGGTCCGCGGCCTCATCCCACACGCGCGCGAGAAGCTCCTCCGCGGAGACGCAGCGACCCTCCGAGGCGAGCAGCAGCTCGAGCACGCCGAACTCCTTCGGCGCGAGCTCGATCTCCCTGCCGGCTCGAGACACACGGTGCTGCGCGGTGTCTAGCACGAGATCCTGATGGCGCAGCAGCGGCGGGATCGCCGGCTGGGCGCGGCGCGTCAACGCGCCGATCCGCGCGACCAGCACCGGGAAGTCGAACGGCTTTGGCAGGTAGTCGTCCGCGCCGAGACCGAGACCGTCCACCAGATCCTCGACCATCGCGGCGGCGGTCACCATCAGCACCCGGCTGCGGCACTCGCTGGCGACGAGCTTGGCGCATACCTGATCGCCGTGGATGCCCGGCAGGTCGCGGTCGAGCACGATTACGTCGTAGTCGTTGACCGTGGCGCGCGCGAAACCGGCCTGGCCGTCGAGCGCGACGTCCACGGCCATGCCCGTCTGACGCAAGCCGAACGCGATCGCCTCCGCCATCTCCTCGTCGTCCTCGATCACGAGCACCCGCATCGTCACTCCTCTTTCATGGCCGGGCTTCATTGCGGATCCGGCGTGTGCCCAGGCTACTTCCCGGCGGTTTCAGCACGGTTTCGCCCGCGGAGAAGTCCACCGCCTGGGCGGCGATACCTTCCCGAAACCGTGGATGTCGTACAAACGGCCCAGCGCACGATCTGTTCGAGCTGAGAAGGAGACGAAATGCAAGACGACGTCAAACACACCAATGATCGCGACGAGACGGCGGTCGGCCTGCGAGTAGCGGCCTGCCTGGCGATGGCGCTGATCGCAGCGGGCATGCTCGTGGCGGGCTGCGGCGGCACGTCGCCGAGCGGGGGCGTGGCGAACATCGGGACGCACACCTCGAAAACGTCCACGACGAGCTCGACGGCTGCCGGCTCGACGGGCTCGGCGTCGCCCGAAAGCCAGGCTGTGGCGTACTCGGCGTGCATGCGCTCGCACGGCGTGGCCAACTTCCCCGACCCGCAGATCTCCAGCAACGGAAACGAACACAAGATCGCGATGAAGGTCACTCCGGGTATCACCGGCAATCCCCACTTCAACTCGGCGCAGCAGGCCTGCAACAAGCTACTGCCGGGCGGTGGTTCGGGAGCAGGCTCGAATCACCAGATCACCCCCTCCGAACAGTCGCAATACCTGAAGGCCGCGGCATGCATCCGCACACACGGAATCCCCAACTTCCCGGACCCAACATTCTCTGGCGGCGGGGTACACATTGCCCATCAAGGACTGAACGAGAGCTCGCCGGTGTTCAAGGAGGCGGTGCAGGCCTGCGAATCGCTGATCCCGGGCGGAGTGCACGGCTCGGGCTCGACGCAAGCCTCGGCGCACGCAGCGGCGCCGTGACGCGGGCCGTCCTCAGCTTTTTTTCAGGTTCGCCTGTCAGCATCGGCTGATGCGTCTGTTGGTCGTTGACGACGATCCCTCCGTTCGCGAGGCGCTCGAGCTCGTGCTGGACCTCAATGGATTTGGGGTCTCGACGGCGACGGACGGCGGCGAGGCGATTCGCACGCTAGCGGTGGACCGGCCCGACGCGATGATCCTCGATGTGCTGATGCCCGGCCTGGATGGCTTGGAGGTCTGCCGGCGGATGCGAGCGATTGGCGATCGCACGCCGGTGCTGATGTTGACCGCCCGCGCTGAGGTCTCGGAGCGGGTGGCGGGCCTGGAGGCCGGCGCTGATGACTATCTGGTCAAGCCGTTCGCTAGCGAGGAGCTGGTAGCCAGACTTCGCGCACTGCTGCGACGCACGGGGTGGGAGGGCAACGAGGAGACCATGCGCTTTGAGGATCTGGAGCTCGATCCGCTTGCGCACGAAGCACGCCGCGCAGGCCGTGAGCTCGACCTGACGCGCACCGAGTTTTTGCTGCTGGAGCTGCTCATGCGCCATCCTCGTCAGGTGCTTTCACGCACGAACATCTTCGAGTGTGTGTGGGGCTATGACTTTGGTCCGGCGTCGAACTCGTTGGAGGTGTATGTCGGCTATCTGCGGCGCAAGACCGAGGCCGGCGGCGAGCCGCGGCTGGTGCACACCGTGCGCGGCGTGGGCTACGTGCTTCGCTCGGCGGAGCGTTCGGGGGCGCGATGAGCTTTCGCCGGCGCATGATCCTGCTCGCCGCTGGGGCGGTGGCGGCCGCCGTGGTGATCGCGTCGGTCGTGGTGTACGTCGTGACCGGCAACGAGTTGCGCGGGCAGATCGACGCGAGTCTGCACCAGAAGCTCACGCCCGGCCTGCCGCAGGCGGTCAAGATCCAGGCCACGAATGTGAGTCCGGCCGGGCTGGCCAAGCTGCAGCGGGAAGGAAAGCTGCCGAGTCTGCCTGCGACGAATGTCGAGTTCAGTGCGCCGGCCCATGGGAGCAGCAGCGCTAACAACAACCACGCCGGCGGCGGCGGCGCGGCGAGCGGCACTTCGGTCGCCCCGTCGGGGAGCGTCGCCGCGGTGCCGGAAGGCCACTCCGGCGGGCGGGAATCGTCGGCCGGCGCCGGGAAGAACCCTCGCGAAGAAGCGATCTCCTCGATCGAACGCAAGGAAGTGGTCGTGTCCAGTCGCACCGCCGCGAAGGGCATGGCGCCGGGCGGCGAGCAGACCGGTTTCGCCCGGCTCGTGCTGCCGGTGCCGCAGCTCGGCGGCGCCACCGGTTATGTCCAGTTCATCCATTCCAACGGCCAGGTTCTGCGCTCCGAAGGCAGGGGCTCGCTGCTCCCGGTCACCGCCGCTACGCGCGCCGTGGCCGCGGGCCGGCGCGACGCCTTCTTCAGTGACGCAACCGTCGCCGGCACGCCAGTGCGGGTGCTGACCGAGCGTGCGCCCGAAGGGGGGGTGTGGCAGGTGGCGCTGCCGCTGAGCGATGTGGACAGCACGCTCACGCACCTGAAGCTGGTGCTGGCGCTCGTGTGCCTGGGCGGGATCGCTCTCGCGGCCGCGCTCGGGCTGCTTGTCTCACGGGCGGCGCTTGTGCCCGTACGGCGCTTGACGGGCGCCGCCGAGCGCGTGGCGCGCACCCAGGACCTTGGCCACCGCATCCAGGCCGGCGAGGAGGATGAGCTCGGGCGGCTGGCCGGGAGCTTCAACACGATGCTGGCCGCGCTCGAGCGCTCGCGCCTCGCGCAGCGTCAGCTCGTCTCCGACGCTTCGCATGAGCTGCGCACGCCGTTGACGAGCGTGCAGGCCAACTTCGACGCGCTTGCGATCGGCGAGGAGCTGCCGGCGCGTGAGCGCGCTCGCATCCTGGCCGCCGCGCAGGCGCAGCTGCGGGAGCTGACCGTGCTGGTGGGCGATCTTGTCGACCTGTCCAAGACCGAGATCGACGAGGTCGAGGTGGAGGACGTGCGCCTGGATCTGGCTGCCGCCGGGGCGATCGAGCGCGCCCGCCTGCACGAGGTGGGCGGGCACTCATCTACGTTCGTGCTCGACGCCGAGCCCTGCCTGGTGCGCGCCGCCCCCGCGCGCCTCGATCGCGCGATCGCCAACCTGCTCGACAACGCCTGCAAGTGGAACCCGCCCACGCCGCCGACTCCGCCCGCCGGGCGGGCGGGCGGGCCAATCGATGATCCGATCGAGGTGCGCGTCCGCGGCGGTGTTCTGGAGGTGCGCGACCACGGTCCGGGGATCGCCGCGGAGGACCTCCCTCGCGTGTTCGACCGCTTCTACCGCGCGCCCGGCGCCCGGGCGCGACCCGGGTCGGGGCTCGGGCTGGCGATCGTCAGGCAGATGGCCGAGGCTCACGGTGGAGCCGTGCACGCGGCCAACGATCCCAGTGGCGGCGCCCGCCTGACGCTCGAGCTGCCGGTGCTCGAGATGACCGACGCCGAGCTCGCCGCGTCCTGGCGGGATGCTCCAACGGCGTCCGGCGTTGTTTAGGCGTTTAGGAAGTTCCTCGCCTTCTCTCAGCCAATTCTCAGGTTGATTCCCACATGATGCCGGCATGACAAGAATCAACCTCAGCGTGGTAGTGCTTGCGAGCGCCGCCCTGCTGCTCGCCGGCTGCGGCGGTGGCTCATCGAGCCCGGGGGTCGCGCACCTCTCGCCCAGCACATCCGGCGGCTCCGCCGCGAGCGGCGGCGGCTCATCCTCCCCGGAAAGCAGCGCCGGCAACCAGCAGAAGATGGTCAGGTTCGCGCAGTGCATGCGCACCCACGGGGAACCCGAATTCCCCGAACCGACCGAAGGCGGCATAGAGATCCACCGCCACAACGGCCACGGCCCGAATCCAGAATCGCCCCGGTTCCAGGCGGCCGAAAAGGCGTGCAGCAAGTACGCGCCCTCGAAGGTGGCCCCGAGTCCGGCGCAACAAGCCAAGATGCAGGAAGGCGCCCTGAAGTTCTCCGCCTGCATGCGCAGCCACGGAGTCCCCAGCTTCCCCGATCCGGAATTCCACCACAGCGGCGGCGGTGTCGGGATACGAATCGGGGGCAAGGGCTCCGGTATAGATCCCAACTCACCGCAGTTCAAAGCCGCGCAGAAAACGTGTCAGTCCGACCTGCCCAGACCGCCGGGCGCCAAGGGCGGGCCGGGAGGCGGCGAAGTCAGCTCCGGCGGGGGGCCCGGCGGTCCCGGCGGGGGATCGGGTCAGGCCGTGGCGATCCCGTGAGCGCGGGGTCGTTCGTGAGGCCGGCGAAACATTCCCGAAACCGTCGATGTCGTACAAACAGCATCGATGAGTGATCCTGTGTCTGGTGAGGCGGCGTTGGTGGCCCAGGCGGCCGCCGACGGATCTTCTGAGGAGCGCTCAGGGGTTGACCCGCCGCGAGCGCGCACTCGCCGGCGGCTGCTCGCGATTGTGGCGCTGGTGCTGGTCGTGGCCGTCGTCGTGGTGATCGCCACCGATCCGTTTGGCGGCCCGGGGAAATCCACGGGCGGTGTCGTCGATAACGCGAGCGCCGTGTCGCTGGTGTCGGTGAAACGGCAGTCGCTCTCGCAGCAGACACAGGTGAGCGGCACGCTCGGCTACGCGGGCTCCTCGAGCATCCGCCTGCCGTCCGGGACCGCGCCAACCGCCGTCCAGCAGTCAAGCCAGCTCCTCACGAGCGCCGAAGCGATGCTGGCGAGCGCCACGGCGACGCTGGCCTCCGACACGCAGGCGCTCGCGGGTCATCAGGCGACGCTGGCGGCGGCGCGCGCGAAGGAGCAGGTCGACTGCGCGGGCGAGGGCGCCGCGGAAGCGGCATCCGCCAACTCCTCGCCTTCAAGCGAAAACAACTCGCCGAGTGGCGGTGGAAGCTCGTGCGCGAGTGACGTGCGGGCCGTCTCTGCCGCCCAGCAGAGCGCCACCAGCACCGAAGGCAAGGTCAGTGCCGACCGCTCCCAGGTCTCCTCGGCCGAAAAACAGGTCGCGAGCGCGCGGTCCAACCTGTCCACGGCGCGTTCCTCGGCCGCGCTCTACGGTCAGGGCTCGACGTTCACGGCGCTGCCGTCGGTCGGCCAGGTCATCACGCGTGGGCAGAGCCTCTACCAAATCAGCGGTCAGTCGGTGCCGCTGCTGTACGGCTCGGTGCAACCGACGCGGGCGTTCACCTTGGGGATGTCCGCGGGGCCAGATGTCGCGGAGTTGAACGCGAACCTGCGCGCGCTCGGCTACCGGCAGGGGCTCTCAGGCGATGGATTCACCGCCACCACGGCGGCCGCGATTCGCGCGCTGCAGTCCGCGCACGGGCTGAGCGTGACCGGCGAGCTGCTGCTGGGATCGGTCGTGTTCCACCCCGGACCGGTGCGCGTCACGAGCGTCACCCCCACGGTCGGCCAGACGGTCATGCCCGGTCCGGTGCTCGCGATCACCTCGATCGCCCGCCAGGTCAAGATCGCGCTCGACGCCTCCCAGCAGGCGAGCGTCAAGGTCGGCGATCGGGTCACGATCACGCTTCCCGACAACCAGAGCACGCCCGGAAGGATCACCTACGTCTCCACTGTCGCCACCACGCCGTCCAGCTCCGGCTCTGGCCACGGCAGCGAAGAAGAAAGCGCGCCCACCGTCGAAGTGCAGGCCACCCCCACGAACCCGGCGGCGACGGGACGCCTAGACCAGGCGCCTGTGAACGTCGAGATCACCACCGAACGTGTAGAAAACGTGCTCGCGGTGCCGATCGACGCGCTGCTCGCGCTGGCCGGCGGTGGCTACGCGGTGGAGGTCGCCGAAGGGGGCGTGCACCGTCTGGAGGCCGTTACCGTCGGCCTGTTCGACGATGCCGAAGGTGTCGTGCAGGTGAGCGGCCAGGGACTGTCCGCCGGCCAGCGCGTGGTGGTGCCGCAGACATCATGAGCGAGCAGCCAACAAGCGTCGCATACCCGGACGGTGACGAGGCGCCGGCGGTGCTGGAGTTGCGCGGAGTCAGCAAGGTCTACGGCGCCGAGCCGCCGGTGTACGCGCTGCGGGAAGTGAGCTTCGCGGTGGGAGAGGGTGAGCTCGTCGCGATCGTGGGCCCCTCGGGTTCGGGTAAGACGACGCTGCTGCACGTGATGGGCACGCTCGAGCGCCCGAGCTCGGGTGTGGTTTCAATCACGGGCCTCGACGCGGCGGGGCTGTCTGATCGTGAGCTCGCCACGCTGCGTGCCACGCGTATTGGATTCGTCTTTCAGCAGTTCTTCCTGGCGGAGCACTCCACTGCCCTGGAGAACGTCGCTGAAGGGTTGTTGTACGCCGGCGTTGCTGTCGCCGAGCGCCGTGAGCGGGCGGCGCAGACGCTCGCGCGGGTCGGGCTCGCCGAGCGCGCGAGCTTCCGTCCGAGCAAGCTTTCCGGTGGTGAGCGCCAAAGGGTCGCGATCGCCAGGGCGCTCGTGGGTGCTCCCGCGATCGTGCTGGCCGATGAGCCCACGGGGAACCTCGACAGCGCCTCCGGCACGGGCGTGCTCGAGCTGCTGGAAGAGCTGAATGCCGATGGCGCGACGATCCTCGTGATCACCCACGACCACGACCTCGCCGCCCGCCTACCACGCCAAGTACAAGTCTTCGACGGGCAGATCGTCGCCGACACCGCCGAACAAGGAGCTGAGATTTCATGACCGGGATGGCGCGGTTGGGAGGCGGTGTACGCAGAGTTGCGCTCGGACTGATCATGGCCGCGAGCTTGGGCGCCGCGGTTGGCGTGCTCGTGGGTGGCCCGGCGTTTGCCTCGGGGGAAACCGGCGGATCGCCAACCGAACCCACCGGCACGGGGACGTCGAATTGCCCGTCGTCCAATCCGCCGAACCAGATGACGCTCGTCGCGGGCACACCACAGACGGCGATCCTGCAGAGCGCGTTCGCGACCGGGCTGCAGGTCGCGCTCAGCAACAGTGATGTCTGTCCCGTCACGAGCGCCGCCGCGGGGGTCCCGGTCACGTTCAGCGCGCCCGCCGATGGCGCGAGCGGGGTGTTCTCCACCAGCGGGTCCAACACCGTTACTGTCGGTGCCGATGCCTCGGGTAGCGTGGCCGCACCGGCGTTCACAGCGAACGACACTCAGGGCAGCTACACCGTGACCGCCAGCTCGCAGTACGGCTCGGTCGCGTTCTCGTTGACGAACACCGCCGCGGGCATACCAGCAAGGATCACCGCGATCCCGCTGAAGAGCAGATCCGCGAGCCTTACCGCTCGCTATCCCCAGCCGCTGCAGGTCAGGGTCCTTGACGCTGGCGGCAACCCGGTCGCGGGCACTACGGTCACGCTCACGCTCGGCTCCGCCACCGCCGGCACCTGCGGCACCAGCACCGCCGCCAGCGCCAGCTTCGCCGGCGGTGGCGCCGAGGCCACGGCCACCACTGACGCGAGCGGCCTGGCCACCTCCCCGGCGTTCACCGCGAACACGGCCGCCGGGTCGTTCACCGCCACCGCCTCGGTCGGGGGTGGCGGCGGGAGCGGAAGTGAAAGCGCTAGCAAAGCCGGGGCACCCACCGTCACGCCGGTCAGCTTCTCGCTCTCAAACCTCGCCGGGAAGCCCACCAAGATCGCCCCCGGCGTGGGCTCCACACAGTCCACCACCGCGGGAACCTCGTTCCCGATCCGCCTCGCCGTCACCGTCACCGACGCCGACAAGAACCCCGTCCCGGGCGCACTGATCACGTTCTCAGCGCCCACGCGCGGCGCGAGCGGGCGCTTCACGGCCCGCTCCCGAGGCTCCCGCCGCCATGCTCGTGTCTCGCACCCCGACACGGTCGAGGTCAAGACCAGCGCCTGCGGGATCGCCGTGGCGCCTCCCTTCACCGCCAACCACCGGCCGGGTGGCTACATCGTCAAGGCCAGCGCCAAGCCGGCCAGGTCGGCTGCGTTCGCGCTCGTCAACGAAGCTCCCGGCCAGTCCCCTTGAGGGTCCTGTGAGCGCTGTCGCCGACCCGACGCGAGAGCATGCCGCCGGCACGGGCCTCGCCCCGCTGAGGCTGAGGGCCTCCGATCTCGCCCGCGTGGCGAGTGTGGGGTTGCGTACCAGGCGTATGCGTGCGGCGCTATCGGCGTTGGGCATCGCGATCGGGGTCGCAGCGATCGTGGCGGTGCTCGGCCTGTCCGCCTCCAGCCAGGCGGGGCTGCTGTCAGAGATCGAACGCCTGGGGACGAACCTCCTGACCGTCACCAACGGTCAGAGCTTCGCGGGTAAAACCGCGGAGCTGCCATTGGTGGCACCGGCGATGATCGCGCGTATCGACCCGGTCGAAACTGTCGCTGAGACCGGGAAGGTCGAAGGGAAGGTGTACCGCACGCCGCTGATCCCGGAAGTCGAAACCAACGCGCTGGAAATCCAGGCGGCGAGCCTCGGCCTGCTGCACACGCTCGGCGTCCAGGTCGTGCAGGGCCGCTATCTGAACGCCGCGACCGCCACCGAGCCAGTGGGGGTGCTCGGCTCCGTGGCCGCGCAACGGCTCGGGATCGACCACATCTACCCCGGTGAGCGGATCTGGGCCGCGAACCAGTGGGTGTACATCGTCGGCATCCTCGGCCCATCGGTACTCGTACCCGGAATCGAAAGCTCTGTGCTCGTCGGCTTCAAGGCCGCGGAAAGCTACCTGCACTTTAACGGGCACCCCAACACCGTATACCTGCGCGCGCAGAACAGCCAGGTCCCGGCCGTCCAGTCGGTGCTCGCCGCGACCGCGGACCCGGAAGCCCCCAATGAAGTCGACGTCAGCCAACCCTCGGCCACGCTCACCGCGCGCGCCGACGCCCAAGGCGCCTTCAACGGTCTCTTCCTCGGGCTCGGCGCCGTCGCCCTACTCGTAGGCGCCGTCGGAGTCGCGAACATCATGGTGATCTCCGTGCTCGAACGCCGCTCAGAGATCGGACTCAGGCGCGCGCTCGGCGCGACCCGCGGGCAGATCCGTACCCAGTTCCTGTCCGAGGCGATCCTGCTCGGGCTCGGTGGCGGCGCCGTCGGTATCGCCACCGGGGCACTCGCTACCGCGATCTACGCTACCACGAAGGGCTGGACGATCGTCATCCCCACAATCGCCTGGGCCGGCGGGTTCGGCGCAGCCATGCTCATCGGCGCCGTCGCCGGCCTCGTCCCCGCGCTACGCGCTGCGCGCCTCTCGCCGACCGAGGCGCTGCGGACCGTGTGAGGCGCTCCTTGACGTGCGGTCATTGGCCGGGCGTAAGGCGCCGGGCGCGCGCCAACCCTCAAGTAGTATTCGGGCAGGACTGGCGCGAGTCGTGGCGCGAGTAGTCAGTTTATGGCTCAACCATGCGGTTTTGCGTTAGTCTTGAAAGCCGTCAGACGGGTTATCCTGTCTCGAGGGTTCGAATCCCTCCCCCTCCGGTAGTCGAGTTGACGTGGCAGGTTGAACGCGTACATCCGCGTGCTCAGATATTTACCTTCTACTTTGATGTCCACCACCCGCTCTTCGACTGGAAGGCTCAGTGGCACAAGCGGGCACTGGACGAGGTCGTGAAGCACGTATCGGCCGTGCAGATTGACGCTGGCCAGCATAGTCATTTCTTTGCTATTGATCTCGGCGATCCTCCGGATGATCGAATTGGCCTTGGCGAGGGCATCGGGGTCGCGCTCAGTCTCAAGCCCCCTGGCAAGCAGCTCCAGTTTCTTGAGTACACGGTCAACCATCCCATGACGGCACTTGGTTTCCATGTGGTATTCCGAACACTACGGCAGGAGTGTCAGCTAGTCGAGTTCGAGTCGGACGCGCCGGATGCTCCCATTGTGTCAACGCGGATTCGCCGACCGGTGGCTGAGCGTTTCTACACGGTGTCTGCTTGGGCGAAGCCCGTCGTGGGCAGGCGCTATAGGTTGACCTGGGCGCCCCAAGCGCAGCATCTATTGACAAGGCCCCTGCCAAGGTGAGACAGTGCGCAGACTGAGGGATGTTCACCGACTCCCTTCGGCTGACCGATCCGCTGTTCACACATAGGCAGCGGTTCCCGCCAGCCGAAAGGAGAAGGTGTTCATGGGAGCGTCCGACTTCCCCGAGCGGCCGGATTGGTTTCAGCCCGGCACATACTCGGTATGGGCTTTGGAGCGAGACAGTGTAAATGAGGCCATCTTGTTCGTGGCCTACGAGTGGGAAACGGCCGGTCTGCGTGGTGTTCATATGGACTGCGTGTGGCTTCATGAAGATGAGGTCGAGCGAGACTGGGAGAAGTATCCCGAGTTCGAGCTAATCTCTGCGGGCGTGGACGCTGCGAGGTTTGCTCGTCTCGTCGAGAGCGGAAAGGTGCACCGCATCGGCCCAATGCCACAGATAGGAAAGTACGCCGAGGAGCCTTCGTGGCTTGTCTGACCCAGCTTCTCGTTTCAGTCCGTCCCCGATGAGCCCCTCACGGGCTCATCGGGGAGACCCCAGCAATCATTCTGAATGGTCTTACCGATACCGCGCGAACGCGGTTCCGGTGAACCCATCATGCTGGCTGACCGGCCCGATGATCGTCGGTGAGAGTCCACCGTGCGGCGAGGTCGCTACCGGATATTCCTTGTACAGGTTTGACCGAAAGAAGCCTTCCGCGTTCCGCGGATCAACCACGATGTCGGCCGAGCAGATCACAATACGTGGGTTGAGGACGGTGACTTCAAGCTGTAGCTTGAACGTTGTTTACAGGCCGGTGCCGTCCCCGTGGTAGCCCGGCTGCAAGACGTTGACGCTGAAGTCCTTGGTATCCCCCGCGGGACCACCGAGTGTCAGCCCACTGGACAGCGGATAGTTGCAGCTTGAACCAGCCGGAACCGGCGACCGCGCCGCCGTGATGACGATGAGATGCAAGGGCGAGCGGGAGCCCCGTGATTCTCGGTATTCCCCGCCGGACGGTGTCGGTGTGGGGTAGGGACGCATACGTGTCGGTTCCACCCAAGAGCCATCACGAAGCTGGATGCGAGCGCTGCAAACGACGTACCCGGCTCGTACCGACCACTGCACCCAGCGGAGGTGCTTCTAGTGGCGACAAGTGTATATCGAGCAAGTAACTCGCTGATGGCCGATGAAACGGTATATCTCACCACGAACATGCTCGAAGCTGATGAGCATGTCTACTTCGTTGACAGCCCACTTGCCGCGGATCGTGCGGTGTACGTCACTGATAACCCGCTGCAAGCGGACAAGAAGGTGTACGAGGCGACAAGCATGTTTGGCTAAGCGATCGACGAACCGTTGCCCCGCAGACCAAGCGCAACGACCGACGCCCAACGCCGATTGTGCGACCTCTGCTTTGCTAGGGAAGTCCTAGTTGAGAAAGGAGCACGTCAGGCATTCCAATCTTGACTTCCATCGTGTCGTCTAGGGGCACGTGCCTATCGTACGCCACGATCCCGTGACCGTTAGGGACTCCGTCTACGTTCACGGTCCACGCGTGGAGGTTGCGACCGTTCAGACGGTTCGTCGAAAGACCAGGGGTATTTCCCTTCATCCAAAGCACCCACTTCATCTCGGTCTCGGCGTTGAAAGCCATCTCGGAGACGTGATGAGGCGTCGCGGTCATGCAGCTAATGGGTACATGAATCGGGATTGACGACGGCATCGGGTTGTCTGGTCCGAGAACAGTGAGGTCGATCTCGACCCCGGGCTCGTCACAAAAGTAGCCGCCTAGTACGTCAGGACCAATAGGTCGTGGCCGGAATAGACTCGGCTCCCGCTCGTATCGGTCGGCAACCAACATGGCCCGATAGTGGCTGAGAACAATCTCAATCAAATGACGGAACTGAGCAGCGACATCAAAATCGCTCGATAGGATCATCGTCGGCTGTCCTGAAACTAGAGCGTGTCTTACGGCGTAGTAGACCAAACACTCATCGGTCAGATAGGGGCTGCGCTCCTTTGCATCGAGGACGATTCGCTCGCGACTGAGGATGCTCTGCATATTGCTGCGGATCTTCGATTCCTCGCAACGAGTGAGCTTGCGCCCAATTAGACCTTCGGAGACAGTCTTTGCTGTATCAAAGGTTGAGCGCCGACAAAGCATGAGGGTGACGTAATACTCCTTGGCTATCGAGTCGGGCGTCGCGCGGGGCGGGTGCTCCTGCACGAGTACTGACTCGTGTCCCTCCATGAGCGCTCGGTAGAGAGGATGATCTGGTTTTCTACACAGGAACTCTTCGAGCTCGTCGATGACCGGCGTCGTGAAAACTAGGCGACCTGGCTGCTTCAGTAGCTCGGACCAGAAGCCACTGACGCTAGTGGTCACCATGTTGGTGTCCACGAAGATCATCCAATCCGGCCGAGCTGCCAGCCGCTCGATCAGCCTTGCCTCCTCGATGGGTATCTTGGGTGTGTAGGCCCAGCACAACCTACCTAGCCAATTCTGTACGTCATTCGTCGGTGTGTCTGCCAGCGGAAGATAGTTCTGCGATCTATGCCGGTAGTGCCTGCGGAGGGCTTCGATAGCGGGTATGTACGGTGATCGCTGACCCTTTGGCACGCCCGTATTCTAGAGCGTTAGCAACAGGGTGACGGCCAATGCCGCTTGTGCGACGTTCGCGGTGAGCCCGTCATAGGGGTGGTCGGGGCGTGTATCGCCCGATCGCCTCAAGTTCTCGGCGACTCGTTTCAAGATTCTTTCTGAGGCTGTCTAGTAGCTCGGCTGACTCGCGTTCTTCTGGCAGCGCGCCACTCAGATTCATCCAGGAGTTGGCGGGGAATTGAGCGAGGTAAAGGCTTACTCGACTCTGCCAGACAGCGAGTACGTCGTAGGTGCGTGCGAGCTGATCTACAAGCGCGTTGTCGATATCCGGCGCAAAGGTATGCGCGTGCCGATCCCATATCTGACGGGCCAGTGGCGGCTGCCAAAGCGGCCACCGATGTGCTCCGAGCGCGCGCTCGACGGTTTCGTAGGCAGCGGCTAGCTCGGAACAAAGCAGGCGGCTGATTGCATGCTCCGTATCTTCTTGGCGCTTTCGGTCACGCTGAGCCGTTAGTCGGTCGATGCGGACGGCCGTCAAGGTGCCGATGCCCCCAGCGACGATGGCGCCTCCGACACCACCGAGCACGAACTCTTCCCATGCCATAGACGTCAGATTGCCATATCTCCGGTGCAGCCGCCTGTCGGCTGGGAGGCACTGACCTCTTGATTTTCAGGGAGTCGCGTCTCCGAACGATCCAACGGGGGTAGGATGCCGACGGTGACCCAGCCCTTGGGGGATGTGGCGCGTCCACTGACGTGGATCTTGTTGATCCTCGGTATTCTCGCCGCCGCGATCGGCACGCTCAATGCGATCGTTGGCTTCGTCTCGCCGGGGTTTCGATTGGGCTGGCCCTGTTCGTAGCTGCGCTAGCTGTTGTGTCCGGTGACGTCCCGAACGCGTGCGGTGGGTGGGCGGTTGCCGAGGGCGCTGTGGGTGCGCTGCTCGTTGTAGTGGCGGATCCAGTGTGGCAGCGCGGCGCGGCGCGCGTCGCTTGAGGCGTATTGCAGGGCGTAGGCCCACTCGCGTTGCAGGGTCTGCTGGTAGCGCTCGACCTTCCCGTTGGTGCGGGGCGTGTAGGGCCTGGTGCGGAGGTGGCGGATCGCGCGGCGGTAGAGCAGCTCGCGCAGCGTCTTGTTGTGGACATAGGTGAACGCGTTGTCGGTCATCAGCCGCTCGGCGACGATCCCATGGTCGAGGAACCAGTCCAGTGCGCGGCGGGTGAACGCGGTGACGGTTGGGGCCTTCTCGTCGTCGTGGATCTCTGAGTACGCCAGGCGGCTGCAGTCATCGACGATCGAGTGCACGTACTCCCAGCCGACCCTGCGGGAGCGCTTGGTGCGATCTCCGGTCAGCGCGTGCCCGGGCTCAGTGAACTTGCCGAGCTTCTTGACGTCCATGTGCAGCAGGTTCCCGGGGCACGGCCACTCGTAGCGGATGACCGGCGGGCTCTCAGATGGCTCGGGCCGCGAGCAGCCTCCACGGCGCAGTACCTGATGCACAGTCGAGTGCGGGCGTCCGACTTGCACAGCGATCGTCCTCGGGCTCCAGCCCGTGCGTCGGCGCAGCTCACAGATCCGCTGCTCCTCCTCGACTGGGACCCGGCAGGTGAGTGACGTGGACGGCTGGAACGCTCCGCCAGGCACGCCAGCGACTCGCGCTCAGCCGGCGCCGCTGCACGCCAGCGGCGCACCCACTCCCACACCGTGGACTTCGACACGTTCCCCCACGCCGCGGCCTGCGCGAAGGACATCCCATCATCCACGACACGACGAACGACCATCTCCCGCCCACGCGGAGTCATGCGGGCTCTATGGTGCGGCATTCCGGGCCTCCCTTGAGGTCGTGAGCGTCAACACCCACAGCCTCTCGGCAGGCCCGGACCTACCTACACACCGTTCTGAACGTCCCTGGGCACGTCAGCTAGCCGGGGGCGGCGGCATTTGGCTCGTCGGGCTGCGTCGTCGCGGCAGAGCCTACGGAGGGGCAGTCGGGGCGTTTGGTGCTGGGTTCGAGGTGGTGTCTGTCCCGGGTGACGAGGGTCGGAACATCCCTGCTCAGGAGAGCCGTGCAGATCGCGGCCGCCGCCCGTAACCACGAACCGCCCCCCACGGCGGCCAGGTGTTGAGACCGCCAAAGAGTTGAGCCGGGATATATCGCTCGCTAAGCTCGGCCTTGTCGTCGGCATCGGAGCTGGTGTCGTCACGATTGCAAACGGCATCATCGGCCTCATCAACAGGTTCGCTTAAGAAGTGGGCTCGCTCCCAAATCGCTCCTTGTGGAGCTGGCGGATCAGAGGCCACGGAGATTTCGAGGACTTTCCCGCCATCCCCGTTTTTTGGCTAGTTTGAGGCCGTTGTTCGAAACTCGCTCTGGCCTTGTTGTCCCAAATGCCTGTGAGGTACCCTCCGCGGATGGCCGTGAGCGAAGATCTTCGTCGTGGCGCTGAGGAAAGCGCTCGGAGGCTCGCGTCAATGATGCCCGAGTCCAGCATCCAGGCGGCTGCGCTGCTTCGGGAAGCCAAGCCTCGTCTTGCCGACGATCGGCAGCGGAGAGTCGCCGAGGAGATGGCTCGTCGCTTCGAGGAGCGCGCGGCCGCTCACTCACGCTCAGCGCTCCCCTGACCGGCTGGACTCGGCGCGCGCCGTATCGCGGAGGCAGGCGAGGTTGGCGGCGACGCGCGCAAGCGCGGCCAGAGCATCTGGGTCACCTCCGGCTGCCAGCAGGCTGTGTGCTTCGGCGTCCGAGAGGAGCTCGACCGCGACCGCTACGTACCGGCCTTGGACGTACGCGATGTCCGTCCCTGCCGACAGCAATTCGCCGGCGAGGCCCACCACCTCATCCGCCAGGTCGCGGGCACCGCGGTAGGCGCCAGAGCGAGCCCGGCCTACGCACATTCGCGACTGAGTCCCTCCCCCCACCCGCCCGCGCTCAGCCGCCCGCGCCCAGGGCGGGCTGTGGGACGCTCGGCGAGACCCCGAGCACCTGGCCTGAGGCGCCCAGCGCCTGGACGGCCAGATACGGACCGGCCGTTGCGGCGGGCAGGGGGATCGCGGTCTCAAAGCCGCTGCGCACGACCTGGGCAACCGGGTGCAGGCCGGCGGCGCCCGCACCGGCGAGCACTCTCCAGGAGGCCACGAGCGTGGCGCCGTTCCAGCTCGCGTAGACCGTGCCCGCGCCGGGGCCGCCGGGCTGGAGGACGAACGTCGGCGGGTGCGCCGGCGTCCCGGTCCATTCGAAGCGGAGGCTCCGGTATGACTGGGTGTGCGTGGGAAAATGGGCGTCGAAGAGGAGTTGGCCTTCGGGGCCGAGCTCGGAGAAGTCGGGCGCCTGACCCCAGCCGAGGAACCAGTCGCCGTTGCCGAGCGCCTGCATGTCGCCCTGGCTTTCGGCGAGCAGCGGCGGCGGATGGGTGAACTGGCTGACGAGCGTCGCCGTGCCGTTCTGCTGGTCGAGCCTCAACAGGATGCCGCGCGTCTGTCTGTGGACCGAAGGCGAGGAGCCGTTGTCGAAGACGCTGATCAGGCCGTCCGGCAGCTCGCGCGGGTCGTGCTGCCAGGCTGTGCGCGCGCCCGGGCCCTCCGCGAAGCTGCTGTGCCGGCCGCCGAGCTGCCAGAGGATCCTGCCGGTGCGCGGGTCCAGCTCGTAGACCGTCCAGGTGTTGCGGGCCGAGATCAGCAGGCTGCCGTCGGGGTCGAGGCTGATCGAGTTGATGTGGAAGAAGTCGAACGGCCAGCCCGTCTTGGAGGCGCTCGCCCGTTCGTAGGATTCGTCGAGTCCGACGTGGTCGATGCTCGTCCATTCGTACATCACGAGGCCCGTCTTGACGTCGATCTCCTGGAGGACGCCGTCGCTCACCGCACCGTCGGCGGCGCCTCCCACGCCTGACAGGTTGCAGAGGATCGGGCGGTAGGCGGTGATCAGCGCGGTGCCCTGCGGGGTGAGCTGGAAGTCGTGCAGGTCCGCCTGATCGCCGTTGCCGGCCTTGACGTGCGCGATGTCCGTGTAGGTGCTGTCCGCGATCACGTCCTCGCCCAGCCCGAAGCCGTGAACGGAGATGTCTCCCTGCCACCAGGTGAGCACCGGCTTGCCCGCGTATTCCTGCACCCTGAAGTTGGTCGCCGAGGTGTATTGCGGCAGCGCCTTGAACCAGACCAGCTGACCGCTCGGGTCGAGGATCATCGGCCCGGCCTGCCCGGGCCCCGAGTACGGGGCGACGAACTCGTCCCCCGGCGCAACAGCGGGGGAGTCGGCGGTCACGCTCACGACCGGCGGGCGCAGGTCCGGGCGCGAGTGGAAGCTCTGGACTTCGGCCGGCCCGCCGGAATGGATGGTCTCGGGCGTAGAGCCGATCCGGTCCTCGCTCGCGATTGCGAACTCGTCCACGAGCGCCCGCACCGCACCGCCGATCCGCACGCGGGCGCGCACGGTGACCCGCTCCCCTTCGGCGAACGGCTGCGCGGGCAGAAAGCTCGCGCCGTCGCCCTGCGAGTAGGCGAGCAGGTGTCCGGCATGGCCGCCCGTCAGGGTGCCCACCACACTGATCCCGCTCAGCTCGGCGGCGGGAACGCCGAGGAAGCTAATCTGTGTCCCCGGCGAGGAGTCACGACTGCCCGGGAGCGGCGAGACCGTGACGGAGCCGTCCTGGAGCGCAGAGTTGTTCAATGTCGCCGGGGTGCACGTCGGGCCCGACTGCGCGAGCGCAGTGCTCACCACGGCGGGCCCAGAACCTAGCGCCACCGCCGCCCCTAGGATGAGACCGCGCATGGAGAACATCGATCCGAAAGAGCATAAGAGAGTCGATAGACGCACCTTCCTGAAGGGCGGGCTTGCCGCGGGCGGAGCGCTCGGGGCCGGTCTGTCGATCCGCGCGGTGGCCGACACGTCACACACCTCGCCGACGACGAGAACAACGAGAACCCCCCCGGTCGCTGCCCCCGAGCCGCGCACGCGGCCGGAGCACCCGAACATCCTGGTGATCGTGGTCGACCAGCTGCGCTTCCCCCAGTGGTTCTCGCCCGGGCCGAGCGGCGCGGGCCTGCCTCCCAACCTCCAGCGCCTGCGCGACGGCGCCGTTTCGTTCGCCAGGCATTACACGGCCTCCAACGACTGCACCCCCTCGCGCTCGACGCTGCTGACCGGCCTGTACACCCATCAGACCGGCTGCATGATCACCGGCGGAAGCACCCTCGACCCCGGATTTCCGACCTGGGGGACGATGCTACGAGATCACGGCTACCACACGCGCTGGTATGGCAAGTGGCACCTCACCCACCGCGACAACCGCTGGACTGAAGCGACGGGCGAACGCGCGCTCGAGCGCTACGGATTCGCCGGCGGCACATATCCATCGCCGGACGGCGCGCCCGGCCAGGGCTGGCACGTCGACCCGCACATCGCCGCCCAGTTCGCCGAGTGGTTTGCCCACGAGGGCCATGGCGAGCCGTGGTGCACGACCGTCTCCTTCGTGAACCCCCACGACATCGCCTGGTGGTATGCGTGGAGCGAGCGCGTAGGGCCCGAGGCCACGGCCCCGCGCTCGGTGCTGCGGATGCCACCCAACTTCGAGACCCCCGAGCTCCTGCTCGCGCGCAACAAGCCGCGCCTGCAGCGATCCTTCCAGGACACCGCCGCGACGTCGTTCGGTCCGGTGCCGTTCACCGGTCCCGAGTTCGTGCACCGGTGGCTGAAGTTCCTCGACCTGTACGTCAAGCTCCAGCTCGAGGTCGACCGCCACATCGGACGGGTCCTGCGAGCGCTCGAACGCCGGCCCGAGGTGGCGGCCAACACGGTCATCGTGTTCACCTCCGACCACGGCGAGTACGGCGCCTCGCATGGCCTGCGGGGCAAGGGGGCGAGCGCCTACGAGGAGGCCACCCGTGTCCCGCTGATCGTCAAGGACCCGCGTGGCCTGCTCACCAGCGAACCGGAACGGCTGCGCACCCAGCTCACCTCGAGCGTGGACGTGGCCCCGCTGCTGCTGACGATCGCCACCGGCTCGGAGGTATGGCGCAGCGAACGCCACTACTCCCACCTCGCCCGCCGCCTGGATCTCGCGCGCATCCTCGCCGACGCCGAAGCCCCCGGGCGCCCCTTCGTGCTGCACGCCACCGATGAGACGGTGACCGAGTTCGCGGTCGAACCGTACGCGGCCGACGCGCCGCTGCACGTCGTCGGGATGCGCACGCCCACGGCGAAGTACACGAGCTACTCCGACTGGCCGCTGGAAGGTATCGAGCCGCTCTCTCAGGGGCAGGAACACGAGCTGTATGACTACGGCACGCAGAGCGGACGGCTGGAGCTTCACAACAGCGCCGGGAACAGCGCCTTGGAGGAGCCGCTGCGGGCCGAACACGAACGCGCGTTCAAGGACGAGCTGCGGGCGCCGCTGCCCCACCGGCTGCAGCCGGCGCATGGCCGCGGCTTTGCGGACTACTTCTCGACTGCCAAGAACGCGGCGACCGCCGCGGCGGCCCGGCGCAAGCTTCGCTCCGAACGCGTCGTCGGGCCACTGCCCCACCACGTCCGCGGCGACGGCATGCGGCCCGGGGAGGAGCTCGGTCGTTCACTGGGGCGGACGCGCCTATGACCGTGCCGGTGGCGTCGAGCGCCTGCACGGCCACGTATCTGGCGCGAGCGCCCTGCCAGTGCGCCTTCAGTCCTTGACGGTGGCCGAGGCGCCGATGACCGCGCCGGAGCGGTCGAGCGCCTGCACGGCCACGTAGGGCCCGGCGCTCGGCGCGGCGATCGTCGTCTGGAAGCCGCTCTTGGCAGCGGTGGCGACGGCAGCCAGGGCGCCGGTCGAGGGCCCCGCGAGCACTCGCCAGGAGGCGACTTCGCTCGCCCCGTTCCAGCTCACCGCGACGGTCATGGCGCCCGTGGCGCCCGGCTGGGCGAGGACCGACGGGGAGTCCCCCGGCTGCCCGCTCCAGGGAGACAGGTAGGTCCTGAAATCCTGGACGCTCTTACCGAGGGTCCCGTCGAGCAGGACGTGGCCGGAGGGGTCGTACTCGGTGAAGTTCGGCAGCCCGCCGTAGCCCATCAGCCAGTTGCCGCCCGGCAGGCTGAGGGTGTTGCCCTGGCTTTCGGCGAGCAGCGTCTTGGTGGGGTTGACGAACTGCTTGACCAGCGTGACCGTATGGGCGGCGAGGTTGGGGTCCAGCAGCAGGCCGCGGGACTGCTTCTCCTTGGGTGGGTCCGAGCCGTTGTCGAACATCGAGATCAGCCCGCCGGGCTGGAATTCGGCGTCGTGCTGCCAGTAGAAGCGGACGCCCGGCCCGAGCTTGAAGCTGCTGTGCTGGCTGCCCAGGCGCCAGCGGAAGCCACCGGTGCGGATGTCCACGTCGTACAGCGTCCAGGTGTTGCGCGAGGAGAGCAGGACGTCGCCCGCCGGGCCAGGATCGGCGGAGTTGATGTGGACGTAGTCCCATGGATAGACATAGCTCTGCGGCGGGTTGTTCGATTCGCCGAGCGGAATGTGCCCGAGCGCGTGCCACTCCCACATCACCAGGCCGGTCTTGACGTCGATCTCCTGGATCACCGAGTCGGTCAGGATGCCGTCGGCGGCGCCGTGGTAGGGGGAGAGGTTCATGTAGATCGGATCGAACGCGTCGATCCAGGCGGTGCCTTCGGGGGTGAGCCGGATCTCGTGCAGGTCGGCGTGGTAGCCGTTGCCGGCCCGCACGGTGGCCACGGGCTGGTAGGAGGTGTTGTAGATCACGTCTTCGCCCTGCCCGAAGCCGACCTCCAGGATCCGGCCCTGCCACCAGCTCAGCACGGGCTTGCCGTCGTATTGCTGAACGGAGAAGTTCGTCGCCTGGATCCCCGCCGGGAGGGGGTGGAACCACACCAGGTTGCCGTTCTGTTCGACGATCATCGGCCCCGGGGTGCCCTCCCCCTGGTAGGGGGCGAGGAACAGGTCGCCGGGGCTGGCACCCGGCTGGGACGGCGTGGTGAGGGTGACCGTCGAGGGCGTCAGCGAGGGAGCGGAGCTGTAGTGCTGCACCGCGTGAGGGTCGCCCGGGTTGATCGGGAACTGCTTCTGGCTGAACGCTGCCTGGTGGGCGATCGTGAAGCTAGTGCTCGCCTGCAGCGTCGGGCTGCCCGCGCCCACCCGGGCGGTGACCGTCACGTGCTCGCCCGCGAGGAACGGGTGGGCGGGCAGGAAGCTCTCGCCGGTGCCGGTCGAGTACGCGCGCAGGAGTCCCGCGTGGACACCGCTGCGCGATCCGCGGACCCGCACGTCGGCAACCCGCGTGCCCGGGGCGCCGAGGAAGCTGATCTGGCTGTCCGGGGAGGCGTCCGGAGTGCCGGGCAGCGGTGAGACCGCGACCGGGTTTGCCGCGGCCGCGGCGACGGCAGCGGCAACGGCAGCGGAGTCGGCGTCAAGCACCGCCGGATGGACCGATGAGGCGCCGCCGCACGCAGCGAGCGCGACCGTGCCCACCGGGCAGGCGAGCAGGGCGATCGGCAGGCGCAGCTTGCCCATCCGCGCTAGGAGGCCCGTCCGGCGCCCGGGTCGCTGAGAAGCCCCACCGTCATCGAGCCGCCGGCCAGCGACCAGCGTCCGCCTCCGGAGACTGACAGGACGACCGACGCGTAGGGCCCGATCGGCAGCTCGCGAGCGCCCCGGCGAGGATCTCGATGAGCACGCCCGGCTGGCGCCGGCGTGCCGGAGTGGCGGTCGGGCGAGGGGGACACGGGCGGAGCTGTGGGGACCTCGGCGAGCCGCGGAGCGTCGCCCGCAGCGCTCGCCGCGGGCGCACGCGTCGCCGCAGGCGCGGGCGCGGATACGGGGACCGGAGCCGGAGCGGGGACCCGAGCCGGAGCGGGTGCGGGCCCGGGTGGGCCGACCGACTTGGGGATGAGCCTGAACGCCACGACCGCGCCGGTGGCGGCGAACCCGGCGCCGATCAGGAACGCGAGCCGGAAGCCGTCGGTGAACGCGAGTATCGGCGCCCGGTAGTCGACGTTGACCAGGTGGCCGGTGTAAAGGACGGCCAGCGAGGCGAGGATCGCCAGGCCGAGCGCGCCGCCCATCTGCCGTGAGGTGTTGACCAGACCCGAGGCGAGACCGGCTTCGCTCGGCGCCGCGGTGGCCGTGGCGGCGATCGTCGAGGGCACGACCGACAGCCCGACACCGACTGGAGACGAGCAGGCTGGGAAGGAGGAAGTTCGACAGGTAGTCGCCGTTGACGGCGATGCCAACGGCAAACAAAGCGAGCCCGGCAGCCATCAGGCTGAGCCCGACGCCGAGCAGAGGCCCCGCTCCGAAGCGCGCGACGAGCCCGCCCGCGTGGGTCGCACAGGCCATGATCGTGAGCGCCATCGGCAGGAACGCGAGACCGGCCTCTAGCGGATCCAGATGGAGGACTTCCTGCAGGTAGAGCGAGCAGAAGTACCACATCGGAAAGAGCGCGGCGCTGAACAGGATCACGACGATGTTGGCTACCCGCTGGAGATCGGTTTGAGAACACCCGCAGCGGCACGAGCGGCGCAGCGGCGAAGCGGCCCTCGATCACGAAGAACGCCACAAGCAGCGCCAGGCCGAGCCCGATCGGGCCGAGCGCTTGCAGCGAGCCCCACCCGTACTGGCCGGCGTTGACGATCCCGTAGACGAACGCCAACAGGCCGAGCGTGATGGCCAGCGCACCGCCGAGGTCAAAGCTGCTCGCGGCGCCCTCGCGGCGGCGATCGACGACCACCGAACGCGCGATCAGCGCGGCCGCGATGCCGATCGGCAGGTTGATCAGCAGCACCCACCGCCAGGTGAGCTCCTCGGTGATGATCCCGCCGAGCAGCGTTCCGGTCGCGCCACCGGCGCCGTTCATCGCCCCCCACAGGCCGATCGCGCGGTGGCGCTCGGGTCCGGCGGCGAACGAGGAGGTGAGGATCGCCAGCGAGCAGGCTGCCATCACGGCCCCGCCGAAGCCCTGTAGGGCGCGCGCGCCGATGAGCACCCCCTGGTTGGGCGCGAGTCCTCCCGCCAGCGACGCCAGCGCGAACAGGAGCAGGCCGGTGACGAACGGCCGCCGTCCGCCGACTATGTCGGCGATGCGCCCGCTGAGCATCAGGAACCCCGCGAAGGTGATGGTGTAGGCGTTGACCACCCATTGCAGGTCCGGGCGGGAAAAGCCGAGGTCGCTGTGGATCGACGGCAGGGCGACGTTGACGATGGAGACGTCCAGGATGACCATGAACTGCGACAGACAGCACACGGTCAGCAGCAGTGCGTGGCGAGGGTGGGCGTCCTCCTCGATGGGAGCCCGCCCACCCGGCGCCGGGGCGAGGTGACTCGCGCGCGGCGCGGCGGCTGGGCTCATCTGCTCGTCCTGGAAACCGTCATCCTCAACCAGCTTTCGGTGGTGGTTGCACCTGCACGGTCGGCGAGGTGGCGAGCACCTGGCCACCCGTGCCGAGCGCCTGCACGGCCACGTATTCGACCTTGTGTTCGGGGAAGGAGTCGGGGTAGGTGACGGTACTCTCGAAGCCGCTGTCGGGCATCGTCACCTGCGCGGTCACCGAGCCGGGGCTGGGGCCGCCGAGCACGCGCCACGAGGCCACGTCGGTGGCCCCGTTCCAGCTGGCGAACACGGCGGTCTCGTCTCCGGTCGCGAGCACGCGCGCGCTGAGCGCCGGCAGCGACAGCGGGTGCCCTTCCCAGGGGAAGCGGAACGCGCGGTAGGAGGAGGAGCCGGGCGGGAGGTGGGCGTCGAACAGCAGTTCCCCGCCTTTGGAGAGCTCGCTGACGCTCGGAATCCCGCCCCAGCCGATCACGAGGTTCCCGTCGGGGAGCGTCTGCAGGTTGCCCTGACTGTCGGCGAGCAGCGGACCGCCCGGGTGCGGGTAGGCGCGCAGCAGCCGCGCGGTGCGATTGGCCGGGTCGATCGCCAGGCGCACCCCGCGCGACTGGTAGTGGATGCGCGGGTTCGAGCCGTCGTCGAACGCCGTGATCGTCCCGTTGGGCAGTATGCGCACGTCGTGCTGCCAGGCGGTTTCCGCGCCCGGAGCGAGCTTGAAGCTGCTCTTGGTGCCACCGAGGCGCCAGAGGATGTTGCCCGAGCCCTTTTCCAGCTGGTATGCGGCCCAGGTGCTGCGTCCGGAGATCAGCAGGTCCCCGTCGGGCTCCGGGTCGATCGAGTTGATGTGAAACCAGTCCCAGGGCGTGGCGCCCGAGGGGACGGGGGCGTGGGACTCGCCGACGCCGACATGGTCGAGGCTGTTCCATTCCCAGCGCACAAGTCCGGTCTTGATGTCGATCGCCTGCACGGCGGAGTCGATGATGACGCCGTTGCGAGCGCCGCCCACGGGACTGAGGTCGCAGCGCATGACGTTGTAAACCGTGATGAAGGCGACGTTGTCGGGCTCGATCTGGAGCTCGTGCAGGTCGGCTTCGAGGCCGTTGCCGCCGTGGATCGTGGCGAGGTTCTGGTAGTTGGAGTTCATCACGACGTCTTCACCCTGGCCGAAGCCCAGCGCGAGCACGCGGCCCTGCCACCAGGTGAGGTCGTTCTGGCCTTCGTAGCTCTGCACGCGCAGGTTCAGCGCGTTGCGCCCGCGGGGGAGCTGGTCGTACCAGACCAGCCTTCCCTGCGGGCTGTAGATCAGAGGTCCGGCGGTCCCGGGACCGGGCCCGACGGTCATGAACACGTCGCCCGCGCCCGGGTCGCGGTCGGCCGCGGTCACGTTCATGACCGGCGGCTGCAGGCCGGGAGTCGAGACGAAGCTCTCATAGGACGCCGGCGCGGCGGGCGGGTTGGGGAAGCCGGGCAGTCCCGCGGTGGGATAGGGCGTGGAGACGCGGAAGCTGAACGACGTGCGGTGTTCGCCGCCGGCCGGCCCCACGACCGCCCGCACGACCACGCGCTCGCCGGTGTCGAACGGCTTGTCGGGCACGAAGCTGCCCCCGTCGCCCTGAAAGTAGCCGTACACGTGCCCGTAGTGGTAGCCGCTGCGGGAGCCTTCGACGGTGACGTCCTGGATGTCGGTGACGGGCACGCCGAGGAAGCTGATGTGGGTGTGGGGGGTGGCGGTATCGGTCTCCGGCGCGGGCGACACGTCGACCGAGGTGCCGGGGAGCGTGGCGCTGTGTTCGAGCGTCGCCGGCAGGCACGTCGGCGAGGGGCCGCTGGGCGTGACCAGCGTATGCGCGCCGGAGAGCGCGCCGGTGCTGAGCACGACCGCAACCGTCACCCACGCGACGGCCGCTACCAGCAGGACGATGTATCCGTTCCTTTTCATGTGCTGCCGCCTGACCACAGACAATACCGGGCAGCCCGGGCGCGCTCGGCGCATGCCCGTCCACCGCGAGGCATACTTACGACATGCTTCACAAGCGGCTGCCCGTCCTGCTGGCAGCGGTCGTGGGCCTCGTCGCGGTGGGCCCGGCGCGCGCGCTGGCCAGCCCGGCGGACGTGACGGCGGCCCAGGCCTACATCCGCGCGAACTACGCGCTCGTGCGGGCGGCGAGGGCGGCGGTCCCGAGCTCGGAAGCGGGGCTCGCAGCGGTCCTCGCCCAGGTTCGACGCGAATGCCCGAAGGTGGCGGCCGGCTCGCCGCAGGACCGCGACTCCGAACAGCTGAGCGACGAGGTCGTCGGCGCGATCGTCGTGGCGGCGGTGCACCCCGATCTGGCGGCGATCCACGGTTTCGTCGGCGCCGCCGGGCGCCTGCGCTGGAGCAGCCACAGGCTCACGAGCGCCGTGCGGGCGTATGCCGGGAAGCTGAGCAAGCTCTCGGCCATCGCGGCGCCCAACCTGTGCGGCGACGTCGGAGCGTGGGTGGCAAGCGGCTATCGGACGCTGCCGGCCAGCAGCGTCGGCTTCGATGCGCAGTACACCCCCGTGTGGGTCGCCCTCGGAGAACTGCCCGGCTCGCTCGCCGCGTTCGAGCGTCCGGACGAGAAGGGCGTGCTCGCTCGCAGCATGAAGCTCGAAAGCCAGCTGACCGAATACGAAGCCAGAGCGGTGAACACCTACGCTGAAATCCTGGACGCGCTGGAACTGAAGCAGTAGCTCCAAGGCCATGGCGCGGGCAGCCGCTCAGGCCACGGCCCGCAGGTGGCGGTAGGGGGCGCCGCGCAGCTCGCGCACGAGCGCGTCCACGACGCCCTCGTCATCCTCCTCACGTCCATCGGTCACCGCGCCGATCACCGCGCGCTTGCGCTCCAGCAGCGTCGAGATCGTCTCGTCGATCGTCTCCGCGGCGAGCAGGTAGGAGACGTTGACGGCGTCCTGCTGGCCGATGCGGTGGCAGCGATCCTCGGCCTGGTCGTGCTTGGCGGGCGTCCAGTCGAGCTCGAGGAACACGACGTTGGAGGAGCGTGTCAACGTGAGACCCTGCCCGGCGACCTCGATCGAGCAGACGATCAGCTGGTTGGCGGGATCGTCCGGCGCCTGGAAGGCGCGCAGGGCCGCGTCGCGGGCGCTGTGGCTGTCTGGGCCGAGGA
Organism: uncultured Solirubrobacteraceae bacterium; assembly: GCA_963849425.1. GTDB lineage: Bacteria > Actinomycetota > Thermoleophilia > Solirubrobacterales > Solirubrobacteraceae > Palsa-744. The sequence continues at coordinate 777,600 of CAWKHK010000006.1, read as the reverse complement.
TGTGCAGGGCGCGCGGGAAGTGCCCGAGGACCGCCCGCTGGATCTCGCAGTGATGGGCGAACACGACCAGCCGCTCGCCCGACGAGCAGAAGTCGTGGATCCAGGTGAGCGCCGCGCGGAGCTTGCCCCTTGCGGCGAGCAGCTTGAGCGCGTTCAGCCGCACCAGGCGCTCGGCGCGCAGCGCGGCGGCGACCTTCGCGTCGAGCTCTCGCAGATCCAGCGGCTGGCTCTGCAGCCACGCCACGACGTCGCGCTCGGCGAGCCGGTACTCGGCCTCGTTGTCGAGCTCGACCGGAACGACCGCCCGCGTCTTGGCCGGCAGCTGCGGCAGCACGTCCGCCTTGACCCGCCGCACGAAGCAGCGGGCGCGCAGATGCCAGTGCAGGCGCAGATGGGCGTCCGGACCGCGGAAGCGCTCGCCGAACTTGACGCCCGAGCCGAAATCCTGCAAGCGCCCGAGGATGCGCAGCTGGGAGATCAGCTCGGTCGGTCGGTTGACCACCGGTGTGCCCGTCAGCGCCAGCACGAGCCCGTCTACGGGCACCGCCGTCGAGAGCGCCTGGACGGCCTGGGTGCGCTTGGCGGCGGCGTTCTTGCAGTAGTGGGACTCGTCGAGCACCAGCGCGCGGGGCGCCAGATCGCACAGCTCCCGCGCTCGCGCGGCCAGAATGTCGTAGTTGACGACCGTCACGTCGGCCACGGCGATCGGAGCGCCGGCGCCGTTGCCGGCGAGCGCCTGGGCGCTGCGCCCGGGCAGCCACCGCTGCAGCTCGCGCAGCCAGTTGAGCTTGAGGCTCGCCGGGCATACGACGACCGCCGGGTAGGCACCGTCGGCCTCGAGCGTCGCGAGCGCCTCGATCGTCTTGCCGAGGCCCTGCTCGTCGGCGAGGAACGCCCGCCGCTGTGCGAGCAGGTAGGCGACCCCCGCCCGCTGGAACGGCTTGAGCTCGCCGCCGAGGCCGGGGAGCTGTAGCGGCGCGTCGGTGGCCGCCGAGAGCGCCACGAGACCGGCCGCGCGGGCATGCTGCTCGCGGATCTCCTGCAGCAGCGCGAGCGCCGGCGGGTCCACCCAGACCTCGCCGGCGGCCAGGAAGCGGTCGAGCTCGGGCACGCAGAACGGGTCGGCGCGGATCGCCGGCAGCCGCGCGTGCTCGCGCGCGGCGCCGCGCCGCGGCCTGGGCGCCAGCGCGCCCCGCAGCCTGGCGAACTCCTCCAGCCGGGTGGCGTCGTGACCGGGTGCGAGCACGAACGTGGGGGCCTCCTCGACGCTTGAGAGCTCGAGCACGGCGGGCGGCGCCGGCCGGCCGGCCTTCAGAGCGATGATGCAGCGCTTTGCGGCGTGGCTCAGCCAGCCCTCCAACTGCCCCTCGATCAGCCGCCAGGAGTCGAGCGTGAGCGGCACGCTCACGCCGCCGGGGACACTCGCGGCGTGCTCGCGCAGCGCGCCCGGCAGGCGCGTCGCCTCGCCCAGGAGCACGAACACCGGCTCCTCCCGTGGACCGTCCACGTCGATCGTGCCGCTCCACGTGGTGACCCGCTCGAGCCACCCGGCCACCCGCGGGTCGACGGTCGCGTCCTCCAGGTGCTCGAGCAGATCGAGCAGCCGCTCGGCGTCGTGCTCGACCGCCGCGAGCCCGAACGTCCCGGCGGGTCCCTCCATCGCCCGCAGGCCGGCCTGCGCGGCGAGCACGCGGGCCAGGCGAGCGGGCTCCGGGGCGAGCAGTATCCAGTGCTCGCCCCGCCGGTCGCGGCGGAACTCGACGTCGTAGCGCAGCCCGGCGTCGCGCCCGGCGCCGTCCGCGCCGGCGGACACCCGGTCGCCGCCCGGGGCTCGCTCGGGGTGCCCGCGCAACGCGCGGCTGGCGGCATCGCTGAGGCGCAGGCTCGCGCTACGCTCGGCCAACTTCTCGATCAGTTGCACGGCCGTGTCGTCGAGCGGCACGAGCGCGCGGCCTATCGCCGGCAGGCGATAGGCGTCGGGGTGCTCGAGCAGCGCCTCCACGACATCCGGGGCGGCGTCGGTGGCGAAGCTGAGCCACCAGCTCTCATCCGGACGGGCGAGGTCGACCAGGCACTCCTCGCTGCGGCGCCTCGCCCGCCGCCGCGAGAGGGCGCGGGCGAGCGCGTCGCTCACCTCCGGCTCCCCCGGCAGGCCAGCCAGCAGCTGCGCGAGCGCCTCCGCCGGGTCGGGTTCCAGGGGAACGCACCACACCCGCTGGACCGGGTCCCAGCGGCGCCCGGGGATCGCGCGCAGGAGCTGGCGCAGGCGCTCGTCGTAGGGAAAGCGCAGAACGGCCTCCCCGTGGACCAGCGAGGCTGAGAAGGGAGCGTGGGCCATGAGCACAGGACGATAGGCGCCCGTGAGGATGGGTTTGCGCGGACGGCCGGCCGGCGAGGACGGGGTTCGCCGGCCGGGCCTCTCAGCGCCGGACCGGGCCGGCTTCCAGGAGCCCCTCCAGGCGCTCGAGCGCCGAGGGGGTGCCCATCGCCAGGATCACGTCGCGCGGGAGCAGCGTGATCTCGGCCGGGGGCTGGGGCTGGAAGTCAGAGCCACGACGCAGCCCCACGATCATCGAGCCGCCGCGGATGTCGTCGACCGTCTGACCGACCCCCTCGCAGCCCTCGCCCACGACGATCTCCTCCATGCGGTATTCGACGTCCACGTCCACCACGCCGCTGAGCTGCGGGTGCAGCGCCAGCCGTGCCATCTCCGTTCCGCTGGACTTGTAGGGGGAGATCACGCGATCGGCGCCCGCCCGCTTGAGCTTCTTCTCGGTGTCCTCCACGGCGGCCCGCGCCACGATCGGGATGTCCAAGCGCAGCCCCCGCGCGGTGAGCGTGATGAACACGTTGTTCGCGTCGGAGTCCGCGCACGCGATGATCGAGCGGGCGCGCTCGATCCCGGCCTGGACGAGCACCGCGTCGTCGGTCGCGTCGCCCTCGATGAAGCACGTGCCCAGCCCGTCGGCGAAGGATCGGTTGGCCGGGTTGGAGTCCACGACGACGTAGGGGGCGCGGGCCACGTGCAGGTCGCGCGCCACCTGACGTCCGACGCGGCCGAAGCCGCAGATGATGTGATGGTCGGTGAGCGAGTCGATCGTCCTCTGCATTCGCCGCCCGGCCAGCACCTCGCCGAGGTGCCCGGCAACGAAGAACTCCGCGACGGTGGCCAGCGCGTAGAAGAGCGTACCGACGCCCACGACGATCAGCCCGACCTGGATCACCTGCCCGGCGGTGGTGCGCGGCTGGGGAAAGCCGCCCACCGTGGCGGCCGTGTCGAGCGACCACCGAAACGCGTACCACAGATCCACCTTCTCGCTGAGCGTCAGACCGAGCGTGCCGAGGAGCAGCAGCGCCGCCACGACCACGCCCAGCAACGCGATGCGCCGGGCGAAGAGCATCAGCTGGCCGTGAGCGTCCACACCGGGGATAATGCCCGCGTGGACGGTCTGTCGCAGTGGTGGTCGCAGGGCGAGCGCGTGCAACTGGCGCTGGGCGGCCCAGACCGTGGGATCTTCGTGCGCCGCCTCGGGGCGGGCCCGGCGATGACGCTCCTGCACGGGTTCCCGAGCTCCTCCCACGACTGGGCCAAGCTCGCTCCGGCGCTCGCCGAGCGATACTCGCTGCTGATGCCCGACTTCCTGGGCTTCGGCGCATCTGAGAAGCCCGTCGAGCACGACTACTCGCTGCACGAGCAGGCCGACCTCGTGGAGGAGCTGTGGAAGCGGGAACGGGTCGCCGCGACCGTCGTCCTGGCCCACGACTACGCCCTGTCGGTCACCCAGGAGCTGCTCGCCCGCCGCGCCGAGGGCTCGCTCGCGGTCGACATCCAGGCTGTTCACATGCTCAACGGCGGCCTGTACCCGGACCTGCACAGGCCCCAGCCGACCCAGACGGCGCTGCGAGACCCCGAGCGGGGAGCGCAGGTGGCCGCGCTGATCGACGAGGAGCTGTTCGTGGCCGGGCTCGCCCCGACGTTCGCCGAGGGCTTCGACGCGGCAGCCGACAGCGCCGAGATCTGGCAGGCGATGAGCCGGGAGGGCGGCCAGCTGATCGCACACCGGCTGATCGGCTACATGCGCGACCGCGAGATCCACGGCGAGCGCTGGGTGGCGGCGCTGGAGGGCAGCGACGTGCCCGTGTCGTTCGTGTGGGGAATGCTCGATCCGGTCTCCGGAGCGCACATGGCCGGGCGGATCAGGGAGCGGATGCCCGGCGCGCCCTTCCTCGAGCTGGAGGACGTCGCCCACTGGCCGATGCTGGAAGCGCCCGGGCGCGTCACCGCCGCGGTTCTCGGGTCAGGCTGAACGTGATCGCGCGGCCGTAGCCGGAGCCGCCGGCGAGCGGCTTGGCGGCCATGACGGCCATGAGTCGCAGGCGGCGGTGGGCGAGGTTCACCTACCCGGCGCAAGCCCTGCTCAGGCCTCGAGGGCACGCCACGGAAATCCTCGCGACACCGGCGCTCGTCGCGGAGGCCTGTCCCGTCGTGACCGCTGCGCCGACCTCGAAGACCATCACCGAGTTGCTGTCCTTGGCCGTGACGTACACCTCGCGGCCGTCGGGGCTCACCGCTGCTCCGTCGACTCCGTTCAGCGAGGGCACGCTGGTGCACCGGCTGTCTTCGCTGTCCGCGCACGAGATCTCGCTCAGAGCTCCGGTGGAGGGATTGCGGGCGAATATGACGGCCGAGTCGCTGCCGATCGCGTAGACCTCCGAGCCGTCGCCGCTGACGGCGAGCGCGTCGACGCCGGCCAACCCGGGGACCTTTGCGCAGGCGTTCGACGGGGCGGGTTCGTGCTTTCTTCCGGTTCTTCTTCTTCGCTGCCTTCGTTGCTTTCCGGGTGTTTCTTGGGCGCCAGGAAGTCGACGCAGCTCGACTCGCTCAGAGCGCCGCTCGAGGAGTCCCGGTCGAACACGTCCACCTTGCCCCCGCCTTCCGAGGAGTCGGCGAGGTCGGGCCGCCGAAGATCGAGGCGAGCGTCGGTTCTGGAGGGCTCACGGTCGAGCTGCCGGTCGTCGAGGTCGTCGAGGTGCCGGTCGACGAGCTCGTCGTCGAGCTGCCGCTCGGCACGGGTCGATCATTGAAGTCCGCCTCGGCTCGTCAGGTTCGGCAACAGTCGAGGCCGCTTGCCATGACCCCGTGAGCCCTCGCTCTCGGGGTTCTGTCAAGTCGGGGAAGTCCTTCCGTCTTTGGGGCAAGCCGACGCGGGGACTCGAACCCCGGACCCCTTCATTACGAGTGAAGTGCTCTACCAGCTGAGCTACGTCGGCGCGCGATCAATGACGACGGGCTATCCCGCGTCCATGGCTCGGAGCGCCAGTTGAAATGGCCCATCCAAGGCACATCGGAGCACGAGCGCTCGTCGCATGACACCCCGATGTTATCGCCGCACACAGGCCCCACGATTGCGTCGTCCTGGCCACGACGGCGCTGATCGCCACGACGTGCATCTCGAGGAGCGCTACAGCGCCAAGGCACGAGCTGCAAGCCCTGCGACTACGTACAGCAGTCGCAACCGCTCTGACGGCGTGCCATAGAAGCTTTGCGGATCAGCGTCCGCATAACGCTTGGCCGATCTGAGGATCTCGTCGGCGAAGCGGCCAACAGGATCGTCGGTCGCGATGGGGAGATTCGCGATGTTGGGAGCGTATTCATCGATCAGGGCGGGAAGGCGATTCGGAGTGGGGTTGACGTATCCGTGTGGTGCTTCGTCTTCGCCGATGGCCCGGATGACGCGAAGCGCCATCGCTCCGAGGTCCGCGACTCGTTCGCGCGTGAGGGTCAGATCACGTGTATGGGTCGCGACGGCGTCGCGCAGAGCCTGGCTCGCCTCTCGGATGAGCTCGGGTCCGGCGTCAGCCGAGATCTGGCTCGCGGAAGCTGCATCAAGGAGCTCGCCCAGCAGGCGCGTGTATCTGGCGGCACTCCTCACCCGAGACTTGACCGAGGCCGGCATGATCGCCATACAGCGCTTCACTCGATCAGCCACAAGGTCGACCAGGCGAGGCGTGATGGGACGATCAAGCGCTGCGACTTCGGCCGCACTCGCTGCATCGGCGAATGCGTCGGGTGTGCGTTCTGCCAGCGCCACCACCCGGTCAAGCGCCCTATCCCCATTCAGGCCGAGTTCTCGAGCCGCTTTGCCCCAGGTGTTGCGCTCGGGATAGACCCTATAGTCGCCTCCGATCTTCATCGCAAAGCGCAGCTTTCGCTCGTGCGTTTCGTACGGAAGCACCGAGGCGATGTCGTACAGCGGAGCGAGCTGCACATCGCCGCTTGCTAGGAGCAGCGAGTAGTTCTTGGCGTGCGCATCCGTGCCGGCGATGAGCCAATTCCACGTCAGCGCGTCAAAGAACCGCCATACCGCGGAGTCTGCCGCCCGAGGCGCTATCACGTTGCGCAGGAGGTCCGCCACATCGCGCGGGCCAGGACCACCGACGCGCTGATACTTGTAGTCGGGATGCACGGTAAGCGCCTGGCAGACGTCCTCCTGATGGACGCGCGCCAGCCGACCGTCAACGAGTCGACGGTCATATCGATCCACGACTATCGCGCTCTCGTTGGCGAACCGGGCAACCCGCGTGCGAGCCACAACCAGTCCGGCACGACGAGCAGCGTCGAGACAGAGATGCTCGTTGAGATCGTGGTCGTCGAGACCAGCGACAGCTGGCTTCAAGATATGGCTGGTAGCCGCTGCCCCGGACGGAACACCCCATCGACCGTCCTCGAAGAGAAGGGCCGTCTTTGCCTGCGCCCCGGCAAGACTAAATTGGCCGGTGAATTCCCGTCCGAGCCATGCCGTGCTGTCCTCGCGCAGCTCTCGTAGTCGCTGAGCAACCTCCTCCTCGGTCAACCACGTCACAGAGCCCGGAGCGCCCAAGACCTGCAGCGCCTCATCGGGAGACGCAAAGCGCACCGCTCCGGCGCAGTCGTGGCCGATTGGCGTCGAAAGCAGCGAGAACGGTTTGGTCGCCGCGTGGAATTGTCGAGACCAGCGCTCGAGGACGCGAGGGTTGTCTGGAAGTAGACCCCAGAGCCATGGGCTGATGAGCGGGTCGGGGTGGGACCGGACCGATGCGGGCATCGACACAGACAGCGGAGTGGCGTCAGACGTTGCCCGATAGTCCTCGTGGTAGTCGAAGCGCAGTCGGCCGCCCTGGAGCCGAGTGATAGCGCCCGCGACGGCGTCGTCCAGGAGAACCGCCAACAAGTCACTCATCGTGCACGATGCTCCTCTATCAGCTCGTCGAGATCGGCGATCTTGCCCGCGGCAGGAGGTGGCCCGCCGTCCTTGTAGCCAAGTTCGAGCGCCAGCCCAAGGGCGTCCAAGGTCCGGAGGACTAGGCGCAACTCAGCGGTCGGCTTCCCAGCCTCGAACTCATAGACCCACTTGCGCGAGACACCCGCGCGCACGGCCAGATCGGCCTGGGTCAGCCCCAGGTCTCTGCGCCGCCCGCGGACGACTGCGCCTAGGTCTCGGATGGATCGAACTTGCATGTTCCCTCCATGCCACTGTGCAGTAGCAAGAATAACCTGATACTGCTCGGTGGCACAAGTAATGAGCCACAGTACGGTAGCAAACTCGTAAAGCTATCGTACGGTAGCAAATGGCTCCCGCGATCCATCCAGCCCGTCCATCGCCGCCAGCAGCGACTCTCCGTGCTTCTCGCAGAAGGCCGGCCCGATCCCCCTGATCTCGATCAGCTCCTCGACCGTCCGCGGACGCCTGCGCAGCACCTCCTGAAGAACCGTGTTCGCGGCCACCGTGAACGCCGGCTTGCCCTCCGCCCGCTCGAACCGCCAGGCCCTCAGCTTCTCGAAGTCGTCCTCGTCCACCGGCTCGCCCGCCTGCCCGACCGCTGCCTGCACCCGACCCGCCGCCCCTGAGAAGCGGGCCCGGCGCTTGCCCGCGGCGCCCGCCACCACCTGCGCCGAGGCCGCCCGGATGAGCTCAGGATCCGGATCGCAGACGTCACAGCAGCGCCCCGTCGGCGCCGCCTGCTCGCGGTCGCCGAAGTGATCCAGGATCTGGCGCCTGCGGCACGTCTGCCCGTCAGCGCTGAAGCGCTCGATCGATCTGTATGCCTCCCAGCCACGGTCCTTTGCCGCCTTGATCGCCACGTACGCCTTGCGCGGACTCCCTTGCCCCGTCAGCCGCACGAGCAGCCCGTCACTGCCACCCGGGCTCAGCTCGACCGCGCCGGCCCGCTCGGCGATCGACAGCAGCACCCGCTCGCGCTCGCCCAGCGCTCCGTGTGCGATGGCCAGATCGTCGCCCTCCGCACCCCGGCGCAGGCCGGCGACATAGCGCTTGACGTCCTCCACGCTCGTCTCCCGCTCCTTGATGAACCTGATCAGCCTCCCCAGGTCCATCCGCGAGGCCAGCAGCAGAGCTCGCGCCGGCTCGCCGTCCCGCCCACCCCTCCCCGCCTCCTGGTAGTAGGCCTCGAGGCTCGTTGGAAGCGCCCAGTGCGCGACCGTCCGCACCTCCGCCTTGTCGACGCCCATCCCGAACGCGTTCGTCGCCACCACCACCTCCGCCCGGCCCTCCATGAACGCCGCCTGGCTCTTCCGCCTGGCCTCCGGGGTCATCCCCGCGTGATAGGCAACGGTCGCCATGCCCCACTGCGAGATCAGGGCGGCCACCTCGTCGGTGTCCTTGCGCGTCCCGCAGTACACGATCGCCGGCCGCGCCGCGGGATCGTTCAGCGCGTGCATCAGCGCCGCCCGCTTGCGCGCGACCGCCCCCTTCCCCTCCAGGCTCACCACGTCGAAGACCAGGTTGGGCCGGTCGAAGCCCGAGCGGATCGACACCCACTCGCGCAAGCCCAATCGCGACGCGATCTCCTGAGCCACCTGCGGCGTCGCCGTCGCCGTCGCCGCCATCACCGCCGGGCGCTCCGAGGCGCTCGAGCTCGCGGCCAGCGACGCGATCGCGTCGTTCAAGCGCAGGTAGTCCGGCCTGAAGTCGTGCCCCCACTCGGCCACGCAGTGCGCCTCGTCGACCACGAACAGCGACACCCGCCTGCTCGCCAGCGCCTCGCGAAAGACCACCGACGCAAAGCGCTCGGGCGCAGCCAACACCAGCTTCGTCACCCCCGCCCGGATGTCGCGCAGCGCCTGCGCGTTGTGGCCCTCCTCCATGCCCGACGCCAGCATGCTCGCCCGCACCCCCGTCCGCTCCAGACGGCGCAGCTGGTCTGACATCAGCGCGATCAGCGGGCTGATCACCACCACCAAGGGGCGGGTGGGGTCCGAACCGGTTGCCAGCGCCGGCAGCTGGTAGCACAGCGACTTGCCCCCGCCCGTCGGCATCACCACCAGGCTGTCCCTGCCCTCCAGCGCCGCTGCCACCGCCTCGCGCTGGCCCGGCCTGAACGCCTGCAGGCCAAAGCGCCGCAGCAGCTCCTCAGGCGTGGGGGCGACCTCGGCGAGGCCGCTCGGCGTGCTCGTTTGCATCCTTCGAGAAGCTACCCGCCAGCTCGGCTGCTTCTGCGCTGCCAAACCACCCGCGCTCCGGCCGCCGGTACGAGGGTCACCGCGCGCCTGCGGTTCCACTCGCCCTTGCGCCACCTGCGCCCCTGCTCCGGCAACCTCGGCTCGAGCTCGCTCAGGATCGTGCGCAGCATCAGCTTCATCTCCAGCAGCGCAAACGACGCGCCGATGCACCGCCGGATGCCGCCGCCGAACGGTATCCACGAGAACGTCTCCGGAGCGTTCCCGAGGAAGCGCTCGGGACGAAACGCCTCGGGATCGTCGTACACCCGCGGGCTGCGATTCGTCAGGTAGATCGAGGGCACCACTCGCGTTCCCACCGGAAGGCGGTACGCCCCCACCTGCAGCTCCTGGCGGAGCGTCCGCGCCACCACCGGCACCACTGGCCTGACCCTCAGCGTCTCGTTGACCACCGCCGTCATGTACTCATCCGTCGCGCCCTCGTCGATCTCCGCCGTCAGCCGCCTCAGCTTGTCCGTGTGGCGCACCAGCCGCTCGATCGCCCAGGCCACCGATGTGGCGGTCGTCTCGTGCCCTGCCAGCAGCAGCGTCACGAGCTCGTCGCGCAGCTCTCCGTCGGTCATCGCCAGGCCGTCCTCGTCCCGCGCCTGGAGCAGCAGCGAGAGGATGTCCTTGCGCTCCGCCAGATCTCCCTGCCCGCGTCTGCGTCCGATCTCCTGATAGATCACCCCGTCCAGCCGCTCCAGCGCCGTACCGATCGCTCCCGCCGGCCGCTCGGTGCTCGGTCGACGCAGAGCGAACCGCAGCATCGCGAACGTCTGCGTAGGGCCCACCAGACCTCCGATCGCCGCCTTCAGCGGCTCCATCCGCTCGGCCTCCACCCCGAACACGGCGCCGCAGGATCACCTCCAGCGTGATCCCCCGAGTGCGCTCGGTGCAGTCGCATCGGCGTATCCAGCGGCCAGCTTGCCATGTCCTTCCTGGTCGCCTCCACGATCACATCCTCGTACTCGCGCATCCGCTCGCCGTGGAACGGCGGCAGCAGCAGCTTGCGCTGGCGCATGTGCTCCGGGCCGGTCAGCACGATCACCGAGCTCGGCCCCATCACCGGCGCCACAGGCGAAGTGCCCGCCGCCGACGGCGCCACCTCGGGCGCTGCCGTGAACACCGTCTTGACCGCATCCGGGTCGCTCACCACCACCAGCTTCATCCCGCTCGGCGCGAACGTCAGCGTGAACGCATCCCCCAGGCTCCTCGCGCAGCGATCCATCACCCAGGTCGGCGCCAGCGCCCACGCGAGCGTCTGCACGAGCGCCGGCGCCCTGGGGCCGGGCGGCAGCAACCGGGCATCGCGGGCGACCGGCGCCTCGGTGTCCCGAGGAAAACTGTTCGAGCCGCTGGACGCGGTGGCCGCCATGCCCACACGCTACTGCGGCTTCGCCCGCACCGGCTTCTTCGCAGGCTTGTGCTCGTGCTCGCCCTGATCGCGGTCGAGGACGTGGCTGACCGCGCCCTTGACGCTGTGCGCCGCGTGACCCACCGCGTGCCTGACACCCGGCGAGACGCCATACGCCAGAAGCGTCGCCGCGATGCCCACCGTGGCGATGATCACGACCAGCCGTGCGCGTCGACGTTCGCCCTCCGGAGAGGCCGGCCGCGCGCTGAACGGTGAGATCGACATACCCGACAACCAAACTAGCGCCCCGCGGCCACTCTGTTCGCGGCCACTGTGCTCGAGCAGCGCCACCGCGACCAGCTCGCGCGCCCTCTCGATCTCATCGTGGGTGAGCTTGGCCGGCATCTTCGCGAGGTGGCCGAGGAGCATGCGCGCGGGCACCACCCGGACGCCCTTCCGGCGCGCCATCGGCCGGTCGACCCACGCGCGGCTGAACACGATCATCGGCTCGACCGCGAGCCCGGTGACCCGTTCGATCGCCCTGCGCTGCGCCTGCGCCTGGCTCAACGTCGCCCCGTGCACCCGTCCCACGCGCACCGGTCCGGGATGGCTCTTGGTCTCGACCGTGAAGACGCCTGCCGGCCCGATCAGGATGTGGTCGACGTTGCCCCGTCCGAGGCTCGCGTCGTGGATCACCCGCCAGCCGTGGTCGGACAGCTCGTCGAGCAGGCCTCCGACGTGCTCCTCGCCCGCAGCCCCGCGATCGCGACGCTCCACCAGCGGCATGACGTAACGGGAGATCACGAACATGCTCGCCAGCAGTGCCACCTCCGACCCCAGGAACCGCGGGTCGTGCAGCCCGAACGTCCGGCCCAGCAGCGCCGTCGCCACGGCCAGCGCCCCGAGCGCCACGAGCGTACGCATGCGCAGGCGTCTCACGGTCGCCCGCGCGTACTGGCCAGCCGTGCGGCGGGTCGGGTCGGAGTCGACTATGTACATCTCTCCCTCTTGGTCGCCTTTCCTTCATCATCGGCCGATCGCCGCCGGCTGCTTGAGCCTGCGCAAATGTCCGCATGACGCCGGAGAAGCGTGGAGACCCCGCCGAGTTCTAAAGCCCTGATATCCGGCCGTCGAAGCCACAGGCAGACGATCACCCCAGTCCATCCGGCAACACGGACATCCATGACCGAGCCTCCCGACATCTCCCACCCTCCGGACATCTGCCTGCTCCTGCGCGCCCACGGCGAGCAGCGCTGGCTGATCCCCGAGGTGGTGCCCGTGCTGCGCCAGCTCGAGCAGCCCGGCTCGATCCCCGAGGACCAGCTCGGGGCCGCGCTCGCCTACCTGGAGCCCTCTGGCTCGACGCCTCGCGGCGCGCCTCAGAGACCGACGCGGCGCACGCCCAGCTCGACGCCGTCGGCAGCAACGGAGACCATGTCCTCTTCGAGAAGGCCCGCCGCTACCACGCGGCCGTGCCCGCCTGCGGGGCGCCGTCGGGCACCGCGTCCACCGACTCATCTGCGCCCGCGGCGAGACGATCGCGCGCTGGCCGGCCCACGATCGCTACGCGAGCTCCTGAGGCGATCGCATACGCTGCGCGCGATGGCGCTCCGCTTCGACCTGCAGTCGCACTCCACCCACTCCGACGGCGCGCTGCCGGCCGGCGAGGTCGTCGAGCGCGCGGCGGACGCCGGCGTCGAGCTGCTCGCGCTGTCCGACCACGACACCGTCGGCGGGGTCTCCGAGGCGATCGCCGCCGGCGAGCGCCTCGGAGTGCGCGTGGTCCCCGCCGTCGAGATCTCCGCGATCGACGATGGCTGGCGCCGCCCCTCGCGAACTGCACATCCTCGGCTACAACATCGACCACACCGGCCCCCTGCTCACCGGCAGGCTCGCCGAGTTCCTCGCCGATCGTGAGCACCGCACCCTGCGTATGGCCGCGGCACTGCGCGAGGCCGGCTTCGAGCTCGACGAACACCAGATCCAAGCCCGTATCGCCGCCGGCCAGCCGATCGGTCGTCCCCATCTCGCCGAAGCCGTGCTGGGCGCCCCGGCCAACGCGGCGAGGCTGGAGGAGGAGGGCATCGAGGACATCGGCTCGCTGATCAGGGCCTATCTGATCGAGGGTCGTCCCGCGTTCCGTCTGCGCGAGACCCCCACGGTCGCCGAGGCCATCGAGGCGATCCACGACGCCGGCGGCGTCGCCGTGTGGGCGCATCCGTTCTGGGACATCTCCGAGGAGGACGAGGTGCTCGCGAGCATCGACCGTTTCCACGCGCTCGGCATCGACGGGGTCGAGGCCTTCTACGTGACCCACAAGCGCGAGCAGACCGAGCTGCTGGCCAGGCGCTGCGCCGAGCTGGAGCTGCTCAGCACCGGCTCCGCCGACTTCCACGGGCCCGATAACCGGCTCTTCTCGCGCTTTCTCGCCTTCGAGACGTTCGGCTTGGAGGCCGAACCTCGGTCCGATCGCCTCGGCCCGCTCAGCGAGCTAGCAGCGCTTCCAGGCGGTACGCGAGCGCCTCCAGGGCGAGCTCTTCGGAGACGTTGAGCGTGAGGCTGAGCCGCGTGTCCCCCACAAGCTCGATCGCCGATCGCACAGGCGCGCCCGCGCGGCCGTCGGCGTCCTGCTCGAGCTGCGCCCTCCGGTCCACTGCGTAGATGAGCTCGGGCGCTCCCTCGCACAGGCACAGCACGTCCCGCAGCCACAGCTCCACCAGACGCAGCCCGAGGTCGAGCGTCTGAGTGCGCATGCGCCGCTCGCCCCGCCGCCTGGCCTCCTGGGCTTCGCGCTCGTAGCGTTTGCGCTCCCTGCCGGGCAGCAGCTCGAGCTCCTCGGCCATCCGCTCGGCCCCCAGCTCGCCGGCGTTCGCCGCGGCCGTCTTGGCAGTGTCGAGCAGGCCGATCCACGGGCGCCCGCCGGTCGAGCCCGCCAGCGTCGAGCGCACGAAGTCCTCCGCGCTTGAGCGCAGCCTCGCGCCCTCCATCACCGGCCAGGCGCGCCGACAGGCGCGCATCCCCGAGGCCCAGGCGAGCGCACGCCCGCGCGCGCTCGCCGTCCACGCCCTGCAGGCCCTCGGCTATCCGCCCCGGCGGCAGCGGATCGAAGCGCACCTGCTGACAGCGCGAGGCGATCGTCGCCAACACGTCCTCGCGGCGATCGGTGAGGAGCACCAGGTGCGCAAATGGGGGCGGCTCCTCGAGCGTCTTCAACATGCGATTGGCCGCCTGGTCGTTCATCGTGTCCACCGACTCGATCACGAACACCCGCCGCGCGGACTCGAACGGCGTGCGCGTCGCGGCCGCCACCACCGGCTCCTCGATGTCCCCCACCAGCATCTCCGCGGCGCCCGACGGGGTCACCCACGTCAGGTCCGGGTGGCAGTCGCGCGCCACCCGCGCGGCCACGGTGTCCGGGTCACGCGCACCGTCCGCGAGCAGGACCGCCGCGAACGCGCGGGCGATCGCCCGCTTGCCGGTTCCCGCCGGGCCGTAGAAAAGATAGGCGTGCGAGGGTCTGCCCGCCGGCGCCAGCGCCGGGCCGAGCACCGACCGGGCATGCGGGTGCGCCTCGATGCCCGGGAGCGCTTCGGCTGGATCGGCGAGGGTCACGGCGGCCATCCTAGAGACGGTACGGTGCCGAGGTGGCCCGCGGCATCCTGATCACGATCGAGGGACTCGACGGCGCGGGCAAGTCAACGCTCGCGGCGGCCCTCGCCCGCGAGCTGGCCGCGAGCTGGCCGCGAGCGGTGGAGCTCTTGCGAGAGCCGGGCGGGGTGGAGGTCTCCGAGCGCATCCGCGCGCTCGTCAAGGACCCTGCGCTCCCGGTCTCCCCGAGAACCGAGGCGCTCCTGTACGCCGCCGCGCGCTCCCAGCTGGTGGAGGAGCGCCTGGAGCCGCTGCTGGCCCAGGGAGCGGTGGTGCTGCTCGACAGGTTCGTCGACTCCTCCCTCGCCTACCAGGGCGCCGGGCGCTCGCTCGGCGTCGAGCAGGTGCGCGCCATCAACCTGTTCGCCACCGGCGCCCTGGAGCCCGACCGCACGCTGCTGCTGCGCATCTCTCCCGCGCTCGGGCGCGACCGGCAACATGAGCGCGCGCAGGAGCCCGACCGCCTGGAGCGCGAGAGCGAGGACTTCTTCGCCAGGATCGCCGTCGCCTACGACGAGCTCGCCGCGGCCGAGCCCACGCGGATCCGCGCGATCGACGCCTCCCAGCCCCCCGTCCAGGTGCTCGGCCAGGCGCTCGCCGCGGTCGCCGATCTGCTGTGAGCCTCCTCGCGTGGGCAGGCTAGCATGGACCCCGTGCTGCACTCCCATGCAGGCCATCTCACGCACACGGTCTCGACCGGGGCCATAGTGATCGCCGCGCTCGCCGCTCTGCTCGCGCTCGCCTGCCTCGCGTGGGGCGTGGCCCGCCTGCTGGCCTTCGAGCCCCGCTGGGCGCTGTCCATGCGCCACGCGATCGCCGAGGCCGGGCTGCGAACGTCGGCCGCCTGGTCTGAACTGACCGACTGGATGCGGCTCGGACATTAGCCTCGCTCGCCCGGAATTCGGCTCCAATGCTAGTAAAATAGAAGGTCCGCTGCTTCCGACCGCGGCGTTCGAGAGGATGCTCAGCCCGCCCCAAATCGAACAAGCCGAGCAGGCGTCAGCGACGCCGGAGCAGCAGAGGAGGAAGGCCCGATGAACCCCACCCCGCACCCCACCATCTCCCCTCAGACGACGCCCGGCGAGGCGCTGTCGATCAGGCGTCTGTTCACGACGCCGGGGGTGCATCCCTTCGATACGCTCGAGTGGGAGTTGCGGGATGCCCGCATCGGCCACGGCGACCGGGTCGCGTTCGAGCAGGAGAACGTCGAGTTCCCCAAGAGCTGGTCCCAGAACGCGACCAACATCGTCGCCCAGAAGTACTTCCGCGGCCAGGTCGGAGCGCCCGAGCGCGAGCGCTCGGTCAAGGAGATGATCGGCCGAGTCGCCGGCACGATCACCGGCTGGGGCCGCTCGAGGGGCTACTTCGCAAGCGAAGAGGACGCGCGCACGTTCAACCACGAGCTGACCCACATCCTGCTGCACCAGATGGCCGCGTTCAACTCGCCCGTGTGGTTCAACGTCGGCTTCGAGGAGAGCCCTCAGTGTTCGGCATGCCTCCCCTACCACGCGCTGGTGTCTACACCTAACGGAATGGTCCCCATCGGCGAGATCGTCGAGAACGAGGAGATCGGTCGCGAGGTCTACGACTCCACGGGGACCACTCGGGTGGTTGCGGTCAAGAACAATGGCCGCAAGCCGGTCTGTCGAGTCAAGCTGCGTAATGGCAGCTTCGTCGAAGCCACGCCCGATCACGTGGTCAAGGTAGTTGCAGAACGCCGCACGCAGCCCCAATGGCTGCGCGTGGATCAGCTTCGTCCGGGGATGCGCATGCATCTGCATCCGCACCGCTGCAAGGTCGCGGAGCCCGTGCGCGTGGCTGTCGGCGCCGACAGCGTCGGTGAAGCGTTTGAGCTTCTCAGCGAAACCGACCGCGTAGCCGTGGCCGAGGCTGCGCTTGCCGGCTGGCTTCAGGCCGATGGATTCGTGGGCCAGTACGCGACGGGAACCAACCGCTCGTTGACGATCGAGTTCCAGGTTGCCAACGACGACGAGTTCGACTGGATCATCGAGAACCTGGACGCGGTCTTCCCGGAGGTGCACCGCAAGGTCCGTGATGCTGACACGCAGACGACGCGTGTGCGTCGCATCCGCCTTTACGGGGAGCACCTTCGCGAGTTTGTCCAGCGTTGGGGCCTGCTCGCACGAGGTACAGAGATACGAGTCCCGCAGCGACTATTCACGTCGTCTCGGGACGAGATCACGGCCTACCTGCGTAGCCTGTTCCAGGCCGATGGCTACGTGTCGGTACGCCGCGACCGCGACTGTGAGAACGCGCGTGTCGCGTTTGCGGTGATCGGCGAGCAGTGGACCGAGGACGTGCAACTGCTCCTGGGAACGCTCGGGGTCTACTCGCGCCGACTCCGCAAACGCGAGAAGCGCAGCGATCGTCATGACCTCCACGAGGTCGCAATCTCGATCGGCTCCGAGCGCGCGCGGTTCGCCGAGCTGATCGGCTTCGTCGGACACGAGAAGCAGGAGAAGCTACTCGAGTCCCTTGCACTGCGCGGCCAGAAGCGCTGCCCCGATCTGCGCGAGGAGGAGATCGTCTCGATCGAGCACCTCGGCGAGATGAACGTCTACGACATCCAGACCGAGTCAAGCGAGTTCCTCACCAACAACGTAGCGGTCCACAACTGCTTCATCCTCAGCGTGGACGACACGATGGAGTCGATCCTCGACTGGAACACCAAGGAGGGGATGATCTTCAGGGGGGGCTCCGGCTCGGGCATCAACCTGTCGAACATCCGCGGGTCGATGGAGCCGCTGGCCAAGGGCGGGACCGCCTCGGGGCCGGTGTCGTTCATGCGCGGCGCCGACTCGTGGGCCGGCACGATCAAGTCCGGCGGCAAGACCCGCCGCGCCGCCAAGATGGTCGTGCTCGACGTCGACCACCCCGACATCCGCGAGTTCATCTGGTGCAAGGCCAAGGAGGAGGACAAGGCCGCCGCGCTGCGCGACGCCGGCTTTGACATGTCGATCGACGGCGACGGCTTCAAGTCGATCCAATACCAGAACGCGAACAACTCGGTGCGGGTGACCGACGAGTTCATGCGGGCGGTCGAGGAGGACCGGGAGTGGCGGCTGATCTCCCGCACGACCGGTCAGCCCGTCGGCGAGCCGGTGAGCGCACGCGAGCTGATGCGCGAGATCTCAGAGGCGGCCTGGCGCTGCGCGGACCCGGGCGTGCAGTACGACACCACGATCAACCACTGGCACACCTCGCCGAACAGCGGACGGATCAACGCTTCTAATCCGTGCAGCGAGTACATGCACGTGGACAACTCGGCCTGCAACCTCGCGTCGTTGAACCTGATGAAGTTCCGCCGCGACGACGGGACGCTCGACGTGGAGTCCTTTGAGCACACCGTCGACATCATGCTTCTGGCCCAGGAGATCGTCGTCGGACCGTCCAGCTACCCGACCGAGGAGATCGCGCTCAACGCCCGCGCCTTCCGCCAGCTGGGGCTCGGCTACGCCAACCTCGGCGCCTACCTGATGAGCAACGGCATGCCGTATGACTCCGACCACGGACGCGGCGCCGCGGCTGCGATCACCGCGCTGATGACCGGGAGGGCATACCGTCGCTCGGCCGAGGTGGCAGCCGTGCTCGGCCCCTACGACCGCTACGCCGAGAACCGCGAGCCGCACAACAACGTGATGCGCATGCACCGCGACTCCTCCCACGCGATCCCCGACACAGCCTGCGTGGACACGGAGCTGCTCGCCGCGGCACGGCGCTCGTGGGAGGAGGCCGTGGAGCTGGGCGAGCGCTTCGGCTACCGCAACGCCCAGGCCACGGTGCTCGCGCCGACGGGCACGATCTCCTTCCTGATGGACTGCGACACGACGGGCGTGGAGCCGGACTTCTCGCTGGTCAAGTTCAAGGAGCTCGTCGGCGGCGGGCAGATGACGATCGTCAACAAAACGGTGCCGCTGGCGCTGCAGACGCTCGGCTACTCCGAGCAGCAGGTCGAGCAGATCGAGGCGCACCTGGCCGAGCACGGCACGATCCTCGGAGCGCCGGGGCTGAGCGAGGAGCACCTGGCGGTGTTCGACGTGGCGGTGGGCGAGCGGGCGATCTCGCACATGGGCCACCTGAAGATGATGGGCGCCGTGCAGCCGTTCATCTCGGGGGCGATCTCAAAGACGGTCAACCTGCCCCAGGAGGCGACCGTCGAGGACATCGCCGACGCCTACACGCAGGCCTGGCACCTGGGGATCAAGGCGCTCGCGATCTACCGCGACGGGTCCAAGACCGCGCAGGCGCTGCGTACGGATGCCCAGAAGGGCTTCGAGGAGCCAGCGGACGTGGACGCGATCGTCGAGCAGGCCGTGAGCAACGCGCTGGCGGAGGCAGGCCCGAGACGCAAGCGGATGCCGCGCGAGCGCCAGTCGATCACGCACAAGTTCTCGATCGCCGGACACGAGGGCTACATCACCGCGGGCATGTACGAGGACGGCTCGGTCGGGGAGATCTTCCTCACCGACATCGGCAAGGAGGGCTCGACGCTGCGCGGGATGATGAACTCCTTCGCGACCGCCATCTCGATCGCCCTGCAGTACGGCGTACCGCTGGAAACGCTCGTTCAGAAGTTCAGCTACATGCGCTTCGAGCCCGAGGGGATCACCGGCAACCCGGAGATCCCGTTCGCCAAGTCGATGCCCGACTACATCATGCGCTGGCTGGCCTCGCGCTTCCTCGACGTGGACGCCCAGGACGAGCTCGGCATCCTCACCCCCGCGGTCCGCGCCCGCAAAGCCGCGCAGGAGGCGGCACAGGCGATGAGCGCCTCGGACACCGCCGGACCTCCGGCCGAGACCCAGGAGGGAGATGGACCCCAAGCGTCGGGAGGCAACGGCGGCGAGGGCACCCCGGCGGCGAGCTCGTTCACGGAATCCCCGCCCGTGGTCCCCGCGCGGCTGCAGGGCCTCGACCTCGGCCCGGCGTGCAGCCAGTGCGGAGGGATGATGCAGCGGACCGGGTCTTGCTACACCTGCTCTTCCTGCGGCAACAACACCGGCTGCGGCTGACGTCCGAGGGTCGGCGCATCTCTGCGTCCTCGGTCGCTCGCGTACCGAAGCCGGGAGACACTCGCTCCGCTCGCATCCCCGTTTCGGCCAGCACGCCACGCTCCCTGCGTCCTTGACCTGCTTGACCCTCGGACGTCAGGGGCGTAGCGGGAATGCCGAGGCTGTCGAGGCTGGCTTGGCTGACCAGCATTGTGGAGCATCTTGTTGCGCGATTACGTCGTAATTTTCGTGATACGCTGTCCGGATGAGTGCTAAGTCGGCTCCTTTCAGCATGCGACTATCAAAGGATGTGGAGACGCTCGTCGAGCTGGAGGCGACGCGTACCGGTCGCAGCAAGGGCGCCGTGGTCGAGGCGCTTGCCGGAGAGGCGTTGCGCACGCGGTTGTTCCCCGGTATCGCCTTCAGGGGCACCGATTGGGATCGTCGCGCGTGGGTCATCGGGACCGCCCTCGACGTGTGGCAGATCGTGGACGCCCACCGGGACATCGAGTCGGTGGAGCGTATGGTTGCTGGAGGGAGCGCAAACGAGCGCAGCATCAGACTCGCGTTGGCCTACTACGGACGTTTCCCCCTGGAGATCGACGCTGCGATCGCGGAGAATCGCCGTCCGATCGAGCAGCTCCAGACGGAGTTCCCGTTCATCGCGGTGAGCAAGCCCCGCAACTGACGGCCACGCACGGCGTCAGATGCGGCTCTTCCTCGATGCTCATATCTCAGGCCCCCGCGTCGCCGGTGCACTGCGCGGCAACGGGCACGACGTCCGAGCGGCCGACGAGGAGCGTGAGCTCGATGGCATCACCGACGAAGAGCTGCTGTCGCTCGCGGCGGCAGAAGATCGGATATTTGTCACCTTCGATGTCAAGGACTTCCCGGTGATCGCGCGGCGCTGGGCCGAGGCCGGACGCGAGCACGCCGGATGCGCGATCGTGGTGGGCATGGACCATGGCGAGTTCGGCGCCATCCTCGAGGCTGTCGAGCGCGAGCTGCGGTCACGACCGGAGCCGGGCGACTGGATGAACTACACGCTGTTCGTGGCAAGAGCACCCACGTGGGTTACCGAGTCCTGAGGATTGCCCTACGTGTGGTCAGCCTGCTGTACTTGATCGCAGAGATCACCGGCCCACGTGGGCCGGTGATCTCTGCCACCGCCCGCAAGCTGCCGGTCAGCCGTTGAGGCGCTTCTTCAGGGCGCTCGCGGCGGAGAATTTGGCGGCCTTGGAGGCCGCGATGTTGATCGTCTCGCCGGTGGAGGGGTTGCGCCCCTGCCTGGCAGCGCGCTGGCTGACGCTGAACTTGCCGAAGCCGGCAAGCGCGACCTCACCCCCGCCGGCCAGCTCGTCGGAGACCACCTCGATCGCCGCCTCAACCACCTGCCGTGCCTGGCTGGCGGCCAGTCCAGTGCGCTCGGCGACCTGCTCGGCTAGCTCGTTCTTGGTCATGCCACTCCCTTCTCGAGTGTCGTTGCTTGCACCAGGCTAACCGCTGGTGAGGACGACGACATGCCCGAACACGGGTTTGGGGCGCAGAAGATGCCCTAATTTCCGGGGAACTCGAGCGGGGCGACGGAGCCCAGGGGCCTGTCGCGGGCCCGCGGGGCGCCGCTCGTGGCCGGGCTGCGGGAGAACGCGCCGGCGGCGCAGGCGGCCCACAGGACGGCCAGCCAGGCCCCGCAGGCGAGGGCCACGTGCACCCAGACGAGCTCCGTGGGCAGGTGGGTCTCGTACTGGTCGAGCCCGACGGCCCCCTGGATGGCGAGCAGCACGCAGAGCACGGTCAGCGGGCGCTGGACCGTCGGCGGGGCGGCCCGGCGGCGGGCGAGCCACCAGAGGCAAACGGCGATCAGGCTGAAGACGAGGGCGATCTCGGCATGGCGGTGGATGACGAAGTCCATCGTGCCCCGGCCGTCGAAGCTCAGCCGGTTGATCTTCTGTCCGGGCGAGCCGCCGGCGTGCGGTCCGGCGGCGGTGGCGGCGGTGCCGGCGAAGATGGTCAGGGCGCCGAGGGCGACCAGCGCACGCAGCGAGCGGACGAGCGTGCGATCGCCGCCGAGGCGCCCGCCCGGGGCGATCGCCGCCGAGGCGCCCGCCCGGGGCTCGCCGGCGGGTTGACGCGCCGATGGGAGGTCGGCCGTCGGGTTGGCGGGCACACCAGACGAGCAGGACGGCGGCGAGGAGGATCAGCATGGACAGGGCGAAGTGGCCCATCACCCAGCCGTAGTCGAGGGCGCCTTTGACGGTGAAGCCGCCGAGCACGGCCTGGCCGATGACGCCAAGGGGCAGCAGGGCGCCCAGCCAGAGAAGATCGCGGCGGTAGGGACGGCGGCGAAGCGCGGCCAGCCAGGCGAGGCCGGCGGCGATGGACACGGGGACGGTGATGAGCCGGTTGGAGAACTCGATCACGGCGTGGGTGTTGAGCGGCGGGTAGACGTTTCCGTAGCACTTGGGCCAGGTGGGGCAGCCGAGGCCCGAGCCGGTCAGCCGCACGGCGGCGCCGGTGAGCACGATCAGGGTGAGGGCGCCGACGGCCAGATAGGCCACGTGGACGTACTGCTCGGGGGTGACGGTGTAGCCGTTGGTGCGCTCGCGCAGGCGCTCGAGTCGGGGGGGCGTGGGCATCGCGCGTTAAGGATGCCACCGGAAGGGCAGCTGGGCGGCGATCTCGCTGAGCCGGGGCGCGGCGGCGTCGCGGGGGGAGACGGTCAGCTCGGCGGCTGGAAGCGGCCAGACGATGCCGACCTCGGGATCGTTCCAGGCGATCCCCGCTTCGAGGTCGGGGTCGTAGTAGGCGGTCTGCTTGTACAGCACGTCGGCGACGTCGCTGAGGACGCAGAACCCGTGGGCGAAGCCGACGGGCACGTAGACCTCGCGCATGGTCTGATCGTCGAGCTCCACGGCCTCCCACTGTCCATAGGTGGGCGAGCCGGCGCGGAGGTCGACGGCGACGTCGACGATCCGTCCGCGGGCGCAGCGCACGAGCTTGGCGACACCCGAACCGACCTGGAAGTGCATACCCCGGACCACCCCGCGGGTGGAGCGGGAATGGTTGTCCTGGACGAACGACTCCTCCTCTGGTATCCCCACCTGAGCGTGCCACTGGCGTCTGTAGGTCTCGATGAAGAAGCCCCGCTCATCGCCGTGGACGGACGGCTCGATTGCGAGAAGTCCGGAAAGCCGAGTGGGAAGGACGCGCATAGGCGCAAGAGGGTAGCCGGGAGCGGGCCCAGCGGGCGGCGGGACCGTTTGAGGGAGACGCGGGGGCGGGTGCCTTCGTACAGCCCTGTCGGCGCCGGTCACCGCCCGTAGCGTTGTATCGAGACCGCCCGTCCGACGTATATTCGAGCTGACTATGCCGAGCGGCCCGCTGCCCCAGCCACCGACGTCCGTGATCGCCAAGGTGCCGTGGACGGCGGGGTCGGATCATCCGGTGCTGGCCGAGCGAGCGGTCCATGTGTGGCGGGCGAACCTGAGCGCGGTGGCAGACGATGTGTGCGGACTGCTCTGCGAGGAGGAGCAGGAGCGGGCGGAGAGCTTGGTGAGCGAGCACGGCCGGCAGCTGTGGATGCGCTCGCGGGGCGTGCTCAGGGCGCTGCTCGGGCGCTATCTGGAGCAGGACCCGCGGACGCTGCGCTTCGCCACGGGCGCGCACGGCAAGCCTGCGCTGCTGGACGATGCCCGGGGGCGCCCGGCGCCCGAGTCGGCGGCCGCGCACGAGGGGCAGATGACGCAGAAGCCGAGCAGGATGTCCTTCAACCTGTCCCATTCGGGCGAGTTGGCCCTGTACGGGTTCACGACCGCGGGGAGCGTGGGCGTGGACCTCGAGCGGGCGCACCGACCGGTCTACGCGGTCGCCATCGCCGCGCGGATCTTCGGAGCGGCCGAGGCGGAACGTCTGCGGGAGCTCGATCCGGGAGACCGCGAGCGGGAGTTCCTGCGGGCGTGGGCTCGGCACGAGGCGAAGCTGAAGTGCCTGGGGGTGGGAATCGGGGGTGCATCAGAGCTCGACGCCGAGCGCGGGCCGTGGGTTGCCGAGCTCGAGGTCGGCCCGGACGCGGCGGGCGCCGTGGCGATGGAGCCGGCGCCGCGGGAGCTGCGCTGCTGGGACTGGTGCCTCTGACAAAACCATAACTTGCACACTTATAGTTTTGCAAGTCATAAATTTGCTAGATTGCCGACATGATCGACCGTGGGGAAGAGTTCGAGCGGTTGCGCGAGGCTGCCGCGGAGGCGCCCCAGCTTGTCGTGATGCGGGGGCGCCGGCGGGTCGGCAAGAGCTACTTGCTGGACCGCAGCTACGCGGATCACCGCCTCGTTTACTTCCAGGCCGACGAGGGGGAGGCACGGGGACACCTCGGCCTGTTGGCGACCGAGCTGGGACGGCTCGTGAAAGCGCCGATCGCCTTCGGCGACTGGAACGAGGCCCTGAGCGTCCTCGGCGAGCAGGCTGGGTTGCAGCCGCTCGTGGTGGTGCTCGACGAGTTCCAGTGGATGCTGCTGGCCGAACCGCTGCTGGACTCGATCATCATGCGCCATTTCGACCGTTGGGAGCGGTCGCGGGTGCCGATCGCCCTCGTGATCAGCGGCAGCGCGCTGACGATGATGGAGCAGCTCCTGGAGGGTGAGCGACCGATGTTCGGCCGGGCCGGCTACCGCCCGTTTCTGCAGCCGTTCGACTATCGCGACGCGGGTCGGTTCGCACCCGCCACCACGAGCACCACGCAGAAGCTGCTCCGCTACGGGATCCTGGGTGGGACCGCGCAGTACCAGGTCTGGGCGGGACAGGCCCCCATCCGCGAGATCCTCAAGCGCAGGATCCTGACCAAGGACGAGCCGTTGTTCGAAGAGCCGATGCAGCTGATCAGGGGCGAGAGCACGATCCGCGAGCCGGGCAACTACTATGAGCTCCTGCGCGCCATCGCACGCGGCGCAACCCAGTTCAACGAGATCTTGCACCAGTCCAAGATCTCCTCGGGACAGCTGCTGAGCAGCCGCCTCGACCGGCTCGCGACGCTGCGCTACATCGAGGAGCGCCGTCCGCTCGGCGGCAACGGGTCGGCGAGTTGGCGGGTGAGCGACCCGTTCTTCGGATTCTGGTTCCGCTACGTCTACCCCAACCGCTCGCGCCTGCAACGAGGCAGGGTCGAGGAGGTATGCGAGGCGATCCTCGCCGATGTAGACAACCACATGGGAAGCGTGTTCGAGCAGGTGTGTCGCGACTGGGCCGGACGCTACAGCACCGATCCGCAGCTGGCGGGCGCGCAGGACATCGGCGCGTACTGGACACGCACCCATGACGTGGAGGTGGACCTCGTCGCGCGCGGGCGGAAGGGAATCATCGCCGTCGGGTCGTGCAAGTGGTCGACGCGGGCCGACACGCATGACCTCGATCGCCTGATCGAGCTCCGCGGCCAGATCCGCGGCGCGGGTTCCGCCGCCCTGTACGTCTTCGCGCGGGACTTCCACAAGCGCCTCCTGGAGCGCGCCAAGCGTGACGACGTACGGCTTGTATCGGCCGAGGAGATGTTCGCCGAACAACCCATGACACGCCAGGAAGCACTGGCGATGCGGGGAGCCAATGCCATCGCCGAGCTGCCCGCGGACAGGCCACCGCACGCAGCCGGGTGATCCTCGCCGACAGCTCGGCGGCGCCCGGCGCCTACAGGATCTTCACGGCGATGGTCTGACTGATCGTCTTGCCGTTCACGACGGCTGTGAGCCTCGTCTCGACACCGTTGTCCCTGCGGATCAGCCCCATCAGCTTCGGGGACAGACGGATCGGCAGGTGGCTGGTGGTGCCGCCGCGCAAGCTGAATCCGCTGTTGCCGACGCTCACCTGTTCGCCGCCCATGCTGAGGGTGGCGACGCCCTTGCATTCGGGGGTCAGGCGACAGTAGATGGCGACCGAGACGATCCGTTCGTGGTTGATCCCGTCGGTCTGCCGGCCGACCCTGATGGGCGGGAGCGCCGGCGGCAGGCCGGCCGTGCCGCCGGCGCACATGTGGGTGGCGTTCGAGCCGGTCCCGAGCAGCACCCGCAGCATCAGTTCCTCGCCGCGGTTGACCGCGAAGCCTTCGTCGGCGCTGAGGTCCGAGGTGGACAACAGCGCGCCGTTGCCGGTGCCGTTGTTCTTCAGGAAGGAGTCCATCGTCGATGCGCTGGCCGAACCGATCACCTGGTAGGGGACGCCGTTGCGGTAGACGTTGGGGACGTAGCCGCCCTCGTCGTTGAACGCCACGTAGTCGCCGGCGCTGACGCACAGGTTGATCGGTTCGTAGGTGCTGACGGTCGAGCCGCTCGCGCCGTTCTGCCCGCAGACCGGGATTTCGAAGGCCTGGGAGGTGATGTTGACCTTGGCGCCGCCTCCGGCGGGCAGCGGCGAGATGTCCTGGAAGTGGATCTGGGTCAGCGGCGGGGGGCCGTTGGACGCGGCCTGGGCACAGCCCTCGAGGCTGACCTTCAGCGCCTGGCCCGTGGCCGGGGCCTGCGGAGAACCATCGGCGGACGCGATGTTCCACAGCGCCGAGTCAGCCCCGTAGTGGAACGTGTGGAAGATTCCGTTCGGGGCTTCCGGGTTCGGCGGGACGGGGGTGTAGGTGCCCGAGTAGCCGAGGTCTTCGGCGGTGTTGAACGTGGCGGGCACCGCCAGAGGGCTGCCGAAGGGCACGATCGCCGCGGGACTGCCGGCGGGAGCCCAGACGGCCAGGAGACCGGCGAGAGCCAGGCCCGCCGCGAGCCGGCGACCGCGTTGTGAGACTCGGCTGGCGGGATGGTCGAGCATTTCCGCTTGCATCGGCAGGGCAGGCGGAATGCCTGACTGGGTGGGCCGATCGCTGGACGACGAACCGCCTCGATCGGGGGGCCGCGCAAAGCAAACATCCGGTGTAGCGTTATCAAATCATGGGCCGCGAGTCGCGTATCGGTTCCGAGCGCCCGGTATGCGTGCTCAGCGTGGGCCGCAGCGGCACCTCGCTGGCCGCGCGGGCGATCAACCTGCTCGGCGTGCACCTGGGGGCCGAGGAAGACCTGATGAGCGCCAGCGAGCAGAACGAACGGGGCTTCTGGGAGAACACGGCCATCCTGCAGCTCAACGAAGAGCTGTTGGAGCGTCTCGGGGGGAGCTGGTATCGGCCCCCCGACCTCACGGCCGGATGGGCCCACGATGAGGGACTGGAGGACGTGCGCGAGCGCGCGGTCGCCGTGACCGAAGAGTTGGCAGTGCCGGGCCGGCGGTGGGGTTTCAAGGACCCGCGGACGATCGTCCTGCTGCCGTTCTGGCAGCGGGTTGTCGGCGAGATGGACTATCTGATCTGCGTCAGGCGCGCACGCGCATTCGTGCGCTCGGTGCAGGAGCTCGACCCGCCGGGGGGCACGCCGCACGCGACGGCCGGGCTGTGGCTCGACATGAACGCGGCCGCGCTCAGGCAGACTGCCGGCGAGCGCCGCATGTTCGTCTTCTACGAAGACTGGTTCGAGGACCCCCGCCGAGTCGCCGGGCGGCTGGCCGGGTTCGTTCACGACGACGCCTCCACCGTGGACCCGCTGGCGCTGGATGCTGTGGTCGCCTTCTTCGACCCCGCACTGCGCCGCGCCGACGCCCGCGAGGAGCCGGCGGAGCTTGCCGGTGCGCAGGAGCTCGAGGCTATGTATGAGCACCTGCGACTGATCGCGGAGCACGACGCGGACGATCGCGAGGTTCGTCATCGCGAGGCCCTGGTGGCCCATACGCTGGCTGAGAGCTATCGCTGCCGCCGAGCCCTCGAGGATGACGTCCGTCGTCGGGCCGAGGAGGTGGACAGGCTGCGCCGCTGGCTCGACGCGGAGCATGCGTCGGCAAGCTGGAGACTCACCGCCCCGCTTCGAGCGGTCAAGCATGGAACCCAACGCCTCGGGCAAGCTCGCAGCGAGTCCGCGCTTCCGGCGTACGATCAATCGCTTCTGGCCGGATGGTCTGTCAGGAGGATCTGGTGGCTCGCGTTTGTTCTCAGCATGGTCATCGCGGTCACCGATGCGATCCTCGACAACAGCGTCATCCTCATCGCGCTGCTGGGCACCGGACCGTGCCTCGGTCTGCTCACCGGCCGTTGGATGAGAACCGCGACCATTGCTATCTGGACGGTCGCCCTCGCCGTGCTCCTGTGCATCCCCGACGAAATCTGGGACACCGGCGCACAACTGGTCAACGTCAGCGCCGTTGTGGCCGCCGGGCTGCTGAGCACCGCCGCGGCGTCATACATCGAGAGGCGCCGCAGGGTGCGCGTAGAGCTTCGGTAACTCGGCCGCGTTGCTTCGTCGCGTGCCGCGCTTTGACCCCGCGGGTGCTACAGAGCTTTCCGGCGGATCCACAACGCTGCACCCGTCCGGTCGACGAATTGGGCCTGCTTTGGAAACGCTTGTAGGATGCTCTCTGGGTGGAGCTGGGTCATGTACTGGGCTCCCCAGACGACCTCGAAGGCGTTGTTGTAGCTGAGAAACGAACGCACCAGATAGCTCTCGTTCCAGCCCCAGCCCTCAAGTACCCATGGCTCCGGGTAATCGCCTGGCAGGAATATGTCGTGAATGTGCACGTAGACGCCTGGCGCCAGCCGAGGTACTATCTCGTGGAAGATCCAGGTGACGTCACCGCCCGCCTTGACCGTGTGCGACGTGTCGATGAACAAGATGTCGCCCTCGCCAAGGTCATCGAAAAACTCCAGTGGCGTATCCTGGATTTTCTCGATCCGCAGATCTGAGATGCCCGCGACACCGTCGACCAAGAACTGGCGGGGATTGGGCTCGATACACACAAAGTTCAGTGAGCCGTCGAGGTCCTCTCGATTAACCCTAGCTGCAACCAGCGACGAGTATCCGCACCCGATCTCGATCATCCTGGCTGGACGCAGGTGACGAAGCAACCCGGCTAGAACCCATGCATCCAGTGGCGGGTACTGGCTGTTGAGGGCCCAGTATTCACTCGGATCGACGGGCTCGTCTCGTCGAAACTCAAGCGGCTCCTGGGCAGCGAACACCTCCTCGCAGAGCTCCACCTGCACATGGTCGCGCCAGTCGATGTCAGGCGTCGGGCGAGGTGTCTGCGGCCAGATCTGCTCGCGTCGACTTGCGAGCTCGCGTGCATCGTACATCGGCGAGTAATAGTGCCCCGGCGCGAACCTCACGGGCGGTGGTGCTGAGGACTTGCTTGTCGAGCCATGATCCTGGAGCTCAGGGACTATCGCAGCCGGCCGCCCCCGAAAGTAGGCATTGAGCGTCCGGAACTCCCCGCGCGGGCCCTCGGCCAATATCAGTTCTTCAACCGCAAACCCGGTTACCTCGAGCATCCAGCGCATCGCCAGCCGCCCGGGAACGAACCACCATGTCCTATCGCCCGCGTACGCATCTGGCACGAAACGGATGTACTCAGACTGTTCAGCAGAAGCATGCAACATCGAGCCGAACAGTATTTCGCCATCATCCGCGAGCATCGATCGGAGCCGTAGCAACATCCCGATCGGATTCGGCTCGTGGTAGAGAACACCGTTGCAGTGCACGAGGTCGAAACGACCATGCTCCTCGGGATCGAGCTGCTGCCATCCGATCTGGCGAAAATCGATGCCGGTGCGATAGATCGACTCTAGGAACTGTGCCTGGTGGATGAACGCAAACGGCTCGCAGGCCATCACCTCGCTGGCGCCGCGCAGCCGCAGCATGAACGGATCGTAGCCGGCGTTCGATCCGACGTCGAGCACCCGCTTGCCATTCAGGTCGGGGACGTGCTCGCCAATCGACGCCCAGCGCTGATCGTTCCGCCAGACCCCTGGAATCACCAAATTGCCGGCGAGCATGAAGGGTCCCTGCAGCCACGGCTCGAGCGCAGCAATTTGTTGCTGAAGCTCAGCTATTCGCTCGGGCGAGAGCTCCTCGGGCAGATCGGGTGAGAAGCGTGGCAGCCGTCTGAGATCATCTGCCTCTGCTGCCGTTCCCAGCTGGCGAAGCTGCCGGGCCACGTCAAAGCGCATCGTCTCGAGGACGGTTTCGATCTCGGTCGCAGAGTCGCCTGCGATTGGCGGCTCGGTTGTCGGCTGGTCAGTCATCCAAGTCAGGGAGCATCGGGGTGTGGATCCTCGGAGCGTGTGAGCGCCTCTCCGAAGCGCGAACCCCATGGGATGCTCATGTGGGGCCGCCGCAGCATACCCGTTACGGGCGCAAGCGAAAGAGCGTATCCGAGTATCCGAGCACGACTGTAGCCGAGCTCTCGAGCCTCACTCGGGTCCCGCGTCACGAGCTGATCAGCTGTGACCGGGTGGATGGCCGAGAAAATCGGGTGCCGGTCCAGCCCGGGGTCCGGCAACAGCCAGGCAACCGGCTCCCCTGGACGTGGAAGGGACGCCGCGAGACCCGGCCGGTCGACCGTATGTCGAGCGGCCTCGATGCTGCGGCGCACCATCGCTCTGGCTCGCGCCTGCCCGCGACCGAACCCTCGCCAGTTCGCGGGCGCCCCGACCCACCGGAGCGTCCTGCGCACATCGTAGGGGTGTCGAGTGGGCGCATAATTATCCGTGTGCAAACGTCCGTCGGCATCTATCCAGGTAGCGACGCCGCCCCCCGGATCCCGGTCCAGCAAGGCTCCGAGCTCCCAAGGGTGTTGACCAGGTGGCATCGCTCCGAGGGCGACCCGGTGCCTCCGTGCCCCAGGATCGACGACACGGAGCAGACCTCGCAGCCACGCTCTGGTCGGAGGCGTGGTCGGAACCTCCCGTGGGTTGACCGGAAAGCGGTCGATATAGCCGAGCACAGCCAGGGGCGGCCACTCGACGGAGCCGCGCAGCGGATCGTCCTCGCCACAGATCAGCAGCGGCGCGCCAGTTCCCACATGGCGACATACAAGCAGAGGCTCGAGCATCGTAAACGCGACCTCCTCCACATAGCCGAGGCTCTCGTCCATCTCGTCAGCCGTCGGCTCGCCCCCTAGGGCAACCGATACATAGCCATGTTCGTTATCGCGGGTAATCCGCTTCGTGCCCTGCAGCGCCCGCAGATGTACGACGCCAAGGTAGTACTCCGGGATGTAGCCCTCGGGTGGGAGAGTCGTCGCTGTAGCCGTCCATTCCTCGAACCCGAAGCGTTGGCTACGCACAAGGGGTGCGGTGCATGCGGGAAGCCAGGTGGGCGCATCGGTCCAGCGCGCCACCGACGCGGCGACCCCAGCGAAAGCCGGCTTCGCGGCCAGTCGTAGACTGCGCTCCGATCGTTCAGCGCGCGACCCCTCTGGCATGACCGTGGCGCTGTGGAACTCCCCCGAGGGTGTCTGCCGACCAGCCCAGGCAGCGCGGAGGTGGCGCCACTCAAGGTGATATCGCTGGATCTGCATCCAGCGGGCAAGCGTGCCCACGGGATCGCCCGTATCGAGACTTGGTGGCAGGTCCTGGGCCGAGGTATCTGTGCGCGAAAAGGCCAGGGAATGTGGTTCTCGGTCCGGATCGTCACCAATCAAAACGGCAAAGGGATGGACCTCGGCGCCTGCATCGGCGAAGCAGAATACGGTTCTGCGCCGTTTGCGCTCGAGCAGCCTGACGATTCGCTCGATGCTTCCCGGATCGCACAGCAAGTCCGGGAGAGCGCCGGTCGTAACCATCACATGCCGTCCGCGGCTAACCTGCAGGGCATGAACGAGACACTCTGCGGGGCGCTGAGCCAGCCGCGTCGGCAGCTGATGAACCGGCGGGCCACCTCCGTCGAACTGCACATCACGGTCGAGCGCGACCAGCAGCTCGAAATCGCAAAACTGCTGTTCGCGCAAGCGAGCGCAGATAGTTTCCCAGGCAAGGCCGGACGCGTCGAGCGATCCGATCGCGATCAGCGAGAGTGCGGGAGCCCAGCGCGCCTTCAGGCTCGTGTTTGGAGCAGACTCAGGCTTCCTCGAGTCGTCGGTAGAAAAGAGCGTCGGGTGGCGCGCAGCGATCTTCAGATGAAACGGCGAGCCTGTCCACTCGACTAGATCCGAACGCGTGAAGCTCTCCTTGCGATATAGCAAAGTCTTGCCACGCGCGGGCTCGCCCTGGATCCCCCGCTCTGCCAGCTGCAAGAAAAAGTCCCAGTCCTCATGGCCGAACACGATGTCCTCGGCGTAAGCGAATCCGAGGTCGAATACGTCGCGGTCTATCAGCGCGCACGTGTCTATGTAGTTCTGGCGAGCCAGCAGCCAGGGATTGTAGACGGGCGGCTCGAAGTAATCCTCGCGATTTCCAAAGTACTGGCAGTTCTGGTAGACGAACCCCACGTGATCGCCCGCACCCTGCAATTGGGCCACGAGTCGCTCGATCGCGTCGGGCAGAAGCAAGTTGTCGGCGTCCACCGGGAGCACGTAGCGTCCCGTCGCTCGGCTTATGCCCTGATTGCGTGCGGCACTTGGTCCTCCGTTGCGCCGCATTCGCACGACCTCAACGGCATCGTCAGCCTCGAGTTCGCCGAGGTATGTCTTCGTAGCCTCCTCGGTTGAGCAGTCATCGACCACGATCAGCTCGACATCCGGATAGGTCTGGGCGCGAATTGAATCTACGCACTCCCGCAGTGGACGCCCGTGATCGAAGCAGGGAGTGACAACAGAAACCCGAGGCGCGCCACGCGCCGGCCGCAATGCAAACCGGGGTCGCGGAAGCGCCGTGCTGGTCTCTCTGCGCGTGCTTGGTGTCAGATCGGCCAGCACGTCCTCGTAGAGTTCGGCGTGGTGGGAGGCCATCTCTTGCACGCTGAAGCGCTGCAAGACGAGCTCACGGCCTTCTCGCCCTACCCTACGGCGCGCCTCGGGGCTCCGGAGCAACGGCTGCAGCGCGTCGGCATAGTCTCCGGCGCAATCCCGCCGCTCCACCAGCACCCCGCCTCCGTCGCCCATGAGCTCTACGATCCCCGGCAGGGTCGGCGCTACAACCGGCACCTCCATGGCAAGAGCTTCATAGACGATCACCGGAACACCCTCGAAGACACTTGTCATCAACAGAACGTCTGCGGCCGCGTACCAGGGCCGAAGTTCGTGCGTCGGCGGCTCGAAGATCACCTGATCCCGCAAGCCATAGCTGTCCACCCGGGCCCGAACCTCGGGCTCGAGATCACCGTTGCCGATGACGTGAATGCAGAAGGCGAGACCACGGTCATGGAGCTCGCGCGCCACCTCGACCATCAACAGCGGGTCCTTCTGGGCAACCAGCCGCGCAACGAAGAGCAGATGCACTGCGTCCTCGGCGAGTCCCGACTGCGGCGTTACCCGTTGCGGAGAGAAGAGATCCGTGTCGATGCCCGTAGGTATCACGGTGACCTTCTCACGCGACATTCCGTACCCGACGACCGCATCGCCAACGGCGGCGCTCGAGACCGAGAAAGCATCCACGATACTGCCGTAGCGTGTCGTCACGTAGCGTACGTAACCATCGCGAGTGGGCTCCTCCACATGAAGTTGAATGACTACCTTGGGCGGCCGCTTTAGCGCACGGAAGTCAGGTAGGAGATCGAACCCGATGCGCGAGTTCATCACATGAACCAGGTCGATCTTGCGCGAACCGATGAATTCAGCAATGAAGGGTGCGAATTCGTTGCCCTCCATCAACTCGGGCAACGCCCAAACCTCCGTTGCGAACGGAACTGCCTCGGAGAGTCGCCGATTGCTGGATGGCTGAGTGGTGATCAACGATGCACTGAATCGTGACCGATCGATCCACCGAAACCAATCGAGCGTGTTGGTATCGGAGCCACCATAGTCGACCCACGGAGCTAGATAGAGAATTGGAATTCGAGTGTCGCTCACGATGCCACCATGCGCTCGCCGGTCGTCGCCCGCACGGTGAAACCGAGCGGTAGGACCATCTCCACATCTAGCGGAGCGAGTGTGACAACCGCTTCAGCAAGCTGGTCCAATGCTTCCTGAGCTTGGCGTCGCAGCGCATCCATGCCATCAGGGGCCGATCCCATCGCCCAGCGCACATTGCGCAGCAGCTGAGCCAGAGTGGTGAAACAATCCGTGCGCGGCCGCACCTCAACATCAGCAAAGCCGGCTGCGCGTGCGAGATGCTCTATGCCGTAGCGCGTGTAGCGATAGTAGTCAAACGGCGCCTCGTGCTCCTCCCACACAAACGGGACGGTTGCGATCATGGTCCCGCCGGAGCGTAGAACGCGGTGGAACTCGCGCAGCGCATCCAGTGGTTGCGGGACGTGCTCCAGAACCTGGGTGCAGAGGACTACATCGAACGAGCCGTCGTCGACTGGAATCGAGTCGGCGGAGCCATACATATCAACTTCACCGGAATGGGGTGTGTCCGCCCGATCGAGGGTCATGTATCTGTGTTCGCAGAACAGCTCGCGGTACGGTGCCTCACCTGCACCGATGTCGAGCACGCGCGCGCCGGGCGGCAGCATGCGAGCCTCCTCGGCCACGAAACGATATATCGATTCCCGCTCAAGCGGCGCGGCATCGACGAACTCCCTCAGCCGCTCCGAGCGGCCGCGTAGCGACGTTGTTGGGTCCGAAGCCTCTTTCATCGGGCGTGAAGTGTACGCACCCGCCCTTGGGTGCGAGATCGCCGCACATCCCAAGACGATACCGGCCAAGCCTAGCCTCGCCCAGCTCGCCCAGGATGAGTAATGTTGTCGGCGTGAGCTGCCTCCCTTCCCGCAGGTGAGCACCTACTTGGTCGTGGGAGGCGGTTTCCTCGGTGCTCACGTGGCTCACCGACTCGCCGCGCGGGAGCATACGGTCATCGTCTACAGTCGCTCCTTCAACGAGTGGCTCGTGCGCAAGGACCGCTCGAGCAAGGGGCACATCGAGCTCGCGGAAGGGGATCTCCCCGCTGGCCACGGCCTAGCGGAGCTGATCGACGCAGCTGACGTCGTCTTCTACATGGCGGGCTCTAGCACACCAGCGATGGCCCAAACCGACCCCGGCGGCTCGATCATCAGCTCAGTCGTCCCGGCGGCCGCAGTGCTCGACCTGATGCGCGAGACCTCGACTCGCAGGATCGTGCTCGCCTCCTCGGGTGGCACCGTGTACGGAGCGGTGAAACGGCTCCCCACGAGCGAGGACGACCCGACCACGCCGATCAGCCTCCACGGCCACAATTCCCTGACCGTGGAGCGCTATGCCACGTTCTTTGCCGAACGACACGGGTTCGAGCCAGTGATAATCCGCTACTCCAACCCTTATGGGCCCGGTCAGTTGGCCCGCCGCGGGCAGGGCGTGGTGGCCGCCTGGTGTGAGGCCCTGGCACACCGTGAGACCATCACGATCTACGGCGACGGGCAGGTACGACGCGACTTCGTGTTCATCGACGACGCTGCCGATGCGACCGTCCTTGCTGGCCTGGGGGCCAGCGGACCGGCCATCTATAATGTTGGCTCCGGCGAGTCGTGGTCGCTGCGGAACTTGCTGGAAGCCGTTCAGCGGATCGCCGGTTGTCGAGCGAACATACGGCAGATCCCCGCACGACCAGTAGATGTCCCCGCGACACAGCTCGATTGCACACGAATCCGTAGCGATCTCGGCTGGGTGCCGACGACGCCTCTCGAGGACGGCATCCGAGCCAGCTGGGAGTGGGCGCTGCAGTTGCCCTACGAGCGCCTGGGCTAGTGTCACTCAGCCGCACGGACATAAGCCCGTCCTACGGCTGGGGCGCCAGGCGAGACTCAGTGACGCGGACGTACCCGCAGACGCCACCAAAGCACGATGTCCTCGATGACTGTGCGCATGCTGTTCGTCACGCTGCCCCCCTTAGCTTCCCCCCCTCGACGCTGGTGCTGAATTGTTCTCAGCGTTCCAACGCTGCGTCCCGTCTCGATCGCGGTCAGGTACAGAACAGGCAGGAAGTTCGAGGCGTCCGGCCGGATTTTCACCGGAAACTCTGGAATCGCACTGCGTCGAAAGAGGAAAGTGGAGGAGAATTCTGGAATAAACCGCCCGAAGAGGATGCGCAGAAACGCATACCAGATTGCCGATGACACCTTGCGACCGGTGCTGTCATGGCGGTCCGCCCGGCAGGAGAAGACCAGATCATATTGGTCCTTAATTGCCCAGAAGCGGCGAAGCTCATCGAAGTCCGCCTGCCCGTCTGCGGGCCCCAGGAATACGTATTCACCCGTAGCCTCGTCCACACAACTTCGCATGGCGCCAGAGAAGCCACGGTTATGGTCGTGGTGCAGAACTCGAACATTGGGTCGAGCAGCAGCAAGGCTATCGGCCAAACGCCCCGTCTCATCGCTGCTCCCGTCATTGACGATCAACACCTCGAAGTCGTGGTTGATCGCCGCGCCCGCACTGAGCGCCTCGTCGACGCTCTCCTCGAGAGTGGCCTCCTCGTTGTATGCCGGGATCGTGATTGACAGCTTCATCGGAGCAACCCTGTCACCCATCGTCAAGACGAAGGTGAATCTCGCCATCCTTGGTCATCTCGACTCTTCCCCGCGGACGAGCGGGCACGCCAAACGCGACCGTGTATGCCGGCAGATCGCAGTTGACGAGCGAGTGTGCGCCTACGACGCAATGATCGCCTATCGTCACCCCATGCAGGACGACCGACTGGCTGCCTATGTACGTGCAGTCTCCGATCCGCACCGCACCGAGCTCAAACGGTGCCTTGCCCCCGCTTAGCGCCCACTTGACCGTGTCGTGTGTATAGATTTGTACTCCTGTGCTGATCGAGCAGTAGTCACCGATCTTGATGCCTGACCGCCCATCGAGCATCACGAGCGGTCCAATCCAGGTATGTCGCCCGACCTCGACGTCACCCATGACGTACGTGTTGTGATAGATCGACGCGTCGTCCCCAAAACCCAGACGCTTCGCCCGCTCCCAACGATCGAAAACGAGCTCCGCAAATGGGAGGTCACGTTGAAACCGATGAGCCATGTCAACGGTGAGCGCGGCATGCAGGTCACGAAGCCCGCTCAGCAGGGCATCGACATCAGTCCGCCCCTCGCTGGTCAAGCTGCGTGGGGCGCAATGGGAGTTGACATGGTGCGAGCCTCTATCACTTTACGCAGCCCCTCTTCGTTCGAGATCTGCGCGTCGAACCCCAGCATCTCCGAGGCCTTTGTGGGCGAGCCCCAGCGACGAGCTACGAGCTTCTGATCCCGGGGGACAAACACCGGCTCAAGGTCCTCTCGCCCATAAAGCCGCAGCATGATCTCCGCCAGCTCGCGCACTGTGGTCTCTCGTCCAGAGCAGACGTTAAACGCCTCGGCGGTAACTGGCGACTCGAGCGCGAGCAGGTTTGCGCGTGCACAGTCACCGACGTAGACCATGTCGAGGGTCTGGCTGCCGTCCCCCTCGATCCGTGGCGGCTCGCCCGCCTCAATGCGATTCGCGAAGTGGGCGATGACGTCCATATAAGCGGATCCGCTGGCCTGATGCGGGCCATACACGTTCAGATAGCGTAGCGTGACGTATTCGAGGCCGTAGGCCTTGTGAACCGAGCGGAGGATCTGCTCGCCCGCGACCTTGGTCGCCCCGTAGAAGAGGTCGTTGTTGAACGGATGGTCCTCGTCCGTGGGCAGATACAGGCCCTCTCCATAGACCGACGAGGACGACGCATGCACGATCTTCTTGACGCCGGCCTCGACACAAGCCTGAAAGACGTTAAACGTTCCAATGACGTTCACGTCAAGAGACTCCCGGGGGTGCTCTTGACACTGCCGCAGCCACATCGCAGCCTGTGAGAACACGAAGTCCATGCCATTCGTCGTAGCTTCGAGTAGCTCGGCATCGCGAATGTCGCCCACGACCAACGCGACATCGTTGGAGCCTGCAGATGTTCGCTCAACCTGCTTCCTGGTGCCGCGCACCAGGGAATCATAGATCACGATCTCGGCCACCCCGGCCTTGATCAACGCCTCGACGATATGGGCACCAACCAGTCCAGCGCCCCCGACTACAAGGCATCTACTGCCCTTCACACTCAGACTCGTGTCCATCATGACCGGCCGGTCGCTAGACTCGTAAATGTCTGGATCACCTCGTCCTGTTCCTCCTCCGCTAGCTGGGGATACAATGGCAGAATCAGAACCTCCTCTAGCGCTCGCTCGGTTTCCTGCAGCGTCGCCCGATCCGCCTGTACTCGGTAGGGCGGCTGGCGATGAATGGACGTGATGCCAGGGCGCGTCGCGATCCCGGCCTCCCGAAGGCCCATCATCACCCGATCACGGGTGGTGCCCGTCTCGGGCGTGACCCTGACCATGTAGGACTGATAATTAGGCACATGGCCATCCGGCTCGACGGGCACCTCCACACCGGGCACCTCCTTGAGGCTGCACGTGTACCTATGTGCCAGAGCTCGACGCGATGCGAGGATCCCGTCGAGCCTTGACATCTGCCCAACTCCGATCGCTCCTTGGATGTTCGTCATTCGGTAGTTGAACCCAACACGCGGAAACTCCTCGGTGGTCGGCCGCATGGCATTGTGCCGGTGCACGTCGAGCACGGATTCACCATGAGATGCCAGACTGCGAGCCATCTCAGCGAGCTCTGGGTCATCCGTCAGGACCATGCCACCCTCGCCCGTCGTGATCACCTTACGTGGGTGGAACGAGAGCACCGCAATGTTCCCATGCCCACCGATTCGCCGGCCTTCGTACAGGGACCCGAGCGCGCACGCCGCATCCTCGACCACTCGCAGGCCATGTCGCTGTGCGATCGCACTCACAGCCCGAAGATCAACGGGTAGTCCGACCTGATGGACCACGATGATTGCCTTTGTGTGCTCAGTAATAGCCTCGCCGAGACGCCTCTCATCGAGATTGTAGGTGCTGCGCCTGATGTCCACGAACACCGGCTTCGCCCCAGCGTAGGTCACGGCATTTGCGGTCGCTATGTGCGAATAGGAGGGTACGATGACCTCATCGCCGTGACCCGTGCCCAACAACAGCAGGGCTACGTGCAGAGCGGTAGTCGCCGAGTTCATGGCGACGGCATGCTTGGCACCGCAATAAGACGCGACGAGTCGCTCGAACTCGAAGGTTTCCTCGCCCTGCGTGAGCCAGCCGCTGTCGAGTACGGACTTCACCCGTTCATGCTCCAACTGACCAACGAGGGGCTTGCTGATGGGAATGCGTACGGCGATCATAGGTATGGGCGCCGCAAGGCTAGCAGAGTTCATAGTTAGCTCGCCGACAGTTCGAACGGTCCAGGGGAAAACGCCGAGATCTCGCGCCGACATTCCGCGCTAGTGCGTGGAACCGAGACGCGGCCAGTGCCTACATCCACCAAGTACGCAAGACCGTAGCGCGCTTCGTACTCCGAGGTATAACCAGCCCCACTGGGATACATACCGGTTCTAGTGCAAACCATTGTCGCCCCGGCGATCACCGGATAACCTGAGATCGCGAAGCGATGGTAGAGCAGCTTGACGGCACCATTCAGATCCCAGCTGCTAGCAAACGTAGGTACACCGGGTGCTGTATACGACGGATAGCCGAACATGTAGACCGTCGCCCCGGACGGCGGGCGCGGTACCCGCTCCTGGAGGACGTCGAGCACACGATTCTGCCAGCGTGACGCCAGATCCCAGGCAACCGT
Source organism: uncultured Solirubrobacteraceae bacterium (assembly GCA_963849425.1). GTDB lineage: Bacteria > Actinomycetota > Thermoleophilia > Solirubrobacterales > Solirubrobacteraceae > Palsa-744. The sequence continues at coordinate 738,545 of CAWKHK010000006.1, read as the reverse complement.
GTCGTGATCGACCTTGCGGACGTAGCCAATCCCGAGCGCGATCGCGACCAGCGATCCAAGTGCCGTGGCCACTCGCACGCGTACGTTCAGGAGTCGGCAAAGGATGGTTGCGACGAGCATCACGACCGCGTAGACCGCAGTCACGATACCGACGTCCGCGAGTGCGTTAACTCGATTACCTACCCCGAGGCCGCCGGGCGAGTAATAAGGCGCGGCCGGCACGAACACAGCCCACGCCACCCATGTCCAGAGCGTCGCGGCCGCCGCGACGGCCACCCAGACGCCAATCGTACGCCGTGCGGGATCGGTGTCGGGGATGCGCCACCAGACCAGCCCACTGATTAGCATTGCGCCAAACAGCACGATGAGCACAGGCGTGCGAGACGGAGCGCCGAACGGCTCGGCAGACGCGGCGATCACCGAGAGACCTTGATTGAATATGGCGCGTGCATGGCTCACGGATTCATCAAACGAGGTGGACTTGTCTATTTTGTTCTTGGACAACGTGTAAGCCAGCAACAGGATGATCGCCGACGCATCGAGTGCGAAGCGCTTGAGTGCTCTACGCAGTCCACCACGCCAGTAGTAGAACGCAACTGAGGCGAGGGCGACTGTGGCGACCAGTTCGTACGTCGAGATGGCGGCCAAATACAGGGCTAGGGCGCCAGCGTGATACCAGGCGCGCGCCCGTCTGTTCGGGGCCGCAAGCCCACGCATGGCTAGAAGCAGACCGCACAGATACATGCCTATGACGAGACTGGCCGTGGCTGAGGTTGGCCAGAGGCGCGTAGCATCGGAGGCGGGGAAGATGAGCGTAAGCGCGGAGATCGCGAGCGCATGTATGCGTGGCAAGCCAAGAGCGCTGAGAAGCGCAAAGACCGAGGCCGACATGAATACGCCGAGCAGCACGGCCCAGGCTAGCTGTACGTGCTCGTGGGTGCCAAGAATCTCGTGCAATGACGGGACGTACAAAGCCAGCAGCGGCCTGTACCCCGTTACTTCCCAGAAGACATCGAGCGCACCGAGAAAGCCAGGTTTGGACGGATATGCCGTCCGAGCGGCATTGGACCAGTCGTCGTAGTAGAAGCTTCCATGCATGACGTGATAGCCGAATACGATCACCGCCAGCACGAGCAGGGCGAAGCTTGCGAGCGCGAGACCGCGCCAGCCCGGTGGGAAGCTCCCAGCCTTTCTGCCTCGCGATCCCGAGACGGCCGACGCCGAGTCACCCGAGACGGGCTGTGAACGATCAACCTGATCGAAGACAATCATCGCGATGCGGCACCGAGAGTCCGCGGCGCTGCCTCGGCGAGCAGCCTCTCGACAATCGACTCGCGCTGCTCCACACACAGCTCTGGAAAAACCGGCAAAGAGAGCACGCGCCCCGCTAGACGATCGGCGTTTGGATAGCTATCAGGCTCGAGCATTCCGCTGAGAGCGGGTTGCCGATTCAACGCCAGTGGGTAGTGCACACCAGTTTGGAAGCCGGCCGCCGCGAGACGCTGTTGCAAGCGGTCCCGGTTATTGACCCGCACCACGTATTGGTGGAACACCGAGGTTCCCTCAGGCGCCTGCCGGATCGGTTCGACGATGTCTCTGTCGCAGTCGCAAAAGACCGCGTCGTATGAGGCCGCGTGAGCGGCACGCGCCTCGTTCCAAGCGTCGAGATGACGAAGCTTCACAGATAGCACAGCTGCCTGCAGCGAGTCGAGCCGCGAGTTCACACCCAAGAACTCGTGGCGGTACTTGTCGAGGCGCCCATGGTCGCGCAAACGGCGAAGCGAGTCCGCCAGATCCGCCCGGTTGGTCGTGACCGCTCCAGCATCACCGAGCGCACCGAGGTTCTTGCCAGGAAAGAACGAGAAGCTCGCCGCGTCGCCGAACGAACCGACGCGTATTCCTTCCCATGCAGCGCCATGCGCTTGTGCTGCGTCCTCGAACAACAGCAGACCTCGTCTGTCGACCAGCGCCCGAAACCCTGGGAGATCGACTGGCTGGCCGTAGAGATGCACGACAACGACCGCCGCCGTGCGAGGACCGATCGCTTCCTCAACGACGTCCGGAGTCACGAGCGCCGTGTCTGGATCGCAGTCCACAAGGATGGGCGTCGCGCCGACCTCGACGATTGACTCGACGGTCGCGACGAATGTCATGGCGGTCGTGATGACCTCGTCGCCGGGCCCCACGCCCGCGACGCGGAGCGCCAAGGTCAGCGCATCAGTGCCGCTGGCGCAACCCACGCAGTGCGAAACGCCGCAATATCGGGCGAACTCATCCTCGAAGCGCGCGACATCGGGGCCTCCGACAAATCGTCCGTGGGCGAACACCCCGGCGATCGCCGCGTCGAGCTCCTCGCTGATCGCCGCATGCTGCGCGGCGAGATCCAAAAGCGGGATGTTCACGCGATGGATCGATCGGCCTGGCCGATCGCCTGAGCAGTCCCAGATTGCGCCGACGAGCGCTCCGCGGCCTCTAGAACCTCGATCACGTCTCGACCGTGGGCACCGTCGGTCAGCGGCCTCTCGCCGGTCAGGGCGCAATGAACGAAGTGCTCGATCTCGTTCCTCAGAGGCTCCGATGGCTCGATTCTTGGAGCCACGACGTCGCCCGCCCGGACTTGCAGCTTGAATTCCCCGAAACCCTGATCTGGAGCAAATGAGCGCACACTTCCTGCGGTCAGGGCTTGCGGCAGCGATCGTACGCCCTTGTCGTAGATCCTCAGCGGCAGCTCAAGCTCCGTGTCGTCGTAGACTACCATCTTCTCGGACCCCACCACCGTGAACTCTCGGATCTTGCGCGGGTCCAGCCAAGAATCGTGCAGGTGCCCTACCACCCCGCTCGGGAACTCGAGCACCAAGAACGCCATGTCCTCAAGCTGATGGTCAAGGACGGAGAACTGTCTGGCGCTTGCCCGGATCGGACGCTCGCCGAGCAGGTATAGAAGGATCGAAATGTCGTGGGGCGCGAAATTCCAGAGTGCGTTTAGATCCTGCCGAATGATCCCAAGGTTGAGCCGCTGTCCGTATACGTAGAGAATCTCGCCGAGCTCTCCCTCTTGGATGAGCTGACGAAGGTAGCGAACCGGCTCGGAGTACAGAAACGTGTGGCCCACCATGAGTACGCGTCGGCGAGCTTCCGCCTCCTCTATGACCCGGTCGCAGTCAGCCACCGAGAGGGCGAGCGGCTTCTCTATGAACACCTGCTTGCCCGCTCGCAGCGACGCTATCGCGTGCTCGGCGTGAAGCGAGGCCGGGGTAGCCAACACGACCGCGTCGATGTCCGATGCCTCAAGTGCATCCTCAAGACCCTCACAGACACGAGCGCCGGGGTAGCGCTCCGCGCAAACCTCACGATGGGACGAGTTTGCGTCGCAGATCATGGCCAGCTCACAATCGGGAATGTCCCTGATGTTGCGTGCGAGCTTGGACCCCCAATAGCCGAATCCGACGAGCCCTACACGTAGCCTGCTCACGATTCGTCACCTCCTGCTGTACTCGGAGCGCAATCTCGCCGAAGCGCTCGGTCTCCGCGGTCTATTTGCCCATTTCGCCTCAGCCTAACCGATCTCCTGGTCGCCTCGCCTCAACCTCACGAGATGTATTCGCCGTCCTCGAACACACGATGCCACCACTCCAGGCAGATCATCGTCCACAGCAGCAAGCGACGATCCTTCTTACGGGTGCGATGCTCCCCTAGGACGCGGCGCAGAAAATCGGGGCGCCAAAGCTCGTGATCCTGAGCTCGATCGGACAAGAGCAAGCGTTCGGTATAGCCGAACTGCTCGTGTCGAAACCAGGCCGCCTGTGGGGGCGTGAAGCCCGTCTTGTCGCGATTTCGAACGTCCTCAGGAAGCGTCCCGATCATTGCTTCGCGAAACAGGCGCTTGGATTGACCGCCCCGGAGCTTGACCTCGGCGGGCACGGTCATCGCAAAGTCCACAAGGTCGTTATCGAGGAACGGGACCCGTACCTCTAGCGAGTGCGCCATCGACAGCTTGTCCTCGATGAGGAGTAGCCCCCGGAGGAATGTACAAAACTCGAAGTGGAGCATACGGTCGAGTACCGGCAGCCCCTCGCTCTCGGCGAAATAACGGTCGAAGACCTGGCGAGGCCGATCGAGGTCGACGTCGACTAGGATGCGGTCGCTGAGCGCCTCCTTCAACTCAACCGTGTCGAGCAGACGAGTCCAGGAGACGAAGTACCGCTCGATCGGATCGGGACCGTCCGCCATGGAGTACCGCCACGGGTAGCCGCCGAAAAGCTCGTCGCCGCCGGTCCCCGAGAGGGCTACCTTCACCCAGCGACTGGCCATGCCGGCGGTCAGGTAGTTGGGGTATGAGAAGCTCATACGCGGCTCCTCGATATGACGCACGAGGCGCGGCACTACCATCTCCATGTCCTGCGCATCGAGAAGCAGCTCGTGGTGATGAGTACCGAGAAGGCTTGCGAGCGCAGCGGCGTCCTCGCGTTCGTCGAATCCGGTCTCCATGCCGTCCGCTGTTGACACGTCGAAGCCAGTGGAGAACGTAGTCAAGCGAGGAAGCCGCTCGACGGCGACCGCGGCGATCGCTCCGGTATCCAGGCCGCCGGACAGGTAGCTGGCTACCTCGACATCTGCCACCAGTTGGTTCTTGACGGCCTGACTGAAGCCCTCGCGAGCCAGTGCGACGGCATCCGCGCCGTCAACTCGCCTGTCCGGTCGAGGTTCGGGTCGCCAATAGTTCGAGATCCGCATCTCAGTGGCGTCCACTCGCAGGATCGATCCGGCGGGGAGCAGACGCACCCCGCCGAACAGACTACGGTCCGAAAGCACGTTTTGAAACGTGAGCAACTCCACGAGCGCACCGCGATCGAGCGTGGGCGACACTCGACCTGAGGCCAGCAGGGCCTTGACCTCGGAACCGAAGATCAGCGTGTCGTCACGCCAATGGTAATAGAGTGGCTTGACGCCAAATCGGTCGCGCACGAGGTAGAGGGCCTGCTCGCGCCTGTCCCACAGCGCGAACGCGAACATGCCATCGAGCCGGGAGACGAAGTTGATCCCATGGTCCTCGTAGAGGTGAGCGAGGATCTCCGAGTCGCTCTCGGAAGACAGTGTGTGCCCGCGAGCACGCAGACGACTCTGGTGCTCTCGGTAGTTGTAAATCTCGCCGTTGTATACGACGCAGATCGCACGATCCTCGCTGTAGATCGGCTGGTCGCCCCCTGCCAGGTCGATGATCGCCAACCGGGCAGCGCCGAGCGCCACCCGCGGCTCAACGTGGGACCCTTGCGCATCTGGTCCCCGATGGCGGATGGCTGTGAGCATCCGCGCCACGTCTTCATCCGGGGCCAGCAGAGGCTTGGAGGACGTGTAGAGGCCGCAGATTCCGCACATAGAAAGGGTGCGGCAGCGCCGCGCGGAACGATCCTAGCCGTTTGCCAATTTCTCACCGGGCCTGAGCAAGGTCCCGGCCCCACCAGCCATCTCACCACGCCTGCGTCTGCGGTGGGGCGATGACCTCGCGGCGACTAGCGATGACCTCGCTGGCGACTAGTATTGAAGCCAAGACGACCCCGAGCACTAACCCACCGTGATTCGCCCGCTCGGAGCCCTCGGGCGCCTTCCTGAACTCTCGTTTCGAGATTCCCGCAGTCCATGCTTGATGCCTCAGGTTTACTGATCGTGCCACCGCAGGACCACACAACCACCCTCGACTACCGCCAGCCGGAGGTTGACGTCGGAGCATCGTGCGGCCGGCCGCGAACCGGGCTACAGCGGCTTATGCTCGATGGCACGGTCACGATGATGGCGGGCACCCTCATCGCCGGGATAGCGACCTACGCATGGCAGGCTGGCGGAACACGAACGCTCGGTAATACCGCGTTTGCCCCCGTTGCCAATACGTGGACGCTGTATTTCCTGATCGTGACGATCCTGCTCGTGCCGATGGAACAATTCGCCACCCGGACCGTCGCCGCCGGATGGAATGGCAGCACGCATCTCGCACGAGCGCTTCGGACCATCCTCGGCGTGCTCTTGGCCGCCGCGCTGCTGGTGGCGCTCGCAGGCTATCTGCTCCGATCCTCGCTCTTCGACGGCAGCGGCGGCTACGCACTCGTATCCTGCGCGATCGTTCTGAGCCTCGGTCAGCTGGCGATCTGCCGCGGCATTCTCGTCGGCAGGCGTAATTTCGCAGCATACGGATGGCTGACTGGGCTGGACTCCACGATTCGCCTGCTTGTCGGGATCCCTGTAGTCCTACTGACGCACTCGCCACTGGCATTCGTGTGGACAATCCCTCTATGCAGTCTCGTCGCTCTCGCCTGGATCCGAGAGTGGCCACGGGGCGCGCGAGCCTACGCGACGACGGGATCTGAGCTGCCTGCAAATGGTGGGCACGAGCTTCCGATCGGAAGCTTTCTCGCGACAACAGTGGGCGGGACATCCGCCGCGCAACTGCTGCTCGCTGGCGGGCCGCTGCTGCTGGCGTTGCTCGGGGGCTCGGAGTCCGCAGTGACCGTGCTATTCGTTACTCAGACCGCGTTCCGGGCGGCATTCCTGATGGCCACCCCCGCTGGCGCGCGCTCACTTCCACCGCTCACCAGAATTGCCTTGCGCAGGGATTATCAGCGCCTCGGCCAGATCGCCATCTGGCTCCTGGGAGGCTCGATCGCTGCCGCAGCGGTTGCTGGGTCGGCTGCCTTAATCGTGACTCCGCCGCTTATCGCCGCACTGTTCGGATCCGGGGTACGGCCGAGCGGGACCGTCGCTGCCACGATGGCCTCTGGAACCGTCCTCGCGATCGGCAACCTCGGGCTCAACCAGATTCTGGTGGCTGCGGGACGGACACATAGGATCACGATGGCCTGGTGGATCGCGGTGTCGGCGGCGACGGCCTGGGTCCTGCTGGGTCCCGGCGACCCCCTGCAGCGAGTCTCGACAGGTTTCGTCCTGGGCGAGCTCGTGGCTCTGCTCGCGCTCGCGTTCGCGTCCAATGGGCGGCGTAAACCAGCGTCTGTCCCGAGCGTGGGACTGCTAGGCACGCCAACGGGACCCGGCGCGGAGGTGAGCACACCGACTCTCGGCTAGTTCACGCACTCGGCTCGGACGTGGATATCCTGCCGACGCCAGATGCACTTCTGCTTCGTGAGCACCACCAGGGGCAGCCACTTCATGACCGAGCTGCTCTCCGCGATCTCGGTGGCGGCCGCGGCGGGGGGGCATAGCGTGGAGCTCGCATTCGACGCGTTTCCGCCGCTCCGCGACGAGTGCATCTACCTCGTGATACCGCATGAGTTCCATGCCTGGGGCGACCCGGAGGGCTTCCCCGACGCACGGCAGCGCGCACGCACGATCGCCCTATGCACCGAGAACCCCGGCACCCCGTGGTTTGAGGAGACCTACCAGCTGGTCCCCCAGTTCGCCGCCGCCGTCTCGATCAACCGCTCGAGCGCAACCGAGCTGCGACGACGGGGAATCCGCTGTGAGCACATGCAGCTCGGCTACTCGCCCCAATGGGACAGCTGGCAACGCGACGAGAGCGTTCGACGCGACATCGACGTGCTGTATCTCGGGGCCGCCGACCCTCGACGGGACCCGCTCTTGGCCGGCTTTGGCCGGGACCTATCGACACGCATGTGCCAGTTCCTGGTCCCCCCTCTAGAGCCCAGGACCGGTCCTCGGCCGGACTTCCTGACAGGCGCCGAGAAGTACCGGCGGCTGCGGTCGGCCCAGATCCTGCTCAACCTGCATCGAACGACGTCCTCTGCGTTGGAGTGGATGCGCTTTCTCGAGGCCATCTGTAACGGGTGCGTGGTGCTCTCAGAGCCGTGCCTCGATGGCGAGCCGCTCATTCCAGGCGAGCACTTCATTGAGGTCCCTGTCGAGGGCATCGCAAGCGCGGCCGACCGGCTCCTGGACGAGCCCGACCGCTTGCAGCTCATGCGACGGCGAGCCTACGATTTCGTGCGCGCCGAGCTGCCGATGGAGCCGGCGGCGAAGCGGCTCGCCGAACTCGCCGCCGAGCTGCCTCGACGTCCGCCCGCGAGCGGAGACTCGCCATTCTCTAACGAGGCCAAGCCCTTGCCTGCACCGCCCCCGGACCCGCAAGTTGCACTGGTCGGCGCCGGTGAGCCACGCGGCCTGCTTCGCAGGGTCTCCGATCGCTTGCTGAAAGGACGGCACGGCGCCCAGACCCTCGGACGAACTCCTGCCTATGCTGGCGCCAGGCCGCGGGTGAGCGTCATGCTCGCCGCCCTCCCCGACGACGAGCGGGAGGTTGCTGAGGCGCTCGCGAGCGTCGCCGCGTCGGCCTACCGCGAGCTCGAGCTGCTCGTGCTTGACGACGCATCCAAAGACCGGCCGGCATCGGCGGTGAGAGGCTTCCTCGCCGATCACCCTTCGCTGCCGGCGATCTTGCTGCGCCAACCGCTTGACCGCGGCCTCGGCCGTTCGTGGAACGTGTTGAGCGAGCATGCCCGCGGCGAGTACCTATTCTTCCTCGACGCTACCGGAGGGATCTACCCCTCGACCTTGCAGAGGCTCGTGACGGCACTTGACGCGGATCCGGAGGCGACCTTCGCCTATCCGATGGTCGCCATCTTCGAGGGCGATCGGCCGGTGGCGCTGGCCAGCTCGCTTCCCTGGGAGCCAGATCGACTCAGGAGCGGCAACTGGATTGACGCGATGACGCTGATCCGGCGCACGCGCCTGCTCGAGCTGGGCGGCTACTCGACCGATCCGCGCCTGGCCGGCGGCGAGGACTTCGATCTTTGGTGCAGGTGCGCAGCAGCCGGAGGTCACGGCGTGCACATCCCCCAGGTTCTCGCCTGGCATCAGCGGACCGAGTGCGGCGCCGACACACCCACGAGCGGAACATAGGTTCGCCCCATCCCGGGGCCCCTCGCTGCGCTATCAAGGCTTGCGAAACACCGAATGTGTGCCGACGCGGCGCCATACGATGTGCGCCTCGCCGGGCTGAATCTCGTCACCGTACTCGAAGGTCGCGCGACCGTCCGGCGCCCAGCTCATCTCCCATACGCCAGGGTGTCCTTGCACCCGCTTGACGCGCAATCGTGGATGGAAGCCCTGACCACCGCCCCCAAGGTCAGCGATGAACTGAGCTACGGCTTGGCGGAAGGCGCGCTGCTGCTGTGGCGTGAGACGGTCCCAATCACGCCAGAACGACGCGAGGACATCACGCGTCGGCATCCAACGGCTTTGTGCGCTCGTCCAACGCCTTCAAGAAATCCTCGTCCGTCTCATACCGCGTGACACGACCTGCTGCGCGGTCGTCGTCTGCCTCGCGCTCCCTCGCTCGCCACTCGCGCGTCCAGTACCACGCCTGCTCGGGGTCTATACGTCCGGCGCTGATCTCCCCAAGCATAATCGCGGCGCCATCGACCGCACCCTCTGGCAAGCGGTCCACTAGCTGATGAAGCTCAGCCCTGGTCATCCCCTGATTGTCGCACGCCTGCCGACGTTTCCTCGCAGTGCGAGCGCACCACCCACCCAATCCGCTGCGTGAGGCGGGACACTCTGCGAAGGGGGCCGCATGAGTCGGCGCCGGCTAATCAACGATCGCTACCCCCGCTCACACTAAGCAAACGATATGCCCTTATCGTTTAGTAAGCTTCGGTCGTGGTAAGCGAACGAAAACGTCCCCCGAGCCCCGCATCGAGCCCCCGAACAGGCGCGTACCGGCTCGCCGACAGCGGCCCCGACGGATACTGGGCCTTCCACCCCAACCCGCTCCCACCCAAACCGCCCCTACGCATCGACGCCACGATGCAATCCCTGCTGGACCGCACCAACCAGGCCCTCGGACGCCTCGACGGGATCACGCTACTGCTCCCCGACCCCGACCAGTTGATCTACACGTTCGTCCGCAAGGAGGCTGTCCTCTCCTCCCAGATCGAGGGCACCCAGTCCTCCCTTTCAGACCTCCTGCTGTTCGAGCATGGCGCCGCACCCGGCGCGCTACGCGAAGACGCCCAAGAAACCGCGAACTACATCGCCGCCCTCGACCACGGCCTCGACCAGATCGCGAAACCCGGAGCGCCGCCGCTCTCCGCGCGACTACTACGCGAAGTCCACCGACGACTGCTACAGACGGGACGGGGAGCGGACAAGAACCCCGGGGAGTTCCGCCGCGACCAGAACTGGCTCGGCGGTCCGCGCCCCTCCACCGCACGGTTCGTGCCGCCACCATGGCAAGAGGTCACCGCGGCGATGGGCGCCCTCGAAGAGGTTCATCCACGACGACCCAAACCCAACCCCCGTGCTCGTGAAGGCCGCGCTCGCGCACGCCCAGTTCGAGACGATCCACCCGTTCCTCGACGGCAACGGAAGAGTCGGACGGCTCCTCATCACTCTGCTGCTGTGCGCCGATGGCGTACTCAGCCGGCCGCTCCTCTATTTGAGCCTGCACTTCAAGCGCAACCGCGACAGCTACTACGAGCACCTACAGCGCGTCCGCACCGACGGCGCCTGGGAGGACTGGCTGCGATTCTTCCTCGAAGGAGTCATCGAGGTCGCCGAGTCCACGACACTCACCACCCAGCGGGTCGTCGCGATGGTCGAGAACGACCGCCAGAAAATCCACACCTTCGGACGTGGCGCCGCCACCGCCCACCGTGTCCACGACCTCGCGACACGCTCCGTCGTCATCGGAGCCAGCAGCTCCGCCGAACGTCTCGACCTGACCGGACCCCCCGTGTACGCCGCCATCCAACGGCTCGAGCAAGCCGGGATCCTGCGTGAGGCAACCGGCCGGCAGAGAGGGAAGCTCTATGTGTACAGCGAGTACCTGGCCATCCTCAACGAGGGCACCGACTGAGTGGTCGAACTGCACGCGGACGATGTCCACACAGAAGCACTGCTCGGAGAGTCAGCGTCTTTGGTTCTCGCACGCATGCCGGATCTGAGCCGCGAGCTACAGCGCCTGGCACGCGAATGGGCTGAACAGGATCTGCTCGACCCACGCCAGGCCAAGCGCACTATCGAGGTCTTCGGTGCTCGCTTCGCAGAGATGGAGCCTGAGCTTGCAGCGCTCCGTGCCCGTCAAGATGAGATCGTGGCCGAGTTGGCCGTCCTCGCCGCCCGGGCGCGCCGAGACTGACGGCGCTCAGGCCATCTGGCGGGTCGCTGCCGCCTGCTCGTAGCGGTCGGCGAGCGCCAATGTGGCGTCGCGAATGCCTCTCACGTCGCTCTGCTCGGCCTCGGCGCGCAGCTCACGCGCCCGCGCTCTCATATCCTCTGGACTCTGCGTGCTATCCCGCAGCCGGCGCTCCATCGCCTCGGCGAGCCAGCGATCCTCATCGCGCAACGCAGGCCAGGGTCGAGCTGCCATGACGGTCAGTGTACCGGGCCGCACAGTGCCCACCGGCCTATGGCCCCTCCACGAACAGCAATGAGGACAAGGCAAAGCCGAGGGAGCGGTTCTCCGGCCAGAGCTTTGGGTCTCGCTGCCCCGGATTGGACCACGTCGCCTCGACGTCGAAGCACACCAGGTAGTCACCGGGAGCCAACCGCAGCGCAAGCTCCTCCTCGTGCCAGTCGCCGTCCACCCAAGGCAGACGCGTGGACCAGATCGGCTGCCGGCCATCCAGGTCGCACACGGTGACCTTCAAGCCTCCGATCGGACCCGGGGGGAGGCGATAGCTCAGACGAGCGCCGCTGGCGCTCTCCGCGACCCGCACGACCGCCGCCGCATGCCCCCCTGCCCAGCGGTAGCTCCGCTCGGGGCTCCCCTCCCCTTCGAACCAGCCGCCCACCAGCTGCTCCTCCACCCGCGGCGAGGCCATGTCGAGCCCGCCCGAGGCGATCTCCCATGACCCCTCGAAGGACATGCTCGCGAGGGCGAACCCCAGCGCGCGGGTCCTCAGCGGGGGCTCGAGCCAGCCCTCCCGGACCCCGAACACGACTTCGTAGTCCCCAGCGGGCAGCTCGAGCGGGTGGTTCTCGACCGAGCGGGCGCTGTGCTGCCAGGCCAGATGGCCGGACCACGCCGCTGCGAGCGGCTCGGCCGACCCGATGCGCCGGATGCGCACGTCGACCCCTCCGATGTCCTCGGGCACGTGGGCATAGTCGAGTCGCAACCGTCTGACCGACCCCTCCAGCCGTACCAGCGCCGCGGCCTGCACGCCCGCCCAGCGGTAGCTGCGCCCGTCGAAGCGCTCCGCCGGAAACCACCCGTAGAGCAGCTGGCCCTCGCCGCCCGCGTCGGCCATGTCGACGGCGTTGCTCGCGTCCTGCGGACGCGGAATCGACAGCGGCGGAACGCCCGCGGGAAAGCCCTCCCCCCAGGAGGGATCGACCAGCCCGCCTGGGAGCGGCGCGTCCCCGCGCAGGCGCAGGCGAGTGGCGAGAGCGCTCCGCAGGTGCAGCGCGTTCCAGGCCATCGCCCGCAGCTTCTGAGCCCGCCGAGGCGAGGGCGCCGCCTTGAGGGCTCGCGCCTCGTGCGCCGCCCAGCGCCCGAGCGTGCCGGCCGGAGAGTGCTTGAGCACGACCCGCATGCGATGGCGCTCGCACAGCAGCTGCTTGCGGGCGACCTCGCCGCCGCCCTGACCGAAGCCGTGGTCGATCCACGCGTCTGTCGCGACCACCACCCGATACCCGGCGCGCCACAGCCGCACCCCGTAGTCGACGTCGTCGTAGTAGTTGAGCATGCGATCGTCGAACGGACCGACGCGCTCGAGCGCCGCCCGTCGCACCGCCATGCCGCAGCCCATCGGGTAGAGCGCCTCGCGGGGGATCTCCGCCCGCTCGTAGGGCTCGTTCATGCACAGGTCCGCCGCCCATCCCTGGCGGTTGACCGTCCCGCCGGCGCCGTTGATCACGAGCGGATTGCCCTCGATGAACACCGTCGAGGCCACGCCGCCGATCGTCGCGTCCGAATGAAACGCGGCCACGATCGCGCTCAGCCAGCTCGGCGCCGCGAACCCATCGGCGTCGATGAACGCCACGATCTCTCCGACCGCCTGCCGGATGCCGAGATTGCGGGCATGGGGGCAACCGCGGTTGCGAGCGCTGCGCACGATCGCCATCTCCCCGCCGCCGCGAGCCCGCTCGGCGACCGCGAGCGTGTCGTCGTCTGAGCCGTCGTCCACCACCACGATCTCGTACTCGGGGTAGTCCTGGGCGAGAAGCTGCTCGAGGCAACGCCCGAGGACGTCCGCCGAGTTCCAGCACACCACGATCACCGACACGCGCGGAGCGGCCCGCGAGACGGGAGCGCCCCCGACCCCGGCCGCCCCGCCTCGCGCGGCGCGCAGCGCCTCACGGACGTTCCTCTGCTCCGCTCTCCACCGCTGGGCGTCCATGTAAGCCGCGATACAAGCACATGAGCCGACGGACGCTCCCCCTACACTTACTCCCTGCAGCCAGAGGCGACCGACGCGCAACTCGCCGCCCGCGCGAGCGTTCTTATCGACGCCGTCCATGCACATTCTCGAGCATCCCATGAGACGCAATCTCGCCATCGTTCCCGCCTTCAACGAGGTCGAGGCGATCGGACAGACGATCTCCTCGATCCACGAGGCCGCTCCGGACTTCGACGTGCTCGTCGTCGACGACGGCTCGGGCGACGGCACAGCCGAGCGCGCGTCCGCGATGGGCGCAGCCGTCCTGCGCATGCCCTTCAACCTCGGGATCGGCGGCGCGATGCAGGGCGGCTACATCTACGCCCTCGAGCGTGGCTACGAGGTGGCCGTCCAGGTCGACGGGGACGGCCAGCACGACCCGCGCCACATCCACGAGCTGCTCGACCGCCTGCGTTCGGACCCGGAGCTGAACATGGTCACCGGCTCGCGCTTTCTCGACCCCAGCGGCAAGGGCTATCGCTCCTCGGCCACGCGGCGCATGGGCATCCGTGTCTTCTCGCGGGTCGTCTCGCTGATCACGCGCCAGCGCGTGACCGACCCGACCTCGGGCTTTCGCATGACCAGCCGGCGGGGAATCGAGCTGTTCGCCCACGACTACCCCCACGACTACCCAGAGGTCGAGGCCATCCTCTTGATGCACGCCCACCGCCTGCGCAGCTGCGAGATCCCGGTGCAGATGCGGCCCAGGCTGACGGGCCAGTCGGTGATCTCCTCCAGCCAGTCCGTCTACTACATGGTCAAGGTGCTGCTGGCCGTGTTCGTCGGCCTCTTCCGCCGGCGCCCGACGGTCGAAGCCGATGAGCGTCCGACCATAGCCACGGAGCCGGCGCTGTGACGAAGGTCACCCTTCAGCGCGGCGTAGCGATCGCGGTCACGTTCGCCCTGCTCGTGCTCGTCTTCGAGCTCGTGCGCCGCAAGCGCCTGTCGGAGCGCTACGCGATCCTCTGGCTGGTGGCGGCGAGCACGCTGTTCGTGCTCGCCGCGTGGAAGGGGCTGCTCACGACGCTCTCCAACGACGTCGGCATCTCCTACCCGCCGTCGGCCCTGTTCGCGGTCGCGATCGGGCTGATCGCGATGATCCTGCTGCACTTCTCGCTGGCCGTCTCGCGCCTGTCCGACCAGAACAAGATGCTCGCCCAGCGCCTCGGGCTGCTGCAGCAGCGCGTCGAGGAGTCCGAAGCGCGCGAAGACGATCCCGGCGTCCCGACCCTCTCCGAGGCCGACCCGCGTCCGGCGGTCGCCGCCGAAGAGCTCCCGAGCAGTCGCTGAGCCCCTTGGCCGACAGCGGTGAGGAGGCCATCGCGATCGTCGTCGTGACCCACGAATCGGCCGAGCACCTCCCCGCCTTGATGAGGGCTCTCGACGGCCAGCTGCGGGCCGGGGACGAGCTGGTGATCGTCGACAACGCCTCCACCGACGGCACGCCCGCGGCCGCCCGCTCGCTCGACGCACGCACGCGCTTGATCGAGACCGGCGCCAACCTCGGCTTCGCCGCCGGCTGCCACGTGGGCGCCGACGCCACGCACGCACCGCTGTTGTTGTTCCTCAACCCCGACTGCCGACCCCAGCAAGGGTGCGTGGAGCGCCTGCGCGGCGCCTCCTCCGAGCACCCGGACTGGGGCGCCTGGCAGGCCGCGGTGATGCTCGAGGACGGCCGCATCAACACCAGCGGCGGCGTGATCCACTATCTCGGCATCGGCTGGGCCGGCGACTGCGAGCGACCCGCCTGCGAGCTGCCGGCGCACGATGAGGAGATCGCCTTCCCCTCGGGAGCCGCGATGGTGCTGCGGCGCGAGGCGTGGAACGCGCTCGGCGGCCTGGACCGCAACTACTTCATGTACGGGGAGGACCTCGACCTCGGCCTGCGGTTGTGGCTGGCGGGCCAGCACGTCGGCCTCGTCCCGACCGCCCGCGTCATCCACGGCTACGACTTCGACAAGGGCGCCGCGAAGTGGTTCTGGCTCGAGCGCAACCGCTGGCGCACCGTGCTCTCCACGTATCCCCCGGCGCTGCTCGCGATGCTCGCGCCGGCGCTGGCGGCGGCCGAGCTCGGGCTGCTCGCCGTCGCCGCCCGCGACGGCTGGCTGGGGGCGAAGCTCCGCGCCCAGGCCGCGACGCTCGCCGCGCTGCCGCGCACGCTCTCGCGCCGCCGGGCGCTGCAGCGGGCCCGGCGGATCGGCTCCGGCGAGTTCGCCGGGCATCTCACCTCCTCGCTGCAGAGCCCCTACCTGGCCCGCGCGAACGTCCCCCTGTTTAGCGTCCCGCAGGCGCTCTACTGGCGGCTCGTGCGCCGGATCCTGTCCCTGCTCGAGCGCTGATGCGCGTCGGCCTCGACCTGCTCTACCTCATCCCCGGAGAGACCGGCGGGCGCGAGAGCTACGCCCGCGAGCTCGTCCCGGCGATGCTCGAGCTCGATCCCGGGATCGAGCTCGTGGCGTTCCTCAACCGCGACGCCGGAGCGCATCTGGCAGCCGAGCTCGGCGACGGCGTGCGCGCCGTGGTCGTGCCGGTGTCCGCCCGCAGCCGGGCACAATGGGCGATCGGGGAGCTCGCGCTCGTATCGCGCGCGGCCAACCGGGCGGGCGTCGAGCTGCTGCACTCGATGGCCAACTTCGCCCCCGCCTGGGGGAGCTTCCGACGGGTGGTCACGATCCACGACCTGCAGTACCGCGCCGTCCCCGACCTGCTGTCGTGGCCGGCCCGCACGGCCACGCATGGCCTCGTCTCCCTGGCAGCCAGAGGAGCGGACCGGATCATCGCCGTGTCGAACGCCGGGCGGGAGGAGCTCCTCGCCGGTTTGGCCCTCGCGCCGGAGCGGATCGACGTGATCCCCAACGGCGTGCGCCCGCCGCGACCGGCGCCAGCGACCGCGGGCGTGCGCGAGCGCCACCGGCTCGGGCAGCGGTCGATCGTCCTGGCCGTCGCGACCGACCTCCCCCACAAGAACCTCGGCGCCCTGGTCGATGCGCTCGCCGAGCTGGGCCCGCAGGAGCGCCCGCTGCTCGTGGTCGCCGGGCACGCCACCGACACGGGAACGCTGGGCGCCCGGAGCGCCGCCGCGGGCCTCGCCGACGACGTGCGGCTGCTCGGGCACTGCTCGACCGAGGAGCTCGACTCGCTCTACGCCCTTGCCGCCTGCCTCGTGCTGCCGACCCTGCACGAGGGCTTCGGGCTGCCCGTGCTCGAGGCGATGGCGCGATCGGTCCCGGTCGCCTGCTCGGACATCCCGGCCCTGCGCGAGGTGGCCGGCTCGGCGGCCCTCTACTTCGACCCCCGCCAGCCTCGGCAGATCGCCGCTCGCATCCGCGAGCTGCTCGCCGGGACGGAGCTCGCCGGCCGGCTCCGCGGGCTCGGTCTGACCCAGGCCCGGCGCTTCAGCTGGCGGGCATCCGCCGAGGCCACACTCCAGACCTACCGCCGCGCCGGTGGACGGTGACCAGGACCAGCAGTCCGGCGAGGATCAGCACGCACAGGATCGTCGCCCACTTGCCCACCACGATCGGCCATGTCGTGGCGGTGCTGAACGTGACCCTGTTGGGTCCCTTCGGGTTCTTCTTCACGCTGATGAGCAGCTCCGAATAGGGCGTCCGCCCGACGAACTTCGCGCCGTGCACCGCCACCAGGTATGGCCCCGAGATCACATTCGTGTTGATCGTGCCGCTCTTGGGAATCGTGAATTCCACCGCGTAGCCGCTCCTGGGCGTCGGCGTCACGGGCACCGGGATCACGTTCGCGCCTTCGCCGTTGTAGACGGTCAGGCCCGGTATTTCGGAGATCGAGGCGCTGCGCACGGGCAGCGAGACGTCCTGGTATTGCAGGTAGCTGACGAAGCGGATCCAGTAGCCCGGGAGCTTGCTCCCTCCCGGGAAGACTTCACTGCGGCTGTGCAGGCTCGAGGGCCCGCTCCACTCCTGGTTCACTGCCTGCACGCCCTCGATCGCCGCAAAGACGATGCCGACGAGCACGAGCGCCGTCGTCGCCCGGCGCCTGAGCTCCCCGCGCCTCTGACCTGCCAGGGCGACGAGCGCGACCATCACGAGCCCGGCGAAGCAGTAGTCGATGTACGACAGGAGCCGGTAGGGGAACTGGATCGACCACAGGATCCTGGGGACGTCGTGCCACAGCGAATGGTCGAGCAGGAGCGCCAGGAACGGCAGGCAGGTCACGCTCAGCGCAACCGTCAGGCGCCGCCAGAGCACCGCGAGGCTGTGCCAGCAGAGTGTGAGCGTCGCGAGCGCCCACAGCAGCGCGAGCGTCGGCACCTGAATGTCCAGGGTCGGGAAGTTTTCGACTTTGGAGTGCCGAATCGGGTCCAGCACGAGCGACGGCGGCGTTCCCCCCGCGAGCGTCGGCGCCTTCGTGAAGGAGTGGCTGATCGAGGTGTGTCCCTGGAAGGCCACGTCGGGGAGCAGGAACCACAGGTTGACGCCGGTCGCGAGCAGGCCGAGGGCCGCCACGCCGAGGACCCGCCGGCGCTCGGGGAGCGCCTCGCGCCCGACGGCGAGCGCCCCCGTCACACACAGCAGCACGAGGAAGATCGTCCCGTAGAGCAGCGTGATGTTGTGGCTGCCCGTGAACAGCACCACCCCTACGACGAAGGCGAGCACCGGGCCCGCCCGCCATGCCTCTGCCCGCAGGAGCGACAGACCGGCGGCGAGCAGGAGCGGTATCGAGGAGGTCGCGACGGTCTCAGCCCAAGCGCCTCGGGCGTAGACGTCCGTCAGGTAGTAGGCCGAGCTCACGAACACGAGGCCGGCGATCTGCGCCGTCCAGCCGCGCAACCCCGCCTGCCGGGAGAGCCACGTGAACCCGCTCCAGGCCATCGCCATCGCCAGCGCCCACGAGAGGATGTAGGCGGCGAGCGTGTGCCCACCCGAGATCACAGCACCGGCTGCCGCGATCGAGTAGAGCGTCCCGCCGTAGAAGGCATACCACGCCTCGAACGCCCCGAGGCTCGACTGGAAGAACAGGCTCGGATGCCCGAGCGCTTCGATGTTGCGAGCCTGCATCTGCACGAGCCACAGGTGCGTCGGCCAGTCGCCGCCGAACGTGCTCCCGCTGAAGACCATCGGCGACATCAGCACCGCGAGCACGAGGCACACGAGCGCCAGCTGCCAGCGCAGCGGCAGCGGCGAGAGCGCGTCGCGCCGCGACCGCAGGCGCTCGGAGAGGGAGCCGGCGAGAGTCGCCGGATACGGCGAGCTCGACAAAGCTCAGTCTTCTCCCCAGCCCAGGCCGCGGTCGCTCGGCACGATGCGCCGCAGCGTATACACGTCGGAGGCCAGATCGTCGAGGTGCGCCGGCAGCTCGCCCCACGGGTCCCACAGCGCGCTCAGCAGCTTTGCCGTCACCCCGTCGCTCGCGGCCGACCCGAGCCACACGGCCAGTCTCGCAGCGCGCTCGGGCGGCGCTCCGCCGGAGCGCCGCTGCTCGAGCGCCTGCTCGTAGTAGGCCTCGCCGACCCGCTGGGGCCCGGCGCTCAGCACCTCGTCGAGCATGCGCGTGTTGAGCGCGCCGGGCGCCACCGCGTTCACGTCGACACGATCGGCGCGCAGCTCCTCGGCGAGGGTCTCCGCGAAGCGCACGACGGCCGCCTTGGAGGCGCAGTAGGCGCTCAGGCCGGGGAGCGGACGCGTCGCTCCGCCGCCGGAGAGCTGGACGATCTTGCCGTAACCGCGCTGCTTGAAGTGGGCCGCGAGCTCCCGCGCCGGCAGGACCGAGCCGAACAGGTTCGTCTCGATGGCCCGCGCCCACTCGCGCCAGTCGACCTGCTCGATCGCCCCCTTGGGACCGTAGATGCCCGCGTTGTTGACCAGGATCGTGAGCTCGGGGAAACGCTCGAGCGTCGCCTCGACAAGCCGGCGGACGTCCTCCGGCGAGGACACGTCGGCGAGCACCGCAAGGACCTCCTGCTCGGCGCCGGCGAGACCCTCGAGCTCCTCGCGCGCCGCCGCCACCGCGCCCTCCTCGCGTCCGCAGATGCAGACGCCCGAGGCCCCGGCGCCCAGGTAGTGACGAGCGATCTCCAGTCCCAATCCCCGCGAGCCGCCCGTGATGAGGGCCGTGCGCCCCGCGAGCTCGTCGGTCACCGCCGACAGGCTATCCAACGACCCGAGACCTCTCCCGCGCGGGCTCGGCGCACGGGGACGACGCCGGCCCGGCCGGCTCGGCGTGGAAGATCACGAACCGCATGAGCAGGAACCCGGACGTCGTTACGACGACCATCGTCATCAGGTACACGACCTCCTCGGCGAGCCCGAGGATGCCGGGCAGCACGGCCGTCGATGCCGCGGTCACGCCGTATTGCGCGGCGGCCATCGTCAGGTAGCGGCGCACCTGGTGGCCGAACCCGAGCGCGAACTCCTCGAGCTCCTCGTGGTGGGTCCACACGAATATGCGCTGCAGCGTGAAGTGCAGCAGCAGGCCCGAGGCGAAGCCGATCGCGAGCGCGAGCTGGAAGGCCAGGCCGAGCACCTGCGAGAGCACCGTGGTGACGGTGAGGTAGAGCACCGCCACCGAGCCCCCGGCCAGCCCGAAGCGCACGAGTTGCCCGAGCAGGCCCGACTCGGGCGAGCGCAGGTGCGCGATCCTGGCGCGCATGCGGTTCACGCCGGCTCCCGGTGAGCCAGATCGCGCAGGAAGGCGTCGGTCTCGGCGAGGGCGTCGGGGCTGCCGATCTCGTGGAAGCGCTCGTGCGCCTGGAAGGCCATCAGCTCGCCGCGCTCGGCGAGCACCCGGTAGAGACCGGAGAGCTCGCGCTCCTCCGTCGGCGCCACCGCGAGCGCCTCATCGCTCAGCCCGCCGAGCCCGTAGTCGATCCACTGCATCTCGGGCGTGGGCTGGGCCTTGTCGTAGCGCGCGACCATGCCGTCGCGCAGCACCGCGTTGGAGGCGTCCCAGCGTCCCTCGTTGCGCAGCACGGTCATGACCGCCGGCTTGCCGCTCGCGCGCCAGATCTCGGCCACCGCGCGGAAGTCGATGCGCAGGTAGGTGTCGCCGTAGAGCACCAGGAAGCGCTCGCCGAGCAGCCGGCGGGCGCGGCGGATCGCGCCCAACGTGCCGTCGAGGCCGGGGGCGTCGTAGCTGTAGGCGATCGTGATCCCGTGGCGCTCGGCGCCGATCTCGCGCTCGATCAGCTCCCCCAGGTAGCCGACGCACAGCACGACGCGGTCGATCCCATGAGCCGCGAGCAGCCGCAGCTGGTGCTCCAGGAACGGCGCGCCCGCCACCTCGATCAGCGGCTTTGGCACCTCGCGCACGTGCTCGCCGAGGCGCGTCCCGAGGCCGCCCGCGAGGATGCACACGGGGGGTGGGCCGGGCTCGCCGAGAGCGTTCACTGCTCGCCCTCCTCCCAGCCGTAGCGCGACTCGAGGATGTACTTCGGCCGGTTTCTGACCTCGTCGTAGATGCGCCCGATGTACTCCCCCATGACGCCGAGGGAGAGCAGCTGCAGGCCGCTGAAGAAGCACACCACGATCACGATCGTGGGATTGCCCACCGGGAAGCTCTGGCCGGCGATCTTCAGGCACGCGTAGGCGACGCCGAGCAGGAAGGCCAGCCCGGCCAGGCCGATCCCTCCGAGCGAGATCATCTGCAGCGGGTAGCGCGAGAAGCCGATCACGCCGTTCAGGCCGATGACCAGCGAGCCCCAGAAGCGGTTGTACTTGCTCGCCCCGGCGGCGCGGGGGTCGCGATCGTAGAGGACGCTGTCCTGGGAGAAGCCCACGAGCCCGACCAGGCCGCGCAGGAAGCCGTGGGTCTCCTTCAGCGCGACGACGTTCCTGACGACCCGCCGGCTCATCAGGCGGAAGTCGCCGGTGTTCGGTGGGATCTCGACCTCGGCGATCCGCTTGATGACCCGGTATCCGAGCGCCGCGACGATCCGCTTGGGCAGCGTCTCGCCGGCCCGCGTGCGCCGCTGGGCGTAGACGACGTCGGAGCCCCCGCGCCAGCGGGCGATCAGCTCGGGGATCAGCTCGGGGGGATCCTGCAGGTCGCAGTCGATCACGACGACCGCGTCGCCCGACGCCTGCTCCATACCCGCGATCGTGGCCATCGGCTGCCCGACGCGGCGCGAGAAGCGCAGCATCTTCACGCGCGGATCTGCCTCCCGCAGGGCGAGGATCAGCGCTTCGGTGCGATCGCTGCAGGGATCGACGCTGAAGATCATCTCCCAGTCCATCCCCACCGACTCGAGCACCTCGCGCAGGCGCTCGTAGACGCGCTCCACGTTGCCCTCCTCGTTATAGGCCGGGATGACCACGCTGAGCAGCTCGCGGCCATCCTCGCGTGCGCCCGCCGCGCTCGTCGCCGCCTGCGCCTCGGCGCTCATGCCCGGCCCTCCCCGCCCAGACCCAGCGAGGCCCGCATCGGCGCGAATGGTCCGGCGGCGTAGGCGCGCTCGACCTGCGTCCACGCGTACAGGGCCGCGGAGAGGTCGCCGAGCAGCGGGCGTCCGTCGTCGGCCGCGAGCGCCTCGGCGAAGTGCTCCCACTCCGCCCGCCAGGAGCCGTCCTCGTCGGGATATGTGATCTCCTGCATCTCCGGCGGCCCGAGCTCGGGCCCCATCCGGTAGATGCGCAGCCGCTGGGGGCCGTAGGAGCGGACGAGCCCGTCGACCTGGAGCTTCGCCGTGCGGCAGTAGATCTCGAGCGAGAAGAGGTTCTTCCACTCCGTCCAGGTGACGTGGAGCATCGCCCATGGGCCCGTGCGCGACTCGCCCGCGCCGAGGATCAGAGCGGCGTTGTCCTCGACCGGCGCATCCCAGAAATGCGTGCGCAGCAGGGCGCTGTGCAGAGGCATCGGACCGGCGATCCAGTGGCTGAGGTCGAGCAGGTGCATGCCCTGGTCGATCAGCTCGCCTCCGCCCGAGCGCGACGGCATCGCGCGCCACTCGCGGTCATAGCCCTTGCGCCCGCCGTGGCCGTAGCGCCCGCGCAGGTGGAAGAGCTCGCCGTGGGCGCCCGAGCGCACCTCGGCGGCGGCGCGGGCGAGGCCTGGATGGAAGCGGTGGTTGAAGCCGACCTTCACCCGCCGGGCGCTCCCGCGCTCGAGCGCGATCAGGCGCTCGATCTGAGCGACCCCGAGACCGGCGGGCTTCTCGACCAGCACGTGGGCGCCGCCCTCGAGCGCCTGCTCGGCCAGCCCGGCGAGGGCATCGTGGCTGACAGCGACGATCACGACCGCCGGCTCGAGCTCGAGCAGCTCCTCGATGCTCTTGCACGCGCGGGTGTCGTGCTCGCGCGCGAAACGCTCGGCGCCGGGCGCCGAGACGTCGTAGCAGCCCACGAGCTCGTCGGCAGCGCCGAGCGCCCCAGCCCGCTTGGCCCCGATCGAGCCGCAACCGGCGATCGCGACTGACAGCCCTGCACGGCTCATCCGCTCTCGCTGGCCGACGCGCCCGCGAACTCGAAGTCGAAGACGAGCTCCGTCACGCCCGCGGCCGCCATCGCCTGACGGATGTCGGCGGGCCGTGTCGCGTACACGAGCAGGAAGCCGCCGCCTCCGGCCCCCACGAGCTTGCCTCCGATGCAGCCACTGCGACGGGCCAGAGTGTAGAGGCGGTCGATCTGCTCGTCGGACATCCCCGGCGAGCGGCGGCGCTTGTGCTCCCAGTGGTCGTGCATGAGTTCCCCGTAGCCGTCGAGGTCGCCGCTCTGCAGCAGCTCGCGGCTGCGCGCCCCGAGCTCCTTCGTGCGGTGCAGGTTCTCGAGCATCTCCCGATCGCCGGCCTTGGAGCGCTCGTCCTGGTCGGCCAGGACCTTGGAGGCCGAACGCGAGGCGCCGGTGTAGAACAGCAGCAGCTGATCGCGCATCCGCCTGAGCACGCCCGGGTCCAGCTCGAGCGGCTCGACGTCGACCGTGCCGTCCGGGTGGAAGCTGTAGGCGCAGATCCCCCCGTGAGCCGCCACATAGGGATCCTGCTTGCCGACCGGCTCGCCGAGCACGTCGATCTCGATCTCACACGCGGCCTCGGCCAGCGCTCCGGCGGTGATGGACGTGCGGCGGGCCTGGGCCAGGCCCTTGAGCAGACAGACCGTGTAGGCGCCCGAGGAGCCCATCCCGGTGCCGGCCGGCACGTCGGCCACCGAGGCGATCTCCAGGGGGTTGCCGCGCCAGTGGCGAAGCAGCGTCTCGCGCAGGATCGGGTGGCGGATGTCGGCGATCTCGTCGACCTCCTCCAGCTCGGAGTACTTCATCCGGTAGCGACGCTGGAAGACCGTGTGGGTGAGCATGTAGACGTACTTGTCGATCGCTCCGGATACGAGGAAGCCGCCGTGCTCGCGGTAGTAGGAGGGCAGGTCGGTGCCGCCGCCGCCGAGCGAGATGCGCAGGGGGGCGCGGCTGAAGATCAGGCTCATCGCGTGCCTGCCTCGCTCATCGGAGCGCCGTCTCCTCGGCCCATGCGTACTCGTTGTCCTGAAGCCATTCGAGCGTGCGCACCAGCGCCTGCGGGATCGTCAGGGCCGGCTTCCAGCCCAGGCTCCGGATGCGGCTGGTGTCCAGCTGGATCAGCGGGCTGTCACCGGTCCAGCCACGCCGCCCCCCGGTGTGCTCGATCTCCGGGGTGAGCCCGAGGTGCTCGGTGATGATGCCGACCGACTGGTCGACCACGACGGTTTCCTCGGTGCCGAGGTTGTAGATGTGCGCGCCGGGCTCATCGGCGTGGCGCTCGGCCGCGGTGAGAATCGCCGACAGGCAATCCTGGATGTACAGGTAGGACTTCTCCTGGCGGCCGTCGCCGAGCACGCGCAGCCGCTCGGGGTCGCGCTGGAGCGCCTGAAAGAAGTCGAAGACGTGGCCGTGGGTGTAGCGCTCGCCGAGGATCGAGACGAAGCGGAAGATCAGCCCGGTGAAGCCGTAGCCCGCCGCGTAGGCGCTGATGAGGCCCTCGCCGGCGAGCTTGGACGCGCCGTAGAGCGAGGTCTGCACTGGAAAGGGCGCGTCCTCGGGCGTGGGGAACACGGCCGGCTCGCCGTAGATCGATCCGGTCGATGAGAACGCGATCCGGCTGACGCCGTGGGCGCGCATCGCCTCGAGCACGTTCGAGGTGGCGATGGTGTTCTGCTCGAGGTCGCGCCGCGGGTGCTCCAGGCCGAAGCGCACGTCGGCGTTCGCCTGCAGGTGGAAGACCCAATCGCAGCCCTCGAGCGCCTCGTGGAGGACGGCCTCCTCGAGCACGTCGCCCTCCACGAGCCTCACCCCCGCCCGTCCGAGGGCGTCGGTCAGGAACTCGCGCCGCCCCGTGCGGAAATCGTCGACGATCACGACCTCCACGCCCTGCGCCGACAGACGATCGGCGAGGTTGCTGCCGATGAAGCCGGCGCCGCCCGTAATGCACGCTCTCCTCATCGCTACAGCGTGAAGCCTGCGGCCACGGCGTCGCCGTGAAACATCCGGACCGTCTCGAGGGAGTACTGCTCGAGGTTCTTGCCCAGGCAGTCCAGCTTCTTGATCAGGTCGTGGGTGACCGTGATGATGTGGCAGCCCACCTGGTCGGCCTGGACCAGGTTGAGTATCTCGCGCGGCGAGGCCCAGATGAGCTCCGAGCGCGGCGCCTGGACCATGATGTCGACCGAGCGGGCCATGATCGGCAGCGGATCGATGCCCGCGTCCGCGATCCGCCCGGCGAACACGGAGATGTAGGAGGGCGCACCGTCCTTGACGGCCGAGGTGATCAACTCGACCTGCGCGGTGGTGAACAGCGCGGTGACGTTCACCTTCACGCCGCCCTCGGACAGCTCGCGCACGAGCGGCGCCAGGGACTCGCCCTCGGTCGTCGTGACGGGGACCTTGACGTAGACGTTCTCCCCCCAGCTCGCGATGATCAGGGCCTGCCGGCGTATTTCCTCGACGTCGTCGGCGAACACCTCGAATGAGATCGGGTGCCTGGTGATCCGCTCGAGCAGGCGCTGGGCGAACTCGGCGTAGTCGGTCAAGCCCGCTTTCCACATCAACGTGGGGTTGGTCGTGAAGCCCGCGATCCGCCGGTCGGCCGCGAGCGCCAGGATGCCGTCGAGGTCGGCGCCATCGGCGAATATGCGTGTGGAGATCTGCTCGAGCACCGCTGGCACCATACCTCGGCGAGCGGCCCCGCCGAGAGCGCGCCGCCAGTCCAATCTAACGAGAACCGCGCGGCGCGAGAAGTTGCGCCGCGCCGTCGGCGAGATCCTTCGCAAGCAGATCGTAGCCTGCCGCGCCCGCTCGCTTGTGCCCGCTGCCGGGGTGCTCGACAAGCACCGTCCGGCATCCGGCGGCCGCCCCGGCGAGCATGTCGGCGTCGGTGTCTCCCACCAGCCAGGAGCGCGGCAGGTCGAGCTTCAGCTCGCTCGCCGCGTCCAGCAGCATGCCGGGAGCCGGCTTGCGACAGTCGCATGCCCGCGCGAGCTCGGCCACGACGCCCTCGGGGTGGTGCAGGCACATGCGCGTAGCGTCGAGACCGGCACCCTCGGCGCCCAGCAGCTCCTCGACGCGACGCTGGACGGCCTCGAGCTCGGGCACTGAGGCCTTCCCCTTGGCCGCCGCGGGCTGATTGGTGACGCACACGAGCGTGTATCCGGCCGCCTTCAGCGAGGAGACGGCCGCGGCGGCGCCGTCGATCAGGCGCACGTCGGCCACGCGCAGCGGCGACTCGCAGCGTCCGCTCGCGGCGTCCGGGACGAGCTCGTTGAGAACGCCGTCGCGGTCGATGAAGATCGCCGGCCCGCCGGCGCTCACCGCTGCGCGGCGGCCGTCAGCGACTCCCAGTGCCCCGGTTTCGCTGCCAGATCGGGGTGGGAGACGAGCGCGTGCCAGACGACCGCCTGAAAGGACTCCACCAGCGGCGTGCGCAGCGCCGGCGGGGCGTCGATCAGGATCGCGACGTCCGCCAGCCGGCCGAGCGTCCCGCCGGGGGCGCCGACCACGCCGAAGATCGCCGTGCCCGCCTCGCTCGCGCGCTCGATCGCGTTGACGAGGTTGACCGACACGTTGCGCTCGCGCGACCCGCCGCCGACGGAGAACACGAGCAGCGCGTCGTCCTTGCCCAGCCGCGAGACCTCGAGCCATCCCACGAACGAGCTCTCCCAGCCGTCGTCGTTGGTGCGGGCGGTCAGCTCCGAGACGTTGTCCGTCGGGGCATAGGCCTCGATCAGGCAGAGCTTGCGAAAGTCGTTGACCGCATGGGAGGCATGGCCGGCGCCGCCTCCCACGCCGAGTATGAACAGGCGGCCATGGCGCTCGCGCAGCTCGGCCAGGGCACGTGCCATCGCGTCGAGCAGCTCCGGGTCCACGGCGCGCGCGAGCTCGGCGACGGCGTCGAAATAGCGTCCCGTGTGACTCTCGGCGTCCATCCTGCCAACAGCCTAGATGGCGCGCCCGCGCGATGAGCGGACCATTCAGCCGCCGCGCCGCGCCCAGACGTGGAGCAGCTCGGGCGGGAACGCGCGCAGCACGAGCAGCACCGCGACATACACGACGGTGGCGATCGCCCACAGCACGATGCTCGGCAATGCCAGCAGCAGGACGCCGGCCGCGAGCGCGCCCGCGAGCGCCACCCGCGGCAGCGTCGCGAGGCTCGGGCGCAGGTGCGCGTGTCGCCGCGCGAGCGAGGTCATGTACCCGCCGGCCACCACGAACTCGCACACCGCCGAGGCGATCGACGCGCCTTCGGCGCCGAGGCTCGGAACGAGGGCCGCGGAGAGGGCGATCGAGACGACCAGGGCCCCGATCGTCACCCGCAGCAGCGCGCCGTGCATCCTCAGCGACAGCAGGGTGTAGCTCCAGGTCGCCGCCAGGAAGCCGCCCAGCAGCGCGATCGCCTGCAGGCGCAGAACCGGCACGGCCGCCGCGAACGCCTTGCCGCCGATCACTTCGATCGCGAACGGCGCCACCACCACGAGGCTCAGCGTCACGTACGTGCCCGCGATCAGAGCCGTGTCCCCGACCTTGCCCACCGCGTAGCGCAGTCGCTCGTGATCGTCGCGCCCGGCGCGGGCGAACACGGGAAAGGCCGAGCCCGCGATCAGCCCGGAGGTACCGCCGATCACCTCGACGATCTTGTAGGCCGTCGAGTAGTAGCCGGTCTGATGGGCGTTCGAGATGAGCGAGACGACGATCAGCCCGACGCGCGGGTAGAGGATCCCCACCGTGGCCGCGGCGGCGTAGGGGATCGAGTCGCGCACCAGCCCGCGCCAGGCGCCGAGCGCGAACAGCGGCAGCAGGGACACGCGCCGGCGCAGGTAGATGGCCGAGGCCAGCAGCGCCGCCGCCGAGGAGGCGACGCTCACGAAGAAGAACGGAAACAGCTGAGCGCCGAGCAGCACGAGCAGGACGGTCCCGCCGCCGACGACCACCGAGTTGATCAATTCGAAGCCCGATGCGGCCCCCCACTCCAGCTGGGCCGTCAGGGAGATCGAGTACGTCTGCTGGGCGTTCAGGAGCATTAGGCCGGCCCCGGAGACGAGCATGCCCGCGACGACGACGCGCGGGTAGCCGCCGAGGACCATCAGCAGCGCGGCCGCCGCGAGGCCGGCGATCGTCAGCGCGGTCCGCAGGCCGAGCAGGTTCGCGAGCAGCGCGCGACGCTCATCGGACGACGCCAGCGCGTACTCGCGCGTCCCGATCCCGCTGAGCCCGAGCTCGGTCACGCCCGCGACGATCATCACGACCGAGGAGGCGACGACGAAGCGGCCGAAGTCCGCCACGCCGAGGTGGCGCGTCATCAGCGGAACGGTGGCCGCCGTCAGCAGGATGCTCGCCACGTAGGCGAATCCCCTGATGGCGCCGCCGCGGATCACCTTGGCGCCGGCCTCCGGGCTATCGAGGATGTCCCCGGGCGCCGGCGCCACCACTCCCCCCGCCTCGGGTCCGGTGTCCATCACAGGTACTCTGCCAGCGTCCGCCCGTCCGGCGCCTGCAGTCCCAACGCGCGCAGCAGCCGCTCGGCGACCTTGGTCCACGTGTAGAGCAGAGATCGCTCGCGCGCCGCCGCGCCCGCTCGGCGCGCGTTCTCGGGCTCGGCCAGGCGCAGCATCGCCTCGACGAGCCCCTGCTCGTCGCCCGGTGCGACGAGCGCCCCACCGTCCGCCCCGATCGTCTCGCGCGCCCCGCCCTCGGCGGTGACGATGCTCGGAATCCCGGCCGAGGCGGCCTCGACGTGGACGATGCCGAACGGCTCGACCAGCGAGGGCATGACCAGGCAGCTCGCCCGAGCGAACAGATCGCCCAACAGCGCGCGGTCCTCGGGCCGCTCGTGGGAGAGGACCCCGTGGGCGTCGACGCCCGGCTGGCGAAGCGCAGGGTGTCCGCCCACCACGTCGAGCACCGCATCGGGACGGGCCTCCCGAACGCGCGAGAAGGCCCGCAGGAGCAGTGGCCCCCCCTTGCGCTCCCAGTCGATCCCCACGAACAGGAAGCGCGGAGGCGAGAAGGCTCGATCGCGCGCCTGTGCCACGTGGTTGGCGCCGAACCCGACGACCGCGATGCGCTCGCGGGCCACGCCGTAGTCGACGTGCAGCGAGTCGCCGGCCCAGTGGCTGGCGACCGCGCACATGCGCGCCCGCTCGTAGACGCCCGACCGCCGCTGCTCCCAGCTCTCGATCCCGTGCGCGGACATCCTGCTGAAGACGGGATGGATGGCGCTGCCCTGACACAGCGTCATGTCCTCGAGGGTCACATACGGCGCTCCGCCGGGCAGCGCGAAGCCGCTGCCGATCTGGATGACCCCGTCCACGCCGGTCCCTCGCAGCCGCCGGCGCGCGAGCAGGCCGCGGACGCTCGTGCTCAGCGCCGCGCCTTCGGCGTCGTAGCGATTGCCGGTGCGGGCGGCCGCGGCGGCGAGCATCGCCTGCTCGAGCCCCGTGGGGAGCGTGAGGTCGATGCCGCGAACGGTCACCCCGAGCTCGCGCAGGGCCCCGAAGACGCCGGCGCTCACCCCCGACCAGGTGGCGCCCGACGCGGGATCGCCGACCGCCGCGATCGCCACCTCCGGCGCGCGGGCCGCGCTCGCTCGACTCCCCGCCGCGCCGTCACCCGGCCGGTCGCTCATCGCGAGCGCCGCGGGGACGCTTGCGGGCGCGGCGGCTCGGCCGCGGCGGAGTCCTCGACGCCGAGATAGGTGTACTTGGCCACGTAGAACTGGACCATTCCCGCGTACAGGCCCTGGTAGAGCGACATCCGCAGGTTCTCCCCGAGGGCGTACACGCCTCGCTCGCGCCACAGGTTCACGAGGAAGACCGCCGGCAGGAAGGGCACGAACAGCAGCGGCGAGAGCCGGTTGAGCACGCGCCGCCTGCGTGGCCAGTCGGTGGGACCCTCCCAGTTGAAGCGGGGTATCTCGGCGAAGGGCAGCAGGAATTCGCGCGCGTTGATCCGCGCCCAACGATTCCACTTGCTCAGCACCGTGCTCAGCGCGAGGTTGTTGTACTGAGGGCGGTGCTCGAGCTGCAGCTCGAGCCTGCGAATCGGTGGATCGACGAGCTCGACGCCGTGGATCATCCCCAGCAGGTGCACCCGCGAGCGCCGAAACAGCGCGAGCTTGTACGGACCGGTCTCGGTGATGTAGCGCTCGCCGTCCCACATCCTCCACAGGAGCTCGTAGCCGTTGACCTCCTCCTCGCGGACGAGCTCGCGCAGCCGGTCCGCCAGCGGTTGGCTGAGGTACTCATCGGCGTCGATCGAAAGGATCCACTCGCCGCGGGCCTGCTGGAAGGCGAACACGGTCGAGCGCTCGGCGTGGCCGACGAGCGGGCGGACGTAGATGCGACACCCGTAGCGCGCGGCGATCTCGAGCGTCGCGTCCTCGCACTCCCCATCGTGCACGAGCACGATCTCCTCGACGACCCCCGCCAGGCTCTGCAGGCAGCGTTCGACGACCGCCTCCTCGTTGCGCAGGACGAGGCACGCCGAGACGGTGGGCGACGCCCCGCGGGCGCCGGCGACGGAGTCCATGGCGGACCAGGGTAGGCCCTCGCTGGAACCGTTGACATCATGCGGCCATGACCGCGCCTCCGCAGGACTCCGTCGATCTGGTGATCAACTGCTTCGAGCGCACATACCGGCGGGCGCTCGAGCCGGGCACGATCGCGGCGATTGCGCACGCGAACGCCCACCCGTTCGCTCGCCGCGTGGCCCTGATCAACAACGTCGTGGACCGCCCGGACGCCGAGCGCCGCGCCCGCCGGCTCCTGCAGGAAGGGCTGATCGAGGGGTACCACTTCGTCGCCGACCGCCTCGACGGCGCGCTCGCGACGGCCGGCCTGCGGCGGGCGCAGCTCGAACCGCTCCTGCACTACAGCGACGCGCCGCTGGTGGCGGCCACACTCCCCGGCAGCCAGTGGCTGCTGTACTGGGATCCCGAGGCGCGTCTGGGCGAGACGGTCGACTGGATCTCCCCGGCGATCGAGCTGATGAGGGGCGACGATCGCCTGCTCGTGGCGAACCCGAGCTGGGAAGTCCCCGACGAGGAGGGCCGGCGCCCCGGCGTCGAGCGGGAGGCGAGTGAGACGCGCGCGGGGTTCGCGATCGGCCACGGCTTCAGCGACCAGGTGTTCCTCGCCCGCCGCGCCGAGCTGGCCGCCCCGATCTACCGGCAGCGGTGCATCGCGCGGATCGCCTATCCGGCAGCTCACAAGGCCCATGTGTTCGAGGCGCGCCTGGCCGCGCACATGCGCCACAGCGCCCGCCTGCGCGCGACCTCGCTCGCGACGAGCTATGTGACCGACTCGCCCGCGGGCCGATCCTCCTACCCGTCGAGCGGGCTGCGCGAGAGCGTCCGCTACGCGCGCAACGCCCTCGCATTGCGGGCGCTTCGCGCCTCTCCGTGGCGCCCGGCCTGCCTGCGCCACACCTGGCTGTGATGATTGGCGCGTGAGCGAGAGCCCGCGCGTGAGCGTGATCATGGCCGTGTACAACGAGGAGCGCTTCCTCACCGAGGCCGTCGAGAGCGTGCTCGGCCAGAGCTTCGGGGACTTCGAGATCATCATCTCCGACGACGGCTCGACCGACGACACTCCCGCGCTCGCACGCTCGTTGGCGCAGCGCGACCCGGCACGCATCCTGCTCATCCGCGCCGAGCACAACCAGGGCAAGGCGTTCGCGCTCAACCGCGCGCTCGCGATTCGCCGTGGCGAGCTGATCGCGTGGCTCGACGGCGACGACGCGATGCTCTCCGGCAAGCTCGAGCGCCAGGTGGCGGCGCTCGACGCCGACCCCGCCGCCGTCGGGTGCTCGCACGACGCCGAGATGTTCGACTCCGACAGCGGGCGGGTGATCGGCCGGTTCTCGCGCGTCGCCAACGGGAGGCCGCTGCGCAGCGGGGGGATCGAGCTGTGGTTCGACCCCACCTACAAGATGCTGCCGTCGGCCACGATGATCCGCTCCTCGGCCTGTCCGGCCGGCGGCTTCGACGAGCGCCTGAGGTTCACCAACGACTGGCTCTTCGACATCGAGGTGTTCCGCCACGGCCGCTGCGTGGCCATCGACGACGTGCTCGTCCGCTACCGCCGCCACTCGGACAACTTCACGACCCGCGCCGAGCGGTCCGGGGCCTCCTACGAGGAGGGCCTGATGGCGATGGCGATCGTGACCGCGCGCTACCCGCAGCTGCAGCGTCGAGCGCGCACGGTGAGCGCGGCGATCATGCTCGGTCGGGCGCGGAGCTGTCTCGCCCGCCGCGACTGGCGCGGAGCGTCGCGGTACGCGCGCGCCGCGTTCGGCGCCGGGGGAGTCACGGGAACGCTCGCGGTGGCCGGCGCCGTGGCACGCTCGACGGCGGCGAGGCGTTCGAGCGGGAGCTAGCTCGGGCGCGTGTGTCGCTCCCCGAGGCGCCCTCGGCGCGCGTCGGCGAAGCCGTCGCGCACGGCGCGCAGGGCCTCGCGGCGGTTGGAGCGGGTGAGGGCGTGCAGCGAGAAGGTCGCCAGGATCGCGCAGCGACGCAGCGCGGTGCCCGCGCGCGACAGCGCTCGCCGCCGCTCCAGCGCGATGATCGTGTTGCGCACTCCGTAGTAGAGCGTGTGGGTCGAGGCCGCCTCGCCGCCGGTGGAAGCCGAGACGCGGTGCCAGGCGCGAGCGCCGGGGGCGAAGACCACCTCGTAGCCGGCGGCCCGCACGCGCAGCGCCCAGTCGACGTCCTCGACGTAAGCGAACAGCTCCTCGTCGAGCAGCCCGACCGCGTCGATCGCCTCGCGCGAGACCGCCATCAGCGCGCCGACGGCCCGTCCGGTCGTGGCGACCCGGCTGTAGCGCGGGCCGTCCGGGCGCCCGTACCCGCGCGGACGGCCCGAGTAGCCGAGCAGCTCGCTCACCCGCTGACCGGCGAACCAGACCGTCTGCGGACGGTCGGCGAAGTAGACCTTGCCGGCGAGGATCCCTGCACGCGGATGCTCCCGGGCGGCGCGCTCGAACCCGGCGATGACGTCCGGGGCGACGGTGGCGTCGTTGTTGACGAGCATCACCCAGCGCGCTCCGTGCGCGAGCGCGTGGCGAATGCCGAGGTTGTTGGCGGCGGAGTAGCCGAGGTTGACGCCGGCCTCGATCAGGAGCACACGTGGAAAGCGCTCGCGGACGGCCTGCTGGGAGCCGTCGCTGGACCCGTTGTCCACGCAGACGATCTGAAGCGCAGCGCCTTCGACCCGCGTCAGGGATTCCAGGCAGCTGAGCGTGTCCTCGCGACCGTTCCAGCTCAGCACGACCGCGGCACAGACCGCGGGCGTCACGGCACTCTGGGCGTCTTTGGCGGTGGGCATCAGCCCGAGAGTATGGCCTCGATCCGGCGGCCTGCCCGAGGGCACGTGCAGCGTCGCGGCCGCCCGAGCCGCTATAGATGCCCGCTTGATCGGATCGTTCCTCGGCGCCTGGGTCCTGTTCCCGCTGGCGATGCTCGTGGCCAGCTTCGGCTGTGGCCTGCTCGTGCGCAGGGTCGCCGCGGGCGAGCTCCCGGGCGTGCTCGTCGCGCCCGTCGGCTTTGCCCTCGTCGTCGCGATCTGCTCGTTCGCGACGTCCTACGGCTGGCTCGCTCCCGCGGGCGGGGCGATCGTCGCGATGGTCGCGGTGGCCGGCCTCGCGCTGGAGGCCCGCAGCCGCGGCGTCGCGCTTGCGCGCCCGCGTCCCGGGCCGTGGCTGTGGCCGGCGCTCGCGGCGCTCGTCGGGTTCGCGGCGGTCGGCGGCCCGGTGTTCCTCACCGGGAGCGTCGGCTGGACGGGCTACACGCGGATCGTGGACATCGCCTTCCAGATGGACCTCGCCCAGCATCTCGCCGACGCCGGGCGCGTCATCCCCCCGAACGGCAACTCCTCCTACAACATCCTCAACGCCAAGCTCCTGGGCATCGGCTACCCGGGCGGCGCGCAGTCGACGCTCGGCGAGATGGCAAACCTGACCCGCGTGAACGTCGCCTGGTGCTACCAGGCGTTCCTCGCGTTCGCGACCGCGATGGGCGCGCTCGCGATCTTCTCGATCCTCGGCCGCGTGACCCGCAACCCGCTGATGCGCTGCCTCGGCGCGGCGGTGGCGATTCAGCCGAACATCCTCTACGGCTACGCGCTGGAGGCCGGGATCAAGGAGCTCACGACCGCCGTGCTGCTGCTGATCGTGGTCGCCGTGCTCGCGGACGGGCTCCCCGGCGAGCGCGGGCGCCGCGGCGCCGTGCCTCTGGCAGTCGCGAGCTCCGGGGCGTTCGCGGCGTTCAGCCTCGGGATCGCGCCCTGGCTGGGGCTGCTGCTCGCGGGGGCGCTGATCGTCTCGCTGGCCCGGCGCTCCAAGCGCTGCCGCGTACTCGAAAGCTGGGGCGTGTTCGCGCTCGTCGCGATCGTCATCTCGCTGCCCGGGCTCGTGACGGCGGCAAAACTGCTCAACGTCGCGCGCAGCGCGGTGGGCGGTGTCGTGGAACTCGGCGACGGCAACCTCGCCGCCCCCGTCTCGCGCTGGTCGAGCGCCGGCGTGTGGATCACCGGCGACTACCGCTACACGCTCACCAACGTCACTCCCAGCCACATCTTCGACGTGCTCATCGTCGTGCTGGCCGTGGCCGGGATCGTGGCCGCGGCGATCCGCAGGCGCTGGATCATCGTCGTGCTCGGCATGGCCACGCCGATCGCGCTCGAATACTTCATCGACCACAGCACGGCCTGGATCCAGCTGAAGGCATTCACGATCACCGCCGCGTTCTCGGTCACGCTCGCCTTCGCCGGCGCCGCGGCGCTGCAGGCGAGCCGTCGCCGCTGGCTGAGCGGCCTCGGCTGGCTGGCGGCGCTCGCGGTCAGCGGCGGCGTGCTGTATGGCAACGCCGTGATCTACCACGACACCCCGCTGGCGCCCGGCGCCCGCTATCACGACCTCGCCGCGGTCGCCCAGCGCTATGCCAAGCAGGGCCCGACCCTGGACCCCTACTTCGACGAGTACGCCGAGTTCTTCCTGCGCGGCGAGAGCGGCTCGACGCTCGTGAACCCCGCCAACCTCGCGTTGGGGGTGCGCCCGGGGGTCCCGGCGCCACCGGGTGGGCAGAGTTTCGTGTGGGATCTCAACCAGCTGCTGCCCTCCTACATCCAGGGCTTTCGACTCATCATCCAGCCGCGCAACCCGACGGCCAGCCGGGCGCCGAGCAACTACGACCTGGTCGAGCAGACGCACTACTTCGACGTCTGGCGACGGGACAGGCCGTCGAGCACGGTCCTGCAGCACTTTCCCCTCTCCGGCCTCCCCCACGAGCGCACCCCAGCCCTCTGCCGGCTGGTCGCAAAGGAAGCGGGTCGTGCCGGGGCGGGCGCCGAGGTCGCCTACGCGAAGTACCCGGCGATGGCCGTCGCGAACCCCGTCGAAGGCGTCCACCCGGACTACTGGCGAACGCTCGGCCCCTCCACGCTCGGCGCCTACGGTGCGGGCAGCGATCGGATGGCCGTCACGCTCCCGAGCGCCGGGCGCTACAGCATCTGGCTGCAGGGATCCGTGGGCCGGCCTCTGGCCGTGTACGTCGATGGGAAGCGGCTCACCGGCATCGGCTACGAAGAGCGCTATCCCTCCGAGTTCCTGCTCGTGAGCAGCGCGAGGCTGCGGGCCGGCAGGCACACGCTGCGCCTGGTGCGCGGAGGCGGCAGCCTGCACCCGGGCAGCGGAGACGCGCCGAACGAAACCGTCGCACGCACGATCGGGGCGATCGTCTTCAGCCGCGAAGACCCGCTCGCAAATCGGGTCTATGTGGCCCCGGCGAGCAGGATGGCGCAGATCTGCGCCGCCCCCGTGGGCTACGAGTGGTTGGAGCTGCTCAAGCCGGGCGGGGCGCCCCCCAACGCCCTGCCCGCGACCTACTGACCCCGGGAGGTGTGCCGTTGGCGCCCGTCCCGGCCATCAGCTCCCGCAGCCGGCTGCGCATCGCCGCCCCGGTCGCCTCCGGGGAGAGCGTTAGCGCGATGTCCTCGGCCGCGCGCGCGGCGAGCCGTGCCGCCTGCTCCGGCTCCCCGTGGACCCGGCGCATCAGCTCGGCCGCGTGCCCGATGCTCGGGTCGGCCCACTCGCCCTCGGGCGGGTAGATCTCGCATTCCGGCCCAACCCGCCCGAGCGTGTAGTCGACCAGGAAGCTGTTCTCCTGGTTCATGAAGTCGACGTTGCCCGAGTAGCCGGTGGCGATCACGGGCTTGCCGATCGCCATCGCCTCGGCCATTGTCAGACCGAAGCCCTCGGCCCGGTGCAGGGAGACATAGCAGTCGCAGGCGGCCATCAGCCCGCCCAGCTCCTCTGCGCTGAGCGAGCGGTCGAGGACATGGACGTCTGGGCGCTCGTGGGCCGCCCACAGGACCTCCTCCTCGGCGAGCGGACGCAGCGGCGCGTTGATCGTCTTGATCAGCAGCTGCGGCCCCTCGCCCGGGGCGAACGCCCGCTTGAACGCCTCGATCAGCCCGACCGGGTTCTTGCGCTGGATCGTGCTCAGGTAGTCGAAGGCGAACAGGAACAGAAAGCCCTCGGGCACCCCCAGGCGCAGCGGTCCGTGGCGCTCGAGCGGCCGCTGCACGGGCGGCGGCAGCGTGAGGACGGGCACCGGCGCCACCGCGCCGATGTTCTCGGCCATGAACCGCGAGTACACCCAGATCTCATCGACGAGCGCGAACGCGCGCTGCCAGCGCGGCGGGATGCTGTTCGTCTCCCAACCCCAGATCCCGATGCGCGGCCCCTCGAAGTAGTCCTCGCCGAGGCGCTCGACGAAATCGGGGAGCTCGTCGGCGTTGACCGCGACGATCTCGAAGCCGTGCCGGCCATCCTGGACGAGGTCCTCGAAGCCGTGCCGGCCGTACTCGGCGGCAAGCGCGGCGGGGAGCGCGAGATGGTGCAGCGGAACGCTCACCGTCCGCACCGGGACGCCGGCCGCGCCGAGCGCCTGCACGTAGCCGCGCGCCGCCGCGCCGAGCCCGAGGGTGTGGCCAAGATAGCCGGTCAGACGGACGGCCGGTCCGTCCTGGGCAGCGGTCGAGGACGGCGCCGCGGGCGCGGATGGCCCCGCGGTCGCGGATGGCCCCGCGGCCGGGGTTGGCGCCTCGGGCGCTCGCGCCGCGGCGATCGGCTCGGGCGCCGGCGGGGCCGGAGCCCTTTCCGGAGCGGGCGGCATGAAGCGCTCGGGAATCGCGAGCTCCCGACGGCCGAACGCCCAGCACCAGGCGAGGTAGTCGGGTCCGTCGGCGCCATCGAGGTCGGGGTAGGCGCGGATCACGTCGGGGCGCTCCCGCGCCACGCGATGGAACACGTAGCGGTTGATGCCGTAGGCGGCGCCCCTGGGCGCCGGTCCCTGCAGCCAGGCGATGAACGCCCGCGTGGCCGGCTCGCTGAACAGGGCCTCGATCGGCTCTCCGAGCGCGAGCGCCGAGTTGTACATCGCGCGCAGCGACTCGTCGTAGACGAGCCCACCCTGCAGGCGGCGCCCGACATCGCCGTGGTGATCGGAATCGCGCCAGCCGCAGCGGCGCAGCTCCGTGGCGTAGCTCTCGCACAGCTCGTGCAGGACGGGCGAGCGGCTGACGCGCGCCCGGCTCGCGCTCGCGCTCAGCCGGTGGGGCCGATCCGGGTCGAACCCGGGCAGGTTCAGGAAGCGCAGCGGCCAGCGGCCGTCGACGCGCGGCTCCGCCGGGCTTCCCCCGAGGGCACGGCGGTGGAGGTTCCACATGTTGAGGTTGCAACCGGGGTCGTCGAGCACGGCCGTCGAGAACCGCGCCGGGGCCAGCTCCAACAACCGCGCCAGCCACGGGCGATCCTCCGGCCGCGCGCCGCTGCGGCGGGCGTCGAGCGACCCGAGCGCCTGCTCTACGTGCGCCCCCCACCACTCCAGAAAGGCCTCCGCGTCGGCGCCACCGTCGACGGCCATGATCGTCTGCTCGATGCGTCCCGCTCGCTCCATCTGCTCGCGCGAAGGCTCGAGACCGTCGTCGGGCACGTCCGCGGTCATCCGCGGCACGAGCACCACGCCGCGCTCGCCGAGCGCGGCGGCGATCGGCTCGAGATCGCCCAGGATCCAGACGCTGGCGGGCAGGTGCAGGACGGGCCCGGAGATCCGCTCGGCGCAGCGCCTCAGCAGGGGGGAGCAGCAGGACGCTCAGCTCCTCCTCGTCGTGCAGCGCGAGCAGCGCCTCGAGGTCGCCGTCGAGGTGCCGGACGATCGGGTTTACGACCAGACCCTCCTCGCCAGCGGATGCCGCCGCGGCCACGTCCTCGCGGGCCAGCAGCACGACCTCGACGGGCCAGTCGGGCCGATGGCGGTGCAGGGAGCGAGCCAGGGCGCGCGCGCGCGGCAGGCTGTCAGTGGTCGCGAGGGTGATGACCTGCATCAGTCGCCGTCGCGATGCTCGCGCCGGGCGATCTCGCGGCGCAGCGACTCGGCGGTCAGGACGAGCTCGCGGACCAGATCCTCCAGGCGCTCGATCTGCTCGGTGTGGCGCTCGCGAACGTGCTCGACGTCGGCGGTGAGGGCGGCCAGCGCGGCCGAGATGCCGGCCTGGCGGGCGCGGTAGCGGGCGTACGGCCGCGCCACCCGCAGCAGGCCCGTCGAGGCGATCCGCCGCAGGCGGCCGCGCGGGCTCCGCGGGGGCGCGGCGGCGAGCGTTGGCGCTCTGATCTGGTTCTCGACGCTCATCGGTCCTTGCTGACGGTCATTATCACCCAACGTTGCGGGGTCTCGCGGGACTGCTCTACGCTGGCTGCTCCGCCGCGCGGGACCGATGAGCGTGAACGAGCTGCCCCAGACGAGCAAGGCCCTCCCGCGGGGAAGCGTTTGCGTGGTGATCGCCGCCGCGGCAGAGGACGAGTCCGTGGAGCGATGCTTGGAGTCGCTGCGGAGCCACACGCCGGCACAGACGCCGATCCTCACGGTCGCGGGGACGGCGGCGGGCGTGAATCGGGCGATCGAGCAGCTCGCGCCGGCTGACGTGGTCGTGCTGAGCGAGCCCTGCCGCGTGGGGCAGGGGTGGCTCGAGCGCCTGCGCGCGGCCGCCGTGGGCGACACCAACACGGCCACCGCCAGCGCGCTCGCGGACGCCGGCACCGCTCTGGCCCTGACGGTGGAGGACGCCGCGCTCGAGGAGGCGGACGGTCCCGAGGAGGACTTCGCGGAGCTCGCCGGCGGCCTCGCCGCGCGCACGCTCGCTTTGCATCCGCGCCTGAGCCGGGCGGTCGGTCCGTGCGTGTACGTGCGCCGGGAGGCGATCGAGCTCGTCGGCCCGCTCGACACGGAGCTCGAGCTGGCCCTCGCCCTCGAGGTCGACTTCGCGCAGCGCTGCCTGCTGTCGGGCCTCGCCCACGTCGCCGCCGACGACGTTGTGGTCGAGCGGCTCGCACCCGCGCAGCGAGGCGATGCGGGAGGCGCCCGGCCGGCGCTGCCGGCGAGGCTGCTCGAGCGCTACCCGTACATGTCGGCGTCCCCGGCGCTGGGGGAGTCCGGCGTGCTGGCACAGGCGCTGCGGGCAGCGCGGGGGTCGCGCGGGCGGCTGGGGGTGACGCTCGACGCACGCGCTCTCGACGGCGCGGTGACCGGCACGCAGGTCCACATCCTCGAGCTGATCCTCGCGCTCGCCCGCACCGACGCCCTGCGCCTGCGAGTGCTCGTGCGTGCCGAGCGGATCGATCGGGGGACCCTCGAGCTCCTGCGCGGGCTCCCGCACACCGAGGTCTGGGCGGCCGAGGAGCTCGATCCCACCATTCCCCCGAGCACCGTCTTTCACCGCCCACAGCAGACGTTCTCCGCCGGCGACGTCGCGCTCGCGCTCGCGCTCGGCGAGCGGGTGGTGCTCAGCCAGCTCGACCTGATCGCCTATCGCAACCCCGGGTATTTCGCCGACCATGGCGCCTGGGAGGACTACCGTCGGGCGAGCCGCCACGGCCTGTCGGCCGCCGATCGCGTGGTCGTCTTCTCCGAGCACACGCGCCGAGAGCTGCTCGCCGATGCCCTGGTCGAGGAGGCGCGGGTCAGGGTCGTGCCCCCCGGCCTCGATCACCGCACACCCGGGCAGGCGCGACGTCCCGCGGCACTCGACTCCGCTGCCAAGGAGCTCCCGGCGGACGGCTTCCTGCTCTGCCTGGGAACGGACTTTCGCCACAAGAACAGGCTGTTCGCGCTGCGCCTGCTCGCGTGTCTGCGCGCAGAGCACGGCTGGCGGGGCGCGCTCGTGCTCGCCGGTACGCACATCGGGCACGGGTCCTCGATGGAGCTCGAGCGGGCCTTTCTCGCGGAGCGCCCCGATCTGGCAGAGGCGGTCGTGGATCTGGCATCGGTCGGCGAGGAGGAGAAGGCCTGGCTCATCGCCCACGCGGGTGCCGTGCTCTACCCGTCGGTCTACGAGGGCTTCGGCCTGGTGCCGTTCGAGTCCGCCCTCGAAGGCATACCGTGCGTGTTCGCGCCCCAGTCCTCGCTTGCCGAGGCGGCGCCGGAGGGCACCGCGACGATCCTCCCCTGGGACCCGGCGCAGAGCGCGGCCGCCGTGCACGTCCTGCTGACGGACGCCGGCGCCCGGGCGCGTCACGTCCAGACGCTCGCCGAGGCGGCCCGGAGCCTGACCTGGGCGGCCGCGGCCGCGGCGATGCTCGAGGTCTACCGCGAAGCCGCGGCAGCCCCTGTGCGCGAGGCCGCCACGGTCAGCCGAGACGCGGTCGAGCGCGAACGCGAGTTGACCGCCGCTCACGCGGCGGTGGTCGAGACGCTCATCGGCGAACGCGAGCTCGTCCTGCACGACTACGACGAGCTGATCGCGGAGCTCGGCCCGGGACGCGGCCTGATCGGCCCGCACGGCACGCTGCCCGAGGACCTCCAGCGCGCGCTGCTCGCGCTGAGCGCGCGACCGGCGTTGAGCCGCCCGCTGTTCGGCGCACCGGCCCGCGTGTTCGCCGCGGCTCGCGGGCTCAGCCGCGCCGTGGGGGGACGTTTACACCGCCGCGGCTGAGCCGGTACGCGCCGGTCCGACCGGCCCGTCGCTATACCCTGCGTGGTTGTGAGCTCGGAGACGACAGCCGTTTCAGGACGACCCGCGCCGGCGGGACGACCCGCGCTGGCCGCCCAGGGCGTCGACAAGCGCTTCAAGATCCCCGAGGAGCGCAGCCACACGCTCAAGGAGCGTGCGCTTCACCCGCTGCGCCGCTCGCGCCATGAGGAGCTGCACGCGCTGAAGGACATCTCCTTCGCGGTCGAGCCGGGGGAGTTCTTCGGCATCGTCGGGCGCAACGGCAGCGGCAAGAGCACGCTGCTGAAGTGCCTGGCCGGCATCTACCGCGCCGACGAGGGGAGGATCTGGTGCAACGGGCGGATGTCGACGTTCATCGAGCTCGGCGTCGGCTTCAACCCCGACCTGGCCGCCTACGAGAACGTCGCGCTCAACGGCATCATGCTCGGCCTCTCCCCGCGGGAGGCGCGTGCACGCTACGAGCGGGTGATCGAGTTCGCCGAGCTCGAGGAGTTCCAGGACCTCAAGCTCAAGAACTACTCCTCGGGGATGCACGTGCGTCTCGCGTTCTCGGTCGCGATCCAGGTCGACGCGGACATCCTGCTGATCGACGAGGTGCTCGCGGTGGGCGATGCGGCCTTCCAGCAGAAGTGCTTCGACGTCTTCAATCGGATGCGCGAGGAGGGGCGGACGATCGTGTTCGTGACCCACGACATGGGCGCGGTCACGCGCTTCTGCCATCGCGCGATGCTGCTCGAGCGCGGCGAGATGGTGAGCATCGGCGATCCGCGCGACGTCGCCGACCGCTACCTGGAGACCGCGTTCGGACGCGAGGTCGGCTACGAGGACCCGGACGTCGGAAGCGCCCGCATGGGCGACGGCGCTGCGCGAGTGAGCGACGTATGGCTCGGTGACAGTCGCGAGGAAGACCGTGCGGTGGCCCCTCAATCGGAGCCGCTGACCCTCAACGCGCTCGTGCTGTTCAACACCGACGTGGCCGATCCGGCGGTGACATTGACGCTGCTGAACGAGCACCGCCAGCCGGTGGTCGTCGCCAGCACCACCCAGGGACATGAGCAGACCGGCGGCTTCAAGGGCGGCGAATGGGCGGTGTTCGCTTTTTCGTTTCACAACATGCTCGCCCCGGGCCGTTACCACACGATCCTGACCATCAGCCATCGAGGCGAGGGCTTGGACGTGATCGACCGCTTCGCCGGGGGCCTTTCGTTCGTGGTCTCCGGCATGACGGCGAGCGGAGGGATGGTGGAGATCCCGGTACAGACGGAAGTCAGCCGCTGGGGTTGGGCGCCCCCGAGCGAGTATCAGCCGGCGGGAGACGCTCGGTGAGCGCATCGAGCCTGCCCCATCCCCTGGAGGAACAAGCCATGAGCCTCTCCGAGCCCCTGGGTCAGCCGATCCGCGGGCCGCGCGCGCTGGACGACAGCTGGTCGCGCTTCTGGCACCTCGCGTACAACATCGCGCGCAGCGAATTCAAACTGAAGTTCTTCGGCTCCGCCCTGGGCTACCTGTGGCAGGTGGTGCGGCCGCTGCTGCTGTTCGGCGTGCTGTACGTGTTCTTCGTGGTGATCTTCAAAGTGGACAAGGCCAAAGGCGCGGCGGCCCACTTCTACGGGGCGCAGCTGCTCGGCTCGATCGTGCTGTTCACGTTCTTCGGCGAAGCCACGAGCGGGGCGGTCCGCAGCGTCGTCGACCGCGAGAACCTCGTTCGCAAGATCCAGTTTCCCCGGCTGGCGATTCCGATCTCGGTCGTGCTGCTCGCGCTGTTCAACCTCGCGCTGAACCTCGTCGTGGTGCTGATCTTCGCGGTGGCGGGGGGCGTGCGGCCGATGTTCAGCTGGGTCGAGCTCCCGCTGATCGTCCTGATGTTGAGCGTGCTCGGGACCGGCGTGTCGATGCTGCTCTCGGCACTGTTCGTGCGCTTCCGTGACGTCTCGCCGATCTGGGAAGTGCTGAGCCAGATCCTCTTCTACGCATCGCCGGTGATCCTTCCCGCGGAAACGGTGCGGGAAGACCTCATCCACGGCACGCGCCACGTGGTCCACAGCGGTGGGGTCGCCCATGTCGTCTACAGGCACGTGCAGCTCGACCGTTTCCTCTATCACCTCTACACGCTCAACCCGCTCGTGGCGATCTTCCAGCAGTTCCGCCACGCGATCGTCAACCGCTCGACGCTCAGCGCGGGACAGATCATGGGCAGCTGGGCGGCGCTGATCGAGCCCCTGGCCCTCGTGGCGGTGATCTTCGTGGTCGGCTTCTGGGTGTTCAACCGCGCCGCGCCGCACATCGCCGAGGATCTGTAGGGGCCGTCGGCGGCAGAGAGGCGCGAGTGGCCGTGAGCCCCACAAGCGGCGTGGCCTTCCCGCTCGCCTTGTAAGGTGCCGCGGTGCCGTTCCGCAACTCGAGCGCCACGGCGCGCGCCGTATGGCTGATCCCGTCGGTGGTCCTCGGCGTGCTCGCCCTGCCGCTGTTCA
This sequence comes from uncultured Solirubrobacteraceae bacterium, assembly GCA_963849425.1. GTDB lineage: Bacteria > Actinomycetota > Thermoleophilia > Solirubrobacterales > Solirubrobacteraceae > Palsa-744. Next base: position 695,306 of record CAWKHK010000006.1, on the reverse strand, counting down.
CCGATCGGACGTTCGGCAACGACTGGCCGGACCACCTGTGGCTGGTGTGGCAGCAGAGCCAGGCGATCGCGCAGCTCGGGCACCCGAGCTACTTCCTGCAGTCCGCGGGCGGCGTGTTCGAGCCGTTCTTCGCCTTCTACGGCGGGACGTTCTACTCCTTCACGGGCGGCATCTCGGCGCTGCTCGGCGATCATCCGACGATCGCGTTCGTCGGCGTCATCATCGCGTCGTTCGCGGGCGCGTACGCCGGCTGGACGTGGCTGGCCCGCCAGCTGGGGGTCCGGGGATGGCTGGCGCACATGCCGGGCGTGCTGTACGTGAGCTCGCCGTACATCATCACCGCCCCGTTCGGCCGGGGCGACATACCGGAGTCGGTGGGAACGGCGGCGATACCGCTCGTGGCGGCGAGCGCTCTGGCTGTCCTGCGCGGCGAGCGCCTGCGCGCGCCCTCGGCGGCGATCCTGGTGCTCGCGAGCGCGTGGTTCACGGCCTGCCACAACATCACGGCGCTGTGGGGCACGACCTTCCTGCTGGCGACGGCGGTCGTGCTGCTCGTGGCGATCGGCTCGGCGCGGCGCGAGATCGGTCCTCGGCGCGTGCTCGCGGTGTTCGCCCTGGCCACGCTCGGCGTGGCGATCAACGCCTGGTATCTGCTCCCGACGCTCGCCTATTCCGGGCGCACCGCGATCGCCAGGCGGGGCGGGCTGGGGGCGTTTCAGTTCGACACGGCGGGCCTGCTGTTCGACCCGCTGCGCAACGAACCGAACGCGGTCATCGACCCGCGCAACCTCGAAGGATGGCTCAACGACCCGGGCATCTTCGACGTGCAGATGCCCGTGCTCGCGCTCGGCTGGGCGCTCGCGGCGCTCACCGTGGCCTGGCTGCGCCTGCCGGGGTCGGTGCGCCGCTTCGCGATCGGGATGCTCGCGATCGTCGGCGTGCTCGTGTGGCTGATCCTGACCAACATGAGCGTCGTCCCGAACCCGTGGCAGCACATCCAGTTCCCGTACAGGGCCCAGACGTATGTGACCCTCGGCGTGTGCGCGCTGGTGCTCGCGGCGATCGTGGCGCTGCCACGGATCGCGGCGCGGCGCCTGCGGGCGGTCGTGCTCGCCACGCTCGCGCTCGTGGCCGTGACGAGCTTCGCCCAGGCGATCGACCAGCAGTGGAGCGAGCAGTCCTCGCTGCTCGACCGCGCGGAGATCTTCCAGCCGGAGAACAAATTCCCGCCGTCGTGGTATGCCGAATTCGATTACGCCGACGCATCGATGCACGCGCTCCCGTTCGAAGCGTTCGTCGGCGTGCCCGGCACGACCATCCGCGGCCCCAACGGCGAGAACCTCCTGATGGTGCCGGTGTACGGGCACGCGGACACGAGCGCCGTCTCGTTCGTCTCACCCGGCGCGCTGCCGATGGTGACCGACGTCTACGGCGGCCCGTACATGGTCAAGGTGACCGGCGCGCGCGTGATCGGACGCTCGCCCAGCAACGAGCTCGCGATCGAGCCGCTGGCCCCCAAGGGACACACGGCGCGGATCACGTTCTCCACGGCACACCCGCTCCCGGTGGTCCTCGGCCAGGCGGTAACGATCGCCGCAGTGGTCATCTGCCTGCTGCTCGCCGGGTGGGCCTGGTGGCGCTCGGGGCGGCCGCGCATCATGCGCCGAACGGCGAGTTCCGGCGCAGCCACTCGGCCAGGAAGGGGTCGATGATCTTCCAGTGCTCTCCGCCGGCCTGCTCGACGAGGCCACGGCGCACGAGGCGTGGCATCGCCTTCTTGGCGGTGGTGTGCGCGCCGAGGCCGTAGCGAGTGGCGTGGGCGGTGCTCGTCAGTCCCCGGTCGGGATGATCGGCCAGCAGGTACAGCGCCTTGCGTTCGGTTGCCTCGGCTTCCTCGCCGTTGGCGAGGGTTTCCTCGATCACGGCGAAGTCCGCCTGCTGGTCGTCCATGAGCTCCTCGAAGGCGTGCTGTACTGCCGCGACGTCCAGCGCCCGCCGGCCGCCCTGCCTCCAGGTCGCCCAGGCCAGTTGCTGGGTGCGCTTGGGGTGCGCTGCGCTGAGAGCCAGCAGGTAGTCGAGCGCGCGCTCGTCGATCGCCCGTCCGGTCGCCTCGAACTGAAAGGCCAGGAACTCGTGGAACTCGGCACGACCGATCGCGGGCAGACGAGCTTTGAAGGCCTGGTTGAAGAGCGGCTCGCGACTGTTGTTGAGCATCATCTCCAGGTACTCCCGGATCGAGCCGGTCAGCAGCAGGGAGACGTTCTCCCTGCCCGATCCCACGAGGGCCGACCCGATGATCGCCAGGGGCTCGCCCGGACAGCGGTTCAGTCGCTGGAACTCATCGAAACAGACGACGATCCGATCGGCCAGCCGGGGAAGCGTCCGCAGCTGGGCGTGAAGCATCTGGGCGGCTTCCTCGGCCTGGCGGGTGCCCCGGCGGACGGTGCCCTTGACGATTTTCAGGTCGAAGCCGATCTCGCGCTCGAGCACCTCCAGCTCACGCGCGGCGGCCCGGCGAACCAGGCGCTCGGGATGTTCCTCGAGGGCGTCGTTGACGCACGAGATGAACGCGGGGATGCTCAGGGCGCGCTTGAGGTTGATCCGGAGCATGACGTAGGCGGGCGCATCGGCCTCGTGTTCGATCGCCAGCTCACGGCCGAGCGCGGTCAGGAAGGTGGACTTGCCGGTGTCCCGCGCCCCAAAGATCGCCACGTTGGTCTGCGCCTTGAGCATCAGCGCGACGTCGCGTGCGAAGTCATCCATTCCGACTATCTTCGCCGGGTCCTCCAGCGGGCGATCCCAGACGAACGGGTTCAGTGCCATGCGCCGATCATATCGCAGGATCAGCGAATAACTAGTCTGACCCGCCATTTGCAGCTAGTCTCTAAGGCTAGGATTATCCATGGGGACGGTCCGGTCCGGCCAGCTGAGAACTAGCCCGTTAAGCTATATTATACTAGTCCTATAGGCTAGTTTTTGGAACCTCCGACGGAAGCTCGCCCGCGAGGGCCATCCGCCGGGACGCGGCCACCCGCGCGAAGAAGCCCTCGAGGGCGTCGATCCGGCGCTCCCACGCGTACGCCTGGGCCGTCTCGATCCCAGCTCGACCCAGCCGCGCGCGCAGCTCGGGGTCGGCGAGCAGGCGCGCGAGCGCGGCGCTCACCGCGCCGGTGCTCGCCTCCGCCATCAGGCAGTTGACGCCGTCGCGGCAGAAGTCGCGGTTGCCGTGGGCGTCGGTGCACACGACCGCCGCGCCGGTCGCCATCGCCTCCAGGGGCGGCAGGGCGAAGCCCTCGTGGGTGGACGTCTGGACGAACACGGTCGCCTGACAGAGCAGCTCGTTGACCTGCTCGTCGTCGGGCGCGCGCACGTAGCGCATGCCCTCCCCCTCGCCCAGACCGGGCTCGATCCCGAACAGGCAGAGCTCGGGTACTCGCCCACCGATCTCCGGCCGGTCGGCGAGCGAGCGCCAGGCGGCGAGCGTGAGGGGCAGGTTCTTGAGCGGGTTGGAGCGGCCGAGCGCGAGCACCATGTCCTCTCTGCGCGCGACGTCCGGGCGGGGCCGGAAGGTCTCCAGGTCGATCCCCGGTGGGATCAGCTCGGCGTCGAGGCCGAGCTCGCGCAGGCGCTCGCGATTCCAGGAGGAGATGGTCATGTAGCGGAACTCGGGCCGGTAGGAGTCGAGCACGGCGTGGCGGGCGCGCTCGTGGTCGGGGTAGTAGGAGGTCTCGATGTCCTGTACGAAGTACACGGGGATGCCGCGGACGACGCTCGCGCGACAGACGGGCACGGCGGTCATCCACCAGGTCGCCACCTTGATCGCCTCGAGGCCGGCGAGCGCGCGGCCCAGCTCCTCGTAGTCGGGAAAGCTGTGCACGGGGACCCGCAGCGGGAACCACTCGGGCGGGGCGCCGAGGGTGTACAGCGAGACGTCGTGGCCGCGGGCGGACAGGCGGTTGAGGTGCTCGAAGATGTCGCGGTGCCCGCCGCCCACGCCGGTGTCCTCGGTCACGTAGACGATCCGCAGGCGCTCGCCGCGACGAGCCGGCGCGACGCCGCCCCCGCTCTCGCGATCGGCGTGGTCGCCCGCTACGGTCACCGAGCGCGCGTCGAAGAAGTCCGACCAGCGCTCCCAGAAGAGCCGCTGGGAGGCGAGCTCGCGCTCGCCCTGCTCGCTGCCGCGGGTGACCGACTCGTGGTGGACGAGCTGGGCGCTCGGGAAGTAGAGGACGCGAAAGCCGGCCTGCCAGGCGCGCAGGCACCAGTCGACGTCCTCGTAGGCCATGGCATAGCGCTCGTCGAGCAGGCCGACGCGGTCGATCACATCGCGGCGCACGTACATGCACGCCCCGGTCACGGCGAGCGCGGGGCTGGCCTGCTCGGCCGGGCCCCAGCCGTGCGGCTTGAAGCGATAGCGATGGTCGAACCATTGGGGCTGGTCGCGGTTGCGCACGGTTCCCCCGAACTGGATGCGCCCGTCGGGGTACTGGAGCTGGGCGCCGACGATGCCGCCGTCCTCGTATCGATAGGCGGCGTACTGCAGGCACTGAAGCCAGCTCGGGAGCGCCTCGACGTCGGAGTTCAAGACGACCACGTCGCGTGCCGGATCGGTGGCCCGCAGGCCGCGGTTGGCGTTGACGGCGAAGCCCCCGTTCCGCTCGCCCTCGATGAGCAGATCGATCCCCGCGATCCGCCTGAGCGCGGCGAGGTGCTCGGGCCCGCTGCGGTCGTCGGCGACGATCACGCGGGCCATCCCGGCGGGAACGGTCTTTGCGAGGCTGCGCACGAGCGCGCGGACGCGCTCGGCGTCGCGGTAGCTGGGGATGACCATGTCGACCGGGCGGCCGTGCTCGCGATACCAGGTGACGGCGCGGCGCACTTCCTGCTCGCGGGCGTGCGTGCGCAGGCGCATGCGGCGCTCCAGCGGGGTGAAGCGCAGCGGGAAGGTGATCAGCCGGAAGAGGATCGTGCGCAGGCCGAAGTGCGTGTAGGTCAGATATATCCGCCGTCTCAGGTTCGAGAAGGCGCCCTGCGGACGTCCATCGAGTGGGTTATCGCTCATGATTTATTTTTATGGATGGGTGGTCGGTGTCTGTCGTGTCCTCGCCCGCGGTGGGGTCAGGGGACGCGTCCATGTGAAGTGGCGAGAAGCCGGCCCGACCCTCCAGCGAGAGCCGGCGCCTAGCCCGGGCGGACAGCCGGTCGGCGCGGGAGCCGAGCAGCGCTCCCGCGCGGCAGAGGACATGGTGGCGGGCGACCGCCGCGAGCGTCGCCCGGCGGCGTCCGGGTGCAACGCCCTGGGCGATGAGCTCTGCCCGCGTGCGCGAGAGCTCCCCGCGCAGCTCGCGCAGCAGGTGCGCGGGGGAGGCGGGCTCGCGCCAGCCGTAGACCTCGAGCAGGCCCCGCCACTCGTCGAAGCAGCGGCGCAGCTGATCGCGCCTGGTGTACGCGTGGGAGTGGAGCACCGCGGCGCCCGGCACGAACGCCTTGGCGTAGCCGGCGCGGAGCATGTCGATCGCCAGGACCCGGTCCTCGGCGATGGGCACCTCTCGAAACGGCACCCGCTCCCAGGCGGCGCGGGCGAGGCAGGCGTTGGCGTCGGTGAGAAAGCCGCGGCGGCCCAGCAGCTCGATGGCCGGCAGCGAGCGTTCGTCTGCGTCCAGCCGCTCCATCTGCGGGCGTCCGTCGGGGGCCAGCGAGGCGAACCACCGCTCCAGCTCGATCCGCACGGGTGCGGGAGCAGACGGCCACGGGCGATACGGCCCGTAGACGATCGCCACGTCGCCGGCCAGCGCGAAGCCCCCCAGCAGCCGCTCGAGCCAGCGCTCGTCGGCCGGCTGGGAGTCCTGGGTGAGCAGCGCCACGTGCGCGCCCGTGGCGGCATCCATCAGCAGGTTGCGCGTTCCGCCGTGGCTGAAGCGCTCGGGTGCGATCTCGAGTACGCGCGCGCCGTGCTCGCGGGCGAGCCGCGGCGAGCCGTCGGTCGAGCCCGAGTCGCACACGACCAGCTCGTGCCCGACGCTCTGGCGGGACAGCGCCCGCAGGACGCCGGCGAACGGCTCGCCGCCGTTGCGGACGGGGATGGCGACGCTGACGTCAGCCATGCGCGGCGCTCGCAACACGGCGATCAGGCATAGAAGGAGGCCAGGGTCAGCAGCTGGGAGGCGTAGCTGAGGACGAGCATCGCCACCAGCAGCCCGGCGCCGGCGACGATCATGGGCCGGCGTCCGAGGGCGTGCAGCGCCCCGACGACCAGCACGGCCAGCGGCCCGATCGCGGGGAAGGCGTAGCGTCCGAATTCGCCGATGACCGCTCTCGGCGCGGGCTGGTAGTAGGCGGCCTCGAAGCCCATCACGACCGCGACGGGCATCGCGAGCAGGGCGAGCAGCTCCAGCCGGTGGCGGCGCACCCAGCTCCACTCGCGCCGGGCCGCCCACACGCCGAGCGGGACGGTCAGGACCATCGCCAGGAAGATCGCCACGTACACCCAGTGGGGGAAGAAGACGTCATACCAGCCGAACGCGGCCCAGCCGCGTTCGACGAAGATGACGAAGCCGGGGTCGCTGAACAGGGCGAAGCCCGCGTGGGTCGGGAGCGGGAAGTACCGTGGCATGAACGGCAGCCGCGGCAGCAGCGCCTGCCACAGGTAGACGATGAATTTCGGCAGGTGGTGCAGCGCTTCGTGAACGGCGTTGGCGTTCGAGCTGATCGCCCCCGCGCCGGTCGCCGAGGCGGCGGGCTGCAGGTCGCTGAGGACATGGGCGGAGAGCTCGGCCACGAGCACCGCGCCGAGCGCCAGAGCCACGAACCCGTAGAGGTCGGCGCGGCTGTGGTGGCGCCAGAGCGTGGCTGCGAACACGAACGCGGCGACCGGGTAGAGCGAGAGCCCCGTCCCCTTGACGATCGGCAGCGCGATCAGCACCGCCCCCGTGAGAGCGCCCCATGGGATCGCGAGACCGCGGCGGAGCATCCGGATCAGCAGCAGCTCGAGGGCGGCCGCGCAGGCGTTGACGCCGACGTCGTTGTTGACGATCCCGGAGATGAACCCGTACATCGGCTCGTAGGCGACGAGCAGGGCGGCGAGGACGGCGAGCCACGGCCGTCGCGGCGCGAGCTCGCGGGCGAGCAGGAACGTGAACAGTACGGTCAGCGCCCCGAGCAGCGCGGAGGTGAGACGCATGAGCGTGACCTGCGAGAAGATCGAGCTGTGGCGGGTGAGCAGGTAGGCGGGCGACAGCGCGAGGTAGTACAGCGGCCCGTGGGCGGCCGAGGTCGTGTAGCCGCCACCGTCGTCGGCGCGGGGGTGCAGCAGGGCCACTTCGCGTTCGTAGTCGCGCAGCTGCGAGCGCAGCCACGGCGGGTTGGTGTCGCCGACCTGGTGGTCGGTGAAGAAGCTCGTGTCTTCAAGCGCGCGGTTCTCCGCGCCCGACCAGCGCTGAAGCGGGGAGGCGGGATCGTGACTCGGACCCTCCCCGCGTTCGACGAGCGACTGCACGTAGGCGAAGTGGTCGACCTCGTCGGGCCCCTGGAAGATCGGTGTGATCAGCGCCCAGCAGGCCGCGTTGACCGCGGCTATCGCGAACAGGCAGGCGCCGAGACGGCGCCCTCGCCCGGCCACCGCGAGGGCGAGGCAGCGCACGGCCAGCAGGGCGATGGCGGGGAGCACGAGGAAGAGCAGCAGCGGGTATGTCCAGGGGCCGAGGATCCCCGGGCGAAACAGCGCGGCGCGCGCGAAGATCGCGCCGGCCATCTGGACGTAGCTGCGCCTCGACCCCGCCGGGGGCAGATACAAGACCACGATGCGGGCCGACAGCGGCTTGCCGTGCAGCGTCGGAGGCGAGGCGCCCGGCTTCGACAGCGGAGTGCCACCCCAGTTGACCACGGCGTCGGAGCTCACGCACAACCACGCCGAGCTCACAGCCGGGTTCGCCGGCATCCGAGGAATCGGGAAGTCGGCGTTCGTGATGCCGTTGGCGGCCACCCGCAGCGGCGCCAGCTCCGAACGGATGGTGCGCGCTCCCAGCCTCAGCAGCAGATGCAGCGATGGGCGCTCGCTCGTCGGCGAGGTGACGCGCAGGCGCACGATCGCGGTGCCGGCGGGCAGTTCCAGGTCGGGTACGCAGAGGGGGACGTGGGCCGGGGTCGGAAAATAGCTCACGTCCTCGACGCTGTTGGAGCCGAGGACGTAGAAGCGGGGGCGCAGGCAGTAGAAGGCACTGAGCAGCGCGAGCGGCAGGGCGCAGATCGCGGCCACCTGCCACACGCGACGCTCGCCGGCGAACACCGCCGCCAGCATCCTCAGCGCCGGCGCAAACCGAGAATCGACAGCAGGAACGAGGAGAAGAAGATCTGGATCCCGACGATGACCAGCGAGGCGGCGATCACGGCGGTGCGTTCATCCGACAGCGAGCCGAACCCGTGCGAGATCCACGTCCCGACGATCACGCCCCCCATCACGATCCCGACGAGCGCGAAGACGCCGCCGAGCAGCAGCCCGTGCTCGAGGCGGAAGCGCGCGCGCATGCGGTCGAACCAAGGGTCCTGCTCGCCCATGAAGTACGTGCCGTAGGCGTGGGCGCACAGGCCGAGCGCGAGCACCTGGGTTCCGACGATCATGAGCAGCGCGCCGCCGATCAGCGCGTGCAGCCCCCAGGAGCGTCCGAAGAAGCTGAGACCGGCTCCCACGAGCGCGACGATCACCGTTCCGACTCCGGCGAGGGCTGCCCCGGGCACGATGAACAGGTGGTTGGGGCTGTGCACGAGCAGGAAGCGCAGGTGGCGCCATCCGTCGCGGAAGCTCGACAGCTTGCTCTCTCCGCCGCGCGGGTGGTACTCGATCGGGAACTCGGCGATCCTCAGGTGCTCCTTGGCGGCCCTGATGACCATCTCGGAGGCGAACTCCATGCCGGTGGTGCGCAAATCCAGGCGATCCAGCACGTCGCGGCGGACCGCGCGCATGCCGCAGTGGGCGTCCCTGACGCCGGTGCGGAAGAACAGGTTGAGCAGGCCGGTGAGGATCGGGTTGCCCACGTAGCGGTGCAGCCAGGGCATGGCGCCGGGCTGGATGTTGCCCATGCGGTCGCCGATCACCATCTCGGCGCCATCCTCGAGCGCGGCGACGAAGCGGGGGATCTCGTTGAAGTCGTAGGTCAGGTCGGCGTCGGCCATCACGATGTAGCGGCCGCTCGAGGCGGCGAAGCCGGCGAGGTATGCGCTGCCGTAGCCGCGGCGGACCTCGACCACGACCCGCGCGCCGGCTCGCTCGGCCAGCCGCGCGGAGTCGTCCTCGGAGTCGTTGTCGGCGACCACCACCTCACCGCGAGCCCCCATGCCCCGCAACGCCGCCAGAGCGGCGGTGACGCAGCGCTCGATGTTCTCGGCCTCGTTGAGGCAGGGGATCACGACCGACACCAGCGGCGCGCGCTGATCCTCGGCGTCCAGGAGGACGGGGGACCTTGTCTGGGCGGCTGTGCTCATCAGCTGTGGCGCCGTTCGACTCGCGATCCTAGCGCACGGTCTGCCAGTCTCCTCTGCAGCCATGCGCGTGTGCCTGATCTACGACTGCCTGTTCCCGCACACCGTGGGTGGGGCCGAGCGCTGGTATGCCAACCTGGCCGAGCGCCTGGTAGCGGACGGGCACGAGGTGACCTACGTGACGCTGCGCCAGTGGGATCGGGGCGAGCGCGTCGAGCTGGACGGGCGGGTGCGCGTCGTGACGGCCGGTCCGCGCATGGCTCTGTACACCGATGGAGACGGACACGCCCGGCGGCGTGTCCTGCCCCCGCTCGTGTTCGGGCTGGGGGTCCTCGCTCACCTGCTGCGCGGCGGGCGCCGCTACGACGTGGTCCACACGTGCTCGTTCCCGTACTTCTCGCTGCTGGCCGCCGGGCTGCTGGCGCCCCTGGGCGGCTACGAGCTGGTGGTCGACTGGTTCGAGGTCTGGAGCCGCTCCTACTGGCTCGACTACCTCGGCGGCCCCGGGGGCCGCCTGGGAGCGCTCGTGCAGCGTGTCTGCGCGTCGATCCCCCAGCGGGCGTTCTGCTTCTCCGAGCTGCACGCCAAGCGCCTGCGCGAGCAGGGCCTGCGGGGTCCCGCGACGGTCCTGCGCGGGCTGTATGCGGGGGCGAGCGAGCCGCCGGCGCCGCGGCAGACCGATCCGCCGACGCGGCGCGAGCCGCCGACGCCGCGGGAGGCCGATCCGCTCGTGCTGTTCGCCGGCCGGCTGATCCCCGAGAAGCAGGCGCCGCTAGGGGTGGCCGCGGTGGCCCTCGCGACCAGGCGCATCGAGGGCCTGCGGGGAGTGTTTTTCGGCGACGGACCCGAGCGCGGGGCGCTGCTCGCGGCGATCGCCGAGCACGGGCTGGAGGGGATCGTGTCGGCGCCCGGGTTCGTCGAGGCCGAGCTGCTCGACGCCGAGATGCGCCGCGCTCTGTGCATGCTGCTGCCCTCGCGGCGGGAGGGCTACGGCATGGTGGTCGTCGAGGCCGCCGCGCGGGGCACGCCGAGCGTGGTGGTCGCGGGTGAGGACAACGCGGCCACGGAGCTGATCGAGGAGGGGGTCAACGGCACGATCGCAGCGAGCGCGGACCCGGAGTCGGTGGCCGCGGCGATCGTGCGGGTGCACGCCGCGGGCCTCGCGCTGCGGCAGAGCACCGCCCGCTGGTTCGAGCACAACGCCGAGCGCCTGTCGCTGGAGCACTCGCTGCGGCTCGTGCTTGAGAGCTACTCCAAGGGTGGCCTCACCGCTCGCCGATCGCCTTCGCGTAGCGCGACTCATCGATGACGAGGGGCCAGTAGCCGTGCTGCGGAGGAGCAGCGCGAAAGTGCTCGAAATCGAAGGTGAGGATGGGATGACCCTGCCGCTCCGCCAACGCCATGACCGAGGCGTCGGCGAGTCCAAGGCCGAGATCGGCGAAGCGGGCATCGATCTCGGCCGCGCGTCGCAGCAGCGCTGATGAGAGAAACGCCACGCTGTGCTCGCCGGCGACCAGAGAGGCGAGGAACTGGCGGGCGGAGTGCCCACCGATGCGCGAGCGCAGAAGCTGATCGACCTCGACGATCACCGGCCCCGGGACGACCAGATCGCGCCCGAGGCGCGTGACGAGCTCAGCGGCGAGTAGATGCGCCCGATCGCGCCGGTTCGCCGCCGCGAGCAGCGGTCCGGTGTCGGTGAGGACCTTCAGCGCGCCTTGACCGGCTCGCGCAGATACCGCTCGGCCTGGCGCCCGAGATCGGCCGGACCCTCGCCCGAAGCTACGTAGCGCGGGCGCCTGTGACCGCGTGTGCCGCGTGCGCCTTCCTCGATCAGGCGCGCCACGGTAGCCGAGAAGGACTCGCCGGTCCCGCTCGCCGCGCGGGCAAGCTCCTCGATGCTGTCGGGCAGATACACCGTTCTACGACTCATCGATCCTCCGAAGTATGAACTTGATGATCATACCATTTGTCCCTGCGTCCCGGCCCCACGGGCGGTGACCCGTAGGACGCGTTCAACTCAGTGCGCGAGCGTAACTCTCGAGGGTCAGCTTGGCGGTGCGCTCCCACATGAACTCTCGTGCGCGCTCGCTGCCCAACGTGCGCAGGCGCTCGCGCAGCGCCTCGTCTGCGAGCAGCCGCTCCAGCGCCCGCGCGATCGCGGCCTCATCGCGCGGGTCGAACAGCAATGCCGCCTCGCCGGCGACCTCGGGCAGCGAGGAGGCGTTCGAGCATGCGACGGGCACCCCGCGTGCCATCGCCTCGAGCACCGGCAGCCCGAAACCCTCGTACAGCGAGGGGAACACGAAGACCCGGGCGAGCGCCCACAGCCCCTCGAGCTCCGCGTCGGTGACCCAGGCCGGGAAGCGCACGTCGCCGTCCACGCCGAGCGACCGCGCGCGCTCGCGCAGCTCCCGCTCGTGGGCGGTCGGATAGCCGGGCAGGACGAGCACCGGACGACCCTCGGCGGGCAGCCGGGCGAACGCGGCGATCAGCGCGAGCAGGTTCTTGTGGGGACGCTTGGCGGACAGGCTCAGCACCACGGAGCGCTCGCCGAGGTCGAAGCGCGCGCGCACCTCGCGCTCCGGCAGTGGCGGCTCACGCTGAACGCTCCCCAGCCCGAGCGGTACGACGTCGATACGCTCCGGACCGACGCCCAACAGCTCCACGAGGTCGTCGCGGGTGCTCTGCGAATCGGCGATCACGCGGTGCGAGCGGCGGACCGCGCCCGGCACGAGAACGCGCATCCCCTTGTCTCGCAGGCCGGCGTGCGCCTCCGGGAAGCGGGCGTAGATCAGGTCGTGAACGGTCACGACGCGGCGAAACCGGCCCCACGCGGGGGCGGTGCTCGCGAGGCTGTGCATGAGCTCGATGCCGGCGCGGGCAGCCAGGACCGGCAGCAGCGCCTGCTCGCCGAGCACCCACTGGACGCGGTTGCGGGCGCTCACCGGCACGGTGACAGCCGGCAGCAGCTCCCCCCAGGGACCGCCGCCGGCGGCGGTCGCCTCGCGGTTGACGAACGCGGTGAAGCGCATCCCCGGAGGGGCGGCCTTCACGAGCGCAGGGATCAGCTCGCGCGCGACGACCTCCATGCCGCCGGTCTCGCCTGGGACCAGGAAGACGAGGTTCAGGCCGATGTGAGTCTGTCGTGCGTTCAGGGGAGGCAAGGCTAGTCCCATCGCCGGGGTCGGCCCGCGCCGGCCAATACGATGGCGCGTCATGCCTCCCTCGATCGACGTGGTGATCGTCGCATACGGTCGGTACGAGCTCACCGACAGCTGCCTGCGCCACCTGGGCGAGCAGACGATCGAGCACCGGATCGTCGTCGTGGACAACGGCTCGACGGACGACACCAGAGGCCGCCTTCGCGCTGGCTGGCCGAGCGTGCGCCTGGAGTGCTTCGAGGACAACCGCGGCTTTGCCGAGGCGTGCAATCGCGGGGTGGCGGCCGGGTCGGGGGAGATCGTGGTGCTGCTGAACAACGACGTCGACGTGCGGGCGGACTTCCTCGAGCGGCTGGTGGCGCCGCTGCATGCGGATGCAGCGGTCGGGTCGGTGGCGGCGCTGATGCTGCAGCCGGGCGAGCGCCTGGTAGACAGCGCCGGCCTGACCGCCGACGTGACGTTGGGGAGCTTTCCGCGGCTGCAGGGATTGGACGCGACGGAGGCCCGCCGCGAGCGCCCGCTGCTGGCCGGTCCGGCTGGCACCGCGGCGGCCTACCGGCGCTCGGCCTGGGAGCAGGTGGGCGGGCTGGACGAGGCGATCTTCGCGTACATGGAGGACTTCGATCTCGCCCTGAGGCTGCGCAGCGCGGGATGGAAGACGGTCCTCGCCGCGGACGCGGTGGGCGTGCACCTGGGGTCGGCCACCCACGGGCACCGCTCGGCCTGGCAGCGGCGGCACGGCGGCTTCGGACGGGGCTACATGCTGCGCCGCTACGAGTTGCTGCGGGGCGCGGCGGCGCCGCGGACGCTCGCCACCGAGGCCGTGGTGGTGCTCGCCGACGTGGCCGTCTCGCACGACCTGGCCGCGCTGCGGGGACGGCTGGCCGGCTGGCGCGCCGCGGGAGACGCCCCACGGCTGTCCCGGCCGCCGGCCGAGGCGCTCGACAGCACGATCTCGTTGCGGGACTCGCTGGCGATGAGACGGGGGGTGTACGGCCGGCGTGCAGCCTGAGCGTCGCAGCGCGGCCGCGTCGGATCGACCCAGGGTGCTGTTCATCTGCGCGGATCCGGTCGGCGAGGGGATGTCCGGCCTCGGCATCCGCTGCTGGGAGCTGGCGCGGGCGCTGAGCGAGGAGGCATCCGTCACGGTCGCCCACGGCGGCAGCGGCGACCGGGAGAGCGACGGGGTGCGGACCATGGCCTTCCGGCCACACGCGCCAGGCACGCTGCGCCCGTTGATCGCAGCGGCGGACACCGTGATCGCCCATCCCCAGTGGCCGCTGGTCGATCGCTGGCTGCGGCGCTCGTCGGCCCGGGTGGTGATCGACCTGTACTGCCCGGAGACGCTCGAGACGCTCGAGCTGCTGGCCGGCCGGCCCGGCGGGCCGGCCGCGTTCACCCGCCGCCAGCACACGGCCACGACGATCGACCGGCTGCACGCCGCGCTGCGCACGGGGCACCATTTCATCTGCGCGAGCGAGACGCAGCGCGACCTGTGGCTCGGCGCGATGCTCGCGCTGCGCCTGATCGCTCCCGAGCTCTACGACCGCGACCCCAGCCTGCGCGAGGTGATCGACCTCGTTCCCTTCGGGGTCTCGGACGCGCCGCCGCCAGCGTCCGCGCAGGGCGGTCCCCGTGAGGCGATCCCGTCGCTCGGCCAGGACGACGAGATCGTGCTGTGGAACGGCGGCATCTGGCGATGGCTCGACGCCCAGACGGCCATCCGCGCGGTCGCGAGCCTGGCGCGGCGCCGTCGGCAGGTGCGTCTCGTGTTCATGGGTGGTAGCGCCGATCACCCGGCCGCCTCGGCGAGCACTGCCGCAGCGCGCGCTCTGGCCGAGCAGCTCGGGGTCCTCGGCTCGGTCGTTCATTTCCACGACGGCTGGGTACCGTACGCCGAGCGCGGAGCCTGGCTGACGCAGGCCGCCTGCGCCCTGTCGGCCCAGACCGAGCATCTCGAGACCCGCTTCGCCTACCGCACGAGGCTGCTCGACTGCTTCTGGGCAGGCCTGCCGGTCGTGTGCACCGGCGGCGACGACCTCGCCGAGCGCGTCGAGCGCGAGCAGCTCGGAGCGGTCGCTCCGCCCGGGGACGCGGAGGCGCTGGCCGTGGTGCTCGAGCGCGTGCTGGAGGGCGGCCGCGAGACCTACGCCGCGAGCCTGCGAGCGGCCGCTGCGGCGCAGAGATGGCGTCAGGTGGCGAAGCCCCTCGCGCGGTGGATCTCCGAGCCGACCCCGCCCCCGCGGCCGGGCGACGCTCCCGGCGCCCTGCGCCGGCCGCTCGCCCAGCGATTGCGCGAAGCGGCCTACCTCGCCGGCGGGCGGGCGCTCCTCGCGCGCCGCTGAGCCGGGCGCGGCAGCGACGGCCGAGGCTCCTCGCCCGCCGCTAATCCGCCGCTAATCCGGGCCGGGCGCGATCGCCGGCACGCTCGTGCCCCGGAGCAGCGCCATCCCCCCTGCGGCGACCGCTCGCCAGGCGCGTGCCTCCGCGGGTCGCGAGCGCCCGAAGAGGGCGATCCGCGGGAGGCTCGCGGCCCAGACCACCACGCCCAGCACGGCTCGCCGGGGACGGGAGAAGTGCGCGTCGGCGTAGTGCAGGATGCCGTGGTGGATCGAGCGGATGCGTTCGGACTTGCTCCAGCGGCTGAACGTCCCGCCACCGAGGTGGCGGAAGACGGCGTGGGGAACGTACAGGATCCGCCCGCGCGTGCTCAGGCGCAGCAGCAGGTCGGAGTCCTCGAACCAGAACCAGAACCGCTCGTCGAAGCCGCCGATGGCATCCAGGTCGCCGCGGCGCACGAGCAGCGCCGCGGCGGCCGGCTGGGCGACCGCCTGCACCCGCGTGTCGTCGACGTGGGCGCCGTGGTAGCGGCGGGTCACGGGGTTGCCCGGCCAGAGCTCCTCGACACCGAGCAGGATGACGAGGAAGTTGGCGAGCGTAGGGAACGGCCGCGGGCGGTAGCCCGGCTGCGTGGCCAGCGTGTCGGGGTCGACGAGCCGCCCCCCGGCGGCCACCGCACCCGGGTCCTCCAGCAGCGCGTTCAGGAGCGCGTCGATCGCTCCGTGCACGACGAGGATGTCGGAGTTGAGCAGCAGCACGAACTCCGCCCGGCCGGCGGTCAGGCCGCGGTTGTTGGCGGCGGCGAACCCGTGGCGGCGCTCCAGCGCCACGACCGTCGTCTGCCTCGCGAGAGCCTCGCGCCGAGAGCCGCCGCCATCGCCGAAGGCGTTGTCGACTACGGCCACGGATGCCACCCGCGGGTCCTCGAGCCCGGCGACGCACGCGAGCGTCATCTCGCCCATGTCGGCCGAGACGATGACCACGTCGACGGCCTGTAGCTTGTCGGCATCCATGGGCGCATCATTGCCGAGAGCGCAGAACGCGGCCCCTCCGCTGCTGACCGTGGCGGTGCTCTCATACGACGGGCGGCGCCTGCTCGAGGTGATCCTGCCCTCGCTCGCCGGCCAGGGCTTCCGCGACTTCGAGGTGGTGGTAGTGGACAACGGATCGCGCGACGACACGGTGGCGTGGCTGGGCGAGAGCTGGCCGGAGGTGGAGGTCGTCTCGCTGCCCGAGAACGTCGGCGTGACGGCCGCGCTGAACGTGTGCGCTCGCGCCGGTCGCGGCGAGCTGGTCGGCCTGTTCAACAACGACCTCGAGCTCGAGCCCGACTGCCTGGGCGAGATGGTGGCGGCGCTGGGCGAGCATCCGGACACCGGGTGGGTGGGGGCGAAGCTCAGGGACTTCCAGGCGCGCGAGCTGCTCGACGGCGCCGGCGACGTGTTCACCTGGGCGGCCACCGGCGGGCGCCGCGGCCATGGCGAGCGCGACCGCGGCCAGTACGACGAGCCGCGGGAGATCTTTGGCGCGTGCGGCGGCGCGGCGGTGTACCGGCGCAGAGTGCTCGAACAGGTGGGCGAGTTCGACGAGGACTTCTTCGCTTTCTACGAGGACGTCGACTGGAACCTGCGCGCCCGGCTGGCGGGCTTCCACTGCCGCTACGTGCCGACGGCTGTCGTCTACCACATGGGCAGCGCGACGATCGGGCGCGGTCTGTCCGACTTCACCCGCTACCACCTGTGGCGCAACGCGCTGTGGATCATCGTCAAGGACCTGCCCGCCGGGGCGCTGCTGCGCCATGCCCCCCAGCTGATCCTCGGCCAGCTGGTCAACCTCGCGGTGGCGGTCAGGGACCGCAAGCTGAGCATCTGGCTGCGCGTGTGGTCCGACGGGCTGCGCGGGCTGCCGCGGATGCTGGGCAAGCGCCGCGAGGTGCAGGCGCGCCGGCGCATCGGGCTGCGCGAGCTGGAGGCGATCGTCGGCCCCGATGGCTGACACCCCCGCCCCGGATTCAGCGCTCCTTGACGGCGAGCAGCGTCAGGGCGGCCCCGCGTCGACGGCGGTGTTCGAGCGGGCCGAGCGCGCGGGTGAGCAGGCGGGCGGCGTGGATGACGCTGGCCGGGCTGTCTGCCGGCGCGGGACGACGGCGCAGCGCGTAGACCCAGCCGTGGAGGCTGCAGAGCATCCCGAAGGGGTCGGCGGTGGTGGCCTGCAGCGGGCGCAGGCCGTGCTGGCGCAGCCGCGCGAGGAGCGCGTCCTCGGGCATCAGGCAGAGGTGGCGGGGAGCGTCGAGGTGGGCCCAGCGGGCGCCGAGCAGGCGGAACTGCAGCGAGCGGGGGTTGGGCACGCCGAGCGCGAGCACGCCGCCCGGCTCCAGCCGCTCGGCGGCGATGGCGAGCATCCCGGCGGGGTCGGGCAGGTGCTCGAGCACGTGCCACATGGAGATCGCCCGCGCGGGCGGCTGGGCGGCGAGCGCGGCGAGCGGGTCGTCGCTGCAGATAGCCGACACGCCGAGGCGATCGCGCATGTACCGGCAGCAGCGCTCGTCCATCTCGATGGCGGTGACCGCGAACCCCTCGGCCTGGGCGGCGGCGGCGAACGCGCCGGGCCCGGCGCCGATGTCGATCAGCGTGCCGGGCTGAACGCGGGCGCGCAGCATCCGCACGCGGAAGGCCTCGACCTCGAGCAGCGTCGGGTTGTGCGTCCACTCGGGCTGACCGTCGGGGCCGAAGCGGTGGTAGTCGCCGGCGTAGTAGCGGGCGAGGTCGTCGGGCACGTCGACCATGAACACGGTGGCGCAGGCGGGGCAGCGGTTGTAGTGAAAGCGCTCGTCGGTGCTCTCGCGGTTGCGGTCGCGGGCGCTCAGCGCGTGGGTCGAGCCCCCGGCTCCGCACAGCGGGCACAACGCCGGCTCGCCCGCCTGCGGCACCACAGGGGCCGCCGGGGGCGTCCCATGCGACCTCGTCGGCGGGGTCATCGGCGGCCACCGTGGCGGGCGGGCCGGCCGAGGCGCCCGGCGAGGATCTCGCGAACCTCCGGCGGGAAGCGCCCGAGCAACTTGAGCAGCGCGAAGTAGACGGCGCTCGCGAGGACGATGCCGATCAGCGGGTGCACGGGCACGAGGATCCCAACGAGCACGGCGGCGCCGCCGGCGAGGGCGGCGACGGCGACGGCGAGCACGGGCAGCGCGACGTCGGGGGCGGTGCGTCCCAGCATGACCACCTGGCTGATGGCCAGCCCGGCCTCGGCGAGGAGCGCGGCGATGGCGGCCCCGCGCGCGCCCAGGGAGGGAGCGAGGGCGAGGGTGAGGGTGGCGGAGATGGCGAGGGCGAGCAGGTTGGAGGCGAGCACCGCCCGGTAGCGGCGCAGGGTCAGCAGCGGAAAGCCGCAGGCGACGGCGACGAACGTGGCGATCACGGCGGCGCCCTGGATGCGCAGGACGGCGATCGCGGGGTCGGCTTTGTTGGCGGCGAGCACGTGGATGGCGAACGCCGCGCCGACCTCGAGGCAGACAACCAGCCAGGTGCCGGCGAGCAGGGCCAGCTCGAAGATGCGTCCGCTGGCGTAGTCGAATCGCCGGGGGTCGTCGCGCTCGGCGCGGGCGAGGATCGGAAAGGCGGCGCCGATGAGGAGCCCTGGGACGCCGACGAGCACTTCGGTGATCCGGAAGGAGGTGGCGAAGTAGCCGGTCTGAACGGCGCTGGCGACGACGGACATGAGCACGATGGAGATGCGGAAGTAGACGATGTTGACGGCGCTGATGACCGCCCAGGGAACGGTCTCGCGCAGCAGCCGCCACCAGCGCCCGAGGTGGAAGGACGGCCTCAGGCTGACATAGCCGCGGACGAGCGCCGCGGTGAAGGCCAGCGAGACGGCCGAGGCCGGGATCGCGACGGCGAGCAGCGGCAGCACGCCGGCTCCGGCGAGCACGAGGGCGACGAGGATCGACACGTTGACCGCCTGACGCAGAAGTTCGGTGGCTGAGACCCAGCCGAAGCGCAGGTTCGCCTGCAGGGGCATCGACAGCAGGCTCTGCAGCAGCTGCAGCACGAGCCCGGCCCCGGCGAGGACGGTGCCGAGCACGAGCGTCGAGCCGTAGCCGGCGGCGGCGGCGAAGGCCACGGCGACGGCGAGGCCGGCGAGCGTGAGCACGATCCGGATGCCGATGGCCGAACGGACCATCTCGCGCCTGCGCTGAGCGTCGAGCGTGGCGAATTCGCGCAGGACGATGTTGTTGAGCCCGCCCTCGGTGAAGCCGGCGACGATCGTGACGAGCGAGACGACGGCGACGTAGCGCCCGAACTCGGGGACGCCGAGATGGCGGACGAGCAGCGGGGCGGAGACGAGCGAGAGCAGGATGCCGAGGACGTAGGCGCCTGTCCGCAGGACGCTGCCCCGCAGCGCGGCCGGCCCGGCGGCGCTCGTGTCGAGCCGGTCGGCCTGACCGGGGCCTTGGGTGTCGAGCAGGTCAGCCATCGCGCAGGCGCTCGCGCCACCAGGCGATGACCTCGTCGAGGCCGTCGTCGAGCTCGATCCGCGGGCTCCATCGGACCTCGTGTCGAAGCCGGCTGACGTCGGCCACGAGCGCGGGCGGCTCGCCGGCGGGCAGCGGCCGGGCGCCGATGTGCAACAGCTCCTCGCGGCCGATCCGCAGGGCGATCCGCTGGGCGAGCTCGCGCAGCGCGATGGGATCGCCGGAGGCGACGTTGACGGCGCCGGTGACAGGTCTGACAGCAAGGGCGGCGAACGCGGCGCCGGCGTCGGCGGTGTGCAGGAAGTCGCGCCGCTGGGTGCCCTCGGTCATGGTGGCGGGCTCACCCCTGAGGAGGGGCAGCACGAGCGAGGGGACGAAGCGCCCGGCGGCCTCGAACGGGCCGTAGAGGAAGAACAGCCGCCCCCAAGCAAGCTCGACCCCGGCCTGGGCGCAGACGGCGCCGGCGACGACGTGCAGGCCGTGCTTGGCCGCCCCATAGAGGGTGGCGGGGGCGAGCGGGGCGCCCTCGTGGTAGAGCTCGCGCGACCACTGGTACTCGGCGCAGCTGCCGGCCATGACGACGCGCCGCCCGCCGGCCTCGACGAACGCGCGCAGCAGCGCGAGCGAGGTCTCGACCCAGCGGACGTTCTCCAGGGACGTCCAGAACTTGCCGTGCTCGGCATACCAGGCGAGGTGAACAAGGATCTCGGGCTGGACCTCGCCGACGAGCGAAGCGCCGGCGAGCAGGTCGGCCTCGTGCCATCTGACTCCGGCGACATCTGCGCCGCGACGGCGGGCGACGGCGTGGACCTCGTGCCCGGCGGCGGCGAGCGCGAGCAGGGCGTGGCGACCGACGAAACCGGTGGCGCCGGTGAGCAGGACCCGGCTCACACTCGCACCCGGCCCACACGCACCCGGCTCACGCGCAGACCCCGGCTCACGCGCACACCCGGCTCACGCCGGGAAGTCGGGGTAGGAGGCGTCGCGCTCAGAGACGATCAGCGGCCCGTGGGGCTCGGGCCAGCGGATGGCGAAGGCGGGGTCGTCGAAGCGCACCCCGCGGGCGGCGTCGGGCACGTGGGGGTTGCCCATCAGGTAGCTGACCTCGGTGTGGTCGACGAGCGTGAGAAAGCCGTGGGCGAGCCCGGCGGGGATGTAGAAGGCGCGGCCGTCGTCGGCGCTCAGGTGGACGCCGTGCCAGGAGCGGAAGCTGGGAGAGTCCTCGCGGAGGTCGACGGCGACGTCGAAGATCGCCCCGCGGGTGCAGCGGACGAGCTTCGACTCGCCGTGGGGAGCGGCCTGGTAGTGCATCCCGCGCAGGGTGTCCCGCCGGGCGTTGTAGGAGGCGCTGCACTGCACCACCTCGGCGTTCAGCCCGCGGGCGCGGAACTCCTCGAGGTCGAACGTCCGGGCGAACCAGCCGCGGTCGTCCTCGAAGCGCTCGAGCTCGATGACCCATGCCCCGGGCAGCGGCGTGTGGATGAACCGCATCAGCAGCTCGTCCTCACGAGAGCAGGGTCAGCTCCGGTGTGCGCGCGGCGAAGCGCCCGCCCCACTCTGCGATGAAGCCCAGCTGGTGGACGATCTCGTCCTTGAGGTTCCAGGGGAGGATCAGGACGACGTCGGGCTTGTCTTGGAGGATCGCCTCCGGCGAGCGGATCGGTATGTGGCTGCCCGGGAGGAAGTGTCCCTGCTTGTGCGGGTTCAGGTCACAGGTGTAGTCGATGAAGTCACGGCCGACGCCGCAGTAGTTGAGCAGCGTGTTGCCCTTGGCGGGGGCGCCGTAGCCGACGATGCGCAGGCCCTGCTCCTTGAGGCCGATGAGGAAGCGGAGGATCTGGCGCTTGTCGGCCTCGACGCGGCGGCCATAGCCGAGGTAGGTGTCGAGCTGCTCGTAGCCGGCGGCGCGCTCGCGCTCGGCCAGCTCGCGGGCGGCGCCGGACTCGGCCTTGCCGGGGTCCTCGGCGTGGCAGCCGTAGATGCGCAGCGAGCCGCCGTGGGTGGGGAGCTCCTGCACGTCGAACAGCCGCAGGCCGTGGGCCTGGAAGACCCGGCGGACGGTGAGGAAGGAGAAGTAGGAGAAGTGCTCGTGGTAGATGGTGTCCCACTGGTTGCCGTCGATCAGGCGCAGCAGGTGGGGGAACTCCATGGTGATGACGCCCTCTGGCCCCAGCAGGATCTTCATGCCGGCGACGAAGTCGTTGAGGTCGGGGACGTGGGCGAGCACGTTGTTGCCGAGCAGCAGGTCGGCGGAGGACTCGCCGGCCAGCGATCTGGCCGTGTCGCGTCCGAAGAACTCGACGAGCGTGGGGATGCCCTTCTGCAGGGCGACCTTGGCGACGTTGGCCGCGGGCTCGATCCCGAGGACGGGGATCTGGCGCTCGTGGAAGAACTGCAGCAGGTAGCCGTCGTTGGAGGCGATCTCGACCACGTGGCTGTGCTCGCCGAGCTCGAGGCGGTCGACCATCTGCTCGGAGTAGCGGCGGCTGTGCTCGATCCAGCTGGAGGAGTAGGAGGAGAAGTAGGCGTAGTCGGAGAAGATCCGCTCGGGCGTCTGGAACTCCTCGAGCTGCACGAGAAAGCACTGCCCGCAGACGAGCGCGCGCAGGGGGTAGAAGGGCTCCATCCCGTTGACGGCCTCGGGCGGCAGGTAGGAGTTGGCCAGGGGCGAGGAGCCGAGGTCGGCGAAGACGGCGTCGACGGAGGCGCCACAGAATCGACAGGCGGTGTGACTCATGCTGGTGCCGGAGGGTATTGAAAAGCCCCAGTGCCGCCCATCCGGCCTGCGGTCATTTCCACAGCACGCATATGGGCAGGGCGAAGATGCGCTCGGCGAGCCGGAAGGGACGTGGCCCCGTGTGCAGCACGGCACCCGCCAGAAAGCGCTTGCCGAGCCGATCGCGGAGCCACTCCAGGTGCCGGGCGTCCCCGCGCGTCGGGGCGGCCGCCGCCTTGATCTCGATCGCGACGACGCTGCCCGCCGACATCTCGGCTATCAGGTCGATCTCATGACGACCGTCTCTGCTACGGAGGTGGTAAAGACGCGGCGCGAGCGAGCTCAGCTCGACCTCGGGTCGAATCTGGGCGACAGTGAACGTGTCGATGATGCGACCGAGGAGATCGCCGTCGCGAAGCACCGCTGTCTCGTCGAGGCGCAGTGCTGCGGCAACCAGGGATGGATCTACGATATGGCGCTTCCCCGTCTTAGCCAGCCGTGAAAGTCTGTTGCTCGTCCACGCCGGCAGCGTGTCGAGTACGAGCAGGTTGGTCAGCAGCCGCTCGTAGGCCAGTGCCGTCTTGCGGTCGATCCCGGCCGCGTCGTAGAGCGTCTTGGCCTCTGCAAGTCCGGCGGTGCTCGCAGCCAGGGCTTCGAAGTAGCGCCGAAGACGGCGTGGGTCCCGAGGCCCCTCGAGGCTTTCGGCGTCCCTGGTGAGAAGCTGGTTGAGATAGCCCTCCAGCCATGCCCTCCGCGCGGCCGGCGAGAGTCCCAAGGCAACGTCGGGGAAGCCGCCACGCAGAGCGAGCTCGATGTAACCGAGCAGGTCTGGTGGATCATCGGGCGCGGGGAACGCCTCGATGTCCGCGCCGGCCAGCCGGGTGAGAAACGGGTCCCTGGTGAGCCTCCCAGCGATCTCCCGCGCAGTCAATCCGTACATCTGCACACGCACGACCCTGCCGGTGCCAGGCCAACTCGGCACTTCGAGGTCGGCGCGGACGCTGCCGGTCAACAGGAACCGACCCGGACCAGAGCCTTCGTCGACCGCGCGCTTGACGGCGCCCAGCACGCCGGGGACAGCCTGCCACTCATCGAGCAACGCGGGGGTCGGGAGCGCCCGGAGCGCAGCGTCTGGATCGGCCTCGAATGCCCCCGCCTCGGCCTCCACATCCAGTCGCACGACGGTACTTGCATGACGACGTGCGGTTGTGGTCTTGCCCGTGGCGCGGGGGCCTGTTATCAGCAACACAGGCAGCTCCCCGAAGAGCTCTTCCAGGCGTGCCTCGGCAAGTCGGGAGACGTATGCAGGAGCAGTCATTCCCCTACAGTACCGCCCTGGCGCACTGTCTATTCCCGATTTAGCACGTAGATGAGTCCCCTTTTAGCACATCCTCTGATCCCGTTTTGGACGCCACGTTGGCATCACGGCTCAGACCGCGCGGTCAGGGAGCCGACGGAGCTTGCCGGCCGGCAGCCATGTGAGACTCGATCTGCCCGACGGTGACCGCGCGCATGTCGGCGCCGGCATGCAGCCGGCGGTACCACTCGACGGTCGCCTCGAGCGCCTCCTCCAGGCCGAGCGCCGGACGCCAGCCCAGCCGAGCGCGGGCGCGTGAGGAGTCGAGCTTCAGGTAGCGGGCCTCGTGGGGGTGGGGACCGTCGTCGAGCGTCCAGCGCACGCCTCCCGGCCACAGCTGGCTGGCCCGCTCGACGATCCAGCCGACCGGGCGGGCGTCCTGTTCGGGGGGGCCGAAGTTCCAGCCGCAAGCGTGCTCGGGGAAATCCCACAGGGCCTGCACGAGCACCAGGTAGCCGCTGAGCGGGTTGAGCACGTGCTGCCAGGGGCGGATCGAGTTGGGGTTGCGTACGCGCACGGCCTCGCCGGCGAGCGCCGCGCGCATGATGTCCGGCAGCAGGCGATCCTCGCCCCAGTCGCCCCCGCCGATGACGTTGCCCGCGCGGGCGGACGCGAGCCGGGTCCCGTGCTCGCCGGCCGCCGTCTGGTCCTCCCTTGCCCGGCCGCCTCCCGGCTGGTCGGCCCCCGGCGCCTCGGCGCCCGGTCGGTCGGCGAAGAACGAGCTGCGGAACGCCGCGGTGACGAGCTCGGCGCAGCCCTTGGAGCTCGAGTACGGGTCGTGTCCGCCCATCGGCTCGTCCTCGCGGTAGCCCCACTCCCACTCGCGGTTCTCATAGCACTTGTCCGAGGTGACGTTGACGACGGCGCGCACACCCTTTCCGTTGACGCGTACGGCGTCGAGCAGGTTGACGGTGCCCATGACGTTCGTCTCGTAGGTCTCCCGTGGCGCGGCGAACGAGCGGCGAACGAGCGACTGGGCGGCCATGTGGATGACGACCTCGGGGGCGGTGTCGGCGACCGCGGCGGCGACCGTGGCCGGGTCGCGGAGGTCGCCGTCGATGCTGCGCATGCCCTCGCCGACGCGCGCCAGCTCATACAGCGAGGGGTGGGTGGGCACCCCGTTGGAGAAGCCGGCGACGTCCGCGCCGAGCGACTGCAGCCACAGGGCCAGCCAGGCTCCCTTGAAGCCGGTGTGGCCGGTCACCAGCACGCGGCGCCCGCGCCAGAAGTCGGGGTCTACGGCGCCGCCGGAGGCGGACGCGACGGCGCCGGAGACGGGCTCGGCGACGTTCTCGTCGGCGCTCACGGCTCTATTCCCACGTCCGCCACGGGGCCTCGCCGGAGCTCCACAGCTGCTCCAGGAGGTTGCGCTCGCGCAGCGTGTCCATCGCCTGCCAGAAGCCGTGGTGGCGGTATGAGGCGAGCTGTCCCTCGCTGGCGAGCGTGCGCATGGGCTCCTGCTCGAAGACCGTCCGATCGTCGGCGAGGTAGCGGTCGATCTCGGGGGAGAGCACGAAGAAGCCGCCGTTGGTCCAGCCGCCGTCGCCGCGGGGCTTCTCCTCGAACTCGTGTACGAGCTCGCCGTGAATGTCCAGCGCGCCGAAGCGCCCGGGAGGCTGCACGGCGGTGACCGTCGCGTGGGTGCCGCGCTCGCGATGGAAGTCGACCAGGGCGCGAATGTCGATGTCGGCGAGACCGTCGCCGTAGGTGAAGCAGAAGTCCTCGTCCCCGACGTACGGGAGCACGCGCTTGAGCCTCCCGCCGGTCATGGTCAGCTCGCCGGTGTCCACCAGGGTCACCCGCCACGGCTCGGTCTCCGAGCGATGGACCTCCATGTCGCCACTGGCCAGGTCGAAGGTGACGTCGCACGTGTGGAGGTAGTAGTTGGCGAAGTACTCCTTGATCAGGTAGCCCTTGTAGCCGAGGCAGATGACGAACTCGTCGATCCCGTGGGCGGCGTAGATCTTCATGATGTGCCAGAGCATCGGCTTGCCGCCGATCTCGACCATCGGCTTGGGGCGCACGGCCGTCTCCTCGCTCAGTCGCGAGCCGACGCCGCCGGCCAGGATCACCGCCTTCACGGCCGCTCAGGTTATTGGACCCGCGGACCCCAATCAGCCATGCGGCTTTGCGCCATGAGCCTCTGTCTGAGCGTCTCGGCTCGGTTCGCGGGTCACGACAGTGAGGGTCGCGTGTTGGCGCACGCGAAAGCCCAGCGCTTCGTAGAGCCGGATCGCCCCGCTGTTGGTGCTCATGACGTGCAGGAACGCCCGTTCCGAGCGCCGCTGGATGCCCGCGATCGACGCGCCCATGAGCTGCGAGGCCAGCCCCTGTCCACGATGCTCCGGCCTGGTGCAGACGGCGCTGATCTCGGTCCAACCGTCCAGGTGAAACCGCTCGCCGGCCATCGCGACGAGTGCCCCGCCGCGGCGGATGCCCAGGTAGTCGCCAAGCTCGATGGTCCTCCTCAGAAACGGCCCCGGCTCGGTCTTGGCGACGAGCTCGAGCATCTCGGGGACGTCGGCGGCGCCGAGCGGGATCGCCTCCGCGCAATCGACCCCGGTGACCCGCTCCTCGATCATCTGCACCAGATCGAACGCCTGAACCGCCTGCCAGCCGTCCGGCAGCTCGGCGCCGCCGTACCGGCCGGCCACGTAGGTTCCCGGCGCGACGAGACCGGCGGCGTCCCCCCAGTCCTGCTCCGACGGCGGCGAGGGCAGAGCGAGGAACGGGGCCACATCGGCCGGATACCGGCGCGCGCGACCACGCACCTGGGCAAGCCGCCCATGCGCACCGCACAGCGACGCGTACGCCGGATTGTCGAGTTGAGTTTCGTCGGTCGGCAGCATGCCTGCTTGAAATACCACGCGGACGGACCGGCTGCCCGCCGGTCGGGACATCGCCAACCGCGCGTTCAGTGCTCGTGCACTTCGACCAGGTTCGACGAGCCGGCTGCGAACGGGTAGTCGGACTCCGGTTCTGATAGCACCCGGAACTGGTAGTCGGCGGGGCCGGGAAACTTGAAGCGGTAGCTCGCCCGGTAGCGGCCGCGGGCGTCGCTGCGGACGACGTCGAACTCGATCCACGGACTTCCCGGCGAGCGGGCCTCGAGGACGAGCTGCTTGCCGTCCGACGGCACCGGTCCGCCCTCCAAGCGCCCGCGGAAGAAGATCGCGCTCCCCATGCTGGCCGTGTGCGGGGAAACGCTCAGCCGGAGCCCCGCCCGCACGCTCTCGCTCAGCGTCCGCGTGGCCACCGGCTCGGTTTCGCCGAGATGGGCGCTGTAGGAGAAGCGGAGCGTCCGCGAGGACACGTCGCCCGGGAGGCGCATCGTGAAGGTCCCATCCGTGTTGGTCACCGGACTGGCGAGCGTTGCAACCCGGGCGCCGTCATACGCGGGAGTGGCCTGCAGTCCGATCTGCGCTCCCCCGATCGGCATCCCGCCCGGGCCGGTCAGCCGCCCGACGATCGTCTGCGCCCGCCCGTACGCGCTCGTCAGGCGCTCCTTCCTGGTGCCCTTCCAGCTGACCGCCAGTGTGGCCTGCGCCGACGCGTTCGTCCCGTTCGCCGCCCCCGGGCTCCCCGGCCCGGTCGGCGTGGGCGAATTGACGACCGTGATCTGACGGTCCAGCACCGTCGCCGAGTTCCCCGCCGCGTCCACCACGCTGACCACCAGATGGTGCGAGCCGTTGCCCAGCCTGGTCGTGTCCAGCCCCACGTCCGCGTTCACCGACCCAGGGCACGGCTGGAGATACAGGAACGCCACCAGACCATCGCTCGTCTGACCGACATTCCTGCAGCGACCGCCGTTTTCGTCGATCACGGTGCTCTTCACCACCTGCCCGTCGACCGTGAACACCGCCTCGTACACCCCCGCCCCGGGGTCGGTGGCATCGAACACCACATCGCCCGTCCCGCCCACCGTCGATCCGCTCGCCAGATCGCCCCCCACATCGCTAGCGCTCGGCCCCGCCTGCTGTTCAAGCACGATGTCCGCCGCATACACGTACACCACCGCCGCGTAGCCGTTCGGGTCGCCTTGCGCTTGCTTGCATTCGAGCCCTGACGTCCCGACGCATGAGACGTTCGCGTAGAGATGCGATCCGAGATTAGAACCTGGCACCACGACGCGGTTTTCAGTTTCGAGTGGTGGAGTTGGTTTCCCAAGCCCCGAACACGAGACGGCATCGCAGGTGCCAAACGCGTTTTCAGGGTCGTTGAGGTTGTTGGGTCCTGCGAACCAGAACTCATAGGCTGCGTACCCCAGCACCCCTCCATCTACATCTCCGGCGCGCCAAAACGTCGCGTCCGCAATCTGATCGCCTGGAGGGGCAGCAAACGCCCACGTTGCAGCATCGGTATTCGTGGTCCGAGGCGGCTGGTCGCCAAGCGCATCCACCAGTGCGCCACGTGCCGGACACGTGTCTAGCGCGTAGCTGTAGACACCAACCACAGACCCGCTCCACCCGTCCGCCGGGGCGGGTTCGCCGGATGGGGTTCTACACGAGTACACGTGGTACTTCCCCGCCCACGCGCTTCCCGCGGCCGTGGCGAGCCCGGCCGCCACCAGGACCACCACGCTCGCCGCCACCGCCATCCACTTCGGAATCCGTTCGTCCACCGACACCGTCATCCCATCCTTCGCTCCGAGACGCCTGATGCCCCCCTTCCCAAATTGTTCCAGAATCCTGCCTCCGCAATGCCGACGGCTGTGGTGACCGGCGCCGGCTGCGCTGGGGGGGCGACCGGCGAACGTGTCTCCCTACCGGGCGAGCAGCTCGAGTCAGACGGAGAACCGGATCGGCAGCTCCGCCAGGCCGTAGATCCCGGACACGCTCTCGTACACCGGCTCTCCGTCCAGCTCCAGCCCTGGCATGTTCCTCGCCAGGAACCCCAGCCCCTCCTGCAGCTCCACCCGCGCCAGATTCGCCCCCAGGCAGTAGTGCACCCCCGCCCCGAACGTCAGCGGCCGCGCCCGTCCGCGCTCCGCGGTGATGTCGAAGCGGTCCGGATCGCCGTCCCCGGCCTCCAGGTCGCGGTTGCCGGTGAACGCGCACACCATCACTATCGTCCCCTCCGGGAAGCTCACCTCGCGGAACACCACCTCCTCGGTCAGGATCCGGGCGGTGAACGGGGTGATCGGCTCATACCGCAGCGCCTCCTCCACCGCCCGGTCGGCCAGCGTCGGGTCATCCACCAGCAGCTCCCACTGGTCCGGGTGTTCCGCCAGCAGCCTCACCGCGTGCGCCAGCTGGCTCTGGCTGGTGTCCACCCCGCCCACCAGCACGTTGAACACAAGGTTGATGCACTCCACGTCCGACAGCCGCTCCACCGGGTGGGCCGGGTCAGCCGCCTCGATCAGCATCGAGATCAGGTCGTCCCCCGGGCTCTCCCGCCGCGCGCGCACCAGCCCATCGGCGTACTCGTAGAACTCCTCCACCGCCCGCCCGATCCCCTCCTGCTCGCCCGCCATGCTCGCCGCGTCGAACTGCCGCTGGATCCAGTTCGACCAATGGTGCAGCCGCGGGGCGTCCGCCAGCGGAGCCCCCATCACCGTCGCTATCGCCAGCGACGGATACGGCTTGGCGAACGCCTCCACGAACTCGCACCGGCACACCCCGTCGCCCGCCGTCGCCGTCGCCCGCTCCAGCAGCTGCCCCAGGAACCCCCTCATCGCCGGCCTGTACCGCTCCACCGCCCGGGGCGACAGCGCCGGGTTCACCAGGCTCCGCAGCCGCGAGTGGTCCGGGCCGTTTACGTGCAGGATGTTCCGCTTCATCTGCTCGAACAGCGGGCCCTCGCTCACCCCGAAGATCTCCGCGATCTTCATCCCCGGGAAGATCGCCGACCGGGTGCGCAGGAAGAACTCCGCCGACTCCCGGTCGAGCACGATGTAGCCGAACGGTCCCTCCGCCAGCCACCCCTCGCTCCGCAGGTCGTCCATCGCCCGATGGAAGCGTTCCCCGCGCATCGACGGGTCCGTGTAGTCGAACGCGGGGAGCTCCAGGTCGCTGACGAGCACCATGGTCGGTCGGTGGGGCTCCGGTCTACTTCTTCTTCGGGCTCACAGCCTGCTTCAACGACGCCCCCGCCGAGAACTTCGGAGCCTTCGACGCTTTGATTTTCACCCGCTCGCCCGTCCGCGGGTTGACCCCCTGGCGGGCCGCCCGTTTGACCACCGAGAACTTCCCGAAGCCCGTGATGCCCACCTCGTCGCCTTTCTTCAGCGTCTTGGTCACCGTGTCCACCAGCGACTCGATCGCCCGTGCCGAGTCCGCCTTCGTCAAACCGCTGTCCGATGCTACAGCCTCAATCAGCTGCGACTTGTTCATTTTCTCGTTCCTTTCAAGTTGATGTCACCGGCGACCGCGCAGGGTACCGTGCCAGCTTCTTCCCCGGGTTGAGCAGCCCCTTCGGGTCGAACGCCCGCTTGATCTCCTCGTGCACATCGACCGCCCGCGCCTGCCACTGACACGCAAGACGCCCCCGCTTCAACCACCCTACCCCGTGCTCGCCCGCGACCGAGCCGCCGAGCGACACCACCAGCCCGAACAGCTCCTCGCCCACCGCCTCCGCCGCGTCCAGCTCCGCCTCGCTACCCCGGTCCACCAGCACCGTCGCGTGCACGTTCCCCTCGCCCCCGTGCCCCCACGCGCACGAGCCCAGCCCGTGCGCCGCCGCGATCTTCGCGAAGCCCTCCAGACCCTCTCCCAGGCGCTCCACCGGAAACACCACGTCCTCGCTCACCTTGCCTCCCCGGACCCCCGTCACCGCCGGGTTCACCCCGTCGCGCCAGCGCCACAGCGCGGCCGCGTCCGCCGGTTCGTGCACAGCGATCGCCGCCTCCCCCAGCAGCTCCACAAGCAGCTGACGCTCCGCCTCCGCCTCCGCCCGCCTGCCGTCCACCTCCGCGATCAGCGCGAACGCCGCCTCCTCCGGCACCCTCCCACCGCCCGCCCACGAACGCTCCCCCGCGCCCGGATAACCCTGTGCCACGATCCGCAGCGTCTCCCCGTCCATGAAGTCCAGCACCGACGGGCGCATGCCCGCCGCCAGCACCTCCCCGATCGCCTCGCAGCCCTCCGCCCGAGTGCTCATGAACACCACCAGCGCCACCGCCGCCTCCGGCGCCGGCAGCAGGCGCAACCGCACCGCCGTGATCACCCCCAGCGTGCCCTCCGAGCCGACCAGCAGGCTCTTCAGGTCATACCCCGCCACGTCCTTGCCCGCCCAGCCGCCCACCTGCACCAGCTCGCCCGGCGCCAGCACCGCCTCCACCCCCGCCACCCACGCCCCCGTCACGCCGTACTTCAGGGCGTGCGGCCCGCCCGCGTTCGTCGCCACGTTGCCCCCGATCTGCGACTGCTCCGCCGCCCCCGGGTCGGGCCCGAAGAACAGCCCGTTCTCGCGGGACAGACGCTGCACGTGGTGCGTGCTCACGCCCGCTTCCGGCAGCATCCGCCACAGCGACGGCTCCAGCTCCCGCACCCTCCCCAGCCGCTCCAGCGAGCACACCACCCCGCCCTCTGTCGCCACCGCCCCGCCCACCAACCCCGTGCCACCGCCCCGCGGCACGATCGCCACGTCGTGCCCGTAGCACCAGCCCACCACCGCCGCCACCTCCTCCGCGCTGCCCGGCAGCACCACCGCATCCGCCCGCCCCTCCACGCCGCGGCGGTTCGAGCAGTCGCTGTTGTATGGCGAGTTCGGCGGGGCGTCGAGCACGTGCTCGGAGCCGATCAGGCGGCTGAGCTCCTTGCGCATCTTGGAGTCGAGGCTAGCGCGACAAGTAGCATTGGTGCCAGTCATGGCAGTCACCGCCAACCCCTCCTCCGAGGCCGACCCGCCCTCCGAGGCCGGACAGACCTCCGAGGCCGGCCCTCCCAGCTTCCGCACCCTCTCCGGCGAGCCCGTCCGCGAGCTCTACACCGCCGAGGACCTCCCCGCCGGGGCCCGCGCGGGCGAGGGCACCGGCGGGGGCTACGACCCGATCGGGCGACCCGGCGAGTACCCCTACACCCGCGGCATCCACTCCTCGATGTACCGCGGCCGGCTGTGGACCATGCGCCAGTTCGCCGGGTTCGGCACCAGCGAGGAGACCAACGAGCGCTTCCGGTACCTGCTCGGCCACGGACAGACCGGCCTGTCGACCGCCTTCGACATGCCCTCCCTGATGGGCCACGACTCCGACCACCCCCGCGCCCTCGGAGAGGTCGGACGCGAGGGCGTCGCAGTGGACACCCTCGACGACATGCAGACCCTCTTCTCCGGCATCGACCTCGGCGAGGTGTCCGTCTCCATGACCATCAACGCCCCCGCCGCCATCATGCTCGCCTTCTACGTCGCCGCCGCCGAGTCCGGCGTCGCCGAGCGCGCCGGCGCGCCGTCGGCAGGCGCGCGCTCGACCTCGCCCGTCGGACCCGTTCCCGCCGAGCGCCTGTCCGGGACCATCCAGGCGGACATCCTCAAGGAGTACATCGCCCAGAAGGAGTGGTGCTTTCCCATCGACCCCGCCATGCGCCTGTGCGGCGACATGATCGAGTGGGCCACCCGGCGCATGCCCCGCTGGCACCCCATCTCGATCTCCGGCTACCACATCCGCGAGGCCGGCTCCACCGCCCAGCAGGAGCTCGCGTTCACCCTCAAGGACGGCCTCACCTACGTCGAGCAGGCGGTCGACCGTGGCCTCGACGTCGATAACTTCGCCCCCCGCCTGTCCTTCTTCTTCAACGCCCAGATCGACTTCTTCGAGGAGATCGCCAAGTACCGCGCCGCCCGGCGCATCTGGGCCAGGGAGATGCGCGACACATTCGGCGCCAAGAACCCCCGCTCCTGGCAGATGCGCTTCCACTCCCAGACCGCCGGCGTCTCCCTCACCGCCCAGCAGCCGCTCAACAACATCGTCCGCACCGCCGTCGAGGCCCTCGCCGCCGTGCTCGGCGGCACCCAGTCGCTGCACACCAACTCCTACGACGAGGCCCTCGCCCTGCCCACCGAGGAGGCCGTCACGATCGCCCTGCGCACCCAGCAGATGCTCGCCCACGAGACCGGCGTCACCAACACCGTCGACCCGCTCGGCGGCTCCTACTTCGTCGAGGCCCTCACCGACCGCATGGAGGAGAGCGCCTATCGCTACTTCGCCAAGATCGACCAGCTCGGCGGCATGGTCGAGGCCGTCAAGCGCAACTACCCCCAGCGCGAGATCGCCGACGCCGCCTTCACCCTCCAGCAGGAGATCGACGCCCATCAGCGGGTCGTCATCGGCGTCAACCGCTACGTGGCCGCCGACGAGGAGCCGATCCCCACGCTGCGCATCGACCCCGCGCTCGAGCGCAAGCAGCTCGACCGCCTGCAAGCCGCCCGCGCCCGCCGCGACGGCGCCGCCGTCGAGCGCACGCTCGCCGCCCTGCGCGACCACGCCGCCCACGAGGACCACAACCTGATGGAGCCCCTGCTCGACTGCGCCCGCGCCCACGCCTCCGAGGGCGAGATCGTCGAGTCGCTGCAACAGGTCTTCGGCGACTACACCGAGACCCCGGTATTTTGATCGCCTTCGTCGCGACGCCGCCAGCCCCCCGCTGCGTGCCGAGCACGCTCAACCGCTCTGCCGTGCTGCCCGGCACGAGCCTGGCCGTCTCCCCGCTGCCCGACTCCTACGACGCATCTCCGAGCACGCAGATCAGCCTGCTCGGAGCCCCGCCGCAGGCGCTCAGCGACGTGTCGGCAAGCGGATCACTGACGGGCTCGCACCCTGGGCGCCTGCTTGCCTACTCCCAGGGCGACGGTGCGAGCTTCGTGCCCTCCAGGCCGTTCGTCTCCGGGGAGACGGTGACCGTGGGCGGGAAGCTGACGTCCGGCTCGGGGACGCAGCCGTTCGCCTTTCACTTCGTGGTCGCCCATCCGGACGTCCTGCCGTACTCGCCGCCAAGCCCGCACCCGGACGACGATCCCAACGAGGTGCAGCACTTCCGCTCGCGCCCCGAACTGCAGCCGCCCGCGATGATGGTCGATGCGCGCTCCTCCCAGACCGCTCCCGGCTACCTGTTCGCCGCGCCCTACGGGGGGCCCGGGCCGAGCGGGCCGGTGATCTTCGACGAAAGTGGAAGCCCCGTCTGGTTCGACCCGCTGCCCACGGGCATGGAAGCGACCAACCTGCAGGTCCAGCAGTACGACGGCCAGCCGGTGCTCACGTGGTGGCAGGGAAGCATCCCGCCGCAGGGGTTCGGCGAGGGCGAAGAGATGATCGACAACAGCTCTTATCGACAGATCGGCCGGGTGCGCGCCGGCAACGGCTACAAGGCCGACCTCCACGACTTCCACATCACCCCCGGCGGGACCGCATTGGTCACGGTGTTCGACCCGATCGACTGCAACCTCTCAGCCGTGGGCGGCCCCGGCGGCGGCGCGGTCACCGACAGCGCCTTCCAGGAAATAGACATGAAGACGAGGCTCGTGCGGCGCGAATGGGACAGCCTAGATCACGTCGGGCTCGGCGATTCCTACAGCGCGCCCGAGATCACCACCGCGGCCTGGCCGTTCGACTACTTCCACATCAACTCGATCGACCAGACCGCCGCCGGCACGACGCTGATCTCCTCGCGCAACACCTCGGCGCTATACGAGCTGAACACGCTCACCGGCCAGGTGCTCACGAGCATCGGCGGCAAACACTCGGGCGTCAAGCTCGCCGCCGGCGCCGCGACGGCCTTCCAGCACGACGCGACCCCGCTGGCGAACGGAACCATCAGTATCTTCGACAACGGAGCTGCCCCGAGGATCCACCCCCAGTCGCGGGGGATCGTGGTGGCGGTCAACCCCCAGACCAACACCGACTCGGTCGTGGCCCAATACCTGCACCCGGGGGCCCTATCCTCGAGCAGCCAGGGTGACGTGCAGATCCTGCAGAACGGCCACGTATTCGTCGGCTGGGGCTCTGAGCCCTACTTCTCGGAGTTCACCGCCGACGGCCAGCTGCTGTTCGACGCGCACATGCACGGCACCTACCAGTCCTACCGGGCCTACCGCTTCGAATGGACGGGTGCGCCGAGCGAACCACCGGCGATAGCCGCGCTCGCAACAGGAGCCGGGGCGAAGAGGTCGCTGGTCGTGTACGCGAGCTGGAACGGCGACACGCGCACGGCCCTCTGGCGCGTTCTGGCCGGGTCCTCCGCACGGCAGCTGACCCCCGTGGCCAGCGCCGCCCGGAGCGGCTTCGAGACGGCCATCGCCACGCCCGGACCGGAGAGCTACGTGGCGGTGCAGTCGCTGGGGGCGGCGGGCGAAGTGCTCGCCACCTCTCGCACCATCCCGGGCTGAGCTCACCAGAACACCACCCTCAAAGGCAACGAGCTCCTCGAGTTAACCTGCACGCACAGTTTGGTAATCTCGACTTTACTTGGTGTCAACCCGGAGGTTTGTCGGACATGGCGGTGAGCGACGCCGGCCCCACGCCGCCACACGAGCACGCCGAGGATCGCTACCGCCCGCTGCCCACAGGCACCCACGGGCTGGACCCTGAGGCGGTCAGGCGCGACCAGCGCCAGCGGCTGCAGACGGCGATGGTCGAGCTGATCGCCAAGAAGGGCTACCAGGCGGTGCGAATCGTCGATCTCGCCCGCCTCGCACACGTCTCCCAGCCGACCTTCTATCAGCTGTACACCGACAAGGAAGAGGTGTTCCTGTGCGCCTACCAAGAGATCGCACAGCGCGCGGCCAAAACGGCCATGGAGGCCTACGACGCGGAGGGCTCCCAGGGCGGGCGCCTGCTCGCGGCGATGCGCGCGTTCGCCGATCTGGCAGTGGGTGAGCCGGAGGCAACGTCGCTGCTCGTGCTCGGGGCCTTCGGCGCGGGACAGAAGGCGCTGGAGGGGCGCCGCCGCTCGCTCGAGGCGCTCGAAGCGGGTATCCGCGTGAGCCGCGACGGCGCCTCGGCCGGGGAGCCGGGCGACCTGACGGTGAAGGCGATCCTCGGCGGCATTCGCGAGGTGACGGCCACGCGCCTGCAGCGAGGGCGCGCGGCCGAGCTGCCGGCGCTCGCCGACGAATTGACCGCCTGGGCGGCCTCCTACCCGCGGCGGCTGCCAGCCGGGCTGGCCGCTCCCGCCACGACTCCCTCGGCCGGACCCGGCGACGCCGGATCGAAGGGCTCGGTGCGCTCGCGGCGCGCCGAGGGCCGCCTGCCGAGCGGGCGCAGCGACCTGCCGCGCCAGATCATCGTCAAAAGCCAGCGCGAGCGGATCGTCGACGCGACCGCCGCGATCGCCGCCGAGAAGGGTCTCGCGGCCGTCACCATCCCCGAGATCGCGAGGCGCGCCAACATCTCCCATCAGACCTTCTACGACATCTACCCCTCCAAGCGCGACGCCTTCCTGGGCGCCCAGAAGATCGGCATGCACCAGGCGCTGCGGATCGCCATCGAGGCCCACGATGCGCACAAGGACGATTGGCCCCGAGCCGTCGGTGCCGGTGCGTGCGCGCTGCTGGACTAC
The DNA here is from genome assembly GCA_963849425.1 of uncultured Solirubrobacteraceae bacterium. Classification (GTDB taxonomy): domain Bacteria; phylum Actinomycetota; class Thermoleophilia; order Solirubrobacterales; family Solirubrobacteraceae; genus Palsa-744. Next base: position 659,296 of record CAWKHK010000006.1, on the reverse strand, counting down.
CTCGCCTCCGAGCCGGCCCACGCCCACCTGAGCATCGTCGACACGTTCGCCGCCTCGCCCGAGGCGATCGAGATCCGCAGCGCCACCCTGCAAACCTTCGCCGCCTACCTCCGACCGGGCTACGAGCTCGTCTCCAGAGAGGTGCCGGCGATTGCCGCCGAGGCCATCGCGGGAGGCATCTGGCAGGTGCTCCACCACTACGTCGACAGCGACCGCATCGCCGAGCTCCCCGGCGCGGCGCCCCAGATCACCTACATCGCGCTCACACCGTTCCTGGGGCCCGAGCAGGCCGCCCGGGCGGCTCAGGAAGCCAGCGCGTAGGCGGTCTTTCCCTCACGCTTGGCGCGAGTCACCGTGCCGGCGCTCAGCAGACGACGGAGGTTGTCGCGGATGTTCGCGCCGGACAACGCCGTGACGACCACGAGCTCGCTCACGGTGTGCGAACCGTGCTCGAGCGCAGCGATTATCGCCTGCTGCGCCGCGCCCCGAGGCGCGCGCTGGCGAGACGTGGCAGCGCCCTCGGGTTCGCTCCTGCGAGGCTTCTCCGCCGGCGAGCGGCCCGGGACGGGTGCGCTTGCGCGCGGCTTGCCCGCCGGCGGGCGCCCGCGGGCCGGTGCGGAGGCGCGAGGCTTCGCGGCCCTCCCAGCCGGCCTCCGCCCGCGGCCTGGCACGGGCGCGGGCGGCCCAACTGCCCTGCGCGGCCGCGGCCCGGCGTCGCGGTCGAGCGCCTCGACGGCCGCGAGCATCTGCTCGTACTCGGCGACCAGCGGCCTCAGCTCACGCACGCGGGCCTCGATTTCAGCGCGAACGACGCTCAGCAGATCGGTCGCCGTGAATGGCAGCGAGGGGTCAGGCATCGGCCAGAGCCGCCCCGTGCAGGCCGGTCGCCGGACGCTCCCGCTGCTCCCACCACTCCCCGACGACGTCCAGCGCGCCGCCGATGATCCCCTCCCTGAACGACGCCGTGTCGTTGAGGTGGGGCAGCGGCTCGGCGGGCACCTCCACCTGCAACCACACGCACAGCGGCTCCCATCCTTCAACGGGGTCCCAGACGAGCAGCCGGTCGGAGGGAACCGTGCGCCTGACCTCATCGTTCCAGCGATCCATCACCGCGGCCAGGCCCTCGTCGCTGAAGGTGTCCCCGGCGAGCGCGCCCGTGTCCTCGTCCCAGTTCATGCGCTGCATGAGCTTGATGTAGCGAGACCAAAGGGGATCGACCACGGTGCGTGCGGCGCAGACATGGTGGATGACCGTGTCACCGTGGAAGATCCCCCAAACCGTCTCGCGCATGCTGCGCACCCATGCCTGGCTGTCGCGGACGCTCAGCAGGACCTTGGCGTCCGGGTAATGGTCCATGAGCTCGCGGTAGTACCGGGCCGAAGGCCAGTCGACCGTCGATTCGGCCCCACCGAGGATCCGCTTCCAGTCGGGTGCGCCCTCGAAAGCCCGTTCCCACAGCGGCAGCCCACCCCGCAGGTCGCTCAGCAGGTCGCGCATGTGGTAGCACGGGCCGAACCCGAGCCGTTCGAGGGCGAACATCTGGGTAGTGGTCGCAGTGCGGGGCAGCCCCGCTCCGATGATCTTCACAGCCCGCACCTGACCTTTGATCGCGATTTATCCCCACAGCGGTGCCCGGTTTTCTATCAGCCCGACCGGCCGATGCGGCCAGAGCCCTGGTCCCGGCGGCGAGGCTCATCCGCCAATTGTGCCCGAGCCGGACCTTGCTCAGCGCACGTCCAGCACGACCTTCCCGGTCGCCCGGCGCTCGTCGATGGCCTTCAGCGCCTCGGCCGCTCGCTCCAGGGGAAAGCGCTCACCGACGATCGGCGCCACGGAGCCCTCGTCCACCATCCGGTTGACCGCACTGCCGATCTCGCGGTTCAGGTCGGGCTTGCCCATGACATACGCCCCCCAGCCGGCGCCCACGACCTCGGTGTTGCCAAGCAGCAGCCGGTTGACCCTGACCTCGGGGATCGACCCTCCGGTGAAGCCGACCACCACCAGCCGGCCATCCTCGCGCAGCGAGCGCAGGCTGTCGGTGAAGCGCTCCCCACCGACCGGATCGAGGACCACGTCCACGCCCCCGCCCGAGAGCGCCGAAACCTCGTCCTTCCAAGCCTCGCCGAGCAGCACCACCTCATCGGCCCCGGCACGCTCTGCAACCCGGCGCTTGGCGTCGCTGGAGACAACCGCGATCGTGCGCGCGCCGAGGGCTTTGGCGACCTGCAGGGAAGCCGTGCCCACTCCGCCGGCGGCGCCGTGGACGAGCACCGTCTCGCCGTCCTTCAGACGTCCGCGCAGAGCGAGCGCGAAGTAGGCGGTGTGGTAGTTGAGGATCAGCCCGGCTCCCTGGGCGAAGTCCAGCTCGCCACCCAGGGCAAACGTGAAGAACTCGGGTGCCACGGCGGTCTCGGCGAAGCCCCCGAGCGCGCAGAAGGCGGCCACACGGTCTCCCGCCCTGACAGCCGCTCCCGCCGGGGCGCTGCGCACCACGCCGGCGACCTCGCTTCCGGGGATGAACGGCAGCTCCGGTTTGAGCTGGTACTCGCCGCGCGTCTGGAGCACCTCGGGAAAGGAGACGCCGGCGCAGTGCACGTCGATGAGGACGCCCGCGCCCGGGGTGAGCATGTGCGAGGGCTCGGGCTCGGGCGCCTCCACCAGCGCGAGGGCGCTGTCGGGCCCGCTCAACGCGACTATCTGGATGGCGTTCATGGCGGGGATTATGGCTGAGACCAGTTCCCGGCGTCCCCTGCCGCGACACGCGAGCGCAGGGTGAAAAACAGCCGTCGGCAAATCGTGCTGAGACCTCATGGATTCCCGCTTGCAAGCCGAGAAGAACGGCAATGACCGTGCGTGGGAACGGCAGAGACCTCGGCGAGCCGGCGGAGTCGGGGATGGTCGGTGCGAGCTTCGAGCGCAGCGTCATGGCCCAGGCCCTCGCGGGCCTGTTCGCCGCGGGGGCGACGCTGGCGCTGCTCACCCTCGCGCTCCCGCACTCCAAACGGGCGAGTGATGTCGGGCTGCTGCTGATCGTCGGCAACGCCTACGTCGTCGCCGGAGCCCTGTTCTGGCAGGCGCGCACGTTGCCGAGCCGGGTGCTGCCGGCGGCGCTGCTGTGGGGAAGCACCCTGATCACCGGGGTCGCCTACTTCTCCGGACAGAGCCCGAGCCCACTCGTGTTCTTCTACCTGTGGGTGTTTCTGTACTCCTCCTACTTCTTCACCACCACCGAGACCGCCGTGCAGATCGTCTATGTCGGGGTGCTCTACGGCGCGCTTCTCGCCGTAGCACCGCCCGCCGCCGGGGTCACCGAGTGGTGGCTCGTCGGCATGGGCTCACTGCTGGTGGCAGCGATCCTGATCCGCTCGATGCGGGCGCGCGCGGAGTCGCTGATCGCCAGGCTCTACGATGCCGCCCGCACCGATCCCCTGACGAAGCTGTCGAACAGGCGCGGCTTCCGCGAGATGCTCGACCTGGAGCTCGAGCGGGCACGACGGGGCAAGGCCTCCATGAGCTTGGTCGTCGGCGACCTCGACCACTTCAAGGAGCTCAACGGCCGCCTGGGACGGGACGCCGGCGACGCCGTGCTGGTGCGCTTCGCACACGTCCTGGCAAGCGGCGGGCGCCAGATCGACGGCGTCGCCCGGGTGGGCGGCGAGGAGTTCGCGCTGATCCTGCCTGACACCGACGGTGCCGCCGGGCTGCTGATCGCCGAGCGCCTGCGGTGCGATCTCGGCAAGGAGCTCGACGCGGGCGCCGAGCCCGTGACGATCAGCTTTGGCGTGGCGAGCTTTCCCGAGCACGGCGAGACCGCGGGGTCGCTGCTGCGAGCGGCCGACGAAGCGCTGTACGCGGCCAAGCGCAACGGACGTGACAGGAGCGTGCTGCACAGCCCCGCCCTGCGCGACGCCCCGCGCCCAGACGGCCAGCCCCGCGACATCGCGGGCGAGCGTTTCGTGGCCGTCGTGCTGGACCTCGCCGAGGCCGTCGACCTGCGCTTCAGCGGCTCGGCGCGCCACTCCGAGACGGTCGGGCGCTACGCCGCGATGATGGCCCGGGAGCTCGGCCTCTCAGAGCAGCGCATCGAGCGCGTGCGTCTGTCCGGGATGCTGCACGACGTCGGCAAGGTCGGGATCCCCGACAACATCCTCAGCAAGCCCGGCGGGCTGACCGACGAGGAGTTCGAGATCGTCAAGCGTCATCCCGAGCTCGGCGAGCAGATCCTCGAGCATCCAGGCCTGGCGGACGTGCGCGAGTGGGTCGGCACGCACCACGAGCGTCCGGACGGCCGCGGATACCCACGCGGGCTCTCCGGTGAGAGCGTCCAGCTGGAGGCCAGGATCCTCGCGGTCGCAGACGCCTACGAGGCGATGACCAGCGACAGAGCCTATCGCTCCTCGATCGGACCGACGGCCGCCCGCGAGGAGCTCGAAAGCTGCGCCGGAGCGCAATTCGACCGGCGCGTCGTCGACGCGTTGCTCACGATCCTCGATCGGGAGAGCGAGCGCCTGGAGGAGGCGCTCACGCGGTTCTGAGGGAAGGAGTGCTGCCCGATTGAGGGCGATACGCGCTCAATCGGCATCGAAGCGCGCGACCGTGAAGCCGATCAGCACGGGCACGTTTACGGCAAAGACGATCAGGGACAGCGTGAGCACCACCAGCGGTCCGCCGCTGGTGTGGTTGCGCAGGAACACGTACTCGATCATCCCGGCGATGACCGCGTAGGCGAGCAGCGCCCACTTGGCGACCTCGACGAACCGCCGCCACGGGAATCCCTCGGCGCGGGAGAGGGCGAGCAGATTGCCGGCCAGCACCAGCGCCGAGGCGCCCAGCAGCGCAACGGCGGGTCCGAGCGAGACGTGCCGGGGAAGGTGAGCCGAGAGGTAGATGCCGGCGATGAGCACCAGCCCGAGCGAGACCATCCCGAGCTGGGTCACCGGCGGCAGGCGGACGGCGTCGGCCCGGACGTCCTCGGCCCGGCCCTCGCGCTCGTTCATCCCGCGGCGAGCTTGGTCATGATCACGAGCGTGGCCACCTGCATGAGCCCAGTTGCGCCAGCGGAGTAGATGAATCGCTTCATCAGCCGCTCGATCACCGCGGGGTTCGGCTGGGGCTTCTTCAGCTCGGTCAACACCGCGATGTTCGCCGGCTCGAGCAGGCCGAGGGCGATCACCGCCATCACGCCGACCACGATAAAGCTCGCGACCACCCACCCGTGCAGCGCGTAGCTCGTCTGGTTGGTCCCCAGATGGGTCGACAGCTGCCACCCGGCGGCGAGCGTGACCGTCACCACGGTGGGCATGATCAGCACCATCTTGGGCATCAGCCGTGTCGTGAACTCGATGCGCGCGGGAATCGAGAGCTTGCCCATGATCGGGCCGAGAACGAATCCGAGGAACAGGTCGATCACCGTCCAGGCGGCGCCGCCGACCACGTGCAGGAACTCCAGCGGCCACAGCTTGTTGGACGCGATGCCGGCGATCAGCAGGCCGAGGACGACCGCCACGATCGGCAGCCCCGCGCGCGGCACGATCTGGAAGTCCGGACGCTCCAGGGTCGCCGGAGGCGGACCCTCGACGGCCACCGGCAATGTCACCGCGTGCGCCATGGCGAGAATCTAGCGCGCCGGGGGACGGAAAGCCAGGGCACGCGCCGGCACGGTGGGCACACCGCGGAGGGTGGCGGGCAGCGCGTCGGCCGGGCCGGGGGCCGCGCCGCACGGCCGTATCACAATGGTTATACGGTGCTTGCGTGGAGGATCACCCAACCCACGAGGACAGGCCGACCGAAGAGGACACCCCGACCGAAGAGGACACCCCGACCGAAGAGGACACCCCGACCGAAGAGGACCGCCCCACCCCTGGGGATTACCCAACCCGCAAGGATCGCCGAGCCCCCGACGACCGCGGGGCCCCCAGGCCTCTGTACTTCAGCCACCCGGCGTGTGTGGAGCACGATCCGCAGGTGCACATGCCCGGGCACCCAGACGTTCCGGAGCGGCTGCTGGCGATCGAGCGGACTCTGGCGGAGAGCGACTGGCTCGGCTGGCAGCGGCGGGAGGCGCCGCCGGCGCGGGAGGATCAGCTCGAGCTGATCCACAGCAGACGGCTCGTGGAGGGCATCAGGGAGATGTGCATGTCGGGGGGAGGGGCGATCGACCCGGACACGTTCGTCGCGGAGGCCTCCTACCGCGCGGCGCTGCACGCGGCGGGCGGCGGGTGTGAGATGGCCCGGGCGCTGGTCGAGCGGGAGGCGATGCTCGGCTTCTGCGCGGTGCGCCCCTCGGGCCACCACGCGGAACCCGACCGGGCGATGGGCTTCTGCCTGTTCAACAACGTGGCGATCGCGGCCGGGCACGCGATCCGCGATCTGGGGGTCGGGCGGGTGTTCATCCTCGACTGGGACGTCCACCACGGCAACGGCACGGCGGAGGCGTTTCGCAGCCGCTCGGACGTCCTGTTCGCGAGCATCCACCAGTCGGGGATCTACCCGGGGACGGGCGCGCTGGGCGACGCCGGCTCGGGAGCGGGGGAGGGCTTCACGATCAACCTCCCCGTGCCCGACGGCTCGGAGGAGGAGCTGTGGCTGTCGCTGATCGAGCACATCGTGGTGCCCGCGGCGGAGTCCTTCGCGCCCGAGCTCGTGCTCGTCTCGGCGGGCTTCGACGCCCACCGCCTGGATCCGCTGGCGGGGTGCCGTCTGGAGACGGGCTCGTTCGCGGAGATGGCCAGGCACGTCCGCGATCTGGCAGTGAAGCTCGACGTGCCGCTGGGAGTGGTGCTGGAGGGCGGCTATGAACCAGCTTCGCTGGCCGAGTCGGTGCAGGCGACGCTGGCGGCGCTCGACGGCGCGCAGCGAACCCGCTCGGCGGCGCCGGAGGCGATGTTGACCGCCCGGGCGGCCGTGCAGGTCGCGCGCTACTGGCCGCTGTGAGGGCCTGGGCGCCGGTGCAGCGGTCAAGTGGGGTCGTCAAGCGGGGAGAACTACTGACGCGATGAAACCGTAAGAGCTACGGATGGACGGTGACCGGGCCCACCATTAGGCTGCCTCCCAGTGACTTGCAGGTCGATCTGAGGAGGCTGGTCTTGAACCCCGCAGGCGTAGCCGTGAACGTGCTCGGCGCGATCTTCAATCTGAACCACCCGGCGCACGTGGTGCACTGGCACTTCATCAAGCTGCCGCTGGCAAACGTGATCGTGATCGCCCTGATGCTGGCCGTGTTCGCGCTCGCGATCGCGCTGCCGTTCCCCGGCGCGGCACGCAGGCGCGGAGGGGCGTCATGAGCACCGTGGAGACCCCGCCGCCCGCACACGATCCTTCACGCTCGTGGACCGTCCGCGTCCGCGAAGCGGGCGTCGGCGCGCTGCCGCCCGAGAAGCTGCTGCCGGACGGCCAGCCGACGTACGTCGCCTCCTGGATCTACGTCTTCGGGGTCGCCAGCATCGCGTCGCTGATCGTAATCGTGGGCTCGGGCGCGATCCTCGCCCTGAAGGGGCCGGCCTGGTGGCACTACACGGGCGTGGGGCATGTCTTCAACAGCATCCACATGTGGTCGGTGGAGCTGTTCTTCTTCGTGATGGTGGTCCACCTGTGGGGAAAGTTTTGGATGGCCGCTTGGCGCGGCGGTCGGACGCGTGTGTGGATCACGGGCGCGATCACGTTCCTGGTCGCGGTGCCGACCGCGCTGACCGGCTACGTGTCCCAGCAGAACTTCGACGCGCAGTGGATCTCGACGCAGGCCAAGGACGGACTCAACGCGGTGGGCGTGGGGGCCTTCTTCAACGTCACCAACTTCGGCCAGATGTACAGCTACCACGTGCTGCTGCTACCCGCTGCGGTGATCGCGCTGGTGAGCGCCCACGTCCTGCTCGTGCGTCGCCATGGGGTGGTGCCGCCATTCGAGTTGCAGGCACGAGCCGGGATGGCGCAACCGCCTGTGCGGGCCGAGGATGCCGATGCCTCGGCGGCCTCGACGGGAGCGCGGGCATGAGCCGCTTGGGGGGGATTCTCCGCGGCAAGGACGACACCGGGCCCTGGAGGGGCGGCTACGCGCCGTATGACCTGGTCAAAGAGGCGTGCATCGCGGTCGGCGTGATAACGCTGCTGGCGATCGTGCTCACCGTCCTGTTCTCCTCGCCGGACGAGAAGCCGAGCACGATCGCGCAGTGGTCGCGCGAACTCCCGGTCAACTTCGTGACGGCCGCCGCCAAGGAGCTGGACAGCACGAGCGGAACGGCCGAATACGGGCCTCCGTACAACCACAACGGCGAAGGCCAGCACGCGTGGTTCTTGCGTCCGCAGAAATGGCTCGGCGTCAGCCATCCGATCAACACGGCCGACGACTTCGTGATCGAACCGCTGAAGACGATTCCGAACGACCCGGCCCTGGCGAGCGCCGTGTCCCAGTACCAGGCGGCCCCTGAAAAGACACAGAAGGCCTGGGGAGAAGCGTACGCCAAGCCGCTGGAAGAATACGAAACGGCCCAGGAAGAAAAGAAGGCGCTGCCGAAGACGGTGGCGCTGGACGCTTCCACCGGCACCGTGAGCGTTCAGGCGAGCGGCGCCGGCCCGGTGCCGACGATGATGACCAGCCTGCTGAGCCTCGCCAAGAGCGGAGGTCTCGACGGCAGCCTGCTGACGAGCAGGCAGTTCTTCCAGACCGACTACACCAAGCCTCTGCTGTTCATGGCCGACGGCGGCCTGCTCGACGAACGCGCCGCGGTCGAGCACCTGGGGGGAGACGAATGGGGCATGATGAACGAGACGGGGAGCTACCCGGGGCAGGCGTGGCTGTGGCTGTACGCGCTCTGGTACCAGATCGAACCCTTCAAGACCTCCGAAAACGCGGACATCCTGGTGATGCTGATGATGGGGGTGCTGAGCCTGGCTTTCGTGTGCATCCCGTTCATCCCCGGCATCCGCAGCCTGCCGCGCAAGATCCCGATCTACCGGATCATCTGGAAGGAGCACTACCGGGCGGGCGGGCCGGCGTGAGCCGCCCGACGGCGCCGGCCGAGGGGCTCTCGGCTCAGGGGCCCTGCCCGGCTCAGGGGCCCTGCCCGGCTCAGGCGCCCCGCCCGGCTCAGGCGCCCTGTTCCCCGGGCGCTCCGATCAGGCCGCGCTCGAGCGCGTAGCCGACGAGCTCCGCGCGGGTGGAGAGCCTCAGCTTCTGCTGGATGTGCGAGCGGTGGGTCTCGACGGTGCGCACGGAGAGGAAGAGCTGCTCGGCGATCTCCGCGTTGGTGTGGCCGAGGGCGATCAGCCTCAGCACGTCGACCTCCCGCTCGGACAGGTCGTCGGGGGGGCCGGGGGGCGGCTCGGAGGCGATCCGGGCGCCCAGCCCCGGGTTCAGGTAGCTCTCGCCGACGGCCGCCCGCCGGACGGCTTCGACCAGCTCGTCGTCGGCGGCCTCCTTGAGCACGTAGCCGAGCGCCCCCGCGCCCAGGGCCTCCCGGGCAAAGGCGGGCTCCTGCTGCATCGTCAGAACCACGATCTGCGTGCCGGGCGACTCCTCGCGGATGATCGGGATCGCCTCGAGGCTCGAGCCGCCGGGCATGTTCAGGTCAAGCACGAGCACCATCGGGTGATGCCCGCGGACGTAGCGCCGGGCGCTGTCCACGTCGCTGGCCTCGGCCACGACCTCGAAGTCGCTCTCGCTGTCGAGCAGCATCCGCAGGCCGCTGCGCACTACGGCGTGGTCGTCGGCGAGGACGAGCGTGATCGACTCGGGGTCCTGATCGGTCACGCGCATGACGGTACCGGGTGCTTACATGGGATGCCGACATGGACGTTTCACCGTGCCCGCTCTCCGCAGAGGAGCTTCGCCGACTGGACGCCTACTGGCGGGCGGCCAACTACCTCTCGGTGGGGCAGATCTACCTGCTGGAGAATCCCCTGCTGCGCGAGGAGCTGCGGATCGAGCACACCAAGCCGCGCCTGCTCGGCCACTGGGGGACGACCCCCGGCCTGAACTTCATCTACGCGCACATGAACCGCCTGATACGCGAGCGGGACCTGAACGCGATCTACGTGACCGGCCCCGGTCACGGCGGGCCGGGACTCCTCGCCAACGTCTACCTCGAGGGTACGTACACCGAGGTGTATACGCACATCGGGCACGACGAGGAGGGCCTGCGGAGACTCTTCCGGCAGTTCTCCTTCCCCGGCGGCATCCCCAGCCATGTCGCCCCCGAGACGCCCGGCTCGATCAACGAGGGCGGTGAGCTGGGCTATGCGCTCGTGCACGCCTACGGCGCCGCGTTCGACAACCCCGACCTGCTGGTCTGCTGCGTGATCGGCGACGGGGAGGCCGAAACCGGCCCGCTGGCCGCCAGCTGGCACTCGAACAAGTTCCTGAACCCCGTCCGCGACGGGGCGGTGCTGCCGGTGCTGCACCTCAACGGCTACAAGATCGCCGCGCCGACGGTGCTCGCGCGGATCCCGCGAGGAGAGCTGCGCTCGCTGCTGGAGGGCTACGGCTACGCGCCCCGCTTCGTCGAGGGCTCAGAGCCCGCCGAGATGCACCAGCTGATGGCCGCAACGCTGCAGGAGGTCAGCGAGGAGATCGGCGAGATCCAGCGCCGGGCGCGCGAGGGCGATCCCACCCACCCGGTCAAGCGGCCGCACTGGCCGATGATCGTGCTGCGCACGCCCAAGGGATGGACCGGCCCGAAGGAGGTCGACGGGCTGCCCGCGGAGGGATCGTTCCGCTCCCACCAGGTGCCTCTGGCCGACCTGCGCGCAAAGCCCGAGCACCTCGCGCAGCTGGAGCAGTGGCTGCGCTCCTACCGCCCGCAGGAGCTGTTCGACGAGAGCGGCGCCCTGCTCCCCGAGCTGGCCGCGCTGGCCCCGGAGGGCGATCGGCGCATGGGCGCCAATCCGCACGCCAACGGCGGGCTGCTGTTGCGCGCCCTGGAGCTGCCCGACTTCCGCGACTACGCCGTCGAGGTCCCCAGCCCGGCGGCGAGCACGAGCGAGGCCACGCGCGTGCTCGGGGGCTTCTTGCGCGACGTGATCGCCCGCAACCCCGAACGCTTCCGCATCATGGGGCCCGACGAGACCGCCTCCAACCGCCTGGGCGCGGTGTTCGAGACCACAGACCGCGTGTGGGAGGCCGAGATGCTGGCGAGCGACGATCATCTGGCGGTCGACGGGCGCGTCATGGAGGCCCTCTCCGAGCACCTCTGCCAGGGCTGGCTGGAGGGCTATCTGCTCAGCGGTCGCCACGGCCTGTTCAACTGCTACGAGGCGTTCATCCACATCGTGGACTCGATGTTCAACCAGCACGCCAAGTGGCTGAAGGTCACTCGGGGGATTCCCTGGCGCAGGCCGATCGCCTCGCTGAACTACCTGCTCTCATCGCACGTGTGGCGCCAGGACCACAACGGCTTCTCCCACCAGGACCCGGGGTTCATCGACCACGTGGTGAACAAGAAGGCGGAGATCGTCCGCGTGTACCTGCCACCGGACGCCAACTGCCTGCTGTCGGTTGCCGACCACTGCCTGCGCAGCCGCGACTACGTCAACGTGATCGTCGCGGGCAAGCAGCCGGCGCTCGACTACCTGAGCATGGAGGAGGCGGTCGCGCACTGCACCCGTGGCATCGGGGTATGGGATTGGGCCAGCAACGACGAAGGCTCCGAGCCGGATGTCGTGCTCGCGTGCGCCGGGGACGTTCCGACGCTCGAGACGCTCGCCGCGACGGCGATCCTCAGGGGCGAGCTGGGAGACCTGAAGGTCAGGGTGGTGAACGTCGTCGACCTGATGCGCCTGGAGCCCGCCACCGAGCACCCGCACGGCCTGCCCGAGGAGGAGTTCGACGCGCTGTTCACGGCCACCCGGCCGGTGATCTTCGCCTACCACGGCTACCCGTGGCTGATCCACCGCCTGACCTACCGCCGCACCAACCACGCCAACCTGCACGTGCGCGGGTACAAGGAGGAGGGCACGACCACCACGCCATTCGACATGGTCATGCTCAACGACCTCGACCGCTTCCATCTCGTGATGGACGTGATCGACCGCGTCCCCGGCCTGATCGAGCGTGCGGCGCACCTGCGCCAGCGCATGATCGACGAGCGGTTGCGCCACCGCGCGTACACCCGCGAGCACGGCGAGGACCCGCCGGAGCTGCGGGACTGGACGTGGGAGGACGTCGCGGACGGTGCGCACGGCCGGCCCGCCCAGGCCCCCTCCGGCGACGGCGGCTAGGGGCGCATGCGGGTCCTGGTGGTCAACGCCGGCTCCTCGAGCCTCAAGTTGACGCTGCTGGACGGCGCCCGAGAGGGTGACGGCCGAGAGGAGACGATCGTGGAGCGCGAGCTCGATGCCCCGGGCGCGCGGGTGGATCCGCACGAGCTGCGGGCCGCGCTGGACTCGCCGCTCGGCCAGGCCGACGCGGTCGGCCATCGGATCGTGCACGGAGGCGAGCGCTTCCGGGAGGCGGTGCGCCTGGACGCGCGCGTCGAGGCCGAGTTGCGCGAGCTCGTGGATCTCGCCCCGCTGCACCAGCCGAAGTCGCTGGCCGCGCTGGACGCGGTCAGCGAGGCGCTGCCGGGGCTGCCGGCGGTCGCGTGCTTTGACACCGCCTTTCACGCAGGCATGCCCGCCGCTGCGGCCACCTACGCCCTGCCGCGGGAGTGGAGGGAGCGCTGGAGGCTGCGCCGCTACGGCTTCCACGGCCTCTCCCACGCGTGGGTCGCCCACCGCGCGCCGGAGCTGCTGGGCGAGGAGCGCTCGGGGCTTCGCATCGTCAGCTGCCATCTCGGCGCCGGCGCGTCGCTGTGCGCGATCCGGGACGGCCGCTCGCTGGACACCACCATGGGCTTCACCCCGCTGGAGGGACTGGTCATGGCCACGCGCTCGGGCAGCGTCGATCCGGGGCTGCTGCTGTGGCTGCTCGAACGCGAGGAGTGCTCGGCGGCCGAGCTGGCGGACGCGCTCGAGCACCGCTCGGGACTGCTCGGCCTCGCGGGCAGCGCCGACATGCGCGAGATCGTCAAGCGCGCCGGCGATGGCGAGCCGACCGCCGGGCTTGCCCTCGACGTGTATGTCCACCGGCTGCGGGCGGCCGTCGCGGCGATGGCCGCGGCGCTCGGAGGGCTGGACGCGCTGGTGTTCACGGGCGGCGTCGGCGAGCGCTCGGCCCCGGTCCGCGCGCGGACGGCCTCCGGGCTCGGCTTCCTCGGGGTGTCACTCGATGAGACCCGCAACAGCGGGCTGGACGCGGACGGCGAGATCGGGTCCGGGGATGCCGGCGCGCGTACGCTCGTGCTGCGTGCGCGGGAGGACATCGAGATCGCCCGTCAGGTCAGGGCGCTGCTGTCGGGCTGAGGAGCGCCGGCGACGGTGCGGCATCCGTGCTTTGCCACGAGCGATAGGAGTGTTAACCCCGGTGGAATGACGGCTTGCACAGGGCTAGGGTGCCGGTTATGGTCACACACCTGCACCTTGCTGGCACTGCGGGCACTGCGGGCACTGCGGGCGCACGGGGGCGGGAGTTGGCGAGCGCCACGCTGACCGCTCCGATCAACGTGGTCGTGGCCGCCGACCACCCCTTCCTGCGCCACGGCCTGCGCCAGCTGCTCGACGTCGAGGCGGACGTCGAGGTGCTCGGCGAGGCTGGCGTGATGAGCGCAGTCGTGCAACAGGCGCTGAGCCTCGAACCGCACGTGCTCGTGCTCGACCGAGGCATGTCCGAGGGTTCGAGCGTGGCGGCGATCGAGGATCTGCGAGAGCTTGCGCCGCAGACCGAGGTGGTGGTGCTGACGGCGGAGGACCGGCCGATGTTCGTGCAGCGGGCGCTCGCCGCCGGCGCCCTCGGCCTCGTCGCGAAGGACCGGGCCGAGGACGAGCTGGCGCAGGCGGTCCGCTCGGCGGCGCGCGGGAGCAGGTATGTGAGCCCGCGCCTGGCCGGCGGCATGGAGGACATGCAGCGGTCGTTCACCGACGACAAGCTCACGCCGCGCGAGGTGGAGGTCCTCGGCCTGATCGCGCTCGGTCATACGAGCGTCGAGATCGCGCGCAAGCTGAGCGTGTCTCCGCGCACGATCGAGACGCACCGCGCGCACATCCACAAGAAGCTCGCACTGGACACGCGGGCCGAGCTGGTCCGCTACGCGCTGCGGCGCGGCCTGCTCAGGGCTTGATCCACTCCGTAGTTTTCCCGCACATCTCCACGGATTTCCTCGACTGCCGGCACCCTGTCCATCTGACTAGCATGCAACGCATGAGCACAGGAAACTCAGACCAAGATCAGCAGTTTCGCGTGGTGATCGCCGGAGGAGGTGTGGCGGCGCTCGAGACCGTGCTGGCCCTGGGGGCGCTCGCGCCAGGCCTGACTGCCACGACGGTGATCGCGCCCAACGACGAGTTCGTGTACCGGCCGATGACCGTGCGCGAGCCGTTCGCGTATCCGTCGGCCCACCGCTACGAGCTGGCTCCGATCGTGCGCGATGCCGGCGCCGAGCTGGTCGTCGACGAGCTCGCCTGGATCGACCCGGCCAAGCGGATCGCCCACACGGCAGCCGGCGCGGAGCTCCCCTACGACGCGCTGATGCTGGCGCTCGGTGCGAGCGCCCGTCCACGCTACGAGCATGCGCTGACGATCGACGACCGCCGCCTGGACGAGACCCTGCACGGACTGATCCAGGACGTGGAGGAGGGCTACGCCCACAGCCTCGCGTTCGTGTCGCCCGGGCGGATGGCCTGGCAGCTGCCCCTGTACGAGCTCGCGCTGATGACCGCCGCGCGCGCGTTCGACATGAGCATGGATCTCGAAACGGTGCTCATCACGCCGGAGGACGCGCCGCTGGCGATCTTCGGCGAGGCCGCCAGCAGGGCCGTCGGCGAGCTGCTCGACCGGGCCCACATCAAGACCATCAACTCGGCCTACGTGGAGATTCCAAGCCCGGGCCAGATCGTCATCAACCCCGGGGACCGGCACATGAAGGTCGACCGGGTCGTCGCCCTGCCCGAGCTCTACGGACCCCCGCTGCGGGGCATCCCACTGGCAGAGCACGGCTTCATTCGAGTTACCCCCGACGGACAGGTGCTCGACGCGGGGCCCATCTATGCGGCGGGCGACGCGATCGAGTTCCCCATCAAGCACGGTGGCCTGGCCTCACAGCAGGCGGACGCGGCAGCGCAGTCGATCGCGGCGCTCGCGGGAGCGCCGATCGCCCCCGAGCCGTTCAACCCGGTGATACACGGCATGCTGCTCACGGGCGGAGAGCCGCTGTACCTGACCGCCCACATCACGGGCGGGCAGGGGTTCAGCTCGCAGGTCAGCGACACGCCCTCCTGGTCTCCGGCAAGGAAGATCGCGGCCAAGTACCTCGCGCCCTACCTCGATCGGCACGACCGCGAAGCGGCCGGCACGGGGGGTTCTTGACCGGAACGTCCTAGGCGGCGTCGAGAGCGCCGTGCGGTCCGGCACCAGGCTGTCCGGCACCAGGCTGACCCGCACCAGGCCGACCGGCGCCGGTTTGCCGGGCCTCCGCGAAGGTCACCAGCCGCCCGCGATCCTCGTCCCACAGCTTCAGGCGCACCGCGCGCAGGCCGTCGGCGAGGGAGAGCGTCGGAACCTGGTGGAAGATCGGGTTCTCGTCGTGGGCGCGCTGCAGGTTGTAGTTGGGAATGCGAGCGCTGAGGTGGTGCACGTGGTGCAGGCCGATGTTGCCGGAGAAGAACTGGAGCACCTTCGGCAGCTTCAGGTAGGAGCTGCCCCGCAACGCCGCGTCGGCATAGCTCCAGCCCTCGGCGCTCTCCCAATAGGCGTCCTCGAACTGGTGCTGGACGTAGAACAGCCAGATTCCCACCGAGCCGGCCAGGAGCACGGTGGGCGCCTGCACGAGCAGGTAGTCGCTCCAGCCGATCAGCCAGCAGAGCGCGCCGACGAGCACCGCGAGGGCGATGTTCGTCCCGATCACGCTGCGGCGCAGGCGCGGGCGGGCCGAGCGCGAGACCAGGCGCGGACCGACAACCAGGGCGACGATCGGCCCGATCCCGAACATCAGCACGGGGTTGCGAAACAGGCGATATCCCAACCGCCCGCGCCAGGGCAGCGCCAGGTACTCGCTGACGGTCAGCGTGCGGACGTCCCCGCCGCCGCGCCGATCGAGGTCGCCGGAGGTGGCGTGATGGACGGCGTGATCGTGGCGCCAGCGCAGGAACGGCGAGTAGACGAGCAGCCCGAGCAACGTGCCGAGCCACATGTTGGCGCGCTTTGACCCCAGGAACGACCCGTGGGAGCAGTCGTGGAAGAGGATGAACGTGCGCATCAGGAACCCGGAGGCGGGGATGGCGATCGCCAGCGTGAGCAGGTAGGACACACCGAGCGACAGGTACATCAGGACCGACAGCGCCAGGTAGGGCACGACCGATGTCGCGAGGTCGAGCAGGCTGCGCCCGATATGCGGCTGGGCGTATGGATCGAGGGCCTCGCGCCAGAAGGCGCCGCCGGCGTGGGACGTGGCGGGTAGGGGGGGTGTGGCGGCGCTGAGCGCCGGTGGGGCTTCACTCATCATGTGCTCCCTCGCGTGGGCTCGCAACTCACCGCCGCGAAACCGACGCGCCGCGAGTGATAGCTACTCCTATAGTCGTTCAGCTGGGATTTGGATCATCCGGATGTCAAACATGGGCGCCCCCCTGCACCGCCCGCGCACCGATCATACGCAACCATCCGGCAGCGGCGTCCCACTCCGACCAAGCGGGGCAATACGCCCGGGCCCACACGCCCGGCCCACACTCGGCCCACATGCCCGGGGCCCCACACGCCCGGGGCCCCACACGCCCGGGGCCACTGATGACACGTGCCTCCTACTCGCGCCGGGGGGCCTCACCGCCGAGCCGCGCCAGCGGTGATAGGAGCCGCTGCGCGATCCGCGGCGGCCAGCATATGAGCGTCTCGCCCCTGTATCGCTCGATGAATTTCGCCATCTGGATGGCGCCGCGGGGGCTCTTGACGAAGCCGCGGCGCGTATAGCAGCCCGCGCGGGCTAGCGCGGCGGCGTCTTCCAGGAACTCCTGCAGATGCAGCGCGGGTCGGACCTCGGCCCGCGCGTGCGCCTCCTCGGTGCCGACGTTCTTGAAGGAGTGCTTGACACCGGCCGGGACCGCGATCGAGGCACCGGGGTCAGGGGTGCTGCTGCGCCCATCGACCTTGAAGCTGACCCGTCCCGCGATCACGGTCCAGCGCTCCTGCTGGCGGGAGTGGATGTGCGCGGGAACCTCGCCGCCGGGCGCGATGAAGACATCGACGATCAGGGCGTCGCCGTCACGGCGGAAGTCGTAGTGCTGGCGGCGGTGGGGATCGTAGACCGGCTCGCGCATAGGGTTCGACGAAGCCATGCGCTAACCCGCGGGCGCAGCGGCGGCTGTCACCTCGACGTAGACCTCCGGCACGCCAAGGCGGTCGAGGGTCCGCTCGGCGACACGCATGCTCGCGCTCCAATTCGCCTCGACGAGCTCCCGCGCGGCGTCGCGCTCAGCGCCCTCCAGGATCCGCGCGGTCCCGTCACAGCCGGGGCCGAGCGGCTTGCCGCGCAGATTGCAGGGGATCACCAGGACGCGCGGGGTGTGGGCGATCCGCTTGATCTTCCACGCCTCGGGCTCACTCCGAAAATACAGCCGACCGTCGTCGGAGAGACCGTGGTTGACCGGAGTCGGCACCGGCTCGCCACTGCGCCTGTAGGTCACCAGCAAAGCCTGGCGCGTCCCACGCAACGCCTCGAAATCACCGGCCCCCGGCGGCTGGCAGGCGGCGCGCGGCGCCTTGGGATGCCGACCCCGATTCAGGACCGGGTAGGCCAGATCCATGAACCACCTCACGGCCCGACGATGTTCGCAGTGACGATCAGCATCTCGATACCAGCGGGTAACTTAGCACATAGGGTTACCCTCCGGTGACGATGGTCCCACCCCGACGCACGACCCCACCCCGACGGGCAACCCCATCCGATCGCAAGGCCCCATCCGATCGCAAGGCCCCATCCGATCGCAAGGCCCCATCGTCCCGCAAGGCCCCACCTGCCCGCAAACGGCTCGCCCCGGCCCAGCGGTGCGACATGATCGAAGACGCCGCCGGGCGCCTGTTCGCCGAACACGGCTACGCCGGCACACGCCTCCAGGACATCGCCGCGGCGGCCGGGGTGACCAAGCCGATGCTCTACCGCCACTTCCCCTCCAAGAAGGCCCTGCACCTCGCTCTGCTCGCCCGCCACTGGACCGAGCTCCGCGAGCAGATCGCCGGCTCCGTGACCGCAGGACTCCTCGAACCCCAGCTTCCAAGCATCCTGGACTCCTGGTTCGCCTACGTCGAGCACCACCCTTACGCCTGGCGGATGCTCTTCCGCGACACCACCGGCGACCCCGACATCCAGGACTTCCACCGCGAGCTGCACGCGAGCGCCCGCACCCTCACCCGCGCCCTGATCGAAGGCCGAGAGGAGTTGGCAGTCCCACTCCAGGAGATCGAGCCGCTCGCCGAGATCGTACGCAGCGCCACCACCGGCCTCGCGCTCTGGTGGCTGGAGAACCCCCAAACCCCCCGCGCGCTGCTTGTCAACGTGATGAACAGGCTCCTCGATGCGCTCATAGCGAGCGCCCGCGATACCGCCGACCGAACACCGAAATCGAACACAGAACACCACGATTCCGGCTCATCGTCTCGACGCCCGCGCGGTCGCTCGCCGACTGTGCGATAAACCCAGCACGCCATGGCCGGGTACGTCGGAGCGATCGATCAGGGGACCACGAGCAGCCGCTTCATCCTGTTCGACAAGGACGGGCGGATCGCGGCGGTCGACCAGCGCGAGCACGAGCAGATCAACCCGAAGGCCGGGTGGGTGGAGCACGACGCGAGCGAGATCTGGCAGCGCACCCGCGAGGTGATCGGCGGGGCGCTCGCGAAGTCCGACGCAGAGGCCGGCGACATCGAGGCGATCGGCATCACCAACCAGCGCGAGAGCACCGTGGTGTGGGACCGGCAGACGGGCGAGCCGATCCACAATGCGATCGTGTGGCAGGACACGCGCACCGACGATCTCATCCGCGAGCTCGCCGGCGATGAGGGCGTGGACCGCCTGCGCGAGCGTGTGGGGTTGCCGCTGTCGACGTACTTCTCCGGGCCGAAGCTCGCGTGGCTGCTCGAGCACGTCAAGGGCGCGCGCGAGCGCGCGGAGAACGGCGAGCTTGCGTTCGGGACGATGGACACGTGGGTGCTGTGGAACCTGACCGGGGGCAAGGGCGCCGGCGTCCATGTGACCGACGTGACCAACGCGAGCCGCACGATGCTGATGGACCTCGAGAGCCTCGTCTGGCACGAGCCGAGCCTCGAGCTGATGGGCATCCCACGCTCGATGCTGCCCGAGATTCGTTCCTCGAGCGAGGTCTACGGCGAGGCGTCCGGGACGGCCGTCGGCGGATGTCCGATCGCGGGCATCCTCGGCGACCAGCAGGCGGCGCTGTTCGGACAGACGTGCTTCGAGCGGGGCGAGGCCAAGAACACCTACGGCACCGGCTCCTTCCTGCTGGTGAACACCGGCGAGGAAATGGTGCGCTCGCAGAAGCTCCTGACGACGGCCGCCTACAAGCTCGGCGAGGGCAAGCCGACGTACGCGCTCGAGGGCTCGATCGCGGTGACCGGGGCGCTGATCCAGTGGCTGCGCGACCGCCTGAAGCTGATCGACAGCGCCGCCGAAGTCGAGGAGCTCGCGCGCACCGTGCAGGACAACGGCGGGGTGTACTTCGTGCCGGCGTTCTCTGGCCTGTTCGCCCCGTACTGGCGCGACGACGCCCGCGGGGTGATCGTCGGCCTGACCGCCTACGCCAACGGGGGGCACATCGCGCGGGCGGCGCTCGAGGCGACCGCGTGGCAGAGCCGCGAGGTGGTCGACGAGGCCAACACCGTCGCCGAGGTCCCGTTGAGCGAGCTGAGGGTGGACGGCGGCATGACGGCCAATGAGCTGCTGATGCAGTTCCAGGCAGACGTGCTCGGCGTGCCGGTGGTGCGACCCGAGGTGACAGAGACGACGGCGCTCGGCGCCGCCTTCGCCGCCGGCCTCGCGGTCGGCTTCTGGTCCGACCAGGACGAGCTGCGCGAGCGCTGGTCGGAGGACAAGCGCTGGGAGCCCGCGATGGACGGTGTCGACCGCGAGCGCGAGTACGCCCAGTGGAAGAAGGCGGTCACGCGCTCCTTTGACTGGGTCGAGCGGGAATAGCCAGGGCGGCCGGGGAGCGGCGATGTGGCTGCACAGGCAACCACATCTGCCGTAGCGTCCTACGATCTACTCATGGCAATAGCGGCTCACCGTAGCGATGTGTCGAGCTGGTCCGCCAGAAAGCGCTTCCTGCTCGGCGCAGCGACGGTCGTGGCAGTGATAATCGTCGCGCTGGCCGCCGCGGCTCTGGCGTGGTCGGGCGTGACGCTGTCCGGCGATTCGACGGCGCTCGCGCGTGTGGCCTTGGAGCCGTTCGGTGGGACGATCGAGCGCGTTCAGGCATTCGGTCCCGGCGGGCGGAGCCTGCCGCTGGCGGTCGATGGTGGACGCCTGATTCCGTTGATGCAACTGACCCCCGGCGAGCGCGTGTCGGTCGACGTGGAGGTTCGCCGGCCGGGGTGGCTCGGTTGGGCGCTGGGGGCTCAGCGCAGCGAGCACCTGACGCTGACCACCCCGGTCGCACAAGTGGGCGAACCCTGGATGACCGTAGGCGCCGGCTCGGAGGTGAAGGTGAGCTTCGACCAGCCGGTGAGCGCAGTCGCGTACGGGAGCGCGGGCGAGACGATCCGCCACACGCTGAGCGACGCCCAGGACTCGATCTCGCTGGGAAGGCAGCCAGAGACCGGCACCACGGAGATCGCCGTAGCGGCGCGTCGGTGGGAGAAGCTCGGTCCTCCCACCCAGGTGAGCTGGTTCCCACCGTCGCAGTCTCCGGTGATGGTCACCCTCCCCGCTGCGGGCACACGGATCTCTCCTGCGACGGCAATCCGTCTGACATTCTCCAAGCCGGTGAGCGAAGTGCTGGGCTCCAATCGCCCCCGGCTCTCGCCGAGCACGCCGGGACGCTGGCGCGAAGCCAACAGCCACACGCTCGTATTCACCCCGTCCGGGCTGGGGGCAGCGCTTGGCTCCCAGCTGCGCGTCCAGCTCCCGCACGAGGTCGCGGTGACGGCGGGTACCGGGGGCGGCCTGCGCAGCACCGGCCAGATCGAATGGTCGGTCCCGACCGGCTCCACGCTGCGCCTCCAGCAGCTCCTGGCCCAGGCGGGCTACCTGCCCGTCGAATGGCAGCCGTCGGGCGCCGCGGTGGCGCGCACGCCGAGCGCAGAGGCGCAGGCGACGGTCGACCCGCCGAGCGGCAGCTTCAGCTGGCGGTATCCGAACACGCCGCGGCAGCTGCAGGCGATGTGGAGCCCGGGCCAGGCGAACACGATCACCCGAGGGGCGGTGATGAAGTTCGAGAACACCCACGAAATGACCGCCGACGGGGTCGCGGGGCCGGCCGTGTGGCGGGCGCTGCTCGGCGATGCGATCGCGGGCAAGGGCCAGGACAGCGGCGGCTACAGCTACGTGTACGTGCACCGCGAAGTCCCGGAGACGATGACCCTCTGGCACGACGGCCGGACGGTCCTGGTCTCACCCGCCAACACGGGCATCTCCGGGGCTGAAACCGAACTCGGAACGTTCCCGGTGTTCGAGCACATCCCGGAAGGGACGATGAGCGGAACCAACCCCGACGGCTCCCACTACAGCGATCCGGGGATCAAGTGGATCAGCTACTTCAACGGAGGCGACGCCCTCCACAACTTCGGCCGCTCGTCGTTCGGCACACCGCAGAGCCTCGGCTGCGTCGAGCTTCCGCTCGCGGCCTCCGCGGAGATCTGGCCGTACACGCCGATCGGCACTCTGGTCACAATCGAGACCTGAGCGCTCGGCACATCGCTGCGCCCAGGCGAGTGCGCCACCGCCGGGGACCAGCTCGGAGGGCTCGACCAGGGGCGCGAGGACAGGCGGTCATCCGCCCGCGGGAGGACCCCGCGGGCGGATGACCGGATCGCCTACAGGACGGCCTCGATCAGGGAGGTGAAGTCGGCCTGGCCCGAGACATTCGGGTGGTAGCTTTCAGACAGCGGGTTCGACTGCCCGTTCAGCCATTCCGAGGAAGAGCACACCTCGTGCGGTTCGAAGGCGCTGGTCGGATTGACGAAGGTGAATTTGGACGCTTCGGCGCGCGCCTTGATCACGCTGTCGAGGAGTTCGGCCGATTCGTTCATTTTCTTCTCGTTGCCCGAGGTCAGGAAGTTGACGTTGCACGTCTTTCCTTCCTTGGTGAACAGCTTTGGATATCCGAGCACGACCACTTTGGCGGTGCTCGCCTTGGTGCGAATGTCTTTGTAGGTCGTTTCCAGCAGGCCCGGCAGTTTGGTCTTGATGAATTCATTCGCTTCGTTGATCGCCCTCCCACACGTGAAGTAGTAGAGGGCGCAGTTGATGATCACGTTGCTGAAGCCGGCGTCGTTGCCGCCGATCGTTATCGTCACCAGGCTGGTGCTGCTGCTCAGCGTGCCGAGCTGTTTTTCGTTCACTTCGGTCGTCTTGGCGCCGCTGCATGCCTGGAAGCTGAGCGTGTAGCCCTTCGCGGCCGCGATCTTCGGCCCGTAGGCGTCAGGGCTGCGGTCGCATTCGCCCGGTTCTTCATAGAAGACGCGGGTTCCAACCCCGGAGGAGTACGAGTCCCCGAGCGCGACGTACTGCGGGAGGGCGGCGGCACTCGCCGCCGGTGCGAGCACCCCGATCGCCAATGCGATCAGGCCGACGATGCGATTTCTCTTCCCATGTTGCTTCACTCCCCTCGTTGTATGCGCCCTAACTTTGGACTATTAGAAACGTCCGTGTTTTTCGGGCGAGCTGAACGCCCACCCTAGCCGGAATGATTCCAATCCGTCAAGACCGCGCTCCAATAGCGCTCAGGGGACCCGTAGGCGATGCGTCTGCTTGTTTCTGATCGGGGCGCCCTTGCGGATCAGGCGGACCACGTGCGATCATTGGCGCAAGGCATCCGAAGCCCATGTGACGGTGTCCGGCTACATCGTCGGCGAGTACCTCGTCACGGCCAGGTGGCCCAACGGCGAGCTGACCCTGGTGCCCGACACCTATCCGACGGTCACACCCGAGTACGACGGGTGTCTTGCGAGCGCCGAGGAGTTCGCTGCCATCGAGGCCGAGTCCGGCCCCTTCCTGCCGCCTGACGGCGAGGGGTAGGTGACCACCGCATCCCGTCCCGACGCGCCCTTCCGGGTCGAGTTCAACGATGCCACGTTCACCGAGGACCTCCAGCACAGCTCGTCGGACACCGGACGCACGCTCGCCCACAGAGAACGCAACAAGCTCACCGCCGACCGGCCTTCGCCCGATCGGCTCAAGCGCCGCGACGCCGAGGCCCGAGACGGATGCCGCGTATATGTCGGCCAGCACGTCGGGCAGGTAGAGCAGCAGCTTGCCCCCAGGGTTCAGCATCCCCTGCAAGTTGATCGCGAGCTGCTTGGTGATCTGGAGCTCAAGGGTCGTGAACACCACGAAGGCGACATCCCCACGAGTTTCGCCCGGGGGCGTAGCGCCAGTCAGGTCATGGGCGAGCGTTGCGATCGTGTAGCTCGGCGACATCGACGCAAGTGCGTAGCGCAATAGCTGCTCATCGATGTCCACCAGAGTCCAGGAGATCCCGGCCGCCCAGGCGCACGTGCGAGCGCGCGCGTGATGTAGCCGGTACCTGACCCGAGATCGAGCACCGATTGTGCGCGAGAAGAGCGAAGGACGCTTTCGAGGTGCGGGATCACGACCTCGTTGCGCACCCGATCGGTCGCGCAACCCTGGTCCCAGGCGTCAGGGTCGCGGGCGGCTCGGGCGCGGCTCATGGCAGATGCTGACTTCATGGCTGTGGCGCTGTCTGGACCGACGATCCCTCTGATGGGACGCCTCAAAAGATACTTCGCTAATAGCGGCGTCGCGGCGAGATATTCGGATGGTCGGACCGCGAGCAGTCGGATCCGTCCGTTTCTGGCCGTAGCATTCGCTGGTCATGAGCGCTTTGGAACCTCTGGACGACACACAGCTCCAGCGCAAGGCTCGGGGAGCCTTCTTTACCCCCCAGCCGATCGCAGACTACCTTGCGGAGTGGGCGATCGAAGGAGATCCGCGCGCAAGCGTCCTTGACCCTACATGCGGCGAGTCGGTGTTCTTGCAAGCCGCCGGGGAGCGTCTTAGAGCTCTCGGGGCTGACCGTGCCCAGCTGAGGAGCCAGGTGCTCGGCGTTGACCTTCATGAGCAGTCTGTGCGGCAGTCGATCTCAGATCTCGCCGCCCAAGGGCTGGACGCGTCGCTGCTCGTCGAGGATTTCTTTGAGCTCTCCCCGCCGAACCGACTGGATGCACGGCTTCCCTATGTCGATGCGGTGATCGGCAACCCGCCATTCATCCGTTTCCAGAACCACTCAGGCATGGAACGTAAGCGCGCTCAGCGACGGGCGCTGGAGCAGGGCGTCCGTCTGTCTGGACTCGCATCTTCCTGGGCGGCCCTGGTCGTTCACGCGTGCTCGTTCTTGAAGCCCGAGGGACGCTTGGCGATGGTCCTGCCGACGGAGCTGCTGACGACCGGCTATGCCGAGCACATCAGGCTATGGCTGAAGCGTCGCTTCAAGGCTGTCCATCTCGTGATGTTCGAGCGGCTGCAGTTCGAGCACGCCACTGAGAAGGTGCTTCTCGTACTGGCACGTGGCACAGGCGGATGCAAGGCCTTCACGCTCGTGCCAGTCGAAGATGCTGAGCAGCTGCAGGAGATCCGCATGTTCGGTCCGATGCACCTGAGCGTTGCTCCGCCCCAAGAGGGCAAGTGGACCGATCTGCTGCTCCCGGTCGAGCACCGCCAGCTCTATGACCGGATTGTCGATGACCATTTCATCGAGCTGCGCGAATACGGCGTGCCCTCGCTGGGGACGGTTACGGGCGCAAACGGGTTCTTTTGTATCACCGAGCAGACTCGCCGCGAATACGGCATCGCCGAACGTCATCTCGCACCGATCTGTCCGCCGGGATCCAAGCACCTGAAGGGCCTCGCGTTCTCCCGACGAGACTGGGAGCGTCTCCGCGACGCTGGCGAGCGCGTGTGGATGCTGGTACCCGACTCCAAGGGACGCTTCGAGGCCGGGCTGTGCCGATATCTGCACGAGGGCGAGGAGCAGGGAATACCCGACGGGTACAAGTGTCGGGTGCGAACGCTTTGGTATCGACCACCGCTGGTCGAGCCACCGGATCTGTTCTTCACCTACATGTCCCACCGCTATCCGCGGCTGATCAGCAACAGCGCCCGGGTTTCGTTCGTGAACTCGATGCACGGCATCCGCCTCTCGCACGGCCTGCCGCGCGAGGTCAAGGCGGCCTTGCCGATCCTGATGCTCAACTCCGCGACTATGCTCGGCGCCGAGCTGCATGGCCGCGGGTATGGCGGAGGGCTTCTGAAGATGGAGCCCCGGGAGGCGGGGATCCTCCCGGTCCCCCGACCGGAGTTCCTGCAGGCCGCCTGGCAGCGACTAAGGCCAGACCGGGCGCGGCTAGATCGGGCGCTGTCCAATGGCTTGTGGACAGGCGTGCTCAAGCGCGTCGATGAGGCGCTACTGCGCGACGCATGCCGTGTGCCTGACGGAGAGGTGGCCGCGTTGCATCTCGCTTCTCGGGAATTGCGAAGCGCTCGCATGAGCATCGCTCATGCCAGTGCGCAAGGCCACTGAGGGCGTCCTCAGATGCCCGACAATGACGAGGAGCGCCTGAGAGAAGACCGTGGGGCGGCCACCCATGCTCTAGTAGGCCATCCGGGCGAGCATTGGAACGCTCTGATTGAGCGCGTCCAGCATTACGCGATCCGGGAATTCAGCGCAGTCGCAGACGAGTTCCTCGCACTGATGTGGTGCCTTGATCAGTACCGGATCGCTGACGTGCCGCCACCCGGCATGGGAAACCCCGAAGCGAATCCGCAGTCCCGTATCGACGGCATCTACCGCGGCAAGGGTCACTGGTTCTCAACGCTGCTCGGGCTGCTGCTGGACAACCGCACGGGGCAGAAGATCCGCTCACGCTCGAAAATCCGCGGCTATTCCCAGAAGCACCAAGTCGATCTTGCCTGGCCCGACCGTGACGTGGCGCCAATCGTCTGCGCCGAGTCGAAGGTGACGGGCGGGCCCGCCTACCGTAATTACCGGGCGCGTGGGGCGATGGACGACTGGACAAACCGGCGAAAGGAGCTGAAGTTCGCCGCCACCGACCTCAAGCTCTCCCGCCGTGACCAGACCGTAAGGATCGGGCACTGGGCGGCCTGGCGCTCGAAGGCCATGCCGATGACCTTCATGTTGTGGGGCGCACGGCTAAGCGAGAGTGACTCGATCGAGCGAATGGTGCGGGAGACCGAGGCGCTGCTGGCGACCTACCTTGACGGCGCGGGGATCTTTGCGTGGCGCGAGAACGAGACGGCAACCGGGTACCGTCCCGTTCCGCTGCCGGATGGCTCCCGTGTAGAGAACATCGACGCGGCGTTGTGGCGGATCGAGAGCGAGATCGCTGACGCAAGCGCCTCTGGCGCAGTCAGTGTGCCCGTCGAGCCGTCGGCTCCGGTGGATCCGGCATTGCTTCTAGAGGACGATTAATCAAGTAACTGTAGATATAAGAATGTCGGCACCGGCGAAGCGCCGGGATTCCGCATCACAGAGCCGATCGTGGCCTCCGCATCGAAATGTCACGAGGACGTAGTTAGGACGTCCTGAGGACATAGTTAGGACAGTGTTCGGGGCCGTCTTTGATGCCTCCGTCTGGGGCGATGACGGGCGGGTTGCTTTACCGGCGCCGTGGAGCTACGGTGCCCGTCCCGCTGATCGACAAGGTGCCCCCGCGCCGTTGTAGCGGCCGGGGGCGTGGCACCGAGAGTTCGACCCTCCCGGCACCCGGAAAACCCTATCCATCGGGGGCAGGCTTCTTCCTGGCTGGCTGGCCGTCTCCGGGGCCTCCAACCCGAATGGAGGAACCGATGAAACCCGAGCAACGAAATCACCGAGCCGCTCGTGCTCGCGGCGATAGACCGCTCTGTACGGCACCGTGAGCGCGAGACGACGCCCTCCTGGGAGGTGTACGCCCATCTGGGCTTTCCCAACCGCTCTGGCGGCGCACGCGCCGCTCGCCGCCAGCTCACCGCGTTGACCGAGGCCGGGGCGCTTGAGCGCTCCCGCCGACACGGGATCGAAGTGTGGTCGCTCACGCCTGCCGGCGAGCGCAGGCTCCGCGCGGCTGGCGCGGTCGAGCTGCCGGAGTCCCCGCAGCACGCCGCGTGGCGTACCGCCTGTGCGCTCGCCGGGCAGGAGATCGAGCGCTTCACGGACGAGACCCGCACAGCGCTGACCGACGCCCTGGCACTCATCGACTCCGGCACGCCTGCTCGCAGCGATGCGCTGTTCGAGGCCGCCGACCGTGTGGAGTTCGTGGTTTCGCGCTTGGGGTCGGCGAGCTACTGCCTGTATGAGTGGCCCTTATGTGGACATCAACATAAGGGCCATTATGTTGTGTGGCTGGTTATGTTGAGTGGGTCGGGTTTTCCTTGTGGTTTTGGGGGGTTGGGAGCTTGGCTGTTGGGCATAATTAGAGTGCCTCGAGGAACGCGAGGAGTGTGTCGGGGGGCCGGTATTTGCCGGGTTTGGTGCCGAGCGGGGCGGTGCGCGCGATTGCTTGTTCCTTGAGTTTGGGGTCGGCGTGCTCGTAGATGTGGGTGGTCTTGATGCTCTCGTGCCCGAGCCAGAGCGCGATCGTGGCGATGTCCACGCCCTTGGCTCTGAGCAGCATCGCGTTGGTGTGGCGGAGCACGTGCGGGGTGACGCGCTTGGCTTGAAGCGTGGGGCAGCGGACTGCTGCCGCGGCGGCGTGTTTGGTGAGGAGCAGGCCGACGGTGTGTCGGCTGAGGGGCCGTCCTTGGCGGGTGGGGAACAGCGGGTCGGCGGGCTGGCCTTCGCGCTCGGTGAGCCACTCCTTGAGCACCGCGACGGTCTCGCGGGTCAGGGTAGTGCACCTCTCCTTCCTGCCCTTGCCGAGGGACGCGAGGGCGGCGGCGCTACCTGCGTACAGGCCGACGCCACGTCCTCCGAGGGGAGATCGTATGAGCATCGACCCCGGGACAACGGTCTCACGTCGCGGTGGAGTGTGTCCATCACGTTAATGACGCGGAGGTGGACTTGACTTCCGCGGGAGGTGGAGCTACACCGTCCCGTCCCGCGATGCCCCGCCCTCAAGCCGCCGCCCACCCCGCGCCCGATTCGCCGGGTTCTCCTCGTCGTGGGTTTGCCGTTCGGTCGTTCCCGATCGGCAAGGCCGGAGGCGCCGTATCTGGCTTGTCTATGCGAGATCGTGGCGCTCACGCGCGCCCGACTATCTCTACCCCGATCCCCTGGAGGCTTCTTTGACGCTACCGCTGTGCTCACCGCCGCCGCGATGCCGGGACTTCCTCTCGTGAGTGCCTCTGCTGCTGGCGACCGCGCTCGTGTCGTGCGGCCTCGTCGTCGTTCTGATCCCGACTGCGCGCTGGCCGCCCTGGACCATCGCATCCTCGGCGTGCTGTGCGCGCACCGGGTGGTGCGCCAGGACCAGCTCGGCCGGCTGTTCCCCGAGGTCCCCGAGCGCACGCTGCGCTACCGCACCCGCCGCCTGCACGACCTCGGCCTTGCCGGCCGCAGCCGCCCCTACCGCGAACGCGGATCAGCGCCGAACCATCACTGGCCGACACGGCGCGCGGACTGCTTGGTGCGCGGCGAGCCGCTGCCGCGCGGCGGGGAGCGCCACACGCCGAACCCGGTCTTTCTCGCGCACGCCGCGGCGCTGAGCGAGCTGTACGTCACGTTCGCCACCCAGGCGCAGACGGCGGGGCTTGAGCTGCTGCTGTATCAGCGTGAGGGCGATGCGCGCGAGCCGTTCAAGGATGGAACCCAGGAGCGGGCGCTGGCCCCGGACGCGATGCTCGTCCTCGCCGACTCCCAGGGCCGCAAGCTCGGCGCGTTCGTGGAGATCGACCTCGGCACGATGTCCCACGCGCGGCTGCGCTTCAAGGCCGGGCTGTACGCCGCCTACGCGGCGTCCGACGCCTGGCACGGGCGTCACCTGTTCTTGCCCGCGCTGCTGTTCTTGACGACCACGCAAGCTCGGGCGGGCAGGTTCCTCAAGGCGCTGGAGCAGATGCTCTCGCGGGGGACCGGCCGACGCTACGGGTCGGGCTCCCGCACGCCGTTCGTCGCTGCGGCGGGCGCGCTCGCTTTCACGCCCGGCCGGCTGCTTGGCGAGGGGTGTCTGGCCGACCTCGACGGCCGCGAGGGCCTGCGTCTCCTGGATGTGCTCTATGCGGCGCGTGCCCCGTATGAGCAGGCGCTCGCCTACCGGCGAGAACGGCGGGAAGCCGAGGAGGAACAGCGCCGGCGCCTGTGTGATGAGCCCGAGGCGATGCGCGAGCACCTGCGCCGCTACGAGTGGTCCCTGGGCTCCTACTTCGGGGCACTCGGGCCGGCCGGGGCGCAGGCGCTGAAGCTCCTGTTGGCCTCCACCAACGAGCTGCTGCCGGATGAGCGCGGGACGCTGCGGGCGATGGCACGCGACCTCGGTGAGGCGTTGCTCGAACCGGACATGAGCGCCGTCCCCGCGCCCGGCCAGGCGGTCCAGGGCGAGGTGGCGCTGCTCGTCGACTCCTACCGCGCCGCCCAACAGGAGCAGCTACAGGCTCTCGCCGGCCGGTTCGGCGACGGGCCGCGCCTGCGCGAGGCCGGCGGGCTCCTGCGATCCGGTGGGCTGATCGAGCAGCACGTGCTCGACGCTCTGCCCGCCGAGGCCAGGCGTGACGCCGCCGGGCGCGATGAGCAGCGTGAGCGCCGGCTCGCCTATGAGCAGTGGCGCGAGCGCGCCGCGCGGCGACTCGCACGCAAGGCCGGGCCGCTCGGGCGGCTCACCCACCGGCCCGAGGACTTCTACGCGCAACTCGACCGGCAGAGACTCGGGCTCTGCCGCCATTGCCGGGAGATCGTCTACCCCGCGGTCGAAGCGACCGCCTACGGCGAGGCGAAGCCGGCCTGCCACTACTGCCGCAGCAGCCACCACGTCGAGGCGTACCGCGAGGACGCCCAGCCCATCGAGGAAAGAGAGGTATGCCTATGAGCGACCCGCACGAACACCCCGGCGCCCCGGCCGCGTGCCCCGCCGAAGGCAGGCGCAGGCCCGCTACCGCAGTTGGGAGCAAGCGATCCCGCCGGCGCCAGCCGAGAGATGTATGCCCCCAGCGCCGGCGCCTGCCCGACCCCGACCACGAGGCGTTCGTCGACTGGTTCGTCACCTACTGGCGCCGGAACGGGGCGCAGCTCTTCACCAGCCAGACCACCGAGAAGGAGTCACATGAGCAAGATGCCTGAGCAGCCGGCGCAGGCCAAGCGCGCGGTTGCCTACGTCCGCGAGTCCACCGAGGAGCAGGGCCGCGGCTACTCCCCCGACGGGCAGCGCCAGGCCATCGCCCGCTACGCCGTCGATCACGGGCTCATCCTCGGCGAGGAGTACCTGGACTTCGAGACCGGCCGCGCCGCTGACAAGCGCCCCGGGTTCCAGCGCCTGATCGAGGACGCGATGGAGCACCGCTTCGACGTCGTCCTGGTCTTCCACACCAGCCGCTTCGCCAGGAACACCGTGGAGGCCAAGCGCTACAAGAAGCTGCTGCGCTCAGAGCTCGGGATCGACGTGATCTCCGTCACCCAGCCCTTGGGCGCGGACGCCGACGATCCCGCCGCGTTCCTCTCGGAGTCCGTGCATGAGATCTTCGACGAGTACTACTCGGTGTCCCTGTCGTTCTGGACGAAGATGGGGCTGCGCGAGAAGGCCCGCCAGGGCAAGCTCACCGGCAGCCTGCCCTGGGGATACGTCAAGGGCAAGGATGAGATCGCCACACCCGATCCCGCGAAGGCGCCCTACGTCCGCCAGCTCTTTGAGATGTACGCCACCGGCCAGCACACCGACCGCACGCTCGCCGCGTGGCTGAACGTCAACGACCAGCGCACCACCCGCGGCCGCGCGTTCGGGGTCGACACCGTGCGCGAGATGCTCTGCAACGCCGCCTACGCCGGCTATGTCTCCGGGCGGCGCGATACGAGCAAGACGATCAAAGGGTTGCACGAGCCGATCATCGAGGAGGCGCTGTTCGACCGGGTGCAGCAGATGCGCCGCCAGCGCGCCCGCACCATGAAGCCCGGACGCCCCTCGCCGCGTTATCTGCTGCGCGGCCTGGCGCGCTGCCGGCGCTGCCACGGGCGGATGCACGGCACGACCGGAGGCCGTGAGCTGAAGGCCCGCTACTACTGCTCGACACGGCGCGCCGACCGCTCGTGTGACCAGCCGATCGCGCACGCCGAGCAGATCGAGAGCCAGCTCGTGCAGTTCATCACCGGGTTCACACCCAACCCGAACATCCGCGAGGAGATCCTGCGCCGACTCTCAAGCGACACCGCGCCGGAGACCAGCGAGACCGCCAAGCGCCGCGCCGCGCTGGAGGAGCGCCTGCGACGGATGCGCGACCTCTACGAACTCGGGGACCTGGAGCGCCCCGAGTACATCGCCCGCCGCGACGCGATCCATACCGAGCTGTCAGCGCTCGCGCCGGAGCCGATCCCCAACCTCGACCAAGCCCGCAAGGTGCTCGAAGACTTCACGATCTTCTGGCAGAAAGAGGCCGACCCCGCCGCCAAGCGACAGTTCCTCAGCCTTATCTTCGAGGGCGTCTGGCTCGACGCCAACCGTGTCGTCGCCGTCCAGCCCAAGCCCCCGTTCCTCGCCTTCTTCGAGGACCAGCGCCAAAAGTCAGCGGCTGGCGCGGGGGTAAAGTACGGGAGCGACGGGACTCGAACCCGCGACCTCTGCCGTGACAGGGCACGAAAAAGTCGCCTAACGTCACCGAAGATCGCATAGTTGCGCGGAAAACGCCACGTTACGGCGACCCCGTAAGGCGCTCGAAGAGGATGGACTGTACGTCGTGGGTACGTCGAGCCTGGCGGGCCACAGCAAACAGGTTTGGGGCAACGGGCGGTGGTGTTCGTCGGCCCAACCAGGTCGTGTCCACTCCACCCCTCGCGCTTATGCGGCCTTTAGGAAGCGCCGTAGCGCCTCACGGATGACCTCGGATGTTGTAATGCCCTCAGCTTTGGCGCGCTCGAGCAGCTGGTCGAGCAGCTCGGGGTCGAGCCTGACAGACTCGACCCTCGCGGGCGCCGAACCTAGCGCAGGTCGTCCGCGCTTGCCCCTGCGGGCCACCAGCGCGTCTACGTCGTAGCCTGCCTCGGCCTCTGTCGCGAGCGCCTCGATCTCCATGTCGGTAATCGGCTTGCTCGAGCGAGTGTGGCCATATACACGGTCTTGACTCACGGCTCGATCAGCCTCCTGTACTTGGCGCGCATTCGCATTGCGTGGATCGCCACCTGTGCGCCGTCAACCGTGGTGAGGACCACCACCTCAAGCCAGTTCCCCGCACGATCCGGCCCGATGATGAGCCAGCGGTCTGGGTCCTCTCCTGCATCCTCGATGGCGAGCGCATGGTCAACGGCGTGGCGGATGTCTCCGTCGGCGACGCCGTGCTTGCGAGCCGACGGATGGGTCTCCACGAGGACTTAGTGTACTACGAAAATGGGGTTGGCTCAATGACCTCCTGCTTGACGGAGCCCCAAGGGGATCACGCGATGCGCGAGAGACCTACCTGGGGCATACACGAGTTAATATGGCGCGACCCCGACCCCGACCGCGGATGCTCTCATGCAGCCCTCTCAAGCCTCAAGATGGATCACCGACGCCCGGTTCGCGCCGTACCTCGCGTACTCGGGCGGCGACCATGCTGTCGCTCCGGAACTGTACGTGTGGAACGCTCGGATCGCGGCGGCCGCATTCGAGACACTGCATCACGTCGAGGTCCTCCCGCGCAATGTGGTCGATCAACGCTTTGCGCCCTTTGACCCCTCGGTGAGCGCGACCGCCACGTGGCTGACGGACCCCACGATCCTTAACGAGGCCTCGCGTCGGCGCGTGGCCGGAGACGATCGAACGGGTCAGGCGCGAGGGCAAGTCCCCCACGCAAGGCCGGGATCGGGAGCGAGGCGGCGTTCGCCCAATACGAGCGCCTCGCTGCAGCGAACGCCCCAGGTCAACTACCGCAAGCTGCCGTATCGACTCGGCTACGGCCTCCGCTTGGGGACGAGCCACTCGGCGACCCGGGCGTCGACGTGGTCCCACATGACTGAGCAGGCGAACGTCGTCGCGGTCGCCATCAACGACGCAAGGGCATCGCCCGTGCTGCGCGAACGCGTCCGTGCGCTCGCCGCCGAGGCGCGGGCCAGCGCCATTCTGCCGGCCGATCGCTGGCGCTGAGTGTGTCGCGGCATCTCCCCTCGATCTGCTACGAGCCCGCCGGTGAACCGAGCCTCTTCGACCGCTGGGAGGTGGGATCCGCCGAGACGGTGCAGCCGCCGCTAGCGGTGCACGACCCCGCGTACCGGTCGCTGGTGGTCGAGCTGCTTGCCCCCTACCGGACATCCGGAGCCCAACTGGTCGGCGTAGGGTCCGGCAACGGCTACGGCGAGCGGGCGCTCGCGGGCGCCGGCTGGGCCGTGCTGGCGACCGACCCGGCCGAAAGTGCGCTGCGTCTCTGCCGCGCCAAGGGCCTCGCCACCGTGCGCTTCGAGCTGCTCTCGGGCGACACACCGCCGGGTGCGTTCGACGCCATCTACTGCGACGGCGTGCTGGGGCACCTCTGGGATCCGGCGAACGGCTCCGGCCCAGCGTGGGAGGCACTTGCTGCCATCGGGCGCCCCGGTGCCATCTGTCTCGTCTCCAATGATCTTTCCGACGACGACAACGAGCCCCGCTTCGTCGTGCGCGCTTCCACCAACGCCGCGTTCTACCGGCCGCCGGCGGGCCGCTACGCGGCAGAGGCGCTCGCGACGGGACGCTGGTCGCTTGAGTTCGAGCGCCTCTACCGATACGATCGCGCCGGCGTCATACGCCGGCGCGAGATCGTCGTGGCACGGCTCTCTGCTGCGCGAACGGAAGGAAGCGGAGGATCGCCCGAACGTCAGCCGACGTGAGCGACTCGCGCTCGGTCAGACGACTTTATAGTTACTCGGCGACCGATGCTCGTAGACCGTGCCCAGCGCACGGATCAGCTCCGGCTCTCGGGTATGAAATCCCGCGAGGTCCCGAACACCAATTCCCTGGACAGGAACGATCACAAACACGGCCTCCTGATCCTCATCGCGAAGCCAAAAATACACGCTCGGTCCGTCATGTAGTGGATCGCTGAAATCCAGCTCCTCGATCGTAACGCTGGGATCAAAGCTCTCCAGCACGGCTGCGTTGATGGCCATCATGTTGTCCACATAAGTGCTCGGAGTATCTGCCCAAGCTACTACAGGGCCCTCGCCGTTCCTCGGCATAGACGGTTTAAGTCTGGCTTTCTGTGCCAACCGATCGAATGCCTCACAGTGTGCGCGGTTGCGCTCCTTCCATGCATTCCAGTGACTGGTGTCGTCCGCGATCTGCGCGGCGTGCAACTCCCTTCGGCCATTAGCGTCGAAGAAGGTACACTTAATCTTGACGTCGCCGTTAACCATCATGTTGCGGAGTGTCTTCCAATACTTTTCGAACGCAACGCTGTTACTGAATGCGCCATGTGCGGGAGTGTCGCACAGTATCGTGATGCTGTTCGTAGCCC
Source organism: uncultured Solirubrobacteraceae bacterium (assembly GCA_963849425.1). Lineage (GTDB taxonomy): Bacteria > Actinomycetota > Thermoleophilia > Solirubrobacterales > Solirubrobacteraceae > Palsa-744. The sequence goes on along the minus strand of CAWKHK010000006.1, from coordinate 624,497 downwards.
GGCCTACGAGTCCTGCGACTTCCGACATGTAGCTTGGGAAGACGCCGACCCCCCGAGTCGGCACCGATAGCGCGAAGGCTCGAAGCTCGACCTCCATCGTCTCGAGTCCCGCAGCGTGCCGAACCGCGACCACGATCGCAGCAACCGCGAGTAGGATCGCCTCGCAGCCGAGCTTTTCTGCAGGGTCCAAGCCACGGAACAGCAGCAGCGCCTGTCCTGGGATGATGACAAGCAGAAGGAGAATGTAAGTAACGGTCTTGCCGCGCGGACGCTTCCTTACAAGCCATGATGTCGCCTGCGAAGATCGAAACATGCTCGCCAGGATACAGAATGTTGGACTCTAGCGTCAACTGCGAATTGAAGCAAGCCAGTCCGGAACAGTCGCTTCAGTCCCGGCGGTCCCACCGAAAGCCCCCGGCCAGGCGCACCACAGGGTGGCGACGGACCCCCGCGCGCAGCGAGCTGCCGGGCGCCTACGTCCAGTATGCCGGGGGAATTATGGCATCTACCCGGGCACTCTCAGCGAGCTCACGCACGCGTTCGCGCAAAGCCTGATTGTCACCATATCTCATAACGCCCTCGATGATGTCCGCGAGCTCTTCGATGTGAGCAAGGCCTAGTCCGGCGACCGCAGAAAACGTCGTCCCGAGCCGAAGCCCGTAGCCAAGGCCGTAGGGCAGCTTTCGATAATTCGTATGAAGGTGCGCGCGGGATAGGCGCTCGTACTGCCTGAATGCTGCATCCCTATCAGGTGTACGTATCCAGACATGGTGGGTGCCCGGCCACTCAAGGCACCCCTGTCCTGCTCGTGACACTACATCGAGGCGACGACGCAGGAGCTGCCTCTCCAGCTCAAACGCAGTCTCGAGAAGCCTTTGGGTGTAAGTCTCAAGCCAATCCTCTCGCAGCAGTGCGAGCCCGACGAGGTAGCTGTCCTCTGCATGTGAACTCGACACCAACGTTGAGAGGCCCGCAATAAGCTCGTCCCAGACGTCACCGTGTTCACGACTCACGATCCCGGCCTTCTGCGGCCCCGGAAAGCTCTTGTGGAGCGAGAAAAGCATGAGGTCGAAACCCCATGCGAGCGGATTGGAGTAACGGCCAGTTAGGATCTGGGGGACATAGTGCGAGGCGTCGAAGATCTTCGTGGGTCCCTCAAGCTGCCCCACGAACGAGAAGTCCTCATATCGAAGGCCCTCACTGCGATCGATAAAGATAAAGTCGGGCTGTTCGCTGCGCACCAGCCTGAGCGTGGCGGATTGATCAATGCACAAGCGCTGGCGATCAATCGGCAAATCGATGGTGCGGAGGCCGAGCCGATGCAGGATCGCGTGGGCGCTGAAGTGACCTCCAGCTTCCTCGGGGAGCAGCATCACCTTCTGTCCGCTCTTGCTGATGCTCATAAAAGTCGACACATGGGCATGGAGACCTGACAGCAGGCGCAGCGAACCCTCGGCGGCACCGAACGCGTCGGCTAGCAAACGATGTACGTATAGAAGGTCTCGAACCGCCTCGTCCCGACCACCGAATAGGATAAGCGCATTCTTGCGTGCGTCCTGATCGCGCTCCTTATCCGTCAGATACAGGCCCTGAAGGAAGGTGGTGTGCTCTCGATCAGCGAGACTGAACGGCAGGCTGTCCACCGGTGTAAGCACGATCGATTCCGCCAGCTCGCGCCGCTGGTTTGCCAGCGACCGGAGGAGCGCATCGCGTCCACTCGTGAGATCCACAGGGTCGGCGAGCGTGCCGGACATCGAAAGACTGGACACCGCGCGGATCGTAGAGCATGCCCCTTACGACATCTCGGAGCAAGACCGGTCTCGCTGCCTGATCAAGAGGTCCGGACCTTAAGTCATCGCTCGCGTCCGGACCCATCGGAGCGCCACCCGCACCTCGTATGTAGCCTCATCACCCGCTTCTCGGGGCTTCTCGCTCGCCCACGGCACAACACGATCTCACGTGACGTTGTCCTTGACGAGCGAGCGGCCTTGAGTGCCTGAAAGCTGAGGCACTTTCTGCCCTCGCTTACACGCGCTGGACGATGCCAAATGTTGACAGTGGGCCGTATGCAGGCATGTTCGCCAGCCGCGCCCGACACCTAGATCTACGCGGATACCGCCGGGTTATCAGCGATTGTCAGCGTTTTCGGCACTTTTCACAAGGGGCGCCTGGACAGTCGTGCCTGGCCGGGGCGCCAGCGCTGCTCGCGCTCAGCCAGCGCCACGAAGAGGCCAGCCCCGCTGCGGACTGGTTGCGCGCTGAAGAGCGTGGCGTGATCGCGCGTGTAGGGAGAGTAGAGGGCAACACCGCCCGCCCCCAGAGAAACCGGAGCAGATATGGACGCAACAGCAGCACAGCACACGAAGACGATCGGGGTCGAGGTGCACTTTCCGATCTCGACGAAGGCGGACTTCCGCCACCGCTACACCCCCGAGACGACGGTCGGCACGGTCCGCGTCGCCGCGATGAGCCATTTCGACGCCCGGGAAGAACCGGGCAGCGAATACTCCCTCACCAACGACCGCGACCACGACCACCGACTCCCCGACGAGGAAACCGTCGGGCAGGCTGCCGGCCCAGACGGCGACGAGCTCGAGCTGACGCTCGTCAAGGACCTGGTCCAGGGCTGATGGACCGCGAGAGCGAGCTGAACCTCGTCCAGGACGCGCCCGCCGCGGCCGAGTTCGTCGCCGGTCGCGGCGGGCGCCTACATCCGCCGCGCGAGGGCGACGGCGGGGCCTGGTGGGCAGAGCTACATCCCGCCGCCGAGCAAGAGGAGACCTACACAGTCCGGATCGGTTGGCGGAGCTACCCCGGCGCTCCTCCCTCGATCAAGTTCGCCCTCGAGATCGGGGGACCGCTCGGAGATCCGCACGCTTGGCCGACCGCCGCGGGGTACAGGCCCACGCAGCTCGACGTCTGCAAGCCATTCACCGCCGAGGGGTTCGCGATTCACCCCGACTGGGCCGCCTCGACGAACGCCTGGGCCACCACCGGAAACCCGTTCCTCGCGGTCGTGCGCGAGCTGCAGCGAGACCTCAACGCCCCTTCCTACAACGGCAGGTTCCGCGGATGACCGACCCGGCGATCCCCCAGGGGCTGCTCGACCCGATCCACGCGGAGATCAGCGCGTACGGCCGTCGCGGGCGCGAGACCGGCCTTTTCCTCCTTGCGCCCGCAAACGCCACGCACATATCCCACGTCGCCTTCGCGGGCACCCGAGGAATCACGCGCCGGCGCGAGCTCTTCGCCGTCAGCGCCGGCGCGCTCGCCCGCCTGTTCCGCTACGCCCGCGAACAGGACCTGACCGTCACCGCCCAGGTTCACTCCCACGAGCTGGGGGCATTCCTCTCCGACTGCGATCTGCAGCACGGCTTCGCCGTCGAGGGGTTCACCAGCGCGGTGATCCCGGAGTTCAAAACCCCACCTCGGGACCCCCGTCGGTGGGGCTGGTGGCGATTCAGCGCAGGGCACTGGCAGGCCCAACCCCCCTACCAGCTGCGTCCGTGCGTGTCCGGCACCGTGCTCGAGTTCGACGAGGACGGCACCCGTGCGCGCTAAGGACTCGCGCACCGTCAGGCTCGCCGCCCGCGCCACCGGCGAACCCGAGACAGAGCTGCAGCGGCGTCTCCAGGCCGCGAAAGTAAACATCACGGTCGACGCCGCCGTCCCCGGAGCGCTCGCGACCGCCGAAGTACTCGTCATGACGCTCCTGCGGTGCCCCGGCCACGTCAGCGTCGACCCGGCCGGTCTACCAACCGCCGCCCGCCAGCAGCTCACGGGGGCCGCACAGGCAATCAGGACAGACCGCCTCCCCTTTGCCCCCGCGAGCGCCGGGAGCCTGACGGTCGCCGTAGGTGCCGGCGACGCACACATCGTCGTGGTGCCGGACGCACACGGCGCGCGGCTAACCCGCGGGCACGCCCGCGAGCAGCAGCGCGCCCCCTCGATGCTCGGCATCGTGCTCGCCGCCTCGCTCACCGCCGGAGAGATCTTCAAGCACACGGCTGGCGTCAGCGCCAGCCGCTGTCGGCTGCTCGAGGATGTCTCGTTCTGCCCCGTGACGCTCACCGACGAGCTGTCCGCTGCAGCGCCCGCCCCCGTCCGTTGGGCGCCCGAGCTGACGCTCGCCGGCCTGGGCGCGGTCGGCACCGCGCAGGCGCTGCTCCTCTCCCAACTGTCGAGGAGAGGGCGCGCGCTGCTGATCGACCGCGAGCGCTACGCGGCCGAGAATCTCGGTACCTACACGCTCGGCGGCCTCGACGATGTCGCCCAGGCGACCAGGAAGGTTGACCTTACCGCCCGCGCGCTCGCGCCCGGCTGGCACCTGGAGCTCCATCACGGCGAGCTCGCCGGCGCCCTGGAGAGCATTGACTGCGGCGAGCTTCGTTGGACGCCAGTTGTGCTCGCCGGACTCGACAACCACGATGCCCGCCGCCAAGCCCAGTTGCTCCAGCCCGAGCGCATCCTCGACGCCGCCACGGCCGACACGGTCCTCGGGCTCCGCGAGGGTCGTCCCGACGGGCCGTGCCTGCGCTGCCTGCTCGGTCCACCGCCGGCCCGGCACAGCCCGATCGCGGCGCTCACCGAGCTGGGGATCCCCGCCGAGCTTGCGCGCGCGCCCGGCGAGGCCGTGATTGACGAGCAGCTCCTTGCGAGCGCGCCCGACGCCCACGCCAGAGCAATCCTAGGCGCACACCGCGGCACGCCAATCTGCGGCTTGGTGCGCGCCGCCGGCCTCACCGAGGTTGCCGCAGGCGACTACATGCCCTCCGTCCCGTTCGTGAGCCAGCAGGCGGCGTGCCTGTCTGTCGGCAGGCTGCTCGCGCTTGCCACAGGCGAGCAAGACTGCCTCCCAAACTTTTTCCAGTACGACGCGCTGATCGGCCCCGACCGCAACACCTCCCAGCACCGCCTGCCACATCCGGAGTGCGCCTGCCAGCAGCGCCCCGACGTGATCGCACAGGTCATGTGCGAGCGTAGGGAGCGAGCACGCACGTGAGGCCCTCCATCTACATGACCAGCTCGACCGATCCGCCGCGGGGAAGCGATGGCGCTCACCACTGAGGGGATCGCGCGCATCAAGCGTGAAGGGTTGACGAGCGCGCGAGATAACCCCGACCTGCTCGAGCTTCTCCGCCGGGTCGCCGTCGACAAGCACGCGCATGTCCCCCACGAGGAGGGAGCCGATACAGAGGACCTCATCGGAGATTGGCTCGCCCACCGGCTGATCAAGGAAGGAAAGCTCAGGATGATCGTCGACCGCTCCAGCACTCCCGGTGACCTGCGCAAGCTCGCCCGCAAGGACATCGACCAGTACTGGGCCGACTGCCGGCGCCGCGAGCTGCGCCCGCGCCTCTTCAAACGCATCGACCAGCTCCTGAGAGGAGATCCCGCGACGTTCACGATCCGCGCCGACGCCGCCCGAGCCGGTGCCGTTTACTGGACCCTCACCGCCCGGCCCGCGAGCGCCCTTTTTTCAGAGCGCGACTCCGAGCTCTACTCCCACGTCGCCGCCCTGAACCTGACCACGCTCGAGGAGAGTCCCGATGCCCAAAAGCAGACTCAGTTCCTGAGCGCCGGAGAGCTAAGACGGTACGTGACGGGCATGCTCGACGGCTGCGGCAGGGCGCTCAGCGTCGACCAGCTCGCCCATGCGCTCGAGGTCTACTATCACCTCGAACCCGTCCGCGGGGAGCTCCCGGACGAGAACGCACTACCAGAACGCGACCGTGACACCTACACAGCGACCGTCGCAACCCCTGAGAACCACTGCCCTCCCGGACCCGAGGCCAGCACAAAAGCCAGCGCTCTCCTTCAGACGCTGACGGCCCGCCAGCGGACCATCATCGAGAAACTCCTTGAAGAACACGCGCCCAGCGAGATCTCGAACGAACTCGGCGTATCGCAGTCGACCGTGTCGGCCGAGATGCGCTCGATCGCCGAGACCGTGCAGCGCCAGTGCCCTGACCGTGAGGGCCAGCAGGAGATGCTCGCCGCCGCCGCAGAGATCGCAGGAGTGAGCCTGTGAACCACCACGGCCAGCACGACCTGAGCGCCGCAAACAACCACGGCGCGCCCGCCTCGGTGTCCGGGAGCTGGCGCGCAGCCGATGCCGCGTACGGCGCGCTGTTCGGCGAGCCCTCGGGGCCCTCGCCCGGCGAGATCTGGACGCTCAGCGCCGCGGCGCCTTCCGCGCCCGACGGACTACTGCTGGCAGTCATCACCGCGGTCTCAGGCCGCGAGGCCGAGGTCGTCCCTCTCTCGACGGAGCCCGAGGAGGCAACCGAATGGGATCTCCTAATCCCTGCGAGCGTCCTCGGCTACCGCACGATTGCGCAGGCCAAGCTCTCCGGCACGGTTGCTACTGCTCAACTGCGGGAACGTCTCAGCAGCCTTCCTGTCCCGGTAATGGGTCAGCTCAAAGACCTGCGAGAGGCAGCCGGGCGCCAACTGCCGGTCCCGCCCGCCAACCTGGACGTGGGGCCGTGGGTGCTGAGCGAATCTGATCCGCGCCTAGCCTCCCGGCGCTCTGCAGTCGACCAGCTCTCGACCTATCTGAAGCTCACTCACACCGACCCCGCCGCCGAGTGGGGCTCGTTCGGAGCGATCCTTGTTCGTGGCTCGCGGGCGCAGGGCCTCAGCATTGAGGCGCTCACCGACGAACCGTGGGCACAGGAGATCCAGGAAGATCAGGCGGACTTGGTCAACCGCGTGCCGCCACGCAAGCTCGCGGGCCTGCTCAACGATCTGCGGATCGGCTGGAATGAGCGGGTCCGCGAAGCACTCGCGAGCGCCGTCCGAGCGACCTTGACTTCGAGCGAACTGCTACCGGGGACGGCGTTTGGACGCCGCCGCGGACCCCGCGGACGCTCCAGGCGGCCCGCTCGAGCAAGCCCCGAGGAAGCCGACCGGGCCGCCAGCGCGTATGTTGACAGCGTCCATAAAGCGATTGAAGAGCTATGACGGTTGCTATCTGCACCCGCTGTAGCGCCCGACTCGTGCTCTCAAGTCACCTCGCCATTGATGGTGACTGCGAAGAGTGCGGCGCCGAGGGAGCATTGGTCGAAGAGGACGCCTACGATCCGGAGCCGGCGACGCTCCGCTGCTGTGACTGTGGCGCCGAGGTTCAGGGAGGTCCCACAAGCACTGGCCCCCGCGACGACGACTATGGGGGCCGCTACACAGTGGAGGACGCGTGCCCTTTTTGCGCAACCGACGACGGCGCGGGCGAGCTCGTCCCCGTCAAGGAATGGACACAGCCCGCGGCGGCGCCGCAAGCGCGCATCGCCCGCGCGGCCGCGTTGAAGCTCTGGCGCGAGCACGGTTCACATGTGCCGGTCGACGTGCTCGCGATCGCGAAGGCCACCGGCCTCGACGTACGCGTGGGAGCCTTCAACCACGCCGGGCGACTACTCAACAAAACCATCATCGAGGTTCCCGAGCGCGACCTACCGGTACGTCAGCGCTTCACGATCGCGCACGAGCTCGGCCATGCCACGCTCGCCCACCAGGTTCCAGAGGAAGCCCTCGAGGTGGAGGCCAACGCGTTTGCGGCAGAACTCTTGCTCCCGGCGCCAGCGCTGCGCCAAGCCGTAAAAGACGGTATGAGCTTTAGAGAGATCGCCGTGCACTTTCAAGCGAGCCGCCAGGCCACCGCCATCGCCCTGAAGGATGCCCGGCTCCTGTGATCACTCGCCAAGGAGCGCTAGCCGTATTGGCCCCCACGGCTCGGTGCCGACCCCGAATGCAACGCACGCGATCCACTGAGTTGGCAGCCCACGCAGGGTCTGTCTCGCACGCGAGGCGACCTGTCGGCCAGCGTCGCCCATCGTCCCCTTGAGTCAGCGGCGGCCCATGTACGTCCGGGGTACTTCAACGCGGCCGGCAGACGTGAAACGTCCGCTTTCGGCCCGTAAAACCTGAGCGGGAGCGACGGGACTCGAACCCGCGACCTCTGCCGTGACAGGGCGCACCAGCATCCCCTAACGTCATCGACAGTAGCGTAGTTGCGGGGGAAACGCCATGCCACAGCGACCCCGGTAGGGGCTGAAAGAGCGTGGGCTGTACGTCGTGGGTACGTCGAGCTGGCGGGCGCTGCGCAGCCATTCGGGCCGCGAAGGGGCCGGTTCCAAGCTCTCCAAGCTCGGGGCTCACCACTCCGCCAGTTTGACGCCGTGGAGAGCCGCGATCGTGCTCGCCCGCTGACGGCTCATCCAGCCGAGGTCGGTTGCATTGCTCGGGTCGTAGGCGAACGGCACGCCGGCCGCTATCGCGGCGACGACGTCGGGCGTGGCCGCGACCCGTATCACGACGACCGGGCCGTCGCCCCGCCCCTCATCCTTGAACGTGACTACGACCGAGGCGGTTGACGGCGCCGACGATGCTGCAGGCCCGGAGGGGCCGCTGGCGGCTCGGGTGTCGCCGGGATGCTGTAGATACGTGGGTGGCCAGCCCATCCGATCTCGCCGGGCGTGACGTCGAGCTTGCCCTGGTGGACGAGCGCGTCGGCCTTCATCCATGCGGTGTGCTCGCTGATGTTGAAGTGCTGCGCGATCTCTCTCGTCGTAGCTGAGCGGCGTTCGGTCAGCCAAGCGAGAATCTCCGACAGCTCGACCCAAACGGGCTGCTTCCGCCCCGTGGGCCACCGTATGGTGCCGGGCGGCGGCGCCCATCCCTCCGCCATCGGCGCCGCGATGGAATCCTCGTGTTCGATGCACTCGCGGGCGTAGGCGAGTAGATCGCTTGCGACTTGCGCCCAATCCTCGCTCGTGGTGGCGACGAGGACTTCGTCTAGCGCGAGTCGCAGCGCGTCCCCGACAGCGGCGGGAGGCTCATCGCCGCTCGTGGTATCGAAGATGTGCTCGCGGACATAGTCCGCGACTGCGGGCTTCCGTAGCGCCGCGCGGGTGAAGTCGCGCACCAGCGCCGGGAGAGTTCGGCTGCCCCAGTCGCCGCGTCGCACCTCAGCGGCGGCGACAGTGGCGTTCGTGGAGGCGCCGCGGTGCGGCGAGAGGGTGGGCTGGGGGTGGGTGGTTTCGGTCATGGCGGACACGTCTAGCTCGACTCGCGGGAAAGCTCAAGTCCCCGCGACGCCGACCGCCTTGGTTGACGCCGGCAGTGCTCTTGGGATGCTGTAGCGCCGCAACGTCGACCCGCGGCCCCTGATGCCCGGCGTGACGGTGAGCTTGCCTTGGGCGACGAGACCGTCAGCCTTGCATCGCGCACTGTGGGCACTGACATTGAAGTGCTCTGCTATCTCCTGCGGCGTCGCGACGAGCCGCCGCTCGCGCATCCAGGCGAGGATCGCATCCTGGTCGACTCGCACGGGCGGCTTGCGCCGTCGCGCGACGCTGGCGGGCGGCAGGGCTGGCCTCGGCCAGAGCGACTCCCCCGTAGGGGCTGCATCGTCGCACGGGGCTGGCTCAAGGAAGTTTCGAGCCCAGGCGATGAGGTCGCGGCCTACCTGCTCCCAATCCTCGGTCGCGGCAGTGTTGAGTATCTCGTCTATCGCGACGCGCAGCGCTTCGGCGACATCACATAGACCCTCACCGTCGCGAATCCCGTCAAACACATACTCCGTGACGAACGCCGCCACCGCGGGATGACGGACGGCCGCATAGATAAAGTCTCGGGCGATGTGAGTGGGGATCTCGCTGCCCCATTCACTCCGGTGGCACGTATCGGTCATGAGCACGCTGCCTCCTTTCGCATGGCTTGTCTCTTGAACGCAGACATCCCTAGCTCGATCGGCACGAAAGGGCAAGTAGCGGTTTAGGTGTCGCCCGAGTTCTCAGACCTGACCGAAGGCGCCCGTGGCTCAGCGGCTCAGGCGATACAGGCCGCGGGCGACGCGCTCGAATTGTGAGTCGGTCGCGAGTTTCGCTGCAATCGTCGCCCAAGGGGTTCGGCCCCGGCTACGGGTGTACAGGCCGCGCGTCTCGATGAAGTCCCACAGCTCGCGTGCCTGCATGGCTCGGTTGTCCTCTTCTTCGAGAACCCAAACCATCGCTTCGGTCATGCTGCCGCGTTCGAACGGGCGCCGGGCAGCTTCTGGGTCCGGCCGCGACCCGTCACCACCGCCCGCGTAGCCGTCGAATATCTCAGCGAGCGCCTGCTGAACGGCCTCCTCGGAGATTTCGTCGCGCTCCATCAGCGCGAGGGCCTTGGAGCGGAAGGTCTCGGCCTCGGCGGGAAACACCGTGCTCTCGGCCTTGGCGCGGAGCTTGGCGATCTTGAGTGCTCGCGGGTCGATCATGGCGGGCAGAGACGTGTAGCTCGACCGCCGGGAAAGGGCAAGTCGGAGCGCAGCGCGCAGACGGGCTGCGGCACGACTCGACGAGCTTCACGGGTATCTCCCCGTGACTCGCGAAAGGAGGGGCCTCGCTGACGGCCAGCCTTGACCTAGAGCCGGCTAGCAAGCACCTGCGCGGGGAACACCCGCGAGTCTTGAGCGGCGGAGCGGGCGCTCGTTGAACTCGAAGGTGCCCGCCCCGCGTCGTGGCGACTGTATTCGGATTCTCCGCAGCGAGGGGGAACCCCCGCGCTCACCCTCGCATCACAAGACCGCGGGCTCGAACCAGATCACGGTCTCCGGCCCTTGCTGCACGCATAGCTCACCCATCGCGAGGTCTTCCTCAGCCGACTGGAAGTGGCGCCGTGAGAACTCAACGAACGCGGTTTCCCCGACCGTGAGCGTAATCAGCCAGTCCTCGACGGCGAAGCCGCGTTCCTCTTCGACGCGGTCAATCGTGCCAACCGCCGTGATCGGTGTTACCTGCGGCCAAACCCTTCCGGCGTTCGTGGAGATCAAGACGTCGCGTCCCACGCTCTGCCTCAACGTCGAAGCGAGCTCACGGAAGGACAAAGTCCGGTGCCGCGGAGGCGCGCACAAGAGCGGCGGCGCAGGCTTCGTGAGCGCCTCCGCGAACGCGTACAGCGCTTCGGCCCGAGCAAGCACGGCGAGCCCCTGTTTTCGAGCGTTCCTTGCGCGCTCGCGCAGCATCGCCAGTCGCAGCAGGTTGACCTCTCGTTCACCCGCCGCAGTTGGATACCAACGCGCCGGTGCCGACCCGTTGGATTCCACGAGCCCGGCTTCGCGAAGCCGCCGAAGGCGTTGCCCGACTCTGCAGGCGTCGCCGATCTCCGCGGCCCTCGATCCGGGCCGGCGCACGATCGCGGCCAACGGAAACAGGCCAGCGGGGCTCGGTGCCGCGTATCGGCTGGTCCGCCTTGCCAGCCCTGTTTCGTGGGCGCCAGGTCGGAGGGACGCGGACCCGGTCATGCCGGTCGGCTCGCAGCCAAGCGGGATCGTCGAGAGCCGCGGCGAGGGCAGATGCGGGCTCATCTGCGCCGCTCGGGCGGCACATTGGGCATACCCCAGCCTCGTGTCGGATCGAGTCTCGGAGGCAGGGCGGTGAGGAAAATGCGGCGTGCCAATGGCGAGCGGTAGTAGTGGTTGCGCGCGGCGAACAGCCAATGGCCGGCCAGCCATGCGACTCCGCCCAGCACAGCGAAGATGCCAGCGGCGAGCGAGCCCGAGTCGGCAGCGATAAGCAGCCCGACTGCGAGCGATAGCGCGCCTCCGACACGTAGCGCGAACGCACCGAAGATCCAGAGCCCGAGGCCGATCAGGGCTCCCCAAGCTGCGAGGCGTACTAGGGCGCTCATCGTGCGCCTCCGGCGATCATGGCGTCTCTTGAGATCGGCATTGCCCTTCTCCTTGGTTCGGGCTCTGGATACACGTCTAGCTCGATCGGCGCCGAAGCTCAAGTCCCCTCCTCTCGGCCGGTCGGTGTCGCGCGGCGGCGGGCCGTTTGTAGCCACCTGCCCCCGGAGGGCGACACGCGGCCCGCTACGCGGCCGTGCGCGTGAATGTGGCGCATCGTGCGCGCGACCGCTGAGCGACCTTGCGCGAGGGACTTGAGCTTTCCCGCGCGTCGAGCTACCACGTCCACGACCAAGCTCCAAAAAGGGGCTCTAACAAAGGAGATTCAGCCATGAGCAAAGGCACGACGAACCCGACTGACGAGCCTGCCGCGACGAGCGATCCAGCCTCGCCCATCGACCCGCCTGCGGCGCCGAACGGGACTGACGGGCCTAGCGCAACGGGCGATCCCGCAGGTGGCAGCGACTCGGCCGCGGCGCCGAACCCGACGCCGGGGGACCAGGCTGCGCCCGCACAGGCCCCCTCAGCCGACGAGAGCGGGGCGCCGCCGAAGACCAGCGCCGGCTCGACGTCGGCTGCGCGCAAATCCGCTACCGCCGGGAAGCGCGGCGGCCCGAAGCGGAAAGCGGGTGCGACAGCCGGCAAGCCGGCAAAACCGGCCGCCAAGGCAAGTCACAAAGGCAGCAAAGCGGTCAGCGGAGGCGCCGGCAAACCCGCGGCTCGCGCCGGAAAAGGTCCGCAGAAGCCAGCGGCCAGTGCAAAGGCGTCGAGTAATCGAGGCGCAGCTGTGGCCGGTGACGGCAAGCAGCCGAAACTGCGGCCGGGTGAACTCGACGGGCTCGTGCTCAAGTTCATGAAGGACAACGCCAGCAGCGGTCCGCACAGCCCGACCAGCGTTTCCCGTGGGCTTCAGCGGTCCTCGGGCGCGGTCGCCAACTGCCTGGCCCGACTCAAGACCACGAAACAGGTCCGACAGGTAGGCGACAAGCCGCGTCGCTACAAGATCGCGGCGTGACCGTAGGCAAGCAGGTGGCCCTCTCGCCCCTCGCCCAATGACGGCGGAGGCGAGGGGCCTTGGGGGCGCGGAGGGTACGACACAGCGGTCAGCCGTCGTGACCAGGCCCGCCGTTGGTCGCGAAGTCTCCGCTTGCATAGAGCGAGCGATCCCATCCATCGCGAATCGAGCGGATCATGCGCTCGAAGGCACCATCGCTGCCGTAGTAGAAGACCGCCGAGGAGGCGTCGCTGCTGCGCCCGGAGGCCAGTACGAACAGGCCGGCTAGCCGCTCGTGGAAACGCTCCGGCGCTAGCCGTGTTGACAGCACCGAGTGCCAAAGATCGAACATGTCCGGGTCGTCGGTGACGATTTGACCTCGAATCTCGTCAAAGAGATTCGTCCCGGGGAGCGGAGTGAGCACCGAGAAGCTCGGCAGGTCGACTCCGAGCTCGGCAATTGTCCGCTCGAGGCGATCGAATCCGTCCTCGTTCCATGCTGGATCGACGATGAAGTTCGCCCTCACCTTTACTCCGTGGCGATGAAATAGCTCGATGGCTTCCTGGGTCTGTTGGGCGGTCGTGCCCTTCTGGTAACCCGCGAGCTCGCCGTCCGTCATCGACTCGGCGCCGACGAGTACTGAGTCTAGGCCGAGCGCTGCCCAGCGCTCCATGACATCTTGCCGGCGTAGCGCGGTGTCGGTGCGAACATACATGTGGTAGCGCTTACGCAGGCCAGCATCGTCGATTGCGTCAGCGAGGTTCAGCATTCGCCCGGGCTGGATGAACGCCTCGTCATCGACGACGTACACATTCTCGCCATCGATCGCCTGCAGCTCCTCGATGACGCGCTCCTCCTCCTTCACCAGATAGCGTCGTTCGGTTATGCGCCAGAGCGAGCAGAAATTGCAGTGGAACGGGCAGCCAGTGCTGAAGCGGATCAGCGACACAGGCTGATAGATGGAGTGGAAGTAGGACGCTCGATGTCGAGCTGTGATTGTCCGGTCCGGCATCGGAAGACTCTGCAGGGCGCCCGGGGCCGGTATCACGCCGCGCCGGATCTCCTCTCGCGCGCCGTAGCGCGCCAGTCCCGCTATGTCAGGCGGTTGGACGCGGCGCTCGATTGCCTCAAGCAGCGTGCAGAACGACGGTCCTCCTTCGCCGGCCACAACCCAGTCGGCATCAAAACCGTCCATCCACTCACTCGACACGGTTGGGTGGTGCCCGCCCAGGACGATCACCGCCGAGGGCCATATCGCACGGGCGAGCCGGCTGGCACGTCGAGACGGACGGATGCTGGCCGTGAACGGGATCGCGACACCCACAACATCCGGCGGCTCGCGGTCGGCGGCCCACTCTTCAAGCGGCGGATCGAGCCGCTCATCTAGGATTTCGACGTCGTGGTGCTTACGGAGAGCGCCAGCGAGATACTCCAAGCCAAGTGGCTCACAGCAGCTCATCTCGTCGTTGAGTGATGCACGCTCATTGCGTGGCCAGATCAGCAGCACACGCATTGCGTGCCTCCCCTCGCGTCGCTGCGCAGCCCTTCGTTGCGCGCAGCCGAAGACAAAGACGCTTGCGAGGGGTTGTTGTGTGATCCTGGCACGCTTCTACGGTTCCGCGCTCGGTGCGATGGAGGCCAGAGCAGCCGCCGGTGCCTCAGCGGCCTCTGCCGGCGCCTGACTGTCGGCCACTCCAGACAGTGGTGCTTCGGTGCGGACCACGAGCACAGTAACGATGCCGGCGACGACGGCGATCGCAAAACCGACAAGGAACAGCTCGTTGAGCCCCGATATGAATGCACTGGTCGCTGCATCACGAATCGCCCCGCGTAGCAGCGGAGGGAACGCTTCCACCACCGGGTTGATGATCCCTGCACTGATCGCTCCCGCCGCCTGGCGGGGGAGCTCCGGCGCCGACGTCTGCAGCTGGGCCTGGATTCGGTGTTCGAATATGGCGCCAAGGGCGGCTACGCCCGTCGCCAACCCGAGCAGCCGACAGGCGCTGTTGATGCCCGATGCCATCCCCGTCCGAGCACCCTCACCAGCTCTGAGGGCCATCCCAGCGACGGTGGGGTTGACGAGGCCCGTGGCCGCCCCGCCCAACGCCGACCCAGCGAGGAGCGCAGTCCACGTCGACCTCACCGTGAGACCGTGCATCGCTAGAAAAGCTCCGGCGCAAAGCGCGAGCCCGACTCCGATGGTCAATCGTGGCGAGAAATGGCGGCTGAGCCACACGGTCGCAAACGAAGCCACGAACGCTCCAAGCGTTACGGGAAGCAAGCGCAGACCGGCAGCCAGTGGGGAGTAGCGCAGGATGTCTTGGAGATACAAAGACAGGAAAAGCAGCGAAGCGAATACGGTGAGCCCGATGGTGAAGGCTGCAACAGACGCGCCCACCATCGTCGGCGTGCCAAGCAGCTTCAGGTCGAGGATCGGTTTTCTGGCCCTACGCTCGATGAGCGGCAAGATCGCCAGCAGAACCGCAGCTGAGAACAGCGGGGCGAGAATGATGATGCTTCTCCAGCCCTCTGCGTTTCCACGAAGCAGGGCGAATACCAATGCTCCGAGCGCCAGGCTTAGGGCGAGAGCCCCCATCCAGTCAAAGGGGCCGTGTTCGGGTTCGCGCACATCCCGCATTGCCATGAGCGCGAGTAGCACCAGGCCAGCGCTGATCGGGACGTTTATGAAGAAGATCCAGTGCCAGCTGAGGTATTCGACGACGACGCCACCGACCACCGGCCCGACCGCGACAGCGGTGCCGCTGACCGCGCCCCACACTGCGAGGGCGAACTGGCGCTCACGCCCCTCGAAGGTCACACCAAGCAACGCCAGCGAGCTGGCAAGCGTGGCGGCGGCGCCGAGTCCCTGCATTGCACGCGCGTAGTTGAGAACCGCCGGCCGGTGCGCTATCCCGCAGACGAGTGACCCCAGCGAGAATATGGCGACACCGATTAGAAACGCGCGACGGTAGCCAACGTGGTCAGCCATCGAGCCGGCGACGAGGATCAGGGCTGCCATGCTGACCGCGTAGGCGTCAACGATCAGCTGGAGGTCGGTGAAGCTGCCACCGATGTCGTGATGGATCGCGGGCAGGGCCAGGTTGACGACCGTGAAGTCCAACAGCAGCATGAATGTGGCCACCGAGGCGGCCACGAGCGTCCACCAGCGCGACCGGCTAGAGCGGGTTGGCTCGGCGTCTGGCGTCGTTAGTGTTGCTGGCTCGCTCACGTAGTGGCCTTTCTGAGAGTCACGACGACAGTGCGCCAGACAGGCGCCCCGAAGAAGCGGCTTGCTCTTCGAGGGCACGCTCGTAGACGATTTGGTGTGCGATCTGCTCGAAGCTGGGCTCAGTTGGCCCATCGGTTTCGTCGATGCCGGCCTGCGCGGCGGCAATGCGTACCACTTCACGCATGACCGTCTGACCAGCAATCGGATTGCTTGAGAGTTCATGCTCGACGTAGGGCAACTCGATCAGCTGCCTCGGCCCGCCGTCACCGATCGCGAACGCGCGCTCGACGTCGGCTATCTCTACCCAGTCGTCCGCGGAGCCGCAGAAGTTGGCCACCGGCTGGCTGATCCTTCGCAGCTCATCGATCGTCCCCTCCATACTGACCCAGTTACCGGCGTTCCAGTCGCGCATCCATGTCTCGCCACAGACGCGCTTGCGCTCGAACTCCGCATACGGCGGAATCTGCTCGTCGGGCATGGCGACCCAGTCTTCACCGAACACTTTGCTGATCGTCTTGCGGGAGTTGACAACCCCGACGATCCCGACCAACCCGATGGCTCGTGCGTTCTCCGCCAAGAGCCTGATGGCGGCGCGATTTGCAAGGCTCGCAGCCACGATGAGGGGCTGACGCTCCTCGCGCTCCTCGATCGCTCGGAGCGTCGCGCGCAGCGAGTCATACATCGCGGTCATCGTGAAGTTGTAGATCTCGCCATCACTCAGGCCCACGTGGTCGAAGTAATCGCAGCGGTAGACGTTGAAGCCGGCGCTGGCGAGGTATAGCGCCACGGGTGCCATGTGTCGCATACGCCGGGCGAAGCCCGGCGCCACGAGCACGACAGGTGCGTCGGGGTCGCGCGTGCCGGTACGCCACACAGCAACGTGGCGGTCTGCACCGGCCCGGCCTTCTAGCTGATCGACCTCGTAAGGCAAGCGAGCGCTCATCGCGAGCCACCCCATGCGCGGTCCATCTTCAGTGCGCACCCCCAGCTCTCAGCACGGTCCAAGCGCCGCTCGATTTCAAGGGTCCGCCCAGCCCAGCCACAGTCACATGGCCCCCTGCGCACGGTCCCCACATCGTCGGCGAGGATAAAACATGGATAGCTCGACGCGGAGGGGTCCAGATACGACAAGAGTCCCTGCTCGCCGTAGGGGAGCGGCTCCAGCGTCCTCAGTGAGCGTGCAGTGATGTGCAGCCACGGCGGCACATGCTTTCGATGGTGTTCACACTCGAGCATTACCGTGTTGAGCTCAACCTGGTTGAACGCATCGCGCACCCTGCACGTGTTCTCGAGATCGAAGGCGCGCAGCAGCAACTCGTTGAACTCCCCGCGAGCGATCCGCTGCCCGCCGGCTCGCTTCCATCCGCCGGCGGTCACGATCGCTAGATGCGGAATTGAGACGCCCCCGCAGGCGAGGGCGGCCTCAGCGACCGCCATCACCAGGGACGGGGCGCCGGCCAACACGGGAAAAGCTGTCGCCGGCGAGAGCGCGGCGAGGGCCTCGTGCGGGTCGAAAGTTCCCGCCCGTACAGCATGGTGCGTTGGGTAGTCCACCCCAATGAGGCTCATCACGTAGGCGAACCACAGATCGCCGGCCTCGGCTTGGTCGGGTCCCAGATTCAGGACGTGAACCTCGTCCTCATACCAGTCACCGACGAGGAGCTCCAGACCGCGTCGCGTGCTGCCGAGCAGGCGCTCGATGGTGAAGCGGTCGCGATACACCACGCTGATCGTGCCCTGCGTTCCACTACTGGTGCAGCGCTTCGCAGTCTGCTCTGCGGGAACGCTGAGAATCGCGGAGCGCTTGAAAGCGCTCGTTGGAATCTGTGGCACATAGTCGAGCGCCTCGGGGTCGGCAAGCGAGTCAAAGTCGAAGCCGACCTGCTCAGCGAAGCGCGCGTACGCCGGACATTGCAGTAGATGGTGGGCGACGCTTTCGCGGACTAGCTCGAGCCTCAGCGTCTCATCGTCCTGTACGGCCGCTCCTCGGCCGTGCTCGGTGAAGATGAGTCGATCTAGCTCCGATACCGGCGAGAGCACTTCGTGTTGGGCGAGGCTCTCGGTCGTCGTCACAACACTAGGTCTTTCAGATTCCCGGCCCTCAGCAGCTCAGTCTGGTTGACGGCCACGACCATCCCCTTGCCGTGGACGGTGGCGGGCGCCTCAACCGCCACCATCCGCACGAGCGCCTGCAGCGGGTTCACCGCGTCGTGCGTAGCTCCGATCCGAAATAGATTGCTCAGACCAGGCTCGACGAGGCGCGAGGCTCCGCACCGCGCCAGCGCGTCGCGGTGTTCGGCGAGCATCGCCCACGGCGCAACCGAGACAGTCTGCACGTCACGCCCGATGAACGAATATGCCTCCTCGAGCGACTCGACCGGATGCACATAGAGAACGCGCCCGAGCGGATGTTCAGAGGCGTCCGCGGGACAGCGCTGCACGACGATCGTCCAATGTTCAGCGGTCTCGAGCACCGCACCGTGAAAGGTGTCCTCTAGGCGCGCGAGCTGAACACGGGCGAGTTCATCGTCGCTCTGGCTCGCTGGCCCGATCAACCGGCAGTGCTCGTCGAGCTCGTCTCGAAGCCCTTCTACCAGACGGCTGGCGTCGCCTTCTACAAAGACGCGCTGCGTGGAGAAGCAGGCGCGCTGGTCATAGAGCACCACGTCGTGTGCGATCCCGCGCGCCGCCGTGCCGATGTCCGCGTTGCGGCCGACCAGCGCCACACTTCGCTTAGGGCCGAATGACAGAACGGGGACGTCGTCGCCCGCGTGCCGACGCGCCCAGCTGATCGCCTCCTGCCCGCCCCATGCGCACACAGAGTCGGCTTGAGAGACGAGTTGCATGGCGGCCGGGTCGCTGGGGCGCCAGTAGACGGCGCTCGTCGCGCGGGCGACCGGGTGCCCTGGATCGACATCCAGAAAGCTCAGAGCCAACGCGCTAGGCGTAATGGGGTCCGCCGATGCGGCCTTTGCGACGCAGACGTTTTTCGTGACGAGCGCCCGCACAATCGAGATGACGCCAGAAAGCGGCACGTTCCCCGGTAGCACATGCACCGACAAGCCGCGGGGGAACGCACGCACCCACGCCTCCTCACGGGCGATCCATTCATCGAGTATGAAGCGACTGCCCAGATCGGCGGCGACGATGTCGTACATCCGGGCGTGCGCCGTCAGCAGGATGCCGATTCGGTCTGCCTCGGCGGCGGCCGCCTGTGGCGAATACCCCAAGAGCTCCTCCAGCTGGCGTATATAGATGCGTCGCCGAGAGTATTCGTCGCTCTTCCAATGCTTGCCGACACGATTGAGAAACGACAGGATCTCCTGGAGTGGCACGCCGATCAGCAACTCACGGTCGCTCGCGCAGATCTGCGCCAGCGCATCTTCCCCGAACGCCGGAAATGTAACCTGCGCACCGCTCGGCGTCTGTAGTGTCACAGCGCCGTCTGACATCGTGTCAACCCGATGGCCACCGAGCACGAAAGGGAGATGCCGGACGTTCTGGTCCGCAGTGGACGATGCGTCTTGCACCACAGCACTCGACGTCACGATCGCACCGTCGTAACCGCGTCGACCTGAGCTCGCACTTGTGGGATGACCTCCTGCGCGAATCGCTTCATCGCCTGCAGCGTGCGCTCCTTGTCGCCCGTGCCCTCGAACCCCACAATGAAGTGGCGCACGCCAGTCGTCTCGACCAGCTCGACGATGCGCTCGACGCAGTACTCGGGCGTCCCGATCAAGTTGAGCTCAAGCAGTCGCTCAAGCTTCTCGCGTTCCCCTTGCTCAGCGCTGCCGCCGGAAAGAATCTGATCCTCCCAGCGACGGAGAACAAACTCATAGTTGGGTAGCTTCTGCAGCTCCTCGAATCGAAGGAGTGCGTCCATCTGCACGTTGCGCCACCAGCCGATGTTGTCGCGTACTTGATTCTTGGCCTCGGCCTCACTGTCCGCCACACACCCAATCGCCGACAACACGTGCTCAACCTGTGTCGGGTCGTGCCCGTGAGAGCGGGCCACTTCGTTGTAAAGCTCGACCTGCGAGCGAATCGCCTCACGCTCAAGCCACCACGACAGAAGCATCGGGTAACCCTGCGAAGCCACCCATTCAGTGCTGCTTGGAGATTCGCAAACCACGTAGATAGGTGGATGCGGCTTGACGCGGGGGGTTGGGTAGAGGGGTACTGCATTGAAATCGACGAGCTCCGTATGCGCCTCGACGACGTCCTCGGTCCATGCGCGCTTAATGATGTCCAGCCACTCGCGCATGATCAGGTGCGACTTTGCAGGGTCGACGCCAAAGGCGTCAAAGTCCTTCTGGAAGACGCCACGCCCGACGCCGAAGTCGAATCGACCATTGCTCAGCTGGTCGACCATCGCCACCTGCTCGGCCATCTGCAGTGGGTGGTAGAGGGGCAGCACGCATACGGCGGTCCCAACCCGCAGAGTGGTCGTCTTGCCCAGCAGATAGGACGCAAGGGTGACAGGGTGTGCGCACAGACCAAACCGCGTGAAGTGATGCTCAAGTAGCCACGCGCCGTCGTACCCAAGCCGCTCGGCCTCAACGGCGTACACGCCGGTGTTGTCGAAGACTTCCTCCTGCGTCCACTTCGGGTAGTGCGCCGTCGTGAGGAACACGCCAAACTTCATTCGTTGGTCCTTTCATCAGCGAGCTGTCGACTCGCGCTCGCGGTGCCATCCGTTGGCACTACTGAAACGCACAACATCATCGAGCTACACGCCCGTTGCGAGGTTGACGCGGGGGGGTTCTAGAGACTCAGGTACCTGCAGGTCGCAGAGGTGTTCTGCGGCCGTGCGCGAGACGAGGCTCTGAAAGATTTCGCTGTAGGCCGCGGCCTTCTCGCGTGCGCCACCGAAGTGCCGCGACAGGCCATCCTCAACGCCTGTTCCATGATGGAGGGCGAGCTTCCGGCGCCACGCGACTGAAGCTGGGACGCGAGACGCCATCGCTTCGCGCAGGTGCTGCTTCTCTCGCGGACCATACTTGCAGCGAGGGTCGATGCTCAGCGAGGTCTCGACGACAGCGCGATGCCAATAGGGGTGGCAGAGACGATGCCCGCAGATCCCGCCGGCGAAGCTGCTGAACTCCGAGCTGTGCTGCGTGCGCCGCAGTCCGGCGAGCAGTGCTTGACTCATCGCAACCGGGGAGCAGGGGCTGGTGAAGAGACCCGCATTGAGAAGGTCGCTGCCCCATCCGCTGAGGACGGTCTGCTCGGCGATCGCGCCGCTTCTAAGCGCGGCCACCACGTTCAGCACACTGTCGACTGCCTCTGGCTCGGCGTGCCCTAGCTGTAGGATGCTCGGTCCAATAGCGTCCTCGAGGTCATCGACGGTCAGCTCTATGCGCCTCTGGGTGATCCCGCAATGAGAGGCCAGCTCGCCGGCCGCGTCGTGCTCATTGCCCCAGCTGGTCCCGATGCTGTAAGCGATCGGCGCGAGACCGAGTTGGTGAGCCGTCCACGCCAGCGCGGCGGAGTCAACTCCACCGGAGAGCAGCACCGCCGGCGGCGCCTGGTCTGCTGAGGCGCACGCGGCGACGCTCGTCGCCAACGCGTCAAGCAGTCGCTCGCCGGACTCGCGTGCGTCGCGGATCGTCGGGTCGCCCCACATTCGTGCGATCGGGTCGTTCGCCAGCGGTTCGCTGTAAACGCCAGGGCAGTGCTCCGTGAACGGGGCGATTCGCTTCACGTCGGCAAGAGCGGTCAAACCATGATCGTCGATTGTCGTGACCCGATCATGGGCAAGCCGTTGGGCGCCGTCGGGCTGCAACGCCGCGAGCAGAAACAGATTGCTGGCCAGCATCCAGTGTCCGTCGTAGGTGCCCGAGTAGATGCTGGACGGATACATCACGGAGGTAAGCAACCGTCCGTCATCGGTATTCAGACGCGTGACCGGCCAGTCGCCGGCGTAGCACTCATCGACGTCAAGCCATGCCCCCGGCGCTGGCACCGAGCAGTAGAGATAACCGCGGTCCGTCGCCACCGTCGCCCGATAGGCTGCCAGCTCCTCGAGTTCCAGGCTTGAGAACACGAACCAGCCGCCCGCGCTCAATATCCCGCTGGTTGGCGACACCTTCACCCGCTCGTACGCTCGCCGAGTATCGCCCGCATCCGTACCTGCGCCTCTCCAGCGAGGAAGGCACGACGGTGCGACTGCTTGCCTTGCTGGCGCACGGTCTCAAGGCCGCTGGCAAGAGGTTCGTTCATCCGAGGACGTGTGCCACGCACGGCCGCCCGTGTGTAGCCCGCGATTCGCCGCGCATCGCCGATCGCCTCGTCGAGCAGTTCGTCTGGACCCACCACACGGTGCAGCAGACCGTCACGGAGTGCCCGCTCTGCTGACCAGTCCTCGCACGTGAACAGCATGGCCTGCATGACTGCTCGACTCGTGACCCGTTCCAGCAAGAACGCGCCGAAGTTACATGCGATGCCAAGCTGAAACTCCGGCATCACGAGTTTGGCCCGAGCGCTTCCTACGCGGTAGTCGCAGCACAAGGCGACCTGAAGGCCAAGACCGATGGCGTAGCCGTCGATCGCCGCGATCACCGGGCACTCGACGCTGGCGATCGCCACGTAGAGATCGGTAATCCGGTCAATCCAATCGTCGATCTCCGGACCGCCAGTGAACGTTGAGGGCTCATTGAGGTCGCCGCCGACCGCAAACGACCGTCCCGCGCCACCGTAGAGGACGACACAGCCGATCGCCGACTCGCTGTCGAGTTCTCTGACGAGCGCAGCCAGCTCCGCCATCCGCCCCATACTGAAAGGGTTATGCCGATGGCCAGCTGTAAACTCCACGAGGGCCACGTCGGCGCTTGGACGCGACGTAGTCAGAGAGCTGGTAACGCTCGAAGCTGTTGCGGTGTCTTCGCGGCTCAAGGGGTCTCGCTTAGTTCGATGCGTACTGAGATGATGCTATTGCGCCTCACCCATGCCCCTGACTCGCATGCCAGCCACGGGCGGTTCACCTCAGAGACCTCATTAAACATGAGCTCGTAAAGAGCTTCATGCGGGTTCTTGCCGGTGGAAAGCGTCACCACATGCTGGCTGCCATCCACCAAAGTCACATTGAGTGTTCCGTGCGACGTGGGAGGTGCGACATGTCCGTCTGCACGCGCCTCGGAAAGCTTTCCGGTCATCGCCTACGTCCCAAGCCCTATACCGACATGGGACCGCTGACCTGGGCGCTCAGAACGTAGCTCCCGCGATGAAGCGTCCCCGTGATGTTAAGCCGGCTGCCAGCCGAGCGGTGGTAATGCCCACTCCCGCGTGTAATGACGAGAGTCCCGTGGAAATATCCCGTCTCTCCAGAGACGTAAAAAGCGGTCGTGCCATTCCCGGCCAGCACACTCCCGCAGGAGAAGCCGATATTCGCCTTTGTGTACGACAGCTTGATGTTGATCGTCACCGGGCAGCTGAACGTTCCGCGAACCGAGCCTCGCTCTGTCAGTTCTGTCGCGCCATGATTCGCGGTCAACTTCGCACTTACCGTCTCACGCACCTGTTCCGTGCGGGAGGCGTAGGCGTGTGGGGACGTACGATGCCCCGACTGGGCATGTGCAGGGACAACACTCATTCCTACGAGGAGGATTGGAAGAGCGGCTGAGACAGCGAACGATTGCGGCGACCGTATGTGCATTTTCCTCCTTCGGCGATAACGAATGAAGCATGCTTCCCGACGAGGTGGAGATGAATGCGTCCTCCCCCCTGGACCTACGCCATTGTGGGTGTCCAGCCCGCCGCAGACTTCACGGTACGAAGTCTAGCCTGGTTCTGAGGGCGCGTGAGTGCCCAATATGCGAAATATCCCCCATCCAGATTTCGCGTTTCGGAAATCATGCCTGCTCAGCTCGAAATGACGCGCCCCGTGGACGTCAAAGGACTGTCAACATCGTTACGATCCCTGCTGATGCACACACTACTGTGTTCCGCCATGACTAACGTATGGCTCGGGCGAGGGCGACCCTCAAGCTGCCCGATCCTAGCTACCGGCCGCGGGGCATGATGAAGAGGACATCCACATGTGCACGGTAGCCCTACGTGTTACCCCCGACAGTCGCTGGCAGATCCGCTTGGTGGCTGTGCGAGATGAGCTCTACTCAAGGAAGACACTGCCTCCGGCGGCTCATTGGTCTCAGGTTGATCCCCTGCTCTTGGGGCCGTTGGACCTTCAGGCGGGAGGAACGCCCGTAGCGCTTCATCGCGAGCGGCTCTCGGTTGCAGTTGTCGTGAACGCTCCTCCGCACCGCACTCCCGCTCAAACGTCCTCAGCGCACACGCGGGGACGACTTCCGTTGCTGGCTGCGGCGGGTGAGCACATTGGATTCGCGGATCTGCGTGATCTCCCCGGCTTTCATCTTCTGGTCGCGGTCGCGAATCGGAGCCCGATACGTGGCAAAGCGTGCAATCGTCCGATCGGCGCGGGTATCGTTGACCCGACCGTGCATCTACTGAGCTGGAACGGTGCGGAACTTACCCGGTCCTTGGTAGAACCGGGAGATCACGTTCTTACGTCGGCTGGGCTGGATGTACTGGGACACCAACGCAGCGAACGAGTGCGTGCGGCGCTCGGTCAAGTGCGTCGCGAAGCTCCCGTCGACTCACCTTCGTGGATGGCGGTCGCGTCCGCCGCGGTTGTTGAGGACCAGGACTTGCCCGGCGGCCGCTATGGGACGGTCGGCGCTGCAGCGATCGCACTGTCGTCTTGCAGCCTGCACTATGCAGTGAGCGCGCGACCGGGCCACGCAGCGTGGGCTCCCGTACTGACGGACGAGGCGTCAACGTCTGCACGATTCGCAACTGGGAACTTGGGAGCTACATGCCAACACTGACGGCGCGATCCGCCACCAAAGCGAGCGAATCAACGACATGAACACCCAAGCCATCCCTAGTACAGCTGCCCCCGTTGGGCCGGGCGACGTTGTGCGTCGAGTCGCTGACGATGCGGTGGAGATAGCGGCCGTGCTTGCCGGTCGCTGCTTGGCCTCGAAGACCCGCCCTTTGAGCACTCTCGCAGAGCACCCTATTCGAGTCGCCGTAGCGAGCGAGCTCGTTCAACAACAGATGCTCGAGCGTGCTCGCGATACCTCAGAAGTGCTTCGGCGGTTCGCCGACGGACAATGGTGGGGGATCTTCGACTCGGCCGCCGACCAATTGGAGCAGTGGGTCGACCACGGAGTGCTCGACTTGGCTCTTGCTACAGCGTCGGCGTGCGGTGGCTTGCCGCCGCGGCGGGTAGAGCGCGGTATCCTCGGCGTGACCCGGCATCTGCGGCGCTTGCCCGAAATCCTCACCGCGCAGGCGCCCGACGGCCGGCTCGCGGCTTTCCGCGACGCCGTCTCCGGTACGAGCTGGTCGTGGCGCCCAGCAGGTCGAATGTGTGCCATTCGCGTGCCAGGCAACTTTCCGACGATGGCCGTAGAGTGGCTGCAGGTGCTTGGTGCTCGGCGCCCTGTTGTGGTTATCACCAGCGACGACGATCCGGTCGTCTCATGCCTCATCGCAGCCGCCCTGTACGGCGCTGGCCTGCCTAGCGATGCCCTGTCGGTGTGCCACGGACCAGCCATGACGGTGTGGCGTGGAGCCGATCAGCTGGTCTGGCCGGGCGAGGACGTGCCGAGTGGTGTCGCGGTCAATCGTGTAAAGACATACCACTTCGGTCGCAGCAAGGCGATACTGCTGCCCGGCGGCGCAGGGCCGGAAACCTGGCAACGGCTGACCCGACTGGCATTCGAAGGCAGCGGACGGTTGTGTACGAACCTCAGCTCTCTCGCGGTCATCGGCGATCAGCACGAAGCCGCAGCGGCAGCAAGGGAGCTCGCCCGCGCTTTCTCCGCGATTCCGGTACTCGATCTCGACGACCCGGCTGCACGGGTCCCGGCCTGGCCGCAAATTGACAGCGCCAAGGCAGTCGAGGCGACAATCAAGCGGGAGATTGCCGCTGGAGCCGTAGACGTCACTCAGGAGGTCGTGAATGTGCCTCTTCTACTAGAGCGCAACGGACAGACCTTTCTGCGCCCCACCGTACTCTTGACTGAGCCAGAGTCCCCTCTCTTCGGAACGGAGCTCCCCTTCCCCTTTGTCGCGGTCGCATCCGTCGCGCGGGACGAGGTGCTCGCTGCGGTTCGGAACTCCCTCATCGTCTCCGTCCTCGATGAGAATGGCTCCGACGCTGAGCTGCTTGAGACCCTCGCCGCCGAGCCAACCATCAGCAAGGTCTTTGCGGGCGACCATTTCGATCGAGGCTATGAGCCGATCGACCCTCATGAGGGCTATCTCTCGGACTTCCTATTCCAGAAGAAGCCGGTGTTGACTGGCATCGTCGAGCCGGGGTGCAATACAGCCCATGAGTAGCACGCTGCTTCGGCCGATCACAGACGACGATGTCGTCCGCTGCGTCCGTGCCCATCTCCACCCCGACACAGGTTCCCCTTACTGGCTGGAGCGTGATCGTGCGCTTGGCGCTAACGCCTACGAGACAATCACGGGACTTCAAGATGCGCGCCATCTCGTCGGCTTGCGTGACGACGCTGATCACGCTAGATACGAGGAGGCGGCGAGGAGGCGGCCGATCGAGGACTTCCTGCCACAACCTATCCGCCTCATGCGCGATCGGCTGTGGGTCTCGCAGACAGGCGGGACAACTGGCCTGCCGAAGCACGGCACATGGTGCGGGAGTTACTGGGACGACACAATCGCGTTCAGCGACCGAATGCTCGATCTTCATGGCATCCACCGCGACGAGAACTGGCTCTACATTGGCCCGATGGGGCCTCATACCACTGGCAGACTCGTCGTCTCAATTGCGGAGCACCGCGGCGGGTCATGCTTCACGATCGATCTCGATCCTCGAATCGTGAAGATCTTTGGCGAGGAAGGGATGCAGCAAGCATACGATCGCTACGTCCAGCACATCTGGGACCAGGTCGCGGCAATTCTCGAGTCGCAGCAGGTTGGTGTGCTCTTCTGCACGTCCCGTCTTCTCGAGATGTTGCCCTCGCAAGCCGCGCTTGCCACGTTGCGGGGAAGCCTCCGCGGCATCGTACACGCCGGGACCACGATGACGCCCGAGAGCCACGAGCTTCTGCGCGAGTCTGTGTTCCCCGGCATCCCAGTCGTTGGCATGTACGGGACATCGACCACAGCTATCAGCTATCAGAAGCCCTTTGAGCCAGACGACCGATACAGCGTTGTGTACATCCCTAGCAGTCCTCACGTCCTACTCGAGATCATCGATGATAATGGCAATCAAGTCGAGGCCAACGCCGAGGGGCAGGTAAGGGTATGGCGCTTTACCGCCGACCAGATGATCCCCGGCTTTGTCGAGCGCGATCGGGCAGTGCGTATCGCCCCATATGGCGCTGTCGCTGCCGATTATCCGTGGCCGTGGCTCGGGGACCCTTATAGCCCTGAGTTCACAACCTACGGGAAGGTCGAGGGTGTTTATTGACGATCAGAGCAATAGCCTGCGCGGGCTGCGGGTGCTCGTCACTGCTGGCGGCACACGCGAGCCGATCGACAGCGTCAGGTTCATCGGCAACAGCTCATCCGGGCGCATGGGCTTCGCCCTCGCGCGGGCCGCGCGGGCGCGCGCCGCACACGTCACGCTGGTGGCTGCCAACGTCTCCCTACCGACGCCGCGCGGGGTCGTCCGGCGCAACCTCGTCACAGCGGCCGAGCTGGCGCAGGTGTGCGAACAGGAGTTCCCGCACTGCGACGTGCTGCTGATGGCCGCCGCCGTCGCCGACTTCACGCCCGCAGCGCCCGCCAACGGAAAGCTCAAGAAGGCCGATCGCGAGCGCCTGGAGCTCGTGCTGGAGCCGACGGCTGACGTGCTCGCGGGGCTCGCAGCGCAGCGACGCGCGGACCAGACACTGATCGGCTTCGCCGCCGAGCACGGGTCCGGCGCAGTCGAGCTTGCGTCGGGCAAGCTCGCCGCCAAGCATCTGGACGCGCTCGTCATTAACGACATCTCCCGCGCCGACATCGGCTTCGACGTCGACGCCAACGAGGTCACGATCCTCACCGCCTCCCACCACGATGGCCGGTCGTCCGCGCACGCGTCACAGGGCGGCGAGGAGCCTGTGATCGTCGAGCGCGACGTGCCGCGCGCAAACAAGGCGCAGGTCGCTGAGGCGATCCTAGACACCGTCCAGAGCCTGCGGCCCTGGGCCTGCAGAGCGAACTAGCGGCTGACTTCGGCTGCAGCGTACGGCGCAGCGTGTTGCTGCAACATGACAGCCCGGCTGGCTCAGGTCGAATACTCAGCGTTGATCTTCACATACTCCTCGGTCATGTCGCACCCCCAGACCGTGGCTGATGCATCGCCGATGCCAAGATCGATCCGAATCTCGATCCGCTCATTGCTCAGCAAGTCCGCAAGCTCGGGAAGCCGGTCTTCAACGTCGGCGGGAAATACCTCTAGCCCGCTGATCACAATCGTTGTGTGCTCCGGCTCAATGTCCGTATCGTCTTCACACTTTCCGATCGCGACCGTGATGCGGCCCCAGTTCGGGTCTCCCCCGTGAATCGCCGTCTTCACGACAGGGGAGTTAACGACGCTCTTGGCAACACGCTTCGCCTGCTCGTAGTCGCGGCCTCCCTGCACTGTGACTTCGAGCAGTTTCGTTGCCCCCTCCCCGTCTCGGGCGAGCTTGCGCACCAACTCGCCGGCGATTCCATCAACTGCACTCGCGAACTCGCCAATCTCTACTGGCCCCGCCATGCCATTAGCGAAAATAATCGCCGTGTCGCTCGTCGATGTGTCCGTGTCGACGCTCAGGCAGTTGAAGGTCCGCTCCACCGCTCCACGGAAAATGTTCTTGAGCTCGTCCCCTGGCACATCCGCGTCCGTAAAGAAGTAGACGAGGACAGTCGCCATGTTAGGCTCGACCATCCCAACACCCTTTGCTACGCCAACGATGGCGACATCGCCAACTCGCGCCGACACAATCTTGGGAACCAGATCGGTCGTCATGATACCTTCCGCAACCGCTCCGAAGTCTGCTTGCCGCATACCCCGACTAACGTCGCCAAGATGCTGTCGTACCTCATCCATTGGCCACCTGCGGCCCGTGGTTCCTGTCGCAGCAACGAGAATCTTCTCTGAAGGTATCCCGAGCTGACTCCCTACAGCCTCTAGAACCTCTCGCGCGTTCGCTAGACCCTCCTGCCCAGTCGCGACATTGGAGTTCTTTACGACCGTAACCACCGCCTGCGCGTCTTCGGCTGCAGCCAGCTCTCGACTCACGATCACACATGGCCCCGCGAACCGGCTCTGCGTGAACAGAGCATGAGCGCGACATGGGCGACGCGAGGCAACGCAAACAAAGCCGACCGCGTTGCCTTTGCTGCCGGCCTTGACGACGAAGCTCTCGAAGCCCTGCGGAATCCAGTGGTCGCCTTCGGTTCGGATGGTCATGTATCGCTCCTGATGTCGGGTTCACGGAATGTCGACGGCACTGGGACCGCGATCGAGCCGCGACAATACCGAACCCTTGCTCGACCGACCTATGAGCGGGGATGAGTCCGCTCTGTGGGACTTCGCATCGCCGACGTCGCCGAGCATCGACCACCGGCCACTGCCCACCCCGCATGACCGAACCCGACGTCGCGCGGGATCGAGCCTCAACGCTCGTGGCGACGCGCTCCACCCACCTCCGTAATGTACCCGAGCTCCTCTAGGCGTAGTGCTAGCTCCAACGCGGTCATGTTTAGCGGTGCTCCAAGAACCTTCCTGGCCTCGTTGAGATGGTTCTGGATAGTGCGCGGCGTCACTTTGATCGCTTCCCCCGCGCAGGAGGCACTCCGATCGTGCTTGAAGTAGGCAAGTAGCGACTTTCGCGCCGGCTGCCCACGTTTATGCAGCTTGTCCAGCGGCAGGAGGTACGTTCTCTCATACATCCTCACGATTGACTCATCCCGCAGCGCTCCTACGATCGGTAGCACATCAGCACATCGCGTGAACCCCTGCTGCTCATGGCGGGCAATCATCGCCGCCGCTCGCGCTTCCTGGTGGGTCTGGCGCCATCCGTCGAGTCCGCCCGCAGGGTCTCCGATCGCCAATGGTGTCTTCTCACACCCGCTGGCAGCCAGCAGACGCTTGACCGCCTGGATAGAGACCCCGTCCTTTCCGCCAACCCATACCCATACGGCGCCGTCATCTCCCGCAACGGACAACACACGAAGTTGATCGGCAGACTCAAGGCACCGCGCAATCTCCATTCCGGCTGAGCCAAACGCGATTAGGGCAAGATGGCTTGAGCAATGCACCTCGTAGCCCAATTCGGCCAGCTCCCCGGCATTAATATCTTCGCCAAGCAGTCGTCGCACAAGTCTTTCACGGCGCCGCTCGGGAGCGTGCGCGAGCAGTGCCTGCTCCTCCTCGTACTCGCGTTCTACCGACACGACTATGTGGTCAAGCAGGGATCTGGATTTCTCACCTATATGCTCGAGCACAGCCTCGTGGTCAGCGTTGGCACGCCGGATCTCGGCTCGGATAAGCTCCATGA
This sequence comes from uncultured Solirubrobacteraceae bacterium, assembly GCA_963849425.1. Taxonomy (GTDB): domain Bacteria; phylum Actinomycetota; class Thermoleophilia; order Solirubrobacterales; family Solirubrobacteraceae; genus Palsa-744. Next base: position 594,081 of record CAWKHK010000006.1, on the reverse strand, counting down.
AGCGACGGTGCCCTGCCAAATACAAGCGCACCACTATCCCCAGCCGGACCCCGACACGAGCAGCGCGCCGCACCTGCTCCGCTAGCGCTGGCGGGATCGGACCCCAATCCCCGTTTCGCTCGATCGCCTCCAGGCCGTACTCGACAGCCGCTGTGATCGCAGCTGCACGACCAGTCTGGTACTCCCCCTCGTCGTCCAGCGCCACGCCAAGATCAGCTGACGCGATGCTCGCGTGGATCTCACTGATCAGCTCTACGATCCGTGATCGAACTCTGGCCACGGCGCTCGCGTAGACCTCCTCCGGCGACGCGCGACAGTCCAGCAGAAGATCGCCGCCCATTCAGTGCCTCTTGCCTCCACGAGGGCAGGGCACGGCCGCCCGACTCGACACGACACTCCCGTCTTGGAACGTGAACGTCCCATGAAACGGAAAGCCCCCCTTGGGGCACGAAGTCGGAGTCACGAATCCTCTCGGCGTAAACGAAACCGCACGTCCATGAACGCGCCTTGTGTACGCCAGACCTTCGGGACCAAAGCTCGTTCGCACATGTACTACGGAGATATCTCCTCCTTCTGGCCATGTTGGTGTCAGTGGCACCGTAGTAACAAGCTGGGCCGCGCTCTCTGGCCCGTCTCCGGGAAGGAGGACAGTTGGAAAAATACCCTGTGCCTGAGCCGGCGACTCCCCATCTACGAAGAACAGCAACGATGTGTGTTCGTCCACTGGTTCTCCCATGAGGATCGTTATTGCTCCTGGCTCAACCACGACTTCCGAGCCAACCAGCAAATCCCCAAACGCTTGTCCAAACCCCATAATCGAGTTGCGCGGACATCCGGTCACACCAAAAACTTCTAGCGTCCTTACGCTACAAGTTTGCAACCCCAATTCAGTTGTCGCAAGACCCATACCACCGGGTAGGTCAAGGCGAATACCCAACATTGGCGTTGGCACTATCCCCGTAGTCGCATGGACCCGAATATCGGTCTTGATCGTGGTACTCACACCGAGCCGATCGGGGCTAAATGCCACTTTCAGGTCGACTTTGGGCGCAGCCCCCGCGCTGCCTGAGTTCAGCGCTCCCAACGCAATCGTCAATCCGACCGCAAGAGGCAGATACCGCATACCCCACCGCGGGGCCGGGGCGCCAGCACCTACGGATCTCCTAGCTCTACCCCAGGCGCCCTCGCCCGTGTCGACCGACTGCTCAGCGTCCATGGATCAAAGCCGAGATATATGCGTGGGCATTGGACATGGAGTGGATAGTGAGATAAGTCACGAAGTTCGGTGGCAGCTCGCCGCAAAGAGCTGGGTACTTCTATCACTCCCGAGAGCTTTGTGGGGCGGCCTATGTGGCCTACGCTACAGGCCACATTGGACGCTTGAACATGTATAAACAGTGCAAACGCACAAGGACAGACGCTACGGGCACCGCTCATCGACCTGGCTCAGTTCATCCAAGTGCAGAGCCACAGCTAGCTCGGGAAGACAGGTGCGGGGTGGACACCCAATCAGCTGCTCGACCGTACGTATTCGACCTTCAACTGTGTGGCGGCCGACGCGCAAGCGATGCGCGACAGACGTAGCATTGCACTGCAGCTCGATGTAAGTCCGTAGCGTATGGCGCAGCTTTACACCGCCATCGCTCTTGCCGCTTAGAGGAACCAGATACTTCTGTGTCAGCGAACGTGCAAGCGTCTCGTTCTCTAGCGCCGCCGCGAGCAGTCGATGATCCGCATACCAGGCGATCCTCTCGGCCTTGCGCGCCGCCACCGCAAAGGCAGCCCGTGCCTGACTGTAAGTGAGGCACCATCCGTCAAGACCCGTTCCTGCTTCGCCGACGGCCAGGGTTATGTCGTCGGCACCATCGAGAGATAGATGCCGAACGTCTACAGCCTGAACGCTGAGCCAGAGGCAAGCTCGCCCGTCCAGATGCACGGCGAGACACTTGCGCGGATACGCGCCTCTCAGTCGGCTCACAATCTCTCCGACATCAGCTCCTGACGCCACTATGCCCACGTGGAATGAGGCGCGGATGTCGTAGTCGAGTGCCGCGAGGTCAAGTTCGTCGACCCGCTCCCCTACGAGCAGTCGTTGCACAATCTCGGAGCGCCGCGATCCTGTGAGCAACTCGTGCTCATGCTCGTACTCGCGCTCGATGGCGGCCGTAACGTGCTCAAGAAGCGCCTCCTGTGTTCTTCGCAGATGGTGGATGACCTCTCCATCATTCGAGAATCCGCTGCGCTCTAGTTCGCGCGTTACAAACTCGCCGAGCTCTCGATGCCCAGCAAAATAGCGGCGCTGAACAGTTCCGAGACTAACGCCCAGCCGGGCAGCTCGACGTGCCTGGACGGCCGCAGGCCCTGGAATCGGCCCGGACCACTCTGGACCTCGCGCGATTGCGTCAAGGCTGTAGCTCACGATCGCGGAGATCGCCTCGAGCTGGCCGGTTTCATATTCTGGAGTCCCGCTATCACCGGCCGCCGGGACGACATCGCGAATACGCTCCCATATAGCCCGCGCAACGTCACGCCGCTCCGGTCGTAGTCCTCGGACAATCAGGGCGCGGATCTCATCATGCGATCTTGCGCCATCGCTCATTGACACCACTCCACGTCCGACCGCCTTATGCGATCAATCCGAATCGCGGATGTGCGGCCAGCACGCGGCGGCGGCAGAGCCGCCATCTGGCGCCCCTATTGGGGGGGGGGGGTGACGGCGATTCCCGCGGAGGAGATAGATGAGACTCTTTGTCTGCGGCACATTGCGGGCGCCGTAGGCTACTGGATACCTGAACGGGCCGTGGGTTTGGAACTCGGCCTGCGATGAGGTTGGCATTCGTCCGGATGGTCGCCTAAGACTAGCGGGAACATGTTCCCTGGTCAGCACTTCCGCAACCACACAGGGTTCCAAGGGTGCGGATCAGCCAAAGCCCCCATGTCGCGCTCGGGCGGGCGGTTCGTCTGCGCCGCGAGGAGATGGGCCTGACCCAAGAGGCCCTTGCCGATGTCGCTGACCTCGACCCCACATCCATACGCGGCGTTGAGCGTGGCATCGCTAACCCCACATGGGATGTCGCCGACCGCATCGCACGAGCGCTCGGACTTGCCCTCCATGAACTCGCACACAGAGCGGACGAACTCGAGACCACCGATCGGCGACCGACCAATCGCCCGCTGCGAGACGCCTGAAGCCACCTCGAGCCGGCAAACAGCTTCCCTCGGACGCGTCCTCGGCTCATGGGCCGGGCCTAGCGAACGCGGCACCGGCGCCCCCAGGACGACGCGGGATGCAACTGCACGCACCAACGGCGAGCAAGCGACCTAAGCACTAGCCCCGCAGGGGGACACCGTCGCCGCGCGACCGGGCACGCGCCGCGTCTTAGTCGGTTTGGTCGCCGCGACATTCCTCGGCCTCTCCCTTGAAGATGTTGCGGCGGTACTCGCTGTATTTGGAGTCGTGATCGACATCTGCGTGCGCGTCGTCGGGCTCGGGCCATTATGTTGTGTGGCTGGTTATGTTGAGTGGGTCGGGTTTTCCTTGTGGTTTTGGGGGGTTGGGAGCTTGGCTGTTGGGCATAATTAGAGTGCCTCGAGGAACGCGAGGAGTGTGTCGGGGGGCCGGTATTTGCCGGGTTTGGTGCCGAGCGGGGCGGTGCGCGCGATTGCTTGTTCCTTGAGTTTGGGGTCGGCGTGCTCGTAGATGTGGGTGGTCTTGATGCTCTCGTGCCCGAGCCAGAGCGCGATCGTGGCGATGTCCACGCCCTTGGCTCTGAGCAGCATCGCGTTGGTGTGGCGGAGCACGTGCGGGGTGACGCGCTTGGCTTGAAGCGTGGGGCAGCGGACTGCTGCCGCGGCGGCGTGTTTGGTGAGGAGCAGGCCGACGGTGTGTCGGCTGAGGGGCCGTCCTTGGCGGGTGGGGAACAGCGGGTCGGCGGGCTGGCCTTCGCGCTCGGTGAGCCACTCCTTGAGCACCGCGACGGTCTCGCGGGTCAGGGTAGTGCACCTCTCCTTCCTGCCCTTGCCGAGGACGCGGACGTGAGCGCCGGTGCTCAAGCTGACGTCGCGAATGTGTAGCGCTGTGAGCTCGGAGACGCGCAGGCCGGTCTGGATCATGAGTTGCAGCAGCGCGTGGTCGCGGCGGCCGAGCCATGTATTCTGGCTGGGTGCTCCGAGGAGCGCCGTGATCTCGTTGGTGGTGAGGTAGCAGACGCTGTTGCGCTCGTAGCGCTTGGAGGGGATCGCCATGACCCGCGCGATACTCGCCGCGTGCTCGGGGTGCCTGAGTGACGCGAACCGGTAGAGGGAGTGGATCGCCGCCAGGCGGGCGTTGCGGGTTCTGGGGCTGTTGCCCCGGCCTTCTTCGAGGTGTTCGAGAAACGCGCCGATCAGTGGCGCGTCCAGGTCGGCGATGTCCAGCTGGCATGGTTGCCTTTTGGTCTGTTCCTCGGCGAAGCTCAGCAGCAGACGAAACGTGTCGCGGTAGGCGGAGATGGTCTGGGGACTTGAGTCGCGCTGGGTGATCAGCCGTTGGGTGAAAAACGCCTGGAGTGTCGGGGCGAGCAGGGTCATGAGAGCTCTTCCTTCTGGAGCGCATCGAGGCGTCCACTGACGAGCCCGAGCAGCTCAGGTACCGCCTGCAAATACCAGTACGTATGGGTGGGCTTTGTGTGCCCGAGGTAAGTCGAGAGCAGCGGCATCTTGCGGTCCACGTCCTCCCCGGCGCGATACCAGCCGAGCAGCGTGCGCACAGCCATCGTGTGCCTGAGATCGTGCAGGCGGGGCCGACAGCGCGGGCCGCTCCCTTCAAGGCCAGCCTGCTGGATGAGCTCCCGGAACGCGCGCTGCACGCTCCAGCTCGTGAGCCGCGGCCCGCGCGGATCGAGGAAGAACGCAGGCGTTTGGGGCGTGGGCACCTGGAGGTCGCGCAGGCGCGCGTAACGGCGAAGCGCCTGGGTGGTGCTCTGGTGCAGCGGGATATCGCGTTGGCGGTTGTGCTTGGCGGCCCGGACGTGCAGGATGCCCTCGTCCAGGTCGACGTTTTCCCGGTCGAGCGCGAGTGTTTCGCCGATCCGGGCGCCGCTTGCGGCCAGCAGCCCGATCACCGTCTCGATGCCCGCCCCGTGCAGTGGCGGCGTGAGCACGCGTGCGGCCGCCATCAGCGCGGTGATCTCCTCGGGCGAGTAGATGTATGGCGTCCTGCGCGAGTAGCGGGCCGCCAGCAGGTCCGCGGAGGGGACCTCGCTGTCAGGGTCGATCGCCGCCAGGTATCGCGCGAAGCCGCGCACGATCGTGAGCCGCTGACGGCAGTGATACCGATGGGCCTCACCGGGGCGCCGCGCCCACTCAAGCGCGAGCTCGCTGGTGATGCGTGTGGCACCGGCGTCTTCCAGGAAACTGACGAACGCTTCGAGCCTGCGCCCGTCCTTGACGAGCGGGAACCCCAGCCGGCGACGGATCGCCAGATAGTCCTGCAGGGCTTCACCGAGAGGACTCATGCTGCCTCACCTCCCGGCCACACCGGCGCCAGGGCACGCAACGCGAGGTGATCGACCTTCGCGTAGATCACGGTCGTCTCGATCCGGCTGTGGCGCAGCACCTGCGCGATCTCTGTGAGCGACGCGCCCTCCCTGAGCATCCCGGTCGCGGCGGTGTGCCGCAGCCGGTGCGCCCCGACCGGCGGGATACCCGCGCGAACGCACGCATCGCGCACGACCATGCTGATCGCCCCGCCAGAGAGCGGACCTACCGGTGCGAGCACGCCCAGGAAAAGGGCCCGGCACGTGGCCACTGGCCGGCGGCGCAGATAGCCGGCCAGCGCCTGCCCGACATCAACGGGCAGCGGCAGCCGATCGCGGCGATCGCCCTTGCCACGAATCAAAACCTCGCCGGCACGCCAGTCCACATCATCAAGCCCCAGCGCGGCGACCTCGCCAGCACGCAGCCCAAGCCGCGCCAACAGCAAAAGGATCGCGTAATTTCGCCGGCCGAGCGTTCGCCGCCGATCACAGCTCGCCAACAGCCTGGCGAGCATCCCGGGCTCCAACCCCCGTGGCAGCGACCGATCCGGCCGAGCCGCCACGCGCGGCAGCGCCCACACAAGCGGCGTGACGGTCACACCCGCCACATGCAGATAACGCAAAAGCGAACGCAGCGCCACCACCAGGTTCCTCGCCCCCACAGCACTGCGCAGCGGACACTCGCGCGCGAGAAAACCATTCACATCGGCCGCGCCCAGCTCTCCCAGCCCCGATCCGTAACGACTCACAAACTCCACCAGGAACGGGCGAGCATCGAGCTCATAGCGCACGCACGAGCGCTCCACCAACCCCCGCTCACACACCAAGTAGCGCCGCCAGCCAGCGAGTAGCTCCTCGACCGCTCCCTCCGCGCGCGCCGCGGCCGGCGGCACGACGCCCGCCTCACGCAAATACTCAAGCGGCAGCGTCAAACACCGCGGCGTCACCCACGACACATAGCCAGCAGCTCGCAGCGCCCGTGAGAACTCCTCGAAACGCTCCGCCGTCAGCTCGCCGACGCCCAACCCCTCACGCTCAAGCCACCGGTCGAGTCGCGCGAACTGCCCCAGCCTACGACTCACCGTCGACGGCGCAAACCCCCGATCCGCCAGCCACAACCCATACCCAGCCGCCCACGACGCCAACGGCCCCGAGACCACCGGCACCCACAAATTCCTGCCCATCACCGCCTCCTCTCAACCCAAACAGATCGAAAGCAGGAAGCATCGACACAACCACGCCGATTATGTTGAGCAGCTCACCGTCCGAAGCCCCGCCCGAGCAGCAGAAACCGGCCCCACCAACACCCCACTCAACATAACCAGCCACACAACGTAATGGCCCTTATGTGGACATCAACATAAGGCCCACTCGTGTAGGCAGTAGACGGCCGCCCCTAGCCGCTCGAATTGCGGCCCGGTGCGGAAGCGAAGCCCGTACCACGCATCGGAGTCGCCGCCCTCGCCGTCGAGCAGCGTCGTTGCGTCGGTCAAGGAGCGGCGCAGGTGCTCGCGGAGTCTGTCGATTCGTCTTGCAGCGGTCGCTCGCGCGTCCCGCCACAGGCGATGTTGCGGAGCCTCGGGCAGCGTCAGGTCCTCGCGTTTGCGCCGGGCTTTCGCTAGCTGCTTGCGTCCGTCGCTCGTCAGCCTCCAGACGGGGTATCCGCGCGGTTTGCTTGTCTCAACCAAGCCGGCGGCTTGGAACCGCGAAACCTGGGGCCGGAGCTTGCGGGTTGTCGCCGAGTTATGCACGAACCCAAGGTGTTCGACAAGAGTTGACCACCCCACGCCGACCTCGTAGCCGTGCGGGTTGTGGCGCTGCGCGCGATCCATCGCGGCCAGCACCAGGGCGTCGGAGACGGGCGTGTACGGCCCAAGCTCTGATGGTTGCGCGCTTTTCGTCATACGCTGATCAGGCCCAGGTCGTCGAGGTGTTGCGCGCACGCCGAAACGCGGATCGAGTCGGCGGTCAGCGTGTCCAAGACGCCGTGCTCCCGCAAGCGCTCGACCGCCGCGTCGAGCTCGGAGCGCTCGATGTGCTTGAGCGCTGCCTGGAGGCTGGTGTGCCGCTCGCACTGCCTGGGCAGCAGGCGCACGACGATGGCCCGCTCGACCTCGCGATGCTCGGGCGATGGGCCGCGATGCTCAGTCATAGGACTCTCCTTCGATCGGGCCGAAGAAGCCGCCCGACGAGCATCACTGGACGGGCCGTGCCTCGGAGGGCTACGGTTTCGCCCCGTGGCGCCGAAGGAGGCTTCTTCGGTGTCCACACAGGCCGGGCGGGTGTTGATCGCACTCGCCCGGCCACTTGATTTTGTTGGCTGGTGACAGACAGAACCACAACTCGCGCCGAAGGGCAAGGGCGGCCCGCGATCAGGCGCCGCCAACGGGTAAAGTGGACTCGTTCGGTTCCGCGGTTATGGCTTATCAGCCATAGACTAGGGAGTCCTCAGCGGGAAAGCTCCGAAGTGTGGAGCCGTTGGAAACATTCGCCGCGAACGTCAAACGACTGCGCCACGAGCGCAAACTAACGCAGGAACGTCTAGCCGACAAAGCCGGCCTGAATCTGAGCGAGATCGCGCGCATCGAGACGCTGGGGCGCGACCCGGGCGTCAAGGTCGCGGCCAAGATCGCTTACGGGCTCGGCGTGCCCACAAGCAAGCTGTTCGAGCGCGTCAAGCATCATCCCTCTGGCCAGCGGTCGAGAAAATGAGGACCCGACTTGCAGCAGCCGGGTCCCCATACGCTCGACGTACCCATGCCCCCCTCCGCGGACTAGCAGTGGAAGGACCCCGGAGGCTCGGGCTTCGGTTGTCGCGCTTCCGATCGGGGCAGGTCGGCTCTTGCTCCTGTTGAATGGTCGAGCCGGCCTTCCCCGCCAGCAACGCGCAGCATAATCCAAGGGATTGAACTTAGATGTCTGCGGGCGCGTTTGCTCCGCGCTCCTTGTTCGGGGGGCTCGGCGCCCGCCGTGGGGATGGCCTACGATGGGTGACGGCCAGCCTTCGTGTGTCGCTCGGGACTACGGGTTATGGCTTATCAGCCATAGACCGGGGGGTCGTCGCCATGCAGGCTCCGAGCATGGAGACACCCGCACCTGGACGATGCCCGGCTCGACCTGCGGCACGAGACGACCATCCGGCGTCCGGTGCCAGTCACGCGCCGCTGAGCGTGTGGCCTCGATCAGAGGGTGCATATCGTCTCAACCAGAGCGGTCTCGGGACCTCCGCTAACCGCCGAAGAAATGCAGGAGCGACGGCCCCACGGCCGACCAGACCTCGGCGAGGCTCGCCGCGCCCGCCAGGGACGCGGCGAGACCGCTAAGCACGGTCCGGATCACCGACCCGCGTCGCTGCGCGGGAGCGACGCCCGCTTCTTGAGCGAGAAGATCGATGCTCTCAAGAAGCTGCTGGCGCTGCTCATCGGGCAGTGCCTCCTCGTCGATAACGGCCTGCGCGAGTGCCTCGAGTGCCTGCCGCGCCTCGTCAGCGTCCGGGCCGGCGACCACCGCCAGATGCGCCTGGACACTTCCCACGACCGACCCCAGGTTCAGGACGCCGACCTGGCTGTCGTTGAGATGAATGTTGATGTCGCGCTGCTTCTCTATACGCATCATGATGGCGGCATGCTCGGCGCCGCGATGCAAGCCCGCCAGCGCGTCGAGGAACGCGTCGATGGCCCCCACTCCCCCTTGGCGCTCGTAGAACCACTTGCGATGGTGAGCCGGCAACCCGCGCGGAAAGTCGATTAGGTGCTCCCCGATCGCGATTAGCCGTGCCGTCGCCGCCTCATCCGGCCCATCCGCAGTACCGACTGCCGCTATGCCACGGGCCACCCACCACAGCACGTACCCCTGCAGGCCGGCGAGCTCCTTCAGAGCGTGGCAGCGCCAGAAGAACCGCCGACGCGCCGAGGGTGAGAATTGCGCGGGGTCGGTGCAGACGGCAAGACTTGAACGCGACGCAACGACACGGTCTCCACTGAACTTCCCGTACAGGCTCGCGCGGCTCTCCACCCATGATGGCTTGAACCCCTCGTAGCGCTCGTCGAGCGTCAGCAGACCGGCCAGCTCCGCGTCGGAGAGTTCCGCCTCCGAGGCGCCTACCGAGAGGGCGTAGTCGAGATGGACGTAGTCATCATGTACCTGGGCAGCGGGCACGATCGCTCTCCTCGTCATGCGCGCGAGCTTGGCGACGAACTCGTGCGTGGAGCCCGCCTCGACTCCGTGCATCGCCAGCCCAAACGCGGGGCTGCTGGGAAGGCGAACCAAGGGCCTCAGTAGCTCGATTACCCGGTCGGCTGCCGTGTCCACATCGAACACGAGCGAGAAGCACAGCGTGACCGTCAGGGCTCCGTAGGAGTAGATGTGGATGTAGGGGCGGACGGCAATCCGCGCGTGCCGTGCGAGGCTCGTTGCCTGCTCGGTCAACGGCCGGACGGTGATCCGCTGTCGTGGCTGGACTGAGATCGCGAGATGCCACGTGCTCTGGTCATCGGAGACGAAGTAGTCGGTCGCGCCCTCCGAGGCGATGCGCCGGCTGAGCTCCTGATTGCTCGCCGAGCTGTAGGTGTCGGCAAGTTGGTGGCGGCTGCGCAACTCGTGCGTCTTGGGCATGAGCCGGATTCCCGTTGGCGAGGCTGGCAGAGACTGCGGGAAAGTGCCGCGGCCGTAATCGTGGCCGAAGGCACGGTGCTCGACCTGCGCCTTGTCGGAGATTCGAAGCTGCCCCAGCCACGGTATGAACGGCAGGCGCGCCCGCCTGGGCGTCAGCTCCTGGCGCTCATACGGGCCGATCGCTCCGGCGCCGCCCTCCAACAGCAACGCTAGGGCCTCCTCGTCCAGCAGGCTCCGGAACTTCGGGCGGATGGCCGCAGCGTCGCCTTCGAGGAGCTCGGTGATGATGTCTTGAGACTGCAGCGTCAGGTAGATATGGCGCATTCGAAGTGCGGCCTCGCCTAACGCGGAACGAATCCTGCGTACGCCGACAGCACCACACCCTGAACGGTCCGGGCGAGGCCGCGGTTAGAGCTTAGAACGCCCCGACGTTAAGTGGCACCCCACGTACGTCCTGGGTACGTTGAGGCGGCCCGGGCGACTGCGAAACATCCGCATTCGCCCCGTAAATACTGAGCGGGAGCGACGGGACTCGAACCCGCGACCTCTGCCGTGACAGGGCAGCGCTCTAACCTGCTGAGCTACGCCCCCGCGGTTGCTCGGAACGCCCGGGGACCTTCCGCACACCTCCAGTATGCCAAGGTGCGGCCCCCGGCCCGTTGCCCGCGAAAACTGGCCGGTCAGCCAGCCGTTCGACTAGGCTTCGCGGATGGCGCTCGTCGGCCCTCCCCCGCTGCTCGGCTCGAGCCCCTTCCAGGTGCTCCTGAGCGACCTTCGCGACGAGCGCTCCGCCACCGTTCCGTTCCCTCCCGGGGAAACCCGCTTCTCGCTCGCCCGCACCCGGCGCTTCGCCTCCGAACCGCTGCCCCTGCTGCTCGAGTCCTATCAGCGCTTCGGCCCCATCTTCACGCTGCGGCTGTTCCACGGCAACGTCGTCTTCATGCTCGGGCCCGAGGCCAACCACTACATCACTGTCTCCCACGCCTCCAACTTCATCTGGCGCGAATCCCACTTCCGTGACCTCATCGGCCTGGTCGGCGACGGTCTGCTCACCATCGACGGCAACTTCCACCGGCAGACGCGGCTGATCATGCTTCCGGCCTTCCACCATCAGCACATCGCCGCCTCCGCCGAGGTCATCGTCCAGGAGACCACCCGCGCGCTCGACCGCCTCGCCCCCGGCACCACCCTCGACCTCTACGCCTGGACCCGCCGCCTGGCGCTGCGTGTGGCCATGCGTGCCCTCTTCGGCCTCGACCCCGACGGCCAGCGCGCGTCCGCCATCGACGCCGCCGCCCTGTTCGAGCACGCCCTCTCCTTCTACGCCGCCGACTACTTCCTGCGCATCCTCCGCGGCCCATTCACGCCCTGGGCGCGCCTACAGCAGGCCGCCCGCAAGCTCGACACGCTGATCTACGCCGAGATCTCCCGCCGGCGGGCCTCCGGCCAGCGCGGGGCCGACATCCTCAGCCTGCTGCTCGACGCCCACGATCAGGACGGCAACACGCTCACCGACCTCCAGATCCGCGACCAGGTCATGACGCTCATGTTCGCCGGGCACGACACCACCACCTCGACCGTCTCCTTCATGTTCTATGAGCTCGCCCGCCATCCACACATCGTCGCCCGCCTGCTCGCCGAGCAGGACGCCCTGCTCACCAACCGGACGCCCACCGCCTCCCAGCTCTCCTCCGGCGAGCTCCCCGAGCTCGAGATGGTGCTCGAGGAGACCCTGCGCAAGTACCCGCCCGCCTGGGTCGGGCCGCGGCGCTCGATCGAACCGTTCGAGTTCCAAGGTCGCACCGTCCCCGCCCGCACGTTCGTCAACTACTGCTCCTGGGCCTCCCACCACCTGCCCGAGGTCTTCGCCGACCCCGACGAGTTCCGCCCTGAGCGCTTCACCCCCGACGCCCGCGCCGCCCTGCCCAAGGGCGCCTACGTCCCCTTCGGCGGCGGCTCGCGCACCTGCCTCGGCATGCGCTTCGGCCAGCTCGAGGTCCGCACGATCGCCACTCTGATCCTGTCCCGCTGCACGCTCTCCCTGCCCGACCACTTCGAGCTGACCATCCGCCAGATGCCCACCATCAGCCCCAGGGAGGGCCTGCCCGTGCTCGTCCACCCCCGGGCCCCCACCCCCGCATCCGCTCTCTCAGCCGCTGCCTGAAAGCGCCTGTTCGCCGCCACCCGGTCGTGGGCGGGGTCGGGCCTCGCCAGGCGCTCAGCGCAGGCTCGCACTCATCCTCAGCCGATAGTCGAGCGGCGGCCCGCTGCTCTGCACGCTCGCGCCCACTCCCTGCACGTACACGTGCGGATTCGAGAACAACGTCAGGTGAAGACCTTCCACCAGACGCCCCAGCGGGTGCGCCACCAGCCTGCCTTCGCTCGCCCGGGCCACCGCGTCCACCGACGCGCCCACGCCGAACAGCCCGCCGCTGGCCTGCACCTCCACCTCGCCGCCTTCGCTTCTGAGCAGCCGCAGGCCGATCCCCGCCGGCAGCGCAGCCGCCACGTCCGCTTGGCTCGTGCTCGCTTCCGCGCTCAGCCCATCGCCGCGCTTGCGCACGCTCGCATCGCTCAGCCGCAGCGAGCCGACCTGCACGCTCTCAGCACTCACGTCCATGCTCGCCGAGCTTCGCCCTTCCCACAGCATCGCCGCCGCCTGCGCCGGGCTCAATCGCAGACTCCTCGCCCGCACCTTCACCGAGTCCACGCTGTGCCACAGCAGCTTTATCGCCGGCCACGCCTTCACGCTCACGCTCTCCACCGTCCCGTAGCGGCCCACACGCGAGGAGATCGTGCTCGCCGCTATCCCCGGCAGGAACAGCTGCGCGAGGACCAGCACGAGAACAACCACCCCCGCCGGGACGCCAACGAGCAACCTGATCCTCCCGCCACCACGCCACATCCCCGCTAGCTTGGCACGCGCGACGGCGCCGCATACCTGCGCCGATCGGCCTCCACGCCCATGGCCTTCGCGCGATACAGGTCGAGGTCGGCCGCCCGCACGATCTCCTCGGAGGTCATCTCCGCGGTCGCCATCGCCGCGCCCACGCTCATCCGCACGCCCGTCTCAAGCCCGATGTCGCCCAGATCCCGGCTCGCCGCCGCCGCGCGCAGCCGCTCTCCCACCGCCCGGGCCTCAAGCTCGTTCGTCGCCCACATGCCCACCAGGAACTCGTCTCCGCCCCAGCGCCCGAACGCGTCCTCGCCGCGGAGGACGTCGCGCATGCAGTCCGCCACCGTGCAAAGGACGCGGTCGCCGGCGTCGTGGCCGAAGCGATCGTTGGTCTCCTTGAAGCGATCCAAATCGATCATCAGCACCGACAGCGGCTCGCCGCGCCTGCGCGCCTGCGCGGCCGCCCGCGCGAGCTCTTCCGTGAGAGCCCGCCTGTTCAACAGGCCCGTCAGCTCGTCCGTGCGCGCGGTCTGCTCGAGCGTGCGCGACAGCTCCGTCAGGCGCCTGCCGTCGGCATGCGAGCGCGCGAGCAGACCCACCAGCAACATCCCCAGGATGCTCACCAGCGCAAACACCAGCCACGGAATCACCAGCGTCCAGCCCGCGATCGTTGCATACAGGCGGCTGTCGGGCACCGCGATCACCATCCGCCACGGCGTCCCCGCCACCGGCGCCACCGTGAACGTGCTCGGTTCGCCCGTCCCGCCCACTCGCCCGTTGGACGAGCGCATCACCGAGCGCGCGAGCCACGGGTCCGCTTCCGCGAGCGTCCGCGCGCTCGTCGTCGGGCTGGACGCGATCAGGCGTCCGGTCCCGTCCACCAGGAAGACCTCGTGCTGGCTGTAGGAGATCGTGTGGGCGACGAACGCTCCCAGCGCCGAGCCGGCGCCACGGTAGGCCACGCTCAGCACCCGCCGTCCGTACCGCGTCGGAAACGGAACCGCAATCGCCGCCACCGGCACCCCGCGCACCGCCGAGGACACCACGTTGGAGATCGCGATCCGGCCGCCCAGCGCCGTGCTGAGGTGCGCATAGCTCCCGGCGATCGGCCGGCCGATCAGGGAAGCGTCCGACGGGACCTCGTCGAGCAGGCGTCCGGCCGGATCCAGCAGCACCGCCGCGCCGCTTCCGAATGCCGTGGCCACGATCCTGAAGCGCTCCGCCGGCACCCGCCGGCCGGAGAGGAACTGCTCGGCCGACTGCTGCTCGCGGGCCGCCTGCTGGGAGAGGAACGTCGAGACGAACGTCGCCGATGCCGTCCCCCGCAGCTCAAACGACGAGATCAACCGCGAGCGGGTCTGGGCTTGGGAGGACGCAATCGCGTACACCAGCGTCCCAAGGACGAGCACCAGCCCGATCAACGCGAGCGTCACCACCCTCCTTCGGGCGTGCCCGAGCGCCGTCGAGAACGCCCGCAGCGGTCCCTTCACGTCCTGCCACCTGCCCACAGTCACGCGCGTGCGTCCATGCGTTGCCTATCCGTCGAGGGAACTGTCCGGCGCCGCACCTCAGCGCCCTGCCTATAACGTCGGCGTCTGTCATTGCTCCCTTTAGCCGGGCAACGTCCAATCGTCATCAAACCTGCCCCGAGCCCCGCCGGGCGGGCGGACCGGCTGGGCTGGAGCACGAATCCCAGCCCACGCGTCCCCGCTCGCTAGCCTTGAGCTCCACAGAGGGCGCGTAGCTCAGCTGGCTAGAGCACCTCGTTTACACCGAGGGGGTCGCCCGTTCGAGTCGGGCCGCGCCCATCCCCCTTGCCCGTCCAGATCCACCCGACCACCACAGCCCGCCGATGACCGACGAGTCCCCCATCCGCATCGCCGTCATCGGCTCCGGCCCCGCCGGCTTCTACGCCGCCGGGCACCTGCTCAAGGACCCAGCCGAACGCTGTCAGGTCGACATGCTCGAGCGGCTGCCCACTCCCTGGGGCCTCGTCCGCTCCGGCGTCGCCCCCGACCACCCGAAGATCAAGTCGGTCACCCGCGTCTACGAGAAGACCGCCGCCCACCCCCGCTTCCGCTACTTCGGAAACATCACCTTCGGTCACCACGTCTCCCGCGAGGATCTCCTCCGCCACTACCACGCCATCGTCTACGCCACCGGCTCGCCGTCGGACCGTCCGCTGGGTATCCCCGGGGAAGATCTCCCAGGCTCGCACGCCGCCACCGAGTTCGTCGGCTGGTACAACGGCCACCCCGACCACACCCACCTGGAGTTCGACCTGACCACCGCCTTCGGCGGCGGCGCCCCGGCCGGCCGGGCCGTGGTCATAGGCAACGGCAACGTCGCGCTCGACGTCGCCCGCATGCTCGTCCTCGCCCCCTCCGAGCTCGCCCCCACCGACACCGCCGATCACGCCCTCGAGGTCCTCGCCGCCAGCCGGGTCTCCGAGGTGGTCGTCATCGGCCGTCGCGGGCCCGCCCAGGCAGCCTTCACCAACCCCGAGCTGCTGGAGCTCGGAGAGCTCGCCGACGCCGACGTGATCGTCGACCCCGCCGAGCTCGACCGCGCCCTGAGCGTCCCCGACCCGGACGCCGAGGCCGACGCCACCGCCCGGCGCAACGTCGAGATCCTCCGCACCTACGCCGCCCGCCCCCCCGCCGGACACTCCAAGCGGATCGTCCTGCGCTTCCTGCTCTCCCCCACAGCCTTCGTCCCCGACGAGGAGGGCCGTCTTGGCGCCGTCGAGCTCATCCGCAACGAGCTCGTCCCCGCCCCCGGAGGAGGGCTGCGCGCCCAGGCCACAGAGGAGCGGGAGTCGATCCCCGCCGGACTCGCCTTCCGGGCGATCGGCTACCGCGGCATCCCCCTCCCCGGGGTTCCGTTCGACGAGCGCGGCGCGGTAATAGCCAATGCGGACGGCCGCGTCGTCGACCAATCCACCGGCACACCCCTCCCCGGCGAGTACGTCGTCGGCTGGATCAAGCGCGGGCCCTCCGGCGTGATCGGCACCAACAAGAAGGATGCCCAGGAGACAGTAGATGCGATGCTCGCCGACCTCTCCTCCCTCGCCGCCGGCAACGGCGCCGCGCTGGCGGACCAGACCCCTGTCCACGTACCTGGCGATCCCGACCCGGCCTCCGTCGAGCAGTTGCTCCGCGACCGCCAGCCCGCCCTCGTCAGCTATTCCGGCTGGGAAGCCATCGACCGCCACGAGCGCTCGCTCGGCGAGCCCGCCGGTCGGCCGCGCGTCAAGCTGACCCAGATCGAGGACATGCTCCGGGTCGCCGCCTCCGAAGCGCCGTAGGCTCTGCCCAGCGGGCCGTACGGTTCGCCACCTTGCCCTCCCAACGAGCGAGCTCGTCTGCCACACTGTCCGCCGCAAGCCCCGTTAGCTCATCTGGTAGAGCGCCGGACTTTTAATCCGGTGGGGCGGGTTCGAGTCCCGCACGGGGCATTCCATCGTGAAAGGGCTACGGCCGAGCTCACGCGCTCGGGTCGAGCGCGTGAGACCCGAGCGCGCAGGGTCGCCCGCCGGCCCTCAGGCGGGCTGGGCGAGCGACGGACGGCGCTCGGCCCACGGGCTCGCCTGCTCGAGCTGGGCCGCCAGAGCGATCAGCCTGGCCTCCTGCCAGGGCCCGCCCACGAGCTGGACGCCGACGGGAAGACCGGCGTCGGTCTGGTGCAGGGGGAGGCTCACGGCGGGCAGGCCGGTGACGTTGCCGAACGCGGTGAACGACACGCTCCCCACGACCTCGAGCACCGGCTGGTCGGGGGTCGCGTGCTGGGCCTCCAGGATCGCCCCGGCCACCGGGGGCAGGATCGCGGAGGTGGGCGTGAGCAGAACGTCGAAGTCGCGGCCCCAGCGCACGAGCTCCCGGCGGCTGAGCAGCTCCAGCGCACGAGCCGCGAGGACGTACTCGTAGGCGCCCATCTCGCTGCTCTGAGCACGCTGGTGGGCGATGTGCGGCTCGACCGCCGACCAGTCCACGCCCTCGTAGTCCGCCAAACCGCCGACTGTCAGGACGATGAACGAGGGGATCATCTCCTCGGAGATCGTCGGCACCTCGACCTCCTCGACGGTATGGCCGAGCTCTTCGAGCGTCGCCGCTGCGGCGCGCGCGGCCGCCGTGCACGACTCGTCGGTCGGTATCCCGAGCGGCGCCTGCGCCATCAACCCGATCCGCAGGGTCCCGGGTGGCGTGTCGGTCTCCTCGGCGAACGGCCGCGCCGGAGCGGGCGCGTTGTACCAGGACAGCGGGTCCGGTCCGGCGATCGCGTCGAGCACGGCCGCGGTGTCTGCGACCGTGCGCGTCACCACGCCCTCGACCACCGCCCCGAGCCAGCTCTGGGCCAGGCGCGGGACGCGGCCGCGGCTCGGCTTCAGCCCGACGAGGCCGCAGTATGAGGCGGGGATCCGGATCGAGCCGCCGCCGTCGTTGGCATGGGCGATCGGGAACATGCCGCCGGCCACCGCCGCGGCCGCCCCCCCGCTCGAGCCGCCCGGCGAGCGATTCGTGTCCCACGGGTTGCGGCTGATGCCGTAGCGGCTGTTCTCGGCCACCGTCAACACCCCGAACTCCGGGGTGTTGGTGCGTCCGCACAGCACGAACCCGGCCCGCACGAGCGCGTCCACGACCAGCTCGCTCTCCTCGCTCGTGCCCGCCGGCCCGCCGCGCGAGCCGTAGCTGACCGGCCAGCCGGCCACCGGCGTGAGGTCCTTGATCGGAAGCGGCACGCCCAGGAACGGCGCCTGCCTGCCTGTCCCCGAATGGGGGTGCTCGTTCGAGTGCTCGCCCGCTGACAGACGGCGGTCCGCCTCCGCAGCCGCCTCGCGAGCAGCGTCGTCGTTGCGCCAGATCACCGCGTTGAGCTGCGGGTCCAGCTCGTCGACCGCACCGACACACGCCTCCAGCAGCTCCACCGCCGACAGCTCCCCACGACGCAGCGCAGCCGCGAGCTCGAGCGCCGGGGAGGACGGGCCTAGCTCAGCCATGAGCCGACCCTACCAGGGTCGGCTCGCACCGTGTAAGCGGCGGGGCTTGGGGGCTGGGCGTCGGGGTTGCCGTCTCGCTCAATTGTCCTCGTCCACGGCAGCGCTGCCCGCCTCGCCGTCGGCGAGGATGCGGTACAGGTCGCGGCGGGTCCCCGCCAGAACCTCGCGGGCGCTGGCCATCTGACCCTCGCTCCCGGTCCGGATCACCTGCACGAACGCGGAGCCGACCTCGCGCATGAGCCGCCCGAGCGCGGGCGCCTCGCCGGCGTCGTCACCCGTCTGCTCCCAGGGTGCGGGGCGGTCATCGCCGCGCTCGGCGAGCACCGCTCGACCCTCATCGGTGAGGACGAACAGCTTGCGCCCGTCGCCTTCCTCGGTGCGGATCAGGCCCTCGTCCTCCAGCTGCGCGAGCGCCGGGTAGACCGAGCCGGGGCTCGGACGCCACATGTCGCCGCTGCGCTCCTGGACCTCCTGCATGATCTGGTAGCCGTTGCGCGGCTCCTCGGCGACCAGCAGCAGCGCCGCCGTACGGATGTCGCCGCGGCGGGCCCTGCGACCGCGCCCCCGCGGACCTCCCCCGCGGGAGAAGCCGAACGGACCGCCGCCGCCGAAGTCACCGTGCGGGCCGTACGCGAAGCGACCACGCTCGGCCCCGCCGCGATGACCGGACCTGCAGCCCGGTCCCGCGCCTGTCGAGTAAATTCTACTTGCAAACATATCTAGTTCCTATCGTGAGCTGTCAAAGTACAGTCACGATATATCACAAACTACCTCGACGTCGCGCCTCCCGGGACAGACGGTCGCCGCCCCCGGGTGAGATCGTCGGCCACCGACGTCAGTGGCGAAAGTGACGGACCCCGGTGGCGACCATCGCCACGCCCGCCCCGTCGACGGCCGCCACGACCTCCTCGTCGCGCACCGATCCGCCGGGCTGAACGATCGCGCTGACGCCCGCGTCGATCGCCAGCTGCGGGCCGTCCGCGAACGGGAAGTACGCGTCGGAGGCCAGCGCCGCTCCCGCCAGGGCCTCCGGCTGGAACGCCCGCGCCTTCTCGACGGCAATTCGCACCGCGTCCACCCTGCTCATCTGCCCGGCGCCGATCCCGATGGTCGCGCCGCCGGCCGCGATCACGATCGCGTTGGAGCGCACGTGACGGCAGACCCGCCAGACGAACAGCATGTCCTGCCACTCCCGCTCGCTCGGCTGCCTGGCGCTCATCACGCGCATCTGCTCGCGCGTCTCGGAGATCACGTCCCGGCTCTGCACGAGCTGCCCGCCGATCACCGGCTTGCCTTCGACCTCTCGCGAGGGCTCCGGCCAGTCGGACAGCTCCAGCAGGCGCACGTTCTTCTTCTCCCGCAGAACCTCGAGCGCATCGGCGTCGTAGGCCGGGGCGAGCAGCACCTCGATGAACTGCCCGCCCAGCGCCTGCGCACACGCGCGGTCGACCGGCCGGTTGACCGCGATCACCCCTCCGTAGGCGCTCTGCGGGTCGCAGGCGAAGGCCCGTTCGTAGGCCGCCTGTCCGCTCTCGCCGAGCGCACAGCCGCAGGGGTTGTTGTGCTTGACGATCGCACACGCCGGGCCGTCGAGGTCCTCGACCAGCTCGCGTGCGGCGCTGAGGTCGAGCAGGTTGTTGAACGAGAGCTCCTTGCCGTGCAGCTGGGAGACCCCCTCGAGCAGGTGCGTCGGCGAACCCACACGGGCGTAGAAGGCAGCCTGCTGGTGGGGGTTCTCGCCGTAGCGCAGGTCGCTGACCTTCTCGTAGGCCTCGCGCCAGATCGGCGGGAAGCCCTCGTAGGTGCGCAGCGAGAACCAGGTCGAGATCGCGGCGTCATAGCGGGCGGTGCACGCGAACGCCTTCGCCGCCAGGGTTTTGCGGGTCCGAAGCGTCAGTCTGCCCCCCGACTCGCGCAGCTCGGCGAGCACGTCCCGGTAGTCGGCCGGGTCCACCACCACGGCCGCGAACGCGCTGTTCTTGGCCGCCGCCCGGATCATCGTCGGACCGCCGATGTCGATGTTCTCGATGACCTCCTCCTCGCTGGCATCTGCCCGCGCAACGGTCTGCTCGAAGGGGTACAGGTTCACGCACACGAGGTCCACCTGCTCGATCTCCTGCTCGGCCGCTGCACGCAGGTGCCGCTCCTCGTCGCGCCGCGCCAGCAGCCCGGCGTACAGGCGCGGGTGCAGGGTCTTCACGCGCCCGTCCATGATCTCCGGAAAGCCGGTGAAATCCTCGATCGCCCGCACCGCGATCCCCGCGGCGGCGAGCTCGCGGGAGGTGCCGCCGGTGGACACGAGCTCGACGCCCAGCTCGCTCAGGCCGCGGGCGAACTCGACAACGCCCCGCTTCTCCGACACCGACAGCAGCGCCCTGCGCACGCGCACCTCGCCCGGCGCCGCGCGCTCGACTCCGGCGCTCCGATCGGTCATGAGCTCGCCTTCGGGTGTCACTGAAAAGAGCCTATCCCTCGCCCGGGTCCACCGCGATGTGGCGGGGGTTCTCGGGGTCGGTATGCAGCGCTCCGCGCGCGATCAGCGCCACCGCCCGCGGCAGCAGGGCGTGCTCGAGCGGGCGCAGCGCCGCCAGCACCTCCTCCGGCGAGCGCGCGTCAGGGAGCTCGACCGCCCGCTGGAGGATCACCGGCCCGGAGTCCACGCCCGCGTCGACGAAGTGGACGGTCACGCCGAACACCTTCACCCCGTAGGCCAGCCCCTGCTCGATCGCCCCGAGCCCCGGAAACGCCGGGAGCAGGGACGGGTGCACGTTGATCACCGCCCCGGGAAAGCGCTCCAGGAACGCCTCGCCCAGCAGCTCCATGTAGCCCGCCAAGACCACCAGGCGCGCGCCGCGCTCGGCCAACCAGACGGCCAGCGCCCGATCGCGAGCGCCGCGGTCCGGGTAGCCAGCCCGGGGAAAGACCGCGCTCGCCACGCCCGCCGCGCTCGCGCGCTCGAGCGCCCGGGCGCCCGCCACGCTGGAGGCCACCGCCACCACCTCGGCCGCACGTCCGTGAACCGTGTCCAGGAGCGCCTGGAGGTTGGTGCCCGCTCCGGACACCAACACGGCGATGGGAAGCCGGTCGGGCACGCCCACCGCACGATAGCTGTGAGCCAAGTCACAGAGGCCGCGGGCTCTGTGCGTGAAACTACTTACGATCTCATGCTTCCAGCCATCCTCACCACCCTCATCATCGTCGCCGCGCTGATCTACTCCGCACAGTCCGGGCGCAGGAGCGGCCTGATCGTTCACCGGCCCTACAACAACCCCCACAACGACGCCTCGGGCGCACGGGACGACCACCTGGGGTAGGAACTCGCCCTCCTGACGATCAAAGGGCAAGCCGGACAAGGACGCAGCGAGCGTGGCGTGCTACGCACGCGAGCGAACGAGGACGCCGTCAGGCGCCGCCATTTGCTCGTCAGGCTCGAGCGAGTACTTGCCCGCCGCCCCGTCGCTGCCGGCGAGGGGGTATTCGCCGGTGAAGCACGCGTCGCAGTGGGTCGCCCGCGTCGCCCCCACCGCCTCGTAGACGCCGGCCAGGGACAGGTAGTGCAGGGAGTCGCATCCCAGCTCGGCGGCCACCTCCCCGGCGGTGCGTCCGTGGGCGATCATCTCCTCGCGGGTGGACATGTCGATGCCGTAGTGGCACGGGTGCTTGATCGGGGGCGAGGAGATGCGCATGTGGATCTCCGCGGCGCCGGCGTCCCGGAGCATCTGGACGATCTGGCGGGTGGTGTTGCCGCGAACGATCGAGTCGTCGACCACCACCAGGCGCTTGCCCGCGATCACCTCGGGCAGCGGGTTGAACTTCAGGCGCAGCCCGTGCTTGCGCAGCTCCTGGCCGGGCTGGATGAACGTGCGGGCGACGTAGCGGTTCTTGACGAAGCCGTCGTCCTGGGGAAGGCCCGCCGCGCGGGACAGACCACGGGCCGCCGGGTTGCCCGAGTCGGGGACCGCGATCACCAGGTCGGCCTCCACGGGCGACTCCCGCCACAGGATCTCCCCCATCCGCCCGCGCGCCACCTGCAGGACCCGGTCGTTCATGCGCGAGTCCGGGCGGGCGAAGTAGATGTACTCGAACACGCAGAACGCCCGCCGTCCGCCCGCCGCGACCATCCGGCTCTCGAGACCGTCCTCGCCGAGCGTCACCATCTCGCCGGGCTCGACGTCGCGCA
Source organism: uncultured Solirubrobacteraceae bacterium (assembly GCA_963849425.1). GTDB lineage: Bacteria > Actinomycetota > Thermoleophilia > Solirubrobacterales > Solirubrobacteraceae > Palsa-744. The sequence continues at coordinate 571,879 of CAWKHK010000006.1, read as the reverse complement.
GGTGCTTGGCGCCGATGATGTCGAACGCGCAGGACTCGCTCGCCACGCAGTAGCGCGCCTGATCGGAGCCTTTCCCACCCTCCCCTGAGTCGGTGGGATCGGCCTCGAGCACCCCGAGGGCGAGCGGGCGCAGGCCGTGGGGGTCGCGGAAGGCGACCACGCGGTCCTTGGTCATGGCGACGATCGAGAAGGCCCCGCGCAGGCGCGGGAGCACCTCGGCGATCGCGTCCTCCACCCGCTCGGCCGGGTGCGTGGCGATCATCGCCGCGATGATCTCCGAGTCCGAGGTCGAGCTGAAGCCGACGCCCGCCTCCACCAGCTCCTCGTGCAGCTCCAGGGCGTTGATCAGGTTGCCGTTGTGCGCCAGCGCGACCTCTCGCCGGGAGCCGTCGGTGCCCTCCGAGCGCTGCACCGGCTGGGAGTTCTCCCAGGCGTTCGACCCGGTGGTCGAGTAGCGCACGTGTCCGATCGCCAGCTCCCCCGCCAGCGTGCGCAGGTCGTTCTCGGTGAACACCTGGTTGACCAGCCCCAGCTCGCGGCGCGTGATGATGTGCCCGCCGCGGTCGGCCGCCGCGATGCCCGCCGACTCCTGCCCGCGGTGCTGGAGGGCGTACAGCGCGAAGTACGACAACCGGGACACCTCGTGACCGGGGGCGTACAGTCCGAACACTCCGCACTCGTCGCGCGGTCCCTCACGCATCGTGTTCACAAGCTAGCAGGGGCTGGCACACACACTCTTCGAGTGGTGTATCACCATCGTATTTATGGGACGCAGTGTTGGGTCGATCACGTCACACATCCGTCAGCCTCGTGAATACCAACGCTATACACCGATTTTAACGGAACAACTGACCCAGCCGCGAATGGGCGGCGGCCAGATCGCCCAACGTCAGCGCGATCATCGTCCCGGCGCCGGCGCCCGCCTCGACGATGGACAGCACGTCGTCGCCGACCCTCCCAAGCATCCGTACCCGCACCCGCTCGCCGAGCGCCCGCAGGGCATCGGCCTCGCCGCTGACCACGAACCCACCGGGGCCCTCGCCGAACAGGGCAGCGGTCATGGCCGCTGAGGCCGGCGACACCGACCGTCGACTCGCCCAGACAGGCGAGATTGCCTCCCAGAAATCCTCCCCCAGCTCCACCTCCGCCCCGAGTCCGCCGGCCAGGCAGCACTCGGCCAGGGCGACGGTCAGACCGCCCTCGGCGATGTCGTGGGCACTGGACAGGGCGCCCGCGCGGACGGCGTCGCGGACGGCGATCTGCGTGGCACGGACGGCCGCGATGTCGATCTCGGGGAGACCGTCGGGTAGGGGCTCGCCCAACAGCTTGGCCAGCTCGCTGGCGCCGAGCGACGGGCTGAACGGCCCGACCAGCGCGATGTGCTCGCCGGGACGACGAAACCCCAGCCGGCCGGCCAGGCGCGCGTCGGGCAGCCGGCCGACCATGCCGATCACCGGCGTCGGGTAGATCGGGCCGGTGGCCCCCTCGTTGTACAGGGACACGTTGCCACCCACGATCGGCGCGGACAGGGCGCGGCAGGCGTCGCCGAGGCCGCGCACCGACTCGGTCAGCTGCCAGGCGATGTGCGCCTTCTCGGGGTTGCCGAAGTTGAGGTTGTTGGTTGTGCCCAGCGGCTCGGCCCCGACGCACGCCAGATTGGCCGCGCACTCGAGCACCGCCTCCACGGTCCCCCGGTAGGGATCGGCGGCCACCCGGCGGCCGTTGCCGTCGATGCTGACCGCCAGAGCGGGGATCGGCCGGCCCTCGGCGGCCGGGGTCGGGTCCGAATCGATCGCCAAGACCGCCGCATCCGCCTGCCCGGGGCGGCGCACCGTGCGCGACTGCACGATCGCGTCGTACTGCTCGAACAGCGGCCTGCGCGATGAGATGTTTGGAGATGAGAGGATCGCGAGCAGGAGCTCCCGGGGCGCTGCCTGGAGGGTCAGCCCGGCCGTGGCCGCCGGCGGCGGATATAGAGACCCGCCCGCCCCGCTGGGCTTGCGCGGCTGCAGGTCATACAGCGGACAGTCGTCCACCAGCGCCGTCACCGGCATGTCGCCCACGAGCTCGCCGTCTCGAAGCACGCGCATCCGCCGCGTGTCGGTCACGGTGCCGATCGCCGCCCCGCCCACCTCCCACTTCTCGCACACCGCCATCACCGCGTCGACGTTCGCCGGCTCGACCACGCACAGCATCCGCTCCTGGGACTCGCTCACCATCACCTCGAACGGCTCCATCCCGGGCTCGCGCAGCGGCACCCTGGCCACGTCGATGTCGATCCCCACCTCCCCCTTGGAGGCCATCTCGGACGCCGAGGAGCTCAGGCCGGCCGCACCGAGGTCCTGTAGCGAGACGATCAGGCCCCGCTCCAGCAGCTCCAATGAGCACTCCAGCAGCTTCTTCTCCTCGAACGGGTCGCCCACCTGGACGGTCGGACGCTTGTCCTGCGAGGCATCCCCATCCAGATGCCCCCCTTGGGGGGTATCTCCCCACGGAGTGTCGGCCGCGCCGAGCTCCGCGGAGGCGAGGACCGACGCGCCGCCGATCCCGTCGCGCCCGGTCGATGCGCCGAACAGGACCACCACGTTGCCCGGTCCGGCTGCCGCGCTGCCCACGAGCCGCTCGCGCCGGGCGAGGCCGAGGGCCATCGCGTTGACCAGGCAGTTGTGCTCGTAGGGTGCCTCGAAGTACACCTCCCCGCCGACCGTCGGCACGCCGATCGAGTTGCCGTAATGGCCGATCCCCGAAACCGCTCCGTCGAGGAGGTAGCGGGCGCGGCCGCCCGGCTCGCCGAAGCGCAGCGAGTCCAGGACGGCGATCGGTCGGGCCCCGATCGCGAAGATGTCGCGCAGGATGCCGCCCACGCCCGTGGCCGCCCCCTGGAACGGCTCGACCGCGCTCGGGTGGTTGTGGGACTCGACCTTGAACGCGCAGACCATGCCGCCGCCGACGTCCACCGCGCCGGCGTTCTCGCCCGGGCCCATCACCACGTGCTCGCCCTCCGTCGGCAGCGTTCTCAGGAGCTTCTTCGAGTGCTTGTACGCGCAGTGCTCGCTCCACAGCAGCGAGTACATCGCCAGCTCCACCTGATTTGGAGGCCGCCCGTTCTGCTTCTCGCACACCAGCTCGTACTCCGCCCGGGTCAGCCCGAGCGCGAGGGCGTCGTCGAGGTTCGGCGAGGCCGCGGCGGGGGTCACGCGACGGCCCCCTCGACGGACAGACGCATCGACTCGAGGATCGTCAACCCGTCGGCCGACCCCCCGATCAGCTCGTCGACGGCGTGCTCGGGATGGGGCATCAGGCCGAAGACGTTGCCCGCCCGGTTGCACACGCCGGCGATGTCGCGCAGCGAGCCGTTGAAGTTCTCGCCGGGCGCGTATCTGAGCAGGATCTGGCCGCCCGCCTCCATCGTGTCGAGGGTGTCCTCGTCGGCGTAGTATCGCCCCCAGGAGTGCTTGGCCGGGATGCTCAGTCGATTCGATGCCCGCCCACCGGCACCCAATCCGCAGGCGCCGGTGAACGCGGTGTCGGCCCGCACGACCTCGAGCTCGACCTGCCGGAAGGTGAAGCGCAGGTTGGCGTTTCCCAGCAGCGCGCCCGGCAGGAGACCGGCCTCGCAGAGCACCTGGAAGCCGTTGCAGATCCCGAGCACGAGCCCACCCTCGCCGGCGAACTCGATCACGGACTCCATCGCCGGCGAGAAGCGGGCGATGGCACCGGCGCGCAGGTAGTCGCCGTAGGAGAAGCCACCGGGCACGACGATCGCGTCCGCGCCGCCCAGGTCGCGCTCGCCGTGCCAGATCAGCTCCGCATCGCCCACCCGCCGGGCGGCGCCCAGCGCGTCGAGATCGTCGCACGAGCCGGGAAACTGGAGGACGCCGAACTTCATCCGTGTCGGTCGCTGCCGTCGAGCAGCTGGACCTCGTAATCCTCGACCAGCGGGTTGGCGAGCAGCTTCTCGCACATCGGCTGCAGCAGCTCGGGGTCCTCGACGTCGAGCTCGATCAGGCGCCCGACGTGGACGTTCGCGACGCCCGCGAAGCCGAGCGCCGGCAACGCCCGCGCGACGGCCTCGCCCTGGGGGTCGAGGATGCCGGCCTTGGGGCGGATCAGGACGCGGGCCCTCACGCCGGCTCACCAGCTGCGCCCGCCGGGTCCGTGCGCTCGAGCCACGCCTGAAACGGCTCGCCGGCGATGCGCTCGTAGGCCTCGATGTAGCGAGCGCGGGTGCCCGCGACCACGTCGTCGGGGATCGGCGGCGCGGGCGGCCGCTTGTCCCAGCCGCTGCCCGCGGCCCAGTCGCGCACGTACTGCTTGTCGAAGCTCGGCTGTCCCCGGCCCGGCCGATAGTCGTCGGCCGGCCAGTAGCGGGAGGAGTCCGGGGTGAGCACCTCATCGCCCACAACCAGCTCGCCGCCCGGGTCGAGCCCGAACTCGAACTTGGTGTCGGCCAGAATCACGCCGCCCAAGCGAGCGTGCTCGGCGGCGAACGAGTACAGCGCGATCGATACGTCGCGGACACGCTCCATCAGCTCCCGGTCGCCGACCAGCCCGGCGGCGCGGTCGAAGTCGATCGCCTCGTCGTGCCCCTCCTCGGCCTTGGTGCTCGGCGTGAAGATCGGCTCGGGCAGGCGCTCCGACTCGCGCAGGCCCGCCAGCAGCTCGACCCCCGAGACGCCGCCCGTCGCCTGGTAGTCCTTCCAGCCGGAGCCGGTTATGTATCCGCGCACGATGCACTCGACCGGGAGCATGTCCAGGCGGCGTACGACCAGGGCGCGTCCGAGGACCTCCTCGGGCACCCCCTCGACCGTCGAGACCAGGTGGTTGGGGACGATCTCCCGGGTCTTGTGGAACCAGAACTCCGACAGCCCCGTCAGCACCTTGCCCTTGTCGGGGATCGGCGTGGGGTGGACCGCGTCGTAGGTCGAGATGCGATCGCTTGCCACCATCAGCAGCCGCGGCGCGGTGGCCGAGGCGTGCTCGGAGGAGCTCAGCTCGTACATCTCCCGGACCTTGCCGCTGGCGATCAAGGGCAGGTCGGCGAGCGTTTTAGTCACGTGGCGCGATGCTACCCCAAGCGTCAGGCGATCGCGTCCAGGCGGGCGAGGATCTCGCCGGCGTGGCGGAGATAGTGCGAGTAGTCGAAGATCTCATCGAGATCCAGGCCGCGCGCGCGATCGTCCGCGGCGAGCAGCTCGCGCAGCGCGGTGCTCCCGTCCCAGGCGCGCTGAGCCAGCTCCTGGACGACTCGATAGGCCTCGTCCCGGGAGAGCCCTGTCTCGACGAGGGCGAGCAGGACACGCTGGGAGAACAGCGCCCCGTGGGTCAGCTCCAGGTTCGCGCGCATCCGCTCGCAGTCAACGGTCATGCCCTCGACGAGCGCGATCGCCCGGTGCTGGAGATAGTCGATCAGGATCGTGGAGTCGGGCAGGATGACCCGCTCGACCGATGAGTGGCTGATGTCGCGCTCGTGCCACAGCGCCACGTTCTCGACGGCCGCCTGGGCGTTGCCGCGCAGGACGCGGGCAAGCCCCGAGATCTGCTCGCTCTTGATCGGGTTGCGCTTGTGGGGCATCGCCGAGGAGCCCTTCTGCCCGGCGCGGAACGGCTCCTGGACCTCGCCCACCTCCGTTCGCTGCAGGTGGCGGACCTCCGTGGCGAAGCGCTCGAGGCCGGCCCCGGCGAGCGCGATCGCCGCGAGCAGCTCCGCGTGGCGGTCGCGCGGAACGACCTGTGTGGACACCTCCTCCCGCGACAGACCGAGCCGCGCGAGGACGCGGGCCTCGAAGTCGGGGCCGGTGGCCGCGTAGGTGCCGACCGCGCCCGACAGCGCCCCGACGGCCACCTGGTCGAAGGCGCGCTCGAGTCGCACGGCGTTGCGATGGGCCTCGAAGGCGAAGCCCGCGAGCTTGACGCCGAACGTCGTCGGCTCGGCGTGCACGCCGTGAGTCCGCCCGACACACAGCGTCTGTGCATGCTCGCGTGCTCGCGTGGCGAGCGCCCTCACCAGCGACCGGGCGCCCGTGACGACCACCTCGCCCGCCGCCCGCAGCTGCAGGGCCAGAGCGGTGTCGAGCACATCCGAGGAGGTCAGGCCGAAGTGGATCCAGCGCCCGGCCTCGCCCGCCGAAGCACCGAGCACGTCGACGAACGCCGCCACGTCGTGATCGGTCACCCGCTCGCGCTCGTCGACCGCCTGCACGGTGAAGCGCGACTCGCGGATCGCCTGCAGCTCGGCCTCGCTCGGACCGTCGTCGCCGAGCAGGCCCGGGAGCTCCTCGCAGGCTGCGAGCTCGACCTGCCGCCATGCGTCCATGCGCCCCTCGTCGGTCCACAGGCCGCCGAGCTCCGGGCGGGTGTAGCGCGCGATCATGCTCGGAGGATCTGCGCGGCCAGGATCGCGGCATTGCGCGGGTTGTCCAGGCCCACACAGGCGACCGGCACGCCCGGGGGCATCTGCACGATCGAGAGGATCGCATCGAGCCCCCCGGCCGCGGTGAGCCGGCCCGACAGCGGCACCCCGATCACCGGCAGGTCGGTGTGCGCGGCGAGGGCCCCCGGCAGCGCCGCCGAGATGCCCGCCCCGGCGATGATCACCCGCAGGCCACGCATGCGGGCGTTCTTGGCGTATTCGGCGACCTGGTCGGGTTCGCGATGCGCGGACATGACCCGCACCTCATGCAGGATGCCCCGCTCTTCCAGCTCGTGGGCCGCCTTCTCCATGATCTCCATGTCGCTCTTGGAGCCCATCACGATGCCCACGCGCGGGGCGTCGACGTCGATGTCATCGAGCTGCGCCTGCACTTCCGCCTCCTCCATCGGCTCGGGCACGAGCGAGATCCCGGGCACGCTCGACGGACGCCCCTCCTGGGCCGACGGATCGTCGCCCTGCCGGCCACGACAGACGGGCGTCATCCTGTCCATGCCGATCCCCATGCGTAGCCGCCGACGATGCGTCCCACGTTACAGCGACGCGATGAAGTCGTCGATCGGGATCGCCGACAGCGTCTCGTAGCGGGCGGTCCCGCGCGAGCCCAGCTCGAGCGAGACGCGAGCCATCGTGCCGTCGTCGGGCGCCTCGACCACAGAGATGAAGTCGGTGTGCCCGAGCGTCGCCCATTGGGCGGTCACCGTCGCGCCGAGCTGCTGGACCTCCTTGTTGACCTCCTGGATGCGCTGTGGATTGTTCTTGACCGTCTGCACGCCCTCGGGGGTGAGGGTCGTGAGCATGATGTAGGTGGGCATGGCGGTTGGCTCCTCCCGGGGTTTGGGCGATCGCGCGTTCTGCTCGCGTGTTCAGTGTTCGTTGTACCCGATGGGCAGGCCGCGCGCCGTCCGGCGAGCATGAGTTCCAAGGCCGCTGTCAATTGGCATTCCGGTCCCGTGACCGCCGGGCGCTCAGGGGAGGACGAACGAGAACGCGATTTCGCGGGTGGGCATCGCCGTCAGGACGCCGCCCGCTTCGAGCATGTAGCCGACGGTCTGCACCTTCGAGCTCTCCCGACTTACTGCAGTTCGGCGCGCCGTCGACCCACTGCGCGCTTTCGAACAGGAAGTCGTGGGTGTGCGGTCCGCTCGTCTTGACCGTGCTCGTCACGGCGATCGCGCCCGCCGCTTCGATTCCCCCTTCGAGGTTGAAGCACCAGGTGCCCGCGGGCGACCCGGAGACCGGTTCGCCAAGCGAGACGTTCTTGCGCACGGCCAGCTGGGAGAAGAATTCAGGAGTGCCGGCGCCCGGCTCGGCGCAAGATTCGCACGGTGGCGCCAGCAGCCCGTACGCACGAGCGCTGCCGGCGACCCCCTGGGGTCCCGTGGCTCCGGTCGTCCCGGGAAAGCCTCTGACCCCTTCTCTGCCTCTCGCCCCTTCCTTGCCGGTCTTGCCCTGATGGCCTTCCCTACCGGCCGGACCGGTCGTGTTCCAGTACAGCTTTATCTCGTTTTTCTTGCATTTCGTGCGCACCGTGACGATGCGCGCGGCGCCGCTCTTGCGCTTGACGCACGCGTAGATCGTGGCTGCGCTCGCCTGGGGCGCCGCGGCGAGCACCGCCACCAGCAGAGCCGCGGTCGTCGCGAGCGATGCGGCTGCTCCTCGTGCGCTCGGCATTCAGATCATGGCCTCCAGTACGGATCATACGGCTGCGGCGGTCTCGGCCGCCTGCGGAGCGGCCTTCTCGAGCTCGAGCTCGCCGTCGACCGCCTCCACCCGCACCGAGTCCCCGGTGCGGATCTCACCCGCGAGCAGCGCGAGCGCCAGGCGATCGACCAGCTGCTTCTGGATGACACGGCGCAGTGGACGTGCGCCGTAGGTCGGGTCGTAGCCGAGGTTCCCGAGCAGCGTGCGCGCATCGTCGCTGAGCGTCACCTGCACGCCGCGCTCGGCGACCCGCTCGAGCACGCGCGCGACCTGGAGGTCGACGATCTCCGAGAGCTGCCCTCGGCTCAGCGCGTCGAAGCGCACGATGTCGTCGAGGCGGTTGATGAACTCGGGCTTGAAGTGCTCGAGCAACGTCGTGCGCATCTCCGTGTCGCCCACGCCGGCCGGCACCGCGATGTTCGAGGTCATGATCAGGACGGTGTTCTTGAAGTCGACCGTGCGTCCCTGGCCGTCGGTCAGGCGCCCGTCGTCCATCACCTGCAAGAGCGTGTTGAACACGTCGGGGTGGGCCTTCTCGATCTCGTCGAGCAGCACCACCGAGTAGGGCCGGCGGCGAACCGCCTCGGTCAGCTGACCGCCCTCCTCGTAGCCCACGTATCCGGGCGGTGCGCCGACGAGGCGCGAGACGGAGTGTTTCTCCATGTACTCCGACATGTCGATGCGGATCATCGCGTCCTGAGAGTCGAACATGAACTCGGCCAGGGCGCGCGCGAGCTCGGTCTTGCCGACGCCGGTCGGCCCGAGGAACAGGAAGCTGCCGATCGGGCGGTCGGGGTCCTGCAGCCCGGCGCGGGAGCGCCGCAGCGCGGTGGCGACCGCCTCGATCGCCTCGTCCTGACCGACCACCCGTTCGTGCAGGCGGTCCTCCATGTGGATCAGCTTCTCCGTTTCGCCCTCGAGCAGGCGGCTGACCGGAATACCCGTCCAGCGGGCGACGACCTCGGCGACGTCGTCCGCGTCGACCTCCTCCTTGAGGTATTGATGCCCGCCCGCTCCGGAGCGATCGTGCTCCTGATCCCCTCCGCCCTCGCTGGATTCGCGCTCGGCGAGCTCGCGCTCGAGCTCGGGGATGTCCTGGTAGAGCAGTTTGGAGGCCGTCTCGAGATCCGCCTCGCGCTGCGCCCGCTCGGCCTCGATGCGCGCCTGCTCGAGTCGCTCCTTCAGGTCGGAGACCCCCTGGATCGCCTGCTTCTCGCTCTGCCACTGCGCCTTCATCGCGGCCGAGCGCTCCTGCAGCTCCGCCAGATCGCGCTCGATCGCCTCGCGCCGCTCGGCCGAGGCCGGGTCGGTCTCCTTGCTCAGCGACGTCAACTCGATCTCCAGCTGCATCACCCGCCTGTCGACCTCGTCGATCTCCGTGGGAAGGGAGTCGATCTCGATCCGCAGCCCCGAGGCCGCCTCGTCGATCAGGTCGATCGCCTTGTCGGGCAGGAAGCGATCGGCGATGTAACGATCCGACAGCGTCGCCGCGGCGATCAGCGCGCTGTCCTGGATGCGCACCCCGTGGTGGACCTCGTAGCGCTCCTTCAGGCCGCGCAGGATCGCGATCGCGTCGGCGACCGAGGGCTCGCCGACCATCACCGGCTGGAAGCGCCGCTCGAGCGCGGCGTCCTTCTCGATGTACTTGCGGTACTCGTCCAGGGTCGTCGCGCCGACGCAGCGCAGTTCGCCGCGGGCGAGCATCGGCTTGAGCAGGTTGGCGGCGTCGACGGCGCCTTCGGCCGCCCCAGCACCGACGATCGTGTGCAGCTCGTCGAGGAACAGGATCACGTTGCCCTGCGCCTCTGACACCTCGTTAAGCACCGCCTTCAGGCGATCCTCGAACTCCCCCCGATACTTCGCCCCGGCGATCAGCGATCCCATGTCCAGGGCGATCACGCGCCGTTCGCGCAGGGAGTCGGGGACGTCGCCCGAGACGATCCGCTGGGCGAGGCCCTCGACGATCGCCGTCTTGCCGACCCCGGGCTCGCCGATCAGGACCGGGTTGTTCTTGGTGCGGCGAGAGAGCACCTGGATGACCCGCCGGATCTCCTCGTCGCGCCCGATCACCGGGTCGAGCTTGCCCTGCTCGGCCGCCGCCGTCAGATCCGCTCCGTAGCGCTCGAGCGCCTCATACTGCTTCTCCGGGGACTGATCGGTGACGCGATGGGAGCCACGCACCTCGGCCAATGCCTGCAGCAGCCGCTCGCGGGTCGCGCCGACGCTCGCGAGCACGCGCGTGGATGAGGTGGGTGGGTCGTTATCTGCGGCCAGCGCCAGCAGCAGGTGCTCGGTCGAGACGTACTGGTCGCCCAGCGATCCCGCCTCGCGCTCGGCGGCGCGCAGGACGGACATCAGCTCGGAGCCCGGCGGCGCTCCTTGGGCGGAGGATCCCTCGCCCATGACCGGCAACGCGGCGAGCCCGTCCTGCACCTGGGCACGGGCGGCGGCCGGATCGACGTCGAGCTTGCTCAGGACCGGGAGGACGACGCCTCCGGGAGAGTCTGCGCGCGCGGACTGCGGCGAGCCTGCTCCCTCCGCGAGCAGGGCCGCGAGGAGGTGCAGCGGCGTGACCTGGGGGTTGCGGCGCTCTTCGGCCAGCCGGCCGGCCGCCGCGAGCGCCTCTTGGGACTTGATCGTGAAGCGATCGGCCTGCATTACGACCTCTTGGGTGGGGTTGGGAACGGTGAGCGGGCGTCGACCGCGCGCACGAGCCCCAGGCCGCCGCGATACGGCACGGCGAGCTCGGCGCGGAAGGAGCGGCGGACCCGCTCGAGCTCCTCGGCCAGGCGCACCTGCGCCTGGAGCGCCTCGGTCTCCATCTCCTCGATGCGTGCGTGCATGCCCTCGATCTCCTGCTCGAGCTCGAGCACGCGCTCGACGCCCGCGAGGTTGAGACCCAGCTCGGCCGTCATCTCCTGGATGCGCCGCAGGCGCTCGACGTCCTCCTGCGAGTACAGTCTCGTGCCCTTGGGCGAGCGCTTGGGCTCGATCAGGCCGCGCGCCTCGTACATGCGGAGCGTCTGCGGGTGCATGTTCGCCAGCTGCGCCGCCACCGAGATCATGAACACGCCGCGATCGGTCTCGAACGCGATCCGCGTCTCCCTACGAGCCATCGCCCGCCCCCTCCTTCGCGAACAGCCCCGCGCGCGGGTTCTCGCCCATCGCCTTGGAGAGCTCCTCGACCGCCTGCTGCTGCTCCTCGCTCAGCTTCTCGGGGACGTCGATCACGAAGCGGTAATGGATGTCGCCTTTCTCGGCCCCCGCCCCCCCGGGGGACCCCGGCTTCGGCGGCCCCTCGCCGCGCAGGCGCTGGACGGTGCCGTGCGCGGTGCCGGGACGGACGCGCAGGGTCTTCGTTCCGTTCAGCGTCGGCACCTGAACCTCGGCGCCACGCAGCGCCTCGGGGATGCTCAACGGGACCTCTACCTCGAGGTTGTCTCCCTTGCGGGTGAACAGCTGCGAGGGTGCCACGTGGGTGATCAGGTAGAGGTCGCCCGGCGGGCCGCCGTTACGACCCGGCTCTCCCTTCCCGGCCAGGCGGATGCGGCTGCCGTCGCGCACACCCGCGGGGATGTTCACGCGCAGGCGCTTGACCGTCCTCACCGCCCCGCTGCCGTGGCAGGTCGGACAGGGATCCTCGATCACCGTGCCCGCGCCCCCGCAGCGCGAGCACGGCTGGGAGATCGAGAACATGCCCTGACCCTGAGTCTCGATTCCCCGCCCCTCGCAGCGGGGGCACACCGACGGGGTCGTGCCGGGCTTGGCCCCCGTACCGCGGCACGTCGTGCAGGTCGCGTGCATCGGCACCTGCAGCGGGACCTGGGCGCCGGAGATCGCCTGGTCGAAGGTGATCGACACCTGCGCCTCGAGGTCGGGGCCCCGTTCAGCCCGCGGTTTGGTGCGCACGCGGCGTCCACTCGCCGAGCCTCCGAACAGGTTCGAGAGGATGTCCCCCATCGAGGACCCGTCGAAGTCGAAGTTGCCGAAGCCGCCAAAGCCAGATCCGGGCCCGCCCGCCCCGCCGCCAGCAGCGAAGGGACCAGAGCCCGTGTCGTACTGCTTGCGCTTCTCCGGATCGCCCAGCACGTCGTGGGCCTGGGAGATCTCCTTGAAGCGCGCCTCGGCCTGCTTGTCGTCCGGGTTGCGGTCCGGGTGGTACCGGCGGGCGAGCTTGCGATAGGCCTTCTTGATCTCCTCGGGTGTCGCCTTGTTGCTGACCCCGAGCGCCTTGTAGTAGTCGGTACGAGTCGCCATCGGACCCCAGCTCTAAGCCGCCACGACCACGCGGGCGGGACGAAGGATGCCCTCGCCCAGGCGGTAGCCGTCCTGGTAGACCTCGACGACGGTGCCACTCGGACTGCCGCCGGGCGGCTGCTCCGCGGTGGCGACCGCCTCGTGCACCGAAGGATCGAACGGCTCGCCCAGGGGGCAGAACGACTCGATGCCCGCGCGAGCGAGCGCGGCCCTCAGCTCCGAGCGCACGAGGCGCACGCCGTGCAGCAGCGGGTCATCCTCGGCGGCCGCCTCCAGCGCCCGGTCAAGGTTGTCGAGTGCCGGCAGCAGCTCCTTGGCGAGGCTCATCGCCCCACGTTGCTGTGCCGCGGCGGCCTCGCGGGCGACCCGCTTGCGGTAGTTCTCGAAGTCCGCCTGCGTGCGCTGGGCAAGCGCCAGGTACTCGTCGCGCTGGGCAGCCGTCCTGACCAGCTCGCCCTGTGCCCCGAACGGGGTATCGAGGTCATCCTTGACCTCCGCCGCCTCCTCATCGTCGAGCGCGCCCTGCCCATCGGCCCTGGAGGCGTCTCCGCCGACGAGAGGGGCGGGAACGTCTTCGGCCGGCGGGAAAGCGCCGGATGAAGACGTGGACGCCCCATCACCGGCCGACGCATCCTCGAGGGTCTGCTTGATCTCTGTCATCGGGGCGACCGCTACGCCTTCGGCTCTTCGACAACCTCTGCGTCCACCACGTCCTCCTCCTCGGAGGGAGCACCGCCGTGGCCGTCAGAGGAAGCGCCGTTGCCGGAGGCACCAGCCTGCCTGTGCTCGTCAGAGTGCTCCTGGGCGCGCTGGTACATCGCCTCGGAGACCGCGTGGAACGCCGTCTGGAGCTCCTCGGCCTTGCCGTTGATGAGCGCGGGGTCCTCCGACTCGAGCGTCTCGCGGACATCCTTGATGGCCTGCTCGATGCGCGACTTGGAGTCCGCGTCGACCTGGTCGCCGAGGTCGGCCAGCTGACGCTCGGCCTGATAGGCGGCGTTCTCGGCGTTGTTGCGTGCCTCGGCGAGCTCGCGTGCCCGGCGGTCGTCCTCGGCGTGGGACTCGGCGTCGGAGACCATGTTCTTGATCTCCTCGTCGGAGAGCCCCGAGCCGGCCTTGATCTCGATCTTCTGCTCCTTGCCCGTCCCGAGGTCCTTGGCCGAGACGTTGAGGATGCCGTTGGCGTCGATGTCGAAGGCCACCTCGATCTGGGGGATGCCCCGCGGAGCCGGCGGAATGCCGGTGAGCTGGAACTTGCCCAGCGACTTGTTGTACTGGGCCATCTCGCGCTCGCCCTGGAGGACGTGGATCTCGACCGACGGCTGGTTGTCCTCGGCGGTCGAGAAGACCTCGCCCTTGCGGGTCGGGATCGTGGTGTTGCGCTCGATCAGCTTGGTCATGACGCCGCCCTTGGTCTCGATCCCGAGCGTCAGCGGGGTGACGTCCAGCAGCAGCACGTCCTTGACGTCTCCCGCGAGCACGCCCGCCTGGATCGCTGCGCCGACGGCGACGACCTCATCGGGGTTGACCCCGCGGTGCGGCTCTTTGCCGGTCAGCTCTTTGACCTTCTCCTGGACCGCCGGCGAGCGGGTCATGCCGCCGACGAGCACGATGTGGTCGATCTCCTTGACGCCCTTGTTCTTCGCGTCGTCCATCGCCTGGCGAACCGGCGCGACGACCCGGTCGAGCAGGGCGGAGGTGAGCTCGGCGAGCTTGGCGCGCGTCACGCGCGTGTCGAGGTGCTTGGGCCCCGAGGAGTCGGCGGTGATGAACGGCAGGTTGATCTGCGTCTCCTGGGTCGTCGACAGCTCGATCTTGGCCTTCTCGGCCGCCTCGTACAGGCGCTGCAGGGCCATCGGGTCGGCGCTCAGGTCGATGCCCTGGGACTTCTTGAACTCGCTCACGAGCCAGTCGACGATCGCCTTGTCGAAGTTGTCGCCGCCGAGGTGGTTGTCGCCGGCGGTGGACTTGACCTCGAACACGCCGTCACCGATCTCCAGCACGGACACGTCGAAGGTGCCGCCCCCGAGGTCGAACACGAGGATCGTCTGGTCTGACTCCTTGTCCAGGCCGTAGGCCAGCGACGCGGCGGTGGGCTCGTTGATGATGCGCTTGACGTCCAGCCCGGCGATCTTGCCGGCGTCCTTGGTGGCCTGACGCTGGTCGTCGTTGAAGTACGCGGGAACGGTGATCACCGCGCCGTCGACCGACTCGCCCAAATACGCTTCGGCGTCGGTCTTGAGCTTCTGCAGGATCATCGCTGAGATCTCCGGCGGGGAATGTTGCCCCTGGGTGGGTGGGCCTTCAATCTGAACCCGCGCGTCGCCGTTGGGACCGGAGACGACCTTGTAGGGGACGATCGACTCCTCCTCGCGCACCTCGGCCTCCTTGCGGCCCATGAAGCGCTTGATCGAGAAGACGGTGTTCTGCGGGTTGGTGACGGCCTGGCGCTTGGCGACGGTGCCGACAAGGCGCTCACCCGAGGCCGTGAATGCGACGACCGACGGTGTCGTACGACCGCCCTCGGCGTTCTCGATGACGGTCGGCTCGCCGCCCTCGAGCACCGCCATGCACGAGTTCGTCGTGCCGAGATCGATGCCTATGGTCTTGGCCATGTTGAAAATGTCTCCTTCGGATAAGCTTTATAAATCTGCGTCCCAGTGTGGCAGATTTCCTACGAGGCGTCAAGTGCCGGGTTCGCGCTCGGTCGCCAAGCGGGCTCGCACTCAGTCGCCAAGCGGGCTCGCGCTCGGTCGCCGAGCGAAGAGCTGTGCGCCCGCACCCGGCCGAAGAGCGGTACCGTCTGTGCATGAACATGGTCCCGTCGGGGCCACTCAAGCCCCGGCTGCGTGGCGTCTTCCACGAGTACGCGTTCTTCGTGTCGCTCGGCTGCGGCGTCGCCCTGATCCTCGGCGCATCCGACGGGAGAGCGCGGCTGGCCGCGAGCATCTACGCGGTCGCCGTATCGGGGCTGCTCGGCACGAGCGCCCTCTACCACCGCGTGACCTGGAGGCCGAGCGCCCGACGCTGGATGAGGCGCCTGGACCACTCGATGATCTTCGTGCTGATCGCCGGCACCTACACGCCGGTCGCGCTGCTCGCGTTGAAGGGCTCGCTGGCGAACGTGATCCTGATCGTGCTGTGGGCGGGCGCCCTCGGAGGGGTGGTGTTCAAGCTCCTGTGGATCGACGCGCCGAAGTGGCTGTTCGCGGCCGTCTACGTCGTGCTCGGCCTCCTCACCGCGGCCGTCTTCGGAGAGCTCCCCGCGGCGATCGGCTGGCTCGGCGTGGCCGGATTGGCGACCGGGGGCGTCCTCTACCTGATCGGGGCGATCGTCTACGCAAGCGGCCGACCGAACCCCTGGCCAAAGGTGTTCGGCTACCACGAGGTGTTCCACGCGCTCGTGCTCGCCGCCGCCGCGCTGCAGTACGCCGTCATCGCCTTCGCGGTGCTTCCGCGCGGGTGAGCGCGACCGCCTTCTCAGATGAACGCCTCCCGGCTCGGGCACATGCGCGCGAGGGCGCAGTCCCGGCAGTTGGGCGAGCGGGCATGGCACGTCCGCCGGCCATGGCGCAGGAGGTTCACGTGCAGCTCGAGCTCCTGGCCCGGCGGTGTGAGGGCGAGCATCTGCTCGTGGAGCTCCTCGAACGGGGCGCCCTGGCGCAGCAGCCCCAGCCGGGTGCCCACACGCGAGACGTGGGTGTCGACGGGCACTTCGCGCCGGCCATAGGCGAACAGCAGCACGCACGCGGCCGTCTTGCGTCCCACGCCTGGAAGCGAGACGAGGTAGTCGCGAGCCTCCCCGAGCTGCGCGCGAGCCAACCAGTCGAGCGAGAGCTCGTGCGGTGGCCGTCTGTCCGGCCGGCCACCTGGATCCTCGGAGATCGCGCGCAAGATCGCCTGGATGCGGGCCGACTTCACCTTCGAGATGCCGCCCGGCCGGATCGCCTCCTCGACCTCGGCCAGCGGCGCGTCGCGCACGGCCCGCCAAACGCATCCCGCCCGCCCGAAGCGCTCGCGCAGCCGCAGGTAGGCGACGTCCCGGTTGCGGTCGTTGGTCGACTGCGAGAGCACGGTCAGGATCAGCTCGGCGATCGGCTGGCCGTGGGGCGCCATCAGCGGAGCGCCGTAGACCTCGCGCAGGCGGTCGCGGATCCGCACGACTCGCGCGCGCCGCGGGCGAACCCAAGCGGAGGCAGGCGAGCCGGCGGGACGGCGCACGGCGCGGCGGGAGGCGATCGGCGGCACCGGCCAACGGTAATGCGAACGGGCGACGAGCGCCCTATATCCTCGCCAGGTGCCCGAGGTCAGCGACCACACCGGCGAGATCGACATCCCGCCCGGCCCCGGCAATGGGGGGTCCGCGCCACAGGGCAGCCTGCCGGTGTTCTGGCGCAGCGCTCCCGCTCCCGCCACCGGCGGCGCGCCGGCCGCCGTGCCGTTGTACCTGCACGGGGTCCCGGACAACTCCGACGGTTGGATCGAGCTCCTGCGGCGCACCGGCGGGCTGGCGCCCGATCTCCCCGGCTTCGGCCGCTCGGGCAAGCCCGGCTTCCTGCGCTACACGATCGACGAGTACGACCGCTTCATCGAGCGCTTCCTGGATGAGGTAGAGGTCGAGCGGGTGAGTCTCGTGATGCACGACTGGGGGGCCGTGGGACTCGCCTTCGCCCAGCGCATGCCCGAGCGCATCGAGCGCATCGCGATCGTCAACACAGTGCCGCTGCTCCCCGGCTACCGCTGGCACCGCACGGGGCGCATCTGGCGAGCACCGGGCCTCGGCGAGCTGGCGATGGGAACGACCAACCGCTTCACCCTGCGCCTTGCCAGCAGAGAGTCCAACGCGACGCCGGGTCCGCTGCCCGACGCGTGGCTGGACAGCGTCCTCGACCACTTCGACCAGGGCACCCAGCGAGCGATCCTGCGCCTGTATCGCAGCTCACCGCCGGAGGTGCTCGCCGCGGCCGGCGGGCGGCTGGGCCTGCTGGCGATGCCGGCGCTGGTCGTGTGGGGCGCGAAGGACCCCTACATCCCCGCCAGATTCGGGCGCGAGTACGCGAGCGCGCTGCCCCACGCCGAGCTCCTCGAGCTCCCCGATGCCGGCCATTATCCGTGGCTGGACCGTCCCGACGCGGTCGACCGGCTGATCGACTTCCTGATCGCAGAGTGAGCGACCTCGCGCTCCGATCCGGCCGGCGGGCGCAGATCTCGCCCGGCAGGAGACGGTCGCGCGCGACGGCGCCCGCCTGGACGATCACGGCATTTCTCGGGCTCGTGTACGTGATCGGCGCGCCGCCCAGCAGCGATTTGGCCGCGGCGGCCTACCGCAGCGAACTGTTCAGCCGGGTGGGCTTCACGCTGTGGGACGACTCGTGGTACGGAGGCCATCACCTGGTCGCCTACTCGGTGCTCGCTCCCGCGCTCGGTGCGTTGATCGGACCGCAGCTGCTCGCGGCGCTGTCGATGACCCTCGCAAGCGCGCTGTTCACAGCGCTCATCAAGGAGCATTATCCGCGGCGGGCGACACGCATCGCCGCCGCCTGGTTTGCCCTGGGCGCGGCGATCGGGCTGCTCTCCAACCGGGTCCCCTTCGACCTCGGTCTGCCGATCGGACTCGGGGCGCTGCTGCTCGCCCAGCGAGGTCTGTACGGCGCTGCCTTTCTGCTCACGGTGCTCACCTCTCTGGCCAGTCCCGTCGACGGCGCCTTCCTGGCGCTTGCCTTCCTCGCGTGGGCGCTGGCGGGCGACGAACGCGGCCGCCATGCAGCGCTGACGCTCGCCGCGCTCGCGCCGATCGCGTTGCTGGCGCTCGCCTTCCCCGAAGGCGGCTCCCAGCCGTTCGCCGCCTCGGCGTTCTACCCGGCGCTCGCCGGGGTGCTCGCGATCGCCGCGCTGATCCCGCGCGAGCGATCGCGGGCCGGCCAGCGGGTGCTGCTGACAGGGACGCTGCTCTACGCCCTCGCCCTGACCGGCTCCTATCTGATCCCGACGGCCGTCGGCGGCAACGCCGACCGGCTCGCCGCGCTCATGGGAGCTCCGGTGGCGGCGCTCGTGCTCCTCGGCGGGTCCTCGATCGGGCGGCGTCCCGGCATGCTGCTCGCCGCCGCGCCCCTGCTGCTCTACTGGCAGGCCAACGCACCGCTGGCGGACTTCGCGGCGGCGGTCTCCAACCCCGCCGCCCACGCCTCTTACTACACGCCGCTGATCGACGAGCTGAACGCCCTCGACATCGGCTACTCCGGGCGCCCGGCGCGCATCGAGGTCGTCCCGATGAACGAACATTCGGAGGCCCGCTGGGTAGCTCCCCACGTCATGATCGCCCGCGGCTGGGAGCGCCAGATCGACGTCTATCGCAACGGGATCTTCTACGACGAATCCACCCCGCTGAGCGCCGCGCGCTACCGCGCATGGCTCGACGAACAGGCGATCTCCTACATCGCGCTGCCGGACGCCCAGCCGGACTACTCGGCGGCCTCCGAGGCTCGTCTGCTGCGCTCCGGACGGCTCCCATACCTGCGCGAAGTCTGGGCCTCGGCGCATTGGCGCCTGTTCGCGGTGCTCGGCGCCCATCCGTTGGCGCAGGCGCCCGCCGTCCTGAGGGCCGCCGGGACCGACTCGCTCACGCTGTATGCGCCGCGCCCGGGCGCGTACACCGTGCAAGTCCACTTCACCCGCTACTGGGCGCTGGGCGCCGGCAGCGGCTGCGTCGAGCGCGCGCCGGGGGATTGGACGGAGATCCAGGCGCGCCGGCCGGGCAGCTTTCACCTCGTGATCCGCTTCTCGCTGCAGCGCCTTTTCAGCAGTGCCGCTCGCTGTAACTGAGCATGGTCTAGGCTTTTCCTCGATGGTCGCCCGCGCTCGTCTCCTGCAGGCGCGCGTCCTACCGCACGGATGGCTGGACGCGCTGCGGCAGGTCTCGCTCTTCGCCTGTGCCTATCTCGCCTACAGGCTCGTGCGGGGACTGGTCGAGGGCGATGCCAGCGCCGCCTTTGCCCACGCACGCGACCTGATCTCCCTCGAGCGCACGCTGCACCTGTTCGTCGAGCCCTCGATTCAGGCGTGGGCGTCGGGCAGTCACCTGGTGATGATTCTCGCCAGCTGGCTGTACGTCAACGCGCAGACCACCGTGACCGTCGCCGCCCTGCTCTACCTGTACCTGCGCCACAACCGCAACTTCTACTTCGTGCGCAACATGTTCCTGATCGCCATGGCGATAGCGCTCGTCGGGTACACGGTCTTCCCGACCGCCCCGCCGCGCTTCATGCCCGAGTGGGGATTCATCGACAGCGTCTCGGACTTCGCCGGCGTGCACGTGTCCCATGCCAGCGCCTCGATGAACGCCCTGTTCAATCCATACGCCGCGGTCCCGTCGATGCACGTCGCGTTCGCTCTGATGATCGGCGGCCCGCTCGCCCGCCTGTCGCGCCGGCGGATCGTGAAGGTGCTGTGGATGCTCTACCCGTTGCTGATGGCGTTCGTGATCGTGGTGACGGCCAACCACTTCATCTTCGACGCGCTCCTCGGCGCGCTCACCGCCGGGCTCTCCGCCTACGGCGCGAGCTGGCTGGCGCGCGTCAGGCCGGGCGTGTGGCGCTTCTCGGCCGTCTCGCCGGCGCGGCTCACGGCGAGCGGATAGATGGCGGTAGAGCAACGGCGAGCGCTCATGCGCAACCGGCTGATCGAGTCGCGGCTGACGCCCAACGCGATCTCCCTGACAGGCTTCGCGCTCAACCTGCTCGCGGCGGTTCTCGTGTGGGAACGGCTGTTCTTCCTCGGCGGCGTCGCGTTCATCGTCGGCTCGACCATGGACACGCTCGACGGCCGCTACTCGCGCATGTCGGGCAAGGGCACGCCGTTCGGGGCGTTCCTGGACTCGACGCTCGACCGCATCGAGGAGGGGGTCGTGCTGACGGCGGTCGCCGGCTACTTCGCCCTGCACGAGGACCGCGTGGCGACCGCCGCGGTGGTGGTGGCGGTGCTGGCTTCGCTGATCGTCAGCTACACACGCGCGCGCGCCGAGGCGCTGGGCGTGGAGTGCAAGGTCGGGATCGCCACGCGGCCCGTGCGAGTCGTGATCCTGGCGATCGGCCTCGTCTTCGCCAGAGGCGCCTCGCTCGGGAGCTTCGAGCTGCTGCAGCCGGCCGTGTATGTGCTGGCCGCACTCAGCGTGATCACCGTCGCGCAGCGCATCTGGCACGTCCGCCGGGAGCTCTCGGTGTGACCGGACGCGACCGGCGGAGTATTCAGCTCGAACTTCTAGGAAGGAATCTGTCCAAGTGAGCACACACAGCAATGCCAGCAACGGCCACGCCCAGACCGACGGAGCGGCCACCAAGAACGGCGTCGGGCGCTACCAGTCGGGGAAGGTGCGCGTCGCGATCATCGGCGTCGGCAACTGCGCCTCGGCGTTCGTGCAGGGCATCCACTACTACCGCGACGCCGACCCGAACGCGCGCGTCCCCGGCCTGATGCATGTCGATCTCGGCGGCTACCACGTCC
Organism: uncultured Solirubrobacteraceae bacterium; assembly: GCA_963849425.1. Lineage (GTDB taxonomy): Bacteria > Actinomycetota > Thermoleophilia > Solirubrobacterales > Solirubrobacteraceae > Palsa-744. Next base: position 550,989 of record CAWKHK010000006.1, on the reverse strand, counting down.
GCGATATCGAGTTCACGGCCGCGTTCGACATCGACTCGAGCAAGGTCGGCAAGGACCTCGGGCAGGCGATCTGGGCGGGGGAGAACAACACGATCAAGTTCGCCAAGGGCGGGCGGGCCGTGCCCGCCAAATTGGGCGTCCCCGTCCACCGCGGCATGACCCACGACGGACTCGGCAAGTACCTCAAGGAGAAGATCACCAAGGCTCCCGGCGAGACCGCGGACATCGTGAAGATCCTCAAGGAGACCCACACCGACGTGGTGGTCTCCTACCTGCCCGTCGGCTCCGAGCAGGCGACCAAGTGGTACGTCGAGCAGGTGCTCGAGGCGGGCTGCGGCTTCGTCAACTGCATCCCCGTGTTCATCGCCCGCGAGGACTACTGGGACAAGCGCTTCAAAAAGGCGGGACTGCCGATCGTCGGCGACGACATCAAGTCGCAGGTCGGAGCGACGATCGTGCACCGCACGCTCGCCCGCCTGTTCGCCGAGCGTGGCGTGGAGGTGGAGCGCACCTCCCAGCTCAACGTGGGCGGCAACATGGACTTCTACAACATGCTCGAGCGCGAGCGGCTGGAGTCGAAGAAGATCTCCAAGACCAATGCGGTCACCTCGATCATGGACCACGAGCTCCCCGCCGGCGACGTGCACGTCGGGCCCTCCGACTACGTGCCGTGGCTGACCGATCGCAAGTGGGCCCACATCCGCGTCGAGGGCCAGGCCTTCGGCGACGTGCCGCTGAACCTCGAGCTGAAGCTCGAGGTGTGGGACTCGCCGAACTCGGCGGGGATCGTGATCGACGCGGTTCGCTGCTGCAAGCTCGCGCTCAACCACGGGCTCGGCGGACAGCTGGACGGGCCTTCCTCCTACCTGATGAAGTCGCCCCACAACCAGCGGCCCGACGAGCAGGCGCGGACCGACACCGAGAAGTTCATCGCCAAGTACGCTGCCCGGCCCCGCGCGTCGACCAAACGCGCCACGCGCACCCCGGCCTCGGCGAAGGCGAGCTGACAGGAGGATAATCCCCAGCTGATGGCCCCGCTGTTCTCCATTGCCCACGTGACCCCGTATCCGTGGGAGGCGGAGGAGAACGACGTGAACGCCCACGTCAGGCGGATCGCCTCCGCGCTCTCCGAGCGCGGGCATCGCGTGCTCGTGCTTGCTCCGTCGCGCTCGCAGGAGCGCGTCCGGGCCTCGCGCAAGGCGCTTCGAGCGGCGCGGGGGGAACCGCAGGCTCTGCTGGAGGGGACCGACGGAGGCAGCCCGCGGGTGATCGCCGTCGGCGAGGTGCTCGATCTGCAGGGGTCCAGCGGGCGCCCCGGCAACAACCGGCGCCGGACCTCGGCGCTGCCGATCGACGTCGCCCGGACCGTCGAGGAACTGCTCACGATGGTCGAGCTCGACTTCGTCCACGTGCACGAGCCGTTCGCGCCCAGCACCTCCAATGCCGCGCTGCGCCATTCGCGTGCGCTCAACGTCGGCTCCTTCCACTCCTCCAGCGAGCGCCTGCTCTCAACGCTCCTGGCGCGTCGCTTCGTCGAGAGCTTCCTCGGGCGCCTGGACGCGCGCACGGCGAGCCTTCCTGCGACCGCCGAGCTCATGGCCCGCCACTTCCCGGGCGACTACCGCCTGCTGCCGGACGGCGAGGGTTCGGTGGCGGAGATCGAGGACATCTACCGCACGCTGGCCGCCCGGCGCCACTCGAGGAGCGGAGATCCCACGCTGAGACGCCAGATCGCCCAGCGGCCCCTGATAGACGTGGACCTGCACATGCACACCGACCACTCCCACGACTGTGCGACCCCGGTCGAGGTTCTGCTGGCGACGGCCCGTGAGCAGTGCCTGGGGGCGATCGCGGTGACCGACCACAACGAGATCTCAGGCGCCCTCGAGGCCCGTGCGCAGGCCGCCGAGTTCGGCGTCCGGGTGATCGTCGGCGAGGAGGTCAAGACGGCCGGCCAGGGCGAGGTGATCGGTTTGTTCATCGAGGAGAAGATCCCGCGCGGCCTGAGCCTGCAGGAGACTGTGGCGGAGATCGAGCGTCAGGGCGGAGTCGTATACGTGCCCCATCCGTTCGACCGGATGCACTCGGTCCCCGACTACGAGCACCTGTTGAGGATTCTCGAGCACATCGACGCGATCGAGGTCTTCAACCCGCGCGTGGCGATCAGCGCGTTCAACGAGGAGGCCGAGCGATTCGCAGCCAAGTACCGGATCCCGGCGGGCGCCGGCTCGGACTCGCACGTGGCCCAGGGGCTCGGTTCGGTGCGAATCCGGATGCGCGATTTCGAGGGGCCGGCGGAGTTCGTTCAGTCGCTGCGTGACGCCGAGATCACCACCCGCCCGTCCTCCCTGCTGTACGTGCAGGCGCTGAAGTTCCTGCAGACCCGCGCGACTCCTCGCTCGGCGCGCCAGGCGAGCAAGGCGCGGCGCCTGAAGCGGCTGCGGCGGGCCTCGGGCAGCGGCGGGCGTCGATAGGAAGCCCGCCCACGCCCCGCAAGTACTGATGCACCGTCAAGGACAAGACGACGCCCCGTCAAATCCCTCGGGGTCGATGCCCGTGACCGATGACGAGATCCGCGAGAAGTACCTGGAGCGCGCGATCAGGGAGCTGAACACGCTTACCCGCGAGCTGCAGTCGTGCCCGCACTGCCCGCGCGGGAACCTGATGCCCGTGCTCGGCTCCGGGCACCCCCAGGCGGACATCATGCTGCTCAAGCACTCTGCCCTGCCGTCGGAGATCGAGGAGGGGGTGGCCTTCTACGGGCGGGCCGGGGGCGCGCTGATGAAGTCGCTGAAGCGCCTGTCGATCGACCCGCTGGCCGTCTACGGCACGCTCTGCGTCAAGTGCCCGCTGAGCGACTCCTCGCTGGCGGACTTCGCGTGCGTCGCCAGGGTCGTCGAGGAGATCGCGATCGTCCAGCCCAAGATCGTGGTGGTTATGGGCCCCGAGGCGTTGAGCGCGCTCGATGAGATGGACATCCCGCTCGCGCGTCCGCTGCAGAGCGCGCTCGGCGAGATCCAGCAGCTGACCCCGACGATCGACGCCCTGTACGTGCCCAACATCGACGACTCACTCGACGAACAGGACGCCAAGCGCGAGTTCTGGGGGGCCTTCCGCACGCTCGGCGACTGGTACGCCTCCCAGCCGCCGTACTGAGGGGACCGAAGCCTGGGGCGAGGTTCTGTCACACCGTGAGCACGATCTTGCCGAGCTTGCCGCCGGCCGCGAAGCGCTCGTAGGCAGCCGCAGCCTGATCCAGCGGGAAGGTCTCGGCGATCGGCACTCCCAGCGCCCCGGAGTGAAACAGCGGGAGCACCTCGTGCTCGAGACGGCGCGCAGCCAGAGCCTTCTCCTCGAGGGGACGGGCGCGCAGCGTGGAGCCGTGGATGCGGGCTCGCTTGCCCATCAGCGCGAGCAGGTTCAGCTCGCCGGTGGCCCCGGCCGAGACGCCGATCACCACGATCCGACCCCCGGCGGCGAGCGCGCCGAGGTTGTCGGCCAGATTCGGTGCGCCGACGAGCTCGAGGATCACATCGAACGGCCCGTGCGCGGCAAAGCCCTCGGAGTCGATCGCCTCGGCGTCCAGCTCGGCGACCTGGCCGCGCAGCTCCTCCCGGCGGACGGTCGCGGTCACGCGCGCGCCGGCCGTCCGGCCGAGCTGAATCGCGGCGGTGCCCACACCGCCCGCGGCGCCGTGCACGAGCAGGCGCTCGCCCGGACGCAGCTCGGCCTGGGTGAACAGGGCGTCGTGGGCCGTGGTGAACACCTCGGGCAGGCCACCCGCCGCGGGCCAGTCGAGCACGTCGGGCACGGGCATCAGCTGGCGCTCGTGGACCGTTGCGAACTCGGCCTGGGCGCCGCCGCCGACGATCGCCATCACGCGGTCGCCGACCGCGAAGCGCTCGGCACCCGGCCCGAGCGCTGCCACCTCGCCGGCGAGCTCGAGCCCGGGGATCTCCTGCGGCGAGCCCGGCGGAGCCGGGTAGAGCCCCCGGCGCTGCATCATGTCCGCGCCGTTCAGCCCTGCCGCGTGGACGCGCACCAGCGCCTCACCCGACCCGGGCACAGGGTCGGGGTGCTCCTCGATCACGATCTCGTTCTCGCGAATGGTCGCCGCGCGCATCGTGGGAACCCTACTCTCGCTCGAGGAGTGCCACGGCCTCGATGTGGTGAGTCTGGGGGAACATGTCCACCGGGCGAACCTTGCGCAGGACCCATCCGGCCTCGACGAGTTCGGCGGCGTTCGGCGCGAGCGTGGTCGGGTTGCAGGAGATGTACACGATCCGCTTGGGCGAGGCGTCGATGATGCGGTGGACCACCTTCTTGGACAGGCCCGCGCGGGGTGGGTCGACGACGACGAGGTCGGGGCGCCCGGCCCGTTCGAGGAGCTCGGGCAGGGCCGTGCGGGTGTCGCCGGCGAAGAAGTGGACGTTCGTGATCTCGTTGCGCCGCGAGCAGGCGATCGCGTCGGCGACAGCCTGCTCGACCAGCTCGATCCCCCACAGCTCGCCCGCCCGCGGGGCCAGGGTGAGCGCGATCGTGCCGATTCCCGAGTACAGGTCGTACACGCGCTCCCAGCCCTCGAGCGCCGCGTACTCGGTGGCCACGCCGTAGAGCAGCTCGGCCATCTCGGTGTTCGTCTGGAAGAACGCCTCGGCGGAGATGCGCAGGTCGAGCTCACCCAGGCGCTCGGGCAGCTCGGCCTCGCCCCACACGAGCTCGGTCTCCCCGCCGGCGGTCGTCTCGGCGAGGCTGCGCGAGCGCGTCCACAGCACGCCGCCGAGGTGCTCGCCGAGTCCCTCGCTCAGCGCAGCCGCGAGGGTGCCGGCCTCGAGCTCTCCGTCGGTGGTCACGATCCGGACCTGCAGCCTTCCCGTGCGCCGGCCTTCGCGCACCACGAGGTTGCGCAGCCGGGCGCGCCCGTCGCTCGCCGCGCCCGTCCGCTCCCGACGCTCGGCATCCACGTCTGCCCGCGCGGGGTCCTCGCGGCCCCGCCGCCCCCGCTCCCAGGCCGTGAGTCCCTGGGCGCGACACCAGCCGAGGGCCAGCTCGCGGGCCAGATTCCCCCGCTCGGAGGCCAGCAGGCAGTCCGTGATCGGTACGACCCGGTTGCCGCCCGCGGGGGCGTGGAAGCCGCACACCAGCTCCGCCGCGCGATCCCCGTTGCCATCCCCGTCGCCGGTGCCGGTGCCGTCCGTACCATCGCCGTTGCCGAAGGAGTACTCGAGCTTGTTGCGGTAGCGCCACGGCTCGATCGCCGGCACGATCTCCTGCAGCTCGAACCCGTCCAGGTGACCGAGCCGCCGCAGCGCCTCGTCGACCTGCCCGCGCTTGATCTCCAGCTGGCGCTCATACGGGATCACCTGCCACGGTGCACCCGGGTGCAGGGCCACCGCCGCGATCCGCTCGGCGCTCGGCTCGAGCACCTCCAGGGTGCGGGCGTGGGCATAGCTGCGCTTGCGCTTGTGTACGACCGCGCGCACACGGTCGCCGGGGATGGCCCCGGCGACGAACACCACGTACCCCCCGTCGCCCAACCGCGCGATCCCCTCGCCGCCGAAGGCGAGCGCATCAATATGAAGTTCCAGCTCATCCCCCCGCTGCGGACGGCCCGCCAGCGCCTGCGGCGTCTCGTCGCTCATGGGACCGGCGCGGGGGCGATCAGCAGCTCCAGCAGCGCCTTCTGCGCGTGGCGGCGATTCTCCGCCTGGTCCCAGATCCGCTGGCGCGACCCGTAGAGGACCTCCGGCGAGATCTCTTCGCCGGGATGGGCTGGGAGGTCGTGCATGGCGAAGGCGCCGGGAGCGGCGGCGTCGAGCAGGGGGTCGTCGATGCGGTAGGCGGAAAGCGCGGCGCGGCGGTCGGCGGCGGTGTCCTCGTCGCCCATGCTCACCCACACGTCCGTGTACACGGCCTGCGCCCCCGCGACGGCCTCGAGCGGGTCGGTGTGGTGGGTGACGAGGCCGCGGGCGCCGCTCGGCAGCGCGAGATCGTCCTCGAGCGTATAGCCGGCCGGGGAGGCCAGAGAGACGTGCATCCCGGCGAGGGTGCCGAGCACGGCAAGCGAGCGGGCAACGTTGTTGCCGTCGCCGACGTAGGCCACGCGCAGACCGCCGAGCGAGCCGTAGGCCTCGCGCAGCGTGAGCAGGTCGGCGAGGGCCTGGCAGGGGTGGTGGCGGGCGGTGAGCATGTTGATGACCGGGACGGCGCTCTCGGCGGCGAGCGCCTCCAGCATCGCGTCCGGTCCCGTGCGCACCCCGATCGCGGCGACGTGCCGGGAGAGGACGATCGCGGTGTCGCGCAGGGCCTCCCCCCGCGAGAGCTGGAGCTCTTCGGGGCGCAGCAGCACCGGGTGCCCGCCGAGCTCGTGGACGGCGACCTCGAAGGACACGCGGGTGCGCGTCGAGGGCTTCTCGAAGATCAGCGCGACGCTGTGCCCGGTGAGGGCGTTCGAGGACAGCGGCGCGGCCTTCAGGGCGAGCGCGCGATCGAGCAGCGCGTCGAGCTCGGAGGCGGACAGCTCGGCGCCGGTGAGGAAATGCCGTGGCATCGGCAAGCCAGTCTAGGCTAGGGTGCCGGAGTCGATGAGACGAAGCCGTTCGACACTCCTCGCCTGCTCCGCGCTGCTGCTCGTGGCCGGGCTGATCGCCGGCTGCGGGTCCTCGGGCAAGTCCGGCGGCACCACGGCCACGAGCGCGAGCACGGCGGCGCACACCGCGGGCGGCTCCGCGCCGAGCTCCAGCGGGGCGTTGAAACCGACGACAACGCCGAAGTTCGCCACGCCGGAAGCCTCCGCGCCGATCCAGAGCGGGGTCGTCCAGATCGCCTACCGCAACATCGCGATCGTCCCGGACACGCTCAGGGTGAAGGTCGGCAGCACGATCAGGTGGACGAACTACGACTCGACCGAACACAACGTCACGAGCGTGGGCCCCGGCCCGCAGAAGTTCGCGTCCAAGGACTTCGGCGAAAACGGGACGTTCGAGATCAAGGTCGAAAGGCCGGGGGTCATCCACTACGAGTCGACAACCCAGCCGGCGACGATGAACGGGACGATCGAAGTCATCAGGTGATCGACGCGGGAGGCGCCCGCACCCCGCGGGCGTAGTGTCCCGAGTCGGACACTAGCCGAAGTCGGGCAGGCCCTCGTCGGAGGTCGAGGCGGTGGCGTAGCTGCGGCGGGGTATGCGTCCGGCGCCGCGGGCCAGGCGTCCGGCCTCGACGGCGGCGCGCATCGCGCGGGCCATGCGCACGGGGTCCTGGGCACGCGAGATCGCCGAGGCGGCCATCACGGCATCGCACCCGAGCTCCATCGCCCAGACGGCGTCGGAGGCGGTGCCGACGCCGGCGTCGAGCACGACGGGCACCTCCACGGCCTCGCGGATCAGGGCGATGTTGTACGGGTTGCGGATGCCCATGCCGCTGCCGATGGGCGAGCCGAGCGGCATGACGGCCGCGCAGCCGATGTCGGCCAGCCGCCGCGCGAGCACCGGGTCATCGGTCGTGTAGGGAAGCACGACGAAGCCCTCGTCGACGAGCTCCTCGGCGGCGCGCAGCAGCTCGGGGGCGTCCGGCAGGAGCGTGTCCTCGTCGCCGATCACCTCGAGCTTGATCCAGTCGGTGGCGAACGCCTCGCGGGCCAGGCGCGCGGTGAGGACGGCATCTCGGGCGGTGTGGCAGCCGGCGGTGTTCGGCAGCAGCTGCACGCCCGCGCCGGCCAGAACGTCGATGAGCGAGCCGCGCGCGCCGGGATCGATACGACGCAGGGCGACTGTCACCAGCTCGCTGCCGCTCGCGGCGATCGCCGCGGACATCAGCTCGAGCGAGGGGAAGCCGCCGGTGCCGAGCAGCAGCCGCGAGCGGAGCGTCCGCCCGGCGATGCTCAACGTGTCCTCGGCGGCGGGCGCCGAGCGCTCGGCGCCGGAGGAGGCGGTCGGGGAGGTGCTCATCGTGTCGGGCATACCCGCATCATCCTCCCTGCATCGCGCTCAGGACCTCCACACGCGCGTCGGCGGGCAGCGCGAAGGTCTCCCAGCCGGCGCGGGGGACCACCTGGCCGTCGACGGCCACGGCGACCCCGCGGGCGTCGATCTCGAGACCCAGGCGCCCCAACACCGCGGCCACGGTCTCCCCCGGGCTCAGGTCGGAATCCTGCCCGTTGAGGACGATCATGATACGGCCCCCACGGGGGGGCCGCCGGCGGGCCGCGCGTGGTCGCATACGGCCGTGAAGCGGTCGGGAGCGCACAGCGAAAGCAGGGGATCTGGGTTCTCTCCCCCGGCGAGCACTCCGGCGACGAGCTCGGCCGTGAGCGGCGCCAGGAGGATGCCGTTGCGGTGGTGACCGGTCGCCCAGACCAGTCCGTCGAGCGCGCCGCGGCCGATGGCCGGGAGGTTGTCGGGGGTGCTCGGGCGCAGGCCGACGGACAGCTCCTCGATCTCCAGCTCCCCGATGCCGGGTACGAGCTCGTGGGCGTCGCGCAGCAGCTCGTACACGCCCCCGGCGGTTGGGGCGAGGGCGAAGCCGCGCTCCTCGACGGTCGCGCCGAGGACGTAGCGGCCGTCGGCGCGCGGGACGAGGTAGCCGCCGCGAAAGCGGGCCACCCGTCTCAGCAGCCCCGCTCCGGCAGGGTCGCGCAGGCGCAGGATCTGGCCCTTGACGGGACGCACCGGCACGCCGGCGTCCGGGGGCAGCCCCTCGAGCCGCCCGGACCAGGGGCCGGCGGCGAGCACGACCTGCCCGGCGGGCAGGCGCGCGCCGTCCGCGAGCGTCACCCCGGTCACCCGCCGTGTCATGCGCCCGGCGGGGCGAGCCGGTTGGGGCGGCCCGTCGAGCTCGATGCGGGCCACGGGCGCGTGCTCGCGGACCTGCACCCCGGCCGCCCGGCAGGCACGCCGCAGCGCGGCGAGGACCAGCCGCGGGTCGACGGAGTGATCGTCGGGCGCTTCGAGTGCGAGGCGGACGGTGGGGGCGAGGGCCGGCTCGCGCTCGCGGGCCTCGCTGGGGCGCAGGCGCTCCACGGACAGCCCGAGCGTCTGACGAAAGGCGATCTGGCGCTCGAGCTCGAGCGCGTCGTCCCGATCGCGGGCGAGCACCAGGGTCCCCGTCCGCAGCAGCCCGACCTCGGACCCGGCTGCGGCCTCGAGCTCACGGACGAACTCCGGCCACATCTCGGCCGAGCGCAGGCCCAGCTCGAGCAGCCGCCGCCCGGCCTCCCCGAACTCGACCTCGGCGACCGGCGCGAGCATCCCGGCAGCCACGCCCGAGGCTCCCCGCCCGGTTGCGTCGCGCTCGAGCACGATGACCGACATCCCCATCTGGCCCGCGCGCCAGGCGAGCGCGAGGCCGATGATGCCGCCGCCGACGACGACGACGTCGATCTGGCCGTCATCGCTCATCTCGGCGGTCGTCTCGGGCATCCAGTTGATGCTAGCCCGCGCCCGGCCCGCTATGCGAGCGTCCAGCTGGGCCTCCCGAGCGTGTAGATCGCTCAAGCGAGCGTCTGCCCGAGGCAGCCGGGCACCATCGCCGACGGTGGCAGCGGCGCATGCGAGACTCCGAGCATATGTCAGACCATGACCGCGGCGCCGAGCGAAGGGCGCGCCTGACGGCCGCGCGGCTGTACCTAGTGTGCGCGGCCTCCCCCGACGGGAGCGAGCTACCGGACCTGTTGCGCGGCGCGATCGCCGGGGGGGTGGACATCGTGCAACTGCGCGAGAAGCACCTGCCTGACGATCGGCTCACCGCCGTCGCCGATGCGACGCGGGCCCTGTGCGAGCGGCTGGGGGCGCTGTTTATCGTCAACGACCGTCCGGGGGTCGCACTGGAGGCGGGCGCGGACGGGGTGCACGTCGGCCAGGAGGACATGCCGGTGGCCGACGTGCGAGAGCTGGTCGGCCCGGGGGTGCTGATCGGCCTCTCGACGCACTCACGCCAGGAAATCGACGCGGTCGATCCCGCCCTGGTCGACTACATCGGCGTCGGACCGATCCACGAGACGCAGACCAAGCCAGGGCGCCCGGCCGTCGGGCTGGAGCTGATCGGCTACGCGGCAGCCCACTCGCCGGTGCCTTTCTTCGCGATCGGCGGGATCGACGCCCAGAACCTCGACGATGCGCTTGCCGCGGGCGCCCTGCGCGTGTGCGTGCTGCGGGCGATCGCCGGCGCCGATGATCCCGAGCGGGCGGCGCGGGCGCTGCGCGAGCAGCTCGACGCACGATCTCCGGAGCGCCCGGGTTGAGCGACGATCCCGGCGCCGGCGCCGCTCTGGAGCCACTCGCCGAGGACGAGCGCCCCGCGGCGCTGCTGGTCGCCGTGGGCGTGTGCGCCCTGCTGGCGATGGGCGTGCTCGTCGGCTCGCTGACGGTCCACGACCTTTCGAGCCACGGCGGGTCGCTCGCCGGCGGGGCGTTCCTCGCAGCGGTGCTCGCGGTGCTCGCCGTGAGCATGTACCGCCGGCGCTACTGGGCGGTTCTCGGCTTCGAGGCGCTGCTCGCCTTCCAGATCCTCGTCACCTCGCTCGCGCTCATCGTCGCCTCGACGCTCGCCGCCGCCGGCGAGTGCCTGCTCGCGGTCGGGCTCGGAGGCTGGTTGTTCTGGAAGCTCGTGCGCGTCATGGGCCGCATCCAGGCGGGGGAACACCAGGGTCGCCGATAGCCTTCGCGGGGCGGCGTCCTCGATCGCACAATGACCTTCGATAGTGTGCGACGCCGATGGCCGAGTCGAGCTATGACTGCATCGTGATCGGGTCCGGGCCGGGCGGGTATGTGGCCGCGATCCGGGCTGCCCAGCTCGGGATGAAGACCGCTGTGATCGAGCGCGACAAGGTCGGCGGGCGCTGCCTGAACTACGCGTGCATCCCCGCCAAGGCCGTGCTTCGCTGCGCCGACCTGCTGTCGGACATCGGCGACGCGGACGAGTTCGGGCTGCACGTCGGCGGCGTGGAGGTCGACTACCCGGCGATCCAGGCGCGGCGGGAGAAAGTCGTCTCCACGCTCACCTCCGGGGTGGCCGGGCTGTTCAAGAAGAACAGCATCGACCTGGTCGAGGGCGACGCCGCGGTGAGCGCCGACGGCGACGTGCTGGTCGAGTCTGCGGACGGCCGCCGGGAGATCGGCGCCGGCGGCGTGATCCTGGCCACCGGCTCGGTCCCGCGGGCGATCCCCGGCGTCGAGTACGGCGGGCGGGTGATCGGCACCGAGGAGGCCTGGGCGCTGGCCGAGCTGCCGGCGCGCCTGTCCGTCGTCGGCGCGGGCGCCTCGGGCGCGGAGATCGCCTCCGGCTTCGCCCGCCTGGGCAGCCAGGTCATCCTGGTCGAGGCGCTCGAGCGGGTGCTCCCGAGCGAGGACGCCGACATCTCCCGCCTGGTCGAGCGCGGCCTCAAGCGCCAGGGCATCGACGTGCGCACGGGCACTCCCGTGGCCGACGTGCAGGCGGGTGCGAGCAGTGTGCGCTTCTCCCACGGCTCGGACACCGCCGAGGTCGACTACCTGGTGATCGCCGCCGGCCGCGGCGCCGACGTCGATGGGCTCGGGCTGGCCGAGGCCGGCGTCGAGCTCGACGACCGCGGCCTGGTGAAAGTCGACGGGGCTCTGCGCACCAGCCGCGCGGGCGTCTACGCGATCGGCGACCTAGTCGAAGGTCCCGCGCTCGCCCACAAGGCATCCGATCAGGGCATCATCGCCGCCGAGGACATGGTCGGCCGGCCGACCCATCCGATCGCCTACGTGGATGTCCCCCGCGCGACGTTCTGCACCCCCAACGTCGGCTCCTTCGGGTTGACCGAGGCGCAGGCGCGCGAGCAGGGCTACGAGGTGGTCGTCGGCAAGGTCCCCTACGGCGCCGTCGGTGGCGGGATCGTCTACGGCGACCGCACCGGCATGATCAAGGTCGTCGGGGATAGCAAGTACGGCGAGCTGCTCGGCGGGCACATCGTCGGCTCGCGCGCCACCGAGCTGATCCAGGAGCTGGTCAACGTGCGCGCGCTCGAGGGCGGATTCCCCGAGCTCGCCCGCATCATCCACGGCCACCCGACCCTCTCGGAGGCGGTCATGGAGGCAGGCCGCGCCGCCGACGGCTGGCTCATCCACGGCTGAGGCGGTCGCCTCTGGCTTGGTCACTAATCTCGGCGACGTGCCCACGCCGGCGGCCTTCTACTTCGATCTCGCCAGCCCGCTCGCCTACCTCGCCGCCGAGCGGGTTCTGCACGTCCTTCCCGGACCGGCCGAGTGGCAGCCGGTGCTCGCCCGCGAGCTGCCGGCCGCCGCGACCTTCGACGCGTTCCGCTGCGAGCAGGAGCGGGATGTCTTCCGCTCCGAGCTCGCCCGTCGCGCCGAGCGGCTCGGCCTGCAGCCGCTGCGCTGGCCGGAGCCCTTTCCCTTCGACAGCTCTCTGGCCATGCGGGTGGCCACGTACGCCAAGTCGATCGGCCGCGCCGTGCCGTTCGCCCAGGCGGCCTTCCGCCAGGCGTTCGCCGGCGGGCGCTCGCTGGCGAATCCCGACTTCGTGTTGATCGCGGCGGCCGCCTGCGAGATGCATCCCGCGGCGGTCCTGCGCGGGGCCGAGCTGCGGTCGGTGGCCGAGCGTCTGATAGCGGCGACATCCGCGGCGGCGGAGATGGGTGTGACCGATGTTCCGGCGGTCGTGGTCGCAGGCGCACATCTCGGAGGGCCGGGCCGAGCGTTTTTCGGCGAGCGCCTGCTCGAGGACGCGGCGGCGGCGATGGGCGGCCGCGCGCCGGGAGCGCCCACCGACGCGCCGGGAGCGAGGGCGAGGTGAAGGCCGGCCACGCCTACCGGATGATCGTCACCCGCGGGGGCCTTGCGCCTGCGCTGCTGGCGGACACCGCGCGCGTCGACCACATCGAGATCGTGGAGGTGGACAGCGGCGAAGTGGTGCTCTTCTGGGAGCGCCCGCCGCAGGAGGCCTCCAAGCTCGCGCGGGCGCTGCGCGCCGACCTCGCCCAGCTGGAAGCCGGGGAGTTCATCGCGCGCTGGAGTACCGTGGAGCACTGATGGCAAGCCCGCCCGAGCCACCGTCGGAGTCGAGCTCGTCTCAGCGGGCCCTTCCCGAGCCCGACGTCGCGCGCGAGTGGCTTGCCACGATGACGCTGATCAGGCGCTTCGAGGAGCGGGCGGGCGAGATGTACGCCCGGGCCAAGGTCGGCGGCTTTCTGCACCTGTCGATCGGCGAGGAGGCCACGATCGTGGGCAGCGCTCGGGCGCTGCGCGAGGACGACTACCTGATCTCGACCTACCGCTCGCACGGGCACGCGCTCGTCCGGGGCACGCCGCCGGAGAACGTGATGGCCGAGCTGTTCGGGCGCGTCGACGGGTGCTCGGGCGGTCGCGGCGGCTCGATGCACATGTTCGACCTCGCCCGCCGGTTCATGGGCGGCTACGGGATCGTCGGCGGCAACCTGCCGATCGCCGCCGGGATCGCGCTCGCCAGCGACTACCGGGGGACCGACGAGGTGACCCTGTGCACGTTCGGCGACGGGGCGTCCAACCAGGGGACCTTCGGCGAGACGCTCAACCTGGCCGCGCTGTGGAAGTTGCCGGTCGTGTTCCTGGTGACCAACAACCAGTTCGGCATGGGCACCGCGCTGCGCCGCCACTCGGCGGTCACCGACCTGCGGCGCAAGGGCGAGAGCCTCGGCGTGCCCGGGATGCGCTGCGACGGGATGGACGTGCTCGACACGCACGCGGTGCTCACGGAGGCGGTCGGCCGCGTGCGCGAGGAGCGCCGCCCGCTGCTGGTCGAGGCCGTCACCTACCGCTTCCGCGGCCACTCGATGGCCGACCCCGAGCAGTACCGCAGCAAGGAGGAGGTCGCCAGCTGGCGCGAGCGCGACCCGATCCCCGCGTTCGGGGAGCTGCTCGTGAGCGAGGGCGCGATCGAGGAGGGCGAGCGCGAGCGGATCGACGCCGAGGCGCTCGCGCTCGTAGACGCCGCGGTGGAGTTCGCCGAGAGCTCTCCCTTCCCCTCGCCCGAGTCCCTGTATGACGACGTGTACGTGCTCGGCCATGAGGTCCGGGGGCTGTATTCGGTGCGGACGAGCTGATGACGCAGATGCGCTACCGAGACGCGCTGAACGCGGCGCTGCGCGAGGAGCTGGCGCGCGATCAGGACGTGGTGTTGATGGGCGAGGACATCGGCGTGTTCGGGGGCGCTTTCAAGGTCACCGACGGCCTGCTGAAGGAGTTCGGCGAGAAGCGCGTGCGCGACACGCCGATCTCCGAGAACACGATCGTGGGCATCGGGGTGGGCGCCGCCATGACAGGGCTGCGACCGGTGGTCGAGCTGATGACGATCAACTTCGCCCTGCTGGCGTTCGACCAGATCGTCAACCACGCCGCCCACATCCACTACATGTTCGGCGGCCAGGCGAAGGTGCCGCTGGTCGTGCGCATGCCCCAGGGCGCCGGCCACCAGCTCGGGCCGACCCACTCGCATTGCCTGGAGGCGCTGTTCCTGCACGTACCCGGGCTGCTCGTGGCCGTGCCCGCAACCGCCGCCGACGCCAAGGGCCTCTTGAAGAGCGCCATCCGCGACGATAACCCGGTGATCTTCATCGAGCACGAGTCCCTCTACGGCGTGCGCGGCGAGGTACCCGACGCGGATGACCTGCTCGTGCCGTTCGGCCATGCACGGGTGGCTCGGGAGGGATCGGACGTGACGATCGTGGGCGTCTCGCGGATGGCCGTGACGGCCGAGCGGGCCGCCGAGACGCTCGCGAGCGAGCACGGCGTGCAGGCCGAGGTGATCGACCCGCGGACGCTGCGCCCGCTGGACCTCGACACGATCCTCGCCTCGGTGGGCAAGACCAACCGCTGCGTGATCGTCGAGGAGGGCTGGCCCCACGGCGGCGTCGGCGCCAACCTCGCCGCGCTGATCGGCGAGCAGGCCTTCGACGACCTCGACGCCCCCGTGCGCCGGGTCACGGGTGCGGACGTCCCGATGCCCTACTCCAAGCCCCTCGAGGACCTCGCCTATCCCCATGAGCCGCAGGTCGTGGCCGCGGCGCTCGACGCCCTGAACCTCGCGCCGGCGGGCGCCGCCGGCCCCAAGCCGGCCACAAGCGCGCCGGCCACAAGAGCGCCGGCCGGAGGCGGGTGATGGGCGAGACGGTCATGCCGCGCCTGTCGGACACGATGGAGGAGGGCACGATCCTGCGCTGGCTGAAGGCGGATGGCGAACAGGTGGCGCGCGGGGAGGAGCTGGTGGAGATCGAGACCGACAAGGCCACCATGACCTACGAGTCAGACCAGGCGGGCGTGCTCGAGATCCTCGCCGCCGAGGGAGACACGCTGGCGGTCGGGGAGGTGATCGCGCGGGTGGGGGAGAAGGGCGAGAAGATCGATGATGAGCCGGCCTCCGGTGGGCCGGCCCGCGTGCGCGCGGCCGTGGAGGAGCCGACGGCCGGCGATTCTCACGCGGCCGCCGCACCTGCGCCGCGGATCAAGGCCTCACCGCTGGCCAGGCGCATAGCTCGCGAGCAGGGGGTCGAGCTGGAGGGGCTGACGGGCAGCGGCCCGGGCGGGCGGATCGTCAAGGCGGACGTGGTCTCGCACCCCGAGACAGCCGCCAAAGCTCCCGCACCGGAGGTGATGACGGCGAAGGGCGACACGACGACGGTCGAGCTGACGCGCACACAGCAGACGATCGCGCGGCGGATGGCCGAGTCGAAGGCGACGATCCCGGAGTTCACGCTGCAGGCGGACGTGGACATGGAGGAGTGCGTGAAGCTCCGCACGGAGCTCAAGCGGATCTCGCAGCCCGAGACGAGCGCCGAGCCGGGCGGTCAGGCGCAGCACGATGTGCCGACGTACAACGACATGGTGGTCAAGGCGTGCGCCCTGGCGCTGCGCGAGCACCCGCGCGCGAACTCGAGCTACCGCGACGGGTGCCTGCAGTTGCACTCGCGGATCAACGTCGGCGTGGCGGTCGCCGCACAGGACGCCCTGGTGGTGCCGACGGTGTTCGATGCCGAGGAGAAGTCCCTCGGGGAGATCGCCCGCGAGACGCGGGCGCTGGCCGAGCGGGTGCGCGCGGGCGCGATCACTCCGCCGGAGCTCGGCGGCGGGACGTTCACCGTGTCGAACCTCGGGATGTACGGGGTGACGAGCTTCACCGCGATCATCAACCCGCCGCAGGCGGGCATCCTGTCGGTCGGAGCGCTGGGACCCCGGGCGGTGGCGCACGAGGGCGAGGTGGTGGCGCGCAACACGATGACGCTCACGCTCGCATGCGACCACCGCATCCTCTACGGAGCCGACGCCGCGCAGTTCCTGGCCCGCATTCGCGAGCTGCTGGAGTCGCCCTCGGCGCTCACCTTGTGACGAGCGGCCGCTAGATTCCAGGGGATGGCAGCGCGGCTGACAATCTCGGCAACCTGCGCAGCGCTCGTCGCGCTCGTTTTCTCCACGTCCGCCTGCGCCGCTCCCAGCCGCTACTACCTGTCGCTCGGCGACTCGCTCGCGCAGGGCATGCAGCCGGAAGCGGACGGCATCACCGTCGATACCGACCAGGGCTATGCCGATCAGCTGTACACGCTCGAGAAGCCCAGGCTCGCCGGCCTGAAGCTCGTCAAGCTGGGCTGCGGCGGGGAGACCACGACGAGCTTTCTCACCGGACACGGGAACTCCGCGGACTCGATCCTGCTCGGGTGCAATCCGGCCGGCGGGTCGCAGATGGCAGCCGCGGAACGCTTCCTGCGAAGCCACCGCAAGCGAGGCGAAGTGGCATTCGTGACGCTCGACATCGGAGCCAACGACGTCGACGGTTGCGCACCGGGCGGGAACCTCGACGAGTCGTGCGTGATCGAAGGCGTGGAACACATCGCCTCAAATCTCCCCGTCATCCTGCGCCGCCTGCGGCGGGCGGCAGCGCCGGGCACGCCGATGGCGGCGATGATGCTGTACGACCCGTTCCTGCAGCTGTACCTCACACCCGGCGGGCGCGGCGAAGCGATCAGCACCGTCAAATACGCCCGCAACCTCAACACCAGCCTGACGCAGATCTACCGAGGCGGCAAGTTCCGCGTCGCAAGGGTCGACGCCGCGTTTCGCACGTACGACCTGTCGAGTACCGGCAGCCTTGCCGGGCAGCCCGGCCCCGTTCCCGTGGCGCTCGCGGAAGTCTGCAGGCTCACGTGGATGTGCGCGGCACCCCCGCAAGGTCCCAACATCCACGCCAACGACGTTGGATATGGGGTCATCGCGCGAGCGTTCGCCACCGCCCTCGGGCCGCTTGGCTGAGGGAGCTTGCAAGCCTCAGCGGAGCGGGTCGACCCAGCGCAGACCCGCGAACCGCGAGAAGTCGTTGTCGCATGAGCACAGCGTCGCCCCGTGCTCGATCGCCAGGGCGGCAAGATGAGCGTCGGTCGTCAGGTTGCCCGCCGTGCCGAGCGGCCCCAGCAGATCTCGCATCACCGCCGCGTGTCGATCGGTGGGATGCACAACCGTGCTGAGCGGCTGAGCGAGCCAGTCGTCGACCACGTCGAGGGCCTCATCCACTCCCCATGGCGAAGCGACGGTTCGTGGGTTCGTGCTGAGCCGGACGAACCCGATCAGTGCCACCCAGGCGAACGCGACCGTCTCCGACCCCGACAGCGTCTCCTCGATCCACGCGAGCGCCGGCTCGTGGAGCTTCGCCGACTCGTCGGCCGCGTACAGGAGCAGGTTGACGTCCGGCAGCTTCACTTCCCGAGTTCGCGCTTGCGGATGAACTCTTCGTCTTCCATTTCCCCCGCCAGCCGCAGCGCCTTGTCGAGGTTGACGCCCGGCCTTGCACCCAGCGGCGCCGTCTTCATCCGAAACCTCCGCGCGGCTGGAGACGGGCCATTGAGGCCAGCCCGAACCGCCTCGTTGAGGGCGACCTTGAAGGAGACCCCCCGCTCGCGCATTGCGGCCCGCAGCTTCGCCTCGACGTCGGCGTCCAAAGTGACCGTCGTGCGCATATCGAGCATCATAGCATCGGTTCGATTGCTGTCGTGATGCCTCGACGGTAGGGCGCTAGGGTGAAGGGTGGATGAGCGATGCAAATGAGCCTCCCGAGCTCTGGGTGTGCCACCTGGGCGTCGTCCCCTATCGCGACGCGCTTGGCATCCAGGAGCGGATCCGCGCGCGCCGCCAGGCCGGTGAGCTGCCCGACACGCTGCTGCTGCTCGAGCACCCCCCCGTCTACACCCGGGGGCGGCGCTCCGGCGCCGAGGACCTCCCGTTCGGCGAGGACTTCTACCGCGCCAAGGGCATCGACGTGGTGGACACAGACCGCGGCGGGCGGCTCACCTACCACGGCCCCGGCCAGCTCGTCGGCTATCCGATCATGGCCATCGACGACGTCGGGCGCTTCCTGCGCACGATCGAACACGCGATCATCGCTGCGCTCGCCGAAGCAGGCGTGCAGGCCCGCTCGCGCCACGACGAGGGCATCGACTACACCGGCGTTTGGGTGCAGGACCGCAAGATCGCCTCGATCGGCGTGCACGTCTCCCGTGGCGTCACCACCCACGGGTTCGCCGTCAACGTCCACAACGACCTCGAGCCCTTCTCCTGGGTCCTCGCCTGCGGGCTGCCCGACGTGGCCATGACCTCGCTCGCCGACGAGCTCGCCCCCGAGCACATCGCCGGCATGCCCTGCTTTCGCCGGCTGATCGCTCACAGCTTCTCCCTGGCCCACGGACGCACCGAGCGGACTGTCCCGCCCACGCGCCTGGGGATCGACCCCGCAGACAACTCCGGGCTCGCCGCAGAGCGAGCCCCCATCAAATCGACTCCGCGTGCATCGAGCTCACCCGCATCCGTCGAGGCGATCCCCGTATGAGCGGGGTGGGCGCGACGCGGTCGCGATCCAACCCCGGCGGCATGGACGTGCTCAGCGTCCTCGGCCCCGACGTCCGTCCCCTGCGCGAGCGCAAGCCCCCCTGGTTCAAGGTGCCCCCGCCCGGCGGTGAGCGCTACCGCGAGCTGACCGAGCTGATCCGCTCGGAGAACCTGCACACCGTCTGCCAGGAGGCCGCCTGCCCGAACGTCGGCGAGTGCTGGGAGCGCGGCACCGCCACGTTCATGATCCTCGGCGACACCTGCACCCGCCGCTGCGGCTTCTGCAACGTCAAGACCGGCAAGCCCACCTGGAACGACCCGCTCGAGCCCGCCCGGGTCGCCCGCTCGATCGCCCGCATGGGACTCCGCCACGCCGTCATCACCTCCGTCGACCGCGACGACCTGCCCGACAAGGGCGCCTCCGCGTTCGTCGGCGTCATCCGTCAGGTCCGCCGCCAGGCGCCCGGCTGCCAGATCGAGGTGCTCACCCCCGACTTCCAGGGCCAGGAGATGCCCCTCGCCAAGGTCATCGCCGAGCGCCCCCACGTGTTCAACCACAACGTCGAGGTCGTCCCACGGCTGTATCCCGTGGCCCGGCGTGGATCGGAGTTCGAGCGCTCATGCCGCGTCCTGCGCCTCGCCGGCGAGCTGGGCGAAGGCGAGGTCGTGACCAAGTCAGGGCTGATGGTCGGCCTCGGCGAGACCCACGAGGAGCTGCTCGACGCGTTCGCCGCCCTGAGCGAGCACGGCGTGCAGGTGCTCACCGTCGGGCAGTACCTGCGCCCCTCCGAGCGCCACCTTCCCGTCGTCCGCTACTGGCATCCCGACGAGTTCGCCGCGCTCGAGCGCGCCGCCTACGAGCTCGGCTTCCACCACGTCGCCGCCGGACCGCTCGTCCGCTCCTCCTACCACGCCGACCAGCACGTCGGGTGGGCGGGGAAACCGGTCCTCGCCGGCGTTGGGCCGCTGGCGGCTCGGGCCTGACGCCGTTCACGGCCTTGCCCCGGGATAGGCTCTGAGGCCCCGCCGCCGGGCGCGGGCCCGCAGCGATGCTCCCGCTCAAAGACAACATCCCGCTCGCCCGGTTTCCGATCGTGACGGTCGCCCTCGTGGCGATCGACGTGGGCGCCTATCTGTTCGACGTGCCCCACGGCGGCAGCTTCCCGCAGCTCCTCGGCGACGTCGTCTTCCTGGCGATCTTCGGCCCCCCCGTCGAGGACGCCGTCGGGCGCGTCCGCTATCCGGTCCTCTACCTGCTCGGCGGCCTGGTCGCCGTGGGCGCCCAGGTGGCCGTCGATCCGAGCGCCGGCGGACCGACCCTCGGCGCCTCCGGCGCGATCACCGCCGTGCTCGGCGGCTACGTCCTGCTGCATCCCCGCGGGCGCATCATCAGCCTGGTGCTCATACCCTTCCTCGTGACCATCGTCGAGGTCCCGGCGCTCCTCCTGCTCGCCCTCTGGCTTCCCGAGCAGCTGTACGTGCTGAAAGCCCAATGAGCCCGCGCCCGAGAGCAGCCGCATGATCCGCATCCTCGTCCTCGGCGCCGCGCTGGTGTTCATCGCCGGCTTCGCCTTCCTGACCTTCGCCTCGATCGTCGAACAGCACGGGGTCAGCGTGCTCGCCCTGCTCTCGATCTTCATCGTCGTGCTGCTCGCCGTTGGAATCGTCGGGGCGCTGCGCAATCCTCCACGCTGACCGTGACCACCTCGCCCTTCATGCCCCCCGACCGCAGCCGCCGACGCGCGATCGCCGCGCGTCGCCGCCGGCGGCAACGGCTCGCCGCCGGCTTGCTCGTGCTCGTGGTGCTCGCCGGCGGGGCGGTGCTCGGGACGATTGCCCTCGCCAACCGCTCCAAGGCGGGTCATCGCGCCTCCACGCACGGCCCGGCCCACACGAGCGCGGTGCGAGTGGCGCGCCGCGCGCGATCACCGGAGGGCCTGCCGCTCGCCGCGCCCGCGCTCACGCTCACCGGGATCGCCGATCCGGCCACGGACCCCGCGCAGATCAGCTTCCGCTCTCCTCCACGCGCGGCGCTGCTGTTCAACCTCTCGACCGGCCAGGTCCTGTGGCAGCGCAACGCCTACAAGCGCCTGCCCATCGCCAGCCTGACCAAGATGATGACCGCGCTGCTGACCGTCGAGTCCGCGCCCGCCGACGCCCCCGTGCTCGTCACCCGGCAAGCGATCGACGCCGACGGGTCGAAGGTCGGTGTGCTCCCCCTCGGCCGTCACGTACCGCTGGAGAGCATGCTCTACGGCCTGCTGCTCCCGTCCGGTAACGACGCCGCCGTCGCGCTCGCCCAGCACGTCGCCGGCAGCGTCAACCGGTTCGTCCAGCGCATGAACGCCGAGGCCGCCAAGCTGGGGCTCGGCTGCACCCGCTACTCCTCGCCGTCGGGCTACTACAACCAGGGCAACTTCTCCTGCGCCGCCGACCTGGCGGTGCTCGCCCACGTCGACCTGCAACAGCCGCGGATCGCGAGCATCGTCAGGACCTACTCGGCCGTCCTGCCCTTCCCGATCAAGGGCGGCAAGCTCTACCTCTACAACAACAACCCTCTGCTGATCTACGGCTATCCCGGCGTCACCGGGATGAAGACCGGACAGACCGAAGCCGCCGGGCGCTGCCTGGTGGCGACCGCCGAGCGCCACGGCGTGCGCCTCGGCGCGATCGTCCTGAACTCCGAAGATCCCGGCACCCAGGCCCGCCAGCTGCTCGACCTGGGATTCGAGGACGTCTACCACCAGCCGGTCGTCCCCGAGACGCCGTTCCCCCCGGGCGCCTGAGGGAGTACCCTCAAGGTAGATTGACTGGTCAGTCAGCCAAAGGAGGCTAAGTGGATCTCGACGACACACCCGAGCAGGCCGCCTACAGGGCGCAGGCGCGCAGCTGGCTCGAGGAGCACAAGTCCGAGGCACCCGTCATCGGGGACCCCGCCCACGCGGGAGCCCTCGAGGACGAGGATGAGATAGTCGCCGCCCGTCGCGTCTGGCAGGGCAGGCTCGCCGAGGCCGGCCTCGCCGGCGTGGTGTGGCCAAAGGAGTACGGCGGCCAGGGCCTCGGCCCGATCGAGCAGGTGATCTCAAACCAGGAGATCGCACGAGCCAAGGTGCCGGGCATCCTCGACGCGATCGGCGTGGGCATGCTCGGCCCGACGATCATCGCCCACGGCACCGAGGAGCAGAAGACGCGCTACCTCGGGCCGATGCTCCACGGCGACGAGGTCTGGTGTCAGCTCTTCTCCGAGCCGGCCGCCGGCTCGGATCTGGCAGCCGTGCAGGCGCGGGCGCGCCAGCAGGACGACGGCAGCTGGCGGCTGAGCGGGCAGAAGGTATGGACGACCAACGCCCAGTTCGCCTCCTACGGCCTGCTGCTCGCCCGAACCGACGCCGACGTGCCCAAGCACAAGGGCCTGACGATGTTCATCGTCCCGATGGACGCCCCCGGAGTGACCGTCCGCGGCCTGCGCCAGATCTCCGGCGAGGCCGAGTTCAACGAGGTCTTCTTCGACGACGTGTCCCTCGATGAGGGCGCCGTCGTCGGCGGAGTCGGAAACGGCTGGGTCACCGCCCTGACGACGCTGATGTACGAGCGCGTCACGATCGGCCTCGGCGGCGAGGGCCTGGGCTACAACTCGACCCGTTTCGCCGGTGCGATCGCCGCCGACCCCGACGCTCGCCGCGACCCCGAGGTGCGCCACCAGCTCGGCGAGATCGCAAGCGAGCTGCTCGCGGTCCGGTTCACCGGCTACAGGACGCTCACAGCGCTTCAGAAAGGCCAGATCCCCGGCCCGGAGGCCGGCCTGGCCAAGGTCACGATCGTCAACGGCGCCATCAAGGCCGGCGACCTGATCGCCGACGTGCTCGGTCCGGACGCGCTGTCCCAGGACAGCGAGTGGGCGTACATGATCTCGTTCCTGCCCGGCCTGAAGTCCGCGGGCGGGACCGAGGAGATCCTGCGCAACACGATCGGCGAGCGCGTGCTCGGACTGCCCTCCGAGCCGCGCCTGGACAAGGGAATCCCGTTCTCGGAGCTGCGCTCCAAGGAAGGAGCGCCGGCATGAACCTGTCCCTCTCAGACGAGCAGGTGTTCCTGCGCGAGGCCGCGCGCGGCGCGCTGTCTCGCTTCAAGACCATCGAAGCCGCGCGCGAGGCGCTCGACGGGGAGCAGGGCGCGCTGCCCGACCTGTGGCCGACCGCCATGGAGGCCGGCTGGCCCGGGCTGTTGATCGACGAGGCCCACGGCGGCGCCGGCCTGGACGCCTTCGACGCGATGCTCGTCCTCGGCGAGTGCGGGCGCGTGCTCGCCGGCGTGCCCCTGCTCGGGCACCTGCCCGCCACGGCGATCCTGAACGACTCGCCCAACGCCGCCGAGTTCATGGCCGACCTGGCCACCGGCGAGCGGCGCGCCGCCTACCTGCCCGCCCAGCCGCCGAGCGACCTCGACGAGCGCTGGAGCGCCGACCCTGAGGGCGGCCTGCAGCGTGCTGCGGTGCCGATCGCCACCGTACCGGGCGAGGACGGACGGGGGTCGGTGACGGGGAGCTTCGCCTTCGTGCCCGACGCCCCCGGCGCAAACGCCCTGGTGGGCGTGGCCATGCTCGACGGTCGGCCCGTCGGAGTGGCGATCCTCGCGGACGCCCCCGGCGTAGAGGTGCGGCCGGTGAGCCGCTACGACATCACCCGCTCGCTCGGGCACGTCTCGCTCGACGGCGCCCCGGCCGTCGTCCTGGACGCCCCCGTCGACTCCCTGGCCGCCGCCTGGCATCTCGCCCAGGCGCTGATCGCCGCCGAGTCGCTCGGCAGCGTCGAGACGGCGCTCGATGTGTCCGTGGCCTACGCCAAGGAGCGCCACACCTTCGGCCGTGCGATCGGCTCCTACCAGGCGGTCAAGCACTCCCTCACCGAGGTCCTCCGCCAGCTGGAGAACGGGCGCTCGCTGCTCTACTACGCCGGCTGGGCCCGCGACGGCGCTCCTGGCGAGTTCCCGCTCGCGGCCAGCGCCGCCCGCTCGGTGGCCTCCCGCGCGCTCGATCACGCGGCCCGCACGATGATCTCCGTGCACGGCGGCATCGGCGCCACCTGGGAGCACGACGCCCCGCTGTACTTCCGTCGCGCGCAGCTCTCCAGGCGCCTGCTCGGCGGCACCTCCGGCGCTACCGACCGGGTCGCCGGCGAGCTGATCGCGCAAGCGGACGCGGCGTGAGCGCTGCCAGGACGGGTGCGCCGTAGGCCGCATGGACCGCTTCGACCATCGTTGCCTCCACGCCGCAGTTGATGCAGAAGCCGTGTTGTGACCAGCCGATCGCCCGCGCCAAGACCTGGTCGGCGTAGGTGACCCCGGTGGCGTCGTGGCCGTAGTAGTCGTACGCCGCATCCCAGGCTGAGCCGTCGAGCGCATATTCGGCGCCGTCCGCCGAGAGCAGGTGCGCGGCGGCCATGATCGCGTCGAAGTCATCGTAGATCGATGGGTGGGTGGCGGTCATGTGGTCGTATGTGGCCGGACGACGGCCGTAGATGTAGGAGTCGGCGACCAGATCCCACGTGGTGAGCGGCCCGTTGATGACGTTGAACTGCATCGGCCCTCCGCAGCAGTGGGCGAAGTTCAGGCCGTGGTAGGTGCCCGGGGCGGTCGAGAACGCCGACTCCTGCATGTGGATCGACGCCAGCAGCAGCCAGTTGACGCCGAACGTCCTCTGGGCGGTCGCGTAGATCGGATAGAAGCCTTCCATCCAGCGGGTCGCGATGTGGGCTTCGGTCGCGTCGAGGAAGCGCGTCGCGTCGAGCCTCTGCTGTGTGCCGGACGGTTGCGTGATGATCGCCCGGCGCGCTCGCCCGGTTGTGCCCGAGACAGCCGACGCCCGCGCGCCCGCGAGCGCGCTCGCGGCAGCGGCCGGCCCCGGGACCGGGGTTGGAGCGTCACGGAGCACCGCGGGCGGGGCCGCCACGGCGGTCCGGCCGATCGCCCCCGTGAGCACCGCCACGAGCACAGACAGACCCACCAGCCCTGTCGAGCAGGCGAGCAGCCAAGCCCGCAGCTCCGACGGAGGGGTCGGCAGCTGGGGGACGGGCGCTGGGGGCTTGGCCGAATCGGACATGGTCAACCGGCGCCACACGCTAGCGGCGTCGAGGACCCGGCGCGACCGCCAACCCGTCCGCCCGCCCGGGTCCACCGCGACGATGCGGCTAGCGTCGGGTTGGATATTCCATGGGCAGGCTCGCATTCATCCCCGCCGTCCTCGCGATCTCGCTGTGCACGGCCGGCACAGCCGGCACGGACGCGGCGCAGGCTGACGCGGTCGCGACCACAGCGCCCACCGGTGCACCCCGGACTCCCCTGACGGCCGCCCAGCAGCGCTACCTCGCCCTGGCCAAGGCCGGTGTGGCGGGCGCCGAGCGACGCTGGGGAGACTCGCGCCTTCGCTGGTATGACGCGCGCCTGGGCGACCGCGAACGCTATCCGCTGGCCACCATCTGGGACATCGTCCCCCTGTTTCAGTCGCTCGACGCGATCGCCATCGCCCAGCCGAGCGCGGCGAACAGGAAAGCCGTGGAGGGCTTCGCGGCCGGGGCCGAGCGATACTTCAACCGGGGACTGCGCCCTCTGCCCGGCTATTCGCCCTACCCCGGCGACCGCGAAGCCGACACCGAGACGTGGTTCGACGACAACGGCTGGTGGGGTCTGTCGTTCGTGAACGCCTACCGCGCGACCGGAACGCGGCGTTATCTCCTGGATGGGGAACGGGCGCTTCGCTACATCGCGGCGAGCGGCTGGGACCCGCAGGCGGGAGGGATCTGGTGGAACACCGAGCACCCGTACAAGGCCGGCGAGGCGCTCGCGTCGGGGACGCTGCTGGCGACGCTGCTCTACGAGCAGACCCACTCGCCCTTCGCGCTGGCCCAGGCGGTCAAGGATCTGGCGTGGGCGAACACGAGCGGGTTCAGCGCCACGAACGGGCTGTATGCCGGCAGCAACCTGGACCCCACGCCGATCGACTACATCGAGGCGCCCTTGATCTACGCCCAGGCACTGCTGTGCACGCTCACGGGCACGCCCGCGTACTGCGAACACGCCGCCCAGCTGACGCCCGTCGCGCTCACGCGCTTTGGCCACCTGCTCGACTTCTCCCCACAGTACGACGCGATCTACCTGCAGTGGATGCTCGCGCTGTACTCGCTCGACGGCGACCCGACCCTCTACGCCCTAGCGGCCGACAACGCACGCGACGCACAGACGCACGCGGTCAACGCCGAAGGCCTGTACCTGCTCTCCTGGAACGGCGAAACCCTGCCGCCGCAGTACGCGCTCCCGGGAATGCTCCAGACGCAGGCCGCCACGACCAGCGTGTTCGCCTGGCTGGCCGTCTACCCGCCGCCGGCGTGAGCGCTGCAAGGGGCCCTCAAACGCCGAGAACCCGCCGTGCGACCCGGTCGAAGACCAGGTCGGGCAGCAGGCGCTTGGCGAGCAGCATCGCCTTGGCGTCCCTGCCGACGACGTAGCGGGCACGCATGCGCGGTGCGGTCAGTGCCCGTTCGATCGTCTCCGCGACCAGCTCGGGGGCGACGCCGCGCCGGGCGGTGTCCTCGAGCACCTTGCTCATAGCCGCCGGTACGCGCCCGTACTGCTGCTGCAGCTCGGGTGGAATGCTCACCCGATCGGCCTGCGCCCGGCCCTTGTCCCAGATCGGAGTCGACACAGAGCCGGGCTCCACGAGCGCGACCCGGACCCCCGAGCTGTGGAGCTCCACGCGCAGCGCGTCGCCGAACGCCTCGACCGCGTGCTTGGAGGCAGCGTAGGGAGCGGTGAACGCCATCGCCACGCGCCCGCCGACCGAGGAGACGAACACGATCCGACCGCCCGCGCGGCGCAGCGCGGGAAGCATCGCCTGCGTGACCGCCACCTGCGCGAACACGTTGACCTCGAACTGCCTGCGCAGGTCATCGAGGGGAATGAGCTCCAGCGGGCCGCCGATGCCGATGCCGGCGTTGTTCACGAGCGCGTCCAACCCGCCCCGGGCCGAGCTCCCGTCGCGGGCGCCCAGCTCCTGCACCCGCGCGGCCGCCGCCGCGACCTGCACGGGGTCGGTCACCTCGACGCTCAACGGAATCATCTCCCCGCCGGCCGCCTCCTCGACGAGGCGCTCGCCCGCGGCGGGGTCGCGCACTCCCGCGCAGACCGTCCATCCCTTCCCGGCCAAGCGCAGCGCGGTAGCCCGCCCGATTCCGCTCGAGGCACCGGTGATCAGAGCGACTGGCACGCCCGCGACGTTAGCGGAGTCCGCGGGTGTGGAGCGTCTCACCGCCTCATTACCGGGTACTTAAGATGTGTAGGAATGGTTCCACCCGTGGGCATGCCCTCCATCGCGCACCGGTACTCGATCGGCCGTGCCACCGTCGTGTTGACGTTGATTGCGGTGCTCGGCGGCTGCGGCTCGACGCTCAAGGCCAGCCCAACCGCACACGCGAGCGCCGCCGACCCCGCCTCGACTCCCGGCGGGCCGCGTACGTGCGCGGCGACCGTGCTCGACACGCTGGGCGGGGTGCTCCACCGTGTCTACCGCGAGGGCGTCTCCAGCGAAAGAACCGCCACCGCCGAGCACCTGATCGCGGCCTCGACGCCACTGCGCGAAGCCGTGGAAGACAACAACGCCGTCGCCGCACGAACGGCCGCCAAGGCGCTCCTGTCCACCAACCACATGACCAACCTGCAGGTGGTACGAGGCAACCGAACGCTGGTCGACCTCGGCGGTCCCGCGCTCGCGCCGCTCAAAGGCACGCTGATCGGCGCAAAAGGGGCACCGATCGGCAGCTACCTGGCGAGCGTGTGGTCCGACGGCGGCTTCGTCGACGAGGGCGACGGCGTCGCCGAGGGCCGGGTCGCCCTGCGGACGAACGGGCACAACCTCGCCGGCTCGATCGCGCTCGCTCCGGGAGCGCTCGCCAGCGAAGGCACGCTCATGCGCGGACACGTCCTCTATCAGTACACCTCGTTCCCGGCCGAAGCCTTCCCCACGGGCGGCGTGAACGTGTACCTACTGAGACCCGTCCGCTCGACCGCCAATCTGTGCGGGGCGAGCGGCGAAGACACGACCGTCAACACGCTCAGCCAGGTCGCAAGCCTCATCTACGCCGGCGAGACCGGTCCCCGCACGCTCGTGCAGGTCAAGCGCGTCCAACGCAACCAGCCCCTGCTGCAGGCCGTGGCCCGGCGGGAACCGGAAGCGACGCGCCTGGCGATCGACAAGCTGCTCAACGAGCACATCGTGCGCCTGCGCGTCAGCGCCGGCGGGCAACTGCTCTCGGACGTCGGCGGGCCGTATGTGCTCGCGCCCGTGCTCGCGCCGCTGCGCCTTGACGGACGCACGATCGGCAGCTTCGTGCTCTCCATCCAGGACGACGAAGGCTACCTGCGACTCGCCGGGCGGCTTGCCGGCCTCGACGTGCTCATGTACATGAGCTCCGTGGGCTCTGCGAGCTCCCCCCATCTCGAGCTCGTCAAGGACAGCCTCGGCCCGACGTCCCTCGGCCCGACGGCCGGGGCGGTACCGGACAGCGGCCGCTACGTCTATCGAGGGCGCACCTTCCGCGTGTTCACGCTCCACGCCGAGGCGTTTCCCTCCGGGCCGCTGCTCATCCGGGTGCTGATCCCGATCCCCTACCCGTCTGCGTAGGAGAGGGCCGGCGGCCCGCGCTCACGCGGCGGCGAGCGAACGCTGCTTGGCGCCCAGCGCCTCCAGGAGCTCATCGAAGGAGGCCGCGAATTTCTCGACGCCCTCGCGCTCGAGCGTATCGGTGACCTCGTCGTAGGAGACCCCCGCCCGCTCGAGTCCATCCATCACGCGACGCGCCTCATCGAGGCCCATCTCCAGGCGCTCCTGGGGCTGGCCGTGATCCTGATAGGCGTCGATCGTCTCCTCGGGCATCGTGTTGACGGTGTCAGGACCGATCAGCTCCTCCACGTACAGCGTGTCCGGGTAGTCGGGGTTCTTGACCGAGGTGGACGCCCACAGCACGCGCTGGGGGGTGGCTCCCTTGCCCGCGAGGTACTCCCAACGGGGGCCGGCGAACGCCTCTCGGTAATGCGCGTAGGCGAGCTTTGCGTTGGCGATCGCGAGCTTGCCCTTGAGCTCGTTGGCGGGGTGGGAGGGATCTGGATCCAATTCGTCCAGGCGCCTGTCCGCCTCGGTGTCGATGCGCGAGACGAAGAAGCTCGCGACCGACGCCACCGTGCTCGGATCGCCGCCCTCGGCGACGAGGCGCTCCAGGCCGCGTATGTAGGACTCGGCCACCTCCGCGTAGCGGCGCAGCGAGAAGATCAGCGTCACGTTGATCGAGCGGCCCTTGGAGATCACATCCTCGATCGCGGCCAGGCCGGGCCTGGTGGCCGGGATCTTGACCATCAGGTTCGGCCTGTCGACCGCCTCGTGCAGGCTCATCGCCTCGCGGAATGTCCGCAGCGTGTCGTAGGCGAGCCCCGGATCGACCTCCAACGAGACGTACCCGTCGCGTCCCTGGCCACCGTCCCACACCGGGCGGAAGAGATCGCAGGCATCCTTGATGTCCTGCTCGGCCAGCGTCCAGAACGTCTCGGCCACGTCCTTGCCCTGCGCGGCCAGCTCGTGCAGCTGCTCGTCGTAGGCGTCCCCGGCGCTCATCGCCTTCTGGAAGATCGTCGGGTTGGAGGTCGCCCCCACGACGGAGTGACCGTCGATCAGCGCCTGCAGGTGTCCCCCGCGGATGGATTCGCGTGAGAGAAAGTCCACCCACACGCTCTGCCCGAGGGCCGATAGACGTTGCAGGGGCGCGGATACGTCGGCGGGCATGGCGTCTCTCCTGTCAGTTTCGTTACTCGAGCAGGGCTTCCGCGCGGGCGGCGATGTTCGCGGAAGTGAATCCCAGCTTCTCGAGCACGGTAGTACCCGGTGCGGATGCGCCAAACCGGTCCAGGCCCAAGACATCGCCACGGGTGCCGACCCACTTCCACCAGCACATGCTCGCCCCGGGCTCGACGGCGAGCCTCGCGCTCACCTCGGGGGCCAGAACCGCGTCGCGATACTCGCGAGGCTGGGCTTCGAAGAGCTCCATGCAGGGCATCGACACGACGCGCACCCGCGCTCCTTCACCGGCGAGCGTCCGCCCGGCGGCGAGCGTCGGGGGCACCTCGGCGCCCGTCGCGATCAGGATCAGCTGCGGCTCCCCGGTGTCAGCCGAACGGGCGCCGTCGGCGCCCGCGTCCACAGCGGCGCTCGAGTCCCACAACACGTAGCCGCCGCGCTCGAGCTCCTCGGCGCCGGCGAGCTCGCCGCGGTCGAGCACGGCCACGTTCTGGCGGGAGAGCAGCAGGGCGACCGGCCCGTCCTCGCGTTCGAGCGCGACCCGCCAGGCCACCGCGGTCTCGTTGGCGTCGCCGGGGCGGATGACCCACAGCCTGGGGATGGCACGCAGCGCGGCATAGTGCTCGACCGGCTGGTGGGTCGGGCCGTCCTCGCCGAGCGCCACCGAGTCGTGCGTCCATACCCAGACCACCGGCAGCCCCATCAGGGCAGACAGGCGAACCGAGCCGCGCATGTAGTCGGAGAAGATCAGGAACGTCGAGCCATACGGCTTGACGATGCCTCCGTGGGCGGCAGCACCGTTGACGATCGCCCCCATTGCATGCTCGCGAATGCCGAACGGGACGTTCCTCCCGGCGTGCACCCGGGAGAACTCCCCGGCGCCGTCGAAGACCGTCTTGGTCGACTCCACGAGGTCGGCTGCACCTCCGATCATCGTCGGGGCGTACTCGGCGAAGCCCGCCATCACCTTCTGGCCGGCCGAGCGTGTGGCGATCTCCGCGCCGGCCTCGAATGTCGGCAGCGACTCGCGCCAGCCCTCGCGCAGTCGCCCCGACCAGGCGCGATCCCAGTCCTCGGCCATGTCCGGGTAGGCATCGCGCCACGCCTCGAAGCGCCCCTGCCACTCCTCTTGCGCGGCCGAGCCGGACTCCTTCAGAGACATGTGAGCGTAGACATCCTCCTCGACCCAGAACTTGCGGTCGGGGTCGAAGCCCATCACCTCCTTCGTCGCCCGCACCTCCTCTTCGCCCAAGGCCGACCCGTGCGACTTGGCGGTGTCGAGGGCGTGCGGAGCCGGGAAGGCGATGTGCGAGCGGATGGAGATGAACGACGGGCGCTCGGTTTCCTCGCGGCCGGCGGCGATGGCCGCCTCGAGCGCCTCGACGTCCTCGGAGTCCTCGACCCGCTGCACGTGCCAGCCATCGGCCTCCATCCGGGCCATGTGGCTCTCGCCGTCGAAGGAGATCGAGGTCGTGCCGTCGATCGTGATGTGGTTGTCGTCGTAACAGACCACCAGCCTGCCGAGCGCGAAGTGCCCGGCGATCGATGCCGCCTCCTGGCTGATCCCCTCCATCATGTCGCCGTCGGAGCAGATCGCGTAGACGTTGTGGTCGACGATCTCCGCCCCGGGGCGGTTGAAACGGTCGGCGAGGAAGCGCTCGGACATTGCCATGCCCACCGCGTTGGCGACGCCCTGCCCGAGCGGCCCGGTTGTGACCTCGATCCCGGGCGTGTGGCCACGCTCTGGATGCCCCGGGCAGCGCGAGCCCCACTGGCGGAACTGCTCGAGATCGGCGAGACCCAGGTCATAGCCCACGAGATGATGCAGCGAGTACTGCAGCACGCAGGCGTGACCGGAGCTGAGGACGAAGCGATCGCGATCGGGCCATTGCGTGTCCAGGGGGTTCACGCGGAGGAAGCGCCTGAAGAGGACGTACGCGAGCGGGGCGAGCGCCATGGCCGTCCCGGGATGCCCGGCGTTGGCCTTTTGCACCGCATCCATCGACAGCGCCCGGATCGTGTCGATCGAGAGCCTGCGGATCTCGCGCTCGTCGCTTCCGTCCGGCTGGGCCTTGGGATCGCTCGATTCGCGCGTGAGGGTCATCCTGCCCGATCCTAGCGGCCCGGGCGCGGGGAAAGGATAGAGTTCGGTGATCGTGCCCGAGCGGTTCTGCGATGTCGGCAGGGGGGTGACCCTCTGCTATGAGACCTTCGGCGAGGAGTCCGATCCGACGGCTCTGCTGATCATGGGACTGGGCACGCAGATGATCGCCTGGCAGGAGGATTTCTGCCTCGAGCTCGCCGGCCGGGGCCTGCACGTGGTGCGCTTCGACAACCGCGACATCGGCCGCTCGACCCATCTTCCGGGGCGCCCCCCGACGGTTCCCCAGCTGCTGCTCCGCTCCAAGCGCGCAGCGAGCTACACGGTGGCGGACATGGCGCTGGACTCCGTAACCCTGCTCGGCGAGCTCGAGCTCGAACCCGCCCACGTGATCGGGGCGTCGATGGGCGGGATGATCGCGCAGACGCTCGCGGCGCGCCATCCGCGCTCGGTGCGCTCGCTGGTGTCGATCATGTCCAACACCGGCAGCCGGCGCAGCGGCCAGCCCAAGCTCGGTGTCTACTCGATGTTCCTGCGCCGCGCGCCGCGCGGGCGCGAGGCATACATCGAGCACATGGAGCGCCTGTTCGCCACGATCGGCTCACCGGCCATTGCCCGCGACCCGCAGGACATCCACGCGATCGCCGCCACCAGCTACGACCGCGACCACGACCCGAGCGGACCCGGTCGCCAACTGGCCGCGATCATCGCCTCCGGCAACCGCACGGCGGAGCTCCGGCGGATCACCGCGCCGACGCTCGTGATCCACGGCGACGCCGATCCGCTGGTGGCGCCGTCGGGTGGGCGCGCGACCGCACGCGCGATCGCCGGCGCGCGACTGATGAGCATCGAGGGCATGGGACACGACCTGCCCCGGACGCTGTGGCCGCGCCTGGTCGACGCGATCGCCGAGCATGCGGCGGCGGCCGACGGGCGCTCTGAGCGCCCACCCCTGCAGGCCGTCCCGACATCCCTCTCGGGCCCGCAGGGGTAGACACCCGTCTCGACCGGCGCCTTCCTTCTCAAGCCCCCCGAGAAGGTCGCCGGGTACAGGCCTGCAGTCCCATCAGCGAGTGGGTGCGCGCGCTCGGGCACCAGCAGCGGTACGGCCGAACCCGCACCAGCCAATGGAGGTCATGGCGCCCATGGCAGCGGCGATACGGCCAGCGGCCGTGGAGCGCACGGAGCATCCGTCGCTCGTGACAAGCGAACACCCTCATCCCCATGTGGCCATCCCCTTTCCCCCACCCGCGTGGCACTCGCGCGCGGGCTGATCTGCATGAAACCTCGATTGGCCGAATCGGACAATCGAGCCCCTCAAGTTCTGCCTATATGGAACATCTATCGGTAGAAGACTCAAAGTAACACGGCGGCACGGTCCCGTCCATGACCAACTCCGTTCCCCGCTACTCCGGTCTCGCATCCTGCTTGACCACAAGCCCATTTTCCGGCCCTTCGATCGCTCACTGACGGTAATGCCACCCGGCTCCACACCTCCGAGTGGGCGGGAGCAGCACCCCCGCTGCGGACATATAAATCAGGTTTTACGCAAAAAGTCAAATGCGACCGACCGGATGGTGGTTCCAGACCGATGGTCGGAACCAAATGATTGCCGGCTGTTCGCGCCGTGACGGGCGGCGCGGGAGGAGGTGGGACACGGGGACCGGAGTGACGGACTCACCGGCCTACCGGCTGGAGAAGGCGATGAAAGTGCGCCCGGCGGGAATCGAACCCGCGGCCTGCGGCTTGAAAGACCGCTGCTCTTTGGCTCCCCGAAGAGAACCGTTGACCACTGAGCTACGGGCGCTGGATGTCTGGCCGATCGGCCTTCGACGGACCCTATTGTATGCAGGATGCCTTCGCTGTGGCCGGCGCTTTCCTATGACGAGTGGAGTGAGACCTGTGACACGCTGCACGCCCACACGCAACTGCTGGGCAAGCTGGCGGTGGCCATGGCTCCACCCGAGCCGGAGCTCCAACATGCGGCGCTGCGCCTGACGGCGCGCGGGTGGGAGACGGCTCCGCTGCCTGTGCCGGACGGCTCGGGGGCGGTGGTCGCAGCACTGGACCTGTGCAGCCATGAGGCTGTGCTCGAGCACAGCGACGGGCACAGCCGGCGCATCGCGCTCACCCCCGGTCGGTCGGTCGGCGAGGTGACGCGCGAGGTGCTCGATGCGCTGCCCGGCCTCGGCGGGGCGGTCGAGATCAACCCGACGCCCCAAGAGGTGCCGTGGAACGTGCCGCTGAACGAGGACGACGAACATGCCCGCTACGACGCCCGGGGTGTTTCCACCTACTTCACCGCGGCGACCCAGGCCGCGCTCGTCCTGGCGGCCTTCCGGGCGCCGTATCGCGGACGTTCGACACCGGTGAACGCCTGGTGGGGCTCGTTCGACCTCGCCGTGAGCCTCTTCTCCGGTCGCCCCGCCGACCCACCGTCGAAGGACTTCATCATGCGCAACGCGATGGATGCCCAGGAGGTCGCCGTCGGCTGGTGGCCCGGCGACGCACGCTACTCCCGCGCGGCCTTCTACGCATACGCCCATCCGGCGCCGGAGGGATTCGACGCCGCCACCCTGTCCCCCGCGGCGGCGCGCTGGGAGGCGGCGCTCGGCGAGTACATCCTGGACTGGGAGGACGTCCGTTCGAGCCCCGACCCGCGCTCGGCCGCGCTCGAATTCGCCCGCTCGGCGTTCCGCCACGCGTGCGCGGTCTGCGAATGGGACCCGACGCTGGCAGCCACCGCTGACGGCAGGCCGCCGCCAATCGTCTGAGACGGCCGAGCCCGAACTCGGCTCAGGTGCTGCTCGAGGGCGCCCAGATGTTGATGTCGCCATCGAGCGCGTGGCGGTCGATCTCGGCCAGTTCCACGGCGGTGAAGTCCAGGTCCGAAAGCGCGGCGACGTTCTGCTCGAGCTGGGTGACGCCGCTCGCACCGATGAGCGCCGAGCTCACGCGCGGGTCGCGCAGCACCCAGGCGATCGCGAGTTGGGCCAGCGACTGCCCGCGCCGCTGAGCGATCTCGTCGAGTTCGCGTACGCGCGCGAGGTTCTCCCCGCTCAGCAGCCGCTCGTCGAACGCCTCGCCGCGGCGCACGCGAGAGTCCTCGGGCACGCCGTGCAGATAGCGGTCGGTCAACAGCCCCTGCCCGAGAGGTGAGAACACGATCGAGCCGACCCCGTGCTGCTCGAGGACGTCGAGCAGACCCTGCTCGATCCAGCGGTTCAGCAGCGAGTAGGACGGCTGGTGAATGAGCAGCGGCGTGCCCAGCGCGCTGAGGATCTCGATCGCCTCGACCGTCCGTTGCGGCGAGTAGGAGCTGATCCCGACATACAGCGCCTTGCCCTGGCGCACGGCGCTGTCGAGGGCGCCCATCGTCTCGTGCAGGGAGGTGTCGGGATCGAAGCGGTGCGAATAGAAGATGTCGACGTGGTCGAGGCGCATCCGCGCCAGGCTCTGGTCGAGGCTCGCGAGCAGGTACTTGCGCGAGCCGAACTCGCCGTATGGTCCAGGCCACTGGTCGTAGCCGGCCTTGGTGGAGATGATCAGCTCGTCCCGGTAGGGCCGGAAGTCCTCGTCGAAGATGCGACCGAAGTTCGTCTCGGCGGCACCATAAGGAGGGCCGTAGTTGTTCGCGAGGTCGAAATGGGTGATGCCGAGATCGAAAGCGCGCCGCAGGATCGAGCGGCGTCCGGCAAGCGGTCGGTCGTCACCGAAGTTCTGCCACAGGCCGAGCGAGATCGCCGGGAGCCGGATGCCGCTGACGCCGACGCGGCGGTAGGGCATGCGCTCGTAGCGGGCGCCATCGGCGAGATACCGCGGGACCGCGCGCGCGGGATCGAACGGCATCGCACGAGTATCGCACCGGCGTGCGGCGCTCGGCGCTCGGCCGACTATGCGGCGAAGCGCTCGGCGGCGCGCGCCCGGCGCTTGGTCGCCTCGATCTCCCGGTTCTTGGGAGCAGCGGAGCTCACGAGCTCATCGAGCAGTCGCCCGGTGACCAGCGCGATCTCCTCGACAGCGCGATCGAAGGCCTCGGCGTTGGCCCGGGAGGGCTTTGTGGAGCCACTGATCTTGCGGACGTACTGAAGTGCCGCATCGTGCACCTCGTTCTCGGTGGCGGGCGGCTCGTAGTTGTGGAGCGATCTGATGTTTCGGCACATACCGTGAAGCGTAGCGATCCAGATCAGGCGTATGGCGCCCGGCGCTGCCCTCCACACGCTGCGCTAGCGTTTGCGGCGGTGGCGACCGTACGGCGAGAGGTCGCAAGCAGATACAGCCAGCGCCAGCGGTGGTGGGCGCTAGGCGCGCTCGCAGTGGTAGTAGTGGCGGTGGTGGCTGTGCGCAGGATCGCCACGGAGAGCCTGCCGCCACTCATCGTCCACCGGACGCTGGCTGCATATGTGCGCATACCCGGAAGGGCGCCCATGCTCGCGTGGCCGCGGGAAGGCCAGGCAGCGCTGGAGGTGGAGAGGGTTGGCAGCCTCGGGGCCTCTGGGGGCTCCACCCCGGTGCCGATCGCGAGCGTGGCCAAGGTGATGACGGCCTACCTCACGCTGCGCGAGCATCCGCTGGGCGCCGGCGAAGAGGGATTCGTGGTGACAATCTCGGCGGCGGATGTCGAGGAAGAGAAGCGGCGGCTCGCCCTCGGCGAGTCGACGTTGAGGGTGAGGGCCGGCGAGCGGATCACCGAGCGCCAGGCACTGCAGGCGCTGTTGCTGCCATCGGCGAACAACATCGCGGCGCTGCTGGCGCGCTACGACGCAGGCGGCATCGCTAGTTTCGTGGCCCGCATGAACTCGACCGCGCGAAGGCTCGGTATGGCCTCGACCACGTACACCGACCCGAGCGGATTCAATGATGAAACGGTGTCCACGGCGGCCGACCAGCTGACGCTCGCACGGGCTGCCATGCAGATCCCGACGTTCGCGGCGATCGTCGATGAGCCATCGGCCGAACTGCCGGGCGTGGGGACGATGGGAAACTACAACGGCCTCATCGGGATGGATGGGTACGTCGGAGTGAAGACCGGCTCAGACCGGGCGGCAGGCGGTTGCCTGATGTTCGCCAAGGAGGTCGAGATCGACGGCAGGCGGCTGATGGTGCTCGGCGTGGTACTCGGCCAGAGGGAAGGGGCGCTGATCGAAGCGGCCCTGGCGAGCGCCGAGCGACTCGGCAATTCGGCCGCGGAAAGCCTGCGCGTCGAGACCGTCCTCCCGGCGGGAATGAGCGTTCTGGATGCGAGGTCGGTCGCCGGCAGAGGGACGGTGGCCGTTACAGCGAGCGCGCTGAAGGAGATCGGCTGGAGTGGGGCGAGGTTCCCGGTGGACGTGGTTGTGCGTCCGGCGAGTACTCGGCTGCGAGCCGGCGAGCAGATGGCGACGGTGGCCGTTCGCGGCGCGAGCACGGCCAGGACCAGCGCGGTGGCAAAGCACTCGGTCGGGGGTCCGTCGCTCGGCTGGCGCCTGCGCCATGTGTTGTGAGAGGCCTCTGCTGCAGCGTGCAGCCTGCGTCGCCGCAGGTACGCTGAAGTCGCCCTGCGGAGATCGTCTGGATCAACCCGGCAACCCAGCATGTTGGGCATCCGCGGAGCGCGACCATGCCGGGGGGTGCGAGCAGGAGCGCAGGCAGACCGACGGTCGGAGTCAGTGCGACCGCCGAGCCGATCAGCCCGAAACCGAGGGACCGCGCACGAGGTGGCGAGCGACGGACGGACTGGCGAGAACACCTCCGCGACGGCGGAGACGGGCCTGCGGAGCGCGATCATCGATCTGCGGACGCACTCGTTGCGACATCCATGGCCCGAGCGCTGCGGTGGCGCGTAGTGTCCCGATCCTGCGGTAAAGCGCGACCAGAGCCTCCTTGGCCGCGTCCTCGTGCGAAGAGCCGAGAGTTCGAACGAAGCACTGCACGTGCGCATACGAGCCGCTGACGAGTGCAGCGATCGCGCGGGGATCACCCTGCTGAGCCGCGTTGACGACCTGCTCGGTGGGCCAGGACGAGGTGGGCGTATCAGTCACCGGAGCGGGCTCTCGTGAAGAAGAAAAGGCAGGCGCAGCCAATAAGCGCGGCTGGGATGAGATTGAGATAGACGACGACGGACATGATGAGCGCCCTGGGTCGATGGAGTATCAAGAAGCACTGATTGCGCCGCGCTGGCCGCCGCCGGGCGCCTGGGCGGATTGCGCGTCGCTACGCCGAGTACTGCACCGACTGACGCCGCACCGTCAGCGCGCCTGCTCGCGCACGAGCGCGTGCACGAGCGCCTCAGGCGATGGAGAAGCCGAGAAGCCCCGCAGATGCAGGGCTTCTTCGAGTGGAGCTAGGGGGACTCGAACCCCCGACCTCCTGGGTGCGATCCAGGCGCTCTCCCAACTGAGCTATAGCCCCGTACGCCCGGACGAGCGACGATACGCAGGACTACAGAAGTGTAGTGGCCGAACGGTCCAGGCGAGCGCAGTATGGTTTGCCGGCGCAATGGGATTGCTCGATGACGCCATCCGCGAACACCTGGAGCTCAAGCGCCGCCGGGGAGCCGAGCCGGGCGAGATCGCCCGTGTAGAGAGGGAGGCCCTGGAGCCGGACTTCGGCGAGGAGCAGGTCGGCTGGCACGGGCATCTCGACGGCGAGACCGATCTCCCAGTGGAGGCATTCGAGGGGGATGACTCTGGCGAGCTAGCTGGCATCGGCGCCGTGCCCGCGGACGATCCTGAGGCCGAGTCCGCCGAGCGGGCGCATGGCCCGTACTTCTCGACCGTAGGCCAGGAGACCGCCGAGCTGGACATGCGGACGGTGCTCGACGAAGATCTCGATGCGCCTGCGGGCGTGGCTCCTGCCGGCCCGGTTGCTGCGAGACCGGCGAGAGATGTCTCCTCACGGGAGTCTCCCGAGGCGGATTCCTTGGAATGGGAGGTGCCGTGGAGCGAGCCGCCGCTTGACGGCGAGGTAGACGAGGAGTCCGACTTTCAGGGGGGCGCGGGTGGGCATGAGCATCAAGAGCACCAGGAGCGCCTTTCCTTCGAGTAGCTGGCCGAGATCAGTCCGGCAGCAACCTGAGGCCAAGGACCTATCCCGTTAGTCTAGGTCCGCACGCCCGGATACGCCCGCTGACCGGCGCATGGCGGCGTCCTCGAAGGCTCGCTCCGACCGGGACACGCTCTGCGGGCGGTCTCGCGCTCAGACAGACGACCTCGCCATCAGCCCACAGGAGCGTCCCGCCTCCCGGGGCGGCAGTTGTCGAGATCGCGAGCACCTCCGATCCAAGCCCTGGCCGCGATCTGGCGCGGAGCGTGACATACCACCAGTATTCGACTTCGCGTTCTCCGAGGCCATGTTTTCCGGCGCTGCCACCGCCATTTATCTTCAATCCGGCTGGATGGCTCTGGCGATCCTCGCCAGAGCCTCTCGCGGTAGCCCGGACACCCGCCAGATGCGGTGGACATCGATCAGATTGGGGGTGGCAAACGTCCCAGGCGCGCATAGCGGATCGGCGATGATCGCGGCACGCTGCCGACGGGAATCGCGGCGCTCGGCACCGTGAGCGTGCCATGCAGCGACCGCGCGACGGCACGAGCCAAGCCGGAGCCGTGTGCCCCGGCAGGCACGTGAGTGTCCGTAAGGCCGCTCACAGAAATTCTCCCGCCGGAGTCGGGGCGGTCCAGATTTGCCTTTCCGCATCCATGTACGGGTGTCCCTCGATGATGTGGTTCCAGCGCTCCTCGGTCAGCTGGACCGCGCGCCCGAGCGGATCATCGCCAGCTCCATTGCGGGGATTCTGCTCGACGCCGCGGACCCCATGACGTGTGCGGATCGTAGTGCTGAGCAGACGCGGATCTCCTCTGCGAGCGCACAGCACGGACATCTCGTGTCGTCTATCTGAGGGCCGCTGATTGGGCAGCAACAGTGCGTCGCGCACCCCGAGGTGGCCATCGCGGCTTGCGGCGAGAAGCGGAAATCCAGTTCTGTACGGCGTATATTGAGAGCCGCGGGGCCATAGCTCAGCTGGGAGAGCGCCTGCTTTGCAAGCAGGAGGTCGCCGGTTCGATCCCGGCTGGCTCCATTCGGTGGCCGTGTTCTTCGACGATGACGGATCGACGGAGGGTTCAATCGCGTAGTGCTCAGTCGGCTCGCTGTTCCGACTCAGTCCAGTCCTGGCGCTTGTGATCCCAGCGACCACCGGCCGTGCCCTGCAGAAGCGGATTGACGAAGGGGCGCACGATCGCGAGCGCCTCGTCGAGCGTGGATACATCAGTCAGGCGGGACTCCGCCGCCTCCTTCGCGTAGCCGCCCTCCCACTGTTTGCGGTCTGGGACATCAAACGACTGCGGCAGCGCGACCTTCCGACGCTCTGCCTCCGAGTGCACCGCCGCCACAGCTTGCTGCGCTTTGACAGATGCGCCGCGCGCGAGAGCAACGAGGTCCACGAGGTCGCGAAAGCGTGTGGACGGCTGCTGCGAGTCCCCGTAGTGGTCGAAGGTCGCCGCGACCTTGTCCGCGATGTGATCGACGAGCGGGTAGGCGCGATATCCCGTCTGCTGTAGCTCAGGCATGTCGACCTTCGCAATAGCGGACACATCATCAGGCTCGCCCACCATGCGCATGTCCGGCCCGACCAGATCGATCCGGAAGCGCTCCCACTGCTGCTGTCCGATGTAGGCCACGACCGCGAAGCGGACGGCCTTGGAGCCATCTCCGACGGTCTGCCGTGGCCCGATCTCGAAACGAAACCAATCGCCGATGTCGCGCGCTGCCGCCTGACGCAAGTCGGCCTCAGCGGCGTCGGCAGTCTTCGCCCGGTACACGTCGATGTCAAGCGAGGCCCGCACTCCGATGTCGCGGGCAAGTAGGGCAACCGCGCCCTTGATGACCCATCCGTCGTCCAGCATGTAAAGCCGCTCAAGAAGGCGGTCATAGGCGAACTGACGTCGGAGCTGCGGCACCGTCCACGGACTGCTCTCCGAGAGCGTGCGCAGCTTGGCGCTCAATGCGGTCCGGAATGCGCCCGGCGACGCGTACTTGCTCA
This sequence comes from uncultured Solirubrobacteraceae bacterium, assembly GCA_963849425.1. Classification (GTDB taxonomy): domain Bacteria; phylum Actinomycetota; class Thermoleophilia; order Solirubrobacterales; family Solirubrobacteraceae; genus Palsa-744. Next base: position 510,208 of record CAWKHK010000006.1, on the reverse strand, counting down.
TCGCAGCGGATTGCCACCCACCGTGGCCGGTGCGCGCTCCTTCTCAAGGCCGCTCACGAGATGCCCACGTGCCTCCGACATCCAGAGGTCGGTCTGCGGATCCTCAGCAAGATCGAGCATCACCTTGAGAAGGGCCACACCGTCGCCGCGGCGCAGCCCGAACTTCGCGGCATGCGGCGCCAGAGACTCCGCGACCGCACTCGGGTAGTCATAGACGTTGCGCAGCGAGTCGCTGATGATCTGCGCGACGCCGCCCGGATCTTCCTGGGCATAGAGCAGATCCGAGGCGATCCGCGAGGGACGGGTCACCGGAAGCCCGCGCAGGATGATCCATTCCGTGTCGTCCAGCGCACGTCGGTACAGCCGCACGTCGTCGCGCCGAGACTGGTGCCGCACGGCGATCGTGAACTCATGCCGTTCTTCCGGCAGGTGACCGACGCCGTACATGTCGGCGGCGGAGCGGTGTGAGACAGCGCCTTCCTCTTCCACGCGCTCCCAGACTGGGACGCCTGGAGCGAACTGCAGCCACGCAGCCCGTAGCTGCTCGTGATCCGGTGGCGGAGCGCCGCGAAGCCGATACACGCCGTGAGCGATTTTTTGGAGGACGCCTTCTTTAGCGATGAGCCGGTCCAGCGTCCGACGGGAAACACCGAGGCGGAGCGCCTGCTGGCGGGTAATAAGGCCCCACTGTTCTTCGGCCATCTCGGTGAGCCGGCCGAGCGTCGGCGACATGTACTGCATTATACGCCAATTCTGGCGGAAAACGCAGCATATCTTGCGCATGGTGCTGCAAAGACCGTAGATAGTGGCGGAACATGCAGCTATACCGTCTTGCCCAGCGACGCTATTCGTCTTCCTCAAGCGACATTGGCCCGCCAGATAGCCGTGCAAAACGGTTCGCATTGACTTCGGTTGGCTCCATTTCTGGTCTGCGAACCAAACGGGTCGATCAAGGGTTGGCGATTGCTCGACGCAGCCTCAGTATGTCGTCGCGAATGTATTTCTCGTAGGCATCGACGGTGATCCATCCGGCGTCGTCCACCTGGTACGCCGTCGTACCATGATCGATGGTCTTCCATGTGAGCAAACAGTGGGTGTGGTCACCCGGTTTGTCGTAGGTCCGGCGATGCCATCGCACGTTTCGGTCCATCGCCGCCCTGAATTGGTTGGGATCCCACCAGGAGTAGATGCGATAGGGACCGCCTGGCTGCGGCGTTCGCCCGTCAGGTGGTAGCTCTCGAATGTGGCCTCGTCGCCATCCATCCGCACGACGCAGTGCAGATCGACCAAGCGGCGGTCGTCGTCAGTCCACACCGTCGCAGGGGCGATCGGATCAAAGGGCCACTCACCGGCCTCAAGTCGTACTTCTGTCGTCGTGACATCGTGCGATCGCGCCACTTTCGTCACGGCGACCCGGACCTCTCCAGCCTGCCTTCGCCGCTCGCGAGCCTGTCCCATAGCTCGAATTATCGCGCAGCAGCGGGTTCCCAGCCACGACTCTGGAAGCAGTACTCCGCATATCGAATCGTCATGGCCTGGCGCTGAGCGTGTGCGGAACCCTGCTGGTCGTCGCTATCCAGCTTGGCAAAGCCGGGTCGATATACCCGGCGAGGGCGAGGAGATCCTGGTAACGCTCGTCGGGAGCGTGGCTCCAGACGCGCTGGTGGTGCGCGAGGCGATTGCGGAAGACATGCAGACGCGCGAGCGGACTCTCCACGGTTCCAAGCTGCGGTCGGGTGCGTGCGGGAAACCGGTGGCGAGATTCGGCCACAGTCCGGTGAGCTTCTTGGTGATGAGAAAACGCCAGAACCCAAAGCTCAGCTCGCTGATCGTCTGTCCGTCGCTCACGCGCTTGCCCTCTGCCTTTACGCGGTCGCGGGACATCCGCTGATGCTGCGGGAAAGCGATAGGTGCTACGATGTCGCACATGGATATTGGCGTGCGGGATTTGCGCAACCAGACCGGGCGGGTAATCGATGCCGTGCGGGCCGGCGAGCGAGTGACCCTCACCGTGCATGGAGAGCCGGTCGCCGACATCGTGCCCCACGAACGCCGCGCACGTTGGCTCTCTGGGCCGGAGTTGCGGTCACAGCTCGCCGACCGTGCCGCCGATCCGGCTCTCCGGCAGGATTTGGACGAGCTCGCCGGCCAGACGCTCGACGAGCTGTGAGCTTCCCCTCCAGCGGCTTGCTGGATACCTCGGTATTCATTGCCCGAGAAACCGGGCGACCGCTGGGAGAGCTACCGCCACACGTGGCGGTGTCTGTCATCACAATCGGCGAGCTTCAGCTCGGTGTCTTGGCTGCCGCGGACCCTGTCGCCAGGACCCGCCGTGCGGGCACTCTCGCTGTCGCGAGAGCCGCCGACCCGATACCGGTCAGCGAGGCGGCGATGGTTACGTGGGCGCGCCTTGTGTCCGACTGCCGGCGTGCTGGCATCCATCGAACGATCAGGCTCACCGACGCGCTGATTGCCGCGACCGCGATCGAGCATGGACTGCCAGTTGTTACCCAGGACGACGACTACAGCCGGATCGCCCAAGCACATAGCGCGCTGCAAGTAGTCATGGTCTGAGGACGCGGCGGACGTTTGGCCCGCATGGGCAGGGAGCCCAGCCTCAAAATCTGCAGCTGCCGATGGGATGGGATGGGATGGGAAATTTATCTGTGCACAAACCCTGCGTTGATGGCGGCGCGCCGGTCGGGATTGACTGATGGGGAAATCAATGGTTCGTCAAGCGGCGGCCTCTTGTAGCATCGGTCGTGGACACGGAAGAGCCGCAGCACGAAGACGTGGTCGCCGTCGGGGTGGCCTCGCCCGAGGATTGGTGCTCGATTACGGCACGCGCGGCGGCGGCGTAGCGCTCGCGGACTGTCTCGCCGATGCCGGTGGTCTCATCGGTCAGCTCAGCCATGCCGATAGCTCCTTCAGCGCGTCGGGGATCACGTAATAGAACGCCCACAGCCCTGTTCGCTCGGAGTCCACGATGCCGGCGTCGCGGAGCTTCTTGAGGTGGTGGGAGAGCGTCGGCTGGGAGATGTCGAACAGTGGCACGAGCTCGCACACGCAGACCTTGCCCGCGTGCTTGCGCAGCACATCCACGAGTTGTAGGCGGATCGGGTCGCCGAGGGCCTTTGCGACCTCGGCCATGCGTAGCGCCTGCCCGCGCTGAACGTCGGGGTAAACGACCGGCTCGCAACAGCGCACTCCGGCCGCGCGCTTCTGCTTGGGGGATAGCTCCAAATCGACAGGCATCGATCTATTTATATCAATAACACTCACGTATGTCGATGTAATACGATCCGTGCCGTGACCGCACCTCCGCTCGCCCGCCGGCTGCTCGCCGAGCTGCTGGGCTCTGCTTTCCTCGCCGCGCTCGTGATCGGCTCGGGAATCGCGGCGCAGACGCTCTCCCCGAACGACGTTGGCTTGGAGCTGTTCGAGAACGCCGCCGCCACGGCAGCGGGGCTTTACACGATCATTCTCATGTTCGGCCCGGTGTCCGGCGGGCATTTCAACCCGGTCGTCTCGCTCGCCGACGCGACCTTCGGTGGCATCCGCTGGCGCGATGCGCTCGCATACATCCCCGCACAGGTAGCCGGCTGCGTACTCGGTGCGATCGTCGCGAACGGGATGTTCGCGCTAGCCGCCATCAACATCTCGACGCACCACCGGGCCTCGTCCGCGCACCTGTTCTCCGAGGCGATCGCCACAGCCGGCCTGCTGGTCGTCATCTTCTCGCTAGCGCGCACCAAACGCGCGAACACGATTCCGGCCGCGGTCGGCGCGTACATCGGCGCCGCCTACTTCTTCACGAGCTCCGCCAGCTTCGCCAACCCGGCGATCACCGTCGGGCGCATGTTCTCCAACACCTTCGCCGGCATAGCGCCCACATCCGGACCCGGATACGTCCTCGCGCAGCTCGCCGGGGGCCTCGCGGCGCTCGCGCTGCTGCGAGTCCTCTACCCCGATGTCACACCAGCCGAGGCCGAAGAGATCCTCCTGCCACACCACCAGGAGGCGACCGGCTGATGGCGAGCGTTCTGTTCGTGTGCCTGCACAACGCCGGACGCTCGCAGATGAGCCAAGCCCTATTCGAGCAAGCGGCCGCCGGACGACACACCGCCATGTCCGCCGGCACCACCCCAGCCGAGCGTGTCCACCCCGAGGTCGTCGAGGTCATGCGCGAGATCGGCATCGACCTAGCCGACCGCCGACCCCAGCTGCTCACCCGCGAGCTTGCCGCACAAGCCCACCTGATCGTGACGATGGGCTGCGGCGATCAATGCCCCTACATCCCCGGCAAGCGCTACATCGACTGGGACCTCCCCGACCCCAAGGGACGCCCCATCGCCGAGGTGAGGGCTACCCGTGACGACATCGAGCGGCGAGTCACAGCGCTAGATGCCGAACTGGACGCAAAGTCGTAGTCCACTCCGGCGGAGTTGGACGACAAGCGTGGTGCCGCGGAGTTCTAGAACGCCGAGCGGATTCTTGGACGGTGCCCGCTCAGCTGAGCAGCCCGCGAATGTCCTCCGCGGTGAGGCTGCTGGCGAACAGGTCGCCGTCATCCATAACCCCGCTGAACAGGGCGGCCTTACGGCGCGCGAGCGCTGCGACCTTCTCCTCGATCGTGTCGCGCGCGATCATCCTGTAGACCATCACGGGACGGGTCTGGCCGATGCGGTGGGTGCGGTCGATCGCCTGGGCCTCGGTGGCGGGGTTCCACCACGGGTCGAGCAGGAAGCAGTAGTCGGCCTCGGTGAGGTTCAGGCCGAACCCGCCCGCCTTGAGACTGATCAGGAACACCGGATCTTTGCCGTCTTTGAAGCGCTCCAGCACGCGATCGCGCTTGCGTGTGCGGCCGTCGAGGTAGCAGTAGCCGATGCCCTCGGCGTCCAGGCGCTCGCGGGCCTTGGCCAGGAATCCCGTGAACTGGCTGAACACGAGCGCCCGGTGGCCGCCACCGACGATGTCATCCAGCTGCTCCACGAGCGCTCCGAGCTTGGCGCAGGGCACAGTGTCGTGGTCATCCTCGACGAGGCCTGGGTGCAGGCTGAGCTGGCGCAGCAGCGTGATCGAGCGCAGGATCGTAAAGCGGTTGCGGTTGAAGTCGTCGATCAGCCCGAGAACCTTCTGACGCTCGCGCTGCAGGTGGGTGTCGTAGAGCTTGCGGTGGCGGGGATGCAACTCCACGTCGAGGGTCTGTTCCTGCTTTGCGGGAAGATCCGCGGCCACCAGCTCCTTCGTCCGGCGCTTGATCAGCGGCTTGATCCGGCGTCGCAGGCGTGCGAGCTGCTCTGCATCGCCGCCACGCTCGATCGGCCGCGCGTACTGTTCGGCAAACCGGCTTGGGTCGGGGAACAGCCCGGGCGCGGTGATCGACAGCAGCGACCACAGCTCCATCAGGTTGTTCTCCATCGGGGTTCCGGTGATCGCCAGCTTGAACGGTGCAGCCAGCTCACGGACGCAGCGGTAGGTCTTCGCCTGGTGGTTCTTGACGTACTGCGCCTCGTCGAGGAGCAGTCCCGCCCAGGGCGCCGTGCGGTAGGCGTCCGCCTCGAGCCGGAACAGCGTGTACGTCGTGACCACGACATCGGCGGTGGCGACCTCCTCAATGGTGCGCCCAGACCGCGTCAGCGTGTCGGTGACCGCCTCGACCCGGAGCCCGGGGGCGAAGCGGCCCGCCTCTGCCACCCAGTTCGACACGACGCTCGTCGGAGCGATGACCAGGAACGGGCCGACGTCCCGGTCGCTGTCGCGTGCGTGGCAGATCAACGCGAGCGCCTGCAGCGTCTTGCCGAGCCCCATGTCGTCGGCGAGGATCCCGCCGAGCTCGAGCTCCCACAGCGACGCCAGCCAGCCGAACCCGTCGTGCTGGTAGGGGCGCAATTGCGCTTGTAGCGTCGCCGGCAGGTCGTGTTTGGTGATTGCGTCGAGCTCGAGCAACGCACCGACCTGGCGCTGCCACGCCTGCGCCTGCTCTCTCACCACGCCGAGCGCGGCAAGCTCGGCCCAGAGGCCGGCCTGATAGAGACTGATTCGCAGCCCGGTCGACTCTGAGTCCGATAGACACCTGGCCTCTTCGATCAGCGCTCGCAGCTCCTGCAGGCCCGGCTCCAGCAGCGAGAAATGAGCGCCGTCCGCCAGCAGCATGTGCGACTCGCCGCTCGCGAGGGCGCTGAACACTTCCGCGAACGGCAGCTCACCACCATCGACGCTGATCGTCACGCCCAGATCGAACCAGTCGCGCTCTCCCGCGATGTCGGCAGTGGAGACGCCGATCGTGAGCAAATCGCCCACGTCGCGATAGTCCGCGGGCTCTCCGACCACCTCCACGGCCACGCCGGCCCGCTCCGCCACCTGCGGCAGCATCTCCGTCGTGAGGCGCATGCTGTCGATGCCCGTCAGCGAGACCGGGATCGTGTACGCGCCGGTGGGCCGCCCGGAGCCGTCGAGCAGGCCGAAGCGCTCGAGGCCCGTCCCCGTGAAGTCGGCGGCCGCGAGTATCGTGCGCTCGGCGTCGAGATCGCGAAACCCGGGACCGGACCCGTTGCCGGCGAGTGCGGCGTGCCGTGTGGCAGCGCCAACCCGATAAGCCCACCCCCATCCGGCCTCGACGGCATGATCGGCTCCATAGCTCGCACGCAACACGAGCGTGGGCGCCGAGATCTCCGGCGGCGTGAACGAGCCGTCTGAGGACACCACCGCGGCGACGCTGCGCAGCTCGGGACACAGCTCCTCAGCGAAGCGCTGGAGCTCGCCTGCCGGGATCTGCAGCCGCTCGCCGCCCAGGACCATCCGCTGCAACGGCGCCGGCGCCGGCTTTACGAGACGCACGAGCCGCAACCGCCCGCTCTCGGGCTCGTGGCCAGACTCATCGTCGCCGCGCTCGGCGCACACAACGCCATGTCCGCTTGAGCCGATGAACAGCAGCGGCTCCAGACCGTGCGCGTCCTCGCCGTCGACCTGGAGCACCGATCTCACAATCGATCCCCGATCGCCCTGTTGGGTCACATCGATGAGCAGCTCGCCCCGCTCATGGCGCCGCACCTCACCGAGACCGGGACGCGCGTGCACGAGCTTCAGCCCGAGGCGGTCCGCCTCCTCCAGCAGCGACCACAGCTGCGCGCTGTCGCAGCCGCCGAGATCGAGCGTCTTGTCGGCGCCGTAGCTGTAGTAAACGGGGCGGGCGGGATTCCGATCTCCGCGCGCGCGATGCACCGCGTACAGCTCGCGAACCAGCGCCAAGTGCTCGGCGCGGTACTCGCCATTCTGAACATGCCACGACTCAGTCCGCTCCAATTCAGAGAGCCGTTGACCCAGCCGCCGCGCGCTCCTTCTCGCATCAACCTCGCCATCAAACGCAACGGACCACCACCCGCAAGGCCGCTCGCGTGCAACGACAGCTCGATCGCCAGCGGATTGCCGGCCGCCCGCCCCGCCGGCGCGTCGATGAGCGCGCGCAGGGGCCTCTCCCACGACTGTGGCTCCACCGCCGTCTGTGGCTCCACCGCCGCCGCAGCTCGAAGCGGCGGACGCCGCTCGCCTCGAGGGCGACCGGTGTCATGTCCATCGCTCGCCGCGAGCACGATCGCCGCGACGTGCTTGCAGTTGTATCCCACCGGGCAGGTGCACTCGCCGTCGTCGAACCCCAGCAGCCCGCCATCATTGGACGTGAAGAATGCGGCCGTCTCGTAGAGCGCTCCCTGGCCGACCACCGAGCCTGTCAGCGTCTCCGTGTCCGCGTCCCACTCGATCGCCAGCACCCTGTTTCCACGCGCATACTCGCGTCCGCGCTTGAAGGACCGCGATCCGATGGTCTCCTCAACCGTGGACAGATCCACATCGCTCAGCTCGCTGACCGTACCCAGCACGCATGCAAGGTAGCTATCGCGTCGGACCCACTGCGAGGCGGGTCGTCGGCCGGAGAACTCGTCTCACGGTGTCCGCGAAGGCATCGGTCAGGTGCCGACGTAGGCCGCGAGGTGCTCGCCGGTGAGGGATGAGACTCCCTCCCACCCGGCGACAAGATCGGCGGGTGTGCCCTCGAAGACGATCCGGCCGCCGTCGTGGCCGGCACCGGGGCCGAGGTCGATGATCCAGTCGGCCTGCGCCATCACCGCCTGGTGGTGCGCGATGACAATGACCGACTTGCCGGCGTCGACGAGCCGGTCGAGCATGCCGAGCAGCTGCTCGACGTCGGCGAGGTGCAGGCCGGTGGTCGGCTCGTCGAGAATGAGGATTTCGGCCCGCCCGGACCGTCTTTCCGCCAAGTGGGTGGCCAACTTGAGCCGCTGCCTCTCCCCGCCGGACAGTGTGGGGAGCGGCTGGCCGAGGCTGAGGTAGCCGAGCCCGACGTCGGCGAGCCGCCCGAGGATGGCGTGCGCGGCCGGCGTGCGCGCCTCGCCGGCGCCGAAGAACTCCTCGGCCTCGCTCACCGACATCGCGAGCACCTCGCTGATGTCGCGGCCGCCGAGGTGATGGTCCAGCACCGATGCCTGAAAGCGCTTCCCCTCGCACTCGTCGCAGACGGTGGCGACGCCGGCCATCATCGCCAGATCGGTGTAGATCACGCCGGCGCCGTTGCAATTGGGGCAGGCGCCCTCGGAGTTGGCGCTGAACAGCGCCGGCTTCACGCCATTGGCCTTCGCGAATGCCTTGCGGATCGGGTCGAGCAGTCCGGTGTACGTCGCCGGGTTGCTCCGTCGCGAGCCCTTGATCGCTGCCTGGTCGATCGACACCACACCGTCCCCGTCCCCACCAGAGATCGACCCGTTCACGAGCGAGCTCTTGCCGGAGCCGGCGACGCCGGTGACGACGACGAGCACCCCGAGCGGGACGTCGACGTCGACGTCCCGCAGGTTGTGCGTGCTCGCGCCGCGTATCTCCAGCGCGCCGGTGGGCTTGCGCACCGTCTCCTTGAGGGTGGCCCGGTCATCGAGATGCCGGCCGGTGATGGTGCCGCTGGCCCGCAGCCCCTCGACGGCACCCTCGAAGCAGACTTCGCCGCCCGCCGTTCCGGCGCCGGGCCCGAGGTCGACGACGCGGTCGGCGATGGCAATCGTCTCCGGCTTGTGCTCCACGACCAGCACCGTGTTGCCCTTGTCCCGCAGCCGCAGCAGCAGGTCGTTCATCCGCTGGATGTCATGGGGGTGCAGGCCCGTGGTGGGCTCGTCGAAGACGTAGGTGGCGTCCGTGAGCGAGGAGCCGATCTGGCGGATCATCTTGACGCGCTGTCCCTCGCCGCCGGACAGCGTGGCCGTCGGTCGGTCGAGCGACAGGTAGCCCAGGCCGATCTCCACGAACGCCGCGAGGGTCTGCTGCACTGCTCCCAGCAGCGGCGCTACCGACGGCTCGTCGAGACCTCCGATCCATTCGACCAGCTCGCTGATCTGCATCGCGCAGGCGTCGCCGATGTGTATGCCTCTGATCTTCGAAGACCGGGCGCCCTCGCTGAGCCGGGACCCGCCGCAATCGGGGCAGGCGGTGAAGGTGACGGCCCGGTCCACGAACGCCCGGACGTGCGGCTGCATCGCCTCCTTGTCCTTGGAGAGCATCGACTTCTGGATCCGTGGGACCAGTCCCTCGTAGGTCATGTTGATGCCCGCGATCTTCATCCTGGTCGGCTCGCGGTGGAGGAAGTCGTGCAGCTCGGCCTTGGTGAAGTCGCGGATCGGCTTGTCCGGGTCGAAGAAGCCCGACGCGCTGTACAGCCGCGAGTTCCACCCGCCTCCGGTGTAGCCGGGGACGGTGATCGCGCCCTCGGAGAGCGACTTGCTCTCGTCGAACAGCTGGCCCAGATCGAGATCGGTCACGCTGCCCATCCCCTCGCAGCGCGGGCACATGCCGCCGGTGACGCTGAAGGTTCGTTTCACGGTCTTCCCGGAACCGCGCTCGACCGTGATCGCCCCGGAGGCCGTGACCGAGGGCGTGTTGAAGGAGTACGCCTTGGGCGAGCCGATGTGCGGCTGCCCGAGCCGGCTGAAGACGATCCGCAGCATCGCGTTCGCGTCGGTGACGGTGCCGACCGTTGATCGAGGATTGGAGCCCATTCGCTCCTGATCCACGATGATCGCCGTGGTCAGGCCCTCGAGCAGGTCGACCTCCGGCCGCGCCAGCGTCGGCATGAAGCCCTGCACGAACGCGCTGTAGGTCTCGTTGATCAGCCGCTGGGACTCCGCGGCGATCGTGCCGAACACCAGCGAGCTCTTGCCCGAGCCGGAGACGCCGGTGAACACCGTCAGCCGGCGCTTCGGGAGCTCGACGGTGACGTCTTTGAGGTTGTTCACCCGCGCGCCCTGCACGCGGATCAGACCGTGGCTGTCGGCAGCGTGCAGGGCAGGCGACTGCGTGTTCGTCCTCTTGGCCATGCTCATCGCGTGTCCATCTCTCAGGTGGGGGCGCCCATCGTGCCGATGGCGGTCACTCTAGCCGCGGCTCGGTGACCGGCGCTTCTCGATTCCTGATCGGTTTGGTCGGTGCTTCGTGAGATGCTGGCGATGAGTCTGACCGCCGAGGGAAGTCTTATCGGGAAGCCCACCAAGAAGGAGAGTGAGGAGATGCCTGAGCACAAGATCGGAACGCGGGAGCAATGGCAGGCGGCCCGGGACGAGCTCGCGAAGCTCGAGGCCGAGCAGGCGGACCGAAACGAGAAGATCAAGGAGAAGCGGCGGGCGCTGCCCTGGGTCCGGGTGGAGAAGGAGTATGAGTTCGACACCGAGGACGGAAAGAAGACGCTCGCCGAGCTCTTCGACGGCCGCTCCCAGCTCCTGGCCTACAACATCATGTTCGGCCCCGACTACTCGGGCGGCGCGTGTCCCGGGTGCACGTCCCTCGGCGACGGCCTCGACGGGTCGCTCGTCCACCTCAACCACCGCGACGTGACGCTGCTGTGCTTCTCGCGCGCGCCGATCGAGCGACTTACGGCCTACAAGGAGCGGATGGGCTGGGAGTTTCCCTACGTGTCCACCTACAACACCGAGTTCCCGTTCGACTTCGGGCTCGCGCTGAGGAAAGAGCAGGCGCAGCAAATCCCCGAGATCAAGGCGATGGTCGACGATCCGCCCGATTGGCTCCTCGAGTGGTCACACCAGATTGGGGCCGAGCTGAAGGACGGGCTGTGCGAGGGCCCCGCCTGGATCGCCTTCGCGCGCGAGAACGGGACCGTCTACCACACATACACGGTGAGGGCGCCCGATCCGTTCGTCGCGCCGTACTTCAACTTCCTGCTCGACCGCACGCCCAGGCCCCAGCCCGACGAGCATCGCACCTTCCGCAAGGACGAGTACCCGGACTGAGCCGCACCGGCGGCGGCGACTCAGCACACCTTCATGGCCACTGTGATGGACTTGGTCCGGCCCTTGCCGCCGTGCATCTTGAGGTACGCCTTGGCACGCAGCTTGATCGTGGCGCCCGAGAGGGCGGTGGGCGGGACTGTGAACCGCACACGAAACGGCGCGGACCGGTCGATCTTGACCGGCTTGCCGTCGATCTCGAAGACAACCTTCGTGACCTTGACGAGCAAGTTCTTGGTCTTCCCCTTGGTCTGCTTCTTGATGCTCAACATCACGGTCAATGGCAGGCCCCGGCGCATACAGGCGCTCGGAACAGCCAAGCCGAAGTCCGCGCCGTAGGCGGATGACTTGACTGTCGAGGTGCCCGTCGATCCGCCATCAGAGGGCGGCCCGGTGGCGGCGCTCGGTGGCATCGCGGTCACCGTGATCAAGGTCTTCGCCTGGACATCCGCAAGTCCGTCGGAGACGGTTGCGATCGCGGTGTAGGTCCCCGGGGAGGCATAGGCGTGCGACGTCGCCGCACCTGTGCCCGTCGTGCCGTCGCCGAAGCTCCAGTCGGTCGTCAGTGGATCCTGGTCCGCGTCGGACTCGGCTACGCTCAGCGCCATCTGCTGGCCGGCCGCGACCGGATCGGGCGTTGCGAGGATGGTGCCGAGGTGCGGTGGGGAGTTCGCCGTGAGGCTCAGGTCCTTGCCGTCGACGCCGGCGTAGTTGACTTCGAGCGGGACGCCTTCGACGGGGCTCAGCACAGACCCGTTCGGCACGCCGGCGAACTCGCCGGCGATGGCTTCAGGCCCGTCATCGTCGATCAGCACCAGATTGGAGCCGTGGGGAACGGTCGTACCCGGGGCCACGACCAGGTTCAGGGCGGCGCTCGGATCGATGGCCACTGTGCCTTTGACGATCGTCGACGGGATCGCTTCGGGGAGAACCGAGGTGATCGTGACGTCGAGCTTGCCGGTCGACCCGAAGCTGAGCGCGCCGGTGCTCAGGCCGGGTGCCGTCGGTGCGAGGACACCGGCGACGGTCGTCGCGCCGACCGTCCCCGATCCGCCCAGCGTGCCGTACTGGCCCACGGAGAACGCGCCAGCCTGGGCGCCGTCGGCCACGAGCGTTCCTTCGGAGATGGTCGTCGTACCGGTGTAGGTGTTGTTGGCGCTCATCACCATCGTCCCGGTGCCGGCCTTGGTGATGCTGCGCGAGCCGCCCGTCTCGCTGATGACGCCCATGAGGCGGAGCTCGGGCGCGGTGCCCGGGCTGACCGTGACGGTCGGACTAGCCTTCGAGCTGCACAGGGACGGACACGTTCGCGGGTCCTGAAGGCGAAGACGTCGCCTGAATGTTGCCGGCGATGGAAAGTTGCCCCGGTCCGGGCGGGCTGGCGCTGATCGTGCCCCCGGTCATGCTGAGCGAGCCAGCCGAGAGGTAGCCGATCGTGAGCGTCCCGTCGTTCACCACCAGCGGCCCCGTCATGGTCAGACTTGCCCCCAGGACGCGGCCGCCGTTTACGGTCAGGCTCTGGGCGGTGTCGAGGTTGCCCTGGAAGTTGAACAGCCCGTCGCTGTTGACGGTGACGGGTGTCGCCGGGCTGATGTCGGAGGACTGGTCGAGGATCAGTTCCGCACCGGACCCCGTCCCATCGCCGATCGTGAGCGCCGAGCCGACGATTACGTAGCCCACAAAGGTGGCGATGTGCAGGGCACCCGTGAGGATCGTCGTGGGCCCGGTGTAGGTGTTGTTGCCAGTGAGCGCGAATTCGCCTCCGCTGCCGGCAAACACGAGGCCGGTGGCCCCGCTGACCTGGCCCGCGATCGTCAGCCTGCCGGCGCTGCAGGCGACCTCGACGGGCGCTCCGGCGGTCGCGACCGGGAGCGCCGCGCCGAGCGTGTTGCCGCCGGCTTCAGACACGATGTTCTGGACCAGATCGTTGCCGCTGATCGTGAGCGCTTCGGGGCCGTCGATCGTGTTGTTCGGACCCGTGAAATGGATTTGATCGACCACGAGGCCCGCGATATCCATCGACGAGGTGGTGTTCGCACCAAACTGGACGATCGTGCCGCCGGCCTCCCCGGTCATTGGCCTGCCGCCGAACCAATTCCCCGCTACGGACCATTTGCCGTTGGGAGGGCCGATCCACACGTGCGTCGCCCCAAGCGCGGGAGCCACACCGAGCAGCGCCAGCGCGAAAAGGACGGCGATTGAGATCCCACACCGGCGGATCGGCGTCATCCTGCGGTATCGACCATCGGCCCGAGATGCATGAGCTACCCGACTCATAATCGGTAAGTCGGTAAGACTGCCCCCGCGGACCCAAACAGGAGGTGACACGTCGATGACAGAACACAGGATCGGCACGCAGCAGGAGTGGCAGACGGAGCGCGACCAGTTGCTGGAGGAGGAGAAGGAGCTCACCCGCCGCGGCGACGATCTGGCCCGGAAGAGGCGGGAGCTGCCCTGGGTACCGGTCGAGAAGGACTACCGGTTCGAGACGGCCGGCGGCACGAAGGCCCTCGGCGATCTGTTCGATGGCCGCTCGCAGCTGCTCGTCTACCACTTCATGTTCGGGCCGGCCTGGGAGACGGGCTGCCCGGTCTGCTCCTCGATCGCGGACACGCTCGCTCCCCAGGTCGCCCACCTGCAGGCCAGGGACACCACTCTGCTGCTCGCCTCCCGCGCGCCCCTGGAGAAGCTCCTCGCCTTCAAAGAGCGGATGGGCTGGGGCATCGACTGGGCCTCGAGCGGCGGCGGCGACTTCAACCGCGACCTCGGCTTCCTGTACACAGCGGAGGAGCTGAAGCCGTTCCTGGAGGGCGAAATCCCTGCAACCGTCCAGCAGAACGCGCGCATGTGCGGGACGGACGTCGTGGGATACGTCTCCGAGGGACCTGGCCTGAGCGTGTACGCGGTATCGAACGGGATCGTCTACCGGACCTACGTAACGACCGCTCGAGGCCTCGAGCTCGCAATGGCCTACTACGGCCTGCTGGACCGGACGCCGCAGGGTCGGGATGAGAGCGCCTCGGAACCGTCCTGGATCCGCCGCCACGACGAGTACGGGCAGACCCCCAACCCCGCAGCCCGCGCATGACGGTGCGTCAGGCCGCGCGCGAGCACCCCGAGGTGGTCGCAGGAATACTGGCCGCTGCCGGGCTGGCATGGTGGTCGACGGCCGACCGGATGGCGGGGATGGACGCAGGACCGGGGACCGACCTCGGTGCACTCGGCTGGTTCACGGGCGTGTGGGCGGTGATGATGGCGGCGATGATGCTCCCGTCGCTCGCGCCGACGGCCGCCGTGTACGCCGCGGTGGCGCGTCGTAGGCCCACCCGGGTGCTCCTGTTCGCCGGTGGCTACCTGCTCGTCTGGAGCGCTTCGGGAGTCGCGGCCTACGGTCTGTTCGAGCTCGGCAAGAGCCTGTTCGCCGATGCCCTGGCGTGGCACAGGGGCGGGCGTTGGCTCGCGGCGGGTGTGCTGGTGCTCGCGGCGCTGTATCAGCTGACGCCGTTCAAGCGTGCCTTCCTGCTGAGGTGCCGAAGCCCATTGCCATTCCTGCGCGGGACCTGGCGCGACAGCCGCTCAGGAGCATTCGTGATGGGCCTGCGCAGCGGCGGGTGGTGCCTGGGGTGCTCGTGGGCGCTGATGGCCGCGCTGTTCGCGCTAGGCGTCATGAGCCTCACGTGGATGATCCTGATCGCGGCGCTCGTGGCGCTCGAAAAGCTCGGACCGTGGGGACGCGCGGCCAGGGTGGCGACCGCGAGCGTTCTTGCTGTCCTCGCGATCGCGATTCTCGCCGTGCCCCACGACGTGCCCGGCTTCGTCGTTCCGGGCTCCACAGCTCAGCGCTGGAGAATGACTTCGGCGGCCGGTTCGGCCTTGACCTTGCGCAGGTTCGCGAGCGTCACGGTGCCGGAGCCGACGGCGAGGAACCGTGAGATGGCATAGGTCTTCGTCCTGGTGAGGCCCGCGAAGCGAAAGCCCTCGGGCGGGGTGATGGGCACAACCGGTGCCAGGGGCCCCGCCACCGTCCGCCTCGTCCTGAGCGCGGCGAAGTCGACTTCGTGGGCCGTAACGGTCGGTGAGTAGATGGTGCGCAGGTCACCCAGGTAGACCGTGAGGGCGTCGACGTTGCGCGACACGATCACGATGATCCGGGGGGACGCCGGTTGCCCGAGCGCTCGTGCCACTCCCCGCCAGTCATCCCGCTGGTAGACCGGCAGCGCGTCGGTGGTGGCGACCGCAGCCACCGAGATCACACAGATCGCCGCGCCGATCAGAGCGCCGCTCAGGCGCGCGCGAACCAGCCCCAACCCGTAGGACACGAGCAAGGTCAGGGGAACCCAGACAGCGACCATGTTGGTGCCGTCGAAGACGTCGATGATGTGGCTCACCGCGAGCAGCAGCGGCACGGCGAGCGCTGCCGAGGCGACGATCATCGCGTCACGGGCTGCGCCACGGTCCCTGCCCTCTCCGCGCCTGAACACCAGCGCGACCGCTCCTGCCGACAGAAGCAGGATGAGGGCGACCACGGGGAGGACGAGCAGGACGTACTTCCCCGTCGTCAGCACCTTCACCGTTTCTGCCATTCGCCCGGAAAGCGAAAGTTCTTCGATCCAATTGGTCTTGCCATCCGAACGCTCGCTGATCGCGAGCGGAACCAGCGCGAGACCCACCACACCGATTGCAGCGGCCGGCGCCCAAACGCGCTTGAGCCCTATGCGTCGCGCCAGGATGATCGCCTCGGGTATGAGCAGAAACGCGGCGAAGTAGTGCGTGAGCAGCGCGAGGCCCGCCATACCCGCCCATAGCCACAGAGCTCGTGTGGTGGGGTTCTCGAGTGCGCTTCGCCAGTAGATGTAGGCTGCCGCGCTGAACAGGACCAACAGTGGATAGCAGCGTGTCTCCTGCGAGTAGTAGTACATCGAGGAGCTGACCGTGGTGAGGGCCGCAGCCCACACCCCCGCCCTGGGGGAGATCTGCCGTCCCGCCAGGTACATGACCGGGATCGTCAGCGTGCCCACGAGCGCCGCGAAGGAGCGTAGACCGACGGTCCCCATGCCAAAGACCCGCGACCAGGCCCACGCAAGGATGTAGTACAGCGGCGGTGAGGACTCGGTGTTCGTTATGTGGGAGAGCATCCCCGTGAACGTGCGATGGATCAGGATGACCGTGTCCGCTTCGTCGACGTTCAGGCTCTGGACATCGAGCGTCGCGAATCGAAGCGTCGCGCCGAGCACGGTGAGACCCAGAACGATCTCGGGCGCAGTGGGCGAGGGCAATCCAGCGATACGGCCACGGCGCTCACCCTCCAAGCCGCCGGACGATGCGAGCGCCCCACCATGGCCCGGACTGACCGAGGTACCCATCGCGCGAGTATGCCATGGTCGTGGGTCCTTGCTGCGTTCCCGGTAGATTGCTCGCAGCCGTGGCAAGGCGACCATCGTCGGTGGCTCCGGCGGCCCACCCCCTCGAACGTGCCCGCCAACGCGGTCCCTCAGATCGACACCTTCATCGACCACGGCCGAATATGCGCGTAGCGACCTGGAACGTGAACTCGGTCAAGCAGCGCGTACCGCGGCTGCTGCCCTGGCTCGACGAGCGCCAGCCGGATGTCCTCTGCCTGCAGGAGACCAAGCTCACCGACGACGCGTTCGACCGGCTGCTCGGCGGCGAGCTCACGAGCCGCGGCTATGCGTTCGCCCGGCACGGCGAGGTGCAGTGGAACGGCGTGGCGATCCTCTCTCGGGTCGGGTTGGATGACGTCGTTCTCGGAATCCCCGACGCGCCCGGCTTCCCGCGTCCAGAGGCGCGTGCGGTGTCCGCGACCTGCGGCGGGGTTCGGGTGCACTGCGTATACGTACCGAACGGTCGCGTGCCGGAGTCCGAGCACTATCGCTACAAGCTCGCCTGGCTCGCCGCGCTGCAGAAGACGATCGGCCGCGATCCGGAGACGGCGATGGTGTGTGGCGACATGAACATCGCGCCGGCCGACATCGACGTCTTCGACCCGGACGCCTACATCGGACAGACCCACGTCACGGCGCCCGAGCGCGCGGCGCTCGCCCGGCTGCAGGAGCTCGGCCTGCACGACGTCGTACGCGATCGCTGGCCGACCGAGCGCGTGTTCACCTACTGGGACTACCGCGCCGGGATGTTCCATCGGGATCTCGGCATGCGGATCGACCTGGTCTGGGCCGGCGGCGCGGTCGCCGGCAGGGTCCGGGCGGCGTGGGTGGACCGGCAGGCCCGCAAGGGCACCGGACCGAGCGATCACGCCCCGGTGATCGTCGATCTGGACGAGGCGCCGGACGGCGACATCGGACCGGTGGTGCCGCCGCCTTCGGCCCCGGCGGTCAAGCGGGGCTCGGCCAAACTGCCCCAGTCGCCGTGAAGCAGGTCGCCGTCGTGGAGTCCAGCTCGATTCCACTCACCAGGGAGCTGTTCGGCCGCTGGCTCGACAGGCTGGCCTGAGTTTGTGACGCTCTGCGACCGATGCGTGTCAATACGCGCACTCATCCCCAATTTGCCCGTCCAATCAGGTAGCTCCCACTAACGTCGGGTGCGTCCCGTAGAAGTGGCCCGGCGGTGCGTCAACACCCCGGGCCCGGCACCGAGTCGCTCGTCCTCGATGCGCCGTCGATTGTCTCAGCACGAAGCCACACGCGTGTTGAGCGTGCGGCGGGAGTCGACCTCGCGCTTCTCGGCGCCCTCGATCGAGAGGAGCGATGAAGTGCCCGATCAGGATCCACACCCGACCCCCGAGCTGACCGAACCGCCCCACGATGAGCTCTTGCTCGCGGCGATCGACCGTGCCGAGCTCCACCGCGCCAGGCGCACCCCGGAGGTCCCGATCTGGGCGATCGTCGAGCACCTCGCCATCCCCCGACGGTCCTCGCTGGCGCGGGGCATTCGCTCCCAACTCGAACGCCTGGTGGAGGCCGGGGCACTCGAGCGCTCGCGCCGCCGCGGCGTCTCGGCGTGGGCGCTCACGAGCGCCGGACGCAGGCGCGTGCAGGCCGCGCGTCTGAGCGGCCAGCTGGCGCAGCTGCCCGAGTCCCCGCAGCACCTGGCCTGGCGCCAAGCGCAAACGGCCGCCGGGCTCGAAGATCGACCGCTTCGCCCGGAAGCTGTCAGAGACCCTGGAGGAGGCCGTCGGCCTCCTCGGCGCCGAGGCGCCCGTTCACTCGGATGCGTGGTTCGAGCTCGGACAACGCATCCACTACGACGCGCGGCGCCTGGCCTCGGCCAGCCACTGCCTGTACGAGTGGGCCGAGCCCCTGGACGACCGGGCGGACGTCGACGATCGCCGTGAGCCCGGAGACGAGTCGCTCGAGGAGGCCGAGCGGGCTCGATACGAAGCTCGGCGGGTCGGCCGGCGCAATATCCACCTGTGGCAGGACGCCCCCGGACGCTATTGAGCCACAGCGGCCCTTTGCTAGGGTCCTCGACGAGGGACCGCGCTGACACCCGGACAGACCAAACCCAACCGCGGGGATCGCACACAGAGCCCAGGGCGCCCTGTCCCCCTCCCGACGCTCCCGTCGCAGTTCGAGGAGTGGGAGATCGAGTTGCACGGTCGCCGCGTGATCTACCGCGTTGCCGGCGAGGGACCGGCGATCGTGCTGATCCACGGGATGCTCAACTCCTCCAGCCACTGGGAGGCCGTCGCGCGCGAGCTCGCGGAGGATCACACGGTCGTCGCGCCCGACCTGATCGGACACGGCGACTCGGCCGCACCCCGCGGCGACTATTCGCTCGGGGCCCACGCGGCGAGCATCCGCGACCTCCTCGCGGCCATCGGAGTAGAGCGGGCGACGATCGTCGGGCACTCGCTCGGCGGCGGGGTGGCGATGCAGTTCTTCTACCAGTTCCCCCAGCGCGTCGAGCGCCTGGTGCTGATCTCGAGCGGCGGCCTCGGACGTGAGGTCAGCCCGATGCTGCGCACGGCCGCCCTGCCGGGGATGTCGCTGCTGCTGTCGCTCACCATCCATCCCCGCCTGCTCGGCGCCATGTGGGACACCGGCGGGCGCCTGCGCAGGCGCGGGCTCGGCGCGGGCGTGTACCTGCAGGCGATCGCCCGGGCGCTGCGGCCGCTGGAGAACGCGGAAGCGCGCCAGGCCTTCCTGCACACGCTGCGCTCGGTGATCGACTTCCACGGCCAGCGCGTCGCCGCGACCGACCGTCTCGGCCTCCTGGACACGATGCCCACGATGATCGTGTGGGGCGAGCGCGACCACACGATCCCGATCGAGCATGGCCGCCTTGCCCACGAGGCGATCCCGCACAGCGTGTTCAGGACGCTGCCCGACGCGGCTCACTTCCCGCACCTGGAAGATCCGCGCGGACTCTCGCGCGCGTTGCGGGAGTTCATCGAGAGCACCCGTCCCGGGCTGATCGAGGACGCCGACTGGGGAGCGGTGCTCGCCAGGCGCTCGCCCCGCTCGCGCCGGCTGGGGGACGCAGCGGCCTGAAGACAACTCCCGGCTCGGCGTCCGCCTCGCGCGAGCTATCCGCGCGAACTATCCGGACGAGCTACCCCGAGGAGGAGGGGACCCGCTCGGCGGGCGGGTAGGGGAGGGGCTTGAGCGTGCGCTCAAGCTGCTCGCGCAGCGGCTCGAACTTGGGCGGCAGCGAGAGCTGCTCGCCGAGATGCTCGGCGTCCTCGTCGACGGCGAACCCGGGGCCGATGGTGGCGATCTCGAACAGCACGCCGCTGGGCTCCCTGAAGTAGACCGAGCGGAAGTAGAAGCGGTCGATCACCGGCGTCGGCTGGGCGCCGGCCGTGACCACGCGCAGGCGCCACGCTTCGAGGTCGTCCGGATGGGCGGCGAACGCCACGTGGTGAACCGTCCCCGCCCCCTGGCTGCGGTTGATCTCCGGCGGCGCCGCGTCGTAGGCGTAGAAGCTCCCCCTTCGATCCCCCCGCACCTCCCAGCGCTCGCCCGAACCGCGCGCGAACCCGAGCGTGTCGCCGAGCAGCCGCTCGCTGCCGACGGGGTCGGTGGTGTACGCGCGCACGCCGTCGAACCCCTGCAGCGCGTGCTCGCTCGGGATCTCCGGGGCGTTCGCGCTGAGCGGCTCATCACCGGAGGAGTTGACCGCGAGCTCGTGTTCCAGGCCCTCGGGGTCGGTGAACAGCAGGCTGCCCCCGCTCAGCTCGGCGCTCGTCCCGCGGGCGTCCAACCGCTCCTTCCAGAAGGCCAGCGACTCGACCGAGGCGACCCGCCAGAGGATCCTGTGCACCATCCCGGCGCCGGCGAGGCCACGGGCGGCGCCCGGGTACTCGAAGAACGTCAGGTCCGCCCCCGGCGAGCCCTGCTGGTCGCCGTAGAAGAGGTGGTAGACGTTCGGTTCGTCCTGGTTGACCGTCCGCTTGACCATCCTCAGCCCGAGCACGCCGGCGTAGAACTCGACATTGCCCGGGGCGTCCCCGGTGATGGCGGTGATGTGGTGGATGCCTTCGAGCTTCATCCGCTGGCCGACATCCTACCCGCGCGACACCGCGTGCGATCATCGCCCGATGCAGGACGGATCGCTGATCCCTCGCTTCGGACGCGCGCGGCGCGACCGTTCGCTTGCGGTGCTCGAAGGCTTTCACCCGCTCAAGCACGCGCTGCGCTTTGGCGCGAACGTGCTCGAGGTCGTGACATGCGACGCGGCCGATCTGGCGCGACTGACCGCCGCGCTCGCTCCAGATCTGGGGGATCGCGCGCTCACGCTCGCCAGGCAGGTCGATCGCAGGGTTTTCGATCAGCTCGCTCCGCTCGCTCCGTCGACCGGTGTGATGGCGATCGCCGAGCGTCCCGCAGTCGATCCCGCGGCCGTTCTTGCAATGCCGGCGCCCTCGCCGGTTGTCCTGCTCGAGGATCCACGGGACCTCGGCAACATGGGCGCGTGCGTTCGTGTGGCCGCCGCAGCGGATGTCGCGGGCGTCCTCAGCACCGGCAGTCACGATCCCTGGCACCCCGACGCGCTGCGCGGCGCGGCCGGCCTGCACTACGCGGTCCCCGTCTGCCGCCTGGAGCGCCTGGAGACCCTGGACGGGCTGCAGCGGCCCCTGCTGGCAATCGACCCGGCCGGCGACCCGCTGGACCCTGCCGAGCTCGACGCGCACGCGGTGCTCGCCTTCGGCACCGAGCGCTACGGGCTCAGCGACGAGCTGACCGCGAGGGCGAGCGCGCGCGTCAGCATCCCGATGCGCCCGGGCGTCTCGAGCCTGAACCTGGCGACGTCGGTTGCGGCCGTGCTGTTCGCCTGGCGTCTGTCCCCACGCGCGGTCTCTCCGCTCGACTGATCGCCCGCATCGCCGATCGCCGCAACGAGCCGCAGCCGACCCAGCCGCCCGTCGCTTCAGGCGGCGCGGGCGGGCGCCTCGTCCTGCACCCCGTCGAGCAGCCGCCAGTTCCCGCGCAGCGCAGCGCTCGCGCGCGAGATCATCCTGTCGCCCTGCTCGCCGGGATCGTCAACCTCGGCGATCAGCTCGGCGATCAGCTGGCCGGCCTGGTGAGCGTGCTCGACGTCTCGCAGCTCGTGCACGCGGAAGTACTCGCTCGCGGGGCCCTCCTCGCTGTAGCCGTAGTGGGTCGTCAGTCCCTCGAGCTTCGTCCTCGAGATCTCCGGCTGGGCGGCCTCCAGCGCGTACAGCACGGCCAGGTGCTCGAGCAGGTCCTCGCCGGCGGTCCACGCCCGCACACACTCCTGCGTCTGGGCCAGAGGCGCCGCGCTCTGGCCTGCGGAGCCGTGCGTGCGGGTGCGCTCTGCGAACCGGTCCCACAGCGCCACGTGCGCGGCCTCCTCCTCGGCGTGGCGTTCGAGCCCCTCCCGGTGTGCCGGACCGGCCTTGGCCGCCGCGCGCGCCGAGGCCTCCGCCAGGGCGACGACGGCGTACCGGTACTCCCCCGCATAGCGGCTGAGCTCATCGGCGCTGAGCTCGCCGGCGCTCCAGCGCCTATAAAAAGGGTGCTCGAGCACGTCGATCGCGTCGCGTGTCTCGTCGAGCCTGGCAAGGACGTCCATTTGAGTGTTTCCCTTCTCTGGTGGTTGATGGCCCGCGGCTGGCGCCGCCGGTGAAGGATATGTCCCGTCCGGCGCGAAAATGTGCGCTCGCAGCGATCTCACGCACGCATCGGGGTGGACTGCCGTCCGCGCTCTGTGCGACTGTGAACAGGAGAGCTGGAGAGCGGGTCTGGGAGAGAGAGCCACCCGGTGAACTCGGTGATCATCATCGTCGGTTCGGCGCTTGTCGCCATCGCTTTCAGCGCGACGCTCGCGATCGCCCTGAGTCACAGCGCGGCTCACGCCGATCGAGAGCTCGACCGCCAGATCGCCGAGCGTCGCTCGGGCGCGTCTGCCATCATCCTGCGCCAGAGCTACGACGGATTGGCCCGGGCCCAGTCGACGATCCCGCGCGACCCGTCGATCACGGTGCCGTCGTCGAGAAGGAGCGTGGGGACCCAGCGATTGCCCGTGAGCTCCTGCACCTCGCGGCGCCCCCGCGTCTGGTTGAACACCCCGGGCAGCAGCGCCAACCCGTAGGACTTCACCACCTCCGGGTCGTGCCCGGCGTCCCTGAGCGCATGGTAGGCGTTGGCGCACGGGTGTCCACCGGGACGCGGCGACGGGAAGGTGCCCCAGCAGACGTACAGCTTCACGAGACGCTCAGCGTACCTTCCATCCCCGCCTGGCGGTGTCCGGGGACCGAGCAGTAGAACGTGTACGTGCCGGGCTTCAGCTTCAATGTGAGCGTCTTGCTCCCACCGGCGAACGTCGGCGTCGCTCCCAGGACGGTGCTGCCCTGGGCGACGGTCACGTTGTGTTCCAGTGGAGACATGTTGGTCATGGTGATGGTCACCCTACCGGCCTTGGCGCTCAGCTGCTTAGTGTCGTAGCTGAGCGCACCGCCCGGGTTGGCAGCGAGCGCGAGCTTCGTCGAGCTCCCGGCCGCCGGCGAGGACGGTGGAGCGGGGGTGCCGGTGCTCGCGGTCGGCGCGGAGGTCGAAGGGATCGGCGCGGGCGGGCCGGGCACCGCTGCGGTGCCCTGCCCGCCTGTCTTGGCGGGCGTACCGGAGGTGAGCACGGCGGCCGTGATGGTGACCAGGACGAGAACTGCGCTGATGGCCATCACGGCGCGCTGCCCGGTGGGGCTTCCGGGGAAGTCGGGCCGGCGCAGGCCCAACCCGAGGGAGACGATCAGCGCCCATGCCACGAGCACGCCGCCCGCGATGTAGAAGGGGACTTTGCTCTTCTCCGCACCCAGGATGGGCGCCAGCTGAAGGGCGGCGGTGTGCATCGGTGCGCGAGCCTAGCCGATCGGGGCGCGGGGTATGCTCCCCGCCGGGATGACCGACGCGGTGCGCACGCCCGAGGAGGCGCTCGAGGGACTCCCGGACTTTCCGTTCGCCCCCCGACTACGCGTGGTCGTGCACGATTGGGGCAGGCCGATCGGGCGGCCCTGGGTTGCGGCACGCCCGAGTCGCAGCGGCCTCGCTCGCAGCGGGCTGAGCGGCGCTTCAGTCACCGACGCTTTCGGCGATCTGGGGCTGCTCGGGCGCGGCCTCGAGGCTGGGCTCGGAATGCGAGGCGCGCAGCTCATAGCCGCGGCGGGTTTCGACGTCGATGTCCGTGAGCACGCGGTCGGCCTTGAGTGCCCGGGCCATGCCTTCGGATAGGCGGCGGGGGAGGATCACGCCGAGCGCGTTCGTCCGCTTGGCGGACTTCGGGACCCACACTTCGACGATGCCGAGCTCGAGCGCCTCGACGATCGCGTCGGCGACGTCGGCGGGCTCGAGGTTCTTCAGGCCGCGCGCCTGACCCAGCCCGGAGCCGAGCTCGGTGTTGACCACGAACGGCATCACGTAGCTCAGATCGATGTGTACGCCCATCAGACGCAGCTCACCGCGCACAGCCTCGGTCAGGCCGACCACGGCATGCTTGGTCGCCGAGTAGGTCGCCCCACCGGGGCTGCCGAACTTCCCCGCCTGGGAGGAGATGTTGAGGATGTGCCCGCGCTGACGGGGGACCATGCGCGCGAGGGCGAGCTTCATGCCGAGGATCACGCCATGGAGGTTGATGTCGATCATCCGCTGCGCGGTCAGGTCGTCCTCGTCGATGAAGCGCCCGACCTGCATGATCCCGGCGTTGTTGATGAGCACGTCGACCGGGCCGAGCTCCTCTTCGGCACGATCGAGAAACGCGGCGAAGGAAACCCGGTCGGTGACGTCGAGTGGCAGCGCGACGGTGCTCGCGCCCAGCTCCTCGGCGGTCCGGCTTGCCGCCTGCACGTCCAGATCGCCGATTGCCACCTTCATGCCCTGGCGCAGCAGGGCCTCGGCGGTCGCGCGTCCGATCCCGCGCGCGCCGCCTGTGATCGCCGCGGTGCTCCCGGCGAGGATGCGGGGCTGCTTGGCCATGATCTCCTCCAGAGGGTGTGCTGACTTGGTCCCTGCAAAGCTACCGCGGACCATGTGAGAGGAGCTGCCGGGTAGTAGGGTTTACGGTATGCCGTCCTTCAAATTCGAGGGTCACAAGCTCGCCTACACAGAGTTCGGCGGCGGCCCTGCCGCGGTCACCGCGACAGGCGGGCGGGGCCGGACGGCCAAGAGCGCGCCCGCCGGCGGGCGCCCGCTGATCCTCCTGCACGGGCTGCTGCTCTCACAGGAGATGCACAGGCCGCTGGCCAAAGACCTCGCGGCACGCGGCAATCGCGTGATCACGCTCGATCTGCTCGGCCATGGGCACTCGGATCGCCCGCGCGACATGTGGCGTTACTCGATGGCCACCTTTGGCGCGCAGGTAGTCGCGCTGATGGACCACCTCGAGATCGAGCGGGCCGTCGTGATGGGCACCTCGCTGGGTGCGAACACCGCGCTGGAGGTCGCCGCCCGCAGTCCCGAGCGGCTGCAGGGCATGGTGATAGAGATGCCCGTGCTGGACAACGGCCTACTCTCCAGCGCGCTCACGTTCGCTCCGCTGCTGGTCGTGCTCACGTTCGGCGAGCCGGTGATGAAGCTGCTCTCACGGGCCACCAGGGCGGTGCCGCGGCGGCTGCTCCCCCACTACGGCAACGTCATGCTCGACACCGTGCGCCAAGCGCCCGGGCCGGGCGGCGCGGTGCTGCAGGGACTGTTCTTCGGGCGCATCGCCCCGCCGCGCAGCGAGCGGCGCACATTCCAAACGAACACGCTCGTGCTCGGACATCACCGCGACCCCGTCCACCCCTTCTCCGACGCCGGGATGCTCGCCGAGGAGATGCCCAACGCCCGGCTGCTGGAAGCCGATTCGCTGGTGGAGTTGCGTATCAGCCCCGAGCGCCTGACCGGCGAGATCGCCTCGTTCCTGGACGGGGTCTGGAAACAGCGCGGACGGAGCCGCGGAAAACGACCGGCCAAGAGCGCCCGCAGCCGCTCGGTCTAGTGTCCCGAGTCGGGCGCGGGCAGTCGACGGGAAACGCCATCGAATTTGGGACACTAGGAGGCGGGGAAGAGTTCCAGTTCGTCGACGTTGATGTGTCCGGGCGCCTGTTCGGTGCCGATCGAGGCGGCGGGGGCCCGGCTGATCCAGAGCGTGAGGAACGTAAACGCCTTGCTCGAGTTGCGCAGGTTGATGCGCAGGTGCTTCTTCTTGTCGGTCAGGGAGTGGCTCAGCGGAACCCATGCGGGGTCGGTGATCGACGTGGGGAGGGTGTGAGCGTTTGCCCCGTAGACCTGGACGGTCATCCCGGGGGTGGACGTGTCGAGCACGACCGCCGAGAGCTTGTGTGGGCTCTTCAGGTTGATCAGCAGGCCCTCGGCCATCTTGGGTGCGGTGGCCGGGTCGACTAGCGCGGTCCAACCGGTGGTGCTGTCACCGTCGATCGACAGACTGGGGTCGCCGAAATTGCTCGCCGGGTAATTGTAGGGGTTATAGGTGGAGGCGGCGTTGGTGTCGAGCAGGAGCGCCGCCGGCTGTGATTCTTGGCTGGGCGTCGTCCCTCCGCTCGCCGGGGTCGAGGGAGTGGTGGGCGTGGTCTTTGGCGTGGGCGAGACCGTGGGCGCACTCGTTTTGGTGCCCGATGATTTGGGTGTGACCGCGGTGAGCGGGATCTTCGGCGGTTTGACGATGCCCAGGGGCAGGGACGGTTTGGCGGGGGTCCCGAGGTCTCGCGGCGGGGTGACCGGCGTGCTCGTGACCGGCGGCGTGGTGGTCACCTGGGCGACGGTGGTGGTGACCGTGCGGGGCTTGTTCGTGGTCTTGTTCAGCGCGGCGTACGCGGCCGCGGCGGCCCCCAGGACGAGGATGGCGGTGGCGCCGAGGATGGCGGTGGTCGACCACCGGACCGGGGATGATCCACCGAGGCTGCCGGGTGCCCCGGCGCCGCACTGCAGGCACCAGTCCTGCCCGCCGGCCATCAGTGCGCCGCACTTGGCGCAGCTGCGCTCGACGGGCTGCGGCGCGGAGCCGAGGGGGCCGGCGGGAGCGCCGGCGGAGCCGTCCGCGGGCTTCTGCTCGTTGGGCTGGGCTGGCGGTGAATCGACTAGCAGCGAGGCCACGGGTTGGAATTCTAGCTTTACATCGGTCGAGACAACACGGTTGGGCGTTCGAGCCTGCGTTCAGCGGGGGGCGGGCGGTCCGCCGGGGACGATCTCCCGCCCGGTGGGCGCGAGCTGCTCGTCGAGCTCGAGCTGCCAGTAGTAGCGCGTGAAGGTCATGCCCGCGCGAAACTCTCCGACGTGGGGATCGATCCTCTCGTGGCCGGCCATGCGGACGATCAGCTCGGGATACGTGCGACCCGGGAGCGCGGCGTACACGGGCGCTGGAAAGGCGCCCCCGAAGCGCGTGTTGACGTCGGTGATCCCGAGTCCGATGTCGGGGTCGCGGAAGACCTGGAGGGTGGCCGGCCCGGCGACGCGCAACGCCTCCATGGTGCGCTGTGCGAGCTCGATCAACTCCTCGTCGCGGACGACCTGTCCCTTGATCGACTCGCCGCCGCGCGACTCGAGCATCGTGCGCGGGATCGCATTCAGGCAGCGTCCGTCGCGGTCGCCGAGGCAGTCGATCGAGATCTCCTCGCCGCCCATCGCGCGCTGGACCATCACGGGCTCGGGCCCGGGCAGGCCCTTCGGGCGTCCAGCGATCGGCGGCTGCTGAACGTAGTCGATGAAGAAGCGTGCCTCCTCGGCGTCGTGTGCGAGATGGATCGAGCGCGCGCCGGAGCCGCGACGGGGCTTGACCATGACCGGGTAGGCGAGCTCGTCCAGGTCCCCCTCGGGCAGCACGGTCGGCGGCGAGGGCAGCGAGTGGCGCTGCAGCAGCAGGTGGGTCTCGTACTTGTCGTAGGTCGCCCGGGCGACCTCGGCAGAGGGTACGAGCGCGGGCAGCCTTCCTTCTTCGCCCGCCCGCGCCAGAATCTCGATGTCGAGGTCGGTCAGCGGCAGCACGGCGCCGACCCCGTGCTCCTCGCACAGCGCCGCCAGCGCGGGGACGTAGCCTGGATCGTCCATCCGGGGCACAACGCCGCGCACGTGCGCGGCGTACTGGGCGGGAGCCAGCGGCGAGGGGTCGGCGACGATCGTCTTCGTCAAACGCGAGAAACAGGACACGATGTCGTAGCGCTTACCCGCGCCGGTGAGCAGGATCGCGGGCAGGGTCGGCCTCGCGGGTGGTGGACCGCCGGGCGTGCTCACCGCTTCCCCTCCCAGCCGCCGGCATGCCCCTTGTACAGGCCGGAGCCGCCCAGCACCATCGCGATGGTGCGCCACAGGATCTGCCCATCGAGTGCGAGTGAGCGATGCTCGATGTAGTAGAGATCGAGCTCGATCCGCTCGCTCCAGGGCAGCGACGCGCGGCCGTTGACCTGCGCCCAGCCGGTGATGCCGGGCTTGATCTGAAGGCGCCCGCGCTGGCGCTCGGTGTACTGCTGCACCTGCACCGGCAGCGTCGGACGCGGCCCGATCAGCGACATGTCCCCGCGCAGCACGTTCACCAGGTTGGGCAGCTCGTCGAGCGACGTGCGGCGCAGGAACGCGCCCACGCGCGTGATGCGCGAGTCGTTCTCGTTGACCGCGAGGCCCGCGCCGACATGCTCCGCACCGTCGACCATCGTGCGCAGCTTCAGCACGTCGAACTCATGGCCATGCAGTCCGCTGCGGCGCTGGCGATAGATCGCCGGGCCGCGGCTCTCCAGGCGGATGGCGAGCGCGGCGCAGACGAGCACCGGCGAGCCCAGCGCAAGCACGAGCGAGGAGGCGAGGATGTCGACACCACGGCGGATCACCGCGGGGATTCTCGCAGTGGGCCAGCGCTCAGCGCGTGCCCTCGGCGGCCGCCCACGTGGCATCGGTCCCGTGGCGCAGCCAATCCCACAGCCCGGCGGCGAGCGACGTGGTGGTGAGCACGTAGTAGCGGGCGATCAGCAACGGTCGCGCGGGAAGCGCCCCGGCGAGGGCGGCGGCGAGCAGCAGCGCGAGCTGAAGGTCGAGGGTGACGATGAACAGAATCCGCCCGCCGCCCCCGCCGTTCCC
Source organism: uncultured Solirubrobacteraceae bacterium (assembly GCA_963849425.1). GTDB lineage: Bacteria > Actinomycetota > Thermoleophilia > Solirubrobacterales > Solirubrobacteraceae > Palsa-744. The sequence continues at coordinate 481,416 of CAWKHK010000006.1, read as the reverse complement.
GGCGCCCAGTGCCACGAGCGCGATGTTCGCGGCGAGGGCGAGCGCGTGCAGGGCGGGCGTGGCGTAGCGCAGCAGGCGATGGGAGAGGATCATCAGCGCGTAGCCGGGCGGGTAGCCGCGTGGTGAGAGTATGCCGCCGCGCAGGAGGATCGGCCAGGTGTGGCTCATCATGCGCCGCTTGCGGGCGAACTCGCCGCCGAGCGACGGGACCATCTTCTCGCTGGCACGGGCGCTGGGCACATACACGGCGCGCATCCCGCGCTTGACCATGTTGAACGGCAGCGTCAGGTCGTGGCCCATGATCGGGTCGACCACGATGTAGGACTCGCGGCGGGTGGCGTAGATGGCGCCATTGCCGGCGGTGATCGAGGACAGGCGCGACTCGAGCGCGCGCACCGCCAGCTCGTAGCGCCAGTAGAAGCCCTCCTGGTTGCCGCCAAGGGCTGCTGCCTGTACGAAGCGGACCTGCCCGCAGGCGTAGCCGACACGCGGGTCCTCGAACGCGCTCACGAGAGCGCGCGCGGCGTCTGTCTCCCACAGCGCGTTGGCGTCGGAGAACGCCACCACCTCTCCCCGAGCCCGCTCGACGGCGGCGTCCTGGGCGCGGATCTTGCCCCCGCGCGGCAGCTCGAGCACGACGTCGGCGCCCGCCTGCCTTGCGCGCTTCGCGGTCGCATCGGTGCAGCCATCGCACGCGACGATCACCTCGAGGAGCTCGCTCGGATAGTCGAGGCCGAGCGCATTGGCGACCTTCGCGGCGATCACCCCCTCCTCGTCGTGGGCGGCGACGATCAGCGACAGGGCCGGCGGAGTGGTTTCGCATGGCGCCGCCTGCGGCCGTCCGAACACGCGAGCGAGCAGGGCCAGGGCGAGGGCATAGCCGAGTTGCGTCCACACGATCAGCCCTGCGCACAGCCAGAAGATGACCTCGAGGGCAAGCACTGGCAGGGATTCTCGCGGACGGCAGCCGCCGAGCGCCATGACGGGGCCCGCCACCGGCCTCCATGGGCCAGGCGCCGCTCGATCAGGTGGCGTCCAGCAGGCGCTCGTAGAGCTCGAGCGTGCGGCGGCCGATCGCCTGCCAGAAATAGGGGCCGACGGCTGCGGCTCGTGCTCGCTCGGCCATCTCCGCCAGAGCGGACGGGTCGCCGAGCAGCTCTCGCAACGCCTGCTGAAGCGCGGCGACGTCACCCGCCGGAAAAGTGCGGGCGGCGCCGGCAAGCTCGGGAAAGCCGCCGACGTCGCTGAGCAGCAGCGGGACGCCGGCTCCGAGCGCCGTGAAGGCTACGCCCGACTGGTCGATCTCGCGGTACGGGAGCACGAGCAGGCTGGCACGGCGCATGAGCGCATGCATCTCGCCGTCTGAGACGAACCGGGTCAGCCAGCGCACACCCGCGGGAGCGCACGCGCGGATGCCGGCGATGTCCATGCGCGGCATGCCCGCGATCCACAGCTCGGCTCCCTCGATTCCCCGCCAGGACTCGATCAGCGTGTCGAGGCCCTTGTAGGGACGCAGAAGGCCGAAGAACAGCACCACAGGACCCTCCACGTCACGAAGCTCGGCGGGCAGCGGACGTTCGGGCTGGCCCTCCCAGGGTCGCAGGACGCCGTGCGGGATCACGTGCACGCGCTCCGGATCGACTCCCAGCTCGCCCGTGAGCCGCATGCGTCCATGCTCGGAATGCACGACGATCGCGTCGAAGCGCTCGTACAGCCGCTGCTGCGCCTCGCGCTGGCCGGGCCGGGGCTCGCGCGGGAGGATGTCGTGCGCGGTCAGCACCAGGGGGCGCCCGCGCGGCAGCAGGTGACCGTCGATATGTTGGACGGCCAGCCACTGGAAATGGACGACATCGGCCGAGCGCGCGGTGCGGCGGTAGCGCAGCATGTCGGGGACGTGCTCGGCGAGCTTGACCGCGCGGCGGACCCGGGGGTCGCGGACGCGAGCGCCGGCACGGTAGAAGGCCTCGTGGCGCTCATAGCCCTCGGGCGGCGCAAGCGATCCGTGAGCGAAGCGGCTGGTGTACAGCCGCACGTCGGCTCCCGCCCCGGCGAGCGCGCGGCAGAGCGCGTGGTCGTAGGGCGGCGTGTAGGCCGAGGGATCGACGACATGGACGCGCATCACGTGGGCAGCTATGGCAAGGCTAGCTTGACGATCTTGCGCACGACGCTGCCGAACTGCCTGTGCAGCGGGCCCGTGTTGTAGGGGATCCCGTAGCGCCTGCTGATCTCGCCCACCTCGGTCGCTATCTCGGCGTAGCGGTGAGCCGGGAGATCGGGGAACAGGTGGTGCTCGATCTGGAAGCTGAGGTTGCCCGCGAGGATGTGGAAGAGCTTGCCTCCGGTCAGGTTGGCCGAGCCGAGCAGCTGACGGTGGTACCACTCCCCGCGCGTCTCGTTCTCGGCCTCCTCCTCGGTGAACTGCTGCGTACCGTCGGGGAAGTGACCGCAGAAGATGATCGTGAACGACCACAGGTTGCGCACGAGGTTCGCGCTCGCGTCGCCGGCGAGGACGAACGGAAGCGACGGGCCGGACAGCAGGGGGAAGAGCACGTAGTCCTTGAGGGTCTGCCCGCGCACCTTGCGCCAGATGTCCCCCAGCATCCCGCGCTTCTCGGCCAGAGTCGTCTCCCCGGCGGCGATCCGCTCGGTTTCGAGATCGTGCAGGGCGACGCCGTACTGGAAGAAGATCGCCAGCAGCGCCGCGTACAGCGGGTTGCCGAGGTAGTACGGATGCCAGCGCTCCTCCTCCGACATCCGCAGCACGCCGTAGCCGATGTCTCGGTCCTTGCCGACGATGTTCGTGTGCGTGTGGTGCATGTAGTTGTGGGAGTGGCGCCACTGGTCGCCTGGGCAGGCGGTGTCCCACTCGAATGTCTTGCCGTTCAGCCGCGGATCGTTCATCCAGTCGTACTGGCCGTGCATCACGTTGTGGCCGATCTCCATGTTGTCCAGGATCTTCGACAGCGACAGCGCGGCGGTCCCGCCGATCCAGGCCGGCGGCAGGAAGCCGAGGAACAGCAGCCCGCGCCCTGCTACCTCCAGACCGCGCTGGACGCGGATCAGCCTGTTGATGTAGTCGGCGTCGCGGGCTCCGAGGTCAGCGACGACGCGGGCACGGATCGCGTCGAGCTCCTGGCCGAAGGCCTCGAGCTGCTCGGAGGTGAGGTCTGCTGCGGAGGTGAGGTCTGCTGCGGAGGTGAGGTCTGCTGCGGAGGTGAGGTCTGCTGCGGAGGTGAGGTCTGCTGCGGAGGTGAGGTCTGCTGCGGAGGTGAGATCTGCTGCGGGGGCGGACATTGGCTGACTCCTTCTTGGGTGTGATTTCAGAGGTCGAGCGCGACGTCGCCGACGGGCACGGACACGCAGATGCGGATCTGCTCCTCGCCGGCCGTCGAGAGCTCGCCGGTCAGGACGTTGCGCACGGTGCCGGTCCGCTTGCGGCAGCTGCACGTGTTGCAGATGCCCATCCGGCAGCCGTGGTCGGGGGCGAGGCCGGCGTCCTCGGCCTGCTCGAGCAGCGGCAGGCCGCTGTTGGCCGCCTCGCGGCCGCTGGTCGCGAAGCTGACAAGACCCTCCGCCCTGTCGGTGTCGAAGCTGAGCGGGGGCGGCGTGAAGGTCTCGATCGCCGGCTCGGTGAGGCCGTCCTCGGCCCAGGTCGTGCGGACCGCGTCGATCAGCGCCGGCGGGCCGCACACGAAGCTCGCCGCCCCGGAGTGCTCGGAGATGACCGCGCGCAGGTGCTCGCGAGCGAAGCGCCCGCCGGGACGCCGTCCCGGACCGCGTGTGAAGCGACGGGCGACGCGGAGACGCTCGTGGCGCTCGGCGAGTGACTCGAGCTCAGTGCCGTAGAGCGCCAGATCGGGCGAGCGCGCGTAGTTGAGGAAGCCGATCTCGCCCGGGAAGCCCTCGTCGCAGAGGGTCCGCAGCATCGCCATCACCGGCGTGATGCCGCTGCCGCCGCTGATCAGCAGCACGCGCTCGGGCAGCTCATCGCCGAGCACGAAGTCGCCCTCCGCCTGGGTCAGCCCGACGATCATCCCCGGTCGCGCACGGTCGCGCAGGTGGCGTGAGACCCTGCCCTCGGGGTGCGTCGAGATCGTCAGCTCGAGCGTGCCGTCGGCGACATGGTGGGAGCCGGCGGGAGAGTACGGCCGCGTCTCGCGGACCCCGTCGATCTCGACGCTCACGCCGACGAACTGCCCGGCGCGCATGCCGCCCCAGTTGGCGTTCGGGCGGAGGGTGAGCGTCACGCTCTTGGGCGTCTGACGACGAACGGCCGTGACCTCCGCGCGCACGTCGCGCCTGACGAGCAGCGGACGCACGAGCTCGACGTAGCGGTCGACGCCGTGGGGATAGGCGAGCGCCTCGAGCAGGTTCGAGCGCAGCAGGCGCCGGCCCAAGCCAGCACGGGACGAGGTCGCGAGAGTCACGCTGTCGGCCCGGGCCGTGCGGTACACAGACCCGAGCCGTTGGGTGTACACATGTTCACAGAGTATACTTACCCCGCCAGCATTCACTTGATACATCTGTGAGTTTGGTCACACCATGAGCGTGAACAGTCATGCACCGGATTACGCCCCTACGCGCCAGGAGCGCAAGCAGCGCACGCGCCAGGCGCTGCTCGACGCAGCGCTCGAGCTGCTCGCCGAGCAGAGCTTCTCGAGCGTCAGCCTGCGCCAGGTCACACGCACGGCCGGGGTCGTCCCTACGGCCTTCTACCGCCACTTCGACGGCATGGACGAGCTCGGGCTCGCCCTCATCGACGAGTCCTTCCGGACGCTGCGCGCGATGATCCGCTCGGCCCGCACCGACGGACAGACCGACGAGCACGTGATCCGCAACTCCGTCGAGATCCTCGCCCGCTACGTGCACGAGCACGAAGCCCACTTCCGCTTCATCGCCCGCGAGCGCTTCGGCGGCGTAGCCGCGTTGCGGCACGCGATCCGCACGGAGATCCGGCTGTTCGCCAGCGACCTCGCGACCGACCTCGCGCGCTTCCCCTATCTCGAGCGCTGGAGCACCGAAGATCTTCAGCTGATGGCCGGGCTGATGGTCAACGCGACCGTCTCCACCGCCGAGGCGATCCTCGACGCGCCGCCCAACGACCCCACCGCGGACGCCGAGATCGTCGCCACCGCCCGGCGGCAGCTGCGTATGATCACGCTGGGCGTGCCCCAGTGGCACAGCGTAGGGTCACGGGAGTGGCCGAGATCGAGCTGAGCTACTGCGTCGTCAACACCTCCCAGCGGGAGCTGCTGGTGCGGGGGCTGGACGCGATCGCCCGCGAGCGGGAGGGCCTGCCGTTCGCAACCGAGGCGCTCGTGCTGGACAACGGCTCGCGCGACGGCTCCGCCGAGGCCGCCCGGGCCCACCCGGCGGTCGACGAGACGATCGCCCTGGCCGACCGCCGCGGCAAGGCAGACAACGACTCGGAGCTGCTGCGCCGCGCCCGCGGGCGCTACGCCCTGCTGCTCAACGAGGACTCAGAGCTGCGCCCCGGCGCCACGCTCGCACTGTGGCGGGCGCTCGAGGAGCGCCCCGGCGCCGCCTGCGCAGGCGCCAGGCTGCTGCGCCCGGACGGCCGTCCGCAGGCGTGCGCCTGGCGGTTTCCCGGCCTCGCCACCGCGCTCGCCGGCGCGCTGCTGCTGCACCGCCGCTACACCGTCCAGAGCACCGGCGAGCGCACCCGCCAGGTCGACTGGTGCCAGTCCTCCGCGCTGCTCGTCCGGCGAGCCGCCGCCGCGCAGGTCGGCCACCTGGACCCCGACTTCTTCGTCTACTCCGACGAGGTCGACTTCGCCCGCCGCCTGCGCGACGCCGGCTGGCGCAGCCTGTACGTGCCCGCCGCCGAGGCCGTCCACCACGAGCAGCTCTCCACCGGCGCGGTCCCCGAGCGGCGGATCGTCGAGATGGCGCGCAACCGCGACCTGTACATGCGCAAGCACCATTCGCCCGCGGCCGCCCGCGCCGTGCGCTGGCTGACCGCCTGGACGTACGCCCTGCGCGCGCTCGCCGCGCTGCTCCTGCCCGGGCACTCCCCCAGGCGCTACTGGCGCCACGTCACAGCCACGCTGCGTCCCCAGCGCGGCGAGGGCATGCGGGAGGGCGCCGAGGAGTACAACCGCGCAGGCCACTCATGAGCGCGCCGCCAGGCGGCGCTCACATCAAATCTTGCCGCTCCATGAGGACTCCACGACCGTCAAAGATCGCGCAGCGGGTCCTCGGCGTATGCCTCGACGTCGCCGTGCCCCGCGCGGAAGGCCGCCACGCGACGGCGGCCGTCGGCCACCAGGGCCCGTGCTCCGGCGAGCTCGTGCGGGTGAAAGAAGCGCGTCAGCCCCAGCGCCGCCGGCACGAGCGCCAGCCAGGCCGCCCGCGCGAGCAGCCCCACCGGTCCGTGGCTCGGCAGCAGCAGCTCCCCCGACACGGCCACGCCGGCCAGGATCGCGATCAGCTGGGCCAGGCGCAGCCATTCGAAGCCGACCCTGAACAGGCTGCGCGTGAGCAGGTACATGACCGCGAGCATCGCCACATACGCTCCGCACAGGGCGATCCCCGCACCCGCGATCCCCAGCCCGGCGCCGCTGCCGGGCACCAGCAGGACGAGCAGCGCCACGTTGACCGCGAGGCCGGCCGCGGCCGCGGGGAAGTTGCGCGAGGTCACGCGCGCGCGCCCGGCGATCGCCACGAACACCAGGTACAGCCCGTACAGCGCCCATCCGAGCGCCAGCCACGGCAGCGCGCGGTAGGCGTCGAAGTATTCGTGGGCCGCCAGCAGCCTGACCATCCAGCGTCCGAGCAGCGCCACGCCGCACACCACCACGCCGGTCGCGAGGGCGTAGTAGGTGGTCACGAGCGAGTACAGCCGCGAGGCCTCCTCGTCGCTCTCGATCGAGTACGCCAGCGGCGGCCACGCGTACTGGAAGCCGCGCACCGCCACGAACACGACCGTCGCGAGCTTGATCGCGATTGCGTACTGCCCGGCCGCGCTCTGGGAGTAGACCCTGAACAGATAGAAGCGGTCGGCCACCTGCAGCGCGTACACGCTCGCGTCCGCCGGCACCGTCGGCAGCCCGAAGCGCAGCATCGCGCGCAGGTCCGCAAACCTGACCCGCAGCGACACGCGCCGCCGCAGCACCCACCACAGCCCGAGCACGACGAGCGCCGAGGCGGCGAAGTTGCCGAGCAAGCAGGCCGCGCGCGCCCTCGCCCGCGAACACCACCAGGGCGGTAGTGAAGGCGACCGTCATCGCCACGTTCGCCCCCGACGCGTACACGTACGCGCGCGCGCGCTCGTCCACCCGCAGCTGCGCGTAGGCCATCTCCAGGTTGGTGAACGCCCACAGGCCGAGCACCGCGCAGTCGAGCAGCAGCGGGTCCTCGAAGCTCAGCAGCAGCTTCGACAGCGGGCCGGCGAACGCGACCGCCGACAGCGCCGCGAGCGTCGTCGTCCACGCGACCGCCGCCGTGGCCGTCCGCGCGATCCGCTGCGTCGCTCCTCGTCCTCGTCGTCGAAGTAGAAGCGGATGAACGCCTCGCCGATCCCCACCCGCAGCAGGATGCTCGACAAGATCACCGCCGTCAGCAACGATTCCGCCGCTCCGTACGCTTTCGTGTTGAGGTGGTGCGTGTACAGCGGCAGCGTCAGCAGCGCCAGGCCCTTGGCCAGGATGTCCCCGAACTGGTACGCCGCGCCGGTGCTCACCAGGCGCTTGAGGTAGCCGAGCACGGCTCAGAAGCTACCTTCCGGAGGGGGAGTCACCAGGCGCCAGCGCCACGCCGATCGCCAGCAGGGCCCACGTGAACGGGTCCTCGAGGAAGTCCGCGTAGGTCCAGGTGTGCAGCACGAGCGCCGCGAAACACGCCGCGAGCGCGATCCTCGGCGGCGAGCGCCCGGCGCCTGCGAACAGGACCACGAAGGCCGCGATCAGCAGCGCGACGTACAGCGCCAGGCCGAGGACCCCCTGCTCGGCGGCCACGGTCACCGGGATCGTGTGCGACGCCGAGGTCGCGTTCTCGGCTCGTCGCATCGCTGTGCTTCTTGTACTCGGCTTCGAACGAGCCCGACCCGAAGCCCTCAAGCGGCCGTTTGGCGAACAGTTCGAGGCCGCCGCTCGACCAGCGTCGTGCGCCCGCTGGTCGCGTTGCTCGTCGACCCGCCCGAGCCCTTCAGGCCGAAGTGCAGGCTGGTCGGTGCCAGCAGCACGATCACCGCTGCGATCGCCAGCAGCGACAGCGACGCATACAGCGTCCAGCGCACGCCCCAGCGCCATGCCGCGAGCACGGCCAGACCCAGCAGCAATGCCGCGACGCTCGACTGGGAGAAGCTCGTCACCAGGCCGACCAGCAGCCACAGCAGCACGGCCGCCCCGAGCAGCACATCGCGGCGGGCTCGCGTGCCCACCTGCGAGCCCCTGGTGAGGACGACGGTGCTCACGGCGATCATCACCAGCGCCAGGAAGCGCCCGTAGATGCTCGGGTCGAAGAACAGCGAGTTGACCCGGAAGTAGTTGTCGTACTGGTTGGCCGCCACGACCTTCGGGTTCAGGAACAGCGACTTGCGGTAGTACTCGACGAAGCCCACCCCCGCGAACGCAACCGCCAGCGCAACCGCGATGCCCAGACAGCGCAGCAGCAACTCGCGCGTCCACACCACGTTCCTGAGCAGCATGAACAGCAGCCCGAACGGCACGTAGAAGAACGCGATGTTCTCCGCCGCCCGCGTGTGGTCAGCTGAGTAGCTCGCCTGCACCGCGTACAGGGCGACCGCGCCGAACAGCAGCCATTCGAGGCCCTGCGGCGAGGTCCAGAAGGACAGCTCGGTTGGAGACGGGCCGCCGGCTCGAGGGGGCTTGGACGGGGCGCCGGGCGGGACGCCGTCGGCGGGCGGGGCGTATCCTCGTGGCCGCGCCCCCAGCAGGCGTGGCAGCAGGTGGGCGAGCGTCCCCGCCGCGACCACCAGGTACAGCGGGATCAGCAGGTTGACCGTCCGTCCGTCGGCGGAGATCGGGAGCCTGAACGGCAGCGCGAGGACCGCCAGCAGGGGAAAGGCTTCGGCGTGCCTGCGCATCAACAGGACGAGCAGTGCGATCACCACGAGCGTCGCGAGAACCGCCGCGGCGATCGTCCCCGCGCCCGGCAGGCTGCTCGCCAGCGCCCACCCCGAGACGCTCACCGGCCCACCAGCGTGAAGCTCCAGGGCGAGTAGCACCGTGCGGTCCTGCTCGCGCATGCCCACCCGCACGCGGTATTCCCCGGGGGGCGCGAGCGCGCCTGGGTTAACCGGCTACCAGCACCGCCCGGCCGCTGGCGGTGTGCAGCTCGCCGTAGCGATGTGCGGTGCCGCGGCGACCGTTCCAGCGCAGTGAGAACTGTTTGTAGCGGGCCACAGGACGATCGCGCACGAGCGTCGCCACGACGTCGCCCCGAGAGTCGATGATCGTGACCGTGACCTCGTCGGCGCTGGCGAGCTTGAAGGAGATCTCCTCGAGGTTGTGGGGGGCCGGCGAGGACGGCGAGAACGATGGCGTGCGCTCGAAGCGCTGGATCGCCGTCGGGGTGTGCTTGAGCCGCTGCGTGACGAAGAACGCCGCAAAGCACGCGATCACCAGCAGCGCGAAGACGATTCGCGCGAGCGGTTCGGCGTCCGCGATCGACGTCCGGCCCTCGCCCGCATCCCCGTTCACGCCGGCCGGGACCTCGCTCAAGCGTCGCCGCCCAGCGCGAAGCGCTCGACCGTGTCCGAGCGCAGCCCGAGGCGCAGCGTCTCCAGCGAGAGAACGTCGGCCGGGGCGATATTGCCGAGGTTGCACTCGGTGCCGAAGCGCTTGAGCAGCCACACCTGCTGCTGCTGCAGCGGCGCGTCGAAGATCAGGCGCTCGGGCTCGATCGCGTGGACGATCTCGTCGATCAGGCCTGTCCGCACCTCGCCGTTGGCCCGGTAGATGCCGGCGGTACCCGACTCGCGGGCCTCCGCGATCACCTTCCAGGCGCCCGCCTCGAGATCGCGTTCGATCTGCTCCACCCAGATGTACGGAGCCATGATGAAGTCCGCGTCCTTGCTCCCGACCTCGGCGAGGACGATGAACTCGCGCGACAGGCGTTCGATCAGCTCCCGCTTGACGCCCGCCTCGAGTGTGATCGTGCCGTCGGAGATCTCGACGTGACGCAGGCCGAGCTCGCGCAGCCATGCGAGCAGGCCGTCTACGCGTCCCTGGCGGATCGCGATCTCGGTCAGCGTGCCGCCGAGCACAACCGGAATCCCATGCATCGCATAGCGCTCCAGCTTCGCCTTCAGGTTGGCGCTCACCAAGGCCGTGCCCCAGCCGAGCTTGACCACGTCGACGCTGTCGCCCGCCACCTCGAGCAGCCCGTCGACCTCCGCGACCGACAGCCCCCTGTCGATCACATGCGTGATGCCGTGCTCGCGCGGCTTGGCCGAGCGGGCGGGGATGTCCAGGAAGCCGGCTATGGGACCGTCGCGGCCTTGTCGGTGCCGACGATCACCACCACCTTCGCCGAGCCCGCAAGCGAGGCGACCGCGGTTTCCATCGGCTGCACCTGCGTGACCGACAGCGAGTGGGCGACGCCTTCGGCTTCGGCCTGGTGGCCACCCGCGTACTGGACGACCGTGACCTGGTTGGCGCCGGGTGGACGCCCGTTGAGCGCCGTCGCCTGCGAGTAGCCGTTCTGCTGCAGGTCGGCCGAGACGTGGTGGGCGAGGCCCGTGGTTTCGGTGCCGTTGAGCACCACCACGTTCGTTTCCGCAGGGCTCGCCGCCGGGGCCTTGGCCGCCGGGTGCGAAGACGCTTTGCGGTGGCTCCTCGAATGGCTCTTGCCGGTTGCGGTGGCAGTCCGCGCCGATGCCGTGGTCGCGCTCTTGTTGGAAGTGGACCCGCCGATCGAGGTGATCGCGACGGCTATCGCGGCCGCCACGACGAGCACGCCGCCGAGGATCAGCGCGGTCGCGCGGCCGGGCGAACGAGTGGGTGGGGGCACCGCCGCGCGGGCGGGCGGGCGAACCGAAGGGCGGGCGGGATCGCGGGTCCCGCCGGCGCCGGCGAGCGCGGTCGGGCCGCGTATCGCAGCCGCCTGCGCACGTACTGGGGGTGCGTCGGCTCGGACGCCCCCGCCTGTCCCCGGAGGTGCCGGAGGACGGCGCGGCGGGCCACCCGGCGCGGATGGGCGCGGCGGGCTGGGGGCGCGTGGACTGGGGCTTGCCGCGGCGTTTGCCGCGGCGGTGGCCGGAGCCGGCGGGCGCGCCTCGGCAGCCGCGGGCTGGGCCGCGGCTACGGGAGCGGGAGCGGTTTGCGCGACGCCGGCCGCGGAAGCGGGCTTTCCGAGCGCTGGGCCAGTCGGCTGGGGTGGTGCTCCGCCCGGCTGGGTCGTGACCGGGGGTCGAACGGGGGGTGCGGGCTGGGGTGGGACCGGCGGCTGGCCCGGCACTGTCGGCCGAGCGGGCGTCGCGGGGCGTGCCGCCGCCGCGACCCGAGCGGGCGCCCCCTGAGGCGCGCCGGTTACGAGCGGCTGAGCGGGCGCAGCCGGCTGACCGGCCACACCTGGCTGACCGGCCACACCTGGCTGAGCGGGCGCAGCTGGCTGACCGGCCACACCTGGGTGAGCGGGCGCAGCTGGCTGACCGGCCACACCTGGCTGAGCGGGTACGGGCGCGGGCGGCGTACCGGCCGTGGTGACCGCCTGGGGGGCGGGAAGCGGGACGGGGCGGGCATGGATCGGGGCAGCGCGGGGGGCCGGCAGCGCCGGCTGGACCCCCGGTGCCTGCTGCTGGACGCGGACGGCCGCCGCGGTGCTGACGCGCTGCTCGAGGTCGGCGGCCCGCTCCGGCGCGCGTCCGGCCCACTCGCGCAGGCGCTTGAGCTCCCGGGCCTGGGAGAACACCAGCAGCGAGAGGATCGCGATCCCGACCAGGGCGACGAACGCAGCGATCGCCCCGATCTTCGTGAGCGAGCTCGAGAGCGAGAGCGCGAGCGGCAGCAAGGTCATGAATTCGGGGAGTGTACGAGGGGAGCAGGCGCGTCGCGCAGACCGCCCGGCGGCTGCCCGCAGTTGGATCCAGATTCCCCCTCCTGAGCTGCCTGCTCGCGGCCGTGCTCGCCCTCGTCGCCAGCGAGGGCCTCCATCCGTGCGGTGGACAGCTCGGACACCTTCGCCGCGAGCCCCGCGGCGTCGCCCTCGAGCACCAGCAGGCCGATCTCGGCGAACATCGACTCCACGGCCTCGACCGGCCAGCGGCTCGCGCTCGGCGAGCAGGATCTTCTCGGCGGTCGTCGGCCGCGGGCGCTCGTAGCTGTTGAACAGCTCCTCGTGGAGCTTCTCGCCCGGGGCGGCGACCGACGATCTCGATGTCGATGTCGCGCTCGGGGTCGAGCCCCGACAGCTCGATCATCGCGCGGGCGAGATCGAGGATGCGGACCGGCTCGCCCATGTCGAGCACGAACACCTCCGCGCCCCGCGGCGCGTGCTGCGGGCCATCCGCGCGCCGGTTCCGCGGCGCGATGGCCAGCGAGCCCGAGCGGATGATCAGCTGAACCGCCTCGGGGATCGTCATGAAGTAGCGCGTCATGCGCTCGTCGGTCACGGTCACCGGGCCGCCGCGCTCGATCTGGCGGCGGAAGATCGGCACGACGCTGCCCGAGGAGCCGAGCACGTTGCCGAAGCGCACGGCCGCATAGCGCGTGCCGGGGAAGCGGGCGGTGGCGGCCTCCAGCGCGAACTCGGCGAGCGCCTTGGAGGCCCCCATCACGGTCGCGGGCGACGACCGCCTTGTCGGTCGAGACGAGCACGAAGCGCTCCGCGCCCAGCTCGCCCGGCGACGTGCGCGACGACGCGCGTGGCGATCGCGTTGTTGCGCACCGCCTCCACCGGGTTGGCCTCCATCAGGCCGACGTGCTTGTAGGCGGCCGCGTGGAAGACGACCGTCGGGCGGTGCTCGGCGAAGACCTCGCGCATGCGCTCCTCCTCCTTGCAGTCGGCCAGCACCGCGGCGAGCATCGAGGGCGGGACGTGGCGCTCGTCCTCGAGCTCCCGCTGGATCGAGAAGAGGTTGTCCTCGGCGTGGTCGAGCAGCACGATCCGGTGGGGCTCCACGCGCGCGATCTGGCGGCACAGCTCCGAGCCGATCGAGCCGCCCGCGCCGGTCACCAGGACGGTCTGACCGGCCAGGTAGGCGCCGACGCGCTCGAGCTCCATGTGCACGGGCTCGCGGCCGAGCACGTCCTCGACGCGCACCTCGCGCATCTGGCGGGCGAGCGCGCCGCGGGTCTGCAGCAGCTCGAAGACGGTCGGCAGGGTGCGCACCGGGATGCCGCGCGCGCGGCACTCGCGCACGATCCGCGCCCGCGTGGAGCCGGGCGCGGAGGGGATCGCGATGATCACTTCGTCGGGCTCGGCACTCGTCGAGGATGCGCGGCAGGTCGCCTTCGGTGTTGCCGCGCACGCGCACGCCGTCGATGCGCAGGCGCTGCTTGTGCGGATCGTCGTCGAGGAAGCCGACGGGCGCGAGCCCGAGCTCGCGGTTGCGCATGATCTCGCGCGCCACCATCCGCCCGCCCTCGCCGGCGCCGGCGATCAGGACCGTGCGCTCGCCCTTGCGCCGCGGACATGAACGCGGCGAGCGGCCGGCGCTCGTAGACGCTGCGCGCGATCGCCCGCACGCCGACCAGGAACACGAGCGAGAGCAGCGCGAACAGCACGATCACGCCGTTCGGCAGGACCGACCGCCACAGCGCGCCGCGTACGGGATAGCGGTGGACCGGACGCAGCACCTCGACGGCCACGACGCGTCAGCAGCACGATCGCGACGATCGCCCGCACGACCGCCTCGTAGTCGCGCTGGCCGGAGTAGCGCCAGCGGCGCTGGTAGACCCGCGCGAGGACCAGCACCGGCAGGCTCCCGGCGAGCACCCACCAGATCGTCGATTCGCGCAGGTGGGCGTAGTCGGGCGGGCGGCCCGCTGTTGAAGCGCAGCTGGAAGGCCAGGTAGTACGCGAGCGCGACCAGCGCCCCGTCCACTGCGAGCTGCGGCAGCGAGTGACGGTGGAGGGGAAGGGCCGCCGAGCGGATCCGTCGGCGCATTGTGCAGATTGTAAGCCCCTATGCCGACTGCGGCACGCCGTTGCACGGCCGCACGGCCGAGAGGAGCAGATCGACGAGCACCTGGGGATCGCGGCGAACGCGCGGCTCGCGACGCTCCTGCGCTCGCGCCTGGCGAGGTCGAGCTCCTCGGCGGACGATGAGCTTGCGCAGGCGCCCTTCGGCGATCAGCCGCTCGTCGACGGCGCCCAGGCGGCCCTCGAAGGTCGTGTACACGGGCGTGCCGAGCGCGACCGCCTCGCGGTTCATCGTGCCGCCCGCGGAGATCACCAGGTCGGCATAGGCGATCAGCGACTGGGCGTCGATCGCGTGCTCGGGCACGACGAAGCCAGGGACCCGCGCGAGCTCCTCGCGCTGGGAGTCCACGCGCGGCAGCACCACGGGCTGCACCCCGTCCTCGGCGGCGGCCGCTTCGCAGGCGCTCGAGCACCCGCGCGAACAGGTCGTTCTCGAAGCGGTGGTACAGCGAGACCTCCGGCGGGGTGCGCACCACGACGATCGCGCGACCGCGGTCGAGCCCGAGCTCCTCGAGGACAGCCGCGTCGGGCTCGAAGTCGGCGAGGTAGTACTCCTCCTTGAGCCCCTCGTACGGGCGCACCTTGCCCCTGGCGCCGTAGCGCTCCAGGCGCTCGCGGCGGGATCGCCTCGGGCACCACCACGGCGCGGGCAAGGCGGCAGTTGACGTTGTGCTGGACGGTCGCCCACTCGTAGTCGAACATCGTCGCGCTCGGTATCCGCAGCAGGGCGCGCCGCCACGCTCACGTCGTTGGAGCCGTGGCCGAGCGCGAGGTCGAAGCGCCTGCCACCGGCCGCGCGGGCCTCGGTCCGGGCCCAGCGCACGAGCGCAGTCGAGCGCGACGCGAGCCCCGCCGCCTTGGCGCGAGCCGCTCGCCGCGGTGATGGCCGATGGCCGTGTGCGCGATGCCCAAGCGCTCGCACAGCTCGAGCGTCTGCGCGAAGTCGCGCGCGGTCACCTGCACCTCGTGCCCGCCGGCGCTGCAGGCGCTCGATCACCGGGCGCATGACCAGCACGTGCGGGCTGTTCGTCAGGTCGATCCAGACGCGCATGCACGCGCACGGTAACGCTCCACGGCGCTCCACCCCGACGGCTCCACGGCGCTCCACCCCGACGCGCCGGTATCGTTGCCCGCGATGCTCGTCCTCGCCTCGATCTCCGAAACGCTGGTCAACGAAACCGTCGCACTTCGTGCGCGACGCCGGGCTGCCCGGGGATCTTCGCGCTGATGGCGATCTCCAGCGCCTGCATCCCGATCCCCTCAGAGGTGGTGATGCTGTTCGCCGGCTTCGCCGTCGCCGACCCCAGGCCAGAGCGCCTCCCACCACCACCTGACGATGGTCGGGGTCGTGCTCGCGGGACTGCTCGGAACGATGGTCGGCTCGTGGATCGCCTACGGCGTGGGCGCGGCGGGCGCCTCGAGCTCTTCGAACGCCACGGCGGAAAGCTGCACATCGGCCCCGCCCAGATCGAGCGTGCGGAGCGCTGGTTCCAGCGCTACGGCGCAGGCCGCGGTCCTGTTCGGGCGCATGCTCCCGATCGTCAGGGCGTTCGTGTCGCTGCCCGCCGGCGTCGCGAAGATGCCCGTCGGGCGCTTCACGGTGCTCTCGCTGATCGGAGCGTCCCCTGGGTGCTGGCGCTCGCGCTCGCCGGGTCACGCGCTCGGCGGCGACTGGACGAGCGTGCGCAAGGGCTTCGAGTACGTCGACTACGCCATCGTCGCCCTGGTGGTGCTCGGCATCGTCTACGCGATCGTGCGCCGGCGGCGCGGACGCAACGAGCCGGCGACCGATGCGGCGGGCTGAGGAGGCACTCCCGCTCCGCCACGCCATCGCGCTCGGCCTCCTGCAGGGACCGGCCGAGCTGCTGCCGGTCTCCTCCTCCGGGCACACCGCGCTGATCCCGTGGCTCGCGGGCTGGCCGTACGTCGGACTCGACGGAGAGCGGCGCAAGTCCTTCGAGGTTGCGCTCCACGCCGGGGCGGGCCTCGCGCTGGCGATCGACATGCGCGGCGAACTGCTGCGCGAGGCCGCCAACCTCAATGGACGTAAGGCCAGCGTGCTCGCGCTCGCGGTCGCTACCCGCGGCGATCGCCGGATACGCGCTGCAGGCGCCGATCGAGCGACGCCTGGGCGAGCCGCGGTCGATCGCCGCCGGGCTGGCCGCCGGAGGCGTAGCGATGGCGTTCGCCGACAGGCGGCCGGGTGGCTCGCGAAGGAGAGCCCGCCGCTGCGAGGACGCCCGGGCGGTCGATGGGCTCGCACTCGGGATCGCCCAGGCGAGCGCGCTGATTCCGGGGGTCTCCCGCAACGGCGCCACTCTGGCGGCCGCGCGCGGCCGCGGGTTCTCTCGCAGTGACGCCGATCGTCTCTCCTGGCTGGCTGCGCTGCCCGTGATCCTCGGCGCCGGCGTGCTCAAGGGATGGCGCCTCATTCGACGCGGCGGCGCCGAGGAGATGGGCCCGGCGCCGGCGATAGGTGGAGCTGTGGCCTTCCTCTCCACGTTGGCCAGTGCGCGGATCTTTCGCCGCCGGCGGCGTGCGCCGCGGGGGCTGCTGGCGTACTCGCTCTATCGGTGTCTGCTCGCCGCCCTTGTTGAACGCCGCCGGCGGCGCGCACAATAAGTGTCGATGATCGCCCTCGGGACCCTGATCGGTGGGCGCTACCGCCTCGACGCCCAGATCGGGCGGGGCGGGATGTCGACCGTCTACCGCGCCTTCGACGTAGTGCTCGAGCGCCCGGTCGCGATCAAGCTCATGCACCGCGAGATCGCCGCCGATCACGACCAGCTCGAGCGCTTCCGCCGCGAGGCGCGCTCGGTGGCACAGCTCAGCCACCCTCATGTCGTAACCGTGATCGACGCCGGCGAGGAGCCCTCCGGCGAGGAGGGCGGCGCGGGCACTCCGTACATCGTCCTCGAGTACGTCGACGGAGAGACGCTCAAGGACGTCATCCGCCGCGAGGGGCCGCTGGAGATCACCGAGGCGCTCGCCTACGCGATCGAGATAGCGCGCGCGCTCGGCGCGGCGCACGAGCGCCACATCGTGCATCGCGACGTGAAGCCCCACAACGTGCTCATCGGCGAGGAAGGGGGAGCCAAGATCACCGACTTCGGGATCGCTCGCACGCTCACGGAGGAGGGGCTGACGATGGCCGGACGGGTCCTCGGCACCACCGACTACGTCTCGCCCGAGCAGGCCCTCGGACACCCGGTGACCGGACAGTCCGATCTGTATTCCCTCGGCGTCGTGCTCTACGAGATGCTGACCGGCGAGGTTCCCTTCACGGGCCCATCGCCGGTCGCGGTCGCGATGAAGCACGTGCGCGAGGAGGTGCCGGATGTGCAGGTGCGCCGGCCGGAGCTCTCGGCGGCGACCGCCGCGATCGTGGACCGCGCCGTGGCCAAGGACCTCGGGCTCCGCTATCAGGACGCCGCGAGCATGGTGGCCGACCTCGAGGAGGTGCTCGCGATCGAGACCTCCCGCTCCGGTCAGGCGACCGGCGAGGTCACGACCGTGCTGCGCACCCTCCCCGGGCGCGCCCGGCGGCGCCTGCCGTGGCGCATGCGCCACCCCGCCCGCTGGGTCGCCTCGCTTGGGCTGATCGGGTTGATCGTCGCAATCGTGCTCGTGGTGCTGGCCGGGCAGGCCCATCGTGGGACGGGCGCGCCGGATATCGATTCACGACCGGGGCTCGAACCGGTCGCCCTGAGTCAGACCGCTGCCCACGACTACAACCCATTCGGTACCGGACCGGAAAACCGCGACCAGATCGACAACGTCATCGACAACGACCCCAGCACCACGTGGAGCACGGAGCAGTACTACGACGGCACCCTCAAGAAGCCTGGAGGCCTCGGCCTGGGGCTCTACCTGGACGCGGCGCCGAGACTGCTCGGCAAGGCGATCGAGATCCAGACGCCCACCCCGGGCTTCGCGGTGCAGATCTACGTCGCCGATCACATCGACCTCGAACTTCCCTACGGCAACTCCACGCCGCTCGCCGGTCGCGGCTGGCAGGGACCGGTCGGTGCGAGCGGCTACGTCCACGACGGCGAACGCATCCGGCTCAACCTGTACGGGCATCCGCATCGCTATTACCTGCTGTGGCTGACCACGCTCCCGGTCGGGAAGCAGTCGGCGACGATCGACGATCTGACGTTGTTCAAGTGAACGGCGAGTGGCGCTCGAGCGACAGACGGCAGAGACGGTCGACGAGCTGCGCGTAGGGGATCCCCGAAGCCTCCATCAACTTCGCGTAGACGCTCGTGGGGGTGAAGCCGGGCATGGTGTTCAACTCGTTCACCAGCACGCGCTCGCCATCGACGAAGAAATCCACCCGCGCCAGCCCTTCGCAGCTCGACGGCCAGGAACGCTTCGCGGGTCAGCTGCCGCACCCGCTCGCGGGCGCCAGAGGAGATGCGGGCGGGCAGCTCGAGCTCCATGCCGCCGGGTGCGTACTTGGCCTGGAAGTCGTACCACTCGCCGGGAAACACGATCTCGCCGGGCTCGGAGACGAACGCCTCCCCGCCCGCGGCGCGTTCGCGGCGCAGCGAACCGAGAACCCCGCACTCGATCTCGGTTCCCCGGGCCATCGCCTCGACGATCACCCACGGGTCATGCGTGAACGCCTCCTGCAGCGCCCGCTCGAGTTCCTCGGCGGCGCTCACCTTGACGATACCCACCGAGGAGCCGGAATGTGCCGGCTTGACGAACACCGGCAGGCCCAGCCCGGCGATCTCGGCGAGGGTATGCGCCGGCGAGCGCTTGAAACGCTCGGCCCGCACGCCCACATAGTCCACCTGGGGGATACCCGCAACGGACATCAGATCCTTGAAGAGCACCTTGTCCAGGCACACCGCCGAAGCGACGACACCGGCCCCCACGTAGGCCACGCCGAGCGTCTCGAGCAGTCCCTGAACCGTCCCATCCTCCCCGAACGGTCCGTGGAGCACCGGGAAGACGACATCGGCCCCGAGGAAGCCCTCGCCCGGCGTCACGCTCAACCGCTCGCCATCGCGGCGCCATACGCCATCGCGGCCGATCTCGACCAGGAGCACCTCGTGTCCGCAGGCGAGCAGTCCCGCGCCGACGGCCGCGGCGGAGGACAGCGAGACATCGTGCTCGGAGGAGCGTCCGCCCGCGAGCACCGCGACCGTGAGCGTCTCGGTGGCCGGATGGGCCTGAAGGCTCACGGTCTGACTCATCCCACCGGCGGCGTAGGCGCCGGTGGCGTGGGGGTGGTGGTCGTCGTTGGAGTCGTCGTGGTGGTCGTTGGGGTGCTCGTCGTGGGGGTGGTCTGTGGCGCGAGGACACCGACGGCGATAGTCACGGTGGCGCCCTTGCGGGCGTGTTCGCCGCCTTCGGGAGTCTGTTCGAGGACCATGCCAACCTGTGACTGTTCGGTGGTCGCGTGGGGTTCTGTCTTGGACTTCAAGCCGGCGTGCTTCAGTGTGGCCACGGCCCTCGCTTCGGCCAGGCCGATGACCTTGGGGACTTCGACTTCCTTGGGCGCCTTGGCGACCGTCAGGTTGACCTTTTCGCCCGCATGCAGCGAGCTGCCGGCTGCAGGGGAACTGTGCGAGCACGGTGCCGGGGGACTGCGTGCTCGAGACCTTCTGCGTGACCGTCCCATCGGCCAGTTCGGTGTTTGTGAGCACGGCTTCGGCCGCCGACTGCGACTGGCCGACCACGTCGGGAACGCGGACGGGCGCGGGACCGCTGGAGACGAGCATCGTCACGGAGCTGCCCACCTGCAGCTCCGTTCCCGCCGGGGGTTCGGTGCCGATCACGACTCCCGACTTGACCGTCGTGCTCGACTGCGCCTTGGTGGTGGGCGTGAAGCCCGCCTTGCGCAGGCGCGCCGCGGCCTGAGCGGCCGAGAGCCCGTTGACGTTCGCCAGCGCCGCGCTGGCCGGGCCCCCCGAGACCACGATGCCGACGCGGGCTCCCTTCTTGACCACGCTGCCGGCGCTCGGCGTCTGTCTGATCACCAGGCCGCTGGCGACCGTGGCGCTCGGCGCTAGCGAGGGAACTGGGTTCAGGCCGGCGGCGCGCAGGGCGGCGCCGGCCGTCTGTTCGCTCTGCCCGATGACGACCGGCACGGTCACCGACTGATCGGTCTGACTCAACAGAACGGCAAGCGCGATCGCGGCAGCGAGGACCACGGCGGCGAGGCTCCACAAGAGAGCGCGTCGCCCACCGCCTTGCCCTTCCTGCGGCGGGGGGCCGTACTCCTCGCCGAAGTTCGTGGGCGGCGCGAGCAGCAGCGCACCGCCACCTGCGGACGCAGGAGCAGGCTGAGCGTGGTGGACGCGGTCCTCGGCGATGGCGACTGTGTGGGCGCCGGAGAAGGCCGGCAGGGCGTCGCGCTCCCGCTGCAAAGCCGCGATCAGCTCCTCGGCGTCGGCGTAGCGCGCGGCCGGGTCCTTGGCGAGCGCGCGCAGGACGACCGCGTCGAGCGACGGCGGCAACGCCGGGTTGAGCCCGCTCGGCGGGCGCGGCTCGGCCGAGACCTGCTTGAAGGCGATCGCCACGGCCGTTTCGCCCTCGAAGGGAACCGCGCCGGTCAGCAGCTCGTACAGGATCACGCCGACCGAGTAGAGATCCGAGGTCGCGCTGACCGTGTGCCCCTGTGCCTGCTCCGGGGAGAGGTACTGAGCGGTGCCCATGATCGAGCCGGTCAAGGTCATGTCCGAGGCGCCCGCGCGGGCGATCCCGAAGTCGGTGACGCGCGCGCGGCCCTCCTCGTCGATGATCACGTTGTGGGGCTTGAGGTCGCGGTGGATGACTCCGCGGCGGTGGGCGAAGCGGGCGGCGCGCAGGATTTGGATGACGATGTCGATCGCGGCGATCGGGTCGAGGGCACCCTCCTCTCGCACGATCGCCTTCAGCGAGCGGCCGGCAACGTACTCCATGGCGATGTAATAGGTGCCGTTCCACTCGCCGCGGTCGAAGATGCCAACGATGTTCGGATGCGAGAGCGCGGCTGCGCTGGAGGCCTCGCGGCGGAAGCGCTCGACGAACTCCTGGTCTTCGGCGAAGTGGTGGTGCAGGACCTTCACCGCCACCTCCCTGCCGAGCAGCTGGTCCTGCGCGAGGTACACGTCCGCCATCCCCCCCGAACCGAGGCGCGAGATCACCCTGTAGCGACCGTCGATGATCGTCTCGGGCTCAATCATGCAGCAGCCTTTCCATGACTTCTCGGGCGACCGGCGCGGCGAACGCCGCGCCCTGTCCCGGCACATCCTGAAGGGTCACCGCGACCGCCACCCGCGGGTCGGCGGCGGGCGCGAACGCTATGAACCAGACATTGTTGATCGTGTTGCCGATCTGCGTCTGGGCGGTGCCGGTCTTGCCGGCGACCTGCACACCGGGGATTTGCGCCGCGACGCCGGTGCCTTCCTTGACGACCGCTTCCATCATCGAGGTCACGGCTGTGGCCGTGGAGGGCTCCATGACGACCGACTGCAAGCGGGGCGCCACCTGTATCACGGTACGGCCTTCGGGATCGACGATCCGGTCGGTCAGATGGGGCACCATGAGCCTGCCGTGGTCGCCAACCGCCGAGGCCACCTCGGCCATTTGCAGCGCTGTCACCTCGAGCTTGTCCTGACCGATCCCCATGCGCCCAACGTCGACTCGCGGACTGGTGGGAGACAGCAGGTGCGAGCCGAGGTACTCGCCGCTGGTGGACATCTCTTCGGCCGGGTAGTCGAGCTGAGGCTTGCGATCGAAGCCGAAGCGGTCCATGTAGCGCGCGAGCGTGCGCTTGCCGAGCTTCTCGGCCACCTGCGCATAGACCGTGTTGACAGAGTGCACGAGCGCCTGCGTGAGTGTGATTTCCCCGAAGCTCTCATCGTCGTCGTTGGCGAGGGGCACGCCCGAGATCGGGATGTCGTTGCGCCCGTTGACCATCGATTCGGGCGTGTACGCGCCGCTGTCGATGGCAGCGGTGGCGGTGACGATCTTGAAGGTCGAGCCGGGCGCGTACCCGAACTGGGTGGCGCGGTTCAGCAGCGGAGCCTGGGGGTCGTCTTTGATCGCCGAGGCGTGGGCCGGCGAGCGCATGGAGTTCGGATCGAAGCCCGGGGAGGAGGCCATCACGGTGACCGCGCCGGTGCGTGGTTCGAGTGCCACCACGGCCCCCCTGTGCCCGGCGAGCGCCGCGTCGGCGACCCGCTGGGCGGCCGGGTCGAGTGTCGTGAGCACCTTGTCGCCCTGGGGTTTCTTGCCCTGGAGCTGGTCGAGGATCGTCTGCAGGTTCGTGGCGCCCCGGCCACTCAGTTCGGGGTTGCGGTACTGCTCCAGGCCGGAGCTGCCGAGCGTCGTGTAGTAGTAACCGATCGCCTGGCCGAACTTTTCACCGGTCGGGTAGGTGCGTTCGTAGGTGCCTTCCGCGCCGCGCACGCTGCGAGCGAGTACGGTCCCGTCAACCGCCACGATCGGGCCGCGGTCGACGCGCTGCTGCTCGAGCAACGCACGGGCGTTGAGCGGGTTGGCGCGCAGCGAGGAGGCTTCGAAGATCGTCCAGCGGGACGTGAACGCTACCAGCAGCGCGAACAGCAGGGCGACGAGCCCGTACAGGCGGAGGATCGGCCGGTTCACGGCGCGCGCCTCATTCGAGCTCTCCCAGTTCCAGGCTGCGGATCAGAGAGGCCGCGTCGCCTTCCGAGCGCAGCGAGTGATCGAGCAGCGTCCGCCGGCGCTCCGGCGTGAGCGTCGAGGCGTCCACGCCGGAGACGTACTCGCTGCTGTAGAGATCGAGGTTGCCCGGGAGCCGGTAGGGAAGGCCCTGGTAGAGGGTCACCAGGCCGCGGCTGTTGGTCCCGATGAAGTAAACCGACTGCAGCGCCAGGTAGGCCGCGGAGCCGAGCAGGCCCAGGATCGCCAGCACGATCGCCAGCGCACCGGCTCCTCGCCAGTTGCGAGCACCGCGGGCGGCTGGTCGGGAGGGAGATCTGCCGGGACGTGGCCGGCGGGGGGAGCGGGGGGAGCTCGCCGGCAGCGAAACCGCGGGGAGGCCGATCATCGTGGCCTGCTCCTCGGCGGGCGGAGGATCGCCCACCCTGACCTCCTCCAGGCGGATGAGCACGACCGTGATGTTGTCCCGTCCGCCGGCATCGTTGGCGGCGGCGATCAAAGCCTCTCCGGCCTCGCGCAGTCGCGGATTGGCGATCAGCGCAGCGGCGATCTGCTGCTCGGAGAGCATCGTCGTCAGCCCGTCGCTGCAGAGCAGGTAGACGTCCCCGGCGCGAGCGACGAACGAGCGGGTGTCCACCTCCACGGTTCCCTCCGGCCCCAGCGCACGCGTGATGACCGAGCGCTGGGGATGCTCGACGGCCTCCTCCGGCGTGAGCCGCCCCTGGCGCATGAGCTCGTCGACGAGGGAGTGGTCGTCGGTCAGGCGCAGGAGCTGGCCTTCGCGCAGGCAGTAGGCGCGGCTGTCCCCCACATGCGCGATCGCAACGTCCTGCTCGCCCACGTAGACCGCGGTGAGCGTCGTGCCCATCCCGGCCTGCTCGGCGTTTGCGTGCGAGAGCTCGTGAATGCGCGAGTTCGCGGCAAGCGCCAGATCGGCGAGGGCGAGCTCGGGGTCGGATGCGTTCTCCAGGCCGAGCTGAAAGGACTCCACCGCGATCCGCGAGGCGACCTCACCGGCCTGCGCCCCGCCCATCCCGTCGGCGACGACGAACAGCGGCGCGCGGGCGAGAAAGGAGTCCTCGTTGGCGCGCCGTTGGCGTCCGGTGTCGGTCCCCGCGTACTGCTCGGCCACTCTCAGCACCTTCAATCCACCTCGAATGCGAATTCGCTCTCGCCGATGCGCACATGGTCGCCGGGGTGCAGCGGCCTGAGAGTCTGCAGCAGCTCCTCGTTGAGGTAGGTGCCGTTGGTCGAGCCGAGATCTTCGATGACGAGCACGTTCCCCTGTTCGTATATGCGCGCGTGCGAGGAGGAGGCGAACGGGTCCTCGAGCCGGATCTCGGCGCGGTCGCCCCGGCCGAGCACGATGTCCCCGTCGAGGTCGTAGATCATCCCCGGGTCATGCCCGACGGCGCGCTCGACGACCAACCGCGGAGCGCGGTGGGCAACGTCTGCGCTGCCGAGCGCGGAGGCCGAGTACATGCCGGTGGCATCCGGAGGGGCCGCGCCGCCGCCGCGCCGGCCGCCCATGAGCGGAGCGCCGGCGCCGAGGTCCCTGCGGGCGCCGCGGGCGACCCACAGCAGGAACAGGTAGAGCACGGCCAGGAAGCCGAACTTCAACGCCACCGATACGGGCTCGAGCGTGTTCATCCAATCTCGAAGACGATCTCCGTCGAGCCGAGCTCGAGACGATCGCCGGGATGCAGCGGAGCGGCGCCACGAACGTCTTCGCCGTTTAGGAGTACGCCGTTGGTGGAGCCGAGGTCCGCGATCGTCCAGCCGCCCGGTCCCGGCCGGACCTCCGCGTGGCGGCGGGAGATCCCGGCATCCTCAAGGACGACGTCGCAGTCGCGGCTGCGCCCGATCGTGCCTCCGTCAGGCGCCAGCAGCAGCCGCCGGCCACCGAAGACGAGCAGCGCCCGCGAGGTTCTGCCCGGAGCCTCCTGGAGGGGGCCGCCGATGCGTGCTGAGGTGCTGTAGATCATCGTCTGACCATGTTCTTCGGAATCGAGGAGTGGGTGGGGCTCCTCAGCTTGACCGGGCGGGCGGACCAATCGCGCCTGGATGCCGAATTCACCGAGAGCGAGCTGCTCGTCGGTCTCGAAGACGATGTGCGGATGGGAGGCCAGGATCAGCTCCTCGCGGCGGGCATGCTCGAGCAGATAGGCACACAGCTCGTCTATCACCTCCTCCTCGACACCGTCGTAGCGCGCACGGTCTTCGGGTGAAAGCCACACCGAGTACTCGTTGGGCACGTACACGCGCGAGACCGACACGGTGCGATGCGCGTCCATCTCCCGGGCGAGCTTGCGCGCGAGCTCCATCGGGCGCACCTCCGAACGGAACACCCGCCCGAAGGCGCCCTCGACGAGGTTGGCGATCGTGGTCTCTACGTTCTTGAACAGGTTCATCGCTTGGCGGCTGCACCGACCGATCGCTGATCGGGCGGCAACCGTCAGCCATGCTACGCACCCAGCGTCAGACAGGGCCGCGCAAGGCGCGGGCGGCGACCGCGAGCGTGGTCCCGAGGATCGCTCCCAGGACCGCCCCGCGCGGACTCGCGTGAGAGGCGTGGGCGGACAAGCCGGAGTCGAGCAGCGGCGTGGCGGCAAGGATCGCAGCGGACCAGGCGACGGCCGCGATCAGGTCGAATGCGGCACTGCGGCCGCGGACGAGCCAGGGCAAGA
Source organism: uncultured Solirubrobacteraceae bacterium (assembly GCA_963849425.1). GTDB lineage: Bacteria > Actinomycetota > Thermoleophilia > Solirubrobacterales > Solirubrobacteraceae > Palsa-744. The sequence goes on along the minus strand of CAWKHK010000006.1, from coordinate 455,962 downwards.
CCACCGAGCTGAGCGCCCATAGCGACGTCCCGAGGAGCACGCCGAGGGTGAGCAGGGGGGCGATGACGTGCACCGCAGCTAGGCTCAGCGACCCCTCCCAGGCCCCGCGGGCCGGGGTACCCGACGCCTCGCCCAGCCACAGGCGGCGGGCCAGCAGCGGCTCGGCCAGCAGCAGCCACCAGTAGCCGAGGGCCGCCAGCGCCGCGCGCTCTCGCCAGCGCGGGGACTGACCGGCGATTGCCGGAAAGGCGCCGGCGAGGCCGGCGAGGCCGAGCGCCGGCGCGAGCACGCCCGCGAGCCACGCGCCGGCGAGCCGCGAGGAGCGCCGCTCGCCGGGCACCACGAGGAGCGGCAACAGTGCGGCGAGGACCAGCAGCGCAACGCCGGGGCGCCCGGCCGCGGCCTGCCAGCCGATCAGAATGGTGGCGCATGCCAGCCACAGGACGCGCGGCAGCGCAAACCGCCTGCGCGTCGGCGGATCTGGCTCCCGGTCGCTGTTCGCGTCCTCGGCTGGACGCGCGCGGCGAGGCTCCGGGAAGCGTGGAGCGAGGGGCAGGTGGGCGGGCGCTGCGAGCGTGGGCTCGCGCGAGGGGCGCGGGCGGGCGCGGGGCCAGAGCGGGCGCCGCAGCCCGTGCTCGAGCGCGTCCTCGAGCACCAGCCGGAGCTCCTCGAGCGTCCCTCGCTCGCGAGGGACGGGAGACAGGGCGTCGTCGAGTGCCCGGGTGAGCTCGCGTGGGAGGTCCGGGCGCCTGCGCTCCAAGGGCTCGTGCTCGCGGCCGATGCGCCGCGCGGTCGCAGCCGGCGTCGAGCCGCGCACCGGGTTGACACCGCAAAGGGACTCATACAGGACGAGCGCGAGCGAGTACAGGTCGGCCTGCTCGCCCACCTCGCGACCCTCGCTCTGCTCGGGCGCCATATAGGCGAGGGTGCCGAGCACGTCTCCGGTACGCGTGAGTGCATCCTCGCCGGCGAGACTCGCGCCACCGAAGTCGGTGAGCTTGGCCGCGCCGTCGGCATCGTCGCGGCGGTACGGGATGAGCACGTTCTGCGGCTTGATATCGCGATGGATCACCCCGCGCGCGTGCGCGTGGGCAGAGCGCCCCTGCAAGCGCGACGCCGATCTCGAGCACCTCCTCGTCCTCGAGCTCCTGCGCGGCGATCAGCCGGGCGAGGGTCTCGCCATCGACCAGCTCTGAGATCAGGTAGAAGGCGTCGTCGGCCGTGCAGGCCTCATACAGGGCGACGATCGCCGGGTGGCACAGACGGGCGGCGGCAAGCGCCTCACGCGTCGCCCGCTCGCTCTCGATCGGACCCCCACCCGCCCCGAGACAGACTCGCTTGACGGCCACCTCGCGGCGCAGCAGCTCGTCGTGGGCGCGCCAGACTTCGCCGAAGCCGCCGGCTCCGAGCCGCTCGAGCAGGCGGTAGCGATCGAGCACGAGATCCTCGACGCCGGGTCGAGGATCGCGGGACCTACCCGCTGCGGCGACGCGCGGGACGCGGCGGCCGGGGCGCTCCTTAGCGTCGGGCTCGCGCGAAGGAGAGTCATGAAGGAGGGTGCGCGGCGACTCCACCGAATCCTGCGTTCGCCACCCGCACGGTCGCCACCTGCCGGCGAGGGCAGGAAGGGGTGGACTGACCGAGAAGTTGCAGGTTGGTCGGAGAGGTGACCGGCAGTCATACTTAGGCACTTCCGGAATCCCTGCAAGGAGCGAGCTTTTGTCGTTCTTCGACGATGGCGAGGAGACAGCGCCTCGACCGTCATCACGAGCACCGCGGTCACGACCGATCAGAGATCGGGCGGGGGTCGCGGCCACCCCGAGACGACCCCGGCCACGGCGACCCCAGCAGGGCGGGAGCACTCCAGGCCTGGACCAGCACACGCTGATGGTGCGCCGGCTGATCGCGGCAGGCGTGGGGGTGGTGCTGCTGATCGTGATCGCTTTGGTGGTCAACGGCTGCCTGAAAAGCGAAAAGCAGCAGTCGCTGAAGGAATACAACCGGGACGTGAGCCAGCTCGCCCAGGAATCCGACGCCCAGGTCTCCCATCCGCTCTTCGCGGCGATCGCGAACGCCGCGAGCAAGTCGGCGCTGGCCGTAGAGGAGCAGATCGACCAGCTGCGCATCCAGGCGGAGAGCCTGGATGCCCATGCCAAGGGCTTGAGCGTCCCGGGCGAAATGGTCTCCGCCCAGCGCGAGCTGTTGCTCGTGTTCGACCTTCGGGTCGAAGGCATGACCAAGCTGGCCGCCCTCATGCCGCCAGCCCTCGGCGGGGCGGCACAGCAGACGAGCCCGCAGCTCGCCGGCGTCATGGAGATCTTCCTGGCCTCCGACGTGATCTACTCCCAGCGGGTTGCCCCGCTGATCCAGCAGACGCTGGCCTCGGGGGGCATCCAGGGGCTGAACACGAGCTCGACGCACTTCCTGCCCAACGTCGGCTGGCTCGAACCGACGACGGCCCTCGCCCGCCTGGATGGCCAGTCCGGGAGCTCCTCCGCGAGCAGTCAGGCGGTCACGGGCAACCACGGCAGCGCCCTGAAGGGGGTGAGCGTGGGCACGAACAATCTCGCGGTGGAACCGAATCTCAACCACATCAGCGGCGGAAGCAACCCCACGTTCACCGTCCAGGTCGAAAACTCCGGAGAATTCCCCGAGACCAACGTCAAGGTCGACGTCGTGGTGACGGCAGGGGGCAAGCAGTTCAAGGCCTCGCACACGATCGACAAGACAGAACCGGGAAAGACCGTCAACGTTGAAATCCCGGTAACCGGGGTTCCGCTCGGGGTGGCGTCCAAGGTCGAAGTGAATATCGAGGGGGTACCGGGCGAGAACGACCTCGAAAACAACAAGGGCACCTACCTGGCCATCATCGGGGAATAGCTCGGCGGGGCTCGAGTCGGCCGGCACGCCGGGGCGCACCGGCGGCACGAGCGGCTAACTTGTGCCCATGGCCACCTCGATCACCGACACCCAGGGCATCCTCGCCATCGCGGCAGCGGCCGTGGCATTGCTTGCATTGCTGGCGTGCGCCACGCTGAGCCTGAGCGTACGCCGGCTGCGTCGCGGACAGCGGCTCGTGCTCGGTGAGCGAGGCGAGCGCGACGTGGTGGCGCACGCGGCGGCGATGCAGGAGGCCTTCGAGGCGCTGCGCGAGTAGGTCGAGGAGACCGCCATCCGCCTCGATGGGCGCCTGGCCGACGTCGAGGCTGCGCTGCGCGGAACCCTCGCCCACCGGGCGCTCGTTCGCTACGACGCCTATAACGAGCTCTCGGGCCACCAGTCGATGTCGATCGCCCTACTCGACGACGAGCGCTCGGGGATCGTGCTCTCGTGCATCCATCACCGCGATCAGGCGCGGGTATACGGCAAGCAGGTGCGCGACGGTCAGGGCGAACTCGAGCTCTCTCCCGAGGAGGCAGAGGCCGTGCGCCTCGCGCTCGGCGGGACGGGGTCGGCGGAGGATGTCGCCGAGCATCCCGCCTGAGACGCCGGCGCCTCGGGCGCGCATCGGCTATCTCGGGCCGGAGGGGACCTTCAGCGAGGAGGCCCTGCTGAGCAGCGCCGCCCCGGAGTCCGTCGAGCCGGTGCCTCTGGCGGGGATCTATGACACGGTCATGGCGCTGCTGGGCGGTGAGCTGGACTGGGCGATCGTGCCGATCGAGAACTCGCTCGACGGATCGATCAGCGTGACCCTCGACCTGCTCGCCGAGCAGGCCGGCGATGTGGAGATCGTGGGCGAGGCGACGCTCAGGGTCAGGCATTCGCTGATCGCGTGCGAGACGGTTCGCCTGGAGGAGATCGACACGGTGATCACCCACCCCCAGGTCCCGGGGCAGTGCGTGCGGTTCCTGCGGGGCGAGCTCGCCCGTGCGCAGGTCCTTCCCGCGAGCTCCACCGCCGAGGCCGTGCGCTCCGTGGTCGCCGACGGACGGCGCGGGCAGGCGGCGCTGGGAACGCTGCTCGCAGCCAGGATCTACGGGGGCACGGTCATCCGCGAGGGAGTCGAGGATCGCGAGGACAACGAAACGCGCTTCGTCTGGCTGGCCCGCGCGGGGAGGACGGGAGAACCACCGCTGCGCGAACAGGCGGGCGGAGAGTGGAAGACCTCGCTCGTCTTCTGGGGGATGGGCGCCGAGCGTCCCGGCTGGCTGGTCAGGTGCCTAGACGAGTTCGCTCGACGGGAGATCAACCTCACGAAGATAGAGTCCCGACCGCGGCGCGAGCGGCTCGGCAGCTACATGTTCTTCGCGGACCTCGGAGCGCAGCTGCAGGAGGCCCCGGTCGCGCAGGCGCTCGCGGGCCTGCAGACGTTCTGCGAGCAGGTTCGCGTGCTCGGCTCCTACGCCGCCGCCCAACGCTCCGAGCAGCCACCTCCCAGCTGACGCGCCTGCATACGTTGCCGAGCGGTCGCCGGGATGCGTGCCACGGCCTGCCCATGGCCCCGCTACACTCCGGCCCTGAAGATGGAGAGCACCGTCCCCCCAGAGCCACTGGGGTCCGTGTCGCCTTCACAGCACCAGCGGCACGGACCTGAGACATCGCCTACCACGGCGATGAGTGGCCGGGTGCTTGTGTTGAACGCTACGTATGAGCCGATCAACGTGTGCACGGTTCGGCGTGCGGTGGTGCTGCTGCTCAAGGAAAAGGCCGAGCTGCTGGAGCGCAGTCGCTGGGAGCTGCACTCGGAGAGCTCGACCGTCGCGCGGCCGGTGGTGATCCGGCTGGTGAGCTATGTGAGGGTGCCGAGGGACGCGCACCGCCGCAAGATCACCCGCCGCGCGGTGTTCGCGAGGGACAGCTGGACCTGCCAGTACTGCGGGTCGCGCTCCAACCTGACGGTCGACCACGTGATCCCCCGCTCCAAGGGAGGAACCTCGAACTGGGAGAACATCGTCGCCTCCTGCGCGCCGTGCAACCGGCGCAAGGGCGACCGCCTGCCGCGGCAGGCGGGGATGCATCCGCGACACGCCCCGCGCACGCCCCGCGCGGAGATCTTCATCCACGTCGCCAGCCCGACGATCCCGGCTGCGTGGCTGGCGTACCTCCCGCAGGCGGCCTGAGAGGGGATTACAACGAGGGGCGCCTCAAATGGCGCCCCTCGTTGTGCTGCTCTGACTGGAATGACCGAGAGCGACGCAAAGGCAGCCGGAGGGACCAGCGCCGGCAGTCGTCTCGGGGTGTCCCGGGTTGGATTCCGCTAAGCGGTCCAGCCTTCTCCGACCTAGCGGCCGGTCACCTCCAGGGTCCCGCAAGAACTGTCACTCAACGTTAGGACCACCTCCTTTCTCTGGTAATGCCAGAGTAGCGAACGGAGATGACGGGGGTGGCGCGGGGACGCGAATCGCCTCAGAACACGTTCTCAGCGGATGATCACGCCGAACTCCTGCGCATAGGTGCCGCCGGGCTCACCGCCGGAGAGAGATGCCGGGACGGCTGTAGCTACGCCGATCCCGGTTTCGGTGTACTGGCTTTCGAGAATGTTCGCCAGGTGCTCGGGCGAGGCGACCCAGGCCGCGACGATCGCCTTCGGGCTGGCCAACTCGAGGGTGCCCCAGGCGAGGTTCTCGCCGATCACGTAGCCGTCGGCGGGGCTCGGTATGTAGCCGGTCGCCCGGATGCGGTCCACGGGCGTGACGCCGCTTGGGGAGATATGTGCGAAGTAGTCGCCTTCGATCAGTTCCCGGCTGTGTTCTTCGGCGGCCGCTTGGAGCCTCGGGCTGGGGATCAGCGGGACCTCGCCGTGCTGGGCGCGCTCCCGGTTGATCAGGCACAGGACGGCCGCGCGGATGAGGGGCACCTCGCCGGCTTCGGGCATCAGTTCCGTGTTCTGGCAAGCGGTGGCAAGGACGGCAGCTATCGTCGCGGCGCGGGCCTCGGCCGGCGGGGGCTTGCTCGCGGCCGTCGGTCGCGCGGCCTGGCGGAGGCGCAGCGTCAGGTGGCCGGCCCGAACACTCGCGCGGCAGGCGCGACGGAGTTGGCGCCGGGTCCGGGAGAAGCGGGCGTGCGTTGCCCGCTCGGCGCTTGTCAGACAGGAGCGACGGGCACGCGGAGCGATATTCGACCGCGCGTGGCGGGCGGCCTGGGCACCTGAGGCGAGCGCGGCACACGCGAGGACTGCGAGGACCGCGGCGAGCTGGATTCTGGTGGGGCGCACCCCCAGCCTGTCGACCGGGCGGCGCCTCTATCTGAGTTCCGGACGGCGGATTTGGACAGGTTGAAGGAAGTCTGTGGCCAACTGGCCGAACGCTTGCGGCGTTCTACGCGGTCACTCCTCGGTGCTCTGCTGTCCGGTCTCGGGAGGGCTGTCGAGCGCGGCCTCGACTGCCTCGACCTCGCCGTCCACCTCACCTGACGCGGCGTCATCGCCGGGATCCACGACGAGCGCCACGGCGCTGACGAGGTCGTCGTCCTTGAGGTTCATCACGCGCACTCCCGTGGCCGAGCGGCCCTGCTGGGAGATCCCCCCGGCGGCGGTCCGCTGGACCATTCCGCCGACGCTGATGAACACGAGTTCCTGGTGCTCGCGAACGACGAGTGCACCCGCGAGACCTCCCTTTTTCTCGGTCAGGCCGATCGTCTTGACGCCTTTGGCCCCGCGGTTGGTCTTGCGGTACTGGCTGATCTGGGTGCGCTTGCCGTAGCCGTTTTCGGTGACGACGAGGAGATCCATGTCGTCGCGGGCGACATCCATGGCGATGACCTTCCCGTCGTTGCCGACGTCCATGCCGCGCACGCCTGTGGTATCGCGGCCCATCGAGCGCGCGTCGGACTCGGCGAAGCGCACGGTCAGCCCGGCGCGGGAGACCATGATGACCTCGTCTTCTGGATCCACCGCGCGGACGGCAAGCAGCTCGTCGTCATCGCGAATGTTGATGGCGATGATGCCGTCGGCTTTGATCGGCGTGTTGTACGCGAGCAGCTCGGTCTTCTTGACAGTGCCGTTGCGGGTGGCGAAGACGAGGAACTTGGTCTCAGAGAAGTCGCGGGTCGAGACCACCGCTTGGATCCGCTCGCCCTCCCTCAACGGCAGGATGTTCACCAGCGCGCGGCCCTTGGCCGTGCGCTGGGCCTCGGGCAGCTCATAGACCTTCGAGCGGTAGACCTTGCCGCGGTTTGAGAAGAACAGCAGGTAGTCGTGGGAGGAACACACGAACAGGTGCTCGATGAAGTCGCCGTCCTTCATGTCCATGCCGGTGACGCCGCGCCCACCGCGCTGCTGCTGGCGGTAGGTGGCAAGCGGCAAGGACTTGATGTAGCCGCTCTGGGTGATCGTGATCACCATCTGCTGGTCGGCGATCAGGTCCTCGATGTCGATCTCGTCCTCGGAGTGGGTGATCTCCGAGCGGCGCTCGTCGCCGAAGCGCTCCGAGATCTCCGTGAGCTCCTCCTTGATCACCGACAGCACGCGTGACTCGTCGCCGAGGATCGAGCGCAGCTCGGCGATGCGCTCGGTCACATCGGCGTGCTCCTGTTTGATCCCGTCGGCCTCCAGCGCGGTGAGCTGGGAGAGGCGCAGGTCGAGGATCGCGGTCGCCTGGATCGGGCTGAGCTCGAAGCGGGCGACGAGCTGCTCACGTGCGCCGTCGCGGTCGCGCGAGCCACGGATCAGCTCGATGATCTCGTCGAGGTGCTCGAGTGCCGTCAGCAGCCCCTCGAGGATGTGCGCGCGAGCCTCCTTCTCGGAGAGCTCGTGCTTCGTGCGGCGCACGATCACCTCACGCTGGTGGGCGACGTAGTTGTGGATCATCGCCCGCAGATCGAGCGTCCGCGGCACGTTGTCCACAAGCGCGACCATGTTCACGCCGAAGGTGCTCTGCATGGGGGTGTGCTTGTAGAGCTTGTTGAGCACGACCTTCGGGATCGCGTCGCGCTTGAGCTCGATCACCAGGCGCATCCCGCGCTTGTCCGAGTGGTCGTTGAGGTCGGCGATCTCGGGGATCTTCTTGTCCCGCACGAGATCGGCGATCTTTTCGATCAGGCCGCCGGGGCCACCCTTCTTAACCATGAACGGCAGCTCGGTGACGACGATCGCCTCCTTGCCCTGTTTCAGCGGCTCGATGTGTGCGCGCGCCTGGATACGCACCCGCCCGCGTCCGGTCTCGTAGGCGTCCTTGATCCCCGCCCGGCCGAGGATGATCCCGCCCGTGGGGAAGTCGGGGCCCTTGATGTGGCGCATCAGGCCCTCGACCCCCATGTCCGGATCGTCGATGTAGGCGATCGTCGCGTCGATCACCTCGCGGAGGTTGTGCGGCGGGATGTTCGTAGCCATGCCGACGGCGATCCCCGAGGAGCCGTTGACGAGCAGGTTGGGAAAGCGCGAGGGTAGGACCAGCGGTTCCCGGCGGGAGCCGTCGTAGTTGGTTACGAAGTCGACCGTGTCCATGTCGAGATCGCGCAGCATCTCGGTGGCAATGCGGGCGAGCCGCGCCTCGGTGTTATGGCTTACGAACCCGTTGGTCAGGAACGAGTGATCGTCACTGTCGACCCGGAGTGAGTAGACGGGTTGCACCCCCGCGGGCTCCACCGATGCGACCTCGGCGTAGTAGTAGTCGCCGCTGACGAGCGGGGCCACGACATCCCGCACCTCCTGCGATGAAATTCGCTCGAGGATCGCGGTGGAGCTACGCTCCCAGCGCTCGATCCGGTCGACGTTGTGGCGCCTCAGCCAGTCGCGCTCAGCGTATGTGGATCCCCCTTCGGAGCGGATGTAGCTGGCAACGTGGGGGACGTGGTCGTGGCTGAGCGCTCGGCTCGTCAGCGGTATGCCGGCGAGGGACTGCTCGAGCTTTCGCTGCTTTGCGCCGAGGAACCCGACACGCTCGGCGAACAGGCGCCCGTCGCGGCGGTTGGTGATCACAACCTTGATCTCGCCGCGGGTCGAGTGGCTCAGCCGCGAGATCACTCCGAACTCGAGCAGGAGCTGCTGCACGCCACGCGCTAGATCCCCGCTGCGGGTCGAGTAGGAGATCTGAATTGTGCTGCGAGGGAGGAACGAGCATGAGCCGTCGCCCTCGAAGAGCGCCTGGAGGAATACGCGCTTGAACGCGGAGCTCCCCGACCACACGAACTCGGGGATGCGCTTGTGCTCGCTCGTCAGTCCCTCCAACTCCACCAGTGGGCTCTCGCGAAGCGCGGTGAGATTCTGCACGTCCAACTCATGGCAGAGGCTGCCGGATCTGATTGTGCGCGAGGTCGTGTAACGCGCACCGCCTACGACCACGTCGTACGCCTCGAGCACGGCGTCGAAGAAGTCCCGGTCAATGTTGTTGAAGCCCGCGCGCCGAGCGCCGAACCAACCCTCGGACACAAAGGCTCCAGCCAGCAGCGCGAGCATGCGAGAACGCTCGTGCAACTGCTGAGGGATTGTGCTCGTGCCAGCTCCCCGATGGATCAGGACCCGCTCGCCTGGGTGGATCTCCCCGAGGAGCTTCCACATCAGCAGCGGAACGCCCGCCATGTCGATGAGACACAGCACCGGGTGGTTGACGGTCCCGGTCAGCTCATAGCCCTCGGCGGTTCGCAGTCGGAGCGTTGGGTGCTCGCCAGAGTGGAATAGGACCGAAGCGTGCACGGGTCGACCAAGGCGATCGAGCACCTCGATGTCCACGGGAGTGTCGGAGTTGGCTAGAGCATCGGGGACAAGCGAGTCGATCGGTACGGTGCTCGAGCCGACGCGGACGCGCGTGTCCCCGGTGACGCAGTACCGCATGGCCGCAGCCGGGTCGTCGTCGATCGAGCCGAAGTTGCCCTGGCCGTCGACGAGCTCGTTGCGCATCGAGAAGTCCTGGGCCATGCGCACGAGCGTGTCGTAGATCGCGGAGTCGCCGTGGGGGTGATAGTTGCCCATCACCTCGCCAACGATCTTGGCGCACTTGGCGTATGAGCGAGTGGGCCCGAGGCCGAGCTCGTTCATCGCGTACAGCACGCGACGATGGACGGGCTTCAGGCCGTCGCGCACGTCGGGCAGCGCGCGCCCGACGATCACCGACATGGCGTAGTCGAGATAGGCGGTGCGCATCTCATCCTCGAGCGCCCGCGGTTCGATCTTGCCGCCGCCGATCACGTCAGCGCTGGCCATGACTCACCTCCCATCTACACATCTAGGTTCACAACCGCCCTCGCGTTGTCCTCGATGAAGGCGCGGCGGGGCTCTACCTGGTCGCCCATCAGCATCGAGAAGATGCGGTCGGCGGCGAAGGCGTCCTCAAGCGTCACCTGCGCGAGCGTGCGCGTGGCCGGTGCCATGGTCGTTTCGCCGAGCTGGTCGGCGTTCATCTCGCCAAGCCCCTTGAAGCGCTGCAGTTTGATGCCCTTCTGCGCAACCGTCATCACGGCGGGGTGCAGCGCCTCGAAGGAAGGGGCGTTCTCGCGTGCGTCGCCGAGACGCACCTCGAAGGCAGGGACTCCGGCCAGGGCGATCAGCTCGGCGTGCACGCGCGCGAGCTGGCGGTACTCCTGCGAGTCGAACAGGCTGCGCTTGATGCGGTGCACGCGGGCGAAGCCGGTCTTCTCTTCGACGGCCCTGACGCGCAGCTCGAGCGGGTCCGTCTCGAGCAGCTCGGTCGCGTGCGTGTCGCCAGCCACGCCCGCACGAGCGAGCGACTCGATCGCGTCGTCGGCGCTGAGCGCCTGCTCGCCGAGCAACGATGACTCCTCCAGGAACTGCACGACGTCGTGTCCATAGTGCCCACGCAACGACAGTGACCAGCCCGCGTACTGCTTGAGCAGCCGCGAGAAGCGCTGCCAGCGGGCCTCGGTGAGCTTGAACTGAGTGCCGTGGCGGTCGAAGACCTCGAGCTTCTCCCACTTGTCAGACAGCAGGATTTCCTCCAGTTCGAAGTCCTTCTCGATGTAGCGCTCGCGCGAGCCCTGCTTGAGCTTGTACAGCGGTGGCTTGGCGATGTAGACGTAACCGGCCTTGATCAGCTCCTCCATCTCGCGGAAGAGCAGGGTGAGCACGAGGGTTCTGATATGAGCGCCGTCAACGTCTGCATCTGTCATGACTATGACCTTGTGATACCGCGCGTTCTCGAGATTGAACTCGTCGCGTACACCAGTGCCGATCGCGGTGATCAGGGCCTGGATCTCGGTGTTCTGCAGGACCTTGTCGATGCGCGACTTCTCGACGTTGAGGATCTTGCCGCGTAGCGGCAGCACGGCCTGGGTTTCGCGGTCGCGGCCCTGCTTGGCCGAGCCGCCGGCGGAGTCGCCCTCGACTACGAACAGCTCGGCCAGCGAGGGGTCCTTGATCGAACAGTCGGCGAGCTTGCCGGGCAGCGTGGAGTTCTCCAGGGCCGACTTGCGGCGGGTCAGGTCGCGGGCCTTGCGGGCGGCCTCACGGGCTCGCTGGGCTTGGACGGACTTCATGATCACCGCCCGCGCCTCGCTGGGGTTCTCCTCGAGAAACTCCCCCAGGCCGGAGTTGACGATCGACTCGACGAAGCCCGCCATGCCGGGGTTGCCGAGCTTGGTCTTGGTCTGCCCCTCGAACTGCGGGTCGCGCAGCTTGACCGAGATGACCGCGGTGAGGCCCTCGCGGACGTCCTCGCCCGACAGGTTGTCCTCTTTCTCCTTGAGCAGCCCGTGGTCGCGTGCGTACTTGTTGAGCGTGCGGGTGAGCGCCGAGCGGAAGCCGCTCATGTGCGATCCGCCCTCGCGGGTGTTGATGTTGTTGGCGAAGGAGTGGATCGACTCCTGGTAGGAGGAGTTCCACTGCATGGCCACCTCGGCGGCGCCCTCCTCGCTCTCGCCTGCGAAGAAGATGACCTTGCGGTGGACGGTGTCCTTGTTCTCGTTCAGGTAGGCGACGAAGTCCTCGATGCCGCCCTCGTACTGGAACTCGGCCGAGTGGCCCTCGCCGCGCTCGTCCACGATCGAGATCTTCAGGCCGCGCGTGAGGAAGGCTGTCTCGCGCAGGCGCTCTTCGAGCGTGCGAAAGTCGAAGTCGAGGGCCTCGAAGATGTCGGCGTCGGGCAGGAACGTGACGGAGGTGCCGGTGGGTGCTCCGGCGGGCAGCTTCTCGCCCTGGGCAAGCGCGGCTTGGGGTGCCCCCCGCGCGTACTCCTGCGAGAAGACGTGCCCGTCGCGGCGAATCTCGACGATGAGGCGTTCGGAGAGGGCATTGACCACCGACACCCCGACCCCGTGCAGCCCGCCGGAGACCTTGTACCCGCCGCCGCTGCCGAACTTGCCGCCGGAGTGCAGGACGGTGAGCACGACCTCTACGGCCGGCCGGCCCTCCTTCTCCATGATCGCGACCGGAATGCCGCGGCCGTTGTCGACGACCGTAACCGAGTTGTCCGGGTGGATCGTCACGGAGACCTCGCTGCAGAAGCCCGCGAGAGCCTCGTCGACGGAGTTGTCGACGACCTCGTAGACGAGGTGGTGCAGGCCCATGACGCCGGTGGATCCGATGTACATGCCGGGCCGCTTGCGCACCGCCTCGAGGCCCTCGAGGACGGTGATGTCCTGGGCGTCGTAACTCGAGGAGCCGCCCGTCATCGACGGGTCGTTTACGCCGCCCTTCCGTGCGCCGTCTTCAGCGCTGCTGCCGCCTGTCGCCAATGACCCTCCGATGACGTGAGAACGCCCCGGAATCCGGGGCGCAAGGACCACGGCTGGGGCGGATTGGATATGCGTATGAGAATAGCACGCGAACATGTCGCTACTGCGCGTAAACGCATGCTAAATGCCTGCAAAATGCAGAGAATCGAGGGCTGCCGAGAGCGGGCGGGCGCATTGGCGGCGCGGGACTCCGCCAAGCGGCGGTCAACCGGTTCGGCAGCGCAGCTCGCGGATGGCCTCCAGGCCGAGCGCTCCGTTGAGGCGCGGCAGCAGCTCGAAGGCCATCAGGTCGAGCTCCTGCGCCCACACGGCAGCGTCGCAGGTCACCGTCAGGACGCCGTCGCGCTCGGCGGTCGGGTGGGCGGCGGCGGCGACCGCCGGGCCCACGACGCGCTCCCATGCGCCCTGCACGAGCGCGAGGGTCGTGGCGGGGGCAAGCGTGGAGGTCAGTCCCCCGAGGGCTACGGAGAGTGGACGGGGTGCGCTTCTGCTCACGCGGCCACGGCCTCTTGGAGGATCGCCCCGGCGGAGATGCCCAGGCGTGTCACCGATGCGTCGCCGGCGCCGGGCACATCGGCCAGGTCGGTCGTCGCGATCACGCTCTGCCCCCCTGTCGAGAGCTCTTGTGCGAGCAGCTGGCGGCGCTCGGCGTCGAGCTCGCTCATCACATCGTCGAGCAGCATCACGGGGGTCCGCCGGCGTTCGCGGGCCAGGACGGCGCGCTCGGCAAGCAGCAGGGCGAGCAGGGCGAGTCGCTGTTCGCCCTGCGAGCCGTAGATGCGCAGCTCGCGCCCGTCGCGCAGGATCGCCAGCTCATCGCGGTGCGGCCCGTGCCCGGAGAAGCCACGCTGGAGGTCTCCGGCCAAGCGCTCGTGCAGCTCGGCGATAAACGCCTCCTCCCCGCTCGCACGGGACCGGGGCCGGTATTCGAGGGTGAGCTTGCCAGCGCAACCGAGCTTGCTCGCCCGATCGGCAAATGGCTCGTCCAGAAGGGCAACCACCTCGACGCGATGCGCACCGAGCGCGAGGGCCTTGCTGGCGAGCTCGCGATCCCAGGCGGAGAGCGTCGCCTGAGAGGCCATTCCCGAGCGGATGCGCGCCAGCAGGGCGTTGCGCTGGGCGAGCACGCGAGAGTACTCCCTGCGAACCTCGGCGCGCAGAGGCCAGAGGGCCGCAATCAGGTGGTCGAGGTGTGCACGGCGCAGACCCGGTGCTCCTTTCAGCAGCTCCAGCCGGTCCGGCATGAAGACGCTCAGCAGAGGTCTGGTGGGAAGGTCCAGCAGACGTTCGACCGGGACCCCGTCAGAACTCATGTGCTTCTCCCTGTGCGGGCTTGCAGCGACTCTTCCGTAACCGACGGCCAGCTCGTGCGGTTGGCGGTCGTCGAGCAGGCGCACGCAGACGCGCGTTGCCTCTGCGCCGAAGCGCACGAGCTCCCGGTCGTTGCGGGTGCGAGGCGAACGCCCGGTGCAGCCGAAGTACAGCGCCTCGAGCAGATTCGACTTCCCGGCGCCGTTTGGCCCGTGGACGACCGTCAGCCCCTCCCCGAGCCGGGCCTCGGCGCGAGCGTAGGTGCGGAAGTCGCGCAGCTCGACGCTGACGACACGCATCATGATTAGTTGACGAGCACTACGCGGAGTGTGACCTCAGGGTCAAGCAGGTCAAGGACGCAGCGAGCGTGGCGTGCTATGCACGCGAGCGACCGAGGACGCAGAGATGCGCAGGCCACGAGGTCACACGTTCAGGCGGATTGGCATGATGAGGTATACGAAATCGCCGCTGTCGGGCGTTTCGATCAGGCCGGGACGCAGGGGGCTGATCAGCTTCAGGACAAGCTCGTCCAGCTCGATGCTCTCGAGTCCGTCGCGCAGGAACTCGGGGTTGAAGCCGATCTCAAACGAGGTCCCGTGGAAGGGCACGGGGATCGCCTCGCTGGCCTCGCCGACATCGGGGGTCTGCGCGGAGATCGTGAGAGTGCCCTCGCTGAAGCTCAGGCGCAGAGGCGCGTTCTTCTGAGCAAGCAGACTGATGCGGCGCACGACGTCGGTGAGCTCGGCCGTGGACAGGCGCAGCTCATGCTCGACGGACTCGGGAAGCAGCTGGCGGTAGTTCGGAAACTGACCATCGATGAGACGGGAGGAGAGGACCACCTCACCGAGCTCGAAGATGACCTGGTTCTGCCCAACGCTCACGGCGACCGACTCGGCGGGTGATTGCTGTGCGATCCGCACGAGCTCCTGTAGCGCCCTGGCCGGGACGTTTGCCTCGAGGCTTCCATCGAGCGGCGCCTCCAACGGGGTCTCCTTGACGCTGAGCCGGTAGGAGTCTGTGGCGACCATGCGCAGCTCACGCCCGGACGCCGAGATCAGGATCCCGGTGAGGACCGGTCGCGTCTCATCGCGGGACGCCGACCGGGCGACGCGGGAGACGGTATGCACGAATGCCCCGGCCGGGAGCACCACACGGGTCTCGGGCGACGGTGAGGGAAGCGCCGGGAAGTCCTCAGCTCGAAGGGTTCGCAGGTGGAAGGTTGTAGGTCCGCAGATGAGCTCGACATCCTGCTCTGCAGTCCGCAGCTCGAGCGTGAGTTGGTCGGCGGGAAGAGAGCGGGCGACATCCAGCAGCAACCGCGCCGGAAGGACAACGGTCCCTGGACGAGCTACGTCGGCATGTAGCGGAACTCTTAGTCCAACCTCCATATCCGTGGCAAGAAGCTCTGGGGTCGAGTCTGGTTGAGCGGAGATCATGACGCCCGACAGCGCTTGGACAGCACTGCGGGTTGAAGCGACTCGTGTAGCTGTCTGCAGTTGTGCTAGGAGGTCAGCGGTGGGTAGGGATAGCTTCATCGCGAAGTCTTCGGTAGTAGACAGAAGTTAGTAGTGGCTGTGGAGATGTGCAGTTGGGGTAGATAGGGACGAAAGGACCGCCGGCCGGTGGACGACGGTGTGGATAACCAAGGAAGTCTCTCAGCCAGGGCGGTCGTGGTGTGGACTACCTGTCTGGTTGTGTGTGGCTGTCTAGCAGCTGCCGAAGGTTCTCCACAGCTTGGCGGGAGCTCTCGTCGTCGGCGATTCGTGAGGATGTCCGCCGACAGGCGTGCAGGACGGTCGTATGGTCACGGCCGCCGAAGTCTCTGCCTATGGCAGGTAGTGATGCGCCCGTCAACTCACGGGCCAGATACATGGCTACCTGCCGCGGCCAGGCGATTCGGGCCGTGCGAGTTGATGAGAGTAGCTCCTCGTGCGATATCCCGAAGTGCTCGCACGTGAGGGTTTGAATGTCAGCGATGGATCGAAGCGGGGTCGAAGCAGTCGTTGACTTGGGATATAGGCGAGCGAGAACCTCTTGTGCAAGCTCGGCTGTGAGGGGACGGCCGGTGAGAGAGCCGAAGGCGACGACTCGAATCAAGGCCCCCTTGAGTGCCCGTACGTTGGTATCGATGCGCTCGGCGATCGCCTCGAGCGCACGGTCATCCGGGAGTTGTAGACCGTCGTGCTGAGCGCGCTTGCGCAGGATGGCCATACGCGTGAGGAGGTCGGGTGGCGCGATGTCGGCTACGAGGCCGGCCTGAAAACGCTCGCGAAGGCGCTCCTCCAGGGCCTGAAGGTCACTCGGCGGGCGGTCGGAACTTAGAACGATCTGCCTGCCGCCATCATGTAGGGCGTTGAAAGTGTGGAAGAACTCCTCCTCTGTTCTGGTCTTGCGCTCTAGGAACTGGACGTCGTCCATGAGGAGGACGTCGATGTGGCGGAAGCGGGCCTTGAAGCCATCCGTGTGCCCAGCTCCGAGAGCGGCGAGGAACTCGTTGGTGAAGGCCTCACCAGTCGTAGAGCGGACTGTGAGTCCCGGATTGTGGACGAGCAGGAGGTTGGCAATCGAGCTGAGAAGATGCGTCTTGCCGACCCCGGGTGGACCGCATATGAAGAGCGGGTTGTAGGCTTGGGCGGGCATCTCGGCGACGGTCAGGGCAGCGGCGTGGGCAAGCCGGTTGCAGTCTCCGATCACGAACTGCTCGAATGTGAGCTTGGGGTTGCCCAGCGGGCCGGCTTGGGGCAAGAGGTCACCCCGCGCGGGCGGTGTGGGGACGGCGTGGAGGACCTCAGACCCTGTCGTGAGCTCCAGCAGGGCGTCGGGGCCGAGCACAGCGGCGACGGCTGTCCGCAGGACGCCGCCGAAACGGTCGTTCACCCAGCGACAGGCATGCGGGGGAGCTTGGATGAAGAGGTGATGGCCGGTGAGCTCGAGGGCGCGCAACGGCTCGAGCCAAATACGATAGGTGGGCTCATCGACGGCGAGTGCGAGCTCATCCTGCACTCGCGACCATATGTGCTCGAGATCGGCGCTCACGGCAGCGTGTATCCACTCCTCTCGCGGGAGAAAGTGAGGAAACGTATTCGGAGGGGGCCCGCGAGGAGCCCGGTCTGTCGACTATACCCAACGCCCTCGGGAGGCCGGTGGGGGTGCCCGCAATTGGCGGAAAAATTCAGTTGCGCTCCGCTGCGCTCCACGATTTAGGGGTCCCGGCCCTATACTTCAGGGCGATGAAGCGGACCTACCAGCCAAAGAAGCGCAAGCGCGCGCGTGCACATGGGTTCCGAGCTAGGATGAGTTCGCGGGCCGGGCGACTGACCTTGAAGAGGCGTCGCGACAAGGGGCGCAAGCGCCTCTCCACCTGAGGGCTTTGGGTTGACGGGGCCCGAGGGTTGAGCGGCACAAGATGAGACCGCGAACGGCGGGCCGTGGCCGACTCTCGCGCAGCGCAGAGTTCGATCGCGTGTACCGGCAGGGCCGCTCGACGGCCAACCGCCACCTCGTGCTGTACGTGTTCCCGAACCCGTCCACGGGGCGCGCCCGGCTCGGTCTGTCCGTCTCCCGCAAGGTCGGTGGGGCGGTGGAGCGCAACAAGGTCAAGCGGCTGCTACGGGAGGCGTTCACCCGGGCCGAGGGCAGACTGAAGCCGGGCCGGGACATCGTCGTGGTCGCTCGCCCCCCGGTCCGCGAGTTGGCCGAGCGCGAGGGTTTGACCGGCGTCGAGGCATCGCTCGAGGAGCTGATCGCGAAGGCTGGTCTTCATGAGGGATCGGGCGAGACGGCAGTCGGGGAGACGCTGTGAGCTCGGCCGCTCAACGCCCCGGGCACCTCTTGCGTGCCGTCGTGATCGCCCCGATCGCGATCTACCAGCGCTTCATCTCGCCGGCGATCCCACGCCGGTGCAAGTACGAGCCGACCTGCTCGCGCTACGCGGTGGAGGCGATCCGGGAGTACGGCATACTTAGGGGCCTGGTGCTCGCGGGGTGGCGTCTGCTCAGATGCAACCCGTGGAGCCACGGCGGATACGATCCGGTGGAGGCCCAGCGAGTGTTCAGGATCGATCCGGACACCGGCGGTTGAGCGGCGACGGGCAGGACGCCCGGCGCGGGCGAGCAGCCGCAGCGCATCAGGCACACAGGACAAGCCCAACCATGACCGCCGAGATCACCTAGTCCATGCCAATTCTCGCCAACGTCATTCAGGACGCGTTCTCGCCCCTGATTAGCTTGTTCGAATCGATCATGGTGTTCATCCATGCCCACCTCGTTGGCGGGAGCTGGGGCCTGGCGATCGTAGGCCTGACGGTGCTGATCCGGGCGATTCTGGTGCCGGTGACCTACCGGCAGCTGAAGTCGATGCAGGAGATGCAGCGACTGGCTCCGCAGATCAACGCGCTGAAAGAGAAGTACAAGGAAGACAAACAGCGTCAGCAGCAGGAGATCATGAAATTCTACCAGGAGAACAAAATCAATCCCCTGGCCTCCTGCCTACCTCTGGTCATGCAGCTGCCGGTTTTCATCTCGCTCTTCTACATGCTGCGTACCGACTTGAAGAAGCACATCTGCGGTCCGGCGTTGAAGGCGCACGGCATCGTGACCTCGAAAGCGATCGAAAAAGCGACGTGCAACCAGGTCGCGCCGCACTCGGCCAAGTTCCTGTTCCTACCGGACATCACGGCCAAGGCGACGGGAGTCGCGCTCGTCGTCCTGATCGTCCTGTACGTGGGCTCTCAGCTTGCCTCGACGTTCATCGCGACAGCGACCGCCGACCCCAACCAGCGCCGGCTGATGCTGCTGCTGCCGGTGGTGTTCGTGGTGATCCTGTACCGGTATCCCGCGGGTCTTCTCGTGTACTGGATCACCACGAATCTGTGGACGATCGGCCAGCAGTATCTGATCCGCCGTCATATGGGAGCGCCCGCCGCTCCGGCAACGAAGGGCCCGGATGCCGGCGGAAGCTCGTCCAACGGTAGGAGCGAGGAGCCTCAGCCGCGAGGAGGCGGGGCGAAGGGCCAGCCCGCGCTCGCGGGCGTGGGCGCCGGCGCCGCTCCGGCGACGGCTCCTCCGCGCCCACCGCGCAAGAAGAAGAAGCGCTCGGGTAGGCGACGATGAGCGACGATCCTACGGACGCTGGGGGCGAGCAGGAGCTCGACCCGGCCGAGGCGCTCGAAGAGCTCCTCGAAGAGGTCGCCGAAGGCCTTGGCCTGGAGGTCGACGTCGAGGTGGACCAGGATGACGACGTATTGCGCGGGCGCCTGCATGGGGAAGACGTCGGACTGTTCATCGGTCGCCGCGGACAGACGATCGACGCGGTGCAGCATCTGGCCCAGCGGATCGTTTTCCCGGATGGGCCGTCGGACGTGAGGGTGATGATCGACGCAAACGGCTACCGCGAGCGACGCTCGGAGGCGCTGCGGGCCGACGCCGACGAAGCGGCCGACGAAGCGGTCAGCTCCGGTGCACCCGTCGAGCTCGACCCGCTGCCTCCGTTCGAGCGCCGGATCGTGCACGAGTACCTGCGCGACCGAGCGGACGTGGATACGCACAGCGAGGGCAACGAGCCCGATCGATATCCGGTGATCACACCACGGGCGAGTGACTGAGCCCCGGCGTTTCACGTGAAACCATCCTGAGGGCCGACCCCCACCACGAGCAGGCCTCATGGGACTAGATCACGACACGCGGGCGGCGCTTGCTGCGCTAGCGGTCGGCTACCGGCTGGACGAGCGTCAGCGTGGACAATTCGCCAGTGTGCTGGAGATCCTCGAGGGCGATGAGCATGCCCCGACGGCGGTCCGTGGGGCCAGGCAAGCCGTGGATCGGCACGTCGCCGACTCGCTCGTGGCGATGGAGGTGGAGGCGGTGCGTTCGGCGCGCCGGATCGCCGACATCGGTGCCGGCGCGGGCTTTCCGGGTCTGGTCTTGGCGATCGCGTCGCCCGCGAGCGATGTTTGCCTCGTGGAGAGCCAGGCTCGCAAGTGTGCGTTCCTGGGGGGTGTGCTCGAGTGCCTGGGTCTTACGAACGCCCGCGTCGTCCATTCCCGGGTAGAGGGATGGTCGGTCGGGCGCACCGACAAGGATCTGGTCGTGGCGCGTGCGCTCGCGCCGCAACCCGTGGTCCTGGAGTACGCAGCTCCCCTGCTACGTACGGGCGGGACGCTCGTGGACTGGCGCGGAAGGCGCATGCGAGACGAGGAGCAGGCGGCTGGTCGGGCAGCGCGGGATCTTGGTCTGCGCAGGATGGAGATCCGCAGGGTCGAGCCGTTCGAGGGGGCCAGGGACCGCCATCTGCATGTGTTCGCGAAGGTCGCCGAGACGCCCGAGCGCTTCCCCCGCCGCCCTGGCGTTGCCCGCAAACGGCCGCTGGGAGCGCCCGGAGGGCCCGCGGTGGGCGAGCATTCCATGCAGTTTGACGGCGATGAGCAGTCGCCCGACGGCGATCGGCGCTAGCTTGCAGCCAATGGGCACGATCTATGCGATCGCCAATCAGAAGGGCGGGGTGGGCAAGACGACTACGGCGGTGAACGTCGCGGCGTGCATCGCCGAGGCGGGATATGGGACGCTGCTCGTGGACGTGGACCCCCAAGCCAACGCCACTGTTGGATTGGGGGTCTCGCGCGCCCAATCCCCCGGGCTGTACGAGGTCCTGACGGGAGAGGCGACGGCGATGCAGGCCCTGACGGCGACGGCGGTGCCGGGCTTGCAGATCCTCCCGGCGGGCGCCGGGTTGGCGGGCGCCAACGTCGAGCTCCCGCGAATCGAGGGATTCGAGCAGCGTCTACGCGAATGCCTGGCGCCGATCAAGGAGAACTTCCAGTTCATCCTGCTGGACTGCCCGCCGTCGTTGGGTCCGCTGACCGTCAGCGCTCTGGTGGCGGCGGACAGGGTGATCGTTCCGGTCCAGACCGAGTACTTCGCGCTGGAGGGGCTGGCCGGTTTGCTGGAGACTCTGGCCCTCGTCCAGCGCGAGCTGAACCCGCGGCTGACCGTGGCGGGAATGCTGCTGACGATGCACGACGGCCGCACCCGCCTCGGCCAGGACGTCGAGCGCGAGGTTCGCAAGCACTTTCCGGAGCTGGTGTTCGACACCGTGATCCCTCGCAACGTACGGGTGGGCGAGGCGCCGAGCTACGGTCTTCCCGTGACCCACCACGATCCGCACAGCGCCGGGGCGGAGGCGTATTTCGAGCTGGCCAAGGAGGTGGCCGCGCGTGGCTAAGCCGAGACCCGGAATGGGTAGGGGCCTCGAGGCGATCCTGTCGGTGTCCTCGGAGGGAACCGCTGCGCACGAGGAGGAGCTGCGGGAGCTGCCACTCGAGCTGATCTCTCCCAACCCCAAGCAGCCCCGAAGGCGCTTCGATGAGGAGACGCTCCGGCAGCTCGCGGGATCTCTCGGGGAGCGAGGGGTGCTGCAACCGGTGCTGGTGAGGCCGAAGCCCGGAGGCACCTATGAGCTTGTCGCCGGCGAGCGACGCTGGCGGGCGGCCCAGATCGCCGGACTGAAGAGCATCCCGGCGCTCGTTCGCCAGCGCGAGGACGCGGTCGCGCTGGAGCTCGCGCTGATCGAGAACGTGGCGAGGGAGGACCTCAGCCCGGTTGAGGAGGCCCGGGCGTGTGCTGCCTTGGTGGAGGAGTTGGGGTTGACGCGTGAGCAGGTCGGGCGACGTGTCGGGCGGGGACGGGCGGCTGTGAGCAACCTCGTGCGCCTTCTGGATCTGCCGGACGAGGCGATCGAGCTCCTGCAGGAGGGAACGCTGAGCGAGGGTCACGGCAGGGCGCTGTTGCTGGCCGAGGAACACGATGCGCGCCGGAGCCTGGCGCGCGAGGCGGTCGAGGGCGGGTGGTCGGTGAGGGTCACAGAAGAGCGCGCCCGCGAGCACAACGCCCGCGCCGGCACGGCAGGAAACGGCCGCGTGCCGTCGGGGTCTGCCGGCCGGCAGACGCATCCCGACCAGGAGCAGGGCGCCCGTGAGATCGCCCAGGCGCTCGGGGAGGCGCTCGGCGCGGACGTGCGGGTCAAGGCCACGCGCGACGGTGGCTACCGTGCGGAGCTGTCCTTCTCGACGCCCGGGGAGGCCATCGAGCTCGCCCGTCGCCTACGTCCTCGCTCGACGGCATAGGCGGCGGAGACGGCCGCTAGAATCGGCGCGCGCGGGCGATTAGCTCAGTTGGTTAGAGCGCTTCTCTGATAAGGAAGAGGTCCCAGGTTCGAGTCCTGGATCGCCCACTCGCGTGACCGTCAACGGGGATGATCAGGTAACGCCCGCTGCTGGTCCTGTCGACGCCGGCGCCGACGGCGCACAGGACGGTCCTGCGCAGGGCTCCGTCGACTGGCGGGCCTGGCACGCGGGCTATGAGGACCCCGATTCCGAGCTCGGTCGGCGTCTTGCCCTGGTACAGGCTCACGTGCGCGGCGCCCTGGACCGAGCTCCGCCGGGCTCGATCCGGGCGATCAGCGTGTGCGCGGGACAGGGGCACGATCTCATCGGCGTGCTGGCCGAGCATCCACGACGCACGGACGTCACGGCTCGCCTGGTGGAGCTCGACGTCGAGAACGTGGCGCACGCGCAGATGGCCGCGCGCGCGGCCGGTCTCGATGGGGTGGACGTGGTCGCCGCGGATGCGTCGATGACCGATGCCTACGCGGGTGCCGTCCCAGCCGACCTCGTGCTCGTTTGCGGGGTGTTCGGCAACATCTCGGCGGCTGACATTACGAAAACGATCGAGAATCTCGGACAACTCTGTGCCCCCGAGGCCACGGTCATCTGGACCCGCCACCGCCGTCCACCGGACCTCGTGCCCCACATCCGTGAGACCTTCGAGCGCTTCGGCTTCCACGAGGCCGCATTCGAGGAGGCGCCGCCGTTCGGCGTGGGAGCCAGCCGCCTGTCGGTGGCTCCCCAGCCACTGCAACATAAAGTCAAACTATTCGATTTCATCGGCTACGAGGCCCTTTGGCCCCACCTGAGTGCTGGCAAGCGCGCCGCTCTGGGCGCCCTCTTCCGCCCCGAATGCTCGCTACCTGGAGTTGGTTGAAGCGGTGCGCGCGCTGCCATACGGCCTCCCGAGCGAGCCGACCGTGGAAAGCATGCTGCTCGAGGCCCGCGGCACGTCCTCGACCAAGCACCTCTTTCTGGCCCAGGTGCTCGCACGGCGCTTTCCGGAGACCGAGCCGGCGCTCATACATCGCGTCTACTGGCTCGATCGTGCTCTGGCGCGGGAGCTCTTCGGCCAGGCGATCGCTGAGACAGTGCCGGCCGCGGGGTTCGCCGACGTGCACCGCTACGTGACGATCGCGCTGGGCGGCGGGCGCATCAGCCTTGACGCAACGGTGGCGGGCCTACCGTGGGACGGTCGCTCCGCGCTTGCCCTCGCATGCGGGCCGGGACGCGACTTCCCGGCCACAGCCGACCCGGATGCCGAGCAGAGCGCCCTCGAGCGCGAGCACTGCGACCCCACGGCCCGCGAGGCCTTCCTGTCGGCGCTGCGGGCCGGATCGTAGAGCGGCGCTCGACAGAGGGCGTTCGAGCCCCGTGTCGCGCAAAATCGTCCGTCGCGCTAAAGCTGACCGACCCCGCCTGCCGATGAGGCCCATGTGAGTAAGCCTCTGCGTCCGTCCACCCCCCCGTCCGGCCGTCGCCCGCCCGTCGCCGGGGGTTCCCTCCCCCGCCGCCTGACCTTGCTGCTCGGCGCGGTCATGCTCCTGGCGGCGGGCCTGCTCCAGGTCACCCCGGCCGCCGCCGACGTGGTCTCCGAAACCTTCGGCGTGCAGCGCCGGGCTCCGTTGAGCGTCGGTGAACTCCAGGCAGGAGGACCGTTCCGCTACCACAAAGGTCCTGTGCTGAACTCCTCCGACGTCTACGTGATCTACTGGGACCCGAACCACAGCTACCGCGGCGACTGGGAGCGGCTGATCGATGGATTCTTCCAAGGCGTCGGAGAAGAAAGCGGCGCGCTGGGGAACGTCTTCGGACTGGACGGCCAATATCGCGACGCTCAGGGCACCGCAGCCAACCAGCTGACCTTCCGTGGCTCCTACAAGGACGAAGATCCGTATCCCACCACGGCCGAAGGCGGAAACTGCACCGAAAAAACGGCTGGCATCTGCCTCACAGATCGCCAGATCCAGGCCGAGCTGAAGCACATGATCACCTCCGTCGACCCGCCGCTGCCGGGAGCGACGGGAACGCCGATCTACTACATGCTCACCCCCCCCGGAGTCACCGTGTGCACCGACGAAAGCACTCCGGGCACGTGCTCGAACTCGGCAGCCCTCGAAGAAGAAGCTGAAAAGATCACGAAGAAAACAGTGAATCATCCTGCCGAAACCGGTATCTGCGGCTATCACTCGGCGGTTGGCCTGGGTGGCGCCAACCCGATTCCCTACGTGGTACAACCCTGGATCGCGGGCGATGCCGGGTTGTACATCGTAAAAGCGAACCCGCTGACCACCTCCTCCCCCACGCCCGACGTCCTGGCTTGCCAGGACGACAGAGAACTCGAGGAGCCAAACCAATTGGTGGGTCTCAACCCGTTCGGTAACTACGCCGAGGGGTTGGCCGACGTGATCATCAACGATCTCAGCATCGAGCAGCGGGATGTCGTCACCGACCCGTTCCTGACGGGCTGGTATCAAAAAGGTACGAACGCCGAGCAGGGCGACGGATGCCAGATCGACTTCGGCCCGCCTCCCAAGAACCCAGCCGAACCGAACCCGGAAACCCACGCAGGCACCGTGTCGGATGAGTCGATCAGCGGTCGCGGCTATTACCTTGCCTGGGCCTTCAACAGCACGGCCCTGACGAGGAACGAAGGCGTCACCTGTGCTTCGGGCGTCTCCCTGGACCCTTACTTCACATCCCCCAACCCGGTGAACGTCGGAGACATCGTGGGCTTCAACGGCACCGAGTCAAACATCGCCCTGAATGCCGACACCGCAGCACTGGAAGCTGACGAGCCGTATGTCGCTCCGGTGTACTCATGGAACTTCGGCGACGGGGCGACCGCCAAGGGTACGAACGACGCCAGCGAGTTTCACACATATCAATATGGAGGAAAGTACACGGTGACGCTGACTGTCACCGACAGCGCCGGGAACGGTGGCAACACCACGCGCGAAATTACTGTCAACGGGCCGGCGCGCCCCGTGGAAACACCCCCGAGCACCCCCCCCGGCGGCTCGGGCTCTGGAACGACGTCGGCGAGCGGATCGTCGGGTTCGGGATCGGG
This sequence comes from uncultured Solirubrobacteraceae bacterium, assembly GCA_963849425.1. Classification (GTDB taxonomy): domain Bacteria; phylum Actinomycetota; class Thermoleophilia; order Solirubrobacterales; family Solirubrobacteraceae; genus Palsa-744. The sequence goes on along the minus strand of CAWKHK010000006.1, from coordinate 430,859 downwards.
CGGCGGTTCGTCCTCCACTGCCACTCCCGGGACGGGCACGCCCGCCCCGGCGCCGGCGGTCATCCCCGCCCCGGTGGCGAGCGCGGTCGTGGCCTCACGCACGCTGAAGACGGACGCGCACAAGGGGCTCGTGGTCCGCTACACGGTCAACGAGCAGGTGGCCGGGCATTTCGAGGTTCTGCTCAGCCGCACGATCGCCCACCGCTTGGGAATCACCGGCACCGCAGCGGCCGGCCTGCCCGCCGGCACGCCGCCCGAGCTCGTGATCGCGAAAGCCATCCTGGTGACCACCAGGGGCGGAAGCAGCACGGTGGACATCCAGTTCTCGAAGAGCACCGCAGCGCGCCTGGGCCGCGTGCACAGGGTCTCGCTGCTGCTGCGCCTGACCGTACGTAACGCCGCGGCTCACAGTCCGGCGACGACAACGGTGCTGAGCGCGATCACCCTCGCCGGCTAAGAACCTGACAGCGGCGTCAATCAGGGGAGCGCTTCTTGCGCTTGGCGCGTGTCTTGTCCCGGAAGACGAAGTACCACAGGGCGGCGAGCAGCAGGTAACCGGAGACGATCGACACGAGTGAGATCACGGCGATCGCCGTGCTGTTGCCAGAGACGGATTCGCCGTCGAGGGCGACGGGAACGGAGAAGATCAGCCTCGCCAGCACCGCGGGCAGCCGATCCCCGGCTAGAACCCCGGCCAGTGGCGGGCGACGTAGCCGGAGTTGTCCACCGCACCCACCTGCCAGCGCGAGGCGTAGACGCCGCTGCGCCCGGCGGTGTCGTAGAGCATGCCGTCGACGTACATGTAGGTGTGACCGGCGTTTGCGTACACGGTGATGTAACGCCCCGGTCCGGGCACCCCCCAGCTTTCGAGGTCGCCGGACGTCTCGGTCCTGTTCAAGAGCCCGCCGGCAGCCAGCGCGTAGCTGACCGACCCGGAGCAGTCGTAGGCGTTGTCGACGAACGATGCGTGACCGCCTCCGAACACATATGGGAAGTCGGCGATCTCGTTTGCGCCCGCGATCACCTTCTGGACGACTTCCGGCGCGTCCGCGGGGATCGGGATGGCCCCGCTCCCGCCGATGGACTCACCGCCCGGGACGGGGGTCAGCCGGCGTGCCTGCGTCTGCCTGGCCGCCCGTTCGGTCGCCTGCATCTGGCGCAGCTCGTGTCGAATTTCGGCGTCCGAGGGAGCTCCGGCCGCGACGACCGCTTCGCCGGCCTTCGCCGGCGTGGAAGCGGCCGCGTGCTGGACGGAAGCCGGGGCGGGGAAGCTGTTGGCTTCCTGGGGATCGGCCACCTCCTTGACCGTGCCCGGCGGCCGCGTGGAGGTGGACGACGAGGACCCGATCGCCGCGGCGGCCGGGTCTCCATGGCCCTTCCCACTCGCCTTGGACGGATGCCCACCGCCGCCTCCGGCCACCGCCGTGCCGCAGCCGGCGAGCGCGAGGACCGCCAGCGGGTAGCCCACGAGGGCGGTGATCCTTTGCAAGCTCACGGATGCAAGGCTAGCGCCAGCGCCAACCGCGAGGTGTCGCTACCCTTAAGGGTAATGCGCGAGGAGGCCACCGCCGTGGAGATCCGGCCGCACGTCCGCCTCCTCGCCGGGATGCGCCGGCCTGCCAACTGGCTGCAGCTCGTCCGCTTTGGCATCGTCGGGGGTGTGGGGTTCGCGGTCAACCTGGCCGTGTACGCCCTGTTCGTGCACCCCATAGGTGTCGACTACCATGTCGCTGCCGTGGCCGCATGGCTGGTTGCGGTGGTCAACAACTTCGTCCTCAACCGTCACTGGACCTTCGACGCCAGCGACGGTCGAGCCCACTTCCAGGCTCTGCGCTTCTTCGTGGTCAGCCTCGCCGCGCTGGGTGCGAGCCTGCTCCTGCTGACCCTGCTGGTGGAGGACGCCGGGATCGACAAGGTCGCCGCCCAGGCGATCGCCGTCGCGGCGTCGATGCCCCTCAACTTCCTCGGCAACAAGCTCTGGAGCTTTCGCCCGGGGAGCTGAGATCCTCCGCCCGCGGCGGTGGGCTGGGGCTCCAACCGGTACCTATACTCTGGCTTTACCCCCTCTCGGAGGCTCTTTGTGCAGGAGATGGTGATCTACGGCGTCAGCTTCGACATGGTTGGCAAGCAGCCGATCGTGCTGCTGAAGACGGTGGAGGGCAACAAGTTCCTGCCGATCTGGATCGGGCATCCCGAGGCCGCGTCCATCTTGATGAAGCTCCAGGGCGCGGGCACACCGCGGCCCATGACCCACGACCTGCTGTGCGACATTCTGGGGGAGCTCGACGTCAAGTGCACCCAGGTGTCGGTCACCGAGTTGCGCGAGAACACCTTCTTCGCGTCGATCACGCTGAGCGTCGGGGGACGCGAGCTCGAGATCGACTCTCGCCCGAGCGACGCGATCGCCCTCGCCGTGCGCTCCGGCGCGCCGATCTTCGCGGCCGAGGAGGTCATCTCGGAGTCGGCGATCGAGTTTGAGCACGACGTCGAGGAGTCCGAGGACGTCGTCGAGAAGTTCAAGGAGTTCCTCGACGAGGTCTCCCCCGAGGACTTCGCCGCCGGCGACTCCTAGGCGCGTTTTTCCGGGAGACACGTTCGCCCCGTGCTCCGAACAACGTTGCTGCCGCCGGTCACCACAGCTAGCGAGACTCGTCAGCGCGTGAACGCGCTGGATAGGATGCGCTCGATCAGCTCGTCGAAGTCGATTCCGGCGGCGTCGGCGGCCAGCGGCAGGAGGCTCGTTTCGGTCAACCCCGGGCCGACGTTGGTCTCCAGCACCGACAGATCGCCGGTGTCGGCGTCGAGCATCAGATCGACCCTGGCCAGGCCGTGACAGCCGAGCAGCCGGTATGTGGCGAGGGCCAGATCCTGGGCCCGCTCGGCTGTCTCGCCGGGCAGCTCGGCGGGGCACACGAACGTGGTCATGCCGATCTCGTAGCGGGACTCGTAGTTGTAGAAGTCCTCCTCCCGTGGGATCGCCTCGACCACGGGCAACGCCAGATGCTCGCCCGGGGTCGAAGGGGATGCGGAGTCCGGGACTCCGTCGAGCACCGACACGGCGAGATCGCGGCCCTTGACGTAGCGCTCGATCACGACCTTGCGGTCGTAGGAGAGCGCCCCCACGATCGCCCCCGGGAGCTCGTCGCTGGAGCGTGCGAACTTCACGCCCAGCGCCGAGCCCTGGCTCGCGGGCTTGACGACCATCGGGAACCCGAGCCTGCGCTCGACGTCCGGAAGAGCAGCCGCAACGCCGAGCTCCTTGATTGCGCTCTCCTTGAAGGCGGCGAAGTCCGGGGTCGGGATGCCCGCCTCGCCCATCAGGTACTTCGCGAGCGCCTTGTCGGTGCTGCGCATGCACGCCGCCGGCCCGGAGCCCGTGTAGGGGACTCCGATCGTCTCGAGCAGGCCCTGCACGGTCCCGTCCTCGCCGTCGCGGCCGTGCAGGGCCACGAACGCCGCGTCGGGCCGGCACTCGTGCAGCTGTGCCACGAGCTCCGGACCGGCGTCGATCGCTATCACCTCGTGGCCCATTCGAGCCAGCGCGCTCTGGGCCCGAGCGCCCGAGCGCAGCGACACCGTCCGCTCCAGCGAGCTCCCCCCCTTGAGCACCGCGACCTTCTTGGCGGCGTTCATCGATCCTGTCGCCGGCGCGCCGGGTGCGCGGTATCCGATGCCTCGCGGCGAGGAAGCTCGACGACGTCGGCGAGGGGGGGACGCTGATCGTCGGTGCGCCCGGGGTCGGCTGGCGCCGGCGAGGATGCGGGCGAGGATCCGGTCAACGTGCCGAGCAGACCCGTGTCCCCGCCCATGATCTTTCCGATCCGCCGGATTCCCTCGCGGATGTCATCCTCGGGCACTCCGGCGAAGTTCAAGCGCATGGAGCTGCCTCCGCGCCGTCCGTCCACATACGCGGCGCGCCCCGGGACGAACGCCACACCCTCGCTGCGCGCCATCAGGTCGGTCGTGTCCACATCCCCGGCCAGGGTTGCCCAGATGAACAGGCCGCCCTCGGGCCGGGTCCAGCTCGCCCGCCCGCCGAAGTGCTCCTCAAGCGCCTCGAGCATCACGTCCCGCCGGCGGCGGTAGAGCGTCCGCAGGCGGCTCACGTACTCGATCCACGCCGGGCCCGGAGGGTGGCCTTCGGTTCCCCGCTCGGCGAAGTACGCGGAGATGAACATCTGGGTCACGGACGATGAGCACAGGTCGGCCCCCTGCTTGCCGAGGTTCAGCTTCTCGAGCACCGGCCTCGGGGCCACCGCCCAGCCGATGCGCAGGCCCGGGGACAGGATCTTCGAGAAGGTCCCCAGGTAGATGACGAGGTCCGATGCGCCTCCCCGGGTGTCCGCGCTCGAGTTGGCGGCGTTGAGCGAGTGAAGCGTGGGCAGCGGCTCGCCGTCATAGCGCAGCAGGCCGTATGGATTGTCCTCGAGCACGAGCAGCTCGCGCTCGCGCGCAACTTCGATCAGCCGGTGACGCCGGGCTAGCGACATGGTCACGCCAGCCGGGTTCTGGAAGTTCGGGATCGTGTAGATGAACTTGGGCCTGCGGCCCTGTGACTGCAGCCGGTCCAGGGTGCTCTCGAGGGCGTCGATGGGCATGCCGTCGGCGTCCATCTCGATCTGCTCGACCTCTGCCTGGTAGGCGCTGAACGTGGGCACGGCTCCCGGGTACGTGGGCGCCTCGGCGACGATCACATCGCCGGGATCGATGAGCGTCTTGCAGACCAGGTCGATCACCTGCTGACCGCCGGTCGTGACGATCACCTCCGCAGGGTCGACCACGGTGCCCTCCCTGGCCATCACCTCGACGATGCAGTCAACGGTCGCCGCCATTCCCTCGGTCGGCCCGTACTGCAGGGCGCGCGCGGTCGAGTGGGCGGCGACCTGGGCCATCAGCTTCGCGTACAGCTCCGGGGCGAACGTCGTCGTGTCCGGCAGGCCGCCGGCCAGCGAGATCACATCGGGGCGCTCGGTCAGCGCCATCATCTCGCGCATCGCCGAGCTTTTCATCCCACGCGTGCGCGCCGCGAACAGGCCCTCGTAGCGTGCGAGCTCGTGTGCGGTCGGCCGCGCCCGTCGTCTATCGTCCATGCCCGCCCGCCTGTCCTCCCGGAGGGAGGGTGCCCTTTAGGGTACGCATCACCGCAAGGTAGCGCACCTCCGGAGGCTCTCTGCATGAACGGCACCTTCTTCTACATCGGTCTCGGCGCCGGTCTGTCGGCCGCCTGTGGGATGCGTCCATTCCTGCCGGTGCTCCTCGCCGGCGCCCTCGGCTCCGCCGGTGCGTTGGGCACGGGCTTCGGTCACGCTCCCTACCGCTTCCTGCAGGCCGGGTGGTGGTTGCTGGCGGTCGCGGTGGTCCTGGTGCTCGCATACGCGCTGCAGATGCTGTTTCGGGTGGCGCCGGTGGGCGAGCCGAGCAGGAGGGCTTCGCGCAGCGATCCCCTCGCCGCATCGCTCACCGGCCTGGGACTCGGCGCGGGTGCGCTCCTGTTCGCCGGCACGCTCGCCGCGCACGGCGACGCCTGGTGGCCGGGCCTGGTGGGCGGCCTGCTCGCCGCGGCTCTCGCCCAGCGCGCCTGCGGGCCGGTGATCCTGCGCGCCCGCTCGCGCCTGCCCGACCGTGCCGCGCGCGAAGCGCTGACCGTGTATCTCGACGCCGCCTCGCTGGCGCTTGCCGCGCTCGTCGCCCTGGTGCACCCGCTCGGGTATGTCGCGATCGCGCTGCTCGTCTGGTTCGTCTGTCGGGGGCGCGCCCGCACGGATGCCAAGTACGCCGGACTGCGCATCCTGCGACGCTAGCTAGTGTCCCGAGCCCGAACCTAGTGTCCCGAGTCACCTGGATGCCGCGCAAGCTCGTCCTGTGCGTAATCGATGCGATGGCGCCGGCGATGCTCGAGCGCGCGATCGCGCAGGGCGTTGCGCCCGTCCTGGAGCGGCTGATCGAGCGCGGGCAGTACGTGCCCGACTGCGTGGCCGCGTTTCCGTCGGTGACGCCCGTGTGTGCCGCCTCGATCGTCACCGGCGTCGCGCAGGACGAGCATCGCATCCCGGCCATGAACTGGTTTCACCGGGAGGAGGACCGGTACGTCGAGTACGGCTCGAGCTTCCGCGCCGCCCAGCGGTTCGGCATCGCCCGCCAGCTGACCGACACCGTTTACAACATGAACCGCGCCCATCTCTCGCCGAGCACGCCGACCGTGTTCGAGTCGCTCGACGACGCCGACGTCCGGACCGCGGGCACCACCTACCTCATGTACCGCGGTCGCCATCGCCACGAGCCCCAGCGCGACAGCGCCCTGACACGCGTCGCGTCGACGCTCATGCGCCACGCTGTCATGGGTCCGCGCGAGCTCTTCTACGCCGACATCTTCGCCTCCCGCCGCACCGGCTGCCGCTCGGGGCTCGGCATGCCGGGCGTGCGCGATCGCCACTCCGGCTGCGTGTCGGCGTACATGGTCGAGCACGACCTCTTCGACTTTCTGCTGCTGTCCCTTCCGGACAACGACTGGTACTCGCACAAGCACGGTCCCGACGCCCAGGTTCGCTCGATCGGCCAGGCCGACCTCCAGCTCGCCCGTGTGATGGACGCCGCGGGTGGGGTCGAGCAGTTCCTGGACGAGCACGCCGTGATCGTAATGGCCGACCATTCCCAGGCGCCCGTCGTGAGCACGATCGCGCTCCAGGACGAGCTGGAGGAGCTCGGGGTCCTCGGGCCCGTCCGCTCGTCCACCGGCCCGGTTGAACCGCGGATCGCCGTGTGCCCATCCCAGCGCGCCGCCATGGTCTACGCGCTGCGCGAGTCCGAGCGTGACGCCATGCGCGCGTCAGTAAAGGCGCGTGCGCTGGCCATCGAGGGCATCGACCTCGTCATGTGGCTGGAGCGCGACGCTCACGACCGAGCCCGTGAGGGGGTCATCTCGAGCCCCCTGCAGGGCGAGCTGCGCTTCGCCCCGGGCGGTGAGGTGCTCGATCCCCGCGGTGTCTGTTGGAGCGTCGAGGGTGAGCTCGCGGCGATCGATGGAGCCGTCCGGGACGGCCGTCTGCTGACGCCCTCCTATCCGGACGCTCTGGCCCGCGTGTGGGCGGCGCTCACCTGCCCCACCTCGGGCGAGGTGCTGCTGTCGGCGGCCCCCGGCCACGAGTTCATCGACTGGGGTCGCCAGGCCCACGTGGGCGGTGGCAGCCACGGCTCCCTCCACGCCTCGGACTCGCTTGGCGCCCTGATCCTCAGTGGTGTGGCCCTCCCGGACCCGCAGCCTTCCCAGTGGGCGATCCGCGACATCGCCCCGCTCGTGCTCGCGCACTTCGAGCTCGCGCCGTCCTCCTGAGCAGCGGGCCTGGTTACCCTCGGCTCGATGCGCCAGCGACCCCTCATCGCCGTCCTCGCCGTCGCCACCGTGCTGATCTCCACCACGGCGGCCAGCCGCCCGGCCGGCGCCCGGGCTGCGTCCCCCCTCGCGCCGAGGCTGCACCCGGCCACGGCGGCGACCGTGGCCACGAGCTCGGAAACACCGATCCCCGTGCCGGACTCGAACGTCGCGCCCGCGGGCCGCAGGCTCTCGGCCAACGCCGTCCTCGCCATCGCGGCGGCCCTCCCGGACATGCGTGCGGTGCGGGCGAAATACCCCGATTCCTATGGCGGCGCGTATCTGAAGCCGGCGTTCCACTGGCAGGTGAGCTTCTTCTCGCGGGGCGGCAAGAAGGAGATCGGCCAGGTCATCGTCGACGACCTCTCCGGACGCGTGATCGAACACTGGAAGGGCTTCCAGGTCGCATGGACGATGGCGCGCGGCTATCCCGGCGCATTCGGCAGGCACGTCAACGACCTGATCGTATGGCTGCCCCTGTGCGTGCTGTTCGTCCTGCCGTTCTTCAACTTCCGCCGTCCGCTCTCCTTGCTGCACCTGGACCTGCTCGTGCTGCTGTCCTTCTCGATCTCCCTCGCGTTCTTCAACCATGCGCACATCTACGCGTCCGTGCCGCTCGCCTACCCCCCGCTTCTGTACCTGCTGGCGCGGATGCTCGCTCTGCTGCGCCGCGTCAGCGGTGACGGCGGGCGGCACCCCGGGCCGCTGCGCCTGCTCGTGCCCACTCCGTGGCTTGCGATCGGCGTGGTCTTCCTGCTCGGCTTTCGCATCGCGCTCAACGTCACCGACTCGAACGTCATCGACGTCGGCTACGCGGGCGTGATCGGGGCACAGCGGATCGTCCATGACGAGCCCCTGTACGGCTCCTACCCGTCGAACAACGAACACGGCGACACCTACGGCCCGGTCAACTACGAGGCCTACGTGCCCTTCGAGCAGATCTTCGGCTGGAGCGGCACCTGGGACGACTTGCCTGCCGCCCACGCGGCGGCGATCTTCTTCGACCTGCTCGCCGTGGCGCTGCTGTTCCTGCTCGGCAGGCGCATGCGCGGTCCGACGCTCGGCGTGGCTCTTGCCTACGCCTGGGTCTCCTACCCGTTCACGCTGTTCGCCCTCGAGAGCAACTCCAACGACACGCTCGTCGCCGCGCTCGTGCTCGCAGCGCTGCTCGCCGCGAGCTACACCTCAACGCTGAGTGCCGGCGCGCGCGGAATCCTGGCGGCGCTGGCCGGCCTCACGAAGTTCGCCCCGCTGGCGCTCGCGCCGCTGCTCGGCACCCACGGGCTGAGCGAGCGCGGGAGGGTAGGGATCGGATCTCGGCCGCGTGCGTTCACGCTGTTCATCGCCGGGTTCCTCGGGGCGGCCGCGCTCGCGTTCATCCCGGCGCTGCGCCACGACTCGCTGCACGCGATCTACGAGCGGACGATCGTCTATCAGTCCAATCGCGGCTCGCCGTTCTCGGTTTGGGGCCTCTACGGGTGGCACGGGGCCGAGCGGGCGGTCGAGGCCGCTGCGGCGGCGCTGGCGCTCCTGCTCGCGGTCGTTCCCCGCCGTTCGGACCTGGTTGGCCTGGCCGCCGCCTGCGCGGCCGTGTTCCTGGCCGAGCAGCTTGGGATCGAACACTGGTTCTACCTGTACATCCCCTGGTTCTTCGGGCTGGTGATGCTGGCGCTGCTCGGCCGCTTCAGCGATCCGCCGAGTCCTGGGCCGGCCGCGCCATCAGCACCTGCTCGATCGAGTCGGCTCGCAGGGGTGCTGAGCAGCTGATCAGCACCCCCATCAGCCAGGGGTCCTCTTCGGAGGTTTCAAAGCGGATGGGCATCTGCGTGAGCAGCGACTCGATCGCCTGCTCGCGCTTGACCCCGATGACGCCGCCCCGCGGTCCTGTCATCCCCACGTCCGTGATGTAGGCCGTGCCCCCGGGGAGCACGCGCGCGTCGGCCGTGGGCACATGCGTGTGGGTTCCGACGACCGCGGTCACGCGCCCGTCGAGGTGCCAGCCCATCGCGACCTTCTCGGACGTCGCCTCGGCGTGCATGTCCACGAGGATGTGATCGGCGCCATCCACCTCGCGCAGCGCCACCTCGATCTCGGTGAAAGCCGAGCGACCGGCTCGCAGGTAGAGGTTCCCGCTGAGGTTCACCACCCCCAGGCGCACGCCGTCGCTCTCCACCATGCAAACGCCGCGGCCGGGCTGGCTGCGGAGGAAGTTGGCGGGCCGCACGATCGGATGCTCGCCCGCCAGATACGCGTAGACCTCGCGGCGATGGTAGGTGTGATTGCCAAGGGTGATCGCGTCGACACCGGCCGCGAGCAGCTGCTCGGCGATCTTGGGCGTGATCCCCAGCCCCCCCGCGGCGTTCTCGCCGTTGACGACCACGAACGTGGGCGCATACCGCTCGCGCAGGACGGGCAGGCAGTCGAGCAGCGTCCGCCGGCCCAGGCCCCCCACGATGTCGCCCACGAACAGGATGCTCACTCCGGTGGGCTGCCCCGCGCGCTCCGTCGGGGCGAGGCTCGCGAGCTGCTCAGCGGCGGTGGCCGCCTCGGGCTCAGCCATACTCTGGCGATGGTGGGAGGTAGGTGAAGTCTTCGCGTGTGGTGGTCCCCCGCTGGGTCCAGTTGGTCATGCTGCCCCTCAGCGTCCTGGCGCTGTGGGCCGTGGCGAAAGCCGCGGGGAAAGTGCTGTTGGTTTTCATCATTGCCGGCGTCATCGCGCTGATCCTCAATCCGGCCGTCGCGTTCCTCCACCGCTCACGCCTACCCCGTGGTCTGGCCGTGCTCACGGTGTACCTCGCATTCTTCCTGACGCTGGCCGGCATCGGCTTCCTGCTCGCGAACCCTATCTCCGATCAGGTGCGCACGTTCACGGACAACCTGCCCCACATCGTCAACGAAGCCAACAAGAAGATCGCGACCTTCCAGCGCGAACTCAACGAACACGGCCTCCACGTCGAACTCGTCAAACAGGGCAAGACGGCCCTGCAGAGCATTCAGGACAAAGTGGCCAAGAGCGCCAGCAAACTCGCGTCGTTCGGGGGCGCGTTGGCCACCGAAGTGGCCAACGCGATCTTCGATCTCGTGCTCGTGTTCGTGCTGTCGGTGTACATGCTCATCTACGGCACCCAGATAGGCGAGCTCGTGCGCCGGGTGATGCCCGATGGCGACGGCTCGCGCGCGGATGACTACCCGACGCTCGTGCAGAACGCGGTCGCGCGCTATGTCGGCGGGCAGCTCCTGTTCAGCACGATCATGGGCGCCTCGGCCGGTCTGTCGCTGTACGTGTTCGGCTTGATCGGGATCTTCCCCGCGGGAAGCAAGTACGCGGTGGCCTTCGCGATGTTCTACGGAGTGATGGAGCTCGTGCCCTACGTCGGGCCGATCCTTGGCGCCCTGCCGCCGGTGGTGGTGGCGTTGTTCACGGACCCGCTCACCGCCCTGTGGGTGGCGTTGCTGTTCGTCGGGCTGCAGCAGTTCGAGGGCCACGTGGTCGCGCCCCAGGTCTTCGGACACACGCTGCGGATCAACCCGCTGCTCGTCATCTTCGCCCTGCTGCTGGGTCTCCAGCTCCACGGGATCGTCGGCGCCCTGATCGCGTTGCCGATCCTCGCGGTCGTGCGCGAGACGACCGTCTACCTGAACCGTCATCTCGCGTTCGAACCGTGGCATCGTGGCCCCAACGGGCTGCTGTGAGCCTCAGAACGTGTTTCAAAAAGATCGGCACGTCCGGATACGTCCCTGGACGCGGCGCTGGATCGCCACGTGCCGGCTTGGCCGTGCTACCAGCACGGCCTTCACCTGCCCGCGTCGCCCAGCTTGGTCCATGAACGCCCCGACCGCACCGCCTAGTTTGAAACACGTTCTCAGCGTTCGCGCGATCGCCAAGCGCTACGGCGAGCTCGAGGCGTTGCGAGAGGTCAGCTTCGACGTCGCTGAGGGAGAGCTCGTGGGGATTGTCGGTCCGAACGGAGCGGGCAAGACGACGCTGCTGTCGATCATCGCCGGAATCCAGGCGCCGAGCGCTGGAGCGCTCGACTGCGGTCCGGGCGAGGTCGGCTGGGCGCCTCAGCAGCCGGCTCTGTACTCCAAGCTCTCGGTGGCTGAGAACCTCGCGCTGTTCGCCCGCCTGGAGAAGGTGGCGGACCCCCGGGCGGCGGTCGAGCGGATGCTCGAGCAGACCGGCCTGCGCGACCGCGCGAACGAGCGCGTCGGGCGCCTCTCGGGCGGCAACCGCCAGCGCGTCAACGTCGCCCTCGGCCTGATCGGCGATCCGCCTGTACTCGCTCTGGATGAGCCCTCGGCGTCTCTGGACCCGGCCCAGCGGGAGCGGCTGTGGAGCTTCATCGCCGGACTCGCCCAGGCCGGTAGGACAGTCGTGTTCTCGACCCACAACGTCGCCGAGGCCCAGCGCTACGCCAGCCGCGTGATCGTGCTGGCCGAGGGCCGGATGGTCTTCGACGGCACTCCGGCGACGCTGCTGGCGCGCGGGGGAGAGGGTGACGGCGGGGACCTCGAGCGGGCGCTCGTGCGATTCCTGCACGAGCGGACCGAGTTCGGGGAGGCGTCCGGCCGATGAGGTGGCTGTTGCGCAAGGACCTGCTGATCCTGCGGTCGCTCGCGGCTGCTGATCGCCGTCCTGATCGTCTACCCGGTCGCGATCGCGCTGCTGATCGGCTTCGCGATCTCGCGCAGCCCGTCGCGCCCACGCGTGGCGATCGTCGATGAGACACCGCCCGGGGAGACCGTCCAGGTGGGCAGCGAGCGCGTCGAGGTCAGCCGCTATGCGCTGCAGCTCTTCAGCCAGGTCCAGGCGGTCAACGTGCCGACGCGAGCGCAGGCGATCGAAAAGGTCAAATCGGCGGATGTGCTGGCGGCCGTGGTGATCCCACCGGACATCGCCGCGAAGGTCTCCTCGGCCACGACCCAGGGCGAACTGGAAGTGATCTACAACGGCGACGCGCTCGAGCAGTCGCTCGTGCAGTCGCAGCTCGGCTCGGCGCTCGCGCAGGCCAACCTCGGCTTCTCCGAACAGATCCAGCGAGCGGCGGCGAAGGCCATCGACCCGCTGTTGCGGGGCGGCAACCTTGGCCTGCTGGGAGCACCGGAACGCCTGATCGGCCTGCGCGAAATCCCGTCCGTGCTGCACCGCGTCATCGCTCACGAGCCCCTCGGAGGCAACCGCGTCGCGCTCGCAGCGGATCGTCGCTTTCGCCGAATTCGCCGCTGAGAACCTCAGCCTCAGCAAGACCGTGCTGTCGACCGTCGGGCAGCCGATCCGCGTCACGAAGCACGCTGCTGCACGGTCGCCGCACGCCCCTGGACACGTTCGCCGTGGTTGTCGCGGTGAGCGTCTCGCTGATGTTCCTGTGCGTCCTGCTCGCGGCCGGCGGCGTTGCGCTCGAGCGCGAAGAGCACGCGCTCGCGCGGCTGATCAGGGGCTCGTCCAAGGCGGGCGGGCATCTGGTCTCCCGCGAGGGACTGCTCGCGGAGAAGGTGCTGCTCGCGGCCGGCTGCTCGTTCATCGTCGCCTTCGCGATGCTCGCCGGGGTGGGCGCGTTCGTCGCGCTCGACTGGGGCCGCGTCGGGCTGTGGCTGCTCGCGCTCGCCTTCGGCGCCGCTCGCATTCGGCGCCCTCGGCGTGGCGATCGGCGCGCTCGCCCGCGAGGTGCGCGCGGCCTCGCTGCTGGCCTTCCTGCTCTCCCTGCCGCTCGCCCTGCTCGCGCTCGTGCCCGGCGGGGCGGTGTCCGGCGGCTTCTACGACGCGATCGGCGCGATCTCGTTCGTGTTTCCGTTCAAGGCCTCGCTGCAGGCGCTCGACGCGGCCGTCAACGGCGCCTCCCCCATGATCGGCGTCTCGCTGATCCACCTCGCCGGCCTGACGCTCCTGTTCGGCGTGCTCGCCCGGGTCGGGTTGCGCCAGGTGGAATGAGCACCCGGAGCGCCCGCGACGCTCTAATCTGGGAGGACCATGGCCTTTCCACAGACGCGCATGCGCAGGCTGCGCGCGAGCGCCGGGCTGCGCGGGCTCGTGCGCGAGACGGACCTGCGCGCTGGCCAGCTCGTCCTGCCGCTGTTCGTCGCCGAGTCGATCTCGCCGGACACGGCGAGCGGACGCGAACCGATCGCGACGATGCCGGGCGTCGAGCGCCTGTCGCTGTCCGCGGCAGTCGCCGAGGCGCGGGAGATCGCCGCGCTGGGGATCGCCGGCGTGATGCTGTTCGGGATACCCGCCGAGAAGGACGAGCATGGCTCGGGGGCATGGGAGGAGGATGGCGTGGTTCAGCTGGCAACGCGGGCGATCAAGCAGGCCGAGCCCGAGCTGCTGGTGCTCACGGACGTTTGCCTGTGCGAGTACACGGCCCACGGGCACTGCGGTGTGCTGCGACAGACGGACTCCAATCCCCTCCGTCGACAACGACGCGACGCTCGAGCTGCTCGCCCGCACGGCGGTCAGCCACGCGCGCGCCGGCGCCGACCTCGTGGCCCCCTCGGACATGATGGACGGGCGCGTGGGGGCGATCAGGGAGGCGCTGGACGGGGAGGGCTTCTCCGAGACCCCGATCCTCGCCTACTCCGCCAAGTTCGCCTCCGCGTTCTACGGTCCGTTCCGCGAGGCCGCCGGCTCGGCGCCCGCGTTCGGGGACCGGCGCGGCTACCAGATGGACCCGGCCAACGGCCGCGAGGCCGTGCGCGAGGCGCTGCTCGACGTGCAGGAGGGCGCGGACATGGTGATGGTCAAGCCGGCGCTCGCCTACGGCGACCTGATCCGGGCGGTCAAGCGGGCCACGCGCCTACCCGTAGCGGCATACAACGTCAGCGGCGAGTATGCGATGGTCAAGGCGGCAGTTGCCGCCGGCTACCTGGACGAGCGCTCGGCGGTGCTCGAGATCCTCACCTCCCTGCGCCGCGCGGGCGCCGACACGATCGTCTCCTATCACGCAAAGGACGCAGCCCGATGGCTGGCAGAGCAGACATGATCCAGCCCGACCCCACCGCCGCGGCGCCCCTCGCCGAGGTGGCCGACCAGACGCGCCCGAGCACCGCGACTCCGAAGCTCCGCAGCCGCAAGGACGGCGCGGCGGTGGCCCTCGACGACGTCGATCGCAGGCTGCTGAACCTGATGCAGGGCAGCTTCCCGATCGCCTCCCGGCCCTATCTGCGCGTGGCCGAGCTCGCCGGGATCTCCGAGGCGGAGGTCATGAGCCGCGTGCAGCGCCTGCTGGAGAAGCGCATCATCCGCCAGGTCACGCCCATCTTCGACACGCGGGCGCTCGGCTACTCCTCGATGCTGGTGGCTGCCAAGGTCGACCCCGAGCACCCCCACCGCGCTGCCCAGATCATCAACGGGCACCCGGGCGTCTCGCACAACTACCTGCGCAACCACGAGTTCAACCTGTGGTTCACGATCGCCACCGAGCCCGACTCCAAGCTCGGCCTGGAGGGCACGCTGGAGGTGCTCGCGGACGAGTCCGGCGCCGAGTCGGTGCGCCAGCTGCCGACGCTCAGGCTGTTCAAGATCCGCATGGACCTGGAGATGGAGGGAGACACCAAAGCGCTCTCCAGCGCCGCCGAGGTCAAGGAGCCGATCGACCTCGCGCCTCAGTCCTACGACGAGTTCGACATCGCCGTCATTCGCGCGCTGCAGGGCGACATGCCCGTCGCGCCCGAGCCCTACGCGCCGGCCGCCGCTGAGCTCGGCCTGACCCAGGAGCGCCTGCTCGACCACCTCGCCGGGATGCAGGAGCGCGGTCTGCTGCGCCGCGTGGCCGCGATCCTCTACCACCGCCGTGCGGGCTTCTCGGCAAACGGCATGGGCGTGTGGAAGGTGCCCGACGAGCAGATCTTCGACATCGGCTGCCGGATGGCGTCGGTGCGCGGCGTCTCCCACTGCTACCAGCGGCCCACGTACGGGGACTGGCCGTACTCGGTCTTCACGATGGCCCATGGCCGCTCCAAGGAGGAGTGCGACGCGGTTCTCGATGCGATCGCCGAGCAGACCGGCATCCGTGAGCGCGCCACGCTGTACTCCTCGACCGAGTTCAAGAAGATCCGGCTGCTGTACTTCACCGAGGACTTCAAGGAGTGGGAGAGCGCACACGGCGGCGCCTGAGCGCCTGCTGCGCCTCGAGCACATGTCCCGACCTCGACGCAGCGTGCGCCATCGTATTTACCCCATAGGCGCACGATCGACTTGACGGCGTCGCTGACCGACACGCGCTCCGCCGAGCTGTACCGCCGCGCCCTCGAGGTGATCCCGGGCGCAGTCAACTCCCCCGTGCGCGCGATGCGCTCGATCGGGCGCGACCCGATCTTCATCGACCGCGGCGAGGGCGCCGAGCTCATTGACGTGGACGGCAACCGCTTCATCGACTACGTCTGCTCATGGGGCCCCCTGATCCACGGGCACGCCCATCCGCAAGTGCTCGCGGCGATCGCCGCGGCGGCCGCGAAGGGAACGAGCTTCGGCGCGCCCACGCCCGGCGAGGTCGATCTGGCCGAGGAGGTTGCGCGCCGGATGGTCGGCGTACAGATGCTGCGGATGACCTCTTCGGGGACAGAGGCCACGATGACCGCCCTGCGCCTCGCGCGGGCGGCAACCGGCCGCGAGCTCGTGCTCAAGTTCGCCGGCGCCTACCACGGGCACGTCGACGGGCTGCTCGCCCAGGCCGGCTCGGGGCTGGCGACCCAGTCGCTGCCGGCAAGCCCAGGTGTGCCGGCGAGCGCGGCCGCGGGCACGATCGTCGTGCCCTGGAACGACCCCGACGCATTGATCGCGGCCACCGATGCCCATGAGCTCGCCGCGATCATCGCCGAGCCGCTGCCCGCCAACATGGGGCTGGTGGCGCCGCGCGAGGGGTTCCTGCGGCTGCTGCGCGAGCGGGCCGATACGAACGGGGCGCTGCTGGTGCTCGACGAGGTGATCAGCGGCTTCCGCGTCGCCCGCGGCGGGGCCCAGGAGCTCGTGGGCGTCAGCGGCGACCTGGTGATCATGGGCAAGGTCATCGGCGGAGGCCTGCCCGCGGCGGCGGTGGGAGGCGGGGCCGAGCTGATGCGCATGCTCGCCCCGGCCGGCGAGGTCTACCAGGCGGGGACGCTGTCGGGCAATCCGCTCGCACTCGCCGCCGGGATGGCCACGCTCGAGCTGCTCGACGACGCCGCCTACCTGCGCCTGGCCTCGACCACGGAACGGCTCGCCGACGGCCTACGCGAGGCGGCGGCTGGGATGAGCGGTGGGGTGGGCGGATATCCCATCCAAGTAACGAGCGCTCCGGGGCTGGTGACGGTCTTCTTCAGCGAGGGTCCGGTGAGGTGCTTCGAGGATGCGCGGGCATGCGACCTGGACGCCTACGCGGCGTGGTGTCGGGAGCTGCTCGCGCGGGGCGTCTATCCACCCCCCTCGCAGTTCGAGGCGTGGTTTCCCTCCCTCGCGCACACCGCCGAGCACATCGAGCGCACGCTGTCGGCCGCGTCGGCCGCATTCGCGTGCCTGCCCGAGCGTCTCCCCAGCCGATGAGCGAGCCGGCGAGCGGCGACGGGCTGGAGCGCCTGCGGGTCCTGCTCTCGGAGGCCGGTGGGCTGATCGCGACGCTCGTGGCGCCTCCAGCCGACCACGTGCGGTCACAGCCATCCGCCACCCCGGCGGCCCTCGCCGCGGAGGGCCCTCGCACGGCCGGCCGCCGCGCGGAGTACGAGCTGTTGGTGGAGGCCATCTACGAGGGCTACCTGCTGCACTACGGAGCGCCCCGCGTCGTGCGGGTTGCCGAGGCGGATCTCGGCCTGCTCGCCGGCGATCAGCTGTACGCGATCGGACTCGCCCGCCTGGTGGATATGGGCGACACGATCGCGGTCGCCGAGCTCGCCGACACGATCACGCTCAGCGCCCTCGCTCAGGGTGCCGGCAAGGAGCCTCTGGCGAATGCGATCTGGACCGCGGGTGCGCGCGCGGTGGGCTGGGGCCCGAGCGAGGTGCACACACACGCCAAGCGGCTGGTGCTTGCCGGGGCCCCCGATGCGATCGAGGCGATGCGCACAAGTGCGGCCGGGGTGCCGGCGTCGCCCTGAATCGAGCATCGATATTGTTTGCGTTCGGTGTCTGACAAACGCGCACAGCACAAATCCAAGTACACGCTCGACCGCGGTATCCCGGGCGCCTTCGAGGGCGAGACGGTCACCCGGCGGAGGTTCATGACCGGAACCGCCCACACCGCCGGTGCGATCGCCGCGAGCGCGTTCGCGCTGCCCGCGCTCGGCTTCGCAATCGGTCCGATCTTCAAGAGCACCCCCCACCGCTGGGAAGTCGTGGGCACGGTGGACCAATTCTCGGACAACAACTACATCCCGGTCGTGATCACCCTCACCCCCAACATCGGCGAGGCCGGCAAGTCGACTGTGTACATGCGCAAGTTCAACTCCGAAATCGACACCGACCCCTACGACAAAGGCACGCCGTACATCGCGATCTCCAGCCGCTGCGCGCATGTCGGCTGTCCGGTCCGCTGGGTGGACGCCTCCGAGCGATTCATCTGTCCGTGCCACGGCGGCGTGTACGACCTGCTCGGCCGTCGCGTGGGTGGCCCGCCGGTGCGCCCGCTCGACCGCTTCTACACCCGCGTCAACGGCGAAAACGTCGAAGTCGGCCCCCGCTTCAGCGTCAACAGCCAGCTGCGCCGCTTCTCCCCGCGCGACCCGGGCGAGCCGCTCGACGGCATCGGACAGTACCTCTACCCGTCCCGGCCGGGCGCCCAGAAACTGTAGGCTGGATCGTGCCGAAGCTGCCCAAGCTCCCAGCCCCCCCGCTTCCCGGACCGCTCCAGGAGCCGCCGCCGCGGCCGGGCGAGAGCAACGGCAACGGCGGCCCGCTCGAAAGCGCGGCGCAGGCCGGGATCACGGTCGTCGATTGGGTCGACGAGCGCACCTCGTTGAGCGGCGCCGCCCGCTGGCTGATGTTCCGCAAGGTGCCCAAGGGCACCAACTGGTTCTACACGCTGGGCTCGGCCACGATGTTCGCGTTCCTGTCCCAGGCCGTCACGGGCGTGTTCCTGGCGATGTACTACCGCCCGGACCCGGCGGGCGGGGCCTATGAATCGATCAGGTACGTGACCAACGACGTGTTTCTTGGGCAGTTCGTCCGTGGGATGCACAAGTGGGGCTCGAGCGTGATGGTGATACTCGTGTTCCTCCACATGGGCCGAACGTTCTTCTTCGGCGCCTACAAGTACCCGCGGGAGCTCAACTGGGTGATCGGCGTGGTGCTGCTGATCTTGACGATGGTGATGTCGTTCACCGGCTATCTGCTGCCGTTCGACCAGCGCGCCTACTGGGCGACGATCGTGGGCGTGAACATCAACGGCACCGGGCCCCTGATCGGCCCATACCTGAGCGACTTCCTGCGCGGCGGCTCGGAATTCGGCGCCACGACCCTGTCGCGCTTCTACGCCATCCACATGCTGCTCATCCCCGGGCTCCTCGCCGCGCTGATCGGGGCCCACCTCTACCTCGTGGCCAAGCTCGGCACCACGGCACCGCCGTGGACCAAAGCCGAGAAGCGTCCAGAGCTGCGCGAGACAGAGATATGAACCAGCGTGAGAAGGAGGAGTACCTCCGCGAGTACGCGCTCCTGAAGGCCCAGGGCAAGCCGTTCTTCCCCTATGCGGTAGCGAAGGACGGGGCGATGGCGTGCGTGGTGATGGCGGTCATCATCGCGATGTCGCTCGTGCTTGGGGCCGAGCTCGGCCCCAAGGCCAACCCGACCACCACCACCTACGTGCCGCGGCCGGAGTGGTACTTCTTCTTCCTGTTCGAGCTCCTGCGCATCATCAAGACGCCGAGCCTAGTGCCTCTCGCAACGATCGGCGTGCCGACGATCTGCATGATCCTGCTGTTCCTGCTGCCGTTCTACGACCGCGGTCCCGAGCGCCGTCCCGAGCGGCGCCCGATCGCGACCCTGACGGGCATCGTGGTGATCGGGGCGATGGCATTCCTGACCTATTCAGGCGCCAACGCCGGCTCGCCGACGGCGATCGAAGTGGCCACGCCGGCGGCCGTCAAGCGGGCGGGCGGGGCGGTGCTCGCGGACTATGAAGAAGGCAGGCTGGTCGTGGCCGGTCGTGGCTGTCTGGGCTGCCACAAGCTCGGCGACAACGGCAACTCGGGGCCCGGACCTGAACTGACGCACATCGCCTCGCGTATCCCCCGCCAGGCGATCGCGCGGACGCTGGTGAACCCGACCGCGCCGATGCCGTCGTACAAGAACCTGCCGCCGAAGAAGTTCGAAGCGATCGTCAACTTCCTCTCCCAGCTCAAGTAGTCGGGCCGTGGCCGCTCGTCACGGAGCCGGCGCACCCCATGACGGGGCACCCAATGACGGGGCACGCCCTGAAGGCCGCACCCTGAAGGGGGCAGGCGGGCAGGTCGGTCAGCTGGAGGCGGGGCAGGTACGCGCGATGTTCGACCGCATCGCGGGGGTCTATGACCTGATGAACACGGCGATGACCGCCGGCCTGCACCACCGCTGGCGCGCACGCGCCGCCGAGCTGGCCGGGGTCGCTCCCGGCAGTCGCGTGCTCGACGTGGCCACCGGAACCGGGGATCTGGCGATCGAGCTCGCGCGGCGCGTCTCGCCTGCGGGCGAGGTCGTGGGCAGCGATTTCGCCGAGGCTATGCTCGCCCGAGCGCGCGCCAAGGCACACGCCGGCTCCCGCGCCGGCGTGCTCCCGCGCTTCGAGTGGGGGGACGCACTGGCGCTGCCTTATCCCGAGAGCTCCTTCGACGCCGCCACCGTGGGCTTCGGCGCGCGCAACTTCGCGGATCTCGACGTCGGGCTGTCGGAGATGGCGCGGGTGGTGCGCCCCGGAGGGCGGGTGGTGGTGCTCGAGATCACGACGCCCATGCGTGCGCCCCTGTCGCTCTTCTACGCGGTGTGGTTCGACCGGCTGGTCCCCGCGCTCGGCCGGCTGGCGGGCACGATCACGAAGCTGGGCTCGCGCTTTCGGCACGCGGGCTCGGAGACGTCGATAGCCGACGCGTACGCCTATCTCCCCAACTCGGTCAAGCGTTTTCCAGGGCCGGCGCAGCTTGCCGGGAAGATGGAAGGCGCGGGCCTGCAAGAAGTCCGCTACGTGGTGCTCGCGGGAGGCATCGTGGCCATTCACACGGGCACGGTTCCGGTGGAGAGGGCATGATGAACGCGGTGAGCAGCGCGCCGGCAGGCGGACCCGTGGGGGGTGTGGACGGGCTCGAGGCGATCATGCGCCGCGGCGGCGAGGGCCTGCGGGGGCGCATGGGCCGAACCGAGCTCCACCTCGAACGCGTGACCTCGGAGGCCGGCGCGCCGCTGGCCTCGCACGCCAACGCCACGATCGTCGCCGGCGGCAAGCGGTTGCGCCCGCTGCTCGTGGTCCTGGCCGCCGAATCGGCGGGCGGGCCACCGGATGGCCATGAGGGAGAGCTGCGCCTGGTACGGGCTGCGGTGGCGGTCGAGCTGGTGCATTCAGCCACGC
Source organism: uncultured Solirubrobacteraceae bacterium (assembly GCA_963849425.1). GTDB lineage: Bacteria > Actinomycetota > Thermoleophilia > Solirubrobacterales > Solirubrobacteraceae > Palsa-744. The sequence goes on along the minus strand of CAWKHK010000006.1, from coordinate 409,991 downwards.
TCGTCCACGACGATCTGATCGACGGGGCGCAGTTGCGCCGAGGGCGCCCCACGGTAGCCGCCGTCGCTGGTCGCCGCGCGGCGGTTGCCACCGGCGACCTGCTGTTCTCGCGGGCGTTCGCGGAGCTCGCACGCAACGAGGACGCCGCCCAGTTGCGCGCTCTCTCGGATGCCAGCTCGGCGCTGGCCTCTGGTGAGCTGCTGCAACGCGAGGACGCCTACGCAACCCAGGTCCCGGTCGAGCGCTATCTCAGGCGCTGCGAGTTGAAGACCGCGGCGCTGTTCGAGGCCGCCTGCCGGTTGGGGGCGCTCACCGCGGTCGAACGTTCGAGCGCCTTGGCGGCCGCGCTCGGCGCGTTCGCGCGGCGGATCGGGCTGGCCTTCCAGATGCTCGACGACGTGCTCGACGTCTCCGGCCCGGTCGAGCGGACCGGCAAGTCGCGTGGCACCGATCTGCTGGACGGCACGGTCACGCTCCCGTTCATCCTCGCGCGCGAACGCGAGCCGGATCTCGCCGCGTTCGACCTGGCCTCGCTCGGTGGGGCGGGCGGGCTCGAACAGGCCGAGGCGCTATGCGAGCGGATCGCGGCGACCGGTGCGCTGGAAGAGGCCAGGGAGCGGGCGCTCGCGGTGGTCGCCGAGGCGAAGGCGGCGCTGCCGGCCGTGCTGCCCGATGGACGCTCGGCGTTGCTCGAGTTGGTCGCCGACGCCGTGGTGGAGCGCTACAGGTAAGAAGCCTGCGGGCGCCCATCAGAAGTCGCTCGGCATGACCAGCTCGGCGTCGAGTGCACGGATGAAGAACTCGATTTCCTCGGACATGTTCGCGTGGGTGATCCGCCTGAGATCGCCGAGCAGCGCGCTCGCTCCACGATCGAGCTCGTCGTCGAGGCGTTCCACGGCCGTCTGCTCGAAGACGCCCTCCCGCCGCGACTCGCACTCTGGGCAGCGCAGGACGATCCGCCAGTGGCGCGGACCTTCCTCGCACCAGTCAAGTGGATAGGCCAGCTCGCCGGCGCAGTGAAAGCAGATGTGCAGCTGGTCGGGTGCGCAGGTGGCGTCGGGCGCCTTGCGGGCATCGCCGCGATCGACGTCGAACTGCTCGCCGGTCGGCGGCTGCAGGCGCTGGATGTTGGGATCGTTCTCGGGCGGCATGAGCATTGTCTCAGTCGTCATCGACGCCTCAGGCAATGGGCTTTAGGACGGTGGTAGGTTCATTGCCCTAATGGCCAGCGCGATCCGCACGGTCGGCCACGAGGATCGGCTGACCCTCGTGGATCACCTCGATGAGCTGCGCACCCGCCTGATCGTCAGCGGGATCGCGTTTGCGATCGTGTTCGGCCTGTGCCTGTGGCAGAACCATGCGCTGCTGAACATCGTCAACAAACCGCTGAAGACCCAGACGCAGAAGCAGGTGGCCAAAGGCGAGGGGACGGTCGGACAGGCGGTCCTCGCCCAGCAGGGGCTGCTGAAGCTCGCGGGCGATACGCGGGCGGCACTCGGCGTGCTGGACAGGCCCGACAGCGGCCTGTCGGCCCGGGCTCGCGCGCAGCTGCCGCCACTGGTCGCCTCCCTGAAGGCGGACGTCCAGAGGATCCCACGCAACCCGCCGGGCGATAACCCGGTCACGCTCGGGGTCGGAGAGCCCTTCACGACCACGATCACGGTGACGCTCTACTTCGCGCTGATCATCTCGCTGCCGTTCATCCTGTTCGAGCTCTACGGCTTCGTCCTGCCGGCGCTCAGCCCCGATGAGAGACGCGTAGCGATGCCCCTGTTGACGGCCGTTCCGTTCCTGTTCGTGGCAGGAGTGCTGTTCGGGTACTTCGTCGTGCTGCCGGCGGCCGTCCGCTTCTTCGTGAACTTCAACGCCGGCCAGTTCAACGTGCTCGTCCAGGCGAGTCAGTTCTACGGCTTCGCAGCCACCATATTGCTGGCGATGGGCCTGGTCTTCCAGGTCCCGGTGCTGATCGTGGGGGCCACGCGCCTCGGGTTCGTGACCCCGGGCCAGCTGCGCAAGCATCGCCGCTACGCGATCGTGGCGTGCGCTGCGATCGCCGCGCTGCTCCCCGGTGACGCCATCACGCTGGCGCTCGAGACGGTGCCGCTGTATGTGCTCTATGAGACGAGTATCCTGGTGGCATCGTTTGTCGGGCGGGCGGATCGCCGGAGCGATGACGCAGCCACCGGAGTTCGAGGCGCCGCGTCCACCGCGCAGCGTCCGGCTCCATCCCCGGACGACCCAATGGAGCCAACTGTGCAGAGCATTGTCGACCACGTAGACGAGAGCCTGTCGGACTGATGCTGTTCGACCTGAGAGGGCGTGGCCGCCGGCGTATGGTCCGAGTCATCTACACGGGCCTGGCCCTGTTGATGGGGGTCGGTCTAGTCGGCTTCGGGATCGGCGGCGGCTTCGGCGGCGGCGGCCTGTTGAGCGCGGCCACGAACAACGAAGGCGGCGGCAGCGCGAGCTTTGCCAGCCAGATCAAGAAGTACCGCAAGCTCACCCAGGAGCAGCCGAGCAACGTCGGCGCATGGGAAAACCTGACCAAGGCGCTGTTGCACGAAGCCGGCGGCGAAGCGTATGTGACGAGCGCCGGCAAGGTGACGAGCAAGGGCAGGGAACTCTTCAAGCAGTCCGCGCAGGCGTGGGCCAGCTACACCGCGTTGAATCCCCCGAAGCCGAGCCTCGAACTGGCCAAGGAGATGCTGAGGGTGTTCGGCGAAGAAGGCCTCAACCAGCCGGCCGCGGCAGTCCAGGTGCTGCAGCTCGTGGTGGCGGCCGAACCCACGAACACCGCTTACTACGCATCGCTGGCCCAGTACGCCTACAAAGCCAACAACCAGCGCGTCGGTGACCTCGCGTCCGCTAGGGCCGTCAGCCTGGCCCCGTCGGCGCAGCGCACACGCCTAAAGACCGAACTGGCGGAAGTCAAGAAGAACCCCAGCGGCGAAAGGCCGTATACGATCACGACGAACGGCAAGACCTATGTGGGCAAGCTGAACTCCAAGCGAGAATTCAAGGCGACCGAAGTGAAAACGACGCCGGCCACGAAAACGACGCCGGCCTCGGCAACGAAGTCGCCCACCACCAAGAAATAGCCGGCGGGGAGCGGGTACGTGGAGGGTGGACCGAAGCCGGCCCCTCGCCGGCCCCCCGACGGCTCGCCTGCGCGGGACTCGCCGCGATACACAGCCCGTCTGCTGATCGCCTGCGCCGACCGTCCCGGGATCGTGGCGGCGGTGTCGGGCTTCCTGTTCGAGCAGGGTGCCAACATCGTCGCTTCCCACCAGTACTCGTCCGATCCCAGCGGCGGACGGTTCTTCCTGCGCACGGAGTTCTTCCTCGAGCGGGCCGTCGAGCGCGGGAGCTTCCGGGAGAGCTTCCGGGAGGCCGTGGGCGAGCCTCTTGCGATGGACTGGGAGATCCGCTGGTGGGGGGAGCGCCAGCGGATCGCGATCCTCGTCTCGCGCCACGATCACTGTCTGCTCGACCTGCTGTGGCGTTGGCGCCGCGGCGAGCTCGACGCGGAGATCGTCGCCGTCATCTCCAACCACCCCGACCTCGAGACCGAGACGGTGGCCGCGGGCATTCCCTTCCACCACGTCCCTGTGGACAAAGACGCCAAGCATCGCGCCGAGGCGGCGATGCTCGGGCTCCTGCAGGGAAGCGCCGAGCTGCTCGTGCTGGCCCGCTACATGCAGATCCTCAGCGACGACTTCCTCGGGCGCGTGGCCATGCCGGCGATCAACATCCACCATTCCTTCCTGCCGGCATTCCCCGGCGCCGACCCCTACCGCCGGGCGCGCGAGCGGGGAGTCAAGCTGATCGGTGCCACCGCTCACTACGTCACCGAGCAGCTCGATGAGGGGCCGATCATCGACCAGGACGTCGTCCGCGTGGACCACCGCCAGAGCGCCGGCGACCTCGAGCGTGTGGGGCGCGACGTGGAGCGGCTCGTGCTGGCGAGGGCCGTGTCGCTGCATCTCGATGACCGGGTCATCGTCGACGGGCAACGCACGGTCATCTTTTGAGCCGGGCGGCGCCCCGGCGGCTCGGATAGAATCGAGGTCTGAGCCGGCCGATCCCGCCGGCGCCCTCGTGGGCCGTTAGCTCAACCGGCAGAGCAGGGGCCTCTTAAGCCCAAGGTTCCGGGTTCGATTCCCGGACGGCCCATCTCCACAAATTGCCTGGAAATCGGCTGGTTTTGGCACGGCTTGGTCGGTCCGAAAATGAGGTCGTTTCGACATGGGTACCACATGTGGGTACCAAACGGCGCTGTAGAGTGCGCTCTCGGGCACCCAATCCGAGGCGTCTGGTTGGCGCCTACATCAGTTCTGTTGTGTTGGCAGGGTGCGTGCGCGGGACATACATCGTCATTGCCCGCCGCCGGGCGGGACTCGCGTGCGCGAGACGCTGCTCCGCGCACTGCGCGAGGGAGACGTGCGGTTCGTGCTCATCGGCGGCGCGGCCCTGCAGAGTCACGGACAGCGCTACGAGACCGCGGACATCGACGTCACGCCCGACCGGGCGGAGCAGAACCTCGCGCGGCTTGCCGGACGGATGCGAACTGGCTTCGACGCGCGGCTGGTCGATGTCGAGGGCGGGCTGTGTCCGGCGTGGTCAGACGCCCTGCGCTGGCGCTCGTTAGGGGTCGTTAGGGGACTGTCTCTGGTGTGAGGCGGAGTCCCGTGATGCGGGCTGCGGCGTGCAGCTTGCGGTCCCAGGTGGCGATCACCAAGTCGTCGCGGGGTAGCACGAGCGCGGCGGCGAGATGCATCGCGTCCAAGCTGCGTAGGTCTAGATCGAGCGTCAGTTCGGCGGCGTGCTCCACGAGGCGTTGGTCGATCTCGATGACACCAATTGCCGGCCACTCTTCGCGTACCGTCCTTGCGGCCTTCTTGCCCGCTGCAAGGCCAACGGCCCGGATGGTCTCGACGTAGCCCGCCCGACACATGAACCATCCGTCGGCCTGTGTCATGGCGTCGCGCACCACATCGCTCCCCGGCTCCGCGACGTAGCGCTTGACCAGCGCGCTGGCGTCCAGGTAGAGGTTCAGCGCTCGGCGTCCCGCTCAGCGAGGACCAAGGCGGATGCGCTCCGGGGGGCTTGTACGAGCCGAGGAGCCTTGCCGGGAGAGGTCCGAGTCGGCGCGACGAGTCGCCCTTCGGCAACCAGCTCACGCAGGCGGCTATCACCGGTAGAGGCGCCGGCGGGAACGATGTCCGCCACCGGCTGGCCGCGGACTGTCACCCGCACCTGTTGTCCTCGGCTGACGGCCCGCAGTGTCTCGCTCAGGGACTGCTTCAACTCCCTCACACCGATCTCGCGCATGTGGTCACTCTACCAACAATGAGGCCACAACCGCACATCCGAGCCATCCGAGGATGACTCTGGTGCGACGGCCGCCTACTACCGTGCGCGAGAGCGTCGCCGGCGCGCTGCAAACCAGTCAAAGGGCGTCCGTCGGCGAGGCGGGATCTCCCTGCGTCTGCGAGCCGAGGACCCACAGACGGTAGCGAGCGAGTGCGGAACGAGCCTGCAGATGCTCGGCATCCACTACGCGTTCGCGATCGAGGACCTGCGCCAACACGGCTCACTCCAAGCCGCTCCCGTAGACACGATCTTGTCGCGGTCGACCTCGGCGATGAAGAAGGAGCGGATCTCGCGGCGACCTCGGAGCCTCGCCTGAGCAGCAAGTCTCGACGGGCGGTGGTACGTGTACTGTCCAGGGTATGACGCCGCCCGCCCTCGCCGAGGCAGAGAAGCCGATCGACGCGCCGGCTCCGATGCGGGCGCCCGATCGCCCCGCGACGCTCGACATGGTCGACCGCATCGCGAACATCGTCGCGACCGTCGTGCCCGTGGGTCTGGTGGGCTTCGCGGCCTGGCGTGCCTGGGGCGGAGCCCTGCGCTGGCCGGACCTGGTCGCCCTCGCGGTCACCTACCTGCTGAGTGGCCTGGGGATCACCGTCGGCTTTCACCGCCTGCTCACGCACCGCAGCTTCAAGACGAGCGCGCCGATGCGGGCTCTGCTCGCGGCACTCGGGTCGGCGGCCGTCGAGGGGCCGGTCATCGAGTGGGTGGCAAATCACCGCAAGCACCATCAGTTCTCCGACCAGCCGGGCGATCCCCACAGCCCTCATGTCGACCGCGCAAGCGGCTGGCGGGGCGCGGTGGGCGGTCTCTACCACGCACACGTGGGATGGATCTTCAACGGCGACGCCCTGGCGGACGAGGAACGCTATGCCAAGGATCTGCTCTCCGACCCGGTCGTCCGCTTCATCGATCGCACTTTCTTGCTGTGGGTACTTGCCGGCTTCGCCTTTCCCTTCGGCCTTGGGGTCGTCCTCACCGGCACGGCCATGGGAGGCCTCACGGCGATGCTGTGGGGTGGTGCGGTGAGGCTGTTCCTGCTCCACCACGCGACCTTCTCGATCAACTCCCTGTGTCACTTCTTCGGCCGCCAGCGATTCGACACCGCCGATGAGTCGCGCAACCTGCTCTGGCTCGCTCTGCCAACGCTCGGCGAGGCATGGCACAACAACCACCATGCGTTCCCCACGTCCGCCCGGCATGGCCTGTGCTGGTGGCAGCTCGATCCCTCCGGCTGGCTGATTCTCGGCCTGGAGCGCGTGGGGCTCGTATGGGATGTCACTCAGATCAGCCCGGAGCGCCAGCGGGCCAAGCTCGCCGAGACCAGCGGCGCGCGCTCGGGCGCGTAGGCTTCGCGCCCGGCCGGCTAATCGGGCCGCCGGACGTGTCCCGCCGCTACGATCCTGCTCGCGATGGCCAACGCCGATCACATGCTGGCGGTTGCCGGCACCCGCGCCGAACAGCTTGCTGCTCCCGGACTCAGCCCGCGCCCGCGACGCAAGGTGGCGGTCCTGGCGTGCATGGACACCCGCATCGACCTGTTCTCGATGCTCGGACTGCAGCGCGGCGACGCGCACATCATTCGCAATGCCGGCGGTCTAGCGACCGACGACGCGATTCGCTCGCTGAGCATCTCCCAGCGGCTGCTCGGCACCGAGGAGGTCGTGGTGGTCATGCACACCGGCTGCGGCCTGCACGGCGCCTCCGAGGACGAGTTCGCGCAGGCGCTCACCGCCGACGGGGTCCTCCCGGCCTGGCGCCTCGGTGCGTTCGAGGATCTCGAGGAGACGCTGGCCAACAGCCTCGAGCGGCTGCGATCGAGCCCGGAGCTGCCCTCCCGCGAACACATCAGGGGCTTTGTCTTCGACCCGGAGACTGGAACGCTGTCCGAGGTCCGCTCGGAGTCGGCCTAGCCGGCTGGATGGGGTGCCGGGTCCGGCGAGCTTACGCCCCGCGCGACGATCGTCTCCCGGCCGGCATCGGTCCACACCACCTGCTCGCGCCCTGGCCCCACGCCCACGAGCGTCACGGGCGCGCCGGTGTGCTCGGCGATGAACTGCAGGTACTCCCGCGCCCCGTCGGGCAGGTCGGAGGGGGTGCGGCACTCGCCGAGGTCCTCCTTCCAGCCGCCCAGCTCGGTCAGCTCGGCGGTCGTGTGGTGCAGGACCGTCTGGTGGTAGGGGAAGTCATCGAAGATCGCTCCTTCGGCGCCCCGGTAGCGGGTGCAGACCTGGATCCGGTCGAGTCCGGAGAGGACGTCGAGCTTGGTGATGACCAGCGCGGTCATCGTGTTCAGCCGGGCCGCGTAGCGCAGAGCCACGAGGTCGAGCCAGCCGGTGCGCCGCGGGCGACCGGTCGTCGTGCCGAACTCGCCTCCGCGCTGGCGGATTAGCTCGCCCATCTCGTCGTGCAGCTCGCTCGGGAAGGGCCCTGCGCCCACGCGCGTCGTGTAGGCCTTGGCGATTCCCCAGATTTCGTCGATGTCCTTCGGTCCGACGCCCGTCCCCACGCACGCCGCCCCCGCCAACGGGTTCGAGGAGGTAACGAACGGATAGGTGCCGTGGTCGATGTCCAGCATCGCCCCCTGCGCTCCCTCGAGGATCACAGTTTCGTCGTCCTCGAGCATCTCCCACATCAGCTTGGAAGTGTCGGCGATGTGCTGCTCGAGGCGGTGGCCGTAGGTCAGATAGTCCTCGGTCATCGTGTGCAGGTCCAGCGCCGGGTCCTTCTCGTACGGGCGCAGCGACAGTCGCTTGGGCTCCATCGCAGCGACGATCTTCTTCTTCAAGATCTTCTCGTCCAGCAGGTCCTGCACGCGGATGCCCAGCCGCGCCGCCTTGTCGGCATAGCAGGGGCCGATCCCCCTGCGCGTCGTGCCGATCTGCAGGCTGCCGAGCTTGGCCTCGCCGGCCGAGTCCAGCAGCAGGTGGTAGGGCATGATCAGGTGGGCGTTGGCGGATATGCGCAGGCCCGCCCACGTCCACCCGCCGCGCGCGCAGGGCGTCCAGCTCGTCGATCAGCACGTGCGGGTCGATCACCACGCCGTTGCCGATCACGCAGCGCTTGCCCGGATACAGAATCCCCGAGGGTATGAGGTGCAGCTTCCACTCCTCCTTGCCCCGCACGATCGTGTGGCCCGCGTTGTTGCCACCCTGGAAGCGGACGACCGCGTCGCCGTGCTCGGCGAGCAGATCGGTGATCTTCCCCTTGCCCTCGTCGCCCCATTGGGCGCCCACTATCACTATGCCTGGCATGCCGGGTGCAGTTTACGGAGGGCAGGGACCCAACCCGGACCGATCAGCCGGCCGGGTGCTCAGGCCGTGTGCCCTGCGCTCTCCGCTCGTACCGCCCGAAACTCGTGCCGCTTGTCCTCGCCGAACAGGGGGATCAGGTCGCCGCAGATCTCCACCAGGCGGGAGACCGTCCGCGGCCCGAGCCGCTCCGAGAGCTCATCGGGCATGAGGTTGGTCGTCGCCACGATCGCCCGCTCGGCCTCGTAGCGGGCGTTGACGATCGAGTACAGCTGCTCGAGCACCCAGTCGGTACGGTTCTCCGCACCGAGGTCGTCGATGTGCAGCAGGTCCACGGCGGTCAGGCGGTCCATGAAGTCGAGCTTGCCCTCCTGGGAGTCCATCGCCTCGCGCAGCAGGTTCAGCAGCCGCGGCAGCGAGTAGATCGCCACCGATCGCCCCGCGTCGATCGCCGCTTTGGAGACCAGCATCGCCAGCGTGGTCTTTCCCGTCCCCACGTCCCCCTGGATCCACAGCCCTCGACCGGAGTCCAGGTTCTCCTCGATCGCGCGAACATACCGGCGAACCGAGCGGATCTGATCGGGGGCGCTCCTGGCGATGTCGCTCACCGGCGGCCGGTCGAACGACACGCCCCGATAGAGCTTCGGGATCCGCCCCTCCAGGCGGCGCGGTGCGGGCCGCCGCGATTATTCCCGCTCGGCACCCGCAGTCCGTGGCGGTGTTGGTGGCCTCGTCGATCACGAAGCCGCTGCCGTCGCAGCGATCCGAATGGGCAGGCGCTCGACTCGAGAGGCTCGCGTACCGCTCGCCCGCGTAGTTCATGAACTTCGGGTACTCCTTCTGGAAGGTCAGCGTGACTTCGCCGGTCGCCCCGTTGCGGTGCTTGGCGATGATCAGGTCGGCCTCGCCCGGACGCTCGGAGTCGGGCTCGTAGTACTCGTCGCGGTAGATGAACATCACCAGATCGGCGTCCTGCTCGAGGTTCCCGCTCTCGCGGAGGTCCGACAGCTGTGGTTTCTTGGGCGAGCGCTGCTCGACCGCTCGGCTGAGCTGCGAGAGCGCGATCACCGGCACTCCCAGCTCGCGCGCCAGGATCTTCAGACCCCGGCTGAGCTCGCCCACGGCGGTCACACGGTTGTCGTAGCGACTGTCCGTGCGCATCAGCTGCAGGTAGTCGATGATGATCAGCCCCAGCCCGCCCTCGCACTGGCTGTGCAGACGGCGCGCCTTCGCGCGGATCTCGAGCATGCCCACGTCGCTGGAGTCATCGACCCACAGCGGCGCAGGCCGCCAGCCGCTGGCTGGCGCTGAGGATCTTCGGCCAGCGCTGCTCGGCCACGCGTCCCTTGCGCAGCTCCTCGCCCTTGATGCGCGCCTGGGAGGCGACGAAGCGCTGGGCCAGCTCGGCCTCGGCCATCTCCAGCGAGAACAGCGCCACGGGCTTGCCGTGCTCGACGGCTGCGTTCTCGGCGATATTGCAGACCAGCGCGCTCTTGCCCATCGCCGGACGGGCCGCGATGATGATCAGGTTCCCCGGCTGAAAGCCGCCGGTGATCTCGTCGAGGTCCTTGAAGCCGGACGGCGTCCCCGTCAGCGAGGTGCCCTCCAGCGAGAGCCGGTGCAGCTTGTCGAGCTCCTCGTGGAGCACCTCCTCGATCGCCCGGAAGTCCTGTTGGCGGTCGTCGCGGGCGACCTCCAGCATCGCCTTCTCCGCCAGCTCCACCAGCTCGCGCGGCGGGGCGTCGTGGCCGAGCACGCTCTCCTGGATCTCATAGGTGCTCTTCAGCAGGCGCCGCAGCAGGGCGTTCTCGCGGACGATCTGCGCGTAGCGGCGGGCGTGTCCGGCGGCCGGCACCACCCCGGTCAGCTCGTCGACCGCCGCCGCGCCGCCGACGTCCTCGAGCTTGCCCATCTGGCGCAGGCGGTCGGTGACCGTCAGCACGTCCACCGGCTCGCTCTCGTTGTACAGAGCGAGCATCGCCTCGTAGATCGTCCCGTGGCGCTCGCGGTAGAAGTCCTCCGGCCGCAGCCCCTCTTCGATCACCAGCGCGTACAGCGAGCGGTCGGAGAGCAGGATCGCGCCCAGGACCGACTGCTCGGCGTCGAGGTTGTGCGGCGGGACGATCACGCCCGGTGGGGGCGCCGGTCGATGCCGTTGGCTGTCGGGGCGACGCTCATTGCCATGGCTGCGCCGAGTGTAGGCCGGCGCTCATCGCCGTCCAGACGGTCTCCCCGCTATCTCGGAGGAATTCACCCGCCACGAACACATGTTCGCACGGCGGGGGGACGGACGGAACGGCCGAGGAGGAAGGACGAGGGCTAGCGCTTTGCGACGATCATCGTCTTGATCGTGGCGGTCACGTCCTCGACCACTTCGACCACGACCATGTACGTGCCGACGTTCTTGATCGGCTCGGGCAGGTGCACGTTGCGTTTGTCGATCCTCAGCCCGCGCGCTTCGCGGATCGCGCTGGCGATGTCCTGGGCGGTCACCGAACCGAACAGCCGCCCGTCGGCGCCGGCCTGCTGTGGGATCGTGAGCACCGTCCGGTTGAGCAGGTTGACGTTCTCCTGGGCTTTCTCGACCGCCTCGCGAGCCGCCCGCTCGGCGGCCGCCTGGCGCTGGCGGATCGTTTCGATCGCGCCCTTCGTCGCCGGCTGGGCGAGCTTGCGCGGCATCAGGTAGTTGCGCAGGTAGCCCTTGGAGACGTCGACCACGTGCCCCTGCTCGCCGAGCGTCTCGACGTCCTTGAGGAGAATCGCTTCCGGCACGTCCTGCCCCTCTAGCGGTCGCGGTCGCGGTCGCGACCGCCCCGGGGGCTGTCCTCGCGACCGCCCTCGTTGACGTATGGCAGCAGCGCGAGCTCCCGCGCGCGCTTGACCGCCCGGGCGATCTGCACCTGGTGGCGCCGGCACGAGCCGGTGATCCGGCGCGAGCGGATCTTGCCCTTCTCGGAGATGAACTTCCTCAGCGAGGCGACGTCCTTGTAGTCGACCTGCTCGATCTTGTCGCGGCAGTGCTGGCAGGGCTTGCGCCGGCCGCTGCCGGGGCCGCCCTTCTTGTCGCGCCGGCGGACCGGCTTGCCCCGACCGCGTGCTTTGGCCATCAGCGTGCTCCCTCGTGGATGGAGAGGTCACTGTGGGGCACGGCTGCGGCTGCGGCGATCGAAGACAAGAAGAACCTCGCTGTCTGAGCTGGAACGGAATGTCGGCTAGAACGGAATGTCGTCGGCTCCGCCGCCGACCGGTGCGGGCTGGAAGTCCCCTTCGTCGACCGGGACGTCGCTGCCCTTGGAGGCTCCGTTGCCGGCCAATGCGCCTCCGCCGGAGGCCTCATCGCGCGAGCCCAGGAACTGCACCGAGTCGGCAATGATATCGGTTGCCTGGCGCTTTGTGCCCGTCCTGGGCCTCCCACTCGCGCCACTCCAGCCGTCCGTCGATCGCCACGGGGCGTCCCTTGGACAGGTAGCGGGCGGCGTTCTCGCCCTGCGCGCCCCAGACGGTGACGTTGAAGTAGTTGGGCTTGTCCTCCCATTCGCCCGTGCTTCCGTTCTTGCGGCGCGTGTTGCACGCGATGCGCAGGCTGCACACCGACATGCCGCTCGGCAGCGACCGCAGCTCTGGATCGGCGGTCAGGTTTCCGGTCATCACGACCCTGTTGATGTTGGTGGCGGCCACGGCTCCTGTTCCTTTCAGCTTGTTTCCCGGTGATCACGGACCGGCGTCGGCCGGCTCGTGAACTCGACTACCGAGTCTAGAGCGGCCTTCGGGCGCAACTCCCCCGCGGGCGGGGTGGGCGGGCTCCTATCCCGCTCATTGCGAAGATCGCTTCGCCCGCGAGGAGGTGCGGAAGACCTCGTCCCAGTAGGGCGCGCTGATCCCGAAGCCGCGCGTCTCGTCCTGGAAGTGGTGGCGCATGTGCCGCTCGCGCAGCATCCTGCCCAGCCGGCCGTGCGGGCGGAAGTGGTGCAGGTAGTAGTGGATCATGTCGTACACGAGGTAGCCGGCGAAGAACCCGGCGCCGAGGCCGGGCGCGTAACGCGCTCCGAAGATCAGGTACAGCACCCCGAACACGGCTGCCCCCAGGGGCACGCTGACGGCCGGCGGCATGACCAGGCGCAGCGGATCGTTGGGGTGGTCGTGGTGGACGCCGTGGATGATCCAGTGCAGCCGCGCTCCGAAGCCCGTCCTGCGGTTCGAAGTGGAACACGATCCGGTGCAGCCAGTACTCGAACAGCGTCCACAGGGCGTAGCCCCCGCCGGCAAGCCCCACCGCTGCGAGCACGCTCGACGTTGGACAAATCCCACGCGGCCAGCGCGACGATGGCCGGGAGGAAGATCATCACCGGCACCGCCGGATGCACGCGCGAGAGGGCGTCCAGCACCCGGACTCGAACATCGGCGGTGACGCGCGCAGCACGTCGCTCCTGTTCACCGATCCACCGCCCGTGTCCTCAGCCCAGCCCATGAAACGATCTTATTACCCCCTGTAGCGAGGGCGCGCCCACAGCCGCTCGCCGCAACGCCCGGAGGACTATGCGGGCTCGCCCACCGGGATGTCCGGGATGTCCGCCTCGTCCTCGCCTGCAGGCGCCGGCTCGACGCTCGGCTCGGGCGCGCTCCGGCGCGCGGGGCTCGAGCCGGCTTGGACCTCGGGGGCGTCGGGCACGCCCGGCTTCAGCTTGATGATCCGGAAGCGCACGATGCCGTCGGTGATCCGCAGCGAGCGGTCGAGGTCGCCGAGCAGCTCGGCGGAGCCGGCGTGGAACTGCAGCAGGTGGTACTCGGCGCCGGCCTTTTTGTCGATCGGGTAGGTGAGCGGCCGCTCGCCCCACTCGTCATGGCGCAGCAGCTCGCCCCTGGCCTCGATCGCCGTACGTGCGTCGGCGACGATCTTCGCGCGCGTGCTCTCCTCGGCCTGCGGGTCGAGGAGGAGCATGAGGTCGTATGTAGGAGCAGGCAGAGTCATGCGCGACGCTTGCGGAAAGACTAGCGGGTCGGGGATTTCGACCCCGCCGCCCCGAGCAGGAACCCGCGCGAGCGGGTCGCCTATTCAGAGCGTCCCTTCGCGCGGATGTCCGCGAGCTGCTCGTCGATCCAGTCGCCAGGGTCGCGTGAGGTCACGATCTCGACCAGACCCGCCGCGCGCCGGCGCCGCTCGCGTCGATCCATGGTCAGGGCCGCGTAGATCGAGTTGGCGAGCTCCTGGATGTCGAACGGGTTCACCGACAGGGCGTACTCCCCGAGCTCCTCGTGTGCGCCGGTGTTCTCCGAGAGGATCGAGACCCCCTCGCGCTCGTTGACGATCGGCCCCTCCTTGGCGACCAGGTTCATCCCGTCGAACATCGCGTTGACCAGCAGCACGTCGTAGTGCTTGTAGGCGGCCATCGCCTCCTCGAGGTCGTCGCGCAGCTTCAGCTGGATCGGCATCCAGTCGGGTGTGCCGTGCCGGTGGTTGACGACCGCCACGAGCGCCTCGATCCGCTCCAGGTACTCCGCGTACTGGGGTACGTCGGTGCGCGAGGGCATCAGCTGGGCCATGAACGTCACCCGCTCGCTGAACTCGGGATGCTCCTCCAGGAACAGGTCGAACGCCGAGAACCCGCGCAGCACGTTCTTGCTCAGATCCGCGCGGTCGACCCGCAAGATCAGGAAGTCGCGCCGGCGGCGCAGCAGCTCCTCCTCGAACTCTCGCACGCGCGAGCTCTGCGCGATCTGGCGCGTGGCCCGATGGTCGATCGGCAGCGGGTACGCCCGCACCCACACCTCGCGCTCTCCGAAGCGCACGATGCCGCGCGTCGAAGTCGACCTCGAGCTCCATCAGATCGCGGCAGCACTGCAGGAAGTTGTGGCGGTAGGAGCGGGTGTGGAAGCCGATGATGTCGTTGGCCAGCAGTCCCGTGTAGATCTCCTCGCGGATCCGCGTCGGCAGCACGCGCCATGCGTCCGGCTGGGTCCAGGGAATGTGGATGAAGTGGTGCAGGAAGACGTCCGGGCGGGCGCGGCGCACGAGGTCGGGCAGCGTGTACAGGTGGTAGTCGTGCACCATCACGACCGGCTCGGAGGCGCCCTCGAGCTGCTCGACGACGGCTCGCGCGAGGTCCTCGTTGACGACGTTGTAGCCGAACTCGAACGCCTCGATCTCCTCGCGGCGGATGTCCGGTGCGTTGGACAGGTCCCACAGGTAGTGCTGGATGAACCACAGCATCGGGTTGGCGAACACGTTGTAGAAGCGGTCGTAGGCCTCGGGGTCGCTGACGACGAGCCGCACCTGATAGTCCCCGCCTCCGGGCGCGCGCACGGGAAAGGCCCTTCCGCCGTGCTCCCGGGAGACCTCCGCGTCGTGCTCGCTCATCGCCGAGGCGATCCAGATCGCTTCCCGGTGCGAAGCGAGGCCCGTCAGCGCCGTGACCAGCCCCCCCGAGCCGCGCTGGACCTCCCCTCCGGCGTGAAACGTGACGGGCCCGCGGTTGCTCACCAGCACCAGCGGAGTCCGCTGTGCCGGCCCGTCGCTCATGCTTGCCTGAGCTCGTGGAATATCCGCAGGTAGTCGCGCAGGTAGCGCGGCGTGAGGAAGTGCTGGCGCACGTGCTCCTTGCCCCTCCTGCCGAGTGCCCGGCCGAGCTCGGGGTCGCCCAGGATCTCGAGCGAGCGCTCGGCGCACTGCTCGACGCTCGATACGAGGAATCCGGTGACGCCGTCCTGGATCTGCAGGGGTATGCCCGCCGACGTTTCCCCCGATGAACGGGCGTGCCTTCCAGATCGCCTCTGAGACGGTCAGCCCGAAGCCCTCGCGCGTGGACTTCTGGATCAGCACGTCGGCGTGAGACTGGAACGCGTTGACCTCGATCGCGCCGACGTTGTTGAAGTTGTTGAGAATGTGGATATCGCTGTCGCCGTCCGCGTGGGCGATGGTCGCGTTGAAGAAATCCCAGCCCTCCGGGTCGTCGCTGGCCATCGAGCCGACGAGCGCGAGTTGCACCTCGGGCATCGACTCCTTGACCAGGCGGTAGGCGTCGATCACGCCGAGCGGGTCCTTCCAGGGATCGAAGCGCGAGACCTGGCACATCAGCGGCCGGTCGACGTCGATCCCGAACTGTCCGCACACGAACGCCCCGTCTTCGGGCGAGAGCGCCATGTTCTTCGGTGTCAACGGGTCGATCGCAGGCGGCACGACGTTGACGTGACCCCCCATGCCCGCCGGCACGTACTCGCGCATGTGGAACAGCGACTGCGGATAGTCCCGGATGTAGGGCAGCAGCCGGGCGATCGTGTCCGGGTTGGGGGTCGAGACGTCGATGTGGCAGCGCCACACCCATCCCTTGGCCTTCTCGGGCACCAGCTTGCAAAGCGCCGCCGGCTGCGGGTCGTGTACGAGGCACACGTCCCATCCGTCGGTGAGCTCGCGCGCGTTGATCTCGTTGTAATGCAGCCAGGTCGCCCACTGCTCCTCGTCCAGGTCCTGGGGGGCGCCCTGGAGCGCGTTGTGCATGAGCTTGGTCGCGTTGAAGAACTCTTCCCGTCCGTAGATCACCTGCCACTCGCAGTCCAGCCCGACGTCGCGCATCAGCGGCACGAGCGTGTACAGAATCTCCGAGACGCCGCCGCCGAACGCGGTCGCCGATATGTGCACGACGCGATGACCCTGCAGCGGCTCGGCCAGCTCGCTTGATTTCGGCGATCAGCTCGCGTCCGCAGATGTGCGTGTAGTCGGCGAGGGTCTTGTTTCCTACGGCCACTGGCTGGAGCACGCGGCCGCACGATACCTAAACGATGGACCGGCGGCCGGACTATGGTCTAGGCCGATGCTCAACGGGCGCCTCTACCGAGTGGCCTTCGTGCCCTTCCTGCTCGCGCTCGCCCTCGCGGCGTTCTCGCTGGGCGCCCGGCCGCTGCCGCTGAGCTCGACGCTGGCGCCCGATGCGTTCGAAGGCCAACGTGCGTTCGCCGAACTGAAGAGCCTGGCCGCCTCCTACCCGGACAGGCGCCCGGGCAGCGCGGGCGACGACGCGCTCGCCGAACACATCGCCCAGACCTTCGAAGGGCTCGGCGGCATGGCAGGCGGCGGCTTCTCGGTGCGCACAGTCCACTTCGCTGGACAGACGATCGACGGCGAACGGACTCTCAGCACGGTGATCGCCCAGCGTCCCGGCTCGACCGGCGCGGCGCCGATCCTGATCCTCGCCCACCGCGACGCGGCGGCACGGGGCGCGGAGGCGGAACTGTCGGGGACCGCCGCGCTGCTCGAGCTGGCGCGCGTGTTCGCCGCGCGGGAGACCAAGCGCACGATCGTGCTCGTATCGACCAGCGGGGGAAGCGGCGGCGACGCCGGAGCCGCCCAGTTGCTGGCCAACCGCTCGGAGATCGGGAGCCAGGGGCCATTCGATGCGGCGATCGTGCTGGGGGATCTCGCGGGGACGCACACGAGTAGGCCCTCGGTCGTGCCGTTCTCCGACGGCTTCGGATCGGCGCCCGAGCAGCTCCAGCGCACGGTGTCCGATGCGCTCACCAACGAGGCCGGCTCGGACCCCGGCGCCCCGAGCGCGCTCGGGCAGCTCGCCCATCTGATGTTTCCCTTGGCGGTCGGCGAACAGGGGGTTCTCGACGCGGGCGGCCTGCCGGCCGTGCTCGTCCAGGTCTCAGGCGAACGCGGCCCCTCCCCAGGCGAGCCGGTGAGCGAGCAACGCCTTGGAGGCTACGGTCGCGGGGTGCTGAACGCAGTCGATGCGCTGGACACGGCGCCGGACGTCCCCCAGGCGATGCAGACCGGGCTGCAGCTCCGGCGCAAGACGATGCCCGCGTGGGCGCTGCGACTGCTGCTGGCCACGCTGCTGGCGCCCCCGCTCCTCGCCGCCGCCGACGGGCTCGCCCGCCTGCGCCGCCGGCGCATGCCGGTCGGGCGCTGGACGCTGTGGACGTTGAGCTGCTCCCTGCCGTTCTTCAGCTGCGCCCTGTTCGCGTACCTGATGGGCCTGCTGGGCGTCCTCGGCGCGGCCCCGCCGGTGGCGGTCCTGCCGAGCGCCCTGCCGTTCGACGGGACGGCTGCCACGGCGGTCGTGGCGGTCGTGCTGACGTTCGCGCTCGCGTGGCTTCTGTGGGGCGTGCTCGTACGGCGCGTGGGCGCAGAGATGCGCCCTGACCCGGAGGTGGCTGGGCTGTCGATGCTGCTGGTCGCCCTCGCGGTGTGTGTGGTGGTGTGGGTGCAGGACCCGTTCACCGCGCTGCTGATGGTGCCCGCGCTGCACCTATGGCTGCTGCTCGCCTCCCCCGAACGAATGGGAATCGGCCGGCGCTCGCGGCGCCCGGCGGCGCTCGTGCTCCTCGGGCTGGGGGTGCTTCCGCTGGGACTGCTGATGGCCTTCTACGCGCACCAGCTCGGCCTGGGGGTCGGCGGTGTGGCGTGGACGGCCGTGCTGCTGCTCGCCGGAGGGCACGTCGGGTTGGGCGGGGCGATCCTGTGGAGCGTCGCCTGCGGCTGCGCGGCGGCCGCGGCGATGCTCGTCGTCAGACCCCTCGCGCCACCCCCCGGCCTGCAGGCCGGCGACGGGGTCGAGGTGACGATCCGCGGTCCGATGTCCTACGCCGGTCCGGGCTCGCTCGGTGGTACGGAGTCGGCTCTGCGACGATAGGCGATGGTGTCAGACGTCTCGTTCAGCTCAGCGGCGCCCAGCGGCGGTCTGACCCCGGAGCGCCGGCGCCCCGCGTGGCCGGCTCGTGGTATGCGCGGGCTCGCTGTGCTGCTGATCCTGGCGGGCACGCTGGCGCTGCTGGACACGGGGATCACGCTCGTATGGCAGGAGCCGATCTCGGCGCTGTACGCGCTGCTGCGCCAGGACCATCTCAGCAATGACCTGCGCCGCGTCGAACGAACGGCTCCCACAGTGGCTGAGGGGCGGACACTGGCGAGCCTCGCGGGCGAGCAGCGGCGGATCGCGTTCCTCGCGGGGGAGCTCCAGCGCCATGCGTCCAACGGCAGCCCGGTCGGACGCATCGTGATCCCGCGGATCGGCGCGAGCTTCGTGGTGGTGAACGGCACGGACACCGAAGACCTCGAGAGCGGCCCGGGCGTCTACCGGGAAACGCGCTTCCCGGGCATCTCCGGGACGACGGCGATCGCCGGACACCGGACGACCTACCTGGCGCCGTTCCGCCACATCGATGCGCTCTCGCCCGGGAGCACGATCGAGCTCGAGATGCCCTACGCGCGCTTCCTCTACACGGTCACGAGCCAGCGGGTGGTCGCGCCGACGGACGTCGAGGCGGCCGTGGCCAACGTCGGCTACAGCCGCCTCGTGCTCTCGGCGTGCACGCCGCTGTTCAGCGCGGCCAAACGTCTGCTGGTGTTCGCACGACTGACCCGCACGGTGCCGGAGGGCGCCGCGCGCAGGCTGCCCGGCGGCGCGGCGCCCCGCGCGATCGACGCCCCCCGCGGCCGGGCCGTGGCAGGGCGCAAGCGGCGCGCGAGAAAGCCCCTACCAGCGATGCTCGAATCCCTCGATCCGCACAGCGTCGCCGCGCTGGTCTGACAGCGAGACCCCCGGCGCCCCGTCGAGCACCTCGCCGACCCAGGTCACCTCGACCTCACCGAGCTTCCCCACGGCGTCCTCCACGCGCGCGCGGTCCTCGACGGCGGCGCAGAAGCACAGCTCGTAGTCTTCGCCGCCGGTGGCCGCGAGCTGCCAGGCGGGCAGCCCCAGCGAGGCGGCGACAGAGGCGACGCCGTCATCGAGCGGGAGGGCCTCGAGCTCCACATGCAAACGGACCCCGCTGGATCGGCCGAGATGGGCGGCGTCGGTGGCCAGACCGTCGGAGAGGTCGATCATCGCGTGCACGCCGGCGGCGGCGAGGGCACGCCCCTCGCGCAGTCGTGGCAGGGGTTCGCGCGCGCGGGCGAGGGCGGCCTCGGAGTCCGGCGTGCGGGCAGCGCGACCGGACATGACCGCCACAGCGGCGCCGGCGGCGCCCAACCGGCCGGTCACCCCGACGAGGTCTCCGGCGAGCGCGCCGTCGCGCCCGACGAGCCGATCCTCGCGCTCGGCCCAGCCGACGACTGTGATGACGACGGTGAGCACGGGCGCGACGACGACGTCCCCGCCGGCGATGGTGGTGCCGGTGGACGCTGCGAGCGCAGCGGCGGCGCGAACCAGCTCGAGAGCCTGCTCCTCCTCGAAGCCTGCGGGCAGGCCGAGCGCGATGTAGGCCTCGCCGGGGTCGGCGCCCATGGCGGCGATGTCCGAGAGCGCTCCGGCGAGCGCGCGGTGACCCACCTCGGCGGCGCTCGCCCAACCCTCGCGCAGATGAAAGTGAACACCGTCGACCAACGCGTCGAGCGAGGTGACGCACACCGGCCGCGCCCGCACGACGGCGGCGTCGTCTCCGATCCCGCGCAGCACCCTCGATCCCGGCTGCGAGCTCGCCAGCTCGGCGGCGATGGATTCGATCAGGGAGCGCTCGGCGATGCCTGTGCTCAGCGGTGGCGGTAGACGATCCGCGCGCGGTCCAGGTCATACGGTGAGAGCTCGCAGCGCACGCGATCGCCGGGAAGGATGCGGATCCTGAAGCGCCGCATCTTGCCGGCGACGTGCCCGAGCACGATGTGATCGTTGTCCAGCTTGACGCGAAACATCGCGTTGGGCAGCGCCTCGATCACCTCGCCCTCGAATTCGACCTTGTCCTCCTTTGCCACGCCTCGTCCCATCTGGCCGCATTTCTCACTGGGAGCGCGCGACCGTCGTGTGGTGTATCCCGGACCAAACTACCAGTGCAGGGGCTGGGAAGGGTTGGCGGGACTGTTGTTCGGTTACAGAGTGCGTATAACCATTGCTATACGCGCTCTGTTTGAGAGAGAGTGTTCACCGACGCGGCGTCGGCGCGTCGGCTACCGCGGGGCGCCGCCGGCGGTGTTCGTCACCGACGCGAGGGCGGCTACCGCGGGGCGGCGCCGCCGGTGTTCGGCAGGCTCGGTGATTCGCGATGGGTGGGCGCGACGGGTTCATGGGCGGCGGGCGGCGGGACTGGTGGTGCGGGCGCTTCGGATTTCGGCGCGGGGGCTTCCTGGACTTCGAGGACAGGGCGTTCCCCCCGGCGGTTGCCTTTGCCGGTACCCCCGTTGCCACGCTGTGGAGAATGCTGTTTGACCGGGTGTTCGCTGAACGGCCCGACTTCGCTGGGCGTCCCGAGCTGCGTCTGTCCTGTGGTCGCGAATTTCCCGTAAAACGGCCGGTAGGAGATGGCTTCTTTGGATTGGGGGAAGGGGACGCAGGACTTGCCTTCGGTGACGGCGGCCATGTATGCGTGCCAGATTTCGGCCGGCAGGTAGCCGCCCTGCTGGGGCTCGCCGTGCACGTCGGTCATGGACACGCGTTTGTTGGGGTATCCCATCCAGACGACGGTGGAGTAGTCGGGTGTGTACCCGTCGAGCCACGCGTCGACGAGTTCGCTGGTGGTGCCGGTCTTGGCGGCGGTGGGGCAGTTGATCGCCGAGCGCGTGGCGGTGCCGCTCTGGACGTTCTGCTCGAGGATGGTGGTCTCCTCGGCGGTGACGGCTTCGCCGAGCACTTTCACCCGGTGTGGCTGCCCCCAGTTTTCGTCTACGTGGCCGTCGGGGAAGACGACCTTGGTGATGGCGATCGGGGAGTTGCGCCAGCCGCCGTCGGCGAGCGTGGCGTACACGTCGGCCATTTCCAGGGGCGTCACCCCGAGGGTGAGCCCGCCGAGGGCTTCGGCGGGGAAGCTGCTGAGGTGGGTCTTGACGCCCATCGAGTAGGCCATGTGGGTGACGGTTTCCTCGCCGAGGTCGGCGGCGAGCTGGGCGTAGACGGTGTTGTCCGAGGCGAGCGTGGCGTTGACGAGGTTGATCGACTTGTTCAGGGAGGTGCCCTCGAATGTCTTGACTTCATAGGTGGGATAGGCGGGCAGCCAGCCGGGGGCGAGCGTGTGGGAAACGTAGTAGGTGGTGTTCGGGTCGACTCCCCGCGAGAGCGCGTCGGCGAGGTCGATCGCCTTGAACGTGGAGCCGGGCTGGCGGTGACCGTCGGCGGCGAGGTTGTACTGCGACTTCTCGTAGCTCTCGGACTCGGCCATCGCCTCGATGTCGCCGTTGGCGGGGTTGAGCGTGACGATCGCCGAGGCGGGGTCTTCGGGCTCGTTGAGCACTTCGGCGATCGCTTTGCGGGCGAGGCGCTGCATGTTGAGGTCGATCGTCGTGTAGACCTTCAGCCCGCCCTGTTCGACGGTTTTCGCGCCGTAGCGGTGAACGAGCTGCTCGCGGACGTATTCGAAGAAGAAGTCCTCGCGCCGCTGCGAGTAGTAGCTGCCGTGGTGGACCTCCAGCGGGGCGGCCTCGGTGGCGCTGGCCTGCGCGTGGGTGATGTAGTGCAGTTCGGCCATCTTGGCGAGCACCTCGTTGCGCCGTTCCCTGGCGGCGGTGGGATCGCGGAAGGGGTTGTACTGCGAGGGCGCCTGGGGCAGGCCGGCGAGCAGCGCCGACTGCTCGAGGTCGAGCTGAGAGGCGGGCTTGTCGAAGAAGATGCGCGCGGCCGCCTGCACGCCGATAGCGGTCTGCCCGCCGACGGTGCCGTAGGGGACGCTGTTGAGGTAGCTGGTGAGGATCGAGTGCTTGCTGTGGTGCTTGGTGTAGTCGATCGCGAGCTTGGCCTCGATGATCTTCTGCCTGATCGTGCGCTGGTCGCCGCCGAGGTAGAGGTTGCGCATGAGCTGCATGGTGATCGTGGAGCCGCCCTGCAGGGCCTGGCCGTGGGTGATGTCCTTGATGGCCGCTCGGAAGATGCCGGTCAGATCGACCCCGTTGTTTTTGTAGAAGCGCTGGTCCTCGATCGCGACGGTGGCGGTCTTGAGGTCGTCGGGGATTTCGCTCCAGCCGACGGGGGTGCGCAGCTCGTCGGACTGGATGAAGCCCAGGCGCGTGCCGTCGGCGGCGAACACCTGCGAGGAGCCCCCACTGAGGATGGGGTGGAGCGTGTCGAGCGCGGGCGCGGACTGGACGACGTTGAGGACGTAGGCGACGGCTGCGATCGCCCCGATGACGAGTGCGAGCGTGAAGGCGCCCCCGCCGAGCAGGAGGATGCGCGTGGGCCCCAGACGGTTGTGCCTGCGCCGACGCTGTCGTGCTTGCCGCGACATTGGAAGAGCTTCGAGATTACCGTGCCCGTTGTGAGCACCGAACTGGTCGTTCCCCAGAGCAGCGCCGACCCGGCCCCCGGGTGGTGGGCGCGACTGCGCGCGGATGAGGCGCGCATGACGGCTCTCCGCGAGAGCTGGCGAGCGCTGTGGCTCTCACGCATGCTCGTATGGGTGGCGGGGGTGGGAACGCTGGTGACGTTCGGCTTCGGGCCGGTGCGAGGCGCGCTGAACCCCCCGGGGGTGACGAGGGGCTTCGGCTGGCTGGGCGACCTGCTGGCAGCCCCGGCGGCGCGCTGGGACGCGGCGTGGTACCTGGTGATCGCCCACTACGGCTACCGTCCGGACCTGGGGGTGTTCACGTCCTCGCGCACGGCGTTCTTCCCCCTGTATCCGCTGGGGGTGCGGACGATCGCTTGGCTGGGCGTGCCGGCGGTGGCGGCGGGTGTGCTGCTGTCGGTGGCGGCCCTTGGTGTGTCCCTGTACGGAATCCATCGCCTGACGACGCTCGAGCTGGGGGCTCGCGCGGGGAGCGCGGCGAACCCGGAGCGCGTGGCGGACGCGGCTCGCCTGTCGGTGATGGTGACGGCGTTCGCCCCGATGGCGTTCTTCTTCTCGGCGGTGTACTCGGAGTCGCTCTATCTGGCCCTGTCGGTCGGGCTGTTCTGGAGCGCCCGGCAGGGCCGCTGGATGTGGGTGGGGGTGCTGGGAGCTCTGGCCGGCGCGACGCGCAGCACGGGCCTGGTCTGCGCGTTGCCGGCGGTGATGATCTACCTGTACGGGCCGCGCGAGGACCGGCCGGTCGATTTCGATGAGGACCGGCGTGGGCGCCGGTCTGCGGGGGAGAGGGCCGGTTCGGCTCGGCGGCGGGCGGTGTGGATCTCGAGGGCGAGGCTGCATCCGCGCTACCGGCTGCGCAGGGATGTGCTGTGGCTGGGGCTGCTGCCGGTGGGCGTGATCGTCTACGGGGCCTATCTGGGCGTCTCGGGCGGGGACGCGTTCGCGCCGCTTCACGCCCAGGATGTCTGGGGCAGGCACTTCGCGGGTCCGTACCTCGGGGTTTGGGACGGGGTGAAGGCGGCGTTCGACGGCGCGCGCCAGCTGCTGTCCTTCCAGCGCGGGCACGTGTACTTCGCGATCGCGGCGGGGAGCCCGTTCGTGAACGCCGGGCACAACCTGATGCTGCTGGCGTTCCTGATCGCGGCGGTGCCGGCGGTGGTGGGCGTGCTGCGCGGGCTCCCGCCGGCGTACGGCGCGTACGTGATCGCGGCGCTGGCGCTGCCGCTGTCGGACCCGGTGCGGGCGCAGCCGCTGATGTCGCTGCCGCGCTTTCTGGTGGTGCTGTTCCCGCTGAGCATCTGGTTTGCGGCGTGGCTGGCCGAGCGCCCGCGCGCGCGGATGCCGGCGCTCGTGCTGTCGGGGCTGGCGATGGGGTTCTTCGTGGCCCAGTTCGCCACCTGGCACTGGGTGGCTTAGGGATGGACTCCCGCTCTCCGGACACCACGTGGCCGGCGTGGAGCGCGCCGGTGGCGCTGCTGGCGGGGCTGGTGCTGGCGGCGGCGGCGGGGCTGGTGGTGGACCTCCCGGCCCTGGCGCTCGGGGCGAAGCTGTCGAGCTCGCACACGCCCCCGGGTCTGTCGATCGCCGACACGGTCGTGCAGGACGTCGCGTTCGTGCTCGCGGCGGTTTACTGCGCCCGTCTTTTCGGGGGACGGGTTGTGCGCTCATGGCAGTTCGGCCTGCGCAGGCCGGGTGTGGGGTGGTGGCCGGCGACGGGGATGATCTTCCTGCTGCTGGTGGCGTTCGTGGTGCTGAGCGTGGTGTGGTCGGAAGCGGTCAATCCCGAAAAAGAGAAGCTGCTCGAACAGCTGGGCTCGAACGAAGGCTCGGGGCTGCTGCTCGGGAGCGCGGCGTTGACGTGCGTGGTGGCCCCGATGTGCGAGGAGTTCCTGTTCCGCGGCTACATCTTCACGGCGCTGCGCAACTGGCGGGGAACGCTCCCGGCGGCGGTGATCACGGGGCTGGTGTTCGGCGGCGTGCACGTGGGCTCGGCGCCCGTGCTCGACCTGGTGCCGCTGGCGGGACTCGGCTTCGGGCTGTGCCTGCTGTACAGGTACACGGGCTCGCTGTACCCGTCGATCGTGGCGCACTCGCTGAACAACTCGGTGGCTTTCTCGAGCCTGGAGGGCTGGCGCTGGCAGATGCCACTGCTGATGGCGGCGGCGCTGCTGGCGATCGGCGGATTGGTGCTGACGTTCAAGCGGATCGGCCTGATCGCCCCGTCTGCCGCCCCGTTCGCCCACTCGGGTGCATAGGATCGTATGTATGGACAGGCTCCGCCAGAGGACGGCGGCAGGCGCGGCGCTCATCTGCCTCGCGGCGGCGCCGGCGGCTGCGTCCGCGGAATCCCCCTCCCCTGCGGCGCCGGCCGCGCCCAGCCCGGTTGCGGGACATCTCGAGCTCGTGCTGCAGAAGGTCGGCGGGAGCCCGCCGTTTGCGCTGGTGGGCGGGCGGATCGTGGTACGGGGGGTGGTCTCGCCCTACGTGGGTGGGCAGGCGGTGAAGGTGAGCTTCTATCGCGACGGGCGCAAGGTCGAGGAGAGGACGGTGAACGTTCGGGGGATCGGCAACGGGGACGGCCAGTTCCACATCGACTTCGCGAGCAGGTACGCGGGGCTGGTGCAAGCGCGCGCGGTGCACTACGCGACGGCGCAGCAGGCGGCGTTCAGCGGACGCTCGCCGGGGGTGCGCTTCGTGAACGCGAACGTCGGCCCGGGTTCGCAGGGTCAGTCGGTGCGCCTGTTGCAGTCGGAGCTGGACGTGCTCCACTACGCGGTGCCGCTGACGGGGATCTTCGAAGAAGGGACCGGTCGTGCGCTGATCGCCTACCGCAAGATGATCGGCCTGGAACGCGTCCCGTACGTGGGCAGGCGGGTCTTCGAACTGTTGGAGCACAGGGCCGGGAGCTTCCGTGTGCGCTACCCGGGAGACGGACGTCATGTGGAGGCCGACCTGACCAAGCAGGTGCTCGCGGAGATCGAACCGGGAGGCCGCGTGCGGACGATCTACACGATGAGCTCGGGCAAGCCGTCGACACCGACGGTGATCGGACGCTTCCAGGTCTACCTGAAGACCCCCGGGGTGAACAGCGAGGGGATGGTGGACTCCAACTACTTCATCCGCGGTTACGCGATCCACGGATACGCCGAAGTCCCGACGTACGCGGCCAGCCACGGCTGCCTGCGGGTGCCGATCCCGGACGCGGCGGAGATCTACGCGTGGGTGCGGGAAGGCACGCCGGTGGACGTGTACAACGAAGGCGGCGGCGGCAGCGGGCAGGTCCGCGCCAACGCCGGCCCGTAGGGCGCCCGGCTCTCTGCTCCAGCGTCCGAGAGCCCTATACCCGAACGCGGATCATCCGCGCGAGGTAGCTGAGCCCGAAGCCGTAGACGAGAAGCGCGAGCAGCAGCTTGACGCCGCGGATGGCCCATTCGCTGGTGGAGCCGGATACGACGCCGGCGAAAGGGGACGTGAGTTCGTTGGAGGCTTCGTCGAGGGCTTTGTGGATGCTGCCCTCGTGGGTGCTGGGATGTGACGCTGAGGCGACCGCGCGCGGTTCGGCGCCGGTGGCGATGGCCTGCTGCTGGTTGCCGGACGCCGTTTTGGTCTGCTGGACGGCGAACGTGGCAAATGAGGCGATGACGATCAGGCAGATGACGAGTGAGGCGAGCCTGAGCAATCGCACGATCGAAGAGACCACAACGCTAGATTAGGGTGTTGGGTGGACGCGATGGACGAATATACGAGCGGGCTGGATCTTGCGCGGGCGCGCCTGGTCGAGGAGCTGCGCGAGCACGCGCTGGTGATCGGCGAGGTGACGCTGACAAGCGGCGCGCGCGCGGAGTACTACGTGGACGCCAAGCGCGCGATCCTGCTCCCTGCGGGCTTCGCGGCGCTCGCGGCGCTGCTCGCGGCGCAGGTGTCGGAGTGGGCGGGCACGGCGGTCGGCGGGATGACCATGGGGGCCGATCCGGTGGCGTGCGCGGCGCTGGCGGGCGGCGCCCGCGCGAGGGCGTTCTTCGTGCGCAAGGACGCCAAGGCGCATGGCCTGCAGCGGCGCATCGAGGGGCCGCCGCTCGCCCCGGAGGACCGCTGCGTGGTGGTTGAGGACGTGGTCACGACCGGCGGCTCGACCCTGGCGGCGATCCGGGCGCTGCAGGATGCCGGACAGGAGATCTGCGGGGTGATCGGCGTGCTCGACCGCCTGGCGGGAGGCGGCGCGGCGATCGAGCGGGAGGCGGGCGCCCCATACGTGGCCCTCACGACGATCGACGACGTCTACCCGGAGCGCCCCGATCGGCCCCGGCCGATGCCGGCGTGAGCGAGGCCCCGTGTATGGAGGGCTCGGGTCCACCGCTCGTCCGTGCAGCCCGGCCGGATGACGTTCCGCTGCTGCTCGAGCTGTTCGGGGAGCTGGCAGAGTACGAGCACCTCGAGCACGAGGTGCAGGGCACGGGGGAGCTGCTGCACGAGGCGCTGTTCGGCGAGCGCCCGGCGGCGGAGGCGCTGATCGCGGAACTGGGCTCCGAGGCGGCCGGCTACGCGCTGCTCTTCCCGACCTTCTCGAGCTTCCTGACCAAGCAGGGCGTGTGGCTGGAGGACCTGTTCGTGCGCCCGGCCCACCGACGGGCGGGAGTGGGCAGGGCGCTGCTGGCGGCCGTGGCGGCTCGCGTGCGCGCTCGCGGCGGCGAGCGACTGGAATGGGCGGCGCTCGACTGGAACGATCTGGCCCTCGGCTTCTATCGGCGCGTCGGCGCTGAGACGATGGGCGAATGGATCACCCACCGCCTCATCGGCTATGACCTGACGCGCCTGGCAGGCGAATCGACGGGCGAGTCCGACCTCGGTCACCCGATCGGAGAGCGTCGCTAGCCTTCCCGGTGCCCGACAGCCTTCGGGATGGACCGCGCCCTCGTAGTCCAATGGATAAGACGACCGCCTCCTAAGCGGTAGATCCAGGTTCGACTCCTGGCGGGGGCATCGCCCTGGAAGCCCTGTGTTCAAGCGGTTTTTAGGCTCTGCCCGTTGCTCGCCGCAAGCCCGTCCAAGGCGTCTGAGCCTCGCCGCCGCTGCCTTTTCGCTGCCTTTTCGTGGATTGCTGGGTGCCGACGAGTTGGGCGAGCCGCGCTCGTGAGTCTTCATCGCGGCGCATCCCGTGGCGGTAGACGCGGAGCGTGAAGCCGGGGTCCGTGTGCCCGATCTGGTCCATGACGCTGCCGGGATCGACTCCGAGGGCGACGAGTGTCGAGGCGAACGTGTGGCGCAGCTTGTGCGGCGTCAGACCCTCCGGTAGCGGAACCTCTCCCGCCTCGATCAGCTTCTCGTTGGCTGTCGCTACAGCCTTGTCGAGAATGCGCCGACGTATGTTGCCCTGGATCGGCGCGGACCCCGCCGCAGTCGTGAACACAAACCCGCTCGGCGCTGTGCTGGGGGCCTGCGCCTTGTACGCGGCCAGCTCGTCACCGAGCGCAGGCAGTAGGTCCACCTGGCGCATCCCGGCGTCGGTCTTCGATGCGCGCACGGTGAGTCGGTTTCCCGCGAGGTCAACGTCTCGCCATTGGAGCGCGGTCAACTCGCCGATGCGTAGACCGGCGAAGACGAGCGTCGAGAGCAGCGCCCGCCGGTAGACGAGCCCGCCCTTCTGATCGTGGCCTCCCTTCGCCTTGGCGCGGTTGTCTAGCTCGCCCGCAGCATCGAGCAGTGCGGTTCAAATGGAGCATGTGGATGTGGGGCGGCATCGTCGCACTACACGGCCGCTACTCCGATGTTCTCGCTTGGCTCAAGGAGGGCTGGTGGCAAAGACAGACCCACGTCGAGATGCTCTGCGCCCTGGTCGTATGGAGAGAACAAATCGACAACGCCGGACGCGACCCACGCGACGAGATCGCCTTCCAACACACCCTCGCCAACTACGGCCAGATCCTCCGCCAAGAAGGCGGCAGCATCACCCAAGCCTGGACACCCAGCGCCGCACCCAACGAGTGGACGCAATAAGGGGAGGAGCGAGCAGAGGTCGAGGGCGCGCGCGAGACCCACGGGCAGCACCAACGTCGAGGGATGTCGCGGCCAGGTGGCCGCAGCTACGTTCACCGGAGGCGTCGGCTACGCCTCCTCGTCAACGCCGGCTTATGGCCGGACATGCGCGGTGCCTTCAGGCGCTAGCGGCAAGCATTTTCGACGTGATGACGCGCTCGCGCCCGTCGGCCGACACGAGGACAACGGCGTAGCCCTCGTCGAACGCGCGGGTGATCTCGTGGCCAGCGTGGGGCGAGTCGGCGTCGATGAAAGCGGCCTGCTCCGGGTAGGGCGACTTGCCGTCGATCGCCAGATCGATAGCGCGATCCATAGCCTTCGCCGTAGGCGACTCGGAGGGGTTCACGTTGTGCGCCAGCCGGCGATCATCTCCTTGTAGTCGGTGCGAAGCGCAGCGATCGCAGCTCGTATCCCTCCCAAGAGTACCGGGATGGAACGTCGTTGTGGGTGCCTTCTCACCGCGTCAACTGCACCGTAACGGACATACGGGGTAGTAGTCTCTCCGGCATAGGCGTAATCCAAGAGCTGGCGACCGAGCTTGATGTCGAGGAGCGCACTTTGCGTCGGGCGGTTGCGCAGGGTGCCCTACGCGCCACCCGCAGCGGACCGCGCCGACTGCGGCTGGCGCCTGGTGAGCGTGAGTATCTACGAGCCCATTGGCTGCTTCTTTCCCAGCTTCGCCGGGCACTCCGGACCGAGCATGGGGTTCGTCTGGCTGTGCTCCACGGCTCGCTCGCGCGAGGCGATGAGGATGATGGCTCTGACCTAGACCTTTTGATCTCGTTTGCAAATGATCGGCCCTTGACTGGTTCCAGATTGGCCGCGCGCTTGCAACGTGTCAGTGGGCGTCGTGTCGATATCGCCCGTCTGGAGCGGGTGGAGGCTCAGGCACCGCTTCTTCTGGACCGAGCCATCGGAGAGGGACGCGTCCTGATCGATCGCGATGGAGAGTGGGAGAGACTGTGCGAGGGCCACTCAGCACTACATGCGCGCGCACTCCGCGCCCACCGGCGCCAGATGGCTGGCGCGGCCCGCGCGATCGAGGAGCTGATTGCGTGAATGACGACTCGCCGGCAAAGATCGGCCGCAGTGCTCTCGCTGTCGAGCAAGCGCGTTTGGCTCGCTTCTTCCAGACGATCAACAAGCATCGCAAGGCTCTCGACCTAGCGATCGAAGAGAACTTCAGTGGAAGACTCGATCGGGCCGAATGGAGGAGCGCCTTCGAGTCCGACGAGCCTCGTGATGCCAACCGCACGATGGTCGTCACGGGTGATCACTCCGCGATGCTCAATGCTTATGTCGAGATACTCAAGGCCAGCGCCGGGTCGCGTTTGATCGGCTTGCTTCCATATCGTCGTCCTCACGCCGAGCAGGTCTTCGAGGCGCTTGTCTCGGACGGGGGTTTGAGCAACGATCAAGCCGCGCTACTAAGCTAAGCGGTAGATCCAGGTTCGACTCCTGGCGGGGGCATTGAGGGAGAATCGCTTGGTTCAAGCGGATTCGTGGTCGATGCTCGCCGGGTGCAGGCTCGGGAGCGCCAATACCTCTTCCACTGCCATCTACCGCCAGATCGGTGTCTTCCGCGAGCAGGCGCGAGTCTGAAAGCCCGGCCCTGCACCTGAGGTATGGAGGCACTGAGGGGAGAGGCGAGCCCATCTACCGGGCGTAGGTCGTTAGTAGGCTCTGCGCGTGTGAGCTTGTCCGCCAAGATCGGCCGTAACGCCCACGTGGTCGAGCAGGCTCATCGAAGCGGCAGTGAGCGCCGACAAGGCCATAAACGCCCCTGTCTGTCCTACAAGGCGGCAGGAGCTTGAGCGCCCTTACCGAGACGGTCGACCCCGACGGACGCGCCGTCGTCCTGGACAGAGAAGGCTGGGAGCACGTTCTCCACGAGCACGCGGAGCTGGCTCAGTACCGCGAGGAGATCATGGCGACCGTCAGCTCCCCAGATCATCGTCGCCCCGACCCGCGCCCCGGACGAGAGCGTTACTACAGCCGAGACCTTGGCCCGAGCCGCTGGCTGTTCGTGGTCGTACACTTTGGCGAGACACCAGCGCGAATCGTGACCGCCTACGCCAACCGCAAAGATCCGCCAGGATTGACGACGCAATGACTGTGACCATTGGCAGCCTGACCTTCGACCATGCCTCCTACGACGGCCGAGGGGACGTTCTCTACTTGCACGTCGGCGATCGCCAACCAGCGGCCGCGAGCGAGGAGACGCCCGAGGGGCACGTACTGCGCTACAACACCCACGGCGAGGTCATCGGGCTCACGATCATCAACGCCAAGTGGCTGCTCGAACGCGACCATGCCATCAACGTCACGGTTCCCGAGCATGTCGCTGTCAGTCCAGACGCCCTCGCGGAGGCGTTGGCTGCAGCCTGATGCCGACCCGCACGACCCTCGACCTGGACGCGTCGGTCCTCGAGCAGTTGCGCCGCGCCCGAGCTGCCGTCGCAGCGATCGCAGGCTTGGTCGAACGGCCAAACGTTCGCACTCCTTCCGAGCACGTTGGGTTCTGGAGCCTGTATCGCTCCACCGCCGGTCCTCAGACGCGGGGGAACCACATCCGGGACGCCCATCTCGCAGCGCTCATGCGCCAGCACGGGGTCGCTGTCATCTACACCCGCGACAGGGATTTCCGTCGTTACGACGCCATTGACGTGCGCGACCCGTTTGCATAGCAGCGGCAGCCCGCCAGGGCTCAATGCCGCTCGCCCGGCGGCAGCTCGCACAGGCTCGACCCCGATTGACCGACGGGGCGATCGGTCAGCCCTCTCCCGGCAGGTTCCGTGCGCCGCTCCGCGGGTCCATTTCATCCAGGCGGTCGAGGATCGCCTTGAGCCCGCCCTGGGTGTGCAGGTCGAGACGGTCGAGGATCGTCTCGGCGTCTTTGAACGTATTGGCGGAGCGCGCGTCAGCGGTCAGGCTCTGCACGTTCTGACCGACCATGATCACCGACAGCAGCACGAGCTGCAGGAACGTCTGGGCGATCCAGGCGATGAGTCCCTCTCCCCCCGGCTTGAGTGCGGGCCCGAGGCCGAGCAGGGCGATGACCGTGAACACGTAGGCGCACCACATCGTGCCGACGAGTCTGGTGACGAGCACGGCGAGCTTCGCGTTGAAGCCTTCAGCCTCGCCCATCGCCTCCTTGAGCACGCTCGGGCTGGGGTGAAGCGCCTTCGCGAGGTGGTGCTGCGTCTTTACCGGGGTACGTTCTGTCATCGATCCTCCTGGCCGCTGTTGGTCGTGGACTGCACGCCTCGATTATCGCCCCGCGCTAGTGTCCTCTCCAAAAAGAGGGGTTCAAATGATTAGGCAGCTGTCCAGCTTTGTGGGCGTCGCGTTCGTTGTCGGCGTGCTGATCGCCGGCTGCGGAAGTTCCAGCAGCTCCACGTCCAGCTCTCAGAGTAGCCCGACGCCCGCGCCAAGCAGCGCGGCGGGGGCCACAACCAGCTCGACACCGGCGAGCACCACCTCGAGCGGCGCGGCGACGGGCGCCGGCGCGTCCAGCGGCGCGATCGCGCAGGAGGCCGCCAAAGTCTGCCAGCACGGCATCCCGGCGGCGGCGTCGCTTCCGGCAAGCTTGAAAGCGAAACTCGAGCACATCTGCAGCCTCGCCGCCAGCGGCCATCTGGCGGCCTCGCGCGAAGCCGCGCGCAAGGCGTGCGTCGAAGCTCTCAGCTCCTCGGCCGTCCCAGCCGGCCCGGAGAAGGAAAAAGCGCTGGCGGCGTGCAGGGCGAAATAGCGCCCTGCGCCCAGACGCCGTTCTGGGAGGAGGCCGCGGCTATTCCGCCGCGGCCTCCTCCTCCTCCTCCTCCTCCTCCTCCTCGCCCGCGTACAGCGACTCGCGGGCGAGCTCCCGGCCCTTGACGTCGAAGAGCTTGATCTCGAGCAGGTCGTGGCGGTAGTCGTCGGGGGCGATCAGGGTGAAGCGCTCGTCGATCACGTCGCACTGGTCGACTGCGAGGTCGGCCAGCTCGGCGGTGGCGATCCGCCCGCCGGAGACGAGCGGGCGCCCCCATACGAGCGTCATCGCGGCCACCGCCCCGAGGTGCCCGCGCCAGGCGCCGATGACCTCCTCGCACAGGTCCAGCCGCCAGTCGGGGTTTCGCTCGGCGGTCTCCTCGGTCTCCTCGGCGTACGCGAAGAAGTCACTCGGGTCACCGTCCTCGACGGCGGGGATGAAGCGGACGTAGCCGAACAGCTCATAGCCGCCCGAGGTCTGGGCGGTGGCGGGGACGTAGGTCCGTCCGTGCCATGTGCGATCCGGATACCACGCGATCGGGCCCGGCTCGCCGAGGTCCGCGTGATCGGCGCCCAGCGGCAGGGCGGCGGCGAGGAACTCGTGGCTCAGGCGCTCCTCCCAGCGGCCGTACGGCAGCTCCTCCTGCGGGGGCTCGGCGGCAAAGCGGGGTAGGAAGCGTTCCACTGGCGGCATGACTGCGGGGAGCCTAGCTCGCCGGCGCAGCGGGCGGGCGGGTGCTTGCCGACCTCATGCTTTGCGCAGCAGGGCGGCGGCGTGCTCGGGCGCGACGATGTTCAGGTTGACGTCGGTCGAGAGCTCCAGGCCCGCGAGATGGGTCAGGCGGGGGAGGACGTCGATCCGCCAGCAGAAGTCCTCGGCGCCGCGAGGGGCCGTGCGCACCCACAAATTCAGCGGCGGGCTCGACCCGAGGTGACGGGTCAGACGGCACAGGCCATCGTGCAGCAGCGCGGCACCCGAGGGCCCCTCGTCCTCGAAGTGCGCCCGCGGCGTCCGCGGCGCGAGCATGAGCTGGAATGGCAGGCGCGAGCCGTAGGGGGCCATCAGCACGGCCTCGTCGTCGATCGCCACGATCCGCTCGCCCCGGCGGACCTCCTCTGCGATCAGGTCGCCGAGCAGGCTCTGGCCCATCGTGCGGGCGGTATAGGCGGCCGCACGCTCGCGCTCGCGCGCGATGGCCGCCGGGACGAAGTCGAGGGCATAAAGCTGGGCGTGGGTGTGTGGCAACGACGCTCCGGCCTCGCGCCGCTCGTTGACGATCAGCTGCAGGTAGGAGCTGGTCTCGTGCACCCGCATCCGCTCGCGCCACGCCTCGACGGCGGCGATCACCTGCTCGACCGGGAGCTCGGCCAGCGAGAGCACCGGCTGCGGGCCGTTGACGATCACCTCGTGGGCGCCGGTGGCGGGCAGCGAGCTGAACAACTCCGTCTGTCCCCGTCCCCCTTCGTCCTGCTCGACGTGCGTCTCGCCGGCGCCGTCCGGGCTGAGCGCCGGATAGAGGTTGGGCACCACCCGCACGATCCAGCCGGGGGAGTTGGCAGGCCCGCCGCCCGGGCGCACGGCGTAGAGCTCGGCAGGGGTGCGGTCCTCGTGCCCCTCGGCGAACGGATCGCTGTCGGGGTCGATCGGCGCAGGGGGCTCGCAGCGTGGCTCTCCGCCCGGGCGCAACGAACGCTCGCCGGCGACGATCGTCCTGTGCCCGCTCAGCGGGTCGATCCGCAGCTCGGGCAACGCTCAGGCGTCCAGCGCATAGCGGCGGACGTCCGCTTCGAGCTTGGCCACGCTCGGATAGGGACCCTGATGGATGTACTGCCTGCCGCTGTTGTCGTAGAACACGGTCACCGGCGTGAACGTCGAGTCGGTGACCGCCACCCCCGCCTGACCGCCCTGGTCGTAATAGCTCGGGTAGCTCACGGGGAAGGAGCGCAGGAAGGCGAGCGCGCCGGCGCGGCTGGTATCGCCGGAGTCGATCCCGATGAACGCCACTTCGCGTCCCCGCGAGATGGAAACTCGTTGGAAGACGGCGAACTCCGAGCGGCATGGCTGACACCAGGAGGCCCACTTGTTGATCACGATCGGGTGCCCGCGCAGCGCGGCCAGGCGCCCGCGTAGGATGGGCAGGCCGCCGGAGAGGATCTGATTGGCCTGTGCGTGCAACGCGGCCAGCGGCGGCGGGGAGCCGGCCAGGCGGGCGCGGACCTGGGCTGGGGAGAGCGTCAGGGTCGCCGTGGTCGGCGTGGCGTTCGAGCCGTTCAGCTGGGACAGGCCGACGACGAGAAGGGCAAGGAGCGCCAGTGCGGCGGCTGTGGTCGGAAGGCTCCTCGGGGTCATCGCCGGTAAGGGTGGCAGATCCCGTGCCCTTCAAACCAGCCTCGGCGTGCTATATCCTCATGAGACGTCAGAGCCGGGGCGCCCCAAGTGCCCGGCGAAACGGCGGCAGTCGAGCGCCGATCCTTTCGAGCCGCGCCGAAGCCACTTTCGACAGCGGCTCAGTCTCGAAGTCCAGAGCCTCAATGGCCGAGTCCACCTCAGTGGCCCTCGCGGCCGCGACCATTCCAACTTCCGCCGAGATCTCGCGAGCGGAGAAGTTCGTGCGCGACCGTTTCCTGCACGAGGGCGAGGACCCGGCGGTCGCGCTCGCCGCCGGGACGCCCCGCAGGCGCGCGCTGGACCTCGCGCTCCAGGAGCTGGACGAAAAGGCCAAGCACCCCTCGACAGCCTGGCGGCGCGAGTTCTCGCTGCTGCTCGGCCTCGAGCGGCTGCTCTCCGACGAGGAGCCCAAGCTGGTGGACGGCACCGTCCTTTCGGCCCACCAGGTCGATGCGCTCTCCGGCACGCTCACGGCATTGCTGGCGGAGGCGCAGCGCACGACGTCCAACGGAAATGGCCGTGGCGCCGCCTCGGCCTCGCCCGAGCTGCTCGCCTCGGCCGACATCCTCGGTCCGGACGACCAGGTGGCGCCGGCGAATGGCTCGCAGGCGTCCTCCGCTCCCGCCGCGGACGGCGATGTCGAGGAGGACGAGGACGAAGAAGAGGACATCGACGAGGAGGAGCTCGAGGACGACGAGGACGAGGACGATCTCGGACCGGTCCAGCGGGCGGCGCCCGAGGACGATGAGGACGATGAGGACGAAGAGGACTTGGATGACGAGGACGAGGACGAAGACGACGAGGAGGAGAGCGAGCAGGAGGGCGACCCCGACGAGGAGCCCCGCGACTGGGTGGAGGAGGGCGAGGACGACGAGGCGAGCGCCCTCGGCGAGCAGCCGGAGGACCCGAACGCGGCCAAGCGTTTCTGGTTCGAGCACGCGACCGGGGCGGGCAAGACCGTGGCGGCGCTGGGATTCGTGGAGGCCACGCAGACGGGCGGGGTGCTGATCCTCACCCACCGGCGCAACCTGGTCGACCAGTTCCACGGCGAGCTGCGCGACCGTGGCTACTCCAAGCGCATCAGCCGGCCGCTGCTCAAGGGCGAGGACTCGGTCAAGGGCCCGGTGACGGTGGAGACCTACCAGTGGTTCGTGCGCAACGCGGGGAAGATCTCGAGCGCGTACACGATGGTGATCTGCGACGAGGCGCACACGGCCCTGGGCGAGAAGACCAGCGGCGCGATCCGCAACTGGACGGGGCCGATCTTCATCGGCATGACCGCGACGGGAGCGTTGATCGCCCGCCACGTCACCGATCTGTTCCCCACCCAGACCTCCCGCTTCGACCTGGCCCAGGCGGCGAGGCGAGGCGTGATAGCGCCGCTTCGCTGCGTGCGGATATCGCCGGGCGTGGGGGTGCGTACGATCGCCAAGGTGCCGCTGCGCCGCGGCGAGGTGGACACGGAGTTCGACCAGGACGAGCTGGCCAAACTGCTCGACCAGCAGCCGTTTAACCTCGCTGTGGCAAACCTGTACAGAACTCGCTTCAACGGCGTGCCCGGGGTGGTGTATGCGGCGGGCGTGCGCCACGCGTACAACCTCGCGGAGGCATTTCGAGCCGAGGAGATCAAGGCCCAGGCGGTCTCGGGCGAGACGCCAAAGCGCGAGCTGGCGGAGATCCTCGCGCGCTACGAGCGCGGGGACATCGACGTTCTGATCAACGCGCAGCTGCTGGCCGAGGGCTGGAACAGCCCGCGGGCGACCGTGTGCATGCACCTGGCGCCGACGGCGTCCAAGCGCATCTACCAGCAGCGGGTCGGTCGGGTGACGCGCCGCCATCCGGGCAAGGAGGCGGGGCTGGTGGTGGACTTCGTGCACCCGGCGACCAAGCACGACGACCCGGTGGTGACGTTGCACTCGCTGCTCGACCGCGACGTCTACCGCGGCGGTGCGATCGTCGTGGGCCCGATCCGTCGCGGGCGGGGACGGCGGATGCGGGTGGAGCGGCGCGTGTTGCCGGTGTGCGCCGAGGAGGAGCGGCGCTTCGCGGTCTTCGAGCGCGAGCTGTGGCGGATCGCGGTCGAGCACCTCGACTATGGCGAGCAGCACGTGTGGGCGGCGCTGGCGGGGGCGCGAGTGACCCCCAACGGCTGGCGCCGGGCGCGGGCGATGCTCCACTTCGACCGCACGGGCGAGCTGAAGAGCCGCTTCCTGATAACGGCGGTGCAGCGCAACACGAATCCCCAGCTGCGGCTGCGGGCGCTGACGGACATCGCGGCGCTGCGCGACCCCGACGCGTTCGACACGGCGATCGACATCATCGGCGGGTGGCCGCGGGAGGAGCGCAAGGAGGCGAGCAAGGTGATGCTGCGCGCGCTGGTGGAGCGGCGGATCGGCAGGCGCGACCAGGCCAACGCGTGGATCTGGCGTCTGGCCGAGTACACCCGGGACGTCCACGAGGAGTATGCGGTCCAGCGCTGGCCGGAGACCAAGCGGCTGCTCGGCCTGCTGGTGAACTCGGCGGGGGGCGCGCACGCACGCAACGCCCGCCGCCTGATCCACGCGGCGCGCAAGCAGGATCGCCGTCTGTCTGCGGCGCTGCTGGCGGCGGCTCTGGCGCACACGCCGGAGGCGGAGGAGGCGCTGCGAGGGGCACGCACGCGGATGGCGCGAAAGCCTCCGGCGCTGGCCCGCGAGCTGCTACGCAACTTCCCCAAGCGTCGGGCGCGCAACGCCAGGCGCAGGCGCAAGGGAGCCAGGGGCGGCGCGGGCGGCGGAGCGGCGCAGATCGTGCCGGTCGGCGCGGTGGACAGTGGCGAGCAGCGCGCCGAGGCCGCGGAGGAGTAGCGGTTCAGCGGATGCGCTGCAGGTGGACCTCGCCCGCGGCGAGCGTCACGCGAGGACCGTCGGCGAGCGCCACGAGGAGTCCTCCGGCGTCGTCGATCCCTTCGGCTCGTCCGCTCCCCTCACTCCAGGTGACCTCCCGCCCCAGCAGAGCATCGCGGCGGCGCCACTCGTCAAGGGTCTCGGGGATCGGCGCCCGCAGGCGGCGCTCGAGCGCGGCGAGCAGCCGCTCGAGCGTCGGCTCGATCTCCCGCGGCGAGCGCCCGAGCGTGGCGACGGGCAGACCGGAGCTCGCCGGCATGTCACGATCCTCGGCGAGGGCCAGGTCGGGCTGCGAACGCAGCTCGGCGGGCAGCTGATCCAGACGCACGGCGACGTTCAGGCCGATCCCGAGCACGGCCCACCCCGCCTGGGGGCGCCCCTCGGTGAGGATGCCCGCGAGCTTGCCCAGCCCGGGCCGGCCGGCCCCGCCGGTCGGCGGGTCGGCCTCGACGACGATGTCGTTCGGCCACTTGATCCGCGCGCCCTCGTCGATGGAGTCGATGGCGTCGCAGACGGCGACCGCGGCGATCAGCGGCAGCAGGGACGGCGGGGCCAGGACGACCGTCTGCCCGCCGGCTCGCAGCAGCAGGGACATGAGCAGCGAGCTTCCGGCCGGGGCGGTCCAGCGCCGGCCCTGGCGCCCGCGTCCGGCGGTCTGCTCGGACGCGGTGACGAGCGTCCCGTGGGGCGAGCCGGCGATGGCAAGCTCGCGGGCCCGGTCGTTGGTCGAGTCGGTGCGCCGCAGGTGCAGGCGCGGACGGCCGAGGGTTGCGGGGGTGTCGGTGGCCCGACCGGGCTCTCGCCGAGGATCGCCGGGGACTCCGCTCACGCGGGGCGCACGAGCAGCTCGTCGTCGGGGACGGCGGTGAGCAGCTCGGCGGCGGAGCCGCGGTTGACGGCGAGGGCGACCATCTGGGCGGCGTCCTCGTAGATGAGCAGCTCGCCGGGAGCGACCTCGGCGAACGTGGCGGCATACCGCGCGGTATGCACCGCACCGCCGTGGCGCACGGCGAGCGGGTCCCCCAGCTGGGCGCCGAGCGTGGTGAGCTGCTCGTGGGTGGCGTCGAGGATGAGGTTGCCGAAGGTGTCGCAGCGGAGCACGTGGACGGTGAGGGTGCCGTTGCCGAGCTGGGCCGAGGGCAACCCGAGGCGCCGCAGCTGCTCCACGGCGACGGGCTCCCCGACGGCGGACAGCGGCTCGCCGGCGGCGAGGGCGGCGGCGACCGGGGCGAAGATGTCACGGCCGTGGAACGTGCGCGAGACGGGCTCGAGGCGCTCGGGAGACTGGCCGATGTCGACCGCCTCGAGAACCCCGCCGAGGCGCTCGGCGGCGGGCATCAGCAGCCCGTTGTCGGGCCCCACGAGCAGGTGGTCGCTGTCGGCGGTGCGCAGCGCGAGCGCCCGGCGCGCCTGCGCTCCTGCGGCGCTGACGCCGGGATCGACCACGGCCAGGTGGACGCCGCTGGGAAGGTAGGGGAGGGCGGCCCGCAGCATGATCGCCCCGGCGCGCACGTCGTGGCGGGGGATCACGTGGGTGAGGTCGATGACCCTCGCATCGGGGCAGCGGCGCACGATCACCCCGTGGCAGACCCCGACGAACTCGTCGATGTGACCGTAGTCGGAGAGGAATGTGATGACTGGAGAGGTCGCGCCGTGGCGTGTCATCGCTAGTGTCCCGAGTCACAAATTCGATGGCGTTTCCCGTCGCCTGCCCGCGCCTGACGCCCGCCGCCGTCGGCCCGCGTGCTACCGGCACGCAGACCGACGCCATCGAACGTCAGATCACGACCATCCATCCGGCAAACCCTCACCGAATTCCGACTCGGGACACTAGGCGTCCGCGCCGCGGTCTGCTCGTCCATCCCGCGCGCCGTCGGGGGTGGACGGGGACCGAATGGATGCGTCCTCGAGCAGTGCGTCGAGCAGCCCGTCGATGTCGTGCTTCGTCGCCTCGACGTCAGGCATCAGGCCGTGCTCGCGCAGCGTCCGACTGGTGACCGGACCGATCGAGGCGATGCGCGTGGCGGGCGAGAGCCCGGCGTGGCCGCCGGCGGCCTGCAGGAAGTGGCGGACGGTCGAGGATGAGGTGAATGTTATGTAGTCGGCCGTACGGGTTGCCGCGAGCGCTCTGTCGGAGAGGGGCTCGGCGATCGTCTCGTAGAGCTCGAGCACGTCCACCTCGGCGCCACGGGCGCGCAGGGCGTCGGGGAGCACATCGCGCGCCTGCCGTGCGCGAGCGATCAGGGCTCGATCGACGGGGAGCTCGCGGAGGGCCTCGACTAGCCCCTCGGCGTCGGAGCGTTCGGGGACGACGTCGGCGAGGACGCCGCGCTCGGCCAAAGCGTGGGCGGTGCCGGGCCCGATCGCGGCCACCTGTGCACCGGCGAGCGAGCGGGCGTCGCGGCCGCAGGCGGCGAGCCGCTCGAAGAAGCAGGCGACGCCACCCGGGCTGGTGAGGCAGATGAGGTCATACGATGAGGGATCGAGCGCGGGGTGGGCGGGATCGGCGGGATCGGATATCGGCTCGAGCCGGATGACCGGGGCCTCCACGACCCGAGCCCCCAGGCGTTCGAGTCGCCGGCACAGCCCGCTGGCCTGGGCGCGCGCCCGGGTGACCGCGATCGTGCGTCCGGCGAGCGGCTGGGGCGGGAGCCAGGAGAGGCGCTCGGCGAGCGCGACGACGGGCCCGACGACGGTGATCGAGGGGGCACGGACGTGCTGCTCGCGGGCCGCCTCGGCGATCCTCTCGAGCGTGCCGGCGACGGTACGCTGATTGGGGAGGGTGCCGTTTTCGATGACGGCCACGGGCTCTGAGGCGGGGCGCCCGGCGGCGATCAGGGAGGCGGCGATGTCGGGCAGCCGGCGGACGCCCATGTAGAAGACGAGCGTCCCCGGGAACGCTGCCAGCGCCGCCCAGTCGATGACGGCGTCCTCCTCGTCGGGAGACTCGTCCGCCTGCCTGCCTGCGCCCTTCAGGGTGTGCCCTTCAGGGTGTGCCCCGGAGGGCGTGCCCTCCCGGGTATGGCCGGTGACGAGCGCCACGGCGCTCGAGACCCCGCGGTGGGTGACCGGTATCCCGGCGTATGCACATGCGGCGATGCCGGCGGTGACCGCGGGCACGACCTCGTAGGGGACGCCGGCGGCTCGCAGCGCGAGCGCCTCCTCGCCGCCGCGCCCGAACACGAACGGGTCTCCGCCCTTCAGCCGCACGACCGTGCGCCCGGCGTGCGCGCGGTCGAGCATCAGAGCTTCGGTCTGCTCCTGCGGGACCGACGACCCGCCGCCCTCCTTGCCGACGAACAGCAGCTCGGCGTCCGCGCGGGCTCCGTCGAGGGCGGCGGCGGGGATCAGGCGGTCGTAGAGGATGACGTCGGCTTCGGCGATGAGCTCGAGCGCGCGCGCGCTCAGCAGGCCGGGGTCGCCCGGTCCGGCCCCGACGAGGTGGACGCGCCCGCTCACAGGACCAGACCGGCCATCTCCTCGGCTTGACGCAGGATCTCCACCGCACCGGCTGCGGTCATCCGCTCGGCCACGCGCCGCCCGAGCGCCTCGGGATCGTAGAAGCCGCCGAGCAGCTCGTCGCCGACCCACGCGGAACCGTCGGGCAGCCCCACCCATGCGCGCAGGTGCAAACAGCCACAGCCGGCGGGCACGGCGTAGGCGCCCAGCGGCGTGTTGCAACTCGCGCCGAGCTCGCGTGCGAGCGCCCGCTCGGCCAGCAGGCATGCGAGCGTGTCTCCATCGGTGATCGCCCGCACGGCCTCCCTTGCGCGCGCATCCCCCACCCGCCCCTCGAGTGCCAGGACGCCCTGGCCGGGGGCGGGGACGAAGCGCTCGGGGTCGAGCACGGCGCCGAGCTCGGATTGGCGCCCGAGCCGCTGCAGCCCGGCGTGCGCGAGAACGATCGCGGCGAGCTCCTCGTCGGGGTCGGCGAGCTTGGCCAGGCGGGTGTCGACGTTGCCGGCGATGGCGACGGGCTGGAGGTCCTCGCGGGCGGCGCGCAGCTGGGCGATGCGGCGCAGGCTGCTCGTACCGACGCGTGCCCCGCTCTCGAGCTGCTCGAGGCCGGCGGTTCCGCAGAGGACGTCCTCGGGGGCGGCCCGAGCGGGGGCGCCGAGCAGCTCGAGGCCGTCGGCGAGCTCGCCGGGGACGTCCTTGGCGGAGTGGACGGCCAGATCGATCTCACCGGCCGCGAGGGCGTCCTCGAGCTCGGCCACCCAGCGCGACTTGTCCTCGCCTCCCGTCCCCCGACCGGGCTCTTGCGCACGGTCCCCGCCGGTGAGGATGGGGACGATCTCGCAGTCCCCGTGCCGGGCGCCTTGGAGCAGGCCGGCGATCAGTCTGCCTTGAGCCAGCGCGAGCTCGCTGCGCCGGGTGCCGATCCGCATCAGCGTTTGGGGGGCACACGCCCGGAACGGGCGGCTCGGCGCATCTTCAAGGGCCCACCCTCCGAGGCGCGGGCAGGCAGGTCGTGGACCTGCGCGAGCTCCGTCGGGAGCGGCTCCTCGCTCGGTGCGTCCTCGCGCAGCCCGAACAGCTCGCGCACGAGCTCGAGGCTCGCGTGGCCGCGGTCCTCGCTGAGGCTGCGCAGGCGGATGGTCGGCTCGTGCAGCAGGCGGGCCATGACCGCCCGGGCGATCGCCTCCACGCGGGCGAGGTCACGCGGCGAGGCCGACTCCCAGCGCCCCTGGTTCTCGGCGAGCACCTGCTCGACGAGCTCGTTGCCATGAGCACGCAGGGCGCTCACGGTGGGCAGCGTCTCGAGCTGGCCCAGCCAGCGGGCGAAGCGCTGGATCTCCTCCTCGACGATGTCGAGCGCTCGCGGAGTCTCCTCGGCGCGCGTGCTCAGGTTGCGCGCGACGACGGCCTGCAGGTCGTCGATGTCATAGAGGCTCACGCCGTCCAGTTCGCCGCACGTCGAGTCGATGTCCCGCGGGACGGCGATGTCGATCAGCAGCAGCGGCCGTCCGCCCCGTTCGGCCATCACCTGCTCGAGCTCCTCCCGGCCGACGATCGGATGGGGGGAGGAGGTCGAGGACAGGACGATGTCGGCGTGACGGAGCTGGTCGGGGAGTTTGTCCAGGCCGACCACCGAGCCGCCGAAGCGCCGTGCGAGGCTGAGCGCCCGGTCGGCGTGGCGGTTGGCGAGGAAGATCGTGCCGGCGCCCTGGTCGGCCAAGGCGCGGGCGGTCAGCTCGCTGGTCTCGCCGGCGCCGAGGATGACCACGTGGCGCTGCTCGAGGCCGCCGAGCACGCTCAACGCGAGGTCGACCGCGACCGACGGGACGCTCACGCGGCTCGCGCCGATCCCGGTCTCCGAGCGCACGCGCTTGCCCGTCGTGAGGGCTGCTGCGAACAGCCGGTTCGACAGCGGGCCCGTGCAGCCGGCGCGCATGGCCGCTTCGTGCGCGCGTCTGACCTGGCCCTGGATCTCGGCCTCGCCGAGGATCATCGACTCCAGGCCCGCGGTCACGCGGAAGAGCTGGCGGGCGGCGTCGCAGTTGCGAGGTGAGTAGATCGCCTCGGCGAGCTCGGTCGGCCGGATGCCCGCCCGGCGGGCGAGCAGGCCGAGCACGTCGGACTCGGCGCGCACCGGGTCGCCCACAACCAGGTAGACCTCGGTGCGGTTGCAGGTGGAGATGATCACCGCCTCGCGGACCTCGGCGGTGGCGGTCGCCTGCCCGGCGAACTCGATGGCCTCGGGCTCGGTGAACGCGAGACGCTCGCGCAGCGCGACAGGCGCCGTCTTGTGGGAGATTCCGAGCGCCAGCAGCTCGCCCGTGCTCCGCAGGGTGCTCATGCCGGTGCGGACTCCCGCTCGGCGTGACCCTGGCTCTGGGCAGTGGAATTGGGCTCGAGCTCGGAGCGCTCGGAGAGCGCGAGCAGCTCGCCGAGGTCGCGCTCCATCCGGCTCAGGCGGATGGCCATGATCGCCACGTAGACGAGCACGATCGCGAACAGCACCACGTAGGCTCCCGCGACGTACTTGCCGGCGGTGTGCAGCGGCAGCGCCGGCAGCTCGGCGAGCGCGGTCGCGACCATCACAGGCCCGTCCGTCCGGCGGCGGGCTGAGCGCCCATCGCGGTGGCGCCGTGCAGGCTCGGGGCGGCGCTGCGCGGGCGGGGGCGCGTGTCGACACCGTCGCCGGCCAGTCGCCTGCGCAGGGCGCGCACCTGGGCGCGTGTGTGCTTGGCGGTCAGCTCGTACTTGCACAGGGTGGCGAACAGCAGCGAGAGGGCAAGCAGTGAGACCAGGAAGCTCAGTGCCAT
Organism: uncultured Solirubrobacteraceae bacterium; assembly: GCA_963849425.1. Classification (GTDB taxonomy): domain Bacteria; phylum Actinomycetota; class Thermoleophilia; order Solirubrobacterales; family Solirubrobacteraceae; genus Palsa-744. Next base: position 365,842 of record CAWKHK010000006.1, on the reverse strand, counting down.
CGAGCCCGGGAGGTTGGAGGTGCTGCCGAGCACCCGCGGGTGCAGGTAGGCGGTCGCGAGGCGCACGGCGAGGAAGTTCATCGGCACGAACGCGCCGGCTGTGATGGCGAACACGGACGCGTAGCGCGCCTGGCGCTCCGGGTCCTCGATGGCGAAGCGCAGGGGCTGGTAGGTGGCGTAGAGCAGGAACACGATCAGGAAGGACACGAGCGTGGGCTCGCTCCACACCCACCAGTGCCCCCACGAGCCCTTGGCCCAGATCGACCCGGTTATGAGCGTGCCGACGGCGAAGATCAGGCTCATGTGGATCGCCACGTAGGAGCGCATGTCCCAGAGCGGATCGCGCGTGCGCAGGTGCTGGATCGCGAGCAGGCCGCCGATCACGAAGCCGCACAGCGCGATGATCGCGAGCGGCACGTGGACGTAGAAGATCTTCTGCAAGAACCCCTGTTCGGCTTCGAGCGGGGCGTAGAAGAAGACGAGGCCGAGCGCGATCGTCACCGCGACGACGGTCGCCATGCTCAGGGCGCGCAGCCCGTTGCCGTACATGACGAGGGCGCCTGGAGGGCGATGCTTGCTGTGGGTGGAGCCGGCCGGATGCCGGCCTGGGGATTCCATTAGTCCTCCAGGAGGAAATCGAAGAGGGCGAAGGCGATCAGCCCGAACACCAGATCATAGAGCCCGAGCGTCAACAGCCAGCGCGCCGCCGGCCCGGCCGGATGGCCGAGGGCCAGCGCCGGCGAGGTGGCGCGGGCGCCGCCGATGACGATCGGCACGAGCAGCGGCAGTGCCAGCAGCGGCCCGAGCAGGTCGCGCGCGCGCGTCTGCACGGCGAGGGCGGCGACGAGCGTGCCGACGATCGCGACGCCGAGATCGCCGAGCGCGAGCGTGGCGAGCAGGTCGGGCAGCGCGCGGCCGAGCGGCGGACCGAGCAGCAGCAGGGCGAAGGCGGGCACGGCGACGAGCTCGAGCACGACCAGGTAGACGAGCAGCGTGAGCGCCTTGGCCACGAACATCGCGCTGCGGTCGACCGGTGCGAGCAGGAAACCGTCGAAGCCGCCCTCCTCGGCGTCGGCCACGAACAGGCGGTTGACCCCGAGGATGGCCGCGAACAGCAGCGTCACCCACAGGATGCCGGCCGCGAGGTCGCCTTCGACGCTGGCGCGGTTGAGGGCGAAGTGGAAGACCACGAACGTGGTGAGCGCGAACAGGGACATGCCGGGAACAGACTCGAGCGTGCGCAGCTCGAGCAGCAGCTCCTTGCGCAGCAGCGCGGCGATCGTGCGCCACAGTCCAACCGCCCGCACGGGCTGCGGGACCTCGAGCGACCGTGGCGGGGCCTGCACCTCGCTCACCGGTACAGCTCCGCGATGTCATCGGGATCGACCTCGGCGGCCGCCCGCATGAGCAGGGGCCTGCCGGCGCGCAGGCCGAGCACGACGTCGGCGTCGGCCAGGTCGCCGTCGGGGTCGTGGCTGCAGATCACCCGCGTGCGTCCAGAGGCCCGGCCGATGAGCGGCGCGACGAGCTCGACCGCGGCGGGGTCGAGGTTCGAATGGGGCTCGTCGAGCAGCAGCAGCGCGGGGTCGTGCAGCACGGCGCGGGCGACCGCCACGCGTTGGACCATGCCGCGCGAGAGCGTCCGCAGCGGCTCGCCGGCCCGCCCGGACATAGCCACGGCCTCGAGCAGCTCGCTCACGCGCTCGTCGGGCACCCCGTGCAAGCGTGCGTGGAAGCGCAGGTTCTCCGAGGCGCTCAGCTCGCGATAGAGCAGCGGCTCGTGTCCGAGCAGTCCGATGCGCCCGCGCACGGCCCAGGCCTCCTCCGGGAGGTTGCGCGCAAGCACGCGTACGTGGCCGGCGTGCGGGCGAAGCAGCGTGGCGAGCACCCGCAGCAGGGTCGTCTTGCCGGCCCCGTTGGGTCCGAACACGACGAGCGTCCGGCCGGTCTCGAGGGACAGCGAGACGTCGCTCAGCGCCTCACGTTCGCCGTAATGTCGAGAGAGGCCCTCGACCTGCAGCGCGGCCACTCTCAGGCTCTCTACACCTGCAGCGCGTGGGCGCCCTGGGCTTGAGCGATCAGCTCGCGGACCGCCTGCTCACCCGCTTCGAACCCGCCCGCCCGCCCGCCGTGATCGCGCAGCAGGGCGATCGGATCGGGGTCGCCCCCCACGATCCCCTCGAAGAACTCCTTGCGCTCCTGGTAGGTCGCGAGCGTCGACTTGGCCCAGCCGCGGACCTCGTTCAGCAAGACGGCAAGACGCGCGTAGGGCTCGCCGAACTGGGCTTCGATCTCCCGCTTCATCCGCTTGGCCAGCGCGGGCGAGGCGCCGGCGGTGGAGATCGCGATGGCCAGCGGGCTCATCCGCACGATCGCCGGCAGGATGAAGTTGCACAGCGGCGGCACGTCGACGACGTTCACGAGCATCGCCCGCCGCTCGGCGTCGTCGAACACGGCGATGTTCACGTCGGTGTCGTTGGTGGCCGCGATCGCCATGAACGCGCCCTCCAGGTCCTCCTGGCCGGCGTACTCGCGCTGCTCCCAGCGGATCGAGCCCTCCCGTGCGTACTCGACCAAGGCGGGCTCGGCCTCGGGTGCGATAACGGTTAGGAGACCGTCACACGCGAGCAAACCCTCGACCTTCTCCAAGCCTATCTCCCCCCCGCCGACCACCACGCAACGCCGGCCGGTCAGCTTCAGGCAGGCAATGTAGAAGGGGGTGTCGAGCATCCCCTGGACGCAGCTCTGATCGCAGATCCCCCTGCGCAGCTGACAGACGCACTCCTTGCCTGCATAGGCCTGGGCGGGCATGTGTCAAAGAGTAGTGCAGGTCGTGGTGAGGCCCGCCGCAGGCCCACCAGGGTACGTGTAGATACATTGGCTATCGGAACGTCCAACGAGAGAAGAGCACTCCGCCCGCGCCCCTCCGCCCGCGTCCGCTTCTACCCCTTCGGCAGGCCCCGGCCGAACGCGCGGGCTCCCATGCGCGTCAGCGCGACGGCGCCCGCGCGCCAGGCGCCCTGGCGGTCGGCCTCGCGCTCGGAGCGCATCATGGCGACGGCCCGGGCGCCACCGGCGGTCGTTCGGTCGTAAGGACCCCACCACATCCCCCGCAACCGGGGCGGGTCCCAGGTGATGAGCTTCTCCTGGGCGCAGGCCCTGAGTCCGGCCTGGCCGAGCGTGCGCCCGAGGCCGCCGCCGGCCGCGGCGCCCCAGGGGCCGCGCGAGACCATCGGGCCGGGGAGGTGGTCGTTGAGCCACACCATGCCCGCGTGCAGCTCGCGTGCGATCCGCGTTCCCTGGTAGCGGTCGGCCGTCCAGACCGAGGCGCCGAGCCCGTAGTCGCCGCCGTTGGCCAGGGCGATCGCCTGATCGACGGTGCCGACGGGCACGACGGCGAGCACGGGCCCGTCGATCGGCTCGCGCATCAGGCGCATCTCGGGCGTCGCGGCGGTGATCACGGCCGGGGCGTAGAACGATCCTCCCTCGCATCCGGCAGGGCTGACGGGGCCTCCGCAGTGCAGCAGCGCGCCCTGGGCGACCGCCTCGGTGACCAGGGCGTCCACGTGCTCGGCTCGGCGCGCTGAGGCGAGCGGTCCGACGTGAATGCGCGGGTCGGACGGGTCTCCGACCGTGAGCGCGCACGCCCCGCGCACGAGCGCGGCGAGGAAGCGCTCGTAGGCCTCGCGGACCACGTACACCCGCTCGATCGAACCGCGCGCCTGCCCGGCGCCCGCGCAGCCGGCCCACAGCGCGCCGCCCACGGCGCGCTGGAGGTGGGCGTCGGCGAGCACGATCATCGCGTCCTTGCCGCCCAGCTCCACCGTGACCTCCTTCTCCCTCGATACGCACTCCCGCGCGACTATCCGCCCGACGGCGGGCGAACCGGTGAACAGGATCTTGTCGACCTGAGCCTGGGCGAGCGCGACCCCGACATCGCCACCTCCGTGTACCACCCGCACGAGTCCCTCGGGCAGTCCCGCGCGCGCCAACACGCCCGCGATCCGCTCACCTGACAGACACGCTCGCCCGGCGGGCTTGAAGACGACGCCGTTGCCCGCCAGCAGCGCTCCGGCGATCTGGCCGAGCGGTTGGGCGAAGGGGGCGCTGCCGGCGCCGATCACCCCGACGACGCCGTAGGGCTCGTAGGCGATCCGGGCGCGCTTGGCGATGGCCATCGAGCGGTTGACCGCCACCCGGCGGCTGCCGAGCACCTTCGCGCCGTCGTCGGCGATCCAGATGAGCGCGTCGATCGCCGCCAGCAGCTCCAGCGCGGCGATCTCCGCCCGCGGCCGGCCCTGCTCGCGTCCGAGCGCCTCCTGGAGCTCGTCGAAGTCGTCGATCACCGCCTGAGCCATTCTCCGCATGTACCTGGCGCGGTCCTGGACGCGCAGCAGCGCCCACAACGGCTGCACCTTGGTGACGGCCGACACGACCGCTTCGATCGACTCGGGGGCCGTCACCGGGACGCTGCCGAGGGCCGCTCCCGTGGCCGGGTCGCTCGCGAGCAGGCTCATCGGGCGATTATCGCTCCTCGATGCCTACGACTCCGGCCATTCCCCGGCAGGTCGCCGGCGAGGCCCCGTCGAACCTAGCTGAGATGAACATCGGCGCGGCTGAGATGCTGCCCTCCTCGGGTGGGGGCTTGGGCTTCCTGGATGCGGCGGGGGCGATTCGCGCGCGCTCGCCGCTGCAGCTGTTCTGGCGGCGCTTTCGCGGGGATCGAGTGGCGATGGCCTCCCTCGTGTTCATCGTCTTCGTGATCGTCCTTGCGCTGGCCGCGCCGCTGGTGGTCAAACTGCTCGGCCTGCCGGGGCCGAACGTGGAGAACCCCAACCTCACCAATGCCTTCGGCAGCCCGCTGGGCCCGAGTGCGGCGCACCCCTTCGGCGTCGATCAGCTCGGCGAGGATGTGATGTCTCGCGTCATCTACGGCACGCGGATCTCGCTCGAGGTCGGCATCTTCGGAACGGCGATCGCGGCGTTGATCGGGGTCGCGGTGGGCGTGATCGCCGGCTATTACGGCGGTTGGATCGACACCCTGCTCTCGCGTCTGATCGACGTGGTGCTGTCGATCCCAATCCTGCTGCTCGGCCTCGGCCTCGGGGCCGCATGTGCGGTGAGGGGCTGTGTGAAAGGGCTGGTCCAGCCCGGCCTGGGATCGATCGTCTTCATCGTCGCGCTCGCCAACTGGACGTACATCGCCCGGATCGTGCGCGGGCTGGTGCTCTCGCTGCGCGAGCGCGAGTTCGTCGAGGCCTCCCGTGCCCTGGGGGCATCCAACGGGCGGATCATGTTCCGCGAGATCCTACCCAACCTCCTCGCCCCGCTGATCGTGTACTCGAGCCTGCTGATACCGGCGAACATCCTGTTCGAGGCGGCGCTGTCGTTCCTCGGCGTGGGGATCAGACCGCCGACCGCCAGCTGGGGCGAGATGATCGCCCAGGCGACCCCCATCTTCACCAGCGCGTGGTGGTACATGACCTTCCCGGGCCTCGCGCTGCTATTGACCGTGCTCGCGTTCAACCTGCTCGGCGACGGCCTGCAGGACGCCCTGAACCCAAGGACCGCGCGATGAGCCGCTGCGGTGTCGGAAACCCAACCAGAGGAGACGCAATGTCCAGCACGATCAGAAGGGGCGCGCTGGCGGCGCTCACGGGCGCGCTCGTGCTCGTACTCTCCGCCTGTGGCTCCGGTGGTTCGAACAGCTCCAGCACCAGCCCCGTCAGCAGCAACGGACTGAAAACCCCGAGGACCGAGTCGCTCACGGGGGGTCGGCGGGGAGGCACGCTGACGGTCCTCAACCACGAGGATTTCGAAAGCATCGATCCGGGAACCGCCTACTTCACGATCGACTACCAGGCTGTGTACGCCACCCAGCGGCCGCTGTTCTCCTACATGCCCGACAACTTCGCCAAGGCGGTTCCCGACATGGCCTCCGGCCCCGCGGAAATCTCCTCCGATGCCAAGACGCTCACCGTTCACATCCGTCACGGGGTTCACTTCAGCCCGCCGGTCAACCGTGAAGTGACCTCGGCGGACGTCGCATACGGGATCGAGCGCGGCGCCAACCCCAACGTGGCAAACGCGTATTTCGAATCGTACTTCGGTTCGCTGGAAGGCTTCGCCAAGGCGAAGGGTGGCCCATTCCCGGGCATCGCCACACCTGACAAGTACACGATCGTCTTTCACCTCGCCAAGCCCGAGGCACAGGTCGTGCTCGATGCGCTCGCGCTGCCGCTGAGCGCACCCGTGCCCGAGGAGTACGCGGCCAAGTACGACACGAGGAAACCAAGTGAATACGGCAACTATCAGGTGGCAACCGGCCCCTACATGTTCAAGGCCAATGGCGAAGGCAAGGTGCTCGGCGTCGGCTATCAGCCCGGCAAGTCCGCGGAGCTCGTGCGCAATCCCAACTGGAGCGCCCAGACGGACTTCAGGCCCGCCTATCTGAACGAAATCGATATCAAGATCGGCGGCGATGCCAACGTGATCGGACGTCAGGCGCTCGAAGGCTCCGACCTGGTCCAGAACGACACGCCGGCCGCGCCGATCATTCAGCTGGCATACGAACACTTCCCCGACCAGCTGCAGATCTCTCCCGGTGCGGGCGAGAAGTTCATAGCGGTCAACAACAAGAGGGGCCCGTTCTCCAACGTCGACGTGCGCAAGGCGTTCTGGGCCGCGCTCGACCGCACGGAGATGAACAAGGTTCGCGGCGGCAAGCTCGTGAGCGACGTGATGACCCATTTCATCTACCCGGAAATCCCGGGCTTCGAAGAAGCGGGCGGCCTGCGGGGCCCGAGGGTCGACTACAACGAACACCCCGAAGGCGATATGGCTCTCGCCGAGAAGTACATGCGTCTGTCGGGCTATCCGAGCGGCAAGTACACCGGCGGGAAGACCCTCGAGGTCGTCGGGTCCTCGGGCGATCCGAACGCCGAGAACGCGGAAATCGCCAACAGCGCGCTGAAGAGCCTCGGCTTCAAGACGACGCTCAACCTCGTCGAACAGTCCGTCATGTACGAAAAATACTGCGGAGTTCCGGCCGAAGAGATCGACGTCTGCCCCGACGTCGGCTGGGGCGCGGACTTCGCCGACGGACAGACGGTGCTGGGCCCGACGTTCAACGGCAAGAGCATCCTGCCGAGCGGCAACAACAACTGGGGCCAGGTCAACAACCCCACGATCAACGCGGCGATCGCCAAAGCCGAACTGATCGTCGGCGCGGCGGCGCGGGCGAAGGCGTGGGCGAGCATCGACAGGGAATTGGTCGCCGATGCCGCCGCGATTCCCTATGACTGGGAAAAGGCGCCGCTGGTCGAGTCAAAGGATGTCGCCGGCGTGGGCGATCTGTGGAATCAGGGCTCCTGGGACTACTCGTTCACCTCGCTGAAGTAGGCCCCGTGAAGAGCCCTCGCCGGTCATGACGCGCTACATCGTTCGCCGGGTGCTGTGGGGCGTGCTCCTGCTGATCGCCGTATCGGCGCTCACGTTCGTGCTGTTCAGGATCCTCCCGACCGGCGATCCCGCGCGGCTGCGCGCGGGACACAACCCAAGCCCCAGGGTGATCGCCGAGCTTCGCGTCGACCTCGGCCTGAACAGGTCGCTGCTCGAGCAGTTCTGGCTTTACATGAAGGGCATCTTCCTGCACTTCGACCTCGGCTACAGCTACCACAGCAGCGCGTCGGTCAAGAGCCTTGTGGCCGACCGCCTGCCGGCCACGCTGTCGCTGACGTTCGGGGCGGCGGTGATCTGGCTGCTGTCCGGGCTGACCGTGGGAATCGTCTCGGCCGTGAGGCGGGGCTCCAAGCTCGACCGCGGGGCGATGGGCATCGCGCTGGTCTTCATCTCAGCGCCGGAATACTGGCTCGGGCTGATCGCGCTGTATCTGCTCGCGGCGGACATCGGCCAGCTGAAGGTATTCCCGGGCGCCGGCAGCTATGTCGGTCTGACAAGCGACCCGTGGCGCTGGCTCACCTCCCTGATCCTGCCCTGGCTGGTGCTGGCGGCGACCAACGCGGCGATCTACGCGCGGCTGATCCGCGGAAGCCTGATCGAGGTGATGGGCGAGGACTACATCCGCACCGCGCGCGCCAAGGGGCTCGGCGAGCGTCGGGTGCTCCTGCGCCACGGCCTGCGCTCGGCCATCAACCCAGTGATGACGATCCTGGGGCTCGACATCGGCATGTTCCTGGGCGGCGCGGTGCTGGTGGAGACCGTCTTCGACATCCCGGGCATCGGGCGCCTGAACTACGAAGCGATCACCCATTCGGATTTCCCGATCGTGCAGGGCACGGTCCTGGTCGCGGCGCTCTTCATCATCGTGGCCAACATCGTCGTGGACGTCGCCTATGCCTACCTGGACCCGAGGGTCCGCTACCGATGAGCCGGCTTGGTCTCGTCGTCCCTGGCCACGTCCTCGGTCGCTCGCGTGCCAAGCACGCCACGCTCCCTGCGTCCTTGCCAGGAACGACGATCCCTGCGCCGGAGCGCCGACCATGAGCACCACCGGAGATCCACTGCTGCGCGTGGAGAACCTGAGGGTCGAGTTCCCCACCGAGGACGGGGTCGTGCACGCGGTCGACGGCATCAGCTACCAGGTCGCCCGCGGCGGCACGCTCGGGATCGTGGGCGAGTCCGGCTCGGGCAAGAGCGTCTCCTCGCTGACCACCATGGGTCTGACGCGCGCGCAGGGCGCCCGCATCTCCGGGCGCATCCTGTTCGAGGGGGAGGACCTGCTGGAGCTCCCGGAGCGCAGGATGAGAGCTCTTCGCGGCAACGACATCGCGATGGTCTTCCAGGACCCGCTGTCCTCGCTGCACCCCTTCTTCAGGGTCGCCAGCCAGCTGGCGGAGGCGGTGCTCGCCCACCGGGACGTCTCCCGCGCGCAGGCGCGGCGGCGCGCGGTCGAGCTGCTGGAGCTCGTCGGCATTCCCGACCCGCAGCGACGCGCGCGGGCCTACCCCCACGAGTTCTCCGGGGGGATGCGCCAGCGCGTGATGATCGCGATGGCGCTGGCGAACGAACCGAAGTTGTTGATCGCCGACGAGCCCACGACGGCGCTGGACGTGACCGTACAGGCGCAGATCCTGGCGCTGATGGCGCGCCTGCAGCGCGAGCTGGGGATGGCGATCGTGATCATCACCCACGATCTCGGAGTGGTTGCGGACATGGCGGACGACATCGCGGTGATGTACGCCGGGCGGATCGTCGAGAGCGCCTCGGCGGAGCTCGTGTTCTCTGCGCCCCAGCACCCATACACGTGGGGCCTGCTGCGGTCGATCCCGACGCTCGAGGGTTCGCGCGAGGAGCAGCTGGTCCCGATCTCCGGCTCTCCTCCCAGCCTCATCGAGCGGCCCTCTGGCTGTCACTTCCATCCCCGCTGTCCCTACGCCCAGCCGGAGCACGCCCGCATCGACCCGCGCCTGGTAGAGGTGCCGGGGGAGTCCGGCCACGGCGTGGCGTGCCTGCTGGACGTCGAGCGGCGACGGCGCATATGGTCGCAGCTGCAGGCCGGCCGGACGCCGGCACAGGCAGGAGCGAGTGCGGCGGGGGCGGGCGAGTCGACGGGGGCCGGGGAATCGGCGGGGGCCGGGGAATGAGCCAGGGGGAGCCGCTCGTGGAGGTGCGCGACCTGGTCAAGCACTTCCCGATCACCCGCGGGATCGTGCTCCAGCGCAAGGTTGGGGCGGTGAAGGCGGTCGATGGGGTGAGCTTCGCGGTGATGCCCGGCGAAACGTTGGGGATCGTCGGGGAGACCGGCTCCGGCAAGAGCACCGTCGCGCGGCTGGTGATGCGCCTGCTCGACGCGAGCTCCGGGGAGGTGCGCTTCGACGGGCAGGACATCACCCGCCTGTCCGGCCCGCGGCTGAAGGCGGTCAGGCGCGAGATGCAGATGATCTTCCAGGACCCCTATTCGTCGCTGAACCCGCGCAAGACGGTCGGCTCGATCGTGGCCGAGCCGTTCGCGATCCACGGCCTGGAGCAGGAGCGCGCGCAGCGCAGGCGCCGGGTGCAGGAGCTGCTGGAGACGGTTGGCATGAGCCCGGAGCACCACAACCGCTATCCGCACGAGTTCTCCGGCGGGCAGCGCCAGCGGATCGGCATCGCCCGGGCGCTCGCGCTCGAGCCCAGGCTGCTGATCGCCGACGAGCCGGTGTCCGCCCTGGACGTCTCGATCCAGGCCCAGGTGCTCAACCTGCTGCGGGATCTTCAGTGCCGCCTCGGCCTGACGCTCGTGTTCATCTCCCACGACCTGTCGGTGATCCGCTACATGTGCGACCGGGTCGCGGTCATGCGCGGGGGCAGGATCGTCGAGCTGGCATCCAACGAGGCGCTCTATCGCAGCCCACGCGATCCGTACACCCGCGAGCTGCTCGCGTCGGTGCCCGGGGCGCGGCGAGATCGGCGTACGATCCTCGGGTGAGCACCGACCTCGCCGCCGAAGCCCAGGGGCTGCTGCAGGCGCTCGTCCGCTTCAACACGGTCAACCCTCCGGGCAACGAGCGCCCGGCGCAGGAACACCTGGCCGAGCACCTGACGCGAGCCGGATTTCAGTGCGAGCTGCTGGGCGCCCAGCCCGAGCGCCCCAACCTCCTCGCCCGGCTGCGGGGGGGCGATGGAGGGGACGCTTCGACTCCCACGCTGTGCTACCTCGGCCACGTGGACACGGTGCTCGCGGACCCCGCCGATTGGACGCACGGACCCTGGTCGGGCGACGTCGCCGATGGCTTTCTGTGGGGGCGGGGAGCGCTCGACATGAAGTCGCAGGTCGCGGCCGAGGTCGCCGCGGCGGCGTCTCTGGCGCGCTCGGGCTGGCGCCCGGCGGGCGGCGAGCTGCTGGTGGTCGTGGTCGTGGACGAGGAGACCGGCGGGGCGCTGGGTGCGCAGTGGATCACCGAGACCCACCCGGAGAAGGTTCGCTGCGATCTGCTGGTCAACGAGGGCGGGGGGGCGGTGTTCGAATATGGAGGCCGGCGGCGCTACGGGGTGTGCTGTGCCGAGAAGGGGCGGTTCCGCTTCACGGTGAGCACCGACGGCGTCGCAGGCCACGCGTCGATGCCGGGGATGGGCGAGAACGCGCTGCTGAAGATGGCGCCCGTGCTAGAGCGCCTGCAAGCGCGCCAACCCTCTCTCCTCCCCACCGACGTACCGCGGGCGTTTCTACGGGGGATCGGCGAGGACCCCGACGATCCGGAGGGGTCGGTGGCGCGGATGGGGGCGGCCGACCCGCTTCTGGCGACGATGTTCGAGCCGATGCTCGGGGTCACGTTCACCCCCACGATGATTCGGGCGTCGGAGAAGATCAACGTGATCCCCAGCCATGCCGAGCTGAAGGTCGACTGCCGCGTGCCGCCCGGGCTCGGCGAGGAGGAGGTCCGCAGGGGCATCGCCGAGGTGCTGGGCGAGGAGGGGACGGCGGGGAGCTTCAAGATCGAGTTCACCGAGCGCGTGCCGGGCAACGGCTCGCCGCTGCGCTCGGAGCTGATGGACGGGATCTCCGCGTGGATCGCCGAGCACGACCCGGGCGCGGAGGTGGTCCCGGTGGTCCTTCCCGGCTTCACCGACTCGCGCCACTTCCGCTCGGCGTTTCCCGAGTGCGTGGCCTACGGCTTCTTCCCCCAGCGCCATCAGTCGCTGCGCGAGTCCGCGCCGTTGATCCACGGCGCGGACGAGCGGATCGACGTGCGGGATCTCGCCTTTGCGAGCGAGCTGTTCCGGGATCTCGCGGTGCGGCTGCTGGGCTGAGCCGAACCCGAGCTCGACGGGCGCCCACATATGCGAGCTCGACGGGCGCCCACGTATGCGAGCTCGACAAACGTCCGCCAAACCCGCATACTCTGGTGACGATGCCAAGGACGGTGCAGTCGCGGGAGAGGGTGGACGGTTGAGCACGTCGCACGTTCCTGCGACGAGCGCCTCCGCGGCCCCGAGCCACGCAGCTGCGAGCTCGAGCCATGCGGCTGCCGGAGCCCATCCAGCGCTTGTGCACGCCGCGACGGCCGTGCACAAGGTGACCGTGGCGCCGGTCCCTGTTTCGCACACCTCGTTTACCCAGGAAATCCAGAGCTGGGCGCTGAACTGGGAGCCGGTTCTGATGATCGTGTTCTTCAGCGTGATCATCGTGGTGCTGTGGCGAACGCTCAAGGTGATGCCGAGAACCAAGCCGCACCGCATCAAGCCGGCCTCAGACCAGTCGGTCACGTTCAACGACATCGCGGGGGTCGATGAGGCCAAGGCGGAGCTCCAGGAGATCGTCGAGTTCCTGCGCGACCCCAAGGCCTTCCATGCGCTCGGGGCGAAGGTGCCCAAGGGCATCCTCCTGCACGGACCCCCGGGCACCGGCAAGACCCTGCTGGCCAAGGCGGTTGCGAAGGAGTCGGGGGCCCAGTTCTTCGCCCAGTCGGCGGCCTCGTTCGTCGAGATGTTCGCCGGCCTTGGCGCGGCGCGCATCCGCCGGCTGTTCGCGGTCGCGCGCAAGCACGAACCGGCGATCATCTTCATCGACGAGCTCGACGCGGTCGGCGGACGCCGCGGCATGGACATCTCCGGCGAGAAGGACCAGACGCTCAACCAGCTGCTCGTCGAGATGGACGGCTTTGCGACGAGCGGGCGGGTGGTGGTGATCGCCGCGTCGAACCTGCTGGACAAGCTCGACCCGGCGCTGCTGCGTCCCGGCCGATTCGACCGCCAGGTGTTCGTGGTCCCCCCCGACGTGAAAGGCCGCCTCGGGGTGTTGCAGGTGCACACCCGTGACAAGCCCATGGGGGATGTCGACCTCGGGCTGGTGGCCCAGCAGACGAGCGGTCTGACCGGGGCGGATCTGGCGAACATCTGCAACGAGGCGGCGATCTTCGCGACCAGGCGCGGGGGGAAGTCGATCGCCGCGCGGGACTTCGACTCGGCGATCGAGCGGGTGATCGCGGGGGTCCAGTCCAAGCGCGTGCTGGGCCAGCACGAGAAGCGGGTGGTGGCCTTCCACGAGGCGGGACACGCGCTGTGCGGCGAGCTGCTGCCGTCGGTCGACCGTGTGCACCGCATCTCCATCGTTCCCCGCGGACGGGCGCTTGGGTACACCCTGAACCTGCCGGCGGAGGACCGCTACCTGAAGACGCGGGAGGAGCTGCTCGACTACATGACGGTGCTGCTCGGTGGAAGGGCGGCCGAGCAGATCGTCTTCGGCGCGATCACCACGGGCGCCTCCGATGACCTCAAGCGCGTGGCGGACATCGCGCACTCGATGGTCCACGACTTCGCGATGGGAACGGCCGGCGTGGGCCGGGCGCCGGACGGGGACGTGAGGCTGTCGGAGACGACCCTGAGGATCCGGGACGAGGAGCGCCAGGACCTGGTCGAGGAAGCCAGGCGGGCGGCGCTGAAGCTGATCGTGGCCCACCGCAGCCAGCTCGACGCGCTGGCTGCGGAGCTGCTCGAGCACGAGGTGCTCGACCGCGAGGCGATCGAGCGGATCATGGACGGCGTGCCGCGCATGGAGCGCGCACCGGGCGTCGGCCTGCGGGTGGTGGCCGCGGCAGAGGCCCACCCACCCCCGCCGCGTCCCGCTCCGATCGCCCTGCCGGGCACCGGCGACGGGGACGAGCCCGGGCGGCTATAGACTGCGGCAGGTGTTCAGCCGCATCGACCATGTCGGTATAGCCGTCGAGCAGATCGAGCCGGCTCTGGCGCTGTACCGCGACGGCTTCGAGCTCGAGGTGGCCCACCGCGAGGTCGTCGAGGAGCAGGGCGTGGAGGCGCTGCTCCTGGACGTGGGCGAGAATCACGTGGAGCTGCTCGCACCGCTCGCGCCGGACACGCCCGTGGGCAGGTTCCTGGCCAAGCAGGGACCTGGGCTGCACCATGTGGCCTACCAGGTGAGCGACATCGACTCGACGCTCCAGGCGCTCAGGCGGGCCGGGCTGCAGCTGATCGACCAGGAGCCGCGAGCGGGCATCCGCGGCTCGCGGGTGGCGTTCATGCACCCGCGCTCGACGGCCGGCGTGCTGACCGAGATCGTCGAGCCGGCGGCCGGCGTGGGGGCACACTGATGCCGCCGGGGGCACGACGTGTGAGCATCGGCTTCCAGGGCGGCCAGTCGCTGGCGCTGCGCGTGAGCGACGAGCAGCTGAAGACCCTGAACGAGGCCCTCGCGGGCGGCGGTTGGCACGAGGTCGAGAGCGAGGACGGCCCGGTCCGCGTCGATCTCTCCCAGGTGGTGTTCGTCAGCTCGGATAGCGACGAGGCCCGCGTAGGCTTTGGTTAGGACGGCCGCTGGGCGGCGCGAGGCTGCGTCCTCGATCGCTCGTGTGCTAGCGCACACTTCGCTCACTGCGTCCTTGCCTCGCTTGCCCATCGACCGCCCTAACTCCTTGTCCTCCCAAACGTGGAATCTGGACGAGCGGCTGCTGCGGCTGGCGCGGACCCGGGGGCACAGCCCACGCGCCGAGGTGGCGGTGGCGAGGTTCTCGCGGCTGGGCGAGCACGGCGGGGTTTGGCTCGCGGCCGGCGCGGCCGGCTGGGCACTGGACAGCCGACGGGCGGCGGACTGGCGTCGGGCGCTCGGCACGGTCGCCGGCACGTACGCGGTGAACACGGCCCTGAAGCTCGCCGTCCGCCGCGGCCGTCCCGAGCTTGCGGGTCTGCCGGCGCTGACGAATACGCCGACGCGGCTGAGCTTTCCCAGCGCCCACGCTTCCACTTCGTTTGCCGGGGCGCGCTGCTGCGCACGTCTGGGACTGCCCATCGTCCCGGTGTACGCGCTGGCGGTGAGCCTGTCGCTGTCGCGGCTGTACCTGGGTGTGCACTATCCGTCCGACGTTCTGGCGGGGGCGATGCTGGGAACCTGGTTGGGCCGGTAGGCACGGGCCGGCCCAGATCATGTAGCACGATTCGTGGTACACTGAGCCAATGTCCCGTGCTCTCCATGTCCGGCTCGACGCCGATGCCGAAGCGGCGCTCGCGGTGCTGCGCGCCGAGGGGATGAACGACTCGCAGGCCGTGCGCAGCGCCTTGACCGAGGCGCGGTCGCGCCGGCGCCGGAGCGTCGCCCTGCGAGAGGAGGCCCGGCGGCTGGCAGCCGATCCTGGAGATCGCGCGGAGCTGGCGGCGTTGCGTGAGGAGCTCGACGAGCTCGCCCCACCCTGGCCTGCGGACTGATGGTCCGCGGCGAGGTCGTACGGCTGGCTGCGGCACGTCGTGCGCGCGGCCACGAGCAACAAGGCGTGAGGCCGGGCGTCGTCGTGCAGGCGGACGAGCTGCTTGACCTGAGCACCGTGCTGATCGCTCCCACCTCGCGCTCGGCGACGGCCGCCACGTTCCGGCCGACGATCGAGCTCGCCGGAACGCCGACCCGTGTACTTACCGACCAGATGCGCGTGGTCGACGCGCAGACGCTCAAGGGCAGCCTTGGTCGCCTGAGCCACGGGGAGCTGGCGGCCCTGGACGATGCCCTGGCGCTCGTCCTTGGGCTTCCGGGCTGAGGCTCGGCCCATGAGCACCAGGATCGGCATCGTCGGCATGCCCAACGCGGGCAAGTCCTCGCTGTTCAACGCGCTCACCAAAGCGGGCGCGGAGGCGGCGAACTACCCGTTCACGACGATCGAGCCCAACGTGGCGGTGGTGCCGGTGCGCGACGAGCGCATGGAGGAGGTGGCCAAGACGGTTGGCGCGTCGGAGATCGTGTGGGACACGGTCGACTTCCACGACATCGCCGGCCTGGTCGCGGGGGCGCACCGGGGCGAGGGCCTGGGCAACCGCTTCCTGGCGAACATCCGCGAGACGCACGCGATCGTGCACGTCGTGCGGGCGCATGGCGATGAGAACGTGGTCCATCCGGAGGGCCGCGTGGACCCGTTGGCGGATATTGAGACTATCGAGACGGAGTTGGTGATGGCGGATCTCGAGGCCGCGGAGCGCCGGGTGGAGAGGGTGGGCAAACAGGCGCGGGGGGGCGATCGCGTCGCCATCGCGGAGGAGGCGTGGCTGCGCGAGGTGATCGCGGCTCTGCAGGCGGGTCGCCCGGCGCGCACGGTGCCCGTGCCCGAGGAGGCGCCCAATGCCGCCCGCGACCTCGGCTCGCTGACGAGCAAGCCGGTGCTGTTCGTGGCGAACGTCGACGAGGGCTCCGAGGAGGTCCCCGCGGCGGTGGCCGAGCACGCGGCCACCCAGGGCGCGCGTGCGGTGGCGGTGTCCTCGCGCATCGAGTCGGAGCTGGCGGAGCTCGATGACGAGGACGCGGCTGCCATGCGCGAGGAATTGTTCGACCGCCCACCCGGCGAGTCCGGCCTGCAACGGGTGGTCCGCGAGGCGTTCGCGCTGCTTGACCTGATCGCGTTCTTCACCGCCGGCGAGGCGAAGATCGCGCAGTCGTGGCACCTGCGCCGCGGCCTCACCGCCTGGCACGCGGCGGGCGAGATCCACACGGACATCCAGAAGGGCTTCGTGCGCGCCGAAGTGATCGGCTGGCGTGAGCTCGTCGACGCGGGCGGCTACGCCGGCGCGCGCGAACGCGGCACGCTGCGCCTCGAGGGCCGCGACTACGTCATGGTCGACGGGGACGTCATCACGGTCAAGTTCACGCCCTAGCCAGCTTCGCCAGGCGCTCGGCCAGGCGCCTCATCCCCAGCTCGCCGGCCACCCGCGCGCCTGTCGCGAAGTCCGTCTCCCGGTCGGGCGGGCGCTCGACGTCGATCCGCTGGAGCGTTGCGATCTGCTTGAACGTGCGCAGCAGCTCCGCATTCTCGCGCAGCGCCGCCGCGATGCGCGGGCGCATGATCGTGCTCGCCCTGAACGCGGCCGAGTCGGAGTCCTCTGCGCTCGCATCGGCACCCGCGGCGCTCAGCAGCGCCTCGAGCGTTCCGTGCTCGCGCAGCAGCTCTGCGGCGGTCTTCGCACCGATGCCCGGCGCGCCGGGCAGGCCGTCGGAGGGGTCGCCGCGCAGGGCGATGAAGTCGGGAACCTGCTCGGGGTCCACGCCGTAGCGCTCGCGCACCTCCGCCGGTCCGATCTCTCCGTGCGCGCCGCCCTTCAGCAGCTCCGCCACCGCCACCCGCTCGGTGACGGCGCCGTACAGGTCGCGGTCGCCCGTCAACAGCAGCGCCTGCCCGCCGCGATCCGCCTCGGCGAGGGCGTAGGAGAACATCACGTCGTCCGCCTCCAGGTCGGCGCTCGTCGCATATGTCCAGCCGAGGCTTGCGAGCAGCGCCGGCGCCCGCTGCCACTGCGTTCTCAGCTCCGGCGGCATCGGCTCGCGGTGCGCGTGGTAGGGGGGATACAGCTCCACGCGATACGCCGCCTCCTCTGCGCCCATGCACGCAACGACGCCATCGCGGCGCACACGCCGACAGGCGTGCATCAAAAAAAGTCAAGATCGCGTTGACCGTCCCCAGCAGGGCGTTCACCGGCTCACCGTCTGCCCCCACGATCGATTTGGGCAGCGCGAAGAACGAGCGGTACAGCAGCCACGGAACGTCGGCGATCAGCAGCGGGGCGGGCACCGGCCCAGGTTATGCGCCCGGCCGCCTCAGCGGCTCGCCGCGGCGGGACATACCCTCAGCGGTCGAGCATCCAGCAGTTTTCGCTCCACACGAAGCTGCTCGAGCTGCCCATCAGCGGCGCCGGTAGTTCCAGGGTCGCGTCGTTGCCGTGCACGATCACGGCGGACGTCGCGATCGCGCGCTTCTGCGCCTGCAGCCGCCCGCGTCCGCCTGGCGCCCGCAGCATGCTCGCCAGGCGCGCGTCCCAGCGCTGCGCGCACGTGCGGCGGTGCTCCGTGCCACGTAGCGACGCATCCAGGATCCCGCATGCGCCCGCCCCGTTGCCCGCCAGCTCCGCGGTCACGAAGTTCCTCGCCGCGCGCCTCACCCATGCGATCTGTTCGCCGGTGCCCACCGAGTGGGCTCCAAACGCGCTTGCCGGCAGAACGAGCGCGAACACGGTCGCGAGCACGGCGATCGTCCGGCGAGGGCCCATGCCCGACGTGTCGGCTGTCATGGCTGCTTGCATGAGGTTTCCTCCTCCAAGATGGACGCTTACGGAGGAATATCCTAGGCGCGCAACCGGGCCGAGGGCTATCACCGCGCCACCGCCCCGCCGGTCCTGCTCGTCGATACAGCCGCAACCGGCGCCTGGGCGCCACCCTGGGGTCCTGCCGATGTGCTCGCGGGCGGTGTGGTGCTCGTCGGGGCGCCGGGAGTCGTGCCCGCCGGGGGGCTCGCCAGCGAGAGCCCTCCGCTCGCGTCCGGCTCCCGCGTGAGCGTCCCGCCGCTCTTCACGCTGAAGTACGCCCACGTGCTGTCCAGGCCCAGGCGGGCCTCCAGTTCTCCTCCGCCCACCGGCGTGTCTCCCCCCGAGCCCAAGACCTCGGCCGCGACGATCCGCGGGGACACACCGCGGCCGAGGACCTCGATGCCGCGGAACGAGCCTTTGACCAACCCGCTCAGGCGGGTCGCGGCCGTGGAGAAGCTCATGCTCCGCTTCCAGGCAGCCGACACCCCGCTTTCGTACGGGTCGGCCACGCCGCGCAGCCATGGCTCGGGCTGTGAGCCGAGGAACGAGTTCTCGTTGTCCTCCGTCATCCCCCCCGAGCTCGCGAAGAAGTACGTGATCGCCGGCTGGGGGTGGGGGGCCCCATACACGACGATCTGCCCGGCCGTCGCCGCCACCGCGGCGTTCGTCGTCGCCGTTTCCGCGGCCACCCCCCATAGACCTGCGAGCGGGTGTCCGGGTACACGTCGAAGCGCGAGCCCCCCGCGTGGTCGGTCAGCGCGTACGTGCGGCTGGCCACCGCCTGCGCCTCCAGGGCCGCCAGCGGCCAGCCGGCGGGCATCTCCGCGGAGACCACCCCGCGGACGTAGCGTTCGAGCGGGACCTTCACCACCCTCCTGCCCTCCAGCACCTTCACCACCGCGTTCGCCGGCGCCGCCCCGAGCGTCGTGCCGGTGTAGTAGTGGCTCAGGATCGCCTGGTAGCCGTAGCCGTGCTCGGCGTAGCCGAGGGCGCCGTCCTGGCTCATGCCCACGCCGTGGCCGTCGCCCGCGCCTTCGATCACGAGCGTCGACGCGCTCGCTCCGGGCGTCCACACTGCCAGCGACCCCAGCGCGCCGAGGAGTTGCAGGGCACGGCGCAAGCCGGCGCTTGCCCGATGGTAGTTTGGGGTGATCACCGGCATCCGTGCCCACAGCAACACAGCCCAGACCCCACCGTCGCGCCAGTGGCCGAACGTTCCATTGGTATCCGGTCGTCTCCCCGCGGTCCTCGCGTGAGCGCTGCACGATGACTGGCGGCGGTCCACCATGACCGGCGTAGAGCGCGAGCGTTCGGTGCTCGACCAGGTCCCCTGTGAGCTGTACATCGGCGGGGAGTGGCGGGCGGCCAGAGGCGGTGGGACGCTCGCCGTCGAGGACCCCGCCACCGGCCAGGCGCTGCTCGAGGTCGCCGACGGGCAGCCCGACGACGCTCTGGCCGCGCTCGGTGCGGCCGCCGAGGCCCAGGGCCGGTGGGCGGTCCATCCCCCACGCGAGCGCGGGGAGATCCTGCGCAGGGCGTATGAGGCGATCGTCGGGCAGACCGACGAGCTCGCGCTGCTGATGACCCTCGAGATGGGCAAGTCGCTGGCCGAGTCCCGCGCCGAGATCGCCTACGCGGCCGAGTTCTTCCGCTGGTTCGCCGAGGAGGCCGTGCGCATCCACGGGCGCTACATGGTCAACACCACCGGCAAGGGCCGCATTCTCACCATGCGCCAGCCGGTCGGCCCGTGCGTGTTCGTCACCCCGTGGAACTTCCCCATGGCGATGGGCACCCGGAAGATCGCCCCGGCGATCGCCGCCGGTTGCACGATGGTCGTCAAGCCCGCCCAGCAGACCCCGCTGTCGATGCTCGCCCTGGCCAGGATCCTGCAGGAGGCCGGGCTGCCCGGCGGGGTGCTCAACGTGGTCACCGCCGCCAGATCCGGAGCGCTCATCGAACCGCTGCTCAAGGATCCCCGCACGCGCAAGCTCTCGTTCACCGGCTCCACCGAGGTCGGGCGCAAGCTGATCGAACAGTCCGCCCACCAGGTCCTGCGGGTGT
This sequence comes from uncultured Solirubrobacteraceae bacterium, assembly GCA_963849425.1. Lineage (GTDB taxonomy): Bacteria > Actinomycetota > Thermoleophilia > Solirubrobacterales > Solirubrobacteraceae > Palsa-744. The sequence continues at coordinate 345,775 of CAWKHK010000006.1, read as the reverse complement.
CGATGGAGCTCGGCGGCAACGCCCCGTTCCTGGTGTTCGGCGACGCCGACCTCGACGCGGCCGTCGAGGGGGCGATGCTCGCCAAGATGCGCAACGTCGGCGAGGCCTGCACCGCGGCCAACCGCTTCCACGTCCACGAGTCGCTCGCCGAGGAGTTCGCCGGCAGGCTGGCCGAGCGGATGGGCGCGCTGAAGGTCGGCCGCGGCACCGAGCCCGACGTCGACGTCGGCCCGCTGATCGACGAGGACCAGCGCGTCAAGGTCGCCGAGCTCGTCGACGACGCCGTCGCCCGCGGAGCCCGCACGCTTCTCGGCGGCAGCCCCATCGACGGCCGCGGGTACTTCTTCGAGCCGACCGTCCTCACCGACGTACCCGACGACGCCCGGCTGCTGGCCGAGGAGATCTTCGGCCCGGTCGCCCCGATCGCCACCTTCTCCTCCGACGAGCAGGCGATCGCCGCGGCCAACCGCACCGAGTACGGCCTCGTCGCCTACGTCTACACCCGCGACCTCGAGCGGGCGCTGCGGGTGTGCGAGGGGATCGACACCGGGATGGTCGGCCTCAACCAGGGAGTCGTCTCCAACGCCGCCGCCCCCTTCGGCGGGGTCAAGCAGTCGGGCTTCGGCCGCGAGGGGGGCTTCGAGGGGATCGACGAGTACCTCGAGACCAAGTACGTGGCTGTCAGCCTGTGAGGATCAGCCCGCGAGGGAGGTGAGGGAGCGCCGCGTAGTCCCCCGTGCCGGGCGCCGTCACGCGGAGTGCGAGCCGTGCGGTGTGAGCTTGAATTCGCCGATGCCCTCATCCTGGTTGCACGTCATCGTCGTCCTGGTGTCCTGACAGGAGAGGTCTTCGGTGAACACGACGATCTGGTTGGTGGGAAGCGTTTCACCGCGACGGGCGAGCGCGATGTGGACCCTCTTTGCGTGGCCGGTGGGCCGCAGACGGTAGGCGCGTTTGGTGGCCAGCAGCTCACACCTCACTTCGTTCGGGCTGGGGGTCCACACGCAGCGGATGTTGGCGCTGGGAGTGGAGAAGTGGCACGGCAGCCTGGGGCCCTCGTTGCACGCATAGTGCTCGGCGTGGTGGGCGCTCGCCTGTCCGGGCGTGGCCGAGCAGATCGCAGCCATGCAAATGGTCGCCATGGCGAGGAGCATCGGTAGCGCTCCTCTCCTCGAGGTCCCGATGTGGCGCAGGCCCATCGTGGCAGATTAGCCGAGTGGCGCCGCCGCGTTGAACAGGCCCTCCACGGCGTCCGCCGCGGTCGGCTTGCCCATGAACGATCCCTGGGCCAGAGTGCAGCCCATCCCCTCGAGGGTGGTCATCTGCTCGAAGGTCTCGATCCCGGTGGCGATCACGGTCAGCGAGAGGTCGCGCCCGACGATCAGGATGGCCTCGAGCAGCCAGCTGCGGTAGTCCTCTCCCTCCGAGGCGGCCAGGGAGCTCCTGTCGACCTTGAGGAAGTCGAGCGGTATCCGCTGCAGGTCCGAGTGGCGGGCATAGCCGCTGCCGCCGAAGTCGTCGATCGCCACCCGCACGCCGAGACGCTTGATCTCCTGCAGGCGCTCGGCGGCCGCGGCGAGGTCGCCCATGACCGTCGTCTCGCCGATCTCGAGCGTCAGCAGCGAGGGCTCTATCCCGGACTGCTGCAGCGCTCGCCGTACGTCCGTGGCGAATCCGTCCCTGTTCAACTGGTTGGCGGACACCTTGATCGATATGCCCACCCGATGGCCCGATACGTTCCACGCCGCCGCTCGCGTACACGCCTCCTCGAGCGCCCAGCGGCCGATTGGCACGACCAGGCCGGTTTCCTCGGCCAGCGAGACGAAGTCCTCGCCGCTCAGCACGCCCTGCTTGGGGTGCAGCCAGCGGACGAGCGCCTCGAGGCCGACGACCCGCTTGGTGGTCAGGTCGTAGATCGGTTGGTAGAGCAGGAACAGCTGTTTCTCCTGGAGCGCCGAGTTGAGCTCGTCCTCGAGCACGCTGCGGCTCTCGATCACCGAGCGCATGTTCGCGTTGAAGAGGGTGTAGCGATCCTTGCCCGCGGCCTTCGCCGCGTACAGGGCCAGCTGCGCGTCGCGCATGAGGTCCTCGTGGGTCGTGTACCTGCCGAACGCGACGCCGATGCTCGCGGTGAAGAAGAAGTTCGGCCCGAAGTCCTCGAGCTCGACCGGCTTGTGCAGAGACTCGATCACGCGCCGGGCCAGCGAGTCCAGCCGCACCCCCCTGGCCGCCGATTCGACCAGCACGATGAACTCGTCGCCGCCGAGGCGACCGACGGTGTCCCCCGTTCGCACGACCGCCTCGAGCCGTTCGGCGACGATCTTCAGGAGGTGATCGCCGGCAGCCTGTCCGAGCTTCTCGTTGACGTCCTTCAACCAGTCGATGTCGATGAACAGCGCACCCGCGAGCATCCCCGTCTGTCGCCCGGCTCGCGCGACCATGCACTCGGCACGATCCAGCGTGAGGGCGCGGTTGGGGAGCCCGGTCAGGGCGTCGTACAGGTCGCTGTCGTGTACCTCGCCGCCCGGCTGCTTCGGCACGGTCTGTCCCGGCCGGGCGCGCCCGCCGCCGAGGAGGAAGATCAGCAGGCCGGCGAGAGCGCTCAGCACGACGCCGCCGATCAGCAGTGCGAGCGCGTCGCCGTCGTCGAGCGCATCCGTGCTGAGCGGCGCCGCGAACGCCTGCACGGTCCATCCGTCGTGCAGGATGCTCGTGGCGCTCTGCCCGCCGGGCTGCGGTGTCCCGCCGGTGAACGTCACGGGCGCGGACCCCTCCCGGTAGCCGATGCTCACCGCATAGTTCGGGTAGCCGCGGAGGATCTGGCGGAGGATGACCCCGGGCACCAGCACCTCGCGCAGCCAGCCTACCGACGCACCCGTGCGACCCAAGACGCTGCGCGGCGTGGGGTGGCCCCGGTAGATGGGCGTCTCGATTGCCAGCGCCGGGATGTGCCCTGCCGCGATCGGCACGTAGGTGCTGCGCCCCGAGTCGCGAGCCAGGAGCAGGGCGGGCGTGTGCGCGCAATAGTCCAGCCCCGCCGGCGAGGAGTCGGCGGCGCTCCTGGACAGTTCGGCTGCCGTCAGGCAGAAGTAGCGGTGGCCGCTCGGCGGGACGACCGGAAAGGCTCCGCGCTTGATCGCATGGCCCCTGACCCGCGCTCCGAACGCCGCGAGTTCGGGCGCCCGGAGGAGGCTCACGTGACCGAGGCTGTTCAGCTCGGGGAAGCGATGCACCGTGTGCGCCCAGTTCACCCACCGGTCGAATTCCGCCGGGGAGGCCGTGGGGTTTGCGGCGAAGAACGTGCTCGCGCTGACCACGAGCTCTTCCTCGCGCTGGACCGCCAGTCTCACCGCCGAGGCGATTCCCGTCGAGCCCAGCTGGAATGCGCGCCGGTCCTTGGCCGCGTCGCTGCGTGCGACGGCGTGTGCTGCGAGCAGTGACCCGACCACCCCCGCGGCCACGCACAGCACGGCCGCCACGGCCCATGCTCCCCTGCGCCCGAGGCCCCGTCGCTTGACGCTCTCGAGCTCACCCGGAGCAGAGCTGGGCGACGCCGTCCCCTCGGCGTGCTCCGCCGGGCTCGCGTGCTCGGGCGGAGCGGCCCCGTCGGGCCGGGCGGCGTGCTCGCCGTCCCCGTTGGGGTTGTGTTGGGTGCTCTCTGTGTCTGACATTTCTCGCCGCTGCTTCCCCCTGCGCGCATGTGCGCTCGTTGGCTGATCGAAGCGGAACGCCGAGCCCTATCGCGCTCGCGGTCCCATTTCAACGAATGGCTGATATGAGCCTGCTCCGCGGATCGGCCCACGGCACGGGGGAGTGAAGAACTGCGAGGTTCTGCCCAAAAGGGTCGCCCAGGCCACTCGGCGTGGCCCGACCGGCGACGCCCCAGCTGGAGGAGCTCTTTCAGGCGCGTCGGAGGGGATCTTGCACGCAGCGAACGCGGCTGCGGCTAGAGTCGGTGCGCCGATGCTCCCTGCACCTCCCCACAGAGCCCGCCGGGCATCGGCTCTCGCGCTGGCCGCGGCCCTGCTCGCGGGCTGCGGCTCATCATCCCCGGTCAGCGGCATCGCCTCCAAGACGCCTGAGCAGATCGTCACGGCGGCCAGGACGGCCGCGGACGGCGCGGCGACCGTTCATGTGACAGGCACGGTGCGGGGTGAAGGCTCGCCGCTTTCACTCGACCTCGAGCTCGTCGCCGGCAAGGGCGGTCAGGGCCGGATCGTCCAGGGCGATCTCGACTTCGAGCTGATCCAGGTCGGGCAGTTCGTTTACATCAAAGGGACGCCGGCCTTCTACCGCCACATCGGTGGAGCGGCGGCCGCGCGGGTCCTGCGGGGGCGGTGGTTGAAGGCGCGCACGACCGGCAGCTTCGCCTCGCTGGCGGCACTCACGAACCTCGGCAAGTTGGTCGATACCACCCTCACGAGTCATGGAACCCTTGCACGCAACGGCACCACGTCGGTGGACGGACAACGGGTCGTCGCGATCCGCGACCTCGCCAAGGGTGGAACCCTGTATGTCGCCACCGTCGGTAGCCCCTACCCGATCGAGGTCCTGGGGAACGGCGGGAGTGGTGGGAGGATCGTGTTCGACAGGTGGAACAAGCCGGTCACGCTCACCGCGCCTGCCAACGCGATCAGCATCAACCAGCTGCAGACCCGTCCCTGAGAAGCACCTTCGGTCATACGTCTATCTGCACCAAACTACGGTCGCGATCGGTGCCATAGTTGCCGAATCTGCAGCAGCACGCCACGAACGCAGACCTGAGACCGGACAAGGACGCGAGAGTTCTCAGTGAATAGTGCAACTCAAGCCAGCTTTCTACAGCCAGCCCAGCGCGGTTCGGCCCGCCCCCCCAACGCCGGCGCGCAGGCGCACGGCGGCTGGCTGGCCAGGGTCGGCGCTCGCCTGGGCAACGGTGGCAGCACACCGGGCGGCCGTGGACGGAAGCCTGGACGCTGGACCCGGCGCTACCCGGTCTTCGGCGTGCTGCCGTGGGCGGTATTCGGGGCAGCGGCAGCGGTCGGGGCGATCCTTGCGGGAGCATCCACGATCGTGGCCGGCTGCGTGGTGGTGCTCGCGTGCGCGGCGACGGCGCTGGGATGGCGCCTCGGCGAGAGGGGCCGGATCGCGCTCGAGCAGGAGATCGAGAATCGCTCCTGGAGCTGAAACGGGCGCTGTCGGAGCTCGAGATCGCGCAGGCCGAGACCGTGCAGCGGCTGTCGATGGCCGTGGAGTTCAGGGACGAGGACACGGGAGCCCACATCGAGCGAATCGGACGCTTCTCGACCCTGCTGGCCGAACACATCGGCATGGACCCGGAATTCTGCGAGCGGCTCAGGCACGCGGCGCCCCTGCACGACGTCGGCAAGGTGGCGATCCCGGACGCGATCCTGCTCAAGCCGGGCCCGCTGACGCCCGAGGAGCGGGCGATCGTGGAGACCCACGCCGAGGAGGGTCACAGGCTCGTGCGCGGGTCCTCCTCATCGATCCTCGACATGGCCGCGACGATCGCGCTGAGCCACCAGGAGAAGTGGGACGGGACCGGCTACCCGCGTGGCCTCGGTGGAGAGTCGATCCCGATCGAGGGGCGGATCGTGGCCGTCGCGGACGTGTTCGACGCGCTGACCAGCGATCGCGTCTACCGCAAGGCCTTCCCGGTCGAGGAGGCCGTCCAGATGATGCGCGAACAGCGCGGTCGCCACTTCGACCCGGTGCTCCTGGACGCGTTCATGGAAGTGCTGGGCAGGTTGGGGCCGGACGCCCGCGAGGGAGCGCAGTCGGATCCGGCGGTGCTCGTGGAGAGCACGCTCGAGATGTACGTCAAGGCGCTCGAGCGGGGCGACGCGGAGATGGCCGAGGGTGCGATCGCCTCGGCGATCGAAGACGGCGTCACGCCTACCCAGCTGCATGCGGAGGTCATCGGCCCGGCGCTGCGCCGCGTGGCCGTGCTGTGTGAAACCGGGGAGATAGACGGAGACCGCGAGCGCCGTGCCACGGCGATCACACGGCGCGTGCTGGCGACCCTCTACAGGTACATGCTCGGCGGCACCGAGCCGACCCGCGAGCGGGTGCTGCTGGCGGGCGTCGAGGGCGACCGGCACACGCTCGGGCTGCAGATGCTCCACGACGAGCTCGCGGCGGCCGGCTACCAGACGATCTTCGACACCGACCTCTCGGCCGATCAGCTGCTGGCGATGGTGGAGAGCCAGTCCCCCGACGTCGTGGTCATCGGGGCGACCGTGCCCGACGCGACAGAGTCGGTGGAGGTGGCCCTGCGCGAGTTGCGGGCGAGCCATCCCCACCTCCCGATCATGCTCGGCGGCGGCGCGGTCGGTGGGAGCCTGCCGCGCGAACGGCGCGACATGAGGGTGCTCGAGCGCATCGACGAGTCGGTCGAAGCGGTCGAAGAGCTGCTCGCCACGTCCACACCCGCCTCGCCCGCAGCCGTATAGATTCTCGGGGATGAGCCACCGTGCAATCGTGACCGGCGGAGCCGGCTTCATCGGCTCGCATGTCGTCGACGCGCTGCTGGCCAAGGGCTACGGCGTGACGGTGATCGACGACCTCTCCTCGGGCGACGCCCGTCGCGTGGCCGGCGGGGCCGAGCTGCGCGAGCTGGACATCGTCGATGCTCCGGCGCTCGACGCGGTGCTCGCCGAGGTCCAGCCGGACGCGATCTTCCATCTGGCCGCCCAGGCGAGCGTGGTGGTCTCGGTGGAGAACCCGGGACGCGACTGCGAGGTCAACGTGAAAGGCACGCTGAACGTGCTCGAGGCGGCCGGGCGGCGCGGGACACCGGTCGTGTTCACGTCGACCGGCGGCGCCCTGTACGGAGACGAGGCGCCGATGCCCACCGGCGAGGAGCGGATCCCGGCGCCGCTGTCGCCATACGGCGCGTCCAAGTGGGCGGGCGAGGCGTACGTGAACACCTGGTCGCTGTCCTCGGGGATTCCGCACGCTGTATGCAGGCTCGGCAACGTGTACGGCCCGCGTCAGAGCCCGCACGGCGAGGCGGGCGTGGTCGCGATCTTCACCCACCACCTGCACGCGGGCAACACGCCGACGCTCTACGGTCACGGCAAGCCGACCCGCGACTACGTGTACGTCGGGGATGTCGTGCGAGCACTGCTCGCCGCGAGCGGGAAGTCGGGTACGTACAACATCGCCACGGGCGTCGACACCGACGTGCTGAGCGTCTGGGCGGAGCTGAGCAGCGCGGCCGGCAAGCAGATCGAGCCCAAGCTCGCAGACCTGCGCCCTGGCGAGCTCCAGCACAGCTGCCTGGACGTCCGTCGCGCCGATCGCGAGCTCGGGTGGCGGGCAGAGGTGCCGATCGCCGAGGGCCTGCGGCTGACCCACGACGCCCTCGTGGAGGAATTCGAGCGGGTTTAGAGCCGGGGTTCGATTTAGAGCCGGGGGTGCCATCGGAAAGTCCCTGAGGTGGCGGGCTGCCTCGTCCACTCGGTGGTGTCCGAGCTTGATCTCGGCTGCGAGCCAGCGTCCGTCTGCCGCCTCGACGATCGCGTCGATCTCGAGCCCCTTGTTGTCGCGGTAGAAGCGGACCTCCGCGCGATGTGGCTGGGCGTAGACGCGCAGGTCGTGGATTGCCTGTGACTCGAAGAGAAATCCGGCGAGCTCAATCTCAGCGCCCAGGAGCCGCTGGGGTGTGGCGCCGAGGGCCGCGACTGCGAGCGAGGGGTCGGCGAGGTGACGCTTTGGTGTCGTCGCGAGTCGTACTCGCGAACGCAGTTGTGGCTTCCAGCTCGGCTGGTCCTCGATCAACAAGAGCCGCCCGGGTACGCGCAGGTAGTCGTGCAGGGTGGTCTCGCCGAGTGGTTTCTCCGCGGCACGAGCGATTGTCCGCAGGCTCGCGTTGGTCGCTACGTTGCGGGCATAGGAGGCGAGCAGGCGTCGGACTCCGTCGGGATCGCGTCGGGCCACGTCGACGCGAGGGACGTCCGTATGGACGATCATGTCGAGGTAGTCGGCGTTCGCTTCGAGGGCGTCGGCCGGCGTGAGGGTGAGGTTGTCTGTCCATCCGCCGATCGAAAGTGCCTCGATCGCCTCGGTTACGCTACGGTCCTAAGCCTGTGTGGCTTTGGCCTCAGCGGGGGAGCCATCGAGGAGTCCGCCCACCGAGACGGCGCCGCTCGAGAGGCCGCGCTCCAGCAACGTCATCGTCCGCATCTGCACGGCGGCGATCCTGCGCGCGCCCGTGTGACCTTGCTCCTCGGTCTCGGCTTGCTCCTCGGTCTCGGGAATCGAGGACCCGGTGAGCAGGAACAGGCCCTTGCCGCCGAGATCGTCGATCCGCCCCCGCACGGCGTTCCAGATCCCCGCGGCGAGCTGATACTCGTCGATTAGCCGGGGGTGCTCGCCGTCGAGCACGAGACGCGGGTCTGTCTGGGCTGCGGTGAGCGCCGCGCGGTCCTGGTCTAGGCGTACCTCCGAGGCCGCAAAGCAGCGCGGTGGTCGTCTTGCCGACTGCCTTCGGGCCCGTGAGCAGGACGCCCCCGTGGGTACGCAAGCGTGCGTGCACCAGCTTCTCGATGATCCGCTCGCGGTGGCCTTGCGGAGGGATTGTACCCGACAGGACGAAGGGATTGTACCTTACGTAACGGGGGTGTTGTACTCGCGTCTCTGAAAGGGCCTCGGTTTTTGACAACGACCCCTATCCGCGGTCCAAACCCCTTATCCGCGTCATAGACGCAAGCTGAAGACTCATGTCTCCTCACGTTCATGCCACCTCCCTGCCATAGATCCGGCCAGGCCGTGGCCTCCGATCAGGTTCACAGCGCTCAACCGGCGGCGCAGAAACGCTAGGATCGGGGGGTCGCGGCGAGATAGCTCAGCTGGTAGAGCACGCGACTGAAAACATTTATGCCCAGAAGCCGAGTCGCGTCGCCGGCTCCCGCCGTTTCTCCTGCTAATCGCTAGGTTTTGACCCCGCCCTGGACGGCGCGGAGGACGGGGCTTGGTGGGTGTTTTAGCCGGCTCGACACAAACCTCGGCACAAACCCCGTCAGTGTCGGGCGTGCTGGCGCCTGGTGGCGGCTCCTGGCTGGCGTGTAGCCGCTTACGGGCCTCACGGATGAGCCGGTCGAACGCTGCGCCGTGCTCGCGCTTGACGCGCTGCTGTAGCTGGTTGTAAACCTCGAGCGTCATCTTCGAGTCGGCGTGGCCGACCTGCTTCTTTACCCATTCGAGGTCGAATTCGCTGGCGAGCAGCAGGATCGAGATGTACGTGCGCCGGAAGCTGTGTGGCGTGATGTGCGGCAGCGGGGGCATCCCCAGCTCCTGCATTCTCTCGGTGGCGAGCACCGTCGCTTCGCGGACGATTTTGCCGACGGCCTTGCGGGTCATCTTCCCGCCGCGTTCGTTCTGGAAGAGGGGAGCCGTGGGGGTCGTGTCGTTGCCGGCTCGGGCGAGCCGCCCGATGTGCTCGATGAGTGCTTCGGCTAGCTCCGGGCTCAGCTCCAGGACGCGAATGCCGGTTTCTGTCTTTGAGTCGGGGATATCGAGGCGGGCGTTGTTGACGTCGTGCAGACGCGCGTGGCCGATCTGAATGCTGCACAGCTCGCCGTTTCGGACGCCCGCGCGCCCGAGGGTGCGGACGATCGCCTTGCGCCCAACGTAGACACCGAGACCCACGGCACCGAGTTTGCGGACGTGGAAGTGGACTGTGCCTGGGGCGACTCCGAGTTCGCGGGCGATCAGCTTCAGGCGCTTGCCGTCAGAGAGGCGGATCGCGACGGCCTCGGCCGTCGATCCGGGCCTCGCTTCGCGAGCGGCGAGCGCGAAGCGCTCAAGCGACGGGTCTTGCTCGGCTGCCGCGTCTTCGATGCAGGCGAGCTCGTCCATCTCCAAGAATGTGCGCTTTGGCTTGGGGACGTGAACCTTGAGTCGCTTGCTGCGGGCGGCATTGAACGGGATCCACTCGTCCTCGACGGCCTCTTCAAGTATCTGACCAAGCAGCGTGAGTTGGCCTCGGATCGACGCCGGACCGAGCGGGCGGAGCTTGCGATTGTTGTTGTCGCGAAGATCCGCACCGGCAGCGAGGGCGTCGCGCAGCTCGTTCGCCTCTTCGATCAGGTGCTTCTTGAACGCTTCACAGAGTTCCTTGTCGATTTGATCGAGGGCGTAGCGGCCGAAGAAGGGCAGCAGGTGCAGCCTCAGCGCGATCTCGTAGCCGGCGTGCGTGTTCTCGGATATCGGCTTCTTACCGATGACGCCTTCGAGCTTTGCCTTCAGCCAATAGGAGGCGTACTCGTGGAAGCTCGGCATGCCCTTGAAGATCTTTTCGACCTTTGGCGCCGGCTTCGGTCGCTCCCATATTCCCGCCTGGACGCGGGCGAGGATGTTCTGTAGCTCGCGGCGAGCGTTGTTCGCGGTCCAGCCGCCGCCGCAGCCGCACGCGCAGTCGCGCGCCTCGTGCAGCGTCAGGCTTTGGCGTTCGCCGTCGGCGGAGAACCGCAGCCGAAACTTGAGCGTCCCGTCCGCCTGCTTCTCGACTTCGACTCTTCCGGTGGCGGGGCGTGGCATCACGCACGCTCCCGCGATGAGGTTCTACGGTATGTGTACATCGGGGTACCTCCCGTTGTCGGGCCGGGGGCGTTGGCGCGTCGCCCGGCCACCTATTTGGCCGGTGGATCGTACCTCTGTGTAGGGCAGAAGATCAACGTTTCCGAGCCGTCTTGGCGGGCGTTTTCGCGGCCGTGCGCGGCGCCGCTCGCCGGGCCTCAGCCGCTCGTCGGGGCAGTCGAGCTGGCGGCGGATCTGTTGGAGGTCGAAGCGCAGCCGCCCGTGAGGCCCTCCCAGGCGCACGCCGCCGAGTTCGCGGGCGTGGGCGTAGACCCAATCCCGGTCGACTCCGAGCTCCCGGGCGACCGTGGCGGCGTCGGCCAGCCTCGCCTCCTGCACGGGCACTTGCCCGCGCAGGAGCTCGGCGACACGGCCGGCGATCAGCTCGATGTCGTCCGGGTCGAGTGTCACCCGCGGTGGGCCCTCGCTCGTGGTGCTCGCCGTCGCGCCCCGCAGTCGGGGCGGCGCCGCGCGGCGGCCCAGTGGCTGATACGCGCGCGAGCGATAGGCACGTATCGCGGCTCTCGCTCGATGCCGTAGAAGCGCGCGCCCTCCAGAACGGCCGCGGCGCCGGTGCTGCCGGACCCCGCGAACGGGTCGAGCACGAGCCCGCCTTCGGGCGTCAGGAGCCTGACGAGCCAGCGCATCAGGTCGAGCGGCTTGACGGTCGGATGGACATTCGCGACCGGGTTCTCCTCGCAGAGTTGCTCGTTGTGGGCGCCGATCTTGAAGGTCTGCACGACCTGGCGGGGTAGCTCCTCGCAGCCCGCCTCGCGCTCCCGGCGGGACGCCTTCGAGGCGTAGAAGAAGCGGTGGCGATCCCCGAGTAGCCCGATCGGGCAGTCCGGTTCGCAGCGCTCGCCGGTGCATCCGTCGCCGTGGGAGAGCAGGAGGTTTGCCGGCCAGCGTCCCGCCTGGTTGGCGGTGATCCGCCGGCCGTGGCAGCGTCCCTCGCTCGGGCGGTCCTGCTCTGTGAGCGCGATTCGGCAGGCGTCGATGTTCAGCGCGCCGGTGCCATGTGTGGCGAGAGTGTCCTCCAGGCGGCCGTCGGGCGGCCGGCGGGCGAGCACGATCGGCTCCCACGCGGGCTTCAGGCCGGTGCCGAGCCCGCCTCCGAGCACCCGGGTCGCGGGGTAGCCCTGCCCTTGCAGCCACATCAGGACGTCGCGGACTTCCAGGCCCGCTTCTTCCAGGCCGCAGGTCAAGCGGTGCGCCGTCCGGGGGGCAGCGAACGCGGCGAGGTGCCCGCCAGGCTTCAAGGCCGAGACGCACGCGGCGCTCCATTCTCGGGAGAACGCCTGGAAGGACTCGATCGGGTTGGTGTGCGGCCGGCGCCGTTTACCGGGCACTCGGTTGGGGTCGAGCTTGCCGGGGCGGTCCCACTCCAGGCCGTTTACGCCGATGCCATACGGCGGGTCGGTGATCACGGCATCCACGCTGTCAGGGTCGAGCTTGGGGAGGGCTGTGAAGCAGTCTGCTTGTGTGACTTGCCAGCGACGACTTCGAGAGGGCTGTGACATTTCTTACCTCTTATCGGTTGCGGTGGGCGCGGACGGGTTTGCGTGACTCGCCGGGGGCTTGCGGAAGACGAGGACGTCCTCGTGGCAGACGAGATGGGTCCGTTCTCCTCGCGCGAGCGCGTGGCGCACGTGGGTGAGTTGGAAGTAGGAGGGCCGTGGCAGCAGACCGTCGTCACGGAGGACCGCGAGAAGCGCGATGATGTGTTGCTGGAACACGAGCCCGGCGTGTTGGCACAGGGTGATCGTGTCCCCGGCGATGTTTCGCAGCGCCCCTTCTGCGCGGAGGTTCTTCGTGACAAGCACGAGGTGCCCGCCGGGGCTGAGCATCCGCGTGCAGGCCGCGTAGATCGAGGCCATTGCGGCGAGGTAGCTCTCGTTCCCTCGGGAGAGTGCTTCGTCGGTCGTGCCGTATCGAAGGCGCGCGACGCTTCCGGCGCTATCCCCATAACGGCAGCAGTTCGGGGCCTTTGCGGCGCGAGCGCGGTCGGCCGCGGTCATGCGGCGTCCTTCGCATGCACGAGCACGAGCCATGCCCTTCCCGCCGCGAGGGTCGCCGAGCGTCGCGTTGCCGTAGGGCGGCGAGGTGAGGATCAGCGGCACCTGCCCGGCGAGGTCATCGAGGACACCGCGCCCAAGACCGCGAGCATCATCCTGGAGGATGAGAGCGCGCCCGGCGGCGCCTTGACTTCTGGCGTGCGTGACGTTCTTCGCCGCGAGTGACGCCCAACGGGGCTCGAGCTCCACTCCGATCGCCTTGCGATTGAGGTGGATCGCCTCGACAACCGTGGTCGCGATCCCGCACATCGGATCAACGACAAGATCGCCGGGGTCGCTGTAGAAGTCGATCGCGCGGCGCGCGATCTCGGGCAGCATCTTCGCCGGGTGACGATTGGACTCGGGCAGGTAGCGCCCGTGGCGCTGCCATTGGCTTGTGCGTTGCGCACAGGGCCATACCGCGAGCGGCAGGTCGCTTGTCCTCCAGTCCGAGGACGCCGGATGTCCACGGCCTCTGTCGGTGCTCGGGTTGCAGCCGGGGTTCCGCCGCCGGGCGCTGGGAGTCATTTTTCACACCTCCTCGGGTGAGGGTTGGCCGAGCCAGTCCACTGGCTCGGCGTGGATTGGGCTGGTGAAGATCGACGCGAACGGGCCGTGCGCGGTGAGGTCGGCGAGCGTGACGATCGAGAACGGGATCGCCCGCCGCTGGCCCTTTGCGGGCTCGGACTCATACAGCGCGAGCACACGCGCGATGCGCTGCGTGACACGGGCCGGCGATTGGTCGGCGAGGACGATCAGGACGTGCGGCCAGGCCCGGTAGTAGCTGCGCCACAATGGCTCGGCGCCGTCATCGCCGGAGGAGGTGTAGGTGCGCAGCCTCGTGTAGCGGGCGAGCTTGCCCGCGAGCTGGTCGGCGGGACGCTCGGTGCCCCGGTCCACCTCCACGAACCGCTGATGCATGACTAGCGCGCCGCCGTCCCCCGTCTGGAGGTACGTCAGCAGCGCGTCGGCGACGACGAGTTGCGGCGGACGCCGGACGCTGCCCTGGGAGATCGGGTGCGCGATCTCGTGCCGCCACGAGTCGGGGCCGCACTCATCGCCGCGCTGGCGGGCGGCCCTGACGAACGCGATCCCGACGTCGTTCACCGCGAGCGTGTGCCGCTTGAGCAGACCTTCGGCCTGCGCCCTCGTGGGGACTCGGCGGCGCTGCTCACCACGCGGCCCGGTGTCCTCCACGGCGTCCGCGCCGGCATCGGTGAGATACCAGCAGGAGAGCGTGCCGGGCCCCCGGACGCGATCCACGAGCCCGCGCTGCGCCAGCGCCGCGAGAACCTTCCGTGTCCACCGCTGCCCAGCCGCCGGGGTGAAGAGCGCATGGACCTGGCGCGTCGTGAGGAGCCGGTGCTGGTAGAGCCCGGCAAGCACGCTCGGCGCTACGGCCGGGAGCGGCCGGTTGCCGGTTGCGGTGGCGCTCATAGCTCACCGTCCCGGGCGCGCGAGGCTGGCCGAGGTGCGACCCACGGCTGGTCTGAGTCCTCGGCCGACCGTGACCGTTTGCCGGCGCCTTGGCGGCTTTTGAGGTGCTCCATGATCCGCGCGTCGAGGGTGTCGAGCGCAGCGATCGTCTCCGCGGCGTCGGTGCGCCCGGACGCGGCGTCGATAACGGGCTGCGCGGCGGCGACGGCGTTCGGCTTGAAGGCGTCGGGGAAGGCGTCCTCGACCGATTCGTTGGTGAATCGGAAGGGCCGGGTCAGCTCGCCGTTGAGCGTGGCCTGCGCGATGAAGTTGCGGCGCGGCAGGCCGGTGATCGCGTTTGCTGGCGGGTCGCCTCCCCACTCCCTGGAGATCAGGCCGGCGGCGTGGAAGTTCAGCGCGGTGGTGATGAGGTGGCTGCGGTTGGTCGTTAGCGCGTTCAGCGTGGACGCGGTCAACCGCTCGGGGTTCTGATTGAGCAAGAAGCCTCTGATGCCGTACTTGGCTGTTTGCTCGAGGAGGCTCGCGAGCGTCCCGTTGGACGCGCCGTCGAACACCTGAATCTCATCGAGGAAGCAGTAGAACGGGACACGCTGCTCGGGCGGGATGAACGCTCGGCTCTTCGCGCCGTAAAGCAGGTCGAACACGAGCAAGTTGGCGACGAGGCGGTCCCTGGCGCCGTCCGCGCCGGGGCAAGCGAGCACGATCTTGCGTTCGCCCATCGCGCGGGCGATGTCATACGTCGAGGTCTGCGCTCCGAGCAGAGCGGCGAGCGGCGTCGCTGACCGCAGACGGTCGATCAGGTTGGTGACCGGCGTGATGCTCTCTTCGCTGAGTCTCGGGAAGCGCTCGGTAAAGAACTGGCGTCGCGGCGGGGAGAGGAACGGGAGCGCGGCCTGCAGCCACTCGGGGTTGCCGAGGATGGACGGGACTTGAAAGATCGTCGGCTGAAGACCGTCGGGGAGAATCCGGGATAGCTCGATCAGCGCGCCAGTCGCCTGCGTGGTCAGCGTCAGAGCCCGGTTGTTGCGCTCCCCCCACTGCAGCGCCGAGGCGAAGCTGTCCACGATCGCCTCGACCCGCCGCTCGGCTGCGCTCGCGTCGAGGCCGCGGCAGGCAAAGAGGTTCCAGCCGGGCTGTCCGTCCCTGGAGCGCTCGCCGACGAGGTCGACCTCGATGATTCGCCGTGCGATCTCTGGCTCGGTCAAGCAGGACTTCATCCGCTTCACTGCGTCTTGGTGCGGGTCGAGGAACAGCCCTCCATAGCCGGCGCGCACGAGGTGGATGCCTTGGGTGAGCGCGAGCTCGGTCTTGCCCCACCTCGACCTGCCGGCGATGTAGCTGAAGAAGGAGTCCTCGACCCGCAGCCCGACGCGCCGCTCGCCCTGCTCGGTCGTGACCTTGCCGAGCGGCACGAGCCCTCGCTGACCGTTGAAGGTGGGCAGCGTCTTCGGTGCCGGATACACGGCCGGGCCGAGGCGCAGCACCTCCGGCGCCGCGCAATGCACGGTCGGCGGCTTCAGCAGGCCAGCCATCTCCCGCGCGGTGACGTGGCAGCGACGCGCGGGCTTGAAGAGCCCTCGGCACATCCGGTAGTCCAGCCACGCGCGGCGGCCCGGAAGGTCCGAGCCGAGGAACGCGACGCCGAGGACACGCACGCCGACGACCCGCAGCGAGTTCGCGCCCGCCATCGAGTCAAAGCAAGCCAACAGGCCATGCAGGCACGACACCGCCGTCCCCTTCTCGGGCGCGCTGCAGCGGACGAGAATCTGCACGCCGAACAGCGGTTCAGCCTGCACGAGCTTCGCGGCCAGCTCCTCCCGCGCGACCCTTTGCTCGACCATTTCCGCAGGCCGGCGACGCCCGACAGGACGACCGCCGCCGAGTCGTGCCTGGCGAGCGGCAGGCTCGCCTTCACGGCGGCGAGCGTCACGCAGCATCCTGCGACGCAGCCGCCGCCGAGTCCCGGCTGTCCTCGGAAGCAGGTCGATCGCGACTTCCGCCCTCTCCTCGCGCCGGTAGTCAAGGCCGGCGAGGACCCGGGCGAAGCTCTGCAGTGGATCGGGCTGCAGTGGAAGGTGCGCCAGCGGCTCGGTACTCGGACGCGCGAGCCGAAGCTCCGCGCGCGCGACGTGAACAGGACGACGGCTCGCCGCGGGCGCAGCGGCCTCTGGCTCCACGCGCACTTGCACCCGGTCGTAGACCATCAGCGCCGAGCGGACCGCCGGCAGCGCGCCGCGCGGCACGCTCAGCGAGTAGCGCATCCGACCCTCCTCGTCGGTGTCGAGCAACACCCTCACCGCGCGCGCCCCAGGGTCAAGCCAGTTGCCGACCAGGCGACGCGCGCGAGACAGGTGAGCGGCCGAGCGAATCACCGCGTCGAGGCTCGGATCGAAGGTGTCAGGCGCGAGCACGACCAGCCGCTGGCGCGATGCCAGCGACCGGCGAGTAACGACCACGCGGGCGGCGGCGAGCACAATCAGCAGCACCAGCACGCCGAGCAACACGGGCAGCGCCAGCGCGATCACCGGGCCGGCGAGCGCCACACGGCGAGCGGCGCTGAGGAGGCTCGCCACCGCCAGGCCGACGACGAGGGCGATCAGCGGGCGAGGATCTTGCTGACCCTGACCCTTCATCGCACGCCCCCCGCCGCGCCGCCGGCCGCGCGCCGGCCGTTTCCCCATCTACCGCCCATCCGACGCGATAGCGTCGGATGGGCGGTGTAGCTCCAAGAGACGGTGGCGCTGCCACCACGCCCGGCGGAGCACGGGCCAGGACGCCCGAGCCGCGCGAGGGACAGGAGCAGACGACGACTAGCGACGACTTGATCCGCGAGCACCAGAGAGCCGCCCGCAGTCACATTCACCAGCAGGGCCACCGGCACCGCACCGGCATCCACAGGCACCACATCGAGAGGCCGCCGGCAAAGCGAGCACGCGACAGCGCACCAACGTCCGACCGGGTCACAGAGGCGCAGTCCCCCAAATGCGAGGGAGCCAGAGGCACAGCTACCTACAGACATAGACTTCTCGCAAACGCAGCCGCCCGCGAAAAGCGCCCCTGTGCAGCCAAAACCAGGCGACGGCGCGAAAAGGCCCAGGACCCCGAAACGGCCCCTGAGACGGACCCTCGGCCGGACCCTGAAGCGGACCCTGAAACGGACCCGATGCCTCATCGCCGCTCACCCCCGGCCTCGGCGACGATCTCCCATCGCAGCTTCTTTGCGGTCGGGTGCTGATCGGCCCGGATACGACCGCAGCGCGGTCGATGCCAGCGACCGCCGCCGGCCTCACCAACCTTCGTGAAGCCCGCGGCGCGTAGCGACGCGCCGCCCTCCTGTGGGAGCGTGTACGTCACGAGCCGCCGGTAGCCGAGCGCCTTCACCGACCGCCACGCCGCGCGATAGAGCATCGAGCAGGCGTTGCGCGTCCCATCGGTGCAGCAGCGCGTGACCTCAGCCGTGAAGCCGTCCTGGAGCATCCGCGCGAGCGGCCTGCCGACAACCGCGACACCACAACGGCGGCTGCCTTCAGCGACGGCGACGACGCTGATGCAGCCGCGCGCCGGCCGGTGGTGGCGGTGGTGCTCAGCGATGTATGCGTTGGCCGACCGGAGCGTCGTCGGCACCAGGCGAAGGCGCGGAGCATGGCCTGCCGCGCCCGCTGGCGAGGCTCCGTGTCCGGCTCGGCGGCGGCGGATCGTGGGTGCTGGCGAGGTGCTCATCGCGCGACGAACACCAGGAAGTAGGAATGGTTCTTGCGGGCGTGCAGTTGCCGCTTGATGCGGCTCACCCCTGGGCGCCCAGCGCGCACGACCACGAACAAGTCGTCCACCGCGAAGCGCTCGGCGTACTCGTTGACGAGTTCGACGTGGGTCAGGCGCTGCCGCCCAGCCGACACCTCGTCCTGGCACTTGACGATGAAGATGCCGCGGCGCCGCAGGACCCTGTGCGCCTCGATCCCAGCTCGCCGGTAGAGGTCCAGAACGGCCTCGTGATACTTCGGTCCGCCCTCGCTCGCAGTGCCGGTCGAGTACCTGGAGCGGAAAGCGGCGTGGGTGCCGCTGCCGGCGAGCTGCCCGGTCGCAGGTCGGTAGAGGCCCTCCATATACGGTGGGTCGAGCACGACCGCATCGAACGAGCCATCGCTGTACGGCAGGCGGGTGCAGTCGACGCCGGTCTTCAGATCGCTCGCCGCGAGGCGATACTCGCCAGCGGGTATCTCCCGCCAGAACGCTCCCTGGCCGTAGGTGACGTCCGCCACCCGCGAACCGGGTGGGACGTGCAGCCGAAGCACGTCCGCAAAGACCGAGGCGTTCGACGTGACCCTCGCCGAGAGCACCAGGTCGCTGCTGGCGACACCGCCCTGCGAGCGCCGCCGCTGCCCGCATCGCTCGCGGGCCTCGCACGACGCCGCCGGCATCCCACAGCTACCTCTTCGCCGATTGGTGCTCACCGGGTGCTCCTCTCCCGCGGCTTGCAGCGACCGCCGCAGCAGGACGCGCGCCTGGCAGGCCGAGCGCGCCGGACGGGGTTCCGCTGGCGGGCCTCGCACGATTCGCAGAGCAGCCCTGGCCGCTCGCGGGACACTTCACCGGCGCGGTTTCCGCTGAGGTCATATCCGCCCCAGCGGCACCACCTGACTCCGGCCGCCTGCGCTTCTCGCTCAAGCGATTCGATTACCGCGGCGAAGAAGTCCGGGTACAGCGCCTGGAGCATCTCTCGCTCTCCGCCGGCTGACGCGAACGCCCCGCAGTTGCACTCGCCCGAGCGATGCAACAACGCTGCTGCCGGCGACTCGGGGAGATCGTGCTCGCGCCGGTAGCGACGCGTGTCCTCGCCGGTCCAGTCGATCAGCGGGTTCACGAACACCGCCGACTTCCCCGGCGGCCGGTTGATCGCTTCTCGCTTGGAGCGTCGTCGTGACTCTGCCCGGCGGATGCCGGAGAGGAACAGCACCCTCGCGCAGCGGGGATGCCCGACCTTGCTCTCCCGCAGCAGCGCCATGATCTGCCGTTCCTTCAGACGGTTGTACGCGCGGCCGTGAGCGCCTGGTCCGGGGAAGCCGTGCGGGACCTGGCCGAGCTCGCCGCCGGAGGCGCGGCCGAACCTTGCGGTGTCCCTGACGATCAGTTGCTCGATCGTCAGCGTCGGCTCGCGGTCATGCGCGGCGATGAATCTCGCCCACCACACCAGGTCGCCGAGGACCATCGTGCGGAAGGCGTCTCCCGCGCTGAGGATGCGCAGCGGCTTTTCGATCCATGCCGCGTACTCGCGAACGAACGTCTCGACGCCGGGGACCGCGGTGCCGGTGTCGATCCATGCGAGCCCGTCGTAGTGCTCGCGGCAGCGATGCGCCAAGACGGTCGAGTCGTTGCCGCCGGAAAACAAACACCACACCGCGACCGGCTTGTGCTCGCCGCGCGCAGCAGCGATCAGCTCATCAGGGTCCTGGCGCTTCTCTGACCGCAGGCTCATCGCGCCACGCTCCTGGCGAGGCGGGGCTTGGTCTTATGCCAGCGGCCGGGGCACTGGCGCCGGTCGATCTGCGCGGCCATCGCGCCGGGGCTCCGACGCGCGATCCCGCGCGTCGGAGTGCCTGCGTGGTTGCGTGCGACGTTCGTGGAGTCGGCGGATGCGAAGGGGTAGCTACTGCCGGCGAGCCTGAGCCCGCGGAGCATGTGCAGCCAAACGGGCGGCGGACCGTTGCCGCACAAGGTGTTCATTGCTGCGGTCATCCGCTCGTGCCAGGCGTGACTGGCGACGCTCCGGTACGCCTGCGAGCTGCCGACGCAGACTCGCGGCCACTCCTCGGCGAGCCACAACAGTCGCCGGATCGGCTCGTGCATGTGCCACACCGGGGCGCCGCGCGTCCCGAACGGCCACTGCTTCAGTAGCTTGTCGTTCTCGCGCACGCTGCCGGCGATCACGTCCGGGATCACCGCCCAGGTTGTGCGGTACTCAAGCCATCGCTCGCACCACTCGTAGTAGGCGTCCCAGCTGACCTTCCGTCCGGTGCGCCAGAACGTGAACGCGCCGTTGTCGAGCATCACCGCCTGCCCGATCTCGTGGCAGGCGGCGATGTCGTGCGGGCTCGCGAAGCTCACGCAGAAGCACCGCCCGGCAAGCTCGAGGAGCTTGGGGCGTGGCGTGATCGGCGTGCCGTGGTAGTGGATCACGCCGTGGCCCCAGCGGCGCGCGGCCGGACTCGTGCGATGAGGACCGACCACAGCAGCGCGCCGGCCGTCTTGGCTGTGAACTGCCCAACCGTGGTCGACCACTGCACGCCGCCGAACGCGAGCGTCGGAAAGACGAAGCTGTCGATCGCGGCGCCGAGCCACGCCGCCGCGTTCGCTCGCTGTACCCACTCGCGGCGTCGCAGCAGGTGGTACAGGAGGCCCTCGCCTGTCTCCGCGCACGCGAACGAGATCGCGGACGCCTCGGCTATCGCCTGCACGTTCTGCGCGACGAGGAAGCTGATCACGGACCCGGCGGCGATCAGCAGCGCCATCTTGCGCCAGCGGGTCGTGCCCCAAAAGTCCGCAAGTCGATCGCGGGTGATGAGGTCGAGGCCGATCAGTGCGAAGGCGTTGTAGACCGACGCGGTCGGCCCGTAGCGGGCGGTGATGATGTTCGCCGTGACGATCGCGGCGAGATACACGCCGACGAGCGATGCGACCTTCACGCGCTCGCGGTAGGGGACAGCACTTTGTTGGCTACTCATTTGGTCTTGCCTCCTGGTGTTGGGTGGTTTTCGAAGGTCGTGCTCGGCGGCCGGCGGCCAGGGTCGGCGCGAGGGCCTGCTCTGCGACGCGGTGAGCGAGCGGCGGCGGGACGGCGTTGTCGAGTTGCGTGAACTGCCGCGTGCGGGCTCCCTGCCACGGGTAGCCGGCCGTGTTGTTTATGTGAATTCGCGGCACCGTCTTCACCCTTTTGCGGTGGTTGTTGGTGGCTGGGCATAGGCGTAGATCCCGGCTCGCTCCCCGATCGGGCTCGACGGCAAAAATGGGCCGACGAGGCTGACGTGGCCGGCGTAGTTGCCCTCGATCGTCGTTATGCGCCCGTCCTTGAAAACCTGCTGCACGACGCCGACGTGCTTGCTTTCACCTGGCCCTGGCCCGGAGCCGTAGAAGACAAGGTCACCTGGGGCCGGGGTCGCCGTGGCGGGTAGGGATCTCCCGCCGTGTTCCTTTGTCCAGGTGTAAAGCGAGCCGCTGTAGCCGTACTCGGCTGTCGAGCCTTCAAGCGGAACGCCTGCCTTGATCCACACCCAGCTAGCGAAAAGGGCACACCATTCCTCGCACGGCCCATAGATGGTGCATTCGCTGCCCGGCGGGTTTTCACCCTGCCCTATCTGGCTTTCGGCGATTTTGACAATCCGTGAGCTGCTGGCCGGGGTTGGCGCAGGCCCCGCTGTGCAACCACCGCTGACGGGTTCCGCGAGCGTTGGGCTGCTCGGACGAGGGGCGCCAGAGCCTGTGAACCCGTACTGCACCGCCCTGGCCATGACCTCTTCGGCGTAGGCGACGGTCGCGTCGCCGCAGGCGCCGTAGTAGTGACAGGCGGCTTCGTGATATTCGGCGTAGGTGCCGCCGGTCGGCGGGGCGCCCATGTCTTCGCGGAGAATCCTGGCGGCTGTGTAGATCGCGTCCGCGGGGTTATTCACCGATAGCGGGTGGCCTGGATCGGCGTTGACCGCGTAGCGTTCCCACAACGTCGGCCCGGAGTCCTGGCTGCATTCACTTTCTCGCACGTATGCGATTTGCATAGGCCCCGCGCAGCCGGCGGAATTCACTCCGGCGCAGTCGCCGCTTGAACACTCCTGCTCGGCGATCGAGGCGAGGAACGACCAGTCGATGTCAAAACGCCTGCCTGCGCCCTCGTACAACCGCAACCGTTCCGGCGGGATCGTATGAAGCGCATACGCCGAGGGAGTCGGACCTTCGACTTCGGGGGTCGATTCGGTGCTGCCCGACTGGCAGCCGCCGAAGCTCGCGCCGAGCACAGCGACCGCGACGCCGAACGCGGCGAGCATCACGGCGCAGGTGCTCGCCGATCCCGCGAGCAGCCACATCAGCAACAGGCGACTGTGAGAGCGCTGCCCGTTCATGGCGTGCCCTCCAGTCCTGTGACCTGCCACCCGGGCGAGCTTTCGGTGAGTAGGAGCCGGATCGGGTAGTGGACGACTTCCGCGTCAGTGACGAGCGCCGCGGCGATCGCATGACCGGGCGGCTGCGGGGAGACCGCGAGGCTTACGACGCGAGGGTGAAGCGCTTTGATCCCTGGCGGCACCTCTCTCCGCGCGTGCTCCAGGGAGGCTACGAACGGGCCGGTCGCGTCCTTTACTTGGCTCGCCGGCGCCTGCCCGTACAGATAAGCGAGGTAGCCGTGCAGGAACGTGCCAGCGGTCCCCTTCGCCTCAGCGGCGGTCGCGGGCGTCCATCGGGAGTTCGCTTCGCCCCGCGCCGGGGCGCTCGCCGTGGCGGGGTGGGCTGGGCGACGGCTTTCGACGGCCGGGCGGCTGGGGCTTGTGAGGATCAGACCGGCGGCGGCCAGCATGAGGAGCAGCCCGCAGACGGCGGCGGTGCTGCGCCCGTGCCCTGCGACCGGCCGCTCTAGTTGGCGGCGTATCCAGCGGCGCGGGCTCACAGCTTCACCTCGGGGGTGATCGCCTGCAGCCGGCGGCGCGCGAGCCTGGCCGTGTCGCGGCCCAGCTCGACGCCGAGGAAGTTCCGGCCGAGACGGTGAGCTACAGCCCCGGTAGTCGCAGAGCCGCAGAACGGATCGAGCACCAGGCAGCGGCCGGCGTCGTTCTGGTGGCCACACGTTGGGCCCCACACACCGTCCTCGACGAGTCGCGTTGCGCGCTCGCGCTGCCAGGGCGCCCCGCAGATACCACACGCTGTGGGAGCGGTTCCGGCAAGGATGCATGGTTCCACCAGCTTTTCGGGGAAAACCGCCTGCGCGCCCGGATAGCCTCGCCCCGTGACCTTCCACCACGAGCGGCGCTGGCGACCGTTGCCTGCACGCCGTTGTTCGTGTTGAGCACGCTCGCCGCGGCGGTCTTGGTAGGTGAGCCGTCCGCGGCGCGCAAACCCGGCGCTCGGGCAGTGGTTGGCGTCAGGTTCACGGACAGCGTCGGCGTCGTAGAAGTAACGCGGCTGCTTGGTCAGGAGAAAGAGGTACTCGTGCGCGCGAGTTGGCCGGTCGCGCACGTTCTCGGGCATCGGGTTGGGCTTCACCCAAATCACGTCCGAGCGCAGCCACCAGCCGCGCTCCTGTAGGGCGAAGGCGACTCGCCAGGGGACGCCGACGAGATCCTTCGGCTTCAGGCCGGGCGGTGTAGCTGGCCGCTCACTCATTCCCCGGCTGGGCAGCATCGGGTCGGCGGTCCGGCACGAACGGCCACCGGAGGTGTATGAGTCCCCGAGGTTCAACCACAGCGTCCCGTCACCTCTCAGAACGCGGTGAACCTCGTCCAGAACTGTGACCACATGATTGACGTAAAGCTCCGGCGTCGGCTCCAGTCCAAGGCATCCGCGCCACGCGCCGCACCGTTCGCAGAAATGACCGCCTTGCACGCCGGCATGTCCCTGACGATGGTCAATCCCGAGCCGGCTTCGCGAGCGAGTCTCACAACCGGGGAGAAGGTCGCCGCGCCGGCCGCGCTGCATTGCCCCCCAGGAGTGGCGGCATTTCGGGTTGCCTCCCCAGGTTGCCGGTGGGAGTCCGTAGTCCCGCAGTCCCCAATAGGGTGGGCTTGTCACACACGTCTGCGCCCACTCGCAAGGGAGTTCTCGCAGAAGTGAAAGAGCGTCTGAATTTTCTATGCGCCAGCTCATGCGAGTTCGTCCTCCGGGGTCGCGGGGTCAGTAGGTGGGTTGCTCTGCCGCGCTTTGACGAGCCGCGCGACGGGCTCTCGGGCCGGGCTCGGTGCCTGTACGGCGGGCGGCGTGGCGCTGCTGCGGCTCGTGTCCGGCTTCACCGCAGGCACCGCGGTAGCTGGCCCGCGCGCCAACGTGGGTTCCTGGCCGAGCGCGTCGTCGTGCGAGGCGATCCGCGAGGCTCCTGCCGCGGGCGCCGAGGTCACTGGCGGCGCGGCGGTAGTTGAGGGCCCTGGCGTCGGCGCCGCGGTAGCTGGTGCGGGGGGCTGGACCGGCGCCGGCATCGGCGGCGAGGTGCTCGACGCGAGCGTGCTGTGCACGAGCGCGCTGGTGACCTCGCCTGTGGAGGTGACCTTCGAGGGCTCGGGCTGCTGCTCGGCCGCCGCAGGCTTGCGATCAGGTGCGCGCGTCGCGCCGTCGGGCGTCTCGGTGGGCGCCTGCGCAGACCTGGGCTCGCCACCGGGCAACTCGTCCTCGGCTGGCTCGCCGCCGGGGTGCGCGGGCGATGGGATCGGCGTGTTGGCCGGCGTTGGCGCGGCGGGCCCGCCGTGCGGTGGTGTGCCCGCTTCGCCTGGGGTCGGGGCGCCTGGCAACTCATCCTCGCTGGCGCCCGTGGACGGCGGTGGCGAGCCTGGGCCGTGCGTCGGCGTTTCGTGGGGGCTCGGCGGATTCGGCGGGAGGTGCGTTTCACCACCCGCTTCACCACCGCCGCTTCCGCCTGTGGGTCCTCCGCTCGGCGGCGGAGGTGGAGGGCTTCCACCTGCAGGTGGTGGCGGCGGTGGGGCGCCGCCCCCTGGTGTTTCGCCAGAGGGGGATTCGCTGCCGCCGCCGGATTTGGGCCAAGGCAGGTGCGGCAGTTTCGGAAGGCTAGGCAGACTCGGGATGCTCGGCAGCCCCGGCGTCGGGACCATCCGCGCGAGGCGGCTGGCGAAGTAGAGGTTCGCCAGGCGGTTGCCGTCCTCGCCGTGATGGCCGACTGTGCCTGACAGCAGGTCGTCGGTCAGTTTCTTACGCTGCAGGAAAATCGTCCACAGGAACGCGGCCTGCAAGCTGAAGGCAAGTAGCCATCCGAGGTTGCTGGTCGCGTTGTCGAGCGCCGAGCACACCGCGAGGACGACGGCGAGGATCAGGCTGTAGATGACCTTCCGCGCGAGGTAGCCGACGAGCTTGCCCAGCCACTTACGGAAAAACCCGTGGCCTCTGCCGGGGAATATCCCGACGAGCAACGCGACGGGGGCGAACGCGAGCAGCGCGAGCAGCAGGATCTGCGCGAGGATGACCCCGACGGCGAGCGCGCCGAGCAGTAGGTAGGCGCCGACCTCGCCGAGCAGGATCACGAAGGCGAGCAGTAGGCGCTGGTACTGCCCGCCCTTGCCCATCGCTTCGGCTGCTGGCTCGTCGGCCGGTCCGAGCGGGTAGGTGCCGCTGTTCTTGCTGGAGTCTGCTCCCGGTAGGTCTTCCTCGTCGCCGTGTTCGAGCGCTTCGTGCTCGCTGTTTCGGTTTGGTGACTGAAACGGGTACTGCAGAAAATGGGCGGCGTACTTGTTGCGGTTGTTGATGCAGACCTTCCCGCCCTGCCCTTTTACTTCCGTGCCATTTTCGAGTTGACTTGCGAGGCGGGTTTCTTCTTCCGGGTTGGAGCTGAGCGGCCGTACCGCCTCGGAGTGCGGTTTGCCGCTTTTGACGGTGGCGCAGTGCTCGACCCCGCCGAACTCCAGCACCGTCCAGGGGTTCAGCACGAGCAGTTCAAAGAGTTGGTCGCTTGCTGCGGTCTTGGCTTTTTCTTCGTTGCCTACGCTGCCTTCGTTCGTCAAGGACAAGATCGCGGTGGACAGCTCGTTTGACAGCTTGCTCGCTGGTGCGATCGTCTTTTCTGGCTGGGTGACAATCCCGATCGCCAGCAGGAAGTAGATAAAGGAGACTGCGAGCGCGCTCGCTGTTTGGGTGTACTGCCGCTGCACGAGCGCCTTCCACATCGCCCAGCAGCCGACGAGTGCCACCATCGCGATCAGCCACGGCGTCCCGAAGGTGTTCGTGTACATATTGTGGATCGCTTGCGATATGGGCGTGAGAGCGCCGGAGCCCCGTGTGCCATTACCTGTAAGCAGGTTCAAGTTGAATGCGAGGGCGAACAACAAGATCACGCCGTTCGCCAAGAAGCAGGTAACGAGCCACAGAATCTGCGCGCCGAAGTAGGCGATCATCGGCGCGACCCCGGAGGCGTCAACTCCGCTGGTGAATCCGACGGAGATTGCCGGGAAGTATTGGTCGAGTTGGTAGTGTTCGACCGGGTAACGACCGACCCATCCGCCGGGCGGTAGCTGTGGCGCCGGGCTTATGTTGCCGTAGACGTCGTCAGCGAGGGCGCCGGGGTGCGCGAGTACGACGAGCAATAGTGTGAGTCCGAGAATCAGGGCGGCGCGGCGCTTGTGCCGGATCAGCCACCTCGCCGGCCGCAGAACGATCGAAGGTTTCACTGCTCGCTCCTCTCTGGCCGGCCGGGTGTGGTCGTGAGCGCCTGCAAGAGGTGCGGGTAGACCAAGTCGATCTGCACCTCGCCGACACGGCCCTGCAAATCACGCATCAGGCAGTGGCCGGCCCGGAACTCGCGGACCTTTGCGATCAGGTCAGGTGTGGGTGGCAGGCCGATGAATCGCAGGGCCGCCTCCGCGCCGGCATCGGAGTCCTGGCCGAAGACGAACACGACGCCGATCAGCTCGGCAAGGTCACCGAGATCGGCGATTCTGTGCGTCCCCAGCAGCAGCGTCGCGTTGAAGGCGCGACCGAGCCTGACGAGACGGTGAATGATTTGACGGCCCTGCGGGCTCGCCAGCAGGAACCAAATCTCGTCAAGACCAACGACCTTGTGGGTGCTGCGGTCGCCGGAAATCAACTGCAGCGCGTAGGCGGCGACAAGTGAAAGTGTCGCCACGGACACGCGCTCGGCGCGCGTGTAGCTTTCACGTCCGGCGGCCGGGTCGGGCAACGATAGTCCCGGCATACGGATCGTGGTGACCGGCGTCTGCGCCTGGGTGACAGCATTTTCACCGTTGCCGAAGCCGAGGCGCGCGAGCCCGAAGTCCCGGATGACCTGCAAGGCTTCACCGGCGTCCTTCGCTCCCGGCCGGTCGCTCGTAAGCAACAGGTCGGCTACGCGCAGCAAGCCACGGGAGCCCTCGCGCACGGTGTCCTTGACCGCGAGGGAGATCGCGGTCTCCCACTGCGCCGGGTTGCCGGGAAGCAACTCCAACAGGTAGGAGACCGCCAG
Source organism: uncultured Solirubrobacteraceae bacterium (assembly GCA_963849425.1). GTDB lineage: Bacteria > Actinomycetota > Thermoleophilia > Solirubrobacterales > Solirubrobacteraceae > Palsa-744. Next base: position 318,556 of record CAWKHK010000006.1, on the reverse strand, counting down.
CTCCTCCCGCAGATCGGGCAGTCCGATCGCGAGCGGGTCCAACCGGCCCTGTTGTGACTCCGCGCCGGATAGCTCGAGCACCTGCAGCCGGCCGGCGAGCTCGGGCAATGTGTGAAGCCCGTGGTCGGGCTTCGGATCGAAGTCTACGATCGCGCTGCCCATCCGCTCGGCGCCGTACTCGATCGTCTGAGCGGCGACCGTCTTGCCGCTTCCCAACGTGCCGATGAGAAGGACCGCCGAGGCGCGATCTTCCTTCGGTGCCTGTGAAGGATCAAAGCGGACAGGCAGCGGTGAGCCCGTCGGTGTGTAACCGATATATGGGCCGCGGTGAGAGCCGACGATCCTGCTGGCCGTGGCGACCATCCCGCCGAACTGCTCGACCGTGAGCTGCTGCGTGTAGGCGCGCATCACGCCACCCACCCGTCTGCGCCAGGGACGTGCTCCAGCCAGAGCTGGTACTGCGCCCCGGCCGGCCTATGCAGGGTGATATCGCCGTACTGCTCCCGCAGCGCGGCGACCCGGCGCTCTAGCTCCTCCTCGCTGTCCGCGCCGACCGCGAGCCCGAGGCAGCCATAGAGCATCGGCGGGTGCCCGCCGGCCTGAAGCTGTGCCTCGTATTCGCGTGCGAGAACGCGGTCGACGCCCGCCAGCACGCTCGGCCCGTGCGCCGCGCCTTGGACCTGCTCGTTGAAGGCGTGCTCGACATCCTGAATCCGCTTGCGCACCTGCGCGAGCGCCTGCCTGTTACCGAGCCAGCGGCAGTGAACTACGGCGTCGACCGGCCACGGCAGGCTCTCCAACGGCGCGTACAGAACCTCGGAGGTCCAGCCTGGAAACTCGGGCGCTTCGGCGAGCGCACCGATCGCGAGCAGCGCCTGATAGGAGCAGCCGTGCTCGCTTTCGACTACGAGGTGCTGGTCGTGCTCCGTGATCGCGGCCTGCGCGCAGCGGCGCAGGTCGTGCGTCAGCGGCTCAAACTCGATCCCGCCGCCTGGGGCGGAGACGATCAGCGCGTCGGGCGCCCAATTCGCATCCAGCGTCGGCTCGCCCAGGCCCCGGCAGACTGCGCGCGCGAGCAGCCACTGAAGCTCGATCGTCCGAGCGCGGCGGGCGTGGATGACCCCGCCGACGCGCTCGAAGATGCGCTGCTCGCGGGTCGCAAGTTCTGAAAGCTCGCTTCCGGTGATCGGGCAGCCGCCGTCGATCCCAGCGACCTCCTCCACCTGCCGGCGGACCCTGTCGACGGTGCGCAGCAGCCCGGAGCCAAGACCGTCCGGTTTGGGGCCGGCGAGCGAAACGGCGAGGTACACCTCGGGGGTGTGCGAGCCGAGTTCCCGCAGTCGCTGCTCGTGGCCCCGCAGATAGTGCTGCCACGCCTGCGGGTCCTGGTGACGAGCATCGAGCAGGCCGGCGGTCTGCGCGACGTAGTCCTCAGCCGCGAACGCCCTGTTTACCCGCCACAAGGAGAAGTCGGCGGCGATCGTGTGCGCAAGGCGCTGCAGGCGGCGCTGCAGGGCCCACTTCCCGCCGTTGGGCAGATAGGGGTAGGCCGTCATCGCCAGCCGGTACAGCGCGGCGCGGTCCTCGCGGCGGCCGAACAGCACGTTGCCGTGCGCGTAGCGCAAGGAGAAGCCGCTCATGGCCGGACCTCCACGACCTGGCCCTCCGCCAGCTCAACGACTTCGCACAGCCGCTCGCCGGAGCGCACCCTGTGCCCCTCGGCGCGGCGGATGATGAGCCTGCCACGGCCAGGGATCGCGACGACCCTGTGCGCGAACACGAGCCTCGCGGGACCTCTCACGCGACCGTGGTGAAGCACGGGCGAGTGCTGATCGGGCGCGACCCACACCTGCGGCGCCCACACCCGCTCCTGCTCCTCGGCGCCGATCGCGCCATCCAGCGAGCGGCGGGCCGCCCTGAGCCGCAGCGCGGCGAGCGAGGTCAGGTAGCTGTGCGCCGGGCGGCCGTCGGGCGAGGACTGCCCGGCAAGCGTGGCGATCATCCCCGGCGCGATGAGCAGCCGAAGCGGCCAATCGAGCCAGTCCAATGCCACGCCCGCGAGCAGCGTCGCCACGAATCCGGCGAGTCCGCCGAGGACCGCACCAGCTGCGCCGTTCGTGCTGGCGGCCAGCAGCGCCACGAGCGCGGCGACGATGCCGGCCACCACGATCGAGCGCTGGCTCAGCACCAGCACGCCGATCAGCGAGCAGAACGCCCAGCACAGCCACTCCAGCGGCACGCCGCCAGGGACCGGAATCCGCCGGCCGTCGATCGCGTACACTCGCCGATCTGGCTTGAAAATCCGCTGGTAGCTGCGGATCGGGTGGGTGGAGTCACTCACAGCCGGCTCCACTCACCCAAAGATCTGCTTGCCGATGGCTTCAGCCGCGGTGGCAATCTCAGACGGCGCGAACACCATCCACGCCACCGCGATCGCGGCGCACAGGAAAACGACCAGCTCGGTGTACCTGCGGTTAAGCAGGAACATCAAACTGACCACGCCCACGATCCCGCCGTACAACTCGGTGGCGTACCCCGTCAGCAACTTCGCCACGTTCCGACCGACGTCGTTGCCCGAAGCGAGCGCGGCGACCGGGAACGCCATCGTGAAGCAGATCACCAGCAGCCCTGCAAAGCCGATAAGTCTTTTCCGTGACACGCCAATCACTTCCTTTGCGCCTTCGCCGTTTCGGTCGTGGCGGGCTGTGTCGCAGTCACCGTCACACCGCTTGTGGTGGTGGGCACGCGGGATTCGGTGTTGAGCATCGAGAGCGCGCCGCGAATAAGCAGCAGCAGCACGCATCCCCACAACAACGCACGAGCCGCGATACGCGCCAGTCGCTTTACTCCGTCCGTCTGTGGCCGGGTGAAGCGGTCCTGGCTCTCACCTTTGTGGGTCCTACGAGAACTAGTCATAGGGCTGAAGGTAAGGAGCGGCTGTGCTGTTTACTACAAATAATCATTTACGTATTCACGTAAATACGTAATCACCTATTTGCGGGTTGAAACCGTGAACGCGGGCAGCGGTAATCGGCCCCGCTGCGTGGGGAGGAACACGGCTATATCGGCGGCGAGCTGGGGCCGCGAGTGTTAGGCAGTCAGGTGGGCTAAGCGTCGAGGCCGGCGATCGTCGCCAGCTCCTCGACATAGCCGCTGGCGCTCTGCGCCGCCTGCTCGACCAAGCGCAGGGCACTGAAGTCAGCGAGCGTGTACCACACCACTCTTCCGTCCTTGCGGCGGCTCACCATGCCCGATTGGTAGAGCACGGCGAGATGCCGGGACACGTTCTGATGGGTCGTCGCGAGCTCGTCCGTGAGGTCTTGAACGGTCGCTTCCCCGCCCTCGAGCATCTTCAGGATGCGTATGCGATTGGGCTCCGCCAGGGCCTGTAGTCGACGGGCCACAAAGTCCAGGAACGGGGCTGACAGATTTGGGCTCATAATTTTGCCTGCGCGTTTCACGGCGGCCTACGTCCCGTGAGCGCAGCGGCGCGCACCTCCAACGATGGGCGTTTTAGTTGACCCCACGCCATCGTAAGAAGAGCCTCGCGTGCCGTTGGCCCTGTTAGTGGGCCTTTGGCTTACTTGCCGAGATAGTCGAACTGTCCCTGTCTTGGACCTTGACCGACAGCGGGTCGGGAAAGTGGACGCGCCGGTCCGACCGACGAGTTAATTTTGAGACGCGAAGGACCCGGATTGGGCGGGATCGCGCTCGTTGAAACTGCGCGGCGTCTGTTGGGAGACCGCGCTTGCGTGAGGCGTCGCGGGCGGGCGGCGGGCGGTGCAGACGCTCGGCGGGCCGGCGCGACCCGCCGAGCGCGGCGCGCGTGACGTCGGCCGTGGCTAGCGGAACGGTGTGCCTGGCGGGTCGAAGTAGAACCGGGGAGAGTGCTCAGACGCCAAGCCGCGCCGCACACGACGAGGGTCAGCGCAACCGCGGCGGCGCCCAGGAGGAGGCGGCGCCGATAGGGCCCCTGCACGTCATCGAAGGTGACCGTGAGCTGGGAGGGCGCGTCCGGCGCGTCGTGCGCGGAGTCGGCGGGGTCCATACAAGTGAATGTGAACCGCGATCTCGGCGGAACACCAACTTTGCGGCCCGCGAGCTGCGGCGGGCCGGGATCACGGCGACCGGGCCGGCATTCAGGCGATCGTCCAGCTGCCTGGCGCCGCGTCAGACTCATTGATCGCGGTCCAAAATGAGCGAGCGTCGCAGCTGATCGGTGCCCCACACGATCAACGGCGCAGGCGCCGGCAGGGATCGCGATACTAAACGCTAGGCGGGATGGGAGCCCCCAGCCGGAGGCGACTGAAGTCTTCACTATTGGAAATCCCGGTTGCCCGCGGGTGATGTGGAGGGCGCGTTACTGTGCGAGCACACCTCAAGCCGTGCCTGAGCACACATTGGTGTGCCGTCGGCGTGTCGGCCACTCATGCGCGACTTCCGCCTGGCGGTTCGTGCCTGCGGCGAGCGCCAGTGAAGACCGCGTAGATCGCTCGCTCCCTAGTCGGCTTCGACTATTCGCAGCTTGCGTCGAAGTCGGTTGCCGCGGTTCCAGTCCCACAGGCGATCGTTGTGGAGGCGCCCGACCACGACGCCCGCGCTAACGCCGATCTCGGCTGCGAACATCTCCACGTCGCCGTCGCTGCGCAGCGACGGCAGCAGCTTGGCGGCTGCTGGCGGGACCAGCGTGCCCGCAGCGAAGTGGTTAGCCTCGTCCTCGATCTCCAGCCCATCGGACCGACCTCCGTCGTCGATGAACGTCTGCTTCTTGGAGTGCAGCAGCACATGGCCAGCCTCGTGGAAGAAGGCGAACCAGAAGTTGTCCTCGTGCTTGTAACGGTCGGTCAGCTGGATCACTGCGCGTTCCGCGTTCAGCCACCAGGCCGCGCCGCTGACCCGGCACTCCCCGATCTCCGGCACCAGCAGCACCACGACGCCAGCCTCGGCACAGGTCGCGAGTAGCTCGCCGGAGAAGTCATTCGCTCGCGTGAGCCCACGCACGCGCTCAAGCGCGCGACGGAATGTGCGGGCGTCGTACGACGCCGCGTCGGCGTCGCGCGCCCGCAGCTCGCCCAGCCGTAGCCATGCGGCGACCGCGCCCGGCTCACTGCGAAACGCCTTTGACTGCTTCAGCGCGGCCGCGGGACGCGCCCAGAGGCGCTCCCAAGCCGCGCGGTTAGCCACCCCGAAATAGCTCAGCAACCCCTCGAACACCGAGTGGTCGCCGCCGACCGGGAGCAAGCCGCGGTGCTGCATGTCACGTACTGGAAACTTCGCGATCCAGGCGCGGTCCGCAGCTGAGAGCTTCTGCGGACGCGCGCGCAGCGTGCCCTCTCGGTAGTCCGCCTCGAGGCGGTTCCATACGGCTGCCGGGGTGCCAGTGACCCGCTCGAGGACCAGCGCGGTCTCAGCCGTGATCGGCGCGACGCCCTGCATGATCTGGTTGACGTGCTTCGCCGACATGCCTGCACGGGTCGCCAGCTCGGCCTGAGAGATGCTGATCTGCTTCAGGCGCGCACGCAGCGTCCGCCCCGGCGGGACGGCGTAGTCCGGCTCGAAGTGGTGCCTCTGGTATGTGCTCATCGCTTCCCTCCATGTTTCCTGACCTCGATCCGGTCGATGGAAAGCTGGCCATCGGGCACACCCCGTGATCCTCCACGAACCGCAGTGGGCAGCGTGCCGGCCACGACCACCGCCCCGTCCTCAAACACGATCCGCACCGCACCGCCGGCCTCCTCGACGACAGCGAATGGCAGCCGACTCACGTCGTCGAGCCCCCTGACCGCAGCAAGCTGGAGCAGGCGCTCGGCGAGCCGCTCGAAACCATCATCTCCCCACCGTGCGGTCATCAGCCGCCTGGAGTTGCAGGTCTCGGCGAGCTTCTAGCAGCAGCGAGGTCAGACTGTGGCTTGGCCGCCGACAGTGGCGTGGGCTGGTCGCGGAGCTTGGCCGCCGCGGCGGCGGGCGTAGCGAGTCGGGTGCTTTCCTCCTCGGCGACCGCGACGGCGACCCGACCCGCGTGCGGCGGGTCGTCTACCTCGATGAGCTCGACCCCAACTGCCTTCAGGGATCGATCCGCTTCGACGGCCGCGCCTACAGTCAGCTCTCGGAGATCTGCGAACGCCAGCGGCGCACGGTGCTCGCGGATGTCCACACGCACCCCGGTAGCTGGGTCGGGCAGAGCCCCACGGATATGGAAAACCCGATGGTCGCGCTATCAGGCCATCTGGCGCTGATCTTGCCGCACCTCGCGATGCACCAGGTCAAACCAGAGGATGCGGGCCTCCACGAATACAGGGGAGAAGACGGCTGGCGCGCCTGGACCGGGGCGGACGCCGCCCGCCGGCTCAAGATCGGCTGGCTCCCGTGGTAGCCCCCGGACTCGACCGAGACCGGGTCAACCGCACGGCGCTGCAGCTCTTCCGCTCGGGACGCGCCGGGACGCTCAAGGCAGCCGAAGAGGCGCTGGCCAGCCTCGTACTTCAGGTCGACGTCGGAGGCGGACTCGAGCATGACCCGGGTGCCCAGGCGGCGCTGCTTACGATCGTCAATGCCGGCGCCCGGGCGTTCCTCGGCGGCGTGCGCGCACGGGTCAGTGATGACGTCGTGCTGAGTGAGGGTTGGGGGCGCGGTCGCACGGTCAGCGAGTCCGTGCGCGCGTTCGGCGGCGAGATCGTGCGAGCGCACGTGCCGGAGTACCCCACGATCGTGGTTGGCGTGCCTTCGGCGGGGTCGGCGATCGGCTCGATCGTCTGTGTCGCCGCGTGCAGCGGATGGGCAGGTGGCGTTCTGGAACCCCGCACCGAAGCGTCACGAGCACCCGGGATTGCTACCGCCGGAATCCTCGCCGGGGGGATCGCAGTTTCGGAGTGCTTCCAGCACTGCGGTGGGTCGGTCGAGGCTGGTCGGCGCGAGGCCGGGCTCTCGCTCTGGGCCCCGAACACGCCCTGGCTGGAGCCCGCCGCCGCGGGTCCGCCGCTTGAGTATCTGCCGGACCGACTCTGGCTGCTGGGGCTTGGACACCTCGGTCAGGCCAACGCCTGGACAATCGGCATGCTGCCATACGCGACAGGCGCGGCCCGCTTCTTCCTGCTCGACACCGACGAGATCGTGCCGGGCAACTACGCCACAGGCCTGCTCGCGAACGACGGAAACGTTGGGCAGATGAAGACGAGAGCGGTCGCCGCCGCGCTCGAGTCCGTCGGCCTGCAGACGAGGATCGTCGAGCGTCTCTTCGACGAGCACACATGGCCCGGCGACAAGGAGCCGCGCCTCGCGCTCGCCGGGTTCGACAGCCCCGTCCCGCGCCGTCAGCTCGGTGGGGGGCGGTTTGTACGGGCGGTAGACGCCGGGCTGGGCAGCGGCGCCGACGAGTATCTCGACATCTTGCTGCACACCTTTCCCTCGCCGCTCGATCCGTCCGTCGCTTTCACGGGCGAGCTGCGTGAGGCGCCAGCGCTCCCTCCGCGTTTCGCACACGAAGTCGAGCGGCTGGTCGACGGCGGAGCCGACCCCGCCGCGACCCAGTGCGGGATGATCGAGATTGCCGGCATCACTGTCGGCGCGGCGTTCGTAGGCGCGACAGCGGCGGCGCTGGCAGTCGGCGACGTGCTGCGCTGGTTGCATGGCGGAGTCGAGCTGAGCGTGCTCACGTTCGACCTGCGCACACCGAACGTCGTGATCGCCGCGGAGAACGCCGCACCGGAGCAGTTCACAAACACTGGGTTCGTCCACGCGATGAATCGGGCGGCCTGAAGCTGGAAAGGCCACGGCATGACCGACGCCGACGGCGTCGTGTCCGTAGCCACCGACCCGATCAGCTTCAACGCGATCGGTTTCTACCAGCCGCTCTCATGCCCAGCACCCGGTCAATGCGCGCTCTCCTCCGAGGACGGCGAGCGCATCACATTCACAGGCGCGAATCGCCTCGGCCGGATCCACGCTCCTCGGCGCAGCCGGCGCGGACGAACCAGCCGCGCCGCCTAGCGAAGAAGCGCCAGCCGCCCCCCTGCCAGGGCGCGGCGCGCACTCGTGCGCCCAGGGATCGGCCGAGCACACTCGCGGCTCGACCAGACGCCGCTTGCCGCGCCGCACGGTACGCCGCGTTCCCCGCCACAGGCTGCTTCGACCGCGCCGCACAAAGAGAAGAGATTCGGACCTACCTGGAACTCGCGGCTCGCGAGCGCCTCAGCCGGCCGCGAGCTCCTGCACGAGCGCCCGGTAGGTCCGATGCTCAAGCCGGCGTCGATCGTCACCTGCGCCGGCCAGCCCAGCTCCCGGCTCAGCCAGCGAGCAATCCAGGCACGAGCGCTTGAGCGCCACAACGCGCGGCGAAAGACACGGCCGCCAAGCTGCATGCAGACGTGGTGGGCCAAAGCCCGAGGCGGGCTGCCGGCCCCGGCCCAGCCAGCGATGGCGAGACTCGGAATCGAACCGAGGACACTACGATTTTCAGTCGTATGCTCTACCAACTGAGCTATCTCGCCCGGAACCATCGATCCTAGCGCCTAGCCGGCCGTCAGGGTCGCCTGAAGCCCGACTGGGTATAGAGGTCGTCCGCGACACCAGGGCCGCAAATACCACGCTCTTCCGCATCGCCGCGTGGGCGTCGATTGCAGGTCTCGTGGTCGGGCTCATTAGCGTCGCTGCGACCCTCATAGCCCGCTGATGCACTCCTTCGATTGTCAGGGCGCACGCGCAGTGCCCGCACGCCGCCCGACTCGGGAGCGACCGATTCAGCCTGGCTAGGTCGCGGCGGTGGCGCTGAGCGGCCCCACGACCGCAATGTCGGTTAGCCGGTGGGGATCTACTCGGCCAGTTGCGGCTGTCAGCTCGCGTGGCTCAGGGCGTCGGTGGCGAGCTTGACGAGCGCGGCATTCAGCGCCACGCTGATGCTCGTTGCGTGTCGGCCGGGCGCCACCCGCCAGCGGCCCGTGGGCGTCTCGGCGATCCCGGCTCGCTCGATCAGCGCTTCGGCTACCTGGGTGTCGAGGGAGACCGAGACGTCTTCACGGGATCGGCGTGCTTGCCGTGCGAGCGAGTGGGCGAGCACGTTCTCGGCGCGGGAGATTCGGGTGATCGACCAGCCTGGCTCGTGCGCGGCGAGATACAGGCATGCCTCTGCGCGCCACGGTCGTAGGTGCTCGCTTTCGCCGCGCCACGGTCGGGCGGTGGACTCGCAGTCGGTCCTGAAGATGACGTCGCGGAGGTTGGCCTGCTCGGAGGCGCTCATCGCCAGCAGGAGCGCTCGCAGCTCGGCCTCGCCGTTGTTCTTGCATTCCACGAGCCGGCTGTGGCTATCGAGGTGGTCGCTGTGGTAGGCGATCCCGGCCCAGCCGTTGTGGTAGGAGGCGTCGCAGTTGATGTAGATCATGGCCCCGTTCCGGCTACGGGCCTATCCGTGGGTCGAGCCCGGCGGCGCGACGTGGCGCCACAGCGCCCGTATGAGCCGGCTGTGGTGGCGTCAGCAGGCCGCACTGGCGCCGCCCTGCTGGCTGGTGACGGTGGTGCTTGGCTCGCGCACGATGATCTGCGGGAGTAGCAGGGACTGCCCGGTCCGGTAGCCGGCTTGGCAGCCTTGGTCCCACGGGAAGCGGCCGGTGGGATCGCAGACGATGATCTGCTTCACTGCGGGCGTCCCGCCGTCGTGGTGGTCGCGTCGCCACCACTCGGCGAGGCCGAGGTAGGAGTCGACCATCCGGTCGGGAATGGGCGCTATCCAACATGGCACGTCGTTTGCGAACGCTCCGACCACGCGCCCTTCGGCCTCGGGCGTCTCCTCCAGCAGCCCGACGACCGAGGTGATTACGCGGATGCCTGCCTTCGGGCTGAGGCCGCTAACGGCTAGCTCGGGGTGACCGATGTGCTGCGGGAGGCCGATCGTGTAGGTGTAGGCCGGACCGCTCCACTCTCTCGTCGAAATCACCTGAGTCATCGTGTAGCCGTAGAGGGCGATCCGCGTCAGCAGAAGCTCCCGTGTACGTCCCACCTCGTCGTAGCTCACGCTTGCACCCGCACCCACGCCTGCACCGAGACGCTTTCGACCGGGACATCCTCTTCGAGGGCCTTCGCCTGCAGCGCGTCTCTCACGTCCTGCGCGCTGAGCGATGGCACGTCGAACTCGTCGCTGCTCGGTGATTCTCACAGTGAAAAGCTGTCCATTTCTGTACCTCCAACGCGGGGTTGCGGAAGCCGGGTCGTCTCGCAGGGCGACGGGATGAACCGTGTGGGGTCACGGAACGTGGGGTGCTCCCGTAGCCCTGCGAGACGCTCCGCTGGCTACGCCACCGATGCCGCCTCTGCTTCCTCCTGCGCGCTCTCCAGCATCTCGCGGGCGATCAGCGTCCAGTCCTCATCATCGAGCGCGTCGAGGGCATCCTTCACACCGCCGCGCAGCCCATCCGAAAGGCGGGTGAGCGCATCGTTCGCACCAGCGCGAATACCCTCGGACATGCGCGCTTCGGCCGGCTGGCTGAGCCCCTGTCGGACCATTTCGACCGTGGCGCCTCTCACCGCGGAGTGCTCAACGATCGAGCGCACCAGGTCGAGCAGGCTGTCACGGCCGAATGTCACGCCTTTTGGCGAGGTGCGCTCCTCGCCGCCGTTTGTGTCCTGCGAGTGTGGTGATTCCATGCGTTTTCTCCTTTAACTAGAACGTGCCTTGCTGGCGGGGACACGTCTAGCTCGACCACAGGTAAAGATCAAGGCTTTGCCGGAAACCTTTTTGTGACACTCACGCCTCGTGCCGTGAAGATTGCTTGTAGGGCGGCGGCTGGCCTTTGTTTATGACGGGAGCGATGGGCCTCCCGCCGCCCTACAAGTCGCATGGCGTGCCTCACCATTCCGTTAGTGGGACGCCTTGCTCTTCCGCGATGGCCACGGCCTCGCGGTAAGACTTCCAGCCGAGATTGCCTGCCTGCTCGGGCTGGTAGCGAAAGGTGACGCTGGCTGCTGCGGCGGCTTCGGCGTCCTTGCCTTCCGCTCGGATTGCGACTACCGGGCCGATCGGCACTCCGTCGGCGTCGCAGTCCTCGTCCTTGAAGGTGACCACGGTTACGCTCATCGATCCTCCATGTGGGCGGGGGTCTCGCCGCGCAGCCCGACGGTCGTGATGGCCTTTGATTCGGAGCTGGCGACGCCTGCGTATGCCTCCCACGGGCACTCGGTCGTATAGATCGTCATCGCGAACCGGCGGTGGCCGAGGTCGGTCACGACGCCGACTGGCATACCGTCACGATTAACCCCGATGGTGGCGCCCTTTCGGTGCGAGGTGATTTCGGGCTCACGTTGGCTCATCGACGGCAGCCCGGCGGGATATTCGGTACACCCCACCGCCTCGTCGGATCGAGCACGGCGGGTAGCCGATCGAGAAAGACACGACACGCGAGCGGGGAGCGGAAATAGTGGTGGCGCACCGCGAACAGCCAGTGCCCCGCAAGCCACGCAACGGAGCCGGTGATGGTCGCTGCCGCCATCGTGAGCGACCCGGTCATCGCGGTGGCGAAAAGCCCGCCTACCGCGAGGACCGCCCCGCCAGTACGAAGGACGAATCCCCCAAGGAGCCACACGCCGAGCGCCACCAGCACGCCGCTCGCGGCAAGGCTCACCACGCCGGTCATCGCCTATCGAGTCCGTTCGTCTGCATCGGGACACACGTCTAGCTCGACCCGCCAGCACAAGTCAAGTCCGCCCGCGAGGTCCGCCGCACCGCGCTTTCGCCGGCCTCGGCCGAGCCGCGCGCGAGGAGCGGCCGATCCGCCGCAACGCGCATCCGCCGCCTCGAATCGTCGTCTTGGCCGTGTCCCGCACGGGTGCTAGCGAAACCGCGCCATCGACCCTATGACGGCCGCGCGAAAGAACTTGACTTGCCCCGCCGGGAGAGCTACCACGTCCTCCGCCAAAGCCCAAAAAGGGCTCTAACAAAGGAGAATCGACGATGAGCAGCAAGACGAAGACCGAATCGAAGGGCTCGCCCGAGGAGGCCGTCAAGGCAGCGGTGCAGACGACCGCGGGCGGCACGACCGAGGGCATCGCGCAGGTCGCCGGGATCGGCCGCTCCACAGCCGGGAAGGTGCTCGGGCGGCTCGCCGACGCCGGTGAGGTCACCCGCCATCAGGGTGGGCGCGACCGCGGGAAGCGGCTGCCGGACCGCTGGACGCTCGCCGGGGTCGAGATGCCCGCCGCCTACGCCGGGCATGTGCTCGCGGCCGAGCAGCCGGCCAGTGCGGCGGGCGACGACAAGGGCGTCAAGGCACCCGCCGCCGACAAGCCGGCCGGTGGGAAGAGCAACGCGGCGAGCGCCAGCCAGCCCGAGGGCGGCAAGCTCAAACCGGGTGGCCTTGACCCGCTCGTGATGGGCTACCTCAAGGACAACGCCGGCAGCGGCCCGCACGGGCCGACCGAGATCGCCAAGGCCCTCGAGCGCAGCTCGGGTGCGGTCGGCAACTGCCTCGGGCGGCTGACCGAAGCGAAAAAGGTGAAGCTCGTCAATGAGAAGCCGCGCCGCTACAGCCTCGCATGATCGTGGCGCTGACCGATAACGGCGCCCGCCCCCTCACCCCCGCCGCCCACGTAGGCGGTGGGGCGAGGGGGCGGGCCGAGCGCGCAATCCCTCAACGGAAGGAGAGCAGAGCCATGATCGATACCCCGCAGGCCCAGGAGACACTCGCCGAGCTCGCCGAGTCGACCGCCGCGGCGCTGCTCGCGTTCGCGCAGGCAGTCCGCCCCGCCTCTGACCGTGACGGCGCCGACCTCGCCAGCCTCGGCCTCGGCCGCCGCCAGCAGGAGATCGCCGCGCTGGCCGGCCTGGACACCGATGAGGGCCTCAACGAGCGAGGTAGCGCGGGATATCGACTACGACGCGGCGAACACCCACGCCGCGCTGTACGCCCTCGCCGCGCGCGGCATCGCGGAAAGTTTCCGCCACGGCGAGCACACCCGCTGGCGACTCACGCCGAGGTATCGGTCCGCTAACCCGTACCTCGCGATCGCGCAGCTAATCACGGCCGGCGAGTGGACGACCTTTGACGACATCGCCCTCGTGGTACACGGCGACCTGCGTCACGGCCGCGAGGTGCTGCGCGCCTCCGTCGAGCTACCCGACTTCCCCGCTCACCGCGTGCTGCCGCCAGGTGGGCGAGTGCCTGCGGCGTGGCGGAGCTTTGCGAGCAAGACCGCCGATCCTGGAGAGTGCGTGCGGCTCCTGGCGGGCGAGGGCGTCCCGGTCGACGACGACGGGCGCGCTTCGCGCGCCCACTACACCGGCTGGGATCAACTCGCCGAACGCGCCTGCGACGCCGGTCGGCTCGCATGAGCGCGGGCACCCTCGCAACGGGAGTCTTACCAAGTTTTAGAGGGTTTACGTGATCCCGCTAAACCTCCTATAACTCCGTATAGTCCGGTCATCGACCCGATCAACAACCCCTATAGCCCAGGCGCGGGCTCCCGCCCGCCAGCGCTGACCGGCCGCGACAGCGAGATCGAGCAGTTCCGGGTCCTCCTCGGCCGCCTCCGTGCTGGCCACCCTGAGAAGAGCATGTTGATCACGGGGCTGAGGGGCGTAGGGAAGACCGTCTTGTTGAACACCTTTGAGGCCCTCGCGGAAGAGGCCGGCTTCCGGACTGCCAAGAGCGAGATCACGCATGAGACTGACTTTCGGCCAATGCTCGCACGGCTCGCACGCAGGGCCCTGCTCGCGATCAGCCCAGCCGATCGGATGCGCGAGCGCGCACGTCGCGCCGCAGCGATCTTCAAGGCGTTCACGGTACGGATACCGGACGGCCCGGAGATCGGCGTGGACGTCGATGCGCTGCTCGGCCGAGGCGACTCGGGCGACCTCAGCGACGACCTCTCCGACCTCTTCGTCGGCCTGGGCGAAGCCGCCCAAGAGCACGATACGGGTGTCGTGTTCCTGCTCGATGAGGTGCAGTTCCTCGCGCGGCCCGAGCTTGAAGCGCTGATCGCTGCGCTACACCAAGTCTCCCAGCGCGCGCTACCGCTCACGCTCGCAGGCGCCGGCCTGCCACAGCTACCCGCCCTCACCGGAGCAGCGAAGTCCTACTCGGAGCGCCTCTTTCGGTTCCCCTCGATCGGGCGCCTCGCGGACGACGCCGCCCGAGGCGCGCTTGAGCTGCCAGCCCACGCGGCGCAGGTGAGCTACGAGACCGCCGCGACCGCCCACATCCTTCAATTCACCGACGGTTACCCCTACTTCCTGCAGGAGTACGGAAAGCACGCCTGGAACGTCGCGAAAGGGCCAGCCATCACTCTCCAGGACGTCCAAGTCGCTGAACGGCTCGTCCAGCTAGAGCTTGACGAGAGCTTCTTCGAGGTTCGTATCGGAAGGGCGACCCAGGCGGAGCTTGACTACCTCGCCGCGATGGCCGCGCTCGGCGAGGGGCCATACCGCTCAGGTGACATAGCCGGAAAGCTCGGGCGTAAGAGCCCGACCAGCGTCGGTCCGACACGCGGGCGGCTGATCGAGAAGGGCCTCGTCTACAGCCCCTCCTACGGAACCACCGAGTTCACCGTCCCTCACTTCCGCGACTTCCTCCAGCGGCGCTTCCCGCTCGCACGCTGACAAAAGTGGTCTCCCTCGCAAGTTCGATCCGGTGTGCCGGACGCACTCGCTCGTCCGGCGCAAGCGAGAGCGAGCGGGGCGCTTTCGGAAAGTGCTGGTCCTCGTCCGGTGCGGGCGTGACTAACCCTCCGACGGAGGCTTCTGCTTCCGCGACGGTGCAGTCGTCGAGCCTGGCGCCGTGCGACTATCTGGCTCCATTGGCTAGCGCGCTCTCATTGGCCGAAAGCTTCGGCGCTGTCGCAGCGGGTGTTGTGGCGGGTCTCGCGATCGTCGGCTCAGGCCGAACGCTTTATTCCGGAACAGTCGGGCGGCGGAGTGAGCTAACACGCCGCCTCCGACGACTCGGCACTGGCGCGCAGCTCGAGTTCTTTGAGTCGGTGCTCCAGGAACGTCCCGCGATGCGGCGGCACTTTGAGCGCGACCGGCCTGACTACCGCGTGGAAGTTGAGGAGGGCTCGCCGCGGCAAGTCGTCACGCATCGGTATCTCGAATGCTTCTTCGTCAACCCACTCTACTTCGTGCAGGCGGTGAGCGATGACGAGGGCGCCGTCGTGGCGTTCTCCATCACGACACGACGGAAGAGCTTCTACCCGACGCTTTCGTTTCCTAACGTCCGGCTTCCGTCGCGATGGGCGCAGGCAGTCGCGGTGACCAAATACCAAGGGCGGGGGCGGAGAGGCCGCCTACGTGCGGGGCTGCTCACTCTGTTTCGCCCTCCGAAGCCAGGCACACATGTAAAGCTCGGCCGGACGACCTTTGCGAAGACGGGAGGATCGGGCCGGATCCAATCGATGCACGCGAACAAACATTGGTCGTACGTTGAGTCGCACTGGGGTGGTAACCCCGGTTACTACCAGACAGTGCTGTACGCCGCAACTCGCGGCTCACCAGTCGCGCGCTCTCCCGAAGGCATCCACAACTTCGACTCGGGAGACCGGCCGTTGCCCCAAGACGCGCCAGGCTGGATTGAGAAGGCGCGGACGTGTGTCATCACCTCGATGGGGGTCTCGATGATGGGGTTCGATGTGGACGACTGGCCACAGATCGGGCCGACAGTCGACCAGATGCGCACACTGCCATGACTGAATGAGCGGATATGAGCCTGTTCCGCCGCAAACGCAAACAAGCCCCTGGTCCCGCACCGGAACACGAAGAGGCCGACTCCGGCTTCGGCGCCGTGGGCCGGTCTCCACTCGTCTTCCTTTCGTTCTACCTGGACCTGCCGCTCGACGCTGGTATTTCGGAAGGCCACGGCTTTAACAAGATTGAGTTCAGCAAGCCGGCGTTGGGGGACTGGGCTGGCTTCGACCTCCAGGCTTTTCTCGGGATGCCGCCCCTGCCGGAGCAGGCGGTCCACCCGTGCACCTCACTGCGCTTCCATCGGGTGACCAACGAGGTTCCTCCCCCGATTGCGAACGTCATCAAGGCCGTAGGCCCCCGACTCCCGCGCGGCTACGCGGTGCCAGGCGATTTGCCTCCATTCCTTGAATCGCGGAGCGTTGTGGAAGTTACTCGCATCGTGCCGCGCGAGAGCACCGAGTTCGGGAACGAATGGCTCCACGAACAACTCACTACCGTGCTCAGCGTGCTCAACACCAACCTGCTCGCGCTTGGCGCCGCGGCAGACGACCATAGGATTGGGCCGATCACGGAGCGCCAACTGCCGCCCGTAATTCTCGGTTTCCAAGGCGACATCAGGAACGTACGCGGTGGACGAATCCCGAACCTCGCAGCGTTCCACTTTCTCCTGCACGAAGGTCGCGGCGCACGAGACACCGACCACGACGGCGGCGTCATCAACCACGCAATGGCGATCGCCGACCGCTCAGGACTCGGTCTCCCGTTCTTCTCCACGATGGAGTTTACGTTCGCAGCCCGACGCTCCTTTGATATGGGCCTCTACTCCCAGGCGGTGCTTGAGACCGGCACGGCTATCGAGCTGCTGGTGAACCGAGTGGTCCGCGGTATTGAGCTTGACAAGGGCTCGTCGGAGGAACGAATCGAAAACGTCCTGGAAACTGCCTTCATGAATCTCGTAAAGGATCACCTCGCCAAGAAGCTAGGCGTCGCGGTGGACAAGCAGTTCAGCGGCTCGGACCCATTGAACAATTGGCTTCGGGTTGCCTACCAGCTCCGCAACCGGGTTGCTCACACGGGCCACAGGCCGACCGTGCAGGAGGCGATCGAAGCGATGCGACTCGCCGAGGATCTGATCCACTTCGTGTCGGAGGCCGCGGAGCGTCATAGCGGGTTCGGGATCACGTTCCCTAGCTACGACGAGTTGAAGCCGTCCCCGATGCTGGACGCGCGGAGCCTTGCGAAGGAAGACGAGTCCGCGGTGTTCTTGCCTCGCCGTGAAGCATTCCGTCGTGGCTTGGCCGCGTTGGAGGCGGGTGACACCGCCGCGGCAAAGCTCGCATTCGCCGAGGCGGACGAGAAGGGTAGCCCCAACGCCGCCTACAACTACGCATCCCTCTGTCTTGCCGAGGGTGACAACGATGCTGGGCTGGCAGCGCTGCGGCGTGCTTCGGAACGTCACCACCCAGCGGCACCGGCCTACCTTGGCGTCTACCTGCTCAGAGACGGCAACGAGGCAGAAGCCGAGCAGTTCTTCCGTCAAGCACACCCGGCGCATCCCAAGGGCGGTTCTCTTTCCGCGTATTTCCTCGCGGTGATCGCAGATGGCCGTGGCGACAAGGAGGAAGCCGCCGACTACTACAGGGACGCGTCGGTGTTTGACGAGTTCGAGCTTGCCGGAGAGTCGGCGTTCCGACGCGGCAACATCTTGAAGGAGCTTGGTGATCCCGGTGCCGCTGACGCTTACAAGCGTGGCGCCGAGCTGGGAGACGCGAAGTCCGCGAGCAACTTCGCCAACGAGCTTCGGGAGCAGGGTCGGCCGGACGAGGCAATCGCGGCCTATGAACGCGCCCTGGAGTTGGCCGATGACGAGACGGAAGGCCACATTGCTTTCAATCTCGCCAATACGCTGGACCAGCTGGGGCGACCAAACGACGCCAAACCGCTCTACGAACGAGCTGCCACGTTCGGCGAGCCGTGGTCCCAGGTACGCCTCGGCGGAATGGCAGCCGAAGCTGGCGAAATGACCAAGGCGCGAGACTACCTGAGCGAAGCGAACGCCATTGACGACCCTACGGTCCGGGAGTGGGCGAGTCGCGTCGCGAGCGACTTCAATATCCGACTTGACCTATAGCGGACAGGGTTGGACGAGGAGCAGCGCCATCCCACCCGCACTGGTGCCACTGAGGCCGCCCGCGGACCACACAAGTTCGACACGCCGGCTCATATAGTGGATATTCGATGTTCACGCCAAAGACGACTGTGAGAGCGACGCACGGCTCCAGCAAGACCTGCTTGTTCTGTGGACGCGGCGGCAAGATGTCCAAGGAGCATCTTTGGCCGAGGTGGGCGCAGGCCGCGATTGCGCCCGACCAGCGCGGCAAGAAGATTCGCAACGCCCTACACGACGGACCGCCAGGCGAGCCATACGAGGTCTGGGAGGCGCCGGTCTTCGAAGCGACCATCAAAGACGTCTGCGATGAGTGCAACAGCGGTTGGATGAGCAAGATCGAGGCTGCCGCCAAGCCGTTCGCGCTGCCGCTCATGCTTGGCCGCTCGATCGCGCTCGCCCCTGAGACGCAGCGCAAGCTGGCCCTCTGGGCCTATCTCAAGTGCTCGATCTTCCAGACAATGGAGCGGGACACGAGGATCAAGGAGGCGTGGGCGAAGGCATATCCGGTCTTCTACGAGACCCAAGCTTCCGGGAAACTACCCGCGATCGTCAGCGTATTCACGGCGCGGCACGTCGGCACCTTCGTCGGCCAGTACCAGCACAGGCTGCTCGGGTCGCCGGATCGGCCCGCGGCGTTCATCCAGACATTCACGACAGGCGAGCTCACATTGCAGGTAATCCGCAGCTACCTGGGCCACCAGATCCTCGAAGTGAATCGTGACCCGCACGTGGCCGACCGCGACCGCCGGATCTGGCCAGTCACCGGGATGTTCACCTGGCCGCCAGGCGACGCGCTGAGCGACGCCGAGCTGGCAATCTACACTGGACCAAGCGTCAAGGGACCTGCGACGGGAAGGCTCATCTACCCGATGTAGGGACAGTCGGCCAGGCGTGGGCAGCACCTTCCGGTCCCGGTCTTCACTCCGAAGCCGTTGCTTAGCGGTTGTGGTTGACGACCTCGATGTTGTGGCCGTCGGGGTCGAGCACGAAAGCTCCGTAGTAGCCCAGGTCGGCACGCCTGCTTTGCTCGTGTGATGCGGCAACGCGGACATGGCCGAGACGGTTGTGTGGGACCGTCGCGGCCGGGACCGGCTCGCTGGCCCGGCTGAATCGCCCCCAAAGAACTCAGGGCGGCTGATCCCGATGTTTCCCGACAGCCTGCTTCGTCCTCTTTTCGCCTGGAGTGGCGGGCTTAGAACCGGTTTCATAATGATTGGAGGCGTCGCCAGCAGATGATGGTGGCGGCGAGGTAGAGGAACGCGAGGTGTTGTTCGGGGTCGCGCTCCCAGCGGATCCTGAGTCGTCGGAATTGGTGTAGCCAGGTGAAGGTCCGCTCCACGACCCAGCGCTGGCGGCCGAGCCCGGAGCCATGCTCGGTGTTGCGTCTGGCGATCACGGGCTTGATGCCACGGGCTCGGAGCGCACGGCGGTACTTGTCGTGGTCATACCCACGGTCGGCGAGCAGTACCTTCGGGCGCTTGCGTGGCCGGCCGACCCTCCCAGCGACAGGCTTCACGCCATCCAACAGGGGCAGTAGCTGGGTGACGTCATTGCGGTTCCCACCGGTTAGCGTGAGCGCCAACGGCACACCCCGCGCGTCGGTCAGCAGGTGGTGCTTTGAGCCCGTGCGGGCACGGTCAACCGGCGAGGGGCCGGTGAGGAGCCCCCCAAAAGCGCACGAATATGACTCGAATCCGCCGCGGCCCTTGACCAGTCGATCTCCCCGGCGGCGTTCAGTTTCCGGAGAACGACCTGGTGCAAGCGCTCCCATACCCCGGCCTGCTGCCATTCCCGCAACCTTCGCCAGCACGTCACGCCCGAGCCATAGCCGAACTCGGCCGGCAGGTCACGCCACGCGATCCCTGTGTGCAGCACGAACAAGATCCCGTTCAGCGCGGCTCGATCATCCAGTCGCTTGCGCCCCGGATACCGATACCGCCGCTCGGTCACAGGCAACAACGGCTGGACCTCAGCCCACAACTCGTCATCAATCTCGAACCTGGAAGGCACCTCCACGACCTCCGATCATCGACGACACCGCCGACAGATTCGAGATCAACCAGCCACAACCTCTTTCTGAAACAAGTTCTAAGTCGAGGTAGGTTCTAGGCATGACTCGGCAATCGGTTGCGACGCGCCGCTATTCGTGGCCCCGCTTCTGGACGGATCCCGGCGAGAACATAGGCGAGGATTTCTTCGACCGATCGTTGAGATTCGCGTTGGGCACGAACGCCCTGCAGTTGAGCAAGCTCATCGACGAGCATTGCCTCGTCCTGCAGCGGTCGAGATCCATCGCTCCCGAGTCTAGGATCAACGCACGATGTCGGAGTCCGATTCTGGCCGTTGCCTTCTCTTCCTGTTGGGTCGAAGCAGACTGCATCGTCGCGACGCGACCGGTGCGCCAAGGACCGGCCTGTGCCGCCGTGACCGTCGCGTCACATCCCTGGGCGGTTACGGCGAGGACACCCCAGCGCTGACAGCTCAGCTGGAGGAGCGATCCGAGACGAGCGATTGCCTGCAGAGGCGCCGCACGGGCGCCGCGCGAAATCGCTCAGAACCGCTCTGAATGTCAATGGCGCTCGACATGTCGCCGTTTCGCCGAGGCGGCACCTCGACACTCACCGGTCTATGGACTCCGCTCACCGGAAGCGACGGCCAGGATCCGGGGCAGAGATACACCCGAACGTTCGTGACCTACTCCGAACTCGGCGGCAGCCCTGTCGATCAGCGGTGGATCACGAGCCGCCTAGAGAAGATGTCCGCCTACGACTGCCTGCAAATGCTCGGCAGGCTCTCGTGCATGATCGACGCGGCACCGCTCGGCGACCTCCAGCAACAACTCCGAATTATGGGTCGCCTCAACTGGCCGGAGACGGTGAAGCGGGCCGCGGCGGCCCTCCTCACCGACGGGAATGGCGGCACGCGTTCGATGTTCTTCCCCCAGCAGGTCGTGCACCTCGCCCGTCTCGCAGTGCTGCACGCTGACCCTCGCCCGCCGGATGACTTCGCCAACGGCGCGCTCGCAAACGACTTTATTCAGTGTGTGCTCGCAGTCACCGAGCTACTCGGGGAGGATCTGCGATTGGACCGAGAGGAACAAGTCGTGTCGTTCATCCTCCGCCAAACCGCGATCAACCACCGGCCCGATAGCGTGGCTCTCTGGACGCGCTACTACGACATCTTCGCTCGTACCTGGGATGAGGTCGCCACTGCCGAGGCTTTCGATGCGGCTACCGCGTTCGAGCACCACACGGGCATTTCACTTCAGCGCTGGCTGATGGTCGGCTTCGCGATCTATACACAGTTCCTCGGGTACGGGAGCTTTAGCTCGGATGACTACCTCATCGTTCCTCGCGCCTTCTTCGCCAACACGCCTGTGGAGCAAGTCGAATGGGATGCCGTCCTCGCGCAGACCGCCGTGACACTCGACGAGGCTCGCGCCGAGATCATCGCCGAAGAAGCACGGCTCGGCCCGACGGTCTACCGATGCCAAGCGTTCGAGCAACGGCCGCTCCTCCAGATGCCAGGCGAAGCTGAGCCGCTTGTCCCGTTTGCCGTCGACTCATTCGAGCGCCACATGACGGAGGGGATCTTCTGGGTGCTCTCCGATGCCGCGATGGCAGAAGGCAAGCCCCGCGAGCACTTCACCGGCGCGTTTGGCCAGGTATTTGAGGAATGGGTGCAGCGGACGTTCGAGCGCGCCATCCCGACGGTCGGGGTCAAGCGAGTCCATCGAGCCAGGCCCTACCAAAGCCGTCAGGGGAACGTTGACTCGACCGATGTGGTGCTCGACTATGAGCCGGAGGCCGTCTTCATTGAGGTCGTATCCAAGCGCCAGCAAGTCGCCACGCTAACGCACGGCGACTATGCGGCGTTCTCAAGTGACCTCGAGGCTGGTGTACTCAAGAAGGCCAAGCAGCTAGACCGCAACATCACAGACTTCCGCTCCGGCACGCTCGTGCTCGACACAATGGATCGAGCGCGTATCAGCACGATCTTCCCGGTGATCCTGGCGATCGAGGGTTTCCCGTCGATGCCGCCGATGCCACAAATCATCGCCAGGGAAATCGGTCGCCGCGGCCTTCTGACAGGTCTCCCGCCGGTCGCCTTGCTGGGCGCCGAGGAGCTCGCAGCGATCGAGGCGCTGATGGAACAGGGGGCGAACTTCGCCGAGCTGATGCGGCGATGGAAGGTCGAGTCGGGCTTCGCCGCACTACCCTTCGCGAACTTCATCGATCTCACGCCGGATCTGTGCTCGAAGGCGACTCGGCGGTCTCGCTACCAAGACGAACGCTGGGGCGAACTCATGGGCAGCATCCGCCACGGACTGTTTCAACCCGCAGACCGGCCGGACGCTGACTGAGCACGGCGACGGAAACCATCGCGCCGAGGCCGGCTCGGAGCTTGGTCGCGGCCTATTGATCGCCTAAATACGCGGTGGCGGGCCGAGGCACCGCGTGACAGCGACCGACGACCACGCGCATCGCTACGCGTTCAACGTGTAGTTCTGCCGCCATTCCTCAAGCGAAGGTGCCGGCGCGAGGTCGCCCATCACCCGGTGGATGATCTCTTCGCCATATGTCCACAGTGCAGCTGAGTAGCGGCGGTAGTCCTCGCGACTGATCCGCACCAGATCCCCGTCGGCATATGGGAGTGACGCGGCTTTCACGAGCGCACGGTCATCGACCCTTCCGGCGCGATGAGTCAGCACGTGGCGTAGCTGAACCATCTCGTTCAGCGCTGTGTCGAGATCATCAGGAATCGGGCGGCTCGCTGCAACCTGTAGCCCTGCGTGTTTGAGAACGCTCTCCCAGCGCTTTGCGCCCGTGCCTTGCGGTACGGCGTCCGAGGTGCCAAGCTGCTCCGCGACGAAGCCCCGCACGTGCTGAAGGAGGGCTTGCGAGGTTTCGTCGTCAAGTTGAGCGGCGGCCTGCGGCTCCGGGCTACGCGCCCCGTCGATCATCCTCCGCGAGAGGTGCTCGATCAGAAAGTCTCGGGCGGCCGGGACAAGCCCCTCAACGAGCGCGTCAAGTGCGCCTAGCATCGATACGAGCGTCGTCGCGTTTAGCTCGACGAGCTGATTCTCTTTCTCAGCCTTCGCGAGCTCAGCTCGCTCGCTCGCCGCCGCCAGTGCCGCCTCGCGCTCGGCCCCGTCGGCTACGCTCTGTGCGTCGAGGCGCTGGCGCTCGTGAGCCTCAGAGTCCACCAGCTCCTGGAGACCCCAGTCAGCGAGCGTGCGTACCCGCTCGGCGGCACCCATCGCAGCCCACCAGTCCGCCGCCATCGCCTCCCGGCCATGCCCCAGACGAGGATCTCTGCGTGCGTCAGCCAGCTGCCGCCCGGTCAAGCCCTGCCGCTCTGAAGATGTATCGCTCACCCGGCACAGAGTGTCAGATCACGGATCGCACGTAAGCATTAAGCGCGCCGCTACCTCGGTGATCTGCGGCTCGGGTAGCTGACCGGGATCGAGCACGATCTCCTGCTCGCTGCGCCCGCCGAAGTATGCGATCACGCTCGTCCTGGGCACGGTCACGCTCGCAACGTAGCCGCTGGTGCCGGGGTCGATCCCGCGTCGGGCGAACCATTCCGCCCTCGCCAGGCTCAGCGTCCAACTCGGTGCGAGGTGCCTGCCCGCGCGACGGAACCCGCGGTGAGCGGTCACTTGTCACCGAGACTGGCGAGGACGGCGCGCTCGTCCTCGTCCATCAGCCATCGGGGGCGACCGGCGCGGTCGGCGGTAAGCGCGCCCACCCACTCGTTCTGATCCTCGTGGAGATTCTCGGTCTCAAGCCACAGACTGCCGAGCGCCTGCCAGTAGTCGCGGTCGGCCATGCGGTTGCATACCTGAAGGAACACGCTCATTCGGTAGGGCTTCTCGTGCAGCCAGAGCACCTTCTGCCACTTGCCTTCTGCTTCGGCGCGGGCTACCGCCTCGCGCTTGCCGCGATAGGCCCGGTTCGCGATCGGCGCGAGCTCGGCGAGGTAGGGCACCATGAAAACGAGCGGTGCCTTCAGCACGACGCCAAGCGTGTCGACCTTGCTGAGAAACGGCAGGAGCTCGATGTCGAGCTCTTCTGGCTGGTGAAGGATCGACGCTGCTTTTGTCGCGCCTGTCTCAAAGTCGCCTGTTTTCATCGCCATGCCACAGGTGGTACCTCTCCGGGCGAGGAATCGCAAGCGCCCACGTCCGGGCAACTCGCTGGCCGCGCCTTTCCCGTCGCTACCGGAAGCCTTTGCGGCGCTGGTTTTTGTCGTGAATTAACCCGTCCGGTCGGCCAGTTAGACGTGGTGGCGTCAACACGATTCTGTGGCGCCGGTCTAAGCGAGACAAGCCGCGCGAATCGGACCGAAGCACCTAACACTCGCAGGCTTGCAACACTTCACCTCTAGGTGGGTGAAGCGTTGCTGCTCGCCCGCGGGCGGGAGCCGAGGTCACGCCACCGGGAAAAGGAAAATAGATGACAGATACATCGAGCAACAGAGAAGCGGGCGACGCGGTGGGCAGGACGATCGTCGTCTTTGGGGATACCCTGCGAAACAAGCCGATAGTGGATGAGCTACTACTCGACGGCTTTGACGCTCGAAAGGCGCCCAATCAAGAGTTTTTGAGATTGTGCTGCGAGCCGGGGGATGTCGAGCTACTGATCTTCGGCTGCGGGCGCGACGCGGGATCGCTCGCGGTGCTGCGGGAACTTCGGGCGGGCGCGCTTGCCCCGGCGGTCAGCTCGACGATGCGAGTTCTATGGATCGCGCGCGGTGATACGGAGGGTGATGTGCTGCGCGCATTTGACGCTGGAAGCGACGATGTGATCCGAGAGCCCGTTCATCCACGGGAGCTACTCGCGCGGATCACCGCCCTCGTGCGTCGCTCACCATCCCTCGCCTCGTCGGGCTTGGTGTCGCTCCGCGACCTCGTTATCGACCTGGACGCGCGAAGCGTGACGTTTAACTCTAACCCCGTCGTGCTGCGACGGATGGAATACAGCCTGCTTGTGTGTCTCGCACGCTGCCCCGGG
The DNA here is from genome assembly GCA_963849425.1 of uncultured Solirubrobacteraceae bacterium. Classification (GTDB taxonomy): domain Bacteria; phylum Actinomycetota; class Thermoleophilia; order Solirubrobacterales; family Solirubrobacteraceae; genus Palsa-744. The sequence goes on along the minus strand of CAWKHK010000006.1, from coordinate 293,712 downwards.
AGGGTGTTCACGAAGTCAGAGCTGCTTTCGGACGTGTGGGGTTACAAGGCACTCGGGACGACGCGCACCCTTGACTCGCATGCTTCACGGTTGCGCAGCAAGCTCGCGGCCGTGGGAGCCGAGGGCTGGATCGTCAACGCTCGCGGGGTCGGCTACTCGCTATGCGTCAGAGATCGCGCCGCCGGTCCACCACCGGCGATGCGCGCGGCATGAGGTTGTGGTCCACAGTGATTCAACTGTGTGTCAACTATGCATCCTGCGCTGAACTTCCGCGCGGCACCAGTATTGATGGTCGTGTAACGGGAAGCCGCGCGCTCGCGGCGCCGCGGGGCGCTGGCAGAACGGCGGCATGGGAGGTCACAGACCAATATGCAACACCGTGAAAGTGCAGAGGCTGCGGCAGCACTCGATAACGCCCTTCTCGAACTCATGCTCGACTACCCGCGGCCGTGGAGCGAGGCCGAACTCGCCCACACGACCAGCCTCCCAGGTCATATACCGTCGGCGCTCGCACGCCTCAGCTACGACGGGCTGGCTAACCGCTGGGGAGACCTTGCCTCACCGACCTATGCCGCCGCTCGCTTTTTCGGCATACACCACGACTGCTCCGAGCCCGACTTCGAGCGCCGACACGAGTTTGCGGTCCTGGAGGCTCTTCTGGCCCGCGATTGCAGCGGCATAAAGTCGATGACCCGCAAAGCGCTACTCCGCGCGATGGGGGTGAAAAAGAAGAGCCGGGTTGCGTTCATAGACGCGATCGGAAGGCTGCGCGCCGCCGGGCTGCTAGAAGGGGCCGGCAATCGACTGTTCTTGTCGAGGGCGGCCTTGCGGTTCGACAAAATCGCCATATGAGCGGCGCTGTGGGCCAGCGGGCGGGCCGTGCGGCCCGCCGCGGGATGCGCCCCCACACGGTCAAAGAGCGCCGCCGGCTGTACGTCGTGGCTTGCGCCGCGATCGAGCGCCACTACCAGCGGTCCCTGACACTGGAGGCGCTGGCGAGCGTCCTGGCTACCTCACCTCGGCAGATACAGCGCGCTTTCGAGCAGTTCGGGGAGCGCACCTTCAAGGAGGAACTGCTCGCGCGGCGGATGGGCGTCGGGCCGGACACCTCCGCATCGCGTCGCGTAAGCAGGCGTGCGCCCACCCTCAGCCGACGCGCTCGGACGGTGTCCAAGCCTACGTCCACCGTGAAACGCACCGGGTTGGCCGACGCCTGACCCGGTCCATCACGTCTCGCCTGCAGGCGCGCTCGCGGGTGGTTTGGGCAGGGTAGGATCGAGAGCATGCGGGTCGCGGCTGTTCAGCTCAACGTAGCCCTCGCGGACGTCCCGGCCAACCTCGCAGCGTGCGAGTCGCTGGCTCGGGACGCGGCGCGCGCGGGTGCGCAGGCGATCGCGCTGCCCGAGTTCTTCACGACCGGTGCCGCGTTCGTTCCCGAGCTCGCAGGCGCCGCACTGGCGCCCGACGGCGCGGCGACCGACATGCTGCTGCGGCTGGGCCGTGAGGAGCGTGTTCTCATCGGCGGGTCGTTTCTATGCAGAGACGCTGACGGAGAGGTCCGCAACGCGTTCCTCCTCGCAGGGCCGGATGGGCTGCTCGGACGTCACGACAAGGACCTGCCGACGATGTGGGAGAACGCGCTCTACGTGGGTGGGGACGATGACGGGGTGATCGAGACTCCTGATTTGACCGTCGGCGCGGCGGTCTGCTGGGAGTTCATGCGCAGCGGGACGGCGCGCCGGCTGCGCGGGAGCGTCGATCTCGTGATGGGCGGCTCCAACTGGTGGAGCATCCCGCAATGGCCGCCGACCGCTTACACCCGACGGGCCGAGGAGGCGAATGCCGTCACCGCCGCGTACGCTCCCAGCGCATTCGGCCGCTACGTCGGCGCGCCAGTCGCGCATGCGGCGATCACGGGTGAGTTCTCGTGCCCTATGCCCGAGCTGCCTGCGGTCACCTACCACGGCCACTTCCAGGGCGGCGCGCAGATCGCCGAACGCGCACGGCCGAGTGCTGGCCCGCCGCGAAGGCTCCGAGGGCTCGGGCTACGTGATCGCCGATGTCGACGCGCAGCGAACGGAGCCGCGCGAGCAGGTGCCCGACCGCTTCTGGCTGCACCGCCGCGGCGCGGTGGGGGCCATCGCGTGGAACACCCAGCGCCTGCTCGGCCGGCGCTGGTACGCCCGATACGTGCCCGGTCGCCCGCCGCTTACGCTCGACCCTGCACCGGTCCGAGCCGGACGCGGCGACGACTCACTCACCCCGCATCCGTAGTCCGTGAAGTTTGCGAAGAGCTGGTCCAGTCTCTCTGCGATGTGTCCGGAAGACCTCGTCGAAGGCCGCGGTGGGGACTCAGGGTGTCAGGGCGGCGACGAGCTCGCCGGCGGGTCGGATGTCGCGGATGCGCGCGACGGTCTGGCCGGCGTAGAGCGCCCCGGCGTCGAGGAGATTGTCGTTTCGATCGTCAGTGGCGGTGATCGGCGTCAGCAGGCGGCTTCCGGGGTGCTGGGCGCGGATCATGCGCTCCTGTATTGCAGCTGGAATGTAGCGAGCGCCGAAGGCCGAGAGGCGGTTGAGCACGCGGTTTGACGCGGGGCCTCGGATATCGCCGGTAAGCCAGCGCTCGGTCGCCGCATTGCGCAGCACGCGGTGGGGTGCCGGCCAGCCCACGCCGAACAGCTCCGTGAGGACCGTCTCGTCGGCCTCGATGAGCCGTTGCTTATAGCGTGGGTGGGCCCGGCTCTCGTCGGAGAGCAGGAAGCGCGTGCCTGCCACAGCCGCCACCGCCCCGGCATCGAGGGCGCGGTGAACGTCGTCGCGTTCTGCGATCCCGCCCGCGAGCAGCAGCGGGTAGTCGTGCGGCAGCGCAGAGCGGACCTCTTCGAGCAGGTCGAGTGCCGGCGTGGTGCCGCGAACATGGCCGCCTGCCTCCACGCCCTGGACGATCACTGCGTCGGCGCCCGCGGCGTGAGCGGACCTCGCCTCCGCTGCCGAGCCGCACTGGTGCAGCCACACTCCCGGCGTGCGTCGCTTCGGCGCGCCCCAGAAGGTGATGACAGCGTCGGCGCTGGCCGCGGCCACGAACCAATCGCGCCGCGCGAAGGGAAGCAGGACGTTCACCGCGATCGGCCGTCCTGTCAGCGCCCGCGCTGCCGCGAGCTCGCGCGCTATGTTCGCCGCCCCGTTGACCGCGATCGTTCCAAGGCCACCGGCGTCCGAGACGGCGGCTGCCAGCTCGTGTCGGCTCAGTCCACCGCCCATCGGGGCTTGCACGATAGGCGCCACGACCCCAATCCGCTCAAGGATCACACTTAAAGTCTGCCAAAGCCCGTCCCATCACGCTGGGATCCCTGGTGCGCTCGCTGGAGGTCAATGCTCGGCATCGCGTATGCGATCGCCAAGCGTCTGGAGCTCGGCCTCGGGGATCGTCGCCTCGATCAGCGGGAAGACCTCGTGCTCCTCGAGGCGGACGTGGTCTGCGAGTCGCGCACCGAGGTCGTGCAGCAGCTCGAGTGGCGGCGTGCCGGCGAGCCGGGCAGCGTCGCGGCGGATCAGCATGTGGTCGAGGAGCATGCGGATGATCGCGGGGTGGTCGCACTCGCCGTGAGCAGCATAGGCTGGGAGCAGAAGCTCCTCCTCGAGGCGGAAGTGCAGCTTCTCCTCGGCGTCCCAGTGGCTGAGGAATGCTCGGCCCGCCTCCGTGGCGGTCTCGACGGTCGCGCGGCGCAGGCGCTGGGCGATCACGAGTGCGTGGTGGTGATCGCGCGAGAGTGGGACGAGGGCGGGGTGGCGCTTCATGACGCCGTGGGTCCCACGGCGCGCAGCGCGAGCACGAGCACGCGGATCGCCAGCAGGCCCCCCACGGCCACCGTGACCACGGCCGCGGGAGCGCCGAGCGGGGCCAGCCCGGGCGCACGCGCGAGCGCGAGCGCGGCGACACCCGCACCCGCCGTGGCGGTGAGCGTCCGGTCGCGGAGCGGGCGGGGCTGGGGCATGGAGAGCGTGAAGTTCCTGATGCGGGCGAGGATCGCAAGCAGGTGCATGAGTGAGCCCGCGACGGTGAGCCCGATCCAGCCGGCCACCAGCAACACGGCGAGCGCGGCCCGCGGTGGGCCTGTGAAGGGCGCTTCCGCGCCTGCGTCAAGCGTCGCCACGAGCGCGAGGAGCAGTCCGGCGGGGAGGAAGACTTGGGCGAGCGCCAGCAGGCGGGCCGGCAGGCCGAGCGGGCGGGCGGCGGTGCGCAGCGAGGCGAGCAGGTTCACCGCGAGCAGCGTGGCGGCGAGGAGCAGGCAGGTCCAGCCCGTGGCAAGTACCCCGGCGCGGGCGAAGGCGGCGCCGGCCGCCAGTCCGACAATGCCTAGCAGCCACAGGACATAGGTCGGACGCTGCAGGCGCGGATAGCGGAGCTGCGTCTGTGTAAGCGAGGGGAAGAAGGTGTGCAGCGTGCCGACGATCGCCGTGCCAAACCAGCCACCGAGGTTGAGCGCAAGGTGCGCCCCGAGCAGGCTGCCGTACGGCCACGCTGTGCCGCCAGCCATCAGCACGCCCGCCAGGGCGCCAGCTCCCAGGCATGCCGCCGAGGCCTGATACCAGCCGCAGCGCCCACGGAGCCCGCTGCAGCGAGCGTCGCTCCATGCTGCGCAGCGCCACGGCGAACAGCACGAGCCCGGCCGCGATCAGCACGTCACCGCCGTCCACGAGACCGCTGGTCGCAGTCGGAACGCCGACCGCAACCAGCAGCGTGCCAACGTTCCAGACTGCCAGCTGCGCCCAGATCAGGCGGCGTGGCGGCGGGTCGGTGGCGAGGAAGGCGCAGACGAAGAACTGCCCGGCGCCGAGCACGAGCTGGGAGATCCCGCCAAGGAACAGAAGGTGCAGCGCCAGCCAATGCAGCCAGACGCGGCCGCTGATTGTGTGTGCGATCACGGCGGCGAGAGCGGCGAGCATGAACAACAGACCGGTGCGGAAGAACGCCGCGAGCAGCTCACTCGGGCGGGGCGCGTCGGGAGCGAAGGCCCGCCGGTGCCAACGCCGAGCTGCCGTTGGCGCGTGGTGTCCCGCCCTCCTGCTCATTTCGCGTCGGGCACGGCGTGGATTCCGCTGAGCTCGATGAGGCAGCCCGCTTTGTCGGGGTCGTGTGGGACGAACCCGGCGAGCTTGGCGCGCGGGTCGAGCACATCGAGCAGGCCGCGGGTGATGCCTCGGTGCAGTGTGCAGACGACCGGCTGGTTCTCTGCCACGGCGTCGCGGTAGGGGCAGTTGCCCAAGCGGAACGTGAGCCGGTTGCCCTTGCGGAGCTGCACCTCGGGCTGGAAGCCGAGTCCGGCCAACGTGTTCTGGAGTGCGTTCTCGCCGAGCGTTCCGTCCTTTGGCGCGAGCTCGCGGCCAATCTGTTTGCCGGCGGCCTCGATGCCTCGCAGGCCGCTGGGTCCGGAGCGCATCGCGCGGGCGAGCCAGCGGGCGAGTTCGGCGTAGGCGTGCGGCGCATGCCCGCCCGGTCGTGCGTCAGATGCGACCGTCCACGCGTCGCGCGGTCGTCCCCGAGCCCGGCGCGCGCGGGCGCGCGCGACCAGCCCGGCGCGCTCAAGGCGCTCGAGGTGCACGCGGACGCCGTTGGGGTGAAGGCTGAGACGCTCCGCGAGCTCGACCGTGCCGGCCGGGCGCCCCAGCTCGCCCAGCAGCTCGAACAGGCGGGCCCTGGTCGGCTGGGCGAGCGCGTCCTCAGAAGAGGTGGCAAGCGGAAGGTCGATCACGATCAAGAGTTTTGCACAGTCGCACTGGGAAAAGGCAACGATCGCCTGTTACGCTTTATACCACTCACGGTGTAATAAAGGCCCTACGAGGAGACCGCCGATGACCTACGTGATCAACGAGCCCTGCATAGCCACCAAGGACACCTCGTGCGTGGAGGTCTGCCCCGTGGACTGCATCCATCCGACCCCGGACGAGCCCGGATTCGAGGAAGCCGAGCAGCTCTATATCGACCCGGATGAGTGCATCGACTGCGACGCGTGCGTCGAGGCGTGCCCCGTCGACGCCATCACCGCTGAGGACCAGGTCCCGCCCGAGTGGCAGCACTACATAGAGAAGAACGCGGCCTACTACAGGCGCGCCCTGAGATGAGCATCGCAGGCCACCTCCGGGTTGGTAGCGCGACCTGAATACGCGAGAGTTGCCAGGCTCGCCGTCGGGGAACACGTTGGTGCATCAAGAGCTCGTCCCTAAGTGGTTCGGCGTGGCGATCGCCTAGTGACCTTAGCCCGGCGCTCGTCGCTGTGCCGGGCGCCTTCCCGAGGGTTGCTTTGGCGCCTCGCCTGCCGCGATCTCGGGGAGCGGACAACTCACCGGGTGGTCTTTGGTGACGTTGATTGTCTGGCCGTGATGGGTGATCTGCAGCGGCCGCCCCTGCGCTAGCCAGTAGCGGGCCTCCCCGTGGGTGACCTCGACCTTCAGGCGCCTCTCGCGAAAGCACATGCCGAAGGCCAGGCGTGTGAGTCTCTGCGGGAGGCGGGGCGCGAAGCTCAGGGTGCCGTCGTGGTCGCGCATGCCACCGAACCCGGCGACGGCGACGATCCACGCGCCGGCGAGCGAGGCTATGTGTAGTCCGTCGCGGGTGTTGTGCTCCAGGTTTTCGAGATCCATGAGAGTGGCCTCTGCGAAGTAGTCGTAGGCCAGCTCGAGGTGCCCTACCTCTGCTGCGATGACAGCCTGCGTGCAGGCCGATAGCGAGGAGTCACGAACCGTCAGCGCCTCGTAGTAGGCGAAGTTGCGGGCCTTCTCCTCGGCGCTGAATGCGTCTCCGCGCAGGTGCAGGGCGAGCACGAGGTCGGCCTGCTTGAGGACCTGCTTGCGGTACAGGTCGAAGTAGGGGAAGTGCAGCAGCAGCGGATACTGCTCGGGCGTGGTGCGCTTGAAGTCCCACATCTGGTGCTCGGTGAAGCCCTCGGCCTGTGGGTGGACGCCCAGTTGCTCATCGAAAGGGATGAGCATGGCCGAAGCGGCGTCACGCCAGGCCGCCGTCTCCTCCGGGTCGACGCCGATCTCGGCGGCCCGCTCGACGTGGCGTTCGACGGCGTCCGCTGCGAGACGCAGGTTTCGCTGCGCCATGAGGTTGGTGTAAACGTTGTTGTCGGCGACGGCGCTGTACTCATCGGGACCGGTCACCCCGTCGATGCGAAAGCGCCCGCCCGTGTCGTGGTGGCCCAGCGAGCGCCACAGTCGCGCCGTCTCGACGAGAAGCTCGAGGCCGGTCTCGCGCTCGAACGCTTCGTCGTCGGCTGCGGCCTGATAGCGGCCGACGGAATCGGCGATGTCCGCGGCGATGTGAAACGCGGCCGTTCCCGCGGGCCAGTACCCGGAGCACTCCTGCCCGTCGATCGTGCGCCAGGGAAACGCCGCACCCTTGAAACCCAGGAGCTTGGCCCGCTCGAGTGCCATTCCTAGTGTGGCGTGGCGCCAGCGCAGCGCATCGCGGGCAGCGTGCGGCGCGGTGTAGGTGAGGACCGGGAGGACGAAGGTCTCGGTGTCCCAGAAGGTGTGTCCGTCATACCCCGGGCCTGTCAGGCCCTTGGCGGCGATCGCCCTGCGCTCGCCCCTGGCACCAGCCTGCAGGGTGTGAAAGAGGGCGAAGCGCACCGACTGCTGGAGCTCGGCGTCACCCTCAAGCTCCACGTCGGCGCGCTCCCAAAAGTCATCCAGGTAGCCGCGCTGGCCGGCGAGCAGCCCGTCCCAGCCTGTGCGGCGCGCCTCGGCGAGCGCCGCGGCGACCTGGTCGCGAAGCGCCGCCGTCGAGCGTTGGCTCGACCACCCGTACGCCAGCAGCTTGACGACCCGCAGCCGCTGCCCTGGCGCCACGTCGGCCGTGATCGTGACGCGTGCGAGGTCCTCGCTGCTCTCGGTCGACGTCTCGGTCCCATCCGGGCCCTCGACGAAGTGGTCCATGCCCGCGGCCATCCGCAGCGCGCTCTGCTTCGTGACGTGCACCAGCACGGCGCGGGCGTCGTGGTCTGAGAACTGCTCCGAGCGCAGCGGTGCGCCCAGGTTCGCCGCCGCTCGCGGGTCGATATCGACCTCCGGCATCGGCTCGTTCGCTACGAGCTCTGACTGCACGACGAGCCGCACCGGGTCATCGACCGCCTCGACTTCATAAAGGACGGCGGCGACCGCTCGCTGCACCAACGAGACCAGCCGCACCGAGGAGATGCGTATCCGCTTGCCGGCCGGGGAGCGCCACTCTGCGCGGCGCTGGAGCACGCCGGCCCGGAAGTCCAGCACCCGCTCGTGGCTTTCCAGCTCGCCGAAGCGCACGTCGAATGGCTCGTCGTCGACCAGCAGGCGAATGACCTTGCCATTGGTGACGTTGACCGCAGTCTGGCCCGCCTCGGGGTAGCCGTAGCCAGCCTCGGCATACGGCAAAGGGCGCTCCTCGTAGAAGCCGTTCAGATAGGTGCCCGGTAGGCCCGGTGGCTCGCCCTCGTCGAGGTTTCCACGCAGCCCGATGTGCCCGTTTGACAGCGCGAACACCGACCCCGCTTGGTCGATCACGTCCAGGTCAAGCTCGGTCTCGCGAACCGACCACGGCTCGACCGCGTAGGCGGGGTGAGAGATCACGCCGTGTCGAGCAGCTCGGCGAGATCGCCGACGACGATGTCGGCGCCGTGCTCGCGCAGCTCCTTGGCCTGGCCGACCCGGTCGACTCCCACCACGCAGGCAAAGCCGCCGGCCCTGCCTGCCTGAACGCCCACCAGCGCGTCCTCGAACACCGCCGCCTGACCCGGCTCGACGCCCAGCGCTCGCGCGCCCGCCAGGAACGTGTCAGGAGCGGGCTTCCCCTGCAGATGCTCGCGCTCGGCAACCACCCCGTCGATGCGCTCCTCGAAGAGGTCCTCGATACCCGCGGCGAGCAGCACATCACGGCAGTTCGTGCTCGAGGAGACCACCGCCCGTGCCAACCCGGCCTCCCGTGCCGCCCGCACGTAGCGCACCGACCCGTCATACGCCTGGACGCCCTGGTCTTTGATCATTCTCAGCACGATGTCGTTCTTGCGGTTGCCAAGGCCGTCGATCGTCTTGACGTCCGCCGCGTCGCTCTCCCGGCCCTGCGGCAGGTCGATACCGCGCGCCTCCAAGAACGAGCTGACGCCCTCATAGCGAGGCTTGCCGTCGACGTACTCGTCATAGTCGCTGACCGAGTCAAACGCCACGAACTCCTCGCCGCTGCGCTCCGCTCGTTCGCGCAGATAACCGTCGAACATCTCCCTCCAGGCGGCCGCATGGACCTTCGCGGTTTCAGTGAGCACGCCGTCGAGATCAAACAGGCACGCTCTCACACCATCAGGCAAACCGAGCATGCACGAACCCCTACACACCAGCATCTGGCTGCCGATCACGGTCGGCCACACGCAAGTCTTTGACACGGGTAAGAACGACCGCCACGGCGACGCTATAGAAACGTGTCAAGTCAGCTGATGACGAGGTCTCCCGACGGCGAATCGGCGAATGTGGTGCGCTCCGTTGGCGAGCAATCAATCTCGAGGAGGCTTCATGGCCGCGGACTCTGACGGTCCACTGCTCATCTGCTACGACAGGTCTGAGGACGCCAAGCACGCCATCGAGACTGCCGCCGGGCTGTTTGGTGTGAGGCGCGCGTTGGTGTTGACCGTGTGGCAGCCCACAGCCGGCCTCGGCGGCTTTGCGTGGTCGGGCGCGATGGCGCCGATGGTCGACTTTGTCGAGCTCGACCGGGCGGCCACCGAGGACGCTGGTCGCGTCGCCAGCGAGGGTGCCCGCATCGCGAGGGACGCTGGTCTGGACGCCGAGGCGGTGGCCGTCGAGGCGACCGAGGCCGTGTGGAAGACGATCGTCCAGGTCGCCGACAGTCACGACGCGGCGGCAATCGTTGTGGGCACGCGAGGACTCACGGGGATGCACTCGGCGCTGCTGGGAAGCGTCTCGGGTGCTGTCGTGCATCACGCCGAGCGGCCCGTACTCGTCATCCATCGTCCCAACGACAACGGCCCGAACGCAGACTGACCACAGGGCCGTCCGCGCCCGGATCGGTGCTTTCAACATACAGGCTGTGGCAGGTGGTGCTTGAGCTTGGCGCGGGCGTCGTGCAGCGACTTGTAGATCGCTCCGGGGGTGCTGTCGAGCTCGCCGGCGATCGTGTCGGTTGGGGTACCGTTGATGGCGACCGCGACCAGGACGGTTCGCTGGCGTGCGGTCAGCTGATCGGTGATGCAGTCGGTCACGTTCTGCAGGAGCTCGCGGGTCTCCACGCGATCTCGCGCAGAGCACCCGGGGTCCGCGACGAGCAGCGCTTGCTCGGGATCCCGCGAGATTCCGACGTGGTCATGTCCGAGGCGACGGCGGATGCTCACGGGCGCCTCGAGCTGGGCGAACCGCCGCGCCCACGTCCAGAACTGGCTCTCGCCGCGGTAGTCATCGAGCTTGCGCAACAGCACCATCAGTGCGTCGCTGGCGGCCTGCGTGGCGAGATCGTCGATGTCGCTTCTGGGGAAGTCCGTCAAGCCTCCGACGCGATGACGGATGTGGAACGCCGCCTCGCGGCGCAGGCGCTCGTGTAGCTCGGCGATCGCCCAGCCGCGTATCGGCTGTGTCGCATGCAGGCGCTCCCACCACGATCGGGACTCGAGATCGAGCGGCCGCCGTGGCACAGCCTCATCGCCGGGGCCCGCGAACGAGGACGCAGCGCCACGCGGGAGCGTTTCTGCTGGCTCGGTTCGAGGTGAAATCTCGGGCACATCGACCTCCCGGGTTGCGTTCTATCAGCAAACCTCAGAAGTCAGGCGGTGCTGCCGGCCCGTAGGGACCGACCTCACAGTGATGCCCTCCGCAGCACAGACTAGCACCGGTACGCCGGTCCTCAAGCTATCTGGCGGACGTCTTGCCTGGGCTGTCTCCAGGTGCTCTCTCGGCCGGGTGTTCGCTCGCACCCGCAGGGTGATCGGCCACGACCCACGTGTCGTGATGACAGCTCTCAAGGATGCGACTCGACGCGAACCGTGACGCCGTGTCGCGCAGATGCTCCAAGCACAGCCCCGCGGTGCAGCTGCGGCACAGCGCGACCGCAGGCTGCTTGATCCCTTGCTCAGCGCAGGAATAGCAAAGCATGATCTAGGCCTCCTAGCTTCCGGTGGTGAGCTCGCCGACGAGCGACTCCAGTGGCGTGTCGGTGTCGGTCAGCGCGGCGACGTCGACCTGCTGGCAGGAGCGGATCAACGCTTGGACGTGCTCGTTGACATCCCAGACGTTGACGTTCATGCCGGCAAGGACGCATTCGTCGCGCAGCCAGAACGCGATGAACTCGCCTTGGGCTGGGTCGCCGCGGAAGACGACCTCGTCCCACTTGGGTGCGTACCCGGAGTACTCCATCCCGACGTCGTACTGGTCGGAGAAGAAATACGGGATCCGGTCGTAGCTGACCGGCTCGCCGAGCATCGCGTGCGCCGCGGCGGGGCCCTGGTTGAGCGCGTTTGACCAGTGCTCGACACGGATCCGCTCGTCGTAGAACGGGTGCATCGCGCGCGCGACGTCACCGGCCGCGAACACGTTCGGAGTTGAGCTCTGAAGCTTCTCGTCCACGAGGATGCCGTTGTCGATCTCCAGGCCCGCGCCCCTTGCGAGCTCGACGCGCGGCGTCGCGCCGATGCCTACCACCACGAAGTCGCACTCGATCACCCGGCCTGTGGTAGTGCGCACGCGCTGCACGGCACCGTCGCCCTCGAACGCCTCGACGCCTTCGCCGAGCATGAGCTCGACGCCGTGGTCGCGGTGCACGTCGCGGTAGAACGCGCCGATCTCGGGGCCGAAGATGTGCTCCAGCGGCAGCGAGCTTGGATCGACGACCGTGACGTCGAGTCCATGCTGGCGTGCCACGGCGGCGAACTCGCTGCCGATCCAGCCGGCGCCGACGACGAGCACCCGCCCGCCGGTCGCCAGCCGCTCGCGCAGCACGTCGCAGTCAGCGAGCGTGCGCAGGTAGTGGACCCCGTCGAGCTCGGCGCCCGCGATCGAGATCCGGTTCGGCTCGGCGCCCGTGGCCAGCAGCAGCCGGTCGTAGCCGAACTCGCGCGCGTCGGCGAGCGTGACGCGCGATCCGGCGGGGTCGATCGCGGTCACCGTGGCGTCGGTCTCGAGCTCGATCTGATGCTGTTCGTAGAAGCCCTTCTCGTGGACGTAGGCCTTCTCACGCTCGGACTCGCCACGCAGGTAGTCCTTACTCAGCGGCGGGCGTTCATACGGACGCTCGGACTCCGCGCCGATCAATAGCACCCGCCCATCGAACCCCGCACTGCGAAGCTCCTCCGCTGCCTTCGCGCCCGCCAGGCTCGCGCCGACGATGATGAATGTCTGCTTGCTCATTGTTCTTCCTCCTGTCGGGCTGAGGAACTCAGGACCGAAGCGTGTGTGCGAGGGAAATTGTGTTCATGCCCCCTCAGCGTCACCGTAGTCGCAGGTCTTACCCCGCCCACGACGCTCGTACTCGGGTTCCCCGTCATCGCACGACCCGCTCCGTTGGTTCAGCGTCATCGAGCCCGGCGGTGCCGCGATCACAGCCGACGGGTCCGCCGCGCGCTCTGGATGAGCGCCCCTAAGCGGGTGACCTCATCGTTGTCTGCGTCGCCGTAGCAGGCGCCCTGGTGGCGGTGCGATCTCCGGCCGGCGTGACGGTTGAGTGCGTGAGGGGACCGGGACGCTTGGGTCAAGCATGCGGGCGGCACCGGCGGCGAGGATCTGCCATTCGCGGAGAGTGTCTGGGGCAGGCCGGTCCCACGTGCGGCACTCAAGCACCCATTCACCCTCGCGTTTACCGCGGCGGAGAAACAGGCCGCTGTAGAAGTCAAGGCGCACGAAGCCGAGCGGCGCCACAGCCGGGTGCAGCTTCGGGTGAAAACAGGTCGTCATGTTCAGCTCGGCGGCGAGGTGAGCTATGTCAGCGTCGCTCATCGCGCTGTGGAACGGCACGCCAAACGGTATGGAGTAATGGGGCGCGCATGGTTTGGCCGGTGTTCGATGCGCGCGATCGAGGCTGGCTGGTGTTCGCTGTGACGCGGTGCCGGTGGGCGAGCTGGTCGTCGGTGGGCTCATGCGCGTCGCGTCGAGTAGCGCGTGCACGTCGTAGCTGGTGTCGCGCGCGAGCCGCGTCGGCGTGCCGGGTGGGGAAGCCGGCGGCGCCAAGGCGATCGATCCGCCAAGCGAGCACGGCTCGGCATCGTTTTATACATCGCGTCCTCGGTTGAACATTCGCATGGTCCTTAAGCGCCGGGCGCGGGCGGTTTCTTACGCGGCTCGGGTGCTCCCCTTGCGCGCCCCGAGCGCCACGGCGTGAACGTTGGTGTCCGACGCTACGCCACTGTGGCCAGCTCGGTTTGCAGCGGAGGGTAGGTGAGTGTGTGGTCTTCGCCTTGCACCGCGAAGGGTGTGAGCTCGTGTTCGACCGGCTGGGGCTGCAGCCCGAGGTGCAGAACACGCCAGCCGCGGATCACGAGCGCGTCTGAGATAAGTCGTCGGTGACAGCGCCACCACAGCGCCTCGGCGCACATCACGCAAACGGCGTGCTGCCGCGCGCATGTCTGCAGACGCTCCAGTGCGCCAAGGAACTCTTCGCTTGCCATGTAATCGGCGTAGCCGCGGAACGCCGGGTGCTCCCAGCCCGTGTTGGGTGAGTCCGGCTGTGCCCGCCGAAACCCGCCGAGCGCCCCGTCATGCACGTAGGCGATCCCATGGACGGGAAGCGAGCTCGCCAACGCCTCGCCCGCGAATTGAGGGTGGTGCCGCGATCGGGGAACACTTCGCACATCGGCCAGCTCGCGCACGTTCGCGGCTTCCAGCAGGCCGGTGAGCTCCTCAAGCGAACGAGTCGAGTGCCCAACCGTGTAGATGATCGGCGAGTCCATCAAGCGAGCGCTCAACTGACCGCCATTAGTCGCGGCTGGAGCGGTCTGAGCCAGCTTCGTGGGGCCGCCTCCTACTCAGCCGCGTGTTCGGTCGCACCCGGAGGGTGATTGGGTACGGCCCAGGTGTCGTGGTGACAACTAGCAAGGACGTTGTCCGACCCAAAGCGTGACGCCGTGTCACGCAGGTGCTCCATGCACAGCCCGGCACTGCAGCTGCGACACAGCGCGACCGCCGGTTGCTGGATCCCTTGCTCAACGCAGGAATAGCAAAGCATGATCTGGATCTCCTTTTCTCATGCCGTCGCATTTGCGACAGCAACGGCCGGGACACTCGATGCCTACGCGGACACAGCCACAAGGCTCTAGCGTCGCCTACCGCGCTCGTCTTACCTCGCCAGGCGTCTCTCCTCTGCACGCGACTGGAGTCGCGTGCAGAGAGCCTACGATGCCAAGGGCGTCGCCGCTGGAAATCGCCGCGTCGGGAGCTGGTGATGCAGGCTTCGACGGTGGCACGAGTGTCCGGACACCCTCGCGTCGTCGAGCCGGACGTAAGAAGAGCAAGCGAGCCGACGCTAGAGAAGCGTGCCAAGCAGTGAGCTACGCCGTTGCGCCCAGATCCCGATGGTCGTTCACGATTCAGGCGCGGTAGGCGGGTGCTGTCCTTCCCCCCAGGATCACCGTCCGCGCTCACTGCTTGGCGCGCCATCTGCTGATCACGGGCCAGCGAGGAGTTTCTAAGCCGCGTCGACCCAAAGCTCTTCTACTGACAGGAGATCGAGATTCCCATGGCCACTTCCACCTCTCCCACCACCGGCGCGTCGCTCACCGCCAGTCCGCTCGCCGATCTTCAGGCGCTCGGGCAGAGTGTGTGGTTTGACAACATGCGTCGCGCGCTGCTGACCTCGGGAGAGCTCGAGCGGATGGTGCGCGAGGACGGCCTGAGCGGCCTGACTTCCAACCCGTCGATCTTTGAGAAGGCGATCGTCGGCTCCACCGACTACGACGAGGCGCTGGCCGAGCTTCGCGGAACGCCGGGGCTGGACGTCAAGAGCGTCTATGAGGGATTGGCGATAGCCGACCTGCGCGCCGCAGCCGACGTCTTCCGCGAGGCCTATGAGGACACCGACGCCGACGACGGATACGTCAGCATGGAGGTCTCGCCCGACTTGGCGCACAACACCGACGGCACGGTCGCCGAGGCGCAGCGGCTGTGGACGACCGTCGATCGGCCGAACCTGATGATCAAGGTCCCTGGGACCGAGGAGGGCATCCCGGCGATCCGTCAGCTGATCGCCGGAGGCATAAACGTCAACATCACGCTGCTGTTCTCGACCGCGGTGTACGAGCGGGTGGTGGAGGCCTACCTGGTCGGCCTCGAGCAGCTGCTCAGCGACGGTGCGGACATCTCCCGGGTCGCATCGGTGGCGAGCTTCTTCGTCAGCCGCATCGACTCGGCGATCGACCCGCAAGTCAGCGGCCCTCTGCACGGCAAGGTGGGGATCGCCAACGCGAAGGTGACTTACGCGCGTTTCCGGGAGCTGTTTAGCGGTCAGCGCTGGGATGCGCTGACCGCGCATGGCGCGCAGGTGCAGAAGGTGCTGTGGGCGTCGACCAGCACCAAGAACGCGGCCTACCCGGAGCTGATGTATGTCGAGTCGCTGATCGGCCCCGACACCGTCGACACGATTCCGCCGGCGACCTACGAGACGTTCAAGGCCCACGGGGCGGCCCGGGTGACGCTGACCGACGGCGTCGAGGAAGCCCGAGGGATGCTCGAGTCCCTCGCAGAGGAGGGTGTCGACCTCGACGAGGTCACCGCGGGACTGCTGGATGAGGGCGTGGAGAAGTTCGAGCAGGCCTTCGCCAAGCTGCTGACCTCGATTGAGCAGTCGGTCAGGACACCGGCGAGCGTGTCCGTCTCTACGCTTCACAGCTCGCTGCCGAACAAGCTCGCGGCCCAGGTGGACGCCGTGGTCGAGCAGTGGAACGCGGGTGGGAAGGTGGCCCGCCTGTGGGCCCACGACGCGACGCTGTGGACGGGGGCTGACGAGGGAGACTGGCTGGGTTGGCTTGGTGTGGC
The DNA here is from genome assembly GCA_963849425.1 of uncultured Solirubrobacteraceae bacterium. Classification (GTDB taxonomy): domain Bacteria; phylum Actinomycetota; class Thermoleophilia; order Solirubrobacterales; family Solirubrobacteraceae; genus Palsa-744. The sequence continues at coordinate 277,713 of CAWKHK010000006.1, read as the reverse complement.
GATGGACCAGCTCGCTCACGCGCACCGCTTCACGGCACTGATAGACGACGTACGTGCGGGAGGCTTCCGAGACGCGGTGCTGCTGGGGATGGGCGGGTCGAGTCTGTGCCCGGAGGTGCTCTCGATGACATTCTCCTCGCAGACCGCGGGGCTGCCGCGGCTGCGGGTGCTGGACTCCACCGACCCGCAGCAGATAAAGACCCTGCAGGACGAGCTGGACCTCGCAAGGACGCTGTTCTTCGTCTCCTCCAAGTCAGGCACGACGCTGGAGCCCAACATCTTCGCGGCCTACTTCCACTCGCACGTGAGCGACCTGCTGGGCGCTGAGGAGGCTGGGCGGCGGTTCATCGCGATCACCGACGCCGGATCGCCGCTACAGAAGCTCGCCGAACACGACGGCTACCGCGCCATCTTTCACGGACTTTCCTCGATCGGAGGACGCTACTCGGCGCTGTCTGACTTCGGGATGATCCCGGGCGCCGCCTGCGGCGTCGATGTCATGAGCCTGCTGGACAACGCCGAGCGGATGGCCCACGCATGCGCGGCCTGTGTCCCGGCCGCGGAGAACCCGGGTCTTGCGCTCGGCGCGCTCATCGGAGTGTGCGCGAACGCTGGGCGCGACAAGCTGACGTTGGTCACCTCGTCCGGGATCCGCGACTTCGGGGCGTGGCTAGAGCAGCTCTTGGCCGAGTCGACCGGGAAGCAGGGCAGGGGAGTGATTCCGGTCGACCGCGAGCCGCTCGGCACCCCCGACGTCTACGGCTCTGACCGGCTGTTCGTGTATCTGCGGCTCGCCTCAGAGCGCGACGACCATCAGGACACGCAGGTCACTGCGCTCGTCAAGGCCGGCCATCCGGTCGTACGGATCGACGTCGACTCTGTCTATGAGCTGGGTGGCGAGTTCTTCCGTTGGGAGTTCGCGACGGCGGTCGCGGGCCCGATCATCGGCATCGACCCGTTCGACCAGCCCGATGTGGAGGAAGCGAAGGTCGCCGCACGCCAGCTGACCGACGCCTACGAGAAGGCCGGGTGGCTGCCCGACCTAGAGCCGTTCTACGAGGGCGAGGGATTCGCCCTGTTCGCCGACGAGCACAATGCCTCAGAGATCCGCAAGGCGGCGCATCAGGACGGCTCGTTCGATGGCTTCTTGCGCGCTCACCTGGGCCGCGTTGCGCTCGGGGACTATGTCGCGCTGTTGGCCTACCTGCCGATGACGCGTGAGAACGAGTGGCTGCTGAGCGAGATCCGCGTTCTGATTCGCGACCACCTGCACGTGGCGACGTGCGTCGGCTTCGGACCCCGCTTTCAGCACTCCACCGGCCAGGTCTACAAGGGTGGCCCGGACTCCGGGGTGTTCCTGCAAATCACCTGCCACGACAGCGTCGAGCTGACGGTTCCCGGACACAGCTACACGTTCGGGACGGTCAAGGAGGCCCAGGCGCGGGCCGACTTCGATGTGCTCGCCAAGCGCGAGCGTCGCGCGCTGCGCGCCCACCTTGCCACTGAGGCCACCGAGGGCCTGCACGCCCTGCGCGACGCGATCGAGCGAGTCCTGCCCTAACCACAGCAACCGAACACAAAGCGAGAGGACCGCATGCAACTGGGAATGGTCGGGCTGGGACGGATGGGGTCAAATCTCGTGCGGCGCCTGCTGCCCGCCGGACGCGAGTGCGTCGTCTATGACGTGAACGCCTCGCTCGAGGAGCCGTTACCGCTATGACAGCCAGTGCGGGCCAGCGGCTCTACATCCTCTCCTTCGACCACCGCGGCTCGTTTGAGAAGGGGCTGATGGGAATCACAGGCGATCCTACACAGGACGAGCGCCAGCGCATTTCTGAGCTCAAGACGCTGATCTATGAAGGGTTCACGCGGGCGGTCGCTGACGGTGCGCCGCGAGACGCCTGTGGGCTGCTGGTCGATGAGGAGTTCGGTGCGAACATCGCACGGTCGGCTCAGCGCGAGCACTTCACGCTGGCGATGCCTGTCGAGCGCTCCGGCCAGGACGAGTTCGACTTCGAGTTCGGGGAGGATTTCGGCGAGCACATCGAGGCGTTTGACCCCGACTTCGCCAAGGTGCTCGTACGCTATAACCCCGACGGCGACACCGAACTCAACCACCGCCAGGCCGGAGCGCTCGCAAGGCTGTCCGGATGGCTGCGTGCGAGCGATCGCAAGTTCCTGTTCGAGCTGCTCGTACCGGCGACGGCGCAGCAGTTGGCAGGGGTCAGCGGTGACCAGGATGTCTATGATCGCGACCTGCGGCCCGATCTCGTGGTGCGGACGCTGGCCGAGCTCCAGGACGCCGGGGTCGAGCCGGACATCTGGAAGATCGAAGGCCTGGAGGCCCGGGCGGACTGCGAGCGAGCGGTCACCCAAGCACGGGCGACAGGGCGAGATCAGGTCACCTGCGTGGTGCTTGGCCGCGGGGCAGATCTCGATCGCGTGGCGCACTGGCTCACGGTGGCCGCGCCGGTCGACGGCTATGTGGGGTTCGCGGTCGGCCGTACGATCTGGCTGGACGCGCTGAGCGAGCACGTCGCCGGACGCCTTGAGCGTGACGCTGCGATCGGCCAGATAGCAGCTAACTACGGCCGGATGATCGATGTGTACGCCGAGGCTAGCGTTGGAACATCTCCCGAGGGTCCCGCTGCGGCACAAGAGGGTACGCGGTGACGGGGAACGCCGCCGCAGTCGGGCCTCGCGCGGCGCGGCCAGCGGTCCCGCAGGACCATGTGCTGGTTCTCTTCGGGGCGACCGGCGACTTGGCTAAGCGGAAGCTGCTTCCCGGTCTGTTCCATCTCGCGGTCGCGGGGATGCTGCCCGAGCGCTACCGGATCGTCGGCTCCGGGCGTCCCGACGGGGCTTTGGATACCGAAGGCTTTCGCTCGCATGTGCGCGACGCGCTGAAGGAGTTCGGTCGCCATGAGCTCAGCGACGAGCACTGGGGGCCGTTCTCTGAATGCCTGTCGTTCGCGTCAGCTTCCGCCGAGCATCCGGACGCGCTTCTGGACGCGGTCGCGGAGGTCGAACGTGACCTCGAGCCCGACGTTCGCAGGCTCGTCTACCTCGCCGTCCCACCGCATGCCTTCGCGCCGATGGTCCAGATGCTGGGGGCCTGCGGTCTCACGGAGCGGGCCAGGGTGATCATCGAGAAGCCGTTCGGCAGCGACCTGGACTCAGCGCGCGCTCTCAACCAGACGCTGCACGCCGTGCTTGAGGAGTCGCAGATCTTTCGCATCGATCACTTCCTCGGTAAGGAGGCCGTCCAGAACATCCTCGCCTTTCGCTTCGCCAATGGTCTGTTCGAGCCGGTTTGGAACCGCGAGCACGTCGACTACGTTCAGATCGACGTTCCCGAGCACCTCACGATCGAGGGCCGTGCCGCCTTCTTCGAGCAGACCGGCACGTTTCGTGACATGGTCGTGACGCATCTGTTGCATGTGCTCGGCTTCATCGCTATGGAGCCGCCGGGTCGCCTGGACGCCCAGTCGCTGCGTGACGCGACCGGCAAGGTGTTCGATGCGATCAAGCCGATTGACCCCGGCCGGGTGGTCTTCGGCCAGTACGACGGCTACCGCGCGGAGCCCGGGGTGGCACCGGACTCGAGGGTCGAGACGTTCGCCGCGCTGGAGGTCCAGATTGACAATCGGCGCTGGGCCGGAGTTCCCTTCCAGCTGCGGACCGGCAAGGCGCTGGCCGAGAGCCGCCACACCATCACTCTCGGCTTCAAGGAGCCCGCCAAAGGAATGTTCGAGTCCCTCTCCGACTCCTCGGGTGTGAGCACGCGCCCCAACGAGCTGACCTTCGAGCTGTCAGATCCAGGCGTGATCTGGATCGACTTCCTCGCCAAGCAGCCAGGTGTGAAGATGAGCCTGGGCGCCGCCTCGCTGACCTTCCGCTACGGCGACTCCTTCACTGTCGCGAACGAGCTCGCTGGTTATGAGCGTCTGCTTCACGATGCCCTGCTCGGCGACCACACTCTGTTCACTCGCGCTGATGGGATCGAGCGGATATGGGAAGTCTCGACCGGATTGCTGCAGCGGCCGCCGAAACCGCTGGCCTACGAACGCGGATCCTGGGGTCCCGACGCCATCGACGGGCTCGTCGCTCCCCACCGCTGGCATCTGCCCTACACCAAGGACTCTTAGTGGTCGCAAGTTCGCGCACGTAGTGTCCAGCCCACCAGGGCTCGGTCGTCGCGAACGAGACCGCCGCCGAGCGCGGGGCGGCGGCTGGCCCGTCAACATCGAGATCAAGCCGTGGGCGGGCCCCACCTTCTTCGCTACCTGCGTCCTCCGCCAATCAACCGTGTTGGGTCGCTGTCAACCCCAGGGTTGAGGGTGAGATCAACCCGCGGTTCAACCCGTGCTCCGACGACAGCACACCTCGATCAGGCGAGTATGGGGCCATGACTACTACCGATTACCTCATCAACGCAGTGTTCGTTTTCGTGGTCCTCCGCCAGGCGCGTGAGCGCAAGGTGGATGCCCGCTCCTTTCTGGCACCGATGGTCGTTGTGTTCTTTGTCGGGCGCATGTATGTGCACTCGGTCCCGACCGCCGGGAACGACCTCGTGCTAGTCGGCCTGCTGGCCTGTGTCGGCCTGGCGTTGGGCCTGCTGGGTGGGTTCGCGACCCATGTCCGTGTTGGCGCCGATGGCGGCGCGCTCGCCCGTGTCGGCTGGATCGCCGGCGCGTTGCTGATCGCCGGCATCACGTCTCGGCTGGTGTTCGTGTATGCCGTGCACCACGGTGCCTACCACGCGGTCAGCGCCTTCAGCATCGCTAATCACATTGGTGCGGCGGCGTGGCCGGTCGCACTGGTCTCAATGGCGCTGGTCGAGGTCAGTGCCCGGCTGGTGACGGTCCAGCTTCGCGCTCGCCAGTTGACTATCTCGCAGGCCCCCGGCACGATCGTGATTCCCACAGCGGCGTGATCTCCCCGAAACGATTCCTCGGCTCGCCCGGCCCGCTCCGCGCGGGCCGGACGGCGCTTTATCGTCTACCACAGGTGACCGTGATCGAAGAGCCCGCGAGTGTCGTGGGGACACCGGCAGCCGCCGGCAGCGAGAGCACGCGCGTCGCAGGGGCGCAGGCCCACGCTGCACTGCGGCTGCGGGGTCAGCGGGACACACTGCGGCCGCTCGGTATGGCCGTGATCGCGGTCGTCGTCCTCGGGGCATTCAACGGGGACCCTCAGCCCGCGTTGCAGGGCAGCGGGCTGTGGGTCGCGGTGGCACTCGTCGTCTTCGTCGCCTCGCTGGCCGTGGCCATCCGGAATTGGTTCATCGAGCGAGGCCTCGGGTTCCAGGCGGCGGTGATCGCGGCGATGGGCGCCGCCGGAGTCGCGCTCGCGGCGCTGCAGCCGGATGGCGCGGCCGGCCTGGCCGTCGGTGCCGCGGTGTGGATGGCGGTCGCTCGCCTGCGCTTGGCGCTTGCGATCACGCTCGGTGCCGTCACGGCCGTCGCGCTCGGTGTGGCGTCCGCGCTCGCGGGCAGTTCCTCCTCGGCGGTTCTCGCCTCGATGCTGCTGTGTGCGCTGCTCGGCCTGATCGCGTATTTCCTCAAGCAGGCTCGCGAGAGCCAGGACCGGACCGAGGTGCTGCTCGCGCAGCTCAAGGACGCACGCGAAGAGCAGACCCGGGCGGCGGCGATCGCCGAGCGCGGCCGGATCGCGAGCGAGCTGCACGACGTCCTCGCGCATTCGCTCTCCGCGGCCGCGATCCAGCTCCAAGGCGCCCGGCTGCTCTCCGAGCGCGAGCAGGCGACCACGAAGATGCGCGAGGCGATCGACCGCGCCGGCGAGCTCGTAAAGGACGGGCTCGCGGATGCCAGGCAGGCGGTCGGCGCGCTGCGTGGCGAGCATTTGCCCGGCGTGGGCGAGCTCGAGGAGCTGATCGACAGCTTCAGCGCCGACATGGACCTCAAGGTGACGCTTCGCGTCGAGGGCAGCGCCCGCACGCTGCCCGCCGACGCGGGCCTCGCCCTCTACCGCGGTACACAGGAGGCGCTGACCAATGTCGCTCGCCACGCGCCCGGCGCCAGCACCACCGTCGTCTTGAGCTACGGGTCCGATCACACCACGCTGAGCGTCGAGGACCGTGTCCCAGCCACGGCCCCGCCGGCCGCAGGCGGGCTGGCCGACGTGGGCGGCGGACGGGGACTCGCGGGCATGCGCGAGCGGCTGGAACGGGCCGGCGGCAGCATGCACGCAGGCCCGACCGACGCAGGCTGGCGCGTCGAGCTGCAGGTGCCCGCGTGAGCGGAGCGCCGATCCGGGTGCTGGTGGCTGACGATCAGCGCACCGTGCGCGACGGGCTGAGGATGCTGGTCGGCCTGATCGAGGGAGTCGAGGTAGTTGGGGCCGCGTGCGATGGCGTCGAGGCCGTAGAGCTCGCACAGACCGAGCGCCCGGACGTCGTGCTGATGGACCTACGCATGCCGCGGATGGAGGGTGCCGAGGCCACGCGCCGTATCCGTGCGGAGCTCCCCGACACACAGGTGCTGGTGCTCACGACCTACGCCGACGACGAATCGCTGTTCCCCGCGCTACAGGCCGGCGCACGCGGCTATCTGACCAAGGACGCGAGCGCCGAGGAGATCGAGCAGGCCATCCGCGCTCTCGTCGCGGGTGAGACCCACCTCGACCCGATCGTACAACAGCGGCTCGTGGCCGCCGTCCTGGACACCAAACCGATCCCCGTCACGCCAGCGCAGCCGCTCCCCGACGACCTGACCCCCCGGGAGGCAGAGGTGCTCAAGCTGATCGCGAGCGGGCTATCGAATACCGAAATCGCCGAGACCCTCGTCGTCAGCCAGGCGACCGTGAAGACACACGTCAACCGGATCTTCTACAAGACCGGTGCGCGCGACCGGGCACAGGCCGTGCGCTACGCCTATCAGCATGGAATAGCCTGAGCTCGCCCGCGCGCCGGTCAGACCTCACCTCGACACGCCGCCTTCTGTATCGAAGCAGGACATTCGAGCCGACCCGCCGACGCACGCAACGGACGAGCCCCAGCAGCCCGCCACGACTCTCGGCTCGTTCCTCCTATTGGGCGAATGCGAAAGCAGACGGCCAGCGGTCGCCGGATCCCCGCGGCTGGCCACGGTTCCGCCGGCACCGCGGTTGCAGCACCCCGATGGCGCTCGCGGGCTGCACTACACCGAGGTGCCGTTGTCCCCTACTCCGGAGCGGCGTGGAGCGAGATGCGCATCCAGGCCTCGCCGCCAGCGGCGCGGACCACGTAGGCCCCTGCTCCGTCACGGTCCGCCAGTCCCGCGGCGACGAGCCGGTCCAGCGCGTCAGCGACCTGGTCCTTGCTGATGCCCTGTCGCAGCCGGCGCGGCAGCGCCTTGCGGGCCTGCGCGGGTGAGATCGGTGTTCCGGTGAGATGCCGGTCGCGGATGCGCTCGGCGAGGCTCTGGTCCAGCCGGCTCAACCGGACCTGGCGGAGATCCATCGTGGAGACCAGCCCGGCGGCGGCGATGATGATCTCGCGTTCCACATCGTGCATGCCCGCGATCTCAAAGCTACCGGCCAGGATTGCGGCTGCGCATGCAACCCGAGCGACAGTGGCGGGAAGGTCAACGACCCATCCGCCCGGACGGAAGTACAGGCCCTCGTCCTCGAGACCGGCGGCGAACCGCAGCGTCCGCTCGAACGCGGCGCGCGCGAGGACGTCGTCACGGTCCGTCGCCCAGTGCTCCCACACCGCCTCGGCGTCCTCGTACGAGAGGCTGACGGTCATGTCCTCGTTCACGCGTTCCAGCTTCCGGTTCCGACGACGGGCTCTTCCAGGATGAGGTGGGTGAGGACCACGTCCATGTGCGCGGATTCTTCCTCAAAAAGGTCTGTGTCGACCACGACGGCGCGTTTGAGGAGCGGGTCCTCGTGGACCGCGGCCTCAAACCACCGGGCGCCGAACTCCGTCGTCGGGATGATCACCAGTGCTGATTGCCGGCCGTCGTGCTCGACACGACCGGCGATGATCCTCAGGTCGACCCCGTGGGCGTTGATCTGTCGGGTCGCCGTCCGGAAGCGGGCACCGTCGCTCTGGCACCACCGGCGCAGCGCGGCTGTCGCGGGCGTGTCCATCACCAGCGACAGGCGGCTGCGGTCCGCGTAACCCATCCATCCGGCGGTCATTTCCGGCGCTGCCGCGGCGGCGCTGCTCGACACCGACACGTAGATCGGCACATCACCCTCCTGAAGCGTTTCGGGAGCATCGACGACGACGAGCAGGACCGAGTCGCGAACCGGCCCATTGAACACGGTCGTGCGCAGGCACGCGACCGCCGGCTCGGCTGGCAGTGGGATGCCGTTCAACTGGTAGAAGGACTGAAGCCGCTCCGGCCGTGCGACCGTTAGGAACCCGTGCCGGGTTTCGCCCTCGCCGCTCATACCTGACACCGACCCGTACGGCAGCACCGACGCGCGGCGCGGCGAGGCCGACAGCGTGATCGTCTGGGAATCGAGCGCCCCGCCATGCAAGAGGTCGGCGTCGGGAGATTCAACGAGCGCGCCGATCCGCGCCAAGCCTTCCGGAACCAGCATCCGCGCCTGCGCGAGCACTCGGCGCAAGTCGTCGTGATGGCTGTCCTCGTCGAGCACGTTCGCGCCGCCGCCCGCAAGCGAGGTTGCCGCCGCCTTGAACAACCGGTGCTGCAGTTCCCGGGAGAGGAGAGCCGGGTGGCCGTCCATCGACTCCGGGCTCAGCCGCACCCCGGCTGAGCCCGCCCACCAGGCCTCGTCGGCGTACGACTGCGCCGCGTCAGCGTGCGCGTGCTCGACGGTCTCTCTGAACTCTGTCCTTAGGAGCCGCCCGAGCCTGTGGTTTGGGCGATCCTCGTAGGGGATGGTCTCCGCCCGGAATCGTTCAAGACCGACGTCGGCCACGCTCGCGAGGGCGGGTGACTGCATGCACACCGTCGCCGCTGCGCGCAGCGCTGCGAGTGCCACCCACGGGTGCGCGCCCTCGCCGACGAGCCGACGGATGATCTCGACGTACCGGTCGTATAGCGGGTAGCCGTCGACGGGATCGAGCGGACGCTGCGTGGTCAGCAAGCTCATCCCCACCGAAAATGTCTCGTGGACAACGTCCGACATCGCCTGCAGTCGGTCCCGGAGGCGTTCCCAACCGCCGTCGGGGCGCGCCAGCGCGAGTGATGCGCACACTCCGACGAGGCCACCGAACGACGTTGTGTCGTCGAGTTGCCGGTGGAAGTACTCGTGGGTCTCGGTCAGGCGCGCGACTGCCAGGTCTGGGTGCGCTACCCCCGCGACTGTCCAACCGGACCAGTGGTACTGACCCCCTGTCTGCGCGTCTGCTTGGGCCACGGTTCGAAGAGTGGCAGACCCGGCTGTGATTCGAAGGGTGGCAGACCCGGCTGTCTGAGCCTTCGCGCCCGATGACGCCCACGCTCGCCGCTCTCGGCTACCGGCACCTGAGACGCCACACTAATCGGAAGTTTTTGCGGCTGGGGTGGCGAATCCCGCGGTCTGGCCGGGTTTGGGTGTGCTGGGGGCGGGCGGGTTCTGTCTACGCGGCGAGCTTGATGTCGAGTAGTTCGAGTGCTCTGGCCTGTAGCGGCGTGGGCTTGGCTAGGCGCGTGTAGGTGTGCTCGGCCTGCCCGAGGCGGATCGTGTTGCGGGTGATGGTGGCGAGTTCGGCGAGGAGGTCGGGCAGGCTGGAGGCGGGGTACCCGTCCTCCGTCGCGGCGCTGGCGGCCTTGGCCTTGGCCGCTTTTGAGCGTCGCGCTGGCGCGACGGGGTCTGCGGGAGCGAGTGGCGTCTGGTCGGTGAAGAGCAGGGGGGTGAGGCGTTGGGCGAGCTCGAAGGTGACGTAGTAGGCGAGCATGCAGAGGAAGATGTGCGCGCGTACCCTGGTCTCGAGATGGTGGTGGATGGGACGGACCTCGAGGGTGTCCTTCATCGTTTTGAACGCGCGCTCGGCCATCTTCAGCTGCTTGTAGGCACGGACCGCGGCTTGGCTTGAGAGCTGCTCGGCCGTGCAGGTGGTGCGGATCACGTAGAGCCCGTCCAGCGCGGCCTCCGCCTCGATCTGTGCCTGCTTGCGCTCGAAGGAGAACGCGCCGTCATCGACCTTGAGCTCGAAGTGCTTTGAGACCTTGTACTTGTTGACGATCTTGCCGGCGCGGGTCCCGATCTCCCCCGCCTGGGCTTCGCGCAGGGAGCCGCGCGGACCCTCGACCATCCGTTTGACCTTCTGGAGTTCCGCTTCGGTCGCGGCAAGCAACTCCAAACGCTTCCTGGCTCGCTCCGCGGCGACCGCGGGGTTGCGGCAGACGACGAGGCGCTCGCCGGGGAACTTCTCTGATGAGATCTCCGCGAGGTTCGTTTCATCGAACAAAGAGAGCTGGATGTCACCGGCGTTCACGAGTGTGCGGATCTGCGCCGCCTTCAGCGCGCTGATGAAACCCACACCGTTTTCCTTGAATGTCTGGGCGTGCGCTTGGGTGATCATCCCGCGGTCACCGACGAGCACAGCATCCTTCACCCCGAAGCGCTCGGTGACCGTCGCAAGCGCGTCGGGCAGCGTCTTTGAGTCGGTCGTTGAACCGTCGAAGCAGTGAACAGCCACGGGCCGGCCCTCCGGGGAGCAGATCAGACCGTAGTTGACTTGCAGCTTGCCTTTGCGCCCGTCACGCGAGTGGCCGAGCTTCGCCAGCGGACAGCAGCGCCCCTCCACATAGCTCGATGACAGGTCATAGAGCACGAAGTCCTCCCCGGCCAGATGCCGGCGGGCGAGTGCCTTCTCGATCCGCTCCTGGCGCTCGTAGAGCCAGTCCATCGCGGACAGCAGCTCGGCCTCTTTCACCTCACCGAGATCGAGCTCCTCAGAGAGTGTGCTCTGCCCAAAGCAACGTGTCGCCGAGAGCTTTGAGCCCGGGCCGATCACACGCTGGCAGATCATCGCTACCACCAGGTCACGCTCACGGCAACGCTCGCGGCTGATCAGCCGCTCCAGGTCAAGCGCACGCAACACACCCAGCACCCCGGCGACGTGACCGTGCCCCCGCGAGCGCTCGATCTCGAACTCCTCGTCGAGGCTCAGGAGTGTCTTGCCGGCGAGCATCGCGCGGATCCCCTCGATCACCGCCGGCGGCAGGTGCGAGAGGTTGCCGACCGTTTCGTTGCGGACCTTGCCGTCCACACGGTAGGAGCGCCGCAGCAGCGTGCTCTCATAGACCTTGCCCTTGTAGTGGCGACGAGTAGTCGCGACATGCACCGCACCCGTTCTCTTTGACATAGCCACATCATGCCATACCCATCGGACGGAAAAACCCATTGTTAGTGTCTACATCAACCTACCCAAAAAAGGCCCGATCCCCGCAACCACAGGCGATCGGGCCTCAAACCCTCAAAAACTTCCGACTAATGAGCGTGCCGGATCCGAACAGACCTCAGAGGGACCACCTCGCCGCATTGAGCATGGCCGGCACGGATCGTGCCAGCGTCGGCTTGTACACGCCCGACCGGCTCGACCTGACGCTCACCGGCGCCGACCAGGCGACGGACCTCGTGGTCTACGTGCATGAGACCCATCACCAGGCGCTCAACGACTCGACCGCGTGGGGAGCTGCGTTGCATGTCCTCTCTGCGCTCGGTCCGCGGCACCGCGCGTGCTTCACGCCGTTGCTCGATGCGTGCCGCCTAACACACGAGGCGTACGCGACGTTTGCGTCGATCAGCATCGTCGCGGTCCATCACGCCGATGCGGAAGTTGTCCTTGAGCAGTATCCGGATTACGCGCGACTGCATCGCTCCCTAACGGCACTTACGGCAGCTGCAGCTGGCCCGCAACGCCGGTACATGCTGGCCACCGCGCTCGCACGCGTGTCCATGCAAACACCTGTCCTAGCAGCAATGCTCGCCTCGGACGACCTGACCGTTGCTCCCTCGGACCTGCCCACGATCGACACTCCGGACGGTCGGTGGCGCTTTCTGATTCGCGCAGGCCGGGACCTGACCGACCGAGCCTCCGGGGCCGCGGACGCCCATGTCACGCGCACCCTCGGAACAGGCGGGCTTGATGCCGATGTCGCGGGCGGCCCGGCTGCCGCGACCGTCGCTGCCGAGTTCGACAAGTATTGGGAGACGTGGGAGCGCGCGGCCTACGACGTCCTCGCCAAAGCCCTCGCGAGTGCGGGGGCGACGGTCCTCCCGCTCAAAGGGCACATGGAACCGAATCGCGAAGTAGTACAGCGCGCGCGAGAAATCGACCCAGCGCTCCCCCTTCGGGCAGGCCGGCCGAACTCCCCAGCCCAAGACGACGCAACGCTGTCGGGAGCGACGATCCAGTTCGTTCGCCTGAACCTCGTCGACACGCCTCGACGAGCACGACTCGACACAACCTCCGTCCGTGACCTCGCCCGGAGTGTCGGAGCGGACGGCGGGGGCACCAGCGCCCATGACCGCGCGGCCGTCACGCTGCACGTCCGGCTGCCGCAACGCATGCTCGACAGCTATCGCTGGCCCGCCGCGGATGCTGCTGTCCTGGAGGCGGCCGAAGGCCCGATCGTGGCCGTCCGACGGATCGACTCGAGCGAGGAGGAGAGCATCATCGCTCACGTGTGCCTACCCAAACCGGGCGCATTGCACGACCTGACGCGTACGCGCACAGGCCAACCGCCGCTCATCACTGTCGCTGCCGCCAGCTGTTTCATCGACGTTGCCTGGTCAACGGCCTGGGTTCCCGCGATCCGGGAAGCCGGGCCGCTTGTTGTCCTGATCGACATCGAGGCTGCCCGGTTCGTCGGCTCCTGGATCCGGGACCAACGCCAGATCAAGGCAAGCGTGATCCGGGTGAGGGATACGACCGGTGTCTACTGGGCGACAGCATTGCTGGTTGCCGAGGATCCGGCCATGTGGCTGCACCTCGGCGACGAGGTAACCGTCAAGCTCCAGCTCGATCAGCTCCGCGGGACCGACGGCCTCCTCCTCGACGTCTCACCCGACCACGTCCGGGATGCCGCGCCGTTATTGACGCAAGTCATCTCGCATCTGCTGGCTACAGAATCGTTTCTCGACCTTCGGGGACTCGATCCCAACACGATCAGCCGCGTCACATCCCTCCGCCGCCCGCAGGTCTCGGAGGAGGCCTCCGGGCATTCGTGACAGCGCAACCTTCAGCTCACACCTCGGGTCGCGTGGATCGTCGCCACGTGCTCACGCTGACGTCCTGACCGCCGTGTGGTGAGCTGCTGTCTGTCCGGAAGGGCCCGGCTGACGATGCGGCAGGGGTGGCTTTGGCGCCGATGAATGCGCGGGCCTCGACCACTTCTGTGGAACCCGATCGGCGCGTGCGCTGGAGATCTGGCGGGTCGCGCGCGAGCGTAGACTCGGGCCTGATGGACGCCCTGGACTTCAGCGATTTCACCTCCACTGAGTTCGAGGAATTCTGCTTCGAGCTGCTGCGAGGGCTGCCCGGCGTGCACAACGTCGATTGGCGCAAGGGCACGCCGAAGCCGGCGAGCCCGGCCGACCGAGGACGCGATATCACAGCGGACGTCGATCACATCGAGATCGACGGCGCACGCAATGTGGAGAAGTGGTTTGGCGATTGCAAGCACTACACGAGCGCCGTCCCACCAGAGGCCGTGCAGGGCTTGTTGGCGTGGGCGCAGGCGGAGCGACCACACGTCGCGCTGGTCATCGTGTCGGGCTTTCTGTCCAACGCCGCCAAGGACTTCGTCACCGACTTCGAGCGCAACAACCGGCCCCCGTTCCGCATCAAGTACTGGGAGCGGCCGACTATTGAGACCCTTGCCCGGGAGAACCGCGACCTGCTCCAGCGGTTCTTTGCGAGCGGCACGCCGTTTACCCCGACCGACGCCGAGCACATCGAGCAGTGCGAGAGGGCGGGGTGCAAGCACCCCGCCCTCTACGTCAGTCCGACCGATTCAGCAGACACCGCTCAGGGTTGGTGTGCTCTCTGCCGCGACGTAGCCCGCCAGCAGGAGGATGAGCTACTCGCGCTCGCGCCCCGGCGCCGACGGCGCAGTCGCACTGACCCAGAGCCTGGGCACGGGGAGCGCTCGTGAGCTCGATGCCGCGACCGTGGCCGACGGAGGCGGAGGCGCTCGCGATGCCCGTCGATGAGCTCGCGTTGCATGTCCTTTGGCGGCTGGTGTTCACTCCGCAGCGGAGTTCGCCGCTGACCAGCCCGGTCAATTTCATCGCGGGGACTCCACCCACGTTGTCTGCGACGCTCGGCGGGCTCGCGGCAGGCGGAGTGGGCGGTCAGGCCCTCGGCGGCTCGGTCGACCTCAAGGGTCCATATGCCCGAGCGATCTTCGAGTCGTGGGAATCGCTGCTTGCGAGTGGCCTGCTTGCGCGCGACCACGAGCAGAGTGGCCCGTGGTACTTCGTCACGCGTCGTGGCGAGGAGCTGGCCCGTGATCCCAATGGTCCGGCCCGACTGGCCGCTGAGAGGCGGATCGGCGTCGCTCTGCACGAGCGGCTTGAGCTTCTGATCGGCGAGTATGAGCTGGCCGCGTTCGCGGCGATGCGTGAGGTCGAGATTCGGGTGCGAGAGCTGGCAGGCGCCGGCAATGCACCCGGCGACCTGGGCGTGAAGCTCATCCAGCGCGAGTTCGGCGACGGCGGCTCCCTGGCCGACCCCGGGGCTGAGGCAGGTGAACGGCAGGCCACAATGGCGCTCTTTTGGGGCGCGCTCGGGGTCTTCAAGAACCCGAGTAGCCACCGCGAGATCGAGTTCGACGACCCGACGGAGGCGTCAGAGGTCGTGCTGCTCGCCGATCTGCTTCTCAGAGTTCTCGACCGCGTGGCCACCCGGAGCGAGGAAGGGGACGACTGAGATCCCGCCGAGCGGTGCTGGTCGCACGGAGTGCGACCACGGGAGAAACGGGATCAGCCAGCTTGCCCACGGCTTCGTCGCGAAGCAGGCGTCGAAGAAGCGTCCGAAAGCGGACGTGAGCGCGAGGAAAGCCGAGGCTGCTGCCTTCGCCCAATAGGAGGAGCGAGCCGAGAGTCGTGGCGGGCTGCTGGGGCTCGTCCGAAGCAGGCACGCCGGGCTCGACCGCCGACACGCCTGCTTTCGGCGCACGGGAGAACTCTGGTCTCGGTGTGACAGCGCCTGTGGTCGCCTCCGCGACCAGGCGCGGTTGCTACGGCGGGATGGGACCTCGGGACTGTTCGATTTCGAGGAGGCCGTCACCGAGCGTGGACTGAGCAAGCTCTACGTCAGGGATCACGCCGATGAACCACGCCACAGCGAGGCGCTGTGGCTGGATCTTATGGGCGAGGCTAGATAGCCCGTCCGGCACATCGGATCGTCGCTCGGGCCACGAGAGGGCGGCTGGGTCCTAGAACTTGCTCCTGCGAGTCCTTCCGGCGGCTCGCCCGTTGTGTATAGTCCTCGCATGCCAACTGGGGGTCGGCATCGCGAGAGAGCGAAGTGCGAATAAGGATCGAAGAATGGTTCCTGACGTCACCCGTGCTCGCAGTGCGGCTCTGTTGCGTAGAGGGCCGCCTGCAAAAATGGGGAGGCGAGCGGCTGCATCAAGATGTGACGGACGCCGAGCGAAAGCGAATAGCCTGGAAAGAGTGCAAGGGAGGCTAGAGCGTTGAGAAGACCGGGGGCACCAGTCCGCGAGGCACGTGAGCGCAAGCGACCAGGCAAGTGCCGCGAATTCCGAAGCCCGTACATACTCGGGGCGCTCGTGTTGGGGGGCCTGTCCGGCTTCTGGGCGGCCGAAGTTCGTCAGTTGATCAAAGATGTGCTTGTAATCGCTGTCGGGATGGCGACCGGCGACCTCGCGTTGCTAGCCGTCGTCATCACTGCCGTTGCTCTAATGAGTTCGTTTCTCAAGGGGAACTATGGTCGTGTCATCAGCGACGCGGCGGGACTAAACGTGTTCTTCTTCCCTTTCCGAGTGGTAGCTTGCGTGAGCGCGACGGCGGCGCTCGCGAGCTTCCTCGCAGCAATGGACTACCACACGGGGCCAGAACGGCTTCAGGACGCGTTCTTCGGACTAGCCGTCATGCTCACCGTGTGGACGATCTTCGGCGCAGTTGTGTTGGTGTTCACATTCATCCAGTACGCCACAGACGAGCGACGGCGGGCGGACGAGGAGCTGGTAAGCGGAAGACCCTCGGTGTGAATCGGAGGATCGACTGTCTACGGCGATAGAGAGACGACCTCACGGTTTCCGAACGAACAGTCAACCTCCGGATCGCCCGCCCCCCGTCTAGGGCCATACCGTTTACCTATAGGCCGGGGGCGGGCTTTCGCCCCTGGCAGAAGGAGCGGTCAACGAATGTTCAACGCAGGCTTTCGCGGCTCGTCCTTTCCCAGGCGAACCCGGCCTGAGCCAACGCTCTGTTCCTTGAGGGCAAGTCGGCTCGTGCTTTGTGCGCGATCCGAGCGTCTCGCTCGTCCCCAGCCTCGTGCCTGGTCTGGACGAGACACAGTCATCCGCCGGGGTGCCGAACTCGCACCTGCTTTTCGCGGAAGAGCGAGCGTGTCCAGCCAACCAGATACGTGCGCGAACTTGCGAGCCAGACCACTTAGCAGACCGAGAGCCTGCTCGCCTCCGAAATGAACGGTGAACGGCTTCCCATCTTGCACGGTCGACCGCTACAGCTGCGGGTCGAGAACCAGCTCGGCTTCAAGCACGTCAAGTGGATCAGCGGGATCGGGTTTGTCCACCACGCCTCAGAACGCTACGCCGGACAAGGCGGCTACAACGAGGGCGACGAGTTGTTCGGCTACTGCGACGAGATCTAACTACCAGCGCCAAAGGCCGAAAAGCTTGAGCGCTGGCGGCTGTCCGTAAGAACAACGGCCCAAGCGACGCTGGAGGAGTATCAGACAGTCGCGCCGCGATGTCAGGGGTCCTCTCTGCCACCGCTGTCTACCACGGAGGTCCAACATGTCAACGAACCCAACCCACGATGACGCTACAGATGTCGAGGAGGCTCGCAGCTTCGATCCCGAGCGCGGTTCGTTTGATCCGCCCAGACATCCGTCGCTAGCAGACCCCCAAGCTAACCCGCGTGGCGTCCGTCATATCGACGAGACGGCTCAGGATCAGATGGCGGTCACAGACCGTCCGCGCTATCAGGCCGCCGAGGGCCGCCGCGCGCGCATGGTCTCCGCGGCGGCCACGGCGAAACGGCGCTTGCGAGGGCTGCTCGGCAGCCGGGCCGTGCCTCCAGGCGGCGGCCCTCCCGAATCTGAGGCGTAGCCGCGGTCGGCGCAGCACCATGCACACCGTCCAAATGCCGCGACATCCCGATGACATCGACCTGACCTGGGAGCAGGTCCGCGACGCGCTGGTGGCACTCCAAGGATCTGGCGTGAACGTGCGCGTCGTCGAGCGCGGCGACCCCGAGACGCTCCTGGCGGTTTTCCAGGGCAACCTCGGAGCGCTCAATGAGGCAAAGCATCCCGCGCTCTTCTGGCCCGTCTGCCCCTCCGGCGGACCGCAACCCGCCGATATGCAGGAGACCGAGGTCCACTTTCAACGCGACCGCGACCACGTAGAGGATCTTGGCTTCTACCTGCGGCGCGATCGTTTCCAGGGGGGCGTAGGACGCGTTGGATGCACCGTTCTGGCGATCGTCCAGGGGCCCGTGCTAATCAATGTCCGTAAGTCCTAGCCTACGCTTGCCGAGTCACGCCCAAGCGTCCCAGAGTCGCCAGTTCGAGATCGAGCCGAGTGCGCCATTTCGGCTGGACCTCACGGCCTGGGCACTGCGCCGCCGCTCCCACAACGCAGTCGACCGCTGGAACGCATCCACCTATCAACGTGTGGTGTCCATCGAAGGCGGGCCTCTCGCGCTCTCAGTTACTCAGGATGGTGGCTTTGACGCGTCCCGCCTGTCGGTCCTCCTCGAGGGCCGGCCCATCGATCAGCGCGTCGAGCTGCTCGCGCGCGACACACTCAACAGGCTTCTGGGTCTGAACGTCGATCTCTCGGATTTCACC
Organism: uncultured Solirubrobacteraceae bacterium; assembly: GCA_963849425.1. Lineage (GTDB taxonomy): Bacteria > Actinomycetota > Thermoleophilia > Solirubrobacterales > Solirubrobacteraceae > Palsa-744. The sequence goes on along the minus strand of CAWKHK010000006.1, from coordinate 259,736 downwards.
GCGATGGCTGAGCGAGATCCACTGCTAGGCCCGCTCGCTGGGCGTATGCGTGGCCTGAAGCCCCCGCGCTTTCCGAGCGTCTTTGAGGCGCTCGTCAACGGCGTTGCCTGCCAGCAGCTCTCGCTTGCCGTGGGGGTCCACCTGCTCAACCGCCTCACCGCCGCCAATGGTCGCCCAGTGTCCGAAGACCCCGATGGGCCACGTGCGTTTCCCGACCCCGAGCAGCTCGCAACCCTGCAGCCAGACGAGCTCAAGCGTCACGGCTTCAGCTTGGCGAAGGCTCGCACGATCGTCGAGACCGCCCGGACGATCGTCGCCGGCGATCTCGACTTGGAGGCCCTTGAGCAGCGTGATGATTCAGCGGCGATTGAGCGCCTGACGGGTCTGCGCGGTATTGGCCGCTGGACCGCGGAGTACGTGATGCTCCGCGGCTTGGGGCGCCTGCACATCTTTCCCGGGGACGACGTCGGAGCACATAACAAGCTCAAGCGCTTCTTCGACATCGACGCCAAACTCGACTACGACACCGTCCAGGAGCTCGTTGCCCGCTGGCACCCCTACGCGGGAATGGTCTACTTCCACCTGCTGCTGCAATCGCTGTCAGAGACCGGTCTCGTGAGCGAGACTTGACGCGTCGGTCGCACCGCGACAGCTAGGCTCCGCTCGCCGCCACGACGGCGGTCGACCAGTCGATCACCGAGCTGGGTCTGACGATGTGTTTGTCCATGCCGAGCTGCTTGGGTTCGAGGCCGAGCGCGAGCCCGACGAGTTGGGGGAGGTGCAGCACGGGCATTCCGAGCGGGTGGCCGACGAGCTTGGCGGCCAGCGGCTGTTGGAGGTCGAGGTTGAGGTGGCAGAGCGGGCAGGGCGTCACCAGGCAGTCGGCCTCGGCGTCGATCGCGTCGCCGAGGTGGCGGGCGGCCTGCTTGAGCGATGTGTCGCGGTTCATCGTGATGATCGGGAAGCCGCAGCACTTGTAGACGCCGGCGTAGTCGATCACGGTGCCGTCGAGTGCCTCGATTAGCCAGTGCAGGTAGCGGTGGCGGGGGTGCTCGTCGTCGATTGCGAGCTGGTCCATCGGGCGCACGATGTAGCAGCCGTAGAACGGGCCGACCCGCAGGTTCCTCAGCGGCCGCGTGACCTTGGCCTTGAGAGCGTCGAGGCCGATCTCCTCGACCAGCAGCCAGAGGAAGTTCTTGTTGGTCAGCCCGGCCTCGTAGGAGAGCTCTTGGGTCGCCAGCGAGCGGTTGATCTGGGCGCGGTAGTCGGCGTTGGCATCCAGGCGCGTCTGGCACTCGGTCTGCGCTCCCTGGCAGGTCGAGCAGATGTTCATCATCAGCTCGCCGTCGGTCTGCTGGGCCAGCGCGAAGGTGCGCGCGTTCAGCGTGTCGGCCAGCTCCTGGTTGTGCTCGGCGATCACGCCGGCGCCGCAGCAGGCGGCGCGGTCGAGCTCGATCAGCTCGATCCCCAGCAGCGGCGCGACCGCGGCCATCGAGCCGTGCAGCTCGGGGGTGAACCCGCGGCTGACGCAGCCCGGCCAGTAAGCGACCTTCATCGGCCCTCGCCCTCGTCTGCGGCCGGCCTCGCGGCCCGTGTGGGGCTGGTGGCGGTGGCGACCATCGCCGGTCCGCTCCCGGCAGCCTGCGCCGGCCCGTCGCCGTCGTAGCCGCTGACGTAGAGGTTCAGCTCGCGGCGTTCGGCGCGGCGCTCGATCGGGTCAAGCAGGCCGCTCAGGCCCTTGAACTGCCGGCGATGGGGGTGAAGCAGCGCGCTGCGCAGGGTGACCTTGCGCCGCACCAGCGCTCGCAGGATCACCGGCAGCGAAGCCAGCAGCACTCCGATAGCACGCGGATGGAGCTTGCCACCGTAGGAATCGGGCAGCACGTCGGCCTCCGCCAGCAAGCCGTTGCGAGCGATGTTCTTGGTGAAGGCGAGCTCGTGGCGGTGGCCGTTGTTGCGGTCCTCGATCTGGTGGTCTGAGCCGGCGAGGCGCCGCAGGCGCATGATCTGGCTCATCGGCGCGACCCCCTTGGGGCAGGCGTCGATGCACGCCCAGCAGTGCGTGCAGTCATAGATCCCGTGCGGATCTTCGGCTAGGTCGCGTAGGCGCTGCTCGTGCTGGGCGTCGCGCGGGTCGCCGACGAACCGGTAGGCCTTGGCGAGCTGGGCTGGCCCGATGAAGAGCGGGTCGACCTCCATCGACAGGCAGTCCGACACGCACGCTCCGCACTGGATGCACGCCATCGACTGGGTGATGTCCAGCATGCTCTCCTTCGGGACGACGTACTCGCGCTCGGGGATCGGCTGCTTGTTGATCAGCCACGGCGTGACCCGCTGGATCTTCCTCCAGTGGACCGCGTCCATGTCGACGATCAGGTCCTTGATCACCGGCATGTTGCCCATCGGCTCGACCGTAATCACCTGACTGCCCTCGCGCCCAGCCTGCGCCGCCCGGGCGAGATGGGTGTGGCAGGCCAGCCCAGGCTTGTCGTTGATCCGCACCCCGCAGGAGCCGCAGATCGCCGACCGGCAGGAGCAGCGGATGGCTATCGTGCCATCGCGCTCGGAGCGCTGCTTGAGGATCGCGTCGAGCACCGAGCGATGGCCGTCCAGCTGCACCGTGAACTGCTCCCAGTAGGCGCCATTCCCCGACTGCGGGTCATAGCGACGCAACCGCAGGGTGTACTCAGGCATCACCGTGGCCGCCCTGGAGCCCCTCAAAGCCATATTCGCCCGGCGTGTCGGCCGCCTTTGCGCCCGCCAAGCCCACACCAACAATCACGAAGGTCTGCCCGCTCACATACCTCTAGCGTCCCTCGCCCACCCAGATCTTACGGCCAGCGACAGGGGCCGTTTATCAGCGGGATAATGACGGCATGCCGGAGTTCCCCGAGGTCTAGACCGTCAGGCGCGGGTTGCTCGCGACCGTGCTCGGCCGGCCGGTCGAGTCCGTCGAGGTTCTGTCCCCGCAGTCGCTGCAAGCGCCCCAGCAGGCGCTCGAGCGCCTGCTTGTCGGACATCGGTTCACCGGGATCGGCCGGCGTGGCCCAGCGCTCAAGCGCTCTGTGGAGGCGATGGCGTCTCGGGGTTGCCGGCGATCAGCCTCGCGCCGCGTCCGCGGGTAACGAAGCTGAATGCCCAGCGGGTGAGTACGAGCAGCCGGTTTTGCAGGCCGATCAGGTAGAAGATGTGGACACTCAGCCAGATCAGCCAGGCGAGCATGCCGCTGGTCTGGATGCCCTTGATTTCCGCGACGGCGCGGGCTCGGCCAATCGTCGCGAGGTTGCCCTTGTCGACGAACCGGAAGGGCTGGGAGGGCTTGCCCCGTGTCCGCCTGCGGATGGCCCTGGCGGCGTAGCGGCCCTGCTGCATCGCAGTTGAGGCGAGGCCGGGCAGCGCGACCTCGTTGCCGGCCGCGTCGTGCACGCTGGCCATGTCGCCGAGCGCGATCACCTCTGGGTGGCCCATGATCGTCAGATCGGGTCCGACCGCTACTCGTCCCGTGCGGTCGAGTGCTGCGCCGCTCGCGGCGGCGAGCGCACCCGACAGTTCGCCGGCGATCACGCCGGCCGCCCAGACGATTGTTCGCGTCCGGATGTGAATGCTGTTGCCGTCAGGGCCCTTACTCGCGACTGACTGTTCGTCGAGGTCGACGACTGACGTGTCGAGCAGCACCGTGACCCCGAGCCGCTGCAGCGTTTGTGCCGCTCGTGTCGAGAGTCGTGCTGGAAACGTTGGCAGGAGGCGCTCGGATGCCTCGATGAGCAGAATCCGCGCGCGACGCGGATCGACTGAATGGAAGTCGCGAGACAGCGTGTCACGCGCGAGCTCGGCGATCTGTCCCGCCATCTCGACCCCGGTCGGTCCGCCACCCACGACCACGAAGGTCAGCCACGCCTCGCGTCGCTTGGCGTCCTGCTCGATCTCCGCGGCCTCGAACGCGGTGAAGATTCGCCGCCTGACGGCAAGGGCGCTCTCCAATGACTTGATCTCGAGCGCGTACGGCCGCCACTCGTCGTGCCCGAAGTAGGAATAACGTGAACCCCCCGCGACGATCAACGTCTCGTAGGGGATGACCAGGCCGTTATCGCCATTCTCGAGCGCGTCCAGCACCAGGCACCGACGATCGAGGTCAAAGGCGCGAACCTCACCCATCACCACGCGCGCGTTCTTCTGGCGCTTGAGAATGACGCGCAGCGGCGCCGCGATCTCCGCCGGCGAGAGCGCGCCCGTTGCGACCTGGTAGAGCAGCGGCTGGAACAGATGGAAGTTGCGGCGATCGACGAGCGTGACCTGCACCGGCGCGCGCCGGAGACTACGGACGGCCTGAAGGCCGCCGAAGCCTCCCCCCAGAACGACTACCCGATGTCGTCCACCAGGTTCGCTCATGCCTGATCGCCCGCGGGTAGCACGCGCTCACTCCGCCGGTTGTGGTTCACGCCGATTTCGAGTGTGCGGGCAGGAGCGTTCGCACCGTCTCGGTGATCTGAGCGCGGTCGATGCCGGCCTGGGCGAGCAACTCGGCCGGCGTCCCCGAGGTCGGCATCACTCTCACGGCAAGCATGACGATCCGCGGCCGCGAGTTGCTGTCGGCGAACACCTCGAGCACGGCGTCCCCGATGCCGCCCTCGGCGTGGTGGTCCTCGACGGTGACGAGGATGCCCGTCGCGTCGGCCGCTTCGATCAAGGTCTGCTCGTCGATCGGCTTGACCGAGTAAAGGTCGACCACCCGCGCCGCCACTCCTTCCGCGGCCAGCTCCGCCGCGGCGGCAAGCGCCTCGTGAAGCGTGATACCCGCCGCGACGAGCGTGACCTGATCGGCGTCTGAGGAGCGTATGACGTGCGAGCCGCCGATCCTGAACTGCACGTCGGGCGGGTAGAGCACGGGCGTCGACGCGCGCGTCGTTCGCAGGTATGAGACCCCGGGCTGCTCGACCATCGCTTGGACGAGCTTTGCGGTCTGGTTCGCGCAGGATGGGTACAGGACGGTGCTGCCGTGCACCGAGCGCAGCGCCGCGATGTCCTCGAGGCCCATCTGCGACGGACCGTCCTGCCCGATTGAGACGCCGCAGTGCGAGCCGACCAGGCGGATGTCGGCACGACTGACCGCGGCCATCCGGATGAAGTCATAAGCGCGCGAGAGGAAGGCCGCGAAAGTGGCTGCGAACGGCACCCAGTCGCGCACCTGAAAGCCGACGGCAGTCGCGATCAGCTGCTGCTCGGCGATGTACATCTCAAAGTAGCGCTCCGGATGCGCCTCGGCGAAAAGTTCGGTGTACGTCGAGTTGCCGACCTCGCCATCGAGCGCGACGATCCGCCCGTCCGAAGCGGCGAGCGCGGCAAGAGCCTCGCCGAAACCCCGACGGGTTGCCACCTCCTCGCCTATCTTCCAGCTAGCCGCGGGCGCTTGCCCGGTCGCGAACCGATGCGGCTGCGCGCCGTCGGCAGGAACACTCGCGCGGACCGTCAGCTCACGCAGCCCGCCGAGCTCTGCGATTGCTGCCTCGGGGTCCTCGAGTGGCTTGCCGTGAAAGCCGTTGCGGTTCTCGACCGCACTCACGCCCTTGCCCTTGACCGTCCGCGCGATGATCGCGACCGGCTGGCCATCGCCCGCCAGCGCCTGCTCGTAAGCCTGGTCGATCTCCTGGACATCGTGGCCGTCGATCTCGAGCGCCCGCCAGCCAAACGCCTCGGCACGCCGTGTGTAGGCGGCCGTGTCCCAGCCCAGCATCGTCTCTCCACGCTGGCCGAGACGGTTCACGTCGATGATCGCGATGAGGTTGTCGAGTCCCTCATGGCTGGCGTGATCGAAGGCCTCCCAGATCGAACCCTCGGCCATCTCGCTGTCGCCGCAGAGCACCCAGACCCGGTAGGGCACCCGATCCAGGCGCTTGCCCGCTAGCGCGACCCCGACGGCACACGGCAGCCCCTGACCGAGCGATCCGGTTGCCACATCGACCCACGGGATCTGCGGCGTCGGATGACCCTGCAGGCGGCTCCCGAGCTTCCTGAAGCTCAGCATCTCCTCGTCTGAGATGGCACCCGCGGCCTTATACAGCGAGTAGAGCAGCGGCGACGCATGGCCCTTGGAGAAGATCAGATGGTCGTTCAGCGGCTCGGCCGGTCGATCGAAGTCATAACGCAAGTACTTCGCGAGCAGCACCGCCATCAGGTCGGCTGCTGACATCGACGAGGTCGGATGACCAGAACCCGCCGCGGCGGCTGCACGCACAGAGTCGACTCGCAACTGTTGACCCAGCTCTGACCACCGCTCATTCTCACTCACCAAACCGCCTCCTTCACCTCACGCGCTCACAAACCCCAGACCGTCCTTGCACCACTAGCGTCGTCCCAGGCCCAGGTCTTACGGTCGCTCGCGCGCGTGGGAGCCTCAGCGGCGCGGCAGGTCAGACAGCTCGCCGTAGTTGCGTTGTGTGTCGGGCGCCGGGTGGCCCAGCACGGTCTCGATAGGGATCGCGTGCTCGCCTTGGGGCATGACGTCGGCGGCGTCGCCGACCTGGCTCGAGAGGTAGGGAGCGAGGTAGCGCCCGCTGATCTTGTCTGGCGGCCACCACAAGGCGTCCCCCGAGATGGTTGAGTCATCCCCCGCGCCGCCGCTGATGTCTGCGCGCAAGTAGCGCTCCGGGCCACCGGTCAGCAGGATCCCGCGCAGGATCGGCCGGAACGGCTGCGGGTCGACCTCGGCGCCCACCGACGCCGCGATCGCCTCGGCGACGGCGTCGGCCTGCTGGGCCGCCAGGCCACCCTGCTTGATCGGAAAGGTCGTCATGTCACCCGCGGCGAACACGCCATCCAGGCCGGTAACCCGACCGTGAGCATCGGTGTCGATGAACCCGTCTTCCCCGCAGGGGATGCCCCGCGGGCGTGGGCCGACCAGCCGCGGCACGGTAACAACGCGGTCAACGCGCATGCCGCGACCTCCCGGAGAGATATCCAGCCATTCGGGCCGAGTCGGCACGCCGTAGCTGCTCGTGTGCAACCTCACCCCGCGTTCGTCCAAGAGTTGGCGGATCGCAGCGCTGGCAGGGTGACCGAAGATCCCGAGCGGCTCCTCCTCGGGGGTGACCAGGCTCAGCTCGACCTCCGTGCGGCCGTGTGCGGCGCACTGCGCCGCGGTCATCAACGCCAGGTCATACAGCGGCAGTGGCCAGCTCGCGCCGGCCGGCTTGACGAACGCCACCTTGTCGACCTGGCCTTCGCGGAGCTGGTGGAGCAGCATCCGGTAGTTGGGGCCATCGTGGCCGCCGTGAAAGGTCAGCACTCCCTCCGAGGACCACTCGCGTTCGGTATGGGCGCCCAGGGCGAGCACCAGCATGTCATAGGGAAGCTCATCACCGTCTTTGGTGACTACCAGGTGCTGCTCGGGCTCGACGCGGTCGAGAGCTCCCCGGTGCCAGCAGGCGCCGAGCTCGGCCGCGGTGTCCTCGAGGCGCAGACCACGCGAGCGCTTGGGCTTAAACGGCTGGTCGACGGCCATCGAACGGTTGACGAACCTCAGCTCGGGCGCGAGGATCGTGATGTCCAGGCGATCTGGGGCCAGCGCACGCAGCGCCAGGAGCGTCTCCAACCCTGCGACCCCACCCCCCGCGATCAGCACGCGTGAACGGGCCGGGTCTTCAGGGGAGCGCGCGGTGGGCACGGCGGCAGGCGTTGTGGAGCTGCTTGCCTCGGCTCCTCTAGCGGTCTGATCCCGTTGCCCCGCAGCTTCAGGCGCGTCATTTCCGGCTGCCATCTCGCGCTGAATCACCGCGTCTGTGGCGATGTGGCCGCCCTCGTTGATCCAGCGCTCGACGCCGAGCCTGTCCTGCACAGGCACTCCTTCTGTCGCGATCTGAGGAACGACGGCTCTCATCAGTTTAACGCTGGAGCCTCAGAGGTTTTGGTAGAGCGGTCCGTCGCCGCCCTCTGCTGTGGTCAGTCGGCCGCCCTTCGCGGTGATCGCCCCGCACTGCACGCAGTTGGTGTAGTTGACGATCACGTCGACGTCGCCTGTCTCGGGGGTGTCGACGGGGATCTCGTATACGCCCGCTGGGCACATCCAGCGCCAGGTTTCGGCGACCTCGCGCGGCACGTGCGTCTGGATGCGGATGTGGTTCGGTGCATCGTCGCGTGTCGCGTTGCCCGAGATGAACACCGATGAGAGCTTGTCGAAGGTGTACTTGCCATCGGGTTTGGGGTAGCGGTCCTTGGCGTTGCCGATGAGCATCGGCGAGTCCGCGTCGCGGTGATTGCTCCAGCGGCCGTTGGGAAACCGGCCTTTGGTGATGACCATCGCGTTGGTGATGGCGCTACCCACGAAGAAGCCTTTGGCGAACGGTTGCTTCATGTTGCGGGTCTCATACAGCTCCTTGCCGATAAGGGAGCTGTTGACCCGCTGCTCATAAGAGGAGAAGTCGCTCGATCGCGCCTTCAGCGCCTTGACGATCTCCTCCGCGGCCATGATCCCGGCATGGATCGCGTAGTGGATGCCCTTGAGGATCGGCACGTTCACCATGCCCGCACCGTCCCCGCAGATGACCATCCCGGGCGCCGAGAGCCTTGGCATTGCCCAGTAGCCACCCTCGGGGATCGCCTTCGCTCCCCAGGCAACGCGCTCGCCGCCCTCCAGGACCTCTCTCACCAGCTTTGACTGCTTGAACTGCTGCAGAAGGTCGTGCCCGGAAACCGTTGCGTCGGTGTAGTCCAGGCCGATGACGAAACCGATCGACACGCGGTCCTCACCCATCGGGTAGATCCACGAGCCGCCGAACTCACGGTACTTGGCGCCGTAGCGCAACGGCCAGCCGAGCGTGTGGATCACCCGATCCAAGGCCCTGGGGACCCTCCAGACCTCCTTGACCCCCAACGACCACACCTGGGGCTCGCAGTTGGCCGCAAGGTCGAACTCACAGATCGCCGTCCCCGTCAGGTGTCCCCAGGTGCCCTCCGCGAGCACCGTCGCCTGCGCCGTCACGTCCGAGCCCGGCTCAAAGTTGCTGAGCTCCTCGCCTTCCTTGCCGCGGCCCTTATCGCCGGAACGAATCCCCCTCACGACACCGTCCTTGACCAACAACTGCGAGGCGGCCGTCTCGGTGAGGATGTACGCCCCCGCCTCCTCCGCCTTCTCTGCCATCCAACGCGAGAGCTCCGATACCGACACCATGTAGTTGCCGTGATTGCGAAACGGCGGCGGCGTCGGCTTCAAGGGCAGCGCCGCGCTCGGGCTGAGCATCCAGTAGACCGAGTCCTTCTCCACCTGCCCGTAGGTCGGCCAATCCTTGGGATCGAGATCCGGGAATAGCTCCCGCAAGCCCGACGGGCGCATCATCGCACCCGACAGGTTGTGCGCGCCGCAGACCTTGCCCTTCTCGACCACCGCCACGGGGACCTCTCCGAGGCGCTCAGCGAGCTCGGGCTCATCCGCCAGCAGCGCCAAGAGCCGATTAGCGCACGCAAGGCCGCCTGGACCGCCACCGACGATCGCGACGCCAACCTCGATGCGCTCATCCTCCGGATCCAGGCTGCGCTTGACGAACTCCCTCTGCGGATCCACGGGCGGCGGAAACTCCGACGGTGCGACCTCTCGGTTGTGGGCAGCCACGCTGCTCTAGCGTCGGCTTGGCTCGAGGCCTTACCCCTCCTGCCAGGACTCATCGTGTCGGGTAGCGCCTGGCTCTTGGCTACCGCGAACGTTCCTCGTGAACGTCGCCGCCGCGCTGAGGTAAGAACTCGGGCGAACCTCGACGCTACATACACAATGGATATCCGCCTGAAGCGCGCGTATGACCCCGCGAGATCCGCAGACGGCTATCGCGTGCTGATCGACCGGCTGTGGCCGCGCGGGATCTCACGCGAGCGAGCCAAGCTCGACGAGTGGGAGAAGGAACTGCCCCCGAGCACCGAGCTCAGGCAGTGGTTCGCGCACGACCCAAAACGCTTCCAGGAGTTTCGCCGACGCTACATCCACGAGCTCAGCGGCCACCGCCCACGTCTCACGGCCCTACGACGCCGCGCGCGGCAAGGCACCCTCACGCTCGTCTACTCCGCCCACGACACCGAGCACAACGACGCCGTCGTCCTCGCGGAAGTGCTACGACGTGGACTGCCCAAGGGTCAAGGCGGGCCCTGAGCCTGCGGACGACGCGAGGCCGCACCGTACCGCTCGACGTGCTCGGAAACGAGCAGTCGCGTGACTCGCCCTCGGATAGAGTCCTCAGCGACCTCGCGTACACCTCAACGCTGGCCGTCAATCCATCATCGGGCTCGCTTGGCTGCGTGGCGCCTGGCATAGAGCTTCTGCTGGATCGTCATCGCGCCGGGGTGTCCACTGCCGGGCCAGGGGGTCAACAGCAGCAGCAGCCGTGTAGCTGAGGACGCGATGACCTCGTGGCGCTCTCCTGGAGCGAACTCGACCAGCAGACCAGCCGCGCCACTCGCGCGCTCGCCTGCGGCCGTGGTTACCTCGATCGCGCCATCGATCACCAGGAGCCACGCGCGCTCGTGGACCTCGTGGTTGGACAGGCTCTCGCCCGCCGCGAGGGCGAGCACGATCGCGCGCGCCTCTTCGCTGGAGGAGAGGATCTCCGGCAACCGTGACTGCAGGTCAAGCGTCTTGAGCTCCCAGCTGTTCACTAAGCCTCTTTCGTCCGAGCGCTGTTAGGTGCTTTGCTGTGCACGGTAGTGCTCTTTCCAGATCGGCTTGTAGATCGGGATGCGGCGGGGGAGGTCACGCACGCCCGGAATGAACGGTATGCAGACGAGCGCCAGGCTGAGAAGGCCCATGATGACGGCTCAGTCAGGCAGTCAGGCCGTAAGGCCCGATCCACCCGACGCGTCGCCCCACTCGTGATCGTCGACGAGGTCCGTGGGACCGAGGATGAACACCTCGCACATCAGATCGGGGTGTTGCTGGTTGCCGCTCATGAACCCGATGACCGTCCGGCCGGTCGCCTGTTCGATCACCCCGGTGAAGCGATCGCGCATGACCTCCTGAAACTCCATCCGCTGCTGGATGACCGCGTGCCCGCGCCCGCCATCGAGCAAGGTTTGCTCCACCCGGGAGAAGCCCCCGCGCAGAACGCATACCACCAAGTCGTCCTCGTAGTAGGACTTCGCGCGTGTTGGGCCTCGCCCGTAGAACTCCTTCAGCAAGGCGACCATCCCGTCGGAGATCGCTGTGAGCACATCCCCGTGCGTGCTCGGGATGTTCGTGCTGTTGGGAGGGTTCATCGCGGACAGGGGTGCCGTCAGGCGAACGCCACTGGATCTTAGCCTGAGCTGCATCGGCTTGCCTGTGGACTCGAACCGCATCAGGCGTCTCCTTGGCGAGTGGCGAGTCCTCGCGGGCCGCCTGTCACGCGGTGCGCCGAGCGCCATCCGATAAAGTATCGCCACCCGATATGATTGTCGTGGTGGCGACCAATAGTCATGCCGAGCGGTTGCCCGTTGACGCGATTGTTCCCCCAGGCTCAGGACCATCGGGTGCCCGCGAGCGTGAGTTGGGGGATTTCACCACGACGCGGTCTGTCCTTGGCCTGACCGCGGCGGCAGTACTGGTGGGAGCGGCCGTTGCGCTGCTCGCGCTGGCGCTGCTGGACCTGATCGGCCTGATCACCCATCTTGCCTACACGGGGACGTTCAGCACCGATCTCACGCCTCCGGACATCCACGTGCTCGGGGTATGGAGTGTCTTGGTGCCTGTGGTCGGGGGGTTGATTGTGGGTGTGATGGCGCGGGTCGGCTCTGAGCGGATTCGTGGTCATGGGATCCCCGAGGCGATGGAAACGATCCTTTTGCGCGGTAGCCGTATGGAGCCGAGGCTGGCGGTGCTGAAGCCGATCTCCAGCGCTGTGAGCATCGGCACGGGCGGCCCGTTCGGTGCGGAGGGCCCGATCATCGTGACCGGTGGCGCGCTCGGGAGCATCGTCGGTCAGCTCTTGCATCTGACCGCGGCGCAGCGGCGAACGCTGCTCGTGGCCGGCGCGGCGGGCGGCATGACGGCGGTGTTCGCGACACCGGTCGCGGCCGTGCTGCTCGCGGTGGAGCTGCTGCTGTTCGAGTGGCGCCCTCGCTCGATGATCCCGGTCGCGCTCGCGGCGTGCTCGGCCGAGGCTGTGCGGGAAGCGCTCGCGAGTGCTGGGTTGTTGCGGGCGGCTCCGCTGTTTGCGATGAGCGTCCGTGGTTCTTTGGGCGTGTCGGTGACGCTCGGGGCTGTATTGGTGGGCCTCGCGTGTGGGGGACTGGCGTGGGTGATGACGCGCTGTGTGTATGGGGCGGAGGACCTGTTCGGGCGGCTGCCTTTGCACTGGTCGTGGTGGCCGGCGATCGGTGGCGTGTTTGTCGGTGTCGGTGGTCTGATCGATCCAAGGGTGCTCGGCGTGGGCTACGCGACAATCGGAGCGGAGCTCGCGGGAGAGCTTGCGCTCGGAGCGCTGGCGGTGCTGCTCGTGGTCAAGCTGGCGGTCTGGTCGATCGCGCTCGGGTCTAATACCAGCGGTGGGATTCTCGCCCCGCTGCTGATGCTCGGCGCCGCGCTCGGCGGACTGCTGGGCGCGGTACTCCCAGGCGCGGGGGAGGGCACATGGGCGCTGATCGGGATGGCAGCCGCGATGGCCGGCGTGATGCGCTCGCCGTTCACGAGCATCGTGTTCGCGCTCGAGCTCACCCATGACGTCAACGCGCTGCTGGCGCTACTGGTCGCGTGCACCATCTCGTACCTCGTGAGCGTCCTGACGTTGAAGCGCTCGATCCTGACCGAGAAGATCGCCCGCCGCGGCTACCACGTCACCCGCGAGTACGAGATCGACCCACTGCACGCCCTACTCGTACGCGACGTGATGGCAACCGACATCCTCACCGTCGAGCCCGACACGACCATCGCGGCACTGTATGAGCGGCTCCCCGAGGGCAGTGACGAGCGCCGCCAGCGCCTGTACCCGGTGATCGACAGCGACGAGAACCTCGTCGCTGTGCTGGCATTCTCCGACGTGCTCGCCGCGTACCAGTCCATCAGCCCAATCAAAGCCAGCGAGCTCGCACGCCAACCGATGATCGCTTTCGTCGACGAGACCCTGCGCGAGGTCGCCGACAGGATGGTCTCCACCGGACACGGCGTGCTACCCGTCACGGACCGGCGGGACCCTCGCCGGCTGGCGGGGCTGGTCAGCCAGTTCGACCTGCTCAAGGCCCATGAGCGGGTGCTGATCGAGGAGCGCCACAGCGAGCGCCCGCTAGGACCACGCCGGAAGATCTCAGAGCCCGGCAAGCTGCTCCCCATCCACGAGCCAACAACATGACCCCTGCCGCCACCACTCGCCCGCTACTCGACGAGGACTATCAGCGGCTGCTCGCGTTCCGCACGGAGCTACGCGAGTTCCTGCGCTGGAGCGAGCAGAGCGCCAACGACAGCGGCCTGACGCCCTCGCTTCACCAACTACTGCTCGTCATCCGCGGCCACCCCACCACTCCAGGACCGACGATAGGTCAGGCCGCCGAGGAGCTGCACATACGTCACCACAGCGCGGTCGAGCTGGCCCAGCGCGCAGAGACCGCGGGTCTGATTTGCCGTGCCCGTGACACCGTCGATCACCGCCGCGTGCACCTCGAGCTCACCGATCACGGACGCCAGCAGCTGGAGACCCTGACCAGGGCGCACCTGCCACGCATCAAAGCGCTCGCCGGGATCCTCGACCACGTCCTGCAGGCGCCCGGGGTCGCCCGCTAGTCGTGAGTCACGCCTGGTTTCTCATCCGCTGGCTACACCTGCTCGCGATGGCGTTCTTCGTGGGCGGGCAGATGATGCTCGCGGCCGTCGTCTTGCCGGTCGCGAGGCGCTCGGGTGATCGTGAGGGTCTGCGTGCGATCGCCCGGCGCTTCGGACAGGGCACACTCGTGGCACTCGGGGTGCTGATCGTGACCGGCACGGCGCTGGCGTTCCATCTGCACCTGTGGGGCAACCCCACCTTTCACGTCAAGCTCGCGCTCGTCGCCGCGGTCGGTGTCCTGCTGGTATGGCACATACGCCGCCCGGACGTGCACGCTCTGGAGGCGATCGTGTTCCTGCTCTCCCTGGCGATCGTCTGGATCGGCCTCTACCTCGCCAACGGTTACTCCTAACATTCACCCACCGGCGCTCAACACAGGTCGAGGACGAAGCGCTCGTAGAAACTTGGGTGAAGATGATGCTCGTTGCGCTAGACGATCCGCCGGCAGGCGGCGAAGAAGCTATCTAGAGCACCCTCCGAAGGCGCGGGAGAGCGAGGCGCCGCGGCAGGAATTCACCGACACCGACATGACCAGCGATGGCGGACCGCTAGCTTTAGTTCGCCAGCGGGATTAAGCCTTCACGGCGTGCAAGCTCGACCATCGCGGCACAGCTACACGGGCTGCGGGGCACGTCGAAACCAGCCGACGGCGCCACAAATCGCGTAGATGACGGCAAGCGTGATCAGCACCCACTTGATGCTCGAGCAGACTGTCGCGATCAACGGCGCGGCATCGCCGCCGTGACCGCCGAGCGCGATCAGCAGGAACACATTTTCGATCGCGTCGAAGCAGGCCGCGGCGGCGGCGAAGAACGGCACGACGCGACCGGCGGCGACGAGGCGACGCCACCCTTGGCGGATGGCGAGGTCGCGGGTCGCTAGCCCGGCCAGCAGGAAGAACCCGCCGTAGCTGACCATGTAGGCGTAGTCCACGATCAGCCCTACCCGGGCGGCATGACGGCCGGACGGTCCCCATTCGGCGAGGATCTCGCTCACGCGGGCCTTCGTCGCGGCGAACTCGAGCGCGAGGATGCTCGGTCCGCCCGCGTGCTCCATCGGCCGTTCGAGGAGAACGCCGACGACGGTCAGCACCACCGTCGCGGTGCCGAGGACGATCAGCCAGCGCTTGCGGCTCATCCGGGCGTCGCCCTCCTTGTGCCTGGCAGCCGCGTCATAGCGCGCGAACCCTATCCGCTCGCGCTGGCCGGCAGGACGGCTGCTTCATGCGATCCTGGCGGGGTGACGGTCGATCTTTGCCCGCCGGGCTGCACGCTGGTCGAGGTGGTCGAAGCGGTGCGGGCGCTGCCGTATGGCCGTCCGAGTGACCGCTCCGTCGAGAGCATGGTGAGCGAGCGGAGGGGAACGTGCTCGACCAAGCATCTCTACCTCGCGCGGGTATTGGCCGAGCGATTCCCAGCGACCGAGCCGCTGATCTTCCACCGCGTGTACACGCTCGACCGGGACCGCGCACGAGCCCTCTTCGGACCGACAGTCGCCGAGGCCGTTCCCGATGCGGGTCTCGTAGACGTCCACCGATATCTGAGCATCACCATCGAGGGCCAGCGCGTCGTGGTAGATGGGACCTTCCCCGGCCCACGGTGGGACGGGCGCTCCTCGATGACGCTCGCTTGCGGCGCGGGCCGCGACTACCCGGCCAGCGCGGACCCCGACGCCGACAAGCGGGCGCTTGAGGCAGAGCATTGCGACCCGCAGGTCCGAGAGTCGTTCATCGCCGCGCTAGCCGCGGCGTCCGCCGGCAGGCTCGCCTAGCTGCCAGGCGAGCCCCCGGCCCGACCGCTTCGGCGGGGCTCGGCGGGCTGCAGGATTCGCGGCCAGCGCGTTCATGCACGGGTCAGGCCGGAAGTCCAACGTGCCGAAAAGGACTAGATAGGCAAGGGGACGTCTATGAAGCCCGCACACGCAAACACAGATCGGCTTACCAAAGCCGCTCCAGAGGCGGAGCGCGCGTCGATGGCCGGGGAAATTAGTTGTTCCCCAAAGGGCGCTGCTCGCATGAACCTATTGATGGCGAGTTCAGCCGAAACGATCCCCAGGCCCGGGTTGATGGGGCTCCCTTTGGTCTCGCGCGCGAGTACGCGCTGGATCGTGCGAGCACCGGGCCGCAGCGGCGTGCTGTCCCCGGACGAGGCCGCCCAGGCGCTTCAGGCCCGCCGCGCCGAGCTGCGCACGGCGATCGACCGGCGCAAGGACACCCGCTTCCTGTCCGCGCATGTGCTCGATGAAGTCGTGGACGAAGCGATCGCGGTCGTGGTCATGTCCCGCAAGCCGATCCAGAACGAAGAACACCTCCAGGGCGCGTTCTGGACCTCCGTGGGCTATCTCGTAGCTGAGCGCAGGGCTGGCCGGCACGAGCTGCGCGTCGGATCACAGCAGCGGGTTGCGTTCGAGCCGCTGGAGGGCGAGCTCGCCGGCGAGGGGGAGGACGAGCCGTTTGACTTCGCGGAAGCTCGCGATCGTGTGCTGCGCGCCGCCGATTTGATCTCGCAGCTGGATCCGCTGGAGCGGCAGGTGCTCACGATCATGGGCGGCTACGGCGTCGGTGTGAAGCGGGCCGCGAAGGCCCTGGACTTGCCTGTCAAGACGGTGCTCGCGGCGTCGCGCAGTGCGAACCGCAAGCTCGACCACGTCACTGCGATCCTCGCCGCTGGACGGATGTGTGAGTATCGCGCCGGGGCCCTCCGCTCGCTCGCTGCCGGGACTGCGCTCGAGGAAGAGGCCAAGATCGCGCAGGCGCACCTGGACGCCTGCAGCGCGTGCCGGCGCGAGCACGTACTGCTCGCCCGCGAAATGGCAAGCGCTCAGTACAAGCGGGCCGCGAGTGCCGCTCTGCTACCGGCGCCCGCCGTCTTGCCTCACATGCACGGCTGGTTGGAGCGGCTGCTAAGCCTCGTGCATATCCGTATGCCGGGCGGTGGCGGTGCGAGCGCCGAGCGTGCCGGGCTGATGCTCGGCGGCGGAGCGGGCGCGAAGGTCGCCGTCGCTGCCGGCGTTGGCCTGGTCGCCGTCGCTGGTGCGGGCGTCAGCGCCATCCATTCCCTGCAGGGCACCACCGCGGCCACGCACCATCGCGTCTCGCGTCCGCTCGCGCACACCACCGTCCCGGCCGCGACAAGCATCGCGCCGACGGAGCCTGGCGGGCTGCCCACGATTCAGACTGCCGCCGCGAAACCGGCGGCGAAGGCCTCGCGGAGCACGGATCGGCCCAAGCACCCGCCGGCCCCGCCTAGCCGTGCCGATGGATATCTCGCGATCGGCGGTTCCCCAGCGTCGAGCAACGGCACTCCGACGGCGACGACGGCGAGCACAGCTACCAGCAGCGAAACGGCTGGAGCCGAAGGCCAGTCCTCGGCGCCGCCGACCCCGACCGGAGGCGGAAGCCTCAAATACCTCGGCCGCTGAGAGCCAGCGGGCCACCGGATTTGGAAAGGACCCCGAGCATGACCAGCACCCCGACCCATTCCCGAGCCGCCCGCGTGATCGCGCTCGCCGCTATGACCGTGGCGCTCCTGCTTCCTGGTGTCGCGCAGGGTGCTGAACCGACCCCAGCGCCGAAGCCCGGCTATATGGCGTTCAGCTCGTGTCGTGAAGGCAACGAATTTGCCGGCGAAGGCGACTGGCGGGCGGTGCAGGAGGGCACCTACCCGATCACCGAGGGCGCGACGTCGACGTGCATGGAACCGGGCGGAGCGTTGACGCTGCGTGACCAAGGCTCGGTGGACGACAGCCCAGGATCAGGGCCGACCTATCTCCTGCAGGCGCCTGGCGTGGTCGAAGGCGGCGTCATCCACGGCGGCATGATCTCCCCGGAAGGGCAGGCGTTCATCCAGGTGATGAAGTCGGGTCCACCGGACTACCTCACCTTCTGCACCGAACTCTGCAAGACCTGGCGGAACTTCGAAGTGACAGTGCCCGTCGGGACACAGGGGCTGAGTGCTGCCGCTCAATGCACCGAATCCAAAGGCAGCGGCTTCTGCTCAACCCTCGGCACCAACGCCGAACTGCAGATCACCAGCTCAACACTGCTCATCAAGAACGAAGCCACACCGGAAGCCGCCGCCGTCGGCGGGAGCCTCACCGAAAGCCCGGCGAGCGGCAACGCGGACGTCACCTTCACCGCGCACGAGCAGTATGGGACCGGGATCTACCGAGTCAGCGTCCTGGTCGACGGCACCCAGGTGTACTCCGCCACCCCGGATATGAACAGCGGCTTCTGCGAGCCGCACGGCACCTACGACGGCGCGCTGCTGTTCCACACCAGCCGCCCCTGCCCAGCCGAAACGCCGGTCCGCGCCGAAGTGCCGACCAACAGCATCCCGGACGGCCCGCACGTCGTTGAAGTCGACCTCGAAGATGCCGCCGGCAACAAAGCGACCGCCTTTGACAAGACGATCCAGATCCAGAACCACCCCGCCACACCCTCCGCGACTCCGACGCCGGTGGTCGCGCCGCCGGAACGCGGGCCGTGTAACGGAGTGCCGTGCTCGGAAGCCGCCAAGCTCACCGCAACGGCCGGCGAGGCAAAGTCGTTGAACCGGCCGCAGAAGAAGTCGGCCCTCACTCTCACAGGCCGCCTGACGACGCCGACGGGCGCCCCAATCAAGGACGCGCAGGTCAAGCTCCTGCAGCAGATCCAAGGCTCCAGCACGACCACCCAGGTAGCTACGGCGGCCACTACCGCCGACGGGTTGTGGTCGCTGAAGGCGCCCGCCGGCCCCTCGCGGCTGCTGCGCGTCGCGTTCTACTCGCACACCCTCGACATCGTGCCCGCCGCCACGCTCGACTTCCACGAGAGCGTTCCCGCGATCGTGTCCATCCACGCCCCCCGGCACGTCAGGCTCGGCCAGTTCTTCGACTTCTCCGGCCAGCTCAGCGGCGGCTACATCCCCGCCGGTGGCGAGGAAGTCCAAGTCCAAATCAAGTACGGCGGCAAGTGGCGGGAGCTAGAACTCGTGGACACCAACAGCCAAGGCAAGTGGAAGTACCGCTACGCCTTCACACTGGAACCCGGCACCAGGTGGGCGTTCCGCGCGATCGCCGTGCGCAACGGCGCCTACCCATTCACAAGCCACGAAAGCGCCACCATCCACGTCGCCGTTCGCCGCTGAGCACGCTCGCGCGCGAAATAGTTGTCGCGCGCGAGCGCCAGCTCGCAGTCCTCCGTATAGGGCCCGATTTTTCGCGGCCCCTCGGAAAGTCACGGAACGGAGGATTAGATGAACACCAACCAAGCACCCAAACGTCGTGGCTGGTGTGGGCTCGCGGTCCTGGCGATCTCGGTGGTCGCCGCGCTCGTCGTGCCCGCCGCCGGCTGGGCGGACTCGATGACGCTCACGGTCCCCTCTACGCCGGTGCAGGAAATCGGCGGGCAGGTCAGCTGGAGCGCCGTCAGCGAAGAGCCGACTCTCGCCGTCGTCTCGGCGAACAACCCAGGAGTGCCGTGCGCGTCCAGCCCGGCCGCCGATAACGGAACGACGCTGACGCCCGGCCACATCTTCGAAGGTGGGAACGTCGGCGACTGGAGCGGTTCGACCAACTTCACGCCGTCCACCGCAGGCGCTTACGTCCTCTGCGGCTGGTTGGAGGAACCGGCAGGGCTGATCGAAACCGACGGCGGGCCCGTCACAGCCTCCACCTCTTTGCAGGTGCAGGTTCGCGCTCCGGTGATCTCGCTGAAGCTCAGCCTCCCCCGGTCGCCGCAGCCCGGCCGGCCGTTCGTGCTGAACCTCATCGCTACCAGCGAAGTGCAGCGGCACGTCGTCGTGGAGGGGATGACAGCGAGCCGGCACGGATGCCCGATCAACTACGCGATCGAAAGCGACCAGCACCTGATCGACCAGGACGTAACGGGTGGGCCGTGGCGGCTGGCGAGCAACGTGGAACCGCTGCGCCGCGGCACATACATCTTCTGCGCGTGGGCGGACCCGACCGAAGATGCCGGCCTGCAGCCGCAGGCCTCGACGTCGCTGACCGTCCACGTCGGCACACCGCCGCCGCCAGCACGCGCACGCCCCCGCAGGCGCCACCGCCACCGTCATCATGCCTAGCCGCCGAGCGCCAGCACGCGCATGGCTGTAGCTGTGCTCGACGCCCGCCGCAGTTGCAGTGGTGGCTCCGGCGGTCGCACTCGCCGAGCAACTCGCACCGAGTTCACCGCGATTCGACCGCCTGCTCGCGCCTAGCGTTCAGATGGCGCACGGTCTACTCGTCTCGCATGTCAATCCTGGGGGAACACCGCCCAAACGATGCAGGTGCCCCCGCAGGGCACCATGATGGCCCAGACGAGCCAATTTGCCGGGTACAGGAGCCACAGGCCGCCCATGACGATCAGGCCCAAGCCGAAGCCCAGCGCGACTGCCGGAAGCCCTTTACGGGGGCGACGCGGAGTGTGGTCCAGGAGATCCTGCCAGAGCGGGATGTGTGTCTCGACGACCGCGGGCGTCTCGGTCGCCTGCTCGGTGTCGAGCACGGGCGCCTCAACAGGCGCCTGGGATGCTTGCTCGCTCTCGAGTAACGCCTTTAGCCGTGCCGCGTCTGCTGTTCGTTGTTTGCGAAGCCACCGCTTCATGTATGGGGCGAGCAGCGCCATTGAGCCTGTCACCTTTGGCCGAAAGCAGCACACGAGGCGACTCTCGCCGGGGGCCGCCTCCGTCACTTCGAAGTAGCCGCGGGGACGGCCCGCGCCGCCGTACCACGGCAGCGGCGGCCCGTCCCATCCGAACCTGCGGCCCGGCTCCCACTCGACGCACTTCATAGTGCTGGAGCGGCCCCCGGGATCGATCGTGTAGCGAAAGACCGAGCCGATCGCGATCGGCTCGTCGGTCAGCTTGACGACCTCACGAAACTCGCCGAGCCAGTCCGGGGCATGTACCGGATCGCTGACGGTCGCAAAGACGTCCTCGGGTGCTCGCGCGATCTGTGTCTCGACAGTGACCTCGATCACCTTGGACCGCATCCCGAGCACATTACCCGTCCGGCAGCCTCGACCGAAGAAGATGAGGACGCGACGAGCCGTACCTGTGCTCGGCAATGCGCGGAAGCCAGATGCCCGCCAGCGCCGATCCGCTGAAGCTTCCTCGACCATGAAGCGCTTGGGGCCGTTTCGCGCGCCGACCGGGGGGACCGAGTCTGCTCGTGAGACACGGCAAGTCCCCGCCTCGCGGTGAATCGCTTGAACTTTGGCGCGAGTCGAGCTAGACCTGTCGGCTGTGAGAAAGCGACACCCGCTAACCAAACGGCGACCAGGCGGGCGTCCGCCGCGGTGAGCTGCGAAGGGGCTCCCAGCGCGCCTATCAGCCCGACCACCGGATGACGTTGAGGGCGAGCATGGCGTGGTCGAGCGCTACGACCGCCAGAGGCCCTGCCTAAAGACTTTCTAAAGATTATTCTAGGGATCTTGATTTTTTCTAGGGGGCTGGAATAATGAGGGTATGAGCCCCACCCCTACAGCGACCAAGGAGCCCGCCATGAGCACCGCGACCCTTCCCGGCCACCGCGAGCTGGCCGCCTCGATCACCGTCAACCCCGAGCGCCTCGCCGACCTATACCGCCAGGCCAACCTCGACTACGAGAGCCTGCTGAAGAAGCTAGACGAGCACGCCGGCTGGATCGCCGACAGGATGACGACGCTGCGCGCGAGCATCGCCGGCAGCCGCGAGACCGGGCCATCGGCCCTCTCCGTCAACGGGCTCGGTGAGCTTCAGGGCCAAGGCCCGGAACTCGACCGCCTCTGCAGCGAAGTGTCCAACCAGCGCGACCGTGTACGCCGCCTCGGCGAAGTCCTCGGCATAGGCGCATAACCAGACCGACCAACCACAGGAGCCCCAAGCCATGAACGCCACCGCCGACCTCCAAACCCACACCGTCAGCGACGGCCCGCAGGTCACCACGACCTACACCCGCGCGGACCTCGGCATCGACACCGCCCTCATCGCCATCCGCAACGACGGGCGCTGGGAAGCCCGCCTCTACTACGGGCCGGAGCCCGACGAACACATCAGCGAGACAGTCGACCGCGAAGCTACCGCCGACCGGCTCGCGGTCGAGCACTCCCTCACCTTCTAACCCCGCCGTCAGCCAGAAAGGAACCCGATCATGGCCACCACCGCCACCGACTACAGGCTCAGCCCCTCGGAGACTCGCTACGCCGCCGCCGACATGCGCGCCTTCATCACCGAGGCGCTGGATACAGCGCCCGCCGCTGAACGAGTCCAGGAACTGCTCGTCCGTCACGTCGTCGGCAGGGAACTGCACCACTCCGTCGTGCAGGAAGACCTGATCGCGCTGATCCAGGACATCGTCGGCGCCGCGACGCACGACGATTGGACGGCAATCACCACCGCCCTCATCAATGACGCCCGCGAGGCGCTCCTTGAAGATGAGCCCGCGACCGCCAGCGCCCGATGAGCACCGCTGAGCAAAAAGCCAACCCCCGGTGGTTCGCCACCGCCGCCGGCCTAGAGCACGACGAGGACCGCGAGCAGCCCGGAGTCATGTGCCACGTCCGCCCCGACCTCGACGGCTGCCTCACGGCCGAGGTATCGCAAACCTCCGACGGCCACTGGAAGGCGCGACTCTTCAACCGCCCCGACTCCTACACCGAGGTCACCCGCAGCCACAAGATCGTCGCCGAACGCCTCGCCTCAGAACACTCCGACCGGCTGACCCCCGAGACGTTCTTCGCCATCCCCGAGGTGGCACAGTGACGCCGCGCGCAACGAGCACCGACGCGGAGGGCGGCGAGCTCGCCAGCGACCTGAAGGCGCTCGGCATCAACCTGCGCGACCTGCAGATCCGCATCGAGACGGCCGCCGACCTAGAGACCCTGCCGCTCACCGACGGGCGGCTGCAGGAGATCGAGGCGGTACGCGCCGCCGTCGCCGGGCTGGAGGACGTCATTACGCGCGCGCGTAACCGCGCCGTCGCCCAAGCCGTCGCCGCCCGGTGGCCCTACAAGCGCATCCACAGGGTGACCGGCCTCAGCATCAGCCGCATCGGCCAGATCGCCCCAGCACGCGCCGGACGCGACCCCGACGCCGAACCCACCCCCAACAGCACCAAGGCAAGGAGGCAAAGCAAATGAGCAGCGCAGCACCGACCATCGCCGAGGGCGTGACCGTGACCCTCGATGACGCGGTCGCCCGCGAGCTTCTTTCGCTCGGCGGCGTAGTCGAGGGCGACCTGCCGTCCTGGCGGCTACCCGACGGAACTCAAACGACCGACCCGCAAGCCGCGCTAGCTGGCGCGCTGCGCGCTATCGTCGACGGTGACGGCGGCGCGGTGCGGGACGCTGAGGAGATACCCGCAGTCGGCAGCACCATCACCTTGACCCTGCCCGCCCCGCTCGCCCTCGGCGTGGTCGAGCGCGCCGGCATGGAGCAAAGTGACGACGGGCAGGGCTTTCGCACCCGCGACGGCCGCGAAAGCCCCGAGCCGCGAGTGGCGGTGACCGACGCGCTCGTCGCGATCGCCGAAGACGACCTCGCCGTCGAATTCATAGAGACCGACAAGGACTGAATGATGGCCTGCCCGCTGTGCGCCCAAAGTGACCCCGGCCTGCTCCGCGAAGAGCTAGCCGGGATCTACACCAACGACTTCGTGACGCTCTCGACCCGCCGCCGAGCGCACTGGATCATCGGCGAGATAGCGCGCGGCGTTGGCATCTGCCGCGAGGAAGTGATCGCTACCGCCAAGGCCGACGCCGAGTATCTACTACTCGCACCGGAGCCCGTGTAGCCCACGCGCCTGCGGCGACCTTTCGCCGCCGCTTGCCCTTTCTCACCGATCCAGCTAGGGGTGTGTGCATCAGCCGACACCCCCTACGCAAAAGGAGAAGCGAAAGATGGGCAACTCACCCTGCGCCTCGGCGGTCGCCGAGCCACCGGAGACACGCACCTCGGGCCAAGGAACATCGTTTGACACCGAGACCCTCCGCGACTTTCTACGGGCCGCGCTTCGGCACGCTGCCGTCAGCGACGCCGTCGCTCAGCTTGGCTTTGAAAGCGTCGTCGCGGGCCGCACTACGCCGTCCCAGCTCAGCGCGAAGCTGCGCCCGCTGCTGGAGGAGGCGCTGGCGACGGCGACCGACGCCGACTTCCTAGCGATCGCTGGCGACGTGATCGCCGACGCCTCCGACGCGCTCGGAGTGCGACCCCTACGCGGCCTCATCGACCCGAGCGACGAGCAGATGGCCGCCGAAATGCAGCGGACCATCTACGAGGGAAGCCAAACCCCCGAAGAGCTACGCGCGCGGGCGCGCGAGCTGCGCGACCAAGCAGCGCTCAGCGACCTTCCCGCAGTCGGCGAGGCCGCGCTTGCGATGGCCGAGCGCAAGGAGCTGGTCGCCGCACTGAGGGAAGACCTCAGCGGCCCGACCGAAGCCCGCGAGATCGAACTCGATGTGCTCGCAGGCGCCGCCGCCAAGCATGCGGGCCCCGCATGACACCGAGCGACGTACTTGCCGCCGCCTGCGCGGTCGCGCTCATCGCCTGCACGGTCGCGATCGTTGTCGGCGAGACCTACCATCGCCACCGCAAACGCCGCTGGAAGAAGCGCGTACAGCGCTTCCACGAACAACAGGCGCAAGAGCAAGCCACGGCGCTGCCCGAGGGACTGAGCGAATGAGCAAGCCCACCGCGACGCTCTCGCCGCAGGTCCACAGGCAGGCGTGCGAGGCAATAGGCGACGCCGCCTGACCGTCCCACGGTGGCCCCCGGCACGACGGCATAGGAAAGGTGGGGTAGGCTTTCCCCGACCGTGGAGGCGTTCGAGTCTTTCGTCGCTGTGGCGCTCGAAGCCGACGACTTCGTGGTATCCGGTGGCGTGAAGTTCCGCGTCAAGCTCCCGACTCGCAAGGCCGCCTACACCGAGGAACAAACCCACGGCTACGAGGTCGATCTCGTCGGCGCCCGCGCCGACCGTCTTGTGCTCGCGAGCGTGAAGTCTGCCTTTGGCTCCCGTGGTGTTGTCGCCGAGCACGTCACCGGCGAAACCTCAAATCAGGCCGCGAGTCGCCGCTACCGGCTCCTGAATGACAAGGTTGTGCGGTCGCGCGTCGTAGCTGAGGCGGCCAAGCGCTACGGCTACCGCATCAATCAGGTGCAGCTTCGCCTCTACGTCGGGCGCTTCTCCGGTCGCAAGGCCGGCGCGCACGAGCAGCGAGTTCGTGCCTGGGCGGCAAAACAACGCGTCGGGGGCGGCCCGATCGAGGTCATCGGCGTCCAGGACGTTGTCCGAATCGTGCGCGAGGCCGCTGGCGACACGCAGTACCGCGACAGCCCGGTCCTGGTCACGCTAAAGGCACTAAACGAGGCTGGCCTGATCATCGGCTAGACAGGATGGAGCGGCCGGGTGATCCGGGCGCTCGGTGAGGATGGCCGGCGGCCTGCGCATCTGCGTGGGTTGCCGGGCCGTAGCCCGGCCGAGCCACATACGGAGGTCGCCGACCATGTCAGAGGATCGCAGGGCAGTCGTGGTGGGATTGGACGTGCACAAGTCGTCGGTCAGGCTGGCGGCGGTACGGGATGGCGAGCTGCTGCGTGAGACGACACTTGGCTATGACCACGCGCAGTTGCTCGGAGAGGTCCGGGCGTGGCCCGGCGCCCGGGTCTGCCAGGAGGCCGGGCCGACGGGGTTCGGGCTGCATCGCGCGCTGCTCGCAGCTGGAGTGGACAGCGTGATCGTCGCGCCGGGGCTCGTGCCCTCGCGGCCCGGGGATCGTGTGAAGACTGACAAGCGCGACGCTCGGCGCCTGGCCGCTCTGCACGCCGCCGGGCTGTTGACGGAGATCTTCATCCCGACGCCCGAGCACGAGGCGCTGCGCGATCTCGTTCGCGCCAGAGAGGACGCGCGGCTGGACAGGATGCGTGCCCGCCATCGGCTCGGGAAGTTCTGCTTGCGCCATGAGCGAGCGATGCCGACGACCTGCTGGGGCACGACGCGTCGCGCGTGGCTTGCCCGCCAGGCCTTTTCGCTCCCCGGCCAGCAGCAGGCCTTCGATGACTACCTGTTCGCCGTCGACCAAGTTGACCGCCGCATCGAGATGTTGGAGGCAGAGCTTGATCGTCTCGCTGCCGAGGGGCCGCACCGCGAGCTGATCGCCCGGCTGCGTTGCATGCGCGGGATCGACACGCTGAGCGCGATCGGCCTGGTCGCCGAGGCGGGCGACTTCACCAGGTTCAAGACCGCCGAGCAGTTCATGAGCTTCGTCGGCCTGGTCCCCTCAGAGCGCTCCTCCGGCGAGACTCGCAGACAGGGCTCGATCACCAAGGCCGGCTCAGCACATGCCCGTCGGCTGCTCGTCGAGTCAGCCTGGAACAGCCGCCGCCGCCCGACCGTCGGCTATGAGCTCTCGCGCCGCCAGCGCGGCCAGGACCCGCAGGTGCTCGAGCGCGCGTGGCGCTGCCAGCAGCGGCTGCATCGACGCTGGGCAAGGATGGCCGGCCGCGGCAAGCCGCATCAGAAGATCGTCGTCGCCTGCGCCCGCGAGCTCGCCGGGTTCGTCTGGGCGATCGCCACCGAGCAGCCACTGAAGACGGCCTGAACACCGATCGTACTCGAGCGTCGGGTGGCGGGCGATCCCTCCCAGAAGGAGAACCCTCGCAACACCTATGCGGCGCCGGCTCGCCGGCGACCCGCGACGCTAGACCGAGGCAGCTCCCGACGGATACCAGTCATGCGGCACCAACCCGCGAATGTCAGTCTGATCCACCGTCGCTGCCCCGGGACGCCCGCCACCCGACGCTCGAGACACTCAGCGCCAACCCGCGCAGGGCCTTGACTTTTTGCTCCATGTCAGCTAGGGCAGCTCCGATGCCCGCGCAAGCGAGGTCTTTACCCGACAACGTCTTCGAGCGTCTGCGGTAGGACCGCGACGTCATGCAGCGCGATCGTGTCATGGCGACCGAGCAGCTGAGACCGGCTCAGCTCGTGAACCCACTGCCTCTCGGTCACCACGATGTCGCAGTGAACCGTCGCGCACGCGAGGTAGGCAATGTCAATCATGTCGTTGGACTCCCATGTGTTCGCCGGGTTGCAGTGGCGCTCTAGCCTGAGTCGCAGCGCTGCATCTCGCGTTGGCAGCTCAGCGATGAAGTTGCGCGCCAGCGGCAGTAGCTCTATGAGCAACTTACCGCCGTCCTCCTGTGAGAGATCTAGGCGGACCCGGCCGATCGGCCCCAGCGCGTCTCGGGGCAGCCCGGCTCTCTGCAGCGCCCAGTCGACGTTTTCCCAAATCTCCAGCACAGCACTGACAGCGAGCACCGCCTCGCCCATCTCCGGCGACCTAGCGTCCCGCTGCCGGCCAGCGGCCAGCACCTCCTCACCGTGGCGGTACAAGTCACCGAACTCCCGGTGACCCCGACCATAGTCATCAAAGCCGGGCGGGCGGTTAGCCAGGTGCTCCAGCTCGATCGCGAGGTCGAGAGCCTCGCGCGGCACGATGGGATTCAAGCCCGAAGCGTGAGCAAACCCCCAGCCAAGTGCCGGGTACGGAGCGCGAGGAAGATCCAGCTCCGCCAGCCGAGAGATCACAGCGTCGAGCTCGTTGTTGCACAGATCCGGCGGACGCGCCAGCGTCCGCCCGCGCGAGAGTTCGAGCATCGTCTGCGCCAGGCGTCGGCGTCGGCTGAGATTCCCGGCCCTCCAAGTCTCGATGTAATGGCCGACCGCCAGCGGGAACTCCACAAGTTCCATCGCCACGCAATGCCTTGCTACATCCAGCGCGGCTCGGAAGCGCTCGCCTCCCGGCCGGCCGTGCATCGCGCGCCCGAGATCAATCCACTTGGCCTGGTCGAGGTAGATCGTGACCACGCCCATGATGCTCGCACGCTCTGGCTTCAGCTTTCCCGGGCTGCCCGGGAGGACCAAGCGTGACCGGATCAGGCTCGGTCGTTTGTTTGGGCTGTGTCGGCTTGGTTGACCGTGTCCGGCTGGTTGGGCGTCGCGGTCCAGCTTGCGAGCAGGTTCAGTGCCTGCTCGGACTTTGAGCCGGGTTCGGCGGTGTAGGCGGCCAGCGTCAGGCCCGCGTCGGCAGTGAGCTGCATCGTCTCGTAGGTGAGGGTGAGTTCGCCGACGATGGGGTGGTGGATGCGCTTGACGCCGGTGTTGTGGAAGCGGACGTTGTGCGCTGCCCAGCGGGTGCGGAACTCCTCGCTTTGCGTCGAGAGTGCTCCGACGAGGTCTGAGAGGTCACGGTCGTATGGGTCGCGGCCGGCCTCCGATCGCAGAGCGGCCACGATGTCATTCGCAACGCGCTCCCAGTCGATGAAGAAGGTGGGCGCGCGAGGGTCGAGGAAGACGAAGCGGGCCGTGTTCACCGGCCGGGCTGGGTTGGTGTACATCTCGGAGTAGAGGGCGTACCCGAGCTGGTTGGCGGCAAGGATGTCCCCGCGCCCGTTGCGCACATACGCTGGTGCTGTGCTCATCGCGTCCAGGATGCGTTGCACGCTCGCCCGTACCTGCTGCTTGCTTACGCGCCGACGCGCCGGGGTCGCCGTATGTGCGCGCGCGAGGTCGAAGAGGTGCGCTTGCTCTGCCTCGTCGAGCTGAAGCGCACCGGCGAGCGCGTGCAGGACGCTCTCGGACACGCCGTTTGCGTTGCCTCGCTCAAGCCGCGTGTAGTAGTCGACACTGACCCCGGCCAGCAGCGCTACCTCCTCGCGGCGGAGCCCCGGAACACGACGGTTGGCGCCGTAGATGGGCAGTCCTGCCTGGTCCGGAGTGACTTTGGCTCGCCTTGAGGTCAGGAACTCACGGATCTCGCTCTTGGTGTCCACTCACACGAAGGCTACCCCGGTCTGGTGCAGCCTGGGAGGCCCTGCCAATACCCCGAACAACAGGGACTCTCACCTCGGTGCGCTCCCGTGCTTGACTCGACACCATGATCTTGACCAGGAAAGCACGCTCCGTGACGCTGAAACTCGTGCCGGTCCCATCGCATGTCCACGACTCAGGAGAAACACCATGACTACGGATCAGAATGCAGGCCGCGTCGCGGTCATCACCGGCGCGTCCTCTGGGATCGGTGAGGCGACTGCTCGGGCGCTGGTCGCTGACGGGCACCGTGTCGCTTTGCTCGCGCGCCGCGCCGAGCGCATCCAGGCGCTGGCGAGCGAACTCGGGGAGGCTGCGCTGGCGATCGAGGCCGACGTCACCGACCGGGCCTCGCTCGTCGCGGCAGCCGAGCAGGTGCAGAGGGAGCTTGGTGGCGCGGACATCCTCATCAACAACGCGGGTGTGATGCTGCTCGCCCCGTTCACATCCAAGCAGCAGGCCGAGCACCGTCAGATGCTGGAGGTCAATCTGCTGGGCGCGATCACCGCGACCGAGGTGTTCCTCGACCAGCTACACGACGGCGGCGGCGACCTAATCAACATCTCCTCGGTGGCTGGACGCACCGCAAGGTCGGGCAACGCCGTCTACGCAGCTACCAAGTGGGGAATCAACGGGTTCTCCGAGGGCCTGCGCCAAGAGCTTGCACCCGACATCCGGGTGACGGTGATCGAGCCCGGCGCGGTAGCGACCGAGCTGACCGACCACATCACCGACGCTCAGACCAAGCAGGCGACACAAGAGTTCGTGCGCGACCTGGCCATCACCCCGCAGGACATCGCGGAGGTCATCGCGTTCGCTGTCTCCCGCCCAAGGCGCATGACGTTGAACGAGATTCTTGTCCGGCCAACAGCGCAGGTCGGCTGATGCAACACCACACAGACCGCCAGGCATCTCCAGCAGCCCCACAACTAAGAAAGAGAAGAACCTGATGGAACTTCGACCACTCGGACGTACCGGCGTCCAGGTCTCAAAGCTCTGCCTCGGAGCGATGATGTTCGGCGACTGGGGCAACAAAGACCACGAGGACAGCCTCCGCGTCATCCACCGCGCACTGGACGCGGGCATCAACTTCATCGACACCGCTGACATCTACTCCCAAGGCGAGTCAGAGGTCATCGTCGGCAAGGCGCTCGCCGGCGGCAGGCGCGATGACGTCGTGCTGGCCACCAAGGCATGGGGCCCGATGGGGGATGACCCGAACCAGCGCGGTGTCTCGCGTCGCTGGATCATCCGCGAGGTCGAGAGCTCGCTGAAACGGCTCGGGACCGACTGGATCGACCTCTACCAGATCCACCGCTACGAGCCCGACGTCGATATCGAGGAGACGCTTGGCGCGCTCACCGATCTCGTCCAGCAGGGAAAGATCCGCTACATAGGCTCCTCGGTGTTTCCGCCGTCGGCGATCGTGCAGGCGCAATGGATGGCACGCGATCGAAATCTGCAGCGCTATGTGTGCGAGCAGCCGCCGTACTCGATGCTCGCCCGCGGGATCGAGGCCGACGTGCTGCCCACCTGCCAGCGCTACGGGATGGGTGTGATCTCGTGGAGCCCGCTCTCAGGCGGCTGGTTGTCGGGGAAGTGGCGCAAGAACGCCAATGACCTTGAGCCTATGTCACAGGCGCGCAAGCGACTAGCTGACCGCTACGACCTGTCAATGCCCGTGAACCAGCGAAAGCTCGACGCGGCCGACCAGCTCGCGCAGCTCGCCGAGAAGGCAGAGATGTCGCTGATCGAGATGGCGATCGCGTTCGTGATCAACCACCCGGCGGTCACCGCAGCGATCATTGGCCCGCGCACAATGGAGCAGCTCGAGAGCCAGCTCCCCGCCGCCGAGATCACGCTCCCCGACGACGTACTCGATCGCATCGATGAGATCGTCGCCCCCGGCACAAACATCAATCCCGCCGACGGCGGCTGGGTCAGCCCCGCCCTCCAGGCCGCGGCGCGGCGGCGGTACGGGCGCCCCGCCTAGCACCTGACAACAGGAGAACACCGTGCAGATCACCCGAAACTCCAGCCAGACCACGCCCGGACCAAGCGACTGGTTCTCGACGGTGCTGGGCGTTGGGGCACCACGGGGATCGGTGCGCTCGCGTCGGTCACGATCAACAACCTTCCTGCCGCGGTCCTGCTCTCGGCACACTCCGTCGCGCACCCCCGCGCGCTGCTGCTCGGGCTGAACGTCGGCCCTAACATCGCGGCAACAGGATCTCTCTCGGCGTTCCTGTGGTGGCGTGCCGCACGACAGGCCAACGCGCAGCCGTCGCTCGTGGCCTTCTCGCGGCGAGGAACGCCCCTCGCCGTATTCGCGATCCTCGTCGCGCTGGCAGTCTCGACCATTCTGCCGCCTGCTCTATGACGGCTGACCCGAGGCGAACGTGTCCGAGAACATGCGCCCCACGCTGATCGCCGGGTTGGCGAAGCTCGCCGAGCTTGTAAAGAAGTACCCGGTGCCGATGTATGTGGCCACGGCGGCTGGAGCGACGTTCAACCGTCTCGTGCGGGCGAGGGAGAAGATCACCAACAGCAGGCCGACGGTAGCGATCACCTCCGAGAATAGGTGCGCGGGCGACGCTCTGTGGTGGGTGGAGATGCTGACGGCGGCGAGGGCGAACATGCCATTCGCGGTGATCGCGCCGAGCACGCAGCAGGCTACCTGCGCGGGTATGTAGGCGAACGCATGCTTCTCGCTATCGGTACAGAGACGCGACCAGGCGAACCCGACAACTGCAGGGTCCGCCCGATCATGGATCGTGTATGGGCGACAACGTCGTGTGCCGCGTTGCGAGCGCGAGCTCGGTGCGGTTTGCGACATCGAGCTTGCGGTAGACGCTGGAGAGGTGCATCTTCACCGTGCCTCGGGCTATGAAGAGTTGCTCGGCGATCTGTGGGTTGGTCTTGCCGCTGGCGGCCAGGAGCGCCACGTCGCGCTCGGTGTCGGTCAGGCTTGGCCAGCCGCCCGCGGTGCTGCGACGGCGGCGTCCTCGTCCTCGTCGGGCGTAGGCGATCGCGTCGGCCAGCGTGGTCTGTTCGCCTTGTGCCCAGGCGGCATCCCAGCCGTCGCCTGCGTGCGCCGTGAGGTGTGTGCGTGCGCTGTCGAGCCGTTCAGCCGTCCCAAGTGTGGGCGTGCAGCTCAGCCGCGCGCGAGTCGACGCGCCGGCCGCTGCCAGGCGGGCACACCGCTCGACTTCTCCGGCGTCTGCCGCGAGCAGCGCGAGCTCGTCCAGCACGTCGGCTGCTTCACGGTCCAGGCCAAGCTCTGCGCACCTCGCAAGCGCGGCGTGTAGGAGATCGCGTCCTCTGTCACTCTCGCCGTTCTGTAGCGCGGCCCGTCCGTTGATGTACTCCGCGAGCACCAGCTGGCGCAAACATCCCGACCGCTGCGCGATGGCTTCCAGCTCGGTCGCGTGCCGGTGCGCCTCGTCGGGCTGATCGCGGGCGAGCGCGATCCGGGCGAGCGTCTCATGAGCGAGAGCGAGCGTGTGCAGGTGCGGCATGCGTAGAAGCCCGTTGGCTCGGTCGGCGGCGGAGTCCAGGGCGCCGTGCAGTAGCTCGGCGGTCGCGAGTGCCAGTTCGATCGCGGGGACCGCCTGCAGCGCACCGGACTCCCTGGCGCGCTGTAGCGCTTGCTTGCCTGTGGCTATGGCCTCGTCGGTGCGCCCGAGGCGGGCGAGCGCATGAATGCGGAAACCAAGGACTTGAAAGTGGGTCATCGACGGCCAGTCGCCCTCAAGTGTGCTTGCTCGGTCGATGTGTACGAGCGCGCGCTCGGGCGATCCGACGCTGACATGTGCCCATGCCGCTGTCTGCTCCGCCCATGCGCGAAGAGTCCTGTGCTCGCAGGCTGTCGGGATTGCGAGGAACGCCTCGTATGCTTCACCGAGCGCTTGGAAGCGCTCACACAGCATCGCCGCGACCGCGAGCGACACGAGCGCCCACGCCAGCCCAAGCTGATCGTCCACGCGCTGCTCCGCGAGCTTGACGGCCTCTTCGGCGTTGGCGAGGCCGCCGGCCACGTCCACGCCGGTCTGGATCAACACCATCGAGGAGAACAACAGGCACGCTGCTTGCACGCCGGGGTCCTCGACCGTGTCCAACAATCCGAGACCTGCCTGCGTGTTCGCGAGCGCGCCTTCGTAGTCCTCGCTCAGCATCGCGACCAACGCCGCCCCGCACAGAACGAGCGCACGCGACTGCGAATCCGCGTTCTCGTCAACTGCGTGAAGCACCGCCGAGCAGATCGCGCGCGCTTCGTGGTAATGCTCGGCGAGTATCCAGTGACGCATCAGCGAAGCTGCCATCGCCAACGCGCCTGAAGGATCGTGCTCCAGAGCGCGGTCAAGCGCGCGGCGTAGGTTCGGACCCTCCACGTCGATGGGCTCGTGCCCGTCCCGGAGAAGCCTATCGTCGGCTTGCACCGCCCATGTCCTAAACCAGGACAGGTGCCGGTCGGCCAGCTCGTCGCGTTCACCGGCCCTCGTCAGCTTCTCACCCGCGTACTCGGCCACGGTCGAGAGCAGCCGCCAGCGCCCCGGTGCGTCTTCGGGCTCTGGCACCAACAGGCCCTTCCTTTCCAATGCTTGAAGGAGATCGTGCACGTTCGTCACGCTCTCGGAAGGCGCAGCGATTCCGTGTGCCGCATCGGCTGTGAACCCACCCGAGAACACGGAGAGGCGCCGCAGCAGCCCCCGCTCGGTCTCACCGAGCAAGCGATAGCTCCAATCCAGAGACGCGCGCAGTGAGCTATGGCGCGGGAACTCCGCGACGGTCCCGGCGGTAGAGAGACGACCCTGCCCGCCTAGCTCGCGAGCGATCTGCTCGACGCTGAGCGTGTCCAGGCGAGCGGCGGCCAGCTCGAGCGCCAGCGGTAGACCGTCGAGCTCGTGGCAGATCTTCACCACTGCCCGAGCCGTTCTCGGTGTGAGCGCGAACGCTGCGTCTCGACGCACGGCTCGCTCAACGAACATCCGCCCAGCGTCAGAACGGACGATCGCGCCGACACCGTCATCCTCCGGGTCGGGGAGGCTCAGCGGGCCGAGGCAAATCACATTCTCCCCGTCGATCGCCAGCGGCTCGCGGCTGGTCGCGAGCAGCCGCAGATCGGGCGCACCGTGACACAGCTCGCTGGCGAGGTGGGCGACGTCGGGGAGGAGGTGCTCGCAGTTGTCCAGCACCAGCAGCAGCCGCCGCGAGGCCAGATGCTCGACCAGCACCTCCTTCGGCGTGCTGCCAAAACGCTCACGCACACCCACCGCGGCCACCAGCGCCTCGATGAGCCGATCGGCTCGCGGCACGTCCGCGAGCGCAGCCACCACGTATCCGTCACGGTCTGGCGTGGAGGCGATCCGCTGGGCTGTCTCGAGGGCGAGCCGTGTCTTGCCGCACCCCCCGGCGCCCGTGATGGTCACAAGCGGGCTGGACGCGAGCATCGACTGAAGCTCGGCGAGCTCGGACTCGCGTCCGATCAGCGGTTCCGCGTCGGTCAGCATCCCTCAAGGATCGTCTCAGAAACCCCGCCGTAGCTTACCTTCGACCTGCGCCGGCACGTCGAACTCGTGAGAGTCTGGTGCGCTTACCTGCGAGTGATTAAGCTCTGGCCACATGGCAGATGTTTTCGGCTCTGCTGTTGCGTAGCGTCGGCGCGAATGGTCGAACTTCAGGCTCTTGCGGGAGTGCTCGCATTCGAGCGGGCGGGCAAACGAGTTCTGGGAGAAGCGAGTATCGCCCCGTGTGCCTGTGTGGTGGCGGCCCTTGGCGGTATCACGCTCGGCTGGATCGTGGGCACGACCGGCCGGAGAGCATGACCGCCACCCGCCAGATCGCCGAGCTGCCGGGGCCCCGCGGTCTGCCGCTGCTCGGCAACTTGCACCAACTCTGGCGGATCGAGCGATCGCACCTCGTGGCCGAGGAGTGGGCTGGGCGCTACGGGCCGATCGTCAAGTTCCATGTCGGGCGCCGGTTGAGCTTGTACGTCAGCGACGTGGAGGAAATCAACCGCGTGTTGCGCGAGCGCCCCGACGGTTACAGACGCTGGCCGGAGATCGAGGCCGCCTTCGAGGGGATGGGCTTCCCTGGTGTGTTCTCGGTGGAGGGAGATGCCTGGCGCCGCCAACGTCGCCTCGCGGTCACCGCCCTGAACACCAACCACCTGCACCGACACTTCAATGTCATCCGCACCGCCGCGCAGCGACTGCATCGCAGGCTCACAGAGCTCGCCCGGGACGGCCGGCCGATCGACCTCACGGACGTGCTCACCTCCTACGCGGTCGACATCACCTCTACGCTCGCGTTCGGGATCGACCTCAACACGCTGGAACACGGAAAGAACGAGCTACAGCGGCACATCCAGCGGGTCTTCACGATGCTGAATTTCCGCCTGTTCTTCCCAATCCCCTACTGGCGCTGGTTTCGGCTTCCCGCCGACCGGCGGCTGGAGCGCTCGCTGAGCGAGATCAACCGCGCCGTCACCGGGTTCATCGCACAGGCCCGCGAGCGCATGAGCAAGCGCCCGGAGCTGTTCGCAGAGCCGGAGAACTTCTTGGAGGCGATGCTCGCCGCTCAACGGGAGGACGGCAGCTTCACCGATGAGGAAATCATCGGCAACGTGTTCACACTGCTGGTGGCCGGAGAGGACACGACCGCCCACACCCTTGCCTGGACGAGCTGGTTCCTAGCCCAGCACCCCGACCTTCAGACCCGGTGGGCGCAAGAGGCGCGCGAGGTGCTCGGCGATGAACCGCTGCCGAGCGATCACGAGACTGTCTCGCGGCTGCCCTACTGCGAGGCGGTGCTGCGCGAGACGCTGCGCCTGAAGTCCGTCGCAAACGGACTCGTCGTCCAGTCGCTCGCCGACACGGTGATCTGCGGAACCCACATTCCCGCCGGCACCCGCTTGATACTCGGAACCCGCAAGACATCCCGCGATGTCGGCGGCGGCGCGGACTTCGAACCCGAACGGTGGCTACCCGACGACCAGCGCAAGCCGCCCGACCAAAAGTCGTTCCTGGCGTTCGGCGCCGGCCCGCGCTTCTGCCCTGGCCGCAACCTCGCTTTCCTGGAGGCGAAGACCGCTCTAGCGATGATCGCCCGCGACTTCGAACTGCGACTGGACGAGAGCGCACCGCCGGTCCAGGAGCACTTCAGCTTCACGATGATCCCCAAGGGTCTGCGCGTGCGGATCAGCCAGCGGGCGCCAAGCGCGTCTGTGCCAGGACGGATAGTCGCCGTCGCTCCCTCCGAGGCGTAGCGAATGAGCTTCCAGGCCACTCGCTCCATCGCCGATCTGCCAGGGCCGCGTCGGCTGCCGCTGATCGGCAACGCACACCAGCTCGCCCGCACGTCCCGTGTGCATCTGGCGGCGGAGAGGTGGGCCCGGCGCTACGGGCCGATCGTGCGAGTCGACATAGGCCGAAGAAGGATCGTGGGGATCGCCGATGCGGATGAGATCCACCGGATCCTGCGCGAGCGCCCGGACGGCTTCCGCCGCTGGCGCGACCAGGAGATCATCGCCAGGGAAATGCCACCGGGGACCGCCACGGGGGTGTTCCTGGCCGAGGGCGAGGAGTGGAAGCGCCAGCGCCGCCTCGTCGTCACCGCGCTGAACAGCAACCACCTGCACCGTTACTTCCACGTCGTGCGCACGAGCACCGAGCGGCTTCACCGGCGCTTGACCGACGCTGCGCACGCCGGAGGAGCGCTGGAGATCCAGCGGGAGCTGACCTCCTATGCGGTGGACATCACCTCGGTGCTCGCGTTCGGTCACGACCTGAACACGTTGGAGCGCGGCGAGAGTGAGCTGCAGACACACATCCAGCGCAGGTTCGGGATGTTCGCGAAGCGCCTCGCGGCGCCCTTCCCCTACTGGCGCTGGATTAAGCTGCCCGCCGATCGCGCGCTGGACCGCTCAAACGCGGAGATCCACAGGGCGGTGGAGGGGTTCATCGCGCAGGCCAGGCAGCGCGTCGCGGAGCGGCCGGAGCTGCTGCAGGAGCCGGAGAACTTCCTCGAGGGTATGCTCGCCGCCCAGCGCAGCGACGGCACCTTCAGCGACGATGAGATCATCGGCAACGTGCTCACCTTGCTCCAGGCCGGTGAGGACACGACCGCGCATACGCTCGCATGGACGATCTGGTTGCTCGGATCGCGTCCAGACGTCCAGACGCGGCTCGCCGGCGAGGCGCGCGAGGTCCTGGGCGAGGCGGCGTTTCCCTGCGAGTACGAGGCCGTCGGACGGCTGGCGTATGCCGAGGCTGTGCTGCGCGAGTCGATGCGCATCAAGAGCGTCGCCACGCTGGCGCCGATCGAATCGCTCGTCGACACCACGATCTGTGACACGCACATCCCCGCCGGGACGCGGCTGATCCTGCTCCTGCGCGAGGCTGCCCGCGGCGAGCGAGAAGACAATTTCGAACCAGAGCGCCAGCTCGCGCAGGACAGCGGCGACCCAAGGCCGTTGACCTTCGGTGCCGGCCCGCGCTTCTGCCCGGGGCGCAACCTCGCGTTCCTGGAGGCCAAGAGCGCGCTTGCGATGATCGCCCGCAACTTCCAGATCGAACTGGACGAGAGCGCGGGGCCGGTCAGCGAGCTGCTGGCCTTCACCATGATCCCGAAGGGCCTGCGCGTCAGGCTGCGGCAGCGCGTCTCGCCTGCCTCTGTCCCCGCCGCTGAAGCCGCTCGGTAGCCGCGATGACATCGGTTGACACTCACGGGCCGACTCAGGCAGATCCCGAGTATGCACTGAGCGCCTCCAGCGCGGACGAGCACACCCGGCTGTCTCGTCAGTCCGAGCTTTACGAGCCGTTCACGCGCCGCCTACTCGAGCGCGCGGGAATCGAGCCCGGAATGCGCGTCCTGGACATTGGCTGTGGGCCGGGCGATGTCAGTTTCCTTGTGTCCGGCATGGTCGGCGCCGAGGGGTCGGTGGTTGGAGTCGAGCGCGACGAGCAGGCAGTCGCGACCGGACGGCGGCGCGCCGACGAGGCTGGGCTTGGCAACGTCGAGTTCGTGTGCGGCGACTTCCGCGACGTGCAGCTCGACGGCGGCCCGTTCGACGCGCTGACCGGCCGGCTCGTGCTGCTGTACCAGGCAGACCCTGTGGATGCGGTGATGAGGGCCGCGCGCCATGTCCGCCCCGGAGGGGTGATCGCGTTCGCGGAGATGAACCTTCCGATCGGCTCGGCGCTATCAGCGAGGTCCCTGGTGTCCTGGCCCCCGACACCCGCCTCCGAACAACTCAGCGCATGGGTCCGTGAAGCGTTTGCGAGGCTCGGCACACAGCCTGAGATGGGTACGCGGCTGCCTGAGACCTTCGCGCAAGCCGGGCTGCTGCCCAACCCTGAGCTGGAAGCCGAGGTCGTGATCGCCGTCGGCGAGGACGTGATCAGCCACTGGGTTGAATTGGCCCGCAGCCTGCTGCCTGCCATCCTCGACGCCGGGGTCGCCACTGAGGAGGAGGTCGATATCGACACGCTCGCCGAGCGTCTGCGGGCCGGCACCGGCCCGGTCGGGCGGGTGGGCTGCTGGCCAACGGTGATCGGCGCGTTCGCCACCAAGCCATCACAGGCGTAAGCGTGAGCCGGGCGAACATCAAACTGCTGATGCAGAGCTTTATGACGATCTGCAAGCGGCGGTTGCGGTCGCCTCTGAAGCCATCGAACATCGAGTTGCTGTACCGGGGCTTTGCGGGCTGGGGGAAGGACGAGCCGGCGAGACTGCATGGGCTGCTGGCATCTGAGTGCGAGCTGATAGTGCCGGACTCAATCCCCTACGGGGGGACGTTTCGGGGTCCGGACGCGTTCGTCGGCTGGTTCACGCATGAACTATGGCGCTGGTTTGACGAGTTCACCTCGACACCGGAAGGCGTCATCGACGCTGGCGAGGTGATCGTCGTGCCGGTCAACGTCAAGGCGCTTGCCAAGAACCGCAGGACGATGGACGTCCACAACCTCTGGGTCTACGAGTTCCGTGGCGGCAAGCTTCTCAGGGCGCGCGTGTATGCCGACACGGCCGTGTTGCGAGATGTCGTCGCGGGGATGAGTGCGTAGATGATCGGCGATCGTAGAAGGCGGGATCGGTGAGGCACGTGACGGGCTGATGTCGCTGCGCGTCATCTTCTCCAGCCACCCCGCCCACGGGCATCTCAATCCGCTGCTGCCGGTGGCGCACGCGTGCCGGGACGCTGGCCACAGGGTGCTGTTCGCGACGGCGCCGCGCTTCTGTGAGACGGTGCGCTCGCACGGGTTCGAGTGCCGGCCCGCGGGCCTTGACTATCTGTGGTCGGAGCCTCTGGTGAGCTTTCCCGAGATCGCGGACGCTCCGCGCGGCCCGGAGCAGATCCGTTGGCTGGTTGAGCAGATCGCCTTTCCGTGCCTGCATCTCCCGATGGCTGAAGACGTGCTTGAGATCTCCCAGGACTTCAAGCCTGACCTGGTCGTGGTCGACTTCGCCGACTGGGGTGGGCGCCTTGCCGCCGACGTCCTTGGCATCCCCAGTGTCTCGTGCTCTTGGGGTTATGAGGCCGACATGGACTTCTCCTACACCGTGGACCTCTACGACGAGCTGCGTGCCACGCTCGGACTCGGGCCCGATCCCGTCCGCGACACTCACGGCGCTCGATGGCTGCGCCTCTCACCGTTGCCCGAGCGTTGGGTGCGCGAGCGTGCGCCCGCCAGCCCGACCACGCGTCGCTTTGCGATGGCGCTCTATGACGCCCCGGCGGGAAGTGGGTTGCCGTCGTGGTTTGCCGAGCTGTCTGAGCGGCCGCTGGTCTACGCGACGATCGGGACCGTGGTGTCGATCGCGCCGCTGATCGGGTGGCTGATCGCCGGGCTCTCGCCGCTGGACGCCGAGGTGGTGATCACGACCGGCACGGGCGTTGACCCCGGCTCGCTCGGGCCGCTGCCGGAGAACGTACACGTCGAGCGGTTCATCCCGCAGTCGCTGCTGCTGGAGCACTGTGATCTGGTCGTCTCGCACGCCGGTTTCGGGACGGTGCTCGGGGCGATGCGGCACGGGGTCCCGATGGTCCTGATGTGCCTGGCTGCCGATCACTGGTACAACGCCGAGCGCTGTGCTGAGCTCGGTCTCGCGCGCGTTGTGGACCGCGACGCACAAAGCGCACAGGGGCTTTGCGAGTTGGTCAGCCGTGCGCTCGTGGACGATCAACTCCAAGCCGGCGCATCGGCGATGAAGACGGCGTTCGCCGATCTCCCGGACGTGAGCGAGGCCGTCCCGCTGCTGGAGGAGGTCGCCCGCGAGAAGACACCGATCACGCAGCTGGCGGCGAGGTAGGGGGCCGTTGCCGTGCGCATCCTGTTCTCTTCGATGTCCGCCCAGAGCCACATCGCGCCGATGCTGCCCCTCGCCCGCACAGCAGCTAACGCGGGCCACGAGGTCGTCTTCGCGACGGCCCCCGACGCCGTCGCTGCGGTGCAACGCGCCGGCCTGAAAGCGCTGCCCGCCGGGCTGCCATTCGAGGAGACGCAGCGGCGCTACACCAAAGCGCATGGGAATGAGCTCGCCAGCCTGTCCCCGCAGGAGCGCCTCTCGCATATTCTGCGCCACTGCTTGATCGGGATTGCAGCCCCGGCGATGCTCGAGGACCTGCTGCCGTTCGCCAGGACGTGGCAGCCGGATCTAGTGATCCGCAATCTCGGCGAGCCGGCCGCCGAGGTCGTCGCGACCGCCGCAGGTGTGCCGCACGTAATTCATGGCTTCAGCTCGCCAAAGTCCAGCTACTTCGCACCGGTGCTCAGAGCGGGACTCGCGGAGCTGTATGAGAGGTGCAGGGTCGCCCCGCCGCGCGGCGACTCACGTCTGGCCACCCCCTACCTGGACATCTGGCCCGAGGGTTTGCACCCGCAGGCGGAGGATTGGCAATACCCGAACATGTGGCCGTTGCGGCCCGAGAACGCGCTGCCGTCAGCAGCGCCCGTCCCGCGTCCGAGCGCGTTGGGCGGCTTGCCCTACGAGAGGACCGTGTACGTCACCGCCGGCACCACCCACAACTCCACCCCCGGACTGCTGGAGAGGATGGTCGCGGCGCTACACGACGAGGCCGTGAACGTGGTCGTGACGATCGGCCCGGATGGGGACCTCGACCGCTTTGGTCGGCACCCGGACAACGTGCGCGTGGAGCGCTGGATCGACCAGAGAACGATCCTGCCTCACTGCGAGGCGGTCGTTTGCAACGCGGGGGCGGGCACCGTGCTGGGAGCGCTCGCCCACGGCAGGCCACTAGTACTGGCGCCCGTCGCGACCGATCAATACGAAATGGCGGCGCAGATCGAGCACGCCGGTGCCGGTAGAGCGTGTTCAACCCAGCCGCTCTCACCGGCCGCGGTGCGCGAGAGCTTCCACGAGGTCAGCCGCGACCCGGCCTACACGGCAGCGTCCGCTCGACTGGGCGAGCAGATCCTCTCGATGCCCACACCAGAAGACCTCCTCCCACGACTGGACGAGCTAGTCACGGGATGACACCCGCCACCACACGCTTGGGCGATTGTTGCGGGCCACGCGTCGTCGTGAGCGCGGGGAGCCAAGCGCCGTGGGGTTTGTGTCGAGGACCCTAGCCTCGCGGCACAAACCCACCGGAATCCGCACGTATCCGACGGTATCTCGGCCTGTAGCCCGATGATCCAGCGGCGCTGGGCTCCTCACAAAATGCCCGCAAACGCGGGCTTTTTGCTACCCTCAGCACAGCGGGTCAGGGCTGGTCGCCCCACCACTGAAAATCGCGGTGTCGGCGGTTCAAGTCCGCCTCTCGCCATCGCCTGGCCGGGGGTCGGGGGTTTAGGCCGAAGTTCCTTCGGCGGGAACTTCGGTTTAGGACCACGACCCCCGCCGTGGTCCTAAACCCACCGGAATCCCCCGGTATCTGCGGGTATCTCCATGGGCCAGTCGTTTGCAAAGCGTCGCTGACGAAAACATCCGCCCCAAGCGCGGACGACCCTCGCTAGGCTCAGCGCCCGCAAGCGTCGAGTCCGTCAGGCTGGACCCCGAGCTGCGCGACCAGCACGGAGCGCCCTTCACCGTGACCGGGCACTCCCCGCTCGCGCGTCAGGTGCCGCCGCCGCCGCGGCGAGAGGCTCCCAGCCAGCCGAAGGGGCGCGAGCCGGGCGCCAAGCCGTCGCGCCCGCCGAGCGGATGAGTCGCCCGCCCGCCGGCTGACCACGCGCGCAGGTCAGGTCAGGCGGAGGGCTCCTGCGCCGTGAACTTGTGGAACACCGTGTACGCGCCGGGGTCCGGCCGGGCGATCCCCCTGATCTTGCGCAGCGCACCCTGCATCTCGCTGTCGATGAACGCCGCGTCGCGCTCGCTAGCCGAGCGCATCCGCGCATAGGTCACGAAGCGCGTTGGATCGACGCCGCGGAGGATTTCTCCATCAATGAAGCCGTCGAGCTCGCGCAGGCGTGAGAAGAGCCCGACGAGCGCGTCGATGAACTCCCCTTGATCGCCGTCGGCGACACGCCACGCGTCCACGATGATCGAAGTCTGCTCGGCGTCAGGCATATTCAGACCCAGATCGTAGGGCACGCCCGGCGCCCAATCGTGCCGGGCGCCCAGACCTTCCGCAATCTCGTCCTGTAGCGCCGACCGATGGGTACGTCGTACATATCGCGAGCTGGGAGGCGCTGCTCGGCTAGACATTGAGCTTCCAGCGAGCCTCCGAAGACTTCTCTGCTGGCAGGCCGCTGATAGCTTGTGCTTGGCATGACGAGCGTCACGAGATGGTGGTCAGTGGTTGTCGCCGTGTCGGGTCTGTCGCTTGTGGATGGTTGCGCGCCTGCTGCCCGCGTCATCAGCGTCTCACAGAAGGGCGGTGGCCCGGCTGTCGTTGCTCATGACCTGTCGGGTGCCTGTGCACGGGCGCTGTTCGCATCTCGGGCGCTGCCGAAGCGCCTAGCTTCCCCATTGCCGGCGGGAGTGCTCTCGCGGTTTGCCATCTTCCGTAGGACCACGCATCCTGGCGACGAGCCGCCGAAAGGCGTGCTGGCAAGTGAGCTGTACAGCAGCTATGAACTTGCGTCCTACCAACCGGCGTATGTGCGCCGGTTGCAAGAGCTTGCCGGCCGCCGCTACTTCGTTGTTCCGGCCTTCGCCCAGTTCAGCATGGCTCGTGCCGAGTGTCTGTCGCGGCGCGTTGATCGAGCCGAGCTGCTGGGCGAGCAGCGCCGACGTGCAGCAGAGCCGCTCTACTGCTTCATCGCGGTTCCCGAGCAAGAGGGCACATCGCCTGGCTGCGAACCGTTCGCAGCGACCGGGCAGAGCGCCCGTGTGTTCGCCGCGAGCGACGTCCTGCGCGAGCCACAGATCGAACTCGTGCCCGACGGAGTGGCCGCTGTACGAATCACCTACCGCGACCACGCACCGGTGGTCGTTGCCGTGAGCAAGAACGCCTTCGCGTTTACCCCTCCAGCCGCGCCGTCCGGCTCGGCAGTCGCGCTGCGTCAACTCCAACATCTGGTGCTGTCCGGCACGCCGGCGCAGTACAACACAGCCTTCATACAGACCGACCCGACGAAGCTCGAATGGCTCAACCCGGTTGGCGCCGTCATTCGGACGATTGAGCCGCCGAGGAAGGCGAGCGTCGAAGCATTCTCGATCGGCGGTATCCGCGCACCCGTAGGCGGCTGACCGCTCGGGCCGATCGTTCCGAGGATTCGCTCACCCCCGACGCTGATCACGTCAACTCGCTTGCACATCGCCATGTACTCCGCCGCCGCCACCATCAGCCACAGCACGTTCATCGGCGCCGCTGCGCACACGCCCAATGAATTGTCCACCTGGACATCAGTTCTTCCGGGCGCGTCTGACGTTCCCGCCGGTGGGCACAGGATCGCCACAGTGACCATCAGCGTTCCCCGCAACGTGCCCCCCGGTGAACAGTACGGCGTGGTCTGGGCCGAGACGCGCTCGGCCCCGCCCGCTGGTGGCGGCATCACCCACGTCAGCCGGGTCGGTATCCGCCTCTACCTCTCCATCGGCCCCGGGGGCGCGCCCGCATCCAGGTTCACGATCGAATCGCTGACCGGCAAACGCGCGCCCGATGGGCACCCAGTGGTCGTCGCGAGCGTGCACAACACCGGCGGACGAGCTCTCGACATGAACGGAACCCTGCAACTCTCGGCCGGCCCCGGTGGGCTCAACGCCGGCCCATTCCCCGCCAACCTCGGTACCACACTTGCGATCGGCGCGACCGAGCCAATCACCATCACGCTGGACAGGCGGCTGCCCAACGGCCCGTGGGACGCGCTGGTCATCCTCCACAGCGGACTGCTCGAAAACAGCGCCCGCGCAACCATCACGTTTCCCACAGCCGTACCCCATCATCGCCGTACCCCATCATCGCCGGCTTCGTCATCGTCCTGCTCATGGGCATCCTCGCAGCGCTCTTCACGAGGAGAGGTCGCAAATCCGCCGGCTTCTGAACCCATCAGGTCCCCCCGCGGGCGTTGCGTGTCTGCCTGTGGCGCCAAGTAAGGCACACGCCCAGCACCTGCACTGGCTCTGAAAGCGCCTCGGCTTTGGACTACGAGCCACACGGCGCGGGCCAACCTAGCCTTTACAATAACCGTGCTAGAGTAAAGGCCATGGCAAGGGTATCTTCGAAGAACCAGGTGACCCTTCCCGTCGAGGCGATGCGCGCGGCGGGGCTGCACGCCGGCGATGAGATCGCCGTGAGTCCGGTCGGCGAGGGCGAGATCGTCCTCGCGGTTCGTGGATCACGGGTGCGACGTCATGCCGGCATCGCGAGCGGGATCTACGACCACGGCGAGCTCGATCGGCTGCGCGACGAGTGGGAGCGCTGATCCTCGACGCCAGCGTCCTGATCGGACTGCTGGACACCGCAGACATCCACCACGCCAATGCGGTCGACGATACAGAGGCTGCAGATCTGGCGGGGAAGCAACTGCTGGTTCCCGCCAGCGCATACAGCAGGGCGCTCGTTGCCTTCGCCCGTGCCGGGCGCGTCGCCGAGGCGCGCGAAGCGATTGCTGCCATGGGCGTCACGGTTGCACCACTTACCGCAGCCGCAGCAGAGCGCGCCGCCGAGCTCCGCGCTCGCCATAGGCAGTTGCGCCTGCCCGACGCGATCGTCCTCGCCACCGCCCGCGAGCTCGATGGTGAGCTGTTGAGCTACGACCGCCGCCTCGCGAAGCTCGCGCGAGCACGGTCCGATTCCCGCTAGGTCTGTCCATCCGCATGTGACACGCTGTCGAGGTGCTGTTCGACTCAGACCGCTGCTGGCAGGCCATCGAGGCGGCCGATCCGCGCTTCGACGGCTGGGTCATATGCGGCGTGAAGACGACCGGCATCTATTG
Source organism: uncultured Solirubrobacteraceae bacterium (assembly GCA_963849425.1). Classification (GTDB taxonomy): domain Bacteria; phylum Actinomycetota; class Thermoleophilia; order Solirubrobacterales; family Solirubrobacteraceae; genus Palsa-744. The sequence goes on along the minus strand of CAWKHK010000006.1, from coordinate 214,801 downwards.
CCGCCCGAGCTGCCCGGCGCGGACGCCGAAACGGGAGAACGTGCGGTTCTTTGCCTCCGCCGCGGCCGCACAGGCGGCCGGCTTCCGGGCGTGCAAGCGCTGTCGCCCGGACGCCACACCCGGCTCGCCCGATTGGGACATCCGGGCGGACATGGTCGGACGCGCGATGCGCCTGATCGCCGATGGCGTGGTCGACCGCGAGGGCGTCGTGGGACTTGCCAAGCGCCTCGGCTACACCGAGCGCCACGTCCATCGCCAGATCGTCTCGGTCGTCGGGGTCGGACCGCTCGCCCTCGCCCGCGCCCAGCGGGCGCAGACCGCCCGCATCCTGCTCGAGACCACCGAGGTGTCGATCATCGATGTGGCCTTTGCGGCCGGCTTCCAGAGCGTGAGGCAGTTCAACGCGACCGTCCAGGAGGTCTTCGCGATGACCCCGAGCGCCCTGCGCTCCCGGTCGCGGCGTCACGGGCGCCTGGAGGACAGCGGGGCGCTGTCGCTGCGCCTTCCATATCGATCCCCCTTGGCCGCAGAGGACCTGATCGAGTTCCTGCGGTTGCGCGTCGTACCGGGGGTCGAGGAGGTGTGCGACGGCGCCTACCGGCGCAGCCTGCGCCTGCCGCACGGAATCGGCGCGGTCGAGTTGCGCCACGCCGATGGATACATCCACGCGCGCTACCGGCTCGACGACCTGCGCGACCTGGCCGCGGCGATGCAGCGCTCGAGGATGCTGCTCGATCTCGACTCCGACCCCCACGCCGTGGCCGAGGCTCTCGGCGGGGACGGGCTGCTCGGAGCGCTCGTGCGCCGGGCGCCCGGGCGGCGGGTGGTCGGCCACGTTGACGGTCACGAGCTCGCCGTCCGGGCGGTGCTCGGTCAGCAGGTCTCCCTGCAGGGCGCCTCCACGCTCGCCGGCCGCCTGGTCGCCTCCTACGGCGAGAAGCTCGAGCGCCCACTCGGCTCGGTGACCCATCTGTTTCCCTCCGCCGAGAGTCTCGCCGATGTCGACCCCGATCGGCTCGCGATGCCGCGCGCGCGCCGGCGCGCGCTGCTTGCTCTGACGGCCGCCCTTGCCGGTGGCGAGCTCGTGCTCGACGGGGGCGCAGATCGCCAGGACGCCCGGCGGAGGCTGCTCGCCCTCCCGGGGATCGGCCCGTGGACCGCTGAGTACGTCGCGATGCGCGCCCTGCGCGATCCCGACGCGTTCCTGCCAAGCGATCTCGGCGTCCGTCATGCGCTCGAGCGGCTCGGCTGCGATGCCCGGCCCGTGGCAGCCGCCAAGCTCGCCGAGCGCTGGCGACCGTATCGGGCCTATGCCCTGCAGCACCTCTGGGCCTCGCTCCACCCACTCGGTGCAGGCAAGCGCTCGCCCGCGCGCGACGACGTGGCGCGAGTCGCCGCGTAGAGGGCACCTCGGCGTGCCCCCGATTTTCGGCGATTCGATGCATAACCTGCGCGCGATCGGGGTATACGTTCGAGCACCCTCAGTCCGTTGCCCCCAACCCGGAAGGGGTCGATATGTCCTCAGCGACGGTCACCCAGCCCGCCAATACACGCGTACCTGCCGGCTCAGGCGAGGAGCTGGGGAGCTTGTTCGTGCGCTGGCAGCGCGACGGCGACCAGGGGGCACGCGAGGCCCTGGTTTCGCGGTTCATGCCGCTGGCACGCGGCCTTGCTCGGCGCTACGGGAGCTCATCGGAGCCGTTTGAGGACCTCGTGCAGGTCGCATCGCTCGGGCTGTTGAAGGCCGTCGACCGCTATGACGTACAGCGTGGCCACCCGTTTCCCTCATTTGCCGTGCCGACGATCCTCGGAGAGATGCGACGGTACTTCCGCGACTCCGGCTGGGCCATACACGTGCCGCGTGGCCCCCAGGAGCGTGCGTTGAAGGTCCGCGATGCCCAGGAGCGTCTGTCGAACGTGCACGGGCACGCCCCGACGGTCAACCAGCTCGCCGAGTATCTCGAGCTGGACATCGAGGAGGTCATCGACGCGCTGCAGGCCATCCATGCCTATCAGACAGTCTCGCTCGACGCTCCCCGGCCCAGTAGGGCCGACGACGACGATTCGGCCTCCTACGGAGACTCGATCGGCGGCGATGACGAGCGCTATGAGCTCGTGGAGCTCGACGCCACCCTCGCATCGGTTCTCGGACATATAGCCCCGCGCGAGCGCGTGATCCTGCGGATGCGCTTCGTCGAGGATCTGACCCAGACCGAGATCGCCGAACGGTTGGGCATATCCCAGATGCAGGTCTCACGCCTGCTGCGCCGCTCGCTGGAGCAGTTGCGTACGCTGACGCATCCGCCGGAGAAGGCGAGCTAGGCACGGCCGTGCGGGCGAGACCACCGGATCGGCAGCCCCGCTCGGATTGAGCTCGCCCGGGATCTGGTGATCCCAGCGCGATGGTCGAGATCCCGAACGTTCGCCTCAGTCTTTCCAACAGCGCCGAGAACGTCCTGCTCGTCCGCCGGGTCCTCACTGCGCTCGCCGAGATCGTGAGCGTCGACGCCGTCGAGCTCAACGACATCAACACGGCGGTCAGCGAGGCGTGCAACAACGTCGTTCTGCACGCATACGGCGGCGAGGAAGGCCCCATGGAAGTGGACGTCTGCAGCCGGCCCAGAGGGTTGAGCGTCATGGTGAGCGACCACGGCCGCGGCATCCCTGGGTTCAGCGATGCCCTCTCCGAGCAGGAGGCCGGCGGCGGGATCGGGCTGCCCGTGATCCGTGCGCTCGTCAAGGACGTGGAGTTCAGGGATCTCGGTGGAGGCGGGACCGCTGTGCGCATGGAGTTCGCCACCGCGCGGGCCGTCGGCCTCCAGCAACCACCGCAGGCCGACGGACTGATCGCCCGGGCCATCCCTACTCGGGATATCTCGAGCACCGCGGCCATCGCAATCGCACCGTCGACGGTCGCTCGCACGATCGTTCCCTGTGTGGTCAGCGCATTGGCCGCCCGCGCCTACTTCTCAACCGACCGGATCTCCGATGCCGAACTGCTCGCAGACACTCTCGTCGCCCACACCGACGACTCGCTCAGCGCGAGCCATCTCAACGTAACGATCACCACCATGCCTCGTAGCCTGCAGTTGCGCCTCGGACCGCTGCATCGCGGCCACGCGGACACGCTCATCAACGACTCCGCCATCGAGGGCCTCGGTCCCATGCTCCACCGGCTCAGCGACGGACACGAAGTGACGCCCAGCGGGGCCTCCGAGATCCTCGCGCTGCATCTGGCCGAACGCCGCTAGACCAGGGCGCGGCATGTCGACAGGCTCGACCCGGGAGCCGGCCGGCCGACATGCCGCACTACGCCATCCCGCAAAGTGGCGGCGGACGAGGGGGTGCACGACCACCGCCGGCGGGGAAAGCGCTGGCGAGGAGCTATATGCCCCGATCGCCCGCGCTCTAAACAGAGAGTGGTCCTCGGGGTTGGCCTCGCCATCAGGAAGCGCCACGTCGTCGTGGAATGCCGGGTCGCGTGTGCAGTCAGGTTTGACGAGAGGCCCATGCGGGCAACTCGATCGCAGGCCTGTGCGAATCGCGGGCCGTCAACGATGAATCGAGGTTTGAAGAGATGGTCGCACTCTTGGCACTTGTACTGATACTGGCGATCCTGGGAGGCCTGGGCTTTGCGGTGCACGTGCTCTGGTACGTCCTCATCATCGCCATCCTGCTCTGGCTGATCGGGTTCTTCGTGGGAGGTGTACCCGAGCCCGGCGGACGCCGCCGCTGGTACGGGCGCTGGTAGCCTGGCCGCATCGACCGGCGGGCTTGACCCGCCGGTCTTGGCCGAGGTGGAATGTGTTCGAACGCTCGTTTCGCCATGAGATCCTTCATCACGTCGAAGGCGCCGCCGGCTTCGTCCGCGGGACGCTTCCCCTGATCACGCACGCACTTGCGGTCGACGCGCCGGTGATGGTGGCCGCGGGCCAGGAGCGAAGCACCTCGCTGCGGGAGGCGCTGGGACATGACGCCGAGCGAGTGCACTTCACCGATATGCGCGAGCTCGGTCGCAACCCCGCTCGGATCATCCCCATGTGGCGAGATTTTCTCGCTGCTGCGTCGGCGAATGGCGATCACGCTCTCGGCATCGGCGAACCCACGTGGCCGGGACGCAGCCCGGCGGAACTGGTCGAGCACCAGCGCCACGAGGCGTTGCTCAACCTGGCCTTCGAAGGAGGCCGGGCGTGGCATCTGCTGTGCCCGTATGACCTCGACGGACTGGACGATCAGGTGATCGAAGCAGCCCAGAGCAGCCACGCGTTCATCGCGCAGGACGGCGCCAGCCGGCCGAACGAGGCCTATCGATGCGGGCACGAGGCTCCCAGGCCGTTCGCCGGGGCTCTTCCCACACCCCCGGGCACCGTCCGAGAGCTGAAATTTGACATCGGGACACTCGGGACCATGCGGCGCTTCCTCTCGAGCTGGGGTGCCGAGGAGATGCTCGAAGACGAACCTACCGAAGAGTTCGTCTTGGCGGTCAACGAGCTCGCGACCAATAGCGTGCGCTACGGCGGGGGCCAGGGCCGGCTGCGGGTATGGAGAGAAAGCAGCGAGTTGCTCTGTGAGGTTCAGGACGCCGGGCATATCGAGGACCCGCTCGTCGGGCGCGCCCGCCCGGGGTACGAGCAGAACAGCGGGCGCGGCCTGTGGCTCGTAAATCAGCTCTGCGACCTCGTCCAGATTCGCTCCTCCTCCGCGGGAACGGCTGTGCGCGTGCACAAGCGCCTGGCCTGAGCGCTCGCCCGCAGCGGAGCCGGCGGTTGCGATACTGGACGCTTGGCCAAGCGTCCAACAGATTGGATGGCCCGCCGATGAGCGATCCAGCGCCGCCGAGGCACGACCTCGCGATGGAGCTGCTCGTCGAGGCGGGCGCGGTCCTCGCTACGTCACTCGACCTGACGACCACGATGGAGCAGGTGGCACGGCTGACCGTGCCGCGCGCCGCCGATCTGTGCGTGATCGATCTGAACGACGAGTACGGCGTGATCAGGGACGTGGCGGTCGCGGCCGCCGACCCGACGATCGGCCGCGACCTGGAAGCGCTGCGACGGCGATACCCGCTCGACCCCGACGGCGAGCACCCGGTCGCGCGTGTGATCCGCAGCGGCGAGGCCGTGCTGCTGGAGGAGATGACCGACATGTTGATGCGCTCCTTCGCGCAGGCCTCAGAGCACGCACGGTTCATGATCGATCATCGTTATCACTCGGCGGTCGTGGCTCCGCTGCTGGCCAGAGGGCGCACGCTGGGCGCCCTTTCGCTGCTTCGCCTCGGCGAGAGCGAGCGCTACTCCGGCGGGGATCTGGAGCTCGGCCTCGAGTTGGCCAGGCGGGCGGCCCTTGCGATCGACAACGCGCGGCTGTTCTCCGAGGTTCGCAGGGTGGAGCAACGCCTGGCGGCGATACTCGTGAACCTCGCCGAGGCGATCACGCTGATGGACGAGGGCGGCCGTATGGTGTTCGCCAACCAAGCAGCAGCCGACCTCCTCGGTGCGAGCTCGCCCGCCGAGCTGATGGAAGCCCGCCCGGGCACGATCATGAGCCGTTTTCTCGTCCTCGACGAGGATGGCCGGGAGCTCGAGCTGGAGTCGATGCCAGGCAGGCGCCTGTTCAGGGGCGAGCGCCCCGAGCCACTGCTCGTCAGAAACATCGTCCGGAGTACCGGAGAGGAGCGTTGGCTGATCGTACGCTCCTCGCCGATCACCGACCCCGATACCGACCGCGTCCTGTATGCGGTGAACGTCTTCGAGAACATCACCGAGGTCAAGCGTGCCCAGCTCGCGGAGAGCTTCATGGCCGAGGCCAGCCGCGTGCTCGCGTCCTCCATGGATTACTCGGAGACGCTTAAACACATCGCCCGACTGGTCGTTCCCCAGATCGCCGAGTGGTGCGCGGTCGACCTCGTCGGGGAGGACGGTGAGATCGAACGCGTGGCCGTCCACCACGTCGATCCAGGCAGGCTCGAGCTGGCCGAACGGCTGGAGCGCGGCTACCCCCCGGCGCTGGACGAGCCCGTGGGCGTGCCCGAGGTCATCCGCAGCGGGAAGGCGCGCATCTACACAGACCTGGGTCCCGATGCCCTCGCCGGATACGCCCGCGACAGCGAGCATCTCGAGCTGCTGCAGGCGATCGGCGCCACGGCGGTGATCATCGTGCCGCTGGCCGCCCCCGCGCGGACCATCGGTGCGATCACGCTGGTGTCCTCCGGCTCGACGCGGCGGCTCGCCCGCGGCGATCTGGCGCTAGCCGAGCGGCTCGGCCGCCGTGCCGGGACGGCCGTCGAAAGCGCCCGCCTGTACACCGAGCGCACGAGGATCGCGAATGTTCTCGCCGCCGCCCTGCTGCCGGAGTCCCTGCCCGAGGTGCCCGGTCTCGACGTCGAGGCTCTGTACCGGGCGGCCGGGGAGCTCAACGACGTGGGCGGGGACTTCTACGATGTCCTGGCCTACGGTCCCGATCGCTGGTTGCTGGTGATCGGCGACGTCTGCGGAAAGGGGCCGCGAGCGGCCGGTGTCACCGCGCTTGCCCGCCACACCCTGCGCGCGGCCGCAATGCTCGGACAGACGCTCACCGGGATGCTCGCGACCCTTCACGAGGCGCTGCGCCGCCAGCCCGTGGGCGCCGACCTCTGCACGGTCTGTCTCCTCGCCGTCGAGCGCCCGGACGGACATGCCCGCCTGACCGTCGCGCTCGCCGGGCATCCGCCGCCGCTGATCATCGACGCTGACGGCAGCCACACTCAGATCGGCCGACCGGGCACGCTGCTGGGGGTGCTCGATCCCATCGACATCAGCGAAGTCCAGGCCGAGCTGCATCCCGGTCAGACGCTCCTGCTCTACACCGACGGGCTTCCCGACGCCGGCGCGTCTGCTCCAAGGCTCGGCGAGCAGGGGATGCTCGAGCTCTGTGCCCAAGCCCCGCGGCTCGAGCTCGCAGGCCTGCTCGAGCTGATCGAGCAGGCCGCACTGCAGCACGCCGAGGGCAAGCTGCGCGATGACATCGCCCTCATCGCCGTACGCCTGACCTCGGGTTCCGAGCCCGTCCAGAGCTAGAATCTGTTGCTGACGATGGCTCAGGATCAGCTCACTATCGACGTCAGGCACGAGGCCGACCGCGTGGTCCTCTGCCTGGAGGGCGAACTCGACATGGCGAGCACCCCGCTCCTGCAGAGCGCCATCGAGAGCGCCGCCCTCGACCCCAAGGCGATGGTCGTGCTCGACCTGCAGGCGCTGCAGTTCATCGACTCCACCGGCCTGCGGGTGATCCTTGCGGCACGCGATCACTGTGGCGAGCGCGGACACGAGTTTGCCATCACCCAGGGTACCCAACAGGTACAGCGCCTGTTGAGCGTGACCGGCGTAGCCGAGCACCTGCGCACGCTCACCGTCTGAGGTTCTGAGCCACGCCCTACGGCCAACCAGACTCGAGATTAGAGAAGCGGCCAAGAGGGCAAACCCCAATAGTGTCGATCATGGACTGATGCCGTACCGATGATGCCCTCAAACGGCTCCACCCGCCCCGAGGTGACGCCCAGCCTGTGCCTCAGCCTCGAGCGCGATCCGGAGGCTCCATCGCGTGCCCGGGCGGCTGTGACGGGGTTCTCCGAAAACAGCGAGATGGCCGAAACGAGCCTGGCGACGCTCACGCTGCTCGTCTCCGAGCTCGTCTCGAATGCGGTCCTCCACTCGGGAGCTCCTCCCGCGAGCGGCATCCTGGTGCACGCCCGCATGTTGCACGAGGGTGCCGTGCGCGTCGAGGTGACCGACCAGGGGACAGGCTTCACGGCCATTCCCCGCGACCCGACCCGCCCGGTGGGCGGCTATGGGCTCTTCCTCGTGGAGAAGCAGGCCACCCGCTGGGGGGTGGACCAGGAGGGGGGCACACGAGTGTGGTTCGAGATCCCAAGCTGACCGAGCCGCCCCCGGCGGTCAGGCGCTCCCGGCGGTCAGGCGGCGTTTGAGTTGGCTAACCTCGCACGCCCACGCCCACGCCCACGCCCTCAGGCTCCAGGGGCAGTCGCAGAGTCCCGTTGGAACGGTGGGCGCCCTCGTGCTCGAGCAGATAGACCTTGCGATCGAGGCCCCCGCCGTAGCCGGTCAGGCTGCCGTCTGCGCCGATGACACGGTGGCAGGGGACGATGATCCCGACGGGGTTGCGCCCGTTGGCCAACCCGACGGCCCGTGAGGCTCCTGGGCTTCGGACCCACCGTGCCAGATCGCCGTAGCTGATCGTCTCTCCGTAGGGGATTTCCCGCAGGGCCGTCCAGACCCGGAGCTGAAACTCCGTCCCGGTGAGCGCCAGAGGGACGTCGAACTCCGTGAGCGTGCCCGCGAAGTAGGCCTCCAGCTGCCCGGCCACCTCCTCGAAGGCCGCGTCGTCGCGTCGCGGCGCCTCGGAGTGCTTGGGGGGATGGCTCTGATTCTGCATGCGTAGTCCGCTCAGCACCCCGTCGCACGCGGTCAGGGTCAGCGGGCCCACTGGGCTCTGCACGGTCGTGGTCGTGGTCGCCTGCAATGTGGTCGTTGTCATGCCCACAGTCTGAGCCATCGTCACGTCGAGTTCTCGCGGGATTCCGACATGGGTGTCGAGCGGGCGTGCAACGCCTCAACATGCAGCAAGTGCTTGAGCGGACGCCGCCGCGAGGTAGAGCACAGCCTGGACGCGGGCGACCGCGCCGACCGCGCCGTCGGGCGGGAGCAGCTCGGGGTGGTGCAGCGGGCGTGTCTGGAAGCCCTCGGCGCCGTCCAGGCCGACGAAAGCCATGGCGATCGGCGCCAGGGCGCCGAAGAAGGCGAAGTCGTCCGAGCCGCACGAGCGCCAAGCGCGCGAGGGGACCAGACCGGCCGTGGCGAGCAGCTCGCGCGCGCGGCTGACGATGCCCGGGTCGTTCTCCAGCGCGGGCTCGCCGGGGATGAGCTCGACCGTGCCGCGACAGCCGTGGGCGCCGGCCACCCCCGCAACCACCTCCTCGACCATCGCGCGCAGCGCGAGACGATCCTCCGGCCGGTGTGCTCGCAGCGTCGCCCGTGCGCGCCCACGCGCCGGGATCACGTTCTCGGTGTGTCCGCCTTCGATCACGCCGACGCCCACCACGACCGGGCTGTGGGGATCGATGCGGCGTGCCACCTGGGCGTGGAGCGCGACCACGATCTGGGCGAGGGCGAGGATCGGATCGCGTCCGAGGTGGGGATACGCCCCATGCGAGGGCTCGCCCTCGACGACGATCTCGACCGAGTCGCTCGACGCGTTGACCGCGCCCGGATCGAGCGCAACCGTGTTCCAGGGCAGCTCGGGATGCACGTGCGCGGCGACGATCGCCGCGGGCGCGATCGCCGCGAGCTCTTCGCGGGCGAGCCGCTCGGCCCCCGAGGGGTAGGCCTCCTCGCTCGGTTGGAAGACCGCAAGCAGGGCGGCCGGCAACGCATCGCCGAGCTCGTGGGCAGCGCGGGCGAGGGCAACCAGCGCGGCCATGTGGACGTCGTGCCCGCACGCATGCATCGTGGCGCTCCTCGCCGCGAACCGTGCGCCCGTGCGCTCCTGCACAGGCAAGCCGTCGAGCTCCGCCCGCACGGCCACCGCTGCGCCGCCCGCCGGCCCGATCCGGGCGATCCGCCCGGTCCCCGCGACCGTCGTGCTCGCGACCGGCAGCTCCGCCGCCACGGTTGCGGCCGTCTGCTCCTCGACGTGCGCGAGCTCCGGCCGGGCGTGGAGCCGGTGGCGCAGCTCGACGGCGCTCGGAAGCTCGCGCTCGATCCCCAGCAGCAGCTGCTCCAAGAGCTCCTCAGTAGGCGGCTGCATAACGCCGGCACCGTTCGTCGAGGTCCAGATCCGCGACCGCCGCGAGCTCGGCCCGCTTGACGCTCACGTATGCGTCGTACAGCAGCGGCGAAAGCCACTCGCGGGCGGTGTCGTCCTGCGCGAGCGCGTCCAGTCCGTCCTCGAGCGAGGCCGGCAGCGCGCCCACCCCGTAGCGCTTTGCCTCGGCGGCGTCGAGCTCGCCGGGGTCGCCCTCGAGGATCGGCGGTGCAGGCAGCTCGCGGCGCAGCCCGTCGAGTCCCGCCCGGAGGACCGCCCCGAGGGCGATGTACGGGTTCGCGGCGCCGTCGGCGCCGCGATACTCCAGGTGCATCTGGCCTGCGGGGTCGCCCCCGCCGAGGCTGACGAGCGGAGGGATGCGCAGCAGCGCTTCGCGGTTGCGCTCGGCCAGGCACACCGCGCCGGCGCTCCAGCGGTGGGGCTGTAGGCGCACGGCCGAGACCGGGCTCGGAGCGGTGAGCGCGCTGAGCGCTCGCGCATGGAGCAGCACCCCTGCCGCAAAGCGCCCGCCGTGCTCGCTCAGGCAGGCGGGACGAGCCGGGTCGTAGAACAGCGACAGGCCGCCCGCGTCGAGCAGGTTGAAGTGGATGTGCACGCCATTTCCCGCCCCCGCCGGGTCCATCAGGGGCACGAAGCTCGCCAGCAGCTCGTGCCGGCGCGCGATCTCCCGCACAACCTCCTTGAGCACGACGCTGCGGTCGGCGCTCTCGAGCCCCGCGGCCGCCCGCACGGGGATCTCGAACTGGTTCGCGGCGAACTCGGCGAAGAAGCGCTCCGGCTGCACGCCCGCTTCGACGAGCGCGTCCATCACGTGGGTCGCGAACGGCTCCGCCCGCCGCTGCGCCTCCAGCGAGAACGGAAGCGGCGGCGGCGAGCGATCGGGGCTCGGGGGGGCACAGCCGGGATGGCTTGGTCGCACGAGCTGGAACTCGTGCTCGAAGCTCGCCACCAGGCTCAGGTCGAACTCGCCCTCGAGCTCGTCCAGGGCCCCGCGCAGGAACTGCCGCGGACAGCACTCCCACGGCCGGCCGTCGGTCTCGACGATGTCGCACAGCAGGAGCTCCAGCGCCCCTGCATCGGTGCTCGACGCCACCCGCACGCGCGTCTCGGGGTCGGGCAGCAGGCGCACGTCGCCCCTCGAGCCGAACGGGTTCGGCTCGGCGATCGGGCCGAGCGGTGTCAGCGCCTGGTTGGCCGGAACCCAGCCGATGCCCGCCTGGAGATGCTCCTCGACCTCGGATGCCCGCAGCGAGCGTCCGCGCACGATCGCGCCGAGATCGCAGCACACCAGGGCCACCAGCTCGGTTGCGCTCGTTGCGCTCATCTCAGCGCCGCCGGCGTCGCGGTGCCGTTGTCCCACAGACCCTCGAGGAGGCCGATCGCCGCCGCGCCCGAGCGCACCGCCCGGGCATCCTCCCGGGAGACGATCGCGATCAGGCCCCCCGCCGGCATGTCGCGGCGCTCGATCGCCGCGGACAGGCGCTCGCCCGGCTGCACGTGGATGCCACCCCTGCCGAGCGAAGGGTAGGTGTCGGCGACCGCGTACAGCTCGCCGCCCGGACCGTGCACGCGGCCGACCACGCAGACGAAGTGCCCGACGTCCCAGTCGGGCACCGGGCCGGCCAGCTCGCCGTCGAACAGGTGGTCCAGGAGCTCCCCGACGCTCGGCCGCCCGCCCCAGAGATGGCGGGTCGCGAGGTTGGCGATGAGCGCGACCGGGCGCTCGAGTCTCACCACGAGGTCGAACAGGCCGGCGAGCGTTCGCCCGCTCCACGGGCCGCTCAGCGGAATCGCAGCGAGCGCGCCGTCGGAGATCTTCTCCACGGCGCCCACGAGCCCGGCGGCGGTCGTCCCCGAAATGTCCGAATCCTCGGTCGAGGGCAGGGAGATGCGGTAGTCGCGCCTGCCCTGCTCGCCATCGGGAAGGACCCCGGCCGGGCGCGCCCCCGAGACGATGCTCCCGGCTGCCAGAGCCACCTCGTCCTGGTCGACCGGCCCACCGCCGTAGCCCTCGATGCCCGCGGCCCGCAGCGCGAGGGCGCCGCAGAACGCGCCGCACAGGTCGTCTCGCTGCGGCAGCTCGTGGGCGTGTACTGCCAGCAGCGCCCGTGCTCCCGGGAGAAGCTCGAGGTCCAGGGGTGTCGGGTTGGGCATGCAGCCAATGTACATGACCGTTAGAGAAGCTCACCGACTTCCAGTTGGCGGAAGGATGCCCATTCGTGATAGGCCCAGGCGCCCCCGCTGGCCCGAATTCTTCTACACTATGACAACACTGAACTGGGGCGGCTTTTGCGGCGCGGCTTTTGCGGCGCGGCTTTCGATCAGCGGGCCGAGCATCGCGCAGCCGGTCATCATTCGACAAAGGGAGCAGCGAGAGACCATGAAACGCATCGTGATGTTGGGGTTGGCCCTGATGGCGGCGTTGTCCATGGCTGGGATCGGCGCCATCTCCGTTTCTGCGACCGGCGCTGAATTCGTCGCCAGCAAAACCGGCAAAACCAAAGGCAAACAGACCAATGCCCAGGTGTTCAAAACGGGAGCGGGCACGCTCGAATGCTCAACCGTGACTTCCACCGGCGAAATAACGGCGCTGAAATCGACGATGCATAAAGAAACGCTCACGTACAGCGGGTGCATCGCCTTTGGCTACTCGGAAGTGACGGTCAGTGCGGCGCACTTCGAATACAGCGCCAACGGGTCCGCGAGGCTCGAAGAAACCATCACGATCACGCCGGTCGGTGCAGGTTGTTCCATTCACATCGAACCGCAGACGGTGGAAGGAATGACGTACAAAAACGAATCCACCGGGCAGATCTTGGCGAAGGCCAACGCGGCCAAAATCGTCTCGAAGGGCACGGGCGGCGAATGCGGCGGCGAAAACCGCGCAGGAACCTACACAGGGAGCGTCGAGGCAGAACTCGAAGGCAGCGGCAGCACCGTGAAATGGGTGGAATAGCCTCCTTGCGGGAGGCGTAGAGAAGCGGAGAGCGAGGGTCGGGAGCCGTCACGCCGCCTGCGGCGGCTTCCGACCCCGTGCTGGGTCTGCGCCGTCGGCAGCGCGCGGCCGGTAGGCTACGCCGGGCATCGAGGACGAGGCGCGAGAGGAGGCGCGATGCCCAGCAAGCCGCCCCGCGGTGAATCTAGAGGCAGCAGGACCGGTGTGCGTGCTTGTGCGTGCGTCCTGGCGCTCGCCTGTATCGGGCTGGGCGGCGCCCTGCCGTCAAGTGCAATCGCCGATGCCTGTCCCAACGCTCAATTTCGCTTCGGTGCTTCCGAACACCTGCCGGACTGTCGCGCCTACGAGCAGGTCTCGCCCGTCGAAAAGGCCGGAGCGGACGCGCTCACCGTCCAGCCGCTGTTCCCGGCGCAGAGCTCGCCGTGCGCGGCCGGCGAAGCATGTGCGATCGCGTACATGAATGTCGCCGCGGCGTTTGGCGGGGCTCAGGGGAACGAGATCCCGAACGCATACCTGGCCACGCGCGGAGTCGACGGCTGGCAGACAACGCCCTTGACCCCGCCGGCGCCGCCGGTTTCGACGGTCGGTCACGTGAAGGTGAGCTACGCGTTCTCGGAGGACCTGTCTCAGGCGATCCTGCGCGTTCCGCAGGAGGCCCTCACGCAAGGCGCGCCGGCGGGCGTGTACAACCTGTTCCTGCGCCAACCGAACGGCGGCTACTCGCTCGTTACCGCGGGCGCCCCCGCGGAACCGCCTCCGCGCGGCTGCAGCGGGTGCTTCGAACATCAGGACATCCCCGCGTTCGCCGGCGCCTCGGGCGACTTCAGGCACGTGATCTTCGAGGCGAACGACAGCCTGACGGTGGGCGCGCCGGGCAAAGTGGACAACCTCTATGAATCGGTGGCCGAACAGGTGAGCCTGGTCGGGATCCTCCCCGACGGCGTGGTTGCACCGCTGGGTGCGATGGCCGGCGGTGGGATCGAACCGATCGACGAACACGTGAGCGAGCTCGAGCACGCGATATCCCGGGATGGGTCGGATGTGTTGTTCCAGGCCAACGCCGATGGGGGTCAACCCGACCCGCAGCAGGCCGGCATGACCGAGCTCTACGACCGAATTGACGGTTCCACAACGATCGAGGTCTCGGCCCCCGCGCCCGGAGCGCAACCGGCCAGGTGCGAAACGGCGGGAGGGCTCTGCACCGCCCAGCCCGCGCAGTTTTGGGGGGCATCGGCGGATGGGTCGGTCGTGTTCTTCACGAGCAGAGCGGCACTCACCAGGGAATCCAACACCGGCCCTGAAGGAGGAGCGCAGGCAGACCCGGGCAACGATCTCTATCGCTACGACCTCGCCACGGGGGCGCTGATCGACCTCGTCCCCGACGCAGTCGATCCGGACGGAGCCGGCGTTCTCGGCGTGGTCGGCAGCTCCGAAGACGGCTCCTACGTGTACTTTGCCGCCGATGGCAAGCTCGCCGCCGGAGCTTCCAGCGGCCAGCCGAACCTCTACGTCTGTCACGAAGCCGCAGACGGCGCTCGGAGCGTGAGCTTCATCGCCACGCTCAGCGCCCCGGACGAAACCGAAGTAGGAAGAATCGAAGAAATCGCCGTCGGATCCGCGGATCTCTACCACAGCGACCTCGCCGACTGGAGCTCGCATCCGACCGAGTCGCAGGGGTATGTGACGCCCGACGGCAAGCATCTGGCGTTCATGTCGGTGAATCGGCTGACCGGCTACGACAACGAAGACCAGGCCACGCACGAACCCGACCACGAGGTGTTCGAGTACAGCGCCGAAACGGGGCAGCTCGTGTGCGCGTCGTGTGACCCGAGCGGCGAGCTGCCGGTCGGGAGCGCGTTCATCGGCGCAAAGCTGACCGAACGGGTGAGCACGCCGTTCCATCAGCCGCGGACCCTGAGCGAAGACGGCAGCCGCCTGTTCTTCTCCTCCCCCGACCCGCTCGTAGCGGGACTGTCCGGTCGGAGCGTGAAGGTCTTTCAGTACGAGAACGGCGCAGTGCAGCTGATCTCCGGTGTCGGAGGCGCGGGCAACGACGTATTCCTCGACGCGAGCGCGAGCGGGGACGACGTCTTCTTCGCCACCCGCGAACAGCTCGTGCCCGGCGACGAGGACGAACTGCTCGACGTCTACGATGCCCGCGTCGACGGGGGCTTCCCGGCTGCGCCGATCGCGATCCCGCCATGCCAAGGCAGCGTCTGCCAGGGCCCGCCTGCCCAGGCGCCTTCGTTCCCTTCACTGTCGTCGGCATCGTTGACGGGCACCGGGAACCTTGTGCCTGCAACGACTCCCAGGCCGACCGACAAACAGCTTCTCCGGCGTGCCGTCTCCGCCTGCGGGAGGCTGAGGAGTCGCAAGCGGCGCTCAGCCTGCATCGCCTCCGCCGAGCGCCGCTACGGGCCCAAGCACAAGGGCGCTCGCCGCGTGGCCGTGCGTCGCCGCCCCCGGAGGTGAGCTCGATGAGCTGTGTCGGAGATGGCGGGGCCCGTCCAGGGCGCGAGAGGATCGTGCAGCTCACCTCGCTTTGCGCTGCTCTGTTCGCGCCCGGTCTGATTGGCGCGGGCCCAGCGCTGGCGGAATCTCCGGGCCCGCACTGGAGCATCATCTCTCAGTCGGAGCCCACCTACTTCAAGGCCGGCGACACCGCCGACGCCTACAGGCTCATCGTCCGAAACAATGGTGCTCTGCAAACGACGCCCGCGAGCAAGGTGACCATCACCGACACCCTGCCCGCAGGGGTCACCGCCACGAAGATCGCGACGCGGGGGGAAGGGCCGAATGGCAACGGCTCGCCGAGATACGAAATGACCTGCCCGGAACCGCCGGTGACGCGAACATTCACGTGCACCTATGAAGAACCGGTGCCGGTGCTGGCCGGCGCGACGATCGTGCTCACGATCACCGTCTCGCTGGAATTGGCGACCGCTCTGGCATCCAACTCGGCGACGGTGTCCGGTGGAGGCGCCCCGAGCGCGACGGTGAGTGAACCTGCTCCCCTCGGCGCGGAACCAGCTCCGTTTGGCCTGTCCTACTTCATCGCCGAAGCCACCGACGAAGACGGCGAAGCCGACACGCAGGCAGGCTCGCACCCGTTCGAGCTCGTCACGAGCCTCGCCTTCAACATCGCCTCCCGCGAACCCCGCGGGGCCGAAGCTCCGCTGCCCAAGGCGGCTCCAAAGGACCTTGAAGTGAAGCTCCCGCCGGGACTGGTCGGCGATCCAAGCGCGATGCCACGATGCAGCCAGCAGGAATTTCAAGCTCAGGAAGGCCTCAACTGCCATCTGGATACGCAGGTGGGGACCGTGAAACCCTTCTTCTACGGCTCGTTTCCCTCCGCGGTCTACCCGCTCTTCAACGTCGTGCCACCACCGGGCCAGCCTGTGGAGCTCGGCTTCTCGGTCGCCAACAGCGGACATATACCGATCTTCTTTCATCTACGCAGCAATGGAGACTACGGGCTGACGGCGCAGATAAAAGACATCCCGGAGGTGGGTCCGTTCCAGGGCGCCATCCTGACCCTCTGGGGCGTGCCGGCCGACGCAAGCCACGACCTCGAACGAGAAGGGACGACGGGGCAGGGCAGGCAGCAGGAGGAAGAATGCAAACCGCTCATCGATGAAGCAACCCATGTGGAAACCCGCTGCCCCAGCGGCGTCGCCGCGAAGCCGTTCCTCACGCTGCCGAGCAGCTGCTCGCACGCCGAACTGCCCGTGAGCGCGCGCGCAGACTCGTGGCAGGACCCGGAACCACAGCCCAGCCTCCAGCAACCGGAACCGGACAACTTCCTGCCCGAGGGCTCGCTTCCCGCCCTCACCGGCTGCGAACACCTGCCGTTCGACCCCTCCCTCACCCTCCAGCCCGAAACAACGCAGGCGGGTGAGCCGAGCGCCTACACGCTCGACGTCCATGTGCCGCAGAACGAAGACCCGACCGGACTCGCGACGCCGGATCTGAGGAGCGTCTCGGTGACGCTTCCGCCCGGCGTGGTCCTCTCGCCGTCGGCCGGCAACGGCCTGCAGGCGTGCTCGGATGAACAGTTCGGCCTGCACGGGCTCCCGCCGGCGTCGTGCCCGCCGGGGTCGAGCATCGGGTCGGTGCAGATCCTCACGCCGACGCTGGCGAGCCCGCTGGAGGGCCAGCTCTTCCTCGGCACGCCGGCCTGCGAACCGTGCGATGCTGGCGACGCGCAGGACGGGCGCATGGTCCGTGTGTTCGCGCAGGCCCAGGGCTCCGGCGTGATCGTCAAGCTGCAGGGGTCGGCCGCGGTCGACCAGCGCACGGGTCAGGTGACGGCCACGTTCGCCGAAGACCCGCAGTGGCCGCTCGAAGACGTCAAGCTGACGCTCAACGGAGGTCCGGGCGCGCCGCTGGCCAACCCATCCACGTGTGGCACCCCGTTGACGGCCACCGCTCAGCTGATCCCGTACAGCAGTCAAACGCCGTTGGAACGCTCGACCCAGCCGTTCGAAGTGGGCGGGTGCGTCTCGCCGCGCTTCAGCCCGTCGTTCATCGCCGGAACGACGAGCAACCGGGCGGGCGCGTTCAGCCCGGCGGTCGTGACGGTCTCCCGCACCGACCAGGACGCGGATCTGCGGAGCATCGCCGTGCGCATGCCGCCGGGGCTGCTGGGGATGCTCTCCAAGGTTCAGCAGTGCGCTGAAGCCCAGGCACAGGCCGGCACGTGCGGCCCGCAGAGTCAGATCGGCACGGTGACCGTCGGCGCCGGCCCGGGCTCGGACCCGTTGTTCCTCGCGGGCCGCGTGTACCTGACGGGCCCGCATGCCGGCGCGCCGTTCGGCCTGTCGATCGTGGTGGGAGCCGCCGTCGGTCCCCTCGACCTGGGCACGATCGCCGTCAGGGCGGCGATCGACATCGACCCGTCAACCGCCGCGCTGAGCATCGTGAGCGAACCCCTGCCGCAGAGCCTGGACGGTGTACCGCTGCAGATCGGGACGGTCAACCTCGACCTCGAACGCGAGGGCTTCATCTTCAACCCGACCGACTGCCGCACGCTTGCGATCGAAGGCACCCTCTCGAGCGCCCAGGGCTCCAGCGCGACGGTCTCCACGCCCTTCCAGGCGGCCGACTGCGCGACGCTCCCGTTCAAGCCGAAGCTCACAGCGCTGACCCACGCTCGGGCCGGCCGGGGCGCCGGCGTGTACCTGCACGTGAAGGTGGCCTCCGGGCCGGGTCAGGCGAACATCGCCAAGCTCAAGGTCGACCTGCCCAAGCAGCTCTCCGCGCGGATGACCGCGCTGCAGGAAGCGTGCCCGGCCGCCGTCGTTCAGGCCGACCCGGCCTCCTGCCCGGCAGCGTCGGTGGTCGGTATCGCCACGGTCGGAACCCCGGTGCTCGCGAACCCACTCACCGGACCGGCCTACCTGGTCTCCCATGGCGGCGCGGCGCTGCCGGCCCTGGAGATCGTCCTGCAGGGCGAAGGCGTGACGATCGAGTTGACCGGACAGACGA
The DNA here is from genome assembly GCA_963849425.1 of uncultured Solirubrobacteraceae bacterium. GTDB lineage: Bacteria > Actinomycetota > Thermoleophilia > Solirubrobacterales > Solirubrobacteraceae > Palsa-744. The sequence continues at coordinate 196,539 of CAWKHK010000006.1, read as the reverse complement.
GCATCGCGCACGGCGTGGTCTTCGAGCGCCTTCAAATCGCTGCCCGACGCACCGATCTCGACGCTCGATCTCGTGCTCGCCGCGGGCTCCCACTCGCTGCTCACACCCAACCTCCCGGCCGGGGCCGGCGCGGGCATGTGCAGGCAGAGCCTTGGGATGCCGATCGCGATCACCGGCCAAAACGGGGCGGTCATCAGGCGGACCGCCCACATCGCCGTCTCGGGCTGTGCGAAGCGAAAGCGTAGGCTACGAGCATGAGCTGGGACTTCTCCACCGAGCCCGACTTCCAGCAGCAGCTCGACTGGATGGGAGACTTCGTCCGCCGCGAGATCTGGCCGCTGGAGGCGATCTGGCACGAGCTGGGGCTCGACGGGCTTACAGCAGCCATCGCCCCGCTGCAAGCACAGGTCAAGGAGCGGGGCCTGTGGGCGACACACCTGCCGCCGGAGCTCGGGGGCCAGGGCATGGGCCAGGTCAGGCTGGGGCTGATGCACGAGATCCTCGGCACTTCCCCGATCGCGCCGCTGGCCTTCGGCAACGCGGCGCCGGACTCGGGCAACTCGGAGATCCTGGCGCTGGCGGGCACGCCCGAGCAGAAGGACCGCTGGCTGCACCCGCTGCTGGCGGGCGAGGTGCGCAGCGCGTTCAGCATGACCGAGCCGAACACCCCGGGATCGGACCCGACGCAGCTGGCCACGCGTGCCACGCGTGACGGCGACGGCTGGGTGATCGACGGGCACAAGTGGTTCTCCTCCAACGGCTCGATCGCCGACTTCCTGATCGTGATGGCGGTCACCAACCCGGATGCCCGCCCATTCCAGCGCGCGTCGATGTTCATCGTCCCGAGCGACACGCCCGGCGTGGAGATCCTCCGTGACGTGCCGACCATGGAGCATCCGTGGGAGCGGTTCGGCGGGTATGGCGGGCACTCGGAGATCCTCTACAACGGCGTCCGCGTTCCCGGCGAGGCCCTGCTCGGCGGCGAGGGCGAAGGGTTCGTGCTCGCCCAGCAGCGGCTCGGCCCGGGACGCATCCACCATTGCATGCGCTGGCTGGGGGTCGCCCGCCGGGCCTTCGACATGATGTGTGAGCGCGCCACCTACCGCCACGCCCACGGCTCGGTGCTGGCCGAGAAGCAGACGGTGGGGAACTGGATCGCCGACAGCGCCGCCGAGATGCAGGCCGCCCGGCTGATGACCCTGCATGCCGCCTGGGTGATGGACACCCAGGGCGCCCGGGCGGCGCGGACGGACGTCGCGCTGATCAAGTTCTACGGCGCGAAGGTCCTGCACGACGTGGTTGACCGCGCGCTCCAGCTGCACGGCTCGCTCGGCTACTCAACCGACCTGCCGCTCGAGCAGATGTACCGTTTCGCACGTGCCGCCCGTATCTACGACGGCCCCGACGAGGTCCACCGCCAGAGCGTAGCCCGCCACATCCTGGCCGGCTACCGGCCGCCGGAGGGCGGGGTGCCCAGCGAGCACCTGCCCACCCGCCGCGAGCAGGCTCGCGAGCGCTTCGCGCACCTGCTGGACGCGGTCACCGCGAACGACTGATTCATCTCGCTGTCTCCCACTCGGGTCGCGGATACCGACGTCGGATGTCCAGTGCTTGCGGGCGGATCCCGGGGCACGGCATGCTCACCCGCCGCGTGCGCCGGCCAAGCCCCTTGACAGACGGCGCCCGGAGCGCCAACTTCGCCATCGTAGATGTCCTTCGCCCTCTCACATGCACGACAGCTCGAGGCCACGCGCGTTCGACACCACCGGACGGCGCCCTCGGCGCGCCCGTCGGGTGGGCTCACCCATGTGGCTTGGACTCCATCCGGGGACATCGACCTCGCCGAGTGGTCGGCCGTCGGCAGGCGCTTCGGCGAGATCGGGCGCTCCAGCCAGTGGTGGCTGGGCGACTGGATCCAGTACGGCAACGAGAGGTTCGGCGAGCGCTACACACGGGCGGTGAAGCTGACGGGCTATGACGTCCAGTCGCTGATGAACATGGTGTACGTGGCATCTCGATTCGAGATCTCCCGACGTCGGGAGGGACTCTCCTGGAGCCACCATTCGGCGCTCGCGGCGCTGGACCTCGACGGCCAGGAGCGCTGGCTCGATCGGGCGACGGCCGAGAGGCTGTCGGTGGCGGACCTGCGCGTGGAGCTGCGGAGCGTCAGACGCGCGCTGAGGGCGCCGGCGAGAGCGGATCAGTCGGCGAGCGAGACGGCGGACTCGGGCGCGGAGACGCTCGTCTGCCCGAACTGCGGCGGGCGCGTCCCGCTCTCGGCCTGAGCCTCGCCGGGCCCGTCTGACCGGCGGGTGACGATCACGGGCGCCTGGTCGGCGGGGGCGAAGGCCACCGAGCTCCTCCGCGCCCGCCCGCGCTCGGAGCCGGAGGGTGCGGGGCTCAGCTCCACCTCCCGCAGGACCGTCTGGATCACCCGCTTCATCTCCAGCTGGGCGAAGACGGCGGCCACGCAACGGCGCACTCCGCTGCCGAAGGGGATCCAGGTGTAGTTCTCCGGCGCGCTGTCGAGGAAGCGCTCGGGCATGAAGCGGAACGGGTGCGGGTAGATGTCCTGACGGTGGTGGACGAGGTAGATGCAGGGAGCGACGGTGGTGCCGGCGGGAATCGTGTAGCCGCCGAGCTGCATCGGCTCGACGAGGCCGCGCATGACCAGCGGCACGGCCGGGCACAGGCGGAGGATCTCTTTGACGACGGCGTCGGTGTAGGCCTCCTCGTCTCCTGCCAGCACCTCCTCGCGCAGGCGGGCGAGCTTGTCGGGGTGGCGCAGCAGGCGCTCGAACGCCCATGAGAGAGACGTCGCGGTGGGTCCGTCGGAGAGCATGGTGATCAGTTCGTCGCGCAGCTCCTGGTTGGTCATCGGCGAGCCGTTCTCGTCGTAGGCCTGCTCGAGCAGCGAGAGGATGCCCTCGTCCTCCGGGCGCCCGGGCACGGCGCGCCGCCGGCGCACCTCCTCGAGCAGAGCGGTTTCGACCGGGGCGATCACTTCGCGGAACTCCCCGTTGCGAGCCAACCAGCCCGAGCCGAAGGTGCTCACCAGCGTCAGGCGCCGCGGCTCGTTGAGCCAGTCGGTCAGGCTCCCCAGCAGCATCCGGAGGTGGCCCATGCCCCTGGACCCGGTCGTCCCGAAGACCGCGCGCATGACCACCTCGTTGCTGATCGCCTGCATGCGCGGCCACAGCGCGATCGGTTCCCCGATGGGCCAGCGCGCGATCTCGGCTCGCGCGACCTCGACCATCATCTCGCCGTAGCCGCGCATGCGCTGGCCGTGGAAGGAGGGCAGGATGAATTTCCGGTGGGTCATGTGCTCGGGCTCGTCCAGGAGCATCACCGAGCGCGGTCCGAGCAGCGGGCCGAGCAGCGGGTTGGCCTCGCCGGCCCCCGCACGCACGAGCTCGGGGCTGATCGTGAGCACCTTGCCGACGTCCTCGGGGTTGCTCAGGAACACCCACGGGCGCCCGCGGCGGACGCGCAGCGTGAAGGTGTCCCCGTAGCGCTCCCGGCAGCTTTCCATGAACGGCAGCGGGCGCAGCGCCCAGCCGAGGGCCTGAAGCCTGCTCGGCATCCGTGGTCCGGGCGGCAGGCTCGCGTGCAGGTTGCCGGTGGGCGTCGTTGAGTAGATGCGATTGCTCACAGCCGGTCCTATGATGCCTTTCATGATCCGAGGAGGCAAATCGTCTCGACCCAGCGGCGGGATGGCCTAGCGTGATGGCCTGGGGGGATGGCCTGTTTGGGAGCGCTCGCGTATGAGCGGCCTCGAGCGCTTCCGCGAGCGCCTGGACACGCTCGACGATCGGATAGCGAGGCTGCTGGGGGAGCGCTTCGAGGTCTGCAGGGAGATCGCGCTGCACAAGCGGGAGCACGGAATCCCGATGATGCAGCCGGGGCGCGTGGTGCAGGTGCGGGCGCGCTACCTGGAGCGCGGCGCGGAGGTGCGGCTGCCGGCGGACTTCACGGCGGCGCTGTTCGAGCTGATGATCGCAGCGACGTGCAGGCTGGAGGACGAGCTGATGCAGGCGGCGGAGCCGATGGAGCCGGCGGAGGAGCCGGTGGGGCCGGCGGAGGAGCCGGTGGGGCCGGCGGAGGAGCCGGTGGGGCCGATGGAGCCGGCGGAGATCATGGAGCCCGCGCCGGCGACCTCGAACGGCGAGCGGGCATGACGAGCGCGAGCCGCCCGACGTTCATCACGCTCGGCCCGACGGGCACCTGCCACGAGAACGCGCTGCTGCGCTACCTGGACTTCCAGGAGGTGGAGGAGGCGAGGATCGTGCTGGTGGAAGACCTGCTGGGGGCAATCGAGCGGGTGCGCAGAGAGCCGGACACGTTCCTGGTGCAGTGCAGCGCGCACGTGCAGGTGCACCTGGTGACCGAGCGCTTCCACGAGGAGGTGTTCGTGGTGGACACGTTCATCTACCCCACCAAGGAGCTCGCGCTGCTCGTGCGCACCGACGCGAAGGACCCGAAGAGCCTCGGGATCGTGTCGGCGACGCGGGGCTACATGGACCTGGACGGGTGGGAGCGGATCGTGGACGAGCCGTCGAAGCCGGTGGTCGCCCGCCACCTGCTGGCGGGCGAGTATGAGGCGGGGCTGACGCACCTGCATCACGCCGAGGAACACCCGGACGTGCTGCGCGTGGAGGAGGTGTACGGGGCGGTGGACACGACGTGGGTGGTGTACGGCGCACGCAAGCGCTTCCGCGGCGAGGTGATCGGCATGCGGGCTCCGTGGCTGTTCACGGGCGAGCCGGACCCCGAGCTCCTGCACGCGTAACGCTCCCGGGGGCTCTACGCTGGACGGGTGGCGGCCGATGCCAAGCAGCCCCCTGCGCTGTTCGACCCGACGGCTTTCCAGAGCTTTCGCTTCGTGGGCCGCGAGCTCGACGAGCGCGGGGGGGTGACGCTCCGGTATGCGCTCGACGAAGTGGTGTTTTTTGTTGAGGAGATCGACCTGCCGGTCGAGGAGGGATGGCCGCGGGAGGTCGACGAGGAGCTCGTGAGCGGACTGCTGTCGCTGTTGCATTGGGTGGCGGGGGTGAGCTATTTCAAGGCGGCGCTCCCGCCGGAGGTGAGCTGCGAGACCGGCGCCCCCCCGCCGGCGACGGCGGCCCTGCTGGAGGCTTTGTACTCGGAGGGCCTGGGGGAGCTGGCGTACGTGAACGATCTGGCCGGTCTGCCGCGTCCGAGCTTTCCCGCGGGGCCGGCGCCGGCGCACGCGCCATCGCCTCCCAGGCGGGCGGGCGGCGTCGAGGAGCCTCGGCAGGCCGGCGGCGTCGAGGAGCCGATGCAGTTGGACGGCATGGATGAGTCGATCGGGAGGGTGCTGGTGCCGGTGGGCGGGGGCAAGGACTCGGCGGTGGCCCTGGAGATCGTCCGCCGCTCGGGCTGTGATCTGGCGCTGTTCTCGCTCGGCGACGCTCCGCCGATCACCCGCACGGTGGCGGTGGCCGGCCTCCCGCACCTGCTGGCCCGGCGCAGGCTCGACCCGGGGCTGGGGGCGCTGAACGATGCGGGGGCGATCAACGGCCACGTCCCGATCACGGCGATCGTGTCGTGCGTGGCGTTGCTGAGCGCGGCGCTGAACGGCTTCGACGCGGTGGCGATGGCGAACGAGCGCTCGGCGTCGAGTGGCAACGTGGTGTGGAACGGCGTGGAGGTCAACCACCAGTTCAGCAAGGGGCTGCGCGCGGAGCGCCTTCTGGCAGCCGCGGTGTCGGATCTGGCGGGCGGCCCGCGCCTGTTCTCGGTGCTGCGCCCGGCCTCAGAGCTGGCGATCGCCCGGGCGTTCGCGCGGATGGAGCCCTACCACGGGGCGTTCACGAGCTGCAACGCGAGCTTCCGCCTCGACCCGGCGCTGCGGGCGAGCTCGTGGTGCTGTGACTGCTCGAAGTGCCGCTTCGTGTTCCTGGCGCTGGCCCCGTTCAGCGACCCTGGCCACCTGCGCGAGGTGTTTGGGTGCGACCTGCTGGAGGACGAGAGCCAGTTCGCGGGCTTCGCGCTGCTGACGGCCACGGGCGGGCACAAGCCGTTTGAGTGTGTGGGCGAGGAGCAGGAGAGCCTGGCGGCGATCCGCCTGCTGGCGAAGGACGGGCGTTGGAGCGCCCACAGCGTGGTCCGGCGGCTGGTGGCGGAGGTGCTGCCGCGATATCCGCCGGCGGCGGGCGACCCGGAGGAGGTGCTGGCGCTGAGCGACGACCACGAGGTGCCGGGGGCGTTGATGGGAGACGTCCGTGCGCTTCTCGGAGCTTGAAGGCGCGAAGATCGGCGTGTGGGGGGTCGGTCGCGAGATCGGCTCCTTCGCAGACCAGCTCGCCCGCCGGTTGCCGTCCGCGCGGATCGTGGCGGCGGCGTTCGACACGCCGCCACAGGCGGACGTCCGCGCGACGCTGAGGGCGCCGGGCGCGAGCATCCTGACGGCCGCCGAGGCGGTGGTCGGGCTGGCCGGGTGCGAGGTGGTGGTGCGCTCGCCGGGCGTGTCGACCCATCGGCCCGAGCTGCGTGCGCTGCGGAAGGCGGGGATGCGGGTGACGACCCCGACGGCCCTGTGGCTGGCCGAGCGGGAGGGGAAGGGGGTGATCGGGATAACGGGCACGAAGGGCAAGAGCACGACGGCGGCGTTGACCGCCCATCTGGCGGGCGCGGCCGGGCGGACGGTGGCTCTGGCCGGCAACATCGGCGTCCCGGCGCTCGACCTGCTCGACGGCGACCCGGCCGAGGTGACCGTGGTCGAGCTCTCCAGCTACCAGACAGCCGACCTCGAGGTGGGGACGGAGGTGGCGCTGGTGACGAACCTGTTCCGCGAGCACACCGACTGGCACGGCTCGGAGGAGGCCTACCGCGCGGACAAGCTGCGGCTGCTCGGCCTTCCGGGCGTGCGTATCGGTGTGATCAACTCCCGCGACGAGCGGTTGGAGGCATGGGCGAACGCCCACCCAGATGTTGAGCTGAGGCGCTATGGCCAGCCCGCCGGCTCCGACGGCTGGCACGTGACGGCCGAGGGGATCGCGCTGGACGGGGGGCCGGCCGTCGCGAGCGCGGAGCTGCCGCTGCGGGGCGAGCACAACGCGCTGAACCTCTGCGGAGCGCTGGCGGCGCTCGAAGCCTTCGGTGTGGTCCTCCCGCCCGTGGGCGAGTCGCTGGCGGGCTTTCGCCCGCTGCCCCACCGCCTGGAGACGGTGTGCGAGTGCGACGGTGTGCTGTGGGTGAACGACAGCATCTCCACCACCCCCGAGTCGGCGAGCGCGGCGCTGGCCAGCTTCCCCGGACGCGAGCTCGTGCTGATCGCTGGCGGCCAGGATCGTGGCCAGGATTACGCATCGCTCGGTCAGGCGCTGGCCGAGGGCGGGGCGAGGGTCATCGGCGTGCCGTCGACCGGGCCGCGCCTGCTCGCGGCGGCCCGGGACGCGGGCGTGCCGCCAGAGCGAGCGCTCGAGGCGCAGGACATGGCCGGGGCTGTCGAGGAGGCTCGCGGCCTCGCGGTGAGGCTGAGCGGAGGATCCGGGCCGGCGGAGCTTGCAGGCGTCGTGGTCCTGCTCTCGCCGGCGGCTCCCAGCTATGACCACTACCGAAACTTCGAGGAGCGAGGCGAGCGCTTCCGTGCGCTTGCCGATCCCCGGCGGCCCGATGGGGCCGATGGGGTTAGAATTAAGAACCCTCGGGTGTCTCCTTGGCGGGCTCCTGCGGCGGCGCGGCGGGCAGCGCCTCGACCTCGGCGGCGGCGGCGGCGCGGTTCTCCTCCTTGACCGCGAGCCAGATCTCCTCGCGGTAGATCGGCACGCCCTCGGGCGCCGCGATCCCCAGCCGGACCGTGTGGCCGCTGACGCCCATGACGGTCACGAGGATGTCATCGCCGATGACGACGCGCTCTCCGGGACGACGCGTCAAGATGAGCATCGAGGCCGATTATGAAGCAATCTTGTGCGCGGCGGGGGCCGCGAACAGCGGCGCCTGCAGCGAAGCGTCCTCGCTTGTGTTGATGACCTGGTAGCCGCGGCCGGCGCGGATGACCAGCGGGGCGCGGAGATTGGCGGTGATGTCTCCCGGGCTCGGGGTGGCGCGCACGGTGACGTAGAGCTGGGCGTCGTGGGTGTCCTCGATGCCCGTCCGCTCGATGTCCTCGGCGGCGATACGCAGTGAGAACGCGGAGAAGAACTGGCGGGGGCTGACGACCGGCAGCGCGAGGGCCGGATCGTCGACGGCGTGAAGCCACAGGAACCCCGTGCCGGGGTTGCGGTCGAGCAGCGTGTAGCGCAGACCTCCGAGGCCGATGAGCCCGAACGGGAACTCGATGACGTCCTCGGCCTGGATCTCGACGGTTCCGAAGCGGATGCTCTCGAATGTCAGCGACATGGTCTGCGTCTCCTTGCGGTGGCTAATGGAGGAAGTTGAGGAGTGATTCCTGGACGATGCTTGCGCCCGCGCGCAGCGCCGCCTCGTAGGCGGCCTGCTCGTTGGCGTATGTGACGGATGTGGCGGCTACGTTGGTGTCCTCGGTGCTGGACAGGCCCTCGGCGATCGAGGTCTGCAGGTCTTCGCTGCGCGTGAGGGCTGTCTGGAGCTGATCGGTCACGCTCCCGGCCGTGGCCTGCAGTTGGCTCAGCGTTTCGATGTTGGCGTCGAGGTTCTGCAGGTCGGTCGAACCGAGCGCTTTGCTGTTGCCCGCGCGCAGGTCACCGGCGATCGTGCGCAGGGTGTCGAGCAGCTTGCCGTCGCCGGAGGCTTCGCCGTTGCCGAGCAGGGTCGAGATGTTGGTGCTGATCGTCACCGACGCTCCCGGCCCGACCGCGCGGGCGATGGTTTCTCCGTTGCCGTTGTATTCGTCGCTTGCCCCCTGCTGGTAGGGGGCTGTGGTGGTGGCCGTCCCGGAGAACACGTACTGGCCGGCGTACTGCGTGTTGGCGTCCTGCTTGATGCCCTGGGTCAGCTGTTCGACCTCGGCGGCGATCGTGTTGAGGTCGCTCTGGTTGTTGGTCCCGTTGGCCGCCTGCACCAGCAGCTCGCGCACGCGCTGGACCACTTCGTTCATGTTCGCCATCGCGCTGCTGGCCGTGTTCTCCCATGCGATCCCGTTCTGGGCATCGCTTTCGTAGGCGCTCAGGCCGTCGAGCTGACTCTGGAGATTGATCACCTGGCTGGCGCCGTAGGGGTTGTCGGACGGTTCGAGGATGGTCTTGCCGGAGGACAGTTCCTGACTGGTGCGATCCAGGGCCGCGAGGGACGAGTTGAGGTGCTCGAGGGTCGAGCTCGTGAGCATCGCGGGGGTGATCCGGTCGCTGCTCATCGCTACAGCCCCACCCTTCCCGTGTGCTCGATCAGGGTTTCGAGCATGCTGTCCATCGCGGTGAGCGTGCGAGCTGAGGCTTGGTAGCCGCGCTGGAAGCTGATCAGGTTGGTCATTTCTTCGTCGAGCGAGACCCCTGAGACGCTCGCGCGCTGGTCGTTGATCGCGGTGACGGTCGTCTGCAGGTTGGTCTGGTCGTCCTTGGCGCTCTGGACGTCGCCGCCGACCTTCTCGACGAGCGCCGCGTAGCTCTGTTCGGCCACGCCCCCGCGCAGTTCGGCGATCGCCCGCGCCACTTCGTTGCCGCCCGGGGCTTTGCTCCCGGAGGCCTGGACTTCGGCGGCGGTCACCGCCACGGTGATGCCAGCGGCGCCTGCGCCGGTGAAGAAGGGTTTGGCGAGGTGCGCGTTGACGGTGCCCGCGAGCGCTTCGGCGACGCCGTCCAGGCCCGTCTGGAGGGCGCTCAAGGCGCCTTTGGGGCCGGTGAGGTTGAGCAGCGCGCCGAGCCGGCCGCCGGCCGCTTCGGTGAGCGCCTGGGGCCAGTTGACGGTCGTCCCTTCGACCAGCGGTTTGGCCGCGTCGCCGAAGCTCACCGTGTCGGTGTGGTCGGGCTGTTCGGTTACGGTCACCGAGGCCAGGGACGAGAGCTTGTCGAGCAGCAGGTCGCGACGGTCGAGCATGTCGTTGGGCTTCTGGCCGGCTTCTTCGGCCAGCTTGATCTGCCCGTTGAGCTGGGCGATCTGGCTGGCGTCGCTCCGCACTTCCCCCCCGGGCCCCGCGAGCGCGTTGTACTGTTCGCCGGCCTGCGATGAGATCGTCGAGAGCTGTGCGCTGAGCTCGTTGAGCGTCGTGGTCAGCTGTTCGCCCGCCGCGAGCACCCCCTCTTTGGCCGCTTCGCTGGTCGGCGACTCGGCGAGGCTGTTCCACGCGGTCCAGAACGCCGACAGCCGGCTGGCCACCGCGGCGCTCGAGGGTTCGTTGAACGCGCTCTGGGCCTGCTCCAGCTCTTCTGACTGGGTGCTCGCGCCGCTTAGGGCGCTGTTCTGCGTGCGGTACTGGGCGTCCAGGTAGGTGTTGCGGATGCGGGTGATGGTCGCGACGCTGACACCTGTGCCGATCTGTGCCCCCTGGCCGGTGATCGGGTTGGTGGCCGGGATTGTGATCGGTTCGTTGCTCTGCAGGATTGCCGTTTCGCGCGAGTACCCTTCGGTCTCGGCGTTGGCGATGTTGTTGCCCGTGACGTCCAGCGCCTGCTGCTCGGCGAGCAGGCCGCTGAGCGCCGTTTGCAGTCCTTGCAGGGTCGGGATCGACATCGCTAGGCGTGCAGGTCGAGGACGTGCAGCCCGCCGCCTCGACGGGGCCGTGTGATGGACGTGGAGGAGCCGCGGGTGTCGTAGCCGTTGACCCCGTCGAGCGAGAGCATGCCCATCAGGTGGTCGAGGAAGCCGAGCTCGATCTGCATGATCGCGCGGTTGCAGGAGTGCTCGCGCTGGAGCTCGAACAGCAGGCCTCTCAGCTCGGCGCTGCGGGCCATCGTCCGCTCGGCGCCGAGGCCGTCCATCAGCGTGCTCAGCAGCGCCAGGGTCACGGTCTCGGCTGGGATGCCCAGTCGCTCGCCGCTGCGTGCAAGCAGCCGCGTGCGCTCCTCCTCGAGCATCTGGCGGCGGCCCATCTCCCCGCGCAGGATGCCGGACAGGCGTACCACGCTCTGCACGTCGCGCGCGCGGATCGCGGCTCCCTGCTCGAGGATCACCTCGAGCAGGGACCGCGCCGACTCGATCTGGGCATCCAGGTGGGCGAGCACGTCGGCGCTCAGCGCCCGATCCTGGCGGGAGCCCTCGTGTGCGAGCAGCGAAAGGCTCATGCGGCGGTGCCCCCGGATGTCTGGGCCGCGGCGGGGGTGGCGGGCGTGGTGGCGGCGCGGTTGGTGGCGGTGCTCCCGGCTTTCGCGGCGGCGGTGGCCGCGGCGGCGCCCTCGGCTTTCGCGGCGGCGCCTGCCACGGGGGAGGTGCCCCCGGTCGCGCGCGCCTGGGCGGCGATCTGGGCGCCCTGCAGCTCGCGGGTCAACTGTGCGGCGAGGCCGAGTCCGCCGGCCTTCATCACGCCGCCGGTGAGCGCCTGGGGCAGCAGTGAGGAGAGCTCGCCGGCGCCCGCCGGGGCGGATGACCCGCCGTCTTCGGAGGAGGATTCGCCGGCACCCGAGGATTCGCCGCCGAGGCCGCTCGTGGAGCTCAGCGACTGGGAGAGCTCTTCGACGAGCGTCGCTTCGAAGGACAGCGCGGTGTCGTATGCCTTCTGGGTGGAGGCCGAGCCCCGACGCACCCACTCGGGCTCGAGCGCCTTGTTGACCGGAGGCAGGCCGGTGGGGCCGGTGGGGCTGATGGAGCCGGGGGCGCTCATGCCGGCCGCAGCTCGTTGGCGATCGACATCATCTGGCTCTCGGTCTGGATCGCGGTGCTGTTCATCTGGTAGGCGCGCTGGGTGCTGACCATCAGCGCCATCTCCTTGGCCATGTCCACATTGCTCTGCTCGAGTGCGCCCGGGTGGATCTTGGCCGCGGTGGCTGCCCGCGGCGGGCCGCTGGCGACGGTGGGTTCGAGCGTCCCGCTGCCGTCGGCGAGCATGTGTTCGGGCGAGTTGACGGTCACGAGCTTGATCTGCCCGAGCGTGCGCTTGCCGGCGGTCACGGTGCCGTCGGGCCCGACGCTCACTTCGCTGGGCGAAAAGCCGGCCGGGACCTTGATCGGGGGCGTCAGCGGGTTGCCTTCGGAGTTCACGAGCGCTCCGCCCGCGTCGATCCCGAAGTTGCCGTCCCGGGTGAGGGCGGTCTTGCCGTTGTGGGTGACCTGGAAGAAGCCTTCGCCTTCGATCGCCAGGTCCAGCGGGTCGCCCGTTTCCTGGATCGGCCCCTGCGTTTCGCTTCGGCCGATCACCTGGGCGCTCGCGCCGTCGCCGTCGGTGGAGACCGTGCCAGCCTGATCGACCGTGTTGTACAGCAGGTCCTTGAACGCCACCCGCTCGGACTTGTAGCCGGTGGTCGTCGAGTTGGCCAGGTCGTTGCTGATCGCGTCGAGCTGTTCCTGCTGCGCTGACATACCTGCTGCTGCGGAGTACAGACCTTCGAGCATGTAGCCCGTCCTTGTTGATGGTCGCCGGCGAGCCGAGCTTCCGCATGGCGGTCCAGCCCTGTGGCTCGTTGCCTTCGTCCTAGGTGATCGGCCGCCTGCGGGTGGACTTGAGCGCGGGGACGGCGCTGACGTGGATTCCGCGCGGCGAGAAGACGAGCCGCGAAAGCCGGCGCTAACCGATGCCGTTCAGCGAGCCGACCTGCGAGGCGGCCTCCTGCAGGGTCGTCGCGATCGCCTGGACCGCCTGCTGGCCGGACTGGAAGCTGCGCAGGGAGGTGATCATTTCGACCATCACCTTGGCCGCGTCCACGCCGGAGCCCTCGAGGGCTCCCTGGCGCACCGTGCCGCTCGCTTTGCCGGCGGGTGTGCCCGTGTAGAGGTTTTCGCCCTGCTTGACCGCGCCGGGCACTTCGTAGACCCCCAGCGCGCTCGCCGGCACGGTCCCCTTGGGGCCGAGCTTGATCGGCGCTCCGCTTTGGCCGAGCACGGGGTCGCCGTTTGCGTCGCTCAGCACTCCCTGGGCCGAGGCTGTGAACTGCCCGTCGCGGGTGTAGCGGATGCCCTGGGGGGTTTGCACGGCGAAGAATCCGCTTCCGCCGATCGCGAAGTCGAGCGGTTCGCCCGTTTCCTGCACGGGGCCGGGGGTCATATCGGTGTGGGCCTTCCCGAGCGAGACGCCCTGGCCGACCGATCCGACCGGCGCTCCGCCCTCGGTGTTTGCCAGCAGCACCTCGCCGAAGCTGTGCTGGGGCGTTTCGTCGGCCTTGTAGCCGGGAGTCGAGGCGTTGGCCAGGTCGTTTGAGAGCTGGCCCTGGCGGACCTGCTCGGCGACCATCCCGGAGGCGGCGATGTCGAGGCCGAGATCCATCTCCCTCGGTGTTCGACCGCCGGGGGAAATTCTTTAGTCTCTTGTGGCGGCCACACGCGGCAGCAGTGAAAGCATGATCTCACGCCTCGCCCTGATGCCCTTTTGGCGACGCTCGATCAGCTCGAGCTTGCTCAAAGCATTCAGATCCCGTGTGACGGTCTTGGCCTGCTTGCCCGCGTATGCCTCAGCCAGCCGCGGGGTCAGAGTCGAAATCCGTCCCCTTGCAACGAAGTCCTCTGCAGGGAGCGCCAGGACGAGGTCACGCTGTCGCCGGGCGGTGTTTGTACGGGCGTCAGAGAAGATCGAATGGATGTAGTTGGTCCACGCGGCCTCGACGATCCACCCGTGCACTTCATTCAACTGTTGCTGAAGCTCCCCCACGAGCCCTTCGACCGCATAGGAAAGGAAGCGCGCCATATCGCCCCCCGATTTCGAGGCGTAGTCGAGTTCCCGGTAGTAGCGAGAGCGCGTTGCGTTGTAGTGGTTCGAGAGGAGGTGGGCGGCCGCGGAGGGGATCCCGGCAGCTGTGAGGATGCCGAACTCAACGAGGCGTGCGGTGCGCCCGTTGCCGTCCCCGAAAGGGTGTATCCAAGCGATATAGACATGCGCGATGACAGCCTTCAGTACCGCAAGCATGAAGGCCTTGGCGTGATCTCCGCCTTCGGCGCGGAAGTCGGGGCCGTTGAGCCAGTCGCACATCGACGCGACGAGGTATCCGCAGTCGTGTGCCGGTGCTCCACGATAGACGCCCCCGACGACCACGCTCGAAGTTCGGAACTCGCCGGGCGTGACATGGTCGGGCAGCTCCAGGTTGCTCAGCACCATCCGGTTTAGATCACGCAGCCGATCAGCCGTGATCTCGAATCGACTTCCTGCGTAGATCTCGCTCTCGATCAAAGCAATGGCTCGGATGATGTTCTTCGAGCTCCTGCTGTAGATACCTCTGGCTCTGCGGGAGATCCAGCTTTCCCTCAACGGCCGCGAGCGCTTGCTCTTCGCTCAGGCTGTTGCCCTCGATCGCGGTGGTGGCCCGCGCGCCCTTGGCGAGATACAGCTGCTCCATCTTCCGAGCCAAATGCGGCGGCAGCGGGGTCTTGGAGAGATGCCTGCACTTTGACCGCGCTTCGCCAATCTGCTCCCAGAACGTCCAGGGGGCTTTGCTCACGTCCAGCCGGAAAGTGATCCACGGATGGCTCTTGAGATACTCCCTGCTGTCCTGCTGAATGTCCAGTTGCAACGCCATAAAGATACTTATTTTGCAGGCTAAATGAGATTATGGACCATTTTTTGTCCGTTTCAGTGTACCATGCTTTGGCCGTATTTACCCCGCCAATATGGCCGCGAGGCACGGGTCGTGATCGGCGGGCACGCCCTCCACCTCGAGGAGATCGGGCGGGCCTCGACGGGCGAGCTTCAGCCGACGGCGCTGAACAGCGGGAGCTCGCCGGAGAGCCGTTCGTAGAGGCGCCGGCGTAGCTGGGTGTGGATCTGGGAGATGCGGCTCTCGGACACGCCGAGGCGATCGCCGATGTCGCGCAGCGTGGCTTCCTCTACATACAGCAGGACCGCCACTTCGCGCTCCTGGCTGCTCAACCGCGCAAACGCCTCACGGAAACGCTGCTTGGCTTCCCGGCGCTCGGCCTGGAGGACCGGATCGCAGTCGCTGTCGCGGCTCGCCAGCGTGTCGATCCGCTCGATCATCGTGTTCTCATCCGAGCGCACAATCCAATTCAGCGAGCCGACCTCCGCGAGCGCGACCTGGTCGAGGCGCTCCCCCAGCTGGAGCGGGGTCATGGCCACCCTCTCCGCGAGCTCCTCGCGTGAGGGCTGGCGTTCGTGGAGCGACACGAAGCCCTCCCGGGCGCTGTTGATCGCACGCTCATCACGACGCAAAGAGCGCGGCGCCCAGTCGTGGCGGCGCAGCTCA
This sequence comes from uncultured Solirubrobacteraceae bacterium, assembly GCA_963849425.1. Classification (GTDB taxonomy): domain Bacteria; phylum Actinomycetota; class Thermoleophilia; order Solirubrobacterales; family Solirubrobacteraceae; genus Palsa-744. The sequence goes on along the minus strand of CAWKHK010000006.1, from coordinate 181,321 downwards.
TCGAGGACCGCGCCATGGATCCGCGTCCACGCATACTGCTCGAGCGTGGCGCCCTTGCCGGGGTCATAGCGCTCGATCGAGTGGATCAGCGCCTCCAAACCACACGACAGGAAATCCTCGACCTCGCACTGCACAGGCACCCCACGCACCTTGCGATACACGATATAGCGAACCATCGGCATGAACATGAAAATCAGCCGGTCACGCAACCGGCGATCCCCACCAACCCGATACTCCTCCCAAATCGCCAAGACCTCCGCCGCGGGTGTCCTGACTGGACGCTGTTCGATTATTTCCATTCTCCTGTGCCGAGGTCGAGGGAACTGACAGGCGGCACTGGTTTTCGCGGCCACGCCCTTAACCCCTGCTTGGACCGCGGGGATGGCTCAGATATTCGTCGAAGCGGTCGATGACCAGGTCAGGCAACGGGCAATCTGGAGCAAATCGGCAACCAGATGCTCAAGTTTCTCCGGAGGACGTCGATCACTATGAGCACAACCACGCGCGAGGCGGCCCATGGACTGGGCCGCGTCAAACGTTTTCAGGGAGAAAACGCAACATGAGCTCGCCGATCCTGTACATGCATGGCTCCACGGGGCCCATCGAAGCATTCCGCGGCGGACCCCCGCCGGAGCTGCTCGACCAGATGGCTATCGCCGGTGCCGTCGAGGAGCGCCTGCGCGAAAGCGGACGGCAGCTGTGCTTCCTGCCCGCGTGCCACGACGAGCGCACGAGGATCGAGATTCATGACCGCGATGGCGGCGTGAGGAGCTTGTCCGTGGCCGAGGTGCTCGACATCGCCGCGGGAACGCCGCTGAGCTGACGGGCGCCGATGTCAACCTCGATCAACTCCGCATCCGGCTCGCCCATCTCGATCTCGGGCCTGGCCTCGGGCTTGAACACGAGCTCGATCATCGCCGCCCTGATGGGGGTCGAACGCGAGCCCGTCACGCACCTGGCCGGCGAGCAGGCGAAGCTGCAGGCCGGGGAGAAGGAGCTCCAGAGCATCCAGAGCAGCCTCCAGCAACTCGCCTTCGCGGTCTCCGAATTCGGCCTGCCCTCGTTGTTTGAAAGTGCGCAGACGGTCACCTCGAACGAACCGACGCGGGTGAGCGCCGGGGTGACCGCGGGCGCGGGCGTGGGCGGCTACGAGGTCGCGGTCACGCAGCTGGCCAACTCCGCGCAGCGCACGTTCGCGTTCACGAGTCCCGCGGGCGAAGATACGCTTACGATCGACGGCCACGAATTCAAGCTCAAGGCGGGCGAGACCGCGCAGGAGGTGGCGAGCGCGATCAACTCGAACAGCACCGCGACGGTCTACGCGGCGGTGCTCGAAAGCGGGACGCTGGTGCTCTCCAACCGCGCGACCGGCGCCACGGGCGGTGAATTCATCAAGGTGAGCGATCCCGGCGGGGTGCTCGCTGAAAAGGAAGGGACCGCCAAGGAAGGCGTCAACGCGGAATTCAAGGTGGATGGCGTCGCCGGAACGTCCGGCTCCAACACCGTCACCAATGCGATCGCAGGGGTCACGCTGACGCTGGAGGGCCTGACGCCGACGGGTCCGGTGACGATCGACGTCCAGCCGCCCGGCCCGAACCCGACGGCGGTGGAAACCCAGGTGCAGGCGTTCGTCAAGCTCTACAACGCGACCGTGGAATCGATCCAGAAGCAGCTCGCCACCAAGCCCCCGGCCAAGCCGCAGAGCATGAGCGAATACGGGACGGGGACGCTGTTCGGCGACGTCGAACTCGAGGGCCTGCTCGACAACATGCGCTCGAGCATGTACGAACCGGTGGAAGGCCTCGCTGCGGAAATGTCGAGTCCGTTTGACATCGGTATCAGCACGGGCGCGCCGACCGGCGCCGGAGCCTCCTCTCAGGGCTCACTCGAAGGGCTGCTGACGCTCGACCCGACGAAGCTCACCGAAGCCGTCAAGGCGAACCCCGCCGGGGTTCAGCAGATGCTCCAGCACTGGTCTCAGGCCCTCCAGACACAGATCAACAACGTCGGCGCTCCGGGCGGAGCGCTCGAAGCCAGGGTCAACGGAGACGCCGCCCAGATCACCCAGCTCACCATCCAGATCAGCAACATGAACGAAATGCTCGCCGTGCGCGAAAAAGCTCTGCAGGCCACCTACGCCAAGCTCGAAGGCCTGCTCTCGCAGAGCACCGCCCAGGGCGCCTTTCTGACCCAACAGTCGGAATCGGTTATCAAATCGCCCCGGGGCTGAGCGCGGGGCTCAACCTTTTTCCCGTCGCGGACGATCAGGGAACTGAGATGAGCAACGTCACCGCATCGCACGCCGCCTACCGCAGGGGCACGGTGATGGCGGCAACGCCCGGACAGCTCGTCGTGCTGCTCTACGACGGCGCGCGCCGCTTCCTGCGCCAGGCCGCCGTCGCGATGGCAGACGGCGAGGTCGAGCGCGCGCACACGACCCTGCGCTACGGAGAACGGATCATCCGCCACCTCGACGGCACGCTCGATTTCGAGCAGGGCGAGCTCCCGCACCGCCTGCACTCGATCTACCTGTTCTGCCTGACCCAGCTGGGCGCCGCTCGCATGAACCAGGACCCGGGGAAGGTCGAAGAGGTCAGCGAGCTGCTGGGCGAGCTGCGCGAGGCGTGGAGCCAGGTCGCGGCCGAGGTGGACGGCTCGTGAGGGCTTCTGAGCGTCGCAGCCGCGAGGAGCCCTCGCTGCTCCCCTATCGGGCGATCTACGAGCACGCCGAGCTGGAGCTCGAGCTCGCGGGCAGGGGAGAGCTCGACGGCCTCATCGCGCTGGGCGCGCGCTGGGCTGAGCTGACGCACGATCTGCCCGGTCCTCCGCCCGCCGCGGCCGCGCCGCTGCTCGAACGGGCCAAGCTCATGCACGAGCGCACGCGCGTCGAGCTGATCCGCATGCGCGACGGCCTGCTGTCGGATCTCGCCACCACCACGCGTGCCAGGCGGGCGGCCGGCGGCTACGCCGGGCGCCTCCAGCGCCGTCCGCGCCTGGATCGCAGAGCGTAATCCTCCCGGGCAGGGTTGCTCCCCGCGGCGCGGTCGCTCTAAAGCTCTGCGCCGATCGGCCGATCACGGGAGCGCATGGCTCTCGTGGACAGCACCCAGCAGCTGCTCGAGGCCGCGATGCGCGGCTCCTGGCAGCGCGAGACGGCTCTGACGAACAACATCGCCAACGCCGACACCCCCGGCTATGAGCCCCAGGAAGTGAGCTTCGAGTCGGCGCTGCAGAGCGCCGTCAACAGCGGCCAGGCCGAAGGGGCGACCCAGACGCAGTTCCAGACCGAAACCAGGCCGCAGCAGGCCGGGCCCAACGGGGCCACGGTCAGCATCGATCAGGAATCGGCCAAGCTGGCCGAAAACGGCCTCGACTACAAGGCGCTCACCGAAGTGCTCGGCGCCCGTAACGCCATCATGCGCTCGGCCATGGGGCTCGGCTGATGGGTCTCTTCGACGCGATCTCCATCGCCGGCAGCGGCCTCACGGCCGAGCGCGTCCGCATGGATGTCACGGCCGAGAACCTGGCCAACGCCGACACCACGCGCGCTGCCAACGGCCAGCCGTATCAGCGCCAGGAGGTCGATCTGGCGCAGGCCGGATCCAGCGGCTTCAGCGGGGCGCTCTCCGGTGCCATGCAGCAGAACGGCGCCCCGGCGCCCGTGGGCGGGGTCGACGTCACGGGGATCGTCCGCGACGCCACGCCCGATCAGCAGGTCTATGACCCCGGCAATCCGGAAGCCAATGCCCAGGGGTACGTGAAGATGCCGAACATCAGCACGGTCACCGAAATGACCGACCTGATCTCCGAGTCGCAGTCCTACCAGTCCGACGTGACCGCCATGCAGACGGCCAAGTCGATGTTCACCTCGACCCTCGGGCTGCTCAAATGATCCCCCCGCCGGTCGGAGGAGTGGGGGGCGGTCTGTCCCTCAATCCGACCGAAACGCTCGGCCAGGGCGCTCCGGCTGGACCGGCCGAAGGGCTGACCCAGAGCGCCGAAGCCACGGGCGCCGCCGAAGCGGCGGGCGGGAGCTCGGGGGGCTTCGGCAGCGAGCTCACCGAAGCGATCTCCTCGCTGGAAAGCACCCAGCGGAGCGCCGACGGCGCCGCACAGGCACTCGCCACGGGCAACGTCAAGGACCCCCAGAGCGCCGTGGTCACGGTCGCGGACGCCCAGATGGCGATGGACCTGGCCTCCCAGCTGCGCACCAAGGCGACCGAAGCGACCCAGAGCATCTTCCAAACGCAGGTCTGATCGATGCCCACCACCGCCCAGCTCGCATCCCGTCTGACGCCCCGCGGATGGCTGATCGCCGGCGGTGGCCTGATCGCGACGATCCTGTTCGTGTACATCTTCCTGCACACGATCTCCCAGCCGAGCTACTCGACGCTCGTCAGCGGCGTCGATCCGTCCCAGACGGGCAAGATGACGAGCACGCTCAGCGAGCACGGGATCGGCTACCAGCTGCAGAACAACGGCACCGCGATCGCCGTCCAGGCCAACCAGAGCGCCCAGGCGCGCGTGGCGCTCGCCGGGGCGAACCTGCTCGGCAACACCCAGCCCGACTTCTCGCTGTTTGAAAAACAGAGCCTCGGCGAAAGCAACTTCCAGCAGCAGGTCACCTACCAGCGCGCTCTACAGGGCCAGCTGGCGGAGACGATCGACAGTGTCCAGGGCGTGTCGGGCGCCCAGGTCGAGCTCGTGCTGCCGAGCTCCCAGAACCAGATCTTCGGCGAAAACCAGAACGCCTCCTCGGCGGCCGTGCTGCTGTCGGGGACCACCTCGATCGATCCGAGCTCGGTGCGAGGCATCGCCCGGCTGGTGGCCTCGAGCGTTCCCGGGCTGCAGCTGAGCAAGGTCACGATCACCGGCGCCTCCGGCGAACTGCTGTGGCCGGCGCCCGCGGGCGCGTCGGGCGGCTCGGGCGCGAGCGTCCAGGAAGCCGAGCAGCGCTATGACCAGACCACGGCGGCGAGCCTCGACGCGATGCTCGCCCAGACGCTCGGCCCGGGCAAGGCGCAGGTGTTGGTCTACGCCAACATGAACGTCAACCAGACGACCCAGGAATCGCTCACCTACGGCAAGGCCGGCGTTCCCCTCCAGCAGAGCAAGGACATCGAAACGCTGGCCGGAACGGGCACCGGAGCCGGTGGCGCGACCGGGACCGCGAACCTGACCGCCGCAGCCGGCGCCTCCGGCGGGAAATCCAACTTCAAGCACGAAACCACCAACTCCTCGCTCGGCGTGAGCAAGACGGTGGTCCACTCGACGATCGCCCCCGGGGTGGTGGAAAGCCAGCACGTCTCGGTGCTGCTCGACCACTCCGTGCCCGCGTCCTCGCTGCCGGCGATCCGCGAAGCGATCACCAACGCGGCGGGGATCCAGACCAAGCGCGGTGACACCATCTCGATCGGGCAGGTCGCGTTCGCCAAGGCCGCCGGGGCCCAGGCCCCGGCGAGCAGCCCGCTCGGCTATGCCAAGTACGTGCTGCTGGGCCTCGGCGCGATCCTGTTCCTGTTCTTCACCACCCGTTCGCTGCGCAAGCGCGAACAGGAGACGATCGACGAGCCGGTGTGGTTGCGCGAGCTGGAGGCACCGATACGGCTCTCCGAGCTCGAACGCGAAACCTCGCCGAGGCCCGCGCCGGCGATGGCCGCGGTCGGCTCGGGGTCCGGCAACGGCAACGGCGACGGCAGCGGCCGGGGCGGCGACGGCGCTGGCATCCGCCGGCAGGTCGAGCAGCTCGTCGACAGCAACCCCGACCGGGTCGCCCAGCAGCTTCGCAGCTGGATGCAGGAGGAGTAGCGGCGATGGCCGACGAGCCCGCGACGGAGGTCCTCCCGGCGCTCCCGGCGTCTGGTAGGGAGAACCTGCCGGCCACCACCACCGGGCACGTTCCCGGCGCGCGCAAGGCGGCGGTCCTGATGGCGGCGCTCGGCTCCGAACGCGCGGCCAACATCTTGCAGCGGCTGGGCGAGGCCGAGATCGAGAGCCTGTCGATGGAGATGGCCAGCCTGAGCTCTGTGGGGGCGGAGACGACCGAGTCGGTCTTCACCGAGCTGGCCGCCCTGACGAGCGCCGGCGAGCTCGGCGCAGCCGGCGGCGTGGACTTCGCCCGCGGCGTGATCGAACGCGCGCTCGGGCCCGAGCGCGCGGCGGAATTCCTCGGCCGTCTGTCGGCGCGCACCGAGACCCCCCCGTTCGAGTTCCTCCGCCGGGTCCCCCCCGAGCGCACCGCGGCGCTGCTGCGCGGCGAGGCAGCCCAGACGATCGCCCTCGTCCTCGCCAGCCTGAACACGACCGTCGCCGCCGGCGTTCTCGCCCGCCTGCCCGAGCGCCAGCAGCCCGACATTGCGCTGCGGATCGCGCGGATGGGCGAGACCAGCGCACGGGTCATCCAGCAGGTGGAGGAGGTCATACGCCACAAGCTCAACGCGGCCGGCGAGCAGGAGTACTCCGCGGCCGGCGGCACCAAGGCGCTCGCCGGGATCCTCAACCACGCCGATCGCACCACCGAGCGCAACGTGCTCGAGACCCTCGCAACGACCGACAAGGAGCTCGCCGAGGAGGTGCGGGGCATGCTGTTCGTGTTCGAGGATCTCGTCAAGCTCGAAGAGCGCGCGATCCAGCAGGTCCTGCGCGAGGCCGACCAGAAGGACCTCGTGCTGGCGCTGCGCGGCGCGCCGCAGGAGGTCACCGAGATCGTGATGGCGAACATGTCCGAGCGCGGCGCGGCGATGCTCAAAGAGGAGATGGAGATCCAGCAGCCCCAGCGCAAACGCGCGATCGACGAGGCCCAGAGCCGCATCGTGGCGGTCGTTCGCAGGCTCGAGGACGCCGGCACGATCGTGATCGCCGGCGGCGAGGACGACGAGAGCGACGCCGTTGTCTGAGCCGGCCGTCAGCTACGCCTTCGAGCAGCTCGAGCCCTCCGATCCACCTCCCCGCGACGGGCCCGCGCGCCTGCTCGCGCAGGCTGGCGCCGAGGCCGAGCGCATCCGCGAGCTCGCCCGCGAGGAGGGCTACGCGGACGGCCGGGCGGCCGGTCACGAGGATGGCCTGACCGAGATCTCGACCGCCGTCAGCGGCCTCGGCGAGGCCCTTCAGGGCGTCGAGTCGCTGCGCACGGAGGTCGCCGATGCGGTTGAGCACGACGCGATCGATCTGGCCCTCGCTCTGGCGGCGAAGATCCTCGCCGGTGCCCTGCAGGCGCGCCCCGAGCTGGTCGTGGAGGTCGTGCAGGGAGCCTTGCGGCGGGTCAGCGAGCGGCGCAGGATAACCGTGCTGCTCAACCCCGCGGACCTCGAGACGGTGAGGGCGGCGATCGGTGATCTCCAGACCCAGGTCAACGGCATCGAGCTGTGCGACCTGCAGCCCGAGGAGCGCGTTGGCGCGGGCGGGGCGATCGTGCGCACTCCCGAGGGAGAGGTGGACGCGAGCCTGCAGACCCAGCTGGAGCGGGCGCGCGAGGTCATCGGCGCCTCCCTCCAGGACGGCCAGCCGGCGTGAGCGAGCTCTTGGCGACGCCGGCGCATGGCGTCATCGTGGCCCGGGCCAAGCAGGCCATCCGCGAAGCCGACCTCGCACGGCGCCACGGCTTCGTGAGCAACCTGATCGGGCTGATCATCGAGGCGACCGGCCTGCAGGCGGAGGTCGGGGAGGTGTGCCTCGTGGGCACCGACCGCAACCGCGCGGCGGTATCCGCGGAGGTCGTCGGCTTCAGGGACGGTCGCACGCTGCTGATGCCGCTCGGCGAGCTGCACGGCATCGGTCCGGGCACGAGGGTGCTGGCGACGGGCGCGCCCTTCCGGATCGCCGTCGGCGACGGCCTGCTCGGGCGCATCGTCGACGGGCTGGGGATGCCCCACGACGAGCTGCAGGCGCCCGCCGGGGTCGCGCGCTCGACCATCGCCGCGCCGCCGGGGGCGCTTTCGCGGCCCCGGATCAGCGAGCGTGTCGGGCTCGGGGTGCGCGCCCTGGACGGCCTCGTGCCGTGCGGGCGCGGGCAGCGCCTGGGCATCTTCTCCGGCTCGGGCGTGGGGAAGTCCTCGTTGATGGGGATGATCGCCCGCTCGAGCAGCGCCTCGATCAACGTGATCGCGCTCGTCGGCGAGCGCGGCCGGGAGGTGCGCGAGTTCATCGAGCGCGATCTCGGCGACGCGCTCGAGCGTTCGGTGGTCGTCGTGGCCACCTCCGACCAGCCGGCCCTTGTACGGATCAAGGCTGCGTTTACCGCCACGACGATCGCCGAGTACTTCCGCGATGAGGGACACGACGTGATGTTGATGATGGACTCGGTCACGCGCTTTGCGATGGCCCAGCGTGAGGTCGGCCTGGCGATCGGCGAGCCCCCCGCCACCCGCGGCTACACCCCGAGCGTCTTTGCCCTGCTCCCCCGCCTGCTCGAGCGGGCGGGCACGAGCACGACGGGGTCGATCACCGCTCTATACACCGTGCTGGTCGACGGCGACGACATGAACGAGCCGATCGCCGACGCGGTCCGCTCGATCCTCGACGGCCACGTCGTCCTCACCCGCTCGCTCGCCCACGCCGGGCACTATCCCGCGATCGACGTCCTGCAGAGCATCTCGCGCCTGGTCGGCGAGATCGTATCGGCGGAGGTCGGGGACGCCGGACAGCGGCTGCGCGCCGCGCTTGCGGTGCTACGGGAGAAGGAAGACCTGGTCGCGATCGGTGCCTACCAGCCGGGCAGCGACCCGGCTCTGGACGTCGCCCTCGCCCACCGCTCCCGGATCGAGGGCTTCCTGCGCCAGGCCGTGGACGAGCGCAGCGATCCGCTGGAGACCGACGCGCGCCTGCTGGAGATAGCCGCCTCGCTGACGGGCGAGCTCGAGCGTTTGAGCGGCGAGATACCGGACGCCGAAGAGGTCCCCGCCCGGGAGCTCGACTCCGGTGCAGGCGCGAGCCCGCCTGGGGACTCCGGGCCGCCGGCGATCCCGGCGCTCGGGTTGAGCCTGTGAGCCGGGCGGCACCCAGGGGCGGGCGGGCCGTTCAGCGTCGGGCAGGCCGTCCAACGTCGGCACGCCATCCAACGTCGGGCGGGCCTCCAAACTGTCTGCGGCCGTGCCACGCTCAAGATCGGGATGCGCCGGCCGATAAACGGTCCGTGCCCGTCTCCTCTTTCCGCTTCCGGCTCGAGCGCGTCCGCGTGGTGCGCGAGCGCCGGGAGAAGCTCGCCAAGCAGGAGTTGGCGCAGGCGATCTCACGCCGGTCGAGCACGCGGGAGGACCTGCTTGCGAGCGACGCCGACCTCGAGCATGCACGCGCAGAGCAGCGGACCATCGTCGCCGCGCCCAAAGCCGTGAGCGCAACCGACCTGCTCGCGCGCCAGGCTTTCCTCGAGCGCATCGAAGCGCAGCGGGTACTGCGCCAGCGGGAACTCGAGCAGCGCGAGGCGGACGTCGCCGATCGCGACGCCAAGCTCTCCAGCGCCGCCAGCGAGCACGAGATGCTCAAGCGACTGAGGGAGCGCCAGCGCGGCGAACACGACCGTGAGGCGGCCCGCATCGAGCGCTACGCGCTCGATGAGATCGCCACGGTGCGCTTCGGCAGGAGCTCCGCATGAGCGCCCAGTCGATTGCGGCCGCGACCGGGATCGAAGCCGGCGAGCTCGCTGCGACACAGCGCGTGGCCCAGCTGCAGGCGCTCATCCAGGCGGCCCGGCAGGTGGCGTCTCCCGAGCTTCCCGCACCGGCCGAGGCGAGCACCCCCTACCCGCAGAGCCCGCCCTCGGACTTCGCCTCCGCGCTGCAGTCGGCCACGAGCGCCGACGCCACCAGCGCAAACGCCGCGAGCGTCGCCTACGAGCCGTCGCTCCAGGTCGCGGGAGCCTTGGCGGGGGGCGAACCCGGCGCGGAATCAGGCGCATACGAGCCTCTGATCGAACAGGCGGCCGCCCGCAATGGCCTTGACCCGGCCGTCCTGCACGGCCTGATCCAGCAGGAGTCGGGCTTTGACCCGAGCGCGACCAGCAGCGCGGGCGCGAGCGGCCTGACGCAGCTGATGCCCGGCACCGCGTCCTCGATGGGGGTGGCAAACCCGCTGAACCCGGCCGAATCGATCGAAGGCGGCGCCCGCTATCTGGGCCAGCTCATGACCCGGTTCGCCGGCAACACCGAAGACGCCCTGGCCGCCTACAACGCCGGACCGGGAGCCGTCCAGCAGTACGGGGGAATCCCGCCGTACGCCGAAACCCAGAGCTACGTCTCCAAGGTGCTCGGCAACGCCGAAGCCTTCAGACAGACCCACCCCACCACAGCGGCCACGGGGGTCCTGACACCAACCGCCGCGGCCACAGGAGCCCTGGCATGAACCTCGCAACGATGCTCGCTCCGCCGCCCTCATCGGCGCCCACCGCCGGTGGAGGTGGGCCGGAGCCACCCATTCCGCCCGCTCCACCCGGCGGGCCGCCCTTCCACAGGGCGCTCGCCGAACATTGGGCCCGGACCGCAAACGCGGAAGGCCAGCAGCAGGGAGGTCCCGAAGCGGACAGCCCGACGGCGCCCACCCACGAAAAGCCACGCCAGGGCGCCAAGGTCCCGCATGCGGGCACGGATGTGACAGGCACCGTCGCGCCGAATGCGACAGACGCCGGGCCGAGCGCGACAGGCGCCGCGCCCGCTCCCTCCCCTGCACCCGCACAGCAAGCGGCGGTCGCGGCACGGCTCGCCACGGCGCCTTCAGGGACCGCCACCCCCGCCGCGCCCTCCGGGTCGGGGCCAGCGGTAGCGGGCTCTGCCACCGTCGCGGGCCAAGACGCGGCCGCCCCCTCGTCTCACGGGGGACCCTCGCCTCAGGGGAACGCCCCGTCTCAGGGGAACGCCCCGTCTCAGGGGGCCCCCTCGTCTCAGGTGAGCGCCCGGACCGCTCCGCCGGTGAGCTCGCAGGCGCAGGCCGCCCCGCCGGTGCGGTCCACCACCGAGGCCGCCGCGAGCACGCCCGGCCGGACCCCCAGCCAGGGATTGACCTCCACGCACGGCCTGCCCACCACGGGAGGGTCGAAGGCGACGCAGGCTGAGAGCGTCCGGGCCGCTGTGGCCGCCCCACAGGCCAGTCAGGCTGGACGAGCCGGCGCTCCCGGCGCCACGGCGGCGACGGCGTCAGCACAGCCCGTGAACACCACCAGCACGGATGCCGCCCAGGCTCGCCCGCAGAGCGGCGCTCCTGCGGCTGCGATCAGCGGCGGTGGCCCACAGCCCTCTCTGCCCTCGGGCGGTGCAGCCGCACAGGACGGCGGCCAGGATGGCAGGGGCCGACCGCAGGGCTCGCCGATCGCGCAGGCGGCGAGTATGAGCCCATCCCACGGCGCCGGCTCGAGCGCGGCCGCCACCGTGACGGGGTCGCTCGCGGATGTGTTCGCGCCGAGCAAAACCGGGGGCGCCTCGGCGACCTCGCAGGAGAGCCCTCCCGGCGGCGCGGGGGTCGACCTGCAGCAGATGATCGATGCGGTCCGCGCGACGATCCAGCTGGCAGCTCGCCAGGGTGTCACGCAGGCGCGGATCGCGCTGCAGCCGGAGGAGCTCGGGGATATCCGCATCCACCTCAGTCAGACGGCCGAGGGCCTCCTCGCACGGGTCACGGCCGACACGCCGGCGGCCGCGGCGGCGCTTGCGGGTGGGCGTGGCGAGTTGCACCAGTCGCTCAGCTCACTCGGTATCTCGCTGTTGCGGCTGGACATCGGATCTTCCGGTCAGACGCAGGCCGGCAGTGGCGAACCCCGCTTCGCCGGAGGCTCCCAGACGACGCCCGGCGGCGCACGCCAAGCGACGGCGCCCGAAGAAGACGAGACCTCGAAGACGGTGGGCGAGCCCGAGGGCGTGGGCGCACAGGCCGAATTGCAAACCGGCGGGCTCGTGGACGTTCTCGCCTGAAACCCGGCACGAAAGGAAGAACGACATGACAACAGGAGCAATCACCCCCCAGGTCGCCGCTGCTAGCGGCGCGGCAACCCCGGGCGCCACGCCGGGAAACCCGAACGGCGTTCTCGGGCAGAACGATTTCCTGAAACTGATGATCGCCCAGCTGCAGGCACAGAACCCCCTGGAACCGGGCAACAGCAACGAATACCTGAGCGAGCTGGCCCAGTTCACCCAGGTCGAGCAGACGACCAACCTGGCCAACGCCGGCGAGCTCTCCGGGGCGGTCCAGCTGATCGGACACCAGGTCACCTACGCCGGCGCCGGCGGCGCGGTCACGGGCAAGGTCGAAAGCGTTCAGTCCAGCGCCTCCGGGACGACGGTCACCGTCGAAGGTGTCTCGGGCGTCAAGCTCGCGAGCATCACGGAAGTCCAGTGAGCCCGATCTCCAATCCCGCGCTCGTAGCCCCCGGGGCCCTCGGCGCTCCCTCGGCGCCCGCCGGCGCCGATGGCTCCGCGCGCAAGCCACCCGCCGGCGAGCAGGGCGGGCCGTCCTTCGCCGATACGCTCAACCAGGCCGGCGGCGCCCAGCCGCTGCAGTTCTCCCGCCACGCGCTCGCCCGCGTCCAGCGCCGCGGGATCGAGCTGAACGCGGCCACGCTGGGAAGGCTTTCGCAGGGAGTCGGACGGGCCGCGAGCAAGGGCTCGCGCGACTCCCTGGTACTTGTCGACGGCACCGCGTTCGTGGTGTCCGTCAGCAACCGCACGGTCATAACGGCCGTGGGATCAGAACACATGAAGGACAACGTGTTCACCAACATCGACAGTGCCGTGATCGCATGAGAGAAGCGGCAACACACGAATGCGGCTGGACCTCAAGGAGGAGGCCGCGAAAGGAAGGGCAGTCAACATGATGGCTGGAATGTATGCCGCAATCAGCGGTCTCGACGCAAACCAGGCGATGCTCAACGACACCGCCAGCGATCTGGCGAATGTGAACACCGTGGGCTACAAGGCCTCGGCGATCACCTTCGCCGACTCCCTCACCCAGGTCATCCGCGGGGCCTCCGGCCCGACGAGCGGTAACGGAGGCACCAACCCGGTGCAGATCGGGCTCGGGGTGCAGGTCAACGCCACCCACAACGAAATGACCGAGGGCTCGTTTCAATCGACCAACAACCCGCTCGACATAGCGATCGAGGGCGACGGCTTCCTGCGCGTGGGCTCCGGCTCGCCGCCGGCCAAAGAACCGTACACCAGCGCCCTGCCCGCCAGCTTCGAGTACACGCGTGCGGGGAACCTGACGGCCAACTCGAAGGGATTCATCACCACCGAAGAGGGCGAATATGTGATCGGGCGCACCGCGGTGGCCACCGAAGTCGAAGGGAACATCACATACGCGTCGGGCAAAGAAGACACCTACATCAGGATCCCGCCCGGCTCGAGCAACGTGTCGATCGGGCAGGACGGCTCCGTCAGCTACACCGACGAGAACCCCGAATCGAAAACCTTCCAGCAGCGTGTCACAGCTGGATACATCTCGCTGGCGACGTTCCCCAACGAAGCGGGGCTGGAACGCCTGGGCGGATCGCTGTGGGGACAGACGGCCAACTCGGGCCCGCCGAACGTGGGCACCCCCGACACCCCGGGCTTCGGCTCGACGATCGGCGGCGAGCTGGAGATGTCGAACGTCGATCTGGCGACCGAGATGACCAACATGATCACGGCCGAGCGCGGCTACCAGGCCAACTCGCGCACGATCACGACGGCGGACGAAATGCTGCAGACGCTCGTGTCCATGCACTAGTAGCCCGACCACAAGGACAGCTCCGAGGAGCCCGGGGCGGGCGGCGTCGCAAGGCGCCGTCCCGCCCCGCGGCTAAGCTTGAAGGCGAGGGAGACTGCGGCGATGATCACGCTCAACCGGCTCGGCCACAGCGACGAGCCCTTCCATTTGAATCCGGACATGATCGTGACGGTCGAGTCGACCCCCGACACGGTCATCGCGCTGGCGACCGGCGCGAAAATCGTCGTCGCCGAGACCCCCGAGCAGGTGCGCGCGGCCGTGCACGCCTACCGGGTGGACATCATGAGCGACGCGCTCAGGCGCCGCAGCGACAAGCGCCAGGCACCCTCGCCGGGGGTGCACCGCGACCCACCGCGGCTCTCGGCGGTCGAGGACGAGCCAAGCTAGGCCCCGCCCGGGCAACGCCCCGCCCCGCCCCGCGCCGTTGGCTCCCGCGACAGACGTTTGTGCAGGACAGACTGGCAAAATTGAAGGATTGCCGGACCGCGCCGATGACGGGTGCAATGAAGGCTGCAACGGCCATTGGAATCGGGGTCGCGTTCGGGTCCCTGCTCATGAGCTCGATGATGGACGGGACGAGTCCCGCCTCGTTCATCAACATCCCGGCGCTCATGATCATCATCGGCGGAACCGCCGGGGTGACCCTCGCGAGCGTGGGCATGACCTCGATGAAGCGCGTTCCCAGCCTGTACAAGATGGTCTTCTCGGCCGAACCGCCGGACATGCGCGGGCAGCTGGACCGCCTGGTCTCGCTCGCCGACAAGGCACGGCGCGAGGGCCTCCTGGCCCTCGACGCGCTGCTCGGCGAGATCGAGGACACGTTCACCCGCAACGCCCTGCAGCTGGTCGTGGACGGAACGGACCCGGAGCTCGTGCACGCGATCCTCGAGGCCGAGGTCGACGGGATGGCCGCACGCCACGAGGCGTCTGCCGCGCCGTTTGAGAAGGCCGGCGGCTTCGCGCCGACGATGGGGATCATCGGCACCGTGCTGGGCCTCGTGCACGTGCTCCAGAATCTGGCAGCCCCCTCGACGCTCGGCCCCTCGATCTCCGCGGCGTTCATCGCCACGTTGATGGGCGTGGGCTCGGCCAACGTGATCTTCCTCCCGATCGCCAACCGGCTGAAAGCGATCTCGGCCGAAGAGATCGAGCTGCGGATGATGACCCTCGAGGGCATCCTCTCGATCCAGGCCGGCGACAACCCCCGCCTGGTCTCCGAAAAGCTGATGTCCTATCTGCCGCCGGCCGAGCGCTCAGACGATGACGAGCAGGCCGTATCGCACATCGAGTCGGAGTCCAAGGCGGCGTAGCGATGGCACGCGGGCACGGCGGCCGCCGTCGTGGCGGGGCGCAACACGAGGACGGCAACGAGCGCTGGCTGTTGACCTACGCGGACATGATCACGCTGCTGATGGCGCTGTTCATGGTCCTCTTCTCGATCTCCTCGGTCAACATCTCCAAGTACCAGGTCCTCCAGCACGCGCTGAAGGCGGCGTTCTCAGGGAACATCCTGCCGGGCGGGAAATCGATCGCCCAGCAGGGGGCGACCGAGAACGCGAGCCACGCCCCGAGCACGACCGAAGCGGCGGCGGTCGTTCCGCTGACGGCGATCGGAAGCGGCCTGGAAAGCACGAGCACGGCCCGCGCGACCCAGAGCGCGGCCGCGGCGAGCGCCCAGCAGGTGGCCGCTCAGAACGAGGCCAGCGTGTTCGTGCGCATCAAGCACGAGCTCGACGCCTACGCAGCCTCGCATGGCTTCGGCTCGAGCGTGAAGACCTCGATCGAAGCGCGCGGCCTGGTGATCAGGGTCCTGACCGACGACCTCCTGTTCGCCTCCGGCCAGGCGACGCTTGACCCCCGTGCGCACGGGTTGTTGGGCGAGATCGCCCAGTTGCTGAACGTCGATGAGGCCCATCCGATCGACGTCGAAGGCAACACCGACAACGTGCCGATCCACAGCAGCGTGTTCCCGAGCAACTGGGAGCTCTCGACGGCCCGCGCCAGCACGGTCGTGCAGTTCCTGATCGAACGCGGGGTGAGCCCGCGCCGGCTGACTGCCACCGGATACGCCGACCAGCGGCCGCTCGACAGCGACGCGACCGCCGCGGGCCGCGCACGCAACCGCCGCGTGGAAATCGTCCTGAAGCGGATTTACCGAACCGGAGCCGAACAGTAATGCTCAAGAACAAGAAGATCATGCTCGCCGCCGCCCTGCCCATACTGCTGTTTGCCGGCTACACCATGACCAAGCCCAAGCCGGCGGTCAAGGAGAAGATCAAGGGGACGATCTACGTGCTGCCCCAGACATTCCTACTGAACCTGAGCGACGGCCGCTACGCGAAGCTCACGGTCGCGCTCGAGCTCGCCCCCGGTCAGAGCGACGGCGCCAGCGCGACGGGCGCCGCGGGCGGGGAAAGCACTGCCGGTACGCTGCCCGAGGAACCACTGGTCCGCGAACTCGTGACGAACTCAGTGACCAGCCAGAGCGGTGAAGCGCTCATCAGCTCGAAGGGCAGGCGCGCCGTCCAGCATCAGATCCTGCTTGCGATCCAGCAGCAGACCGACGTCAAGATCGAAGCTGTGCTGTTCCCGGATCTCACCGTCCAGTAGCAAGAATGGGAGAAAGCGTGACCGAGGCAATCGAGTACGAGCAGTTCGATCAGGGCGCCCAGCCGAGCGGAGCGCCGGGAGCGGATGCCGACCTGAGCCGTCTCAGCGACATCCCGATGGAGCTCAGCGTGGAGATCGGCCGTACGCACATGACGGTCGGGGAGACGCTCGATTTGCGCGTCGGCTCGGTTGTGACGCTCGAGCGCCTCGCCGGCGAGACGGCCGACCTGCTCGTCAACGGCACCGCGATCGCCCGCGGCGAGGTGGTCGTCGTCGACGAGCAGTACGGTCTACGCGTCACCGAGATCCTCGACAGGCAGGAGGGCGAGCTCCCGGCGCCGACCGCGGGGTCGGTGGCCCCTGGCGCCGAGGCGGGGGTGGCCGAGGGCGGCCCGCAGCCAGCCACCGCCGCCGCAGTCGACGGCGCAGCCGAGGGCTGAGAACGTGTTTCAAAAAGATCGGCACGTCCGGATACGTCCCTGGACGCGGCGCTGGATCGCCACGTGCCGGCTTGGCCGTGCTACCAGCACGGTCTTCACCTGCCCGCGTCGCCCAGCTTGGTCCATGAACGCCCCGACCGCACCGCCTATTTTGAAACACGTTCTGAGCAAAGTATGAGCGTGGGCCAGAGCGAGCAGCAGAGCCAGGATCCCGAGCTCGAGGACGCCGAGCGCATTCGGACGCTCGACTTCTCCCAGCCGACGAAGTTCACCACCGAGCTCAGGCGCCGGATCGGGCGCGTGCTCGACCCCTTCTGCGACGCGCTCGGCGCGTGGCTCTCAGGCGAGCTGAGAGCCGACGTCGAACTCGGCCTCACCGACATCGGCCAGCACACGTGGGCCGCGGCCAAGGCCCGCCTTCCGGCGGATGCGATCGCCGTCGCCGTCGAGGCGGAGTCGATCGAGCGGCCCATGCTGCTGAGCGTCGAGCTGCCGCTGGTGCTCCAAGCGCTCGAATGCCTGCTCGGAGGCGAGCCCGCTCAGGCACCGCCCGAGCGGCACCTGACCGAGATCGACTGGGTGCTCACCCGCGGCCTGCTCGACGCGGTCGTCCGCGAGCTCTCGAGTGCCTGGGGTGAGATCGACGGACCGGTGCTGAAGCGCGGCGAAGTCGACACCGAGGGCGACGCCGGCGTGTTCACGCCGGTCGGCGAACCGACCCTGTCGGTGAGCTTCCGCTGCACCATCGAGGGACAGTCCTCGGCGATGTCGCTGCTGATCCCCTGGACGGCGATCGAGCCGGTGGCGGAGAGCATGCGCGGGGCGGGTGGTCAGGCGCTCGACGCCGATGCGCAGGGGGCCGACGCGCTGCGTCGCGGCCTGGCCGGCGCCCAGGTCCTGTTGCGCGCCGAGATCGGCTCGGCGCAGATGCCGATCGAGCAGATGCTCGAGCTCGTCCCCGGCGCGCTCGTGCAGTTCCGCGAGCGCAGCGAGGACGGCGTGCGGCTGTTCGCCGAGGAGGTCTCGCTCGGTCGCGGTCGACCGGGCCGCAGCGGGACGCGGCGGGCGGTCAAGCTGGACTGCACGAGCGAACCCCCGAGCCGGGCCGAAACGTACGCAAAGCTGGGTCGCGCCGAGCTCGAGCGCGCCCGCGCGCACGCGCGAAGCACGCGTGAGAACCCCGACGGCCGGACGATCCTGCGCAGCATCTTCGTACGCGTGTGGGCCGAGCTCGGCAGGACCCACCAACCGCTCGGGCGGGCGCTGGAGCTGACGGCGGGCGCTGTCGTGGAGCTCGACCAGATGGCCGAGGCGCCGGTCGAGCTGTTCGCCAACGGGCTCTGCTTCGCCAACGGCAGCCTCGTCGTCACCGGCGAGGGCGAGTGGGGCGTCCAGGTGGACGCGCTGGTGTAGCGCCCGGACCGCGAAACGGTCGCTGCGATCGGGCGGTTGCCCGGATGCTGCAACGAGCCGGCCACATCCGCATCATGTCCGGACGGATGCCGTACAGTATGGGGATGGCGTCGACCACAACGAAGACACGCAGGATCGAGATCCGGATCACCGAGGAGGAGCGCAACTTGGAGCAGGCTGCGGCGATCGCCAGCGGCGAGACCCTCAGCGAGTTCGTGCGCCGTGCGGCCCGCCGTGAGGCTGAGCGGACGCTCGCAGAGCGGACCCGCTACATCGTGGACGACGAGGGCGCCCGGCGGTTCCTCGCGGCGCTGGAAAACACCTCCCCCGAGGCCGAGCGTGGCCTGCGCCGGCTCATCGAGAAGCCGAGCGTCCTACCCGTAGCGTGACTTCGCAGCTGACCGCGTCCGCCGCGTTTGACCGCGGCGGACATCGCGTCGATGCTTTCAGTTGCGGCGAGGCGGCACTGGACCGCTGGCTGCACGCCTACGCCGGTCAGACCCAACAGCGCGACGCCGCCCGCACATTCGTGACCACCGAGCTCGACGGCAAAGTGGTGGGGTACTACACGCTGGTCGCCGCACAAGTCGATCACGAACGGGCGACCGCCAACGTTCGCCGAGGGCTCTCGCGGCATTTCCCGGTCCCCGTCGCGCTTCTTGCCCGCCTCGCGGTCGACACATCCCACCAACGCGCCGGCCTCGGTCGCAGCCTCCTGCTCGACGCGCTTCAGCGGGTCCTGCGCGCCTCAGAGGAGATTGCAATACGTGCAATCACCGTGGATGCGCTCAACGATCGGGCCGCATCGTTCTATCGCGGCTTCGGATTTGAGCCCTCCGATCTCGCACCCAACACCCTCATGATCCCACTACAGGCCGTGCGGCAGGTACTCGCTCAGCCCGGTGACGGTCGCTCCCGGTAGCTCCTCAAGACCTCCGCCCGAAAGCCGATAACCCGGTCGACTCTTCCTCGGAGTCGTCCCTCGATGACCACGTCCATACCGCTTTCCCGTGCGGTCGCGCGAGCGTCCGCTGTGCTTGGCGCATGCCTGTTCGCGCTCGGTACGTGCCTGCTCGCGCTCGCCGGCCCGGCCTGCGCGTTCACGCCCTCGCCCTCCACCCCCAAGACGGGCGGCGAAAACACGCCGCTCAACCTCACGACCTCCTCCACCGCTCCCCACACGAGCTCCGGAGGGGCGAGCATCGTGCGCACGATCGTCGGCCTGGCGATCGTCATCGCGGTCATCTGGGGGCTCTCCTGGATCCTGCGCCAGGTCAAGGCGGGGCGGGGCGGGACGGGTTCTGAGCAGTCGAGCGGGGGCCTGTCGAGCGTGGCCACGCTTCAACTCGGCTCGGGGCGCTCTGTGCACCTCGTGCGCGCGGGCAGCGAATACGTCCTGCTGGGCAGCGCCGAGCACGGCTTGATGCCGATCCACCGCTACACCGAGGAGCAGGCGCGCGAAGTAGGCCTGCTGGCCGAGGTGCCACCGCAGCGCTCGCGCCGGGCCTCCCTCGCCGCGCAGATCTCGGGCGGGCGGGGTCTCATCTCCGCCGTGGCCGGGCGTGAAGGCAGTCGCGATCCGAGCGCCACGCCTGGGCCCGGTGCGCGCGGCGCCGCCGGGCGCGATCCGATCAGCGCCGGCGGTCGCGATCCGATCGGCAGGGGGCCGATCACCGATCCGATGCGGATGCCCTCGCCGGGCTCCGGCCTGCTCGACCGCGTGCGTGAACTGACGGTGCGCCGTTGAACCTCAGCTCCAGCAACGCAGTCCAGATCCTGCTACTGGTCGGGGGGCTGACGCTCGTGCCGGCGGTGCTGTTCACGGTCACCGGCTTCAGCCGGATCCTGATCGTGCTCGGCTTCATCCGCACCGCCGTGGGCACCAGCAACGCGCCGCCGAACCAGGTCCTCGTGGGCATCGCCCTGTTCCTGACGATCTTCGTCATGGCGCCGACCGTCAGCGCGATCAAGAAGGACGCCGTCGAACCGCTGACCGCCCACAAGATCAGCACGACAGCCGCGATCGAGCGCGCCGAGCAGCCGCTGCGCGAATTCATGTTCCGGCAGACGCGCGTAGAGGACATCTCGCTGTTCGTGAGCCTTGCCCACTCCAAGGAGCCGCACACGCGCGCGGAAGTGCCCACCGAGGTGCTCGTCCCGGCGTTCATCGTCTCAGAGCTCAAGACCGCGTTTCAGATCGGCTTCCTGATCTTCCTGCCGTTCCTGATTATCGACCTGATCGTCTCCTCGACGCTGATGAGCATGGGCATGATCATGCTCCCCCCGACGTTCATCTCGCTGCCTTTCAAGATCCTGCTGTTCGTCCTGGTCGACGGCTGGGACCTGGTCATCAAAGCGCTCGTCCAGAGCTTCCATTGAGGAACCGTATAGCCATGGTCATACACCAGTCGCGGAGAGAAACACACGCCAGGGTGCTCCTGCAGCGCTTTCATCAGGTGCGTATCACCATGGTTATACGGACTCCGGAGAGAGACACAGGCACGAGGGCGCTCGTTCAGCAGCGGCGGTTCCCCGGGGGGTCGATCCAACCGTGAACCAGGACACCGTCGTCAACCTCGCCTCGCAGGCCATGAGCCTGGCCCTGAAGATCGGCGGTCCGCTGCTGCTCGTCGGTCTGGTCATCGGGCTGCTCGTCAGCGTCTTTCAGGCGGTCACCCAGATCCAGGAGCAGAGCCTCACGCTGATCCCCAAGATCGCCGGCATCGCCGTGGTCGTCGTCCTGCTCGGCCCGTGGATGCTCGGCCAGCTCGTCGCCTACACCACCGCGCTGTACACGGCCATCCCCACGATGGTGGGCTCGTGAGCGCCCTGCTGGGCAATCTGGCGGGCAACGAGCTCGCCGGCTTCATCCTGGTGCTCGCGCGCGTCACGCCGCTGTTCGTGATCGCGCCGCTGTTCTCCTCGCAGGAGATCCCGCCGCGCGTGCGCGGGATAATCGCGGTGGGCATCTCGATCGGGCTGACGCCGATCGCGCTGCACGGCCAGCAAATTCCCACAGACCCGCTCGCGCTGGCCGGCCTGGTGATCGAGGGGATGCTCGTGGGGCTCGGCTTCGCCTTCTCGCTGGCGGTGCTGATGGCCGCGATCGAATCGGCGGGTGCGATGATCGACGTGATCTCGGGCTTCTCCTACGGCAGCCTGATCAACCCGCTCAGCGGTGAAACGAGCGCGGTGATGGCGCGCTTCTACTCGCTGGTCGGAACCCTCATCTTCCTGGTGATCGGCGGCGACGCATGGACCCTGCGCGGCCTCGACCGCACGTTCCAGCTCGTGCCGCTGACCCGCGGCCCGCGGCTCTCATCGCTGCTCGGCGGCGCCGAGCAGGTCTTCAGCACCGTGTTCGCCGCCGCCCTGGAGCTGGCCGCGCCGGTGCTCGTCGCGCTCCTGATCACCGACGTCGCCTTTGGGGTCGTCTCGCGCGTGGTCCCCCAGCTGAACGTGTTCGCCGTCGGCTTCCCCACGAAGGTGGGGGTCGCGATGCTCGTCGTCGGCGCCTCGCTGCCGTTCACGGCCAACTGGATCTCCAACCAGCTCTCGGTGAGCGTGGGTGCGGCGCTGGGCGCGCTGCACGTGGCGTGAGACATGGCCCAGGACGACCGCACAGAGAAAGCAACACCCAAGCACCGCAAGCGCGCGCGAGAGAAGGGGCAGGTGGCGCGCAGCCCCGACCTCGGGGGCTCACTCGTGCTGATCGCGGGCCTGCTGGCGCTCAGCATGATGGGCAGCCGGATCGTGGGCGCCGGCGCTGCGAGCTTCCGCGAGATGCTCCACGAGATCCCGCACTCGGGCCAGGCGACGACCGCCGCCGGTCTGAACGGGCTGATGCACTCGGCGCTCTCGACGATCGTCTGGGCGGTCGCGCCGGTTGCCGGGGCGTGCATGCTCACCGGCGTGCTCGCCGGGGTCGCGCAGGTCGGCTTCAGGCCCACCGCCCATGCCCTCAAACCGGACTTTCGCCGCATCAACCCGGCCTCGGGGTTGCGCAACCTGCTCGGTCCCAACCTCATCTTCGAGGCGCTCAAGGCGCTCGCCAAGGTCGCCGTCGTGGGACTGGTGGCCGGCCTCGCGATCCTGCCCGGCCTGAGCAGCCTGGCATCCGAGGTCGGCATCTCCCCGAGCGCGCTCGGCGTCCTGTTCGGCCAGCGGGCACTCGGGATCGCCCAGCACGCCGCCTTCGCCTATCTGGTCATCGGGGTCCTGGACTTCGCCTGGAAGCGCCGGCGCCACGAGCGCCTGCTGCGGATGACCAAGCAGCAGGTCAAGGACGAGGCGCGCCAGTACGGGGTCTCCAACGAGGTCAGGGCGGCGCTGCGCCGCCGCCAGATGCAGGCCGCGCGCGCACGCATGATGGCCGCCGTCCCGAACGCGGATGTCGTCGT
Organism: uncultured Solirubrobacteraceae bacterium; assembly: GCA_963849425.1. Lineage (GTDB taxonomy): Bacteria > Actinomycetota > Thermoleophilia > Solirubrobacterales > Solirubrobacteraceae > Palsa-744. The sequence goes on along the minus strand of CAWKHK010000006.1, from coordinate 158,772 downwards.
GACCAACCCCACGCACTACGCCGTGGCGCTCTCCTACGACGGCTCGCGCACGGCGCCGGAGGTCGTCGCCAAGGGCAAGGACCTGATCGCCGCGCAGATCAGACGGGTGGCTGAGGAGAACGACGTGCCGGTCGTGAGCGACCCGCCTCTGGCCCGTGCCCTGCACTCCTCGACGGAGATCGGTCAGGTGATCCCCCAGGAGCTCTACGCGGCGGTCGCGCGGGTGCTCGCGTTCGTCTACCGCCTGGCCGGCCGGCGGAGGCTCGCGTCGTGAACAGCCCGGCCGTCAAGCGCCTGCTGCGCCACACCGACCTGCTGGCCGCGGTCTCGGTCGTGCTCGTGGTGACGATGCTGGTGGTGCCGCTGCCGCCGCCGCTGATCGACCTGCTGATCACGCTCAACATCTCCGCGGCGCTGACGGTGGTCGTGGCGACGATGTACCTGGGCAAGGCGCTGGACTTCTCCTCGTTCCCCAGCCTGCTGCTGCTGACCACGATGTTCCGCCTCGCGATTAACGTGTCGGTGACGCGGCTGATCCTCACGACTGGCGACGCCGGCACGGTGGTCAAGGCGTTCGGCGCGTTCGTGGTCGGGGGCAACGTGGTCGTCGGGCTGGTCATCTTCCTGATCCTCGTGGTGATCCAGTTCGTGGTGGTCACCAACGGCGCGGGACGTGTGGCCGAGGTCGGCGCGCGCTTCACCCTGGACGCCATGCCGGGCAAGCAGATGGCGATCGACGCCGACCTCAACGCCGGCCTGATCACCGACGAGCAGGCGCGCGCCCGGCGCGCGGAGATCGCCCAGGAGGCCGACTTCTATGGCGCGATGGACGGGGCCTCGAAGTTCGTGAAAGGCGACGCGATGGCCGCTGTGATCATCACGGCGATCAACCTCGTCGGCGGCATCGTCGTCGGCATGCTCCAGCGCCACCTGGGCTTCAGCGAAGCCACCCACACGTACTCGCTGCTGACCGTCGGAGACGGCCTTTCGGCGCAGATCCCCGCGCTGCTGATCTCGGTCGCCACGGGCATCATCGTCACGCGGGCCGCCTCCGACCGGGATCTCGGCAGCGACATCGCCAACCAGATCCTCACCCAGCGCAAGGCGCCGCTGGTGGCGGCCGGGGCGATCGGCCTGTTCGCGCTGATCCCCGGCCTGCCGAAGCTGCCGTTCCTGTTCATCGCGGCGATCTTCGGCGCGATCGCATGGGTCGTGCGCGATGGGCTGCCCGCGGCCAAGGACGCCGACGCCAAGGCCCGCAGCGCGGCGGCCCGGGCCGCGCTGCCGGCTCCCGATGAGCCGCTCGGCGAAGTGGGGGTGGACGCGCTGGAGCTCGCCATCGGCTTCGGTCTGGTGCCGCTCGTCAACGACGGGCCCACCCACCAGGGCGGAGCGCCGAGCTCGCTGCTGCGCCGGGTGAGCATGATCCGCCGCCAGATCGCCGGCGATCTGGGCATCGTCATCCCGCCCGTGCGCATCCATGACGAGCTGGGGATGGAGTCGCACGAGTACGTGCTCAAGGTCCGCGGCTCGGAGGTCACGCGCGGGCGGATCATGCCCGGGCACCTGCTCGCGATGGACCCCGGCGACGCCAGCGGCAAGCTGCAGGGGATCCCCACCCGCGAGCCGGCCTTCGGGCTGGAGGCGGTGTGGGTGCACGAGTCCGCGCGCGCGGAGGCCGAGGCGCTCGGCTACACGGTCGTGGACCCCGAGTCGGTGATCATCACGCACCTGACCGAGATGATCCGCTCCCACGCGGCCGAGCTGCTCACGCGCCAGGACGTCCGTGCGCTGCTGGACAAGCTCAAGGAGACCAACGCGGCGGTCGTCGAGGAGGTCGTGCCCGAGGCGCTCTCGCTCGGCGAGATCCAGCGGGTGCTGCAATCGCTCTTGGCGGAGGGCGTTCCGATCCGCGATCTTGGCACCATCGTGGAGGCAATCGGCGACAAGGCGCGAACAACACGTGACACGAGCCTCCTATCGGAGTACGCTCGCCAGGCCCTGGGCCGGGCGATCACGGCTCCCCACCTGGACGAGCAGTTGCGCCTGCAAGCCATAACCCTGGACCCCTCAATCGAGCAGGAGGTCTCCACGTCGATCACCCAGACGACCGATGGGGAGTACCTGGCGATGGATCCGCCGCGGGCGCAGGCGATCGTGATGGCCCTGCGCGCCCAGGTCGAGCACGCCACCGCGCTCGGGTCGCGGGGCGGGCGGGGACCGGTTCTGTTGTGCTCGGCACGCATCCGCCGCCATCTGCGCCGGCTGATCGCACAGGCCCAGCCGCAGCTCGCGGTGTGCTCGTACAACGAGATCGCACCGGGCATAGACGTCGAAACGATCGGGGTGATCCACGCATGAGCGTGGTTTGTGACTCTCCCGGGAGAAAACCGTGAGCACCCCAGCGGAGCTGCTGCAGGCGATGGGGCGGGAGGCGGGCGCCGGCCCGCAGGACGGCGCGCTCGCCGGCGCGGCGGTTCGCACTTACCGCGGGCGCTCGGTCGAGGACATCATTCCCCTGATCCAGCAGGATCTGGGCGCCGAGGCGATTATCATCCGCCGGCGCGACGGGCTGACGGGCGGCGTGCTCGGGTTCTTCCAGCACCCGTTCGTGGAGATCGAGGCGATGCCCGGGGGCGCCCGGATCGACGTGTACGACGAAGCCGAGCCCGCCCTTCCGCCGCAGCCTGCCCCCTCGCCGCCCGCGCGATCTGCTTCCCAGCCCCGACCGCAGCCGGCGCTCGAGCGACCAGTGCCCCCGATTGCGCCGCCGCCTCCCATGTCGATGTCACGCGGGCGCCCCGAACCGCCGCCGCGACCTGCGCCGTGGGCTCAGCCGGAGCCGCCGCCCGCGATGCGAGCACCTCCTCGCCCGGCCGGGAGCGCATACGTGACAGCCCATCTCGCGGCACTCGCGCGGGCCGAGCGAACGAGAGGTGCGGGCCTTGGCGTCGAAAGCGCCGCGCCCCCGCCATCGCCGCGCCCTGCGCGCGAGGAGCCCGGGCTGGCGTTCGACTTCCACGAGCTGTTCCCGCGGGAGGAGCCCGAGCGGTTGCCCGACGGGCCGGCTCTCGCTGATTACTCAGCCCCGCCGCGCAGGGAGACGCCCGAGCGTCGCGCCGTGGCACCCGGCTCGCACGCGCGTGCCCGGGCGGGCGTCGAAAGGAGTCTGCGCCGCTTCGGGATCGGCGAGGAGCTCGCCCGTGAGCTGATCGAGGGAGCGACGGCGCACACGCTGGCGCTGGCGCCCCGTTCGGGTTTGGCGCAGGCGGTGCGCACGACGCTAGCGCAGCGGATACCGGTCGCGCCGCCGCTTCCCACCCAGGGCGCGGCGATCGTCGTTGTGGGCGCCGGCGGCTCCGGCAAGACGACCTGCTGCGCGGCCCTGCTCGGCGCCTATCGCAAGAGCAGCACCCTGCACGCCAGATTCGCGACGCTGATCGCCGGCGCCGAGCGCGGCGAGCTGGGGCTCCTGCTCGCTCCGCAGATCGTCAGGCCGATGGCCGTGGGCAGCCCGCGGGCGCTGCGGGCTCTGCGCAGGGCCAAGGGCGACGGTCTGGTAATCCTCGACACCCCGCGTCTGTCCCCGGCGGACAAGGCGGGCATCCGCGCGCTCGCGGCGGTGCTCGGCGATCTGGCGCCCGAGCGGATCGTTGTCGCGCTCCCTGCCACATTGGGCGCCGCCGCGGCCGCGCAGTTGCTGAGCGCGCTCATGCCGCTGGGCGCGAACGCTCTGGCCGTCACCCACGCGGATGAGACCGATCAGCTCGGCGTGGCGGTGGAGGCCGCGTGTAGGTTCGGGCTCGCGCCCGAGTACATGGTCGATCGCGCCCGCTCCGGCGGGTGGCGACTGCGGCGGCTCGAGTCGACGGTCTGGGCGGGCAGGTTGCTGCCGTGAAGCTCGGACGGGGAAAACGGGAGGAGTCCAAGCCGGTCACGCTGCCCGGGCACGGGGACCTCCTGACGCTCGCAACGACCTCGGGCGAGCGGATCCCCGCGCGGGTCATCGAGCGGGGGGTGAACACGCTCCTGATCACCATCACCGTCCCGGTCGGATCGCTCGAGGAGGGCCAGATCGAGGGGATGATCGTCGAATTCACGGCCCCCCACGGGCGGGTGCGCCTGCAGGGGAGGATCTCCTTCGAGAGCCCGGCCGAGCCCGACCTCCTGCGCATCGACTCGCCGCGCTCGATCGAGGTGCTCCAAGAGCGCGAGTACGTCCGGATCGACGCGGCGCGTCCGGTGCTCATCTATTCGGGCATCGATCTGCCGCAGGTCCAGAGCTACACGGTCGACATCAGCGGCGGCGGGTTCCTGCTCGCCGGGCCGGACACGCTGAGAATCGGCCAGGAGGTTCAGTTCCTGCTGACCCTGACCCCCGACGTGCGCCCGATCAGCGGCAAGGCCAAGGTCGTGCGGATCGACTCCCGCGGTCGCCGCGCGGTGGCCTTCGACACGATCAGCGACCTCGACCGGCGGCGCCTGATCCGCTTCATATTCGAGTGCCAGCGCGCCGAACGCCACCGTGGCTTGGAGCAGGAGGAGCGCGATGGCAGCTGAGGCGAGCACAGCCGCTTCGCCCACGCTGCCGGCGGCGCCCACGGAGGCGCCGGCAGCGGCCCCGGTGGCGGCCTCGCCGGAGCCGAGGACGCCGGCCATGGAGCCTGCGGCCGCAGACTCCAAGGCGAAAACCGCCAAGAAGGCGGAGGAGCCGAAGAAGGGCGAGAAGAAGGGCAAGGCGTCCAAGGCCGCCGAGCCGGCGGGAGACGGCCCCAGCATCGCCGCCCACCCCCGCGCCGCCCGCGCGGTCGCGCGGGCCAAGAGCTGGGGCGGGCTGTCCGGCTTCGTGCTCGGCGGATACCTGTCGCTGCCGACCAACACCCTCGCCGAGGCGGGACTGCGCGCGCTGCTGGCCGGTCTCGCCTGCTACGTGGCCGCGTGGGCCGGTGCGGTGTTCCTCTGGCGCCGGCTGGTGATGCTCGAGATCAAGGGCCGCGAGCAGCAGCTGCTCACCGCCGCCAACGAGCGGGCCGACGCGGCACCTCCCCGATCCGCTGCGCCGGCGCCCGAGCGGCCGCGCGCGAGGGCTTCCTAGGACTGCGAGGCGGCGGTGGATCCGATCCATCCGATCGCGCCCGGTCCACCCGCGGTCTCCCGGTCTGGGAGGGTGCCCGTGGAGCGGCTCGAGCGGATCTCCCGCGAGCGCGATCGCCCTTCCCAGGAGCGCGAGCAGCGGGGGCGCCGCGAGCCGCCGCGAGCGTCGCCCGAGCCCGAGGGCGAGGGCGAGGATGACGGGGAGCAGCCACACGTCGACGTCCGGGCCTGAGCGAGACGACCGTATGTTGCGCAAACCCTGTGGTCGTGCGAGCGCAGACGCTGAGCTTGAGCTAGACCGCGGGGCCGCTTCGCACCAGCCTTCTGATCGCAGGCAAATCTTGCCTATAATGTAGGCATGACTAGAATCCAGTACACGATACGCCGCGTGTCGCCTGCCCTCGATGCCGAGCTTCGCCGAGAGGCGAGCGAGACCGGACAGACCCTCAACGCCGTGGTCGTGCAGACGCTCGAGAACGCGAAGCTGCCCTTCACAGCCAGCGAGCACGACGACCTCGACTGGTTCATCGGGCGCCTGCCGGTAGATGCCGGCGACGAAGCCGGCGCGCAAGCATGGCTCGACGCACTTCCGGTCGAGCCCGCCGCGTGAAGCTCGCACTCGACACGAACGCTTACAAGGCCCTCGGCGAAGGCAATCAGCAACTAGCCGAGGAAGCACGTACGGCCGAGGCCGTCGGTCTACCGATGATCGTGCTCGGAGAGCTTTGGTTCGGCTTCATGAACGGAACCAAGCTACGGCAGAACGCCGCCACGCTCGAACGCTTCCTCGCCACGCCCCGCGTTCGTGTGCTCGAGCTCGACCGGCAGACAACTCGCGTATTTGGCGAGATCGCAACCTCGCTCCGGCAAGCAGGCATTGCGATACAGCAAAACGATATCTGGATCGCGGCGTTGTGCAAACAACACGGATTCGCTCTCGCAACCCGAGACCGTGGCTTCCAGCACGTCCTCGGACTCGAGGTCATCGAATTCACGGTGCACGTGCCAGAGACTCGAGGTAGTTCGTGATGTCGGGGACCTTCGTGAATCCCAAGGTGGGCACGTTGTGACCCTGGACCCCGGACAAGCGAGTCCAGGGCGGCCGCGGGGCAGCTCAAGTTTCCAGGCGCGCTGACGATAACGCCATGAGTCGACACGGAGTCGGCTCGGGACCCAAATCAAACACGTCATCAAGGAGATGAACGCATGTCCCTTACGATCAACAACAACCTGGAGGCGATGAACGCCAGCAGGAACCTGAACGGCACCGAGAGCAATCTGGCCATGGCCATGCAGCGTCTGTCCTCGGGCCTGAAGATCAACTCGGCTGCCGACGACGTCGCCGGCTACGCCATCAGCCAGAGCCTGCAGAGCCAGGTCAACGGCCTCAACCAGGCGGGCGAAAACATCCAGGACGCTGTCGCTCTGGCCCAGACCGCCCAGGGGGCGCTGAACGACATCAACCAGATGCTCCAGCGTGTCCGGGAGCTCGGCGTGCAGATGGCCAACGGGACGACCTCAGAAGCAGACAAGAAAGCGATCACCTCCGAGGTCGAACAGCTGGCGAACGAGATCAAGCGGGTCGGTGAAACGACTCAGTTCAACGGCAAGAGCCTGTTGAACGGCAAAGAAGAAATCACGTTCCAGGTCGGCGCCAACGACAAAGAAACAATCAGCGTCAAAACGATCGAAGTGTACAAAGAAATCGAAAAACTGATCGAACCGGCGAAGTTCGCAGAAAAAATCGAAAAAGGCACCGGACTGAAAGAAGCCGATGAAGCGATCGCCAAAATATCGTCCCTCGCTGGTGAATTCGGGGCGGTCCAGGACCGTATCCAGTTCACCCAGTCCAACCTGGAAGTTTACAGCCAGAACCTCACCTCGGCTGTGAGCGCCCTCAACGACGTGAACATGGCCACGGAAATGACTAACTTCACCAAGGACCAGGTTCTCCAGCAGGCTGGCGTGTCGATTCTGGCACAGGCCAACCAGCTGCCCAACGCGACTCTGAAGCTCCTTGAATAAAGGCTAGTCGCAAGAGGGTTCCAACTTCCTCAGCGGTGGCGCCTAGAGGACGCCACCGCTGCAGCGAAGCCCATCTGTGCGTGATCCGGTCTCCGATCGGCTTGCGCACCGACGGGTGATAACGCTTCGGCTTCTCAGGAAACCAGCCGAAGCCACATACCGCCGATTTCATCGAGGGAACGGTGGTGGCGACGGGCGGCGACGGCCGCCCGTCGCCCTTTAACCCTCAGAACACGTTCTCAACAGCGGACCCTCCCGGCCGATTACCCGGGGCGATGTCCATCGAGTCCACGCTCGAGCGCGTCTCGGCGATCAGGCAGGCGCTCGCCGACCCCGCCACCCTGCTCTCCGGGAGGGCCGCCCTGGCCGGCGGAACCGAAGCTCCGTCGACGCCCGCGGCGGGCGAGACGGGGTCGTCGTTTGCGAGCGCGCTCCAGCAGGCGACGAGCGGCTATGAAGCCCCGGCCGAGACACCGTCTGCGTCGACGGCTGCTGCGCTCGCCGGCGATGGGACTGCCGCGAGCGCTCCAGGCCTGACAGGCAACTCGGCCCCAAGCGCCTCCTATCCCCTCCAGAGCCTCGACCGCGTGGCCGGCTCTCCGGCTCTGTCCCCACTGGGAGCGAACCAGGGATCCTCCGGCAGCCCGATGGTGGCGATCGCGGAAAGCCAGATCGGGCAGACCGAGCAGCCCCCCGGGTCAAACGAATCCCCGGCGATCGCCCAGTACCGCAACGCTACCGCCGGGGCGGTCCCCGGGGCGCCGTGGTGCGCGTACTTCGCCTCGTGGGTGGCCCGCCAGGCGGGCGAGCCGATTGGGGAACAGGGCCAGGGGGCCGGCTCGGTGGCCGACGTGTGGTCATGGGCCCAGAGCACCGGGCGGGCGATCCCGAACGGACCGGGGGTGGTGCCCAAGCCGGGCGATCTGATCGTGTTCGGCGACGAGCACGTGGGGATCGTCAGGGACGTGCTGCCGGGCGGCCAGATCCAGACGATCGAGGGCAACTACGAAAACAAGGTGGCGGCGAACGTCCGTAGCCCGACCGAAGCGACCGGGTACGTGGAAATGGGCTGAGCGCCGCTGGCCCCGGGCTGCTGGCGCCGGGCTGCTGCTGGCCCCGGGCTGCTGGCGCCGGGCTGCTGCTGGCGCCGGGCTGCTGCTGGCGCCGGGCTGCTGCTGGCGCCGGGCCGCTGCGGGCGGGTACGATCAGCTGCTTGACGCCGCCACACAAACCCCAGCCGGGCGTGCCCGAGCGCCCGACGCTCGACGGCCTGGAGGCCAAGTGGAGCGAGGCGTGGGAGCGGGACGGGATCTACCGCTTCGACCGGTCGGCCCCCCGGGAGCTGGTGTTCGCGATCGACACCCCCCCGCCGACGGTCAGCGGGTCGCTGCACGTCGGCCACGTGTTCTCCTACACCCACACCGACGCGATCGCCCGCTACCGGCGGATGGGCGGCAGCGAGGTGCTCTACCCGATGGGGTGGGACGACAACGGCCTGCCGACCGAGCGGCGGGTGCAGAACCACTTCGGCGTGCGGTGCGACCCGTCGGTCCCGTACGACCCCGCTTTTGAGCCTCCCGCCGTCGGCGCAGGGGGATCGGACGCGAAGGAGCCGGTGGCGGTGTCGAGGCCGAACTTCGTCGAGCTGTGCCTGCGCCTGACCGAGAGCGACGAGCGGGCCTTCGAGGAGCTGTGGCGGACGCTCGGTCTGTCCGTGGACTGGTCGATGACCTACACGACCATCGGCCGGCTCGCCCAGCGGATCTCCCAGCGCTCGTTCCTGGGGCTGCTCGCCCGCGGGGAGGCCTACCAGCTGGAGGCGCCGACGCTGTGGGACGTGGACTTCCAGACGGCGGTCGCCCAGGCCGAGCTCGAGGACCGGGAGCGCCCGGGGGCGATGCACCGCGTGCGCTTCGACCTCGCCGGCGAGGCACCCGACGGGTCCCGCGAGGACGGCCGTCAGGTGGCCGAGGCGCTGATCGAGACGACCCGACCGGAGCTGATCCCGGCGTGCGTGGCGCTGCTGGCCCATCCCGACGACGACCGCCACGCCTCGCTGGTGGGCAGGGACGTGTTGACGCCGCTGTTCGGTACGCGGGTGCCCGTGCTGACCCACCGGCAGGTGGAGAAGGACAAGGGGACGGGTCTGGTGATGGTGTGCACGTTCGGGGACCTCACCGACGTGATGTGGTGGCGGGAGCTGTCGCTGCCGGTCCGCTCGGTCCTCGGCCCGGACGGGCGTCTGACCGAGGTCCCGTGGGGGACGGTCGGGTGGGAGTCCGAGGACGTCGACCGCGCCCGGGCGAGCTACGGGGAGCTCGAGGGCCGGACGGTGAACCAGGCGCGCAGGCGGATCGTCGAGCTGCTCGAGTCGGCGGGCGAGCTGATCGGGGAGCCGACGCCGGTGGTGAGGGCGGTGAAGTTCTTCGAGAAGGGCGAGCGGCCGGTGGAGATAGTGACGAGCAGGCAGTGGTTCATCCGCACGATCGTCCACCGCCAGGCGCTGCTCGAACGCGGGAGGGAGCTGGAATGGCACCCGCAGTACATGAGGGCGCGGTTCGAGGACTGGGTGAACGGTCTGACCGGCGACTGGTGCGTGAGCCGTCAGCGCTTCTTCGGGGTGCCGTTCCCGGTGTGGTACCCGATCGACGACGGCGGGGCGATCTTGTACGACCAGCCGATGGCAGCGACCGAGGAGCGACTCCCGGTGGACCCCTCGACGGACGTGCCGGACGGCTTTCAGGCCACGCAGCGCGGGCAGCCGGGCGGCTTTACGGGCGACCCGGACGTGATGGACACGTGGGCGACGTCGTCCCTGACGCCCCAGATCGCCGGCCGGGCCGGCGAGGACGAGGAGTTGTTCCGGGCTGCGTTCCCCATGAACGTGCGCCCCCAGGCGCACGACATCATCAGAACATGGCTGTTCTCGACGATCCTCCGCTCGCATCTGGACTACGGGGAGCTGCCGTGGGCGAACGCGGCGATCTCCGGCTGGGTGCTCGACCCGGACCGCAAGAAGATGTCCAAGTCGAAGGGCAACGTGGTCACGCCGATGCACCTGCTCGAGGAGTACGGGGCGGACGCGGTGCGCTACTGGGCGGCCAGCGGCAGGCCGGGGACGGACACGGCGTTCGACCCCCAGCAGATGAAGGTCGGCCGCCGTCTGACCGTGAAGCTGCTGAACGCCTCCAGGTTCGCCCTCGCCGACCTCCCCCCCGAGGGCGAGGCGCTGAGCAACCCGCTCGACCGCGCGCTGGTCGCCCGTCTGTCCGTGGTCGTGGCCGACGCGACGGCGAGCTTCGAGGGGTACGACTACGCCCGGGCGCTCGAGCGGGCCGAGACGTTCTTCTGGTGGTATTGCGACTACTACCTCGAGCTGGTCAAGGGCCGCCGCTACGACCCCGACCCGGGGATCAGCGCGTCGGTGAGCCGGGGGCTGCGCATCTCCCTGTCGGTCTTCCAGCGCTTGTTCGCCCCGTTCCTGCCGTTCGTCTGCGAGGAGGTGTGGTCGTGGTGGCAGGAGGGCTCGGTCCACCGTGCGAAATGGCCCGACGCGGTGGAGCTGTCGATGGCGGCTGTCGCCGCCGGAGTGGACGGTCGCGGGGCGAACGCGGCCGAGCGGGAGGACGTTGCCCTGGAGGTGACCGCGGACGTGCTGCGGGAGGTGCGCAAGGCCAAGTCCCAGGCGAGGCGGCCGATGCGGGCTCCGGTCGCCCGGGTGCTCGTCCGCGATACCGCCGACCGTCTGGACGCGCTCACACTCGGGGAGGGCGACCTGCTCCAGGCGGGTTCCATCGAGCTGCTTCAGCCGGTCACCGGCGACGAGTTCGCCGTCGAGGTGGAGCTCCCCGAGTAGGTTCGCACTGAACGTGCCGGCGGCGGTGAAGCCGACCCTGACGGGGGCGATGAGACGCTTGACGGCAGAGACGGCGATGGCCCGTTTTCCGGTGGACTGCGGCGGTGAGGGTCCCGGTCGTCGGGCTCGACGTCGGGCTCAGCGTCGGGGCCAACGGCCCCGAGCTGGAACAGGGGCTCGTGCACGCCGGCGAGCCGGAGCTAGAGGGGGCCGGCGATTCCTGTGCTTTCTGCCCGCCCGGTAGTTGAGATTCGGGTTCGTGCTTGGGCAGGGGTTCGGTTTTGGGCGGGGGTTCGCTTTCGTGTTCGTGTCCCCCCGGGGGTTCGGTTTCGTGTTCGTGTTCCCCTGGGGGTTCGGATTCGTGTTCTTCGGTTTCGGACGGCGCTCTGCCCGCGCCTTCGGCCAGGGCGTCCGCCCACGTGTAGTAGTAGGTGGGGAGTTCGCGGGTGAACACGAGGGTCTGGGCGTAGCTCGGCCAGCCGCCGCCGTCGGCCCCGGCGGCGACTCCCATCGAGACGAAGCCGTCGGCTTCAGGGCCGAAGTCAGCCAGCACGTCCCGCCTGTGACCCCAGCATCCGCTGGCGCCCGGTTCGGTGCAGTCGCCGTTGGGGCTGCCGTAGCCGTCGTCGTACATCCAGGTGTAGTACGCGGCCAGGACGTTCACGAAGCCACCCGCCCAGTTCGACGCCCAGCCGTAAACAGGACCGCCCGGCGTGAGCTTCCCGGGAGGCAGGGGATCGGAGTCGTCCTGGACCCCTTCGGAGGCGCTGGCGTCGAGCGTCTCGCCCAGTCCGCCGACTGGGGGGATTCGGTAGGCGACGCGATCGAGGTTGGAGAGGATCAGGACCTGCCGGTCGGGCGGGAGCGAGGGGAAGTCCGGTGGGAGGTAGTACGGAGAGAGGCCCATGTCCTTGCGGGCTTCGTCCAGGTAGGTCACGACGGCGTTCTCGCAGGTTGCCGAGAGGGGAGACTGCGAGCAGCTCGAAGGGAGGGCTCCCATGGGGATGTTCTGGGCAGGGTTGGGTGGACCGGCCGCCGTTGCGGCTTGGACTCCCAGTAGGCTCGCAACCAGCAGCCCGGCGAGCGCGGCGAGCCTCATCCCGGCGTGGACCATGCCCGTCGGAGGCTAGCAGCGGACGAGCATATTTCGTGGGCCTTTAGACAAGATGACTAGGCTGTTGGTCGATCAGAGGAATGGACTTTGGGGAGGGATCGGTGTTGGAACGGGTGCGAGGCTCATATGTGGTCTTGGCGGCGCTGTGCCTGCTTGTCGCCGCCGTGCTCGCCGGCTGCGGCGAAGGTTCCACCCGATCGGCTTCGTCCTCGTCCACCGTGGCGCCGAGCTCGCCGGTGTCGACGGGAGCCTCTCCATCGGCTGTGGATGCCGTGGCGCTCGTGGCGGGCAGCCCGATCGCCAAGTCGACGTACGAGCACTGGCTGTCGGTCGAGCAGACGCTCGGCGTGAGCGGCAGCCCGGGCCACCGTGCGCTCGGCTTCCTGATCACGTCCGCGTGGGTTCTCGGCGAAGCGAGCGCACGCGGCGTGTCGGTCTCCGACGCCGAAGTCAAGAATCACCTCGACGGGATCGAGCGGCAGAGCTTCTCAAAGCCCGGCTCGCTCGCCAGCTTCCTCCAGCGATCGCGCCAATCCGAAGCAGACCTGCTCGGGCGCGTGAAGATCGAACTGCTCCAGTCGCGGATCGCGGCACAGGTCACCGCGGGCAAGGGCGCCTCGGCGAGGCGGAGCGTCCTCGCAAGCTTCCAGCAGGGCTTCCAACAGCACTGGAAGAGCCGCACGACCTGCAAGCCGGGATATGTGATGGAAGACTGCTCGGAGGATAAGAACCCACCCACCCAGGCGGAAGCCGCGCCGGTCTCGAGCTCGGCGCCGAGCTCGAGCTCCTCGGCTGGCTCCTCCCGCGCCACTCCCCCGTCCTCTTCTTCTTCTTCTTCTTCTTCCTCCTCCTCCTCGGCGACTGCAAGTCCCAGCGGCGAGGTCTACTCCGCGCCCGGAGCGATGGCGATCGCGAGCCCGGCGTTCGAGCGCAACGGATCGATTCCGGCGCAGTACACGTGCGATGGGGCGAACATCAGCCCGCCGCTGGAATGGCAGCACGTCCCGGCGAAGGCGGCGGCGCTCGTCCTGTTGGTCGTCGATGACACCTCGACGGGCCCGGCGAGCGGCATCCGCTGGGCGGTGGGCGACATCAGCCCGAGCGCCAAGGGCGTAGCGGCGGGCAGGACGCCGGAAGGCGGGATCGTCGGTGCGGACACGCAGGGCTCAGACGGATACGGCGGGATCTGCCCGCCACATGGCGAGACCAGCACGATCGAGTTCGAGCTGTACGCGCTGACCAAGAGGATCCCCCTGTCGTCCGGGTTCCAGCCGGCGGTCGCCGAGCACGAGTACGGCGCGGGCAGGGACCTGCTCGGTCAGGCGGCGATCACCTACGCGGTCTACCAGCGACGGTAGCGCCCGCGCTGAAGCCCGACAGCGCTCCTCCTCGGATAGGGTCCCGCGCTGTGAGGCGCACATTGATAGAGGATCTCCGCGGGAGTATCGGGGAGCAGGTGACGATTCGCGGCTGGGCGCACGCGATACGCGACCAGAAGCGGATGCAGTTCGTGATCGTGCGCGACGAAACGGGCATGGCCCAGGTGGTGCTCGCGAAGGAGGACCCGCCGAGCGAGCTCAACGAGGCCGTCTCGGCGCTGACGGCCGAGTCCGCGGTGACGGTCACCGGGACGGCGGTGGCGGACGAGCGTGTGAAGCTGGGCGGCTTGGAGCTCAAGCTGGAGGACCTCCAGGTCGATTCGCCGGCGGAGCCGGAGGTGCCGATCGCGGCGGACTCGGCGCTGGACAAGCGGATCGACTGGCGCTATCTGGACCTGCGGCGTCCGGACAGGCGGCTGATCTTCGAGGTGCAGAGCACCGCGGAGCATGCGATGCGCGAGCTCTGGCACGAGCAGGGGTTCATCGAGCTCCACACGCCCAAGTTCATGGGCTCGGCGAGCGAGTCGGGGGCGGAGCTGTTCAAGGTGGAGTACTTCGAGACCCAGGCGTATCTGGCCCAGTCGCCGCAGTTCTACAAGCAGATGGCGATGGCGGCGGGCTTCGGCAGGGTGTTCGAGGTGGGCCCGGTGTTCCGGGCGAACCCGTCGTTCACCTCGCGCCACGACACGGAGTTCACGAGCGTGGACGTGGAGATCTCGTGGGTCGACTCGCACGAGGACGTGATGGCCTTCGAGGAGCGCTGGCTGGCGCACGTGCTCGGGCGCGTGAAGGAGGCCCATGGCGAGCAGATCGAGGAAACGTTCGAGACGGAGCTGGTCGTGCCGAGGATCCCCTTCCCCCGGGTGACTCTGGAGGAGGCGAAGAGGCTGTTGGGCGAGCGGGGCCACGAGGCGCCGGGGGCGGGCCACGATCTGGATCCGCCCAGCGAGCGCGCGCTGTCTGCGCTGATCGAGGAGCGCTACGGCCACGAGTTCGCGTTCGTGACCGACTATCCGACGAGCGTGCGGCCCTTCTACCACATGCGCCATCCCGAGGATCCGACGCTGACCAGGAGCTTCGATCTGCTGTGGCGGGGGATCGAGTTGACGACTGGCGCCCAGCGGGAGCATCGCTACGAGCAGCTGCTCGCCCAGGCGGAGGACAAGCAGGTGGACGTGGGCCCGATCCAGTACTACCTGGACTTCTTCCGCTTCGGCGCTCCGCCGCACGGCGGCTTCGGCTTCGGGCTGACGCGTCTTTTGATGCAGATGCTCGGGCAGGAGAACGTGCGCGAGGTCACGTTCCTCTACCGGGGGCCTCACCGGCTGGAGCCGTAGTGGCCGTCTGCTCGAAGAAGTGCTTGCTGAGCATGCTCAGCTGGCCCTGGTAGTTGGAGCCGATGTCCTTGCCGTAGAGCACGTCGGGCTGCTCGGCCATCCGCTCGAACGCGAGCTTGCAGACCGGCTGGCGGTGCTCGACCATGAACGACACGTCGCGGGCGCGTACCTCGAGGGCTGCGCGGCTGCCGTGGGCGGTGTGGTCGGCCGAGTAGCCGAAGCCGGGGTCGAAGAATCCCGCGTAATGGGTCCGCAGCTCGCCGGCGGTGGGGTCGTAGGCGAGCATCTCGGCGGCGTAGCACGGGGGGATGCTGACCCCCTCGGCCGAGAGCAGGAGGTAGAAGACCTCGGGCTCGAGCACGATCCGGCCGCCCTGCTCGGGATGGACGGGCTCCCAGTAGTCGCGCCATCTCAGCGCACCGACCTTCGTCAAATCGATCGGCAGGCTGTTCTTCTTGGCGCGGTAGCCGACGATCGCCTCGGCCGACCCGGACACGTCGAGGCTCACGAACAGTCCGTCTGCGAGTGACAGTTGGGACTCAGGCAGCGGCTGGGAGTCCAGGTACAGCAGCGGCGTCTGGACGTGCAACGCGGACAGCTCTTCGTCGCCCAGACGCGTCTCCGCGGACATCAACCGGACCTGGTTGAGGGCGAGCCCGGTCTTCACGCGGATGGCGAACGTCCGGGGCACGACCTCCAGGTAGAGCTTGCCGTGGTAGCCGGCGGCGATCTCGTCGAAGCGGTGGTTGCGATCGGTGAGCACCCGCGTGAACACGTCCAGGCGTCCGGTGGAGCTCTTGGGGTTGGCCTTCGCGCGGATCGTCTCGGGCAGGCGCAGCTCCTCGATCAGCGCCACCAGGTACGGGCGGTCGCGCTCGAGCGTCGCCCCGTCGCGCAGGTCGATCCGTTCGAAGGCCAGATCCTCGACCTTCTGCTCGACGGTCGAGTCGCTGTCGGGCAGGAAGCTGCACCGCAGCGCCCACGCGTGCTCGCCGAGTCGCACATCGACGCTCGCCGGCTGCACCGACTCCGCCGGTATGCGCCAGGGGTCGGCGAGCATCCACTCGCGTGCGATCGCCTGACGCAACAGCTGGGAGGGCAGCACTCCGTCTGTCCGTCCCAGCTCGGTCGGCTCGCCGTTGAGGCCCATGGCGGAAGCGGGTGCCACTCTCACAACGCTGCTCGTTCTCCCATGAGCCGTCAAGTCTATGCGCCGCCGGCCGGGCCGGCCCATGCGCCGGCCGGCCGGGCCGCCTCCCGATCCCGTCCGCAGCCACGTCTACCTTCAAGCCCATGCTCCTGAACGAGCTCGTCGACGGCACGGACATCGACCAGGTTCTCCTGGTGCGCGAGGCTGAGCGCCGGCAGCGGCGCGACGGCGGGGAGTACCTGCGCCTGCGGCTCGGCGATCGCACGGGCGCGGTCGCGTGCATGGTCTGGGAGGCCCTCCCGGAGGTCGAGGATCTGGCGCGCGCGGGCACGCCGGTGCGGGTGAACGGCCGCTACACCGTCCATCCGCGCTTCGGTCCCCAGATCAACCTGCGCGGGCTGGACGCGGCGGCTCCCGGCAGCTTCGACCCCGGGGACCTGCTCGACGGTCCCGCGCGGGAGGTCGGCCACATGGAAGACGAGATCCGCGAGCTCCTGGACACGATCCAGGAGCCACACCTGCGGATCCTCCTGGATCGTGTGTTCGGCGAGGACTCCGAGCTGTGGGCGGGCTATCGCGTGGCCCCGGCGGCCAAGCACTACCACCAGGCCTACCGGCACGGGCTGCTCGAGCACTGCCTGGGGGTTGCACAGGCGGTGAGCGCGATCAGCGCCACGTTCGTAGGGATCGACCGCGAGGTGGCGGTGGCGGGAGCGCTGCTGCACGACATCGGCAAGCTGGAGGCGTACACGGACGAGTGCGGGTCAGACCAGCCGATCGACCTGACCGACGCGGGCCGTCTTCACGGCGAGATCGCCCTGGGCTACTACCGGATACGCCGCACGATCGAGGACATCGAGGGCTTTCCCCCGGATCTGGCGCAGGCGGTGGGACACATCATCCTCTCCCACCACGGCACGCTGGAGCACGGCAGCCCGGTGGTGCCGTGCACGCGGGAGGCGACCCTCGTGCACATGATCGACAACCTCGGCGGGCGCCTGGGGAGCTTCGATCGCCTGGAGAAGGAGCTGGCGCCGGGGCGGCGCTGGTCAGCGTTCGACAGGGCGATCGGAGCGGGTGCGTTCTTCGTCGAGCGTGGGTCGGAGCCGGCGGAGATCGCCGAGCCGCGGGTCCCGGCCCGCGAGGCTGCCTGAAAATCCGCAAATAGCGGCGCGGCGATTGGGCCGGGCGGCATTCGTCTCACCGTCGGCTTCTATCTTTGAGGTGTATGGGTCCGCGTCAAGGCATCTGGCGGTCTGAGGCCGCCGTTCCGCGGCGTCAGACGCCACCCACGATGCTCGCCGTGCCGCCGGCACGTCTGCGCTCGCGTGCGGCGTCTGCCATCCACGGCCCGACCCCCTCAACCCACCACCTCCCTTAACACGAACCCGCGATGGCAAAGGACACCGAGAAGCTGATCCGCCAGCTGTCGCTGATCTCATACCTGATGGCCGAGCGGCGGCCGGTGACGGCGCTCGAGATCCGGCGCGACGTGGAGGGCTACAGCGGCATGAACGAGGACGCGTTCGCGCGGCGCTTCTACGCGGACCGCTCGGAGCTCGAATCGTTGCGCATCCAGCTGACGGTCGAGCGGCCGTCGGACGGGGCGGCGGAGCAGGAGAACTACTCCCTGCGCCCGGAGAACTTCCACCTGCCCGCGATCGCGTTCACGGACAAGGAGCTGGCGGCGCTGCAGACGGCGCTGAGCCTGCTGGACGGCGAATTCGCCTATGCGGAGCCGCTGCGTCTGGCACTTCAGCAGATCACCTGGGGGCGCCCCAGCCCGCTGCGGGCCCCCGAGCAGCGCTCGGTGGCGCTGGGCATCACGGCGTCGGCGGGGGGACACGAGCTCTCGGCCCGTCTGTCCAAGGTGGAGACGGCGATCTTCCGCAACAAGACGATCGTGTTCGACTACTACACGATGGAGCGCGGTGAGGTGGGCGCCCGCCGCGTCGACCCCTACCACCTGCTGTTCCAGGGCGGCCAGTTCTACCTGCTGGGCTACGCGCACGAGCGCAAGGCGGTCCGCGTGTTTCGCCTCTCGCGCATGCGCGGCAAGGTTTCCTACGCGACCAAGGCCGAGCACGACTTCCACCGCCCGCCGGACTTCGACCCGCGCGTGTACGCCAACCGCGCGGATTGGCAGCTCGGCGACGAGCAGGGCCAGGCCGAGGTGCTGATCTGCGAGCGGATCGCCTGGCAGGTCGAGCGCCACTTCGGCCGCTACGGGGAGATCACGGAGGCGGACGATGGTGACAGGGTCTCGGACGACGGTGACAGGGTCTTCGTGACCGGCTACTCGAACCCGCGCGGGATCATCTCGTGGGTGCTCGGCCTGGGGGCGAACGCGCGGCTGCTGGGTCCGGAGGAGCTCGCCGGTGAGCTCCAGCGTCGTCTGCTCCTGCTGGCCGACCTTCACGGCGAGGCGGCGCCGAGCGAGCCCGAGCAGAGCGCCAAGGCCGCTGGCAAGCCGGCGGGCGCGAAAATGGCAACCTCACCCCGCACGAGCCCTGCACGCCGAGGCGGCGGCCAGGAGGATGGATCGGCCCGGACCGAGGCGGCGATCCGTCCGGAGCGCTTCGCACGCCTGGTGACGCTGGCGAGCATCCTGATCAAGGCCGGGCGGGAAGGCGGGGCCCAGGGCACGCAGCCCGCAGGGTGCAGTCAGACGCTGGAGCCGGGTCAGCCTCCGCAGGCTGGTCAGCCGGCGCGCCTGGGTCGCGTGTCGATCGCGGAGGTGTGCGAGCGGTTGCAGATAAGCGACGAGGAGCTGCGCGAGGACGTGAACGTGCTGAACGTGGTCAACTTCGGCGGCGGCTCGTATGTGCTGTATGCGGAGATCAAGGACGAGGAGGGGGAGATCGAGGTCGACCCGGAGCCCTACAGCGACAACTTCGACCGCCCTGCCCGTCTGCTGCCGGTGGAGGCCAAGGCGCTGATCGCGGCGATCGACCTGATCGGCGAGCACATCCCGGAGGGCTCGCTGACCTCGGCGCGCGAGAAGATCGTGGCGGCGCTCGGCGAGGACCCGATGGAGCAGGGTCTACAGGTGGCGCCGACGGCGGGGGACGACGCGGGCGTGGCGCGGCTGGTCTCCCAGGCGATCGTCGAGCGCATGATGATCGAGTTCGAGTACTACAAGGAGAACGAGGACGAGCTGTCGGTGCGCAGGGTCGAGCCGTATGCGCTGACGAACGGTCGCGAGGGCTGGTACGTGGCTTCGTTCGATCCCGGGCGTGACGGGGTGCGCCATTTCCGCCTCGACCGCATCAAGCGCGTGACGGTGACCGACGAGCGCTTCGAGCCGCGACCGGAGGTGGACCCGGCGGCGGCGGTGGACGGCTGGCTGCGCACGGGCGAGGTGCAGGCGTCGCGCAGCGCACGCGTGTGGGTCTCCCCGGAGCGTGCACGCTGGGCGCGCGAGGCGCGGCGGGTGGTGGAGGAGTGGAGCGACGGCTCGGTGGTGGTCGAGCTGAGCTTCGCGGGAGTCGACTGGCTGGTCCGGGAGATCCTCAGGGAAGCGGGCGACGCGGCGGTGCTCGAGCCGCAGGACGCCCGCGAGGCGGTCCGCGCGGCGGTGGCCCGGCTGCGCGAGGCCAGCGCGACGCCGGCGCCTGCGTGAGCCGGTCTTAGAACGTGTTCTTACAGCTCGGTTCTCTATAGCTCGGTCGGCCCAACGACGAATCCCAGCCGGTCGGCGCCACGCCGCAGGCGGCCGTCGACCGTGACGAGCCGGCAGCCGAGCAGGGAGGCGAGGGCGACGTACTCGGCATCGTAGGTTTTAGCCCATCCGAGCTCGTCGGCGATGCGCCAGGCCTCCTGGGAGAGGTGTGGATGTGTCGTGATGTTCACATCGGCCTTCTCAACGCGAGCGCGGGCGCGCCCGGCCTGTTCGGTGGTCAGCTCGTTCCGCCACGTGCGCTCGTGCAATGCCGAGCGTGCCTCGGACCACATCAGAGCAGGAGCGCAGCGGATGCCCGGCGCAAGCTCGCCCAGATCGCGAGTGCCGGTCGACCAGGTGACGACCAGGCTGGCATCGACGACCAGCACTCAGTGGCCGGCCCGTGACTCCCTGATCCAAGCCGCTACGTTCGGCATAGGCTCTCCCCAGAAGGTCTTCTCCCAACCCTTCGGCACCGGTAGCATGTCAGGAGGCTCGATCGCCTCGAGATCGCGCTCCTCGATGACGTGCTGAGTGCCCACCTTGTGCGCGCGCAGCCTGCCCTCGCGGATCCAGCGACGGACGGTCTCGGGATTGCGCCCGGTGCGCTTCGCGGCTTCGGGGACTGTCAGCATTGTTGTAGCATGATACACCACGATGAGCCGGCGGGACCAGATCAAGTTGAGCGAGGCAGAGGTCGCGGCGTTCCTCGCAGAGGAGCGCACGGTGACCTGCGCGACGGTGGGACGGCGCGGCTGGCCTCACGTGATGCCGCTGTGGTACGTGCCGCGGGAGCCGCCCACAGGCGGGCCGGGGCCCCGCCTGTGGGCGTGGACGTATGGGGTGTCGCAGAAGGTCCGCAACCTCGAGCGCGATCCCCGCGCGACGTTGCAGGTGGAGGCGGGCGAGACATACCAGGAGCTGCGCGGCGTGATGCTCGAGTGCGAGGTGGTCATCCATCACGAGCTCGAGCGTGTGGCTGTGCTCGGCGGGGAGATCCTGCTCCGCAACTCGGTCCCACGCGGCGTCGAGCCCACCCGGGAGCTGCCGTCACAGGCGCGTGAGGCGGTCGCCGCACAGGCGGCCAAGCGCGTGGGGCTGGAGTTCGTGGAGCGGCGGCGGGCGAGTTGGGATCACCGCAAGCTCGGCGGGGTCTACTGAAGGCCGCGGTGGAAGGAGCGATCCGATACCGCAACCCGGAGGTCCGTACCACCATTGTTATACGGCGTACGTTGAGAGGAACACCCTCGACAGATCCCGTACCAC
Organism: uncultured Solirubrobacteraceae bacterium; assembly: GCA_963849425.1. Taxonomy (GTDB): domain Bacteria; phylum Actinomycetota; class Thermoleophilia; order Solirubrobacterales; family Solirubrobacteraceae; genus Palsa-744. Next base: position 137,890 of record CAWKHK010000006.1, on the reverse strand, counting down.
CATTGTTATACGGCGTTTGTTGAGAGGAACACCCTCGACAGATCCCGTACCACCATTGTTATACGGCGTTTGTTGAGAGGAACACCCTCGACAGATCCCGTACCACCATTGTTATACGGCGTTTGTTGAGAGGAACACCCTCGACAGATCCCGTACCACCATTGTTATACGGCGTTTGTTGAGAGGAACACCCTCGACAGATCCCGTACCACCATTGTTATACGGCGTTTGTTGAGAGGAACGCCGCCGACGGCCTCCGAATCCGCACCGGGACCGTCGAGGCGCAGTCACTCCGCCCCCGATAGTCTCCCTCGGCGATGGAGCCGCTGAAGGGACTGATCCTGTCTGGGGGAAAGGGCACGCGCCTGCGCCCGATCACGCACACGAGCGCCAAGCAGCTGGTGCCGGTGGCGAACAAGCCGGTGCTGTTCTACGGGATCGAGGCGATGGCGGAGGCGGGGATCGAGGAGGTCGGGATCATCATCGCGCCGGAGACCGGGCCGGAGATCGAAATGGCGGCGGGCGACGGGTCGCGCTTCGGCCTGCGCATCTCGTACATCATCCAGGACGAGCCGCTGGGCCTCGCCCACGCGGTGCTGACGGCGGAGTGGTTCCTGGAGGACAGCCCGTTCGTTATGTACCTGGGCGACAACCTCCTGCAGGGTGGCATCTCGGACCTGGTGGCGGCGTTCCGCGAGCACGAGCCGGACGCGCTGATCCTGCTGACGCCGGTGCCGGATCCGGAGAACTACGGCGTGGCGGAGCTCGCGCAGGGGAGGCCGGGCGAGGTGGGCAGGGTGGTGCGCCTGGTGGAGAAGCCGATCGAGCCGGCGACCGATCTGGCGCTGGTTGGCGTGTACATGTTCACGGCGGCGGTCCACGACGCGGCGCGTGCGATCGAACCCTCCGAGCGCGGGGAGCTTGAGATCACGGATGCGATCCAGCATCTGGTGGATGCGGGGATGCGCGTGGAGCCGCACATCGTGCGGGGCTGGTGGAAGGACACGGGGCGCCTGCAGGACATGCTGGAGGCCAACCGCCTGATCCTGGACAACGTGGTCGAGCGCGTAGAGGGGGAGCTGGTCGACTCGCAGGTGGACGGGCGTGTGGTGATCGAGCGAGGGGCGCGCCTGGAGCGCTCGAAGGTGCGCGGCCCGGCGATCGTGGGCGCGGGGGCGCGGCTGAGCGACTGCTACATCGGCCCGTACACGGCCATCGGGGAGGACTGCACGATCTCGCGCTCGGAGGTCGAGCACTCGATCCTTCTGGCGGGCTGCACGGTGTGCGACCTGGACGGGCGAATGGAGTCCTCGCTGCTCGGACGCAACGTGACGGTCCGCCGCGGCGAGCGCCAGCCGCGCGCGTACCGGTTCATGGTGGGGGACAACTCGGACATCTCGATCCTATGAGGCTCCTCGTGACCGGCGCAGCGGGGATGCTCGGGCTGGAGGTCCTGCGGGCGGGCGGGCGGGCGGGCCACGAGCTCGTGGGGCTGGACCTTCCCGAGCTCGACATCACGGACGCCGAGGCGGTGCTGCAGGCGTTCGCACGTATCTCCCCCGACGCGGTCCTCAACTGCGCGGCGTGGACGGACGTGGACGGCGCCGAGACTCATGCCCGGCAGGCGCATGCGGTGAACGCGCACGGCGCGGGCAACCTCGCGCGAGCCGCCGCCCAGGTCCGTGTGCCGCTCGTGCACGTCTCCACCGATTACGTCTTCGACGGGGAGGGCCGCGTGGATGCGTCACGTGGGCTGCGCCCATACGTCGAGTCCGATCCCACCGGCCCGCGGTCGGTGTATGGCGAGAGCAAGCTCGCGGGTGAGCTCGAGGTGCTGGCGGCCTCGCCGCGCCACACGGTCGCCCGCAGCTCGTGGCTGTTCGGGACCGGCGGTGCCAACTTCGCGGAGACGATGCTCGGGCTCGCCGCCGAACGCGAAGCCGTGCAGGTGGTCGTCGATCAGGTCGGCGCTCCGACGTGGACGGGCCACCTGGCCCCGGCGCTGCTCGGCCTGATCGAGCGGGACGTCGCCGGCGTGGTGCATCTGGCGGGCACGGGCCACGTCTCGTGGAACGGCTTCGCGGCGGAGATCTTCCGTCAGGCCGAGCTGCCGTGCCGCGTGGAGGAGGCGACGAGCGCGCAGATGGCGCGTCCGGCCCCCCGTCCGGCATGGTCTGCCCTGGAGTCAGAGCGCGAGGACGTCATACCCCTGCCGCCGTGGCAGGAAGGCCTGGCCGGCTATCTGGCCGCGCGGGCTGGGATCGTGCGGGCCTGAGAACGCTCGATCGGGCGCGATCAAGCGTCCTCGGCGGTGGCGCTCGCGGGGGCGGGGAAGACGAAGATGCGCGCGACGTCGATCGCAAAGCCCTCCAGCAGGGCGCTGGTGAGGATCGATCCCTCGCCGAGCACCTCGTCGGGCGAGGCGTCCGCTCGCACTCGGGTGACGATGCGCGCGTCCGGGTCCACGAGCCACAGCTCGCGCACACCCGAGCGCAAATACAGCTCGCGCTTGACGCCTTCGTCGTTGGCCCGCGTGGACGGCGAGAGCACCTCGACGACGAGGTCGGGGACGCCTTGCCTGATGCCCCATTGCAACGCGCCCGGCGGCGTGGCCGGGCGCCGCGCCGCGCTCCACCAGGAGATGTCGGGGGACAGGCGGCTCCCTCCGGGAATTGCGACGAACACGTCCTGCAGGAATACGCCCTCGTCGGCGGCGTCCTCCTGCCAGTGGCGCAGGGCGATATACAACTCTCCCTGCGCTGACGACGCGGGACCGCCTATGGGCGGCACGAGCACGGCCTCGCCGGCGATGAGCTCGATGTCCATGCACCAGCCTTTGTCTTCCTGCAGCGCCTCGAATTCCCAGGGCTCGACGCGAGGATGGACGACCATCGCCATGAATTCATGCTAGCCCATGGCGGGGCAACGTGGTGTGCGTTATGGAGCGCATGCTCACCATGCAATCGCCCGCTTGGGATGGAACGCTCGGCCCGACCCGCCTGACGCATCGAGCGGATCCTGGGATGATGCGCCTATGAGACTGCTCGTCTGCGGTGGCGCCGGGTTCATCGGCTCGACGTTCGCCCGCCAGCGCCTGCGGGAGCACGGCGATCAGGTGACCGTGCTGGACAAGCTCACATACGCCGGGCGCGAGGAGAACTTCCACGACCTCCTCGAGGACCCCGGCTTCCGCTTCCTACGCGGAGCGATCGAGGACCGCGAGGCGGTCGCGGCGGCGATCGAGGCGGGCTCGCCCGAGGCGATCGTGAACTTCGCCGCCGAGACCCACGTCGACCGCTCGATCGCCGAGCCCGACGCCTTCGTGTCAACCCATGCGCTGGGCACGTACGTGCTGCTGGAGGCCGCCCGCACCCTGAGGGACACGGGCGAGCCCGGCCTGCGCTACGTGCAGGTGTCGACCGACGAGGTCTACGGGTCGATCGAGGAGGGCACGTTCACCGAGCACAGCCCGCTCGCTCCCTCCTCGCCCTACTCGGCCACGAAGGCCGGGGCGGACCTGCTCGTGCTGAGCTACTTCCACACCTACGGCCTGCCCGCGGTGATCTGTCGCGGCTCGAACAACTACGGCCCTTACCAGTACCCGGAGAAGCTGATCCCGCTGATGGTCCTCAACGCCCTTCATGGCGACTCGCTGCCGGTTTACGGCGACGGGATGCAGGTGCGCAACTGGATCCACTGCACCGACTTCGCCGCCGCGATCGGCCATGTGCTCGAGCATGGCCTGCCGGGGGAGGTCTACAACGCGGGGGGCCCCGACGAGGAGGCCAACATGACGGTGGTCACCCGCATTCTCGAGCTGACCGGGGCGGACGCCTCCCAGATCGAGCACGTGAGCGACCGGCCAGGACACGACCGTCGCTACTCGCTGTCCTCCGAGAAGGTCCGCGCGCTCGGCTGGAGCCCGGGCGTTCGCTTCAGCGACGGTCTGGAGCGGACGGTCGCCTGGTATCGGGAGAACCGCTGGTGGTGGGAGCCGATCCGCTCGGGCGACTACCGCTCCTACTACGAACGCCAGTACGGGCGCTCGCTACAGCCCTGAGATCTTCCACCTGCCGCCTTCCCTGACGAGGGAGACGGTGCTCGGCTCGGTCTTGCCCGAGCGGATGCTCTTGACCTCCGCGACCGCCGTGGTGCCGCCGGCGGCCAGCCTGACCGACTGGACGCTCACTTCGAGGCTGTCCACCTCCGCGAGCTGGGTCTTGATCGCCGCTTCGCAGCCCTTGCTGCCACCGAGGCGGCTCACCAGCGACCCGGCCAGGTCGTTCGCGCAGATCTTCTTCTGTTCGGCGGCGGTCGCGTCGGACTGCAGGTTGGAGATCGTCTGCGCCACTTCGTGCTGCCGGCCTTTGAACGACGCCGTCGAGACCGCGCCGGCGCACGCGCCCAGACCGAGTGCCAGCAGGGGCCAGCAGAGCAGGACGGGCAGGCGGCGCATTGCCGCAGAGGCTATTAGAACCTCTCCATGAACGCCCCGACCGCACCGCCCATTCTGAAAGAGGTTCTTAGCTTTGCTCGTCCGCGCGCCTGTAGCCGAGCCGAGCCGAGATGCGGTCGGCCGTCGAGACGAGGTGCGGGCCGAGCGCGTCGACCATCTCCTCCAGGGAGATCATCGAGCGGTACGCCGACAGGTTGACCGCCGCGACCACCTCGCGAGCCTCGTTGCGCACGGGCGCCGCGATCGCGTACAGCTGGGCCTCCAGCTCCTCGTCGTTGACCGCGAAGCCCGCGTCGAGGACCTCGTCGAGCTCCTCCCGCAGCCCTTTCTTGCTCGTGATCGTGTTCGGCCCGCGCTTGGTCGGCTTGATCGACCCCAGCAGCTCGCGCTGCTCGGACTCCGGCAGGTTCGCCAGCAGCAGCTTGCCCATCGCCGTGCAGTACGCCGGCAGGCGCGAGCCGGGGTGCAGGTCGAGCTCGGCCTGGTTGCGTCCGCGGCGGAAGCTGCGGACGCGGTCCACGTACAGGATCTCCGCTCCGTCGAGCACGGACAGACCGGTCGTGTAGGAGGTCCGCTGGCGCAGCTCCTCCAGGTACGGGTGGGCGTGCTCGCGCAGGCCCGTCGAGTTCAGCGCCGACATCCCCAGGTCGGTCACCCGCAGCCCCAGCCGGTACTTGCGCGAGGCGCCCTGCTCCAGGTACCCGAGCGCCACCAGCGTGATCACGTAGCGGTGCGTGGTCGAACGGCTCATGCCGAGCTCGTCCGCGATGTCCGCTATCCCCAGGATCGGGCGCTTGGGCGTGAAGCAGCCGAGGATCGCCAGGCCGCGCTCGAGCGACTGCGAGTAGCGTGGCTCACGCAGGCTCGGGATCGACCATGCGGGCGCGTCCCCGTCCGCCGGGGTTTTTATCGTGGTTGAACTCATTCTGGGCATTGGCACCTGGTCTCTGTCTTTGCACTTGAGAAGTACCCCGTCCGGGTAGTTCCATGTCTGGCACGGGACCGTACTTCGGAATGGCTACGATAGCAATCATAAACACTAGAGTTTCAAGACCGTCAAAGCGATCGAAATATCCCGACCGCCCACACGGCCAAATTCGTGCAATAGAGCACGTTCTGTCTGTTGGTGTACTCAGTCCGGCGCAGCCTGCCGCCGATGCGCATCGGGCGCAAAGGCAAATATAGAGCCACCCTCGGATCAATCCGTAAAATATGGCAAGACCGCGCGTGGCGGCGCCACGCGGTCAGGCGCTAGCCTCGCAGGGAATGTCTCTGGACAGCTTCAGCCCCGCGGTCCGAACCTGGTTCGAGCGGGCGTTCGCGTCTCCCACGCCGGCCCAGGAACAGGCGTGGCCGGCGATCGCCGGGGGCGAGCACGTGCTCGTCTGCGCTCCCACCGGGTCCGGCAAGACGCTCGCCGCGTTCCTGTGGGCGCTCGACCGGCTGAGCGCCGAGGGGGCGAGCGCCCCCGAGCGGGGGGAGACCGCTCGTGCCGCCTCCGCGGGAGCGGGCGCCGGCACACGCGCCGCGGGGGTGGGCGCCGGCACGCGGGTGGTGTACGTCAGCCCGCTCAAGGCGCTCGCCTACGACATCGAGCGCAACCTCCGCGTGCCCCTCCGCGGCATCGGCGCCGAGGAGGTGCGTGTGGGGATCCGCACCGGCGACACCCCCCAGCGCGAGCGCGCGGCCATGCTCCGCAACCCGCCCGACATCCTCGTCACCACCCCCGAGTCGCTCTACCTGATGCTCACCTCCCGTGCGCGAGAGACCCTCAGCGGCGTCGAGGCCGTGATCGTCGATGAGATCCACGCCGTCGCCCACTCCAAGCGCGGCTCGCACCTCGCCCTCACCCTCGAGCGCCTCGAGGCCCAGGCCGGCGCCGAGGTCCAGCGCATCGGCCTCAGCGCCACCCAGAGCCCGCTCGAGGAGATCGGGCGTTTTCTCGTCGGTCCGCACCGCCAGGTCACGATCGTCGACGCCACCGCCCCCGGCGGCGCCCGGAAGCAGCTCGACCTGCGCATCGAGGTGCCCGTCGAGTCGATGACCGAACCGCATCGGCCGGGCGCCACCGGTCAGGCGCGCCGAGCGCTCGGGCCGAGCGACGGCTCGCAGGATGGCGGCGGCGAGCGGGACCCGCTCGATCTCCTCGTCGGCGGCGAGTCGGGCACGGGCGGCGAGCGGGACCCGCTCGACCCCCTCGCCGGGGGCGAGTCGACGCGCGGGTCGCCTGTCCCCGAACGGGGGATCTGGCCGGCCATATACCCCGAGCTGCTGGCCCTCGTGCGCGAGCACACCTCCACGATCGTGTTCGTCAACAACCGCCGCTCCGCCGAGCGCGTCGCCCTGCGCCTGAACGAGCTCGCCGCCCGGGAGCGGGGCAGCGAAGACGATGAGAGGGCCGCCTCCGGCGGCGGGGACGGGTCGCGCGCCGGCGAGACGGGGGCCGTGGTCCACGACATCGCGCGGGCACACCACGGCTCGCTCGCCCGCGAGGAGCGCACCAAGGTCGAGGAGCTGCTCAAGGGCGGGGAGCTGCCGTGCCTCGTCGCCACCAGCTCGCTCGAGCTCGGGATCGACATGGGCGCCGTCGACCTCGTCGTCCAGATCGAGTCCCCCAAGTCCGTCGCCCGCGGGCTCCAGCGCATCGGCCGCGCCGGCCACGGCGTCGATGAGGTGAGCCGCGGACGGATCTTCCCCAAGTTCCGCGGCGATCTGCTCGAGTGCGCCGTGCTCGCCCGGCGGATGCACGAAGGCCTGATCGAGCCCACCGTCGTCCCCCGCAACGCCCTCGACGTGCTCGCCCAGCAGATCGTCGCCATCGCCGTGGCAGCCGAGCCCGCCGGCGCGGGCCGCGGGCGCCGAGCCGACGCGGGCGCGGGCGACGCGGGCGCGGGGGACGCGGCAGACGGCGCGCCGGAGGATGCCGGCGTGCCCGTTGACGACCTCTACGCGCTGGTCACCAACACGTACTCCTACTCAACCCTCTCCCGCGAGCTGCTCGAGAACGTCCTCGACATGCTCGACGGGCGCTATCCGTCCAAGGAGTTCGGCGAGCTGCGCGCGCGCATCGTCTGGGACCGTCTCGCCGGCACCATCCGCGCGCGCAGGGGGTCGCGACAGATGGCCATCGCCAACGCCGGCACGATCCCCGACAGGGGCCTCTACGCGGTCGTCCTGCCCGACGGGCGGCGCGTGGGCGAGCTCGACGAGGAGATGGTCTACGAGGCCCGCCCCGGCCAGGCCTTCCTGCTCGGGGCGTCCACCTGGCGGATCGAGGAGATCGGCCGCGATCGCGTGATCGTCACCCCCGCTCCCGGAGCTCCCGGCGCCGTGCCCTTCTGGAAGGGCGACTCCGTCGGGCGTCCCATCGAGCTCGGGAGGGCGATCGGCGAGTTCTCCCGCTGGGCCGTCGAGCAGGAGCCCGAGACGCTGCAGGCCGGCTACGACCTCGACGAGCGCGCCGCCCGCAACCTGCTCGCCTACCTGTCCGACCAGCTCGCCGCCACCCGCGTGCTGCCCAGCGACCGCACGATCGTCCTCGAGCGCTTCCGCGACGAGATCGGCGACTGGCGGCTGTGCGTCCTGTCCCCCTACGGAGGCCGCGTCCACGCCGCCTGGGGTCTCGCGCTGTCCGCCCGCATCCACGACCGCTTCGGTCTGTCCGCCGACGCCATCTGGTCGGACGACGGGATCGTCCTGCACCTCCCGGACCTCGACGAAACCGGGTTGCGACCGGGCCGCGACCGGGCCGCGACCGGGCCGGCGCCGCTCGCCGACCGCTCGCCCACCGACGACCCTGAGTCGGGGGGCTGGTGGGGATCGATCGCCGATCTCGTCCTGCTCGAGCCCGACGAGGTCGAGCACGCGGTCACCGCCGAGCTCGGCGGCTCCGCGCTGTTCGGCGCCCGCTTTCGCGAGAACGCCGCCCGGGCGCTGCTCATCCCCCGCGCCTACCCCGGCCGCCGCACGCCGCTGTGGCAGCAGCGGCTGAAGGCCCAGAACCTGCTCGAGGTCGCCGGCCGCTACCCCGACTTCCCGATCGTGCTCGAGACCTACCGCGAGTGCCTGCGCGACGTCCTCGACGTGCCCGGCCTGGAAACGCTCATGCGGGACCTGTACACCCGCGAGATCTCCCTCGTCGAGGTCGAGACCCACACCGCCTCGCCGTTTGCCTCCTCGCTGCTGTTCGACTACGTCGCCACGTACATGTACGAGGGCGACACGCCCAGCGCCGAGCGCCGCGCGGCCGCGCTGTCGCTCGACCGCGACCTGCTGCGCGAGCTGCTCGGCCGCGAGGAGCTGCGCGAGCTGATCGACCCCGGCGCCCTGGCCCGCGTCGAAGACGACCTGCAGCGCCGCTCGGAGATCACCCGGGCGACCGGCCGCGACGGGCTGCACGACGTCCTTCGCCACGTCGGCGACCTCGACTTTCGCGAGGTCGCCGAGCGCGTCCTCGAGGGCATCGACGCCCGCGGGCTGCTGGCCGAGCTCGAGCGTCAACGGCGGGTCATCCGCCTGTACGTCGGCGGCCATCAGCGCTACGTGGCCGCCGACGAGGCCGGTCTCTACCGCGACGCCCTCGGCGCCGCTCCGCCCGGCGGGCTGCCCGAGGCGTTCCTCGCCGACGTCCCCGACGCGCTGAGCCAGCTCGTCGCCCGTTACGCCCGCACCCACGGGCCGTTCACCCACGCCGAGCTCACCGTGCGCTATGGTATTGACACCGGCGCGGTCCTGCGCGAGCTCGAGCGCCACGGCCGGCTCGTCCGCGGCGAGCTGAGGCCGGGCGGGACCGACCGGGAGTGGTGCGACGTCGAGGTTCTGCGTCGCCTGCGCCGCGCCTCTCTGGCTGCCCTGCGCAAGGAGATCGAGCCCGCCGAGCAGCGCCGCCTGTCCGCGTTCCTGCCCTCCTGGCAGGGCGTCGACCGCCACCCGACCGCCGGCGCCGGGATCGACCGCCTGCGCGAGGTGCTCGTCCCGCTTCAGGGTCTCCCGCTGCCCGTCGAGATCTGGGAGCGCGACGTGCTGCCGCGCCGCACCGGCGCCTACTCGCAGACCTGGCTCGACGCCCTCTGCGCCAGCGGCGAGGTCGTCTGGGTCGGCGCGGGCGCGAGCGGACGCTCCGGTCGCGTAGCGCTGTACTTCCGTGAGGACGCGCCGCTGATCGGGCCGCCGCCGCGGGCCGCGAACGCGACACCGCCCGACGGCGAGCTCCACGCGGTGCTGCGAGCGCGCCTCGCGCAGAGCGCATGCTTCTTCGGCGACCTGATCGCCGAGCTCGACGCGCCGGCCGAGGGGCTGCGCGAGGCGCTCTGGGACCTCGTGTGGGCCGGCGAGGTCACCAACGACGCCTGGGCGCCGCTGCGCGCGCCCCGTCTCACCCTCGCCCGTGCCGAGCGTCCGTCCTCCGGCCGGGGCGTGGGCTTCGAGCGGTCGTCCTCCGGCCAGGGGGTGCTCGCCGGGCGCTCGTCCATCGGGCCCCGGTCGCGCTTCGGCGTCCGCCGGGCGGCGACGGCCCGCTCGCGCACCGGCGCGCAGTCTCAGCTCCAGGGCCGCTGGTCGCTCACCGAGCCCGTCTTCCGCGGGGGTCCCGAGGGAGCCGCGGGCGCCCCCGAGCGCCGCCGCGCGCTGGCCGAGCTGCTGCTCGAGCGCTACGGCATCGTCACCCGCGAGCAGGTCCTCGCCGAGGGCGTAAAGGGGGGATTCGCGGTGCTCTACGACACCTTCTCCAAGCTCGAGACGCTCGGCGTCTGCCGCCGCGGCTACTTCATCGAGGGCATGGGCGGGGCCCAGTTCGCGCTCCCCGGCGCGGTCGAGCGCCTGCGGGCCGGGCGATCTCCGACCGCTCCCGCCCGCACCCCGGTCGTGCTCGCCGCCGCCGACCCCGCCCAGCCATACGGCGCCGCGCTGCCCTGGCCCAAACGCGAGGACACCAAGGCCCGCCCCGCCCGTGTGGCGGGCGCCTACGTCGTCCTGGTCGAGGACGAGCCGGCGCTGTATGTCGAGCGCGGCGGGCGCGGCCTGGTCACGCTCCGCGGCGGTTCCGCCGCCGCGGATGCCCATCGAGTCCGAGCCACATCCCTTGGCGGCCCGGACGGGGATCCGCTGCGCGAGGCCCTCGGGGCGCTCGCCGACGCCGTTCGCGCCGGGCGCGTCCCCAAGCTCGCGCTCGAGCGGATCGACGGCCAACCCGCGATTGGGTCGGACCACGCTCGAACACTCGTCGAGCTTGGGTTCCACCTTGGCCCCCGCCGGCTTACCCTCACCGCCTGAGGTGCAGGCCGCGAAAACGGCTGACCAGAGCAGTTCTACGCAGCCGACCTCGGAACCACCGGACGTTTTCGTCCGCCAATCCGAATCTATTTGTCCGTCGGACGTTTGAGCCTGTCGGAGACAACGGTGGAAAGATCCGAACTATCTTGTTATTAAAAGTCGGATCAACCCTTGCAATCCATCGTCAAATCATCTATCTTATAGAACCGTGGGGATGAGTCGAACTAAGGGGCAGGTCTCACCACTGTACCGGAGGTTGCCACATGGACCCAACGGTATGAAGCGGGAGGAAGTAGCCTGCAACCAGCGGGCACGCCTCTACGGCGGGATGATCGAGGCGGTCTCCCAGCGCGGCTACCAGGCGACCACAGTCGCCCACGTGATCGGTCTCGCCGGCGTCTCCAGACGGGCCTTCTACGAGCAGTTCGACAGCAAGGAGGCCTGCTTCCTTGCGACCTACGACATCGTCGTCGCCCGCGCGAAGAAGCGCGTGATCGACGCCTGGGAGGAAGAGCGCGGCTGGGCCAACCGTGTGCACGCCGCCGCCAAGACGCTCCTCGACGACGTCGCCGAGTGCCCCAAGGGACCGCGCCTGGTGCTCGTCGACGCGCTCGGCATCGGTCCGAAGGTCAGGGAGCGCATGCAGCTCGCCGGATTTGCCTTCGAGCGCCTCGTGGCCACTGCCTTTCGGGCGGCCCCCGCAGGCGGCGAGCTCCCGCCGCTGGCCTCCCGGGCGATCGTGGCCGGCGTCCGCCACGTCGTCTTCACCCGCATGCTCGACCAGCGCGAGCGCGAGCTGTACACGCTGACCGACGAAGTGCTCGACTGGATCGAGTCCTACCGATCTCCGGCAGCGTCCCGTCTGTCCGCCGGGCTCGCCCCTCCGCCGCAGGTGCCGCCGATGCCGGCGGCGTTCCTCGCGCGCGAGGACAAGCGTGCGAGGGTGCTCGGGTCGGTCGTCCATCTGACCCTGGACGAGGGCTACTCGAACCTGACCGATCCGCAGATCGCCCAGTTCGCCGGCATCTCCACCGAGGCTTTCCACAAGCAGTTCCCGAGCAAGGAGGAGTGCTTCCTGACGGTCCTCGACGAGTTCGTCAAGGAAGCTCTCGACGCGGTCAGGCCCCGGATGGAAAGCGCGACGTCCTGGGCCCAGTCGGTCCAGCGGGCGATCAGCGCGTTCGTCGAATATCTCGTCGCCCACCAGGCGCTGATCAGGATCGCGTTCATCGACCTCTACGAAGTCGGTCCCGGGATGATCGGCCGGCTGACCAAGTCCGTCGACGAGCTCACCGCCCTGCTGCTCGAGACCGCCCCCGAGCCCCGCCGCGGGCCGGCCGTGGCCCGCGAGGCGATCACCGGTGCGCTCTGGGGGATCTTCTCCAGCTACGTCGCCAACGATCGCCTCGCCCGCCTGCCCTGCCTGGTGGAGCAGCTCACATACATCGTCCTCGCCCCATACCTCGGGCCGAAGGCCGCGGTAGACGCCATTTACGAAGCGCGCAAACCGCTGCGCTCGGTCTGACTACGCTCCTCGGCAGTCGTACAGCAGGAGCGGGATGCTGCCCCCGGTCCTCGATTCGGTGCGTCTGCAATGGTCATACACCCACACCAGGCGGGGATCCCTGCCGGCGGCGGGCACGAGGACCGCGCGCAGCCTGCCCGAGGAGACATACTGCCCCAGCTGGCTGACGGTGGGAGCGGGGACGCCCCCTTCGAAGCCGCCTATCGGCAGGATCTCCCTGCCGGAGGCGAGGATGTAGGGGGCGGCGAGCTGCGAGGTGTCGATCGCGAACACCATCGGGGTTTCATACGTCGAGGCGATCAGTTCGACGATCCGTGCATTGAGCGCCTCCGTCCGCTTCACCGACCCGTGCGATTCCGTCCCCGCCAGTGGCTCGAACGGCGCCGTGAACGGCCCCAGACCGCGGGTCACGATCAGCGCCGAGGCGACCGCCGGCAGCAGCAGGGCGCAGCCGATCGACGCGACCGTCGCGCCGCGGGTCAGCTCTCGCACACGTGCGCGAGAGCCGGCCACGAGGAGCGCAAGCGCCGCCGCCGCGCCGAGGCAGGTCGCTGCCGGGACCAGCCAGCCCGGAACGTCGGTTCCCCCACCGAGCAGGTATACGCTATAGGCGACCGACGCGATCAGCGTGCCGGCCAGCACGCGCATCGTCGCCGGGTCCTTGCGCCGCGACCACGCGGTCGCCGCGCCCCCGCCGCACAGCGCGGCGATCGCCGGTGCGAGGGCCGCCACGTAGTAGGAGTGCAGGTAGACGCCGTCGCTGAAGGCCACCCACAGCACCAGCAGCCACACGCCCCACAGCAGCACGGACGTGCGCAGCAGGTCGCGGCGCCCGCTGCGGCGGCGCAACAGGAGGATCCCCGCGGCCGAGATCAGGGCGGCCGGCAGCAGCCACCCGATGTCCCGTCCGTACAGCCCGTCGAGCAGGCGATGCCAGCTCGGGGGGACGTGTTCTGCGAGCCTGCGCCCCGCTGCGCCCCCGGCCGCGAACCGGGTCAGGAACTCGGCCGTATGACCGGCGCCCGCGAGGGTCTTGCCGTGGCCGAGCCGGGCGACCCCGTTGTAGTCGAAGACCTGGCTGAACACCGAGTTGTTCTGGGTGCCGTCGACATACGGGCGCTCGCCGGCGGGCACCAGCGTGACGAGCGTCATCCAGCTCAGCGACACCATCACCGTCACGAGCCCCGCGAGCGCCACGTGCACGACACGGACGCGCAACTGGGGCGCCGCCGCCACGAGATAAGCCAGCGCGAGCGCCGGCAGGATCAGCCACGCTTGCAGCATCTTGGCCTGGAAGGCGAGGCCCGTCCACACGCCGGCGAGGAGCAGCGCTCGCAGCCGTCCGGAGATCAGTGCCGACACCGTCGCATCGGCCGCGAGCACCGTCAGCAGGATCAACAGCGAGTCCGACACGTTGCCCCTGTTCAGCGCCACCGTCACCGGGCTGGCGGCGAGCACGGCCGCGGCCACGATCCCCGCGACAGGCCCGGCGAGCCGTCTCATCACCCGGAACAGCACGAGCACTGTGAGCACGCCCTCGAGAACCTGCGGGAGCACCACCGCCCACGTGTGGAACCCGAATACCCGCAGCGCCAGGGCCTGCGGCCACAGCGCGCCGGGGAGCTTGTCGACCGTCACCGTGCCCTGGGGATCGAACGCGCCGAAGAGGAAGTCGTGCCAGCTGCTCGACATGCTCCGCGCGGCCGCGCCGTAGAAGCTCTCCAACGCCGCCCCGTCCATGCCCCACGCGTAGGACACGCCGGCGAGCGCAGCGATCGTCAGCAGCGCCGGGCGTGTCCACGCCGGCTGATCGGGCGGCGAGCGCCACGGCGCGTGCATCGCCGCATGTTATCTGTGACATCGTGAGCTCAGGATGATCGAGACCTCCCTCAAGCGCCCCCGCCGCGTGGGCCACAAGGGGGCAGCCCACATCGAGCCGGGCAATACCCTCGCGAGCTTCGACGCCGCCCTGCGCCACGGCGTCGACATGATCGAGCTGGACGTGCTCGGCGAGCACCCCGACGGCAGCGGACGCCTGCTCGTCGCCCACGACCACCAGGACATGCGCGGGCGCACGCCGCTCACCTTCGAGGGGGCGCTCGAGCACCTCGCGGGCGCGGCGTTCGCCGGCATCGAGCTGGACGTCGACGTGAAGCTCCCGGGGTATGAGCTGCGCGTGCTGGACGCCCTGCGCGAGCACGGGCTCGTGCCGCGCACGCTCATCAGCGGCATGTTCACCGCGGGCCTCGCCCGCATCCGCGCGGCCGAGCCAGCGCTGCGCCTCGGCTGGTCGGTGCCGCGCGTACGCCGCGACTACACCACCGACATGCTCACCGCCATCCCCGCTCTGGCCATGCTCAGCGGCTACCGCGCCACGCTCCCCCGCCGCGTCCGCTCGGCCCTCAGCGAGGGGCGCTTCGACGCGATCATGGCCCACTGGCGCGTGGTCACCCCCGCGCTTCTCCGCGCCGTGGCCGACGGCGGCGGCGAGCTCTATGTCTGGACCGTCGATGACCCCAGGATGATCGCCCGGCTGACCGCCATGGGCGTCGACGGCATCATCACCAACGACCCGCGGCTGTTCGCCATTAGCTGATCGGCAGCTCGCCGCCAGCCATACGTACCAGTTGGGTCATGTAGATCAAGGCCGACAGGGGTCAGGCGGGCAACGGTGCACGCAGGCTCTCAAGAGTTGCGTCAAGGACCTGCAATCCCGCTTCGAGCTCATCAAGCTGCGGCGTGGCATGGATCGTGCGGCCCAGAGACTGAGCGAGTGGGCCATATCCGGCTCGTTCGAGTTGTGCCGGGAGCTCCTTTCTCGCGAGCGGGAAGACTCGTGCCTGAAGCAGCAGTCCTCTTGCCGCTGTCGTGAGCATCGCGCGGAACTGTTCGTGTGCTGCGCCTTGGTCATCCATCTGGATAAGGCGCTCGACCTCGCTGCGATGCACATCCAGGCTGTCAAGCTTGCGCTGGGCGTGCGGCCACAGGCCCGATTCGACGATCAAGCGCACGCCGTCGCGCATTGGGCCGGTGTCGTGCAGGATGCAACCGCAGCGCAGAGTCCACTGGGCGAAGTCGTCTCCCTTGATCAGGCGGCTGCAGAAGCGCGCAGTGCTCATGGCGACTACGTCCACGTCCCCAGGTAGGTCGCTGACGTCCGGACGTCCACCTATGACGTGGTAGTCAAGGTCGCTGACAGTTGTGCGTCGCTTGCGCGCCGTCGACCCCGTCAGGGCGAATCCAGAAGCTCCCAGGGCGATCGCTCGGCTCATCACGATAGTCGTGATGGCCTGCTGCTCAGGCGTCTGGTAGCGCTCTGCACGCGCGCGGTTCTCGCGCATTCGCCGCTCCCATCCGGCGTCGGACAGCTGCTCGGAGAGTCGCAGCGCGCTCACTCGGTCGCCTCCGCAGCCTCCACGAGTTCTTTCACTTCGGCGACGAGATCCTGCAGTTCGCCGTTGAGTTCGGGTTCCTCGCCCTCGTGTCGATCTCGTTCTGGTCCGCAAGGACGACAACGGCGGCCTCGCCCGCATAGAACAGGGCATTGATGGCATCGTTGAGACGATCCTCCTCCACGGCGATCTGCGCGGCCTGGAGATGTTCGCGAGCGAGCTGGCGCTTGTCCTTCGGCGACACGCCTTCAAGCGTAGACCCTGATGCGGCTGTGAGCGCCCGCGATTTGGATGGCTCTCAGGACAACCGAGGCGACCTACTGGGCTGCTCAGGCGATCGGGCAGCTCGCCGCGCTGAACCCCGCCGGGTCGGCGCCCGCGAGGCTCTTGCGTCCGGCCGTCGTCGGGCGCGCGGCCGACGCGAGGATCTTGCCGCCGCGGCGCCACTGGAAGTCCACGACGCCCCGCAGCGTCGAGGTGGACTTCCCCGGGACGAGCTGAAAGCTCCTGCCGTCCTGGCGCGCGGCCGCCGCGCTGCCGACCTCGATGAAGTCGGGGGTCGCGCCACTGACGAGATCCACCCAGCGTTTGCTCGTCGTGTCCAGGTACTGCAGGCGGAAGCTCATGTACATCTTGTCGTGGGCGTGCCCGTTGCCGGGCATCGACCCGCGGATGCCCACCGTGTAGGCCTGGTCCGGGGGGTTGCACACGTCGATCGTCGCCCACAGTTCGCGCGAGTGCAGCAGCTGGTGCACGGTCGCGCCCGTTTCGCCGCTTCGCGCCGAGCCGGAGCCGGACGCGGCGATCGCCGGGGCGGGCACGAGCGCCGCGAGGGCGGCCAGGACGGCGAGCGTGCGTGTGCGCGAGACCATGGGCCTGAACGTGCGCGAGACCATGCGCCTGAAGATAGCGCCGGCGGGCGGGCGGGCACGCCGCATGGCCTGCGGTGTGGTATTCCGTGGGCGATGGTCGCGACGCGCTCAGCCGAGGTTGTGGAGCTGCTCGGGAGGGTGCCCGTCTTCTCCACGCTCGAGCTTCCCGACCTCGAGCGGATCGCCGAGATGGCCGTCCCCCGCAGCTTCGCCCCCGGGCAGGCCGTGTTCAAAGAGGGGGACGCCAGCGACACCTGCTACATCGTCCGCGAGGGGCACGCGCGCGCGATCCGCACGCACGGCGACGGGCGCACGATCACCCTCGCGACGTTCGGGCCGGGGGACATCTTCGGCGAGCTCGCCATGTTCGAGGACGAGCTGCGCTCGGCCACCGTCGAGGCGATCGAGCCGACGAGCGTCGTCGCCGTGCTCGGGCCGGACATGCGCAGGCTGATGAACGAGCACCCCCAGATCGCCACCCGCCTGGTGATCGCCCTGGGGCGCCGGCTGCGCGAGACGAACGAGCGGCTCTCCCGCCAGTCCTTCCAGACGGTCCAGAGCCGCGTGGCCTCCGTCCTCAGCGAGCTCGCCGCCCAGGAGATCGCCGCCGGGCAGAAGCCCACGGACGTCCTCATCACCGCCACCCAGGCCGACCTCGCGCAGCTGGCGGGATCCTCGCGCGAGTCGGCCAGCCGCTTCCTCGCCGTGCTCGAGCGCGCCGGCGTCATCTCCCAGGGCCGCGGGCGCCTGACCGTCCACGAGCCCCACGCCCTGAGGCAGTATGTCTTCTAGGTCCTTCAAGCGGTCATCCAAATCCTCCAAGCGTTCCCCCAAGCCCCCGCCCGCCCAGCAGGGGCGCGAGCTCTCCGCGGGCGGGGTGGTCGTCCGCGGAGAGCAGGTCGTCGTGATCGTCCCCACCCGCCGCGCGGCCGACGGCTCCAAGGTGCTCGCCCTGCCGAAGGGGCACGTCGACCCGGGGGAGGGCCCGATCGAGGCGGCCACGCGGGAGGTCCGCGAGGAGACCGGGATCGTCGCCGAGCCGGTGTGCGAGCTCGGCGAGTCGCGCTACTGGTACCGCCGCGACGGGCGGACGATCGCAAAGACCGTCTCCTTCTACCTCTTCCGCTTCCTCGAAGGAGACACCGAGGACCACGACGACGAGGTCGAGCAGGCGCGCTGGATCGACCTCGGCGAGGCCGAGAGCACGCTCAGCCACACGGCAGAGCGCGAGATGGTCACGCGCGCCCGCGAGCGCCTCGCCCGCAAAGACCGGTAGCCTGCTCCTCTGTCATGCAGGTTCTGAACTTCTACTCGACGATCTTCGCCGACGAGCTCAAGCGGGGGCGCAAGACCGCCACGATCCGACTCGGAGACAAGTCGGGCAAGTACCGCAAGAACCAGGCCGTGCTCGTCACGATCGGCTACCAGTACTCGCCGCGGGAACGGATCTTCGAAGCGGTCATCGACCAGGTCGAGGTGACGAAGGTCGCCGACCTCTCCCCCCGCGACATCAAGCACGACAACCCCGAGTTCCGCCGCCACGAGGAACTGGTCAACTTCCTCGAGCAGATCTACGGGCGGTCGGTGTCGATGGACGACACGGTCACCGTCGTGCGCTTCTCCCAGATCCTCGACAACCCCACCGGGATGACCGAGGCGATGAAGGGATTCGGCGGAGCGCAAAACTAACGGCCGTTTCTGGCAGTCTCGGGCATCGACTGCCAACTCCTTCTGAAAAGCCCGCGGATCTTCTATATATTGGGGATGTCGTTGGCGCTCTCGGACCGAGAGTGCCAAAGAGGCGGCTCCGCTCCGATCGGAGCTCCGGGCCGCCGGTCGCATTCTCTAGATGGAGGTTTTTCAACATGAAGCTCAAGCCCCTGGGCGATCGGCTGATCGTGCGGGCGATCGAGGAGGAAGAGAAGACCGCTAGCGGCATCGTCCTTCCCGACACCGCCAAGGAGAAGCCGCAGAAGGGCAAGGTCCTCGCCGTCGGAGACGGCAGGATCGACGACGCCGGCAAGCGCATCCCGCTGGACGTCAAGAAGGACGATGAGGTCCTCTACAGCAAGTACGGCGGGACCGAGATCAAAGACCCCGACACCGGTGAGGACCTGCTCGTGCTGCGCGAGTCCGACGTCCTCGCCAAGGTCGCATAAGGAGATCTGAAAGACATGGCTCACAAGGAACTGAAGTACGGCTCAGAAGCCCGCAAGTCGCTCGAGTCGGGCGTCGACGCGGTCGCCGACGCGGTCAAGGTCACGCTCGGCCCGAAGGGCCGCTACGTGGTCCTCGACAAGAAGTTCGGCGCCCCGACGATCACCAACGACGGCGTGACCATCGCCCGGGAGATCGAGGTCGAGGACGTCTTCGAGAACCAGGGCGCCCAGCTGGTGCGCGAGGTGGCCACGGCCACCAACGACGTGGCCGGCGACGGCACCACCACGGCCACCGTGCTGGCCCAGGCGATCGTTCGCCAGGGCCTGAAGAACGTGGCGGCGGGCGCGAACCCGCTGGCCCTCAAGCGGGGCATCGAGAAAGCGGTCGACCAGGTCGTCGCGAACATCGCCTCGCAGTCCAAGGAGGTCTCCGGCAAGGACCAGATCGCCCGCGTGGCGACGATCTCGGCCGGCGACGAGGAGATCGGCGACGTGATCGCCGACGCGATCGAGAAGGTCGGCAAGGACGGCGTGGTCAACGTCGAGGAGGGACAGACGTTCGGCATGGACCTCGAATTCACCGAGGGGATGCAGTTCGACAAGGGCTACATCTCCCCGTACATGGTCACCGACCAGGACCGCATGGAGGCGGTGCTGGAGGACCCCTACATCCTGATCGCAAACCAGAAGATCGGCTCGGTCCGCGACGTGCTGCCGGTGCTCGAGCAGGTCATCCAGAGCGGCAAGCCGATCCTGATCATCGCCGAGGACGTCGAGGGCGAGTCCCTGGCGACGCTCGTGGTCAACAAGCTGCGCGGGACGTTCACCGGCGTGGCGGTCAAGGCCCCGGGCTTCGGCGACCGGCGCAAGCGGATGCTGGAGGACATCGCGATCCTGACCGGCGGCGAGGTGATCACCGAGGAGATGGGCCTGAAGCTGGAGAACACCCAGCTCTCACAGCTCGGTCGCGCCCGTCGCGTGGTGGTCGCCAAGGACACGAGCACGGTCGTCGACGGCGCCGGTGACGGCACGGCGATCAAAGGCCGGATCAACCAGATCAAAGCCGAAATCGAGAACACCGACTCGGACTTCGACCGCGAGAAGCTGCAGGAGCGTCTGGCCAAGCTCTCCGGCGGCGTCGCCGTGGTGAAGGTCGGCGCGGCCACCGAGACCGAGATGAAGGAGAAGAAGCACCGCGTCGAGGACGCCCTGCAGGCAACCCGGGCGGCGCTCGAGGAGGGCATCGTGCCCGGTGGCGGCGTGGCGCTGCTGCAGGCCTCCTCGTCGGTCAGCGTCGACGCTAACGGCGCTTCGGCCGATGGCTCCGACGATGAGCGCACGGGCGCGCGGATCGTGCTGCGGGCGCTCGAGGAGCCGCTGCGCCAGCTCGCCGAGAACGCCGGCCTCGAGGGCTCGGTTGTTGTCAACGACGTCCGCAAGGCCAAGAAAGGCCACGGGTTGAACGCCTCGACGAACGAGATCGTCGATCTCGTCGCCGCCGGCATCATCGACCCGGCGATGGTCACCCGCTCGGCGCTGCAGAACGCCGCGTCGATCGCCAAGAACATCCTCACCACCGAGGCGATCGTCGCCGAGGTGCCGGAGAAGGAAGGCGCCGGCGGCGGTGGCGGCGGGATGCCGGACATGAGCGGGATGATGTAGCCACGCGTTGAGCGCGGGCCGGCCCGCTCACACGGGCGAGCGCTGAAGTCGATGGGCAAACGGGAGGGCCCGGCACGATGCCGGGCCCTCTGTGCGTACGCGCGTCGAGGTGACTGGCTCCACCGTGAGCGCGGCGTCGATCCTTGCCGCGCGCGACGCCGACCGCCGGTGAACTCAAGCTTCGTCTGTGACTCATCCGCTGTTGCCGCGCTGCTAATCGACAGCGGACCCGACGGTCAGTGGGTCACGCACACCATCGACTCGGGCACCATCACGGCACCGACTCTCGTCACTTCCGAGACAGCCAACGTCATCCGCAGGCACGAGCTCTCTGGCCAGATAAGCCCCGACCAAGCAGCCCAGGCCCACGCGGACCTTCTGGACCTCACAATCGAACTATGGCCCTACGACATCTTGGCTGCGCGCGCCTGGGAGCTCCGACGCAACCTCTCCATTTACGACGCCACTTACGTTGCACTCGCAGAGGCGGCCGACCTAACACTAATCACACTCGACAAACGCCTTGCGAAAGCGCCCGGCACCAGATGCCAAATCGCAGCACCGTGACAGCACTTCTACGGCCGCAGTAGCGACCCTCGCGGTTACGGGTAGACCTCTCCGAGGGTCTCCGGGATCACCCCGAAGGGGATCGTCGCAAAGAAATAGCCCACGCCGAGGCATTGGCCGGCAGGCACGCACGACACGCCGAGGAGCCCCGCGTGTTCGGTGGCGTCCGGCTTGGATGTCGACTGGCTCGTCCATTCGCTGCCGTTCCAGCGCTCGGCGATAGGCGTCGCCCCACCTGCCCGCCCGACGGCCAGACATGAGCTTGAGGATCCGCAGGAGACGTCGTACAGCGTGCCCGTCCCAGCTTCCGGCTGGGGTATCGACTGGGCGGACCATTCCGTGCCGTTCCACAGCTCGCCCAGGACCCCGCTCGTTTTGCCGGCGGCGGCGCCCACGGCCATGCAGGCTTTTTCTGAGGTGCACGACACCGCATACAGCGTCCCTTCCGGCGCCGTCAACTGGCTCGTCCATTCGCTGCCGTTCCAGCGCTCCACGAGCACGTGCTGCACTTCGGACCCGGCTTCGTGTACGACCACGACTCCAACCGCCACGCACACGCTCGAGGACGTGCAGGCGACGCCGTGCATGTGACTCGACCTGGTTTCCGCAGGCAGTTTGGCGGTCGCCTGGACCGACCATTTGCTGCCGTTCCAGCCCTCCGCCAGCACCGTCTGCACGCCGCCGCCGGTTTCATACGTGCCGACCGCCGTGCAGGCGGTGGAGGATGGGCACGAGACCCCTTCCAGGGAGGTTTTTTTCGCCCCGGTGGGTATCGCGGCGGACTGGAGCGTCCATTCTTTGCCGTTCCAGCCCGCCGCCAACGCCGTCACGACCGCGCCGCTGGTTTCGTATTCGCCGACGGCCGTGCACGCGCTCGAGGACGCGCACGAGACGCCGTCGAGCAGGCCTTTTTTCGCACCCGTGGGAACCGGTACAGACTCCAGCGACCATTCGTAGCCGTTCTTGCGGCTCTCCGCCAGCGGCCGCCCGTGGCCCGCGCTGTTCCAGTACTCCCCGACCGCCGTGCATTCGCCCCACGCAGTGCACGAGAGCCTGTTCAGCACGCTTTCGGTTTCTGCTTCCGTTTCGCGTGGCCCGTTCGGCGTCGGTTCGAATCGCCATTCCGGTCGCGACCACACGTCGATCCTGTTGTTCGAGGAGTCGGCGATGTACAGATCGCCGCCGGCGTCGACCGACAGGCCCGCCGGCCCTGCGAATCCTTCGGCGCCCGTACCGCCGCTGCCGAACTTGGCGACATAGGTTCCGCTCGGCAGGAACTCCTCGACCCGGTCGTTGCCGGTGTCCGTGACGAGGATGTCGCCCGTCGAGGGGTCGCTGACGATCCCAGTCGGTGAGGAGAGCTGGCCTTCACCGCTGCCTTTCGTCCCGAACTGCCTGATGAATTTATACGTCCCGCCTTCTTTTTCCTGGATCTCCTGTACGCGATCGTTGCCCGAGTCGACGACGTAGAAGCTCTCCGTTTCGCTGCTTTCCACCGCCCCCGCGACGATGCTCGTCGGGTCCGAGAACTGTCCTTCCCCGGAACCGCCGGTGCCGTAGGACCCGAGGAATTCGCCCGCTTTGCGTGTGCCGAACGTCAGCTGCCACACGAAGGCCACGATCCGGTTGTCGCTCGAGTCGGCCACCAGCAGCACGCTGGGGTAGGAGCCCAGCAGCCGCGACTCGCGGCCGAACGCCAGGCCGCCGGGATGCGAGAGATGTCCCCACGAGCCGGCCGCGCCGATCACTTCTACGAATTTGCATTCCGGCGAGAAGACCTCGATCCGATTGTTGCCGGTGTCGCTCACGTAGACGTAGCCGCCGCGATAGCCGTCGCTCGTCGGGTTCACCGCGATCCCGGTCGGGTCTTTGAGCTGCCCGCCTTCCGAGCCGAGCGAGCCGCATGAGCGCACATAGTGGCCCGCCGGCGAGAACTCCTCGATCCTGTCGTTGGAGGAGTCCGCGACCCAGATGTCGCCGGCGGCGTCGGTGGCGGTCGCCTGCGGGCTTTCGAGCATGCCTTCGTGGGTGCCCTTGGAGGCGAACTTCGTCCGGTAGAGCTTGGGCGCCGTCCAGAACACGCGATCGGCTCCGTAGGTGGTGCCGCCGGCGCTCGTGGCCACCACGCGGAAGTGATATTCGGTCTGTGGCTTGAGGCCCGATACGGCCTGTGTCAGGCCGTCGGGTTTCGTGTAGCCGGTCACTGTTGCGCCCCCGAACGGGGCTTCTTCTCCGTAGGACATCGTCGGGCCGTATTCGAAGTAGTAGGTGGTGGCCGAGGCCTCCGCGTCGGTGACCGCGTTCAGCGTCGCCCCGGTGCTCGTCACGCCGGACGCTGCGCCGGTGATCGCGCTCGGCGGCGTCGTGGAAGCGCCGCCGTCGGGCGTGCCGATGCCCGTCGGGCCGTCGTAGCCCGTCTCGCCGGTGCACAGATATTTTTCCGTGCACGCCGGGCCGATGCCGGCATAGTTGCTGCCTTCGGTTACGTCGAACCAGTCGCTCGGGTGTTTGTAGATGCCTTCGATGCCTTCGGACCTGAGGGTGCTGGACTCGAGCGCCACGGCCCCGGCCGTCAGTGGAGTCGCGACGCTCGTCCCGCCGACGTCCTGCCAGCCGGGCTGCACCATCGCGTAGGTGTCATAGACGGACACCGGCGTTCCCAAGGCGGCGTCGGCCGCGACGTCGTTGTCGGTCCGTTCTTTGCAGCCTTTGTCGGTCTGCCACGACGGCTTGGCTACATACAGGGTGCATCCGCTGCCCGAGTAGAACCAAACGGCTTCGCTCCACCCGCGACCCGTTTCACCCGCCGCCCCCAAGCTCGTGCCGCCGACCGAGACGACGCCGGCGAGGTCGGCCGGAAAGCTCGGCGAGCAGTTGAGGCAGTGTTCTTTTTCATATGTCCCGAACTGGGCGTTTTCGTAGCCGTCGTCGCCGCTCGCCGCCAGGATCGGGATTTTCGCGTGTTGGTAGTACGCGCTGTCTTCTTCCAACTGTTTCTTGCCCACTTCGATTTCCCGGGAGGCGTAGCTGTTGCTGATCTCGCTCGCCCCCAGTTTCGCCGCCTCGTCCTCGGCGATGCCGAGGTTCGTCAGGCTGTTGGTGCTCGCCTCGACCAGCAGGATGTGGCATTTGGGGCACGCGGCAGAGACCATGTCCAGGTCGAGGGATATCTCCAGCGCCCAGCCCGAGTTCCCCGCGGGATAGCTCGTGCCCCCTTCCTGGTTCACCTTGGTGAAGCAACCGCTTTCGCAGGCCGGCAGATCGTAGGTCGAGCGGTACAGGTTCAGATCGCTCTGCGCGTTGGGGTCGTCGTAGGCGTCGACGATCGCCACGGTCTGCCCCGATCCGGCCGTCGCCGACGGCAGCCGATATGCCGACTCCAGATCCTGGGGCGCGAAGCCGTGGTCGGCGCCGCTACCGCAGTATTCGTATTCGCCGATGAAGCACGCCGCCGGTTCGCCCGCCTGCGGCGATGCGCCGGCGTCCGGGGCCCCGCTCGCCGCGAGCGGCCCCGTCGACGTCGGATCGACGATCGCCAGGCATTGAGCGTGCCCCTGGGTTGGCGGCGGACACGCGGCATGGGCCCCCGCGCCCGCCGGCGTTGGGGAGTAGGCGGATGTCGGGGAGTAGGGGGGCGTCGGGGAGCTCGCCGGCGTTGGGGAATACGCGGGCGTCGTAGCGGCCGCGGGCTGCGCCAGCGTGGAGGTCCACGCCGTCGCGAGCGCAGCCATCCATATCACCCGGATCGTCTCTCGCCGTCGCTTGTGCGCAGCGGGAAGCCTGCCAACCGGCATCGCTCGTCTCCTTTTGCTCCCGTTTGGACCGATGTTGTTCTCTCAGCGCGGCGCTCGTCGCGCGCGCAGGGTCCTGCCCCGCTTCGTCCTTCCCGTCGTCGGGCCGTACCTCGTGCGAGCCAGCCGTTCACAGCTCGCCCGTCGCCGCTTTGGCTTCTGCTTGCATGCCGTCAATGCGTTCGCGAGCTGTTGCGCCTGCGGCGACGGGGTGACGCTCTTGATCGTCGGCGTCGGCGTCGACGTCGGCGCCGGCGCCGGCGCCGACGCCGGTGTGAGCGTGACCGTGGCGAGGACCTGCGGGAGGGGGGTCGTCGTGCCGCCGGTGCCCCCTTCGCTCGACGTTGTGCCCTGCGAGGGAGACTGCGCCACCGGCGCCGTGATCGGCGCCTGCGGTGGTGGAGTTCCGGGCGTCGTGAAGCTGAGGGCCTGGCCGTAGGTTTCGCCGGCGGGGTTGCTCGCGACGAGGCAGTAGGTGTACTCGGTGCCTGGTGTGAGGCCGCTGATTTCGCCGGTGACCGCGATGTCCTGGCCTTCGACTTCCGCTCCCGGCGTGGCGTTTCCGGCGGTGCAGCTTGGACCCGAGTTGTACGCGAAGCGGTAGCCGACTTTTGCGCTCGCGTTTGGGTTGAGGGTGCCGCACAGCCGGACCGCCCCCGGCGTGGCCGGTCCGCCGCAGGCTTCCGTGATCGGCGCCTGCGGTTTTTCGCCGGACGCCGACGCGGGGACGCTCCCGAGCACGAGCCCGCCGCCGAGGACGCAGCAGCAGGCCGCGCCGAAGCGGGAGGCGCGCAGAGACCGCTTCAGCCCGTCACCGACCATCACGAAAGCCTCCCAATAGGATCGATCTTGCCCAGTTGTCGGACTATAGCCATAAAACAGAACCATTTCAAGGAGGGGAACGATACGCGGGAGCCCGCTACTCGATACGGGAGCCCGCTACTCAATACGCGAGCCCGCTACTCGGTGTGCTCTCAGCGCCGCTCGCGCAGCGTCGGGAACGGCACAACTTCGCGGATCGACTCCACCCCGGAGAGGATCATCAGCAGCCGGTCAACCCCGATGCCGCCCCCCGCGGTGGGGGCCATCCCGTATTCGAGCGCCCGCACGTAGCCCTCGTCATGGGGATGGGGCTGGTCGCCGTCGTCGCCCGGGCGCTGCCGGCGCTGGTTGACGAAGCGCTCCCATTGGTCGACGGGGTCGTTGAGCTCGGTGTCGCCCGAGAGGACCTCGATCCCGCGGATCACCGTGTCGTGGTGCTCGCCCAGGCGGGGGTCGTGCGCGTGGCGCTTGCAGATCGGGAAGAGCTCGAGGGGAAAATCGAACACGTGGGTGGGCTGGATCAGGGTGGGCTCGACGTACTTGCTGTACACGGCTTCCGCGAGCTTGCCCCAGCTCTGCTCCGGGTCCACCGGCTCGTCGAGGACCGCCACCAGCTCCTCGCTGCTCGCCTCCAGGTAGTCGATCCCCACGGCCTCCTCGATCGCCTCGCGCAGCGTGATCCGCCGCCACGGCCTCGCGAGGTCGATCGCCCGGCCGTCGTACTGCTCGATCCTCGTGTGCCCGAGGGTGCGCAGCGCCACCTGCTCGGTGACCTCTTCGCACCAGCGGGCCGTGTCGCGGTAGTCGGCGTAGCTCATCATGCACTCGAGGATCGTGAATTCGGGGCTGTGGCGGTGGGAGATGCCCTCGTTGCGGAACGCCCGCCCGAGGTCGTACACGTTCTCCAGGCCCCCGACGATGCACCGGTTCAGGAACAGCTCGACGGAGATCCGCAGGTACAGATCGACGCCGAGCGCGTTGTGGTGGGTGGTGAACGGGCGCGAGGAGGCACCGCCGGCGAGCGTCTGCAGCATCGGCGTCTCCACCTGGGTGAAGCCTTTCTCGCGCAGCACCTCGTGGATCGCCTCGATCGTCTTCGTCCGTTTGAAGAACATCTCCCGCGTCTTCGCGTTGGCCAGCAGGTCGAGCTCGCGGTAGCGGTAGCGCGTGCCGAGGTCCTCCACGCCGTGGCGGCGATCCGGCGGTGGGCGCAGCGCCTTGGCCAGCAGCGTGCACTCGCTCACCCCCAGCGCGAGCTGTCCGCGGAGGGTGACGTACACCTCGCCCTCCACGCTCACGATGTCGCCGACGTCGAGATCCAGCATGCGCGCGTATGCCTCCTCGCCGATGGCCTGCTCGCGCGCCACCACCTGCATCGAGCCCGACTGGTCGCGCACGTCAAGGAACGCCGTCTTGGAGTGACCGCGACGGGCGATCAGTCGCCCGCACACGCGGTAGCTCAGGCCGGGATGCTCCCCGGGTCCCAGACGCGCCGGGTCGTGCGCGCCCCGGAGCTCCGCGATCGGAGTGCGGGGGACCTCGGTGTTCAAATGAGGGTAGGGATCCCCCCCGTCCGCGCGCAGGCGCTCCATCTTCGCCCGCCGTTCATCCGCGCCGACGGCCTCCTGCGGCCTGGAGGTCGTGCTCATGCCGACGGCCTCCTCTGGCCCTGAGGCAGTGCTCATGCCGGCGCCCTACCCATGCGCTCGGCCAGCTCGCGCACGAGGAAGCTCGCCAGCTGGTGCGGGTAGGTGCCCCGCGAGAAGCCCGCGTCGAAGCCGAGCTCCTTCGCCAGCTCGTTGGTGACCCGCGAGCCCCCGCACACGAGGATCGTCCGCCGGCGGCGGCCCTCGGCCTCGAGCATCTCCACGAGCTCGGTCAGGTTGCGGATGTGCAGGTCCTGCTGGGTGACCGTCTGGGAGACGAGGATCGCGTCGGCGTCCAGGTCGATCGCCCTGGCCACCAGCACGCTGTTGGGGATCTGGCCGCCGAGGTTGTGGGCGTCGAAGGCGCGGTAGCCTTCCAGGCCGCGGTTGCCCTGGAAGCCCTTGAGGTCGAGCATCGCGTCGATCCCCACGCTGTGGGTGTCCGAGCCGGTGCACGCGCCGACGACCACGATCGGGCGCCCGATGTGCTGCTGCGCGTAGGCCTCGATCTCGTATTCGCTCATGTCCTCCAGGTCCAGCTCGTCCACCTGCTGGGAGGTGTAGTCGACCGTGTGGGGGCAGTGCGCGTAGAGGATGAAGTGGGTGTAGCCCTCGCGCAGGCGCTGGTGGTGGACGACCTCGGCGCGATCCAGCCCGAGCCTGCCCGCGAGCTCGAGCGCGCACTTGCGCGCCGCCTGCCCCTGCGCCACGGGCAGGGTGAAGCTCAGCTGCATGATCCCGTCGTCCATGTGATCGCCATAGGGCCTCACCCTCCTCAGATCCACCCGGGGTATCCGGTCCACCAGGGGTGTCAGGTCCACCCGGGGCGTCGGGTCCGCCTCGGGCATCCGATCTCGCCGAGGCATCCGGTCGACGGGCGGCATCTGTCTAGGCGGAAGTTTTTGCGGCTGGGGTGGCGAATCCCGCGGTCTAGGCAACCCCGGCCCCCTGCATCAGCTCGACGGCCGGGTTGAAGTACCCGTCGTCGGTCTCGACGATCCCCCCTCTTCCGCGGCCCTCGCCGATGCGCCGGCGCACGTCGCCGAACGTGCCGTCTTCGATCGCCCCGAACATCCCCACCTCGGCGATCCGCTCGAGCAGCTCGTGCGCCCGGCGCAGCACTTCGCGCGCCCGCGTCTGGACGATCCCCGCGGGCCTGAACTCGATCTCCTCGCCGAGGTCGCGGGCGGCGTTGAAGACGTAGTTCACGCATTCCAGTCCGACCACGCGGTCGTAGAGGTGCGGGGTGAAGACCCCCTCGGTCGGCACCCCGGCCGTCTGGATGCCCTGCCCGGTGGCGATCGTGACGAGGTTGAAGAGGGTGTCGGCGGCGTGGGTGCGGAACAGGTTGCCGTCCATGTGGCGCGTCGGGGGCATGTACTTGACGGGGCAGTCGGGGAACAGCTCGCGCGTGAGCTGGGCCTGCGCCCACGCGTACAGCAGCCCGTTCCTCGTGGGCGGGTCGATCTCGAAGGCGTCGCCGAGCGCGATCTGCTCGTCGGCCATGCCCGAGTCGCGGGCGAGCTGGTGGTTGATGAACTGCGAGGCCGTCACCGACGGTGCCGCCTGCAGCGCGTCGGCCGTGCGCAGGTAGTTGTCCTCGCCGGTGTTGATGACGATCCCGAAGTACCCGTTGATCATCCGCGAGACGCGCTGGTCGATCAGCGTGCGCAGCATGTTGATGTCCCGGTAGAGGATCCCGTAGAGGGCGTCGTTGACCATGTTGTCGAGGCCCTCCATCGCCCCGAGCGTCGCGAACTCGCTCATGCACAGCCCCGAGCAGAAGCTCGACAGGCGCACGTAGCGTCCGTGCTGCTCGCACCACTCGTCCAGCGCCTCGCGCATGATCCGGAAGTTCGCCTGGGTGGCGAACGTCCCGCCGTAGCCCTCGGTCGTGGGGCCGTAGGGCACGTGCTCGAGCAGGCTCTGCGCGGTCGAGCGGGTGACGGACACGACGTCCCCGCCGGTCTCCGCGACGGCGATCGAGTGGACCACGTCCTCGTACACGTTCCCCGTGCCGCTGAGCATGTAGCGCAGCGGCGTCTCGCCGCTGCCCAGGCGCTCGCGCAGCGCGCGGCGCTCGGCTGCGCGTCTTGAGATATCGCCCATCCGCCGCTCGCACTCCCGCGCCATCAGGCCGTGGATCTCGTCGTCCTGCGCCCGCGGCAGGGCGTACAGGTCGAGCTCGCCCGCGCCGAGCGCCTCGGCGATCTCCTGCGCGTCGCGTCCGGTCGCGAGCATCGCGTTGCCGAGCCAGTAGGCCACTCCCCGGCCGAGGCCGCCGCCGTCGTGGACGTGCTCGACGAGCACGTTGGGCAGGGGAACCTCGAGCGCGCTGATCCCGTCCACGCCGAGCAGGCGGGTGACCGTCCGCTCGACCGAGACGGTCGTCCTGCCCGCTGTTTCCGCGGCGAGCCGGCCGGCGATCCGCCCGGCGGCGTGCCGGCAGGATTCAACCATCCCCACGTCGAGGCCGAGCTTGGACTCCATCGCGCTCGAAGGTATCCGCTGGGGCATCCAACCTGGAGATCCCGGCGATCACGCGGCGCAAACGCGCACCGGCGCGGCGGCGCGAGGAGGTGGAATGTCTCTCTCTCCCTCGCCTTGCTCTCACACCTGTTGAGCGCCGCCCTCTCACACCGCAGCGCGCGCATGTCGGAGACGCTTCGGCCGAACTCGGCGGCGGGCGCCAAGCGCCGTGCGGGCCTGGGGTTCGGGGCGCTCCCGTGCGCCTCGGGCGAGCTCCGGGGCAGGCGCGTTTGACAGCGCTTCGGAGTCTGGACTAGCCTCGCCGGGCGTTCATCATGGCTACTCAATTGGCATCGACGGAGTCCCTTTTCGATGCGCCGGCGGCGCGCCTCGACGACTCGCCGGTAGTCGAGCTCGGCGCCCGCGGTGCGGGGCGCCGGGCGTCGCCGGCGCCCGCGGCGCTGCTGCAGGATGTCCCCTACATCGTCGACTTCTGCGACCCGAGCCCCACGACCGCCCTGCACGCCGGCTACCTGCGCAACATCGCGCTCGGCAACGCGCTCGCCGGGGCGCTCGAGGCCGCGGGTGCCCACGTCGCGCGACAGACCCAGATCGCGGACGCCGGACGCGACATGGGCGAGGCGATGGCCGGCTACCTGCGCTACGCCGAGGAGGTGGATCCCGCGAGCGCGGGGGAGAAGAGCGACCGCTTCGTCGGCCGCCTGCACGCGCTGCACGCGCACGAGCCCCGCGAGGACGGAGATCTCGTGGACTCACTCCTCGCCCGTCTCGCAGACGGCGACCCGGAGATCCGCGAGCTGTGGCAGACGGTGCGCGACTGGGCGGTCAGCGGCCAGAACGAGACGCTCGCGCGCCTGGGGGTGCGCTTCGAGCGGACGATCTTCGACTCGCAGTACATCCCGCGGATCGAGCCCATGGTCCGTCTGGCTCTCGCGCAGGGCGTGATCAGCGGCTCGCCGCGGGGGCCGCTGGAGTTCGAGACCGACGCCGTGCAGCACACCTCCCTGCCGCTGATCGGCCGCGACGGCTTCCCCACGCGGGACCTGCGCGCGCTGACGATCTGGCGCTCGCTGATGACGGAGATGACCGGCGTGACCCTCATCCGCCTCTCCAGCGAGGAACGCCGCGACAACCTCGACCAGATCCTGCGCGGTCTGTCTCCGGGGGCGACGGTGTACCCGACGGCGGTCCTGCACGCCCACGTGGTGACCGACCGGGACGTCGGTCCGGGGGGCGAGAGCACGCTGCTGATCGACGACCTGCTGGACATGCTGATCGCCGACGAGGCGCTGCGCGGTCTGTCAATCGAGGAGCGCTCCTCGTGCGCGGCCCAGGACCTAGCGGCGATCGTGCTGATGGGCATGTGCCTGGATCACCCCCTGCACGAGCCGCTCGCGATCACCGCCGAGCGCGTGCTCGACCCGACCGCGAACACCGGCTGGACGCTCGCGCGGGCGTGGGCGAGGGCGTGGGACCCGGCGAACGACGGCGGGCCGCTGCCGCTGCCCGACGAAGAGCGCCATCGCTCGGTCGTCGCGCAGTCCCAGCTGCGCCCGCTGCTGAACCGAGCCGTCAAGAGCCTCGACGTGCTCGAGCTCGTGCGCGTGCTGGCACGGATCGGCACCTGGTATCTGGAGACCGACACCGACCCGGCGGTGGGACGGATCATGCGGGCGCTGCTCTCCAGCGGGCTGAGCGCGCTGGGTCTCGCCGAGGCGCCCGAGCTGAACCGATGACGGGATGACAGGGATGACGGCGAGCACGGACGTGCCCTGCGGCCCGGAGACCTCGATGGCCGACCCGAACGCTTTGGAGAACGACCTGCGCTCGTTCTACCTGACCGGCTCGGTCGAGCGCAGCCTGTTCGACGAATGGGAGCACGGGATCCCGAGGGGCGACTCGACGACCCCGTCGATCTGCTCGCCGACGTACCGCTGGTGGATCCTCGAGCACCTGCGCAACGCGCTCAACCGCGACCGCAAGAACCTGCTGCTCAGCCTCGGCTCGGGCAACGCGTTCGTGGAGCGCGTGCTCTGCCGGGAAGGCTACCCCGTGCTCGCCGTCGACGCGCTCGAGGAGGCCGTTGCGCTCGCGCGCCAGGCGGGGGTGCCGGCGATCAACCACAACCTCTACACGTGGGACGTCCAGCCGGGCTACTGGGACGTGCTCTACGCCGACGGCCTGCTGGGTCACCTGCACGACGGCAAAGACGGCGCCCACGTAGCCCTGTGCCTGTTTCACAGCTGGCTGAAGGCGCGCGGCGGGACGGTCGTGATCTCCAACGACTCCCCCAAATCCGCGGAGCCCGTGCAGCGCTCCGCGAACGTCCCGGGCTTCTACTGGCTCTCGGAGCGTTGGATCGCCGAAGAACTGGGGAACGCGGGCTTCACGCGGATCTCAACCGCGTCGATCGTCTACCGGCGACCGCTGTCGGGGTTGCGCACGCGCGCGATCATCACGGCCCACCGCAGCGGGTAGCGAGCGGGGCGCGGCGAGGAGATGCCGATCAGTGGGCAGTTCGCCGATCGCCTGGAGGCGGAGCTCCCGGCGATCGCCGAGCACTTCGGGACGCCGTTTCACATCTACGACGAGCGCGGGATCCGGGGAAGCGCGGAGCGCCTGCTCGCCGCGTTCGACGGGCAGTCCTTTCACGAGCACTATGCCGTCAAGGCGCTGCCGAACCCGACGGTCCTGCGCATCCTGCGCGAGCACGGCTTGGGGATGGAGTGCAGCTCGATCGCAGAGCTCGAGCTCGCACGGGATTGCGGGGCGCACGGGGAGGAGGTGTTCTTCACCTCCAACAACACCACCGGGGAGGAGTTCGCGACGGCGATCGCCATGAACGCGATCGTCAACGTCGACGACGTCTCCCTGGTGGACAAGCTCCCGTGCGCCCCACGGGTCGTCTGCTTTCGCTTCAACCCCGGCGCCGAGCGCGTCGGCGATCGCCTGATCGGCTCGCCGCTGGAGGCCAAGTTCGGGCTGCGCCGCGACCAGCTGGAGCCGGCCTACGCGCGGGCGCGCGAGCTCGGCGCCGAGCGCTTCGGGCTGCACGCGATGATCGCCTCCAACGTCCTCACCGTCGAGCCGCTGCTCGCGACGATCGCGATGCTGCTCGAGATCGAGGAGCGGCTGCGCCGGGCGCTCGGGATCGCGCTCGAGCTCGTCAACGCGGGCGGGGGCCTGGGGATCCCGTATCGACCGGGGGACCCGAGCCTCGACGTCGAGGCGTTGGGTCGCGGCGCGGGCGATCTGCTGGACGCTCACGCCGAGCGCACCGGCCGCCGTCCCAAGCTGCTGCTCGAGGCGGGACGCTTCGTCACGGGCCCGCACGGGGCGCTGGTCACGCGTGTGATCAACCGCATGAGCAAGTGGCGCGAGTACGCCGGCGTGGACGCGGGGATCGCGGCGCTGATGCGCCCGGCGCTGTACCCCGACGCCTACCACCACGTGACCCTGCACGGCGACCGCGGCGAGCGGCCGCGGGAAGCGGTCGACGTCGTGGGGTCGCTGTGCGAGAACAACGACAAGCTCGCGATCCAGCGCGAGCTCCCGAGTCTGCGCGAGGGCGATCTGCTGGTGATCCACGACACGGGCGCGCACTCTCACGCGATGGGCTTCAACTACAACGGCCGCCTGCGCCCCCAGGAGCTGCTGCTGCGCATGGACGGCAGCGTCGAGCTGATCCGCCGCCGCGAGGAGGTCCGGCGCGACTACTTCGCGACGCTTCGCTTCGAGCCCGACGTCCTCGTCCCGGCGCCGGCGCGGGTGGGCGAAGGATGACGAGGCCGGCGAGCGTCGCGGACTTCGGCGGCGTCGAGTCGTTGCGGGAGGAGATCGACGAGCTGTGGGAGCGCCGCGCGGAGCTCGACGAGCGCGACACGGCGGCCCGCGAGAGCGTCCTGCGCGCGATCGAGCTGCTCGACCGGGGGCGCCTGCGGGTGGCCGAGGTCGCGCCGGGCGGCGACGTGACGGTGCACGAGTGGCTGAAGCGGGCGATCGTGATGCTGTTTCGTCTGTGCCCGCTGGAGCGCACGCAGGCGGGACCGATGCGCTTCGCCGATCGGCTGCCGCCGAAGCGCGGCTGTCCGGGTGTGCGGGTGGTGCCGGGCGCCTACGCCCGCTTCGGCTCTCATGTGGCGCCGGGGGCGATCCTGATGCCGAGCTTCGTCAACGTCGGCGCGTATGTGGGTGCGGGGACCCTGGTCGATACGTGGGCAACGGTGGGCTCGTGCGCGCAGATCGGCGAGCGCGTGCACCTCTCCGGCGGCGTGGGCGTGGGCGGCGTGCTCGAGCCGTTGCAGGCGAGGCCGGTGGTCGTCGAGGACGGGGCGTTCGTGGGCAGCCGCTGCATGTTGATCGAAGGCGCGCGTGTGGGGCGGGGGGCGGTCGTGGGCGCGGGGGTCATCCTCTCGCCCACGATCCCGGTGATCGACGCCGCCAGCAGCGAGGAGCTCGCGCGGGGGCGCATTCCCGCGTGGAGCGTGGCGATCGGCGCGACCCGCTCGCGGAGCTTCCCCGGCGGGGACTTCGGTCTTCCCTGCGTGCTCGTGATCAAGCGCCTGGCCGAGGGGGAGCGCCACGACAAGGTGAGGTTGAACGAGCTCGTGCGCGACCACGGGGCGAGTTTGTAGGGGCGGGTTCGCCTTGACTCGCCGCGCCGGTTGTGGGATACTCGAATGAGTGCTCTCTGTGGGATGTGGTTTGTGGCTTGGTGGTGGGCGGTCTTGTGGGCTGCTTGTGGTTTGGGTGGTCTGTGGGGTTTGCCCGCTGTGAATCTAGTGGTGGAGGTTTGTGATGCTTAGAGTGAGGATGATTGGTGTGGTTTTGTTGTCGGTGTTTGTGTTGGGTGTTGTTGGTGCGGCGTCTGCTTCGGCGGCGGAATTACCGGAATTCGAAACCGAAAGGGCCGGGACGAGCAAAAGCAACGAACAAAGCTCGCTCTCGAGTGGTGTGGGTAACATCGCATGTACGTTACTCAGGGATGAAACTGGTAAAGGCAAAAAGTCGGGTACGTTCACGATTGATTTCACGGGGTGCACGGCGCCGGGTCTTGGTAAAGGGTCGGAGTGTCATAGTTTAGGTGACCCGGCCAAAACGATATTAACGGGTGGGACGTGGGATTTGGTGCCGGGTCCGTCGCAGACCCCGAAGGCATTGATCTTGTTCTTATTAGCGACTTTGCATTTAGAATGCAAAAACGAAAAAGGAACACAGACGCTGTTACAGATAGTGTTAGGTAGCGTGCTAGGGACGATCACCCCGCTCAATACATCGTCGTTACTGTTCACGATCAATGTGAAGACGATAACAGCAGGTGGTACGACGCAGGAAATCGAAAAATGGGAAAACGATACCGGTGGGATGGAAACCGCGAAACTGTTAGTCGCGCTGAATGGTAGTTCGACTTTCCAGGCGGTTGGTGAGTTAGCCCCAAACGATGAAGTGGGAATGTTAGTGGGGACAACCAAGATAGTGAAATGAGGGGTGTGTTGTTGAGGTTGTAGGTTTGTTGTAGCGTGGTTGTTGTGGTGGGCCGGGCCCTGTTGGTTGGGGTCCGGCCCACGGTTGGGTGTCGGCGGGAGGTTCGTGGGATGGGGCGTGTTGGCGGAGTTTCGCCCCTGTTGGGGGTTGGAGTGGGAGACATTTGGTGGTTTTGGTTGACTTGGGGGGCTGGTGGTGGTATGTGTTGTGTTGCTGCTGTCGGCCCTGGGTTGGTTTTGGGGTGTGGTGGTGGTGTGGTCTTGATGGGGTTGCCTGGCGTGTTGGGTTGTTCTGTCGGGGCTGGTTTTGTTTGTTGTCTACTGTATTGGAGTGTTTTGTGATGCTTAGAATGAGAATGATTGGTGTGGCTTTGTTGTCGGTGTTTGTGTTGGGTGTTGTTGGTGCGGCGTCTGCTTCGGCGGCGGAATTACCGGAATTCGAAACCGAAAGGGCCGGGACGAGCAAAAGCAACGCTGTAAGTTCGCTCTCGAGTGGTGTGGGTAACATCGAATGTACGTTACTCAGGGATGAAACTGGTAAAGGCAAAAAGTCGGGTACCTTCACGATCGATTTCACGGGATGTTCGGCGCCGGGTTTTGGTAAAGGGTCGGAGTGTCATAGTTTAGGTGACCCTGCCAAAACCATCTTAACGGGTGGTACGTGGGAATTGGTGCCGGGTCCGTCGCAGTCACCGAAGGCGCTGATCCTGTTCAAGGTGACGCCGGTGCATCTCGAATGCAAAAACGAAAAAGGAACCCAGACGCTGTTACAGATAGTGTTAGGTAGCGTGCTAGGGACGATCGCGCCGCTCAATACATCGTCGTTACTGTTCAAAATCGAATGTGCTCACGACGACGGTAGGAGGAACGGTACAGGAATTCGAAAAATGGGAAAACGATAGCGGTGGGATGGAAACGGCGAAACTGTTAGTGCAGTTGAATGGTACTGGGACTTTCCAGGCGGGTGGTGAGTTAGCCGAAAAAGATGAAGTGGGGATGTTAGTGGGTCCAACCAAGATAGTGAAATGAGTGGTGTGTTGTTGAGGTTGTAGGTTTGTTGTAGCGTGGTTGTTGTGGTGGGCTGGGGCCGTGTTGGTTGGGGTCCGGCCCACCGTTGTGTGGTGGGGGTGTTTGGGGGGTGGTGTTTGGGTGTTGGGGAGGTGGGGTGGTTGTTGGGGTTTGGGGGGAGTCGGAGACGGGTCTTGGCGGGGGCTGGTGGGGGGTTTAGTGTTGTGGGTGGCTGGTAGCGTCATGCTGGCTGTGTGGTGGAGATGGTGGAGATGGGTGGCTGCTGGGTTTGTGTGGTGTGTTCGAGTGGGTTAGGGAGGAGCGGTTGCGAGGGATGAGCTTTGTGT
Source organism: uncultured Solirubrobacteraceae bacterium (assembly GCA_963849425.1). Lineage (GTDB taxonomy): Bacteria > Actinomycetota > Thermoleophilia > Solirubrobacterales > Solirubrobacteraceae > Palsa-744. The sequence continues at coordinate 101,400 of CAWKHK010000006.1, read as the reverse complement.
TTGGGAGGGGTGGCGCTGTTCGTCGTGGCCGTGGGGTTGGGGTGGGGCCTGTCGGTGGGCGTGTCCCGACGGTGTCGGTGTCGGTGTCGGGGTGGGGGTTTGGTGGGTTGCGTGGGGCTGGGCGTGTTGTGGTGGGGGTGTTGCTGTGTGGGTTGCTGTGGTTGTCGGTGGCTGGTGGGTGGGCTGCTGCGGCGGTGACGCACGAATATTTGGCGGGTCCGTCGGCGAGGCTCAGTGAAGGTGTTCCGCCGGGTTCTGCGGCGGTGTCGAGGGGGAGGTTGAGCGAAGTGAACTCGATGACGGTCGATTCGGGCGAGGTGTTCATCGCGGAAGATATTGCGGGTAGCTCGGCGGAAGCTACTCGGGTGGACCGGTTTTCTGCGGGGTCGGGGGAATTCGAATTGCAGCTGGCGCATTCTGAAGGTGCTGCGGGGGAACTTCAGACAGGGAAGGGTGTTGCTGTTGGGCATGGTAGTGGCGATGTGTATGTCGGTGCTGAAGAAAGGGTGGTGGGCTCTCCGGGTGTTGTGGGGGTGTTGGCGGGCGCGGGTGGCTTGCTGGGCACGTGGACTGGGGCGGGCACGCCGGGTAAATCGTTCGGCCCGGATACGGTCAAGGATGTCGCGGTGGATAACTCTGTGCTTATGGGTGATGAAGCGCGTGGCGATGTGTATGTCGCGACGGCCTCCCAGAGCGAACAGCAGCAGAACGTCGTCGATGTGTTCGACCCGGCGACGGAGAAAGTCGCGGGGGAAGAACCTCTCGTGGTGGCGCAGATCAAGGGGACGTGCCCAGCGGTTGGGGAAGTCTGTGCGGAAGGGAGCGTCATCCCGTTCGCTTTGACGGGGAGCCGGAAGGTCGCGGTGGATGAATCCAACGGGGAGGTCGCGATCTCTGACGGGAAGGTCGTGGATCTGTTCAAGGCGACGACGCTGAATGCCTATGAGTACATGGGGCAGGTCACGGGCACCCCGGCGGGCTCTTTTGAAGGGCAGGTCGGCGCGTTGGCCATCGACGGCAGCGAAGGCGACCTGTATGTGCAGCAGGAAGGGGGTGGTGTGGTCGATGAGTTCACCGCGGAAGGCGCGTATCTCGGGCATATCATCGAAACGCCGGAAGGAGGGTTCACCGCGTTGGCGAGTGTCGCGGTGGACGAGGTCACGCATGAGGTGTATGTCGGCGATGTCGGGCCTGAGGGCGGGGTCGTGGATGTGTTCGCCGCGAATGGGTTTGTGGCGTCTGTGGAAACGGGCGCGGCGGTAGCGGGCCTTGACCGGGCGCGGCTTGAAGGGGTCGTTGACCCGGAAGGCACGGGCGAAGCGACGTGCGGGTTCGCGTGGGGTGAAACAGAATCGCTGGGCCAGTTCGCCGGATGCGAAGAACGCGTCCCCAACGGCGCGAGCGGGGTCGTGGTGCACGCCGAAATCGCGGGGGGATTGCAGCCGGATAAGACCTACTACTATCGGTTGCAGGCAACGAACGTGACGGATGGTGTGAGGAACCCCGGCGAAGCGTTTCAGACGAAAGCGTTCACGACGCTTGGTGTGGGGATCCGTGAAGAGTCCGCCGCGGACGTCGCCGCGACATCCGTGACGCTGGAGGCGACGGTCAACCCGAACACCCCGCCCGCCGCGCCTGCTACGAGCGTGTACTTCGAGTATGGCCGCAGCAGCGAATATGAAACGCAGGTACCGGCCGCGCCGGGCGTCTCGATCGGGTCTGGGGAAGAAGCGGTGGAAGTGCCCGCCCAGCACGTGCAGGGCCTGTCCCCCGGCACCCTCTACCATTTCCGGCTGGTAGCGCTCAGCGTCGTGGAAGGCAAACCGGAGACGTTCACGGGGCCCGACCAGACGTTCACGACGCAGAGCGCGGGGGGGTTCGTCCTCGCCGACCAGCGGGAGTGGGAGATGGTCTCCCCCGCCCAAAAGCGCGGGGCGTTGATCGAAACGAGGCTCGTGCAGGGGGTCATCCAGTCCGCCGCGGGTGGCGAAGCGTTCACGTACTTCACCGACGAGCCCACCGAAGCAGAAGCGGCGGGGTACTCCCGTGGGGTGCAGGTTCTCTCCACCCGCGGGGGGGCGGGCTCCTCATCCTGGCAGTCACGCGACATCGCGACCCCGCACCAGCAGATCACCGGCGCGGGCCTGAACTTCGGGGAAGAGTACCGGTTCTTCTCTGAAGATCTCTCCATCGGGATCGTGCACCCTATCGGGGCGTTCACAACCACGCTCTCCCCCGAAGCCTCAGAACAAACAGCGTATCTCCGCAGCGACTTCACCGGCGGGAACCACACCATGCAGTGCGTGAGCTCCTGCTATCAGCCGCTCGTGACGGGCTGCCCCGCAGCACCCGGCGCGTGCCCGCAGAGCGTCCAGGAACACGCGAACGTCCCCCCCGGCACGAGCTTCGGTGAAACCGGCGCGTGCCCCGGCCCGCCAGGCAACAGACGGCTGTTCTGCGGCCCCGAATTCGTCGGCGCGACACCTGACGGTAAGCACATCATCCTCAACTCCAACACGGCGTTGAGCAGGACACCCACCGAAGTCAACGGCCTGTATGAGTGGTCGCAGGGCAGCCTCGCGCTCGTCAGCGTCCTCCCAGCAAGCGAAGCAAAACAACCCGGTGAAGCCGCCAAGGGGACCGTGAACCTCGGGTACGGCGATGGGGCCGCGAGGCACGCCGTCTCCGATGACGGCTCACGAGTGATCTGGGAAGCACAACCAAACGGAAAACACCATCTCTACATGCGGGACATGGCGACGGGGCAGACGGTGCGCTTGGACGCGGTGCAGGGCGGCTCCGGCAGCGGAGGACTGCACCCGCGGTTTCAGGTCGCTTCGAGTGATGGGTCGAAGGTGTATTTCACCGACACCCAGCAGCTGACCGGGGACGCCGGCGCCGTCGGTGAAACCTGGGATCTGTATGAGTGTGAAATGGTCGAAGAAGCGGGGCGGCTTGCGTGCAGGCTGTCTGATTTGACGCCGCTGGTGGGCCGCAGGCCGGCGGCTGTGCAGGGCGCGGTGGTCGGCGCAAGCGAAGACGGCTCGTGGGTGTATTTTGTCGCTGACGGGGTGCTCGAGAACAACGGGGTGCCCGTCCCCGGAGCCCTCCACGGAAGCTGCAACGAAGTCGCGACCGCGACCTCACCCGGCACGCAGTGCAACCTGTATGCCCGCCACGACGGCATCACAAGGCTCGCCGCGCGCCTCTCCGGCGCGGACTTCCCCGACTGGGCCGGTACAGCCGGCGAGGAACTCGGGCAGTTGACCGCCCGAGTATCCCCCGACGGGCGTTGGCTGGCGTTCATGTCCCAGCGCGAACTGACGGGGTATGACAACCACGACGCGCTCAGCGGCCAGCCCGACGAGGAGGCCTACCTCTACAACGGCGAAAACGAACATTTGGCGTGCGTGTCATGCCAGCCGACAGGCGCACGCCCCACCGGCCAAGAATACGGTCCCCCCAACAGCGGAAGCATGCCGTTCGTCGGCGAATTCAACAAGTGGGAGAGCACGAGCTGGCTCGCGGCGGACCTGCCCGCCTGGACGAGATACGGCGGCGTGTCTGCCGCCCGCTACCAGTCGCGGTATCTGTCAAACAGCGGGCGGATGTTCTTCAACAGCGACGACGCGCTGGTCCCTCAAGACGGTGACGGCACGTGGGACGTTTATGAGTACGAGCCGCCCGGCACCGGCAGCTGCACCACCGCCAGCAGCACCTACAGCGAACACTCCCAGGGCTGCGTGAACCTCATCTCCTCCGGGGACTCAAGAGAAGAATCCGCGTTCTTCGACGCCGGCGAAAACGGCAACGACATCTTCTTCATAACCAGCGAAAAACTCTCCCCAACAGACACCGACACCGCCCTCGACATCTACGACGCGCACCAGTGCACCACCACCAGCCCCTGCTTCCCGCCCCCCGCAGAACAACCACCCCCCTGCGCCACCCCCGACTCCTGCCGCCAAGCACCCACACCCCAACCCGAAATCTTCGGAGCACCCCCGAGCGCCACCTTCACCGCCCCCAACCAACCCACCACCCCCCCACCAGCAACCAAACCCAAAACCGCCGCGCAAATCCGCGCCGCCAAGCTAGCCAAAGCCCTCAAAGCCTGTAGGAAAGAGAAGTCGAGAGCCAGGCGCAAGCATTGCGAAAGCCAAGCCCACAAACACTACAACCCCCCACACAAAACCAAACACACGACCAAGGCCACAAAAACAAGCGACAAGCCAAGGAGCAGGTAGATGAGTCCACAGCGTAAATCGATAGGTGTTGGGCGCCGTGGTGCGCGGCTGCTGCTTGTGGTGTTCGTCGCGTCGTTGGCTTGGCTTGGGTGTGCGTCTTCGTCGCTGGCCGCCGCGCCGTGGTGGCATTTGACGTCGAGCTCGAGGCCTGGTTATCTGCCCGTGGGTGGCTTCACGGGGACAAGGGAGGTGCAGGAAATCGTGACGGAACCCGGCGAATTCAGGGGACACGTCGGCACGGATCTCGTTATCGAGGTTGGCAAACAGGAACAGGAACTCGCGACGGAACCGTTCGCGGCCGAATTTCAGGCTGAAGGGTTCGCCACCAGGTTGCTGACGGCGGAAAACATTCGGAATACGCTCGGAGAATTGGGATATGGCGCAGGCAACGTGACGGTGAAAGAAGAACCGGTTTCCCTGCCGGAACTCGAAAAAGGCGTCAAACGGTATCGGGTCATCACCGCGGTCGCGGCGGGTCAGAAACCTGAACCGTTCAAAGTCCGCGAAGAAATCGGCAAAGCCGAAGACAAAGTCCTCACCGAAGGCTCCTCTTTCCAGGGCTCGTACATCGTAGTTACGGCGGCGAATCTCGGCGATGCGCCGACGACTGGTGAAACGACGATCGTCGATAGGCTTCCCGCTGGGCTGGAAGCGATCGTCGCGGAAGGCATTTCGGGTCTCTCGTTCACGTCGGGCGGCAATCCGGTGACGTGCTCGGTCGAATCGCCGCGTACCGTGAAGTGCACGTCCAAGGCGCCCTTGGCGCCGTATGCGTTGATCGAAGTCGATATCGGGGTTGTCGTAGGCGAGGGTGCGAGTACGGGTGAGGAAAACGAAGTGAGTGTCTCTGGTGGTGGGGCGCAGAGCGTGTCGTTGGCGCGGCCGATAACGGTGAGTGGGCAGGCGACTCCGTTTGGTGTGCAGGACTATGAATTGACTGCTGAAGAAGAGGGTGGGGGCATTGATTCGCAGGCTGGTTCGCATCCGTTTCAGGTGACGGGTACTCTCACGTTGGAGCAGACGGCGGCGGGCGAACCGGCACAGCTGCCGAAGGATCTTATCGGGGAGCTTCCGCCGGGGCTGATTGGTAACCCGACGGTGTTTACGAAGTGCACGATCGCGGAGTTCTTCAACCAGACGTGTGTGCCGCAGTCGGTGCTGGGCGTCGCGATGATCACGATCAAGGAACCGACGGTGTTCACTGGGGGGGACCATATCGGGACGTTCACGCTGCCGATCGTCAACCTGGAACCGTCGGGTGGGGAGGCCGCGAGGTTCGGCTTCTTGCTGCCTGGGATAGCGCCGATATTCCTCGATGCGACGATCCGCACGGGCGGGGACTACGGTGTCACGCTGGGCTCCACCGATATCAGCCAGATCGCTGGGTTCCTCGGGTTCCACCTGACGTTTTGGGGTGTCCCGGGCGATGCTCGCCACCAGCTCTCTCGCGGCGGCGGCGCTTTGGAAGAGAGCGAAGCCCCGCCGTTTCTTGCGATGCCGACGTCGTGCACGACACCGTTGAAAACGAGCATCGTGGGTGACTCGTGGGCTGAACCGACGCCCTCCCACGAATATCAGGGCGAACCGATAGCCCCCCTGGATGGCTGTAACCGGCTGCTGTTCAGCCCCGAGGTGAAAGTCACCCCGGATGGGACGGCGGCGAGCTCCCCGAGTGGGCTGAACGTCGATGTGCACGTCCCGCAGACCTCGATCCTGTCCGCTAAAGGCCTCGCGGAGTCCGCGGTCAAGAACGTCACCGTCGCGCTGCCCGAAGGCGTGATGATCAACCCATCCGGCGGCGATGGCCTTGCGGCGTGCAGCGAGGGGCTCGTCGGCTTCACTGGCTTCAACGAATACGAACCGGGGTCGAAAACGGCGACGTTCACCGGGAAGCTCCCCGAACCGGTGGAACCCGGCTTGAACTTCTGCGCCAGCGCGTCGAAGATCGCGACGGTCGACATCGCGAGCCCATTGTTGCCCGCGACGCAGCATCTCAAGGGCTCGGTGTACTTGGCTACCCAGAACGAAAACCCGTTCGGGAGCCTGATCGCGATGTACATCGTCGCGGAAGACCACGTCTCCAAGACCCTCGTGAAGCTCCCCGGGGAAACACGGTTGACTGGCAGCGGGCAGATCATCACGACGTTCAAGAACACCCCCGAGCTCGCCTTTGAAGACGCGGAACTGCATTTCTTCGGCGGGGAACGCGCACCCCTCTCCACGCCCGCGCACTGCGGCTCCTACACCACGAACGCGCTGTTCACGCCGTGGGCGGCCGAACCGTCTGATGAAGCGCAGGTCGACGTGTCCTCCTCCTCGACGTTCAACATCACCTCGGGCCCCAACGGCAGCGCGTGCCCGGGCGCCACCCTGCCGTTCGCGCCATCCTTCACGGGCGGCACGACGAACATCAACGCGGGGGCCTTCAGCGCGCTGGTCACGACGATCGGCCGCGAAGACGGAAACCAGAACCTCCAGTCCGTGCAGCTGCACATGCCGCTCGGGCTCTCCGGCATCCTCACAGGCGTAAAGCTCTGCGGCGAACAGCAAGCCAACGAAGGCGCCTGCGGCCCGGAAAGTGAGATCGGCGAAACGACCGTCAGCGCGGGTGTCGGCTCTGACCCCGTCACCGTGAAGGGCGGGAAGGTCTACATCACCGGGGAATACGCGGGCGCCCCATTCGGACTATCGATCGTGAACCCTGTGAAGGCCGGCCCGTTCGACCTCGAGCACGACACGTCCAACCCGAGCAGCCAGCCGCACTGCGACTGCGTAGTAGTGCGCGCGAAAATCGAAGTCAACCCATACACCGCGCAGCTGACCGTCACGACCGACCCCACCGGCCCGCACTCGGTGCCGCACATCATCGACGGTATCCCCGCCCAGATCAAGCACGTGAACGTCACGATCAACAGGCCGAACTTCATCTTCAACCCCACCAACTGCGCGCCGGCGAGCATCACCGGCACGATCACAAGCGCCGAAGGCGCCAGCGAGCCGCTAAACGAACCGTTCCAGGCGACAAACTGCAAGGACCTGAAATTCGCTCCCAAGTTCACGGTAGCCACATCCGGGAAAACCTCGAAAGCCAACGGCGCGAGCCTCACCGTCAAACTGGCCTACCCCGCACCATTCACCAGCTACGCAAACATCGCGAAGGTCAAGGTCGACCTACCCAAGCAGCTACCCTCACGCCTCACCACCCTCCAAAAGGCATGCCTAGCCGCCGTCTTCGAAGCGAACCCCACCAACTGCCCCGCGGCATCGATCGTCGGGCACGCCAAAGCCATCACACCCCTCCTCCCCGTACCCCTCGAAGGCAACGCCTACTTCGTCTCCCACGGCAACGAAGCATTCCCATCCCTCACAATGGTCCTCAAAGGCTACGGCGTAACCATCGACCTCGTCGGCTCCACATTCATCAAGAAAGGCATCACCAGCAGCACCTTCAAGGCAGTCCCCGACCAGCCCGTCACCAGCTTCGAACTCACCCTCCCCGAGGGCAAGTACTCCGCACTCGCCGCCAACGCCAACCTCTGCAAGTCAAAACTCAACATGCCAACCGCCTTCACCGCACAAAACAGCACCGAAATACACGAGACCACCAAAATCGCCGTCACCGGCTGCCCCAAAACCAAAAGCGCAGGGAAGAAGAAAGCAAAACGGAAAAAGTAGCGCGCCTCCGCCCGACCCTCTACCGCACCCGACGGGGAGCCGGAGACGTTGGCGGCCTCGGGCTTGACTTGCCGGGGCCGGCTGTGACATACTAGAACTTGCGCTTTCTGTGGGATGTGGCTCGTGGCTTGGTGGCGGGCGGCATCGAATGCACGTCCTTAACGGATGCCACTGGTAAGGCAAAACGTCGGGTACGTTCACGATCGATTTCACCGAATGCTCGTCGCCGGGTCTTGGTTCAGGGTCGGAGTGTCACAGCTTAGGCGACTCGTCGGCGACGGCATTAGCGGGTGGGACGTGGGAATTGGTGCCGGGTCCGTCGCAGACCCCGAAGGCGCTGATCCTGTTCTTAGTGACCGAAGTGCATCTCGAATGCAAAAACAAAACAGGGACGCTGACTCTGTTATTCATAGTCAAGGGTGACGTTCTAGGGAGCATCACGCCGCTCAACACATCGAGCTTACTATTCACGTTCAATGTGCTCACGACGACAGTAGGAGGAACGGTACAGGAATTCGAAAAATGGGAAAACGATAGCGGTGGGATGGAAACCGCGAAACTGTTAGTCGCGCTGAATGGTAGTTCGACTTTCCAGGCGGTTGGTGAGTTAGCCGAAAAAGATGAACTGGGGATGTTAGTGGGCGAAACCAAGATAGTGAAATGAGTGACGTGTTGTTGAGGTTGTAGGTTTGTTGTAGCGTGGTTGTTGTGGTGGGCCGGGCCCTGTTGGTTGGGGTCCGGCCCACGGTTGGGTGTCGGCGGGAGGTTCGTGGGATGGGGCGTCTTGGCGGAGTTTCGCCCCTGTTGGGGGTCGGAGTGGGAGACATTTGGTGGTTTTGGTTGACTTGGGGGGCTGGTGGTGGTATGTGTTGTGTTGCTGCTGTCGGCCCTGGGTTGGTTTTGGGGTGTGGTGGTGGTGTGGTCTTGATGGGGTTGCCTGGCGTGTTGGGTTGTTCTGTCGGGGCTGGTTTTGTTTGTTGTCTACTGTATTGGAGTGTTTTGTGATGCTTAGAATGAGAATGATTGGTGTGGCTTTGTTGTCGGTGTTTGTGTTGGGTGTTGTTGGTGCGGCGTCTGCTTCGGCGGCGGAATTACCGGAATTCGAAACCGAAAGGGCCGGGACGAGCAAAAGCAATGCTGTAAGTTCGCTCTCGAGTGGTGTGGGTAACATCGAATGCAAAAAACTTACAGATGAAACTGGTAAAGGCAAAAAGTCGGGTACCTTCACGATCGATTTCACGAAATGTTCGGCGCCGGGTCTTGGTAAAGGGTCGGAGTGTCATAGTTTAGGTGATGAAAAAAGTACGATATTAACGGGTGGTACGTGGGAATTGGTGCCGGGTCCGTCGCAGACACCGAAGGCGCTGATCCTGTTCAAGGTGACGCCCGTGCATCTCGAATGCAAAAACGAAAAAGGAACCCAGACGCTGTTACAGATAGTGTTAGGTAACGTGCTAGGGACGATCACCCCGCTCAATACATCGTCGTTACTGTTTGAAATCAATGTGAAGACGACGACAGTAGAAGGAACGGTACAGGAATTCGAAAAATGGGAAAACGATAGCGGTGGGATGGAAACAGCGAAACTGTTAGTGCAGTTGAATGGTACTGGGAGTTTCCAGGCGGGTGGTGAGTTAGCCACGAATGATGAAGTGGTGATGTTAGTGGGCGAAACCAAGATAGTGAAATGAGTGGTGTGTTGTTGAGGTTGTAGGTTTGTTGTAGCGTGGTTGTGGTGGGCTGGGCCGTGTTGGTTGGGGTCCGGCCCACCGTTGTGTGGTGGGGGTGTTTGGGGGGGTGGTGTTTGGGTGTTGGGGAGGTGGGGTGGTTGTTGGGGTTTGGGGGGAGTCGGAGACGGGTCTTGGCGGGGGCTGGTGGGGGGTTTAGTGTTGTGGGTGGCTGGTAGCGTCATGTTGGCTGTGTGGTGGAGATGGGTGGCTGCTGGGTTTGTGTGGTGTGTTCGAGTGGGTTAGGGAGGAGCGGTTGCGAGGGATGAGCTTTGTGTTTGGGAGGGGTGGCGCTGTTCGTCGTGGCCGTGGGGTTGGGGTGGGGCCTGTCGGTGGGCGTGTCCCGACGATGGCGGTCGAGTGGGGGTTTGGTGGGTTGCGTGGGGCTGGGCGTGTTGTGGTGGGGGTGTTGCTGTGTGGGTTGCTGTGGTTGTCGGTGGCTGGTGGGTGGGCTGCTGCGGCGGTGACGCACGAATATTTGGCGGGTCCGTCGGCGAGGCTCAGTGAAGGTGTTCCGCCGGGTTCTGCGGCGGTGTCGAGGGGCAGGTTGAGCGAAGTGAACTCGATGACGGTCGATTCGGGCGAGGTGTTCATCGCGGAAGATATTGCGGGTAGCTCGGCGGAAACTACTCGGGTGGACCGGTTTTCTGCGGGGTCGGGGGAATTCGAATTGCAGCTGGCGCATTCTGAAGGTGCTGCGGGGGAACTTCAGACAGGGAAGGGTGTTGCTGTTGGGCATGGTAGTGGCGATGTGTATGTCGGTGCTGAAGAAAGGGTGGTGGGCTCTCCGGGTGTTGTGGGGGTGTTGGCGGGCGCGGGTGGCTTGCTGGGCACGTGGACTGGGGCGGGCACGCCGGGTAAATCGTTCGGCCCGGATACGGTCAAGGATGTCGCGGTGGATAACTCTGTGCTTATGGGTGATGAAGCGCGTGGCGATGTGTATGTCGCGACGGCCTCCCAGAGCGAACAGCAGCAGAACGTCGTCGATGTGTTCGACCCGGCGACGGAGAAAGTCGCGGGGGAAGAACCTCTCGTGGTGGCGCAGATCAAGGGGACGTGCCCAGCGGTTGGGGAAGTCTGTGCGGAAGGGAGCGTCATCCCGTTCGCTTTGACGGGGAGCCGGAAGGTCGCGGTGGATGAATCCAACGGGGAGGTCGCGATCTCTGACGGGAAGGTCGTGGATCTGTTCAAGGCGACGACGCTGAATGCCTATGAGTACATGGGGCAGGTCACGGGCACCCCGGCGGGCTCTTTTGAAGGGCAGGTCGGCGCGTTGGCCATCGACGGCAGCGAAGGCGACCTGTATGTGCAGCAGGAAGGGGGTGGTGTGGTCGATGAGTTCACCGCGGAAGGCGCGTATCTCGGGCATATCATCGAAACGCCGGAAGGAGGGTTCACCAAGCTGAAGAGTGTCGCGGTGGACGAGGTCACGCATGAGGTGTATGTCGGCGATGTCGGCCTCGAGGGTGGGGTTGTGGATGTGTTCGCCGCGAATGGGTTTGTGGCGTCTGTGGAAACGGGCGCGGCGGTAGCGGGCCTTGACCGGGCGAGGCTTGAAGGGGTCGTTGACCCGGAAGGCACGGGCGAAGCGACGTGCGGGTTCGCGTGGGGTGAAACAGAATCGCTGGGCCAGTTCGCCGGATGCGAAGAACGCGTCCCCAACGGCGCGAGCGGGGTCGTGGTGCACGCCGAAATCGCGGGGGGATTGCAGCCGGATAAGACCTACTACTATCGGTTGCAGGCAACGAACGTGACGGATGGTGTGAGGAACCCCGGTGAAGCGTTTCAGACGAAAGCGTTCACGACGCTTGGTGTGGGGATCCGTGAAGAGTCCGCCGCGGACGTCGCCGCGACGTCCGTGACGCTGGAGGCGACGGTCAACCCGAACACCCCGCCCGCCGCGCCTGCTACGAGCGTGTACTTCGAGTATGGCCGCAGCAGCGAATACGAAACGCAGGTACCGGCCGCGCCGGGCGTCTCGATCGGGTCTGGGGAAGAAGCGGTGGAAGTGCCCGCCCAGCACGTGCAGGGCCTGTCCCCCGGCACCCTCTACCATTTCCGGCTGGTAGCGCTCAGCGTCGTGGAAGGCAAACCGGAGACGTTCACGGGGCCCGACCAGACGTTCACGACGCAGAGCACGGGGGGGTTCGTCCTCGCCGACCAGCGGGAGTGGGAGATGGTCTCCCCCGCCCAAAAGCGCGGGGCGTTGATCGAAACGAGGCTCGTGCAGGGGGTCATCCAGTCCGCCGCGGGTGGCGAAGCGTTCACGTACTTCACCGACGAGCCCACCGAAGCAGAAGCGGCGGGGTACTCCCGTGGGGTGCAGGTCCTCTCCACCCGCGGGGGGGCGGGCTCCTCATCGTGGCAGTCACGCGACATCGCGACCCCGCACCAGCAGATCACCGGCGCGGGCCTGAACTTCGGGGAAGAGTACCGGTTCTTCTCTGAAGATCTCTCCATCGGGATCGTGCACCCCATCGGCGCGTTCACAACCACGATCTCCCCCGAAGCCTCAGAACAAACAGCCTATCTCCGCAGCGACTTCACCGGCGGAAACCCCAACATGCAGTGCGTGAGCTCCTGCTACCAGCCGCTCGTGACGGGCTGCCCCGCAGCACCCGGCGCGTGCCCGCAGAGCGTCCAGGAACACGCGAACGTCCCCCCCGGCACGAGCTTCGGCGAAACCGGCGCGTGCCCCGGCCCGCCAGGCAACAGACAGCTGTTCTGCGGCCCCAAATTCGTCGGCGCGACACCTGACGGCAAGCACATCATCCTCAACTCCAACACGGCGTTGAGCAGGACACCCACCGAAGTCAACGGCCTGTATGAGTGGTCGCAGGGCAGCCTCGCGCTCGTCAGCGTCCTCCCAGCAAGCGAAGCAAAACAACCCGGTGAAGCCGCCAAGGGGACCGTGAACCTCGGGTACGGCGATATCGCCGCGAGGCACGCCGTCTCCGATGACGGCTCACGAGTGATCTGGGAAGCCCAGCCAAACGGAAAACACCATCTCTACATGCGGGACATGCTGACGGGGCAGACGGTGCGCTTGGACGCGGTGCAGGGCGGCTCCGGCAGCGGAGGACTGCAACCGCGGTTTCAGGTCGCTTCGAGTGATGGGTCGAAGGTGTATTTCACCGACACCCAGCAGCTGACCGGGGACGCCGGCGCCGTCGGTGAAATCCAGGATCTGTATGAGTGTGAAATGGTCGAAGAAGCGGGGCAGCTTGCGTGCAGGCTGTCTGATTTGACGCCGCTGGTGGGCCGCAGGCCGGCGGCTGTGCAGGGCGCTGTGGTCGGCGCGAGCGAAGACGGCTCGTGGGTGTACTTCGTCGCTGACGGGGTGCTCGAGAACAACGGGGTGCCCGTCCCCGACGCCGTCCACGGAAGCTGCAACCAAGTCGCGACCTCGACCTCACCCGGCACGCAGTGCAACCTGTATGCCCGCCACGACGGCATCACAAGGCTCGCCGCGCGCCTCTCCGGCGCGGACTTCCCCGACTGGGCTGGTGACGCCAACGAGGAACTCGGGCATTTGACCGCCCGAGTATCCCCCGACGGGCGTTGGCTGGCGTTCATGTCCCAGCGCGAACTGACGGGGTATGACAACCACGACGCGCTCAGCGGCCAGCCCGACGAGGAGGCCTACCTCTACAACGGCGAAAACGAACATTTGGCGTGCGTGTCATGCCAGCCGACAGGCGCACGCCCCACCGGCCAAGAATACGGTCTCCCCAACAGCGGAAGCATGCCGTTCGTCGGCGAATTCGGCATCTGGGAAAGCACGAGCTGGCTCGCGGCGGACCTGCCCGCCTGGACGAGATACGGCGGCGTGTCTGCCGCCCGCTACCAGTCGCGGTATCTGTCAAACAGCGGGCGGATGATCTTCAACAGCGACGACGCGCTGGTCCCTCAAGACGGAGACGGCACGTGGGACGTTTATGAGTACGAGCCGCCCGGCACCGGCAGCTGCACCACCGCCAGCAGCACCTACAGCGAACACTCCCAAGGCTGCGTGAACCTCATCTCATCCGGAGACTCAAGAGAAGAATCCGCGTTCTTCGACGCCGGCGAAAACGGCAACGACATCTTCTTCATAACCAGCGAAAAACTCTCCCCCACAGACACCGACACCGCCCTCGACATCTACGACGCCCACCAGTGCACCACCACCAGCCCCTGCTTCCCGCCCCCCGCAGAACAACCACCCCCCTGCGCCACCCCCGACTCCTGCCGCCAAGCACCCACACCCCAACCCGAAATCTTCGGAGCACCCCCGAGCGCCACCTTCACCGCCCCCAACCAACCCACCACCCCCCCACCAGCAACCAAACCCAAAACCGCCGCGCAAATCCGCGCCGCCAAGCTCGCCAAAGCCCTCAAAGCCTGCAGGAAAGAGAAGTCGAGAGCCAAACGCAAGCACTGCGAAAGCCAAGCCCACAAACACTACAACCCACCACACAAAACCAAACGCTGAGCCCTCAGCCGTAGTAGCGGCCGACGACGAGCAGCTGGCTGAAGATATCGTGGGCGAGGATCAGCAGCACGATGAGGGCGCCGACGGCCGGTCCCCAGCGCCGTCCGGCGCCACGTGCCGCCAGCGCTAGCACGGCGGCGAAGAGGACGGCCATCGGCAGCAGATAGCGGGGCTCCGCGTAGCTGCCACCGGCGCTCGCGGAGCTCACGTACGCGTTCGCTCCGACGAGAACCATCACACCCCCGGCGATGAGGGCGTAGGAGAACAGCTCGCCCGCGCGGGCTCGTAGCGCGGCGTGGCTCGCGATCAGCGTGCGCGCGCAGAGCACGGCGATCAACGCGGTCGGGATCAGCGCGAGGTTATACACCCAGGTCGGGAAGTACGTGTCCAGCCAGCCGTACATTCCGACCGAGCGGTCGAACCAGATCTGACGCGTGGGAAAGATGCCCCGGAAATCGTTGGCCATCCCGGGCAAGCGGGGCAGGTAGTACTGCCAGATGAAGGCGACCTCGCGGGTGAGCGACCCAACGCGGCTCGTCACAGCGACGGCGCCCGAGAGCGGTCCGAGGGCGGGATGGTTGGAGAGCAGGTTGATCGCGATGTACACGCAGGCGGGCACCGCCAGAACCCCACCCGCCGCTGCCAGCGAACGGTGGGCCGCGCGCCCACCCGTCCGCGATGCGCGACGCGCGAGCACGATCAGAGCCACCGCCACCCCCGGCACCAGGCCGAGGAAGGTGAGCTTGGTCAGCAGGCCGATCGCCACCACCACGCCGGTCGCGATCGCCAGCCGCGGCGTCAACCCGCGCCGGAAGGCCCGCGCGAGACACCAGAACAGCGCCGCACAGACCGCACACAGCATCGCGTCGGGGGTCACCGCGCCCGCCGTGAACCCCACGAGCGGCGCCAGCGCCGTGGCGAGCGCGCCGACCGTCCAGGCCCACGGAGCTCGTGGGAGGGCTTCGCGGAGAAACAGGAACGCGAACAGCGCGGCGATGCCCGCCATCAGAGCGCTCAGCAGCCGCATCAGCGCGAGACGGTCGAGCAGCGTGCCGCCGGAGCCCAGGAAGTAGGGGATCGTCTCCAGCGCGTAGTACAGCGGTGGCTCCGAGGCCGCCACACCGGCGCCGCCCACTCCACGTCGCGTCAGTGCTCGCGCGAGGTCGGACTCCAGGAGCCCCTGCTGCGTCGCGGTCGAGATCGTGTGAACCGCCGCGTTGAACTGAACCTCCCCGTGATGCAGATCCACGAGCGCGACTTCCTCCTCTTCGGAGACCGTCGAATCGTCTGAGCTCGGCACGCTGCCCGACTCCGCGAGCTGCTGAACATAGGCAAAATGGGAGGGCTCGTCGGGGACCTGAAACGGAGGCGTCAAGATCGACCAGCTGGCGGCGCTAAGGCAGGCGACGCCCGCGCAGATCCACGCGGGCGCGGGCACCACTGTCAGCGCCGCTCGCACCCGAACTCGAGCCCGTCGGTCTCCGACCGGCCGCAGCGCGGCCCCCTCACCACCAAGCTGCCGGGCAACCAGCCACACCGCGAGCAGGCCGGCGAAAGCCATCAGCACGATCGGGATCAACCATGCCCACGTGCCGCTCGGGGCGCGACCGCGGCCGATGTGGCGCGCTACCGACGGCGCGAGCGACCACCAGGAACGCGGGCCCGACCGCAGGTATTCGACCCGGATCTTGACCGGCGTCTCGCCCGGCCTCCAATGCGGCGTCCTCCACCCGATGAACAGCATCCGTTCAGCCACTGGGCCGACCTTGAAGCAAACCTCCACATCGGCGAGCGTGCGGGGCACGCGCGAAACCGGGACCGCGATCGTGCTCGCGAGCCGCCCCGGCGGCTGCTCGCCCCGAGTCACGACCCGCGAGCCCGAAAATACGGACACCTGCATCTGCGGGCTGACGTTCGTGATCACCCACACGCGGATCGCGGAGGTGCCGCCCGGCAGCGTTTCCCCCCCCTGACAATACTCGGCGTTGGGCCTGGCCCTAGCGACAGACGTCCTGGGTTCGACCGAGTTGCCGCCGGCCACCACAAGCGGCGAGCCAGACAGCACCGAGACAGCGGCGAACGCGATCAGCGCGAGCCCGACGACCAGTGCGACTCGAACGCGCAAGCGGACCGTCCAAAAACCTCCGTTCCGGGCGATGCTATCCCAGCGCCTTGAGCTGCTCGACGAGGACGGCCGGTGAGGGAGTCGACAAATTCACGCTCGAAGTCGTGTACTGACTGCAGCGTTCCACGACATAGCCCGTGCGACAGCGCGTCTGGGCTTTCCACGTCGCGGCTGCCCGGTTGAGCGCTTCGGACACCGGTTCACCACTCGTTTTGATCTTTTCCTGGATCTTCGTCGACAGGAGATCCATCGTGAGCAGTAACAGCTCATCTGCGACCGTCCAATGGCGCTCCGCGATGTAACTCTGGAACTCGCCTTCCTTCGGGAACTGGCTGGCCTGCACCTGCGCGAGCGCGTGCTCGGCTTCCGCTTCACTGACCGTCACTCCCTGTGCGGCGTCCAGGCCTTTGTACCACTGGTCGGCGAGCAGGACGCCGAGCGCCTGCAGCTTGATCGCCTGATACACCTGCTGGCATTTGAGCGCGAGCTGTGCCACGGGCGGTCTCGAACCCGCGGGCAGCGGACGCACGATCGCCTTCAGCTGGGCGAGGCAGGCGGGATAGTTCGGCGGTTCGGATACCAGCGCCCTCGGCGCCGGCCGGAGGTTGATCTCGTAGTAGTCGCCGCCGAAGATCGTCGACATCTCGTGGCCGAGCATGGCCTTGGTGATCACGGTGCCTCCCACCTGCGCCACGACGTTGCCGCGCAGAGCCACCACGGGATCCCCATGCGCGTGTGTCGCCGGACTGCTCGCGGCTGTGCTGCCGCACGCGGCCAGGCCCACGGCGAACAAACAGCCGACGATGGGGACCAACGCTCGCAGGGCTGCATTGCGCATGGCGCGGACCCGACCGGTCAGAGACACCGAGGGCGTCTGCACCGGGCCCATGAAGTGAAGGTCTGGGTGCACCCTGTGAATCGTGTTCATGTCTCTCACTCCCCCTCTTGCGTCAGAGTTTGCCGTGGTTTTGCTTTCTTGCCACATGTTTCCCTCTCGTCGGTGTCTTCGATCGAGCCTGCATCCAAGCCGATTGCACCGGGCTTTCACCGATCGCGCCCGTCGCGCAGGCTTTGCTATCCAACTCCTACCCAGTAGGATATCCGAGCCCAACCTGGTGGTTCGAGCGAGGCGAGGTGAGCGCACGCGAGTCCAGCGGGAGGGCGCAGTGCAGCGATGACGAGCACCAGTACCTTAATCGGTGAAAGGACCGGTCTTAAACACCGGTGATCCGGGTTCGAGCCCCGGCTGGTGCATGACGGCCCGATTCACTCATGCCTGCAATGACGATCAAGCTCTTCGACTACTTTGAGGACGTCCCCGGAGCGGCGGGCGCGTCGGCCCCCTGGGCCGCTCGCGCCCCGCGACGCCCACGCGCCGAGCACGATCTGACGCTCACCCCTCGCTGCCCCGGCTGGCGGGACGACGCCGCGTCGCGAAAGGCGCTGCGGCAGATCGAAGGCCAACCGTGGGTAGACGCCGTCACCCGGGGCCGTGGCGCGATCGGGTTGCGTCTCACCGACGGCTGGGTCGATCTGGCGGGCGCGGCGCTGGAGGCCGGTGGCAGCGCGGAGGCGCCGCTCGCCGATCTCGCGCACGGGATGAGCTTCTCGGTGCAGTTCTGGGATCCGAACGCCACGAAGGCGCTGCACGTCGGCCATCTGCGCAACCTCGCCATCGGCAACGCGCTCGCCGCGGCGCTCGCCCAGGCCGGCGGGCAGGTCGAGCGCCGCAGCCGGATCTCCGACATGGGCCGCGCGATGGGCGAGGCGATGGCCGGGGTGGTGCGGAGCGGTCGCCATGCCCAGGGCTGGCCGGAGGGCGATGAGAAGAGCGACCACTTCGTGGGGATGTGCTACGCCGACTACGTGGCCGGCGGGGACTCGCTCACCGCCGGGCGCCTCGAGCAGGCCGAGGACTCCCTCTCGCGCGAGGTGCAGGTGCGCAACGACGCCGCCGACGAGCTGATCAAAGGCGTCCTCGCCGGAGAGCAAGAGGCGGTCGAGCTCTGGTACAAGACCCGCGCGTGGGTGATCGCCGGGCAGCGCAAGACGCTCGCCCGGCTCGGGATCGCCTTCGACCGCGTCTTCTTCGAGTCAGACTTCCTGCCCGAGACCGCCGAGCTGACCGAAGCCGGCCTGCGCAGCGGCACGCTCAGACGCCGCGAGGACGGCGTCGTCGTCTACGCCACGGGGCTGAAGGAGCTCGAAGAGCTGCCGCTGATGCGCGCCGACGGGCTCTCGACCCAGCACCTGCGCTCGCTGACCTACGCCCTGACCGCGCCCGAGCTCGACGGCATGACCTCGCTGCAGGTCACGGGCTCTGAGTGGGTCGCGCACGTGACGAGCATCCGCAAGCTCGCCGCCGAGCTGCGACCCGAGCGCAACGGGAGCTTTCATCCGAGCCGTAGCATCTTCCACGGGATGGTCTCCAGCCAGCGGCGCGCGCTGCGCTCGAGCGCCGGGGCCCTCTTGATCGACGATCTCACCGCGTGGATAGACGCCCAGATCGACGGCGACCGGCAGCGAAGCGAGGTGCGCCGGCGCCAACCCTGCCCCGAACGGATCGCCGCGCAGGTCGCGCTCGGATACTTCCTGCCCCATCCGGCCACGCCGGACGTCGACTTCGACCCCGCAAAGCTGCTGTGCGAGCAGGAGAGCCTGGGTTGGGTGCTCGCGCGGGCGCGGGCGCACCGCAGCAGCCGGGCTTTCGCCGGCGGGCGGCCCGTGCGAGACCCCGACTATCGCTTCGCGGTGGTCCAGTCGGAGCTCTATCGGCGCCACCTGCGACTCGCGGTCGAGCGGCTCGACGTGCGGCCGCTCGCCGACCACCTCAGGCACCTCGCGATCTGGTACCTGGAGCGCGAGCGCGCCGAGCCCGTCGAGCGCGTAGTGAGCACGCTGCTCGACCGCAGCGCCCGCGGGCTCGGCCTGGAGGCGACCCGATGACCTCGCTGCTGATCGACAACTACGACTCCTACACCTACAACGTCTTCCATCTGCTCGCCGCCGTCTGCGGAGAGGAGCCGATCGTCGTGCCCAACGACATGGTCTCCTGGCGGGCGCTGTCGCGCTGGGACTTCGACGCGATCGTCATCTCACCCGGGCCCGGCCGTCCCGAGCGCTGGCACGACTTCGGCGTCTGCTCGGACATCCTGCGCGCCAGCGAGGCCCCCGTCCTCGGGATCTGCCTCGGCCACCAGGGCCTCGGGCACGCGCTCGACGGGACCGTCGCGAGCGCGCCGATGGTCATGCACGGGCGCCTGAGCGGGGTCCGCCACGACGGCAGCGGTCTGTTCGCGGGCATACCCCAGGGCTTCTCGGTCGTGCGCTACCACTCGCTCGCCGTGACCGGCTCGCTCGGCGAGGAGGGTCGCGTGACCGCCTGGACCGACGAGGGGGTGGTGATGGGGATCGAGCATCGCCGCCGCCCGATGTGGGGCGTGCAGTTCCATCCCGAGTCGGTCGCCACCGAGCACGGGCGCAAGCTGGTCGAGAACTTCTACGCGCTCGCCCATCGCCACAACTCCTCGCGCGCGCGCCGGCGCCATCCCAGCCCGCGCACGCCATCCCGGCGCGAGCGTCGCAGCCCAGGCGCCTCGCCCCGCGCTCCCGCGCCCTCGCCGGCGCGCCACGGGGACGGCGAAAGGCTCGAGCTGCGCATGCGCCGCATCGACGGCGAGCCCTCCACCGAGCTCCTGTTCGAGCGGCTGTTCGGGTCCGCCGAGCACGCGTTCTGGCTCGACAGCGCCGACGCCCCCACGCCGCTCGCCAAACGCTCGTTCCTCGGCACGAGCATGGGAGCGCACCGCTGCGTGATCGAGTACGACGTCGAGGAGCAAGCCGTCGCGTCCCACCGCGCGAACGGCACGACGCTGGAGACGGGAGCCATCTTCGACGTGCTCCAGCGCGAACTCGCCACGCACACGATCGAGCAGCCCCCCGAGCAGCTGCCGCGTGGTCTCGTGGGCGGCTTCGTCGGCTATCTCGGCTACGAGTGCAAGGCCGACTGCGGCTCCCCCAACGCCCACCGCTCCGACGTCCCGGACGCGGTGTTGATGCTCGCCAACCGGATCGTCGCCGTTGACCACTCAGAGCACCGAACCAGCCTGCTGGCGCTCTGTCACGAGGGGGAGCAGCCCGACGCCGAGCGCTGGCTGGCGCACGCCGAGGAGATCGTCAGGGAGGTGCTCGCGCAAGCGCCGGCGACGGCGCCACCGCGATCCCAGGGGCCCCCGGCACAGGAGCCGTCGACGTCCGCGGTGGTGTTTCGCTGCGGGCGCGGGCGCGAGCAGTATCTCGCCGACATCGCCCGCTGCCAGAGCGCGCTCGCGGCCGGCGAGTCCTACGAGGTCTGCCTGACCGACCAGATCCACACGGACGCGGCCCCGGAGCCGTTCCGGCTCTACAGCGCCCTGCGCAGGCGCAACCCCGCGCCGTTCGCCGCCTACCTCAAGCTCGGCGAGCTCGCCGTGCTCAGCTCCTCGCCCGAGCGCTTCCTCTCGATCGGGCGCGACCGTCGCGTGCAGACGCGGCCGATCAAGGGCACGACGCCGCGCTCGGCCGACCCGGTGCGCGATCGGGCGCAGCGCAACCAGCTCCTGACCGACGAGAAGACGTTCGCCGAGCACCTGATGATCGTCGACCTGCTGCGCAACGACCTCGGACGTGTCTGCGAGGTGGACAGCGTGCGCGTGCCACAGTTCATGGTCGTCGAGCCCTACACGACCGTGCACCAGCTCATCTCTACCATCACCGGCGTCTTGGATCGCCGGCGCACGCCGGTGGAGTGCGTGCGCGCGTGCTTCCCCGGCGGATCGATGACCGGGGCGCCCAAGCTCCGCACGATGGGCATCATCGACGACGTCGAGCGGGAGGCGCGGGGCGTGTACTCGGGGGCGATCGGCTACTTCGGCCTCGACGGCAGCGTCGATCTCAGCATCGTCATCCGCACGATCGTCATGCGACCGGGGGCCACCACGATCGGGGCCGGCGGGGCGATCGTGATGCAGTCAGACCCCGAGGAGGAGTTCGACGAGCTGCTGCTCAAGGCGCGCGCGCCGATGTCGGCGATCGCGGCTGCCGCCACGGGCAGCGACGCACCGCAGGCGTGGACGGTCGAGCTGGAGCCCGACCTCGCGAGCGTTCCCGCGCCGTGAGCGGGAGCGCCCCGATCGAGCCCGAGGCGTCCCCGTGCGCACCGGCGCCGGAGCGCTGGCGCGTGCGTGGCGGGGCGCACGAGGACATCGCCGACATCGCCGCCGCCGTGGGCGCCCTGGTCGTGGAGCTCGGCGGGACGCCCCCGGCGCTCGCCGCGATGCAAGACGCGACACGGACGCTGCTCGAGGACCCAGACGCCGGCGCGCTGCTGATCGCAAGGAGCGCCGGCGCGCTCGTCGGCGTGCTCGGGGCCAGCTGGCAGGCGGCGATCCACGCGGGTGGGCGCTACGCGCTGATCCAGGAGCTGTGGGTGGATCCCGCCTGGCGCGGGCGGGACCTCGGCGGCGCGCTGCTGGGAGCGCTGCTCGAGCTCGCCCGCGAGCGAGGGCTGACGCGCGTCGAGGTCGGCCTGCCGCACGAGCGCTTCGCCGGCATCCGCGCGACGGAGGCGTTCTATCGCAACAACGGCTTCACACCGCTCGGCCCGAGAATGCGACGGGCGCTGTGATGGGCGCCCCCGCTGCTTGATTGCGGGCCTTTACACTTATCCCGCACAACCGAAGAGTCGGGCAGTCAGAAACATTCCTTGCTGCCCCTTGACCCAGCGGTTAGGCTCGCGCCGTCGCCTGGTTCGCACACACAGGTTACCGGCAAACGACAGAAAGTGAGAGCACAATGAGGAAAGGTCATGGCAAGCGCCTGGCTGGCTTCCGTCTGCGCAACCTGATCGTTGGGATGGCGTTGATGGTGCCGCTGGCTGCACTGAGCGTCGCTTCACCGGCTCTGGCGACGCCAAAAGGCGTCTACGCAAGATTCGCACAGTGCCCGACCGAAATACCGGGCGTGGAATTGTGTCAATTCGGAGAAACGACCAGCGGTGAATTCGCGATCGGCAGCACCAAAGTGCCGATCAAATCAACGATCACACTCCAGGGCGGCGCCCTCTACAGCGGCACGCCGAACATCTTCTACCTGCTGCCTGCGAAGAACGGTGAAAGTCTGTCCAAGACCCCACAGAACGTCCCCGGCGGCCTGCTCGACTTCATCAAGTGCGAAGAAATCAAAGGCAGTGGCTTGTTCGAAACGATCGAGCGGGAAGCGTGTAAAGCCATCTTCGAAAACCCGGAAAGCACGGGCGTGACAGCGACCACCGAACTCGTGGCAAACGAACACAACCCGGGAATCCTCGACCTCACCAACATGTTCGCGGAAAGCGGGACGGCGCTGACGCTTCCGGTCAGGGTTCATCTGAAAAACCCGCTGCTTGGCGAAAGCTGCTACATCGGGTCTGAAACGAGCCCGATACAGCTGCATCTGACGACCGGGACGACGAGTCCTCCGAAACCGAACGAACCGATCAAAGGAACCGCCGGTACGTTCTCGCACGAAGAAACAGTCATCGTCTTCAACGGCAACTCGCTTGTGGACAATGCGTTCTCGGTTCCCGTCGCCCAAGGCTGCGGCGGCTTCTTCTCATTCCTCATCGACGAAGTCGTCGACAAAAAACTCGGCCTGCCCTCAGCGGCTGGCAACAACACGGCCCGTCTGACCGGCACGTTGTGGTCGGCTGAGGCGGAAGCAGTGGTCGAAAGCGAATCATAGGCACGGACAGCAGGGACGAGTGAAGCGGTAGCACCTCGCAACACCGCCCAAGACCTGGAGGCTCGCCGTGTTACGCGGCGGGCCTCCGGTCGTTAACCTCTATTCCACCTCGCCCACCGCTCGCGGGCCGTGCCCGACGTACCTGGCGGTGGGCCTGATCAGCTTCGCCTCGCGCTTCTGCTCGAGGATGTGCGCCGACCAGCCGGCCACGCGCGCGCAGGTGAACATCGGCGTGAACAGCTCGGGCGGGACTTCGGCGAGGTCGAGGATCACCGCCGACCAGAACTCGACGTTGGTGGCGAGCACGCGGTCGGGCCGGCGCGCGTGCAGCTCCGCGAGCGCCGCCTGCTCCAGCGCCTCGGCCGCCTGAAAGCGCGGCGAGCCCAGCTCGGAGCACGTCCGTCTCAGCACCCGCGCGCGGGGGTCTTCGGCGCGGTAGATGCGGTGGCCGAAGCCCATCAGCCGCTCGCCGCGGTCCAGCGCGTCCGAGACCCAGCGCTCGGCGTCGCCGCTCGCTTCGACTTCCTCGAGCATCTTCAACACACGCGAGGGGGCGCCGCCGTGCAGCGGACCGGAGAGCGCGCCCACGGCGGCGGACAGCGCGGCGGCGACGTCGGCGCCGGTGGATGCGACCACCCGGGCCGTGAACGTCGAGGCGTTCATGCCGTGCTCGGCCGCCGAGATCCAGTACGCGTCGATCGCCTTGACGTGATCGGGGTTGGCCTCCCCGCGCCAGCGGATCAGGAAGCGCTCGGGGATCGTCTGACCCTCGTCGATCTCCGCCTGGGGCACCGGCGGCTGTCCGGCCTCGCGCGCGGACTGGGCGACGAAGGAGAGCGCCATCACCGAGGCGCGCGCGAGGTGCTCGCGGGCCTCCTCGTCGGTGATGTCGATCAGCTGCCCGAAGCCCCACTCGGGCGCGAGCATCGCCAGGGCGGACTGGACGTCGACGCGGTGATCGCCCGAGCGCACCGTCAGGGCGTGCGGTTCGGCGGGGGGCAGGCCCGGCTTGAAGCGCCCGTCCACCAGCAGGCCCCAGACCTGCTCGTAGGGGACGGCGCCGACCAGGTTCTCGATGTCGACGCCGCGGTAGCGCAGCGCGCCACCCGCTTTGTCGGGCTCCGCGATCTCGGTGGCGAAGGCGACGACGCCTTCGAGGCCCGACTGGACCTCCGCTGCTGAGGGAACCGCGCTCATGGCACTCGCTTTCTGGCTTAGATGTTTGACCGACCCGCCGGCCTCGTGGCAGGCCCATATCGTCGCAGGATCAGCCGCTTCCCAGCACCGCCGCCATCCGCTGCGGGTCGACCCCGAGCGCCTGCGCATCGGCGCTCCCCCGCGTCGAGGTCATCGCCACCTCCATCAGCTCCGCCTGATCCCAGGTGGCCGGCGATCGCGGGCCCATCGCCCGCTCCAGCAGTCGCAACCCCCGGGAGACGACCGGGGTGGGGACGTGCACGAGCGGCCGGCCGCGATTCAGCGAGCGCAGCACCGTCCGCACGATCTCGCTGTGGCTGAGCGTCTCCGGGCCGGCGAGCTCGTAGCGGCGCGCATGCGCTTGCGTCCCGTCCGCGCGCAGCGCGCCGAGCACGCAGTCGGCCACGTCCTCCGCCCAGATCGGCTGGAAGAGCGCGTGGCCGCGCCCGGAGACGGGCATCAGCGGCAACCAGGCCATCCGCTCCAGCTGCGTCAGCCACCGATCGCCGGGGGCGTAGACGATCGACGGTGCGAACACGATCGACCGCAGATCCGCTTCGCGCACCGCCTGCTCGGCCAGCGCCTTGGCCCGCAGCAGGCGCGTGCGATGGTGTGTGGAGGCGCCGAGCACGGAGAAGAACACGAAGCGCTCCACGCCCTGGCGCTCGGCCGCCTCGACCATCCGCCAGGTGGCGATGCCGTTGAGCTCCTCGATCGACCCGCGCGGCTGGTCGCGGATCGACGCGGCGAGGTGCACGACCGTCTGCACGCCGCGCAGGGCGTTGCGGAACGAGGGCGGGTCGGTGAGGTCGCCGAGCGCGATCTGCACGCGCACGCGCTGGGCGCCCAGGCGCCGCGGGTCGCGCACGAGGCAGCGCACGTGCTCGCCCTCGCCGATCAGGCGCCCCAGCAGCGCGGAGCCCACCAGACCGGTCGCGCCGGTAAGCAGCAGCATGATTCGTACAATATGCCTCTCCCCAGGAGAGCCCCCGCAAACGACCCCAAGAAAGAAGCGAATGGCCTACGTGATCGCCGAGCCGTGCATCGGCACCAAGGACAACTCGTGTGTCGAGGTGTGCCCCGTGGACTGCATCCACCCGACGCCCGACGAGCCCGGATACGACGCCGCCGAGATGCTCTACATCGACCCCGAGGAGTGCATCGACTGCGACGCCTGCGTCGAGGCCTGCCCCGTCGACGCGTGCTTCGCCGAGGACCAGTTGCCCGAGGAGTGGCAGAAGTACACGCAGATCAACGCCGAGTACTTCGCCAACGCCAAGTAGCGCGCGCCCGCAGGACGTTCGCCGGCCAAGCGAGGCGCGTCAGGCGTAGAAGCGCCCGGTCTCGAGCAGCTGGCTGAGGACGTCGTGCGCCAGGAACAGCGTCACGATCGCCACCCCCGCGACCGGTCCCCAGCGACGGCCGGCGCCGCGTGCGGCGAGGGCCAGAGACGCGCCGAGCAGCACGAGCAGCGGCAGCAGGTAGCGCGGCTGGGCGTATTCGGCGTCGATCCCCGGGAACATCCTGTAGGAGGCGGCGCCCACGACGACCATCAGGCCGGCGGCCATGGTCGCGTAGACCGCGAGCTCCACCCAGCGGCTGCGGAGCACGTTCCGGCTGTGCAGCAGCGCGCGGCCACACAGCAGCGCGATCGCCCCGGCCGGGACGATCGCGACGTTCTCGACCCAGCTCGGGAAGGTCGTATCCAGCCAGCCGTAGAGCCCGACGTAGCGGTCGAACCAGAGCTGACGCGCGGTGGACAGGCCGGGGAAGTAGTTGGGGGCGCCGGGCACCCGCGGCAGGTACAGCTGCCATACGTAGTCGAGCAGGTGGCCCATGTACTCGAGCTGGTGGAGCAGCGACCCCTTCGAGCTCGCGCCGGGGATCGTGTACGTGAAGACCTCGAGCGCTCCGAGCGGCCGGTGGTGGGAGAGCACGTTGATCGCCATGTAGAGGAGGACCGGGCTGAAGGCGATGCCGATGGCGAGCGCCGGCAGGCGCAGGGCCGAGCACCCGGATGCGCGCAGCGCCCGGGTGCTGAGCACGAGCAGCCCGAGGAGCACGCCGGGGACCAGGCCGACGAAGTTGAGCTTCGTGACGACGCCGATCGCGGTGAGCGCGCCGATGGCGATCGCCGTGCGGGCGTCGAGCCCGCGCCGAAACGCTCGCGCGAGGCAGTAGAACACCCCCGCGGAGACCGCGAAGAGCATCGCGTCGGGGTTGACCGCGCCCGACATGAACCCGAGCAGCGGCGCGAGCGCGACGGACAGGCCGCCGACGGTCCACGCCCACGGCGCCCCCGGGAGCGCCTCGCGGACGAACAGGAACGCGAACATCGCGGTGAAGCCGGCGAACAGCGCCGAGAACAGCCGCATCAGCTGCAGGCGATCGAGCACGGTCCCGCTCTTGGCGAGGGTGTAGGGGATCGCCTCCAGCGCGTAATAGAGCGGCGGCTGGGAGAGCGCGGCGCCGACCGTGGCGTTCCCCTTTTCATGGGCCAGCAACCCGAGCTCCCGTTCCAGTTCGGCCTGTTCGGCGTGTGAGGCGATCGTGTGGTTCTGGGGTTGCTGGCGGACGGTGTAGTAGCGAAGCTCGACCAGGGTGGCGATGATTTCGGTGGAGACCTGTTCGTTGCTGGAGGTGGGCAGCGAGCCCGTTTCGGCGAGCTGCTTGACGTATGCGAAGTGGTCGGGCTCGTCGGTGACCTCGAAGGGGGGGGTGACGATCGACCAGCAGACCGCGTTCAGGCAAGCCACGAGCGCACAGATCCAGGCCGCGCGCGGCAGGCGTCCGAGCACCGCGCCGAGAGAGACCGAGGGCAGCCGGGCGGCGTACGCCGCGAGCCCCCGTCCCCGCGCAGGCGTGCGCTGCACCGTCCGCCCGCGCCCGGCACGCGCGCGCCTGGTGAACGCGCGCGTGCCGACCTGCTTGCGCTCGTCCCCGTTCCTCGCCGCGCTCGCCTGCTCACGCTTCTTCGCCGGCGTCTTCGCGCGCGCCGGCTGCGAGGTTCGCGTGCCGCTGCGCCGGCTCACGGGATCTCCCTCAGGACGAGCCGGCAAGACAGGACCGCGACCGCCACGAGCAGCGCGAGCGCGAGCAGTGCGATCCCGGTCCCGGAGGAGGCGCGGCCGAGCCCCATGTGGGCGATGATCGACGGGACCATCGACGCCCACGAGCGCGTGCCCGGGCGCAGGTATTCGATCCACATCCTCCCCGGCAGGGCCTGCCCGTCTTCGCGGGCGGCGATCGCGGGTGCGCTCGCCTTGCCGAACACCGTAAGCGCTTCGTTGCGCAGCTGAAAGGATGCGCAGATCGTGGCGCCGGAGACGCTGTGCGCCAGCGGCTTGACGGGAACCGTCACAACCCTGCTCGTCCATCCGGATTCCGCTTCCCCGCTCGTGATCGTCCGCCCCCCCGCGGAGACGAGGACCCGCACGCGGGGGCCGGCGAACGCGAACAGCGACAGGCGGATCGCCGTCGTTGCACGCGGCAGCAGTTCCCGGCCCTGGCAGTAGTCGGCGCCGGCGGTCGTGTAGGCGATGCGTTCTTCCTGGGTGGGCGTGCCGTTCCTGCGGGCGACCGTCATCGGCGAGCGCGCGAGCGCCACGCCGATCGCGAGGACGAGCAAGGTCAGACCCGCGACGAGCGCGATCTTCGCCGGGCGCATCAGCCTTGGCGCAGGCCGAGGATGCTGAGCAGGAAGGAGGAGAACACGATCTGGATCCCGAGCACGAGCAGCGTCGCGGCGAGAATCGCGATGCGCTCCTGGGAGAGGCTGCCGAGGCCGCGGCCGATCCAGTCGAGCACGAGCACGGCGAGCATCGTCAGGCCGACGAGCGCGATCGCGCCGCCCAGCATCAGGCCGTGCTCGAGTCGCAGGCGCTCGCGCGCGCGGTCGAACCAGGCGTCGCGCTCGCCCATGAAGTACGTGGCGTAGGCGTGCGCGCACAGCCCCAGGCTGACGAGCTGCGCGCCGACGATCAGCAGCAGCGAGCCGCCGATCAGCGTGTGCAGGTCCCACTGGCGTTCGAGCACCGGTACGTGCGCGATCACCGTCAGCGAGATCAGGCCGCCCAGGGCGGACATCGCCGCGCCGGGCAGGATGAAGAGATGGTTGGGGGAGTGCAGCAGCAGGAAGCGCAGGTGCCGCCAGCCGTCGCGAAAGCTCGAGAGCTTCGATTCGCCGCCGCGCGGGTGGTACTCGATCGGGATCTCACGGATGTCGAGTCGCTCCTTGGCCGCGCGGACGACCATCTCCGATGCGAACTCCATTCCCGTGGTGCGTAGCTGCAGCAGCTCGAGCTGGTCGCGCCGGAACGCCCGCATCCCGCAGTGCGCGTCGCGCACGCCCGTGTGGAAGAGGAGGTTGAGCAGCCGCGAGAGCAGCGGGTTGCCGATGTAGCGGTGATGCCACGACATCGCGCCCGGGTGGATGTTCCCCATGCGGTCGCCGATGACCATGTCCGCTCCGTCGCTCAGCTCTGCCACGAAGCTCGGGATCTCCTCGAAGTCGTAGGTCAGGTCCGCGTCGGCCATCAGGATGTACGTCCCGCGGGCCGCCGCGAACCCGGCGATGTACGCGCTGCCATAGCCGCGGCGCAGCTCACGGACCACGTGGGCTCCCGCGGTCTCGGCCAGCTCCGCGCTCCCGTCCTCGGAGCCGTTGTCGGCGACGATCACCTCACCCCGTATCCCCGAGCGTTCCAGCGCCCGCCACGCCGCCTTGACGCACTGCTCGACGTTCTCGGCCTCGTTGAGACAGGGGATGATCACCGACACGAGGATCGGGAGGGCGCCCGACTCGCCGGCGGTGGGATGGGCGGCGCTTCTCGTGGCGGTGCCGGTCATCTTCAGTGGTCTCTATCGCGATTCTCGGCGGCGGTCAACGCGGTGTCGCTCCGCGCCTCTGGCGTCGAGCCCCGCGGGCCGGCGATGTCTCCCACTCGAGCGCGCGTGGATGGCGTCCACCGCGGCTCTGCTCAGCCGTAATAGCGTGCGAGAACCTGGAGCTGGCTGAAGACGTCGTGTGCGAAGAACATGACCACTATCAGCACGCCCGCCGTGCGTCCCCAACGGCGCCCGGCCCCGCGCGCGGCGAGCGCCAGCACGAGCGCCAGCAGGGGGACCAGCACGAGGAAATAGCGAGGCTCCCGGTAGGGCTCCCCGTTGTGGAGCGTCTCGCTGACGAACGAGTTCGCGCCGACCAGGATCATCAGGCCGATCGTCATCGCGCCATAGACGACGAGCTCGCTCGCGTGGCCTCGCAAGTGGTGAGCGCTCGCGAGCACGGCGCGGACGGCGAAGATCGCGATCAGCGCGGCGGGCACGAGCGCCAGATCGTAAACCCATCCGGGGAAGACGGTGTCGACCCAGCCATACAGTCCCACGAACCCGTCGAACCACAGCTGACGCGTCGTGAGGATCCCCGGGAAGTAGCTTTTCATGCCCGGCAGCCGCGGCAGGTAGAACTGCCAGATGTACTCGATCTCATGCCACACCGATCCCGTCTGGCTGCTGATTGCGCCGGAGATCTCACCCAGCCCGGGAGCGCCCGAGAACACGTTGATGAGGAAGTACGCGAGCACCGGCGCACAGGCGATCGAGCAGGCGATCGCCAGCGAGCTGAGAGCGGCGCGTCTGGAGGCTAGCGCGGTGCGCAGGCTCAGCAGCGCCAGCCCGAGGAACACGCCGGGGGCGAGCCCGATGAAGTTGAGCTTCGTCAGCAAGCCGGTGGCGGTGGCGAGGCCGAGCGCGATCGCCAGCCGGGGCGTGAGTCCTCGCCGGAAGGCGCGCGCCAGCAGGTAGAACGTCGCGGCGGACACCGCGATCAGCATCGCTTCGGGATTCACCCCGCCCGAGATGAACCCGAGCATCGGCGTCAAGGCCACGCCGAGCGCGCCGACCGTCCACGCCCACGGGGTGCCGGGGAGCAGCTCGCGGACGAACAGGAAGGCGAACAGGGCGGCGAGCCCGGCCATCAACGCCGAGAGCAGCCGCATCAGCTGCACACGATCGAGCAGCGTGCCCCCCGAGCCGAGCGCGTAGGGAATCGTCTCGAGCGCGTAGTAGAGCGGGGGCTCGCTCCCGGCGAGCCCGGCGTTCACACGCTCACCCCGCGCAAGGGGCAGGGCGAGGTCGTGTTCCAGGGTGCGCTGCTGCGCGACGGAGGCGATCGCGGGGAACTGCGGTTTGAAGCGGACGAAGCCCTGGTTCAGCCCGCTCAGCGCGTAGATCTCCTCTGGCGAGAATTCCGCATCGGCGCTCGTGTCCGGCAGCCGGCCGGTCTCCGCGATCTCCTGCACGTAGGCGACGTGGTCCGGTTCGTCGGGCACCTCGAAGGGAGGCGTGACGATCGACCAGCACACCGCGTTCAGGCACGCCACGACGGCGCATGCCCACGCCGCCACGGGTACGCGCCGCAGCCGCGCGCCGAGGCCCGGCGAGAGCTTCGCCCGCCCGTCGAGCCATGGCGTGCGCCGGCGTGCCCCGGATCTCCGGGCGGCGTGCGCCCGTCGCCTGAAGGCCCGCGAGCCGACGGCCGAGCTCGTTGCCGGCGAGGGCTTTGGAGTCCTCCGCTCGCGGGGCTTGGCTGGACGCCGGCTCATTGGGGCTCCATGAGGATCGCCCGGGACATCACGACGGCGAGCGCCAGCATGAGCACGATCGCGAGCACCGCGATCCACGTCCCGGAAGCGGCACGACCGAGGCCCATGCGCCGGGCGACGGATGTGGCGAGCGACCACCATGAGCTGTTGCCCGGCCTGAGGTATTCGATCACGATCCGGCCGGGCAGCGGCCCTTCTCGGTATCGCGGCGGCGCGCGCGCGGTTCGCGGCAGCGGTCCCTGGCGATCGAATGCCGCCACCGCGGTTGCCGTTCGCACTCCGTGCAGGCCGATCGGTTCACGCGGCCGGCCCACGTTCACACACACGGTCACATGCGAGACGGTCCGGGTCACGGTCCTCACCGGGATCGTGACCGAGCCGGTCGTCCACCCGGGCCCGCGCGTGCCCCGCGTGAGCAGATGGGAGCCCGAGGACGCTTCGACGGAGACCGGTGGGCCGATCACCGCTTCGAGCCACACGCGAATCGCGGTGGTGCTCCGCGGCAGCACTTCGCCCGACTGGCAGATCCTCGCGCCGAGGGCGCTCGTGCCGAACCCGACGGCGGCGGTCATCGGCGTGGACCGGGTGACCGCGGGCGGCGAGCGTGACAGAACCACGCCGATGGCGATCGCGGTCAGCGTCAAGCCTGCGGCGAGTGCGACCCGGGCTTCGCGCATCAGGCGGGGAGCTATATAGCGATCTCCACTGCCCGTCAAGCTCGTCCTCGCCCCTTCCAGACTGTGCATGCCGTGGAGGGAGCCACCGCTCGCCACGGTGTCTCCGACTCGCGCGAGCAGTCCCCCGGTCCCGCTCGAGCACTCCCCCGGCCCCGCTCGAGATGAAGCGGAGCCGGAGCTACAGCGACGCGAGCTTCACACCCGCGTAGTCCGCGTGCAGCACGTCGAAGACCGGCACGTCGCCGATCGCCTCCTCCACGAGCGTCCGCAGCTCGGCGGAGTCGAAGCTGTGCGACCGGGGCGCGATCGGGTTGACGGTGATGGCGATCAGCTCGATCGGGTTCAGCGCCTGGATGTCGATGCCCTGCCCGCGGTACCAGGTGGGCCCACGTTTGGAGAGGAAGACCCTGGTGGGGTCGGCGACGAGCAGGACGAGCCGGCGCCGGCGCCGGCGGGCGGCGTGCAGCAGGTGGCGCAGGAAGCGGTCGGGCAGCGCGCCGGCGACGATCAGCCAGCGCGCGTCGGGGTGGGCGTCGAGCGAAGCGGCGATCTGCTCGGGGTCGGCTGAGAGGACGAACCTGGGGGCCAGAGCGGTGGGACTGTAGTCCTCGTCCACGAGCACGCTCTCCGTCCGCCCGCGCTCGGCGGCGAGCGCCCGCAGCCGACGGCCGTCCTGCGACTCGGTCTCGAGCTGTGGCAGACGGACCAGGTCGACGGCGTCTTTGGTCCGTAAGACGACTTCTGAGATGTCGTGGTCGAGCACGGCCCCGGTGGACACGATCAGGCTGTCGGCGACATCGGGCGAGGACGCGGCTCGCCGGTCGATGGCGCCGTCGATCAGCACCTGCCGGGCGCCGTGACCGAGCATCGCGTCGCTGACCGCGCGCACGTCCTCGGCGGCGCTCGGTCCGGCCACCTCGATCGCCCCCGGTCCTCGCAGGCGGGCGATCAGCACGCGGCCGAGGGGGGTGCGCACCCCCGTCTGCTCGAGCAGCTCGTGGGGCAGGCCGCTCGCGCGCAGCAGCACGTCGGTGGTCGCCACGAGGCTCCCTCCGGGCAGCTCGATGCGGGGCTTTGAGATGCGGAAGTCGATCGCGTCGCGCTCCTCGCCGTCGCGCCCGACGGAGGTCACCCCGACGTGGCGCCCCTCGGCCTGAAGCTCGCGCAGCAGCGCGGCGAGCGCCTCGGTCTTGCCTGTGTTCTTGGCGAGCCCGACCAGCGCGACCCTGTTCGAGGCGGCGGTGAGCTCGGACAGGCGCACCGATCAGGCCGTCGTGGCTGCCCGCGCGGCCCGGACCGCGCCGGCTGGGTCCTCGACCCTGCCCGCGCGGCTGACGCGGTCGGCGAGCTCGCGCACGAGGAACGTGGCCAGGTGGTGGGGTTCGGTGCCTTTGGAGAAGCCCGCGTCGTAGCCGAGCTCCTTGGCGAGCTCGTCGGTCACCCGCGGTCCGCCGCAGGCGAGGATCATCCGCCCGCGCCGGCCCTCGGCCTCGACCATCTCGACGAGCTCGGTCAGGTTGTGCACGTGCAGGTTCTGCTGGGTGACCGTCTGGGAGACGAGCAGGGCGTCGGCGTCGACCTCGATCGCCTTGGCGACGAGCACGCTGTTGGGGACCTGGCTGCCGAGGTTGTACGTCTGGAACGAGCGGTAGCCCTCGAGCCCGTGGTGGCCGTGGTAGCCCTTGAGGTTGAGCATCGCGTCGATCCCGACGCTGTGGGTGTCCGAGCCGGTGCTCGCGCCGACGACGACGACCTTGCGCCCGAGGCGCTCCTCGGCGAAGCGCTCGACCTCGTCCTCGCTCATGTACTGGATGTCGAAGCCCTCGCCCTGGAGCGCGGTGAAGTCGACGGTCTGCGTGCAGCGGCCGTACAGGACGAAGTAGGTGTAGCCCTCGGTCAGCTGCTCGTAGTGGACGACCTCGGGCTCCTCGAAGCCCATCCGCCCGGCGAGCTCGAGCGCGGCCCGGCGGGCGGCGAGCGAGTGCGGCACGGGCAGCGTGAAGCTGAGTTGGACGAGACCATCATCGAGATGGTCTGCGTAGGGCTTGACGGCCGTCAGGTCGACTTCACGCATAGCTCGCCTCGTCCGCGACGGCCGGGTCGTCCGCGAGCGGCGCCGGCCCGGTCGCAACCGGGTTGCGCATCAGCTCGGCGACGGGGTTGAAGTAGCCCTCCTCGGTGGCCACGATCCCGTCGATCCCCCGGCCCTCGTCCTCCCTGCGGCTGACGTCGCCGAAGGTAGCGCCCTCGATCGCCTTGAACAGCCCGATCTCGGCGATCCGCTCGAGCAGCTCGCGGGCGCCGGCGAGAACCTCGTGGGCGCGGGTCTGGATGATGCCGCCGCGCTTGAACTCGATCTCCTCGCCGAGGTCGCGGGCGGCGTTGAAGACGTAGTCGACGTTCTGCAGCCCGAGCACGCGGTCGTGGATGTGGGGGGTGAAGATCCCCTCGGTGGGCACGCCGATCGTCTGGATGCCCTGCCCGGTGGCGATCGTGACGAGATTGAACAGCGTGTCGGCGGCGTGGGTGCGGAACAGGTTGCCGTCCATGTGGCGGGTGGGGGGCATGTACTTGACGGGACAGTCGGGGAACAGCTCGCGCGTGAGCTGCGCCTGCGCCCACTCGTACAACAGCCCGTTCTCCACCGGGACGTCGATCTCGAACGCGTCGCCGAGGGCGATCTGGGCGTCGGGCACCCCGGAGTCGCGGGCGAGCTGGTGGTTGATGAACTGCGACGCCGTCACCGACGGGGCGGCCTCCAGGCCGTCGGCGGTGCGCAGGTAGTTGTCCTCGCCGGTGTTGATGACCACGCCGAAATACCCGTTGATCATCCTTGAGATTCGCTGGTCGATGAGGCCGCGGACGATGTTGATGTCGCGGTAGAGGATCCCGTAGAGGGCGTCGTTGACCATGTTGTCAAAGCCCTCCCAGGCGCCCATGGCGGCGATCTCGGACATGCACAGCCCCGAGCAGAAGCTCGACAGCCGCACGTAGCGCCCGTGCTGCTCAGACCACTCGTCCATCGCCTGACGCATGATCCGGAAGTTGGCCTGCGTGGCGAACGTCCCGCCGTAGCCCTCGGTGGTGGGGCCGTAGGGGACGTAGTCGAGCAGGCTCTGGGCGGTCGAGCGGATGACGGCGACGATGTCCCCGCCGGCCTCCGCGACGGCCTTGGCGTGGACGACGTCCTCGTAGACGTCGCCGGTGGCGGTCAGCACGTAGCGCAGCGGGGATCGGAGCCCACCCACCCCGCCGAGGCGCTCGCGCATCTCGCGGCGCTCCTCGAAGCGCCCGCGAATCTCGCGCAGGCGCGCGGAGCACTCGTCGCTGACGCGCGCGTGGATCGCGGCGTCATCGGCTGACCCCCCCTCCCGGGAGGATGCGAGCTGGGTAAGGTCGAGCTCGCCGGAGTCGACCCCCTCGGCGATCTCCTGCGGCGAGCGGCCGGTCTGGAGCATCGCGTTGCCGAGCCAGTAGGCGATCCCCCGTCCGAGCCCGCCCCCGTCCTGTACGTGTTCGACGAGCACGTTGGGCAGCGGCGCGTCGAGCTCGTTGGCTCCGTCGATCCCGAGCAGGCGCGTGACCGAGCGCTCGACCGAGACGGTGGTGCGCCCGGCGATCTGCTCGGCGACCTGGTCGGCGATCTGGCCGGCGGCCGTCCGGCAGGCGGCGACGACGCCGGGATCGAGGTCGAGCTTGGAGCTCATGACGCCCTCCGGGCGCCGGCCGCGGCGGACGGCGTATTGCGCGCAGCGCGGCTCATGACAGGTCCCTGACTATGGGGAAGGGGATTACCTCGCGCAGGGTGTCGCGTTCGGTGAGGATCATCACGAGGCGGTCGACGCCCATGCCGCCGCCGGCGGTGGGGGAGTAGCCGTACTCGATCGCCCGGGCGTACTCCTCGTCGTTGGGGTGGGGGACGTCGGCGTCGTCGATCATCCGCCGCTGGCGCTGCTCTACGAAGCGCTGCCACTGGTCGACCGGGTCGTTGAGCTCGGTGTCGCCGCTGACGAGCTCGACGCCGCCGATGACCGCGTCGAAGTGCTCGGCGAGCTCGGGGTGCACGGGATGTCGCTTGGTGATGGGGAACGGCTCGAGCGGGAAGTCGAAGACGTGGGTGGGCTGGTTGATGTTGGGCTCGATCAGCTTGGAGTAGATGTCGCCCACGAGCTCGGCCCAGGTGGCCTCCTCGGCGAGCGGCTCGTCGAGCACCTCGGCCAGCTGCTCGCGGCTTGACTCCATGAAGTCGACGCCGGTGGCGTCGAGGATCGCCTGACGCATGGTGATCCGCTTCCATGGCTTGGCGAGGTCGATCTCCTCGCCTTTGCGCCGGATGACCGTCCGCCCGATGGCGCGGAGGGCGACGTCGCGGAACATCTCTTCGGTTGCGCTGGCCACGTCGTTGTAATCGGCATAAGCGAACATGAACTCGATGATCGTGAACTCGGGGGAGTGCTTGGGGGAGATGCCCTCGTTGCGGAACACCTTGCCCATGTCGTAGACGTTCTCCAGGCCCCCGACGATGCAGCGGTTGAGGAACAGCTCGACGGAGATGCGCAGGTAGAGGTCGCGGTTCAGGGCGTTGTGGTGGGTGGTGAACGGCCGCGACCCGGCGCCGCCGGCGAGCGACTGCAGGGCGGGCGTTTCGACTTCGACGAAGTTGCGCTCGTTCAGCCACTCGCGGATCGCCGCGACGATCCTGGCGCGCGTGAGGAACAGCCCGCGGGTGTCCTCGTTGGCGATCAGGTCGAGCTCGCGGTAGCGATACCGGGTGCCGGTGTCGCCGAGCCCGTGATGCTTGTCCGGGGGCGGTCGCAGCGTCTTCGTGAGCAGTGTGCACTCACCGACCGCGAGCACCAGCTGGCCGCGCTTGGTCTTGTACATGAACCCCTCGACCCCGACGATGTCGCCGATGTCGAGGCTCATGATGCGCCCGTAGGTCTCCTCCCCGAGCTCATCCAGGCGGACGACGACCTGGATCGAGCCGGACAGGTCGCGCACGTCGAGGAACGAGGTCTTGGGGTGCCCGCGCCGGGAGATCAGGCGGCCGGCGATGCGATGGCGCAGCTCGGGATGCTCACCGGCCTCCAGCGTGGCCGGATCGTGCGCGGCGAGCACATCCTTGATCAGCGTGCGATCGGGCAGGCTGACGGGGGGATACGGGTCGATCCCTTCCGCCCGCAGGCGCTCCATCTTGGCTCGGCGTTCGTCGAATTGAGCGACGCCGTCGGTCGCTCCGTCGCTGCCCAGTTCCTCCTCCTGCTGCTGGTTCTGCACTGGCATGTCCATGTCGATCCTCTCAGGTGGCACGCGGTTGTCAAGCCCGGCGAGGGCATGTCACTGCGCCCGAGAGGGCCTGCTGCTCAGGCCATCGGCAGCGACATGCCCACGGGTTTGCGCGCCTCGGGGAGCTCGTCGGCCGGCTCGGGCGTGGAGGACCCATCCGAGCCCCCGCCGGGAAGCCCGGCGGGGGCTCCGGCCCCGTTCCCGGACCGGCCGGCGGCGGAGCCGGCCTGGACGAGCGGCAGCAGGGGCAACTCAGAGGGCGCCGATGCGTC
The DNA here is from genome assembly GCA_963849425.1 of uncultured Solirubrobacteraceae bacterium. Taxonomy (GTDB): domain Bacteria; phylum Actinomycetota; class Thermoleophilia; order Solirubrobacterales; family Solirubrobacteraceae; genus Palsa-744. The sequence goes on along the minus strand of CAWKHK010000006.1, from coordinate 64,356 downwards.
GGGCGGGGCCATCGCGATCAGCCCCCGGGCGATGTGGCGGATGGCCTGGGAGGCGGGGTCGTCGGGGTCCTCGACGACGAGCGGCAGGCCGCTGTCGGAGTGCTCGCGCAGGGGCATCGTCAGGGGAACGCGGCCGAGCAGGGGCACGTCGAGCTCGTCGGCGAGCTCCTGCCCGCCGCCCTGGCCGAAGATGTCGAAGCGCTCGCCGGAGGGGGTGGTGAAGGAGGACATGTTCTCGATCACCCCGCCGATCTCCAGGTCGACCTTGTGGGCCATGTGGGCGGAGCGCCGGGCGACCTTCTGGGCGGTGGCCTGGGGGGTGGTGACGATCACGAACCTCGCCTGCGGGAGCAGCTGGGCGAGGGTCATCGAGACGTCGCCGGTGCCGGGGGGCAGGTCGACGAGCAGGTAGTCGAGGGCGCCCCACTGGACGTCCTGCAGGAACTGGGTGAGTGCCTTGTGCAGCATCGGCCCGCGCCAGACGACCGCGTCGTCCTCGGCGACGAAGAAGCCGATCGACATGACCTTCACGCCGTGCGCCTCCAGCGGGATGATCTTGCGCTCGGCGGAGACGTCCGGCCGGGTGGCGCCGAGCCCGTACATGCGTGGGATCGAGTAGCCCCAGACGTCGGCGTCGAGCACGCCGACCAGCCTGCCTTCGGCGACGAGCGCGGCGGCGAGGTTGGCGGTGAGCGTGGACTTGCCGACGCCGCCCTTGCCCGAGCCGATGCACAGCACGTTCGCGACCTGGGCGAGCGCCCCGGCGGGCAGGACGGCACGCCCGAGCTTCTGCTGCAGGGCCGCCTTCTGGGCGTCGGAGAGGACGTCGAAGTACACGTTGACGTGCGTGACCCCGTCGAGCGCCGAGACGGCCTGCGCGACCGAGGTCTGGAAGTGCCCCTTGATCGGGCACCCGGGCGTGGTCAGCGAGACGGTCACGTCGACCACCCCGTTGGCGCTGATGTCGATCGAGCGCACCATGTCGAGCTCGACGATCGAGCGGTGCAGCTCGGGATCGATGACGACCTCGAGCGCCCTGAGAACCTGATCCCTGCCGGTCACGCGCTCCATTGTGGCAAACCCGCGCCGATCGCCGGGGCCAAGCCCGCGGCGATGGCCGGGACCAGTGCCCGCGAGCAATGTGGTAGCATGTGGTCACAGTGCCTGAGCAGATCGGAATACGCGAGCTTCGCGACCACCTGACCGCGACGATCCGCCGCGTCCGCGCCGGCGAGACAATCGAGATCACCCATCATCGCGAGCGAGTGGCCGTGCTCGCGCCCGCCCAGGAGGATCGCATCGAGCGGTTGCACGATGCGAGCGACATCACGCCGGGCAAGGCGCTCGAGCGCCGCCTCACGCAATATCCTCCCGCAGGCGGGATGACCGCGAGCGAGGCTCTCGAGGAAGATCGCGCTGAGCGCTGAGCGCCGCCTCGTCTACGCCGACTCGTCGGCGCTGGTCAAGCTCATCATCGACGAGCCGGAGACGCAGGCGCTCGAAACGCACCTTGCCGACCCAACTGTCGTCCTGGCCACGAGCCGGCTCGCGAGCGTCGAGGTCGCGCGAGCCACCAAATTGGCGAATCCCGCTGAAGAGGTGCAGGAGGAAGTGGACCGGCTGCTGTCCTCGTGCATGCTCGTGGCCATGAGCGGCCAGGTGCTCGGCGCCGCGCGTAGACTCGCCTCCGCCTCCGCCTCCGTCCGCACGCTCGATGCCATCCATCTCGCGAGCGCGCTCCGGATCGAAGCCGACGAGCTGCTTGCCTACGATCGTCGCCTGCTGGCTGCCGCCGGAACGCAGGGTCTCGCGGCAGTGACACCGAGCTGATCGACGAGCGGGCTGGGGCGCCGCAAACGGGCCCCAGCCAACCGGACGAGCGGTGAGACGCCATATGCGCCTACGCTACGCCGTCACTTCGAATGCTTCTTCTGTTTTTTCGTGTTTTTCGTTGATGAGCCAGTATTCCATGAAGCCCGTAACAAAGCCTTCTGATTCTTCTATCCCGTCTCCAAATTTCAGGTTGTCGCTTTCGTGCGTGAATTCCAGGCCGTTGTTCACGATGCCGGTATACGTTCCCGTTATTTTCCATTTACCCGCCTCGGTGCATTTTTCGCCCGAGAGGGTAATTTCTGTGAGATCTTTGCCTCTGGCTTTGAATTCGTCTCCGTATCTTTTTTCCGCCGATTTTTCCCATTCTGCCAGCGTGGCGTTTTTCCATTTTTCGCCGGCGGCTTTTCTGACCAAGAACACAAGTGTCGTATTCACTTCGAGAACGATCGGTTCGGTGACCGTACAGTGTTCGGGTTCCGCGACTTTGCATTCAGAATATTTCAGTGTATCTTCGTCTTTACCTGGTTCTCCGCCGAGGACAGTCATGCTCTCCGCGAGTTTTTTGCATTCGATTTTCCATTTGACTCCTGTTGAGAAGAAGCCAAGATTCCCTTTTCCTTCGGCTTTAGCTTTCTGCCCGGCTTCCAATACTTTGTGATTAACGAGCCACACGGGTCCTTCGGCAAACGCTTTCGCGGTAGACGTCCCGCAGATCGCGAATGCGGCGGCCAGCAGCCCTACAACGAGTAATCGTGCTTTTGACATCTGATCTATGCCCTCCTTCGCCATGGATTCGCTGCTCGGCTCTGAAAGCCGAGTCCCGAGAATATCCCACCTGTAATCGGATCTTCTGAGTCCACCGGCGGCCAGGGGGCCATCGAGCCGTAGACGGACGCTCGCCAGCGCGGCGACGCTCGGGGAATGTCTCCCACCTGAGCGGTTTGCGCCCGCGCGCTCTGCTACCTCTCTGCTGCGGGGCAGACGATCCTGTAGTCGCAGATCGAGCACGCCGCCCGCGAGGGGGTGGGACTAAAGTCCTGGGCAAGTATGCCTTCCCCGACCTCGAGCACGACGTCCTTGACCGCCTCCCCGTCCCGCTCGCTGCGGGGCACCGGGACCCTGAGGTCGTCCAGCACGTAGTAGTAGGTCTGACAGGAGGACTCGAGCTGCCAGGCCTCCCGCGCGGCCAGAGCGTACAGCGACAGCTGGATGTCGTCCTTCAGCTGCTCCGCCGTCCGCGGGCGGCCCGTCTTGTAGTCGATCAGCTCGTACTCGTACTCGTACTCCTGTTCGCCGCCGGTCGGTATGCCGTTCGGTTCGCCGTCGCGTTCGCCGTTCGGGAGGTCGCCTTTGGTGAGCCGGTCGACGCGGTCCACCCGCCCGCGCAGGTGATGGGGTCCGAGCCTGAACGAGAACGCCCGCTCGAACCACACCGGCTCCGAGGCCTGCTCGCCCAGCCGCTCGTGGTAGCGCGCGAGCGCGGCCAGAGCCTTGCGGTGCAGCTCGCGCTCGTGCTCGCTCTCGCCGAACCCCGCCCGGCGCCAACCGGCATCGAAGAGATCCAGCATCTGATCGAACGTCTGGGCGACTTCGGAGTGGTAGCGCTCGAGCACCTGGTGGACCACGATCCCGAAGCGCTGGTGGACCGTCTGCTCGGTCGGTATCCGCAGCACCCGCGCGAACTTGTACCGCAGCGGGCAGCTGCGGTAGGTCTGGATGTCCGACGCCGACAGGGACAGGCCGACCCCCTTGCGCGGCAGGAACGGTCCCAGCGAGTGCTCCTCCCGCGGCGCGATCGCCTGGGCCCGCGCGCGGTCGTCCGGGCTGCTCGCCAGCAGCGTCTCGTCCAGCGTCGAGGTCAGGAAGATGTCCCGCTGCAGGGGGGTGGTCGCCGCCAGCAGGCGCGCGTTGACGTCGGCCAGAGCCTCCGCCACGCTCTGCCCGCCCGAGCGCTGCAGCAGCGCCGAGAGCTTCAGCAGCTCCAGGAACCGCACCACCCCATGAGAGACGTCCAGCTCGGTGTCCAACCGCAGCTCCCCCAGGCGCCCGCCGATCCGTCCCACGCTCGCCCACACCTCCTCCCGCAGGAGGCCCAGCGTCGCCTCCAGCTCGTCCGGCAGGAGGCCCAGCGTCGCCTCCAGCTCGTCCGGCCGCTGCGCCGGGCTCTCCCACCGCGCCTCCGGCACCACCGTTGCCAGATGACCGGCCAGATCGCGCGTGTCGGACTCGGGATTGGCCTGCACGAAGTCCACGGTCAGACCGTGCAGCGACTCGAGGCTCGCCCGCTGTCCCGCCGCGTCCTGCGGCGTCAGCAGGGGGCGCCCGCGCGCGCTCAGCCGATCGATCAACCGGGCCACGAACTCGTCCGGCTCGACCGTGTCCAGCTCCGCCGCCGACCTCGCGTGCAGCTCCAGGAACCGCCCGATCCGCTCGCGCGCCTCCGGCGGCACCTGCGGGGACTCCGTCGCCGCAGTCAGACCGAGGACCAGATCCAGCTTGCGCCTGCGCGCCAGCTGGATCACCCGCGCGAGATCCACCTGGCGCAGCTCCACCGGCGGCCTCGCCAGCGCCCGCACCACCGCCGAGGCGTCCTGCGGATCGACCAGCAGGCGCATCCACGCCAGCACGTCCCTCACCTCCGCCCGCTCCAGGAACCCGGCCCGGGGGGGCCTGCTCGGCGCGGACGCGATTCTCGAGACAGGCACAACCCCAGGATACGCACGGGAGAGCGCCCGGGCCAGGCTACGCTCTGTCGGTGGACGTGATCGACTGGGGCGCAGCCCAACGGGTCGGAGAGCTGGTCGCCGGCTCCCCGCCCTACGGGGGCGTCCGCGCCGACTCCGTCCAGCCGCTCGCCCACGACTTCGCCCGGAGCGTCAGCCACTACAGCCGCCTGCAGCTCGCCGGCGAGCTGCCCGCCCTCGAGGCCGTCGACCGCCCCTCCTGGATCGCCGCCAACCTCAAGTCCATGCAGCCGCTGCTCGCTCCGCTCACCGAGCGCATCGGCGAGGACAGCGGCCTGCTCGCCGGTCCCCTGTCCTCGCTGCGCGGTCCCCTGCGCTCCGCCTCCGGGCTGCTGCTCGGCGCCCAGGTCGGAGCGCTCACCGGCATCCTCTCCCAGCGCGTGCTCGGCCAGTACGACCTCGCCCTGCTCGACGCCTCCGTCCGCCCGCGCCTGCTGCTGCTCGCCCCCAACCTCGCCCAGGCCGCCCGCAACATGGGCGTCGACCGCGACGAGCTCGTCCTGTGGGTCAGCATCCACGAGATCACCCACGCCGTCCAGTTCACCGGCGCCCCGTGGCTGCGCGAGCACCTCGGCGGGATGCTCAAAGAGCTCATCGACGGTCTCCAGGTCAGCGTCGCCGGCGGAGCCGAGCGGCGGTTGGGCGGACTGCTCGGCGGCCTGGGCGGCCGGGGACTCAACCTCCCCGACGCCCGCCAGATGCGCGAGATGGTCGAGCTCGCCCGCACCGGGCACCTGCTGCGCCTCACCCTCGGCGAGGACCGCTGGCGCCTGGTCGAGCGCATGCAGGCCGCCATGTCGCTGATCGAGGGACACGCCGAGCACACCATGGACGCCGTCGGTGCCGAGGTCATTCCCTCGCTCCCCCGCATGCGCGCCGCCATGGACCGCCGCCGGCGCACGGACCGCGGCCTGCCCTGGCGGGTGCTCGAGCGGCTGCTGGGCCTGGAGCTCAAGCTGCGCCAGTACGAGACCGGGCGGCGCTTCTGCGATCGCGTCGTCGACAGCGGGGGGCCGCAGGCTCTGGCGTGGGTTTGGAGCGGGCCGGACGCCCTGCCGAGCACCGACGAGCTGCAGGACCACGCTGCCTGGCTGGCGCGGATGCAGCAGTCGAACGCCTCCCACCGGAAGCTCGGTCCGGCTGGCGGCGACGAGCGAACGCATGTTCCTCCTGTTACAAACTAAGTCGATCCGACTCCTCTTGGTTACAGGGTTTTCACGGGATGCTAGGATCGAGGTGTAACTATCTCTTTCCAGCGGGTTACAAACATGTGTTCGCTGCAAACGCCAGCGAGAAGCCCCAAACAGAGCAATCCCGTACCCGTTCCTCCAGCTAGCGAGGAAGAAGAGGAGACCTTCTCCACATGCCAACCGCCAACACAACTTCCGCCAACGGCGCCAAGGCCAAAGCCAAAGCCGCCCGCAAACCAGCTTCCGCCAAAGCAGCTTCCGCCAAAGCCGCCAGCGCCAGCGCCCGTCGCACCGCTTCGAGCGGTCGGCGCACCACTTCGAGCGCCCGCCCGGCCACCCAGACCAACTACGCCGAGCGGGCCGTCCTGATCCCCGTCGGCGCCGCTCTCATCGCCCGCGAACGCGTCGTCTCGACCGTCAGCGACACGCTCTCCGTCTACTCCTCCACCTCCAAGGCCCAGGCCCAGCTGCGCCGGTTCGAGCGCCGCGGCGCCACCGCCCGCAAGCGCCTCGAGCGCGAGGTCCGCAAAGCCCGCGTCCGCGTCGAGCGCGAACTGCGCCAGCGCCGCCGCAACATCGAGGGCACCGTCAACGACATCGAGGACCGGCGCGACGCGTTCGCCAACCGCGTCCCCGATCTCGCCAACCAGCTGCAGGAGCGGATCCTGAGCCTCGTCTGAACCACTTCCCCCGCCCCGGTCCGGAGAGGCCGGGGGTCGGGAGAGTCTGCCGGCCTCATATCCCGCCGGCAGTAGTAGCACCCTCTCCTCCCCTCGGCCCGCGGGCGGTCCCCATCGTCCGCGGGCCTTTTAATGCGCGTTGCTGTGGGCTCCAATCAGGGGAGGGTGGGGCAATGTTGTCCCGAAAAAATGGTGTATAGCGATGGTTATACGGCGTTCAGTGGGAGTGACTGCCCCTCGGGCCCCTCGGGCCCCGCGGGCCCCTCGGGCCCCGCGGGCGTGGGGCAATGTTGTCCCAAAAAAATGGTGTATAGCGATGGTTATACGGCGCTCGATCGCGGTCCACGTCCACATGCCGCCCACGCCGAACTCGCCTTGGCGGTGAGGAATGATAGATATATTCTCGCATTCTCGGGCGATCTAATGATAGAATATTTCTATCGTGACTTCGGTATACACAGCCCCTGAGCTGCAACCAGTCGAGGCTGAGGTGCTCGGGATGATCGAGGCGCTTCGCAACCAGCTCCGCGACTACGTCAACCTTGAGCCTCGTCGCTGGTACGGCACGCTCCGCCGGATGTCGTTTGCACGCGCCGTCCAGGGCTCCAACAGCATCGAGGGCTACGACGCGAGCCTCGATGACGTGATTGCCGCCGTTGACGACGAGCCGACGCTCAGTGCCGACGAGGAGACGCGATTGGCCCTACATGGCTACCGCGACGCCATGACGTACGTGCTCCAGATCGCGCAGGACCCGGCCGCGACGGTGGATTCGGGGCTTCTCAAATCGCTCCACTTCATGATGCTCAAGCATCGCTTGGATAAGCACCCTGGCCGCTGGCGTCCAGGAGATATCCACGTTGTACAAGAGTCCACCGGCGAGCAGACCTACGAAGGGCCGACGGCCGACGTCGTACCAGAGCTAATCGCCGCGATGATCGAGGAGCTTGAAGGAAGCGACGCCCCCGTCCTCCTCCGCGCGGCGATGGCGCATCTCAACCTTGTGATGGTCCACCCCTTTCGTGATGGCAATGGCCGCATGGCGCGCGCCACGCAAACGCTAATTCTGGCGCGCGAGGAGATTCGGGCTCCTGTGTTTTCGAGCATCGAGGAGTATCTCGGACGCAACACAGACGGCTACTACGAGGTGTTGGGGAACGTGGGCGAAGGGCGCTGGAATCCCAAGAACGACGCCCGCCCGTGGCTCCGCTATTGCCTTCGGGCCCATTACTACCAGGCCCGAACGCAGCTACGTCGTGTCCAGGAGACCGAGAGGCTGTACGAGGCGTGCGCTGATATCGCGAGCCGTCACGGCCTACCAGAGCGCACGACCGGCGCCCTTGCCGAGGTTTCCTATGGACTGCGCTTGACCCACAGCACGTACAAGATGATTATGGAGATAACCGCCGGGGAGACCATCTCGGGTCTCACCGCGAGCCGCGACCTCAGGTCCCTGGTTGACGCCAAGCTGGTGCAACCGGTCGGCCGAACTAGGGGTCGTTACTACGTTGCGGAAACAGTCCTGCTCGCCGAGCGCGAACGCATTCAAGCGAGCCGTGCCCCCCGGGAGAAGAGTGACCCGTTCGAGCTGGCGACGGGACAGCTCAGCCTCAAGCTCGCCTAGAGTGTTGGTTCTGCCCCTCCGGCCCGCGGGCTACTGCCCCTCCGGCCCCCTCTGGCGCAAGAACCGCTGGAATTCCCGCGCGAGCATGTCGCCCGACGGGACGTCCTGGGGCAGGCTCTCCTCTTCGCTCTCGGCAGCCTGCTCGAGCCGTTCGACGAACGCCTGGATGTCCGGATCGCTCTGCACGGCCAGGCCGACCTGCCGCTCGTAGTCGGCGGCCGCGGATTCGAGCTCGGAGACATCGACCGACACGCCGATCAGACCTTCAACGCGGCGGACCAGCGCGAGCGTGGCCTTGGGGTTGGCCGCCGCGGCCACGTAGTGGGGGACGGCCGCCCACAGGCTGGCGGAGGGCAGCCCCGCGCGGGTGCACACGCTGTGCAGGACACCGACGATCCCGGTCGGACCCTCATAGCCCGAGGCCGCGATGCCGAGCCGCTCGGTCAGCGCGGGGTCGGACGCGTGGCCGGTCATGGCCACCGGACGGGTGTGGGGCACATCGCCGAGCAGCGCCCCGAGCGTGACCACCACCTGCACGCCGAGCGCCTCGGCGAGGTCGACGATGTGGGCGCTGAACGCCCGCCAGCGCATCGACGGCTCGACCCCCTGCACGAGCACGAGGTCGCGGGGCGCCCGCGGGGCGTGCGCCTCGGAGATCTCCACCGTCGGCCACACGATCTCCCGTGTCTCGTCCTCGCCGAAGCGGATGCACGGCCGGTTGGCCTGGAAGTCGTAGAACTCCTCCGGGTCGATCTGGGCGAAGCGGGAGGCGCCGAGCGACGAGGCCAGGAAGGCCACTGCGCTGGAGGCCGCGTCGCCGGCGTCGTTCCAGCCTTGGAACGCGCACACCATGGCCGGGGCCCTGAGGCCATCCGGACGGCGGTCCCAGATGAGGGGCTGCATCCGAACCACCGTACATCATGAGCGCATGGCCTCCGCCGTGAACGCTCCCCCGGAGAACGAGCAGACCATCGCCACCGTCCGCGCCGGAGAGGACGTCGACGGGGTGTTCGCGTGCACGCGCAAGGACCGTCTGATCTCGCGCTCCGGGTCGCCGTACCTGACGATTGAGCTGCGCGACAGCACCGGAGCGATGCGCGCCCGCGCCTTCAAGGACGCGGACGTGCTCGCCGGACGCTTCGACCGGGGCGAGCTCGTGCGCGTGCGCGGCCGCGTGGCGAGCTTTCGGGACGAGCTCCAGATCGAGGTGCGAACGATCGCCCGAGCGGAGGGCGCCCAGGCCGACCCGACCCGCTTCCTGCCAACCGCCTACCGCGACCTCGACGAGCTCGAAGGCTTCCTCGAGCATCTCGCCCGGGAGGTCTACGACCCCGCCCTGAAGTCGTTGCTGGAAGCGCTGCTCGCCGACGCGCCGCTGCGGGCGGAGATCCGCCGCGCCCCGTGCTCGAGGCCGTCCCCCTCCGGCACGCGGGCGCCCGCGGGCAACCACCACGCCTACCTCGGCGGCCTGCTCGAGCACACGGTCGGCGTGAGCACCATGGCCCTCGAGCTGTGCACGCTGCATCCCCGCCTGGATCGCGACATGCTGCTGAGCGCCGCGATCGTCCACGACCTCGGCAAGACGCGCGAGTTCACCTACGGCGCCGACATCGGATACAGCCCCGAGGGCAGGCTGCTCGGGCACATCCAGCTCGGGCTGCGCGTGATCGCCGGCCACCTGCCGGGCGCCCTCGAGGAGGAGCGCCGGCTCGCCCTGGAGCACTGCGTGATGCTCCACCACGGCGCCGAGGCGCCCCCCGGTCAGCGCTTCGCCTCGCCCGAGGCGCTCGCGCTGTGCCGGCTGAACGCGCTCGACGCCCAGGTCAAGGGCGCCTTCGAGCACGGCACTCCCTGACCCATCCGGCACCCGTCCGGGCGGTCAAGCGGCGCCCGTCCGGGCGGTCAAGCGGGCGCTCGGCGATGCCGATAGGGATTGGTGATGGGCGATACCGCCATGCCAACCGCTGCACCCCGTCCGCCCGACGCCTCCGAGCGGGCCGCGGAGGAGCGCGGGCAGGAGGTTCTCGAGCAGGACCCCGACAGCCAGAAGGGGCTGCATCCGCCCAGCAACGCCGGACGCTCCTCGCGGATGATCGGCGAGGTGGTCGTCGACCTCGGGCTGTCCGACAGCGAGACCGTCGAGGAGGCCGTCGCGGCAGCCCGCTCCCAGGGCCGCCCCACCGGCCTGGTGCTGGTCGAGCGGGGGATCCTGCGCCACGACCAGCTCGCCCGGGTGGTGGCCGAGCGCTTCGGCCTGGACTTCGTCGACCTGTCGGTGTTCGAGCTCGACATGGGAGCGGTCAACCTGATCAGCTCGGAGACCGCCAAGCGCTACCAGGCGGTGCCCGTCGGCTTCACCGACGACGGCGCGCTGCTGCTGGCCATGGCCAACCCGACGAACGTCCTGACGATCGACGACGTCGGCATGATGACCGGCCGGCGAATCAGGCCGGCGGCGGCCTCGGTCGAGGACCTCAGCCTGCTGCTCACGCGTCTGTCCCAGATGGACGAGTCGATCGAGGACATCGTCGACGACGAAGGCGACGAGGACGCCGACCAGAGCACCCTCGTCGAGGAGGCCGACAGCGACGCCCCGGTCATCAAGCTCGTCCACTCCATCGTCGCCCAGGCCATCCAGCAGGGCGCCTCGGACATCCACATCAACCCCGAAGAGGGCGACACCCGCGTGCTGTTCCGCGTCGACGGCGTGCTCGCCCCGGCGGCCACCGTCAAGCGCAAGATGGCCATGGGTGTGGTCTCCCGGATCAAGATCATGGCCGACCTGGACATCTCCGAGCGGCGCGTGCCCCAGGACGGCCGCTTCGCGCTCACCGCCGACGGGCGCCGGGTGGACATCCGCGTGGTCACCCTCCCGCTCGTCCACGGCGAGGGCGCGGTCCTCCGCATCCTCGACAAGGGAGTCGTCGTCGGGGGCCTGGACTCACTCGGCATGCAGGACGAGGAGCAGCAGCGCTTCGAACGCGCGATCCAGCGGCCCAACGGCGCGGTGCTCGTCACCGGCCCCACGGGCTCGGGCAAGTCCACCACCCTGTATGCCGCGCTGAACGCGCTCAACGACGGCGAGCGGAGCATCCTCACGATCGAGGACCCGGTCGAGAAGCGGATAGCGGGCATCAAGCAGATGCAGATCGCCCCCAAGGCCGGGATCACGTTCGACGTGGGCCTGCGCTCGATGCTCCGGGCCGACCCCGACGTGATCATGGTCGGGGAGATCCGCGACGCCGAGACCGCCCACATCGCGATCGAGGCCGCCCTCACCGGCCACCTGGTGCTCTCCACGCTCCACACCCGCGACGCCCCGAGCGCACTCGGACGGCTGATCGACATGGGCATCGAGCCGTTCCTGGTGTCCTCGGCGGTCGACTGCATCGTCGCCCAGCGCCTCGTGCGGATGCTGTGCAAACACTGCAAGCGCCCCCAGAACGTCTCCGAGGCGGTGCTGGCCGAACACGGTCTGTCCGGCGTCCAGCCGTATGAGCCCGTCGGCTGCTCACGCTGCGGCGGCTCGGGCTACCGCGGCCGCATGGGCGTCTACGAGGTGATGTCCGTGAGCGAGCCCATCCGCGCGCTGATCCTCGAGCGGGCGTCAGTCGATGAGATGGTCGTCCTCGCCCAGCAGGAAGGCATGCTCCGCCTGCGCGACGACGGCCTGCACAAGGTCCGCGAAGGCCTGACCTCGATCGCCGAGGTCGAACGCATGACCAGCAGCATGCTGTAGCGGTGCGGCACGGTGCTACACTGACTGGATGCCAACCGCTCACCCCCGTCACACGATCACAGAGACGCCGCCGGTGCAGGAGGCGCTCGATGAGTTGCGCTCCCGTCTGGGCGAAGAGCGAATCGACTACGCCGAGTTGGTGGTGCTCGGTGCGCGGGTGAAGACGCGCCAGCTGCCCGACGACGCCAAGGCCGCCCGCGAGTCCGCCCACCGCCTCGCGGATATGATTCGTCGTCGCTCGATTCCAGGCGACGTAAAGGCCGCCGACGAGGTGAAGCGCCTTGGGCTGATTGCCGACTGACACATCGGCGTGCTGTTGCTCGACAACTCCGCCTGGGCCCGACTCGCGTCCGATCGCCTCGATGACGATCGCGCCGAGACGGTCGGCGAATGGATGCACGACCTGCGACTCGCAACGTGCCTGCCGTTTCTGCTCGAGGCAGGCTACTCGGCGCGATCTGGCACAGAGCGGGCCGCGATTATGTCCGACCTCATGCGACTCCCGCACGTGGCAATCGACCTAGACGTCGAACGGGTGGCGATGCAAGCCGAGCGCGAGCTCGCCGAGATCGGCCATCACCGGCTCGCGCCCGCCGACGTGGTGATCGCCGCCTGCGCGCACACAGCCGGCATGGGCGTGCTGCACTACGACGGCGACTACGACCTGCTTGCCGAGCGTGCGAGCCTCGCGTTTCAGAGCGAATGGCTCGCCCCGCCGGGCGCGCTGTGACCGCGTCTCCTGACGCTCATCGAGCTCATGGCGGCGCCGCGCACATGGCGCGACGCCGCCCGAGGGCCAGTTGTGGCTCCGGGCCTGATGTGGGCTCCGGGGGCCTGGGCCGGCCTTACTTCTTCTCCGCGCCGGCCTTCTTGTGGCCCTTGGACCCCTTGCTCTTGCTCTTGCCCTTGCCGGCCTTGGTCTTATCCGGCTTCGGGTTCAGCCGGTCCCAGCCGGACAGGCCGTCCGATGGGCAGCCTTTCGGACGGCCCAGGTCGTACGGTCCGGAGATCGCCTGGGTGACCACGCCCTTTTCGAGGTACGCATATGTGACGGTCAAGAGCGGGTCGACGCGCGGCTCGGCGCAGATCTTGGAGCCGATCGCCAACTGCCCGGTGATCGTCTCGTAGCCCGCCTTGGCGGCGCCCACGCAGTTGAGCGCGAAGCCCGGGACATCGCCTGAGCACGAGAACGTATCGCCCAGGGCGTCGCCCGCCGTGTTGGTCACCAGTGGAGCGCTCTGAATCCCCGTGACCGGGACCTGCGCCTGGAGCTGGTACCCGGTGATCGGTCCGCTGCAGTAGAACACGTACGTCACCTGCGTTTCTTCACTGCCCACTTCCGCTTTCCCGGGGGCCGTGTGGCCGAGGCAGGAGTAGTTGTTGGGGTTCGTTTCTTCCGCGTGTCCGGTGGCCGGGGCGGCGAGCAGCAGGGCGACAGAGCCCACGATCGCGGCGAGCCACCATGTGGCGGGTCGGTGGGCTGTTTGGAATGCGTGCAACGGGGGTCTCCGTTCGTTGGTTGTGGGTTCTGTCAGTGGTGCAAGAGCTTTTCCAAGCTCTGCCTGGGTGAAGTCGGGTCGAAGGCCGCGGAGGAGCGCCCGCCCGCGGATACGAACGGCGAGATCAGCAGCACGCCCGCCGGGGGCTGGGAGGTGAGCGTGGCCGTCGCCGCGCCGCTCGGCAGGCCGGTCGCCGTGGCGGAGGCGATCGAGCCGAACGTGATCGCGATCAGGCCGTTTTCGCGGTACGCCGAGGTCGAGGTGATGCCCGCCACTGTGGCCTTCGCGAATTCGTCAGCCGCGGTCAGGCCGCCCGGAGTGCCGGTCGCGCACTGGGCGGCCGCGGCGCCTTCCGGGCAGGGCGGCTGGACGATCGTCTCGAGCACCTGCGGCGGCGAGCTCGCAAGCAGCGCCGCGTCGTTGGCGAACGCGCTCCCGTCCACCGCCGACCAGCCGCCCAGCAGAGTTCCGGCGGGCACCGCCCCGGTGTCGATGTACGGGGCTGCCGAGGGCTGGGCGGCGGCTTCGGCGAAGCCCGTCCCCGCGAGCTCGATCAGCCAAACTTTGGTGATCGGCGGCAGGGCGCTCGGCCTGCCGGTGACCGTCGGGGTCCTCGATGTGGGCTTCGGCGTCTCAGGCGTCGACGTCTGAGACGTTTCGGTGCTCCTCGGCGCCTGCCCGCCCACCGTGGTCTTGCCGACCCCGTGCTTGGCCGGCGCGGGCGTTGCAGAGGCTTCCCTCGCCGGCGCCGGTGCCCGTGCCGGCGCAGTCGCGGTCGGCGTGGTCGTGCTCGGGTGCGCCCTCGCGCCCGCCCTGGCGAGTAGCGACGGGAGCAGCAGCGGCACGCGGGAGGCTCCGGCGAAGGACGCCCCGGGCGCGGGACCGATGGCCGCGCCCACCGCCACCCCGATCGCCAGCATCACCGCGGCGAGCGCCGCGGTCACTCGGGGAGAGGGCGCGCCCACGACCCCCCGCGCCACCAGGGCGGGGTTAGGGGTTGGGCTTGGTGGGGGTGTCTCGGACATGTTCGGCAGCTACGCAGCCATTGGGGGAGGAACGAAGTTCCGGACCTTTTCAATAAAATAGCTAATCTCGATCAACTCTATGCGGATATGGTATGTTCGCTCCCCCGCGTTGTCAACTTTGTCAATCAATTTCGTGAATGGAGCGCCTCTTCAATGGATCGAATCCGCCGTCTCTCCGTCGCCTTCACGGTGGCCGGCCTGCTCGGGGTTGCGGCGCCGGCGGCCGCCTCGGCAACGAGCCTGGTCACGATCAGCGGCGCCACCGCGTCGTTCCCCCTCGTCTCCCTGCTCGCCCAGAAGTACGTCAAGACCCACCCCAACAAGATCAAGTTCAAGATCGCCCAGGGCGGCGCCCAGGTGGGCATCAACGACGTGGCAGCCGGTCGGGTGAGCATCGCCGACGTCTCCCGCGACCCGCTGCCGGCCGATCCTGCCGGCCTGGTCTTCTACCCCATCGCCAAGTACGCGATCTGCGTGATCACCAACAAGGCCAACACGCTGAGCAACCTCACCGCCGCACAGGCCGTCTCGATCTTCACCGGCAAGATCCGCAACTGGAGCCAGGTCCCCGGGCGCGAGCGCAAGCGGGACGATCGACCTGATCAGCCGCACCTCCGTCGCCGGGGTGCTCACCAGCTTCCAGACGCTGCTGCTGGAAGGCAAGAAAGTCTCGTCCATCGCCAGCGAAGAGTCCTCCGAGGGGCTGCTCAAGCAGCAGGTCGAGAACGACCCGAACTCGATCGGATTCGTGTCCAACTACCAGGCAGACCTCGGCGGCGTCAACTCGGTCGGCTACAACGGCCAGGCGTGCAACGAGGCGACCGCGGCCTCCGGGCAGTACGCCGGGATCGCCCGCTTCTACGAGGTGACCAAACGCAAGGCCACGGGCGCCGCGTCCGCGTTCATCGGCTGGATCACCAGCTCGTCGGCCGCACGCAAGATCATCTCCAGCCAGTGGATCCCCATCAGCTGAGCGAGTGTTCGAGCGGCTTCGCAGACCCTGGCCCGACCACCGCGCCGAGCGCACACTCGGCGCGGTGTCGCTGTCGGTCGGCGTGCTCGTCGTGGCGATGGTCGTGTTCGTGGCCACCCGCGCGTGGCCGATCTTCCAGCACAACGGGCTGAGCTGGCTCGGCGGCGGCGGCAACCTGCAGATGGAGATCAACAACATGCAGGCCACGGGCGTCAACCCGCCCGCCTCGGCGTTTCAGCTGCGCGCCTGGCCGCTGATATACGGCACGCTGCTCACCACCGTGATCGCCGTCGTGCTCGGCCTCCTCATCGCGGTGCTCTCCTCGATCTTCATCGTCGAGCTGGCCTCGCCGCGGCTGCGCAAGGTGGCGATTCCCGTGATCCGGCTGCTCGCGTCGGTGCCGTCGGTCGTCTACGGCCTGATCGGGATCCTCGTGCTCGTGCCGTTCGTGGGCAACGCCCTGATCACCGCGCACGAGAAGGCCTCGGTGCAGAACACGGTTGAGCTGACGGGGGCCGGGCTGCTCGTGACGGTTGTGATCCTCACGGTGATGATCACGCCGATTATGATCGCGTTGACATGCGAGGCGCTCGCCTCCGCGCCAACCTCCTGGCGGGAGGGCGCGGTGGCGCTCGGCCTCAACCCCCTGCGGGCCGTGCGGGCGGTGACGCTGCGGGCGGTCCGCCCGGCGATCGTGGCCGCGGCGGTGCTCGCCTCCGCCCGTGCGCTGGGCGAGGCGGTCATGATTCAGATGGTCTCCGGCGGCCGCTTCTTCACGCCCAATCCGTCCGCCGGGATCGTGTTCCTATTCGAGCCGCTGAGGACAGCTGCCTCGACGATCGTCGACTACCACGAAGGCGTCGGCGCTCCCGCTCTGCGCTCGGCTCTGTATGCGCTCGCGCTGCTGCTGCTCTTCTCCGCGTTTGCGCTGTCGGTCGGTGGCTACCTGATCAAGCTTCCCCTACGCAAGTATCAGATCCGCGGATGAGCACGTTCGTCCCAAGCGCTCCCAGCGCGGGCCGGCCCGCGGGCCGCGGCCGGCGCTCCTCGCCGTGGACCTGGCGGTGGGGGGACCGGCTCGTGCTCGCCTGCGCCTGGACGGCGGGGATCGGGCTGTGTCTGATCGCCGCGGCGATCGTCCTGTATATGGGCTACCGCGGGATCCAGTATTTGCGCCCGGGACTGCTGTTCACCCGCCCGCAGGTGAGCACCGGACAGACCGGCTCCGGCGGCTTCCTGGACCCGCTGCTCGGCACGCTGCTGCTGACCGTGATCGGTATCGCGCTCGCCCTGCCTGTGGCGGTAGCCAGTGCCATCTGGATAGTCGAGTATGGGCAGGGTGGGCGGGGTCGTCAATCCCTGGCTCGTGTGGTCGAGTCGAGCATCGAGATCGTGGCCGGGACCCCCGACATCGTGATCGCCCTGTTCGGCCTTTCGATCTTCCAGCTGGGGATCTTCGCGCCGCTGTCGTTCCGCGCCGTGGGCGGCGGCGTCTTCGGTCGCTCATTCATCGCGGCCGGGGCGATGATGTCCCTGCTGGCGCTGCCACCCGTGTTCGCGGCCACCAGGGACGGCCTGCAGGCGGTGCCTGTGCACATGCGTGAGGCGGCATTCGCGCTGGGCAAGACGCGAATCACAACCATTCGCCGCGTGCTGCTGCCGAGCGTTCGCTCGAACGTCGCGACGGGAATAACCCTTGGCATCAGCCGCATCATCGGGGACACGGCCATCGTGCTGCTGCTGCTCGGCGACTTCCTGCGCATCGAAACGGTGGGCTCGGTGCCGGGTCTGAACGTGCTCCGGGGGACGGGCTCGGCATTGACGAGCTTCGTGTACGACAACTCGCCCGCAGGCGAAGGCGGCGCCCCGCAGAAGGCCTACGCGGCGGCATTCGTGCTGCTCGTATTCGTGCTCGGGCTGAACCTGGTGATCGACCGGATCGGCCGCGCACAGGCCGATTCGATGGGTCTGACCGCCGCGGGCGGGATCGTATGAGCGAGCGCGGAGAGCCTTTTGCAAAACTCCGGAAGTGCGCTAACCTCAGTGACCTGATGGCCAAAGTCAAGCCGATTGGGAAAGTGTCCGATGAGTCCTGACGAGATGGTTCTCGACCCTGGAGCTTCACCACCGACGATCGCGAGGAGATGCCCGCGCGCGAACCTCCGCCCGTGGTCCCCCCCGCAACGACGATCGTCCCGCCCGTGCGCACGATCGTCCTCGACCGGCCCCCCACCGCGGTCCGTCCTCTGCGCGAGCGCGAGGCGGTCAGGCTCTCTCCCGCGGGCGCCGGGCCCGAGCGGCTGACCCTACGCGACGTCAGCGTCTCCTACGCCGACAAACAGGCCGTCAA
The DNA here is from genome assembly GCA_963849425.1 of uncultured Solirubrobacteraceae bacterium. GTDB lineage: Bacteria > Actinomycetota > Thermoleophilia > Solirubrobacterales > Solirubrobacteraceae > Palsa-744. The sequence continues at coordinate 46,699 of CAWKHK010000006.1, read as the reverse complement.
GTCGGTCTCCCTGTCGATCCACCAGGGCGAGGTGCTCGCCCTGATCGGACCGTCGGGCTGCGGCAAGACGACGCTGCTGCGCACCCTCAACCGCCTGACCGAGCTGACCGCGAGCGCCTCGCGCTCGGGCGAGGTGCTGCTCGACGGGGAGGACATCCACGACCTCGTGGACACCACCCTGCGCTCGCGCGTGGCCATGGTCTTCCAGCAGCCCAACCCGTTTCCGATGTCGATCTTCGACAACGTGGCCTTCGCCCTGCGCGAGCAGTCCCGCAAGCGCCCCGGACGGCGTGAGCTCGAACCGCTGGTCATCGACGCGCTGCGCAGGGCCGGGCTGTACGACGAGGTCCACGACGACCTCGACCGTCCCGCCCTGCGCCTCTCCGGGGGTCAGCAGCAGAGGCTGTGCATCGCCCGGGCGATCGCCCCGCGGCCGGAGGTCCTGCTGATGGACGAGCCGTGCAGCGCCCTGGACCCGATCTCGACCGGTGTGATCGAGGAGCTGATCGGCGAGCTGCGCAGGGATCTGGCCGTGGTCATCGTCACCCACAACCTCGCCCAAGCCCACCGTGTGGCCGACAGGGTCGCGTTCATGTATCTCGGCGACCTGGTCGAGTGCGGCACCACCCGCGAGGTGTTCGAGGAACCGCGCGCCACCCGCACCCGCGACTACGTTCACGGGGCGTTCGGATGACCGCCCGCGCCGGCCTCACGCCCGTACCTTCCGAGAGCGCCACCTGCGCGAACTGCTCGGCGCCACTGGTCGCCGACCAGCGCTACTGCCTGGCGTGCGGGCACCCGTGCTCGCCCGTCCGCCTGGCCTTCCTCGACGTGCTCCAGTCAGAGCACCAGCCGCACCTCCCTCCGGGCCCCCTCGGGACGACCCCCGTGGCCTACGCGCCGATGCTCGAGCCGGCCGGCACCCCCGCGTGGCTGCGGCGCTACTCGCCGCTGTTCGCCGTGCTGTCCGTGCTGCTGATGGCCATGATCGTCGGGCTGCTGGTGGGGCACTGGGTCACCCAGAGCAAAGCCCCGGCCCAGCAGGTCCTGAGGGTCGAGGGCCTCACCAGCGCCTCGGTGGCCCCCACGAGCGTCGCCCCGACGCCCACCACGAGCACGCCCGCGGGGAGCACGCCCGCGGTCAGCACCCCGAACGCTGCCGGCAAGTCGACCCCCAAGACCGAAGCCGAAGAAGTGACGCAGGAAGCGAAAGCCGAAAAGCAGCAGGCCGCCAAAGTCGAACACGCGAAAGTGGTCAAGCCAAACTCGACCAAGCTCAACAAACTCGGCAGCTCGACCGGCAAGAAGCACGAGGAAGAAGTCAGCTCGCTGGGCGCCCAGCCGATCGAAACGGGCGGCTGATGCCGGAGCTTCGCAGCCGCCGCCTGGAGCTGGCCGAGCGCGTCGCCGCGCTCACCTGGGATCTCGGCGGCCTGACCTATGAGATGGCCATCCGCGACCACTACCGCCTCGACGTGCTCTCCCGCAGGGCCGCCGAGCTGCAGGAGCTCGACGCGCAGCTCGGCGAGGTGCAGCGGCTGCTCGTGAACGCCGAGGCCGGCATTCACGGACAATGTCGCTCATGCGGAGCGGTCCACAGTCGCGGCGCGGCCTACTGCTGGCACTGCGGCGCTCCGCTGCTCGAGGAGGCCCGCCCGTCGGTGCTCTCCTCCGAGCCGCCTGCGAGCTGAGACGGCTCGCGAGGATACTTGCTAAGGGCGCTCTGGCGCCGTGCGCCGGGGCAGCGCTCGCCGCTGCCTCCCCGGGCTCGGGCTTGGCCTCTGCGCCGCGCGAACACGGGTGCCCGATCCTCCCGGCGAGCAATCCGCTCAACCGGGAAATCTCCCACGCGCCGGTCAACCCGAAATCGGCTCAGTACATCGCCAGCATCGGCCTGAGCGGCCACCTGCACCCCGACTTCGGCACGAACCCGACCTACGGCATACCCTACACCGTCGTTCCTCCAGGTCAGCCAAAGGTGCCGATCTCCTTCGACGAATTCGGCGAAGAATCCGAGCCCGGACCCTATCCCATACCACCCGACGCGCCGGTGGAGGGGGCGGGCGAAGAAGGCGACAGGCACGTGCTGGTGCTCCAGCGGGGCAGCTGCAGGCTGTATGAGCTGTACGGCGCCCGCCGCAGCGGCGCCGGCTGGCAGGCCGGCTCGGGCGCGGTGTTCAACCTGCGCAGCAACGCCCTGCGCCCCGAAGGCTGGACCTCGGCTGACGCCGCCGGGCTGCCCATCTTCCCGCTGCTCGTCCGCTATCCCGAGGTCCGCTCCGGGCGCATCGACCATGCGCTGCGGGTGACCGTCCAGAGCACCCAGCGGGGCTACATTCACCCAGCGACCCACTTCGCCTCGAGCAGCTCCGATCCGGACCTGCCGCCGATGGGCCTGCGGCTGCGCCTGAAGGCGAGCTTCAGCCTGGCGGGCTTCCACGGCGAGTCGCTGATCGTGTTGCGCGCACTGAAGCGCTACGGGCTGATCGTCGCCGACAACGGTTCCTCGTGGTACATCACCGGCGCGCCCAACCCCGGCTGGGACGACGAAGACCTCGAACAGCTCAAGCGCGTCCCGGGGTCGGCGTTCGAAGCCGTCGACAGCGGTCCGATCCGTCACGCGGGTTAGGCGACAGTTCCGGTGTCCGAGTCAGTCTCGCCCCACGTGGGGGCGTTGGGGGTCATGCGACCGCGGGTTCACCCGACGGCATGAGCAGCTCCGTGCGCTCCCGCGGCGGCGTAAGCGCGATCCGTAGAAGCCAAGGCATGTGTGCCGCCCGGTCAGTCTGCATATAGAAGCCGAGGCGGGAGAAGAACTGATCCGCATACGCGGAGGCCAGCTCCTGCATGCAGCTCCCGTGTGGCGTCCTCAAACGATTCGCCACCTGCAACCAGGCCGAGCTCGGGTTGGCGCAGGACGAACTCCCCCTCGGAGACACTCGCCTTCGTCGTGAACCGGAAGTGCTCCATACCGTGTATCGACCCGATGGGCAATACAGGCTCCTTCACGGCGCGGCCTGGTGCGTCGGCTCTGCGGGTGTCTGTGCCTGCTCGGCCGGCGGGGCGCCGAACGCCTGGGCGGCGGGCTGCTGCGCGGCCGCCGGCGGTGGCTGCTGCGGCTGGGCGGTGGGGGATATGGTCGGCTGTTTGCTCTCGCCGCTGATCGAGTCCTTGAACTCGCGCATACCGGTGCCGAGCGAGCGGCCGATCTCGGGCAGGCGCTTGGCGCCGAACACGAGCAGCACGAGCACGACCAGGATGGCGATGTGCAGTGGATTCTCGAGTCCCATGGGCTACGCCCAGTCTAGGCCATCCGCGCGTCGGCCCCCTGCGGGGTTGTGGGTCAGTTTGGTTTTCTATCCTCTACGGGCGCTCCGGCGGGCCGGTGGGAGGGTCTGAGCCGTGCACGGTGCGGTGCACGAGCTGCGCGGCCACGAGCACCATCAGCCCGGCGAAAGCGTCGCGCAGGAACGCCCCCGAGAGGGCGTTCGCCAGCGCCACGCCTCCGGCTGCGCCGGCCAGCGAGAGGACGCCCAGCAGCAGCGCGTCGGACCGGCGCACGTTGCCGTAGCGGTCGTGGCGGTAGGCGCCCACCATGGCCACCGGGACGATCGCCAGCAGCGAGGTGGCCTCGGCGTGGTGCTGGCTCAGGCTCAAGAAGATCACGAGCCCGGGGACGAACAGGACCCCGCCGCCGACGCCCAGCAGGCCGGCGAGGATCCCACCGGCGAGCCCGATGACGATCGCGCCGATCATCCCAGCACGAGCTCGGCGGCGCTCGCCACGAGCACGGCGGCGAACAGCAGGGCGATCGACCGGGTGGGCAGGCGCTGCTGCAGGCGGGCCCCGAGCAGCACGCCGCCGACGGCCGGCACCCCGATCAGCACGGCGTCGAGCACGTCGACGTTTCCGTAGAGCCCCTGGGCGGCGGCGGCGAAGGCGGCGATGAACACGATCGCCGCGAGCGATGTGGCGGTCGCGGCGCGCTCGTCGTAGCCGAGTGAGAGCACCAGCAGCGGCACGATCACGCTGCCGCCGCCGACGCCGAACAGGCCGCTGAACAGGCCGGCCAGCGTGCCGATCGCCATCAGCTTCAGCGAGCGGGCGCTCACCCCGCCAGCCATCACGCGCTCACCAAGGCGGCCACCCCTCGCTCATGCCGTCAACGACCACGTGCACGAGGGTACGGGTCGGCCACGGTGAGCGCCATACTAGACATCGTGTCCCCAGCCGCAACGCTCGTGGAGGCGCTCGAGCCGATCCGCGCCGATCCCGACCGCGCCGCGGTCCTGCTCGACATCGACGGCACGCTCGCCCCGATAGTCCGCCACGCGGCCGACGCGCACGTACCGGAGGCCACGCGCACCCTCCTGATCGAGATCTCCCGCCGCTACCGGGTCGTCGGCTGCGTCAGCGGCCGCCGCGCGAGCACGGCTCGCCAGATCGTCTCGATCGGGACGATCGCCTACGTGGGAAATCACGGCGGCGAGCTGCTGCGCCCGGGGGCGACCCGCCCGGAGGTCGACCCCAACGTGGCCGACTGGACCGCGCGGGTGCGCGAGTTCGCCGGGCGCGTGTACACGGCCGAGCACCAGCGGATTCGTGTGCGCAGCGAGGACAAGGACGCGATCGCGGCTTTCCATTGGCGCGGGGCCCCGGACGAGGATCTGGCCGCGGCCGCGGTGCACGAGATCGCCAGGCAGGCCGAGGGCGAGGGCTTCGCCATCCACTGGGGGCGCAAGGTGCTCGAGGTGCGCCCGCCGGTGGTCCTGGACAAGGGGCTTGGCATCGCGACGCTGTTGCGCGGGACGTCGGTCGCGGCGGCCCTTTACATGGGCGACGACACGACCGACCTCGACGCGTTTCGCGGCCTGCGCGACCTCGTGCAGTCGGGCGATCTGGGCAGCGCGGTATGCGTGGCGGTCAGCTCCGACGAAGCGCCCCCCGAGCTGGCCCGGGAGGCCGACCTGACCGTCGACGGTCCCGGCGGCGTGCGGGGAGTGCTAGAGGCTCTGCTGTAGCTCCGTGCGCTTCGTCGACTTCCTCAGGACGGCCGTTCTCCTCAGTGCCGGAGCGGCCACTGCGCTGGCCGCCGTGACGGTGCTCGCCGCCGGCTCCACCTCCAACACCTCACTCGGTTTGGTGGCCGCCGGTTGGTGGGTGCTGGCCGCCGCGGCTGGTCTGCGCCTCGGCAGGCGGGCGCAGACCAGCCCCCCCATCGCCCGCCTGCTCGCGACGGCCAAGGCCCAGACCACGCTCCCCGAGCACCACCCGAGCGCGGTCCTGCTGAACCGGCTGTGGCCGCTGCTGGTGTTCACGCTCCTGGCCGGGGGTCTGTCCTTCCTCGCCCCGCAGATACCCGGTATCGCGGCGGGCTTCGCGATCATCTGGGCGCTCGCCTGGCGCCGGCAGGACGCTGCCGTGGCGGCGATCGAGGAGCGCGACGGGGCGGCCTTCTATGTGCGCCGCACCTCGCCGGTGCGACCGATGGAGCTCGTGCGCACGCCGGGCTTCAAGGCGTCGCGGCCCGAGCGGGTGAACGGCGCCGTGACCTGAGATGTCCCCGGCGCGCACGGTCGACGTGCTGGTCGTCTCGCTCGGCTCCACCGACGGGCTGCGGACGGCCGACGAGGAGCTCGAGGACTCATTGCGGCGGGCGGGGGCGAGCGTCGCGATCGCGCGGCCGTTCCCGCCGGCGGCGATCCGCACGCTGATGCTCACCGATCTCGTCTGGGCGCACGCGGCGCGGGCGGCGGCATCGCACATGCTCGGCCAGCTGCGGCGCTCTCCGCCGCGGGCGATCGTGTACTCGAGCACGACCGCGGCGCTGCTGTGGCCGCGGCCGGGCGCGATCCGCTTCGATGCCCCCGCCGCTGCCAACAGGCCGGGGCGACACGGGCTGTGGCAGCGCCCGCTCGAGCGCCGGCGCCTGCGTCAGGCGCCGCTGCTGCTGCCGTGGAGCGAGGGCGGGCTGCGCGAGGCACCGGCGAGCGCCGGTCGCGGGGATCGCGCGCTGGTGCTGCCCGTGCCGGTCGAGCCGTCCGGCCCGCCGGAGCCGGTGCGGGACATCGCGGCGATCACCTACGCGGCCAACCCGGTCAAGAAGGGCCTCGACCGCGTCCTGTCCGCATGGAGGGAGGTGCGCGCACAGCTCCGATCGGAAGGCGATCGCGCAGGGCTCGGATCGGCGGGCGATCCCGGCGAGCTGATCGTGGCGGGGGTCTCAGCGGACGAGCTCGAGCTGGCCGGGTTCGCGCTCGCCGGCGAGGAGGGCGTGCGTGTGGTCGGCGCGCTTTCCTCCAAGGACTACCGCGCGCTCCTCCGCCGCGCGCGCGTGTTCGTGTGCGCGCCCCGACGTGAGGATTACGGACTCGCCCAGCTCGAGGCGCTGGCTGATGGTTGCCTGCTCGTGAGCACGCCGGCTCCCGGTCCCTATGCGGCGCTGCCGATCGCCCGCGAGCTCGACCCGCGGCTGGTGGACGAGGACCTGGCGGGCGCGCTGCGCCTCGCCCTCGAGAACCCGGCCGCCGATTACGGGGCGCGTGCCGGGGAGGCGATTCTTCCGTTCGGTCGCCCAGCCGTGGACCGGCTCGTGGCCGAGGAGATGCTGCCGCGGTTGCTCACCCACGTGTCTGAGTGAGACGGAGACAATGCAGCCCGAATAGTCCATATTCACTGGTATTCGACGAAATCTTGGGCTACGTTCGGGCGGTGTCGGCGCCCGGTCAGGCCAACCCCTCGGCTCATCGCGGCACCCGTACCCGTACCCGTACCCGTGCGAGGCGCGGTAACGGCGCGAGGTGGTCGCCCGGAGGGCACCTGGCCCATGTTGCCTCCCAGCTCGAGCTCGCACGGCCAAGTGCCCCCGCCTGGGGCGCGATCGGCGTCACCACGGCCTTCATCGCGCTCAGCTGGTGGTGGTTGACGCAGGATCACAGCGTGCCCATCTTCGATATCGGGGTTCAGCTGGAAACGGCGCTCACCTACCACAACATGCTCCAGGCCGGCAGCCTGCTGGGACCGATCGACCACGTGAACGTGTATCCCATCCTGGGGCACATCGTGGGAGCGGTCGCGATGCTTCTCGGCGGCACGAGCGTCGCCTCTGCGACGATCGGCGAGAACCTCGTGTTCGTGTCCCTGCTGGCACTCGGGTGCTATCAGACCGGGCGGCTCCTCTTCGGGCGCCTGGCGGGGATGCTCGCGGTCGTGTTCGTGTTCGGCTCGCCATTGCTCATCTCCATGTTCCACGTGTTCCTGCTGGACGCTCCGCTCACGGCCCTCGTCGCGGTGTCCGTTTGGCTGATCCTCGCGAGCGAGGACTTCAGCCGCGTGGGGGTAGCCGGCATGGCGGGCCTCGCCGTCGGCCTCGGCCTCAACATCAAGGTCCAGTTCGCCCTGTTCCTCGCCGGACTCATCCTCGTCGTCCTCGCACGCGGGGGGTGGCGGAACCGGCGCGGGCTGCTCGTCTTCTCAGCGGTGGCGCTGGCGGTCGGCGCCCCTTGGTACATCATCCATTTTTCAGAACTCCCGAAAATGTTCGACCTTGCAAGCTCGGGTCCGGGTACGCCGGCGGGCAACATCCCGCCGACGTTGTCGGTCGATAACTTCGGCTGGTATTTCTGGAGCGTCCTGAACTCACAGCTGTTGGCGCCGCTGTTCGCGTTCGCGCTAGCCGGGACGCTCTGGACGCTTGTCGGGACGCTGCGCACCCCCGGCGGGCGGGCCGCACGGCTCGAGTTCCTCGCGGGAGGCTTCTTCGCCTGGCTCGCCATCACGCTCACCCCCCACCACGACATTCGCTACGGGTTGCCACTGCTCGCCTTCCTGGCGGTCATCGGGACAGGTTGGATCCTCTGGCTGCCCCGCAAGGGCCGGCTGGCGATGACCGCGGTGCTGGTGCTCGTCGTGGCGGCGAACACGTTCGGCATCACCTTTGGCGTCGGCGTGGAAGCGAAGGTCGCGCTGGCCAATCCGCTGCCCGACACCGAGCAGAATCCCGATCGGGTCATCCTCTCTGCGACCGCAGGTTTCCTCGTCTCGGCGCCGAGTCGCGACGGCGACGTGCCCGGCCTGCTCGAGGAATTGCAACGCGAAGGTGTTCGTACCGTCGCATGGAGCGCCGGACAGAGTCGGGGGACCGTCTTCTCCTACGAAGGACTCGTTCCTTTGGCCCAAATGGCCGGGCTGTCGCCTGTTACCACAAAGAAACTGGAATACGCACCTGCCGCCAGTGTCGCCACGCTCATCCACGAGCCTGTGACACCACACGGCCCTCCACCCTGCACACGGATGAGCGATGGCACGGGTGTGTGGGTGGCTCGCTATGACAGCTCCGCCGGCGAGCTGTCGCTGTACTGTCCATCGCGCCGTCCGCAGTTCTACGATCCCACGTTCACCCGCTGAGCTGCGACCCGCGAGCGGTCAGCTTCGCCGTCCTGCCGCCCGCCCGCCCGATCGCTCGAGCTCGGCCCACGGGCGCGTGTTGGCGACGTCTTGCTTCGTGAGCCAGGCGCGGCGCGCGGTGGCGATCCCCCAGCGGATGTTCTGCAGGGTGGCGGTGCGATGGGCGTCGGAGTCGATCACGATCGACACGCCGGCCCGCGCGGCGGCGCGCGCGTGCACGTCTGACAGGTCTCGCCGCTCGGGGTTGGCGTTGATCTCGAGCATCGTGCCCGTCCGCGCCGCCGCGGCGAAGATCGCGTCCAGGTCGATCTCGTAGGGCGCCCGGCGCTCGATCAGGCGGCCGGTGGGGTGGCCGATGGCCCGCACGAGCGGGTGCTCGATGGCGGCGATCATCCGCTCGGTCATGGCCTGCTCGGCCATGGCGAAGGAGGTGTGCACGCTGGCGATCACCCAGTCGAGCTCACCGAGCAGCTCGTCGTCGTAGTCGAGCGAGCCGTCGGGCAGGATGTTGACCTCGCTGCCGGCCAGAAGCTCGATGCCGTCGATCCGCCCGTTGGCCTCGCGGACGAGCTCGATCTGCCGGCGTAGCTGCTCGGGGGAGACGTTGTTGCCGAACCCGTGGCTGGCCGAATGGTCGGTGATCGCCAGGTACTCATACCCGCGGTCCCGGGCCCTCAGACCCATCTCATCGATCGTGTTATGCCCGTCGGAGGCGATCGTGTGGCTGTGCAGGTCGCCGCGGATGTCCTCCAGGACGATCAGCCGTGGCAGCCCACCGGCCGTGCTCGCGGCCTCGAGCTCGCCCCGGTTCTCGCGCAGCTCAGGCTCGATGTGGGCGAGGCCGAGTCGCTCGTAGACCTCCTCCTCGGTCGCGCACGTCCGGGTGGCGGCGGTCGCGTCGTCGAGGATCCCGTACTCGGAGACGTGCAGCCCGCGCCGCACGGCCCCTTCGCGCAGCGCTGCGTTGTGCGCGCCCGAGCCGGTGAAGTGCTGCAGCAGGTTGCCGAGCTGCCCGGGACGGGCGATCCTGAGATCGACGCTCACGCCGGAATGGGTGCGTGCCCGCGCCCCGGAGGAGCCGGCCGAGCCGACGCCCTCGATCTCCTCCAGGCGGTCGAGGCTCCTGGCCAGCGTGGTGGGACGGGTGGTCGTGGCGATCATGTCGATGTCCTTCATCGAGTCCGCCTGCCGGCGGATGGAGCCGGCGAGCTGGATGTGATCCCCGTCTCCCGCGAGCGTCCTCAGGCCCGTGAGCAGCGACTCGCCGATCTCGATCGCCCGCGGCAGCAGGATGCGCGGCCGCACGACCCGCGGCGCGGGACGCTCGGGGAACTTCTCCCGCAGCCTCTCGGCCGAGGGAATCGTGCCGGTGTCGAGCAGCGCGAGGATCTTCTCCTGGAGGGTTCTGCCGATGCCCGGCAGCTCGACCGCCCGGCCCGCGCGCGCGAGGGCGGCGACCGACACGGGCGCCTCGCGCACGACCTTGGCGCCCGTCCGGTAGGCGCGCACCCGGTGGACGATCGCCCCGTCGAGCTCGTACAGGTCGCCGAGCTCCTCGAACGCGTCGGCGATCGCGGAGTTGGACAGCTCGGGCTTGGCCACTTGACTAGGGTACGCCGACCGATGTCCGGCGAGCCCTGGCTGATACTGCCCACGTACAACGAGGCCGAGAACGTGCGGGCGATCGTGACGGCCGCCGGCGGGGTGCTCGCGGGCGCGGCCGCCGATGGGTTTCGGGTGCTGGTCGTCGACGACGGCTCGCCCGACGGAACGGGTGAGATCGCCGACGGTCTGTCCGCCGAGCACGACTGGCTGCGGGTGCTCCACCGCTCGGAGAAGAACGGGATCGGCCCGGCGTACCTGGCCGGCTTTCGCCACGCGCTGGACGAGGGCGCGGGATATGTGCTGGAGATGGACTCGGACTTCTCCCACGACCCCGCCGATCTCGCCCGGCTGCTGGCGGCCACCGATCGACGATCGGCCGACGACGGCGCGGACCTCGCGCTCGGCTCGCGCTACGTGCCCGGCGGCGGCGTCAGCGACTGGGGGCTCTTGCGGCGGTTCGTCAGCGAGGGCGGCTCGACATACGCCCGTCTGGTCCTCGGCCTGCGCGTGCGCGATCTGACGGGCGGCTTCAAGTGCTTTCGCCGCGAGGTGCTCGAGGCGATCGACCTCGACCGGGTTCGCTCCCAGGGATACGCCTTCCAGGTCGAGCTAACCTACCGCGCCGTCCAGGCGGGCTTCGAGGTGGTGGAGGTCCCGATCGTCTTCCGCGACCGTCAGCGCGGCCAGAGCAAGATGTCCTGGCGGATCGCCGCCGAGGCGATGTGGCTGGTACCGCTGCTGCGCTTCAGGTAGGCCGCTACGCGGCCACCGCGGCGCCGTTCCCGAGCAGCTCGGCGGCCAGATCGATCCGATCGGATGTGGGTGTGAGCGCGGCGCGCAGGTGTCCCTCGCCGCCGGGGCCGAGGTAGGAGCCGGGCACCATCAGCAGAGAGCGCTCGAGCAGCCGCTCGAACATCCGCTCCTCCTCGCCGCCGGGGACGCTCAACCACAGGAAGATGCCGGCCGGCCCGCCGACGTGCGCGAGGCCCGCGCGCCGAGCGGCGCCGATGAGGATCCGGCGCTTCTCGCCGTAGCGCGCGCGTGCGCGGGTCACGTGATCCTCATCGCTCCAGGCGGCGATCGACGCGTGTTGCACGAGCGCGGGAGGGGTGGTGCCGACGTCGCTGCGGTGGCGGGAGACCCGGCGCACGATCTCCGGGTCCCCCGCCATGAAGCCCGAGCGCAGGCCGGCCAGGCCGGAGCGCTTGGACAGCGAGTTGAAGACGATCACGCCGCTGCGGTCCTCCAGCTGCAGGGCGGATGGCGGCGGCTCCCCGTCGAACCAGAACTCCGAGTAGGTCTCATCGACGGCCAGGATCGCCCCGCTGCGCCGGCAGCGCTCGGCGAGCTCCTCCAGAAGGGCCAGGGGGGCGATCGCGCCCGTCGGGTTGTGCGGCGTGACGACCCACACGATCGCGGCGTCCCGCCACGGGATCGCGTCGGGGTCCGGCAGCCAGCCGGTCGCGCTCGAGAGAACCTGGACGGACACCGGCAGGCCGCCGGCGCGTGCGCTGCGCTCGGGGACGGGATAGGAGGGCGACGCGGTCGCTATCGCGTCGCCCGGGCGGGCGAACAGGCGGCAGAGCAGCGCGATCGGCTCCTTCGCGCCGAGGGTCGCCAGCACCTCGCGGTCCGGGTCGAGCGTGACCGCGAAGCGCCGCGCGATCCACGCGGCGATCGCCGCGCGCAGCTCGGGGATCCCTGCGGTGGAGGGGTACTCGCACAACGCCAGATTGGCCGCGGCCTGCGCGAGCGCGTCGCGGACGGCCTTGGGAGCCGGCTCGGTCGGCTGCCCCAGGCTCAGGTCGACGACCTCGATGCCGCGGGCCTGCGCCTCACGGCGAGCTTCCGACAGACGCAGGAAGGGGTATCCGGGGGCGGCCTCGACAGCGGGGTTCAGGCGCACAGGAAGGACTCCAGGATGCGGTGGCCGCGCACGAGCGCATCGATCGAGATGCGCTCGTCGCGACGGTGGGCGAACGCGGGATCGCCGGGACCCAGGTTGACCGCCTCCACGCCGGCGGCGGCGAACTCGGCCACCGGCGTCCATGCCTGCTTGGCGTGCATGGGGCGTGCGCACGCGGTGAGCAGCCGATCGAGAAGCCGGTTCTCCCGCGGCGGGCGCGCTCCCGGCGAGTTGGAGAGCAGCTCGATCTCCCCGTACGGCTCGCACCGGTCGCGCAGCGTCCGCTCGGCCCGCTCGGCGCTCATATCGGGGGCGTAGCGGAAGTTGACGTTGGCCGCAGCCAGATCGGGGATGACGTTGCGGGCCACCCCGGCTTCGAGCGTCGTGACGGACACGACCTGGGTGAACTCCAGATCGCCGATCGTTCTCGGCGAGGGTCCGATCGCGTGCAGCGCCTGGATACCCGTGAGGGCTCGATCGATAGCGTTCTCGGCGAGCCATGGCCGGGCCGAGTGACCGGCCCGGCCATGGAAGGTCCAGGTCGCGTCGATGTTGCCCAAGCACCCCGCCTGCACCGTGTTGGCGGTCGGCTCGAGCACGATCGCGAGATCGGCGCCGCGCAGGCCCGCCTCGCGCGCCAGCAGCGGAGCAAGCGCCCCATCTCTGGAGGCGAGCTCCTCGCGCCCGAACAACACGTAGCCGACGTCGATCGTCGTCGGGGCCCTCGCCAGCGCGAGCTCGAGCATGACCGCGACGCCGCCCTTCATGTCGCTCGCGCCGAGACCCTCGACGTGCCCGCCGGTCCGGCGGCCGGGGCGGTTGCCCTGCGCGGGGACCGTGTCGAGATGGCCGGCGAGGATAACCAGGGGACGCTCGCGCCGGCTCGTGGCTCCCGCGAGCACGCAGGTGTCTCCGGCGTCGCGTGCGGGAACTTCGCCCTCGCGCAGGACGTCCAGCACATGCGCGGCGATGTTTCTCTCGGCGCCCGACTCCGAGGCGATGTCGATCAGCTCCAGCGTGCGCGTTGTCAGGCGGGCCTGAAGGTCTGTTGAGAGAATGCCTGTCGACGCCATGGCTGTCCGCCGTCACCCGGTCCCGTCGTGTCGGTCCGGGTCGGCCCGCCGGACATTTTCCCAGGGCCCCTTCCTTCATTTTGTATAGTGAGGGGTAAGCGACCAAGGAGATCCCATGGCAGGCACCCTCACCCAGATCACCGACACCAACTTCGACGCCGAGGTCCTCGAGGCCGACGGCCCCGTGCTCGTCGACTTCTGGGCTCCCTGGTGCGGCCCCTGCCGCGTGGTCGCCCCGGTGCTCGAGGAGATCGCCTCCGAGCGCCCGGACCTGCGGATCGTCAAGCTGGACATCGACGAGAACCCGCAGACCGCCGCCCGCTTCCAGGTCCTCTCGATCCCGACCATGATCCTCTTCAAGGCCGGTCAGCCGGTCAAGACCGTCATCGGCGCGTATCCCAAGAAGAAGCTCGAGCAGGAGCTTGAGCCCGCCCTTACTGCTGCCTGAGGGCCGATGGCCTGCGCGTAGCGGCGTCCTCGGTCGCTCGCGTGCGTAGCACGCCACGCTCCCTGCGTCCTTGCTTCGCTTGACCCTCGACCCTCAGGGCGCGTGCTGCACTCGGCGCAGGCCGATGCTCAGCGGCAGACCGTCGATCTCGGTCTGCTCTGCGTAGTCCATCGACATGGCTGCATCCTCGCCGGTGCCGTCGAGGCCCAGCTCGACGGCCAGAGTCTCCCCGGCGATGTGGTCGCGGTGAGCCGTCGCGGCCTCGATCAGCGCGGGGTCGCCCGCGAGCGTCAGCTCGATCCGGTCCTCCACCTCCAGGCCGGCGGTCTTGCGCGCGGTCTGGATCGCGTGGACGATCTCCCGCGCGCGGCCCTCGCGGCGCAGGTCCTCGTCGATCGTCAGGTCGAGCGCGACCGCGTGGGTGCCCTCGCGCTCGACTGAGTAGCCCTCGGGCGCCTTCATCGTGAGGAGCACGTCCTCCGCTGAGAGGACGTGCTCGCGCCCGGCTACCGAGACCCCGATCCCGCCGCCGCCGCCGTCGCGCACCGCCGCCGCGACCCGCGCCGGGTCAAGTGCCGCGATCGCCTCGGCCGCGCGCGGCATGTCCTTGCCAAACAGCGGCCCGAGCGTGCGGTAGTTGGCCTTGACCTCGTACTCGCTGAGCTCCTCGGCGGCCGCGACGAAGCGCACCAGCCTGACGTTGAGCTCCTCGCGGACGATCTCCACCAGTCCTTCGATCGCCGCGCGCTCGCGCCCGTCTGCCACTACGACCGCCTCGGCCAGCGGTTGGCGCACCTTGATCTTGGCCTTCCCCCGCGCCCCCAGGCCGAGGCGCACCGTCTCTCGCGCGAGCGCCATCGCCTGCTCGAGCTGCTCGTCCCGTGGTCCGATCTCTGCGCCGGCCGGGAAGTCGCACAGGTGCACGCTCGCGAGCGTCCCGTCGAGGTTGTCGTAGATCTCATCCGCGATGAACGGGCACAGCGGGGCCAGCAGCTTGGACACTCCGAGCAGGCACGTGCGCAGCGTGTCGAACGCCGCCCGATCGCCGTCCCAGAAGCGCCGCCGCGAGCGGCGGACGTACCAGTTGGAGAGCTCGTCCACCAGTCCCGCGATCGCCCTGCCCGCGGACGTCGCGTCGTAGGCGTCCAGCCGCTCGGCCACCAGCTCGGCCGTGCCCGCCGTCCGCGAGATCGCCCAGCGGTCCAGATCCCCGTCGGGATCGCTCCCCCCGCGCCATGCTCCGCCCGGGGGGCGCCCGGCGCATCCGTCACCACGCCCGGCGCATCCGTCACGCTTCCCTCGGCCTCCAGCTCGTCGGCCGAGGCGTGGGCGTAGAGGACGTAGAAGTAGTACGTCGACCACAGCTGCTTGAGGAACAGGCGCACTCCCTCGCCGATCGTCTCCGTGGAGAAGCGGTAGCCGTCCCACGGCTGCTTGGACGTGAAGAAGTACCAGCGGAAGGCGTCGGCCCCGTAGGTGTCGAGTACCTGCCACGGCTCGACCGTGTTGCCTTTGGACTTCGACATCTTCTGACCCTCCTCGTCCAGGATCAGGCCGAGGCAGACCACGTTGCGATACGGCGCCTGCCCGTCGAAGGGCGCCTGCTGCCCCAGGAGCGTGGACACGGCCAGAAGCGAGTAGAACCAGCCGCGCGTCTGGTCCTGCGCCTCGCAGATGAAGTCCGCCGGGAACGCGTCCTCGAACGCCTCGTGGTGCTCGAACGGGAAGTGGTGCTGGGCGAACGGCATCGCGCCCGAGTCGAACCACACGTCGATCACCTCCGGCACCCGCTTCATCGGCGCGCCGCACTCGCCCGAGCCGCCGGTGTCCACGCTGCCGGCGGCCTTGCCATCGCCCACGCCGGCGCCTGCGGGGTGCGGGCACGGGAATGAGATCTCGTCCACGTACGGGCGGTGGTGATCCTCGAGCGTCACCCCCGAGCGCTCGGACAGCTCGGCGAACGAGCCGACCACGTGCACGTGTCCGCTCGCACAGCGCCACACCGGCAGCGGCGTGCCCCAGTAGCGCTCCCGGGAAAGGGCCCAGTCGACGTTGTTCTTCAGCCAGTCCCCGAAGCGGCCGTGCTTGACGTGCTGCGGGTACCAGACGACCGTCTCGTTCGCCGCCGGCAGCTCCTCCCGCAGGGCCGTCGTGCGGATGTACCACGACGTCTTCGCGTAGTACAGCAGCGGCGTCCCGCAGCGCCAGCAGTGGGGATAGGAGTGCTCGTAGTCCTCCACCCGCAGCAGCAGCCCCCGGCCGTCCAGGTCGGCGATCAGCTCCCGCGTCAGCTCCGGGTCCTTGACGAAGCGGCCCTCGTACCCGCTCACCCGCTCGTCATACGTTCCGTCCTGCCTGACCGGGTTGTACAGGGTGCCCGGCTCGTCGGGCGCGAAGATGCCCGCGGCGGCGGCCACGCGGTAGTCGTCCTCGCCGAACGCCGGCGCCAGATGCACGATCCCCGTGCCGTCCTCGGTCGTCACGAACGCGTCCGCGAGGATCGGCGCTCCCCCGGGGGCGCGATCGCCCAGCGCGAAGATCGGTCCCTCATAGGCGCGGTAGCGCTCCACCAGCTCCAAGCCCGAGAAGCGCTCGACGATCTCTGACCCCTCCCCGAGCACCTGCTCCACACGCTCCTCGGCAACCACGAAATAATCATCATCGACTCGCACCTTGGCGTATGTGGCCGTGGGAGACACCGCCACCGCCACGTTTCCCGGCAGGGTCCACGGCGTGGTCGTCCACACGAGCAGCTTTGTCTCGTCGTCCCCGAGTATCGGCAGCTTCAAGAACACGCTCGGATCGACCACGTCGGAGTAGCCGAGCGCCACCTCGTGGGAGGACAGCGTCGTCTCACAACGCGGGCAGTACGGCACCACCTTGTGCCCCTCATACAGCAGTCCCCGCCCGTCGATCTCAGACAGCGCCCACCACACCGACTCGATGTAGCTCTCATCGAGCGTCCTGTACGCGTTCTCCAGATCCAGCCAGAAGCCGATCCGCTCGGTCAGCCGGTCCCACTCCTCCAGGTGGGTGAACACCGACGCCCTGCACCTCGCGTTGAACTCCGCGATCCCGTACTCCTCGATCTCCGACTTGTGGTGGATGCCCAGCGCTTCTTCCACCGCGATCTCCACCGGCAGGCCGTGGCAGTCCCACCCGCCCTTGCGGTCCACCCGGTATCCGCGCATCGTCTGGAAGCGCGGGTAGACGTCCTTGAACACCCGCGAGAGCACATGGTGGGAGCCCGGCGGCCCGTTCGCCGTGGGCGGCCCCTCGTAGAACACCCACCGCTTCGCGCCCTCGCGCAGGCGCAGCGACTCGGCGAACACGTCCCGCTGGCGCCACCGCTCCAACACCCCCAGCTCGAGCGCCGGCAGCTCCTGGTGGGGATCCACCACGCGGGGAGGGATCAGCGGGTGTCGCGCGCCGGTGCTCATTGGGTTGACACAGGACGTCTCACAGGGCGGACCATTGTAGGTGCGGGCCTACGATTGAGAGGATGCGCCTGCGCCTCTACCACCACCCCGACGGCGCGCGGGTGGCCTACCGCGAGGCGGGCGCCGGCCCGCCGCTCGCGCTGCTGCACTCCGGGCTGCTCTCCCACATGGAGTGGGAGCCCGCCGTCGAGCAGCTCGCCGACCGCTTCCGCGTCGTGCTCCCCGACTTGCCCCTGCACGGGGACTCCGAGCACAACCCCCGCCATCCTTACACGATCGACTGGTTCGCCGAGGTGATCGGCGGGTTCGCCGCCGAGGTGCTGGGGCCGAGACCGCTGCTCGCCGGCCACGACGCCGGCGCCGAGATCCTCCTACACGCCGTCCTGACCGGCCGTGTCCGGCCCTCGCGGCTAGTGCTCATGCCCAATCGCCTCCACGCCCCGCCGGCCCGGCCGGGCACGCGCATGGCCTGGACCGCCGCTGCGTCCGCCGCGGCGGTCCCCGGGCTCGATCGACTGCTCTCCCACGGTACCCGCGCCGTGTTCACACCCGAGCGGGGCCTGCGGCTCTCAGCCCGCGGGAACCCCGCGGCGGCCGACCTCGTGCGCCACGCCTTCGCCGACGTCCCCGGCAACTCCAGCCTCGCCCGCTCGTGGGCCCGCGCCGCGCGCGTGTGGCCGCGCGGGGCTCAGAGCCAGCTGCTGGCCGGCTACAGGCAGCTCGAGTTGCCCGTGCTGCTGCTGTGGGCCGACCGCGACCCTCTGCATCCTCTGGCGGTAGCCGAAGAGGCGCTGCGGCTGCTGCCCGACGGTCAGCTGCGCGTGCTCCCGAGCACGGGCTTCCTGATGGCATACGACGATCCCGTGGGGCTCGCGCGGGAGCTGGCCGCGTTCTGCGGATGAGCTCGCCGCGTTCTGCGGATAGGCGCAGTACGAATAGGCGCAGTACGGATAGGCTGTCAGGGCCAGTTCAGCGACAGCGAGGGGAAAAGCGATGAGCGACGAGCAGCTGTGGGGTGCGGAGACCGCCAAGGCCGCCGAGAACTTCCCGATCTCGGGCGAGACCGTGCCCGTGTCGGTGATCCACTGGCTCGCGCGCATCAAGGGCGCCGCCGCCGTCGTCAACGGCGAACTCGGCCTGCTCTCCAAACGCAGCGCCGCCCGCATCGAGAAAGCCGCCGCCGAGGTCGTCGCCGGCAGGCACGACGACCAGTTCCCGATCGACGTCTTCCAGACCGGCTCGGGCACCTCGACGAACATGAACGCCAACGAGGTCATCGCCGCCCTCGCCGGCGAGGGGATCCACCAGAACGACCATGTGAACATGGGCCAGTCCTCCAACGACGTGTTTCCCTCGGCCGTCCACCTCGCCGCCCTCGACGTCGCCGAGAACGAGCTGCTGCCCGCTCTGGCCCAGCTCGAGCTCGCCCTCACCCGGAAGAGCAAAGGCTTCAAGACGATCGTCAAGGCCGGCCGCACGCACCTGATGGACGCCGTCCCCGTGACCCTCGGGCAGGAGTTCGGCGGGTACGCCGCCCAGATCGCCCTCGGCCAGGAGCGCATCCGCGGCGCGCTCGTCCACGTCGGGCAGATCCCGCTCGGCGGCACCGCCACCGGCACCGGCCTGAACACCCATCCGCAGTTCGCCCACCAGGTCCGCGTGCGCCTGAAGAAGGCCTCCGGCCTGAAACAGATCGCCGCTCCGCTCGATCCCTTCGAGGCGCAGGCCAACCGCGACGCGCTCGTCGAGCTCTCCGGCGCCCTGAAGGTGCTCGCGGTCTCGTTGACCAAGATCGCGGGCGACCTCGCGCTGATGGGCTCCGGGCCCCGTGCGGGGATCGGCGAGCTCTACCTGCCCGAGCTGCAGAAGGGCTCCTCGATCATGCCCGGCAAGGTCAACCCCGTGATCCCCGAGGTCGTCCTGCAGGTCTCCGCCCAGGTGATCGGCAACGACACCGCCATCACCGTCGCCGGGATGCAGGGCCAGTTCGAGCTCAACGTCCGCATCCCGCTGATCGCCCGCAACCTGCTGTCCTCGCTGCAGCTGCTGTCTGCCACCGCGCGCGTGTTCACCGAGAAGTGCGTCGAAGGCATCCAGGTCAACCGCGCCGGAACCGACGCCTCCGCCGGCGCCACGCTCGCCGTCGCGACCGCCCTGAACGGGGCGATCGGGTACGACAAGGTCACCGAGATCGTCAAGCGGGCCACCGCCTCCAGGCGCCCGCTGCGCGAGGTCGCCCTCGAGCTCGGGGTGGACGCCGAGC
Organism: uncultured Solirubrobacteraceae bacterium; assembly: GCA_963849425.1. Taxonomy (GTDB): domain Bacteria; phylum Actinomycetota; class Thermoleophilia; order Solirubrobacterales; family Solirubrobacteraceae; genus Palsa-744. The sequence goes on along the minus strand of CAWKHK010000006.1, from coordinate 27,558 downwards.
TGTATGACCGGACGATCGACCTGCGGAAGATCGCGCGGGGCAACCGCACGAGTTGACGCGGCCCTGTGCCTCGCGTTGCGGTCATGCGGCTCGCGTCGCATAGGTCTGCCACCGCCGGGCCAGCGACCCGCGAAAGCCGATGCTCGTGTCGATCGCTTCGATCGGGGGACGCCCGAGTCGCGGACGCGCGCCGCCGGCGCGCCACCCCGCGACGCGGCCGCGCAGCGCGGCCAGATCGCGCGAGATCGCCATGTCCGCGAGCACCACGAGGGCCTCGGTGACCAGGGTCCGAGCGGCGTTGGGTCCGCGCAGCAGCCCGTAGCGGCGCAGCACGTACCCGCGCCCGAAGCCCCCGTAGCGGCGCTGGGACGCGGGGCTGCGCCCGAGGGTCGCCGAGCGCAGATGCAGGGCGACGGCGTTCGGTTCGGCCACCGATCGCCAGCCGGCGATCCGCAGGCGCAGGGCGAGATCCACATCCTCCATGTAGAACAGGAACGTCTCGTCGAGCCCGCCGACCTGCTCCCAGGCCGCCCGCCTGTACGCCGCCGCTCCGGCGCCGGGGCCCAGGAGGGTGGGAACGTCCCTGCCGGCGTGCGCCGCCGGCAGTCCCTGGAGCCGCGAGAAGGCGGCGAGGGTCACGTCCACCGTGAAGCCGATCCCGTCGATCAGCTCGCCGTCGGGCCGCAGCAGCAGCGAGGCCACCGAGCCCACGGTCGGATCCCGCAGGGGCGCAACCACCTGCTCGAGGAAGTCTGCCCGGCAGTCGACGTCGTTGTTGAGCAGCACCACGATCTCGCCCGAGCCCGCGGCGACACCCCGGTTGCAGGCGATCGGGAAGCTGCTGTTCCGATCGATGCACTCGATGTGCACGTCGGGCCAGTCGCTGCCCAGGCGAGCCCGCGTGTCGTCGGTGGAGCCGTTGTCCACGACGATCACGCGATGGTCGAGGGTCTGTGCCCGCAGGTGGCTCAGGCAGCTGTTGGTGAGCTCGTAGCGGTTGAACGCGACGACCACCACATCGATGCGATCTAACCCGGGGGAACCTCGATCCACCACTCGCGAATCGTATCGCTCAGTCGGCGGGCAGCGCCGCGAACAGCCGGGCGACCTCCGCGACCGCCGGCTTGGGCTGCCCGCCGTAGGTGAACAGGCCCTTGCCGTTGATCCCTTCGAGGAGCTTCACGCTCGGCAGCACCCCGTGGATCGAGCCGCCCTGGAATGTGGGTGTGAGCGGGTAGTCGCGGAGCACCCAGATCGAGCATCCCGCTGAGCTGCGGGTCGGCCTCGTAGACGGCGATGTGCTCGGCGAGCACCTGCGACTGGAAGCTGTAGCCGCCCGGGCTCCCGGGGCGGTTGAGCTGGTTGGATTCGGCGCCGAACTCGCTGATCAGCAGGACCTTGCCGGCGAACGTCCGCTGCATCGCAGACAGGCGTCCGCGCATCTCGGCGGTCAGACGGGCGGGGGTGTCGTGGGGGGCGTCATACCAGCCCGAGTAGTCGGTCTCGGCGACCGCGTCGACTTCGGAGTACAGCGCCCCGGCCTGGGCTGGAGGGTGATCGCCCCACACGTCCACGGCGACCATCCTCGTGGGATCGTGCCCGTGCAGCCAGATGGTGAGCGTGCGCACGTACTGGACCTCGGTGGGGTCGTGCCCGTTGCCGGCGATCTCGTCGGCGAGGTTCCAGGCGAAGACGGACGGGTGCAGCTGCTCGGCGAGCACGGCGGTGCGCGCCTGCTGCTCGGCTTCGGCGAGGAGCTGGGGGGTGCTCGAGTACCAGTTGCCGGCGCCTTCGACCGGGCCGACGCCCTGCCACACGAGGATCCCGGCGGCGTCGAGGCGTTCGAGCAGGCCCGCGTCCAGCGGATGCTGGGAGCGCGCGGCGTTGGCGCCGATGGCCTTCAGCTCGGCCACGATCCTGTCCTGGTCGGCCCCGGTCAGGGCATCGCCGTGGCCGAGGGCGTCTTCCTGGATGCTCGCCCCGTGGACCTGCAGGCGCTGGCCGTTGAGGTACATGCGCCCGCCGTGCCAGGTGATCTGGCGCAGCCCCACGCGGGCGGAGTAACTCGACTCCTGGCCGACGGAGAGGGTGAGCTGGTAGAGGTTGGGGCTCCCCGGCGACCACAGCGCGGGGTCTGCGACCGTCACGCTGGCCGTCGCGGTGGCGGTCTGGTCGTGGGCGAGCGTCAGCCCGGAGAACGCGATCGGGATCGTCTGCGTCCCGTGGACGAGCGTTCCTTCGGGGAGGATCGTGCGGCGGGGGCCGTAGTTGCGCACCTGGACGCTCAGCTTCACCGTTGCCTGTCCGGCGTTTGGCGCGTCGGGGGCGAGGGTCGTCTGGATGCTCGGATCGGACAGCTCGCTCTGGCCGATCGGCCGCACGCTCACGCCGCCGTCGAGGCCGCCCCAGTTGAACCAGGTGCGGTGAAAGCCCTGGCGGGACTGGGCGGCGGGGTCGCGCCAGACGACCCGCACGACCACCGAGTGGGTTCCGGCCGAAAGGCGGGTCCGCAGCTCGAAGGGCAGGTAGGAGCCCCTGTGGGAGCCGAGCGCCCGCCCGTCGACCCACACGCCGGCCTGGAAGTTCGCCGACTGGAAGTCCAGCGCGTAGAGCCCGGCGGCGACCGCGTGGAAGCTCGTGCGATACCAGGCCACGGAGCCTTCGAAGTTGGCCTCGGCGGAGCGCCCGGCGAACTGGGTGGGGTCGAGAACGTTGGGCACCCCGACCTCGGCCCCGGCGAAGCCCCCGCGCTGCCAGCCGAGCGAGACGCCACGGTCGGCGGGGTCCCGGCGCAGCGTCCACCGGCTGAGCGCCGTCCGCCCGCCCGGGCCTTCGCCGGTGAGCAGCTGGCCCGGCGGGGCTTCGGCGGATGCGACGCCGCTGGCCAGCGCCACGCAGGCGATGAGGACGGCGAGCGGGCTCTTGTTGGGCGGGGAAGACATCGTGTACGGCCTTGAACAATGCCGGATGCGCTTCAGAGCGGCGCCGCGACGGCGGCCATCGCGTCGGCGGGCTGGGCGCCGGCGGCGAGCAGCCGCTCGAGCAGCAGCCGGGCGCCGGCCTTGGACAGCGGCTCGTTGAGGTTTCCGCACTTGGGGGACTGGACGCACGAGGGGCAGCCGCTCGGGCAGGGGCACTCGGCGATCAGGCGGTGGGCGTTGCGGCAGAGCTCGCTCGAAGCGCAGGAAGGCGGTGCGGGAGATGCCGATGCCGCCGGGATGGCCGTCGTAGAGGAAGATGGTGGGGACGCCGGTCTGGGGGTGGTAGTTGGTGGACAGGCCGCCGATGTCCCAGCGGTCGCACATGGCGATCAGCGGCAGGACGGCGATCTGGGCGTGCTCGGTGGCGTGCAGGGCCCCGAGCAGGGTGTCCAGGGGGACGGTCTCGCTGTCGGCGAGCTCCTGGGCGTCGAGCTCGAACCACAGCGCCTGGGTGGAGAAGCTCGTGGGGGGCAGATCGAGGGCGGTGAGGTCGATGATCCGATGCCCGTCCGCCCCGTGGCCGGACAGCCGGCGGCGCTGGTAGGCGAGGACGGTGTCGGTGACGCTGACCTCGCCGAAGGACAGCCTCACGCCGAGCGTGTCGGTGCGGTCGAGCAGGCGGACGATCTCGGTGTCGGTCTGTTCCTTGGGCTGGGTGTACCAGTCGCCGTCGAACGGGGCGACGAGCGCGCGGCGGCGCTCGAGGTCGAGCTCGCGGACCTCGTAGTTGCGCCCGAGGTGCATGTAGATGGCGCCCTCGTGGACGGTCGAGTGGGCGCGGGCGGCCTCGGTCGAGCCGAGCAGCTCCCCGGATGAGACGTCGACGATCGTCGAAGCTGTCGGGGGAGGCCGAGCGCAGCGAGACCTCCGCGGCGGGGTAGCGCCCGGCCTCGCGGGGGACATATGTGGCGGCGGTCAACCGTCGGCGGGGTGGATGTTGATGGACTTCGTCCGGGGGACGCGCGCCGGCGTTCGAGGCGCGCCTGCGCAGGACGCCGGAGCTCACCAGGACCTCGGCGTGGGCCTCCCAGCGCGGGCCGAGGAACTCCGCGTCCTCGCCTGAGAGGGGGCCCTCGTGGGCGGCGCACAGCAGGTGCCCGCGGAAGATGAGGGCGCTCTCGTGGTCGAGGATGGCGGCCTCGACGGGGCGCTCGAGGAAGTCCTCGGGGTGGCGGGCGAAGAACTGGTCGAGGGCGTCCTCGCCGGCCACGTAGACGCCCAGACCGCGCCCGCGACGGCCGGCCCGACCCCACATCTGGCGCAGCGAGGCGACGGTGCCGGGGAACGTGACCACGACGGCCGCGTCGAGCTCGCCGATGTCGATCCCCAGCTCGAGCGCGTCGGTCGTGATGACCGCCCGCAGCTCCCCCCGGGTCAGCCGGCCCTCGAGCTCGCGGCGCTGCTGGGGGGTGTAGCCGGCGCGGTAGGGGACGACGAGCTCGGCGAGCTCGGGGTGGGTGTCTCCGAGCTCCTGCTTGACCATCCGGCTGAGCACCTCGACGCCCTTGCGCGACTTCATGAAGCAGATCGTGCGCGCGCCGTCGCCGACCAGCCGGGCGAGCATCTCGGCGGCCTCGGCGAGCGCCGAGCGGCGTGCCCCGAGCGTCCCGCCGGGGGCACCGCCGGCGGAGTTGGCGGCACCGCCGACGAAGTCGGTGGTGGGCGGGTTCCACACGGCGATCCGCCGCGCGGGCGCGGGCGAGCCGTCGCGGTCGATCAGGGCGACGTCCTCCAGCCCGGTCAGGCGCTCGGCCAGCTCGAGCGGGTTGGCGATCGTGGCGGAGGTCAACAGGAAGCGCGGCTCGGTGCCGTACGCGGCGGCGATCCGGCGCAGCCGGCGCAGGACGTTGGCGACGTGGGAGCCGAACACGCCGCGGTAGACGTGGGCCTCGTCGACGACCACGATCGCGAGGTTGGCGAACAGCTCAGCCCAGGCGGCGTGGTTGGGGAGGATGCCCACGTGGAGCATGTCCGGGTTGGTGAGCACGACGTTGGCGCTCCCCCGGATCTGGGCGCGGGCCTCGCGGGGGGTGTCGCCGTCGTAGATCGCCGGGCGGACCCGCTTGGTCAGGCCGAAGGACAGCAGCGCACGGGCCTGGTCCTGGGCGAGCGCCTTGGTCGGGTACAGGTACAGCGCCCGCGCGCGGGCGTCCCGGGAGAGCACGTCGAGGGTCGGCAGGTTGAAGCACATCGACTTGCCCGACGCGGTCCCCGTGGTGATGATCGTCGGGCCGGCCCACGCCGCGGCGAGCGCTTCGGACTGGTGGGAGTACAGGCGCTCGATCCCCAGCCGGGCGAGCGCCGCCAAGACGTCGGGGTGGAGCGCGGGCGGAGGCTCGACCAGCACCGCGCGGCCGGGCCCTTCGTGGGCTTCGCGGACGAGCCGCCCGTCCGCGCGTCCGGCGTCCAGCAGCGCGCTCCACGGCTCGATCTTGCGGTCCAGGGCCAAGGACTTGAGATAGTAGAGCCGATGTCAGGCACCGCGGCAGAGCGTTGGGCGAAACACCGCTCGTTCCATCATTCCCTCTATTCCCCCGAGCGGATCACGGCGGCGCGCGAGCAGAGCGTGTCGGTGTGCCTGCCCGCGCGCGAGTGCGCCCGGACGGTGGGGGAGATCGTGACGGCGCTGCTGGCGCTGCGCGAGGCGGGGGCGATCGACGAGGTGGTGGTCGTGGACGCGGCCTCCGGCGACGGCACCGCGGAGGTGGCCGAACGGGCGGGGGCGGTCGTGTGGCAGGAGGCCGAGCTGCTGCCCGGCCACGGGCCGGTGCTGGGCAAGGGCGATGCGATGTGGCGGGCGCTGTCGGCGCTGGGCGGCGAGCTCGTGTGCTTCCTGGACGCGGACACGGAGGGCTTCTCGGCGCACTTCGCCACCGGCCTGCTCGGGCCGCTCGTGTGCGAGCCGGGGGTGTCGTTCGTAAAGGGGTTCTACCGGCGCCCGCTCGGGCATGGTGGGGTCGCCGACGCGCAGCCCGAGAGCCTCGTCGCACAGCCCGACGGGGGCGGCCGGGTGAACCACCTGGTGGCGCGTCCGGCCCTCGAGCTGTTCTACCCGGAGCTCGCCGGCGTGCGCCAGCCTCTGGCCGGGGAGGTGGCCGCGAGCCGGGAGCTGCTGGAGGGCGTGCCGTTCGCGACCGGCTATGGCGTGGAGGTGGCGATGCTGATAGACGTGTGGCGGAAGGTGGGGCTCGAGGGGATGGCCCAGGTGGATCTGGAGGAGCACCGCAACCGCCACCAGCCGCTGGCGGCCCTCGTGCCGATGGCCCAGACGGTGCTCGCCACGATCGCCGGCCGGCTGCAGCGCGAAGGCCGCCTGGAGGGCGTCGAGGGCGCTCCGCTCGAGCGGCCGCCTCTGGCAAGCGTGGAGGGCGCTCCGCTCGAGCGGCCGCCGGTGCGGGCCGCGTGAGCGGCCGGGGGGGCGGCCGGGTGGGCGGGCCTCAATCAATCCGCTGCCTGTACCTCGACCTGGACGGCACGCTGCTCGGCCGCGGCGCGTCGCTGGTGCACGACGGCGAGGGGGCGGTGAGCATCGAGGGGGTGCGCGCGATCCAGGCGTGCCTGCGCGCGAATGTGGAGGTCGTGCTGATGTCGGGGCGTAGGCGCGCCCAGGTGTTCGAGGACGCGCGGCTGCTCGGCCAGGGCTCGTTCATCTTCGAGGCCGGGGCGTGCCTGGTGCTCGAGGGCGAGGAGCACTGGCTGACGCAGGGCCTCCTCCCGGGGGAGCTGACGATCGCCGAGCAGATCGAGCGCTCGGGCGCTCCCGCGCTGCTGCTGGAGCGCTACCGGGGGCGTCTGGAGTACCACGAGCCGTGGCACACCGAGCGCGAGGTCTCGCACCTCTTTCGCGGGCTCGTGGACGCCTTCGAGGTCGACCGCGTGCTCGTCGAGCACGGCCACGAGGACCTCCGTCTGGTAGACAACGGCGTCGTCAACCGCCGCTCGCCGGCGCTGGCCGAGCTCCCCCACGTGCGGGGCTACCACCTGGTCCCCGCCGGCGCCTCCAAGGCCGGCGCGGTGGCCCTCCACCGCCGGGTGCGCGGCTATGCGCGCGAGGAGACCTTCGCCGTGGGGGACTCCCGCGAGGATCTGGCGTGCGCGGCGCAGGTGGGGGTCTTCTGGCTGGTCGCCAACGCCGTCCGGCGCGACCCCTCGATGCGCGAGGCGATCGCCGCCTACGAGAACGTCCGCGTGGCCGAGGCCGGCAACGGGCCGGGCGTCTATGAGGCCGTCGCGGGCACCCTCATTGGATGATGCCTTCGCGCTTCTCCTCCTCGTAGAGGCGCTCGACGACGAACTCCTTGAGCAGCGTCTGGTAGCCGGTGTTGCGGGCCGCCGCGAGCGTCTTCAGCCGCCTGAGGGTGAACTGGTCGAAGCGGATTGCGATTGGTGTGGTGCGGCCAGGGCGAATGGCGTCCTGCATCTTGAATGCCTTCTCGCGTCTGTCCTCCTGCTCGAGAAATACGTCGGGGTCGAGCGAGAGGCCTTTCGTCGGGTCGACTTCGTCCGGGCGGCGCATGTTGTGTGTTCTCCTTTGCAGCTAGCGTGCTCTATGGTATCTACGACGTTTATACCATAGCTATCATGAAGTTTTAAGGGACACTCCGAACAGCGAGCGCCACACGCGCCTCCAGAACCCCGGCTGCGGGTCCCCCCGTCCCCGTCCTCGCCAGCCCCGTCCCCGTCCTCGCCAGCGCTCCGGCCGCGGGCGTCCCCGCCCTCGCCAGCGTGCCGGCGGCGGGACCGTGGCACGGACGAGGGCGACCCAATCATCCAGCGGCAACTCTCCCGAGATCAGCCGCCCGAGGGCGCCCGTGACCGGCGCTGCGACGCTCGCGGCCTCCAGGGCGCGCGCGAGCAGCGGCACCGACTCGAGCGCCTCGACCGCCTGGCCGACTCGGGCGGGGATCTCGGCTGCGGGCACGCCCGCGGCCAGCAGCTCGCCGGCGCGGCGGTTGCGGCTCTCGCGGGCCAGCGCCGTGGCGACCAGGTCGCCGGCGCCGGACAGACCGATCATCGACTCGGGCCGCGCGCCGAGTCCCTCGGCGTAGCGCCAGACCTCCGCGAAGATGTGTCCGGCCGCCGCTCCCGCCGCGTTCAGCCCCTGCGCCTCCGTCGCCCCCGCGGCCAGGGCGGCCGCGTTCTTGGCGGCCCCTGCCAGATCGACGCCGACCGGGTCGTTGGACTGCTCGCACACGACCCCCGCCCGCGTGAACACCTGGGCGAGCGCACGGGCGAGCTCCTCCTCGGTGGAGGCTGCCACCAGGCCGGCGCCCGCGTGGACCATCTCCTGGGCGTGCGCCGGCCCCCCGATGCAGGCGACACGGTGGGCGCCGAACGTGGCGGTCAAGACGATCGTCGGCGGCAGCCCCCGCGGCGGGACCAGGCCCTTGGCGGCCGACACGACCGCCGTGCGCCGCCCGAGCCCGCTCGCGCCGAGCGTCTCGATGACCTCCCCGAGCCCGCGGGAGGGCACCGCGAGGAACACGTAGTCCGCGCGCGCCACACCCGCGGAGGCGGGCTCGATGCGCAGGTGTGCCGGCAGCTCGACGCCGGGCAGGTACGCGCGGTTCTCGCGCTCGCGCTCGAGCGCCCCCGCCTGCTCGACCGTGCGCGTCTGCAGCGTCGTGCGCAACCCGCCCCGCGCGAGCACCACGGCCAGAGCGGTGCCGAACGAGCCGCCTCCGATGACTGTTGCGCGCTTGGCGCCGGGCGTCTGCGGGCTCACATCAGGCCCGCCAACTTGCGCCCGGCCGCCACGAGCGTCTGGGCGGTGCCCGCCTCGAGGATGAGCTGCAGGTCGAGGATGCGCGCGTCGAAGGCGTCCAGCGCGTTCTCCGCGGTCACCGCGTACGCCGGCACCCCACCCTGACGCGCCCTGGTGGCGATCTCGAACGTAGTGCTTCCGGCCAGCGTCCGCTCGTGCAGGCGCTGCGCGCCCACGACCACCGCGCGCGCCGCGCGCATGCGCGCGTCGAAGTCAAGCGCGTCGAGCAGCCCTTGCGTATCGAGCGGCTCCGCTGCCTTCTCCGCACCCTGCTCTGCGGACGGAAGCGGGCAGAGGTCGGCGTCGGGGCGCCCGCCCGCCCGCAGGCCTCGGCCGATCGCCGCGACCACCTCCGAGGCATCGAGCCCCGTGCCGAAGGAGCCGCTGAGCACGAGAGCGCGCTGGGGAATCATGGTCCGTCTCAGCGCAAGGTCAGGTATTCGATTCCCGGCTGGGTGCCGCCGCTGCGCGTTGAGACGGGCAGCGCCCGCACGCCGCGCGCCGGCTGTTCGAGCCCGGCGTCGAAAGCGAGGCGCAGGGCGTCCTCTATGACACCTCCGAGCGTGGTCTCGCGCTCGAACGCCCGCTGCCTGACCGCGCGAAGAAGCTGCTCGTCGATCGAGATCGTGGTGTGCATCGCATCAAAGCGTACCGTTGCTGCATCATGATGCAGCAACGGGTCGAAACCGTCCTGCAGCATGCTGCGAAATAGTTCCGTAGATAACTGCGTATCTGTATAGTGTGCCCCGTGCTCGATACGAAGGCCTTGACTGGGACAAACCCAAGAGGGCGCTATAGGAGACGCGTCGTGGACGACGAACTGGACGAGCTGATCGCTGGCCTACCTGCGATTGCGCTCGAGGGCCCGAAGGCAGTCGGGAAGACGGCGACGGCGCTGCAGCGCGCCGTGACCGTCTACCGCCTCGACGACGAGGCGGAGCGCTCAATCGCCCAGGCCGACTCGTCGCGGCTAATCCGCGGCGAGCGCCCGGTGCTTATCGACGAGTGGCAGCGCCTGCCTGAGGTCTTCGACCGTGTGCGCCGCGCGGTCGACGAATCGGCGTCGCCTGGAAGCTTTCTGCTGACAGGCTCGGCCTCTCCGATCAATCCGCCAACCCATTCTGGAGCGGGCAGGATCGTGCAGGTGCGTCTGCGCCCGATGACGCTCGCGGAGCGCAGCCTCGACACACCGACAGTGAGCCTCCGAACGTTGCTAGAGGGGGAGCGACCGCATGTAGAGGGACAGACCGACGTCGACCTGGAGGATTACGTCAGGGAGATACTCGCGTCCGGCTTTCCCGGACTGCGCGGCCTGTCCGAACGTCTTGCGCGTGCGCAACTCGACGGCTACATCGACCGCATCATCGACCGCGACTTCGACGAACTCGGGCGCAAAGTGCGTCGGCCCGGAACCCTGCGCAACTGGATGCAGGCATACGCAGCGGCTACCTCCACGACGACCTCCTACGAGAAGATTCGCGACGCGGCGACAAGCGGTCACGGCGATAAGCCCAGCCGAGCCACGACACAGCCCTACCGGGACGTACTCGAACGGCTCTGGATTCTCGACCCAGTCCCCGCGTGGCTGCCGACACGCAGCCGACTCGCGCGCCTATCGGCGCCGCCGAAGCACCACCTCGCCGACCCAGCCCTCGCGGCTCGCCTGCTCGGCGCGGACGCAACGACATTGCTGAACCCAAGTGGCGCCGCTGCGCCCATCACGCGTGAAGGAACCTTGCTCGGAGCCCTATTCGAGTCGCTCGTCACGCTCTGCGTACGCGTCTACGCCCAAGCCGCGGAGGCACGTACAAGCCACCTACGCACCTGGAGCGGCGACCGAGAGATCGACCTCATCGTCGAGCGCGGACACAAGGTGCTCGCAGTCGAGGCAAAGCTCGGCCAAACACCCGACGAGCGAGACGTGCGCCACCTCAACTGGCTCCGTGACGAGCTCGGCGATGAACTGGCCGACGCAATCATCATCACGACCGGGACGACGGCTTACAGAAGAGCAGACGGAATCGCCGTCATACCCGCGGTGCTCCTAGGCCCGTGACGAGAGCGCGCTGGGGAATCATGGTCCGTCATCCTTTCAGCAATGGCTGCCGCCAAACGCGAGCACGTCGTGGTCGAGGTCTGCGGACGCGAGCTGCGCGTGAGCTCTCCGAGCAAGGTCTTCTTCCCCGCCGCCGGCCTGACCAAGCTCGATCTCGTCAACTACTACATTCAGTGCGAGGACGCCGTGGTGCGCCACCTGCGCGAGCGCCCGACCGTGATGAAGCGCTGGGTGGACGGGGTGGAGGGCGAGCCATTCTTCCAGAAGCGCGTGCCCGACACCGCGCCCGTCTGGCTGCAGAGCGCCACCGTGACCTTTCCCAGCGGCCGCCACGCGCGCGAGCTCGTGCCCAACGACGCCGCCCACCTCGTCTGGGGCGTCAACCTCGGCGTGATCGACTGGAACCCCTGGCCGGTGCGCCGCACGGACCTCGACCACCCGGACGAGCTGCGCGTCGACCTCGACCCCGGGCCCGGCGTGCCCTTCGCGGAGGTCCGCGAGGTGGCCCTCGGAGTGCGCGAGGTGCTCGACGCGCACGACCTGAACGGCTTTCCCAAGACCTCCGGCTCGCGCGGCATCCACATCTACGTGCGCATCGAGCCCGAGCAGAGCTTCGAAGAAGTGCGCCGGGCCGCGCTCGCGCTCGCGCGGGCGGTCGAGCGGAACATGCCCGGCCGGGCGACCAGCCGCTGGTGGAAGGAGGAGCGCGAAGGCGTGTTCATCGACTACAACCAGAACGCCCGCGACCGCACCGTCGCCTCCGCCTACTCCGTCAGGGCAGTGCCCGACGCGCGCGTCTCCTGCCCGCTGGAGTGGGATGAGGTCCCCGACGTCGACCCCGCCGAGCTGCGCCTGCAGACCGTCCCCGCGCGGCTGCGCGAGCGCGGCGATCCGTCCGCGTCGATCGATCACAGCCCCGGGAGCCTCGACGGCCTGCTCGAGCTGGCCGCCCGCGACGAGCGCGACGGCCTCGGCGACGCGCCCTGGCCACCCCACTTCCGCAAGCAGAAGAACGAGCCCAAGCGCGTCCAGCCGAGCCGCGCGCGCAAGCCCGAGGCCGAGAAGTCGCGGGCACCGGCGGAGGAGGCCGAGGCGCGAGACCGGAAGAAGGCGCCGGCCGGGGAGACGGACGCTTGAGCCTGCCGCTCACACCGCCCGTGAAGCCGCAGCTGGCGCTCTCGCGCAAGCAGTTGCCCGAGGGCGCGGACTATGTCTACGAGGTCAAGCTCGACGGGTTTCGCTGCCTCGCGTTCGTCGATCGCGAGGAGGTCTTCCTGCAGTCGCGCAACGGCAAGCCGCTCACCCGCTACTTTCCCGAGCTCGCCTTCCCCGCCGGGCGCTACGTGCTCGACGGTGAGATCGTCGTGCGCGACAGCCACGGCCGTGAGGACTTCGACGCGATCGGCCAGCGCATCCATCCGGCCGCCTCGCGCATTCAGCGCCTCGCCGGGGAGACGCCCGCCGTGTTCGTCGCCTTCGACCTGCTCGCCCGCGAGGATTCCTCGCTGCTCGAGCGCCCGTTCGCCGAGCGCCGCCACGAGCTCGAGACGCTGCTCGGCGAAAACGGGTTCGCCGCGGCGCCAATCGAGTTGATGCAGACCGTCGACACCGCCCAGGACGCCCGGCGCTGGTTGGAGGGCGCCGAGGGGGCGATCGCCAAGGAGCGCTCCGCCCCCTACCTGCCGGGCGAGCGCAGGGGGATGGTCAAGGTCAAGCGTGTGCGCACCATCGACGCCGTGGTCGTCGGCTGGCGCCCCGGCAAGGAGGAGGGCACCGTCGGTGCGCTGATCCTCGGCCTCTACGACGGCCCCGAGCTGTGCGTGGTCGGCCACTGCGCAGGCCTCACCGCTGCCGCGAAGCGGCAACTCATCAAATTCCTCGCCCCCTACGAGTCCGGCGAGCGCGGGTCGGCCGACCCCAGCCGCTGGAGCGCAGGCAAGGATCTTCAGTGGATCGGGTTGCGCCCCGAGCTGGTCGTCGAGATCGACTTCGATCACGTCTCCGCCCGGCGCATCCGCCACGGCGCCAAGCTACGCCGCTGGCGCGAGGACAAGCCCCCCGGCGAGTGCACGCTCGATCAGCTGTTCGGGTGAGTGTCCTACTCGCGCCGTGAGCGTCCTCTAGCATCGTCTTGTGAGCGGCGACACTGCCACGGCCACGGTCGCCGAGGAGGAGTATCTGCAGATCCTCTTCTGGCTGCAGGAGGCTGGTCTGCCGATGACCGGCGCGAACGTCGCCCGCGCCATGCAGCTCTCAGCTCCCACCGTCCACGAGATGGTCGGGCGGCTGGAGCGCGACGGCTACATCACCCGCGGCGCCGACCGGGCGATCGCGTTCACCGGAAGCGGCGCCGAGCACGCCGAGGGGATCGTCCGCCGCCACCGCCTGATCGAGCGCTTCCTCACCGACATCCTCGGCGTGCCCTGGGACGAGGTCCACGAGGAGGCCGAGCGACTCGAGCACGCCATGTCGCCTGTCCTCGAGCAGCGCATGCTCGCGGCCATCGGCGACGCCAAGACCTGCCCCCACGGCCACCCCATCGCCGCCGGGGCTCGCCCGGCCGGGGTTCCCCTCGCCGACGTTCAGATCGGCGCCACCGTGCGCATCCTCCGCTTCGAGAACGAGGCCGAGGACCTGTTGCACTACCTCAAGGCGTCCGGGCTCGAGCCCGGGCTCGAGGGCGTTGTGGCCGAGCGCGACCACGAGCACGTGGCCGTGCGCGCCGGCGACGGGACCCTCCTGAGGATCACCCCCAGCGTCGCCGAGACCGTCTCGGTGATCGCCGATCCGTCTCCGCCCGTCCGCACCGCCCTGCCCGAGCAGCTGGTGCTCGGCCAGCGCTACGGGCGCTGAGAACCGTTTGCCCGCTCGACATCGCTCGAGCGGTGTGACAGCGCCGGCACGGAAATCCGGGTGGTGAGAAACACGAAGCCGACGATCGCTTACCAGTAGCGCTTACCGGCATCGCGGTGCTGGACAGCCCTCCCAGCATCCAGAACAATGCGCCGTCATGTCTCGGCGTGCCCTCGTGCTGCTGGTCATCGTCGCCGTCGCCATCGGCATCCGCATCACGTACACCGTGACCACGGGTGACACGCTCCACAGCAGCCAGGGACAGGGTGAGATCGCGCACAACATCGTGGCGGACGGTCGCTGGTTCGTTCATAACGAACGGGCGGACGACTATGTGCAGGCGCTCTCCGATCGTCGTAACCGGCTGATCGATCCGGCGTCTGTCGACTATGCGAGCCTCGACAGAGGTGGCCGGTGGTATCCCGAAGTCGCCGAGTCGGTGGGTGAGAGCGTTGTCATCGCGGGGCTGTGGGCGATCACGGGCGACGAACGCTTCATTCAGGTTCAGATCCTTCAGGGGATCGTGGATGGTCTGTCTGCGTTGCTCGTCTACTGGATCGCGATGCAGCTGTTCAAGCGCCCACGTCCGGCCCTGATCGCGGCGGCTCTGTATGCGCTGTATCCGCCGCTCGCGTGGCAGACGACCGTCCCCTATAACGATATTTGGGCTGTGGATCTCACGATCGCGATTGTCGCGATCTACCTTGTGGCCGTGAAATCCGGCCATCGCTGGCGGTGGTTGATTCTCTGCGGCCTGTGCGCGGGTATCGGCGCCTATTTCCGCCCGCAGCTGCTCCTGATCGCACCCGTCCTCGCTCTTGTCGCCGTTGCGAGGACAGGCTGGAGGGAGGCGTTTCGCCGAGCGCTCGCCACGACGCTCGTCGCGTCCCTTCTGCTCGCTCCCTGGACGATCCGCAACTACTACGATTTCCATGTCTTCATCCCAACCCGCTCAGGCTTCTGGGAAACCATGTGGGGGGGATTGGCCGAGCTGCCCAACCGCTTCGACGTGAATGTCAGGCAGCCTGAAATCGTGGCTGAAATGCATCACCGTTGGCGCCTAACGCCTGCGTGGGATTCATATTTCAAACCCTACGTGATACGCGCGATCGAGCAACATCCGTTGGCCTACCTCGAGGTGCTCGTCCACCGCCTGGCGATGGCCACCGTGCTGGCAACCGAGTTCACCGACTCTGACTGGATGCATCGAGGCGCGGGAGACGTCCTCAGCTACAGGGGAGGGTTGCCGGGAGCCGTCGTCGACCGCCCGTTCCAGGTTCTGGAGGATGCGCTCGAACCGCTCGTCTTTCTGCTCGCGATGCTGAGCCTCGGGTTTACCTGGCGCCGCTGGAAGAAGCAGAACACGACCTTGGTGGCGCTGATCCTGTGCGTCCTCCTACCCTATATAGCCGTCCATGTCGAGGGGCGTTACCTGCTGCCAGCAGTATTCGCCTATTTCATCTGGATAGGGCTGGGCGTGGATCTGCTCATCGAACGCGCCGCACAGCGACTGGCCGGTAGAACCATGGCTAGAGCGAGCGTTTGCTAGGCATGTCGCGGCGTGTGCTCATCCCGCTCCTGATCGTCGCCGCCGGCATCGGCGTTCGAGTCGCGTACACCGCCACGACGGGTAACACACCTGCTGCCACCTCACTGGAGGGTCAGATCGCGCATAACATCGTGGCCGACGGTCGTTGGTTCCTCCGCAACGAACGGGCGGAAGAATATGTGGTGGCGCTCGCCAGGAGTAGCCATCGGCTGATCGATCCGGCGTCCGTCGATTATGCGAGTCTCGATGGAGGTGGCCGGTGGTATCCCGAAATCGCCCAGTCGGTGGGCACGAGCGTGGTCATTGCGGGGTTGTGGGCGATTACTGGGGATGAGCGTTACGTTGAGGTTCAGGTGTTGCAGGGTGTGGTGGACGGTTTGGCGGTGTTGCTCGTGTATTGGATTGCGGTGCAGCTGTTTGGGCGCCGGCGTCCGGGGTTGATCGCGGCGGCTTTGTATGCCCTGTATCCACCGATCGCGTGGCAGACGGTCAATCCGTATAACGATATTTGGGCTGTGGATTTCACGATCGTGATCGTCGCGATCTATCTCGTGGTCCTGAAATCCGGCCATCGTTGGCGTTGGCTGGTCGTCTGCGGCCTGTGTGGGGGAGTGGGCGCGTATTTTCGCCCGGAGGTGCTGCTGATCGCACCGGTCCTCGCGCTGGTCACGACGGTCGATACTGGTTGGCAGGAGGCGTTGCGTCGTGCGCTCGTCCCGACTGTGCTGGGTGTGCTTCTGCTCGTTCCCTGGACGATCCGCAACTACGACGACTTCCATACCTTCGTTCCCCTCCGTTCACCGTTCTGGGAAACCATGTGGGGGGGCCTGAAGGAGGTGCCCGAGCATTTCGGAGCAGGTTTCAACCAGGCGCCGATGGTGGCTGGGCTCCATGCCCGGCCAGAAACACCCGCGTACGATGCGTATTTCAAACCCTATGTGATACACGCCATCGAAGCGCATCCGGCGGCCTACCTCGAAGTTCTCGCCCACCGCGTCGCGATAGCCACCGTGCTGGTATACGAAAACGCGTGGATGCATCGAGGGGTGGGCACCGCGTTCAGCGATCGGGGAGGATTCTTTGCGTTCGTCCTCGACCGGCCGCTGGTGGCGCTCGAGGATGCGCTGGAGCCGCTGGTGTTTCTACTTGCGATGCTGGGGCTTGGGTTCACGTGGCGGCAGTGGTCCAGGCAGCACATGATCCCGGTGGCCGTGGTCCTGTGTGTCCTGCTCCCCTATCTGGCCATCCACGTCGAGGGGCGTTATCTGTTGCCTGCCGTGTTCGTGTATTTCATCTGGATAGGGCTGGGCGCGGATCTCCTCATCGAGCGCGTCGGGCAGCGACGATCAGCGACCGGTCGCTAGAGCGGCACTGCCAGATATGTCTCGGCGTGTGCTCCCGCTGCTCCTCATCGTCGTCGTCGGCATCGGTCTGCGAGTCACGTACACCGTCACGACGGGTGACACCCTGGAAGGCAGCCAGCCGGAGGGTGCGATCGCCCACAACATCCTGGCGGATGGTCGCTGGTTCGTCCGCAACGAACGGGCGGAAGAATATGTGGCGGCGCTCACCGAACGTCGTCATCGGCTGATCGATCCGGCGTCCGTCGATTATGCGAGCCTCGATCCGGATGGCCGGTGGTATCCCGAAATCGGCGAGCCGGTGGGCACGAGCGTGGTCATTGCGGGGTTGTGGGCGATCACTGGGGATGAGCGTTACGTTGAGGTTCAGGTGTTGCAGGGTGTGGTGGACGGTTTGGCGGTGTTGCTTGTGTATTGGATTGCGGTGCAGCTGTTTGGGCGCCGGCGTCCGGGGTTGATCGCGGCGGGTCTGTATGCCCTGTATCCACCGATCGCATGGGAGACGCTCATCCCGTATAACGATATTTGGGCTGTGGATTTCACGATCGTGATCGTCGCGATCTATCTCGTGGTCCTGAAATCGGGCCATCGCTGGCGGTGGTTGATTCTCTGCGGCCTGTGCGCGGGTGTGGGCGCGTATTTTCGCCCGCAGGTGCTGCTGATCGCACCGGTCCTCGCGCTGGTCACGGCCGTCGACACAGGCTGGCGCGAGGGCTTGCGGCGCGTGCTCGTCCCAACCGTGTTGGGTGTGCTCCTGCTCGTTCCCTGGACGATCCGCAACTACGACGACTTCCATGCCTTCATCCCCGTCCGCACGGGCCTCTGGGAAACCATGTGGGGTGGTTTGGCCGAGCTACCGAACGGTTTTGAGATGAATTTCAGAAAGCCTGCAATCGCTGCTGAAATGCACCGCCTCCGGCGCGAAACGCCTGCGTGGGATGCGTATTTCAAACCCTACGTTGTACACGCGATCGAGCGGCATCCGCTGGCGTATGTCGAGGTTCTCGTCCATCGTGTGGCGATGGCTACCGCACTGGCATCCCAGTACACGGGGCACAGTTGGATGCGTCGAGGAGCGGGAGATCTGATCGGCTACAAGGGAGGGTTGCTCGCGGCCGTCGTCGACCGCCCGCTGGTGGTGCTCGAGGATGCGCTGGAGCCGCTGGTGTTTCTGCTTGCCATGCTGGGGCTTGGGTTCACGTGGCGGGGATGGCGCAGGCAGCACGGGATCCTAATGGCCGTGGTCCTGTGCGTGCTGCTTCCGTATATAGTGATTCACGTCGAGGGGCGTTATCTGTTGCCTGCCGTGTTCGTGTATTTCATCTGGATAGGCCTCGGGGCGGACCTGCTCATCGAACGAGTCGCAGAGCGACTGGGCGCCGGATCGCAGGATATAGCGAACGTGTGTTAGCTGTGTCTCGGCGTGTGCTCATACTGCTACTGATCGTCGCCGCTGGCATCGGCCTTCGAATCACGTACACCGCCACGACGGGTGACACACTCAAAGTGGACTCACATGAGGGCGCGCTTGCCCACAACATCGTGGCGGACGGTCGCTGGTTCGTCCGCAACCCACGGGCGGAAGAATATGTGGCGGCGCTCACCGGACGTCGCGACCGGCTCATCGATCCGGGGCAGACGGTCAATCCGTATAACGATATTTGGGCTGTGGATTTCACGATCGTGATCGTCGCGATCTATCTCGTGGTCCTCAGATCGAGCCATCGCTGGCGGTGGCTGGTCGCGTGCGGCCTGTGTGGCGGCGTCGGCGCGTATTTCCGGCCGGAGGTGCTGCTGATCGCGCCGGTTCTCGCGCTTGTCACAGCCGCCGATACGGGTTGGCGCGAGGCGGTGCGGCGAGCGCTTGTCCCAACCCTGTTGGGTGTGCTCCTGCTCGTTCCCTGGACGATTCGCAACTACGAGGACTTCCATGCCTTCATCCCCGTCCGCACGGGCTTCTGGGAAACGATGGTGGGGGGCTTGTCGGAGCTGCCGAACCACTTTGGCGTGAACCATTTCCAGATCGAAGAAGAAGTGCTTCGCTCCCACCCGGGCGCCGTGACCGAAACGCCCACGTGGGACTCGTATTTCAAACCCTATGTGATACGCGCGATCGAGCAGCATCCATTGTTCTACCTCGAGGTTCTCGTCCATCGCGTGGCGATAGCCACCGTGTTGATGCACGACAACTGGTGGATGCCTAGGGGAGCGGGCGGCTTCCACGGCTATAAGGGGGGCCCGCTTGCGTTCGTCCTCGACCGTCCGATGGTGGTGCTCGAGGATGCGCTCGAGCCGCTGGTCTTTCTGCTCGCGATGCTCAGTCTTGCGTTCACGTGGCGGCGGTGGAGCAGTCGGCACAGGATCCTGGTGGCCGTGGTCCTGTGCGCCCTGCTTCCGTATATAGCCATTCACGTCGAGGCGCGTTATCTCCTGCCGGCCGCGTTTGCATATTTTATCTGGATAGGGCTCGGTACCGATCTGCTCATCGAACGCGTCAGACAACGACGATCAGAGCCGCACGGCCACGAACCACCAGGGCATCAGCAGCGGGCCGCTGAGCTGCAGCCGTCGACCGTCGGCGGCCCGCTCGGTCCATGAGCCCATGCCCCCGTGGTCCGGGCGCGGAAGGTCGATGTCGATCTCGAAGGGCTCGGCGACGATCTCGCGGGCGCCGAGCGTTCTACAGAACTCTCGAAACCGGGGCAGCGAGTAGACGTTGTAGTGTGCTTTGAAGCCATTGTGCGGGCCGGCTCTGCGCCCGGTCACCTGGATGAACGCGTCGACGTCGGATTCGCTGAACAGGTTGAGGATAAACAGCCACTCTCGCGTGACCGCCAGCATCTGTTGCACGGCGGCCTCGTAATCCTCGATCCACGAGAGGGTCATGATCGAAAAGCACACGTCGAAGCGCCTCGGGCCGAGATCCCGCTCGAGGTTGAGCAGATCGCCCTGGAGCAGGGTGAACCGCGTCCGGTCGAGATGCTTACGCCCGATCTCGACGAGCTCCTCGGACAGGTCGACCCCCGTCCAATGAGCGTGGGAGAACAGGTCGGAAAGGTGCGTCATGTCCGCCCCGGCGCCGGCGGCCGCATCGAGGATCGCGGTCGCCGCGGCGGGCAGCTCGGAGGGAGGATCGCTGCCTGCCAGAGTTCGTGCGACGAACTCGCGCAGCATGACTATGGCGCGCTTGGGCTCTGTGTATTGGCGCCGATGCCAGGCGATCTGCTCTCCGGAGAGCACCGCGGCGGCCGCTAGAGCGAGCGGTACGCCTCGGACAGACGCGCCACGCCCGCGTCGATCTGCTCGGGCGTCACGCCGGAGTAGGCCAGGCGCAGCGTGTTCTCGCCGCCCTCGAGCAGGAAGTCGGTGCCCTTGACGAACGCGACACCCCGTTCGGCGGCGGCGTGGTGCAGGGCGTGGACGTCCGTGCCCTCGGGCAGCGTCACCCACATGAAGTAACCGCCCTGCGGGGCCACGAACGCGGCCTCGGCGAGCTCTGAGCGCAGCGCACTCGCCAGCGTCTGCGCACGCTCGGCCAGCGCAACCTTGACCGTCTCGATCGAGCGGTCGATGGCCCCGGACGCGCAGAACTCGTACACGATCGACTGGGCGACCATGTTGGGCGAGATGTACGTGTTCGTGGCCAGATGGGCGATCGTCCCGATCAGGTCGGGAGGACCGACCAGGTAGCCGACCCGAATCCCCGGGCAGACGGTCTTGGAGAACGACGACGCGTACACCACCCGCTCGGGGTCCATCGAGAGCATCGTCGGGAGGGTCTCGCCGCTGAAGCGCAGCTCGACGTACGGGTCGTCCTCGAACACCATGAAGCCGTGGTCGCCGGCGAGCTCCAGCAGCCGCCGGCGCTTCTCATAGGACAGCGTGTATCCGGCCGGGTTCTGGAAGTTGGGGATGATGTGCGCGAGCGTCGGCTGGGCCGCGCCGCTGCCGGCGGTGAGCAGGCCGGTGAGCGCGTCGGTGTCGATCCCATCCGGCTGCAGCTCCACGGCGTGCACCCGCGCCCCCCTCTGGCGTAGCGACAGCAGCGTGCGGTCGTATGTGGGCCGCTCGACGATCACCTCGTCGCCGGGTTCGACGAGCTGCTCGAACAGGAACGCGTCCGCCTGCATCGACCCGTTGGTCACGAGCACCCGCTCGGGCTCGACGCCGTGGCGGTCGGCGATCCAGCTGCGCAGCCGTGGGTAGCCGACCGACGTGCCGTACGCGGTCGTGCCCGCCGGGTCGCTGTCGAACGCCCGCACGGCCGCGTCGCGCAGGCCCTCCACGTCGACGATGTCGAGCGACGGCGCGCCCCGCGCGAAGGAGATCGTCGGTCCGGTGCTCGTCGGCGTCGGCACAGCCGCGTAGCTTAGGCGCCCGAGCAGCTCGTCGTAGTCATGGGTCAGCTCGCGGGCCGCACGCTCGAGGCGGTCGCGAAACCGCAGCAGCTCGGTCGCGGTCGGCGGCTCGGTCGCCGGATCGGTGGGGGTCGGCGACCGGGGCGCATTCGGCGGTATAACGGTGGCCGGGGCGCCCGGCGGCGGCTGTGTCGTCTCGATTGCCTCATCGACGATGCGGCTCCAGCCGGAGGCCTGCGGCGCGCGCTCGGAGGCGGCCGTCGCCTGGGCCGGCTCGGGCCGGCCGGCGTGGCCGATCGTGTGCAGGGTTCGCTGCAGCTCCGACAGCTTTCGCTCGAGCTCGCCCAGCGTCTTTGCGACCTGCTCATCCATTGCGCGCCTAGCGTATCGGTCGGCGCTCGGAGCGGCTGTGGCGTTGCCGTGGCGCGGCTCAGGCGCTGGGGATCGGCGCCCCGCCGAGGACCTGGACGGCGATCTCGGCGACCTCGGTGGGAGTGCGCCCGACGAGCACGCCGTGGTCTTCGAACGCCTGCGCCTTGGCGGCGGCGGTGCCGGCGCTGCCGGAGACGATCGCCCCGGCGTGGCCCATCTGCTTGCCGGCTGGTGCGGTGAACCCGGCGATGTAGGCGACGACCGGCTTGGTCATGTGGGCGGCGATGTACTCGGCGGCCTCCTCCTCGGCCGAGCCGCCGATCTCGCCGGCGAGCACGACCAGCTCGGTCTGCCGATCGGCCTGGAAGAGCTCGAGCACGTCCACGAACGAGGACCCGGGAACGGGGTCGCCGCCGATGCCGACAATCGAGCTGCAGCCGAAGCCGGCCTGGGCGATCTCGTTTCCGATCTGGTAGGTCAGGGTGCCCGAGCGGGAGACCACGCCGACGTTGCCCTGCTTGAAGAACGACGCGGGGATGATCCCGACGTTGGCCTTGCCCGGCGAGAGGATGCCCGGGCAGTTGGGGCCGATCAGCCGGGTGAAACGCCCACCCGCCCGGTCGCGCTCGAGCGTGTTGTACACGCGCAGCTCGTCGTGGGCGGGGATGCCCTCGGTGATGGCGATCACGAGCTCGATGCCCGCGGTGGCGGCCTCGAGGATCGAGTCGGCGGCGAAGCGCGGGGGCACGAAGATCATGGCTGTGTTCGGCTGCGCCTCGGCCATCGCCTCGGCCCAGCTGTCGAACACGGGGATGCCCTCGACGTCCTGCCCGCCCTTGCCGGGGGTGACCCCGCCGACGACGTTGGTCCCGTAGCGGCGGTTGTTGAGCGTGTGGAAGGAGCCCTCGCGGCCGGTGATGCCGGCGACGGCAAGGCGCGTGCGCTCATCGACGAGAACCGACATCAGGCGCACCGCCCCGTATAACCATGGCAATACAGTGCTCGCGCGAGGACATCCGACATCAGGCGGGCGCCCCCACGCCCTGGCCAGCGGCGAGCGCGACGACCTTCTCGGCGGCCTCGTTCATCGTCCGGGCGGCGTGGACGTTGGGGAGCGCGGCCTCCTGCAGCAGCCTGCGGCCCTCGACGTCGTTGGTGCCGTCCAGGCGGACGACGAACGGAATCCCGCCCGCCCTGGATTGCCCGCCAACCCCGATGTCGGCGAACGCGGCGATCAGCCCGTTGGCGACCTCGTCGCAGCGGGTGATCCCGCCGAAGATGTTGAACAGGACGGCCTTGACGGCGTCGTTGGCGAGGATCAGGCTGACGGCCTGCTTGATCTTCTCGGCGTCCGATCCGCCGCCGGCGTCGAGGAAGTTGGCGGGCGAGCCCCCGGCGCGGGCGACGACGTCGAGCGTGGACATGACCAGGCCGGCGCCGTTGCCGAGGATGCCGATGTTGCCGTCGAGCTTGACGTACTGGACGCCCTGTTCCCTGGCGCGGCGCTCGATCGGGTCCTCGTTCTCGCTGTCCGACAGCCCCTGGTTCTCGGGATGGCGGTAGAGGGCGTTGTCGTCGAGGGAGACCTTGGCGTCGAGCGCCCTGACCTCCCTATCGGGGGTGACGATCAGGGGGTTGATCTCGGCCAGCGTGGCGTCCTCCTGGACCCAGACCTCATATAGGGCGAGGAGCGCGTCGGCGACGCCCTGGACGACGTCGGGGTCGGCGTGGCCGTCGGTGGCGATCCTGACGGCCTCCTCGCGGGAGAGCCCGGCGAGTGGGTCGACGTGGTGACGGATGAGCTTCTCGGGGGTGTTCTCGGCGACCTCTTCGATGTCGACGCCGCCTTCGATGCTGAACATGACGAGCGGCTTCTTGGCCGAGCGGTCGAGCAGCACGGAGGCGTAGTACTCCGAGGCGATATCCGAGGCGTGCTCGATCCAGAGCGTGCGGACGGTGTGCCCGTGGATGTCCATGCCGATGATGTTGCCGGCGTGCTCGCGGAGGAGATCGGCGTCGGCGGCGAGCTTGACGCCGCCGGCCTTGCCGCGGCCGCCGATCAGCACCTGGGCCTTGACGACGACGGGGTAGCCGATCTCCTCGGCCGCCTGGACAGCGGCCTGAACGCTGCTCACCGGCCTGCCGTCGGACACCCTCAGGCCGTGGCGGGCGAACAGCTGCTTGCCTTGGTACTCCAGCAGGTCCATTGCGGCGCGTGACTCTAACGGAAGATGGGCGGAGGAAGATGGGCGGGCGCGTGCACGGGCGCGGGCGCCGACGTGCAGGAGCGCTCGGCAGGAGGAGGCTGAGCGCGCGGATCGCTCCCGGCAGGGCATAATGCCGCGGCGATGCCGATCCCGAAGAACGTCACCTTCGTCACATTCGACGTGTACGGCACGCTGATCGACTGGGAGGGCGGGATCTACGAAGCGTTCGCCAAAGAGGCCGAACGGGATGGCTTCGAGATCGACCGGAACGTGCTGCTGCCGATGTTCCACGAGATCGCCCAGGAAATCGAGGGCGGCTCGTACGAGCTCTACGCGGAGGTGCTCAGGCGCACGGCGATGGAGATCGCCAAACGCCTGGAGTGGAAGCTCGAGCCGTCGCGGTCGGGCTTCCTGCCGGACTCGGTCCAGCGGTGGAAGCCGTTCAGGGAGACCAGCCCGCAGCTGGCGAAGCTGGCCAAGAAACACAAGCTGGGGCTGATCTCGAACATCGACGACAAGCTGCTGGGTCAGACCAGACGCCACATCCCGATCGACTTCGACCTCGTGGTGACCGCCCAGCAGGTGCGCTCGTACAAGCCGGAGCTGCCCCACTTCACCGAGTGCGCGAGGCGGATGGGCGGCAAGCGCGGGTGGGTGCACGTGGCGGCCAGCCACTACCATGACGTGGCGCCGTGCGTGAAACAGCGCGTGCCGGTGATCTGGGTGAACCGCAACAAGCAGACGCTCGACTCCTCCCAGAAGAAGCCGACGGCCGAGGTGCACAACCTGCGCGAGGCGGTCAAGCTGCTCGGCATCACCTGAGCCGGTGCGGGCGCTCGCCCTGCACCCGGACGTCCTCGTGGTGACCAGCGCGCTCCTGCAGGTCAACTGCGTGGTCGTTCGCGGAGCGGTGGATGGAGGAGGGGCCTCTGGCCCGGCGGCGGGGCCGGTGAGTGGGGCAGGCGGGGCGGCGGCGGGGGCCGAGGCGTTCGCGATCGACTCGCCGGTCCTGCCGGACGAGCTCGACGCGCTGCCGGCGTTGCTCGAGCAGGCGGGATTTCCCTCTCCGAGCGGCCTGCTGGCGACGCACGGCGACTGGGACCACCTGCTCGCCCGTCTGTCCTTCCCGGGGGTGGCGCTGGGCGTGGCGGAGAGCACGGCGGAGCGCCTGTCGGCGCAGCCGGGGGCGGCCCAGCGCGAGCTGCGTTCCTTTGACGAAGGGCTGCTGATCGAGCGTCCCCGGCCCCTGACCCTCGGCTCGGTCCAGGCGCTGTCGGTGCCCGGGCGCTGCGAGGTCGGCGGGCGGGAGCTCGAGCTCCACGACGCCCGCGGGCACACGGCGGACGGGATGGCGATCCTGATCGGATGGGCGGGGGTGCTGGTGGCCGGCGACTACCTCTCGACGGTCGAGACCCCGACGCTGGACCACGGGGGTGACGTGGACGCGTATCTGGCGACGCTCGAGCGGATGCGCGGGCTGATAGGGCGGGCGGAGCGGATCGTCCCGGGGCACGGTCCGATCCTCGAGCGCGGGGGCGCGATGGCGGTGCTGGAGGAGGACGTGGAATGGGTGCGGGGGACTTCTCTCAGGTCCTCGACGGCGCGTATGCGACGGCGTGCAGCACGTCGCCCGCACCCGCCATCCGGTTGAGCAGCCGGACTGACGGCGTGGCGAGGGCGCAGAGGGCGACGGCGATGCGCAGCTTCAACCCGTCCCGGAGGAGGCACCGGCCGGCGAGGGCGTACTGAATGGAAGCCGGAAGCCCGAGCGAGCTGGAGGACGTGATCGTCTCGACTCGCCGGAAGCCCGCTCGCGTGAGCATCATGCGCAGGGCGTTCGCATTGAGGTGAGAACGATGCCGGGGGAGATCGAGGCTGAACCAGCATCCGCGGAAGAGACGGCTCTGCCAGCAGTCGAAGTTCGGGACGGTCACGATCGCCACGCCCCCGTCGCGCAGCGCCCGGCGAGCGCGGCGGAGATCGCCGACGGGATCGCCGAGGTGCTCGAGCGAATGGCGAAACACCACGGCGTCATATGTCGCTGACTCGAGCTCCACGTCAGCCAGCGTGCCGGTGCGCGCCTGGACGCCCCTGCTGCGGGCCACCGCGCAGGCCTGCTCGGAGGGCTCGATGCCGAGCACCGACCAGCCGCGACGAACGAACCATGCGTCCAGATCGCCGCGACCGCACCCGACGTCGAGCAGATGCCCACTCGGGAGCTCGGCAAGGAGCCTGAGCGGTGCTGCGCGCATCGCTTGCACAGACTGCACACGCTGGACGGCCTTTGAGAGGAGTCCGAGCAGGCCGCTCGGAAGCATCTCGTGGGTTGCGTAGGTGGTCGGATAGAACGACGCGAGCTGTGCGGGATCGACCGCCGGCAACGTGACGCCCATCCCGCACGCTTGGCAACGCACCACCGAAAAGACGCCTGGCAGGAGACAGAGACGATCGGGGGAGGCGATCGGCGGGCCGCCGATCGCGCCGTCACAGGCCGGGCAGCATGGTGGCTCGGGCCTCGCTTCGCAAGTGAGCTCGGCGTCGGCGGCAGGGAGACTCCTATCGCCGCTGGCCATGTGGCCCATCGTAGGCCTCACCCATCCCCACACCGGCAGAAACGGACCGTGTGTCTCCAACATGATCAGGCGCCGGCGCGGCGTGGGGGCCCGCTGGACGATCATCCCGATTTGCCGGATAGTGCGCCGGAGGAATGTCTCGGCACCTGCTCGCGCTGCTGGCCATCGTCGCCGTTGGAGTCGGCATCCGAGTCACGTATGCGCTCACGACGGGCCACACCGCCGGACGGACCTCGCGCGAGGGGCAGATCGCCCACAACATCGTCGCGGACGGTCGCTGGTTCGTACGCAACGCCCGGGCGGACGCATATGTGCTGGGGCTCACGTTACGCCGTGACCGGCTGATCGATCCAGCGTCTGTCGACTACGCCGGTCTCGATCGAAATGGCCGGTGGTATCCAGAAGTCGCCCAGCCGGTGGGCGAGAGCGCGGTGATCGCGGGGCTGTGGGCGATCACGGGCGACGAACGTTACATTCAGATAGAGATCGTCCAGGGAGTCATCGACGGCTTCGCTGCGCTGCTCGTGTACTGGATCTCGATGCGGCTGTTCAAACGCGTGCGCCCGGCGTTGATAGCGGCGGCCCTGTATGCGGTGTATCCACCCATCGCGTGGCTGGCGGCCGAACCGTACAACGACATCTGGGCTGTGGACTTCACGATCGCGATCGTCGCGATCTACCTCGTGATCCTCCAGTCGGGCCGTCGCTGGCGGTGGCTGATCGTGTGCGGCCTGTGTGCGGGCATCGGCGCGTACTTCCGCCCGAATGTGCTGCTCATCGCGCCCGTCCTCGCCCTCCTCACCGCGTCTGTCACCGGGTGGCGGGAGGCGCTCCGGCGAGCGCTCACCACAACTGTGGTGGCTCTGCTCCTGCTCGTTCCGTGGACGATCCGCAACTACGAGGACTTCCACGCCTTCATCCCCGTCCGTTCGGCCCTGTGGCAGAATATGTGGGTGGGACTGGACGAACTGCCCAACCATTTTGGAGGGAATTTCAGCGAACGATCGATCACGGCCGAAGTCCATCGCCTGCGGCCGGAGCTCGGGCCCGAAACACCGGCGTGGGACTCCTATCTCAAACACTACGTGGTACGAGCGATCGAGCGACATCCGCTGTTCTACCTCGAGCTTCTCGCCCATCGCGCGGCGGTGGCGACCGTGCTGGTGTACGAAAACGCGTGGATGCATCGAGGTGCAGGGGCCGTGCTCGCGCACGCGGGGGGGTTGCCCGCGGCGATCGTCCATCGCCCGCTCGAGCTTCTCGAGGATGGGCTCGAGCCGCTCGTCTTCCTGCTGGCGATCCTGGGGCTCGGGTTCACCTGGCGCCGGTGGGGGAGGCAGAACATGGTCCTGGTGGCCGTGGTCCTCTGCGTCCTGCTCCCCTACATCGCCATACATGTCGAAGGGCGCTATCTCCTGCCCGCGGCCTTCGCCTATTTCATCTGGATAGGCCTCGGTGCGGAGCTTCTGATCGAGGCTCATCGA
>CAWKHK010000005.1:0-12049 GCA_963849425.1 uncultured Solirubrobacteraceae bacterium | reverse complement strand
CGGCGCTTGCCTGCCGGCCGTGTTGCCCGCCGTTTGCGCCGCTGAGGGTATGGCCGCGGGCGGTTGGGTGACCGCGACCGGTGCGGGTGCAGCGGCGGGCGTGGGTTCGCTGGCGCCGTTGCCGTCAGGGGTGGGGTCGCGCCGGCTGCCTTCGAAGAGCACTTGGCGGGCTTTGAAGGTGACCGCTTCGCGCTTGTTGTTCTGCTGGTCTGTCCATTCGCGCCAGTCGGGCTCGGCGTCGATGAGCACGCGCGAGCCCTTGGCCAGGTACTGGGCGCAGGCGCGCGCCTGGGCTCCGAATACCTCGACGGTGAAGTAGTTGGTCTTGTCGACCCATTCCTCGCCGGTTCGCCGGCGGGTGGTGGTCGCGACGCGCAGCCGGGCGACGTCGGCGCCGGAGGGCAGCTGGCGCAGCTCGACGTCGCGGGTGAGGTTTCCTGACAGTGTGGCGGTGGCGATGTCTCGCATCGGTGAGTGTCTCCTTCACGTTTGGGGTGGTGGATGTGTCGGTTGGGTGGTTCGTCATGGGGCGAGGGTGGCGCCGCAGCGCAGGCAGCGTCGGGTTCGGGGGTCGGGTTTGTGGGGGTGGCAGCGCATCACTTGGATGACGCGGGTGATGTCTTCCTCGTCCCAGCTCTCGCCGTTGATGTGGTTGGGGTGCCGGTAGTCGGCGAGGAACCGGCGGACCATTCCGCGCAGGTTCTGATCACAGGACGGGTGGCAGCTGGCGCGCGCGGCGTGGATGCATGCGTGGACCGCGGCGCGGTGCGCGCGGGTGCCGGCGCCCTGCCCGTTGCGCCATACGCGGCGCAGCGCCCGTTTGAGCTTGGCCGGCACGAGCTGCCAGTGCCGCGGGCACATGAGCCGCTCACGCGGCACCTGCACGGTGCAGTCGCCGATTGGACAGCGGTGCATGCGATCGCCGCGCACCATCCCTGGTCAGGCGGCCTTCCGTCTGGCGGGCGGCGGTTGCGGTTGCACCCGCTGGCTGAGTGCGATGACGGGTGCGTTCTCTTGCGGCCAGCAGCCGCACTTTCCGGTGCGGTCGCCGGGTAGGCGGCCGTGGTCGCATTCGTTGTCGGCGAGGCGGCCGAGCACGCCCGACTCGATCGGGCACGCGCCTCCCGCTTGGCGCATGGCGTCGCGGTAGCGGTCGGCGAACGGTGTGGGCATCGTGTCTCCCTGTGCTCGTGGTTCGTGTGGTAGGTACCGGGGGCACGGCCGGCTGGCCCCGTTACAGGCCGGCGCCGCCGGGGCAGGTCGCCCAGTGCTGGCAGTAGCGCGGCGCGCACTTCCAGCTGGTCGGGTCGGCGAAGCCCCAGGGCCGGTCCGGCCCGTAGCGCTCGTGCAGAGCGGCGATCTGGCTGGCCGCGAGCGCGATCCGCGCGAGCATCGACCGCAGCGCGGCGACGTTGCGCTCGGTGGGGATGAGCGAGGTGGCGAGTGTCTTGCGCCGGGCGCCGGGGATCAGGGTCTGCGCGAACTGGAAGCGTGCGGCGGGCCGGCCCTCGAGCCAGCGGGCGGCGAGGTACAGGCTGGCCTGCGGGTTGCGCGCCGCGGTGGTGTCGGTGATCGCGCTGCCGGCCTTGACCTTGTAGTCGACGATCTCCTCGACGAGTTCCTCGCCGCCAAGTACCGGCCGGCGGGTCTCGAGGTCCAGGTGACCCTCGATCGTCCACTCGATCTCGGGCGCGAGCCGGAACTCGACTCGTCGCTGCACCGCGACCGGCTCACCGAGCCGTGGCACGAGCTCCTCGAAGGCGATGGTGAGCGCCTTGACGCCGAGCTTGAGCGCGGTGTGCCGGTCGAGGCGCTCGTCCCAGGCGACGCCGCGCTTGTCGTTCTCGGCGGCGAGCTGCTGCTTCCAGTTGGCTCCGAAGAAGCGTTTGAGCTCGCGCAGTCCGAGTCGTTCGCGGTGCTCGAGCCAGTGTCGGTAGTAGTGGGTCAGGGTCTCGTCGATGCGGGAGCCGAGGAACATCGCCCCGCTCGGCGGCTGCTTCTCGCCGAGCAGGTATCGGCGCCGCCACGCGTCCGGGCAGGCGAGGAACAGCGTGTAGGAGCTGTTGGACAGGTGCAGGATCGGCTGGCCGTCGTAGCGGACGGGTAGGCGGCGTGGCACCTCGATCCGGGCGGCGAGCCCGGCTGCCGACATGGCGCCCGTCGCCGGCGCCGCGGCGCGGGCGGGGGCGAGCGCGAGATCGGTCATCTCGCCCTCCTTTCAGTGTCGAGAGGGGACTGGCGTTCAGGCGGCGCGTTGCGCTGGCGCTGCGCCGGCCGGTGCGCTTGCGTGCTGGGCGAGCCGGTCGGGGTCGGTCTCGCACGGTGAGAGCCCGTAGGCGTCCGGGTGGCGGTAGCGGAGGCACGCGAGCCTGAGCGCGCGGGACCACAGTCGATGGCGCCAGTCCGTCGCCGTGGCGGCGTCGGTAGTCGGCGATCTGCTCGGCGAGCGTCTCGGCGCGGTAGCCGGCTTGGGCGAGGACCTCGACCGCGGCGGTGACCTGCTCGATCTGCGTGTCCTCGAGCTGCTCGCCGTCCCGGTGGGCGGGCAGGGTGGCGTGTGCGACCAGGGCGAGGAGGTCGGGCGGGTAGCCGGCCGCCGCCGCTTGGGCGGCGAGCCGGCTGCGCGCGTCGGTGCTCACGCGGCGGCGGGTCCGAGGCCGCCGAAGTCCACGCTGACCACACCGTTGCCGCTGCCCTCCGGTGCTGGTGGCGCCGCGGTGACGGGCCCCTCGGGGGTGTCGTTGGCTGGCTGGTTTGCCTCGGCGGCTTCGCCCTGGCCCATGCCGGTTTCGGGTTCGCCGTGGGCGAGGATCTCGCCGAGGTCGCGCTTGACCGCGGGCGTGTCCATGCGCGCCTCGTAGCCCTGTCTGAGCCATTGCTCGGTGGCCGCGGAGATCGCGAGCAGGTCGGACTTGCCTTGCCCGCGGCGGATCGACTGCACCTGCCGGTCGCCGGGGCCGATCGGTAGCACGACCGGGGCGAGCGACGTGTACAGGTAGGCGCCGATTCCGGCGGCGACGCCGGCGCGCTTGCGGGCGTCTGAGTAGAGCGCCTTCAGGCCGGCGAACGAGCCGGCGTCCATCTCGCCGACGTCCTCGTAGACGGCGTCGACGTCGGGGCCGCCGACCTCCACCGGAAGGGTGATCGTCAGCCGGCACGCGATGTACAGCCTGCTCGGCCCCCGGTCACTGGTCGGGGTGAGCTCGGCGGGGACCGGGGCTGAACTGCTGTTGCCAGCGGCCGGGGACGACGTGGTTCAGGCGCTGCACGACCGATTGGGCGCCGAGGAACGCGGCGACCTGCGCGCCGCCGTATTGCACGCCGTTGAGCGTGACCTTGGTCATGGCGCGAAAGCCGATCGCGCCGGGTGCGAACGGCCGGCGCAGCAGCTCGCCGGCCTCCGCGTGCGTGAGCGCGAGATCGGTCATCTCGCCCTCCTTTCAGTGTCGAGAGGGGACTGGGTTCAGGCGGCGCGCGGCGCTGGCGCTGCGCCCGCCGACGTGCGTGCGTGCTGGGCGAGCCGCTCGGGGTCGGTCTCGCACGGTGAGAGCCCGTAGGCGTTCGGGTAGCGGTAGCGGAGGCTCGCGACCCTGAGCGCGCGGGACCAGAGTCGCTGGCGCCAGTCCTCGCCGTGGCGGCGTCGGTAGTCGGAGATCTGCTCGGCGAGCGTCTCGGCGCGGTAGCCGGCTTGGGCGAGGACCTCGACCGCGGCGGTGACCTGCTCGATCTGGGTGTCCTCGAGCTGCTCGCCGTCCCGGTGGGCGGGCAGGGTGGCGTGTGCGACCAGGGCGAGGATGTCGGGCGGGTAGCCGGCCGCCGCCGCTTGGGCGGCGAGCCGGCTGCGCGCGTCGGTGCTCACGCGGCGGCGGGTCCGAGGCCGCCGAAGTCGACGCTGACCACACCGTTGCCGCTGCCCTCCGGTGCTGGTGGCGCCGCGGTGACGGGCCCGTCGGGGGTGTCGTTGGCTGGCTGGTTTGCCTCGGCGGCTTCGCCCTGGCCCATGCCGGTTTCGGGTTCGCCGTGGGCGAGGATCTCGCCGAGGTCGCGCTTGACCGCGGGCGTGTCCATGCGCGCCTCGTAGCCCTGTCTGAGCCATTGCTCGGTGGCCGCGGAGATCGCGAGCAGGTCGGACTTGCCCTGCCGGCGGATCGACTGCACCTGCCGGTCGCCGGGGCCGATGGGTAGCACGACCGGGGCGAGCGACGTGTACAGGTAGGCGCCGATTCCGGCGGCGACCCCGGCGCGCTTGCGCGCGTCTGAGTAGAGCGCCTTCAGGCCGGCGAACGAGCCGGCGTCCATCTCGCCGACGTCCTCGTAGACGGCGTCGACGTCGGGGCCGCCGACCTCCACCGGAAGGGTGATCGTCAGCCGGCACGCGATGTACAGCCTGCCCGGCCCGTGGCCGCTCGTCGGGGTGAGCCCGGCGGGGACGGGGCTGAACTGCTGTTGCCAGCGGCCGGGGACGACATGGTTCAGGCGCTGCACGACCGATTGGGCGCCGAGGAACGCGGCGACCTGTGCGCCCGCGTATTGCACCCCGTTGAGCGTGACCTTGGTCATGGCGCGAAAGCCGATCGCGCCGGGTGCGAACGGCCGGCGCAGCAGCTCGCCGGCCTCGGCGTGCGTGCGCGCGGGCGTCGTCGCCGCGCTGGTCGGGGTGTCGGTGTTGGGGTTGGGCATGTTGTGCTCCTTTCGAGCGGGTTGGTGTTCAGGCGGCGAGCGCCTGGGATGGTTCGATCAGCCGGGCTTCCGAGAGGAAGCGGGACGGGCCGCCGGTGGGACGGCCGCCGCGCGTGGCGGCGTGGGTGAGGATCAGCTGGTCCTTGGCGCGGGTGCAGGCGACGTAGAACAGGCGGCGCTCCTCGGCCAGCTGCTCGCCGTCCGCTGATTGCAGCGCTCGCCAGAAGGGCAGCAGTCGCTCCTCGCAGCCGAGCAGCACGACGAGCTGTGCCTCCGTGCCCTTCGATCTGTGGATGGTCGAGACGGTGATTCGCCGGTCGGGTTCGCCCGGGGCGATTTCGTGGGCGTGCAGGCCTGCGGCCTGCTCGAGGAACCCGGTCAACGTGGCGTCCTCGCCGTGTTGCTCCTCATGGGCTTGCGCGGCGCGGCATAGCGAGCGCAGGTCCTCGAGCACACGTTCGGCGTCCTGGCGCTGCTCGGGTTTCGGTGAGGTGTCGCGCCGCTGCTGGTGGTGCTGGACCAGTCCGCCGTCGAGCATCACGGCGGCGACGACGACGTGACCGATCGACCGCCCTGCCCGCAGGTCACCGCGGACGTGTTCGAGTCCTTCGCCGAACCGTCGGAGCCGGTCGCGCACCGCGGGCGGCCGGATGCTCTCGATCGCCGGCGCGTGCGCGCTCGCGGCGATCAGGTCGCCCTGGTGGGTGTCGCGGGCGTGCGCGACGACGTGGTTGGCGGTTGCGGTGCCGACGCCGCGCTTCGGCGAGCCGACGGCGCGGCGGAATGCCTGCGCATCGGCGGGGTTGGCGAGCAGCGCGAGGTACGCGAGCGCGTCGCGGACCTCGGAGCGCTCGTATAGCCCGAGGCTGCCGAGCACCCGGTGCGGGATCCCGGCCCGGGCGAGCGCGGCCTGCACCGGCCCGGTGGCGTAGCCGGTGCGCGCGAGCACGAGCACCTCCCCCGCGGGCACGCCCTGCGCGAGCGCCTGCGCGATCGCCGCGGTGACGCTGTCGGCCTCGTGGCGGTCCGACCCGTACGCGATGACTCGCGCCAGGCCGCCCGCGCCGCGCGTGGCGATCAGCGCCTTCGCGAGCCGCTGCTCGTTGTGCGCGATGCAGTGGGCGGCCGGCTCGAGGATCTCAGAGCGCGACCGGAAGTTGCGGCCGAGCACGATCCGCTCGTGCGCGGGGAACCGCTCGCCGAACGCGAGCGTGTTGCGTCCCTGGGCCCCGCGCCAGCTGTAGATGCAGTTGTGCGTGACGATCCCGTCGGCGAGGAAGTTGTGTGTCGCCTCGACATTTAGGTCGTAGACGGGGTGGTCGAGCGTCACGAGGTCAACGTCTTCGACTCGCTGCAACGCACAGTCCTCCGTCGCCATGACCATCCCTGGGCGTACGTGTCGTGCGGGTACGAAAGGGAGGCTCGTGGCGTGGCGGCCAGGCGCTTCCGCGTCGCCGATGGCAGCGACCTGCCTGAGCACGCATCCGAGCCGGCTGGCAATCATCTCTGCCAGCGCGAGCACCTCGCCGTAATTGCGGCGCATCGTTTCGAACACCCAGCGTGTGCTTGATCCAGCTACGGGTCGCACGCTGAGTCCGAGCTGTTCGAGCGTGACTCGGCCCTCGTTGTCGCTCCCGCTCACCGCGACGCGGTGCAGCACGGTCGTCCCGCTTCGAGCGGCGCAGAGCCCGACGTTCACGACGTGACGCGATTCGCCGTGCCTGGAGAGCATCGTTCGAGCCTGCGGCTGGTAGTGGGGCAGCTCGAACGCCAGACCCTCCTCCTCGAGCAGGCGATGTCCAATCGCCTCTGTTTGGCAGGCGGCGAACAGCCGGTCGATGTGTTGCTGGCTGGACACGATGCTGGTCCCGCGGTTCTTGCCGGCAACAGCCACGAACGGCATCGTTGGCAGCCCGTACGTGGCGGCGAGCGTTGCCTCGGCGAGCCGGGCGTCGATCTCGTGATCGTGTACGGACACGATCCAGACGGCGTCTGCGCGCTCGATTAGCCCACGCTGGGCCGGGCCGAACCGGCAATCGTTATGACCGATCGAATACGCGCCGGCTGCTAGCCCGACGCGAAAACCACGGTCTCGCCGCCACATCAGGTAGGTGAAGAAGCGGCCTCTGGAGTGGCTGGCGAGGAACCCCGCGAAGTGGGTGTGATCCGCGGTCGTAATGACCTGTCGTCCGCTTTCGAGCCTGATTCGAACGCCTGTCCGCGCGTCGCGTCGAATCGCGCGTGTAACTCGTGCTGGGCGAAAGTGGCCCCTTCCGTAGCTGGAGAGCACACGCTCCCCCGGCGTGATGGTCTCGACAGCTCTGCGGCTGCCGTCGGCCATGGTCACCTGGGTGCCTTCGGCGACGCACTGATCGTCGTCCCCGACGCAGCACACGTTGCCGCCGGCGCCCGCCAGCAGCGCGACGAGAACGCTCTGGGCCTCGTTGGTGTCCTGGTACTCGTCGACCACCAGCCATTTCCAGCGTTGGCGGTAGAACGCGAGCCGGTGCGGGTGCTCGGCGAGCAGCCGCACCGCGTGCGTGAGCAGGTCGTCGAAGTCCCACGCGTTCGAGCGCTGCAGCTCGATCTCGGCCTCCCGCCACACGGCGGCGATCAGCGGCGCCGCGGCGTGCCGCGCCTGCTGCTGGTAGCTGTCGGGGGACAGCAGCCGGTTCTTCGCCAGGGAGATCTCGGCGAGCACCTCGGCGGCCGCGGGCTGCCCGTAGTCGGCGAGCGCCTGCTGGATCTGCCCGCGCTGCTGATCGGAGAGCAGCCATTCGATCACGCGCCGCACGTCCGTCTGGTCGTACACGGTGTAGTTCTCGGTGCGGCCGAACACGCTGGCGTGCTCGCGCAGCATCCGCGCGCAGATCGAGTGAAACGTCGCGGCGGTGACGCCGCGTGCGATCTGCTCGCCGAGCAGGTCGGCGAGCCGCAACCGCAGCTCGCCGGCCGCGCGCACCGAGAAGGTGACGGCCAGGATTTCCCACGGCTGCGCGGCGCCGGTCTGCAGCAGCCGGGCGATCCGGTGGATGAGCGTCTTGGTCTTGCCGGCGCCGGGACCGGCGATGAGCAACAGGGGTCCGGGGCCGTGGCGGACGGCCTGCGACTGCTCGGGGGTCAGGCCCTCGAGCAGCGCGTCCTGCCCCGGCCCGGCGGGAGTGGGGTGGGCACCCGCGATCGGGTGCGTCATCTCTCACCTCCAGTGGCGATTGGGTTGTGCGATGAACGTGGCCGCCCGGTCTCGGGCGGCGCTCGGCTATGCGCCGGGCTGGCCCTGCCTCGTGGGGCCGCGGGCGTGCGGCGAGCGTCGGCGGCGATGCGGCGCGCGCCCTCGAACGGCACGGTGCGCGGCGGCCTCGCCAGCGCGGGAATGAGCGGCCGGCGGGTGACTGCGAGGTCGGCCCCGCGGCGCGCGGCTGGGGTCAGCGGCCCGTGTCGGCGGCCGGCGGCGGCTGGCCGGGGACGGGGTCGAGCGTGATCGTGCGCTGTCCGCCGGCGAGCGGGCAGCTCCAGCTGCACTCCCCATGTCCGTCGGGTTGGGCGGGGCGTCCGAGCAGCAGCGCGACGAGCGCGAGTGCGTCCGCGCGCTGGTGTGGCGGGCTGGTGTACTCGCGTCCGTCGTGGCCCGCGAGCGTCACGTCGACCTGATCGCGGACGTGTACGACGACGAGCCCGTTGGTTGTGGCCGGGGTGCTCACCGGCACAGGCGGCCGGCGAGCCAGTTGCGCTGGCGTTCGGTCAGCGCGCCGAGCGGCGCGGCGAGGTTGACGTGCCCCTCGCGGATCGCACGGACGTTCAGGGCTCGCAGTCGTGTGCGGCCGATCCCGGGCGCCCACAGCAGCACCTCCCAGGTCATCTGCCGCTCGAGCTCGGCGGGCGGGTGCTCGAGGATCTCGCGCAGCGTGATCTCTTGCCTGCGCAGCCTGGTCTTCAGCACGGCGGCTGCGCTGCGGCGGGTGTTCGCCATGCCGAGGGCGCGCACCGGCTGCGGGACGGCCGTGTCGGGTGTGAGCGTGAGCATCGAGGCTCCCTTCGTTTGGATTGCTTGGTGTCAGGTGAGTTCGCCGAAGATGTCGGCGACGTAGGCGCGGGCGTTGTTGAATTGCTCGCCGCGCAGCTGACGGCCGTGGGGGCCGCCGAGGAGGACCGAGGCGAGGTCGTAGATCGCGCCGCCGGCCTCGCAGGAGCGGCAGTACCAGCCCGTCTCGGGCCGGCTGCTGACATCGCAGGATGGATGTCGGTCGTCGTGGGTTGAGACCGGGCAGCGCACCCGGCCGCCGGTCGCCGGCACGGTGATCCCGGCGAGTGCCTCGAAGTACACCGGCGGCGGGATCCGCTTGTACGGGTCCCGCTCGCTGCCGCCGCCCGGGACGCGGACGGCGTGATGGCTGATGGCCCATGGGGGATCGGGGAGGTCGCCGACGAGCGCTTCGGGCGAGTACGGCGTCATCTGGAAGTCGGCCTCGACGATCCGCGCGTACCGGCCCGTCTTCCAGTTCACGGTCCCGGCGAGGCGCATCGGCTGTGAGCGCTTGCGACACGCCGGGTCCGCGACCGCCGGGCGGCCGTCCGGGCCGGCTCCCAGGCAGTGGATCAGCCTGGCGTTGGCACGCTCGATCACCTCGATCGTCTCGCCGGTTCGCTCGTCGACGCGCACCGCCTCCAGCGGACGGTCGAGCTTCCAGTAGGCGTGGACCCGTCCCGAGCCGCCGGCTGTCTCGATCAGCAGGTGGCACGGCCGCTCCGCCAGGAACGCCCACAGGGCGGGCAGCTCCTCGCCGCGGTCGACGTCGACCCATAGAAACCGGGTGTAAGCGACGGCGTCCTTGCTGCCGCGCGGCTTGGTGCGGGGCGTCACGCCGACGAACGCCTCCTCGCGCGGCTGGCCGTCGAACCGGGCGTGGGTGAACTCGCCGGCGACGATCCGCCGGGCGTGCTCCAGCAGGCGCTCGAGCCATCCGGGGGTTCCGGTGGCGCCGCCGGGCAGGAAGTGCTCCCACCGCGTCCGGCGGTCGATCTCGACCTTGCCGCCCGGCGGCCGGGTACCCGGGGTCAGCTCCACGAGCCCGTCCGACGCGGCGTGCAGCAGTCCGAGATGCAGCGCCCGGTGACGCTCCGGCCCCAGCTCGCCGCAGAAGGTGCGCCCGTCGGCGAGCCGGATGCGGCAGCGCAATGCGGGCGGCGCGAGCGGGCCGTGACGTGGCCGTCGCGAGCGCTCGCCGCCGCTGTCATCGACCGCACGTTCGGTTCCCTCGCCGCTGCGGCTGGTTGGTGCCGGTGGCGGCTGCCTGTTCACGCCGCGGCCCGCTGTTCAGCCGTGCGCCGGCCGGCGCGGGCGTCCGGGTGGTCGTGTTGTTCTGCGTAGTCGCGGGCGACCGCCTCGGCAGCCTCGCGGCCCTCGCCGTCGCCGCGCAGCGTCTCGACCACCGTGATGTCGAGCACCTGCCAGGCACCCGCGGGGCTCTGGCGGACCAGCACCCGGTGCCGGGCGCCAGCGATGTCGCGGTAGCCGAATGAGACGGTGCTGGGTTTGGGCATGGTTTGTTCCCCCTTCAGTGGTCGTGGGTGGTGTCGGTGCCGCAGTGGCGGCTGAAGTCGGCGAGCTGCTCGAGGCTCGCGGCGGCGGCGATCAGGTCGTTGATCTGCTGCTGCCAGCACTCGTCGACATGCCCTCCGGGCGTCGCATAGAGCGCGGTCATGCAAGCGAGCGCGCCCGCCGCCTCCTCGAGCACCTCGGCGGCCTGGGCAACCAGTCGGTCCATTGGAGCGCGGCCGAGCCTGTCGATCGCCTCCTCGACCCGGTGCCGCGCGAGCTCGCGGTACAGGTCGGTGACCTGGTCGGGCGCGCTCACCGTCTCGCCTCGCTGTCGCACAGGCGATAGCCAACGCCCCATACGTTGATCACCATCGACCTGTTGGGCTCGGCTGCCGCCAGCTTCCTTCTAAGGCGAAACGCGTGTGAGTCGACCGTGCGCGTGCGTGCCTGCCCGTTCAGCCCCCACACCTCGCGCAGCAGCTCCTCGCGCGTGAACACCCGTGTCGGGTCGCCGATCAGCGTTCGCAGGAGCTCGTATTCCTTCGCGGCCAGCACGATGCGCCGCTCGCCGACGCGGACCTCGCGCGTCAGGTGGTTGACCGTCAGCGCGCCGACGCGGCTCACCCGGGTGCGCGGGGGTTGGTGTGCTCGGCGCAGGAGCGCGCGGATCCGTCCGCGCAGCTCCGGGTAGGAGAACGGCTTGGCGACCACGTCGTCGCCGCCGCGATCGAGCACGCGAACGCGCGTGAGCTCGTCCGCGCGCGAGGTCAGCACGATCATCGGCGTCTGCGGGTCGAAGTCGCCGACCGGCGCCTCGCCTCGGCGCACCGCGTCGAGCAGCCCGAGCGTCTGACCGTTCAGGTCGGCGAGCACGAGTTGCGGCCGGTGCGTCCCCAGCAGCGCCAGCGCGTGCCGCTGGCTCTCGGCCAGCAGGACCTCGTACCCGTCGGCTGCCAGTTGCTCGGCGAGGAAGGCGCGTATGCGCTCGCTCTCCTCGACGACCAGGATCAGCTGTGAACTCATGGAGCAGTCCTTTCGTTGGTTAGGTACCGGGCGCAGACCGATCTGCTCCCCGCCCGGAGAGCAGGTCGGGGGCGCCCGAGAGTGGGGGTCGGTCAGCGGTGCCACCCTGGCCCGCCGCGGCGGGTCACGTGCGGGCAGCCGAACGACGGCTGCTGGTCGGCCGGCCGAAGGTCGCCGTCAGGCGATCATGCGGCGAGCCGGCTCGTCCCGGATCCGCGCAGCGGTCCGCTCGTTGCCCGCATCGCCGGCCGCTCAGCGCCAGAACGCGCGCTGCCTGACAGCACGAGCAGGCACCGCGGCGCGGGTGCGCTGCGCGCTGCGCAGCGCGCTTCGCGGCAGGCGCGCGATGATCGCGTAAGCGACGCATGCCGCGAGCGCGAGATCCGGATCGCGCCTGGCCCGGCGCGAGCTGCGCGCCGCATCGCGGCTGATCGCCCACAGCGACCGCCGCGCGACCGCTCCAACCTCGACGATCCGCCCGCCCTGAAGCGCCCGCTCGAGCTCCTGCCGCTCCGCGTCCCATGCCCTGGCGGCCGGGTGGGCTCAGCGCGGCGAGCGCATCCGCGACGCACGCCAACTCGCCCGCCCGCGCGATCCGCTCCCGGGCCTCCGCCCGCGCCTCGTCCGCCGCCTGCCGGCGACGCTCCCGGAACGCCGCGATGTCGCGCTCACGCCGCGACGTGCGCTCAGCTTCCCCAGCCACTGGCGCCGTCTCGATCATCACGCGCTGTCCGGCGGACGCGCTGGCGGTCGGTGAGCCAGCCGGTGCTTGCGCCGGCTCTGCGTTCTGCTCGCCGGCCGCCCGCT
>CAWKHK010000004.1:0-21415 GCA_963849425.1 uncultured Solirubrobacteraceae bacterium | reverse complement strand
TCGCGCAGCAGCTCCTCGTGGGTGAACGCGCGGGTGGGGTCGGCGATCAGCGTGCGCAGGAGCTCGTACTCGCGGGCCGTCAGCTCGACGACTCGCTCGCCGACGCGGACCTCGCGCGTCAGGTGGTTAGCCGTCAGCGCCCCAATGCGGCTGACGCGCGCGGCGGCCGCTCATGTGCTCGGCGCAAGAGGGCGCGGATCCGTCCGCGCAGCTCCGGGTAGGAGAACGGTTTGGGGAGCCCGTCATCCCCGCCGCGCTCGAACACCCGCACCCGGGCGAGCTCGTCGCCCGCCAGGTGAGCACGATCATCGGCGTGTGCGGGTCGATCTCGCCCGCCGGCCCCTCGCCGCCGCGGATGGCGTCGAGCAGACCGAGCGTGTGCCCGTTGATGTCCGCCAGCACCGGTGCTGGCCGGTGGCTGGCGAGGAGGGCAGCGCGTGCCGGCGGCTGTCGGCGAGCACGACCTCATAGCCATCCGCCTCGAGTTGCTCCGCGAGGAAGGTACGCGTGCTCGCGTTCTCCTCGACGATCAGGATCAGCTGAGAACTCATCGAGAGCTCCTTTCGTTCGTGTACGTACCGGCCGCAACGCCAAAGGCCCCCCATGTCCAGGGGGCCGTTTGCTGCGACCGGCGTCGGGTGTGGGCAGCTGCAGGCCCAGGGCCGGCCCGGGGTAGGGCAGGCGTTTTCGCAGCTGGGGACACCTGCCCGTGGAGCGGGCAGGTGGTGCTCGCAGGCGATCAGTTCGTGGGCCCGCTCGCGACCGCAGAACACCACGAGCGAATCGCCGGCGCCGAGGCCGTGGCATGCTCGACGGCCGTTCGGCGCTCGCCGCGGGACGCCACGAAGCTTGCGGCGGTCACGGTCCTGCCGCCTGCGGGCGATCGTCTCGTCAGGCGCTAGAGCAGCTCGCCGTCGGGCACGAACAGCCCGAGCAGCGGCCGCCCGAGCTCGTCGGTGACCGTCGTGAGCGCGAGCCTGACCGTGCGGGTGAACAGCGGTGTGAATCGCGCCGGCCCCGGGTCACATGCGCTGATCGCCGGCGGGACCGTGATGTCCCGCTCGACTGGGTCGTGGGTTGCGGTGAGGGGGTTGTGCATCAGCGTCTTCTCCTTCACTGCTTGTGCTTGTGTGTCGCCGGTGGCGTTTGAGCGCGACTCGCGTGAGGTCGGCGGGAGTGGTGACGCTCGTCGTGTCAGCGCCAGAACGCGCGGCGGGCGACGGGCCGCACGCGGGGGGTGGGACGGGTGCGGTGCGCGCTTCTGAGCGCGCTGCGCGGTGCGCGGGCGATGATCGCGTAGGCCACGCACGCCGCCAGCGCGAGATCCGGGTCACGCGGCGCCCGGGGCGAGATGCGCGCGGCGTCACGCGCGATCGCCCACAACGCCCGACGCGCCTGCGCGCCGACCTCGGAGAATCGCCCGGTCTCCAGCGCCCGCTCGAGCTGCTCGCGCTCCGCCGTCCACGGCGCGGCCGCGGGGTGCGCGAGCGCGGCGAGCGCGTCCGCGACACTGGCCAGCTCCCCGGCGCGCGCGATCCTCGCGCGGGCCTCCTCGCGGGCCGCGTCGGCCGCGTGTTGGCGCCGCTCGCGGAACGCGGCTAGGTCACGCTCGCGACGCGACACCCGCGGCGCCCGGTCCTCGGCGCCGCCGCCGACGGTGATCTGCTCGTCGGCGTCCAGCGATCGCGTTGCCGGCGTGCCCGGCAAGGCTGCGCCCACCTGGGCTTGCCGAGGCCGTAGCGCAGGCCTCCGCGCCGCGATGTCCGGCGTGATCGGCGCGGTCGGTGCGGTCGGTGCGACGGTATTACCGGCCGCCGCGCGCTGGTCGTGGCGGTCGAGCGCCTGCTCGACGATCCGGTCGACATCGTCGCGGACCCGCTCATCCGCGGCGCGCTGCGTCGCCGACAACGTCGAGTTCGCGGACGCGGTCGGGATCGGGGTAGCTTCGGTGCGCTTGCGGCCGCGGTCCTTTCGGCGCAGCGTCTTGCGCTCCATCCTCGCTTGGCGGCGCTCGCGCACCAGCTCGCGACGGTCGGAGTCGAACTTCAGCATCGAACCCATGACGGGCCTCCTGTGAATGCGTGTTTGAGCGAGCCCGTGGCAACGGGCTCGCGGGTTGTGTGCGGCTCGCGTCACCCCAACGCGCGCCGGTCCTCACTTGTGGGACATGCGGCGGCCGCGTGCGCGGGCCAGGGTGCGCGGTCACCCACGCGCGGCATGTCCGGCGATCGCCGCTCAGGCGATCAGCAGCCGGCCGGGGTCAGGACCGCAGCCAGTCGCGGTCGCGACGGAAATGCAGCGAGCGGATCTGCTCGCGGGTTTTGCCGACCAGGTCGCCCTCGCTCACGAGGACCTCATCATCGAACCAGCGCAGGGCCTCGCTCTCGCTGCCGTCGCTCCAGCGCACGACGGCGCGGCGGCTGGCCATCGAGCCGACGGGCAGGTCCTCGAACCGCAGGACCTCCTCGACCACAACGGCGGCCTGGTTCACGGCAGT
Organism: uncultured Solirubrobacteraceae bacterium; assembly: GCA_963849425.1. Taxonomy (GTDB): domain Bacteria; phylum Actinomycetota; class Thermoleophilia; order Solirubrobacterales; family Solirubrobacteraceae; genus Palsa-744. Next base: position 18,918 of record CAWKHK010000004.1, on the reverse strand, counting down.
TCGCCGCGGTCGTCCATCGCGACCAGCTCGTCCAGCGGAGGGATGTGCCCGTTCTCGATCAGCTGGGCGATGCCGGCAGCGTCCAGCAGCCGCTGGTCGCGGGTGAGCACCCCGAGGAAGTGCTGGCTGTCGTTGGTGTAGACGCGGATCGCGCCGCCGCGCTCGAGCTCCTTATACACGCGGTCGCGCTGGTGCTCGATCTCGGCGAGGGTGAGGCTGCGGACCGGGGACGGGAACTCTGACATGAGCCGAGCGTACTCCCGGCCGCGGATCAAGGTGATGGGCATCGCCTCTCCTTCTGGATGATTTTCAGCAGCCGTTCGGCGAGCTCGAACGCTGACCGCTGCCCGGGCTTGGGGTGGGTGATCCCGATGGCGAGCACGACGATCAGCCGCAGCTCCCGATCGGGGGTTTCGGCCGGCCAGTACACGATCCGCCACCGCGGGCCGGCCTCGCCGGGGTTCTCGTCGCCGCGGCGCGGTGAGCGATGGCGCGGCCCGAACAGCTCCTCGGGCCGATGATCGTGGTCAAAGCGGACGGCGCGGCACTGCTCCGAGGCCAGCCGTGCACGCGCGAGGCGGTAGCCGAGGTGGGGTTCGAGCGCGAGCCGGCGGATGTAGCGGCGGGCGATCTCCGCTCGTTTGCGGTCAAGCCCGCGCAACTGCGACTCCACCCCGGGATCGAGGGGAGCGATCAGGGTGCGCACCCGCGCACCTCCTTTCAATTCGTCGCAGAACCAGAGGAAGGGCCCGGAGGCCGCCCGACGCAGGCAGGCTCTCCGGACCCCTGAGATGCGGCTGCGGCTCAGAAGCCGCCGAGCAGGTCGAACCCGCCGCCGTCGCGCATCATCACCAGCTCCATCGCCCGCCCGTACGGGTCACGGCACGTGAACGCCAGCGCGTGGTGGCCGAGCTCTCGCTCGTAGCCGAACTCCATCGGCTCGGGCACGAAGTTCACCTTCCGGTCCAGCAGATACGAGCAAGGCTCGCGCCCGTCGAACCAGGCCATCGCCCGCACCTGACCGAGCGTCGGCACATGCTCCAGCCGGCGATGAGCGCGCGCGAGGCGAACGAGCGCGCGCGCGGTCCGTGCGAGGCTGGCGGATTCTGCGCGCCCCGGCCGGCCCGCATCGTCGGTGAGATCGTGCGGGCCGCTGATCGCGGTGCTACGGTTTTCCGTCACTGGAGTCCTCCTTTGGAGGATTGGTCGGCCCCGGAGGTTCAAGGCTCTGGGGCTGACGCGTTTACGGGGACGTTGGGATACCCGGCACCCGTCCGGCGTCGGGACTTCTCATCTGGCCATCAGGGGTCTCCCTCTCGTCGTGGTTTGGCCGGCCGTCACGGCGCCGGCGAACACTGGGCTGGGGGCCTCCGGGACGGTGCGGGCTACCGGGGGCGTGAAAGACGTCCGCCCTGTCGCTCGTTCGCCAGACCGGGCGTCGTCGAACACCTCGACCTCGTGGCCGCGCTCGGCGCATCCGGCCATGAACCCGGGGTGCTCGGCCGCCAGCTCGCGGCTGATGCTGATCTCGATCATCTCGTCCCATCACTGGTTGGTTGTTCTCGTTGGGGTTGCGGTGGCGCGGGGTGCGCGGGCTCGTCCTGCGGCCCGCGCACCCGACACCGTCGACCGCGAGCCGGCTAACTCACCCGGCCGCCTGGCCCGCGATCGACCTCGCTCGCCGACCGGCGATCGGCCACCATCACCTCAGGGCGACGGCGGATCACCCGGCAGCGGCACGCCCGCTCGTACAGCACGTCCCGGACCGGCGAGACGAGCAGCCGCACGGCGACCGCGACCGCCAGCACGGCGGCGGCGAGCTCGAGCAGGACGTGGGCGTACGCGACGGCGATCAGCATCGTCGCCGCCCACCCGATCGGGTTGTGATGGCCGCGCATCTACAACAGCCCCGCCGCGACCAGCTCGGCGCGGATCTCGACCCGCTCTGCATCGGCCTGCTGCTGCTCGGCCAGCGCCCGTGCCCACCCCGGCAGCCGGCACTGGTGCACCACCGCGGTCTGGCGCTCGATCCGGGCGCGCAGCCGCGGCGACAGCCCACTACGACCTCGGCCGCCATCTGGCGCCGGCCACACGACCTGGCGCTCGAGCAGCGACACGGGCAGCCCGTCGACACGGGCGATCAACTGGGGAACCATGCGGTACCCTCCTACGTGAGTGTGGAGCCCCGCTGTTCGGCGGGGCTCTGCTTTTGCCGCGACACCCTCGCGGCGAGGCGCTCCTTAACGACGAGCGGCCCGCAACCCGAAGAGCGAACGGGTCACGGCCTTTCTGGGGGAAGTCTTCGATCCGGCGAGGCATGGCGAACACGTCAAGCCCGGCGGCTCAGCGCGCGTCAGGCGAAGCCGCTGAGCGGTGGAGGAGCAGGCCGTCGACCCGGGCCCGGCGAATCCCGCTAATAGCCACCGGCACCCGGGCGATGAGTCCGCCTCTGGGCGGGACTCATCGCGCTCACGGCTGCATCACGCCTCAGCCCGATGGCGACTGCGGAAGGGATCGAGCTAGCGAGCCCGAGCCCGCAGGCCCGGGCGTACACCCTCGCCAGCCGATGCGACCGAGCGTCGCGACCCGCCGGACAGGAGCGACCACAGTCGGCCGCACGGTGCGTCGGGTCAACCCGGAACGTCGCGCACGGAGTCGCTCCTGACAACCCGCTCCAGCACTCGATCCAGTCCGGCTCAGACCAAGGCAGGGCGACGGATGCGACACGGGTGTGGACGACGGGATGAGCGAGAGGGCGACGCGATCAGCAACAGGCACAACAGACATCAAGGCACACAACACCGCTCCAGCAACCTGGGTTCTTTGAGGTGTTGAGGGCGCCTTCGTGCTCTCCAAGAGAACGTCCGGCTATGTCTGTCATCTCGGGCCCCGTCTGGAGCGGGGAGGTCGCCGTACCACAGCGAGCCATCAATCGAGGCACCGGACAGTAACACCCTGAGCCGACAGGTCAAGGCAAAACCCCAGCAGACAAGGGCATACCAGGACGTACATCCCGGACTCCAGCGCCGACGCCGAGGCGGGGTGGTCGTCCTCCGATTACGTCACGGCCTGCCCGGCCCACCAGGGCAGGAACCCCGAGCAAGGCCCTCAAGGCGCGCCAACCATCATGAGCACGGAACGGCTTCGGTTCCCGGGTACCCTAGTCACCGGTCAAAACGGCCGCGAACTCCGCAATAAGTCAAGCGAAATACCTGCAAAAGAGGCTGTTTGATCGATCGAGGGGGTTTCGAGATGTGGGTGCCTTAGTGCGGAGTTGCGTCTTCTGGCTCCCGCGCCGCAATATGTCGCGAAATCCCTGCAAAACTGCCAGAGCGCCGCCTTCCGCTGGCCGGGACTTATTGCGGAGTTGGAGGCACTTATTGCGGAGTTCGGGGCACATATCGCGGAGAGCCCGAAAAGTCGATCCAGCACGCCGGTAAGCCGCATCGCGAGGAAAGCCTTGACGTCGGGCGGCGGACCCGTCACCGCGTCCGCCGCACCGCCAGACCGAACCGCCGACAACCGGTTGCATCCTGGTCGATGAGCCGTGAGTGGAGTGGGTGACGGGGCGCGCATGCGCGACGCAACCCGATCGGTCGGCTCACGTCCGCGTGGCGGGGGGAGCGCGGCCTGGTCGTCGACCGCTGCGATCGCGCGGCTATCTGCTCGCCAGCCTGATCGGCTCTGGAAGGACGCGGGCCACCGCCGACTCGTCCGCGTCGCGCTCGGAGATATGCGTTGCAGGGCGGCCTCCGGGACGCAAGACGCGAACTTGATCGCGTCGAGCCGCCGGGGTTCGACAGGAGTCCGCAGTCTGGCGGGATCCGTTGCGTCGCTGATCGCTTTGAGCGCATCCAGCGTCGCGGTCCCCGCAGGCCGATGCTGAGGTCGTCGACCGCCATCGCTGCGACGCCGGCTTTGTCGAGCGCGTGCCCGAGCGCCCGGTTGGCGCGTGCGCCGCCGAATGTCCACCACCGCGACCGTGAGCGAGCGGTCTCGCGGAACAGCGTCGTTCCGTCCGCTCGCGTCCGGTCGTACTCGTCGTGGAGCTCCCCGCGGCTGTCAGGATCGTCGGTGGATCGGCGACCCAACCGCAGATGAACGTAAACCGCGTGGCCGTAACCGGAAATCTCACCGCCCAGCCGGAGGTCCGACAGCTGCGGAGCGGCACCTCGCTTTGCCGTCTGCGGATCGCGTGCAACACCCGTCGTCGCGACGCCGACGGCAGCTGGGACGAGAAGCCGAACTATTTCGACGTCGGTCATATGGGCGCCCAAGCGGACGCAGCGAGTAGACGCCTCTCCAAGGGCAGCGGGATCGCTCTCGACGGACGGCTCGAGTGGCGCGAATGGACTGCACAATCGGGGGAGAAGAGGCAAGCCGTCGAGATCATCGCCGACAACGTCGAGTTCCTGGACCGGCGATCCGGCCACCAGGCGCCACTCGCGACCGGGGAGACGGCGGCGGGGGACGCGGGGATGGACGACCTATCGTTCTGAGGACGACGCCGGTCGAACCGGGGGCACGGATCGCGCCGGCTACGCGCGACGCTCCGAAGCCCGGCGAGCCAGGAGCGTCAGCCGGACTCGCGATGAAGGCCGTCACCGCGCGCTCCCGGCCTCTCGACCGGCTACCGACTCGGGACGACGCTCGAGCTATTGGGGAACGAACGAAGCGAGCTGTGAGACGGCCTCGGACGGCGTCGGACTCACGACGACGTGCTTCCTACGCAGGTCGGCGAAGAGGCGTCGAGCTGCGTCCGCACACGCGACGAGCGACTCGGGTGCGACCGCCTCTCCGAGCGCACCGAGCTTCTGACACAAGGGTCGGATAGCCGCGACCGAAGTACCTGCGGCTCACCTCGCTCAGTAGCGCCCAAACGCGCTGCGTCGCCATATCTCCATGTTCGCTCCGGCCACTTGATGACCGTCTCCACGAGGATCGGTGTCCCGATGAGCGCGCCGGCTGCTCCCATCGCGGAGATCACAGGGATGAAGGAGCGCGCACCTCTAGCCTTGGATCGGCCGGCAGCGTCCGCATTCACGAGAAACAGGCGCTTGTTCGGCTCGTGCAGGTGGCACTTTGTCTCGATCAGGAAGTCCTCGCCGCCCAGTCTCACGCGGGCATCAACGTCATCGGCGGCGCCCTCCCACCGCAGGGCGTCGAGTGTGACCGTCGCCCCCCGGGAGCCACGCTCGAGGAGCGTGGCGATCAGAAGCTCTCCGACGGCGCCCTGGAGATCGCCGGCGCTGTTCTTGTCCGCGCCGCGATCTCGCCGGCGAGCGCGGTGCGCGTCGTTCGAGGCTTGGCGCAGCCCGCCGAGCACAGCAGCTGCGGTCCAGAGAGTCTCGCCTACCGGGACCGTCCTCGGTGTGCCGACGACGGCGAGCAGCTCTCCGATTGCCTCCCGTCGGCTCGAGTCTCGGCGTCTATCTGACAACGTGGCCTCGCTGACGTTGGCGGTCGATCTCGAGGCGGCTGCGCGCTCCGGTCAGCGAGCCCGCTTGCGCACGAGCGCCTCGACCCGGTCGGCGGCGTCGATGGGATCCTCGTGCTCCCACACGACGACGAGCGCCCACCCGGCGTAGTCGAGCGCCTCGGTGTTTCGGCGGTCCCGCTCGACGTTCCGCGCGAGCTTCGCCTGCCAGTACTGGGCGTTGGTTCGCGGCGCGCCGATCTCGCACTCGGGGCACCGGTGCCACAGGCAGCCCATCACCTCGACCGCGACGCGCGCTCTGACGAACGCGATGTCGGGTCGGAACCTAGTCCCTGCCGCCACGGGCTGGTGCAGCCGGTAGCGCAAGCCGCGGCGGTGCAGCTCGCGCCGCAGCGCGAGCGCCGGCTTTGTGTCCCGCCCCCGGTTGCCCTGCATCACCCGTCTCGCGGCGGCGCTCGACGCGGGTGGTGCCTCGAGACGGCTCATGACCCGACCCCCCTGAGCAGCTGCTGGAGCCGGCGCAGCCCGCCGGCGCTGACGTCCGCGTCGGGACAGCGGCGCGCGAGCCGGTCCGGAAGTCGTTCGGCCACCGCGGCGGCCGAGACAGCTGAGTACACGCCGATCCGAGCCAGCAGCTCGTGCGCGTCGTGGACCACATCGAGTAGCACCCCGTGGCGTGCCAGCGCTTCGAGCCGGAGCCGATCCGCGGGTAGCGGCGTCTGGTCCCTCGCGAGCGCCGCGTACAGCGCCACGTCGACGTCGTGCTCCCCGGCACGTCTCGCGAGCTCGAGCACGTCAGTCACACCAATCGTCTGCTGCTTGCACTCGGCCACGAGCGGCGGCGGTGCGCCGGCGCGGCGAACGTCGAACGGCGCGGGGTGGTGCTTGGGAACGACCTCGACGTCGTCCCAGATGAGGTCGAGCGCCGCCGCGACGGCTGCCTGACCGCGGGCGCCGTCCTCGGGGTCCTCGGTTATCCACTGCTCGACGACGTCGAGGAGGTCCGCCGTTGATCGCGCCGCCGCCATGCGCGGCGCCGCGGCCGCCGCCGCGCGCTCGGCGACCTGCACTGCGACTCTCACACGTAGGAACGCGACCAGCGCGTCGTAGGCCGGCGTGCTGGTGTAGCCGTCCAGCTCCCCCATCCACCCGACGTACTCGTCGTAGACGTGCTTGGTGAATCCCGCGACGACGAACCGCTCGATCCGCGCCGGCCCGCGGAGAAACGGCGCGTTGTTCATCGGCCATCTCGAGAGGGTCCCGAGATGCGCTTGGCCTCGGACCTGCTGCTGCATCAGCTCCGCCACGCTGCGCAGCGAGTACCCCCGCGGGCCGCCCCTAGTGCTTTGCGCCAGAGTGTCCACTCGGTCGTTGGTCGCCTTCGCGAGGAGCGCCGCAGCGGTCGCCGCGACGTAGGTCTTGCCCTTGGCGTCACCGCCGGCGACCTCGCTGGAGAGCCACTCGGCCCGCGCGGTCCAGCGCGCGTCCACGCTGACGTTGGGAGTGCGTGCGTCGCGCATGGCAGAGTCGAGCACGGCTTCGAGCGCCGGCTTCGGCAGGCTGATCCCCACGGGACGGGGACCCTACATCCGCCGCGCCTACGCTGCTTGGGCGAGCGTGGCTGGCTCGGCCTCGCCAACGTCACGGAGCGTCTCGAGCAGACCGCTCGCCACCTTCCGCGCCAGGAGAGGCGGCACCGCGTTCCCGAGCTGGAGCTGACGCTCGCGTCGACTCCCAAGCACCTCGAAGCCGTCGGGCAACGTCATCAGCCGCTTGAGCTCGGCGGTGCGAAAGCGCCTGCCTTCCCAGTGAAATGGCCCGACCCACGGTCCTGGCTGCCCCTGGATCGTGGGCGACGGCTCGGTCGGCGAGGCCTTCAGCAGAAACGACCAGTAGCGCGAACGCCATTCCCAGCGGGGCGCGGGATGGCCGCGCTTGCCCGTCCAGTAGAGGTAGTTGTCGCCGGGCGGGATCGCCCGGAGCTCCTCCGCATAGGTCCCGCGCACCACCTCCTCCGGCTCGAACGAGTTCCGATCGTCGTCAAGGTCGGCGAGCGCCTCGCCGGCGGTCTTGTGGGCGGGAAGGTCCGCTCGCCACAGCCGTCGCGTCTCGTGCGGCCCGGCGTGGCTCTGTTCCGGCCACGGAAACTCCCACTCGGCGGGATCGCCGCGAATCAGGTCGCGCCGAATCCCCACGCACAGGAGCCGCTGACGGATCTGCGGCACGCCGTAGTCTGCTGCGAGCAGCACCTCGTGGCGCATCTCGTAGCCGGCCTCGTCCATCATCGACAGGAATCGGTCCAGGTGATGTCGGGAGCGCTTGTAGATGAGTCCGAAGACGTTCTCCATCAGGACCGTCTTCGGTTGGGTCTCGGCAACCATCCCGGCAAACCAGTCGACGAGCGTCGCCCTCTCGTCGCGGTCCTCCCGCTTGTACGGGATCCAGTAGCCGGTCTTCGAGAACGCCACGCACGGCGGCCCCCCGTGCACCAGCGCCGCCTCACCCCGGCGCAGCCCGGCCCGCTTCAGCAGCAGCGCCGGCGGCGTCACGGTGATGTCGGTGAAGAGTCCTCCATGGTGGGCGTCGACGTCCAGCGACGGGAAGAAGCTCGACGCGTTGTGTGCCATGGTCTCGCGCGCTCGAGCATCGATCTCGACCGCCGCGACGGTGCGGAACCCCGCCTCCTCGCAGCCGAGGTCGAGGCCACCGGCGCCGGAGAACAGAGAGATAGCGGGCAGTTCGGACATCAGAGTCTCTCGACGGCTCTCGAGGACAAGCCGCCGCGAGCACCGTACCGCGCGTCGCGGTCAGAACAGCTCGCGTGCGGACCCAGCGCGCCTCGTGGGGATAAGCGCTTACGCGCTGTCCGGCGGCGCTGGCTCGAGCACCGCCCAGCGAGCCGAGCGGTCGGCCACCAGGCGACCCTCCGCGTCGCCCCGCACGCCACGGATCGCCAGCTCCGCGCCGACCGGGAGCGCCGCGTCATCCGCGTCGTCAGCTGGGAGGCGGCGGATCACGAGGTCTCCGTCTTGCGTTCCGTGCGCCCCCGTGAGCGCGACGGTGAGTCCGCCGGCGGCGCTCGCCTCGACCCACTCGACGATGCCGCGGACCGCGCCGCGACCGCTCCAGGCAGCGGACACGGCGTCCCAGAAGGCCGGACAGGCGGGGGCGAACGCACACCGGTCGCAGACACGCTCGCTGGGGCTTGCTGGGGGCACGCGGCCGGCGAGCGCGTTGTAGGCGGCCAGCGCCTCGATCGCCAGCGTCGCCGCCTGCTCACACTCGGATGGATCGAGATCGACGTGCACCGGCGCGCCCCCGAAGCGCAGGAGGATCCCGCGGGTGGGCCATCGGCCGCTGCGCTGATGCTCCAGCACCGCATAGAGCTGGAGCTGGGTGGCGTAGTCCTCGAGCACATCGCCGGCGTCGTCCATGACCGGCCCGGTCTTGTAGTCGACCACGGCGTGCAGCTGCTCGGAGTCGATGATCAGGTCGACGATGCCGTGGAGCGCGCCATCGCCTGCGCGAAGCGGCGTCTCGCAGAGCGTCTCGGCGCCGGGGCCAGCCTCCGCGAGCAGCTCGCGCAGATGCCCGACCAGCTTGCGGGCTCGCGCGGCGGCCGGACGCGCCCGTCTGATCTCCCGGCCGTGCGCCCGCTCGCCGAGCTCTTCCCAGAATCGCTCGTCGGCTACGGCGGCGGCGTCGCGTGAGTAGATCTCCCCCGACTGCACGAGCCAGGCCAGGGTCGAATGGGCGGCCTCGCCAACGATCTGTGGGTCCGACGGCGGGCCCCGCCTTGGTGCGTGCTGCCTGAAGGCGACGCGCAGCTGGCAGTCCGCGAGGTCCCGCGCCCGCGATGGCGAGATCGAGTTGAGCGGAACCGCGACGGGTGGGCTCACCACCCTGCCACTATCCTGCCGGGTCGCCTGAGCAGGTCGAACGACGAGACGACCTCGAGCGTCCGCCGGCCTCGCCGACCAGCCCGCGGTCCTCGGCATCTGCCGCGGCGGCGGATAGCCGCTCGGACCACCAATCCTCCTCGGGGCTCTCCATTGGGTGGCTGACAAGGATCGCGCGCCCGTGGAGCGTGATCAGCCACACGTCGCCATCAAGCTGAATCAGCTCCCCGTCGAACGCCATGGTGAACGATCGCGCGACCTCCCGCTCGATCTTCGCCGATCGAGCCGTGTCAAGGGGCCGGTCCTGGACGAGGTCGAGCCAGTCTCGCGCGAGCCGCCAGTCGAGGAGCGCATGGTAGGCCTGGTTCTCGTACGCGCGCAGGCAGTCGTAGCAGGACGAGTCGCACACGTGCCGCGTCTCGTCCTCGAGCTCGGCGAGATAGTCGCCGGCGGAGCCGATGAGCTTGCGGAGCTGAGGCTCCGCCCCCAGGTGGGTGCAGTAGCCAGCGCCGTTCTCGAGCGCGTCGGCGAGGAAGATCCATCCACGCGCCGCCTGGTCGCTCCGTGGCTCGAGCCACAGGCCGACGCGCAGCTCACGTCCCTGGACATCGAGCTGGCGAGCTGCCGCCTCGCGGATCAGAAAGCCGGCGGAGTAGAGCGTTGCGCGCGCCGCCACCCCGGATGAGAGTCCCGACGGGTCCAGAGAGATCTCGGAGGGAATGGTGATCGGCGACAGCAGCAGGGTGTCGGTCCGGAACTTGGATCCGAGCGCGACGGTGACGCTGTCGTCGACTCGCAGGTCCGGGATCCGGAGCGGGCGACTCTTGGCCTCCTTGCAGCTCGACGGAGAACCAGCCATTGATGTGGTCGTTCGTGGCCGGCGCGAGCTGGAACCCATCGCCGCCGTTGTCGTTGATGACGTACAGCGCGTCGACGCCGACGCGCGCCTCGAGGTTATCGACCGTCGCGGAGGTCCGCTGCTGGCCCGGCGATAGTCGTGCGCCCGAGGCTGCGGGCGTCCACTCGAACTGGCCGTCGTAGTCGCGCGGGCGCCAGTCGGTGATGAACCCCTCCGGCTGGGCGAGATCGACGGGCCCGAAGCGAGGCTCCGTCTCGCCGCACACAGGGCACGCCTGTGGCGGCTCGTCTCCAGGGGGCTGGAGGTGCAGGCAGGCGCGGCAGTAAACCAGCGCCTCGCGCGGGCCGAGCGGGTCGGGGTGGTAGTGCAGTCGCCCGCCGTATCTCTCCCATGCTCCGATCCCGACGGCGGTGTGGACGGCCTTGTCCTTGGGCGTTTCGGCGCCTGGGGCGAACTGGCTGACCGCGATCTCGAGGTCCCGGTCGATTACGCCCTTCGGCGGCCACGGGGTCGCGGTTGGGTTGCTGTGGAAGAGGTACCGCACCCTCGTTGGGAAGCCGAACATCGGCAGTAGTCCGCCCTCGGCAAGCGCTTGGCTGAGATCCGCGGACGGGGTCTCCGCCCTCGCGATTGCGGTGATCTCCTCTGGCAGGCCGGTGTCCACCCAGTGACGCAGGCTTCTCCGGCTCGTGTGCAGCTCGGTGTGCTCGAGCAGCGCGCTGAGCGCGCCATCGATGGCATCGCCGTTGTCGGCCATCCACTCGCGCACATACGCCTCGTGACCATCGCCCTCATCCGTGCCCGGCCAGGCTCCGCACCTCCCGAACTGGCCGTGAACGTTAGAGCCGAGCTCCACCTCGTCGTCATCGAGGCTCAGCTGCCAGAACGCCTGACGGAGCACCTCGCTGGCCAGCACCCGGCGCAGGATCTCGGGCCGTGAGAGGTCGATGTACGGCTCCGGTGGGGGGTCGCCAGTGATCCTCTCTGGGTGATCGAAGTAGTAGTCGTCGTGGCTTCGACCTCGGCAGACGGTCAGCGCGAGCGCGAGTGGGTCGCCGCGACGGCCAGCCCGTCCGACGCGCTGCTGGTAGTTGAAGCGCATCGGTGGCATGTTGGCCATCATCACCGCCCTCAACGCGCCGATGTCGACTCCGACCTCCATCGTCGTCGTGACGGAGAGCAGGTCGATCGCCTCGACGATCTCTTGCTCGCCTTCGAGGAAGATGTCCTGGAACGCGGTCTGGCGCCGCGCCGCCTCCTCCCGGCCGGTCTGGCCGGTCAGCTCCTCGCAGTGCAGGCGGAACGGTGCCCCCGCCTGGGTGGCCAGCCAGGCGTAGTAGTTGGCGTCGGTGGCAGCGCGGGGCTCGGGGTCGCCGAGCGGCTGGTTGCAGTAGGTGCACACGCCGGCGGCTGAGTGGAGGTGAACTCGGTCGCAGTTCCCGCAGCGCCACTGGAGCTCGCCGCCGGGCATGAGCCATAGCCCCGGCCCGCTAATTAGCCAGTGGTCGAGCCGCTCGCCGAGCGTGGAGGCGAGCTTGGCCTGGAGGATCTCCCAGTCGATGTTGTGACGCTCGCCTACCGCCCTGAGCCACGCTCGCAGGTAGCCGGGCGCCTGATCCTCGGGATTGCGCATCCCGACGAACCGGCGACGCTGGCCGAGGATGCGTAGCGCTCCCGCGACCACGTCAGCGAAGTCCGCCGCAGGCATGCCGCTCGGGGGGTCGAGCTCGACCGTCGGATCGGGCGCGGTGTGGGCCAGGCTGATCGACTCGATGTCACGACTGCTACCAGAGAAGATCGAGTTGATCACCTCCTGTTCCGCCGCGTGCGTGATCTCCTCCAGCAGGCTGATCCCATCCTGGTCCAGCTCTGACTGTGGGCGCGGCCGCGGGGGCGCGAGGCTCCAGTTGTAGAGCGTGTGCCACGGCCGCTTCGGCTCGCCTCGCGGTGGATATCCCGACAGCTCAAAGCTTGGGCCGCCGGGGTTGATGCCCAGCCGCAGCAGCTCGTTGGCGACGTTCCGGGTCAAGGCCGGCAGCGGGCTGGACGGGGACTCCAGCCGCGTCAACGCGCGCTCGGCCAGCTCCTTCTCGGCGGGCTCGAGCGGCATCCCCCGCATCGCGTCCTCGACCGTCCCGTGCTGCTGGGGCTCCTGTAGTCGGAGCCACCTGAGCGCCGCGATCGCCTCGGGCGAGCTGTCCTCGCCTCGGACGCACGCCCGCGCCAGGCGCACGTTGTGCGCGGCGGCCTCCGCCTCGTTGAGGATCGCGCTGACTAGCAGCTGCCGCACGAGGTCGCGGTAGTGCGAGACCTCCAGGCCGGCCGACAGCTTGGCTGCGTCGAGCCGGCTGTCGGAGAACAGCACGAGCTTGCGACGGTCTCCCATGTGGCGGAGCAGCTCATCCCCGACGACCTGGTTGGCCTTCTCGAAGCCCATGCCCATGCTGCGGATCGAGGAGCGGGTCCGCTGGCGATCCTCCACCTCTCGGGCCCGGATCCCGAACCTGTAGCGCTCCGAGTCGTCGCCGCAGCTGGGGCAGATCACCGGAAGCGGGTTGATCTGGTCGAGGCTGACCTTGTCGGGGTCCGCTCCATCCCTCGCGCGTACGTGGAACGTCCAGCCGGTGAACCCCTGCCGCCGATTGATCGCCTTGCCGATAAAGGGGTCATAGACGGAGCGCCGGAAGGCGAAGTGGTACTCGCCTCGGTTCCAGAGCGGGTCCTTGGTCGGGACGGCCGGGTCGGCGCGCTGCGGCCAGTACACCATGTATGTGGTCGCGTCGCGACCGAGTCGGGCGCGCTCTGGAACTCCCTCGAGGTCCGGCGAGTCCGGGAACAGCTGCCACGACCCCTCGTCGGCATCCTCGGTGTAGTAGCCGCCGAGGAAGACATCACCGCACGTCTCGCAGTACAGCAGCTCAAGGACACGGCCGCCGCAGGTCTCGCAGTGGTACCGCGGCTGCTCATACAGCCGCCCGATGTTCCGCCTGGCCGCGGCCTCGCCGGGGACGCACTCGGGGTTTGAGCAGGCCCACACGCCGAGCACGGTGCGGACGAACAGGTGCCCGCGGACCCGGCCTCCCGCCTCACCTACCGCGTCGATCAGCCCGTAGGTGGCGTCGCGCCGCTTGCCCACATCGCTAACTCGCGGCATCAGCGCGGCGCCCACGTCGTCAATGCTGCGCGCCGCCGGCCGACCGTCCGCTGCCACGCACGCACGGTCGAGCGCATGGACGAGGCCGAGCTCGGTCGCGAGCGCCGACGCCTCGTCGCTGCCCATCGTCTCGACGGCCGCAAGTCGATCCGCGGCGTCGCTCAGGTCCTCGCGACCCTCCTCGAGCTCGACAGGCTCGCCCGGCCAGATGTCAAATCGCTCGATCGGCTGGGCGAAGAAGCCCTCGATGAACCCGCGATCGCGTTCCTCGTCGAGCGAGGCGCTCGTTGCCAGCACGCGAAGCTTCTCGGGCCGGCGGATCAGATCGAGCCGGTCGAGCAGGTTTCGCAGTAGGTAGGCGACCTCGCTCCCCTGCGTGCCGCGGTACATGTGAAGCTCGTCGATCACCAGCTTGAACACGGCGTCGTCGCGCTGCAGCCACTCGCGAGTGAGCTTGAACAGGGGCTCGTCACGCCGGCGCCTCAGCATGACGTTGAGCATCGAGTAGTTGGTGATCAGCAGGTCCGGCGGCCCGTCCTGCATGTCCCACCGGCTCCGCATCTCGGCGCCGTCGATGCGGGGCACATAGAAGGAGACGTCCTTGTTCTTGACCGGGTCCTGTCGCTCGAGCGCGATCGCCCGAGCGGAGGTGCTCGCCGCCTGTCGCAGGTACTTGCGCAGCTCCTCGACCGCCGACTTCGTCGATGCGTCTCCGGTGACCGGCGTCTGGCCGGTGTAGCGGCCGAAGTAGAAGCGGTGACCCGGGCGGTGTCTTTGCAGCCATGCTCTGGCATCCGGGCCGTCAAGGGCGCGACGGAGACGCACAAGCTGATCCTCGACGAGGGCGTTCATCGGGTACATCACGAGCGCCCGGACCGCCCTCGGCCGGCCGTAGCCCTCTTGACGTTGGGGCTCCCATGGACCCTTCCCGCTCCACCACGGCCCGCTCACGCCACCGGGATCCGTCCATGACGCCGACTCCCGTACGAGCTCAGCGAGGATGGGCAGCAGGAAGGCCTCGGTCTTGCCCGAGCCGGTTCCGGCGGTGACGACCGAGCACCGGCCGCGCATCGCGGAGGCGAGCATCTGCTGCTGATGCAGGCGCAGCGACGGCACACCCGGCATCAGCCCAGCCGCGACCAGCTCGCCCAGGGCGGCGGGAGCGCCCGCCGACGCGATGCCCTCCAACAGGCCGCCGGACGCGCTCTTCCACTCGCGAATTGGCTCGACAAACGGCGCCCGCCACGAGACTCCGTCCGCGTCTAGGATCCGGCGCCGCTCGGTCTCGAGCACCTCGCTGCGCAGGCCGAACGGCGTGTCGTAGTAGCGAAACAGCCCCTCCCGCAGCGACGTGAACACTGTTTCGAGGTGCATCGACCTAGAGCCCTTCGAGGTCCTGGCCGAGGCTGTCGCCGATCCTTGCCGCCAGCCACGCGGGCACGTTCACGTACGATAGGTGGCCCGTTGAGTAGCGGGGCGCCAGGCCGCTGCAGAGCGTCGCCGCGCGGGCGTGCAGGGTCGGCAGCGGGAGCATGGCTGGCGCCTGCAGCATGCCGTTTAGACCATCGGCCTCCCATCTCAGCATCGCGCTGCGACCGGTCCGGCGTGCCTCGGCCCACGCCCCGACCGCCAGGTCGACCCGGTACCGGGTGCGATCCTCGTCGACGAGCTGAAGCGTCCGAGGCCCAGAGACCTCGTAGCGGTAAAGCCCCGCCGCGCGGTCGTCGTCGACCGGATCCCAGCCGTGGTCAAGGTCGTAGCGCTCGATCCCGTAGTGCGAGGCGATCGGCGGCTCGCGCAGCGAGCTGAGCATCGCGGCGAGCGAAGGCAGCACGCTCGCGAGCCGCTCCGTGACCGAGTGCACATAGTCGACGTCGAGTCGGTCGGCGACTTGCTGGAGCGCCTGCTCGGAGTCGGCCGCGATGAAGTACGCGTCAGCGGCTCCAGCCTGGGAGCGTGGCTGCACGTCGACGTCGAGTGCGTCCGCCTTGCTCCGGAGGTCGTTCGTCAGGCGCGCCGTACGCGCACCGACGACGAGCCCGTAGCCGCCCGCGTCGGGGAGCAGCGTGATCGTCGGGTCCACCGCGCCCCAACGGCCGCCGGCCCAGTCGACCTCGACCTGTCCGAGCGCGGCCATGGCGCGGAGCGTACGATGCGCCGGCACCCGCTCGTCGGTGGCCCAAGCATGCGCCTCGCTGAAGCCGCTCAGTGTGCCGTCGCCCAGCTCGGCGACCCAGTGGAGCAGCTGCTCATACGGGCTCACGCGTCGCCTCGCTGCCCGAGGGCTCCTGACGCAACCCCCTGGTATGACGCCCACAGGTCGGGATCTCCATCGGCGAGCTCTGCGCTCACGAGCAGCTGAGCCCAGAGCGCGATGTCACCGTCATGATGATCGGCCGCCGGCTCGAGCCCCATCCGCTGGCGGGCCCTTCGGAACGGCTGTAGTGTCCACGTCTCGATCGAGTACACAGCCACGAACGGCGCCCGCGCCTCGTACAGCTGGCCGCTCAAGCCGTAGGCTTTCATCCACGCTGCCTCCACGGGTCTCCTCACCTCGATCACCTGCCCCGGGACGGCGCCGAGTAGCCACGCCTGGGCGGCCACGCGCCTGAGCAAGACCGGCGACTGCCGCCAGTCGTCCCGCGCGCCGCGCACGTGCGGGCCTACGATGGTGACCGTAGCGCCGGCGATCTCGCTCTTCGTGTCACTCCGCGTCCGGTGCCCGTCCACCGATCCATCGGGCGCGACGTCGAGCACATGCCCGGGCTGCCTGGTGGCTGGTGGCCTGAGGCGCGCTGACTCGATCATCGAGACGCGGCGCTCGAGTGCATCCGCATACCGGATGCAGTGAGTGCTCGACTCATTCGCTGGCAGATGGGCGGCCAGACGGACGCGCTCGTCGTCAGTCCGCAGTGGCGTGCCATCGAGGGTCAGGCTCAACGCCAGCTCACCGATCGTGGGAAGCCACACGTCCGGGGCTCCGCCGCTCAAATAGCTTGCTCTTGCCTGGAGCGGGAGTCCCCCCTTCAGCGCGAAGCGGTGCTTCAGCGTGGGCTGCCCTTGGGCCAGCGCGCCGGTCAGCGCGACATCGCCAACCAGGATCACGTTCCGGATGAGGCCCCACTCGGCGAGCGCCCCGGGCGCTCGCTCGATCGAGACCTGCTCCTTGCTCGCGGCTCGCAGCTGGCGCTCGACGGCCTCCTTGATGCGCGGCGAGACGAGCACCGCGTGCCGCTCCCCCGGTGCGAAGGCGCTCACGGACGCCCATCCGCCCAGCTCGGGATCGAGCCGGAGGAGGTGGACATCGGCGCCCCCGAGCTTGAGGCGACATGAGCCGGCCGCCATCTCGCCGCCACGCAGTAGCTGCCGAGGTGCGACCTCGGAAGTGCTCAGAAACACCCCGTCGAGCGCGGCGGCCGATACGTGCACCCCGCCGATTGTCCCTCCCAGCCGGTCGGGATAGCCGGGCGGCTGGAGCGCCTGAAGCGACACCCTGCGCGGGACACCCAGGCTCACGACGACACGTAGGGCCGCGATGCGGTCGGCCTGTCGGTCGACGCGCGTGCCGTCCCAGTCCGCCGCGTAGGCGGAGAGTATCCGGCCGAGCGTCGGCCAGAACTGGTGGTCAGACAGCAGTCGCTCCGCTCCCAGGCTGAGAGAGCGACCCGGACCCCACGCCCGGAAGTATGTGACCAGGACATCCTCGTCAACCCGCTCGCCCGGCTCGAGCTGGATCCAACGGAAGAAGTCATCGAGCAGCCGGACATCCGATCCCATGAATAGGGTCTGGGAGATCGGTCTACTGACGTGGCTTCGATTCGGGTCGACGACGACGGTTGAGAGCCCGTGCCTGCCCTCCAGATGTGTGTCTAGCCACCACGTGTAGACGTGCTCCCACACGTAGTCCAGCGAGTCGCCGAACCCTTTGGGCGTCCCGCCACCTGTCAGTCCGAGAAGTCGACGAAGATGAAGGTAGTAGTTGTTCGCCGAGGTCTGCCCCTCGCCCATCTTTGTCGCGGCCAGAACGCACAGGCCGAGCAGGTGAAGGACCGGCGGGGTTCCATGGCCGCCCTCGAGCCTCCACGTCCGTCCAGCGCGCTCGAGGTGAGCAAAGTAGCCGTTGATCTGCGGGTTGTTGGAGAGACCGACTCGGACGCACTCGGCCAGCGACCCGGCAGCGATGTCCGCGTCGCCGCTGGGATGGAGCCGTCCCAGCAGCTCGTCATCAACGAAGAACAGGACCGGGAGCCCGCATGAGCGCTCGGTAAAGAAGTGCCCTGCGAGCGCCTCGCACCAATCTCTCGCCGACCAGCGCACTGTGCCCGGCGCATTCGAAGCGCTCATAGCTGGCGCTCACCCCCATCGATCACGTGTGTGATCACCCATACGGCCGGCTCCACGCCGCGACCTGCTTGCCCTGCGGACGCCAGACATGGGTGGCGCTGGGCGTGCCGATGCCGTATTCGCTCCTCGCCGAATCGATGACGCAACGGCCACGGCTGTCTACCTGGGAGGTTCGGGATCGCTGGTGACACCCGATCTCGAGCGACTCGCCGCGCGAGCGGCATTGAGCGAGGGCTGGCCGCGGTCGGCGACTGGATGGGGGACGACACGGGGATGCTCGGAGAACGGTGTGGCACGGCTACGCCTACACTGATTGCGCGTGTAGAGGGCTCCGGTCCCTGCGCGCCCTCAGAGCATTGGTCGCGGCTCCACGCTCCGACCTGACGCGCGATGATTATCGCAACTAGGCCAGAGCCGGTGGGTGACTCATTCGGCGGGCGCGCGTAGCTTGCAGGTGTCGACATCCACCGGGTCGGCCGCGATCGACCACCAGTGCCGGACCTTCGGAGGGGACGACCGGCCTGGACATGTACCACCCGCGGGTCGCCAACTCACGCGGCGGCGCCTCAGCGCGACTCACTCTGGCGACCCGACCGCCGGAGGATCCCTCGGACAGAGACATACGATGCGACATCGTCCGTACCGAGCGCCAAGCTCAACCGTCCTCGGGGCCGCCGCGGTGCTCGTCGCCGAGCTCGTGCTCGGCCCCGCGTCGAGGGCTTCACGTGCACGTTCCGCTTCCTTGTGGGCCGGGTCTGGTTGCGCAGCGTCGGGTGACGGGCGGTACGGTCTCGCAGCATGCCTGGGAGGGATACGAACATCGGCGCTAAGAGGGCTCGGGAGGCGCGCGACGAGCTTCGGCTTGCGCCAGCGGAGCCGATCGCGTGCCTGGTGACGGCCGTCGAGGAGCGCCTGGCGCTCCGGTGAACCTAGCCGGCTTGCCGGAGGGAGTGGCGGGCTGCTGCTGGCGAGAGGACGCGAGGACAGTTTCTTTGGGTGAATGGCCGCCACCCTCCAGCGCGCCAGCGGGTTCACCCTGGCGCACGAGGTCGGCCACGTCCGCTGTGGGCATCACACGGGCATCCCTGTCGAGACGACCGAGACGCTCAGCGACAAGTCGACCGACAACCGCGAGGTCCAGGCGAACGGGTTCAACGGCAGCAGGGCACGACAGCTCCCCGAGCCTTGCTCGCGGTCAGGTCGGCCAGGTCTAGATCGGCTTGCT
>CAWKHK010000003.1:0-46059 GCA_963849425.1 uncultured Solirubrobacteraceae bacterium | reverse complement strand
CGCGATCGACAGGCCCATGCCGACCGGATGCCACAGCCCGGGCTCGATCGCGACCAGCGCGCCGCCGGGACGGAGCAAGCGCGCCGCCTCGGCGAAGCACGGCCCGATCGGCCCCTGGTAGGCCAGGTGATGCATGACGAGCCGGGACAGGACGACGTCGAACGAGCCGTCCGGGAACTCGACCCGGCCGGCGTAGCCGATCCGGGCCTCGTCCGCGTGCCCGCCGGCGACCACCCCGGCGACACGGTCCGGATCGGAGTCGACGGCCGTGAGCCTGAACCCCGGCGCCGGAAACAGATGACGTCCCGGGTGCCAGCCGCAACCCACCGAAAGCACATCGCCGCTTGGGATTCGCAAACGAGCCCGCAGAACCTCCTGCTCGCGGGCCATCTCGTGGCGATACTGGAAATCGAGCGTCGACTGCTGCGTCAGCCCGTCGAGCAGGTTGTCGCGGTCGTACGGCGCCGATCGTTCGGATTGGACGCCGATCACGTCGCTCTCAGAATCTGGTCGGGCGCCGGATCGCGCCGGGCCAGGAACGCGAACTGGCCGCAGAACAGGAGCTTGGTCGCGTTCAGGAGGCGCGGGTCCAGGCGGGCCGCCCGGCCGTACAGATCGAGCGCCCGATTGAGCGGCGACGGGCGCGCCCACCACCGGCCGAACCACGCCGGGCGCCCGGTCATGCGCCACGCGATCAGCGTCAGCGAGTCGATCCCGGGGCGGACCTCGGCCGGCGTCAGACCGGCGTCGCGCATCAGCGCCGACAGGCCGACCGCCGTGTAGTTCCACACGCTCAGCGAGTGGTACGGCTCGAGCTGCGACGTCGAGCCCGCGAACCAGCCGCCGGGCGCGAGCACCCGCGCCACCTCCGCGAGCAGCGGCTCGGGATGACGCACGTGCTCCAGCACCTGCTTGCAGAACACGAGGTCGAAGCTGCCGTCGGCGAACGGGAGCGCGAGTCCGTCGAACGTCTCAAAGCGGGCGTCGGTGCGAGTCCGCTCGCGCGCCTCCGGAGAGCCCGGGACGTCGATGCCGATCCAATCGACGTGCGGGTCGCGCGCGCGGAAGGAGTCGACGGAGTCACCGACGCCGCAACCGAGGTCGAGCACGCGCCACGGACGCCCGGGCTCGCGACCGATCTCCCGGTCGATGTAATGGTCGGCGAGCACCTGACCGGCGTGGTCCGCAGGGAGCGCGTCGCCGAGTAGCTCCGTCATGTCCCGGCCTGGAAGCCTCACGAGCGTGCGCGCATGTTCGCATCTACTCTCGCTGTCGGAATGGAGGACGCATTCGGAGTGGAGCCCCCGGCCGCCTCGGTCGTGATCCCGACCCGTAACCGGGCCGAGTACCTGGCGGTGGCGCTGGCGTCGCTCGGGCGCCAGCAGCTGGACCGGCCGTACGAGGTGCTCGTGATCGACGACGGCTCGTCCGACGGCACCGCGCAGGTGGCGCGGGCCGCCGGGGTCAGATATCTGCTCCAGGACCCCGCCCGTGGCCTGAACGCCGCCCGCAACACCGGAGTTAGGATGACCGCGGCGCCGCTCATCGCGTTTCTCGACGACGACGTCGAGGTACCCGCCGGGTGGCTCGCGGCGCTGGTCGACGGTGCCGACCGGCACCCCGATGCGGATGCGTTGGGCGGTCCGATCCGGGCGCGCCTGGAGGGACGCGCTCCTGGATCCTGTGGCCGCGAGGAACCGCCGATCACGGCGCTCGACCTGGGTCCCGAGGACTCGGTGGCGGACATGGTCTGGGGAGCGAACCTGGCGATCAGGCGCAGCGCGTTCGAGCGCCTCGGCCCGTTCGACGAGGCCGTGGCCGGGCATGGCGACGAGGAGGACTGGCTGCGGGCGCTCCAGCGAGCCGGCGGCAAGATCGTCTACCTCGCCGCCGCGGGCCTCGATCATCGCCGCGCCGGCGCCGACGCGCGCCTGCCGGCGCTGGCGAGGGCGGCCTACCATCGCGGCCGGGCCGCGCGGGTGAGCGACGAGCGCCGCGGGACGGCCCCGGGCCGCGCGCGAGAGGTGCGCGTGCTCGTCGGGTGCGGGTGGCACATCGTCCGCTACGCCTGCCCGCAGGGAGCGGTGATGGGTGCCCATGCCGCCGGGCGGCTCGCCGAGGCGCTCGCCCCCGGGCACCGCAAGCCGATCGGAGGAAGCACGGACCACGGCGTCACGTCCACGTCCGGTGGGTGACGAGCGTGCGCTGCGCTTCGCGCGCGCTCGTGTACGGTCGGCCGGACAGAAATTGCCTCGCCTCGGCGAGCGCGTCCGAGCGGTCGTAGGTGCTTGCGATCTCGCGCGTGCCGTGGGTGATCGGGGTCGCGTCGACCACGCCTTGCTTCCAGCCCTGCTCGCGCGCCACCGCCGACCAGTGCAGATCGAGCCCCCAGCCGGCACGGAGCTCGGGGAACGGCAGGAGCAGATCGAACGTCGCCCGATGCAAGGCGAGCACCGGTCCGATCTCGACGAACGCCGTCTCGCGGACGACCGAGCCGGGGCGGCGCCGCGTCACGTCCCAGGCCGCGTGCGAGCGGCTGCGATGCGCGGGCTGAGCCAGGCGCAGCGAGAAGCGTTCGGTCAGGAAGATGAACTCGTCGAGGAACCCTTGCGGGAGCGCGACGTCGTCGTCGACCACGACCAGCCAGTCGCAGTCGGACGGCGGATTGTCGGCGAGCAGCGCGTTGAGGTTCTCGAACTTCCCGCGGTCGGCGGCCACGGCGCCGGCGAAGCGGACCTGGTGGTGGGAGCTGAGAAGCTCGCGGCGGGCGCGATCGAGCAGGTTCGGCTGATCCGGACGCTCGATCCCAAGCGCGAGCACGCGGCGGGGTGGCGCCGAGCTCGCCGCCCGGCGGAGCCGCCGGCGCAGGCCCGCGGCGACGGCCACGGTATCCGCGAGCGCGTCGGCGACGAGCGCCCGGCTCGTCGCGCGGATCCCGGTCACCATCCCCGCGTTCCCCGAGACGAAGTCGTCGGGCGCAGCGTTGCCCGAGAGGAAGTCGTCGGGCTCGGGAACCTGTGCCATCTGGCGTCGCGCGGCGGCAGGCACTACCAAGACTTGCGGCCGGCATGGCGGTGCGCGGCCAGCTGGCGGGCGAACGCGCCCACGAAGCGGGGGTTGTAGCGCAGGTAGCGCCGCCACAGGCGACGCGGCTCTTGGACGAGCCGGTAGGCCCACTCGAGCCCCGCGTGCTGCATCCACGGGGGTGCCTGCGGCACCAGCCCGGCATGGAAGTCGAAGGCGGCGCCGACGCCGATCAGCACGGGCGCGTCGAGCAGCGGGCGAAGCGTCGCCATAAACTTCTCTTGCTTGGGGACCCCGATGCCGACCCACACGACGTCGGGATCGGCGTCGTTGATCTCGGCGACGATGGCGGCCTGCTCCTCGGCGTCCAGGGGCCGGTGCGGGGGCGAGTACCCGCCGACGATCCGGATCCCGGGGTAACGGCGGCGCAGGTTCAGCGAGAGCTGCACCAGCGCTCCCTGGTTGCGGCCCCCATAGAGATAAAAACGCTGACCGTTCGACGCGGCCGCGGCGCACGCGCGCGCCATCAACTCGGGGCCGTACACGCGGTCGGGAAGCGAGTGGCCGAGCGCGCCGAGCGCCCACACGAGCGGCTGGCCGTCGGGAACGTTGAGCGATGACCCCATCAGCGCCGAGCGCAGTTCGGGGTCCTCGTGCGACGCCATCACCGTGTGCACATTGCACACACAGACATAGCCCTGCTCGCGCGCGGCCGCCATCGCGTCCATCCACTCGAGCGTCCGCCCGTAGTCGGTCAGGGCGAGCGGGACGCCGAGGACCTCCGCGGTCGCGGTGGCCGGGATCGGGCTCGGCAGGGGCTGCACGGGGGTGTCGGGACGCATCGGTTCTGGGCTTAGCGCTTAGATCAAGGGGGAACGGTCGGCGTTATGAGAACGAAAACGAGATTCCCCCGCGCAGGTTGCGTATTTTCGCCCGGAGCGGTTTGAATGCGCCGGGTCGTACGACGGGCCTACCCGGCCTTAGCCATACGTCCAACTTATGTCCAGGATGCTTGACGTCGTCCGTTCTTGCAGCGCTATGCTAGGCATTGACACGGAGGTCACACGGGCCCGCGAGCATCGCCCCCTTTCTCGCGGGTCTTCGGACGGCCCCCAGCCCTACCAGGGTCGTCCTTCGGTCGGGCCCGTACCGCCTTCGCGGTACGGGCCCGCCACCCTTTCGGGTGACGGTCGGACCGGTCTCTTATCTTAGGCCCGTGCGTTCGCGTGGTCTGGTCCTACTGCTGGTCGGACTCGCGCTGCTCGGGACGGCGTGGGTGTTCTCAACGCCGCCTGGTTTGGCGCCCGACGAACCGGCGCAATACCTTCGAGCGCTCGAGATCAGCGAGGGGCGATGGCTTGGACCGAGGGAGCCACTCGGGCCAGCGGACATCGCGAATCTGAGAGCAGGTGGATGGAGAGCCGCTCAACAGGCCTGGATCGACCACGATCGGCGCGGCGTGGCCGTGTCCGGGTCGCTCTCACCTCCGGGCGAGCCGTGCATAGGCAGCGCCGGGACCGGCGGCAGTTGCACCGAAGTGAGCTACACCGGGGACTACAGCCCGCTGGCCTACCTCCTTCCGGCGGTGGGCATATCGGCGGCACACGCTTGGAATGCGGCGCTGCTCGTCTCGCGGGTGGTGTCGCTTCTCCAGGTCCTGGCGTTTCTCTTCCTCGCGTTGATCCTGACCGGGCCGCGACCGGGCTGGCGCACGGTCGGCCTGCTGGTTGCGACGACCCCAATGGTCCTGTCCGTCGGCGCGATGATGAACCCCAACGGTCTCGAAATCGCCGCAAATCTCGCATTTATCGTAACCGTTCAGTCGTCGGTCTCCATAACAAGGATCGCCTGGTTATCCGGCGAATCTTGGAGGTATGGATCGCGCCGAGGCGGAGGCGATTTATGACTCGGGGCGGGTGGCGTGTGTTGAGTTCATTCTCGATCTCGCGGGCAGGGTTGAGCAGCACGAGGATCGGCTGAGGCGCTTGGAGGAGCAGGCGCGGCGGGATTCGCGCACGAGTTCGAGAGCCGCCGTCGATGGATCCGCCGAAGACGCGTCAGCAGCGTCGGGCGGAGGCGAGGGCGAAGGCGAAGGAGCTGTTGCGCGGGGAGCGCAAGGCGGGTGGTCAGACCGGGCACCGGGGCGCCGGTCGGGAGCTCAAGCCCGAGGATCAGGTGGATGAGATCGTCGATCACTATCCGGAGGCGTGCCTTGGCTGCGGGCGCGAGTTCTCGGAGCATGAGCGGTGTCGCGGATCGCGGTTCGGTCGTCATCAGGTCGCGGAGCTGCCGCCGATCAGCGTGATCTTGGTCGAGCATCGCACCCACCGGCTGGGCTGTCCGGGCTGCGGGACGAAGACCACGGCGCAGCTGCCGGCCGGGATCGGTGGCTCGGCGTTCGGTCCGAACTTGCAGGCGGCGCTCGTAACCTTGACCGCGCGAAACCGTGTCTCGCGGCAGGGGATGATCGAGCTCGCCCGCGATCTCTTCGGGGTGAGCCTGTCCACCGGCACGGTCGATCAGATCTGTCAGCGCGCCTCGGACGCGCTCGCCGGCCCGCACGCCCAACTGCATGACTGGGTGCTCGACCAAGGAGCGGTGCACGTCGATGAGACGGGCTGGCGGACCGCGGGTGACGGCCGCGCGCTATGGACGCTGACCACCCCAGGCGCGGCGCATCTTCCAGATCGCCAGGCACTGCAACCGCGAGCAGTTCCAGGCGCTGATCGGCCCCTATCCCGGGATCGTCATCTCTGATCGCTGGAACGGCTATGAGCACCTCGACCCGCACCAGCGCCAAGTGTGCTGGTCACACATCCAACGCGACTTCCGCCGCCACTCAGAAGGCCTGGCCGAGCAGAAGACCTTCGGCGAGCATGGACTCCAGCTCACCCGCCGCGTGTTCAGCGCATGGCGCACCTACCAGCAAGAACACCGCGACCGCGACCGGCTCAAGATCGAGATCGCGCCGATCCAAACCGAGCTCCGGCAGCTGCTCGAAGACGCCAGCCCGAAGAGCAGGCGCACGCGCTGGCACCGGCGGTTCGCCAACAATCTCCTCAAAGTCTGGCCCGCGCTCTGGACCTTCACGGCGCTCGCCGGCGTCGAGCCGACCAACAACCCCGCCGAACGCGCGCTCCGCAGCCCCGTCATCCACCGAAAACTCTCCCACGGCACCAGCAGCCCCAGCGGCGAACGTTTCGCCGAACGCGCCCAGTCCGCCGCCGCCACCTGCCGCCTGCAAAACCGCTCACTATTCGCCTACCTGCGCGAACTACTCGTCGCCCACAACCGCGGCGACCCCTTCCCCGCGCTCACCTGAGCCAGGGACCAGGGACTGAACGGTTACCATTTATCGCGGCCCTGCTGAAGCTCCGGCGGGACCCGGGGGGCTTTCCCGGCTGGGCCTGGATCGCGCTTATCGCCAGTGGAGCCGCCACTGTCCTGGCCTGGCAGCTCGGGCCCTTCTTCGTGGTTGCCGACTTCGCCGTCTGGGCGGCGCTGATGGGAATCGACGGGTTGCGAGCGCTGTTCGCGATTCGCGGTTCTCAGGTGCTCACCGCCGCCGCCGTGACGACCGCGGCGGTTGGACTTTTCCTGGCTGGGGCGGGGCCGCGGGGCACCCTGCACTCGACCGTGACGTTCGCTTCGCCCCTCGGCGCTTTGCACGCAGGCCTGCGCCAACTCGGTCCCGCATTGAAGGGCGCGGTGGGCAACTTCGGCGTGCTGAACGTACCGCTGCCGGCGCTGATGATCGGCTGCTGGTGGCTGGCCGTGATCCTCCTGTTCGCGGCGGGCGTGTGGCTCGGGACGCGCCGGGAACGCATCGCGCTCGTGCTCGCGGCGGTCCTGGGACTCGGTTTCCCGGTGGCCTTCTTCGCGTTCTCCTACCGGCTGAGCGGCTTCGGCATCCAGGGCCGCTACATCCTCCCGATCCTCGCCGTCGCGCCGATGCTGGCCGGCGACGCGGTCGAGGGCGCTCGGAGTCGCCAAGTCCAGATCCGTGTCGCGGGCTTGTGGCAACCGTGTCTGGTCGGCTTCGCGCTGTTCCAGCTGATCGCCTGGTGGATCAACGCGCACCACTACGCGCCGTCCCGTCTGCTCGCCGCAGCGGGGATGTGGAGCCCGCCGCTGGGCTGGAAGCCGTGGCTCGTCGTCGCGATCCTGGGGGCGGCGGCGATCGCCCTGGCCGCGGCTGACGCGCGACCGTCCGTCGGGCCACCGTCGTCGTTGCGACGCCGACAAGACGACGGTCCGCTCGGCTCGATTAAGCTGCGAGTCCGGTAATGGACTGCGTGGTCACAGGCGGGGCGGGCTTCATCGGGTCGAATTTGGTCGACGCGTTGCTTGCCCGCGGCGATCGTGTGACCGTGATCGACAACCTCTCGAGCGGCAAGAGAGAGAACTTGGAGCAGGCGCTTGCGCGGGGCGCGACCCTGAACATCGCGAACGTGTCCGACGGACCCGCGATCGCGGAGATCTTCGACGCCACCCGGCCCGAGCTTGTGTTCCACATGGCCGCTCAGATCGACGTCCGGTACTCGGTTGAGCACCCGGCCGGCGACGCAACGAACAACGTGCTCGGCACGATCGCCGTGCTCGAGGCGGCGCTGCGCTCCGGCGCGAGGCGCGTCGTCAACACCTCGACCGGCGGGGGCCTGTACGGCGACGCCGAGCAGCTGCCGACCCCCGAGGACTATCCGATCCGCCCGCTGGCCCCATACGGAATGGGCAAGTATGCGGCCGAGGGGTACTGCGAGCTGTACCAGCGTTTGCACCAGCTCTCGACGGTGTCGCTGCGCTACGGCAACGTCTACGGACCGCGTCAGGACGTCCACGGCGAGGCCGGGGTGGTGGCGATCTTCTGCGGCTGCGTGGTCGACAAGCGGACGCCGACGGTGTTCGGCGACGGGCGCCAGACCCGCGACTGGGTCGACGTCTCGGACGTCGTCCGCGCCAACCTGCTCGCCGCGAACTCCGAGCTGACCGGTCCGGTCAACGTCGGCCTCGGGCGGGAGATCGCCGTGCTCGATCTGATCACGGCGCTAGACGAGGTGTCCGGCGGGGCGATGCCGGCGCCGCGGTTCGAGCCCGAGCGCCCGGGCGAGGTTCGACGAAGCTGCCTTGACGTCAGCCGAGCCAAGCGTGACTTAGGGTGGGAGGGGGAGGTTTCGCTGCGAGACGGCTTGCGAACCATCCTGGCCGGCCTTTGAGCTGGGTACCCTCTGGCGGATGCCATCGTCCCTGGACGTCCGCCTTCCCGCGGTTGCGACGCGAGGCGTAAGCAAGACATTCCGGCTTCCGGAGCAACAGGTGCACACGCTCAAGGAGCGGGCGCTGCACCCTCGCCGCCGGATCCGTTACCAGACTTTCCGCGTCCTGGACGACATCACGTTCGCAGTCGATCCCGGCGAGTTCTTCGGCATCGCGGGCCGCAACGGCAGCGGCAAGAGCACGCTGCTGAAGTGCATCGCAGGCATCTATGGATGCGACGGAGACATCTGGTGCCGGGGGCGGTTGTCGACGCTGATCGAGCTGGGCGTCGGGTTCAACATGGAGCTGGCCGCCCGCGACAATGTGATCTTGAACGGCATCATGATGGGGCTGTCCCCGCGGGAGGCGCGCAAACGCTACGACAGCGTGATCGAGTTCGCCGGGCTCGAGGAGTTCAAGGAGCTCAAGCTGAAGAACTACTCCTCAGGCATGCAGGTCCGGCTCGCCTTCTCAGTGGCCATCCAGGTCGACGCCGACATCCTGCTGATCGACGAGGTGCTCGCGGTCGGGGACGCCGCGTTCCAGCAGAAGTGCTTCGACGTCTTTCATACCATGCGCGACCAGGGCAAGACGATCGTGTTCGTCACGCACGACATGGGCACGCTGCAGCGGCTCTGCCACCGTGCGTTGCTGCTAGAGAGGGGTTCGACGGTCCACGTTGGTCCGCCCCAAGAGGTCGCGGACCGATACCTTGAGATCAACTTCGGCCGGGAATCACAGCCAGTCGGCGTCGACGACCGCGAAGGCGACGGCGACGCGCGGGTGCTCGAAGTGTGGGTGGAGGACGAGGAGGGCAAGCGCCCGACCGCGGTTCCGCAGGGCCAGCTCATCACCCTGCGCGCACTCGTGCGCTTCAACGTCGACGTTGAAGACCCGCAGGCAGGAGTACATATTCACAACGAGGACCAGAAGGCTGTGATCGTCGCCTCCACCTGGGTCCAGCACCCTGCAAGCGGCCGATTCGGTGCTGGCGAGCGGGTGCTGTTCTCGTTCGCGTTCCAGAACGTCCTGGCGCCGGGTCGTTACAGCCCGGTGATCAGCCTTGCGCACCGCGGCTCGGGTTTGAGCGTGATCGACCGGTTTGAGCGCGGGTTCAGCTTCTTGGTCACTGCCAACCTACCGCTGGGCGGGATCGTCGATGTTCCGACCGACGTGACGATCGAGCGCGTGGACTCGACGGTCGCGGAGGAGGTCAAAGCGTGAGCGCGGTCGACCCATGGTCCTACGAGGCGCTCGGGCGGCCGATCCGGGGACCTGAGGCGCTCACCAGCGACTGGTCGCGCTTCTGGCACCTCACCTTCAACATCGCGCGCACCGAGTGGAAGCTTCGCTTCTTCGGCTCGGTACTCGGCTACTTCTGGCAGTTGATGCGACCGCTGCTCCTGTTTGGTGTGCTGTACGTGTTCTTTACGGTGATCGGACACGTCGGCAAGGGACCGGGAGCCGCGCCCGGGCAACCCAATCATCTGTATGGGATGCAGATGCTCGGGTCGATCGTGCTCTTCACGTTCTTTGCCGAGGCGACAGGAGGGGCCGTCACCAGCGTGCTCCAGCGAGAGGCGCTCGTCCGGAAGATCCAATTCCCGCGCATGGTCATACCGCTGTCGATCGTGTTGGGAGCGATGTTCAACCTCGGGCTAAATCTGATCGTGGTACTGGTCTTCGCCACCGTCGCGGGAGTCACGCCGATGCTCAGCTGGCTACAACTGCCGCTGCTCGTTGCGCTGCTTGCCGTGTACGCGACCGGGCTCGCGATGCTGCTGTCGTCGCTGTACGTGTCCTTCCGCGACGTGGCGCCGATCTGGGAGGTGATCTCCCAGATTCTGTTCTACTGCTCGCCGGTGATCGTGCCGTTGCTCACCGTCCAACAGCGGTTGAGTCCGACGCTGGTGAAGCTCTACATGCTGAACCCGCTCGCGACGATCTTCCAGCAGTTCCGCCACGCGATGATCAACCACGCCGCGCCCGGGGCAGCCGCGATCCTCGGATACGGCGGGGTGCTTCTCGTCGTCGCGATCGTCTTCGGGGTGTTCGTGCTCGGCTTCGCCGTGTTCAATCGAACCGCGCCGTCGGTCGCCGAGAACCTCTGACAGCCGCGCGCGACGTTTAGGCCTCTCGGAGCGCCGCTCAGCGCGCATCGACGAAGTCGTCCAGCAGCGCGCTGTAAAAGGCGAGGATTAGCGCGATCGGGACGCCGAACGCTACCACCGGGGCGATGAGCCAGATCAGCCACACGGGAATAA
Source organism: uncultured Solirubrobacteraceae bacterium (assembly GCA_963849425.1). Taxonomy (GTDB): domain Bacteria; phylum Actinomycetota; class Thermoleophilia; order Solirubrobacterales; family Solirubrobacteraceae; genus Palsa-744. The sequence continues at coordinate 35,518 of CAWKHK010000003.1, read as the reverse complement.
GACCGTCGGTCAAGTTCGAGGCGTGGGCGAATACCGTGCCCAGTCGATCCAGTAGCGACTCCGGCACGTCCTCCTCGAAGGAGAGCGCGATGTCCCCGGGCACATGCTGGCCGGCGATCTCGACGCTCGGTCGTGAAACCGTGCGCGGCTCGTTCGTACCGTCGAGCAGAACCGTGGTGCGCCCGAGGTTCACGAAGCAAGCAGTCGCTATCAACGAGCGTTTGGGCGGCGCCAGCGGCACCGTGGCCGAACCGCCGCCGTAGCCTCCCGGCACCAGGGTCCGGGCGCTGTAACCGGGTCCGGTCAGTATCAGCTCGACGAGCGGCCCGCCAACGGGGCTCGCCTTGGCCGGGCGGAGTGAGAAGGTGGCTACGCGCGTGTCGGGCGTCACGGTTACGGAGTTCATGCAAGCTTTCCCGTTCGCGGGCACCGGAAATTCGGTGAGGCTGAACAGGGCGGACGGCGCGGGAATCTCGGCGATCGGCTGCTCTCGTTGCGTCAGGAACGGCCGATACCAGATCAGCGCGCCGATAATGATCAGCTGCACCATCAGCAGGAGGCACCACGTGGCGACGCTGAGCGACCGTAGGCGTGCGTACAGGCTAGCCATAGAAACGTGCAGCGGTGATTCCTATCCCGCCGAGCGCCAGGAGCGCTCCGATTGAGAGGATCACCGCACCGAGAAACGGTCCGGCGCGTTTTGGCAGCGAGCCTGCCGTGAACGCAATCGCCAAGCCAAACAGAGAGATCATTGGCAGCAGGTATCGGCCGACGATCACGGGGTCAGTGCCGCCGTTCCCTAGGAGCTCCCGATACGAGACGTAATGGAGCATCAGCAGAAGCGTCACGAGCAGCGAGAGCAGTACCGCGACCGCCGGCCACGAGCGTCTGAGCGCTCTCCAGCGGACCACGCACGCGGTGTAGAACGCAACCAATCCGAGTGCAGAACCAACCTGGAGCAGGTCATAGATGAGCTGCTTGAACGTGACCTCGAGCCAGCCGAATGTGCCGTAGAACGTGTTGATGTACACCTGGCGGTAGCCATACGCGGGACCGATGCGGGGGGTCAGCGAGGGCAGCTTCGGAAAGTAGAACTGGTAGATAGAGGAAAGGAACTGCCTGATGTTGAAGCTGCCGCTGTTGATCGCTGTCACTTCGCCGCCATAGACGGCGCCGCCCCCCACAGCGCTGACAAAAGCGAAGTACAAGAGCAGGGCGATGCCGACGGGCGCTGCGGCCAAGGCCGTCTGCCCAGCGGCTTGGCGAAGGGAAGGGCGGTGTCGCGCCCACGCGGCGAGCACGGCGACGCCGAGGACCGGGAGCGTCACCAGGCCGCGGCCGTGGGTGAGGATCGCTGCGGCGGACAATGCGCTTGCGGCGAGCAAACGGCCCGCAGAAGGTCCACGGATCACCAACCTCAACGCCATCAACAGAAATGCGGTGGTCAGCGTGACCAGCAAGCTGTCCGGATTGATCACGACACTCATGAAGGCAAGCTGCGGCTCGACTGCGACAACGCCTGCCGCCAGTGTCTGTTTCCAGCGGACACGACCGAACACCTCGCCTGCGACAAGCCACGTAAGTGCGATCGTCGCGAGAAAGCACAAAGCGTTGAAAAGGCGAAGGACGAACAGCTGCTTGAGCAAGGGCAACCATACGAACAGCCGGTACGGGATCGCCATGATCGCGTAGTAGAGCGGCGGATTTACCGAGGCTGGGTTCGATCCCGAACCGTTGGCGCGAGAGCCGCGCGGCATCGTCCTCTCGGCACGATGCCAAAGCGCGAGGTCCGCCGGGCTCCAGGCCGGGCGAGCCCCGAGATTCCCCATCAGCGCGTGAAGATTCAGGACGAAGAGCGCATCCGCAACATCGGTCGAGTCGCTGCCACCGTCGCCGTTCGGCACGCTTCCGGTCTCCGCAAGGTGCTGCACATAACCGAAATGGGCGTCTTCGTCCGGGCCCTGGAAGGCCGGCAGCGCAACCGCCCATGCGAATGCCTCGAGGGCCCCGACCAACAGGAGAAGCGCGAGAGCAAGCGGGACCTTCGAGAGGGACGCTCGCACGCGCCCTCTCGTTGCTGGTAGCGCACGAAACAGCGGCGCAGCATCGGGCTTCGTCAGTTCAGTCGCCACGAAAACGACATCTTGTCAGCCTGTGGCGACGAGCGCGGCGCGCAACCCGAGCTCGACCTGCTGAGCCGACCGACTCCAGGTACGAGGCTGCATGAACGCGACGCCGAGCCGCGCAATACGGTCGCGTGCGTCGGCGTCGGCAAGTAACCGCTCTATCGCCGAACAAACTTGCAGCGGTTCGGGAGGGGCCAGCAGCGCGGGTCCGTCTACGCCGAAGGTCGCAACCATCGAGTCGCTTGAGAGCTCGACGCAGGGAAGGCCGCACGCCATCATCTCGAGGCTGACCAGCGACGGATTGGTCAGCGAGAACCCCATGCCGACGGTGGCGCGAGAGTAGAGCCGGGCGAGTCCGGCCGCATGGAGGGTGCCGAGGCTCGTGTGCTCGAACGGAACCTCCACGAGAAGCCGGTTCTCACCGAACAGCGCGATCTCCACACCCGGTCGCCGCCGCGACAGCTCCTCGAGCGCGAGCAATCCGAGTGGGACCGCCCGCCTGGGCGTCACTGAACGCGCGTAGAACACGAGCAGGTCATCGCGGCGATCCTCGAGGCCGGGCCGGTAGACCGAGTGGTCGACCGCGAGATCGAAGTACGAGGCGGTGGCGCCGTAGCGGCCGCGTAACAGCTCCGCAAGCCACTCGCTGGCCGCGATGCAGTGGAAGTCCTGGCGATACGTCGCCTCGGCGAATAGCGACTCGGCCGATGCGCCGTAGAAGTCAGGTTCGTGATCCTGCACCAGATACGCCCTCCCGCGCACGTCGGGGAGGAGAAGCGCCCGAGGCACGGTCTGCCACCCAGTGGCCAGCACAACGTCGGCGCCGCTCCACTGCGCGAAGCCCATGCGTAGCTCGAGACCGGCGGCGCCGAACCAATCGGCGAAGTTGCGCGCGGTGACGGCGGCCGGCTCGCGGGCATGACGGCCTTCGAAGTCCTCGAGCCAAAGCGTCACTGTGTGTCCGACGCGGCTGAGCTCGCGCATCAAGTTGACGATTGTGGCGTGCCCGCCGCTCCCACGCTGGAACGAGGGGATCACAGTCGCGATGCGCAGCGGCGCGCCCGGATCGACACGCTCGTGCGAAAGCGCGGCCGGCCCGGACCGCTCCAGCTCCAGCAGCGCGGCGGGAACGCCGCTCAGGGGGACGCCTGGGCTCCGCCCGATCACGGCTCGAGTCAGCGCGCGCCACGACCGGCCTCTGATCCGCGAGCTCACGGAAGGAGCCGGCGGATACGACGAGTCAAAGGGCGGAACGGCCTTGCCGCTAGGCGTGCGATGCGGTAGCGCCGCAACGCCATCATCCCGCGAACGGGCCTGGTGCTCCGCACCCGCTCGATCCGACGTTCGAACCGCTTGGCGCGGCGTTCGAACTCGCGGAGTTCGTGCAGGTGCCGGGAGTAGGCCTCGATGCCCGCCCCGAGGTCCGCCATGAGCCGCGCGGCGGCCGCTGGGGGCTCGGGTCGCGGTGCGCGCTTGATCGCCAGCAACGTGGCAGCCATGAACTGGCTCGCCTGCGCCCAGTCCGGCCACGCGCGCGCCGTCTCGAGCGCGTTGGTCCGAAGGAAATGCAACAACTTGCGGTCGCGAGCCAACAGATCGAGCTGACGGGCCGTACCTGCGAGGTCGTCCCAGTCAGTAAACAGGCCGTTGAAGCCGTGCTCGACATATTCGTCGCTGCCAGTAACCTGCGTGACGACACAGGTCGCGCCGCGGTGGAAGCCTTCCAGTGGCGGCCCGAATACGCCCTCCACGCGCGAGAGCTTGAGTACCACGTCGGCCTCCGAATACAACTGGGCCATCTCTCGGTGGCTGAGCGGACCGACGACCCTGTCCGTGGGGGCGTCGCCGAGCGCGTTGCGATCGCCGCACACGACGGTGACTCGGTGGTCCTCGCGCATCGCCGCCGCCGCTTGGATCGCCTCGGGCACCTGCTTGAACCAAACCGTCGGCGACCCTTCGATCAGGATGCGAAGCGGGCCGTCGGTCGAAGGGGTCACCCTTTCGAGTGGCACGAAGACCTGCTTGTCGATTCCGTTCCGAACCAGGTAACACGGGGCATCCGGGCGGAGCGCTGAGAGCGTCTCGAGAATCCACCGGGCCTCCGTGATGAATGCGACAGGCAGGTCCAGCGTGAGTGCGGCACCGAGTCGCTCGGCCTGATCGTATAGGTAGAAGCGGTCCTCGAGGCTTTGTACGAAGTACGCGTAGCGGTCGGCTGAGAGCTCGAACAAGGTGAACGTCGTTTCCCACCACGTTGCAACTGCGACGTCGTAGCGTTCCGTCAGCGCGTCGGCTCTCGACCGGACGTGCAGATGCTCGAGATACTCGTACCCACGCCAGCTCGGCGCCTCGTCCTCACGCACGAGCACCAGTGTCACATCCCAATCGTCCAGGGCACTCAACCGCGCGGCATGCTGGACGACGACGCCGACCCCGCCCGAGAGCTGGAGGTCGTTCAGAAGGAATGCGACCTTCACCCGAGCGGCTTGGTCGGCTCAGAGACCGTGTCGTCTGAAGATTCGGTCGCGGCATTCCCCTGGTGCAGGTCGCTTGCGGGTGGCGACGACGATCTGCCAAGCTGCCGCTCCAGTTCCTGGATGTAGGCATGCGACTCTTCAGCCTTGGCCGTCTGCTTGCGTAGCTCCGCGCCGTACTCGAGGACCATCGCCTCGCTGAGCGCGAGGTTGCTCTCGCGTTGGCGCTCCCAACGGCGCTGATCGTGCATATCAACCTGCGCCGCCGTCGCGGCAGTTTGCACCTCTCGGTGGCGAGGGCCGAACGCGGCGATGAAGTGCGTCGCGACGGTCGAGGAACCGCCCACCTCGATCGCGATGTTATGCCTCGCGGGCGCCGCCTGCCAGTCGACGAGCGACGAGCCGCTGAGTGCGACCTGCCGTAGCAACGTCTGCTCCGGCGGCAGTAGCAGCCGCAACTCCTCAAACGCGCCTTCGCTCCACGAGCCGGCGTGAAACGGGTTCTCGATCGACCAGAACGCATCGTTGGGAACGCTCATCACGAACGTCGCCGCGCCGTCACGGGCCAGCCCACCGGACCACTCGAGTAGCGGGACGAACGTGCTCAGGTGCTCGACGACCTCGAAGCAGGTCACAATCCGCTCACCCTCGACGCCGAGCAACTCCGCCCCGATTCGAACCAAAGTATCGGCATCGGTGAGGTCACCGGTGAGTTCGCGCATGTCGGGCAACGCCAACTGCTGCGCGGCGCCTGCGACGACGTCTCGCTCGATATCGACGAGCACCGCCCGTCCCGGACGACGGCCGTCAAGCGCTGATTTAGCAGCCAGGGCGGTTCCGCATCCAAGGTCAGCCCACACCGCGCTCGACGCGATGAGCGGTGCCGCCAATCGATAGCGCAGCTCGTGCTCGGCCCGGATCGCCGGCGCCGTCTCTCGGGTGATTCGCTGTTGCCAGTGGGACATAGGGGGCGTTGGACGCCGCTATCGTAGCGGTGCCGATGAGCTCTCAAGTCGTGCCCAGGATTGCGGGTCCGCTGGCGATCGGCGGATCGGAGCCACTGCGAATCGCGTTTCTGGGGCCTCAGGCTTGGGTTGACAGTTGCTGTCCGCAAGTCGATGCGTGGTCGATCTCCCCGACGTGCTTTCGGTTCGAGGAACTGTCGGAGCTGGCGCGCTCATCGACGGTAGTCGCCGACCTCAAACCGGACGTGACCGTGGTTTTTGATCCTGCGCTCGTGCCGGCGGAGATGCTCCGCGAGCTGCCTGGCCTGACGCTCGGAGTCCTCGTCGGAGGTCCGCCTACGGGGTACGCTGCGGAGGCGGTCGGAACGCTCGATCGTGTGGTCTCGTTCATCCCGGCGTTCACGGGCGAACTGATCGGAGCCGGCGAGGTCTGGCGTGCAATTCCGCCCCCAGTCAACGATGCGCTGTTCGCGGAGGTACGTCCCACACACGGCAAGCCACGCGCGATGGCGTTCGGCCGCTCCACCCCGCACCGCGAACGGATGCTGATGCCCGCCAAGCACCATCACGACCTCCTGCAGGTGATACACGGCGTCTACGGCGGCGCGCTCGCAGAGCTGCTTGCCGATTACGACGTGGGTGTTTATATCCCGAGCGAGCTGTGGGCGCGCTTCGGCCCACAGGTCGGTATCCATCTCGCCGCCGGCCAGCTGCTGCTCGCCGAGGCGCTCGCGCCCACTCATGGCCTAGAGCAAAACATCGACTACCTGCAGATCGACTCGCCCGAGGATGTCGCGCGAGTGCTTGAGAGGCTCGAGCGCTTCCCGGAGATGTATTACCGGATTCGAGTGCGCGGGCGGATGAAGGCCGAGCAATACCGTGCCTCGCGGGTATTCAGTCGAGTTGCCTACGACCTGTTCGCCGACGTCGCGGCGTTCGGTTCGAGCCGCCGGCCTCTGTCGTGAAGACGAGCGCGGGGCGCGCCGGCGCTAAACGCCGCCGGCATGTGCGGTGTGCGCTTCGGTTACGTCGCGGTCTGCGGCCTCCTCGAGCAAGAGCGGCACGTTCCCGGCCACCGGGTAACGCTGGCCGCAGCCGGTGCAAAGCATTGACTGCTCGCGCACGGAGAGAGCTGACCGGCACGCCGGGCATCGCAGCGCCGCCGCCACCGGTCCGGGCAGCGGAGGGACCGCCGCTGCCCGGAGCGCGGCGACGACGCCCTCCAGGTCGAAGGTCGCGGTCTGCGGCGCTCTGCTCTCGCCGACGACGCGGACGGGCAGGCTCTCCCGCCAGCGGACGGAGTGGTGCCAGCGCGAGCGACGCGCCATCCAAGCGGCGCGGTGAAGGATCGAGGCCTCGAACTCCTGATGCATGAACGCGCCGGCTGGGGCGCGCTCATCGCGGCGGGGCTCGAACACGAGCTTTCCCTCGACGAGGTCGATCAACCACGGGTGGTACGGCCAGCCATAGACCAACTCGCTCTCGCGGCTTGGGACCTGTACAAACCCCGCGTTCGCGACGCGCGCCAGCTCACGGGCGAAGGCATCGGGGCGCCGAGCGTGCTCGAGCACGTGCTCGGCGATTGCGTACGCGAAGGTCCCGTCGGCGAAGGGCAGATGCTCGCCGTCGGCGACGACCATTGGCGCGTCGAACGCCATCGCCAGTTCGCCGGGACGCTCGAAGCTGTCGACGGGGTACTTGTCGACGACGACGTCGGCGCTCGGGTGCGGAGCCTGCCCGGCGCCGACGTCCACGACGAGCCCCTGCTCGGGCGGGTTCGCCCGGTGGTGCCGGCGCTCGGCGGTGATTTGCCGCAGCTCACGGCCGAGCGCTCGCAGTTGCCCGGCCGCGCCCGTGGGGATGGCTGTCTTCTCGGTCAAGCGGTGATCCTCGGTGCGATCGGCAGCGTGTCGTGGAGTCTGGCGCTGCCGTTCTCGGCGACATCCTCGAGCGCCTCCCGGATGAGACGCGGATACACGAGCGAGGCCCGAAAGCGCTCCGCCCGCTTGTGGCCGGCGCGCTGAACCTCGAGGTATGCCGAAGCGTCCTCCATGAGTTCGTCAACCAGTGCCTTGAAAGCGTCGGGGCCCTCGGCCTCGAGATAGTCCTCTCCGGTCCGGAGACCGTGATCTGGGCTGAGCGGCTCCGAGATCACGAGATGTCCGGCAGCCAACGCGATGCTGACGCGGTTCTCGAACGTCGGATAAGGGTTGTTGTGGATGTTCAGCTGCACGTTGGCGCGCATGAAGAACCGCTCGAGTTCACGGCCGTAAAGGCCGTGACCTACGTGCACGATCGGGTAACTGCGCTTGATCGGCGCCAGCACGCGCTCCCGATGCTCCGTGGAGCGACCCACGAACAACAGCGCGGGGGGCCGGGTGCGCTCCCGGACTCCTGTGAACAGGCTGTCCTCGACCGGCAGAGGCACCGCACGCCACACTCGCAACACGCTCTGGGCGGTCTCGACGATCAACGGATCGAACGACACGATGCGATCGAAGTTGCCCGGGTCGACCTGCTCGAGCCAGGACATCCGATCGCGCAGGTCCGGGTGCTGCGCGGAGCGGCCACGGGGAAGCGGCTCGCTCAGGTAGCCGATCGTCACCGCATTCAGGGGAGCGAACAGGCCCGGCGGGATGATCTCCGGCCGGAAGACGACGACGACGTCGGGATCTAGTGTCTTCAGGGCCCCGAGGAGCGGGCCCGGTCTAGCCGCCGCTCTGAAGTCCAGGAACGCAGGCTCAAGCCCTCCACAAGGCAGTGCGAGCGCACACTGCCGGAAATAGACGCCCTGTCCGACAAAGGCAAGCCTCAGGGGTGAGCCGTCACTGTCGCCTCGCGACGATGCCGACATCGATTCCTCGTTTACGTGTATCAGGTCAATCGTGTCGGAGCGGTTGCCGGGCGCCTCCCTAGACTACAGATCCGCTCCGAGACGGGATGGCGTCAGGTGTGGACCGTGCGAACCGCAGGAGCGAGGGATCAGAATGCGTCGCGGCTAAGCTGCATGGTCAGAACATGTCCGTTCCCCTGGGTTCCCGTTGTGTGCGTCAGCCCTACCTGCTGCGCCTGCGCGCGCTAATTGCCGACCGCGTCCTCACCGCTCCCGACACCTGGGAGCGGCACCTCATCGTAGCTCAGCTGGTGGGATCTCCCGCCAGCCTCATCGACGTCGGCGGGCTGCGCAGGCAGCTGCGAAGCTTCCTGCCTCACACGGACGTGACCGCGGTAAACGTAAGCGAGCCAGCGGACCTGGTCATACCCGCCGGCGACTTACCGTTCGACGACGGAGCCTTCGACGCGGCGGCGTGCCTGGACGTGCTCGAGCACGTTACTCATAGCGAAAGGAGGGCGTTCGTCACCGAACTGGTGCGCGTGGCCCGACACCGCGCTGTCCTGTGCTGTCCGCTCGGATCACCGGAGCACGTCGCCGCCGAGCACGAGATACAAGCCTGGTACGAATCGGTGACGGGAGAAGAACACCCGTGGCTTGCCGAGCATCTGACCAACGGCCTCCCGACTCTCGACGAAATTCGCGAGATTCTCGGGCCCTATCGTAACCAGGTCCGATTCCTGTTCCACGGCGACTTTCGTGAGGTAAACGATCAGTTCAAGCGGATCGTGCTCGCACGCTACAGGCACCGCCTCGCCGATGTGCTCGGTTATGCTCGCTTCCGTCTTTCCTACCGCCCGAGAGTCACCGTGACCGACGATCCGTCACCTTGGTCAAATCGAGTGTTCGTGGTTGTGGATCGTGGTTGAGGATGACGAGGCCGGCGATTCGGTAGACGGCATCGGTTCCGGGCCTGCCTGGCAGTTAGTTGTCCTGAGCTGGAATCGCCGCGACGACACGCTCAAATGCTTGGACTCACTGAGTCGTCTCGACCACACCGACGTCGCGATCATCTGCGTCGACAACGGCTCCACCGACGGGTCTGTCGAGGGAGTGCGCGAGCGCTTCCCGCAGGTCACGCTGATTGAGGCCGGCACGAACCTGGGTTTCTGCGGCGGGAACAACCTCGGCATGCGATACGCCTTGGACCGCGGTGCGTCGTGGATCGTGCTCGTGAACAACGATGCCACGGTCGCGACGGACGTGATCGACGGGTTCGAGGCCGCGATCGCCGAACGTCCAGACGCAGGAATCCTCGCCGGCAAGGTCTTCTTCGCCGACCGTCCGACGAAGCTCTGGTTTGCGGGACAGCGGGTCAGCACGAGGCTCGGCTACTCGGGCCGGCCGCGCGGTTACGGTCGCGAGGACGGGCCGAGATATCAGAGGGTGGCTCGCACCCAGCGAGCCGTGGGAGCGTTGATGGGCGTTTCGCGCAGGGCGATCGAGCGGGCGGGCCTGCTCGACGAAGATCTCTTCGCTTATGTGGAGGACGTGGATCTCGGGTTGAGGGTGCGCGACGCGGGTCTCGAGGTGGTGTTCGCGCCCGCAGCGCGCGCGTGGCACAGCGTGTCGGCATCCACCGGGGGCGAGGCCGCCACTACCCACGCCGTTTACTACGGAATCCGAAATACGATCGTCGTTCTCGAACGAAATCGTCCGCTGAGCTTCCTCGGGGGCGCTCTCCGTCGCGCCTCCATTTTGACCACATACCTAATCCTTGCTTTGACCAGGGAAGACCGCGGTGCAGCCCTTGCGGCGGTACGCGAGGGCTACCGGGATGCCCGCGCCGGAAAGCTGGGCCCCCGCCCGGATCAGCGAGGGACGCCGTCCGGCGCGCCGGCGAGGACCCTCCGGTAGCAGGCCAGGGTTTCCTGGGCTGCGCGCGTCCAGCTGAATCCTGCCGCCCGATCACGACCCGCCGCCCCAAGCCGCTCGGCGAGCGCTCGATCCACAACGAGCCGCTCGATCGTGGCCGCGACCTGTGACGGACAGCGTGGCGAGAACAGCAGTGCCGCGTCAGCGGCGACCTCGCGCAGCGCGGGGATGTCCGAGCAGGCGACCGCGACTCCGCGTGACATCGCCTCGAGCACGGGCAGTCCAAAGCCCTCGTAGAGGGACGGCAGGACGACGCACGCGGCGATGCGATACAGCCCCTCGAGCTCCTCCGGCGCGATGAATCCGAGCAGCCGAACGTCGCGCTCGACACCCGCGGATCGGGCCGCGGAGCCGAGCCTTCGTCCGTCGGTATCCGGGCCGACGAAGACGAGCACCGGCCGACGATCGGGCGCGATGCACGTAAGCGCGTCGAGGAGGATGTCGAGATTCTTGTGCGGCAGGTCGCTGGCGACCGATAAGACGATCTGCCTCGCATCGAGCTGATGGCGCGCGCGCAGGTCGGCCTCGCCGAGGATCAAGCCCCCGCTGGGCGTGCCAACACCGTTTCGGATCACCTCGATAAGGTCGGAGCGGATGCCGAGCTCGGCCATAAGCTGGTGACGCGAGAACTGCGAAACCGTGATGATCCGGTCGGATCGCCGCGCGGCGAGCTCGAGCAGGGCGGCCGTGCCCGCCAGCCGGGCGCGGGGCAGCAGCTCCGGCACGGCTCTGTACTGCAGGTCGTGAATCGTGAGCACTCGGCGGAACGGTCCCGTCGCTGGACCGAAGTTCGCCATCGAGTGCAGGATTTCGACCCTCGCCCGCGCCGCTGCCCCCGGGAGGAGGAGGAGCTCGCCGGCGGCCCACTGCTCAGGTCGCCGGGCGGACACGGGGAGCCGGACGATGCGCATGCTCGTGCGGAGCTCGCGAACAAACGAGCCGCCATCGCGATTCACGAACGCCGTCGCGGCGAGCGCGGGCTCGATCTCGAACATGGCGGTGAGGAGCTGGCGCGCGTACGTCTCTCGTCCACCGGTGCTCCCCGGGATCAGGAACAGGAGGTTCACGCCCAGCCGCATCAGCGCGCGGTCACGGCGAGCAGGCGCTTTACCCCTTGCCAGTAGATCGACTGGGCCCAGAAGACCCAGCCCGTCGCGCCTATGCGCAGATAGGGGCTGTCGAGCGACGCCGTCAGATGCGTCGCGAATTCGCGCGCGGTCACGGACCTCGTGGCCTGGATCGCTCGCCGTCGCCGCAGCGTCCGCGGAAGGCCGGCGACCCCCGCAGCCTGGGCACGCAGCTTCGCGGGAAGCCAACCGTCGAGTGCTGCGACCACGAGCAGGGCGAGCTCGGTGCCCGCCAGCGCTGGTGCCAGCACCAACAGAAGCGGGAGCGGATAGACCGACATCACCGTACGCCACCGGTTGCGCTCGAGCCAGAACCACTTGCTTGGGCCCTTCTCGAACTCGTAGCTGTGCACCACGCGCGCGTCCGGCACGATTCCGGCGCTGTAGCCGGCCAGCCACAGGCGAAGCCCCAGGTCGAGATCCTCCGAGTACATGAAGTACGTCGGATCGAAGCCTCCGAGGTGGTCCCACGCGGAGCGTCGGACGACCAGCGCGGCGCCGGAGGGAAACGCAACCTCGCGAGGGCCAGGCGGCATCGCATTGAGCGGCTTCCCGCAGTCGCCCGCCCAGCCTATCCCGAGGTAGTGAATGACGCCGCCGTCAGTATTGATCCGGCCGTCGGGAAGCAGCACGGTTGCCTGCCACGCTCCCCATGAGGGCCGCTCAGACGCGGCGGCGCGGAGTTGCGCGAAGCAGCCGGGCTCGGGCTGGCAGTCGGGGTTTAGAAACAGGAGCAGGGCGGCGCTGGTCTCACGAGCTCCCGCATGGCATCCGGCCCCAAATCCGAGATTCGCCCCGGTCTCCAGCACTCGAACGCGTGCACCCGCGTTTCGGGCGGCGGCGACCGAATCGTCACTCGACGCGTTGTCGACCACCACCAGCTCGTCGTCGGGGTCGAGCTGCTCGAGCAGCGCCCCCAGCAGCTCCGGGAGGTGTGCCGCGGAGTCGTGGGTAACGACCACGACGGCCAGCGCGTCGGGAGGGGTCAAGCCGCTCAGCGGGGCCGGGAAAGCTCGCGCTCGCGCCTGGTGAAGCGGCTCTCAGACGGCGCGACGTCGGTCTCGTGCGGCGGTGGGTGACGGCCGTCGCCGACGATTTCGGCCAATCGCTCCTCGTGCTCGTCGAGGCGCCGCTGCAGCAGTCCGACCCGTTGGGCAAGGACCTTGTTCTGATCGCTCAGCCGGGAAACCGCGAGTGAAAAGTGGAGGAGGAGCAGCAGCTCGAAGCCAAACGCGACCGCGAATAGCGCGGACGGCGGGTAATGAATCCCGACCGCATAGGAGACCGTGGTCAGCAGCCCCTTCCAGACTGCCAGGACCAAGAGGATCGCGGTCGCGAACAACCAGAGCAGCGCATAGCGCTCCATCAAGCGCTTGCGCCGCACAAGCTCGAGGATCAGCAGCAGCAATATGCCCGTTACGGCGATGGCGAGGAAGCGCTGAGTCGAATCGGTCATCAGATCGCCGGCTCGGTTCGAACCGGGGTGTCGCCAGGTTCGACGGTCGGGTGAGATCGGAACAATCCGACGAAAACGGCGAGCAGCACCTTGACCATGTAATAGATCGGCTTTGTGGAGGAAATTGCCGAAACGCCGCTCGTGCGCGGCCGCATCCGCACCGGAATTTCGCAGCTCTTCAGGCGGTGCGCGTGCATCAGCAAGATCGCCTCGACCTCGGGGTAGTCGTGCGGGTAGTCGCGCGCGAACAGCTGGATGCCGAGAGCGTTGGTCATCCGGAAACCGGAGGTCGGGTCTGTGACCTGCTGCCGCGTGATGACTGACACGAGCCGGGCAAATATCCCGATGCCGGCGCGGCGGGTCGCCGAGGAGCGATAGCCGCCGTTCTCCGGCTCGAGGAAGCGCGAACCCACGACCATGTCGACGCCGGGATTCGTCCGTAGGTGGGTCAGAAGCTGCGCGATATGGCGTGCGTCGTGTTGCCCGTCGCCGTCGACCTGAACCGCGATCTCATACGCGTGCTCCTTCGCGTAGACGTAGCCGGCCTGCATCGCCCCGCCGATTCCCAGGTTGAACGGAAGTCGGAGAACTGCCGCCCCGGCCCCGGATGCACGCGCTGCCGTGCTGTCCGTGGAGCCGTCGTCGACGACGATGACGTCGAACTCGGGCGCCCACTGATGGATCTCGTCGACCGTCGCGGAAATCGCTCCGGCTTCGTTGTGGGCGGGGACGATGGCTAGATAGCGGCTCAACGTAGGACGTTTGTCGATGTTTGCACGAACGTCGGCGGATCGGCAAAGTTGCTAAATCGGACACTCCCCATGGCGGAAAGGTACCGGTTTCCGAGGCAGCCCGAGACGTCAGCAACGACGCATCCAGAATGATCCCGGGCTGACTTCCGGGCCGAAAGACGGGATCGCGGCGGCGAGTCGCTGCGGGAACGCCCGCGCCACCGCCTGGGCTCCGATCAACACCTCCCAGCCTCCGTTGCCAAGCAGAAACGCCTGCAAAAGATACTGCTCTGACCAGAAATGAGCGTCCTCGAGATGCCCTCGGGAATATGGGTAGGGCAGGAAGATGTCATGGAAGTGCACGATCACGCCAGGCTCGAGCTGCGGCAGGACCTCGAGCACGATCCGCGTCACGTCGCCGCCGACCTTGACCACGTGAGAGGTGTCCACGAACAGCACGTCACCGGCTCCGAGCGCCCGGAACGTCTCGTCCGGCACCTCTTGCGCACGCAGGGGCGTGACGCGGGACTCAGGCGGCAGGAGGCTGGAGCGATACGGATCGTAGGTGCGCAAGATGTCCGTCGCATCGGCACCGTCGCGCTCGAGGGCCTCGCGGATGATCAGCGTCGAATAGCCGGAGCCCAGCTCGACCACGCGCTCGGGACGGAAGCGGCGAATGAACGCGTACAGCAGCTCAGCGTCGACGCTCTCGTAAGTCCCGTTGCGCAGATGGAAGCGACCAGGGCCGGCGCCGGAGGCCGACAGCGGCGGCTCGAACTCGCGGCAATGCTCGGCCAGTTCGCGTTCGAGGAACGCGATCTGGCGATCGACGTCGAACTCGAGCCCGGGCATCGGTCTCGCCTCATCGAAGAAGCCGGGTTCGATCGCGGCGACGTCGGGGATCGGCGAGTCGTAGCTGGCGTAGACGAGCTGAAACCCAACGCGAGCGAGCGTTCGCCGCACCACGAGGTAGCCCTTGCGCAGCAGATGCAACAGTCCCGAGCGCGAGCTGAGCCGGCTAATGCGGTCCGGAAGGTTGCGTGGGAGCGCGGTCACCGCGTCGGCATGGTAGACGCTGGTAGACGCCCGATTCGCGGCCGGCGTGTGTTTGGCTACGGTCCGGCTGGCGGCGGCGTTCGCCTAAGAACGGCGTTGATCACCTCGAACGGGATTGCTCGCAGGGCCGTGAGCGCCCCGAAGTAGAGAATCCCGAAAACGAACAGGGACACCGCACTCGACACCTGGAGGGCATACGTGACTCCGAGCGCGAATGCCGTGCCGGCCGCGATGCGGGGCACCAGCGACAGCGACACGCGCAGCGCTGGTGAGAGCCTGCAGACGCTGATGGCGTAGGCGAGCGCAAGCAAGCCCTCGGCGGAGGTGGCGGCGATCGCCGCGCCTCGAGCCCCCAACGGCGGGATCAAGGCCACCGAGAGGACCGTCGCCGCGAAAACCGCCAGCGCGTTGGCGCGAAGGAGTGAACGGTAGAGGCGCAACGAGAGGAGTGCGGCTCCGAACAGCGCGACCATGAAGCTCATCGCGATCGCCAGCCCCTGTATCTGAAGGACGGGAACCGAGGGCTCGAACCCGGGGCCGGCGACAACGCGGATGCCGAACGACGCTCCGAGCACGATCGAAGCGGCCATCCATATCCCTCCGATCAGGCCGGTGTCGAACAGGCGCTGGATCGCATATGAGAGGCGCGGGCCGTCGTCCTTGATCGCGGCGCGGGTCAGGATCGGAAAGCTCGACGCGACGAGCACGTATGGGATCACTGCCAGAACCTCGACGATCCGGAAGGCGGCGGAGTAGTAGCTGACCTGATGCGCCGTCGACAGCACTGACATCAGCACCAGCGCCTCACGGAAGTAGATGATCCCTACGGCGGTGGCCACTGCGTAGGGCAACGTCTCCTTGAGCAACTGCCGCCAGATCCGACGATCGAACGCCGGGATGATCGGTACCTGGCCGCGGACGAGGACGGCCGTGCCCGCAAACAGGACCGCTCCCGAGGCGATGGTCGACCCGAGCAACGGTAGGACTCCCGCGCCGGCGATGACGAGCAGGACATACGCAACGGTGAGGGTCAGTTGCTGAGCCAGACCCAGCACCGAGACCGCGGTGACCCGCAGATCTGCGCTCAGGGGAATGCCGTAATTCTCCCCCGCGATGGTCACGATCAGGCCGACGCCGGCCACGAGGATGCCGAACACGATGACTTCGTGCGCACCGATCAGCGCAGCGACGCCGGCGGTGATAAGCACTCCGACGGCCGTCCCGGCCATCCGAAGACCGATGAGGTTTCGCAGCAGCTGGGCCCGGTCGGGTCGTCCGGTCGAGAACTCACGGATGCCGAGGGTGTTCAGGCCGGCTTCGGTGAACCCCCCGATGATGAACACGATCGCCGTGACCGTCGCGAAGTAGCCGTAGTTGGAAGGACCCAGATGCCGGATCACCAGCGGCGCCGAGATCAAGCTGACGAGCAGGCTCACGCCATACGTGGTTACGCGGACCAGGCTGCCCCGAATCAAGCGGGCGCCGGCGTCGCTCGAGTCAAGCGTCGGGGCGGACGGATCGTCGGAGCGGGTCGACACAGATTCCAACATAGACTCTGGGTGCGCTCGCGGGCCGACCACCGGATTATCGCCATTCACGCGCGTCGGACGGCCAGCACCTGCCATTGCGCCACCAGGAATTCCGTCGACTTGCCACCCGTGAGCGACGCGAGTGCACGCCGTAGAAGAGATATCGGGGGGTGCGACCGGGAGCGGATCTCAAACCCCGCGTGGTCGATCGCTGTCTCGATGTCGCGCGGGGTGAACCAACGGAGGTGGGTATCGTCCCGGTGCCCGTGCGGCTGGTAGTTGAAGGTTCCGCGCAGCATGACGTCGACCATCAGCGATAGATGGCGCGCGTTTGGAACCGAAACGTGGAGGCGGGCGCCGTGTGCGCTCAGCCGGGCCAGTTGCGAGAGCACACCCCAGGGGTCGAGCAAGTGCTCGAGGACGTCGTAACAAAGGATCGTGTCGAACTCGTCCTCCAGCCCCGCGAGCACCGTCTCGGCCGGTCCGACGAGTACATCGTCATAGATCGCCCGCGCCGCTTCGGCAGCATCCGCGTTGATCTCGATTCCGGTCAGTCGCGAGGGACCCCGTGGTCGCAACAGAGTCCCGGTAAGCCCGGATGCGCAGCCGACATCGAGTACGCGTCCCAGAGGATCGGGCAGCTGCGGGACCATGTCCGTGCGCAGCGTTCCATAGTACGCGGCAGTCTTGCGCAGCGAGGAGTCACCGTCTGCCATGGTCCACGCGCGTCATCCGGCGAGCGCCTCGGTCGAAGTACATGTACCGCGCCACGTAGATCTGGAGCATGGTGGCGTAGACCCCCTGATAGAAAGCCAGCCGGAGATCAAGCTCGGTGCCGTCACGCATTGAACGAATCATCGTGAGGAGGAAGTGGACGATCCCGTTCGGAACCGCGAGCACCGGGGAGAGGAGATTCATCGCGTGACGCGGCCACGGCCAGCGGTCCGGACCGGAGTAATTGAATTTCGGTATCTCCGAGAACGGATTGACGAGTTCTCGCGCCTGGACGCTGCACCATCGCCGGTATTTGCCGCTCACCGACTTGAAGGTGAAATTGTTGTAGAGCGGTTGGTGGTGGAGCATTTCGTCACGAACGCCAACGCGACCGTCGACTTCCTCGGCCCGCTGCAGGTGGCCAACCAATGAGGTCTTATCGCGGCGGAAGAGGCTCGGCTTATGAGGGCCGCTGGCGGTGATGTACCGCTCGCCGTCCCACATCAGCCACAGAAACGACCACGCGGCGTAGTCGTCCCGTTGGATGAGTTCGGGGATCACGGCGGCCATCTCGGGCGAGAGGAATTCGTCGGCGTCGAGGCTCAGGAGCCATTCCCCTCGGGCCTGCTCGTACGCAAACACCGTGTGATACTCGGGATTGCCGACCAGTGGCCTGACGAATACCCGGCAGCCGAACTCGTTTGCGATCTCGACCGTCGAGTCCTCGCATGGCCCGTCGTGAACCAGGATGATTTCGTCGACGACGCCTCGCAACGACGCGAGGCACCTGCCGATCACCGCCTCCTCGTTACGGACAACGAGACACGCAGAGACCGTCACCTCAACCTCCTCGAGCGAGGCTGAGGGGACGTGATCCCGACGAGGAGGCACCAATGGAGCGGACACTAAGGCACCCGCCGGCGACGGTTGCGTCCGGCGAAAGGAGTCCGGCGGGTGGCGACGAGCGACGCGCTGAGCATCGCGGCGCTGCTGCGCAGTCGTCGCGCACGATCGTTGCCCCGTTCGATTTCGGCCTCCAGCCGTTCTCGCCGAGTGAGCGGGCGAAACTCGCTTGTGACTCGTGCTGCGTAGTCGTGCTCGAAGCGAGCGAGGGCATCGTCGCCAGGCGCCCAGTCTAGTGAGGCGCGGCTGTGGCCGAGGTGATGTAGGTACAGTCGCTCCAGCTGGCGGGTGAGCCGGGATGGATCGAACAGCCGCGCAACCTTCGCTGCCGCAGCGGCGCCGAAGGCGACACGACGCTCGTCGTTCATCAGCAGGTCGGCGACCGCCTCAGCGAACGGGCGCGGGTGGTTCGCGATCCACCCATTGACCCCGTTGTCCACCACCTCGACTTGCGCGTTGTCAGTCCACGGCGTCGAGCACGTTACGACCGGGACGCCGAGTGCCATCGCTTCCGCGAGCGCGACACCTTGGGATTCTCCGATCGCGGACGCGTTCACGACGACGTCGCACGCGCTGTAGAAGAGGGCCAGCCGTTCCTCGTCGGCGGTAGTTGGGTAGGCCCGGATGCGCTCGAGCAACCCCAGACGACCGGCGCGTCGCTGCTTGGCGAGCGTCATGCCCACGTAGAGCAGCTGGACGTCCGGCACGAGGCCGGACAGATGGGGGACCATGTCGATGAGCATGTCGCGCCACTTCAGGTCGGCGGGCCGCCCGAGCCGTCCGACGACGGGTCGGTCGGGATCGAACCCGAGCGCCGCTTTGGCCGCTCGACGTTCCTGCGCGAGCGACCGGAGCGTGGCGGCGTCGACGGGTAGGTACGAGACGCGATGTCTGTCGGCAAAGCCAGGCTGATCACCGACCAGGGTCCGGTATCGGAGTAGGCACATCTGCGATATGAAGAGGTGACAAGCGAACAGCGTCTCGTCCGCGGAGTGATCGACCGCGCCGAATATGTTTTCGTCGATCAAGATCGAGACGCCTGCTCGTTTGCACGCCTGGACGGGCAGCGGCTCGGCTCCGCCGTGTCGAAAGAGGTGGGCTAGGTCGACGCCTTGAAGGAGCGAGCTGAGCCGATCGAAGTCACCGTGAGCGCACGTCACGGGGATGTCGTTGGCCTCGAGGCCCTGCCGCCGCTCGCCTTCGGCATTCCAGGTCACGACTCGTACATCGAAGCGCTCGCGATCCATGTGGAGCGCGTGAGTGACAAGCCCCTTCTCCGTACCGCCCAGCCCGAGGCTGGAGGCTACGAGCGCCACCGCTCTCTTGGTCATGCGCGGCGCGCGTAGCAGCCGTCGATGAAGATCGCGGTGCCGTCCCGAGTCGTAAGCGTCGGAGAGACGTTGACGAGCGAGAAGCCCCTGCGGTCCATCTCGGCGTGCAGGGTGCTGAAGGTCGCGTCGCCTTCGTACTGAGAGAAGAAATTCATCTCGAGTATCACCGCTCGGGCCTGGGCGAGGGTCGCGGGACCGCCTTCGAGCACGTCCAACTCGGAGCCCTGCACATCGATCTTGAGAACGTCGACCCGGCGCTCACCGACCATCTCGTCGAGCGTGACCGTGCGAACCTTCAACTCGCCGGCAGGTGCCCAGCCGGGATCGATGGTCGTCATCATCTGCGGTCGCGGCGCGAGGAGCGAGGAGTTGTGGTCGTGTGTGCCGAGATGCAGTGTCGAGGTGCCAGAGACGGCGGCGACCGCGACGTCGAGGATTTCGACATTCGGCAACGTCCCCAAACGCGCCTGCATCCGAGCGCGCGGAGCAGGGCCAGGCTCGGCGGCGATGATCTCGGCCTTGGGCGCGACGGCCAGCACGCCGGCTGTGAAAGCTCCTTCGTTCGCCCCGATGTCGACGACGACTGCACTCCGCAGATCGAGGTCGGCCGGCAACAGATGGACGCGGGCCATCCAGGCCTCGAGTGCGGATTTCAAGGTCACGGTCGTGTAGCCGCGCGCGTGGAAGAGACGACGCGCTTCGAGTGCGCGAAGCGCGCCGATCGGCATCGCCGCGTGCCCCGCGAGTCTTGCAATGCCGGTCAGGCGATCGAGGCGAGGATCCATCGTCACTGCCTGGTCAAGCTGCCGGAGTTGGCGGCGCCGGGACGGGCAGCCAGATCTGTCGTCGGATCATCGGCAGTTCCTCCAAGGTCTGGCCTTGATACCCGGCGTCACGGATGAGCGCCTCGACGTCGGCGGCGTCGATTCCATCCGGCTGCCACTCGGGATGGACCTCGAGCATGACCGCGGGGCGATGGGAAGCGAGGGTGTCGCGCATGCCTCGAAGCACCAGCATCTCGGCGCCCTCGACGTCGATCTTTACCAACCGGGGACGTAGGCCCTTTGCCGCGACAACGTCGTCGACGACGAGACTCGGCTGCGTCGCCCCACCGGAACCCCTGGCGAACCTCGGGTGTGTCCCTTCCCCGGTGCCACTCGGGCGGCTAACGGCCACGGGCGTGCCATCGCCGACCGCCTCGGTCACGACCGAAAGCTCGATGCCTGGAAACTGTTTGCGGAGATCGTCGAGCGTGGCTCGTAGGTCTGGAACCGCAGCAATGTCGGGTTCGAATGAGAGAAATCGATCGCCGGCACCGGCGGCCGGCGCGAGGAGCACGCTGTACCAGCCGTGGAACGCTCCGATGTCGAGCACGTCTCCACCGTGGTACGCATGCAGTGCCTGTTGCGACTCGCGCGCTCCGAGCTTCATCCACAAGCGCCTCAGGAGTGCCAGTCGCACCGTCGAGAGCCGAACTCGATCGTCACTGAACCGCACCGGAAACGGAAGCGGCTCCAAGCGTCGCCGGAGAGCCGGTGGTATCTGAATGCGTGCCAGGAAGCGTTGGACGTGCATGGTTCTAGAGCTGGACGCAGCCCGCGCATTGGATCGCGAAGCCGGGTCGATCGCGATGTGCGGCATCCGCGGGCGGAGCATAGAACGTTCTCAATCCGGCCATAATCGCGTCGCATGAACGACTCCCCGCAAGCGCGGGACACGTGTCCGCGACCGAGGGTGGTGCTGTTGCGCGGCCATCACGCGAACCCCTGGGATCTCCGTCCGTGGGCGTTACTCGGCGATCGCTTCGATGTCGTCGCGCTGGTAACCGACAGCAACGAGTTCGAGACGAGCTCGATCCCGGTGCGTCTCCAGCGCGTCGGCTCGGTCCGCGATCGCCTGCCACCCGGTCGCGTCGGTCGTGCGCTCGCTTATGGCGTGGGCGACGGCTACAGGGACCTCGAGTCGGCGTTGCAAGGGGTCGACATCGTCCACGCGGCCGAGCTCCACACGTGGTTCAGCGCTCAGGCGGCGGAGCTCCGCGAGCAGCTGGGCTTCAAGCTGGCATTGACGGTCTGGGAGACGATCCCGGCCGTGAACGCGTACCGCTGGCCGCGCGAGCGCAGGAATCGCAGGCGCGTGGTCGAATCCGCTGATCTGCTGCTGCCGACGACCGAGCGGGCACGCCGCGCGCTGCTTCTCGAGGGCATCGAGGAGCGGCGGATCGAGGTCTGCTATCCAGGGATCGACACGCGCCGCTTTGCCGCGCGTAGCGATGAGTCCGCGCCGGGGCGACAGCATCTCGTGCTCTCGCCGGGTCGCCTGGTGTGGGAGAAGGGGCATCAGGATGTGATGCGGGCCGTCGTCGCGCTGAACCGCGGACTGCTCGGCCCATCGCCACCCGTGCGGTTGCTGATCGTCGGATCCGGCCCTGAGGAGAAGCGGCTCCGACGCCACGCGCGCGAACTCGGCGGCGACGGTGAGATCGAGTTCCGGAGATCTGTTCCATACGATGAGATGCCGGCGCTCTACCGGCAGGCGTCGGCAATGGTGCTCGCGAGCCTGCCCCGCCGCGGCTGGGAGGAGCAGTTCGGGATGGTCCTCGCCGAGGCGCTCGCGAGCGGCACCTCCATCCTTGCGGCGCGAAGCGGCGCGATCCCGGAGGTGGTCGGGCCGGAGGCGACGCTATTCGATCCGGGCGACTGGTTCGCTCTGGCGGCCGGGCTGCGCAAGGGGCCGCTGGGCCGCCCAGCGGCGCTACGGGTGCCGCACGATCCAGGCCGCGTCACGCTGTTCTCGGTCGATGCCGCAGCCGAGCGCCTGGCCGACGCCTATTGGAGGCTCCTGGGGTAACCATCCAGGCCCCCGAGACGGGTCTGGACCGGTCCGAGATAGCCAGCAGACGATCGGCGGGGACCGTTCCTAGCCGGCTCCTTTAAACGTGGCGGCGACGATCGCCCGGTCCCCGACGATGTACTGGGGATCGTGGTGCGGCTGGGCGACGAGGAAATCCACGTGGTCGAAGCCTGCCCACCGCGGCATCAGTCCGAGCGCCGCGCGGTTCGGAACGAGGCTCATCACTCCGACGAGCGATGCAAGCGTGCTCTCCGCCTCGTTCTCGACCCATGCCGCAAAGCTCGCCGGCGACTGGTAGTACAAGTTCGGCTTGCCGTCGCCGCGCACGATCGGCCGGTCTTGCCGCGTGAGCTGACTTTCGATGATGCAGAGCCGGCCGGTTGCCCGCCGCGCGACTCGGATCGCGTCGAGCGGCCGCTCGAGGTGGTAGATCAGGCCGAGCAGAAGCACCATCGAACCGTCCGATCTCGTCAGGGTCGGACTCGAGCACATCGCCTTGCCGGAACGTGAGCCGGCGCGGTGAGATCCCGAAGTGGTCGCGGACGAGCTCGGCGCGCCGGACGTTCTGCTCGCGCACATCGATGCCTACGACGCGCTCGGCGCCCCATTCAAGCAGTCGATGAGAGAACCAACCCTCGTGACATGCGAGGTCGAGCGCCGACGCGCCTGGCCCTAATGCGGCGAGCGCGGCTCGCGCGACCGGCTCGATCATCTCGGCGCGGGTCACGTGGACGGGCGCGGTGTCGGCGCTGATCACGGGCGTCGACACGCTCGGCGTCAGGCGTCAGTCGTACATCCAGTTACCGCGGTCGAGTTCCTCCTGGAGTCCTGCTGAGATGGTCGGCTTGGGCTAGGACCGATCCCTGAACCGCTCAAGGAGAGTCACTGTGGAGCCCGCCGCGAAATCTGGAGCCACCGTCGCTGCGCGTCTCGCGCGGGGGCGGTCACGCGCCAGGACAGCGAGCGACGGTGCTCGTCGAGCCAGAACTCCGAGGCCGCGTGGCGTTTCTCGACCTCAGCGATAAACCCGAGCAACGTGTCGCGCTGAAGCTGCAGGGCCTCGACCTCCGCCTCGCACGCCGCGAGCTCGGCTTCTGCGACGGCAGCGCGGTGCTCGAGGGCGGCTATCCGCTCGTCGGTGTGGGCATCGTGGTCCGTACGGACTCCGGCGTCGGCGCCGGTATCGACATCTCCTGGATCGACGGTTGCCGAGTCTCCACTACCAGAAGCCGAGACGCCAATCCAAGCCTTCCGGTCCGGACCCCATCGGTTGATGATTCGGGCCGGATTCCCGGCGACGAGCGTGCGCGGCGGGACGTCCGTAGTCACCACGGCCCCGCGGCGACGTACGCCCGCCCCCCAACGCTGACCCCGGGCAGGATGATCGAGCCGATCCCGAGAAATGCCCCAGCGCCGATGTGCACGGGTTCGGTTCTGCCATGGGCTGGTCGATCACCGCCGTATTCGGATCGCGATAGTCATGGAAAGTGTCCCCGATGAACACCCGCGATGCCGTCAGGACACGGTCGCCGATCTCGACCCTGCCCATGCAGGCGATCACGATCCCCGGCCCAAGGCTGACCCGGTCTCCGATCACCAGGCGCGGGCTGTAGCGGCGGCCCAGATGCTCATCGACGACCGACAGCCAGCTGCCCGCCCCGATCTGAACGTCCGCGCCGATCTCGATCGCCTCGGGGGACGTAACGCGGTGGGGCTCCTCGATCTGGCTTCGCGGGCCGAAGCTCGCGAACTCGGGAATCCGTGGCGGTGTCGCGCTGAGGATGTGATTCATGGAGCGGCACCGGATCCAGCCGTGCTGCTGCCTGAGCAACCGGTCCCGGCGACGTCGGTCATCGTAACCGCCCGCGTCGCTGCGCCGCCGTTAGCCGGCACCTGACCAATACCATTACGGCTGGTGCGCGACCGTCTCGCCGTAACCCCGAACCAGTTCCGCCGCGTTGCCTACGCCACGCTGGCCGCGCTCACGCTGATCGTGTTCACGGGGGCGGCGGTCCGGCTGACCGAATCCGGGCTCGGTTGCGCGAACTGGCCGAAATGCGGAGGCACGCCGCTGCCGCCGCTCAGCTCGCACGCGCTGATCGAGTTCGGCAACCGGGCGGTGTCGGGCGTCGTCGGAATCATCACCGTGGTGGCGGCCGTGCTCGCGTTCACGCGGCGTCCGTACCGACGGGACCTCGCGATCCTCGCGCTGCTGCTGCCGCTCGGCGTCCTCGCCCAGGCGGTGCTCGGCGGGTTCACGGTCCTCAACCACCTGGCGCCCGGGTTTGTGATGGCGCACTTCAGCCTGTCGCTGATCATCCTGGTGGCCGCGTTTGCGCTGGCGTGGCGAAGCGCGTACGAGCCCGGGAGCCGGCCGCTCGCCGCGGACCGGGTGACGGTGTGGTCGGTGCGAGCACTGTTTCCGCTCGGGGCGCTGACGATCTTCGCGGGCACGGCCGCGACCGCCTCCGGGCCCCATTCCGGGGGCTTCACCGGCCAGGTCGTCCACCGGCTGCATTTCAAGGGCGCGGACACGCTCGACTGGGCGATTCACCAGCACGCGACGATCGCAGCGCTGTTCGGGGTGGCGGTGATCGGAATCTGGTTCCTGTACCGGCGCCGCGGCGCCTCAGCACAGGAGCTTGAGCCGCTGACCGTGCTTGGCGTCCTGCTGGCCGCCCAGGGCCTCGTCGGCAGCGTCCAGTACGAGCTGAAGCTGCCTAGCGAGATGGTCTGGGTCCACGTTTGCCTGGCGACGGTGACGTGGCTGGTGTTGCTGTGGACGGTGGCGGCGGCCGGGCGGCTCGCGCCGCGCGCGGTCGAGGTTCCAGCCGGCGGTCAAGAGGCCCGCGCGCGGGAGCTGGAGCTGGTCGGCCGCGTGGAATAGGCCCCGCTCGGCGCTACGATCGGCGTCGGATAAATGTCAGCGCAACGCAGCACCACGCAGACTCAGAACTCCGGCACACGCAGCGCCGACGCGTCGCTGATCATCCTCGTCGTCGACGACGAATCCGACCTCCGGGAAATGCTCACGCGGTCGTTCTCGCGCGAGGGTCACCGGGTGATGGCGGTCGGCGACGGGCGCTCGGCGATCGACCGGGCGAGCACCGACCATTTCGACATCATCCTGCTTGACGTCGCGCTCGGGCCGGGTCCGGACGGGTACGAGGTGTGCCGCACGCTGCGCGCGCGGCGCAACGTCGTCCCGATCATCATGCTGACCGCGCTCGACTCCGAGGCCGACGCCGTGCTCGGGCTGGAGGCCGGGGCCGACGACTACGTGACGAAGCCGTTCGGACTGGCCGAGCTTCGCAGCCGCATCCGCGCGGTGCTCCGCCGCGCCGGCACCCGCGCGATGGGCGATGAGGTGCTCGTGGTCGGCCCGATCGTGCTCGACCGAGCCCAACGCGAGGTCGTGATGGATGGGCGCCCGGTGCGCCTGACGTTCTCGGAGTTCGAGTTGCTCGACGCGCTGATGGCCGACCCCGGACGGCTGCTCAACCGCCAGGAGTTGCTGCGCGCGATCTGGGGCGACAGCGCCTATCGCGATCCGCGCGCGATCGACGTCCACATCCGGCACCTGCGCGAGAAGCTCGAGCCCGAGGCCGACAAGCCGCGCTTCATCCTGACCGTGCGCGGAGCCGGCTACCGACTCCGGGGGCCGTAGGAGGTTCTGATGGCAAAGCGGGCGCGATCGCGACGCGGCGCCTTTGGTCTTCAGGGCAGGATCATCGGCGCGGTGCTGGTAACGAGTTTGGCCACGCTCGCGGTGGCGACGGTGGCGCTGCTCGGGCCGCTCGAGAACTCGCTGCGGAACGCCGACAAGAAGACACTCGAGAGCGAGATCGAGGGGACCAAGCCGGACATCGCGAAGACCACCGGGCCGTTCCAGAGCCTCAGGCTCGACCTTCTGACCGACGCCGCTGTCCCCGTGACCTCGCCCGGGCCCGGAACGGGGTCGCCGTCGGGCGGCGCGGGACTCGGCCCGAACCCCAAGCGGGCCATCGCGGAGGAGCAATCGCTCGCGGCCGAGGGGCGGACGGTGCGGGATCAGGTCGTGGCGGAGGTGCGCGCGCTGTCGTTCACGACCGGCGGCTCCGAGGTCGCCCTGCTCGGCTACCCGGACGCCGCGGGGAAGTTCCGCCCGCCGCTCGTGGTCTACCCGGATACGCCCAGCGCGAAGGCCGACGCGTACAACGACGTCCCCAAGGCATTCCGGACGAAGCGACCGAACTACACGTTCGGCTCGATCGGAAACTCCGAGTACGCGCGGGCGGCGATCCCGTTCACGACGGGCGGCAAAAATGCGCCCGTCTACCACTGGGTGCTGGTCGTGCGCAAATCGCTCGACACCCTCAGCGACGCCGTGGCCACCGTGCGCCGAGCGTTCCTGTACGCCGCGCTGGCCGGCCTCGCGCTGACGCTGATCCTCGGCATCCCGCTGTCGGCCACGATCGTCCGCCGCCTGCGCCGGCTGCGCGAGGCGGCCACCGAGCTCGCGCACGACGGCCCGCCGGTCGAGGTGCCCGCGGTCCGGGCCCGCGACGAGGTCGGAGACCTGGCCCGCGCGTTCGAGCAGATGCAGCAGCGTCTGCTGCAGCAGGAACAGGCGCGCCGCGCGTTCGTCTCGACCGCGTCGCACGAGCTGCGCACCCCGTTGGCCTCGCTCGACGGGATGCTCGAGCTGCTCGACGACGATCTCGGCAGCGGCGACCCCGACATCGCCGACGCGCGTTCGCTGCTCGACCGCGCCCGCATGCAGTCGCGCCGGTTGTCCCGGCTGGCGGCGGATCTGCTCGACCTGAGCCGGCTCGACGCGCAGGTGCAGCTGCGATCGGAGCCGGTCGAGCTCGGAGAGCTGAGCCGCGCGGTGCTCGCCGAATTCGAGCTCGGGACCGAAGAGCGGGGGATCGTCTCGACGCTCGACGACGGCGCCGGCCAGGTGTGGGCGCGCGGCGACCCGGGTGGGATCGCGCGGATCGTCCGGATTCTGCTCGACAACGCGGTCCGCGTCAGCCCTCAGGGCGGCGAGATCACGGTCGAGTTGCGCAACGGCGACACAGCCTCGCTGACCGTTCGCGACGAGGGTCCCGGGGTGCCCCCGGACGAGCAGGATCTGATCTTCGAGCGCTTCCAGCGCGGGCGCGCAGCCGGCGGGACCGCCGGGTTCGGGCTCGGTCTGGCAATCGGCCGCGAGCTGGCGGACCGGATGGGTGGCGAGCTCGTGCTCGACCGGGCGGACGCGCCAGGCGCTAAGTTCACTTTGCGCCTCCCGGTGGCGCAGGCTCAGGAGGAAGAGCCGCTCGCGGTTGTTTAGGGGCCGCTTCGCGGCCGAGGTCGCGACCAGCCCCGCCGGGCATGGACGCGGGGAATTCGGCTGAGGCCCGTGCGCGGAACGTAGGGTATCGGGCCGAATTCCCTTGGCGGAACGGCCCCACGGACGCCGCCGCAGGCGGCCAAGTAATCGCCTCCTGGCCCGACACCCCCGACTTGACAGGATTGACATCTATGGACGAACGCTTGATGAACGCGATGCTGGAGCTCGACGACCGCCACTGGTGGTACCGCGGTCGGCGTCGCATCATCCGCGCCGAGCTCGACCGATTACCACTCCGGCCGGGCGCGCGCGTGCTCGACGCGGGCTGCGGCTCGGGCCGGACGCTCGAGGAGCTCGCGCCCTACGGCGAGGTCCACGGCGTCGAGCTCGATCCGGGTGCCGCCGATGTGGCGCGGGCCCGGGGGCGCGGCGAGGTGCAGATCGGCCGCCTCGAGGAGCTTCCGTGGGAGGACGGCTCGTTTGACCTGATCACGTGTCTGGACGTGATCGAGCACACCCCCGATGACCGCGTGACGCTCGGCGAGCTCCGGCGCGTGTCCAGTCCCGGGGCCTACCTGCTCGTCACCGTGCCGGCGTATCAGGGCCTGTGGTCGATGCACGACGTGGCCAACCATCACTACCGGCGGTACTCGCGGCCGCGGCTGCGCGCGGCGGCGGTCGACGCCGGCTGGCGCGTGACGCGGATGACGTCGTTCAACGGGCTGCTGCTCGCGCCGGCCGCAGCCGTGAGGCTGGCCGAGCGCAGGCGGCTGCGCGAGCTGGACGGCGACTACAAGCCCGAGCTGACGCTCGCGCCCGAATGGCTCAACTCGCTGCTCGAGCAACCGCTCCGGCTCGAGGCGCGCTGGCTGTCTTCCGGTCGCACGATGCCCGCGGGGCTCTCGCTCCTGGCCGTGTTCGAGAACCCGGGCGGGGGCGCCTGACGGCCGGCGGTGTGTGAATGGGGGGTCTCGCGGCGATCGTCGTCGGTTCTCTGGCCGCGATCTTTGGCTTGTCGAATAGCCTCGGCTACCTGCTGCCGGCGATCATCGGGCTCGAGTCGCTGGGGATCCCGTCTCCCGGGGAGACCGCGCTCGTGGCCGCGGCGGTACTGGCCAGCCAGGGCAAGCTCGAGATCGGGCTGGTCATCCTGATCGGCGTGACGTCGGCGATCGTCGGCGACAACATCGGCTATCTGCTCGGCCGGCGGTTCGGGCGCAGCGCGTTCACCGCGCCTGGGCCGTTCATGAATCAGCGGGTGCGCGCGATCCGGGCCGGCGACCAGTTCTTCGACCGCCACGGGCCCAAGGCGGTGTTCATCGGGCGCTGGATCGCGCTCGTGCGGTTCGCCACCGCCTGGCTGGCCGGGATCAACCGGATGCCGTTCAAGCAGTTCTTCTTCTGGAACGCGCTCGGCGGAATCACGTGGGGGGTGACGTACGGGCTCGTCGGCTATTACGGTGGCCAGGCGGCCGCGCACGTGCTGGCGGAGGCCGGCATCGTCGGCCTAGTGGTGCTGCTGATACTGCCCGTGGTGATCTACTTCGTGGTCAAGCGCCGCGAGCGGCGGGCGGTGGGGCGCTCGTCGGATTAGCGGTCGCTCAGGACTTGTTCGCGTCGAGGTCGAGCGCGCACGAGTTGATGCAGTAGCGCAGCCCGGTCGGCGCGGGTCCGTCCTCGAACACGTGGCCGAGGTGTCCGCCGCACGCTTTGCACAGGACCTCGGTGCGCTGCATGAACAGGCTGCGGTCCTCGCGCGTCTCGACGTTCGCCGCGACCGCGGGCTCGTAGAAGCTCGGCCACCCGGTGCCCGAATCAAACTTCGTGTCGGAGTTGAACAGCTCCGCGCCGCAACCGGCGCACCGGTACGTGCCGTCCTCCTTGACGTGGACATAATCGCCGGTGAACGGCCGCTCGGTTCCGTGCTGGCGGAGGATTTGGTACTGCTCGGGCGACAGGCGCTTGCGCCACTCCTCGTCGGAGAGCTGAACGTCCCGCGCGGTGTCGGTGTCGTGTTCGGTAGCCATGGTGCTTACGGTAGCGCGGGGACTGGCTGCGATAGCGTCCCGGGCGGTGAACGGGAGATGAAATTCGGCGTGGCGATCTTTCCGACGGATGCGGTCCAGCCGCCGGGGGAAATCGCCCGGATGGCCGAGGAGCGGGGTTTCGAGTGCCTTCTGTTCCCCGAGCACACGCACATCCCGGCCGGGCGGGAGAGCAGGTGGCCGGGCGGCGAGGAGCTCCCCGGCTACTACGCCCGGACGTACGACCCGTTCGTCGCGTGCACGGCCGCCGCCGCCGGGAGTGAACGGCTGCTGATCGGGACCGGGATCTGCCTGGTGATCGAGCGCGACCCGATCATCACCGCCAAGGAGGTGGCGTCGATCGACGTCCTGTCCGGCGGCCGGTTCCTGTTCGGCGTCGGCGCCGGCTGGAACGCCGAGGAGATGGCGAACCACGGGACCGATGCGTCGCGCCGGTTCGGGGTGATGGGCGAGCGGATCGAGGCGATCAAGGCGATCTGGTCCGAGGACGAGGCGAGCTACTCGGGGAGGTACGTCAACTTCGAGCGGATCTGGTGCTGGCCGAAGCCGGTGCAGAAGCCGCACCCTCCGGTGATGATCGGGGGCAACGGGCCGCGCGTGCTCGACCGCGTGCTCGCGTTCGGCGACGAGTGGATGCCGAACCGGATGTCGGACTCGGACCTGGCCGCGCGGATCGCTGAGCTGCGCGATCGCGCTTCGGAGATCGGTCGCTCAGCGATCCCCGTGACCGTGGTTGGGGTTCCGGCGGACGCGGCTCGGATCGAGGCGATCGCCCGCATCGGCGTCGACCGCGTCGTGTTCTGGCTACCACCGGAGAGCCCGGACGCGGTGGAGGAGGGGTTCGGCCGCTACGTGTCGGCGATCAGTCAGTTCCGGCGGGCAGGTTGAGGTAGCTGGCGGCGGCGGCGAGCGGGTCGGCCGCGAGCATCTCCATCACGAGCGAGGACCAGGCGAAGTCGACGGCGCCCATCCCGCGTCCCGTGTACGGGTCGTAGTACTCGCGGAGTCCCTGCGCGAGCACCGCGGACATGATCCGGGTGCCGAGCGTCTGCGCCTGATCCTCGTACCCGAGACGCGTGAGCCCGAGCCACACTAGCCACGCGGCGTTGATCCACGTCGGTCCTCGCCAATAGCGCCGCATCCACAGGTGCTGGTCGTCGCGGAGCGAGAAGCTCGGCTCGGTGGGGGGGACCGACGGCGGCGGCACCGGCAACCAGAACTGCCTTGTGTCGAGGAGATGGTCTTCGACGAGCCGGCGGCCGATGTCCTCCGGGAGGTCCGGGAGTGCGAGCGGCGCCAGCGCCGCCCACGTGCGGGTTGGCGTCCGCTTCGGCTCTGGGCGGGCTATTGGCTCAAACAGACCCGTCGTGTGGTTGTACATCCGCTCGACGATCGTCGGCGTGAGCGACGGCCGACCGAGCGCGAGCAGCGACAGCCCGTGGAGCACGTTCATCGCGACCTCGCAGCACACCGGCCCGCCGGCGGCGATGATCCGCTTGAAGTCGTAACCGAGCCTGCGGTTGCGCCGGACGAGCAGGATGAATCCGGGCTGGTGGTGGGCGCGCCGGCCCCATATGGCGTCGAACTGTGGTGACGCGTCGAGGCCCGACTCATCGGGCTGCACGATCCAGACCAGGCCGTCGCCGTCGAGATCGCGGTTGGCGCTCAGCCAGTCGTAGTGCCGGACGATCGCCGGCACCGTTGCCGGGTCGCCGACCGCGATCCGCCACGCCCAGGCCAGCCCCGGTGGCTGGATGCTCGAGGTCATCGAGGCGTTCGGCGACGTCACGTTGTACGTGAACCGCCGGCGGCCGGTCAGCGGGGTGTTCCAGAAGATCGTGTGGCCGATGAACCCGTCCGCGCGCTGCGCAGCCAGCAGCGACTCGAGCTCGCGTCTTGATCTTGTGCGGTCGAAGTGGCGCCACGTGATCGCGGTGAAGCACGAATCCCAGTACCACTGCCAGGGGTAGTGGCCGGGGCTCGGGCAGGTGTAGGCGAACGGCACGCCATCGGTGTCGCGCACGCCCTCGCGCCAGTTCTGGCGGAGCGTGGCTTCGCAGATCTGTCTGATCTTGGCGGTTTCGCCGTCGCGCAGCATCCGGCCACAGATCCTCGCAGCCGAGGATCTGGCCGGCGTCGCCGTCCTGAGACGTCAGTGGAGAGCCGCGGTGCCCGCTCCAGCGAGCGCCCGCGCGCCAGCAGCGAGACCCGCTCGCTCGAGCCCGGAAAGGCGTACGTCAGGTCGGTACTTGACCCGCCCGAGCTCCTGGCACTCTGCCCCACATCGGTCGCACAACAGCACCAGGCGCAGCACGCCTGCATCGCGGAGATACCGCGAGGCCCCGCTGTATGTACCCGAGTGATCGCACAACATGTCTGTCTATTGGCAGCAACGGCGCCGTTGCTGTGAAAAGTCCACGGACGTCTCGGATTCGGGGTGGAGCGATCGCATAGGCTGCGCGGGTCGTGGAGATCCAGGCTGCGGTCACCTCCTCCAAGGGCGCTCCGTTCGTTTTGGAGCGCGTCTCGGTGGGCGAGCTTCAGGCGGGCGAGGTGCTGGTGCGCGTCGTGGCCTGCGGGATCTGCCACACCGACCTGATCATTCGCGACCAGTGGTATCCGGTTCCGTTGCCGGCGGTGCTCGGGCACGAGGGCGCCGGCGTGGTCGAGGCGGTCGGCGCCGGTGTCGTCAAGGTTGCGCCCGGGGATCACGTGGCGATGAGCTACGCGTCGTGCGGTTCGTGCGTGCGGTGCCAGGCCGGCGAGCCCTGGGTGTGTCACGACTTCTTCGCGCGCAATTTCGGGGCGTGCCGGCCAGACGGGTCGACGGCGCTGGCGTTGGACGGGCGCCCGATCCATTCGCACTTCTTCGGCCAGTCAAGCTTCGCCACGTTCGCCGTCGCCACCGAGCGCAACGTGGTGCGGCTCGATCCGGACGTGCCGCTCGACATCGTCGCGCCGTTCGGGTGCGGGATCCAGACCGGCGCCGGCGCGGTCCTGCGGGTCTTCCGCCCCGAGGCCGGGTCGAGCATCGCGGTGTTCGGGACCGGCACGGTCGGACTGTCGGCGATCATGGCGGCGCGGGTGGCAGGGTGCACGAGGATCATCGGGGTGGACGTGCAGCCGGCGCGGTTGTCGCTGGCTATGGAGTTGGGAGCGACATCTGTCGTCGATGCGTCGGATTCGTCGGATGTGGTCGAGGCTGTGCGGGCCGCGACCGGCGGGGTCGGGGCCGACTTCAGCATCGACGCCACCGGGATCCCCTCGGTTCTGCAGCAGGCCGTCTACTGCACGGGGCCGGGCGGCGTCTGTGGCCTGATCGGCGCCCCGCCGTTCGGCACCGAGGTGTCGCTCGACGTCAACCAGATCCTGGCGATGGGACGCACGCTGCGCGGGATCGTCGAGGGGCAGAGCGTCCCCGATGTGTTCCTCGGCGCTCTGATCGAGCTTTGGCGCCAGGGACGGTTCCCGGTCGACCGGATCATGACCCATTACTCGTTCGACGAGATCGAGCGGGCGGCGCGGGACGCGGAGGAGGGGCGGGTCGTCAAGCCGGTGCTACGGATGAAGGGCTAGCGCCGGCTGGGCGCGCGCCACCGCACCCGTCTCGTCGCGCCACCGACCGGTCTCGTCGCGCCACAACACCGGCCCGCCACCGCCACCGGCCCTCGATACACCGGAATCCAGGGTGCACAAGTCCACACTCGCCACCCTCCCGGGAGGTGAATTCGGGTTCAGCCACCTCTGGTGTGGCGAACCCCACGCTCGCCGCGAGCGGCTCGCCGAGTGCGGGGAAAGCCACAAATCGCGAAGTCCAGGGCTTTTGCACGATTTGTTGCAAGGGCAGGATCTGGCACCTCTGTGTCGCGTTGGCTTGCTAGGTTGCCCCGGGCCGCCATCCAGGGGGCCTTGATGACCGAAACCGCGGTGTCCGACGGTTGGGCGCGCGGTCACTCTTGCCGTGCCCAGACGCATCCGCATGCCCTTCGCCCACGACCGCCCCCGAGCCGCCGGGCTCGTCACCTTCCTCGTGGTCGCCGCGGCGATGCTCGGCACGGGTCTGACGAGCAGCAGCGCCGGAGACCTTCACAGTCAGATCGCCGCCGGCAAATCGGCGGCCGCCTCGCTCAGGTCGCAGATCGCCGCCGACAGCGCCCAGATCGGTCAGACCAGCCATGGCCTGGCCGACGCCAACCAGCGCCTGGCCGTGCTCCAGACCACCTTGACCAGACGCGAGGACCAGCTCCGCACGGTGCAGAGCCAGCTGCTGGCGGCGCGCAACCACCTGGTCGACCTCGAGAACCAGCTCGAGCGAGCCACCCAGGCGCTCGCGAAGAACCTGGTGGCGAACTACGAGCAGTCGCCGCCCAACCTGGTCACGGTGATTCTCGAGGCCCACGGCTTCAACCAACTGCTCGAGCGGGTCAACTTCATGCACCGGATCTCGGAGCAGAATGCCCACGTCGTCGGCTGGACGCGCACCGCGCGCGCGGAGGTCGCGCGACAGGCGCGGTTGCTCGCATCACTCGAGCATCGCGACCAGACGCTGACCGCGCAGGTTTTGACCCAGCGCAACGGCGTCGCCGCACTCCAGGCGGCGCTGCTCCACCAGCAGATCGCCGAGCTCGCCGCGCGAGGCCGGGCAGGCGCGAAGCTGCACGACCTCAACGCGCGGCTCTCCTCGCTCGAGGCGAAGGCGGCCGCGGAGGCCGCGCGGGCCGCCGCGACCGCCAACGCGAACGTCGGCGGGATCGCCGTCGACACGGGCGGGATGGTCCAGGCACCCCCCGGCGCGCCGGCCGCGGTGGCGCAGGTGATCGCCGCCGGCAACGCGATCGCCACGCTGCCCTACATCTACGGGGGCGGCCACGCCTCGTTCCACGCCGACGGCTACGACTGCTCGGGCTCGGTGAGCTACGCGCTTGCGGCGGCCGGCCTGGTCACCTCGCCGATGGTGTCCGGGGATTTCGAGAATTGGGGTGACCCCGGCCCCGGGCGCTGGATCACCATCTACGCCAACGCCGGACACGTGTGGATGGAGGTCGCCGGGTGGCGGTTCGATACGGTCGCGCTCGCCGAGGGCGGGACGCGCTGGGCGCGCGGCGGCGGCGAGTTCTCCGGGTTCGTCGTCCGGCATCCGCCCGGGCTGTAACGGCGGCCGGGCCTCGACCTGGCCGGTCAGGGCCGGCAGACACGGTCCGGTGTCCGCGTGTCCGCGTGCGGACCTCAAGCTTTGCGGCCGCCCGCGCCGATGAACCCCCTCGATGAAACGACTCACGGCCATTGCCGGCGTTCTGCTCACGGCGCTGGTTCTCCCGGCGGGCGCTCTCGCGACGCAGCCGGCCACGACTTCAAGCGCGACCCCGCCAGCACAGGGTCAGGCCTCCGGCGCGGTGATCGCCGTCGCCCGGGGCTCATTCGCGATCGAGGCCCCCGCGGGGCGGATGTCGGTCGTGAACGCGCTGACCGCGGCCGCGAACACCGTCACCGCCGGCGACTTCCCCTACGTGTACGGCGGCGGCCACGCTGAGGCCGGGATCGCCAGCATCGGGATCAAGGGCCCGGGCTACAACGGCCGGCGGATCGGGTTCGACTGCTCAGGGTCGGTGGCAGCGGTGCTCGCCGGCGCCGGCGTGTGGCAGCCCACGAGCGGCGTCCCCAACGACGCCGGCATCATCACCGAGCTGCTGCAGCAACACCTGATCGCGCGCGGCGCGGCTCACGGCGCCACCGAGGTGACGCTGTACGACTATCCCGGCGTCCACATCTTCATGGACATCGACTGGCATCTTCGGACGGGACGGCGGGGGCGGCGGCGATCCGCCGGCTGGCGCCGGCTGGCTCGACGACGGCGCGCCCGACGCGACAAGCCACGTCTACAAGCGCTACCACCTGCTGCTCGGAGTGATCGAGAGCAGACCACGTTCGAGCGCATCCTGACGTTCCAGACCGGCGCAAACGCCAGCGTCACGCACGGCCTCGAGCTCGGTAGCGACGTGCACGTTGGTTACACGCAGGCGCCGAACTGCCGGATGACGGCCGTGGCCGTCAGTTAGCGCTCAGCGCGGGCTGGCGACGCCGATCAGATCGCCCTTGGGGTCGGCGAAGTGGCCGACGACGAGC
>CAWKHK010000002.1:0-66557 GCA_963849425.1 uncultured Solirubrobacteraceae bacterium | reverse complement strand
GTAGCAACGGGCCGGCCGGGCCGGCGGCGTATTCGGGGGCACCATTACGGATTCCTAACCATTACCGGCGCGCGCGATAAGCAACAAAGTGTGGCCAAACCGCGCCGCGCGCGGCCTCGAGCCCAGGCGGTCGATGCGCTGGAGCGCGCGCTGGAGGCGCCTCGGCATCCGTCGCCACGTGTACGTGAGCGCGTGCAGTTCCGGGACGAGGCCGGCGTCGCGAGCGTGCGCGACCAGCTCCCGCGGTGACAGGGGGATGTCGTCGCGGGTTCCGTGGATCGTCGGCCCGGCACCGACCCGGTTCGCGATCGACAGGCCCATGCCGACCGGATGCCACAGCCCGGGCTCGATCGCGACCAGCGCGCCGCCGGGACGGAGCAAGCGCGCCGCCTCGGCGAAGCACGGCCCGATCGGCCCCTGGTAGGCCAGGTGATGCATGACGAGCCGGTACAGGACGACGTCGAACGAGCCGTCCGGAAACTCGAGCCGGCCGGCGTAGCCGATCCGGGCCTCGTCCGCGTGCCCGCCGGCGACCACCCCGGCGACACGGTCCGGATCGGAGTCGACGGCCGTGAGCCTGAACCCCGGCGCCGGAAACAGATGACGTCCCGGGTGCCAGCCGCAACCCACCGAAAGCACATCGCCGCTTGGGATTCGCAAACGAGCCCGCAGAACCTCCTGCTCGCGGGCCATCTCGTGGCGATACTGGAAATCGAGCGTCGACTGCTGCGTCAGCCCGTCGAGCAGGTTGTCGCGGTCGTACGGCGCCGATCGTTCGGATTGGACGCCGATCACGTCGCTCTCAGAATCTGGTCGGGCGCCGGATCGCGCCGGGCCAGGAACGCGAACTGGCCGCAGAACAGGAGCTTGGTCGCGTTCAGGAGGCGCGGGTCCAGGCGGGCCGCCCGGCCGTACAGATCGAGCGCCCGATTGAGCGGCGACGGGCGCGCCCACCACCGGCCGAACCACGCCGGGCGCCCGGTCATGCGCCACGCGATCAGCGTCAGCGAGTCGATCCCGGGGCGGACCTCGGCCGGCGTCAGACCGGCGTCGCGCATCAGCGCCGACAGGCCGACCGCCGTGTAGTTCCACACGCTCAGCGAGTGGTACGGCTCGAGCTGCGACGTCGAGCCCGCGAACCAGCCGCCGGGCGCGAGCACCCGCGCCACCTCCGCGAGCAGCGGCTCGGGATGACGCACGTGCTCCAGCACCTGCTTGCAGAACACGAGGTCGAAGCTGCCGTCGGCGAACGGGAGCGCGAGTCCGTCGAACGTCTCAAAGCGGGCGTCGGTGCGAGTCCGCTCGCGCGCCTCCGGAGAGCCCGGGACGTCGATGCCGATCCAATCGACGTGTGGGTCGCGCGCGCGAAAGGCGTCGACGGAGTCGCCGACGCCGCAACCGAGGTCGAGCACGCGCCACGGACGCCCGGGCTCGCGACCGATCTCCCGGTCGATGTAGTGGTCGGCGAGCACCTGACCGGCGTGGTCCGCAGGGAGCGCGTCGCCGAGTAGCTCCGTCATGTCCCGGCCTGGAAGCCTCACGAGCGTGCGCGCATGTTCGCATCTACTCTCGCTGTCGGAATGGAGGACGCATTCGGAGTGGAGCCCCCGGCCGCCTCGGTCGTGATCCCGACCCGTAACCGGGCCGAGTACCTGGCGGTGGCGCTGGCGTCGCTCGGGCGCCAGCAGCTGGACCGGCCCTACGAGGTGCTCGTGATCGACGACGGCTCGTCCGACGGCACCGCGCAGGTGGCGCGAGCCGCCGGGGTCAGATATCTGCTCCAGGACCCCGCCCGTGGCCTGAACGCCGCCCGCAACACCGGAGTTAGGATGACCGCGGCGCCGCTCATCGCGTTTCTCGACGACGACGTCGAGGTACCCGCCGGGTGGCTCGCGGCGCTGGTCGAGGGCGCCGACCGGCACCCCGATGCGGATGCGTTGGGCGGTCCGATCCGGGCGCGCCTGGAGGGACGCGCCCCGGGATCCTGCGGCCGCGAGGAACCGCCGATCACGGCGCTCGACCTGGGTCCCGAGGACTCGGTGGCGGACATGGTGTGGGGAGCGAACCTGGCGATCAGGCGCAGCGCGTTCGAGCGCCTCGGCCCGTTCGACGAGGCCGTGGCCGGGCATGGCGACGAGGAGGACTGGCTGCGGGCGCTGCAGCGAGCCGGCGGCAAGATCGTCTACCTCGCCGCCGCGGGCCTCGATCATCGCCGCGCCGGCGCCGACGCGCGCCTGCCGGCGCTGGCGAGGGCGGCCTACCATCGCGGCCGGGCCGCGCGGGTGAGCGACGAGCGCCGCGGGACGGCCCCGGGCCTCGCGCGCGAGGTGCGCGTGCTCGTCGGGTGCGGGTGGCACATCGTCCGCTACGCCTGCCCGCAGGGAGCGGTAATGGGTGCCCATGCCGCCGGGCGGCTCGCCGAGGCGCTCGCCCCCGGGCACCGCAAGCCGATCGGAGGAAGCACGGACCACGGCGTCACGTCCACGTCCGGTGGGTGACGAGCGTGCGCTGCGCTTCGCGCGCGCTCGTGTACGGTCGGCCGGACAGAAATTGCCTCGCCTCGGCGAGCGCGTCCGAGCGGTCGTAGGTGCTTGCGATCTCGCGCGTGCCGTGGGTGATCGGGGTCGCGTCGACCACGCCTTGCTTCCAGCCCTGCTCGCGCGCCACCGCCGACCAGTGCAGATCGAGCCCCCAGCCGGCCCGGAGCTCGGGGAACGGCAGGAGCAGATCGAACGTCGCCCGATGCAAGGCGAGCACCGGTCCGATCTCGACGAACGCCGTCTCGCGGACGACCGAGCCGGGGCGGCGCCGCGTCACGTCCCAGGCCGCGTGCGAGCGGCTGCGATGCGCGGGCTGAGCCAGGCGCAGCGAGAAGCGTTCGGTCAGGAAGATGAACTCGTCGAGGAACCCATGCGGGAGCGCGACGTCGTCGTCGACCACGACCAGCCAGTCGCAGTCGGGCGGCGGATTGTCGGCGAGCAGCGCGTTGAGGTTCTCGAACTTCCCGCGGTCGGCGGCCACGGCGCCGGCGAAGCGGACCTGGTGGTGGGAGCTGAGAAGCTCGCGGCGGGCGCGATCGAGCAGGTTCGGCTGATCCGGACGCTCGATCCCAAGCGCGAGCACGCGGCGGGGTGGCGCCGAGCTCGCCGCCCGGCGGAGACGCCGGCGCAGGCCAGAGGCGACGGCCACGGTATCCGCGAGCGCGTCGGCGACGAGCGCCCGGCTCGTCGCGCGGATCCCGGTCACCATCCCCGCGTTCCCCGAGACGAAGTCGTCGGGCGCAGCGTTGCCCGAGAGGAAGTCGTCGGGCTCGGGAACCTGTGCCATCTGGCGTCGCCCGGCGGCAGGCACTACCAAGACTTGCGGCCGGCATGGCGGTGCGCGGCCAGCTGGCGGGCGAACGCGCCCACGAAGCGGGGGTTGTAGCGCAGGTAGCGCCGCCACAGGCGACGCGGCTCTTGGGCGAGCCGGTAGGCCCACTCGAGCCCCGCGCGCTGCATCCACGGGGGTGCCTGCGGCACCAGCCCGGCATGGAAGTCGAAGGCGGCGCCGACGCCGATCAGCACCGGCGCGTCGAGCAGCGGGCGAAGCGTCGCCATAAACTTCTCTTGCTTGGGGACCCCGATGCCGACCCACACGACGTCGGGATCGGCGTCGTTGATCTCGGCGACGATGGCGGCCTGCTCCTCGGCGTCCAGGGGCCGGTGCGGGGGCGAGTACCCGCCGACGATCCGGATCCCGGGGTAACGGCGGCGCAGGTTCAGCGAGAGCTGCACCAGCGCTCCCTGGTTGCGGCCCCCATAGAGATAAAAACGCTGACCGTTCGACGCGGCCGCGGCGCACGCGCGCGCCATCAACTCGGGGCCGTACACGCGGTCGGGAAGCGAGTGGCCGAGCGCGCCGAGCGCCCACACGAGCGGCTGGCCGTCGGGAACGTTGAGCGATGACCCCATCAGCGCCGAGCGCAGTTCGGGGTCCTCGTGCGACGCCATCACCGTGTGCACATTGCACACACAGACATAGCCCTGCTCGCGCGCGGCCGCCATCGCGTCCATCCACTCGAGCGTCCGCCCGTAGTCGGTCAGGGCGA
Source organism: uncultured Solirubrobacteraceae bacterium (assembly GCA_963849425.1). Classification (GTDB taxonomy): domain Bacteria; phylum Actinomycetota; class Thermoleophilia; order Solirubrobacterales; family Solirubrobacteraceae; genus Palsa-744. The sequence goes on along the minus strand of CAWKHK010000002.1, from coordinate 62,467 downwards.
GCGGGACGCCGAGGACCTCCGCGGTCGCGGTGGCCGGGATCGGGCTCGGCAGGGGCTGCACGGGGGTGTCGGGACGCATCGGTTCTGGGCTTAGCGCTTAGATCAAGGGGGAACGGTCGGCGTTATGAGAACGAAAACGAGATTCCCCCGCGCAGGTTGCGTATTTTCGCCCGGAGCGGTTTGAATGCGCCGGGTCGTACGACGGGCCTACCCGGCCTTAGCCATACGTCCAACTTATGTCCAGGATGCTTGACGTCGTCCGTTCTTGCAGCGCTATGCTAGGCATTGACACGGAGGTCACACGGGCCCGCGAGCATCGCCCCCTTTCTCGCGGGTCTTCGGACGGCCCCCAGCCCTACCAGGGTCGTCCTTCGGTCGGGCCCGTACCGCCTTCGCGGTACGGGCCCGCCACCCTTTCGGGTGACGGTCGGACCGGTCTCTTATCTTAGGCCCGTGCGTTCGCGTGGTCTGGTCCTACTGCTGGTCGGACTCGCGCTGCTCGGGACGGCGTGGGTGTTCTCAACGCCGCCTGGTTTGGCGCCCGACGAACCGGCGCAATACCTTCGAGCGCTCGAGATCAGCGAGGGGCGATGGCTTGGACCGAGGGAGCCACTCGGGCCAGCGGACATCGCGAATCCGAGAGCAGGTGGATGGAGAGCCGCTCAACAGGCCTGGATCGACCACGATCGGCGCGGCGTGGCCGTGTCCGGGTCGCTCTCACCTCCGGGCGAGCCGTGCATAGGCAGCGCCGGGACCGGCGGCAGTTGCACCGAAGTGAGCTACACCGGGGACTACAGCCCGCTGGCCTACCTCCTTCCGGCGGTGGGCATATCGGCGGCACACGCTTGGAATGCGGCGCTGCTCGTCTCGCGGGTGGTGTCGCTTCTCCAGGTCCTGGCGTTTCTCTTCCTCGCGTTGATCCTGACCGGGCCGCGACCGGGCTGGCGCACGGTCGGCCTGCTGGTTGCGACGACTCCAATGGTCCTGTTCGTCGGCGCGATGATGAACCCCAACGGTCTCGAAATCGCCGCAAATCTCGCATTTATTGTAACCGTTCAGTCCCTGCGGTCTCAGGCGAGCGCGGGGAACGGGTCGCCGCGGGTGTGGGCGATGATCAGCTCGCTGAGGTAGGTGAACAGCGAGCGGCGCTGCTGGCGGCAGGTGGCGGCGGCCGACAAGGCACGTTCGGCGAATCGCTCACCGTTGTTGCTTTGGGTGCCGAGCGACACTTTGCGGTGGATGACCGGCGCGCGGAGCGCGCGCTCGGCCGGGTTGTTTGTCGGCTCGACCCCGTCGACGGAGGCGAATGTCCAGAGCGCGGGTCAGATCTTGAGCAGGTTGTTGGCGAACTGGCGGTGCCAGCGATTGCGCGCCTTCTTCGGCGAGGCCTGCTCGAGTAGCGCGCGCAGCTCGATCTGGATCGGGGCGATCTCGGCTTGGAGCCTTTGGCGGGCGTGGTGCTCGTGCTGGTAGGCGCGCCAGGCCGCGAACACTCGGCGGGTGAGCTTTAGGCCTTGCTCGCCGAAGGTCTTCTGCTCGCCCAGCCCGTCGGCGTGGCGGCGGAAGTCGCGCTGCAGATGCGACCAGCACACTTGCCGCTGGTTGGGATCCAGATGGCTGTAGCCGTTCCAGCGGTCAGAGACCACGATCCCTGGATAGGAGGTGCCGACCAGCGCGTTGAACTGCTCGCGGTTGCAGTTGCAGGCGATCTGCAAGAACGTCGCCTCAGGGGTGGTCGCGGTCCACAACGCGCGCCCCTCACCGCGCGTGCGCCAGCCGGTCTCATCGACATGCACCGCGCCTTGATCCAGCACCCAGTCCTGCAACTGGCAATGTGGGCCAGCCAATGCGTCTGAGGCGCGCTGACAGATCGCGTCAACCGCGCCGGTCGACAGCGTCACGCCGAACAGATCTGAAGCCAGCTCGCGGATCCCGCGGCGGGAGATGCGATGCCGGGCGGTCAACGTCACCACCGTCGCTTGCAATCTCAACCCGAACGGAGACGACGCGAGCAGCTCAGGCAACCGGGCGCTGGTCCGTGCGCGACAGTGCCGGCAGCGCAGCTGATGGGTGCGATGCTCGGTCACGATCACGCTGATCGGCGGCAGCTCAGCGACCTGGCGGCGACCGAACCGTCCGCCCGGACGGCGCTGCTCATCATCAAACCGCCGCCCGCATCCGCCACACGCGTCTGGGTAGTGATCGACGATCTCATCCACCTGATCCTCCGGTTTGAGATCGCGCCCCGCACCCTGGTGCCCGGGCTGCCCACCCTGCGCTCGGCGCTCGCGCTCCCCGCGCATCAGCTCTTTGGCCTTCGCACGGGCCTCCGCCCGCCGCTGCGCGCGCGTCTTGGGCGGATCGGTCGACGGCGGCTTAGAACTAGTGCGCGAATCCTGACGCGCCTGCTCCTCCAGGCGCTTTAACCGATCCTCGTGCTGCCGGACCCTGCCCGCCAACTCAAGAATGAACTCGACACACGCCTCACGCCCAGAGTCGTAGATCGCTTCCGCCTGCGCACGATCCATGCGTGCAAGATTCGCTGCACCAACAAGGAATCCCTGCCGTTGGCCCCGACCGCTGAACGGTTACCATTTATTGCGGCCCTGCTGAAGCTCCGGCGCGACCCGGGGGGCTTTCCCGGCTGGGCCTGGATCGCGCTTATCGCCAGTGGAGCCGCCACTGTCCTGGCCTGGCAGCTCGGGCCCTTCTTCGTGGTTGCCGACTTCGCCGTCTGGGCGGCGCTGATGGGAATCGACGGGTTGCGAGCGCTGTTCGCGATTCGCGGTTCCCAGGTGCTCACCGCCGCCGCCGTGACGACCGCGGCGGTTGGACTTTTCCTGGCCTGGGGCGGGGCCGCGGGCACCCTGCACTCGACCGTGACGTTCGCTTCGCCCCTCGGCGCTTTGCACGCAGGCCTACGCCAACTCGGTCCCGCATTGAAGGGCGCGGTGGGCAACTTCGGGGTGCTGAACGTACCGTTGCCGGCGCTGATGATCGGCTGCTGGTGGCTGGCCGTGATCCTCCTGTTCGCGGCGGGCGTGTGGCTCGGGACGCGCCGGGAACGCATCGCGCTCGTGCTCGCGGCGGTCCTGGGACTCGGTTTCCCGGTGGCCTTCTTCGCGTTCTCCTACCGGCTGAGCGGCTTCGGCATCCAGGGCCGCTACATCCTCCCGATCCTCGCCGTCGCGCCGATGCTGGCCGGCGACGCGATCGAGGGCGCTCGGAGTCGCCGAGTCCACCTCCATGTGGTGGGCCTGTGGCGCCCGTGTCTGGTCGGCTTCGCGCTGTTCCAGCTGGTCGCCTGGTGGATCAACGCGCACCACTACGCACCGTTCGGTCTGCTCGCCGCAGCGGGGCTGTGGAGCCCGCCGCTGGGCTGGAAGGTGTGGCTCGTCGTCGCGATCCTGGGGGCGGCAGCGATCGCCCTGGCCGCGGCTGATGCGCGACCGTCCGTCGCGCCACCGTCGTCGTTGCGACGCCGACAAGACGCCGGTCCGATCGGCTCGATTAAGCTGCGAGTCCGGTAATGGACTGCGTGGTCACAGGCGGGGCGGGCTTCATCGGGTCGAATTTGGTCGACGCGTTGCTTGCCCGCGGCGATCGCGTGACCGTGATCGACAACCTGGCGTCCGGGAAGCGGGTAAACCTCGAGGGAGCGCTCGCGTACGGCGCGGAACTGAAGGTCGCGGACGTGTCCGACGCGGTGGCGATCGCGGAGATCTTCGCGGCCGCGCAGCCGGACGTCGTCTTCCATCTTGGCGCCCAGATCGATGTGCGGCTGTCGGTAACTGATCCGGCAGCCGACGCGAATGTGAACGTGCTCGGCACGATCGCGGTGCTCGAGGCGGCGCGCATGGCCGGGACCGGCCGCTTCGTGAACAGCTCCACCGGAGGAGGGCTGTATGGCGACGCCGACGTGCTGCCGACGCCCGAGGATCATCCGATCAGACCGCTCGCGCCCTACGGCCAGAGCAAGCTCTCGGCCGAGGAGTACTGCACGTTGTACTCGAGGCTGCACGGGCTTTCGACGATCTCGCTCCGCTACGGCAACGTCTACGGCCCGCGTCAGGACGTTCACGGTGAGGCAGGGGTCGTGGCGATCTTCTGTGGCTGCCTGATCGACAATCGGGCACCGACCGTGTTCGGCGACGGGCGCCAGACGCGCGATTGGGTCGACGTCGCCGACGTCGTCCGGGCAAACCTGCTGGCCGCCGACTCCACGCTCACCAGCCCGGTCAACATCGGCCATGGTCGGGAGACCGCCGTACTCGATCTGATCGACGCGCTGAACGACGTGTCTGGCGGGGCAATGCCCGAGCCGCGGTTCGTCCCGGAACGACCCGGAGAGGTGCGGCGCAGCTGCCTTGACGTCACCCGTGCCAGGCGCGACCTAGGGTGGGAGGCTGAGGTTTCGCTGCGAGACGGCTTGCGAACCATCCTCGCCGGGCTTTGAGCTGGGTACGCTCTGGCGGATGCCATCGTCCCCGGACGTCCGCTTGCCCGCGGTTGCGACGCGCAGTGTCAGCAAGACATTCCGGCTTCCGGAGCAACAAGTGCACACGCTCAAAGAGCGGGCGCTTCACCCGCGCCGCCAGACCCGCTACCAGACGTTCCGAGCGCTGAACGACATCTCGTTCGCCGTCGAGCCCGGCGAGTTCTTCGGCATAGCTGGGCGGAACGGCAGCGGCAAGAGCACGCTGCTGAAGTGCATCGCCGGTATCTACAAGTGCGATGGCGACATCTGGTGCCGGGGGCGGCTGTCAACGCTGATCGAGCTGGGCGTCGGCTTCAACATGGAGCTGGCCGCCCGCGACAACGTGATCCTGAACGGCATCATGATGGGACTCTCGCCAAAGGAGGCGCGCAAGCGCTACGACAGCGTGATCGAATTCGCCGAGCTCGAGGAGTTCCGCGAGCTCAAGCTGAAGAACTACTCGTCCGGCATGCAGGTCCGGCTCGCTTTCTCGGTGGCGATCCAGGTCGATGCCGAGATCCTGCTGATCGACGAGGTGCTCGCGGTTGGGGACGCCGCGTTTCAGCAGAAGTGCTTCGACGTCTTCCATACGATGCGCGCCGCCGGTAAGACGATCGTGTTCGTGACCCATGACATGGGGACACTCCAGCGGTTCTGCCACCGGGCGCTCCTGCTGGAGCGGGGCTCGCTCGTTCACATCGGTCCGCCCGCCGAGGTCGCCGATCAGTACCTCGAGCTCAACTTCGGCGGTCGGCCGGAGCCCGTGGCCGACGCCGACGTCGGGGACCAGGGCGACGGGGACGCGCGGGTGTTGGACGTCTGGGTCGAGGACGATCAGGGCAGGCGCTTGAGCGCGATGCCGCAGGGCCATCGCATCACTCTGCGGGTGCTGGTGCAGTTCATGATCGACGTCGAGGACCCCGAGGCGGGGGTGCACATCCACAACGAGGACCTGAAGGCGGTGCTGATCACGTCATCGTGGGTCCAACACCCGCAGAGCGGTCGCTTCCACGCCGGTGAACAGCTGTTGTTCTCGTTCACCTTCGAGAACGTCCTCGCTCCCGGGCGGTACAGCCCGGTGGTCGCGCTCGGGGCGCGCGGCTCGGTGCTGAAGGTCGTCGACCGCTTCGCCAGTGGATTCACCTTTCTGGTCACGGCAACGGGTGCGATGGGAGGCGTTGTCGACCTCCCCACCGACGTCACGATCGAGCGTGCAGGGTCACCCGTCGCCCATGAGGTCAAACCGTGAGCGTCGCCGAGACGCAGTTCTACGAGTCGCTCGGACGACCCATCAACGGACCCGAGGCACTGACGGGCGACTGGAGACGGTTCTGGCACCTGACCTTCAACCTCGCGCGTACCGAGTGGAAGCTCCGCTTCTTTGGGTCGGTGCTCGGCTACTTCTGGCAGCTCATGCGGCCGCTGTTGTTGTTCAGCGTGCTGTACGTGTTCTTCACGGTGATCGGTCACGTCGGTTCAGGCGCCGACGCCAAGCTCGGCCAACCCAACCATTTCTACGGCATGCAGATGCTCGGGTCGATCGTGCTGTTCACGTTCTTCGCCGAGGCGACGGGAGGAGCGGTGAGCAGTGTGCTCGACCGGGAGGCGCTGGTCCGCAAAATCCAGTTCCCGCGAATGGTCATACCGCTGTCGATCGTGCTCGGTGCGATGTTCAACCTGGGCCTGAATCTGATCGTCGTACTTGTGTTCGCGCTCGCCTCGGGCGTGCGCCCGATGCTCAGCTGGTTCCAGCTACCGTTGATCGTCGGGCTGCTGGCCGTGTTCGCGACGGGCCTGGCGATGCTTCTGTCGTCGCTGTACGTGTACTTCCGAGACGTGGCTCCGATCTGGGAAGTCATCTCCCAGATCCTGTTCTACTGCTCGCCGGTGATCGTTCCTCTGACCCTGGTGCAGGAGAAGCTGAGTCCGACCCTCGTCAAGCTGTACATGCTCAACCCGCTCGCCACGATCTTCCAGCAGTTCCGGCACGCGATGATCAACAACGCCGCGCCGGGAGCTGCCGCGATCCTCGGGCACGGCGGCGTGCTGGTCGTGGTCGCGATCGTCTCCGGGGTGTTCGCGCTGGGCTTCGTCGTGTTCAATCGCACCGCGCCATCCGTAGCTGAGAACCTCTGACGGCCGACCAGCCCGGCCGTCTTGCGCGCCGCTCAGCGCGCGTCGCCGAAGTCCTCCAGCATCGCGCTGTAGAAGGCGAGGAGCAGTGCGATTGGAACGCCGAATGCGACCAGCGGGGCGATCAGCCAGATGAGCCAAACGGGGACCAGTCCGTCCGTCAGATTCGACGCGTGACCGAAGAGGACGCCTAGCTCATCTAGCACCGACACTGACGGGTAGTTCTGAAAGGACAGCGCAACGTCACCCATCACGGGCCGGCCGCCGATCTCGAGGGCCGGCCGGGAGATCGTTCGACCCTCAGTGGTTCCGTCGAGCAGTACGTTTTTCACACCCAGATTCACGAAGCATGCGGTTCCAACCAGGCTCCGCACGGGCGGCGTTATCGGGAGGGTCACCGATCCACCCGGATAGCCCCCGGGTACAACGGCGGAGGCTCGATAACCAGGGCCACGCAATATGAACCCCACCGGCGGACCTCCGGTCGGAGTGGGCTTGGCAGGGCGGAGCTGAAACGTGGCAAGGCGGCTATCGGACGTCACCGTGACCGAGTTCTCGCATGCCTGCTGGTGCGGGGTCACGGGAAACTCCGCCAGCACGAACAGGGCGGACGGCGCCGGAACTTCGGTGATCGGTGGCGAGGACCGGGCTAGGAACGGCCGCCAGAAGATAAGCGCGCCAATGACGATCAGAAGCACCATAAGCGCAAGACAGGAAGTGGCCAGATCTGGCCGCCAAGACCGGCGCCTAGGCATAGAACCTCGCAGCTGTGATCCCGATCCCGCCCAGTGCCAGGAGCAATCCGGCCGACAGGATCGCGGCGCCGACAAACGGGCCGACGCGTCGTGGTAGTGACCCGACCGTGAATGCAATCGCCAACCCGAACAGGCTCACCATCGGCAAGAGATAGCGACCGACGATAACCGGGTCGACGCCGCCGTTTGCGAGCAGCTCGCGATACGAGATGTAGTGGAGAGCCAGAAGCAGCGTCAGCAGCAGCGACAGCATCACCGCGACCGCCGGCCAGGAGCGCCGGAGCGCGCGCCAGCGAACGACGCACGCGGTGTAGAAGACGACCAGGCCGAGCGCCGACGCCACTTGAAGGATGTCGTAGATGCCTTGCCTGAATGTCACTTCGAGCTGGCCGAATGTGGCATAGAAGGTGTTGATGAATACCTGGCGGTAGCCATAGTCGGGTCCAATGCGCGGGGTCAGCGAAGGCAGCCTCGGAAAGTAGAACTGGTAGATCGAGGAAAGGAACTGCTTGAGATTGAACCCACGACTCGTGTTGATAGAGGTGACCTCGCCCCCGTAAAGGCCGCCTGAGCCGCCAGAGGCGGCGAACAAGAGGTAGGCGACGAACGCGACGCCGACGGTGACGGCGGCCGCGCCCGCTTGAGCGAGCGCGTCACGCAGCGGAGGACGGTGGCGAAGCCACGCGACGAGGATGGCAAGACCGAGGACCGGGACGGTGACGAGCCCCCGCCCGTGGGTGAGGACGGCCGCGGCCGTGAAGCCGCTGGCAGCGACCACACGACCAAGCGTGGGTCCTCGAATCGCCATCCTCAACGCCATCAACAGGAGAGCTGTCGTCAGCGTCACGAGCAGGCCGTCCGAATTGATCACGACGCTCATGAAGGCGAGCTGCGGCTGGAGTGCAACTGCGCCGGCGGCCATCGTTTGTTTCCAACGCACGGGACCGAACACCTCGCCCGCGATGAGCCACGTAAGCGCGATCGTCGCAAGAAAACAGAGAGCGTCGAACAGGCGCAGTACGAACAGGAGCTTGAGGAGCGGCAGCGAGGAGAACAGCCAGTAAGGGATCGCCATCAGCGCGTAGTAGAGCGGTGGGTTTTGCCCTGTCGCGTTGGGTCCGTTGCCGTTGGAGCTTGAGCCGGCCGGCAGCTGACGCTCGGCTTGGTGCCAGAGCGCGAGATCGGCAGAGCTCCACGCAGGACGTGCCGAGAGGTTGCCTCTCAGGGGGAGGAGGTTCAGGTCGTTTAGAAGGGTCGCTTCTTGGGTCGAGTAGCTGCTGCTCCCGGTGCTCGGGTTGGGTGGCCGGCCCGTCTCGGCGAGGTGCTGCACGTAGCCGAAATGCGCATCTTCATCGGGCCCCTGGAAAGCCGGTACCGCGATGTCCCACGCGACCGAAAGGAGAGCACCGATCAACAGAATCAGGGCGAGCGGCAGCGGCACGTGCAGCGCTTTGCGGCGCACGCGGGCAACGACCCCGGCTCGCGACGACGGAGCCGGGCCCGCGGGAACATCGGGTCTGGTCAGCCTGGTTACCAGGGCGTGACCATCTTGTCAGCCGCGCCCCGCGAACGCTGCGCGCAATCCGTGCTCAACTTGGGCGGCGGCCGTATCCCACGTGCGCCTCTGCATCCAGGAGACACCGTCTGCCGCCATGCGCTCGCGCAGGGCGCTGTCGTCGAGCAACTGCTCGAGCGCGGCACAGACGCTCAGTGGGTTCGGATCTGCCAGTTTGAGCGGGCCGGCGGCTCCGAACGTCGACAGCATCGACCCGGTCGCCAACTCGACGCATGCGAGGCCGCAGGCCATCATCTCCAGGCCGACCAGCGAAGGATTGGTCAGCGAGAACACCATTCCGACGGCGGCGCGCGAGTAGAGCTGGGCGAGCGTTGCAGCGTCGAGCACGCCGAGGTTGGTGTGAGCGAACGGGGCAGGCAGCGCCGCGTCCCCCCCGAACAGCGCGATCTCGACGTGTGGCCGTCGCCGCCGCAGCTCTTCCAAAGCGAGAAGGCCGAGCGGGACAGCCCGCCGCGCGGTCCCCGACCGCGCATAGAACACGACCAGATCATCGCGGCGACGCTCTCCCGTTGGGCGGTAGATCGAGTGATCGACAGCGAGATCGAAGTGGCAGGCCTTCGCGCGATAGCGGTCTCGTAGCAGCTCCGCCAGCCATGGGCTAGCGGCTATGCACTGGAGGTCCTGGCGGTACGTCGCTTCCGCGAACAGAGCCTGCGCCGACGCGCCGTAGAACTCAGGCTCGTGATCCTGCACGAGATACGCCCTGGCCTTGACTCCCGAGAGCAGCAGTGCCCGGGGCACCGTCTGCCAACCGGTGGCGAGCACGACATCCGCGCCCATCCAGTGATCGAAGGTGACGTGAAGGTCGAGATCGCCGGCCGCGAAGGACTCGGCGAAGCTGCGTTTGGTCGCGGCGGAGGGCTCGCGGGGGTGCCGGTCCTCGAAGTCCTCCAACCAGAGAGACACCGTATGTCCGCGTCGGCGAAGCTCGCGCATCAGGTTGACAACGGTGGCGTGCCCCCCGCTCCCGCGCCGGAACGAGGGAATGACGGTGGCGAGGGTCAGAGGCTGGCCGGGGTCGATCTGCCCGGAAACCAGCGGCGTCTGCCCAGAGCGAGCCAGGTCCAGCAACGCGGCCGGGATCTCCCGAGCCTGGTGACCATGCGTGCGTCTATGGACCGCCGCGAGAACCCGACGCACACGTCTCCTCATGAACGAGCACGGCGCGCGAGACGAGCCACTGGGCGCAGGGGCCGAGCCCATTTGCTTCCTCGCACCCGGTTGACATGGTGCTGCAACCGCAAGGCCTGCTGCACGATGTCCATGTGGTGCCCGAGGCTCGCGTTGTACGTCTCGACGCCTCCGCAGAGGTCCGCTAGGAGGCGGGCGCTCGCCACGGGTCCACCCGGCTCCGGCTCCTCCCGGATAGCGAGCAGCGCAGCCGCCATGCGCTGGCTCGACTCCTCCCAGCTCGGCCATGCCCTCGCCGTCTCGAGAGCGTTCGTCTGCAGGAAATGCAGCAGCCTTCGGTCGCGAGCGAGCAGGTCGAGCTGTCGCGCGGTTCCCCGCAGATCATCCCAATCGGTCAGCAATCCGTTGACTCCGTGCTCCACGTACTCGTCGTGGCCGGTCACCGGCGTGACCACACAGGTTGTGCCGCAGTGAAACGCTTCCAGCGGGGGTCCGGACACGCCCTCGACGCTCGACAGCTTGAGCAACACGTCACTACGCGCGTACAGGTCGGCCATCTCGCGCTGGCTCAGCGGACCGACGACCTCGTCCGCGGCCAGCTCGGTTCCGCCCCTGAGATCGCTCGACACGACGGTGACACGATGAGGCTCGAGCATCGCGGCCGCCGCTTGCACCGATTCAGGCACATGCTTGAACCAGACGTAGGGAGAGCCCTCGATGAGAACCCGCAACGGCCCCTGCGAGGGAGCGACCTCGGCGAGGAGAGCGAATGTCTCCTTGTCGATTCCGTTGCGAACCAGATAGCACGGCGCGTCGGGGCGCAGGTCGGTGAGCGTTTCCTCGATCCAGCGCGCCTCTGTGATGAACGCGACAGGGAGGTCGAGGGTCATCGCGGCAGCGAGTTGCTCCACCTGGGTGTGGTGGTAGAAGCGGTCCTCGAGGCTCTGGACGAAGTAGGCGTGCCGCTCGGCCGACAGCTCGAATAGCGAAAACGCCGTCTCCCACCACGTCGCGACCGCAACGTCGTAGCGATCCGCCATCGCCTCGAGACGCGAACAGACGTGCAGGTGAGGGAGGTGCTCATAGCCGTGCCAGCTTGGCCCCTCCGCTTCGCGGACCAGCACGAGCGTTACATCCCAGTCCTCCATCGCGCTCAGCCGGCGAGCGTGCTGCACCACAACGCCGACCCCGCCCGAAAGCTGGAGGTCGTTCACCAGGAATGCGACCTTCACGTCTGCGACTTGGTGGGGTCGGAATTTCGGGGCATAACGCAGATGCGCCCTCCCCGGGGCGCGCCGCTATCGTAGCGAGGCCGATGCACGCCCAAGCAGTGCCAAGCGCGGCGTCCGCAGGGGTGCGGAATGGCCCGGACCCCGTGCGCGTCGCCTTCCTGGGCGCCGAGGTGTGGCTTGACGGCTGCGTCCCGCCGGCTTCGACCGACGCCATGCTGGTGCGCCGCGTAAGGCTCGATGAGCCACCCGAGGGCGGTGTGGTGGCCGCCACGAACGAGTTCCGCCCGGACGTCACCGTGATCTTCGATCCGGTCCAAGCGCCCGCGGACCTGCTCGAAGCGCTGCCCGGGCTCCGTCTCGGGATGCTCGTAGACGGCGCTCCGGCGGCTCAGCACGTAGCGGCGATTCGCAGCCTCGACAGGGTCGTTTCGTTTCGGCCGTCGCTCAGCGGGGTGGAGATTCCCGGCGGCCGGGTGTGGCGGGCGGTGCCGCCGCCCGTGAGCGATGCGCTATTTGCTGACGTGCGTCGAGTCCACGGCACACCGCATGCGTTGACGGTCGGGGCTTCGACCGAGTATCGCGAGTACATGCTCATCCGAGCCAAGCATCACAACGACCTCCTACAGGTGATCCACGGGGTGAGCGGGGCGTCGCTGATCCAGCTTCTGGGGGAGTACGACGTTGGCGTCTACGTCGCGCGCGAACCGGGCGGCGGCTTCAGCCAGCAGGTCGGGATGCACCTTGCCGCGGGTCAGCTGTTGCTTGCAGACACGCTCGTCCCTGCTCACGGCCTCGAGCGCAACATCGATTACCTGCACATCGACTCACCGGAGGGGCTCGTGAAGCACCTCGACCGCCTCGGCCGCTTCCCGGAGATGCACCACAGGGTCCGCGTCCGAGGCCGTCGCAAGGCCGAGCAGTACCGCGCGTCGCGCCTCTTCGGGCGCGTCCTACACGATCTGCTCGCCGATGTGGCCGCGTTCGGGTCGGACCGAGGCGGCGCCTGAGGTACGGCGGTCGACCCTAATGACGCTGGCGAGGGCTCCCGTGCTCGGCGACATCTTCGAGCGCATCCCTGATCAGCGGCGGGTAGACGCGGGAGGCGCGGAACTGCTCCGCCTGCTCTCGTCCGGCACGTTGCACATCGAGGAACGCCGCCGGGTCGCGCGCTAGCTCGTCGACGAGCGACAGGAAGGTGTCGGCATCGTCGGCCTCCAGGAAGTCACGCCCGGCCCGCAGGCCGTGATCCGGACTGAGCGGCTCGGAGATCACCAGGTGACCGGCCGCGAGTGCGAGGCACACGCGGTTCTCGAACGTCGGATAGGGGTGGTTGTGGAGGTTGAGTTGCACGTCGGCGCTCGCGAGGAAGCGCATCAGCTGCGGGCCGTGCAGGCCGTGGCCGATGTGGACGATCCGATGACTGCGCTTGATCGGTGCGAGAAGCGCCTCGCGGTGCTCCGTGGGCCGGCCCAGGAACAGGAGTCGCGGCGGCTGCCCGCGCTCGTGCACGTCCATGAAGACCGCGTCGTCGAGCGGGATTGGCAGGGAGCGCCACACCTTCAGCACGCGCCCGGCGGACGAGCCGATCAACGGATCGAACGAGACGATCCGGTCGAAGTTGCCCGGATCGACCTGCCGCAGCGCCGCCATGCGCTCCTCTAGGTCGCGATGACGAACCGACCGCTTTCGTGGGAGCGGCTCGGTGAGGTAACCCACGGTCATGGCTCGCAATAAGCCGAACAACCCGCGGGGGATGATCTCCGGCCGGAACACCACCACGACATCCGGATCGAGCCTCTCGAGCGCCGCGAGCAGCACGCTCTCCCGCGCGCCTGTACGGAAGTCGACGAACGTGGGCTCGAGGCCACCCGCGGGCTGCGCCAGCGAACAGACCCGGAAGTAGACGTCCTGCCCGACGAACGCGACCCGAATTGGGGAACCGTCGCTCACGGTTGCCGGACGGCGAGTGCGTGCTCGCACGGGGTCACTGATCTGTGGCTCCCACGGCAATCTGCATCGCGGACCGGTAGTAGATATTCGTGCTCTGCAAGCTCTCGGGCGTGCCGAACGCCTCTAGGCGTCCGTCGCGGATGACCATGATGCGCTCGCACAGGTCCAACGTTGACAGTCGATGGGCGACCACAAACAGGGTCAACTCGTGTCTCAGGCCAAAGAGTGACTCACGAATCAGCAGCTCGGAGTGAGGATCGAGTGCGCTGGTCGGTTCGTCGAGAATGAGCAACTGGGGACGGGCGGCCAGCGCGCGGGCAAGGCATATCCGCTGCTGTTGCCCACCTGAAACCGCGTTCGCCCTGGGGCCGACGACGGTCTCGTACCCATCCGGCCACGTCGTGATTTCGTCGTGGATGCCTGCCAGCCGGGCGGCATGCCGGACCGTTTCGTCGTCGATGTCGCGAAGAAACCGGATGTTTTCGGCGACCGTGTCATGCAGGAGCTGAGGGCTCTGGGGCACGTACGCGACCAGGCGATTCCAGTCCTCACGCACGAACTGGTCGGCTGGCGTGCCGTTGATGAGGTACCGGCCGCTGGTCTGGCTTCTCAGGCGGAGCAGAACCTGGATCAGGGTCGACTTGCCCGCTCCCGACGGACCAATGACGCCGATCGCCTCCCCGCCCGCGATCTCGAAGCCGATGTCGCGCAACACTGGCTGCCCTGGCTCGTAGGCGAAACTCACTTCATCGAAGGTCAGGGTGCGGATGCTCCGTAGTGGTTCTACTCCCATAGGGCGGGTGCTCGAGGCATACCGTTCCTGGGCTCCCTGTATGCGGTCGACATAAGGCAGCGTCTGGAGCAGACCCTGATAGTTAGCCTGAATCTCCTGGCCGTAGATTCCGGCTCTGATCAGGAGCAGGATCACTGCGCCGAGTAACGCGATGTGGTGCGCATTGATTAGGGCCAGGAGCCCCAGGCCCGCGGCGAGGAACACATAGATGAGGCTCTGGTAGAGAGCCGGACCCAGCCGCACGAGGAACTGCGTCTCGAAGTATGGCCCTTGGATCCCGTCCACGAATCGGGCGAAGCGGCTTGCGCTGCACGCTCAACCACGCCGAAGGATTCGACCTCCACCGCCAGCCGCACCGACTCTCCTATCCCGCTTGCATAGTTCATTTGTGCTGCGGAGAGATCTTTTGCGTGCCGGTGGCCCATGGAACTCAGAGGACGCATCAAGAAGAACAGACCGATGGCCGCGACCAGCACCGCAAAGGCCGCGATTACGTTGAGCACGAGGGCGGAGATGACGAGCACCGCGAAGATCAGACCCGCCGCAAGACCCATCGCGAGATATAGAACGCCGTTGGCAACCGTGGCGACCTGATCGGTCAGGAGCTCCTGCAGGTGACCTTCCCGGTCACGCGACTGCACCCCCCACGAGGCCCCGGTGAATGCGACGAAGAGCTCGTTTCTGAGGCGGGTTTGCGTCTCAGCGGCAATTCGCGGCGGAACCCAGGAGACGACGACCTGTAGAGCGAGGCGCAGAAGCGCCAGCCCGAACGCGACTGCGATGAGAGCTGTGATCGTCGCGGTTCCGTGAAAGGGCCCGGCGTCGATATGGACGCTCGAGGTGCCGCCGACCAGGGCGGTCGCCACCTGCGTGAGAATCCCGAGGATCGCAGACTCGGTCAGACCGGTCAGCACCGAACTGATGGTCAGCGCAGCGATTAGTCCCGTGCTGTGCTGGTAGCCGAGAAGCACGCGAACCCGCGACCAGCGCGCTACCCCTCCGTCCACCGGCGCCTGGCTCGCGGCGGGCCGATCTACAGTCGCGCGATCCGGTACCCGCCCGCCCAGCCGTCCGAGTCCAACTCGCCGGGACATCATGCGCCCGCGCCCTCGGCCGCGCAGGCCTCCCAGAGGTAGGCCGTAACGAGGTGATCGAGGATCAGGTGTGCATCCTCAGTCGGACCGTACTCGCCGACGGAGGTGGGTACGTGAATGTTGATCTCGACGAGTTCGCGCAGCGCGCCGCCGTCGAAGCCCGTCAGCCCGACGGTTACCCCCTCGTGGGCGCGCGCGTATTTCATCGCTTCGACGATGTTGGGTGAGTTACCCGACGCAGAGATAGCGACCACCACATCGCCCGGTGTCATCAGGTTTTCGAGCTGCCACCGGAATACGTGATCGTACCCATAGTCATTGGCGACAGCGGTAAGCATCGCGACGTTCTCCGTGAGCGACAGCGCGCGGAAGGGCCTTCCGCGCCAGCGGGTGAGGTCGTTCACCCAGTGACTCGCGGTGGCAGCACTGCCGCCGTTCCCGATGAAGAAGATCGTCGCCTGGCGCTCGCGCGCCGCGAGTAGGGCATCGGCGAAGGTGGCGATCGCCTCGCGGTCGATATTGCTCAGCACCTCCGAGACGTACGTGAGGTAGCGGTCGGCGAACCTCGCACCTCCGGAGGCCGTCGCCCTCCGTTTTTCGTTCATGCCGGGATTCCCGCTCACGTGGCAGCCCTCACGCCGTGCTCCCGAATCGGCGCGGTGGAGGATCGCCGCAGGGAGCGGAGGAATTCCTCGAGCTGCACCTCGACGTCGCCGGTACCGAGCGCGTACCACACGCTCAGCGGGCTACCCCACGGGAATCGGTAACCGTCCTCATAGATCGCGTCCATCCACAGTGTCAGCTCGTTGCTCGGGTTGGCCTTCATGAAGAACGGGGTGGCTCCCCACATGAGGCCGGTGGTGATACCTCCGCCTCGGAGCTGGACGTATCCGAGCGAACCGAGAGCAAGGAGCGTGTGGGCGGCGAAGCTGCGGCCAAAATCCCAGGCGTAGCGCAGGTCGAAGTCCAGCTCCCACGAGCGGACCGCTTCCGTGCCCGCCTCATCGGACACGATCCAGACCGGCTCAGCCGGGAAATGAGCCCGGATCCGCTCGAGCCAGCCCTCCAGCTCCGCCGCAGTGATATCGCGGTCCTGGCCGGCGAGGGATGCGGCGCGAACCGCCACGGTGAGATACTCCCCTTCCGGCGCAGTAAGCCCGAGGTTAGCTCCCACCTCCGTCTCCTTGAGGGCGAAGCGTTTCCGGGCTGCGGCCGAGCTTCGCCGCAGTACGTGCTCGAGCACGCCCCACGACTGTGCGTAGACGCCTCGCCGCGCGAGCTGGTCTCGGCGCGTGGGGTACCGGCCCCTTCCCCTGCCGATCTCGCCCTCCCTCGCTGCAAACTCGGCGTAGGGCATCCGCTCGACTTCGAACATCCCACCGAGGGAGACCGCCTTAGCGATCTCGGGATATTGCCCGGCCCGCGCGAGGTGGTTGGCGACGACGTCCGGCCCCAGCGCGACGTGGTCATCGCGCAGCTCGCCGTCGATCACGACGATTCGCGTGCGGACCCCGCGTAGTTGGTAGAGCCGGGCGACGAGTGCGAACTGCATGAAGTCGCCGAAGCTCGGCGCCGAGCAGCGAAGGTCGTAGGTCATTAGCACCTCGCGGCGCCCGGGCCGCGCGAGCGGCCGGTAGAAGGGCCAGCGGTACATGCTGCCCTCGGCCGCGATCAGAACGCGGCGCGGCGCGGTGCCCGGCATCGTCTCGATCGCCCTCCGAACGAGGCGCTTCACCGGCCGGCTGGCTGTCTCCGAAAGGGAAGAGGACACGCCAGTATCGTAAGGCCCGCAGCCGATCGGTCGACGAGCGCGTGGGGCAGCGGTGGACGTTATGATCGTCTCCGGACGTGCTCGGATTGGAGCCCGGACGGGCGGCGTGGGTCTCCCGCGACAACGGCCTCCCCGAGGTCGGCCCGTCGCCGATGAGAACGGGAAAGGATCGCCCGGTCGCCACGCGAACGTTGCCATACGAACATTAGAAAGCCGTGACTCCCTCATGACCACAGGCATGCCTCTCGCCGAAGAGACGGTCCGGCGGCGGTCCACCTGCCGGCTGTGCGGTTCGAGCGATGTGGTGCTCGTTCTCAGCTTGACTCCGACCCCCCCGGTCGACGCCTACGTCGAGGAAGCCGAGGTCGACACGCCCCAAACAGCCTTCCCGTTGGACTTGTTCGCCTGCCGGGCGTGCGGGCATGCCCAGCTGCTGGACGTTGTCGATCCCGAGCTTCTGTTCGGGAACTACATCTACGAGACTGCGAGCTCGCCTGGGCTGGTCGCGCATTTCGAGCGATACGCCGACGAGGCCATCGCGTATTCGGGGGCCCGCCCCGGCGGCTTCGCCGTCGACATCGGCAGCAACGACGGAACGCTCCTTCGGTTCTTCAA
Organism: uncultured Solirubrobacteraceae bacterium; assembly: GCA_963849425.1. Lineage (GTDB taxonomy): Bacteria > Actinomycetota > Thermoleophilia > Solirubrobacterales > Solirubrobacteraceae > Palsa-744. The sequence continues at coordinate 44,940 of CAWKHK010000002.1, read as the reverse complement.
GGAACACGGGCTCCGGGTCTTGGGGGTGGACCCCGCCGAGGAGATCGCCTCACGCGCGACCGCCGCCGGCATCGAGACCGTCGCGAGCTTCATGAACGTTCCGGTCGCCGAGCGGATCCGGCGTGACCACGGCCGCGCCGACATCGTCACCGCCAACAACGTGTTCGCGCACGCCGATGACATGGGGGAGATGGCGGACTCGGTCCGGGAGCTCCTTGCGCCGAACGGCCTGTTCTTCTTCGAGGTCTCCTACCTCCTGGACATGATCGAGGGGATGGTGTTCGACTTCATCTACCACGAGCACCTGTGTCACCACTCCGTCAAGCCGCTGCGAACGTTCCTGGCGCGCCACGGCCTCGAGCTCGTCGATGTAATCCATATTCCGACAAAGGGCGGATCTTTACGCGGGGTCGCGCAGCTCAAGGGCGGTCCTCGGGCGGTCGGCCCGTCGGTCGAGTCGTTCATCGAGCGTGAAGAATCCGCCGGCCTCTACGGCCTGGAGATCTACGAGAACTGGGACGCCAGGATCGAGGAGGTGCGGCGTACGGTCACCCAGCAGGTCGATGCCGTGCGGGAGCGAGGGGGGACCGTTGCCGGCTACGGCGCTTCAGCTACCTCCACCGTGCTGATCCATCATTTCGATCTCGGCGACAAGCTCGAATTCATCGTCGACGACATTCCCGAGCGGCAGGGCCGGTTCAGTCCCGGCCACCACATCCCCGTCGTTTCGGCCGACGCGATCTCTGACCGGTCCCCAGACGCGATTCTCGTGCTCGCGTGGAGATTCGCCGACATGATCATCGACAAGCATCGCGACTATCTCAGCCGCGGCGGGACCTTCCTGGTCCTGCTCCCAGAGCCGAGAATCATTTCCGGCTAGGCCGGAACGCGGTCAGTCGAGGGTGCCCTGGAACATCAGCGACAGGCCTCCGTCTGCGACAACCACCTGTCCGGTGATGAACGAAGCGCGATCGCTACACAGATATGAGATGACGTCGGCGATCTCGCCGGCGCGGCCCATTCGGCCGAGCGGCGTGTGACGGATCCGCCGCTCGTACTCAGCGGGGTTCTCCCTGAAGTAAGCTCGGGCCTCCTCCCGCAGCACATTCCCAGGTGTCACACCGTTAACTCGGATTCCGTCCTGCGCGAGCCGCACCGCGTAGTAACGGACCACCGCGTTCATGGCGGCCTTCGCGACATGGTAGGAGAGCGGCTGATCGGCAGCTACCAGGTCGGCCGCCAGTGAGCCGACGATGACGATCGCCCCCGGATGGTCAGGGGGCCGGTTGGCGGTGAGGGAATCAATCAACAGCTTCGTGGCCTCGACGGACACCGTCAGCTCCTGCCGCAATGGATCGCCATCCGCCTCACCCCGCATCCGCTGCAGAAAGACGAGGTTGCGAAACGGAGGCCGCCCGTCGACCAGTGCCGCCGCTACCTCGCTGACGTCGCCCAGGTCCGACAGATCGACCTCGATGTGCGCCGCACCTTTTAGTCCTGCCGGCGCAGTACGCGACAGAATCGTCACGTCGGCATCGGCTTGGAGGAACGCAGCGGCAACTTCGCGACCGATCCCCTTGCTCGCGCCGACCAGGATCGTGCGCTCGGTGGAGCTCACCCCGAGTTGCGAGCGGCTAGCTCTCGGTCGAGTGCTTCGAGGTAGCGACGGCGGGCGGCCGTGTCCTCCGGCTCGGCTGCCCACGGAGCGAACTCCGTTTCGGAGGGGTTGAATGGCCCGTTCGTCGTTTCATGAACGGTGAGCTTGTCGGAACGCAAACGGAGCGTGTGAAACACCGGCGCGTTCAACCGGTAATAAAACACGCGGTCCGAGGCGTAATCGCCGATCGGAACCACGTCGGCGACCGTGCCGTCATCGTCGAAGATGACCAGGTCGGCTGCTCCGTCGATCACATGTAGCGACTCGGTCTTTCCCGGGTGCCGGTGGGGGCGAATGTAGCTGTCCCGATCGACCACGATCAGCATCTCATGAAGCGGGTCGGACACGCTCCCGTGCGCGCACAGCCTGGCCCGCCTCAGTGGCGCATGCTCAGCGCGCAGGCCGAGCGCGGAGACGCTCTGACGTGTCGCCTGAACGACATCGCCGGTTAAGATCTCGACTTCGGGGCCCGCGTGCGTCACGCGGCCGTCACCGTCGCGGCAAACACGTTGGGTACATTAGCCCAGCCGGCTGTCTCCGGAGGCAAGCGGGCACGCCACTATGCTAAATGCCGTGTCCGAAGGGAACGATCTCGCCGCGGTCGCGGCACGCATGCGTGGGACGCTCGTCGAGCTCTCGCACAAGCGCTCCACCGCTCACCTCGGCGGCTGCCTTTCGTGCGTGGACATCCTCGTCGCGCTCTATTGGCGGGTGCTGAATGTCTCGCCTGACCGTGCCGGCGATCCCGACCGCGACCGGCTGATCCTGAGCAAGGGCCACGCTGCGATGTCGATCTATGCGTCGCTCGCGATGCGCGGGTTCATCGACGAGGACGAGCTCTGGACGATGGACACGGCCGGGAGCCGCCTGCCCGAGCAGCCGAGCCCAGGCTCGATCCCGGGTCTCGAGGCCGCCACCGGGTCTCTGGGCCATGGCCTCCCGATCGGGGTCGGACAGGCGATCGCGGCGCGCGTCCAGCACCGCGACTACCGTGTCTTCGTGGTGATGTCGGACGGCGAGTGCGAGGAGGGCTCGGTCTGGGAGGCGGCGATGTTCGCCGGCGCTCGGAAGCTCGACCGCCTGATGGTGGTCGTCGACTACAACAAGTGGCAGGCGACTGGCCGCAGCCAGGAAGTGATGGCCCTCGACCCCCTAGCGGATAAGTTCGAGGCCTTCGGCTGGAGCGCCCACCAGGTCGACGGGCACGACCTCGACGCGCTCGTTGAGCTCGTGACGAAGCTCCCCGATGGCTCCGGCAAGCCGGTCGCCGTGATCGCCGACACCGTCAAGGGCAAGGGCGTCTCCTTCATGGAGGATGACAACAACTGGCACTACCGGATCCCAACCGAGGATGAGGTCGCGGCGGCGTACCGTGAGCTAGGGCTGGTGCCCTCGTGAGGAACGCCTTCGCCGACGAGCTGACGAAGCTGGCGGGGGACGACGAGCGAGTCATCCTGCTTTCGGGCGACATCGGCAACCGCCTGTTCGACCGATTTAAAGAGCTGGCGCCAGATCGCTTCCTCAACTGCGGCGTAGCCGAGCAGAACATGATGGGGATGGCGGCCGGGCTCTCGATGTGCGGACTGCGGCCGGTCACTTACACGATCACGCCCTTCGTCACCACGCGCTGCCTCGAGCAGATCCGCGTGGACGTCTGCTACCACGATCTCCCTGTGACGATCGTGGGCGTGGGGGCCGGCCTCTCCTACGCCAGCCTCGGTGTCACCCACCACGCGAACGAGGACATCGCTTTCCTGCGGGCTCTCCCGGGGATGAGCGTGGTATGCCCCGGCGACGCCCACGAGGTGCGAGCAGCCTTGCGAGCGGCGGTCGCTCACGACGGCCCTGTCTACATCCGGATGGGCAAGAAGAACGAGCCGCTCATCCACGAGGGCGTACCCGCGGACTTCCGGATCGGGCGGGCGATCACCGTCCGCGAGGGCAGCGATGTCACGCTTCTGGCCACCGGCACGATCGTGCCGACCGCGCTCGAGGCGGCCGACCTGCTGGCCGCCGAGGGGGTTTCGGCCCGGGTCGTAAGCTTCCACACCGTCAAGCCCTTGGACGAGGAGCTCCTTGCCGATGCCTTCGGCTCCCACAAGGTCGTGGCGACCGTAGAGGAGCACAGCCTGATCGGCGGATTCGGCTCGGCCGTCGCCGAGTGGCTGGCGGACCGCCCCCACGCGCCCGGGGCCCAGCTCCTGCGCGTCGGCGTCGGCGACTGGTACCTGCACGAGGCGGGCGGCCAGAGCCACGCTCGCGAGCGGTACGGCCTGACCGCCGAGAACATAGCCAGGCGCGTGCAGGCCGCCGTGATGCAGCCCGCCGTCTCCGACTAGACGACTAGTGCTGGTCGGCGTCGACTTCGACAACACCATCGTCAGCTACGACGCGCTCTTGCACCGGCTGGCGGTCGAGCGGGGCCTGGTGTCAGCGGATCTACCGGCGACCAAGCGCAGCGTCAAGGCGGCGCTCTCCCCTGATGACTGGGCCCTGCTTCAGGCGGCCGCCTACGGGGAGCGGATCGGCGAGGCGACGGCCTTCCCGGGCGCCGTCGAATTCTTCCACCACGCCCGCGAGCACGGCGTCGAGTGCGCAATCGTGAGCCACAAGACCGAGCGGCCCCACGCCGGCCCTGACACCGATCTGCGCGCAGCGGCGCTCGGCTGGATGCACTCGGCCCGCATCGTCGGTGAGCTGCTGAGCGAGGATCGCGTCCGCTTTGGCGTGACGCCCTCGGAGAAGGCCGAGCACATCCGCCGCCTCGGCTGCACGCATTTTGTCGACGACCACGTGGATTTCTTGACCGAGTTCGGGTTCCCAGACGGCATGGTGCGCATCCTGTTCGACCCCGCCGCCGAGCAGGCCGACGTTCCCTCGGGCCTCGAACGGGCGTGCTCGTGGGCGGATGTCGAGCGGCTCGTGCTGGGATGATGCCGCCCAGGAAAGCGGTCACGGCTCTCCTCGCGCAGGCGGGCATGCCCGGTGGGTTGACGCTGGAGCCGATCGAGGGCGGTGCCAACAATCGCGTCTACCGTGTCCAGACGTCGGCCGGCACAGCGCTGCTCAAGGCGTACTTCCGCCACCCGGCCGATCCCCGCGACCGCCTCGGCACAGAGTTCGGCTTCCTCGCGTTCGCCTGGGACAACGGAGTGCGGTCCGTGCCCCGGCCGCTCGCCCGCGACGACGACGAGGCCCTCGGCCTCTACGAGTGGATCGAGGGCCGCCATCTGACCCAGGCCGACGTCGGGCGCGAGGCGGTGCAGGCAGTCGCCGCGCTCTCCGGCGAGCTCAACCGCCACCGCGAGCGACCGGAGGCCGCGCGCCTGGGTCCGGCCTCGGAGGCCTGCTTTACCCTGGCGGCGCACCTGGCGCTCGTCGACCGGCGCCTCGGGCGGCTTGCGAGCGTCGAGGAGCCAGAGGTGCGCGCGTTCGCAAACGACGAACTCGCACCCTTCTGGTCGCGTGCCCGAGCGGACCTGCTGGCCGTCGCGGCGGGGCGCGGTCTGGACCCGGCCCGCGAGCTCCCGCCGGCCGAGCGGTGCCTCTCACCGGGCGACTTGGGCTTCCACAACGCGCTGGCGCGACCGAGCGGAGAGATCTGCTTCCTCGACTTCGAATATGCCGGTTGGGACGACCCGGCGAAGATGATCGCCAACTTCTTCTGCATGCCGGAACTGGGCGCCGGAACGGAGCACTGGGAGGTCTTCGCCGCCGGAGCGCTCGCGGCTCACATCGGCGCCGAGGCGGCGGAGGAGCGTGCCAGGCTCGTCCTTCCGGCGCACCGCGCCCGCTGGGCTTGCATCCTGCTGAACGAGTTTCTTCCCACCGCGGCCGAGCGCCGGCGCTTCGCGTTTGGGGCCGACGAGGCGGAGCGGCGCAAGGCCGAACAGCTCGCCAAGGCGCGCCGGGCCCTCGACGGCGCAGCGGCTAGCATGCCCCGCTGACCATGGCCTACGTCGACTTCCTCACCCCAATCCATACGGCCACCAAGCGCGACTACGTCGGCCGGGTTACCGAGTTCCCCAAGGCGGAGGCTGCCAAGACCGCCAAGCAATGGGGCTACGACTACTGGGACGGCGACCGCCACTACGGCTACGGGGGCTACACCTACGACGGCCGGTGGCTGCCGGTCGCCGAGCAGATGGCCTCGCACTATGGCCTGAAGTCGGGCGACCGGGTGCTGGACGTCGGCTGCGGCAAGGCCTTCCTCCTGTACGAGCTGACCCGGGCCGTTCCGGGTATCGAGGTAGCCGGGATCGACGTCTCCGAGTACGGGATCGACCATGCCAAGGAAGAGGTGCGCCCGCACCTTCGGTTCGCAAGCGCCACCGAGCTCCCCTTCGAGGACTCGGTATTCGACTACGTCTTCTCGATCAACGTCTTCCACAACCTTCAGGTGTTCGACCTGGAGAAAGCCCTGAAGGAGGTCGTCCGGGTCTCGAAGGACAAGGCCTACATCTGCGTCGAGTCATACCGGACAGAGGAGGAGAAGGCGAACCTCCTGTACTGGCAGCTCACCTGCGAGAGCTTCTACACGCCGCAGGAGTGGGAGTGGTGGTACGACCGCACCGGCTACGCCGGCGACCACTCCTTCATCTACTTCGAGTAGGCGGCTGTGGGCGAGCGGGTCAAGGCGGCGATCCTCGTCGAGCAGAACGCGCCACTCGAGGTCTCCGAGATTGCGCTTCCCGACGAGCTGGACTACGGCCAGGTGCGGGTACGGCTGGCATGGAGCGGCGTCTGCGGCGCGCAGCTGAACGAGATCCAGGGCGCGAAGGGCCCCGACCGCTACCTGCCGCACCTGCTCGGCCACGAGGGCTCCGGCGTGGTCGAGGCGATCGGGCCGGGCGTGAGCACCGTCGCCGAGGGCGATCGAGTCGTCCTGCACTGGCGCCCGAGCGCCGGCATCCAGTGTCGCCCGCCGTCCTACGACTGGGATGGGCGGACCGTCAACGCCGGCTGGGTCACGACCTTCAACCAAGCGGCCGTGGTGTCCGAGAACCGGGTCACGCCGATCCCGGAAAGCTTCGACATGCGCCTCGCACCGCTCCTGGGCTGCGCGGTCACCACCGGCCTCGGCGTGATCTCGAACGAGGCGCAGGTGCGGATCGGCGAGTCGGTCGTGGTGTTGGGCGTCGGCGGCGTCGGCCTGACCGTCGTACAGGGTGCAGCGATTGCGTCCGCCAACCCGGTCGTGGCGGTCGACGTCCACGCGAACAAACTCGACCTGGCCTTGCGCTTCGGCGCCACGCACGCCATCCGCTCGGGCGACGACCTGCACGAGCGGGTGCTTGAGGTCGTGGGCGAGTCCGGCGCGGACGTGGTCGTCGAGACGACCGGCATTCCTGCTCTGATCGAGTCGGCCTACGAGCTCGCCGGCCCGCAGGGGCGCACGATCCTCGTGGGCGTGCCGCCGAAGGGCAAGAACGTCCACCTCTACACGCTGCCGCTGCACTTCCGCAAAGTGCTGAAGGGCACCGAGGGAGGGGGGGCGGTGCCCGACCGCGACATCCCTCGCTACATCGCCCTCCACGAGGCTGGGCGCCTGGAACTGGATTCCCTTGTCACGGCCGCGTACACACTCGACACCATCAACGACGCGATCGACGACATGCGCGCGGGGAGGATCGCCGGGCGCTGCGTCGTGGACCTCTCCTGATGGCGCCGGCGAGCGAGAGCGAGGCGTGGGAGCGTGTCACCGGCATGCTCGGCGAGGGCCGCAAGCTCCTCGGTAACCAGTGGACCTTCAACCTCTGGAACGACCCCAAGCGCCTGGCCTTCGTGCTCTCGCGCTACAAGTTCGCCGCGAAGATGGCCTGCCGCGGTCGCTCGGTGCTCGAGCTGGGCTGCAGCGAAGGCATCGGCGCGCCGATCCTGGCCGAGCACGCCACCCGCTACGTCGGCGTGGATATGGACGCACCTGCGATCGAGACCGCACGCGCCAACTGGACGGACGCGGGCTTCGAGTTCGTCGCTGCCGACTTCCTCGGCGAGTCGTTGGGAGCGTTCGAGAGCGTCGTGAGCCTCGACGTCATCGAGCACATCCAGCCCGACTACGAGGACCTCTTCCTCGAGACGATCGCGAAGAACCTTTCCGGAGACGGGATCGCGGTGATCGGCACGCCGAACGCAACCTCGGAGCAATACGCCTCGCCGCTATCGCGCGAGGGGCACGTGAACCTGTACGGCCACGACCGACTACGCAGCTCGCTGGGCCGCCTCTTCCACAACGTTTTCATGTTTGGGATCAACGACGAGGTTGTGCACACGGGCTACGCGCCGATGTGCCACTACCTGGTCGCCGTGGGGTGCTACCGGCGATGAGTGAGGAGCGCAGCCGTTGGGAGAGCGTGGCGGACGAGATGAGCGATCGGCTAGCCGGCCGGCGTGTCGAGTTCGGCCGCCACGTCTCGTACTGGTTCGAGAACTCGCCGCGCCGCGCGCTGTACTCGATGAGCTACTACAAGTTCGCGGCCAAGATGATCGGCGGCGGCAAGCGCGTCCTCGACGTCGGCTGCGGCGAGGGCCTCGGCACGTGGCTGCTCGCCAAGGAGTGCGGCTACGCCCGCGGGCTGGACCTCGACGAGAACGCCATCGGCGTGGCGCGGCGCAACTGGGACGACGAGCGGATCGACTTCGACTGCTTGGATTTTCTCGCGGAGGATTCCGGGACGTGGGACGCGATCACGAACTTCGACGTGATCGAGCACATTCTGCCCGAGCACGCCGAGGCCTTTCTCTCGCGGATCGCGGCCGGCCTTGCGCACGACGGGATCGCCGTCGTCGGCACCCCCAGCCTCGAAGGGCAGCAGTACGCGTCCGAGATCGCCCGTGCCGGGCACGTCAACGTCTACGACGGCGAGCGGCTTGACGCCGAGATGCGTCGCCACTTCGGCCACGTCTTCATGTTCGCCGCCAATGACGAGCTGGTGCACACGGGCTTCTTGCCGATGGCGCACTACCTGCTGGCGGTCGGCTGCCGGCCCGGCGCAGGGACCGTTGGCTAGAGTGGGCGCTCGCATGGACGAGCGCACGAAGGAGCGGCTCAAGCCGATAGCGAAGCGGTTCATCCCCGAGCGGGTGCTGGGCGCGGTGTGGCGCCGGTGGGACGCGCGCCGCTCGCGCGTGGAGCGGATCGTGGAGGCGCGGCCGTTCGATCCAGCCTTGGGCACGGAGATCCTCGCCGGCGCGCGGGAGAACCTCCGCTCCACAGCGGGCGGCAAGCTCAAAATCGACGCAGGCGAACGCTGGCAGTTCTTTCTCGACCGGATCCGCGGGGACGTGGAGGGCTTCCAGACCGTCCGCGAGGCGATCGCCTACGCCCAGAGCGCGGTCGACTTCGACCACCGCGAGGACGCCACCGTGTTCGAGCCCTGGGCCGCGCACTCGCTGGTGCTGCTGCGCCACGAGTACCCACAGTTCGAGCGCGAGATCTACAAGGCGGCGGACTCGGACTGGTCGCGGCCATCCACCCAACTGCGGATCGGCGGAAAGCCCGTCTCCAACATCACCTACTACCACCTGCGCTATGCGTTGACGTCGTTGTCGTACCGCAGCGACATTCGCAGCGTCTTCGAGATCGGCGGTGGCTACGGCGCTCCGGCGCGGATGTGGAAGCTGACCGCCGGCGTCGACCGCTACGCGGTCGCCGACTTCCCCGAGTGCCTCTTCTTCGCGGAGGTGTTCCTGAGGGCCAACTTTCCCGATGCCGACCTGCTGTACGTGCGCGAGCCGGCCGACGCCGCGCGCGCGGGCGAGGCCGATTTCGTCCTCTGCCCGATTGAGCACGTCGAGTCGCTGAAGCGGATTCACTTCGATCTCGCGGTCAACACGGGCTCGATGCCGGAGATGACCGGGGAGTGGGTGGACTTCTGGATGGACTATCTGGACGCGGCCAACGTGAGCCTCTTCTACTCGCTCAACTACTTCGGGCAGCCGCTTGAGTCCATGGCCGAGTCCATGAACGCCTGGAGCCCGCGCCCGCGCCCGCGCTGGGCGGCGCGTCTGTTGCGGGCCGAGCCGTATTTCGTCTTGACGCAGACGATTCGCAGGTTCGCCGAGACGATGTACGAGAAAGGCGACTCCGCCGACGTCGAGGCCGCCAACCGCGCATTTGAGCTCCACGACCACCGCTTGTTCGATATCCAGTGCATGCTCGAACAGATGGACGCCGTCCGCGTGACCGGCGACGCGGGCCAGATGTGGCGCCTGCTCGAGCGCATGATGCAGGAACTCGGCTGGGTACCCATGGAGGCCTACTGGCTGGCAGAGCAGCTTGCGACGAACGGCGCCGGCGGCGCCGACCGCGACCGCCTGTCGGGCTATACCAAGCGCCTGCAGTCGATCCGCAAGCTGGGAAACGAGGGCTACGTGTCGGGCCGCCCGTTAGCGACTCAGTAGGGCGACAGGAACAGCCTGCAACGTCCAGCTTCGACGTCTGCACGTAGCGTTTGCAGGCGGCTCGGGGAATCGACGGCGCAGCGATAGCCGGTCATCGGCGCCGCGTAGAGCCGGCCCTCGGATGCGAGCGACGGCAACAGGTCTCGGGGAAGGTCACTCACGCCAGGCGGGATCGTGCGCAGAACCGAAGGGTCGAGCACGGCGACGCCCGAGAACGCCCAGTTCGACTCGAGGTCGGCTCGGTCCGCTCCGCTTGGCCGTTCGACGAACCCGGTTACGATGCCTCGCTGCCCGATGGTCGCGACGCTGTTTGACCCCCGGCGCTCGTGGACCAGAATTGTCACGAGTGCGCCGCGATCTGCATGGAGAGCCACGAGGTCACTGAAATCTTGGTCAGTTACCACGTCGCCGTAATGTAGTAAGAACGGTCCGTCGTGGGCGAGGTAGTCCTCGATGTTCTTCGCGGCGCCGAGCGTGCCCAGGAGTTCGTGCTCACGCACGTAGTGCAGACGGACGCCAAGGCGCGCGCCGTCGCCAAGCTGCGACATGATCACCTCCGGGTGGGCGTGGAGGTTGACCGCGATGTCGCGGATACCTTGTCTCCGCAGATTCGCGAGGATGATCGCCAACAGCGGGTGCCCGGCGGCGTCGAGCATCGGCTTCGGCGTGTGAGTGGTCAACTCCCCGAGCCGGGTGCCGTGGCCGGCGCTCAGGACGAGAGCTCGCATTGCGCCGTGGCGACAATCCAGTCAGCTGCCTGACCAAGACTGTCGCAGCCATGGTCAGGTTCGATTGGCGGCAGCGGATCGAGGACCACGATCGGCGGCGCTTCGTAAGCCCCGCGTCGCAGCTGGATCGTCGTGCAGCCCGCGGCGTGTCCTGCCACCACGTCGGTGATCCGGTCTCCGATCATGAACGATCGACGGAGATCGAGCCGGTGATCCGTCGCCGCCTTTCTGAGGAGGCCTGGTCGCGGTTTGCGACACTCGCACCGCATCCTGTACGCGGCGACCGTTGCCTCGGGGTGGTGGGGGCATACGTACCAGGCGTCGAGCGCAGGACCACCGGCCTCGTTAATCAGCCGATCGATGTGCGTATGGACGGCGGCAACATCGTCGAGCGTCGCGCGCCCGCGCGAGACCACCGTCTGGTTGGTGATGGCGATCAGGAGAAAGCCCGCGTGCCGGAGGCGTCGGAGCGCGTCGGGCACATCGAGCTCGAGCCGTACCTGGTGCGGTTCGCAGAGCAGGTCCACGTCCTCAACCAACACCCCGTCCCGATCGAGGAAGATTGCCGGTCGTGAGTCCATGTCTAGGCGAGGATACGGCGCCGGGGGCCCGTGCTAGCCTGACCGCTTCGAGATGAGCCCTAGAACGATGCGTTCCGTGGTGACGGGCGGGGCAGGCTTCATCGGTAGCCATCTGGTGGAGCGTCTGGTCGCCGACGGAGATGAAGTGGTGGTCGTCGACGACCTGCGAAGCGGTAGGACGGCGAACCTCGCCGCTGTCCAGGACGCCGTCGAGCTGGTCCGCGCGGATATCGCCAAGGACCCGATCGAAGCGGCGTTCGTGGGCGCGGACAGGGTGTTCCACCTGGCAGGGATGGCGGACATCGTGCCCTCGATCGAGCGCCCACGCGAATACTTCGAGACGAACGCCCAGGGTACGTTGAACGTCCTCGAGGCAGCTCGTGCCGCCGGGGCAGGCAGGCTCGTCTACGTGGCCTCGTCGACGTGTTACGGGATCCCCGATCAGTATCCAACCCCCGAGGACGCCCCCATCGACACCCGCTACCCATACGCGCACACCAAGCACCAGGGGGAACTCCTGGTCCTGCACTGGCACCGCTGCTACGGGATGTCGAATGTGTCACTGCGCTTCTTCAATGTCTACGGTCCACGCTCGCGCACAACCGGAACCTACGGTGCGGTCTTCGGAGTCTTCCTCGCGCAGAAGATCAACGGCCAGCCGTTCACCGTTGTCGGTGACGGTGAGCAGACGCGCGACTTCACCTACGTCACCGACGTCGCTCAGGCGATGATCAAGGCGGCTGAGGCAGCCGACGAGGACGTCGCCGGGAAGGCGATCAACGTCGCCTCCGGTAACCCGCAGTCGGTCAACCGCCTGGTCGAGTTGCTCGGGGGGCCGGTAGTCCACGTGCCGAAGCGACCCGGCGAGCCGGACTGCACCTGGGCCGACATCACGAAAGCGCGGGAGCGCCTCGGATGGGAGCCCACGATCTCGTTTGAGGATGGAGTCGCGCGGATGCTGGAGCGGATTGACGACTGGCGTGAGGCCCCGGTCTGGACGCCGGCGGCGATCGAGAAGGCGACCGAGACGTGGTTCACATACCTCCGCGAGCCGGAGGGCCAGGCCCGGCGATGAATCGCGAGACCGCCATCCCAGGGCTCAACCACAAGATCTTCCGCCTCGAGGATTTCGCCGAGGTGCGCGAGCGCATGCGCAGGAGTGGCGAGCGCGTCGTGCAGTGCCATGGGGTGTTCGATCTGCTGCACCCCGGCCACGTGAGCCATCTTCAGGAGGCGAAGGCTCTCGGTGACCGTCTCGTCGTCTCCGTCACCGAGGACGAGCACGTCAACAAAGTGCCGGGACGACCCGTCTTTCCGGACGACCTGCGCATGTCGACGCTGGCGGCGCTTGAGGCGGTGGATTACGTCGTCCTCTCCGAGCATCCGACTGCGATTCCGGCGATTGACGTCATACAACCGGACGTCTACGCCAAGGGCCGCAAGTACGAGGATCTCGGGCCCGACGTGGCACGGAATTTCGCCCGCGAGAAGGAGGCCGTCGAGCGTCACGGCGGCGAGATCGGCTACCTCGGCGGCGTGGTCTTCAGCTCTACGAAGCTGCTCAACCGCCACTTCGACGCGATGCCGGCATCCGCGCTGAGCTGGGCCGAGGGCTTCGCCACGCGCCACTCGCGCGACGACGTCGCCCGCGCCGTCGACGCGATGCGCGACCTACGCGTGGTCGTGGTCGGCGAGGTGATCGTCGACGAGTACATCCGTTGCGAGACCCAGGGCATCACGGTGAAGGACCACATCCCGTCCGTGCGCCGCTTTGGCTCCGAGCGCCAATGGGGCGGGGCCTATGCGATCGCGCGGCACTTGGCGAACTTCTGCGGGGGGGTCACGCTCACCGGGATTGCCGGCCCCGACGACGAGGTCGCGAGGCCCGAGACGCCCGCAGGCGCACCGGAGGCGATCGCGCGTGAGTTCGTGACGGACCCCGGCGCTCGCACGGTGCTCAAACAGCGCTACGTGGTCGAGAATCCCAAGCGCGACGAACTCGCCAAGGTCTTCTCAGTCAAGGACATGTCGGATCCGTGGGACATCTCGGCCGAGTCCCGCGCTCGCTACCGCGAGCGTCTCTCGGAGCTGATCGCCGAGCACGACATGGTCGTGATCGCCGACTACGGGCACGGACTTCTCGAACCCGAGACGATGGATCTGCTCCAAGAGCGCTCGCCCTACCTCGCACTCAACTGCCAGACCAACAGCTCGAACTTCGGCTTCAACCCGATCACCCGCTACCGCCGGGCCGACACCTTCAGCCTCGACCAGCTCGAGCTGCATCTCGCCTACCGCGACCGCGGAGGGGCCGAGCCGGCGCTTCTGGCTCGCCTGCGGAATGAGCTCGGAGCGAAGGCCGCGTGGCTCACGCTGGGCTCCTCCGGTGCGCTCGGCGTGACCGCGGACGGTGTCGAGCCACTCGCCCCCGCGCTCACGCTCCACGTCCGCGACACGATCGGTGCCGGCGACGCCTTCTTCGCCCTGGCCAGCCTCTGCGCGCGGATGGACGAGCCCGTCGAGGTTGGGACTTTCCTCGGTGCGATAGCTGGTGCCCTGGCCGCGAACGTGACCGGGAACGTGGAGGCGGTGAAGCGTGGAGACCTGCTGAAATTTTCCTCAATGATCCTGAACGTCTAATGAATCCGAGACCATGACCGATCCTCGAACCATCCTCGTCACCGGTGGCGCCGGCTACGTCGGCTCCGTTGCTGTGCCGAAGCTTCTCGCGGCCGGCCATCGCGTGAACGTGCTGGACCTCTACCTCTACGGCGATGTGCTTCCTGCTCACCCGAACTTGCGGCAGATCAAAGGGGACATCCGCGACGCGGCGGTCGTCGACGACGCGATGGACGGGTGCGACACCGTCATCCACCTCGCCTGCATCTCCAACGACCCATCTTTCGAACTCGATCCAGAGCTGGGCAAGTCGATCAACCTCGACGCGTTCCCGCCGCTCCTGCAGTCCGCGAAGGCGCACGGCGTGAATCGCTTCATATACGCGTCGACTTCGTCGGTATACGGCGTGAAAGACGTTCCGGACGTGACGGAAGACCTACCACTCGAGCCGCTCACGGATTACTCACGCTTCAAGGCCGACTGCGAGGAGATCCTCGACGAGGCTCGCGAGCCCGGCTTCACCGCGATAACGCTCCGGCCGGCCACCGTCTGTGGATACGGTCCCCGCCTGCGCCTTGACCTGACGGTGAACATCCTGACAAACCACGCATATCATCGCGGCAAGATCACCGTGTTCGGCGGTGACCAGCTCCGTCCAAACATCCACATCGACGATGTGTCCCGTCTCTATGTGGAGGCGTTGGAATGGCCTCACGACCGCGTCGACGGCGAGGTGTTCAACGCCGGGTACGAGAACCACTCGGTCATTCAGATAGCCGAAATGGTGCGCAACGTCGTCGGCGAGCACGTGGAAATCGAACGCACGCCGAGCGACGACAACCGCAGCTACCAAATCAGCTCGGCGAAGATCGAACGCATCCTGGGATTCCGACCGCAGCGGACGATCGAGGACGCAATCCGCGATCTCGTCGCGGCCTTCGACGCCGGCACGGTCCCCGACAGCTTCGACGACCCTCGCTGGTTCAACATCAAGATGATGCAGACCAACCCGCTGACGGCGCCAGAGGCGGTCCCGCCGCGACCGCGAGGCACCGCGTAACTACGCTTATCGGTCGAGGCGCTTGTAGTGGCGACGGTTGGCGAATGAGCTTCGCCGCGTCTCGCGCCAGCGGCGCGCCGGATCGATTAGCGGTGACAGCCGCGGGATCACATCCCACGCGAGCCGCTGATAAAGGATGCAGCGTGCCGCTGGGGACAAGATTCGGGTCAGGTGGCCCTTCCCCGCCACTGCCGTGTCTCCTGCGGCGGCCCAGGCAGTCACGTAGTCGCTCTGCTGGACTCGGGTAATTGGCTGGTCCGAGACGCGCCTGGCCTGCACCCACAGACAAGCAGGTAACCGGTTCAACAGACTCACTCGTTCGCCGACCTTGCGCGGGTCTGCCACGTCGTACTGACGAGCCTTCCCAACGAACACGAACTCCTTGCCGAAGATGCGGGTCGGCGTTACATCTTGCTCCCACATGATCATCCGCTCGACGGCAAACCCGTTTTGCTCCGACAAGGCAGAGAAGAAAAACTCCGGGCTGAACTGGTACATCCCGTGGCCACAGTAGTTGTTCGCGGGAAGGGCCAGAAGCAGGTGACCGCCAGGACGCACCATGCGCATGTAGCTCGCCAGCGCCACTGGCGCGTTGAAGATATGCTCGAGACTGCCGCCGTCAAATAGCACGGTGAACTTCGCCTCGAGCTCCGGCGGGATGGGCTCGTTGAGATCCCAGAGGATGTCCGCGCCCTCATAATCGGAGACGTCCATCGAGTGAACGTCCGTCGCGCCGAGTTCGTGAAACAGAGGCTCCGCGTGCCACTCGCGCTGCCCCAGCCGTTCTAGGAGGTCGCGGCGCGCCGAAGCTCCGTTCAGCAGGCCGTGGGCGGCAAGGATCCGAGCGAGGTCACGGGGACCGAAGGAGAGAGCCTGGCGGCCGATGGTGACCGTCTCGGCAAAGGAAACGCCCCGCTCGCGCGCGGCCGCAAGGAAGCTCAGCGTTGATCTGTCTATCCCCATCGGCGGGCGCTCCGCGCTCTCGGACGGGTCGTCCCGGCCGCCGCAGGCGTGGTGGGTACATTAGCCCAATACCTGCCCGGTCGCTGTCACCGTGTCACCCGGAGCAGCACCCGCCGATACGCGCGGAGCAGGGGCTCGGCGCGGCGGCTCGTGCCCGAGGCGAGAAACGGCGAATCCACGCCGGCGCTCATCCGCTCGAGGATCGGCCGGTCGCCGATACGGCGTGTCCGCTGTATCTCGCGACGGCGGGCGTACAGCGCACGACGATCGGCCCACAGCGCCCCGTAGGCCTCGAGCTTCGCCCCCGCCCAGCCCTCCGACATGGCTCGAGACCAGATCGCGAGCTCGACGGCGAGCAACAGTGGCACAAGCGCGACAAGCGTCCGCAGCTCGAAGTACGCGAGCATGCACCACCATCGGTTCCGCTCGAGGTAGCGCCACTTGTAGTTGCCCTTCAGGAACTCGTAGTCGTGCACGACCCTGGCCTCCGGACAGAACAGGACCTCCCAGCCGGCCAGCCGGGCACGCCAGGCGAGGTCGACGTCGTCGTAGTACATGAAGAAGCCATCGGTGTAGCCCTCCAGCGCCTCGAACGCACTGCGTCGTGCCAGCAGCGCCGCACCGGAGACCACCGCCGCGGGTCGGGGCGGCCCGTCCTCGACCTCGAGACCGTACCGGCCCGCCCAGGACAGCCCGCTTAGGTGAAGCACGTTGTCGCCGGCGTTCACGCGGTGGCGATCGGGCAGGAGCACCTGCGCTCCCACCACCGCCGTGTCCTCGCGGCCGGCGATCGCGCCGAGTAGATGCTCGAGGCACGATCGCTCGGCCTCGGCATCCGGGTTGATGAACAGCAGGTAATCGCCGGTGGCGAGCCGCGCGGCCCGGTTGCAGGCGGACGAGTAGCCGACGTTCTCCTCTAGGCGCAGTAGTTCGAGCTCGGGGGCCGCGCCTCGCAGCTCGCGGTCGAAGCGGCCATCGGCGCTCTGGTCGACGCAGATGATCTGGTTGGGGGCGACCGTCTGCTGGCGCAGTGATCCAATCGCCGCGAGGAGGTCTTGCGGGTCGTCGTCGTATCCAACCAAGATCGCGGTCACGGACTGTTCGCTCACGTCATCCTCCGGCGCCTGCACGCCAGAGAAGCGCCTGGAGCGCTCCTTCCACGCGGGCCGGCAATGGCCGCGCTCCCCACCACCAGCGATAGACCGCCCTTCCAACCGGGCTGAGGTCGGACTCGGCGGCAAGCCGCCGGCGCCCTGCGGATGCGTAGAGATTCGGGTGCTTGCGCTGGAGCAGGCGGTACCACTTGCGATATTGCGCCCGAGCCCCGGTGTACATCGTGCTCCCGTGGCGGCGGTACATGAATGTGACCGCATCGAGGTTGTGCCCGCGCCAGCCGTTGCCGAGCGCACTGAGCCAGAAGTCCCAGTCCTCGTATCCGGTTATGTCCGGGTCGAACCCCCCGACCTGCTCGAACAGCTCGCGCCGCATGAGCGCGGTCGAGCCGATGATGTGCCGGTATATGAGCTTGTAAGGGTCATACGGGGGGAAGCGCAGGTCGCCTTCCCAGTCGCCGAAGAAGTGCGCGATCCCGTACGTGAAGCCCAGGCCGGGATCGCGGTCGAGTGGCTCGCGGAGCAATCTGAGCGCCGCCGGGGCGAAGTAATCGTCGGCGTCCAGGACGATCAAGTACGGCGTCGTTGCGGCGCGGAGGCCGGCGTTGCGAGCCGCCGAGAGGCCTGCGTTCGCCTGGCGGATCAGCGTGACCTGGTCCGGCAGCTCCTCGAGCGCTCGGAGTGTCTCGGCCTCGGTCGATCCGTCGTCGACGACCGTGACGCGCGGCTCGCCGCCCTCCTGGCGGAGTGCACTTGCGACGGCCTCGGGAAGGAACGCGCCGTAGTTGAAGCATGTGATCACGACCGTGATGTCGTCGTTCACTTCGGCTCGTCTCGCCCTTCCGGCTTCGCCGGCCGCCGGCTGGACGCCGGTTCTGAGTACCGCGATCCACTGCGACCACCAGCGCGGGTTCGTCAGCGCCACCCAGGCCAACAGCGGCAGCGCGCGCATGATCTGGCGCGCAGATGCGCGCCCAGCGTGGCGGAACCGCAGCGTCGCGACGACCTCCATCGCCCGGTTGTAGCGGATTGCGCGGCGCGCGATCCGGCGCTGGCGAGCGCTTAGCGCGCCTCTGGCCAGCGCGAGCTCATACGTGCGGCGGTTGTTGGCGCCCTGCCGTGCGATGTTCGAGGAGACCGTGCCCGCGTGGCGCCGGTACACGGCCAGGGGCTCGGGATTGAGAATGGCCTCGTATCCGCGCTCGAGGATCTTTACCCACAGGCCGAAGTCCTCGGTGCCGAACAGCTCGAGGTCGAACCAGCCCACCGACTCGCCGACCGCGGAGGGGACGAGCGAGGAGATATAGATCGGATTGCGCTCAAGAATCCGATCGAGGGTGAGCGGCTTGCGCCGATCGCGGCTTGGGATCTGGTCGAGATAGGTGTACCCGGCGTAGGCGTCCTCGTCGAGCAGAAGAGCGTCACACGCGACGATGCCGACATTGCGATGCTCCGACGACGCCCTTCGTAGGCACGCGACCTGGCGCTCGAGGAACTGCGGCAACAGAAGGTCGTCAGCGTCGAGGAACGCCACGAGCTCACCGGTGGCATGTTCGAGCGCCCGATTGCGCGCCGCCGCCGGACCTGACGGGGAGGCGTTGCGAAAAGCGCGGACGCGCGCGCCGGCTCCCTCAAGGATCGACCAGGTCGCGTCCGAGGATCCGTCGTCGACGGCGACGACCTCCCAGTCCGGGAAGGTCTGATCGCGCACCGACTGCAAGGTTTCGTGCAGGAACGCGGCCGCGTTGTGCGCTGGGATGATTACGCTGACCTGGGGCATCGGTCGCTGATGTTGGCACCGGCTGCGAAGCGCAGGCGCTCAGTCGAGTCTCAGCACGCGTGACATCGAGTCGACCATGGCCTCCTGCGTGAAGTGCTCGAGCAGGCGCCGGCGCCCCCGTTCGCCCATCGCCCGAGCATCCGCCGGCTCCGCCGCCAGCCGGGCCAGGGCCGCGGCGAGCGCGTCGCGGTCGCTTGGGGGCACCACGAGGCCCGTGTCGCCGTCGAGCACCATCTCGGGAATGCCGGCGACGTCGGTCGACACCACCGGCAGGCGGTGCGCCATCGCCTCGAGGATCACGTACGGAAGGCATTCGTCGGCGAGCGACGGCAGCACCAGCATGTCCGCCTGGTCGAGGATCGCATCCACGTCCTCTCGCCACCCGAGCATGCGCACCGAGCCGTTCAACCCGAGTTCGCGAGCCTCGTCGGCTAGCCGGCCCCGCAGCGGTCCGTCCCCGACGAGCGCCGTCGCGACATCGATCCCGCGGTCGCGGAGTCCCGGCGAGCGCGCGCAACAGCAGCGACAGCCCCTTGCGCGGCTCGAGGTTCGCCACGGCGACGAGGCCGGGGCGACCGTCGGTGAAGCCGAGCTCGGCGCGCAGCTTTGGGTCCGCTCCGCGCGGGTGCGACGGCGCGGGAGGCTCGATCCCGTAGTGGATGGTTGCGACCCGCTCGCGGGCGATCCGGCGCTGCCGGCTGAGCTCGTCGCTGGCCCGCGTCGCCGCGGTCACCCACAGGTCGGTGGCGTGGTCGATGCGGCGGTCGAACAGCCGTTCGACCGGGGCCGGCCAGGCTGGCGGATGGGCCATGTTGTGGACGAAGTGAACGACGCGCTCGACGCCGGCGCGGCGGGCGGCGAGCGCGGCCATGCGGCAGCTCTCGGCGCCGGGATAGCCGCCGTTGTTGATCAGGACCACGTCCGGCTTGGCGCGGGCCATGAGGCGGACCAGTCGCCCCCAATTGAGCGACGCCTGTCCGTACCGGGCACCGGCGATGCCGCCACGCCAGGGGAGGGTCTCCGGGAAGGCTCGAGGTCGCCTCGGGAGTTGGTCGCAGGCCCCGGTTTGCCGCCTCGCCACCGATCGAGACGGTGAAGCGGCGTGTCCACCAGGTTCGCGACCGGAATGACCGTGCGGGGCAGCACCCACGGCACGCGGGGCGCGAGCCACCGGTCGAACCCCGGGTTCGGATTCCCGGCGAGCGCGACGCTCACCGCGCCGTTCGCCAAGCCCAGAGAGCAGGTCCACGAGGAACCGGTCGCAGCCTCCGACCCAGTAGGTCTCCGTCCACACGAGCAGCTTCTTGACGCCATCCACGGACGACAATTGATAGACGATGCCCGTATCGTGGGAGGCGATGAGCGCCGTGCGCCCCGGAGACGAGACGCCTGGCGCCCAGTCAGAGCTCGTGCGGTTCGTCGCGGAGTCTCCGCTCGCCCGGACCGGGATCCGCGCGTTCCTTCAGCTGCGCGCCCGGACGCTGCCGGCGGGGGCGCGCGTGCTCGACGCCGGGGCCGGCGAGGCTCCCTACCGAGTGTTGTTCGAGCACTGTCGCTACGTTCGCACCGACTGGGAGCAGTCAGACCACGCGGGCGCGCACGAGTCGGACGTGCTCGCGCCGCTGCACCGCCTGCCGCTCGAGGACGGTTCGTTCGACATCGTTGTCAACACTCAGGTGCTCGAGCATGTCGACAACCCGTCCGCAGTGCTGCGCGAGTTCTGGCGTGTGCTCGTGCCCGGGGGTGAGCTGTGGCTGACGGCGCCGTTCGTGTGGGAGCTGCACGAGGAGCCGCACGACTACTTTCGCTACACGAGCCACGGGCTGCGGTCGCTGGTCGAGGGCGCCGGTTTCTCGGCAGTCGAGATCGAGCCGATCGGCGGCTACTTCTCGACGGTTGCGCAGCTGCTCTCGCATTGCGGCTCGAGCACCGGACTGGACCGCGGCGGCTTCGTGGGGCGGGCTGTGACGGCGCTCATGTGGCGCGCGGCGCGGCCACTCGCGCGGCTCGACCGCCTCGACCGGCGCCGCGTGCTGCCCCTCGGCTATACATGCCGGGCGCGACGGCCCCCGGCGTGATCGGGCGCTCCGCCCACGGACCTACGCGTGATCTCCCCCTCGATCGCGGCGCTGATCCGCTCGGTCGCACCCTCGGTGCCCAGATACCGCTCGACCCAGCCCGCCGGTGGGGGCGTGGCGAGCGTCGTCCGGTCGCACAGGAGGTTTGCAAGGTCCGAGGCCGTGGTCGCGGTCCTGGCGCCGAGGTAATCGTCGCCGTCAAACGGGGGGCCGACTCGCTGCTCGTTCACCCGGTAGTACACGACCGGGGTGGTGAGGGCGGCCTCGAGCAGCGAGGTGCTGTACGTCGTCACATAGATGTCGCACTGATCGAATAGCTCGAGCACATCCCCCCGCGTCCGCAGGTCGACGCGCAGCTGCGGATACCGCCCAAGAAGCTCGCCGTAATGAGCCGCCTCGTCGGCGGGGTGGAGCTTGACCACGACCTCGTTGCTGACGGCGGGCAGCGCCGCCGCGATGCCTTCGAGGATGCCGTCGAGAAACCGCTCGGGGTCGGAGCGGCGGCAGTTCAAGTCGATCGCCGAGAAGGTGAAGGAACCGACGAGCACCCTGGGCGGGACGCGGCCGAGGCCACGCCAGGTCGGGGCGCGCGTCAATCCTCGTTTCGGGTTTCCGGTGACGATCGCGTGCCCTGGGTGGCGGATGAAGTAGTTGTCGCGGATTGCGCTCGACCAAGCGAACGCGACGTCGGTACTCAGACCGTCGAGCTGGATCTCATCCCCTTTGTAGCCATCGTTCACCGAGAACGTCGGGATGCCGAGCGATTGCGCGGTGCGGACCAGCAGCCGGACCGACGGATTGGTGTCATAGGGGACGAGCACGGCCTGAACGTCCCACCGGCGGAGCGCCGGTCGCATCCGTGGTGCCTGCTCTTCCGCGAATCCGGCATAGGCGTCGATCAGCGCGAGTAGCCGCGGCCGCACCAAGGGCCACAGCGGGACGCCGGCGACAGCGAACGCGCTGCCCTCGAGGTCGTCACCTCGCCGTGCCAGTCGCTCGGCCGCGCTGTCCCGTGGCGCCCGTCCGTTCGGCCTCGGAACGGGCTGGACCAGATCGCCGGACCAAACCGCCGGGAGGATCTCGCCGGGGTCGTTAATCAACCGCACGAGCCGCCGGCGCCCGCCGGGCAACGCGGCATAGCCGCGGCTGAACGCAAGCGTCGGGTTGTACTCGACCACCAGCAGCGACGGCGAGCGCCGCCGGCGCGCGCGGGCAACGAGGTTCGCTCCGCGCACGAGCGTCTCCCGCCACGTGCGCGAGGCGTCTCTGGTCAGCAGCACCGTCGGATCCCGAGTCCGCGCGTACTTGTCCCGGAGTACAGCATTGCGCGGGTCGCTGGACCGATGCCGCTGGATCGTGACCTTCCCGCCGGTGCGATCTGCGGTCGCCGCGATCGCGGCCTCGGCGGCCAGTGCTTCGAGCCGCTCATAGCGCTCGCCGCCCGGAGTGTCCGCCGGGGTCACGGATACCAGGGTTGTCGGCTCGGTTCCGGCGTCGAGGACCGCCGCCATCGACAGCGCGGCACGCGCGGCAGGCCCGATGACCGCGAGTGCGGACTCCAGGCCGGCCAGGTCACCTGCCGAGATCCCCGCTGTAACGCTCGCGTCCTCGTCGCCCGACCGGAACCACGAGTACGCGAGCTTCCACATCTCGATGCTTTGGGCGTGGGCAGCGCCCGGCGCAACCGCGTCCTCGGGGCAGAGCACCGGGATGCCGCGTTCGGCCCGGACGGCGTCGGCTACGGCGCGCTCGTCGGTCAGCAGGACGTCAGCTTCGATAGACGCTGGGGGGAAGCAGTTGGCGTACAGCGCGCGCAGCAAGACGCGCCTCAGCGGTCGCCGACCAGCACGGCGATCACCCGATCCTGTTGCTCGCGGTCGAGGCTCGCCGAGGACGGGATGCTCACGCCCCGGTGGTGCAGGTCGCGTGCGACCGGGACATCGGCCGCGCTCGGAACCGGCCCCGGCGTACGCCTCGAGCTGCGGCAGCGGCGTGAAGAACGGGCGGGCCTCGATGTTCGCGCCGGCGAGGGCGCGCATCAGCTCCTCCCGGCTGCGAGCCCCCGCGGTCGGCTCGACGAGCACCGACATCAGCCAGTAGTTGCTGCAAGACCACGGAGCCTCGACCGTGAACGACAGCCCCGGTGCGCCCGCCAGCTCCGTCGCGTAGCGCTCGGCGAGCGTTCTGCGGCGGGCGACGAACTCGTCGAGGCGCTCGAGCTGAGCCAGGCCGACGGCGGCCT
The DNA here is from genome assembly GCA_963849425.1 of uncultured Solirubrobacteraceae bacterium. Classification (GTDB taxonomy): domain Bacteria; phylum Actinomycetota; class Thermoleophilia; order Solirubrobacterales; family Solirubrobacteraceae; genus Palsa-744. The sequence continues at coordinate 21,717 of CAWKHK010000002.1, read as the reverse complement.
GCAGATTCGACAGGGCGTAGTTGAAGCCAACGCTGTCGTGGTGGTATTCGCTGGTCCCGGGGACGCGCGACTGCAGGCTGAGATGGCGGATGTGGTCCAGACGGGCCTGGTCGCGGGCCAGGACCATCCCGCCTCCTCCGGCGGTGATCACCTTGTTGCCGTTGAACGAGAAGCAGCCGAAGTCGCCGAGCGTGCCGCACAGGCGGCCCCGGTAGCGAGAGCCGAGCGCCTCGGTGGCGTCCTCGATCACGGCGAGGTCGTGCGCCGCCGCGAGCTCGCCGACGGCGTCCATGTCGGCGGGGTGCCCGTACAGATGGACGACCATGATCGCCCGCGTCCGGCCAGAAAGCTTGGCGGCGGCTTGCTCGATGTCGATCGTGAACGTGTCGGGATCGACGTCCACGAACACTGCGGTGGCGCCCGTGTAGAGCACGGCGTTGGCGCTCGCCGCGAACGTCAGGGCCGGCACCAGCACCTCGTCGCCCGGCCCGAGGCCAAGCGCGACGCACGCCAGGTGCAGGGCGGCGGTGCCGCTCGTGGCGGACACGGCCTGGGGGTGGTCGTGGATCGACGCGAACAGCTCCTCGAACTGCCGGACGAAGCGGCCCTTTGAGGCCACCCAGTTTTCGTCGATGCAGGCGCGGAGATACTCGGCCTCGCGCTCCCCCATCGTCGGCACCGACAGCGGAACGCGCTCGGTCGCGGTGGTCACCGGGTCAGACGGTGTAATCGTGCAGCCTCGCGGTTGGTTCTCGACTCTGCATCCAGGCGATCGTGTGCTCGATGCCCGTCTGGAGGTCGACCGTCGGGCGCCAGCCGGTGAGCTCGCGCAGGCGAGTTGCATCGCACACGAGCTCGAACACTTCGCTGAGCTCGGGGCGCACGCGCGCGTCCTCGCGCACGATCTCGGCTTTGCTCCCGGTGATCGTGAGGATCAGGCGAGCCAGCTCGCCGATCGTGATGCCCTTGCCCGTGCCCGAGTTGAGAGTCTGTCCGACGGCGTCGGGGGAGGCGGCGACCGCGATGAACGCCTGCGCGGTATCGGCCACATAGGTGAAGTCACGGACGGGCTCGAGTGACCCGAGCCTGATCTCCGGTGAATGCAATGCCTGCGCGATGATCGTTGGGATCACCGCACGCAGTGACTGGCGCGGGCCGAACGTGTTGAACGGGACGGAGCACGCTCACCGACAGCCCCATCGACCGGAAGTAGCTCTCGGCGATCTTGTCCGCCCCGATCTTGCTGGCGCTATACGGTGACTGGCCCTGAAGCGGGTGACGCTCGTCGATCGGTGTGTATTGCGCGGTGCCGTACGTCTCGCTGGTGGACGTGTGCACGACGCGCTCGACGTTCCGGCGGAGCGCCGCCTCGAGCACGTTCAACGTCCCCAGCACGTTCGTGTCCACGTAGCTGCGGGGCGCGAGGTAGGAGTAGGGGATGCCGATCAGCGCCGCGAGGTGGAACACGACCTCGCATCCGGCGACCGCGCCGTCGACGCTGTAGGGATCCTGGATCTCCCCGGCCACCACCTCGATCTCCTCGAGCACCGCTGCGGGTAGTTGCTCGAGGTTCCCCCAGTCGTTGCGCGAGTTGTAGTGGACGAACGCGCGCACGGTCGCGCCCTCGGCCACAAGCGCCTCCACGAGGTGGCTCCCGATGAATCCGCCGGCGCCGGTAACGAGCACCCGCCGCTGTGACAGGTGACTCATGTGCCCGCTGAGAAGACCGTCACGTGGTCGTTCTCGGCGCGCTGATAATCGGTCAGCTGACCGATGTCGATCCAGTACTCGCGGATTGGGAAACCGCCGACGCGCAGGCCCGCCGCCAGCGCCGCGGCGATGACGTCGGTCATGTCGAAACGCTCGTGCTGGCTCATCAGTCCGACCGCGTGGGGATCTACCGCGTACACGCCGGCGTTGACGAAGAACGCGTGCGTCGGCTTCTCGTTGAGCGAAACGATGCGCGTGCCCTCGAGCTCGGCCACCCCGTAGGGCAGCTCAAGCGCATACTGCCGCACTCCCACCGTCAGCGCATTGCCCTCCGCGAGGTGAAAGTGCATCAGCGCGGAGAGGTTCACGTTCGTCACGAGGTCGGCATTCATCACGACGAACGGGCGGTCAAGCTCGCTGCCGGCGAGCTTCAGGGCGCCCGCCGATCCGAGCGGCTCGTCCTCGCGCAGGTAGTCGATTTCGACCCCGTAGCCCGAGCCGTCGCCGAAATGGTCCTCGATCACGTCGCTGCGGTAGTTGACCGCGACCAGCACGCGGGAGAAGCCGGCATCCCGCACCTGGTCGACCAGGCGTTCAAGGAGTGGACGGTCGCCGACCGGCAGCATCGGCTTCGGGGTCTGCTCGGTGAGCGGATGCAGCCGCGCGCCTCGGCCTCCGGCCATCAGCACGATCGGGTGATCGCCTCGGGTCTGATCGTCGTCGGCGACGAGATCCCGGATGAACGCGACGTCGCGAACCTGGCCGTTCGCGACCAGCGGCACCTGGTCGACCCCGCGCGAGGTCATCAACGCCAGCACCGTGCCCGGATCGGTGCCGTGGGGCGCGGTCACGGGATCGCGGTGCACGATCGGATCGATCGGCTCCTCCAGGGTGACGCCGTCGAGCAGCGCGCGGCGGACGTCGCCGTCGGTGACCGTGCCGATCAACCGGCGTTCCTCGTCCACGACGAGCGCGATCTCGATCGCCCCCGCGTCGATGCTGGTGATCGCCTCGCGGACGGTGGCGCCCGGCCGCACGAAGATCTTCTCGAAGCGATTGGGGTCCATCGGCGCCGGACTTTAGAGCCTTGGGAGGTGGTCCTCGCCGCCGGGTAAGTCGTCCTCGCCCTCACGGGCAAGCGCGGCGGCCGGGCACCCGACCACGACCGTCCCCGGCGGAACGCTGCGGATCACGACGGCGCCGCCGCCGACGACGGCCTCGGCCCCGATCATGCGCCCCTGGAGCACGCACGCCCCGATTCCGACGTGCGCGCCGGCTCCGACCGTACTCCGCCCCCGAGCGCGCAGCGGGTGGCGAGGTGGACGTGGTCTGCGATCTGACAGTCGTGCTCCACGATCGCGCCTGTGTTCACGATCACGTTCTCGCCGATCTGTGCGCCGGCGCCCACGATCGCGCCGGCCAGCACCTGCGTCGCGGCCCCGATATGCGCCGTGGAGGCGACCACAGCCGACGCGTGCACGACCGGGGGCAGCGCGTACCCCAGCCCGCGCAGACGCTCGTAGAGACGGGTGCGAGGACCGTTGTCACCGACTCCCCCGATTCCCAGGCACGCCCCCTCGACCCCGTCGGCGAGGAGCCTCCCGAGCTCGTCGTCACCGCCGACGACCGGGACGCCGTCGAGCACGGAACCCGCTCGCGCCGGGTCCGGATCGGTGCAGGCAACCGGCTCGAGCTCGTCCCGACCGTGCCGGATCGCCTCGATGACCGACCGGGCGTGGCCGCCGGCGCCCGCGATCACGACGCGCATGGGTCCTCTCCGAGCGCGAGCTCCGAGCGCCAGCGCTCGTCGGGCAGGTCGAAGAAGTGCTTGCTGCGCAGCCGCTCGCCGGATGGCGCCGCCGCCAGGACCTCCAGTATCCGCCGCGAGACCTGACCGTCGCCATAGGGATTCTCCATCTCGGCCAGCGACGCACGAAAGGCCGGATCGAGCGCCTGCCGGAGCGTGTTCGCGACCGCCGCGCGCTCCGGTGGCGTGCTCAGCACGTTGGCCGGGTGAAGTCGCCCGCGCTGACGGTCCCCGACGTTCACCACCGGCAGCTTGAACGCGGGCGCCTCGATCACGGCGCTCGACGAGTTCCCCACGACGGCATCGGCGTGGCGCAGCAGGCTCAGATAGCGAATCTGGCCCAACGAGGGGAAGGCGTGGACCCGGTCCGACGCGGTCGCCCACGCGAGCAGCTGCCGGCGGACCTCCGCGCTCCCTGGATCGTCGTTCGGAAGCGTGAGAACGACGGTGCCGTGGCCGTCGAGCACGTCCTCGACGGCCGAGGCGACGGCTCGCGCCTCCTCGCCGGCCTGGTCGGGTTCAAGCGAGGCCGGATGAAGCGTGAACGCCAACAGCGGAGCTTCGAGCTGGCCGAGCGACAGCGCGCCGGCGAGCGCGCCGCGATCGAGCAGGTCGAGGCCCAGGATCGATTCGAGCCCGGCCGCGCCCACCACGTGCACACGCCACGGCTCCTCGCCGAGTTGACAGACGCGCTCGGCGTACTGCGGCGTGGCCACGAAATGCAGGTGCGCGAGCTTGGTGACGCAGTGCCGCATCGCGTCGTCTAGCGAGCCCTCGCTGAGCTCGCCTCCGTGCAGGTGCGCGATCGGGATCGACAGCCCGGTGGCGGCGAGCGCCCCGGCAAGCACCTCGAACCGGTCGCCGAGAACGAGCAGGAGGTCGGGCCGGCACGCCGCCAGCGCATCGGTGAAGGCGACGGTCGCACTTCCGAGGTTGCGAGCGAAGTCGCCGGCGCGACGGATCGGCTCGCCGGCGGGCACCCGAGCGGTGATCGGATAGCCGTCGGCCTCGATCTCGCGGATCGTCATCCCGTGCTCCTCCTGAAGATGCATGGCGCTGACGAGGAGCGCCAACTCGAAGCGGGGGTCGTCGTGAAGTGCCGCGATCGTCGGGCGCAGAAGCCCGTAGTCCGCGCGCGAGCCGGATATCACCGCGACCTTCATCGCCGCTCGGTCATCGCCGATCGGCGATATGAGCCTCGGTCAGCTGCTCGTCGGCGGCCAGCGCCTTCGTCAGGCGAGCTCCGACCAGCGAGCTCAGCCGGTCCGGCGCCAGGCCGCCCCCGGGGCGCTTGATCGCGAGCGAATCGGCGGTGAGGGTCTCGCCCGCGGCCAGCGGCCGGGCCGCGACGATGCTCCTCCGTGCGACGATCCGCAGCTCCTCCTCGGACGGCTGCGGGCGCTTGCGGCCATCGCCGAGCGTGAGCTCGAGCGCTCGCACGCGCTTGACAAGCTCGCCCAGCTCGCCGGGCTCCATCGACATCGCGTGATCGGGGCCCGGCCGCTCGCGGTCGAGCGTCAGGTGCCGCTCGAGGATGCAGGCGTCTCGCGCGACCGCCGCGAGGCTCACGTCGAACCCCATGCAGTGGTCGGAGTACCCGACCGGGACGCCAAACGCCTCTCGCATCGCGTCGATCGCGCGGAGGTTGGCCTCCTCGTCGGGAGCCGGGTAGCTCGAGACGCAGTGGAACAGGACGAGGGGGACGCCGCGAGCTCGGATCGTCTCGACCGCCGCCCCGACCTCGTCGAGGTCGGACATCCCGGTCGAGAGCAGGATCGGTAGCGAGTACCGGGTCAACTCGGTCAGGAACGGGAGGTTCGTGAGCTCGCCCGAGCCGACCTTGAACGCGGGGACGCCGAGCCTGGCCAGCAGAGCCGCGCTGCCGTGGTCGAACGGCGTGGAGAGAAAGACGATGCCGCGCCTGCGGCTGTGCTCGACGATCGCGGCGTGCTCGTCCTCGCCGAAGCGAAGCCGCGACAGCATCTCCTTCTGTCCGTTGCCGCCCTTGACGCCGCGCCGCTGATAGGAGGCCAGCCCCGAGCCCGAGCTGACGAGCTGGTCGGGATCGAACGTCTGGAATTTCACCGCGTCGGCGCCGGCCCGCGCGGCAGCGTCGACGAGCTCCAGCGCGGTCTCGAGCACGCCGTCGTGGTTGACGCCGGCCTCGGCGACGATGAACACGGGCTCACCGCGTCCGATCGTGCGTCCGCCGACGTTCACCCTCGCACGGGCTCGCCACTCATCTCGTCCGCCCGATCGTCATGCGCTCTTGAGCTCCACAGGTTGGTAGAGCGCATTGAAGCGCTGCCAGTAGCGCTCCTGCACCCCCGAGTTGATCGCGACGATGTCGGGCCGCGCGCGGAGCAACGCGACGATCTGCTCGAGCGGTGGGGGTTCGTCACCGGGCCCGGCGCCGAGCTCCGCGAGAACCGCGGAGAAGAACTCGAGGTCCTCCGGATAGTCGAGCGTCATCCGCGCCGTCGGGTGGCCCAGCTCCGCCGGTGCGGTGACCTCGGCTTTGGACACGATCCCCGGAACGGCGAAGAACCGCCCCTGTCCCTCTGTGTTGTCCTCGAGCTTTCGCTCGCACACTCGTGCCAGGCCGCTCGCAGCGATGCCGGTGGGCGCCGCCCCGAACGGCAGCCCGGCGCAGACGATGTACTCGGCGCCGGTCTGCTCGCACGTTTCGATGATGCGGTCGATGTGCGGCGGGTCGCAGAACACGTCATCGCCGTCGCAGTTGACCAGCAGATCCGCGCCGTAGGCCGCGGCAGCGTCGCGCCAGCGCACGAGCACATCATGCGTGGAGCCCCGGAACACGGACAGCCCGAGTGCCTCCGCGGCCGTGGTGAGCTCGTCGTCCTCCGGTTCCTGGGTGGTCGCCAGCACCACCACGTCCGGCCGCTTCGCCTTGGAGACTCGCTTCATGAGCCGCTCGAGCACGGTAGCGCCGTCCAGGTCCGCGAGCATCTTCCGCGGCAGCCTCGAGGATCCGAGCCGGGCGGTGATCACCGTGACAGCGCGCATGGCTACGCGTCGACGTCGGTGGCGGTGAAGCGCCGGAACACCGGCTTGACCGCGGGGCCCTCCAGGAGGCCGTCGACCGTGTCGCGCTCGAGGGCCAGCCGGACGGTCGCGAGCGCCTCGTGCGCCGCCTGCACCGTCAGCTCGATGTCCCGCAAGTCGTGGCTGAGGCTCGGCGCGATGTACGGGATCAGGACCCCGCGGTTGACCGTCTCCTGGAGGAACAACGTGCGGATCTCGGCGCTGAACGAGGCATCCTTGGCGGTGAACGCGAGTACCGGGCTGCATGGGTAGCCGCCGCACCTCACCACCCCGGTGAGGCCATGGTCGGCGATCGCGTCCCCCAGGCCGTCCTGGAGCGCGCGCCCGACATTCCACACCTGATCGGCGCCGTCCCGCTCGCGCAGCTCTGCGACGGTCTCGCGGGCGGCGACGAGACCGTGTACCTCGCCACCGTGGGTGGCGGAGAGGAGGAACACGCGCGGGCCGGCGTGATCGATGCCGCCGAGTTCGAGCACGTCGCGCCGTCCGACCAATGCGGAGACCGAGAAGCCGTTTCCGATTGCCTTGCCGAACGTGGCCATGTCCGGCGTCACGCCGTAGAACGCCTGTGACCCGCTGAGGTGCCAGCGAAAGCCCGTGATCATCTCGTCGAACGCGAGCAGGACCCCGTGGCGGCGCGTCAGCTCCCGGACTCCCGTCAGGTAGCCGGGCGGCGGCTCGGCATCGGTGGCGGTCTCCATGATCACCAGCGCGATCTGCTCGCCCTCGGCTGTCCAGTAGCCGCTCGAGCTCGGCCAGATCGCCGTACGGGAACGTGCGCGAGAGGCGTTTGGTCGCGTCCGGCACGCCGGCATCCAGGACAGTTGTACCGATGAACCAATCGTCGACGGAGTAGAAGGGATGCTCCGCAGGAAACGCGACCAGGTCCCGGCCGGTAGCGGCGCGGGCGAGGCGGACCGCGGCGGTGGTGACATCCGAACCGTTCTTGGCGAACTTGACCATCTCCGCGCACGGGATCAGCTCGATCAACTCCTCGGCGAATTCGAGCTCGACCGTCGAGGGGCGGGTGAAGTTCGCGCCGTGGCGGATCGCCTCGGTGACGGCTTCCACCACCCGGGGATAGGCATGGCCCAGGATCACCGATCGCAGCCCCATCCCCCAGTCGATGAACTCGCGGCCGTCCGGATCCCATACCCGGCACCCTTCCCCACGGACGATGAAGCGGGGGGCGTTGGCGGGGAACTGATCGTCGCCCTTGCTGTAGGTGTGGGCGCCGCCGGGAATAGCGCGTCGCGCGCGCTCTCCCAGGCTGAGCTGCTCGGTCGTCGCCATCGGCCCAGAGTCTAGGTGGCGAGCCCGCAGACGCTCGCCGCAGTGGCTGCGAGAGGGTGCATTTCCCTACACTGCCCGGCCCAGTGTGGCGAGCCCAGCGAATGGAGCATCGGCGTTGAGAGTGCTCGTGATTGGTCAGGGGTCGATGGGCCGTCGCCGGGTCAGGAACCTGCTGCACATCGACGCCACCGAGGTCGCGGCGTTCGAGCCCGACGGGGAGCGGCGCCGGCAGGCCGAAGCCGAGAACCGCATCCAGGCGTTCGCGGCGTTCGAGGACGGGCTGGCATGGGGACCTGACGCGCTCGTGATCTCGACGCCCCCCGACCGCCATCACGAGTACGCGCTCGAGGCGGCGCGTCGGGATCTTCACTTCTTCACCGAGGCGAGCGTCGTGCCGGGCGAGACGCGGGAGCTGATCGACGCCGTCGCAGGCAAGCCGATCGTGGCCGCGCCGTCGTGCACGCTCCGTTTCCATCCGGGGATCCGGACGATGCGCACGCGCATCGCCGAGGGGGCGATCGGCCGGCCGCTCGTCGTCCTGCACCACGTGGGGCAGCACCTCGCGGACTGGCATCCGTGGGAGGACTACCGGACCTTCTACGTCGCCCGGCGAGAGACGGGTCCGGCGCGCGAGATCGTGCCGTTCGAGCTGAACTGGATGACCTACCTGTTCGGAGCGACTCACGAGCATCCAGGGGATCTGCGAGAAGGTGTCGGCGCTCGAGGTCGACATCGACGACCTGTATTCCGGGCTGGTTCGGTTCGACTCGGGCGTCGAGGGGACGCTGGTGGTCGAGGTGATTTCACGACCCGCGGTTCGATGCGCCCGGATCGTCGGCGAGGAGGGCACGCTGATCTGGGACTTCGGCGCCCGTGAGGTGCGCGAATGGGACAAGACCGGGGACCGCTGGATCGAGTATCCCGACCCGCCGCCGGTCGACGGCCCCGGCGGTGTCTGGGTCGCCGAGAACATGTATATCGAGGAGATGCGCGGGTTCCTCGGCGCGATCGGCGGCGACGTTGACGCGTACCCGTTCTCGCTCGAGGAAGACGACCAGCTGCTGCGGGCGCTGGCGGCGCTCGAGCGCTCTTCGAACGAAGGCCGGCGAGTGGAGTTGGGCTAACCTCGGCCGATGCTGTCAGCGGGTTCCGCTTCGACGCGCACCACCGATCGCGGCCTGCGGGCTCGCCTTCGATCGGGGGTGAACGCCGCGCTTGGAAACGGTCAGCTCCGTGCGCGCCTGAATAGCGGCCTGGGCCGGGCCAACTTCGAATTGATCGTCCGCCCTCCCACCGAAACGCTCGAGCCCGAGTTCGAGCGGTTCCTGTCTCGCTGCGAGCCGTACACGATGACCTCGCGCGAGCGGATGTACGCCGTGTACCAGGCCACGCGATACATCGTGGAAGCCGACGTTCCCGGGGACATCGTCGAATGTGGCGTGTGGCGCGGCGGCAGCTCGATGATGGCCGCTCTAACGCTCATGAGCGTCGGCCTGGGTGACCGGCGGCTGTGGCTGTACGACACGTTCGAGGGCATGCCCGAGCCGGGGCAGCGCGATGTCGACCCGAACGGACGGAACGCGCGCGGCGAATGGGAGCGCAACCGCCGGGACGGCCACAACGATTGGTGCTACTCACCGCTGGACGAGGTCCGCGCGAACATCCTGTCCGCGGGGATCACGGCGGACGCCTTCGAGCTGGTCCAGGGCCGAGTGGAGGATACGATCCCCGCCCGGGCGCCTGAGCGGATCGCCCTGCTCCGGCTCGACACCGACTGGTACGAGTCGACCCGTCACGAGCTGGTCCACCTGTTCCCGCGGTTGTCGCCCGGGGGCACCCTGCTGGTCGACGATTACGGCCACTGGGAGGGCGTGCGGGCCGCGGTCGACGAGTACCGCCGTGAGCAGGGAATAAGTCTTCTGCTTAACCGGACCGACTACGCGGGCCGGACGGCGATCAAGCTCTGACTCGCCTCAGCCATCCATCGGGATGGTGGGTTATCGGGAAGCGCTCGCAGCGGGCCCGGTCGATCTCGAAGGCGGGGTTGGTCGCCAGGAAGTCGTGGATCGCCGGCAGCGGACCCGGGCGGCCGCTGCGGAAGATCCCCAGGGTGTCGGTCGACCCGTCCTGCACGAGCACGTAGCTTCCGGGCGTCACCAGCGGGGCGTACAACTCGAGTTCGGCGGCGACGTGGCTGCGGCTGTGGTCCGAGTCGAGTATCACCATGACGGGCCCGCTTGTCTCCTGCGCCACCGCCTGCACGCGAGCCACCGCCTCGGGACCCGTCGAGCTGCCGATCAGGTACTCGACGCGTGGGTGCGACATGTCGTGCATCCGCTCGACGTCGACCGTGACAACCCGGCCATGGTCCATCAGGTCGAACAGCTGCGCGTAGAACCAGGACGAGCCGCCGCGGTTCGTGCCGGTCTCGACTAGGAGCCCTGGGCGCACTTGGTACAGCGTCTCCTGTATCACCCAGAGGTCGAGAACGCTCTGCCAGACCGGCTTGCCAAGCCATGTCATGTCCGAGAAGTCGTCGGTTCGATCGACCAAATCGGTGAAGAACAGACGGTTGACGGCTCGTCGCAGCGGGCCACGGTAGACGGCGCGGCGGGCCCGCTGCACTTGAGCATTCACGGCCAGATCCACGTCGGCACGGTTGCGCGGGATGCGCTCGCGGAGGGACGACATCGGCGGTCGATCGTAGCCGCTGCTTGACGAGCCCGGCAGTCGGCTTACTCGTAGTCGTAGTGGACGCCGGCGAGCTGCGAGCGATCCTCGCCCGCCTCGGCGTTCCCTTCGCTTCGAGCTTCGAGCCGCTTGAGGCGTTCTTCAAGCAACGCCTCGCGCTGTGCCAGCACCTTCGTCTGGTCGCTCAGTGCCGAAACGGCCTGTGAGAAGTGCAGCAGCAGGAGCAGGATGAACGCGAACCCGACGACGAACAGCGCGTTCGGCGGGTACGCGATGCCGAGCGTCTTGCTGATCACCTCGAGCCCGCCGCGCCAGGCCGCCAAGGCCAGCAGCACTATCGCGGAGAGCAGCCACAGCAGCGCGTAACGCTCCATCAACCGCCTGCGCCGGACCAGCTCGAGCACGACGAGGAGCAACAGTCCGGCGGCGATGACCGCTACGAGTTGGATTCGGTCGTCCATCAGATCTGACGCTCCGCGATGACGGGCGCGGCGTCGCTCGAGTCGACCACCGGCCGCCGCCGACCTAGTCCGACGACGATAGCCAGCAGCACTTTGACCATGTAATAAGCGGACTTGCCAGTGCCAATTGAGGAGCGCCCGCCCCCTCGCATATACATCTTGACGGGTACTTCACGCATGCGAAGCCGGTGGTGGTGCAACATCACTACCGCCTCGACCTCAGGATAGTCGTGCGGGTAGTCGCGGGCAAACAGCTCAATCGCTCGCCGGTTGTACAGCCGGAAGCCCGAGGTCGGGTCGCTGATCGGGTTCGAGACGATGCGCGACAGCAGGAAGGCGAAGATGTGGATGCCGGTCCGGCGGCTGATCGGGGCCGGATACTCGTAGTCGCTGGTGAGGAATCGCGATCCGCAGACCATGTCGATGCGCTCCGGTCCGTCGATCGCATCCATCAGCGTGCGCAGTTCGGCCGGATCGTGCTGGCCGTCGGCGTCCACCTGGGCGACGTAGTCGTAGCCGTTCTCGAGCGCATAGACGAAGCCGGCCTGTACCGCGCCCCCGATCCCCAGGTTGAATGGGACCCGCAACACCCGCGCGCCCATCGCCGACCCGAGCTCGGCCGTGCCGTCCGTCGACCCGTCGTCGACGACAAGCGGATCGAACTCCGGCGCGCGGTCGCGGAGCGCCCGGATGACGTCCGGAAGCGTGGCGGACTCGTTGTAGGCGGGAATCACCGCCAGATAAGAGCGCTCGCGTGCCATATAGGAGCTTTGACGAGTAGAGACGGCCAAGGTTGCGGGAGTGGACGAGTGCCCGTGCCAATTGGGCAGCTTACCGGCGGATTCGGAGAGGTGGGCCGTCCGTATCAGGACGTGCGGGCCTTCTGACGTCGACCATCGCGCGTTCTGACGTCGACCATCGCGAGGTGACCAATACCATTACCGCTGGTGCGCGACCGTCTCGCCGTAACCCCGATCCAGTTCCGCCGCGTCGCCTACGCCACGCTGGCCGCGCTCACGCTGATCGTCTTCACGGGCGCGGCGGTGCGGCTGACCGACTCCGGGCTCGGTTGCGCGAACTGGCCGAAATGCGGAGGCACGCCGCTGCCGCCGCTCAGCTCGCACGCGCTGATCGAGTTCGGCAACCGGGCGGTGTCGGGCGTCGTCGGAATCATCACCGTGGTGGCGGCCGTGCTCGCGTTCACGCGGCGTCCGTACCGACGGGACCTCGCGATCCTCGCGCTGCTGCTGCCGCTCGGCGTCCTCGCCCAGGCGGTGCTCGGCGGGTTCACGGTCCTCAACCACCTGGCGCCCGGGTTTGTGATGGCGCACTTCAGCCTGTCGCTGATCATCCTGGTGGCCGCGTTTGCGCTGGCGTGGCGAAGCGCGTACGAGCCCGGGAGCCGGCCGCTCGCCGCGGACCGGGTGACGGTGTGGTCGGTGCGAGCACTGTTTCCGCTCGGGGCGCTGACGATCTTCGCGGGCACGGCCGCGACCGCCTCCGGGCCCCATTCCGGGGGCTTCACCGGCCAGGTCGTCCACCGGCTGCATTTCAAGGGCGCGGACACGCTCGACTGGGCGATTCACCAGCACGCGACGATCGCAGCGCTGTTCGGGGTGGCGGTGATCGGAATCTGGTTCCTGTACCGGCGCCGCGGCGCCTCAGCACAGGAGCTTGAGCCGCTGACCGTGCTTGGCGTCCTGCTGGCCGCCCAGGGCCTCGTCGGCAGCGTCCAGTACGAGCTGAAGCTGCCTAGCGAGATGGTCTGGGTCCACGTTTGCCTGGCGACGGTGACGTGGCTGGTGTTGCTGTGGACGGTGGCGGCGGCCGGGCGGCTCGCGCCGCGCGCGGTCGAGGTTCCAGCCGGCGGTCCAGAGGCCCGCGCGCGGGAGCTGGAGCTGGTCGGCCGCGTGGAATAGGCCCCGCTCGGCGCTACGATCGGCGTCGGATAAATGTCAGCGCAACGCAGCACCACGCAGACTCAGAACTCCGGCACACGCAGCGCCGACGCGTCGCTGATCATCCTCGTCGTCGACGACGAATCCGACCTCCGGGAAATGCTCACGCGGTCGTTCTCGCGCGAGGGTCACCGGGTGATGGCGGTCGGCGACGGGCGCTCGGCGATCGACCGGGCGAGCACCGACCATTTCGACATCATCCTGCTTGACGTCGCGCTCGGGCCGGGTCCGGACGGGTACGAGGTGTGCCGCACGCTGCGCGCGCGGCGCAACGTCGTCCCGATCATCATGCTGACCGCGCTCGACTCCGAGGCCGACGCCGTGCTCGGGCTGGAGGCCGGGGCCGACGACTACGTGACGAAGCCGTTCGGACTGGCCGAGCTTCGCAGCCGCATCCGCGCGGTGCTCCGCCGCGCCGGCACCCGCGCGATGGGCGATGAGGTGCTCGTGGTCGGCCCGATCGTGCTCGACCGAGCCCAACGCGAGGTCGTGATGGATGGGCGCCCGGTGCGCCTGACGTTCTCGGAGTTCGAGTTGCTCGACGCGCTGATGGCCGACCCCGGACGGCTGCTCAACCGCCAGGAGTTGCTGCGCGCGATCTGGGGCGACAGCGCCTATCGCGATCCGCGCGCGATCGACGTCCACATCCGGCACCTGCGCGAGAAGCTCGAGCCCGAGGCCGACAAGCCGCGCTTCATCCTGACCGTGCGCGGAGCCGGCTACCGACTCCGGGGGCCATAGGAGGTTCTGATGGCAAAGCGGGCGCGATCGCGACGCGGCGCCTTTGGTCTTCAGGGCAGGATCATCGGCGCGGTGCTGGTAACGAGTTTGGCCACGCTCGCGGTGGCGACGGTGGCGCTGCTCGGGCCGCTCGAGAACTCACTGCGGAACGCCGACAAGAAGACACTCGAGAGCGAGATCGAGGGGACCAAGCCGGACATCGCGAAGACCACCGGGCCGTTCCAGAGCCTCAGGCTCGACCTTCTGACCGACGCCGCTGTCCCCGTGACCTCGCCCGGGCCCGGAACGGGGTCGCCGTCAGGCGGCGCGGGACTCGGCCCGAACCCCAAGCGGGCCATCGCGGAGGAGCAATCGCTCGCGGCCGAGGGGCGGACGGTGCGGGATCAGGTCGTGGCGGAGGTGCGCGCGCTGTCGTTCACGACCGGCGGCTCCGAGGTCGCCCTGCTCGGCTACCCGGACGCCGCGGGGAAGTTCCGCCCGCCGCTCGTGGTCTACCCGGATACGCCCAGCGCGAAGGCCGACGCGTACAACGACGTCCCCAAGGCATTCCGGACGAAGCGACCGAACTACACGTTCGGCTCGATCGGAAACTCCGAGTACGCGCGGGCGGCGATCCCGTTCACGACGGGCGGCAAAAATGCGCCCGTCTACCACTGGGTGCTGGTCGTGCGCAAATCGCTCGACACCCTCAGCGACGCCGTGGCCACCGTGCGCCGAGCGTTCCTGTACGCCGCGCTGGCCGGCCTCGCGCTGACGCTGATCCTCGGCATCCCGCTGTCGGCCACGATCGTCCGCCGCCTGCGCCGGCTGCGCGAGGCGGCCACCGAGCTCGCGCACGACGGCCCGCCGGTCGAGGTGCCCGCGGTCCGGGCCCGCGACGAGGTCGGAGACCTGGCCCGCGCGTTCGAGCAGATGCAGCAGCGTCTGCTGCAGCAGGAACAGGCGCGCCGCGCGTTCGTCTCGACCGCGTCGCACGAGCTGCGCACCCCGTTGGCCTCGCTCGACGGGATGCTCGAGCTGCTCGACGACGATCTCGGCAGCGGCGACCCCGACATCGCCGACGCGCGTTCGCTGCTCGACCGCGCCCGCATGCAGTCGCGCCGGTTGTCCCGGCTGGCGGCGGATCTGCTCGACCTGAGCCGGCTCGACGCGCAGGTGCAGCTGCGATCGGAGCCGGTCGAGCTCGGAGAGCTGAGCCGCGCGGTGCTCGCCGAATTCGAGCTCGGGACCGAAGAGCGGGGGATCGTCTCGACGCTCGACGACGGCGCCGGCCAGGTGTGGGCGCGCGGCGACCCGGGTGGGATCGCGCGGATCGTCCGGATTCTGCTCGACAACGCGGTCCGCGTCAGCCCTCAGGGCGGCGAGATCACGGTCGAGTTGCGCAACGGCGACACAGCCTCGCTGACCGTTCGCGACGAGGGTCCCGGGGTGCCCCCGGACGAGCAGGATCTGATCTTCGAGCGCTTCCAGCGCGGGCGCGCAGCCGGCGGGACCGCCGGGTTCGGGCTCGGTCTGGCAATCGGCCGCGAGCTGGCGGACCGGATGGGTGGCGAGCTCGTGCTCGACCGGGCGGACGCGCCAGGCGCTAAGTTCACTTTGCGCCTCCCGGTGGCGCAGGCTCAGGAGGAAGAGCCGCTCGCGGTTGTTTAGGGGCCGCTTCGCGGCCGAGGTCGCGACCAGCCCCGCCGGGCATGGACGCGGGGAATTCGGCTGAGGCCCGTGCGCGGAACGTAGGGTATCGGGCCGAATTCCCTTGGCGGAACGGCCCCACGGACGCCGCCGCAGGCGGCCAAGTAATCGCCTCCTGGCCCGACACCCCCGACTTGACAGGATTGACATCTATGGACGAACGCTTGATGAACGCGATGCTGGAGCTCGACGACCGCCACTGGTGGTACCGCGGTCGGCGTCGCATCATCCGCGCCGAGCTCGACCGATTACCACTCCGGCCGGGCGCGCGCGTGCTCGACGCGGGCTGCGGCTCGGGCCGGACGCTCGAGGAGCTCGCGCCCTACGGCGAGGTCCACGGCGTCGAGCTCGATCCGGGTGCCGCCGATGTGGCGCGGGCCCGGGGGCGCGGCGAGGTGCAGATCGGCCGCCTCGAGGAGCTTCCGTGGGAGGACGGCTCGTTTGACCTGATCACGTGTCTGGACGTGATCGAGCACACCCCCGATGACCGCGTGACGCTCGGCGAGCTCCGGCGCGTGTCCAGTCCCGGGGCCTACCTGCTCGTCACCGTGCCGGCGTATCAGGGCCTGTGGTCGATGCACGACGTGGCCAACCATCACTACCGGCGGTACTCGCGGCCGCGGCTGCGCGCGGCGGCGGTCGACGCCGGCTGGCGCGTGACGCGGATGACGTCGTTCAACGGGCTGCTGCTCGCGCCGGCCGCAGCCGTGAGGCTGGCCGAGCGCAGGCGGCTGCGCGAGCTGGACGGCGACTACAAGCCCGAGCTGACGCTCGCGCCCGAATGGCTCAACTCGCTGCTCGAGCAACCGCTCCGGCTCGAGGCGCGCTGGCTGTCTTCCGGTCGCACGATGCCCGCGGGGCTTTCGCTCCTGGCCGTGTTCGAGAACCCGGGCGGGGGCGCCTGACGGCCGGCGGTGTGTGAATGGGGGGTCTCGCGGCGATCGTCGTCGGTTCTCTGGCCGCGATCTTTGGCTTGTCGAATAGCCTCGGCTACCTGCTGCCGGCGATCATCGGGCTCGAGTCGCTGGGGATCCCGTCTCCCGGGGAGACCGCGCTCGTGGCCGCGGCGGTGCTGGCCAGCCAGGGCAAGCTCGAGATCGGGCTGGTCATCCTGATCGGCGTGACGTCGGCGATCGTCGGCGACAACATCGGCTATCTGCTCGGCCGGCGGTTCGGGCGCAGCGCGTTCACCGCGCCTGGGCCGTTCATGAATCAGCGGGTGCGCGCGATCCGGGCCGGCGACCAGTTCTTCGACCGCCACGGGCCCAAGGCGGTGTTCATCGGGCGCTGGATCGCGCTCGTGCGGTTCGCCACCGCCTGGCTGGCCGGGATCAACCGGATGCCGTTCAAGCAGTTCTTCTTCTGGAACGCGCTCGGCGGAATCACGTGGGGGGTGACGTACGGGCTCGTCGGCTATTACGGTGGCCAGGCGGCCGCGCACGTGCTGGCGGAGGCCGGCATCGTCGGCCTAGTGGTGCTGCTGATACTGCCCGTGGTGATCTACTTCGTGGTCAAGCGCCGCGAGCGGCGGGCGGTGGGGCGCTCGTCGGATTAGCGGTCGCTCAGGACTTGTTCGCGTCGAGGTCGAGCGCGCACGAGTTGATGCAGTAGCGCAGCCCGGTCGGCGCGGGTCCGTCCTCGAACACGTGGCCGAGGTGTCCGCCGCACGCTTTGCACAGGACCTCGGTGCGCTTCATGAACAGGCTGCGGTCCTCGCGCGTCTCGACGTTCGCCGCGACCGCGGGCTCGTAGAAGCTCGGCCACCCGGTGCCCGAATCAAACTTCGTGTCGGAGTTGAACAGCTCCGCGCCGCAACCGGCGCACCGGTACGTGCCGTCCTCCTTGACGTGGACATAATCGCCGGTGAACGGCCGCTCGGTTCCGTGCTGGCGGAGGATTTGGTACTGCTCGGGCGACAGGCGCTTGCGCCACTCCTCGTCGGAGAGCTGAACGTCCCGCGCGGTGTCGGTGTCGTGTTCGGTAGCCATGGTGCTTACGGTAGCGCGGGGATTGGCTGCGATAGCGTCCCGGGCGGTGAACGGGAGATGAAATTCGGCGTGGCGATCTTTCCGACGGATGCGGTCCAGCCGCCGGGGGAAATCGCCCGGATGGCCGAGGAGCGGGGTTTCGAGTGCCTTCTGTTCCCCGAGCACACGCACATCCCGGCCGGGCGGGAGAGCAGGTGGCCGGGCGGCGAGGAGCTCCCCGGCTACTACGCCCGGACGTACGACCCGTTCGTCGCGTGCACGGCCGCCGCCGCCGGGAGTGAACGGCTGCTGATCGGGACCGGGATCTGCCTGGTGATCGAGCGCGACCCGATCATCACCGCCAAGGAGGTGGCGTCGATCGACGTCCTGTCCGGCGGCCGGTTCCTGTTCGGCGTCGGCGCCGGCTGGAACGCCGAGGAGATGGCGAACCACGGGACCGATGCGTCGCGCCGGTTCGGGGTGATGGGCGAGCGGATCGAGGCGATCAAGGCGATCTGGTCCGAGGACGAGGCGAGCTACTCGGGGAGGTACGTCAACTTCGAGCGGATCTGGTGCTGGCCGAAGCCGGTGCAGAAGCCGCACCCTCCGGTGATGATCGGGGGCAACGGGCCGCGCGTGCTCGACCGCGTGCTCGCGTTCGGCGACGAGTGGATGCCGAACCGGATGTCGGACTCGGACCTGGCCGCGCGGATCGCTGAGCTGCGCGATCGCGCTTCGGAGATCGGTCGCTCAGCGATCCCCGTGACCGTGGTTGGGGTTCCGGCGGACGCGGCTCGGATCGAGGCGATCGCCCGCATCGGCGTCGACCGCGTCGTGTTCTGGCTACCACCGGAGAGCCCGGACGCGGTGGAGGAGGGGTTCGGCCGCTATGTGTCGGCGATCAGTCAGTTCCGGCGGGCAGGTTGAGGTAGCTGGCGGCGGCGGCGAGCGGGTCGGCCGCGAGCATCTCCATCACGAGCGAGGACCAGGCGAAGTCGACGGCGCCCATCCCGCGTCCCGTGTACGGGTCGTAGTACTCGCGGAGTCCCTGCGCGAGCACCGCGGACATGATCCGGGTGCCGAGCGTCTGCGCCTGATCCTCGTACCCGAGACGCGTGAGCCCGAGCCACACTAGCCACGCGGCGTTGATCCACGTCGGTCCTCGCCAATAGCGCCGCATCCACAGGTGCTGGTCGTCGCGGAGCGAGAAGCTCGGCTCGGTGGGGGGGACCGACGGCGGCGGCACCGGCAACCAGAACTGCCTTGTGTCGAGGAGATGGTCTTCGACGAGCCGGCGGCCGATGTCCTCCGGGAGGTCCGGGAGTGCGAGCGGCGCCAGCGCCGCCCACGTGCGGGTTGGCGTCCGCTTCGGCTCTGGGCGGGCTATTGGCTCAAACAGACCCGTCGTGTGGTTGTACATCCGCTCGACGATCGTCGGCGTGAGCGACGGCCGACCGAGCGCGAGCAGCGACAGCCCGTGGAGCACGTTCATCGCGACCTCGCAGCACACCGGCCCGCCGGCGGCGATGATCCGCTTGAAGTCGTAACCGAGCCTGCGGTTGCGCCGGACGAGCAGGATGAATCCGGGCTGGTGGTGGGCGCGCCGGCCCCATATGGCGTCGAACTGTGGTGACGCGTCGAGGCCCGACTCATCGGGCTGCACGATCCAGACCAGGCCGTCGCCGTCGAGATCGCGGTTGGCGCTCAGCCAGTCGTAGTGCCGGACGATCGCCGGCACCGTCGCCGGGTCGCCGACCGCGATCCGCCACGCCCAGGCCAGCCCCGGTGGCTGGATGCTCGAGGTCATCGAGGCGTTCGGCGACGTCACGTTGTACGTGAACCGCCGGCGGCCGGTCAGCGGGGTGTTCCAGAAGATCGTGTGGCCGATGAACCCGTCCGCGCGCTGCGCAGCCAGCAGCGACTCGAGCTCGCGTCTTGATCTTGTGCGGTCGAAGTGGCGCCACGTGATCGCGGTGAAGCACGAATCCCAGTACCACTGCCAGGGGTAGTGGCCGGGGCTCGGGCAGGTGTAGGCGAACGGCACGCCATCGGTGTCGCGCACGCCCTCGCGCCAGTTCTGGCGGAGCGTGGCTTCGCAGATCTGTCTGATCTTGGCCGTTTCGCCGTCGCGCAGCATCCGGCCACAGATCCTCGCAGCCGAGGATCTGGCCGGCGTCGCCGTCCTGAGACGTCAGTGGAGAGCCGCGGTGCCCGCTCCAGCGAGCGCCCGCGCGCCAGCAGCGAGACCCGCTCGCTCGAGCCCGGAAAGGCGTACGTCAGGTCGGTACTTGACCCGCCCGAGCTCCTGGCACTCTGCCCCACATCGGTCGCACAACAGCACCAGGCGCAGCACGCCTGCATCGCGGAGATACCGCGAGGCCCCGCTGTATGTACCCGAGTGATCGCACAACATGTCCATCTGTTCTGAGCAACGGCTCCGTTGCTGTGAAAAGTCCACGGACGTCTGGGATTCGGGGTGGAGCGATCGCATAGGCTGCGCGGGTCGTGGAGATCCAGGCTGCGGTCACCTCCTCCAAGGGCGCTCCGTTCGTTTTGGAGCGCGTCTCGGTGGGCGAGCTTCAGGCGGGCGAGGTGCTGGTGCGCGTCGTGGCCTGCGGGATCTGCCACACCGACCTGATCATTCGCGACCAGTGGTATCCGGTTCCGTTGCCGGCGGTGCTCGGGCACGAGGGCGCCGGCGTGGTCGAGGCGGTCGGCGCCGGTGTCGTCAAGGTTGCGCCCGGGGATCACGTGGCGATGAGCTACGCGTCGTGCGGTTCGTGCGTGCGGTGCCAGGCCGGCGAGCCCTGGGTGTGTCACGACTTCTTCGCGCGCAATTTCGGGGCGTGCCGGCCAGACGGGTCGACGGCGCTGGCGTTGGACGGGCACCCGATCCATTCGCACTTCTTCGGCCAGTCAAGCTTCGCCACGTTCGCCGTAGCCACCGAGCGCAACGTGGTGCGGCTCGATCCGGACGTGCCGCTCGACATCGTCGCGCCGTTCGGGTGCGGGATCCAGACCGGCGCCGGCGCGGTCCTGCGGGTCTTCCGCCCCGAGGCCGGGTCGAGCATCGCGGTGTTCGGGACCGGCACGGTCGGACTGTCGGCGATCATGGCGGCGCGCGTGGCAGGGTGCACGAGGATCATCGGGGTGGACGTGCAGCCGGCGCGGTTGTCGCTGGCTATGGAGTTGGGAGCGACATCTGTCGTCGATGCGTCGGATTCGTCGGATGTGGTCGAGGCTGTGCGGGCCGCGACCGGCGGGGTCGGGGCCGACTTCAGCATCGACGCCACCGGTATCCCCTCGGTTCTGCAGCAGGCCGTCTACTGCACGGGGCCGGGCGGCGTCTGTGGCCTGATCGGCGCCCCGCCGTTCGGCACCGAGGTGTCGCTCGACGTCAACCAGATGCTGGCGATGGGACGCACGCTGCGCGGGATCGTCGAGGGCCAGAGCGTCCCCGATGTGTTCCTCGGCGCTCTGATCGAGCTGTGGCGCCAGGGACGGTTCCCGGTCGACCGGATCATGACCCATTACTCGTTCGACGAGATCGAGCGGGCGGCGCGGGACGCGGAGGAGGGGCGGGTCGTCGAGCCGGTGCTACGGATGAAGGGCTAGCGCCGGCTGGGCGCGCGCCATCGACCGGTCCCGCCGCGCCACCGACCGGTCTCGTCGCGCCACAACACCGGCCCGCCACCGCCACCGGCCCTCGATACACCGGAATCCAGGGTGCAAAAGTCCACACTCGCCACCGTCCCGGGAGGTGAATTCGGGTTCAGCCACCTCTGGTGTGGCGAACCCACGCTCGCCGCGAGCGGCTGCCGAGTGCGGGGAAAGCCACAATCGCGAAGTCCAGGGCTTTTGCCGATTTGTTGCAAGGCAGGATCTGGGACCTCTGTGTCGCGTTGGCTTGCTAGGTTGCCCGGGGCCGCCATCCAGGGGGCCTTGACGACCGAAACCGCGGCGTCCGACGTTCGGCGCGCGTCATCTTGCCGTGCCCAGACGCATCCGCATGCCCTTCGCCGACGACCGCCCCGCAGCCGCTGGGCTCTCATCTTCCTCGTGGTCGCGCGGCGATGCTCGGCACGGGTCTGACGACAGCAGCGCCGGAGACCTTCACAGCCACATCGCCGCCGCAAATCGGCGACCGCCTCGCTCAGGTCGCAGATCGCCGCCGAGAGCGCCGCAATGGTCAGACCAGCCATGGCCTGGCCGACGCCAACCAGCGCCTGGCCGTGCTCCAGACCACCTTGACCAGACGCGAGGACCAGCTCCGCACGGTGCAGAGCAGACTGCTGGCGGCGCGCAACCACCTGGTCGACCTCGAGAACCAGCTC
>CAWKHK010000001.1:0-7394 GCA_963849425.1 uncultured Solirubrobacteraceae bacterium | reverse complement strand
GGCCTTGAGGTGAGCGACGAGCGCGTTTCGAATGGAGAGCTGCTCGAAGGCACCCTCACCTCGGCCGACGGGCAAAGCTTCCCGATCCGGGAAGGGGTTCCCCGCATGGCGTTGGCGCTCGAGAGCGCCGACGAGCAGGCCGACACGCGGACCACGTTCGGGGCGAAGTGGAACACGATCACCGATGAGGAGCGTGAGCGGCTCGCCGAGTTCCAGCACCGCTGGTTCGAGCAGCGATTTGGGTATGGCGACGAGGCGGGCCTGGCGCGGGCGCTCGATGGCTCCGAGTGGGTGATCGACGCCGGCACCGGCCCCGGCATCCAGGCTGCGAGGCTCTCGCGGGTCACCGGGGGGGAGGTGGTGGGCATGGACCTGAGCGAGTCGGTCGTCCGGGCGCGGCGGTCGTACGCCGACGAGCGCTCGAACCTTCACTTCGTCCAGGGGGACATCCTCAACGCGCCGTTCCGCAAGCGGAGCTTCGATCTGGTCGTCGCAGACCAGGTGCTGCACCACACGCCGGACTGTCGCCGGGCCTTTCACTCGATGGCGGAGCTCGTACGTCCCGGCGGCGAGCTTGCCACTTACATCTACCGTGTCAAGCCGCTTCTGCGCGAGCTCGCCGACGAGGAGATCCGCAAGATCACGACGCGGATGTCCGTCGACGAGTGCATGGAGTTCTCCGAGCAGGTGACGGAGCTCGGGCGCGAACTATCTGGGCTGAACGCGACGGTCAACCTGACGCACGGCATCCCGTTGCTCGGGCTGGACGCCGGCGAGCACGACGTTCAGCGCCTGATCTACTGGACTTTCTTCAAGTGCTTCTGGAACGAGGAGCTCGGCGAGGGCGTGAGCAACCTGGTGAACTTCGATTGGTATCACCCGCCGTACGCCTCTCGTCACACCGAGGACGAGCTGCTCGGGTGGTGTCGAGACGCCGGGCTCGAGGTCGTTCATATCGATGTGCTCGAGAGCGGGATCAGCCTGCGAGCGCGCCGGAGCGAGTAGCGCTCACGCCGCCCCCTCCTGCTGGTCCATCAGCTCCCACTGCTCGGGCGTCACGATCTCGTGGATATCGACCCCGATGCCGTCGGCCAGCGCGTACATCTTGCTGCGCATCGTCGCCGCCTCGGGACGCCACCAGAAGGGGTGAATCAGCAGCTGCAGCCGGTCGTGAACGCGGCGCGCGAGCACGTCTTCGAGATCGACGCCGCGCCAGTTGTGGTTGGAGTCGGACACATAGCCGATCTCGACGAAGAAACGCGAGGCGTAGGTGTTGACTAGGTCGTCCGGGAGTTCGAGGTGATCGACGTGCCTTCGCCCGGGCATGTGGAACGAGACGACGCGCACGTCACGCCCGAACGTCTGGCCGAGCATACGCGCCTGCCCGACGACGCGGTCCCGGGCCTGCGCGTCGGATTGGATCGAGCTGGCGTCGAAATGCAGCCCGAGCCAGTGGCCGGCGTCGAGGGTCTCGGCGATGGCCGCGCGGTTCTGCGGCGTATCGACGCTGTACCAACGCGAGTCGACGTGGAGGCAGTACGTCGCACGGATGCCGAGCTCGGCCTCGATCGCCGACATCGGCGGCATGAACGTCGGCGAGTAGTCGATGTCGTGACGGAGGAGGATCTCGGGTGCGGAGCGCTCACCGGGGCCGTCGAGGCTCTCGAAGCTGACGAACCGGTAGCCCTCGGCTACGGCCAACGCCAGATAACGCCGGTACTCGTCGAGTGTGAAGTTGCACCGCGTCATGTCACCGTGTCACCGTCGCGACGCCACCCTCCGCGAGCACCCGTCGGATTCCCTCGGCGAAGGACATCGAGTCGGTACCCGGAAACGTCCGGTCGAGTAAACTCCGGTCCGCGATGAAGCCGGGGGGATCGGCGCCTCCGGTGAACACGAAACGGGGCGCCACGCCGAGCGCGCGGCCGATCTCCTCGGCCAGGGCGCGGATGCCCAGCCGCTCTGAACCGCCGACGTTCACCGCGTCGCATCCGGATTGCGGAGCGGGCTCTCCCGGGGTCGCGGCGCGTCGCAATACGCGCGCCACATCGGCCGCGTGTATCGGGCTGACCGGCAGGCCTGAGTGACCCTCGACCGTGACCGGTTCGTCGCTGGCGACGCGCCGGACCAAGTTCGCTATCAGCTGGTC
This sequence comes from uncultured Solirubrobacteraceae bacterium, assembly GCA_963849425.1. GTDB lineage: Bacteria > Actinomycetota > Thermoleophilia > Solirubrobacterales > Solirubrobacteraceae > Palsa-744. The sequence continues at coordinate 5,245 of CAWKHK010000001.1, read as the reverse complement.
GCGCTGGCCGATCCCGTAGACGGTGAAGATCCGGATGAGCCAGCAGCCGAACAGCTCCCGATACTGCTCGATCAAGAGCTCGGCCGCGCGCTTGGACGCCGAGTAATAGGAGGTACACAGAATCGGCGAGCGTTCGCCGAGCGGCCCGTGACTGGGCCGATACATCGTGGCCGTCGAGGCAAACACGAATCGTTCGACGCCCGCGCGGCGCGCGTAATCGAGCAGCCTGGCGGTCGCCCAAAGATTGACGTCGAAGATGTCCACGGCCTTGTCCGGGAAGTCACGGTATTCGCGCGCTTGGGCAAGATGGACGATCGCGTCCACTTGTCCCGGGAGCTCCCGGGCGAAGCCCGGATCGCGCAGGTCGACAGCGAGCCACTGAGCCGGCCCTCGCGACCCCGGGGCGGGGATAGTCGACGGGTTGCGCGCCAGCGCCACAAGGTCCGCTTCAGCACCCCCCATCTCGAGGAACTCGCGGCCGATCAGGCCGGTCGCCCCGGTGATCAGGATCGTCACTCCGAACGGTCTGGCTTCAGCCGGAAGAAGTGGTTGCTCCGGAACTCGTCGACCACATGAGTCTCGCTGGCGTCGATCCGAAGCCCGCTGCGCGCGAACAGCGCCTCGGCTCGGGGCGGGTCGAGACGGCTGACGTGGAACAGGTCGTCGTGGCCCCCCGGCGGCTTGAGCCTGAGGTACCAGTCGGGCGACTCAGCGGGCGCCGGGGCGCCGTCGCGTTTGTGCCCGACGAAGGCCGCGATGGAGCCCCCTGGTCGCCGGACGCGAACGGCCTCGCGCAGCGCTGCGACGGGATCGACGAAGTGATCGATCGTCGTCGCGAACACGACGCGGTCGAACACCTCGTCCGCGAACGGCAGGTGCTCGGCCAGCCCGCGCACCTGCACATAGTCGGCAGGGTGCTCGCCGACGAGCGGATCCACACCCACGAACCGCGTCTGCGGGGCCGCCGCGCTGAAATGGGTCGGCCACGCCTGTGGTCCGCAGCCGACGTCGAGGACATCGCCCGACAGCTCGCAGAACTCGCCAAAGGCCAGGAAATCGGACCGCTCACCGATCGCGAGGTTGTGCTCCGGGTCGGCCTCGTAGGCGCTCGAGCCGTTCTCCTGCAGCACGTGCCAGGCCCGCCACTCTTTGGAGTCGAGCCGCTCGCGCGGCGGTATCAGATCCCAGCTGTGGGCGAGCCGCGAGTACGGCGCACCGCACGAGGCGCACTCCGCGGTCGAATCGTCGCGTACCGCTAAGCTGCCTCGGCAGTTCGGACACGCGAGGATCGCGTACAGCTCCTGCTGGGTCCAGATGCCCGCGGTCAGAGAGTTGCCAAGCGCGTCCACGCCGGCAAGGGTATCGAGTCCCCCGCGATGCCCGGCCGGAGGGCTGTTCCCTGAGCAATGTGTGGAGTGACCGGCATATTCCACCTGAACGGCGACCACGTCGATCCGGTGACGCTGCACGCGATGACCGACGCCATCGCCCACCGCGGGCCTGACGGCGAGGGGTGGTTCAGCGACGGCCCGCTCGGTTTCGGTCACCGCCGACTCGCCGTAATCGACCGCTCGGCGGCCGCAGATCAGCCGATGACCACCGCTGACGGGCGGTACGTGCTGAGCTACAACGGCGAGGTCTACAACTTTCGGGAGCTCCGCGCCGAGTTGGAGACGCTCGGCGTGCGCTTCCACTCCCACGGGGACACCGAGGTGGTCCTGCACGCGCTCGCCCTCTGGGGGCGAGAGGCGCTGTCGCGGTTCAACGGCATGTTCGCCCTCGCGCTCTGGGACCGCGACGAGCGCCGACTGCTGCTCGCGCGCGACCGGTACGGGATCAAACCGATGTATTACCTGAGGCTGGGCGACACGTTCCTGTTCGGCTCCGAGATCAAGGCGCTGCTTGCGCACCCGGGCTATCGCGTCGAGGTCGATCGCGAGGCGCTGGTCGAGTACTTCACGTTCCAGAACTTCTTCACGAGCAGGACGCTGTTCCGCGGCGTCTCGTTGCTACCGGCCGGGACGGTGATGGAAATCGGCGAGCGCGTCGGGGAGCCACGGCGTTACTGGGACTTCAGCTTCCGGGAGCCCGCCGATCCAAGCAGCGAGCCGGAATACCTCGAGGAGCTCGATCGTCTGTTTCGCCAAGCGGTCAACCGTCAGCTCGTCGCCGACGTGCCAGTCGGTTCGTATCTCAGCGGAGGAACCGACTCGGGCTCCATTTCGGCGCTTGCGGCGTCCGAGATCGAGTGGTTGCACACGTTCACCGTCGGATTCGACCTGCGGTCGGCGTCGGGCCTCGAGCTCGCGTTCGATGAACGGGAACGGGCCGAGCACCTCTCATACCTGCTCAAGACCGAGCACTACGAGATGGTGCTCAAATCGGGCGACCTCGAACGCGTCATGGGGAGGCTCGTGTGGCATCTCGAGGAGCCCCGCGTCGGACAGAGCTATCCGAACTTCTACGCCGCCCAACTGGCATCGAAGTTCGTGACGGTCGTGCTCTCGGGAGCGGGGGGCGATGAGCTGTTCGGCGGCTATCCGTGGCGCTATTACCGGGCGGTGGTCAACGACGATTTCGACCACTACATAGACAAGTACTACCGCTTCTGGCAGCGGCTCATCCCTAATACGACGATCGCGCGCGTGTTCGCCCCGATCAGCGCCGACGTGGCCGGAGTGTGGACGCGTGACATCTTCCGCGACGTGTTCACTCACCATCCGGACGAGTTTGCCGGGCCCGAGGATTACATCAACTACTCACTGTATTTCGAGGCACGGACCTTCCTGCACGGGCTGCTCGTCGTCGAGGACAAGCTGTCGATGGCGCACAGCTTGGAGACGCGGCTGCCGTTCCTCGACAACGACCTGGTCGACTTCGCGCAGCGCGTCCCGGTAGGGATGAAGCTCGGGAACCTCGGCGAGGTCGTACGGCTCAACGAAAACGAGCCCGGGCCGAAGACCAAGCAGTTCTTCGAGCGCACGCGCGATGGCAAGCTCCTGTTGCGCAAGGCGATGGAGCGGTACGTGCCTGCGCCGGTGGCGCAGGCGGCCAAGCAGGGCTTCTCCGCCCCCGATGCCAGCTGGTTCCGGGGCGAAAGTATCGACTACGTCCGCCGAGCCCTGCTCGACCGCGACGCCGCGATCTACGACTATCTGGACCGGGCCACCGTGCACGGGCTGATTGACGAGCATCTCTCAGGCCGCGCCAACCACCGCCTTCTGATCTGGTCGCTGCTCTCGGTCGAGCAGTGGTGCCGGACGTTCCTGCTCGGCGAGCGTCCCTCCGCCGGGCGTTAGCCCTGGTGAGCGGTCAGATGCCGGGCTAATCGGTCAGCGCGACGCGGGCGCGGCGCTCGTCGACCTCGCGCTTGTGGTCCCGTCGCCACTCGATCAGAGCGCGGAGGCCGTCATCCAGCGGCACGGTGGCGCGGAAACCGAGCTCGGCAGCGGCGCGGTCGGGCGAGCCGATGCGGTTCTTGACGAACGTCAGTCCGGCCGACTCGTAGCGAATCCCGACGTCGGAGCCCGTGACCTTCAGGACGAGCTCTGCGAGCTCCTGCAGTGAGGTGCGGACGCCGGTTCCCACGTTGTAGAAACGATCGGTCGCGCTTGCCTTCATCGCGCACACGTTGGCCTCGGCGCAATCCCCGACGAAGACGAAGTCGTACGCCTGACTGCCGTCGCCGAACAGTACGACGGGTTCGCCCCGATCGATCGCGTCGAGCATCTTCATGATCACCGCGATGTAGGCGCCGTGGTAGTCCTGGCGCGGGCCGTAGACGTTCATGTAGCGCAGACCGACGTAGTCGAGCCCGTAGCGAGCGTGAAGCGCACGCGCCATCGCCTCACCGGCGGCTTTGGTGGCACCATAGAAGTTGTTGAAGTTGAACGGGTGATCCTCGGTCATCGGCTCTTCGACCGCGTCACCGTAGACTGATGCCGACGAGGAGTAGACGAGCCGCTCGACGCCGGCCGCGATGCATGCCTCGAGCACGTTGAAGGTACCGCGGATGTTGACGTCGAACGCCGCTCGCGGATATTCGTGACACTGGAGCAGCCACAGCGCGGCGAAGTGAAACACCCCGTCGGCGCCGTCGATGGCGGCGGCGAGGATGTCAGTCTGACATACGTCGCCACCCGCCTCGAAGATCTTCACGCGCTCGTCGGTCAGGGCGTTCGCGAGGTTCTCGGCGCTGCCACGCACGAAGTTGTCGTAGACGACGATCTCGGCGACGTCCTCGTGCGCGAGTGCGTCGACGGTGTGGGAGCCGATCAGACCGGCGCCGCCGATCACGACGAGCTTCTTTCCGCGTATATCCATCGCTCTCTTTCTATCGTACGGAACGGGATCCCAGCAGCCGCGCGGTGGCGTCCGCGCCGCAATGCATGAGCGCGTCGACGATCGACAGACCTGCGTGCGGCTCGTCGGCGAGCTGGGAGTAGGTTGGATGCTCGAAGGCCTGGTACCGCAGCCGAACGCCGGCGGCGGCGAACTTCTCGTCCTCCTGATAGCCCGCCGCGCCGCCGCCCGCGAGGTAGCTGTCGCCGCCCAGCTTGTGCGTGATGTCGATCAGGAGATCCGTTGCGGTGCCGCTCACGTCGAGGGTCGAGGCCCGGGTGAATTTGCCTGCGTCGAGGCCAACCGAGGCCGCCAGCCGGCGCACAGCCGCCTCGTTGTAGTCGGCCAGCCGGGTGGTGTCGTGTTGGACGATCTCAGTCACGAGCGGCATCGTCTCCTCGAAATGTGACGCGCGGCGGTAGTTCTGCTCGATCGTCTGGAGCATCTTGCGCCGCCACGGCCGGGACTCGTCGATCTCCATCTCGTCGACCCGGCGCAGGCCGTGGTAGGACCGGACGATCGGGACAGTGATCCATGCCGGCTCGCCGGACACGAGCAGCTTCACGCGGTTCATCCAGGTCCCGCTCTTCTTCGGGAACTGGACGGTGTCAAGCAGGACGAACACGTCGCAGCGCGCGAGCTTGTCGAAGTAGCCGAGCCAGGGGAGGAAGTTCGGCTGGTGGATTGCGATGATCCGCTCGCCGACGACCCGGGCGTCCTGGACCGGTTGGCTCAACCGCGCTTCCCCGGCTCGCTGTCGCCGGCGAGGAGCCGCGTGTAGATCGCGTCGAAGCGACGGGCGGCCCGGCGAGAGGAGTGCCACTTGACGGCGAACTCGCGACTACGCGCACCGATCTCCCGACGCTTCTCCGGATGCGTGATCAGGTCGATGAGGACGTCGCGC